>OZ240210.1:0-2557500 GCA_965197495.1 Candidatus Marinacidobacterales bacterium
AGTTGGAATCAATGGTGCTGGCTTCTGTCTACACGGTGATACCTTTGAGCAGGTCGTAGGCTCTCTGCTGTTTCGAGTCCGGAGTTGTCGTGACATCGAAGGTGGGCTCGTCGGGTCCGGCTTCCGGTCGCCGACATTTGTTTCGGACGATGTTGCTGAGAAGGCGCAGCAGCGTGCGGAAGCTGGAAGCTCGACTCCCATCGTCAAGCTTCTTGGTTTGTATCTTGCGAGGGCGGCCTCGGAGCGCTTCGCCGGAGCAACCGGGTCACGCCTGGCCTTCGCCTGCTAGTCCTCGTCAGAGAATAGCAGCGGCCGCCAAGCCTCCATCATGTGCCACAGGACGTAGTAGGCCAGCATGCACAAGAAGACGTGCGCCCGGACTCGGTTTTCGCGCCGGTGACGAATCGGCCGCACCTTTAGGTCCATGCTCTTGAAGGAACGAAACGCCCTCTCGACCTGGGTCAGCAACTTGTAGCTGCGCACTGCGTCGTCGGTTTTCATCCGCTGCTCAGCAAGACTGGTGCGGATCACGTAGATGCCGTCAAGGGCAGCTTCCGCAGTGACCTTTGTGTCGTCGATTTCGAAGCTAAAGCTGTCGTCGCGAATGTCCAGCTTGAAGTGCTTGCCGACTTTGTACTTGTTGAGAACTCTGCCTACCCGCACACCGATTTTATCTTTACCATGCAGCTGACCCCGCCCGATCCGTTGGCGAATCCCTCCGAACTGCTTAGCGATCGTCCCCATGTGTCGCTTCCACCGCTGGAGCCGTTTGTTGGCGAGCTCAGAGTTGCATTTCGAACCGCCGCATCTGCTTTAAACGTACGGGTTTACATGCGTCTAGCCGGCGGAACTTCAGTCTAGCTCGAAGTCGAAACCGTCGTCACGGATGTCGAGCCTGTAGTACCTGCCGACCTTGTACTTGTTGAGGAGCTTTTTCACTGCAGCACGGATGTCCTCCTTGCCCTGCAAACGGCGCCGCTCGACCATCCGACAAACTTTCTCCAGCTCCTTGCAGGTCGCTTCGAGCAGAGCACGGCGCTTGTGACGCCGCCTCTCGGCCAGCTCCGGATTGCGGCAAGCGACCAGCCTCTCGTTGGGGAAATCCGGGTGCGTCACCTCAAACAGATTCCGCTCGTCGAATAGCCCCATCTGGAGCACCCCATCGTTGATGAGCTTGCGAATCGGTTCGGGACGCAGAGCGGTAATCCAGTCGACACCGTCCATCTCCCGCAACTCGTCGATCTGGGTCTGGGTGATCATTCCGCGGTCGCCCACCATCACAAACTGCTCGATGCCGAAGCGCTCTTGCACCTTTTCTACCTGAGGCAACAGCGTTTTGGGATCGCCCGTGTTGCCCTCAAAGACCGATACCGACACGGGGATGCCGCGTTCGTTGGTCAGCAGACCGTAGTTGATCTGCAGCTTGCCTTTCTTGCCGTCACGGTCGTATCCGAGGCGGGCGATCGGACAACTCACACCCTCGAAGTAGTTTGAGGTTAGGTCATAGAGCGCCAGGCCGTCGTTTTGGAGATGGCGCGCCGCGAGTTTTTTTTCGATGACCTCCTGGCGTTTGAGAACCCAGTCCATGGCGGCATAGAGATCGTCTTCGCGGGCATCGCTCACCCCCAGGATTTCGGGCAGTGTGGTTGTGTGCCACCACTGGCTAGTCGCCAGCTTCGACTGCGGTTCGAGGATCCGGGCGACTACCATGGCCACGACCAAATCCCGCTCTGGTGAGTGTCGAGAACCAACGAGCTTTTCGAAACCGAGCTGTCTCATGGCGCTGAGCACCGCGTCGACGTGGCCATGGTGCCGGGAGCCGTTCTCGACGATTTTGAAGGCGACTTCAACCGAGACGAGCTTTTCCCCTTTGAGAATGCGTCGGATGGCGTCGACTGCGTCCATGGGCAATTTGGACAAGTTAGCGAGCGTGCGCTTGCGGACGTTTCCGCCCACCCGATAGGACTCACGCAGCAGGACCGCGGGGGTAGAGTTGCGATTGGGGATGATGTGGATATGCATGCCCACCATAGTATCCTATGTGTCAATGTGTATCAAACCATAGAAGGCTTTAGACATGCCTACATATTGCAACCCAAAATTAGCCTCTCGGCGTCCCTAAAGACGCGTAATCATTGGGGATTCACACTGTCAGTGGGTTCATTCGACCAAGGAACTTCAGGCTAATCCTGTCGTGAATTCCTGGCCCTTTTCGGCGCTGACTACATTGCGGCATTAATTCCAGTTCGGCCTTCGGCCTAGCCCTCCGCTCGACAGGCTCGCTGCGGAAGGCGGCTCGAAATGTCTAGATATGGCGTCGTCGGCGCGCCTTGTCAGCACCAAAAATGGCCTAGGACTTCACCGACAGGATTGGCGGGCTCGGGCACTAGTCTGAAGTTCTGCCCAGTAAGCCCTCCCACGCTTCGGTAAAGTACCTTTAGTCGCATGGAGTTACAGCGCTAGAGGTGTGATTTTTGCCTGCAATTGGTAGCCATGTTGTATTGTATTTGTTATTGTTATATATGCTTATATAGTGTATATAGTAGCCATGCACATCGATATCGTGCCCAACCGCAACTCCAAACCCGCCGTTTTGCTCCGTGAGTCCTATCGGGATGCCAAGAGCAAGAAACCGCGCAAGCGCACACTTGCCAACTTGTC
Organism: Candidatus Marinacidobacterales bacterium; assembly: GCA_965197495.1. Taxonomy (GTDB): domain Bacteria; phylum Acidobacteriota; class Vicinamibacteria; order Marinacidobacterales; family SMYC01; genus SMYC01. The sequence continues at coordinate 2,662 of OZ240210.1, forward strand.
CAAACTGCCGAGCGAGCAGGTCGATGCCATCCGACGCATACTCAAGGGGCAAAAGCTCGTTTCGCTCGAAGACGCCTTCGAAATCGTCGAGAACGGCTCCCGGCACCATGGCCACGTCGACGCGGTGCTCAGTGCCATGAGACAGCTCGGTTTCGAAAAACTCGTTGGCTCTCGACACTCACCAGAGCGGGATTTGGTCGTGGCCATGGTAGTCGCCCGGATCCTCGAACCGCAGTCGAAGCTGGCGACTAGCCTGTGGTGGCACACAACCACACTGCCCGAAATCCTGGGGGTGAGCGATGCCGACGAAGACGATCTCTATGCCGCCATGGACTGGGTTCTCAAACGCCAGGAGGTCATCGAAAAGAAACTCGCGGCGCGCCATCTCCAAAACGACGGCCTCGCGCTCTATGACCTAACCTCAAGCTACTTCGAGGGGGTGAGTTGTCCGCTGGCCAGGCTCGGATACAACCGTGACGGCAAGAAAGGCAAGCTGCAGGTCAACTACGGCCTGCTGACCAACGAACGCGGCATCCCCGTGTCGGTATCCGTCTTTGAGGGCAACACGAGCGATCCCAAAACGCTGTTGCCTCAGGTAGAAAATGCGCAAGAGCGGTTCGGCATCGAGCAGTTTGTGATGGTGGGCGACCGCGGAATGATCACCCAGACCCAGATCGACGAGTTACGGGAGATGGACGGTATCGACTGGATTACCGCTCTGCGTCCCGAACCGATTCGCAAGCTCATTAACGATGGGGTGATCCAGATGGGGCTATTCGACAGGCGGAACCTGTTTGAGTTGACGCACCCGGATTTCCCCAACGAGAGGCTGGTCGCTTGCCGCAATCCGGAGCTGGCCGAGAGGCGGCGTCACAAGCGTCGTGCTCTGCTCGAAGCAACCTGCAAGGAGCTGGAGAAGGTTTGTCGGATGGTCGAGCGGCGCCGTTTGCACGGCAAGGAGGACATCCGTGCTACGGTGAAAAAGCTCCTCAACAAGTACAAGGTCGGCAAGTACTATAGGCTCGACATCCGTGACGACGGTTTCGACTTCGAGCTAGACGAGACAACGATGGCTGCCGACGCCTCGCGCCTCGCCAACGGCAACTCTGAGCTCGCCAACAAACGGCTCCAGCGGTGGAAGCGACACATGGGGACGATCGTTAAGCAGTTGGAACGGATTCGCCAACGGATCGGGCGAGGTCAGCTGCATGGTAAAGATAAAATCGGTGTGCGGGTAGGCAAAGTTCTCAACAAGTACAAAGTCGGCAAGCACTTCAAGCTGGACATTCGCGACGACCGCTTTAGCTTCGAAATCGACGACACAAAGGTCACTACGGAAGCTGCCCTTGACGGCATCTACGTGATCCGCACCAGTCTTGCTGAGCAGCGGATGAAAACCGACGACACAGTGCGCAGCTACAAGTTGCTGACCTAGGTCGAGAGGGCGTTTCGTTCCTTCAAGAGCATGGACCTAAAGGTGCGGCCGATTCGTCACCGGCGCGAAAACCGAGTCCGGGCGCACATCTTCTTGTGCATGCTGGCCTACTACGTCCTGTGGCACATGATGGAGGTTTGGCGCCCGCTAGTATTCTCTGACGAGGAGCAGCAGGCGAAGGCCGAGCGTGACCCCGTCGCTCCGGCGCAGCGCTCCGACGCAGCCCTGCGCAAGATACACACTAAGAAGCTTGACGATGGGAGACCAGCTTCCAGCTTCCGCACGCTGCTGCGCCTTCTCAGCAACATCGTCCGAAACAAATGTCGGCGACCGGAAGCCGGACCCGACGAGCCCACCTTCGATGTCACGACAACTCCGGACTCGAAACAGCAGAGAGCCTACGACTTGCTCAAAGGTATCACCGTGTAGACAGAAGCCAGCACCATTGATTCCATCTATCTTATTGGATCAACACCGGATCTTGGTTTTTTCAGCAAGGAACTTCAGTCTAACCGGCCAACCTCGCTGAACTTATCCCGTCATGAAGCTCCAGCCGAAGGCTGTGGAGCCATCCGACCCTCGACAAATCCCCACAATCCGAAGCCTCCGCCAGCCCGCTCTAGCTGGAACTTAGTTCGTAATACATTGATTCAAAGGGACTTAAACACATCGATACACGGAGCGAGAGTGGAATGCCTTTTGCTTTATAGGTTTGGAGTTGCGCCTCAAAGGGGGCCGCGAGAGTTCTGACTTCTGTCCACACATTAGGAGATCGCCATGACGATATTGCTTCATCGGTCCCGGTCGAACCAGGGATTCACCCTCATCGAGATGCTCATCGCGATCGCCATCACGGCCGTGGTCATGGCCTCCGTGTTTCAACTCCTAAACTGAAGTTCCTTGGTCAAATGAACCCACTGACAGTGTGAATCCCCAATGATTACGCGTCTTTAGGGACGCCGAGAGGCTAATTTTGGGATGCAATATGTAGGCATGTCTAAAGCCTTTTATGGTTTGATACATATTGACACATAGGATACTATGGTGGGCATGCATACCCACATCATCCCCAATCGCAACTCTACCCCCGCGGTCCTGCTGCGTGAGTCGTATCGGGTGGGCGGAAACGTCCGCAAGCGCACGCTCGCTAACTTGTCCAAATTGCCCATGGACGCAGTCGACGCCATCCGACGCATTCTCAAAGGGGAAAAGCTCGTCTCGGTTGAAGTCGCCTTCAAAATCGTCGAGAACGGCTCCCGGCACCATGGCCACGTCGACGCGGTGCTCAGCGCCATGAGACAGCTCGGTTTCGAAAAGCTCGTTGGTTCTCGACACTCACCAGAGCGGGATTTGGTCGTGGCCATGGTAGTCGCCCGGATCCTCGAACCGCAGTCGAAGCTGGCGACTAGCCAGTGGTGGCACACAACCACACTGCCCGAAATCCTGGGGGTGAGCGATGCCCGCGAAGACGATCTCTATGCCGCCATGGACTGGGTTCTCAAACGCCAGGAGGTCATCGAAAAAAAACTCGCGGCGCGCCATCTCCAAAACGACGGCCTGGCGCTCTATGACCTAACCTCAAGCTACTTCGAGGGTGTGAGTTGTCCGATCGCCCGCCTCGGATACGACCGTGACGGCAAGAAAGGCAAGCTGCAGATCAACTACGGTCTGCTGACCAACGAACGCGGCATCCCCGTGTCGGTATCCGTCTTTGAGGGCAACACGGGCGATCCCAAAACGCTGTTGCCTCAGGTAGAAAAGGTGCAAGAGCGCTTCGGCATCGAGCAGTTTGTGATGGTGGGCGACCGCGGAATGATCACCCAGACCCAGATCGACGAGTTGCGGGAGATGGACGGTGTCGACTGGATTACCGCTCTGCGTCCCGAACCGATTCGCAAGCTCATCAACGATGGGGTGCTCCAGATGGGGCTATTCGACGAGCGGAATCTGTTTGAGGTGACGCACCCGGATTTCCCCAACGAGAGGCTGGTCGCTTGCCGCAATCCGGAGCTGGCCGAGAGGCGGCGTCACAAGCGCCGTGCTCTGCTCGAAGCGACCTGCAAGGAGCTGGAGAAAGTTTGTCGGATGGTCGAGCGGCGCCGTTTGCAGGGCAAGGAGGACATCCGTGCTGCAGTGAAAAAGCTCCTCAACAAGTACAAGGTCGGCAGGTACTACAGGCTCGACATCCGTGACGACGGTTTCGACTTCGAGCTAGACGAGACAACGATGGATGCCGACGCCTCGCGCCTCGCCAACGGCAACTCTGAGCTCGCCAACAAACGGCTCCAGCGGTGGAAGCGACACATGGGGACGATCGCTAAGCAGTTCGGAGGGATTCGCCAACGGATCGGGCGGGGTCAGCTGCATGGTAAAGATAAAATCGGTGTGCGGGTAGCAGAGTTCTCAACAAGTACAAAGTCGGCAAGCACTTCAAGCTGGACATTCGCGACGACAGCTTTAGCTTCGAAATCGACGACACAAAGGTCACTGCGGAAGCTGCCCTTGACGGCATCTACGTGATCCGCACCAGTCTTGCTGAGCAGCGGATGAAAACCGACGACACAGTGCGCAGCTACAAGTTGCTGACCCAGGTCGAGAGGGCGTTTCGTTCCTTCAAGAGCATGGACCTAAAGGTGCGGCCGATTCGTCACCGGCGCGAAAACCGAGTCCGGGCGCACGTCTTCTTGTGCATGCTGGCCTACTACGTCCTGTGGCACATGATGGAGGCTTGGCGGCCGCTGCTATTCTCTGACGAGGACCAGCAGGCGAAGGCCAGGCGTGACCCGGTTGCTCCGGCGAAGCGCTCCGAGGCCGCCCTGCGCAAGATACAAACCAAGAAGCTTGACGATGGGAGTCGAGCTTCCAGCTTCCGCACGCTGCTGCGCCTTCTCAGCAACATCGTCCGAAACAAATGTCGGCGACCGGAAGCCGGACCCGACGAGCCCACCTTCGATGTCACGACAACTCCGGACTCGAAACAGCAGAGAGCCTACGACCTGCTCAAAGGTATCACCGTGTAGACAGAAGCCAGCACCATTGATTCCAACTATCTCATTGGATCAACACCGGATCTTGGCTTTTTCAGCCAGGAACTTCAGCCTAAAGCGTGGGCAGGACAGGTTTATCCGCGAGCCCGAAGTCGCGGACATGACGGCGAACGCTCGCGCCGGTCTCGACCTCATTTCTCGCGATCTCACGTGGGCCGGTTTCCGGTCGCCGCCAACGATGAGCATCATGTGGAGCGACGGCGGCGGCATCAATCCCGAGAATCCCGATGAGCTCACGATCGTCTTCGCGGATCCGAACGTACCTACGTCGCGCCCGGTATGCCCCGGCGGGGGCGGCGGCGGCAATGGCGGCGGCGGCAACGGCGGCGGCGGTGGCGGTGGCGGTGGCTGCTGCGGCACCGTCAAAAACGGGTCAGCGCTGTTCGTCGATCCCGACTCCATGATCCCACCAGTCGCCGACCCGACCAAGGCCTATCGCGATGGTCAGGTTCTCGTCGCGCTCGAAATCGAAGATTGCAACGGTGACGGCCTGGGCATGGTTCCCTTCAGTTTGACCAAGCCCCCTCAGATGTCGGGTACCAGGCTGCATCTCATGCGCAACCCGAAGGGTGCCTTCAACGGGCCGAAGGGCTTCAACGGTGAAGTCAGCGCAGACTGCGCCGTTATCGGCGTGTTCAACGTGATCCAATACCGCATCAACCCTCTTCCGCCGGCGGACAATCCAGCGCTCGAACGACGGAACGTGGGCCTGGGCGAAGCTTGGTCTCCCGTGGCCGCGAATATCGAGAACCTTCAAGTCCGATACAGCCAAGGCATCGTGGAGTTGTTCGAAGACGTTCCAAGTGTCGCCTCCGACTGGAACGACCCGAACTCGTGGATTACCGGCGTTCGCGTTACCGTCTCCGGCAGGAGCGAGAGCACCAACCTAGCAGGCGGCACGGCTGGTGTGTTCGCGGTGGGAGACACTCATCTGCGAAAAGCGTTCACGACCTCCGTGATTCTTCGCAACCAGCTCGTGTACGCACAGGACTGGGCGGTTGAGAACGACGTCGCGGGCTGGAACTAGTTTCGAGCGGGGTAGTCGGCGCGAAGACGTCTTCGCATAACCTTGTTGGACGCGGTGCGGGGGACGGTTTCCGTGATGACGATGTCGTGGATCTTGAAGAGCGGGTTCAAACGTTTGGCGATTCGCTTGGCGAGCTCGCTCTTCAAGTCCGCCGGCGCGGCCTCCTGCTCGAGGACGACATAGAGCACCAGTCGATCCGCTCCCTCGCCGCCAGGCTGGACCGCGATGGCCGCGCTCTCATAGACGGACGGGTGATCGTTGACCACGCGCTCGATCTCGAGCGAGCCGATCTTGATGCCGCCGAGGTTCATCGTGTCGTCGGCGCGGCCTTGCGCCTTGAAGTAGCCTTTCGCCAGGCGCGCGAGCTGGTCGCCATGGCGGCGAAGCACTTCCCCGGCCGGTCCCGAAGGACAGCCTTCGTAGTACACGGCGTGGTGGTCTTTGTTCAAGAGCTCTTGGGACAAGCCTATGGACGGAGGGATGAGGAAACTCTCCCCCGCCTCGCCTTCGCCCACGACCTTCCCCTCGTCGTCGAGAACCAAGACCTCAATCCCGAGCGCCGTGGTCGTGAACGTCGACGGCGAAGCTGGCTGCAGCACGGTACCGGCGAGATGGCCGCCGCCGATCTCGGTGCCGCCGAGATATTCGATGACGGGGGCCCGATAGTCGGTGCGACTCATGAGCCACAAATAGTCTTCGGCGTTACTGGCTTCACCGGTCGAGCTGAACACACGGAGCTTTGGCCAATCACTCGGCGAAACGCTCTCTTGCGCACGCCAGTTGCGCACCATCGCGGGCACGACACCGAGCATGGTGACACCGGCGTCGCGCACGAATCGCGTGAACCCCGCCCCCGCGGGCGCGCCTTCGTAGAGCGCCATCGTCGCCCGGTTCAGGAAACTCGCGTAGATGAGCCACGGCCCCATCATCCATCCAATATTCGTGGGCCAGCACAAGACGTCGCCGCTCTGGACATCGTGATGAAAATGCGCGTCCATCGCGCCCTTGATGGGCGCGAGCTCGTTCCAAGGTATGGCCTTGGGCGTTCCCGTGGTGCCCGATGAGAAGAGCACGTTCGTCACATGATAGGGGTCAGACGCAAAGGTAGGCGTCTCGGTCCGTTCAGATAGAAAATCGCTCCAAGCCAGATCGCCGGACTCGAGTTCGCCCGCGTCAACCCCAATCACAACGGCGAAAGGGGGCGCTTCGAGCCGCTCGATGGCGTCGCGGACTTTGAGATAGAGTGCGATCTCGCGGCCGGCGCGCAGATAGCTCGCGACCGTCACCACGGCCCGGGCGGCGGCAATCTCCATCCGGCTCGCGAGCTCCTCGGACGAGAAACTATCCGCGATCGAGACGACACGGCAGCCCGACCGAACGGTGCCGAGATAGGCCACCACGCATTCGGGGGTCATCGGCATGTAGAGGGCCACACTGTCGCCGGGCTCGAGCCCGTGCTCGGCGAGTCCGTGTGCAAACCGGTTCACACGCTCTTCGAGCTCCTGGTAGCTGAGCCGCTCTAGGGTCCCGTCCTCCTCGCGCCCGTAGAGGATCGCGGACGTTTCTCCCGGAGCTTGGAAGCAGCTTCGCGTGATCTCGAGCATTGCACCCGCGAACCAACGAGGATGCTCCGCGCCATCCGAAAGGTCGAGGACCACGTCCGCGTTCTTCTCGAAGAGAATCCCGAGCCGGGCCACGACCCGCTCCCAAAACTCCCCGCGATGGTCGATGGTGTAGCGATGGAGCGCCCCGTAATCGTCGAGACCCAGCTCAGCCGCAAAGGACGATAAGTTCGAACGCTCCTGGGTCGAAGCACTCGGCCACCAAGCGGGAGGCGGCCCGTCGTCGGGTGGCCAATCGCGATACACGCTTTCGAACGTGTGCCAATGTTCTGAAAAGGGCAGTCTCTCACCGCCTTGGACGCGCTCGACGAAGCGCTTCCATCCTTGCTCGCCCGCTCGCGGTTGGTTATCCATCTAAAAGATTTCGAGGAGGAAAAAGCTCGGCCAGCGGAGACGGTCGGTCGGGAAGAGAGGGAGGGAGAGAAGATCCCGACCGCCGCAACCGAAAGCCGATAGCTGATAGTTGACTAAGATTTCCCCCTTCTCAGAAAAGCCGGGACGTCGAGGTCTTCTCCATTCTCTGTCTCGGCGGTGTCGAAATCGAGGTCGGCAGCGAGGTTTTCCGCGCCTTTGCGATAGAACTCCTCGCTTCCCGCGGCCATTTCCTTCGGCGGCTTGTAGTTTTGGATATCGACCGGCGTCACCGTCTGACGCCGACCGCTACCTTCGAAACGGTTGAAGCCTGTCGCGATGACGGTGATCTTCATCTTGCCGGTCATCTTCGGATCGACGACAGCACCGAAGATGATGTTCGCATCGACGTCGGCCGCTTCGTAGATTATCGAGGATGCATCGTTCACTTCGAGAAGGCCCATATCTTCGCCTCCGGTAATGTTGATGATGACGCCCTTGGCGCCGTCGACGGAAGCGTCCTCGAGGAGCGGGCTGCTGATTGCCATCTTGGCGGCATCTTCCGCGCGCTTCTCGCCTTCCGCGATACCCGTCCCCATCACGGCGTCGCCCATACCGCGCATGATGGTGCGCACATCGGCGAAGTCCAGATTGATGAGACCCGGCACCGTGATCAGATCGGAGATACCTTGCACGGCTTGACGTAGCACATCGTCCGCGGTGCTGAACGCTTCCGAGAGCGATGTCGTGCGCTCGACTGTCTGCAGCAAACGATCGTTCGGGATCGAGATGAGCGTATCGACCTGCTCCCGTAGCTCGCGTGCACCTTCTTCCGCTTGCTGCCGCCGGCGGCGCCCCTCGAAGGTGAAGGGCTTGGTGACAACGGCCACCGTGAGCGCCCCGAGCTCGCTCGCGAGAGAGGCCACGATCGGGGCACCCCCCGTGCCGGTGCCACCGCCGAGTCCGGCGGTGATGAACACCATGTCCGTGCCCTCTATGGCTTCGAGAATCCCCTCGGTATCCTCGAGCGCGGCCTGCCGGCCGATCTCGGGATCCGCACCGCAGCCGAGTCCTTTGGTGAGCTTCGCACCGAGCGTAATCCTGTCGGGCGCATGGCTCGCCGCAAGCGATTGCTGATCGGTGTTCGCGGCCAGAAACTCGACGCCAGCAATTCTGGATGCGATCATTCGATTGACGGCGTTGCTCCCACCGCCCCCGACCCCAATAACTTTGATGCGGGCTTTGGTCTCGGTGCCGTCAACGATGGACACCCTCGAAACGGGGTTCTGGTCTTCGAAACGAATCATCCCTGTTACCCTCCCTTGTTCTGCCACTGCTTCAACCTCCCGAGATAGAAACGTTCACCAGGCGGCGAAACCGTTCCCAAAATTTCCACCACGGACCGGTCGCGTTCGACGGGATCAGCTTATTGCTCCGGATATGGTGGGCGTAGAGCACGAGCCCCACCGCGGTGGCGTAAGACGGATTGGCCACGACATCGACGAGGCCTCCTACACCGCTCGGCGTGCCGCAACGGATCGGCATGTCGAAAATACGGTCGGCGACCTCGGCGAGCCCCTCGAGCGCCGCGCTCCCTCCCGTGAAAACGATGCCCGAGTTCAAGACACGCTCATAGCCCGCACGTTGGATTTCTTCGTAGACGAGGTGGCAAATCTCCTCGGCCCGCGGTTGGAGGATGTCGGAGAGAAGCTGGCGCCCGAGAATGCGTGCTTTGCGCCCGCCGACGCTGGGCACTTCGATCGTGTCCTCGTCCGAGACCATCGTGGCGAGACAGCACCCATATTTTTTCTTGATCTTCTCGGCCTCGGCGATGGGCGTCCTCAGACCCACGGCGACATCGTTCGTGAAGTGGTCGCCGCCTGTCGGGAGAACCGACGTGTGCCAAATCGTCCCTTTGTCGAAGATCGCGAGATCCGTCGTGCCGCCACCGATGTCGACGAGCGCCACCCCGAGCTCCTTCTCGTCCGGCGTCAGTACCGCTTCGGCAGCCGCGAGCTGCTCGAGCACGGTCTCCGTCACCTCCATCCCGGCGCGGTTCACGCAGGTCACGATGTTCTGCGTCGCCGTCGTCCCGGACGTGATGATGTGGACGTTCGCCTCGAGACGCGATCCCGTCATCCCCGTTGGATCATTGATACCGTCATGGCCGTCGACAACGAATTCCTGCGGGAGCACATGAACGATCTCGCGATCGCTGGGAAGAGAAATCGCTTTCGCGGCGTCGATGGCACGAAAGACGTCTTCGCGCGTGATCTCTCGATTCTTGTTCGTTATGGCAATCACTGCTCGGCTGTTGAAGCCTTTGATGTGACTGCCCGCGAGGCCGACATGCGCGTGCTCGATTTCGACACCGGCCATGAGCTCGGCCTCGTCCACCACCCGCTTGATGGAATCGACAGTCTGCTCGAGGTTGATCACCATCCCTTTGCGCAGTCCCTTGGATCCGGTGGAGCCGATACCGATGATATCGATGCGCCCCTCTTCCGTAATTTCGGCGACGATAGCGGTGACCTTCGTCGTGCCGATGTCGAGGCCTACGATGTATTTGTCTCTTTTGCTCAGAATGACGCACCTCCGGGGACGAATGTGGCCGCGCTATAGATCTCGCGTCCTTTGAATCCTTTGGCTCCCGCGACGTTTCTCAGCCGCAGATAAATCCTTCCGTCGAATCTCAAATCGACGACGACGAGCGCCCTGTAGCGCTTCTGTAACCCGTCCAAGAGCGGGACGAGCTTCTCGAGGCGCGCGACCATCGTCGCGCTGTGCACGAGGAACGTGACCGCCGGCTCCCGAAGTCGAACGGTCACCGAGCCGTCGCCCTCGGAGACATCGAGCTCCGAAACCAGAGCCGCGAGCAATTCCCGCGCCATGAGCGCTGCCGCCATTCGCCCTGCGAGCGCGGCGCGTGCGGGGACGACACCATCCTCATCCCGCAGACCGCGTATCAGCACGAGCTTCTCGATGTCGTAATGGGTTGCTAATTCGTCGAGCATCGTGCCGTCCGCAGCCAACAAATAGAGCTCGCCCAAGACCGCGATCGCGACCGGTGAGCGCTCCGCGATCCTTAGCGTCAGCGTGCGCGGCAATACCCGCTCGATCTCGACTTCGCGCACCCAAGCAGAACGAAGAAGCCTCTCTCGCACGACTTCGAGATCGAGCGTCAGAATGTTGGCGCCTTCGGAGAGCTCGAGCAGCTCCAGGATCTCGCCATCCGAAAGCTGCTCGTTGCCTTCCACAAGCACACGGGCCACAGCAAGCTCGGGTGCCTGTCCTGCGGTCGTCACCGTCCAGACGAAAACGGCGGCGAGCCCGGCGAACGCTGCGAGCAAACCGATCCACCGAAGCACGAGACCGCCGATCCGGCGCCCCGGCCGGACGCGCTGCCCCTTGCGGCGGAGAAAGCGCTCGGGCGGGGTCGACGTCTTCTTCAGTTCCACGTCATGATCTCCGGCTCGAGCTCGATCGACATCTCTTTTCGGACACGTGTTCTCACGATGTCGATAAGCTCGAGAATCTCCGACGCCTGGGCCGCGCCGTCATGCACGATGAAGTTCGCATGTACCTCGGAGATGCGCGCTTCCCCGAGGCGGAATCCTTTGAGCCCGAGCTCGTCGAGGAGCTTTCCCGCCGAACCGCCTTCAGGGTTTTTGAAAATGCATCCAGAGCTCTTGACACCGACGGGCTGCGTCTCCTTGCGGAAGCGCATGTGCTGATCCATGTCGGCGCGAATAGCCCGCGGATCGTCCTCGGCGAGCATGAGCCGCGCACGCGCGACGATCAAGTCTCCGCCGAAGGACGAAGCGCGGTAGCGAAAATCGATCGCGTCCCCGGCGAGCGTCAAAGGTCCCCGACGGGGCGAAACAGCGATAACGTCAACCTCATCGACGAGGGACCCAATCGAGAACTGGTAGGCCCCCGCATTCATCGTCAACACGCCGCCGAGCGAGCCTGGGATGCCGACGCCGGCTTCGAGCCCACGCAAGCCTTTGGCGGTGGCTTTGCGCACGAGCGTCGGGAAGTGTACGCCGGCCCCGGCTTGCACCACGCCACCTTCTTCGAAGCGAACCTCGTCGAGCGCCCGCGTGTGCAGCACGATGCCGCGGACCCCTTCGTCGCTCACGAGCACGTTGCTACCCGCGCCGAGAACGCGTACGGGCACGTCCTCCGAGTGCGCTAGGTCGATGACCGCGCTCAACTCCTCCACCGTGCGGGGGCGAACCAATAACTCGGCGGGCCCGCCGATCCGGATGGTGGTATAGCGCGCCAGCTTTTCTTCGCGGAAGCAAGGGATCTCCCGTGCTTCGAGCTCGCGCGCGATCGCGTCAATAATGCCAGGCGTTTCAGTTGTGTCAGGGCCGCTCACGCACAACCTCCGCAAGCTTGTCCGAGACGGTCGTCACACTTCCCGCTCCGAGCGTCAGGACGAGATCGCCCTCCTCGAGCGTGTCGCGGAGCGCCTCCGGCACATCGTCGATCTCGGAAACGAAGCGCACGTCCCGGTGCCCATGCTCCTTGATCCCTTCAGCAAGCCGCTCCCCGCTCACGCCCGGCCGAGGCTCCTCGCCCGCCGGATAGATTTCCGTGACGACGAGCACGTCCGCCTGATGAAAAGCTCGGCAAAACTCTTCGAAGAGAGCCTCGACACGCGAATAGCAGTGAGGCTGAAAGATGACGACGGTGCGCCGTGCGAAGGCGTCCTTTGCTGTCGCGAGCGTCGCGCGAATCTCCGTGGGGTGATGCCCGTAATCATCGACGACGAGAATCCCCGCCGCGTCAGCCTTCACCTGAAAACGACGGTCCACGCCCGAAAAAGACTCGAGCCCGGAGCGGATTTGGTCGAGCTCGAGGCCGAGCTCGAGACCGACGCCGATCGCGGCCAGACTGTTCAGCACGCTCACACGTCCCGGAATCAGAAGGTGCACTTCACCGACGGACTGCCCGGAAAGCTTTAGATCGAAACGCGAGCCGGCGCCTTCGAGTTGCACATCTTGTGCCGAGATATCGGCCTGAGAAGAAAACCCATAGGTCACGTGACGGCGGCGGATCCTTGGCAAGATATCCTGCACCCGCTCCTCGTCGAGGCAGAGAATGGAGGTGCCGTAAAAAGGCACCTTGTTCACGAAGTCGACAAAGGCCGTTTCGAGATCGTCCATGTCTCGATAGGCTTCCATGTGCTCGTAGTCGATCCCGGTGACGATGGCGAGAACGGGAGACAATTGCAGGAAGCTTCGGTCCGATTCGTCCGCCTCGACCACCATGAGATCGGAGCCTCCGAGCTTCGCGTTCCCGCCGAGCGCCGCGATGCGCCCGCCAATGACCATCGTCGGGTCGAGGCCCGCGCCGTCGAGAAGTACAGCAATCATCGACGTGGTCGTCGTTTTCCCGTGCGAGCCCGCGACCGCGATACCGTATTTGAGCCGCATGAGCTCAGCGAGCATTTCCGCCCGAGGAATGATCGGGACTTGCAGTCGTGTTGCTTCCACCACTTCCGGATTGTCATCACGCACCGCCGAGGAAACGACAACCACGTCGAGATCTTGCACGTGCTCGACACGGTGGCCGACACCCACTTTCGCTCCGAGCTTCGCGAGCCGCTCGGTCGACGGCGTGCTCTTCAGATCACTACCGCTCACGGGATAGCCGAGGTTCAAGAGCACTTCGGCGATACCGCTCATGCCGATACCGCCGATCCCCACGAAGTGAACCCGCGTCTTTTTCGAGAAAAGAGCGCTCACGTTGCCGCTCCTCCGGCCCCTCCGGCCCCTCCGGCCCCGCCAGAAAGCCCGACGAGCCGTTCGGCAACTCTCTTGGCGGCGTCCGGCCTCGCGAGCGCCCGCGCCGCGGCCGCCATCACGAGACGCTTTTCCGGAGCGCCCAGAAGACTCACGAGCTCTTGCGCCAGCCGTTCGGGCGTGAGCTCGCTTTGCCGGATGCTGCGCGCAGCGCCGGCACGCTCGAGCAAGTTCGCGTTCGCCTCTTGATGGCCGCCAGCGAGAGGCAGCGGCACGAGCAACGCAGGACGGCCAGAAGCCGCGAGCTCAGCGCAGGTCATAGCACCCGCGCGGGAGACGACGAGGTCGCTCGTCGCATAAGCTTCGTCCATCGCATCGATATAGGGAGTCACGCGCCCATTCACCGGACGCTCTTCATAGGCTCTTCGCACGCGCTCGAAATCGCTCGGTCCCGTCTGGTGCACGACGTGCAGCCGCTCGGAAACGCCCGCGAGAAGGGGCAAGCTGTCGGTCATGGCGCGATTCAATATCGAAGAGCCCTGGCTACCGCCAAAAAGAAGCACGCGCATAACCGGGCCTTGTGCTTCTTCGGTGAGCGGCGCGATGTCGACGATCGCCTGCCGCACGGGGTTTCCGGTGACGACAGCCTTCGCGCCGAAGTGGCGGGTTGTTTCTTCCCACGCGAGCGCCGCTTCGTCGATGAACGGGCCGAGCCACTTATTCGCGAGCCCGGGCTCTGCATTGGGCTCGAGGATTAACGTGGGAATCCCGCGAAGTGCCGCTGTCAAGAGTACGGTTCCCGAGACATAAGCGCCGAGACCCATGACGACGCTCGGCCGTAGCTTCTTCAAGAGCCGTCTCGCGTCGATCATTCCTTGCAAGAGGCCGAGGACCCCCTTCATCTTCTTTAAGCTCACCACTGAGCCGCCCCTAAGCGGCTGTGCCCGCACATATTCGAGCGGGAATCCCGCCTTCGGTACGATCCGCGATTCGAGCCCTCGTTCGGTGCCGATGAACGTGACGCGGGCGCCTTCGAGCAAGTCGCGAAAGCGCTCCGCGACCGCAAGGGCGGGATAGAGATGGCCACCGGTGCCTCCTGCCGCGACCACCAAGTGCTCATCGTGCATGCTGAGACACCGACAAGAGAAGCCCGACCGCGATCATGCTCGTCACGAGCGAGGTGCCGCCGGAGGAAATGAACGGAAGAGGAAGCCCGGTCGGCGGGAGCATGCCGAGCGTCACGCCTATGTTGATGAGCGCTTGCCCGACAAGCAGCATCGTGAGGCCGGTCGCGACGAGCGCGCCGAATCGATCCGTCGCACGGCTCGCGATGACGAGACCACGCCAAAGAAGCACACAAAACGCGGCGACGACGCCGAGTGCGCCGATGAGGCCGAGCTCCTCACTAATCACGGCGAAGATAAAATCCGAGTGAGGCTCGGGGAGATAGAAGAGCTTCTGCTGGCTTCTCATGAAGCCCGCCCCAAAAACTCCGCCAGAGCCCACCGCAATGAGTGATTGGATGATCTGAAAGCCCTTTCCGAGCGGGTCGCGAAACGGGTCGAGAAAGATCAGAAGCCGCTCGCGCCGATAATCCTCGCTCAGCACGAGCCAGAGAAGCACGGGCGCCGATACGACTGCGAGCCAGGCGAGCTTTCGAACAGGAACCCCGGCCGCGAAGAAAAGACAGGCTCCGATGAAGACGAGACAAAATGAGGTGCTGTAATCGGGCTCGATCAGCACGAGAAAAGCGAGAAAGCCCGTGGTCAAGAGTGAGGGCAACCAGCCGGAAGCGAACTCGGACAAGCGCTCGAAGCGGCGGTCGAGTTGATAAGCGAGAGCGATAACGAGCGTGAGCTTCGCGAGCTCGGACGGCTGGAAGGACAGTAGCCCGACGCGAATCCAGCGATGGGCATTCTTGAGAGGCGGCGTGAACAGCACCCCAACGAGAAGGGCCACCGTCAGCGCGAGCAGCCCGTAGATGACGCCGGGATGTTTGAGCTTCTGATAGTCGAACCGCGTCAGCGCGAGCATCAAAAGAAGCCCAACGCAAGCCCACATCGACTGCTTGACGAGAAAAAAGTGCGAGCTCCGATGCGCATCGTGCGCCACGACCGCCGAAGCGCTGTAAAGCATGACGAGCCCAAACGAAACAAGACAAACCGCCGCCACAAAAAGCGTCCGATCCGGCGAAAGCTTCACAGCCACAACAGTCCTCCGGAGGTAGCCGGTAGCCGATAGCCCGTAGCGAAAGTGAGCGCCATGACTAAGATTCCGCCTGCAACTGATGAACGATCTGGCGGAATCGCTCCCCGCGCTCGCGGTAATCTCTAAACATATCGAAGCTCGAGCCGGCGGGTGAGAGCAGCACGACGTCTCCCTGCTCGGTTTGGCGGTGGGCGTCGCGCACCGCCGATTCCAAGTCCTTGCAGAGCTCTACCGTGGTCACGTCATCGAGCGCGTCTTTCACGAGCTCGCGACTCTCTCCGATGGCAAAGGCGAGCTTGACGCGTCGCGAAACCACGTCGCGCAGGTCGCGAAAATCTCCGCCTTTGAAGCGTCCACCGAGAATCAGCACGATCGGCCGGTCGAAGCTTTCGAGCGCGGCCCGCACCGCCTCGATGTTGGTCGCTTTGGAGTCGTTGTAAAAGCTGACACCACCTAGCTCGCCGACTTTTTCGAGCGCATGGGCGAGTCCCTCAAAATGCTGGAGGGCGTCTTCGATGGCTTCGCCCGAGACGCCGAGAAGCGACGCTGCCGCCGAGGCGGCCATCGCGTTCGAGCGGTTATGCGTACCCGGCACCGTGAACTCTTCGAGCGAAGCAAGAGCGCTCGTCTCACCATTCTCGTGCCGAACGATCCACGGCCCTTCTTTGTGCACGTGTGGGTAGAGTTCACCGAGACAATCAAGGTCGAAATACAACTTCTTGGACTTCGCTTTTCGCGCCATATCAACCGTCACCGGATTTCCGCCGAAGACGACGGCCCAGTCGTCCTCGCGCTGGTTCTCGAAAATGCGCGCTTTGGCCTTCACGTAATCTGAAAAGCTCGGATGCCAATCGAGATGGTCGGGGGTTATGTCGAGCAGCACGGCGACGTCCGGCCGAAAGCTTCCGATCGTTGTAAGTTGAAAGCTCGAGACTTCGATCACGAAGACGGTCGCATCGGTAGCGCTCTCGAGCTCGGCGGTGAGAGGAGCACTGATATTCCCCGCGAGCCTCACGTCTCGCCCAGAAGCCGTAAGCATCGCGTGCAACAACGTTGCGGTCGTGGACTTTCCTTTCGTGCCCGTGACCGCGACGACCGGTCCTGACACCTCCCGAAACCCGAGCTCGAGCTCTCCCCATATCGGGATCGATTGCCGCCGCGCTTCGACGAGAACCGCTAAATCCAACGGAACTCCTGGGCTTGTGACGACCAGGTCGACACCCGTTGCGAGCCCTACGGGATGCGCGCCGAGAACGAGCTGAACGCCGATCTTCTCGAGCGCTACCGCACCGGAATCGAGCTCCTCGCGACGACGACGATCGTTCGCTACAATCTTGGCCCCTTTCGAGCTCAAAAAGGCGCAGGCGGCGACACCACTCCGGCCGAGCCCGATGACCAGGACCCGCCGATTTCGGTAGTCTTCGCTCATGAGAGGTCAACCGTTCCTCCTCACCTCAGCTTCAACGTCGTCAAGCTCGCGAGAGCGAACATGACTCCGAGAATCCAGAACCGGATGATGATCTTCGGCTCGCTCCAGCCAGCGAGCTCGAAGTGGTGATGAAGAGGCGCCATGCGAAACACACGCTTGCCGGTGAGCTTGAACGAGGCGACTTGGATGATCACCGAGAGCGCTTCGAGGACGAAGACCCCGCCCACGAGCACGAGCAGAAGCTCTTGCTTGATGAGAAGCGCGACCGTTCCGATGGCGCTTCCGAGCGCTAGCGAGCCAACATCGCCCATGAACATCTGAGCGGGATAGCAGTTGAACCACAAAAAGCCGAGGCTCGCGCCAACCATCGCGCCACCGAAGATGGTGAGCTCCCAGATGCGCGGGATTCGGATCAAATCGAGATAAGCAGAAAACTGCGCGTGCCCGGTGACATAAGTCAGAACGGTAAAGGCGGCCGCAGCAATGAGCACCGTTCCGATGGCGAGCCCGTCGAGCCCATCCGTCAGATTCACCGCGTTCGAGGCGCCGACGATGACGAGTATCGCGAAGGGAACGAATAGCCACGACAGCTCGGGACGCACCTCTTTGAAGAAGGGAAAGAGAAGCGCGGTGCTGTAATCCCCTTGACGCGACATGTCGAAGAGCGCGAACCCGATCACGAGAGCGCAACCGGTCTGCAGCAGAAGCTTGGTGCGCGCCGACAATCCTTTGGACTGCTTGCGCACGATCTTGAGATAGTCGTCCGAGAAGCCGATGAGCCCGAAGGCGATCGTCGTTCCCAGCGCGATCCAAACGAACACGTTGGTCAAGTTCGCCCACAGAAGCGTCGGCACGACGATGGCGGTGAGAATGAGCGCGCCGCCCATGGTAGGGGTCCCCGCCTTGGAACGATGAGCCTCGGGGCCCTCTTGGCGAATGTGCTGGCCGACCTGGAACTGCCGGAGTCGCGCGATGAGCCACGGACCGAGCAAGAAAGAGATCGCGAGCGCCGTCAACGTCGCCGACGCCGTGCGGAACGTGACGTATCGAAAAACGTTGAAGAACGAGTAATCCGTGTGGAGCGGATAGAGGAGATGGTAGAGCATCAGCGCGTCTCCTTCATCGCTTTGTGAACACTCTCGATGGCTTTTTCGAGGCCCATGCCGCGCGAGGCCTTGAACAAGACGACGTCGTTCTCGTGCAGATGTGCGGCGAGCTCGCGGCCGACCGCGGCGGCGTCCGCATAAGCCAGGAGATTCGCGTCGACCATCCCCGCCTCACGCGCCGCGTCCACGATGATGCGGCCGAGAGGACCCACGCCCACGACGAGGCCGAGCCTCCGCGCGGCGACGTCGCGACCGATCTCGCGATGAAACGCCTCCGCCTGCGGTCCGAGCTCTAGCATGTTGCCGACAACCGCGACATGGCGCTCCCCAGCCTCCTCGGCCAAGGCCGCGATGGCACAGGCGAGCGCATGTGGGCTCGAATTGTAGGTTTCGTCGATGACGAGCACGCCGGCCGGGAGCGACAGGCGCTCTCCGCGATGGCGCGCGGGTGCGAGAGTGTGAAGCGCGGCCGCGGCACGATCGAGAGGAACGTCGAGAGCACGCGCCGCCGCGAGCCCGGCGAGCAAGTTGTAGATGTTGTGCCGTCCATGGAGCGGCGACGCGACTTCGACAATGCGCTCACCCTCTCGAACGAGGAAGCGAAGGCCAGCGGCGGTCCTTCGAATCTCGCGCGCTTCGAGATCCGCGGAGGCGTCGATGGCGAAGGAAAGCTTCACCCCGGCGAACTTCCGAGCCTGCTCGAGCACGAGGGGATCGTCCGCGTTGACGACGGCCACCGCGTCCTCCGCAAGGCCGACCAGAAGCTCGCCTTTGGCTTCTGCAATCGCTGTGGTTGACGGGAAGAACTCGAGATGAACGGCGCCCACATTCGTGAGCACCCCCACATCGGGCTCGGCGATCTCGGTGAGCCTCGCGATCTCTCCGGGCTCCGACATCCCCATCTCGAGCACCGCGACGTCCTCGTCTTGTAGCTTCAGTAAAGAGAGCGGAAGCCCGAAGAGGTTGTTGAAGTTCCCCTCGGATTTGAGAACGCTGTGCGCGGCTCCGATGGCCGTGGCGGCCGCATCTTTCGTCGTGGTCTTCCCCATGCTGCCGGTAATGGCCACGACTCGCGCGCCAGAGCTTCGACGGACGCCATGAGCGAGCTCTTGGAGCGCTTTCGACGTATCAGCGACGCGGACACAAAACGTGTCCAAAATGTCACTCGGTATGTCACTTGGCGTCTCAGAGACGACGACGCCGCGCGCGCCGCGCGCGAGCGCACTCGCGACGAATCGGTGACCGTCATGATGGGGGCCGCGGATCGCGATGAACAGCTCGCCCGGCGAAACCGTGCGGCTGTCGATGGAGACACCTCCTATTTCCGCGTCGCCCACGCCCGAGAGGAGCTCGCCTCCGGTCAAGCGCGCCACCTCTTTCGCCGAAAGTTTCACGATTCTAAGTCCTCGGCGGGGACGGAGACACCACTCGCAATCTGTCGAGCCACCTCGCGATCATCGAAAAGCAACGCCTCGTCTTGGACGATCTGATAAGCCTCGTGCCCCTTACCCGCGATCACGACCAAATCACCGGCATGAGCCCCGGTCATCGCCAACTCGATGGCGCGGCGACGATCTGGCTCGACTTCGATATCGGCGCCCTTGGTGCCGAGCTGAATCTCCTTGATGATGGCAAGCGGGTCTTCGCCGCGCGGGTTGTCCGAGGTCAGAACGACACGATCGGCGAGCCGGGCGGCCACGTCACCCATCAAAGGCCGTTTTGTGCGATCCCTCTCGCCACCGCAACCGAAAACGACCGTGAGCTTCGCATCGGTCAGAGGGCGTGCCGCTTCGAGAAGCTTGCGCAGAGCGTCATCGGTGTGGGCGTAGTCGACGACGACATCGAAGGGCTTTTGAACAGCGACCCTCTCGAATCGCCCGGGGGCTCCACTCACCTCGCTCAACGTCTCGAGCACGCGCGCGGTCTCGAAGCCGAGCGAGCGCACCGCCGCGAAAGCAGCCACGAGGTTCAACCCGTTATAGTGCCCGAGAAGAGGACTTTGGATCGCGTGCGCCGCCTCGCCTTCTCTGAAGCGCACATGGATGCCTGCAAGCGATGCTTCGATGTCTCGGATCGAGAGATCGGCCGTTTCCGAACGCCCATAAGTCACGACTTCCATCGGAAGCTCCGCCGCTAAACGCTCGCCATAGGCGTCGTCGATACAAATCACGGCGGTCCCACCAGAGCGCAGATAGCGATTGAAGAGCCGGCTTTTGGTCTGGAAGTAGTCCTCCATGTCACGATGGAAATCGAGGTGATCGCGAGACAGGTTCGTGAAGACCGCGACTTGAAACTCCGTGCCTTCGAGACGCGAGAGCGCGAGCCCATGAGACGAAACTTCGAGAGCCCCACGTTCACATCCTTCCCGAGCCGCCTCCTCGAGGAACGCCTGAATCACGGGAGCTTCGGGCGTCGTATGACGCGTCGGCCGGCTACGTGCACCGATTTTCGCGACGACCGTCCCCCTCATCGCCGAGGGCGGCGATAGGCGCGAAAGGATTCCGTCGACGAGATACGCCGTTGTTGTTTTTCCGTTGGTTCCCGTAATGCCCACGAGGTTCATGCGGGACGCTGGGTTGCCGGCCGCCTTGGCGGCGAGAACACCGGCCGCCTGGCGCGCGTCCGGTGTCTGGATCCAGGTGACGTCGTCTCGCTCGGGCTTCTGCTCGCTCACCACCGCCACGGCGCCGCGCTCGATCGCGTCGTCGATATAAAGGTGCCCGTCCGTCGTCTCACCCCGAATCGCGACGAAGACGAAGCCTTCTAGAACACCCCGCGAGTCCGCCGTGACGCCTTTGACCACGAGCTCCCTCGGACCTTTCACGGTCTGAAGAGGAATAAGGCGCAGAAGCTCCGCGAACTCGAACTTTCGTTCCTGCCGCTTCTTGCCCACGGGAAAACTCCCTGACGTCGCGATATCAATCAGCGATTTCATTCCGTCGTACCGGATTAACTCTGCGCGTGCTTCCTTTTGCTATTCCCAGTCCTATTCGATTTCCTTGGTAAAAAAACGTCGCCACCGTGACCGCGTCCTCCCACTGAAGCCCAGGCATACCTGGCTCGACCGGAACCGGACTGAGAACGAGTCTCGCCCTCGTCCCGGGCTCGAGGGCGTAGCCAGCCCGCGGAACCTGCTCGAGCACCCAGCCCTGGCCGAGGATCTCCGGCACAATGCCGTGCGCCACAAATCGGGCGAGACCGTCTCGCGCCGAAAGCCCGATGACATCCGGAGCGCCCCCTAAAACGTCGCTCAGCGGATCCTTGGTCTCGTAAACGGTCTGCTGGCGAAGACTTCGCGCCTTCCTTCCCTGGCCCGGGACGTTCGTGGCGACGGGCGCGGCGCCGAACGCGGTCCCTCCCAGAATAGGCCGCATTTGTGGCCAAACTTTGGCGATGCGGATGGGCGCCTCGTCACTGGGTGGCACCGCGAGATATCGGAGCGCGCGACGCATGATCCGGGCGAAAACCCCAGCTGCCCTCGAGCCCGAGTGATTGCCTTCGGGCGAATCGAGGATGACGAGCGTCGTTAACGCGGGCCGATCCGCCGGAGCGAAACCGACGAAAGACGCGATGTAGTCGGTCTTGGAATAGCCACCTCGGACGGCTTTCTGAGCGGTCCCCGTCTTACCCGCCACAAGGTAGCTGGGGTGCTTGGCGCTTTGCCCCGTGCCGCGTTCCACGACGCCAACGAGCACGTCGGTCAATCGGCGCGCGGTCTCCGTGTCGATGACCCGGCGAACCGGACCGGGAGAAACTGGCGCTTCGAGGCTGCCATCGGCGCCTCCCAGGCCAAGCAAGAGACGCGGACGCATCAAGTAGCCTCCGGCTGCGATCACGTTGGTCGCTGTGACCATCTGGAGCGGCGTCACTCCGATCTCTTGGCCGAATGATATCGCCGCGAGCGTCACCGGCCCCCAAGCTTTCGACGGGCGAAGGATGCCCCGGCTCTCTGCCGGAAGCTCGATGCCGGTCGTCTCTCCGAAACCAAAAGCGCGAATGTACTTCTCGAAGCGCTCTTTGCCGAGACGTTGGCCGATCCGGATCATCCCCACATTCGAGGATTGCTCGACGACTTCCCTAAACGTCAAGACATCGAAAAAGTGCGAGTCCCTGATGATGCTGCCGCCCACACGAATTCTCCCGCGGCCGCAATCGATGCGCTCGTCCTCAGTCGTGACGCCTTCTTGAAGCGCGGCCGCGGCGGCGACGAACTTGAACGTCGAGCCGGGCTCATAGACATCCGTAACCGCGCGGTTTCTCCAATGTCCTTCGGGATAGTCGCCGTAACGATTGGGGTTGAAGCTCGGAAACGACGCGATAGCGAGAATCTCACCCGTCTCCGGGCGCATCATGATCGCGATACCGCTCTTCGAGTTGCTCTCACGGATGGCTTGCTCGAGCTCCGATTCCGCGATGTGTTGCAGGTTCTCGTCGATCGTGAGAAAGGCCGCGCGGCCCGGACGCGGCTTGGCATCGACGCGGCTCGCCGCGCGCCGGTTGCGCGCGTCCGTCCAGATGATTCGGCGTCCAGGCTCACCGCGGATTTCGTCTTCGAGCGCATATTCGACGCCGCTCATCCCTGCATTGTCGAGGCCGACATATCCGAGAATGTGCGAGGCCAGACTGCGCTTCGGATAGTAGCGCCGGCTCTCGTTAAGAAAGCCGATGCCCGCCAAGTTGAGCTCACGAACGCAGCGAACCACACGTGGCTTCGCCTTGCGCTTGAGCCACACGAAGCTCCTGTCACCCGCAAGGCGCGCGGAGATTCTCGATGCAGGAAGAGAGAGACAGGTCGAGAGCTTTAGCGAAGCGTCAGTGACGAGCGCACCGTTGAAAGCTTTCGGGATCGCGTAGACCGATTCCACCTCGACGCTCGTCGCGAGCTGGCGCCCGTGGCGATCGCGAATCGTGCCGCGTCGCGCCTCCAGTTTCAGCGTATGCTGGTGCTGAAGCACCGCGCGCTCTTGAAGCGTCTCGCGCATCAACACCATCAGGTAGAACAAACGCCCGCCCACCGCCAAGACGCACATGGACGTCAAAAGGCCAAGGAACAAGAGCCTCATTTGGAACGGTGTGAGGGTGCGGTTCTCGCTCATGGTTTCTTTACTCGGACGGCCTCGGTAGCCCCTCGAGCAATTGGCTGCTTTCGTGGGGCTCCAGAATCGCCGTGTGCTCCCGATCGGGATAGATCATGCCGAGCTGCTCCCGGGCAATAGCCTCGATCCGCGCCGGCGCCATCTCCGTCGCACGCTGCAGCTCGAGATGGCGTGTTTCCTCGAGCAAGTCCTCGCGTGTCTGTCTGAGCTCCTCCATGCGATAGCCGAGCCGGATCATCTCGAAGTGAGGCCACGCATAAGCGATGATGGCGGCAGTCAGTACCAGCCCGGTGAGCGCGACCATCAAGAGCTCGCGATGGCGCTTGCGATCGAGCTGGCGCACGAGCTGCTCGTTTCGCACCTCCTTGCTCATGCGAAATTCGCCACGCCTCATGAGACCCTCATGAGCGCACGGAGCTTGGCGCTCCTCGCGCGGGGATTGTCCGCTATCGCCTCGGCGTCGGGGACGACGGGTTTTCTCGTGAGCACGTCATAGCGGATATCGGCGGCCGACGAACGGAACGAGTGTTTCACGGCGCGGTCCTCGAGCGAGTGATACGAGATCACGACCACGCGTCCGCCAGGTCGCAAGCGGCCGGGCGCTTGCTCCAAGAAGAGATCGAGTGCAGCCAGCTCCTGATTGACGGCGATACGAAGCGCTTGAAAAGTGCGCGTCGCGGGATCGATCACCCGGCGCCTAGGACCGAGAACTGAGACGACCGCAGCGCGGAGCTGTTTCGTCGTGTGGATGGGCCGCCTTTGCACGATGCGCCGCGCGATCGCTCGCGAGCGGCGCTCTTCGCCATATTCGTAGAGGAGGTCCGCGAGCTGATCGTCGGGAAGCTGGTTGACGAGATCCGCGGCCGTAGGTCCTGAACGGCTATCGAAGCGCATGTCGAGCGCGCCTTCGAGCGTGAAGGAAAATCCTCGATCTGGATCGCCGAGCTGATCGCTCGAAAGCCCCAAGTCAGCGACGATGCCATCGACTTCCTTGGTCCCGTCTTCATCCAGATGCGCCCCCAGCTCCGCGAAGGAGCCCGAGATGAACCGCAAACGTTCGGCCTCGTCCGCGAGCTTCTTCGAGCTCCGGTAGATCGCCTCCCGGTCGCGATCGAAGGCCAGGACCCGTCCGTTGGGAGCGCTCGCGCGCAAGATGGCCTCGGTATGCCCACCGCCACCGAGCGTCGCATCGACATAGATGCCGCCGGATCGTGGATTGAGAAAACGGATGACCTCTCCGAGCAGAACAGGCCTATGTGTCGAGACGTCTCGTTCCATCACAGATTCGCTATCGGATGCGAACCACGCGCCTACTGCCAGCTTTCCCACGGCCAAACCTTCTCTCTCTGTTCCATGTCAGATGTCGAACTCCGCCATGGCACGTTGATCGTCCTCACCGAACGGCTCACCGTGAATCTGGTCCGCCAGATAGTCGTGATTCCAAACCTCCAAGTGGTCCTGCATTCCCAGCACGTCGACACTTCCCTTCATCTGGGCGGATTCTCGAAGCTGTGCGGGGATGACGAGCCGGCCCTGCTTGTCAAGTGTGGTACCCTGTCCAAAGAAGTGCACACGTTTCAAAAGCTTCTGTTTCGTAGGGTGGAAATCGGGCATCCCGCCGAGCTTTCTCTCGAACTCGGCCCAGGACTCCATGGGGTAAATCCGAACGTTGTCGCCGCCCAAGCTGGTGACGAAAACGTCCAACCCAAAATTCGTTTCGATGAGCTGCAAGAAGCTCGTCGGAATTTTGAGCCGACCCTTTTCATCGACCCGAGCAGGATGATTACCCCGGAACAATGTAAAGACCTCCCCCCGGCCCTAGTCGAGACTTCCACCGACGGGCCAGATTTTTTACTTCTCGACCACTTTGTTCCATCTTGGTCCACTACAATCCTAAAATAGCCACTACCTTAATGTCAATAAGCATTTAAAGGGCTTCAGCTCCACCGAGGCCCCCATATCTAGCGTAGTATTTTCCCCTCATTTGGAGTCGCGCAGACTCTAATCGTGTTGTAGTAAGATTCGTGAGGTTCCATGAAAGCAGGCATCGTGGGCTTCGATGGAGTAGGAAAGCGCACGCTGTTTGCGCTTCTTACCCATGTGACGGGTGCGGCCACGTCGCGCGCGGAGCAAATGGGCATCCTCCGCATCCCCGATCCAAGGCTCGAGGAGCTAACGCGGCTCCATGAGTCGAGGAAGACGACGGCGGCGACCATCGAGTTCGTTCTCCTTCCGAGCCTCGTCAAAGGTCGCTCGGACAAGCTCGACGTGAGCAGCTTGCGCAACGTCGATGTGCTCGTCCACGTCGTGCGCGCTTTCGAAGAGCCTTCCGTCCCCCACCCCGAAATCCGCGTCGACGCCGCGCGCGACCTCGAGGTCATGGAGCTCGAGCTCACCCTCGCCGACCTCGCCGTCGTGGAAAAACGTTACGAGCGGATGAAAGCAGACACGAAGAAAGGCCGTCCGACGGATCCGCACGAGCTCAAAGCACTCGAGCAGGCCACGAAGGCGCTCTCCGACGGCCGGCCGCTTCGCGCAGCACTCTCCGTCGAGGATCGCGACCGGCTCCGAGGCTACGCGCTCTTGACGGCGAAGCCCCTGCTCGCGGTCGTCAATGTCGGCGAGGACGAAGCCAGCGGTTCCGCTCTCACCGAGAAGCTCGGTCTGACCGCGTGGGTCGAGGCCCCTGGTTTCGCGCTGACTTACGTCTCGGCGCGCATCGAGAGCGAGATCGCGGAGCTCCCCCCCGACGACGCCAAAACGTTTCGCGACGATCTAGGCCTCTCCGACGGGATGGCCGAGCGCGTCGTTCGCGCCGCTTTCGATCTGCTCGATGTCATCACATTCTACACGGCGGCAGACACCGAATCACGAGCGTGGATCATTCCGCGCGATACGAAAGCGGTCAATGCGGCAGGCACGATCCACAGTGATATGGAACGTGGCTACATTCGAGCCGAAGTGGTGCACTACGATATTCTCGTCCGCGAAGGGTCTTGGAACGCGTGCCGCGACAAAGGCCTCTTGCGCCTCGAAGGAAAAGAATATCCCATCACGGAGGCAGATGTGGTTTACTTTCGGTTTAACGTTTGAAGGCTTTAAAAGCGATCAATGTTAAGAAAAGCGTATCGCAAAGGCGCCAAGTCGCAAAGGCGCAAAGAAGAAGAAGAAGAAGAAGAAGAAGAAGAAGAAGAAGAAGAAGAAGAAGAAGAAAAGAAGCTGAGAAGCAAAGAGAGTGTCCTGCGGTTTTTTTCCTTTGCGACTTTGCGACTTTACGTCTTTGCGTTACGCTTTTCTTGTTTTTGAGAGGCGGGCCTAGAGCATGAAGCTTATTGTTCAGATTCCTTGTTTGAATGAAGCGGGGACGCTTCCGGAAACGCTTGCGGAGATTCCGCGGCATATCGACGGGGTCGACGCGATTGAGATATTGCTGCTCGATGATGGGTCGACGGACGGGTCGGCAGACGTTGCGCGGCAGCACGGCGTTGATCATGTTGTACGTTCTACTCGGAGTCGGGGGCTCGCGGCGACGTTTAAGGCCGGGATCGATGCGGCGCTCGAGCTTGGGGCGGACATCGTCGTCAATACTGACGGCGACAACCAATATCCTGGTTCTGCCATTACGGCGCTTGTTGGGCCGATACTGCGCGGTGAGGCCGACATGGTGGTGGGCGACCGGCAGGTGGCGAGCGTCGAACATTTTTCGTTCACCAAGAGGAAGCTTCAGGCGCTGGGAAGCTGGGTCGTGCGGCAAGTCTCGGGGACCGACGTGCCCGACACGACGAGCGGCTTCCGCGCTTTTACGCGCCAGACGGCGCAGCGTTTGAACCTCGTTTCCGACTACACGTATACGCTCGAGACGATCATCCAGGCGGGGAAAAAAAGGCTCGCTATCGCGCAAGTCCCCATCGAAGCGCGGCAAACCCGGCCGAGCCGTCTCATTCGCTCGAACTGGGACTACGTGAAGCGATCGGCTTCGACCATTGTCTGCATCTACGCGATGTTCGAGCCGCTCAAGTTCTTCAGCTATGTCAGCGCGGCCTTCATCGTGCCCGGCATCGCTCTCGGGCTTCGCTATCTTTACTTTCGAGAAGTCCTCGGTGAGGGACAAGGGCACATCCAGTCCGTCGTGCTCGCCGGCGTTCTCCTGATCCTCGGTTTCATGATCTTCCTCATCGGTCTCGTAGCGGATATCAATGCGTCGTCGAGGCGGCTTCTCGAAGAAGTGCTCTATCGCCAGCGCGTGCTCGACGACCGGCTAAATGCGGAGGCCAAGAAGCGGGAACGAGAGCATCAGGAAACCCATCGATGACGATCGTCGAGCGGACGAGTGTTCTCATCCCCGCCTTCGAAGAAGAAAGCGCCATCGCCAGCGTCATCGCCGAGATCCAAAGCCTCGGCAACTGGAAAGAGATCGTCGTCGTCGATGACGGCTCCTCCGACGAGACCGCGGTGCGAGCCGAAGAGGCGGGCGCGAGAGTTGTACGCCACCCTTATAACAAAGGCAACGGCGCCGCCGTCAAGAGTGCTCTGCGCGCCGCCGAGGGGGAGTTCGTCATGCTCATGGACGCGGACGGACAGCACCCGCCGAAAGAGATCGAAAAGCTGATGGCGAAGCTTCCCGAATACGACCTCGCGGTCGGAGCGCGATCCTTCAGCGACCAGGCGACCCTTTCGAGAGGCCTCGGAAACACCGCGCTCAACCGCTTCGCCACGATGCTCTCGGGCTTCAAGATTCAGGATCTGACTTCCGGTTTCCGCGCGGCGCGGCGCGATCGAATCCGCGAGTTCATTCACTTGTTCCCGAACGGCTTCAGCTATCCGGCCACGAGCACGCTCTCTTTCATCAAAGCCGGCTACAGCGTGTGTTTTGTCCCCATCGAAGGCAAGAAACGCGGGGGCAAGGAAAAGAGCAAGATGCGTCCCTCCCGCGAAGGCTGGCGTTTCGTCATGCTCATCCTGCGGATGATCACGCTCTTCAGCCCTCTCAGGATCTTTTTTCCCGTAGCGCTCACGTTCTTCATCGTCGGCGCGGGCTACATGGTCTACACAATCATCGACGAGATGCACGTCACCAATACGTCGGTGCTTCTATTGACGGGCTCGGCGGTGCTGTTTCTGTTCGGCCTTCTCTCGGAGCAGATCGCGGCGTTTCGCTTCGAGAAGACCCATCGGGACTGAGATGGCCCACCGGCTTCTCCCACGTTCCTGAGACGGACTGTCCTCGTACTTGGAGCTCGAGCGCGCCTTCGAAATCGATCGACCCTCTTAGCCAGCTGCCATCAATAAGAATCTGGCTATCCCGGATCGTGATCGAGACTTCGTCGGCGTCATGGTCCTCGCCGACGAGACCGAGCGTTTCCCAGAGCGGAGCGTCGTCGAAACGGCCCGCGGGGATCGCGAGGCGGCCGTCGCCCGTAAGGTTTTTCGGATCGAGCCCGAACCCCGCCACGTCCAAGCTCACGACGCCCGGGGCGCCGGCGAAGCGGCCCTGGACCGCGATCCGGTGGCGGAAGGGCAAGGAATTGAAATCGAGATGGACGCTCCCGCTCACGATGCCTAGCTCCAGAAGCACCTCGCCCTCCAAGTCGATACGCCCTCCTGCCATCGAGAGCGCTGCCGACGCGTCTCGCGCCTCCGTATCACCGACGTGTAGCTCGCGCGCGTCGAGCACACCCGAGGCGGTGATCGCATGCAGAAGCGTCAGGGCGCCGGTCGCGACCTCCGGATCGCTCAGCGCAAGGTCGAGCCCGCTCACCGTAACGCCATCGCCAGGACGGCTGGCGTCTCTCAAGCGGATCGTTCCGTCACGGATCACGATCTCCGACAGTGTCATCGATAGCTCGGGCGATAGCTCGTGCGACGGCGCTTTCGACGGCGCTTCAGCGGCAGTTTTCCGCGACGGGCGCTCACGCCGCTCGCTGTCGATGGGAAGGCCGTAGACAAGCGTAACAAGCGGCTCTTTCACGACCACGCGCTCGATGGCGACCTGGCGACGGAGAAGCGGCGCAAGGCGATGTTCGAACCGCGCTTCGCGGATCACGAGCTCGTAGCGCACGCTCGGAAAGGACGCGCCAGCGTCGATGCCCTCGACCCGAAGGCCTCGGAGCAGATTGAAGTGGAACAGGGAGCCCTCTAACCGGATCCCGGTGGAGGCGCTCGCCTCCCTCAGCGCACTTCGCCCGAGCGCGGTGGCGTCGACATCGACCGAGCGCACGGCGACGTAGAGGCCGAGCAGCACGAGAAGCAACCCGGCCCCGAGAGCAAGCTTCTTCACAGGCTTCACAGGCCGATCCTACACGTCGAGCTGCTCGGCCGTAACAGCGCGCTCCATGATGAAGTTGAAGCGCGCCGAAGGATCTTTCCCCATCAAATCGGAGATGACGCGGTCGGTTCGGAGCGCGTCCTCGATGCGGACGCGTTGAAGGCGACGCGTCTTGGGGTTGAGCGTGGTCTCCCACAGCACTTTGGGCATCATCTCGCCGAGCCCTTTGAAGCGCGTGATATCGATTTTCTTTCCCTTGCCGTGTCTTTCCATGATGCGCGCCCGCGCCGCTTCGTCGGCCGCCCAAAACGTCTCTTTGCCGATATCGATTCGGTACAAGGGCGGCTGCGCGATGTAGATGCGCCTGGCGCGGATGAGCTCCGGCATGTGCCGATAGATGAAGGTCAAAAGAAGCGTCGTGATGTGATGGCCGTCCGCGTCTGCATCGGCCAGCAGAATCACGCGCTGATAGCGAAGCTTCGACAAATAGAAGCTCTTGCCTAGACCACACCCGAGCGCTTGAACGAGATCGGCGAGCTCTTTGTTCTCGAGGACTTTCGCGAGCGAGGCCTGCTCGGTGTTCAAGACTTTGCCGCGAAGCGGCAGCACCGCTTGTCGCGCGCGATCCCGTCCTTGTTTGGCGGAGCCGCCGGCCGAGTCGCCCTCGACGATGAACAGCTCCGTATCCGCCGAGCGGGTCGCGGTGCAGTCGCTGAGCTTTCCCGGAAGCATCAGCCGCGCTGTCGTCGCACTCTTGCGGGTCACCGCCGCCGAAGCCGCACGGGAGGCTTCGCGGGCTCGACCGGCGAGGATGATGCGCGCGACGATGGCTTCGGCCGCCGAGCGATTGTGGTTGAGCCAGTGCTCGAGCCCGGGCCGCACCGCACCATCGAGATATTGCTGGACTTCAGGATTGTTGAAGCGGTCTTTCGTCTGGCCCTGGAACTGCGGGTCGGTCACGAAGATGCTCAGCACCGCGACGAGACCTTCGCGTATGTCTTCCGAAGAAAGCGTGACGCCTTTCGGCGCGAGCTTGTGCGTTTCGATGTAGTTGCGGATCGCCTTTCCGAGGCCAGCGCGGAGGCCGTTTTCGTGTGAGCCACCCGAGGCGGTCGGGATACCGTTGACGTGGCTTCTGACGAGCTCGTCGGTCGA
Organism: Candidatus Marinacidobacterales bacterium; assembly: GCA_965197495.1. Taxonomy (GTDB): domain Bacteria; phylum Acidobacteriota; class Vicinamibacteria; order Marinacidobacterales; family SMYC01; genus SMYC01. The sequence goes on from OZ240210.1 coordinate 33,156, forward strand.
CTCCGTCCATTGACCTACGAGCTCGATCCGTGTGCCCTCCCCGTTCTGCGTACGCTCGAGCACGAAAGGCGCCTCGTGCACCGGCTTCGCGCGCCGGTCAGAGAGGATGCGGGCGAGATAAGCGCCGATCCCCTCCGAATGCTCGAAGACCACCTTCGTCTTATTAACCTCGTCGATGAACGTGATGCGGAGGCCTTTGTGCAGATAGCTCGTGGTCTCGAGCCGCTCGCGGATGGTGTTCGGGTTGAAGCGGGTCTTCGGAAAGATCTTAGGGTCGGGATGAAAGGTGATCTTCGTCCCCGTACCGCGCCCTGCGCCTTTTTTTCGGAGCTTGGTAATGGGCTTTCCCGCCTTGAACTTCATCTCGTAGACGCTTCCGTCCCGCTTCACTGTCGCGATGAGATGCGATGAGAGCGCGTTCACGACAGAGGCGCCAACACCGTGGAGCCCTCCCGCCGTCTTGTAGTTCTGGCCTTCGAATTTGCCACCCGCATGCAGCGTCGTGAGGATGACCTCGAGCGCCGACTTTTTCGCGCGCGGGTGTTTGTCGACGGGGATGCCGCGTCCGTCATCCGAGATGGTGACCGAGGAGCCGTCAGCGTGGAGCGTGAGCTGAATCGCGCACGCATAGCCGTTCATCGCTTCGTCGACGCTATTGTCGAGCACCTCCCAAATGAGATGGTGAAGGCCGTGCGATGAAACGCCCCCAATGTACATACCGGGGCGCTTTCGCACCGGCTCGAGGCCTTGAAGAACGGTGATGTCCTTCGCGGTATAAGATGCCATCAGCTTGTGGGCTCCTTGCTCTTTGTAGCTTCTTCGATCTCGAGCGGCTCAGGAGCCGTTACCTCGGTGGACACAATCTGCGCGAAGGTTCCGTTTTTGAGAAGCTCGCGACCGCGGCCCGCGCGCGACGTTACGCTGTAGCGCCCGCGGCTGATGGTTTTTTTGGCGCCGCGATTCGTCAACACCGTCAAGGCGTCGCTACTTTTGGCCGCGGCGATGAAACCGAGAACGCGGTCATCTTTCGAGAGCTTGATGAGAATCGTGCCGCGCCCTGGGCCTTCGAGATAGTTCACGTCTTCGGACTTGCAGAGAAGCGCGCGCGCTTTGACCGTCGCGGCGATGATGATCTCGTCCCCATGGATGGGAAGAACACTGACGACTTCCGCTCCCGAGCCGAGCCTCGCGAAGCGTCGGCCATTGCGCGTGCTCGGCTCGACAAAGTTCTCCAGACCGAAACGGAGTGCGTAGCCGTCGCTCGCGACCGCGATCGCGTGCGTCTCGGGCGCGTAGTCGGGATGGGTCTCGTCGACAAAGATGTTCCCGATAACCCTCGGATCCAAGCTGAGAGCGCTGACGATCCGCTCCCCGTCGCGGAGCTTGAAGAGCTTTTGGATCGGATCGCCGTGGCCCGTGGTGGCAGGGAGGTCGATGAGGCGAGACGTATAGATCGCGCCGAAGTTCGACACAAAGGCGCAGGTGGCGCGCGTGCTCCCTGCGAAACAGGCCATGATCGAGTCGCCTTCGCGAAGTCGCGTCTTGGCCGGGTCTTTGATCTCGCGCTGACGCTTCAGCCAGCCATCCGTGGTGACGAGCACATGGTTGTCCTCGGCGACGATGAAATCGTCCGCGGTAAAGGAAGGCTCGTCTTTCACCGCTTCGATGATCGTGCGCCTCGGATCGGGAGCACCGTAAGCTTTTTGGATCTCGACAAGCTCCTTGCGCACGAGCTTCCAGCGCGCTTCCTCGTTCTTCAGGAGTTTTCGGATCTCGGTCGCGCGCTTTCTGCGCTCGCCGAGTTCCTTCCGGACCATGAGGATCTCGAGCTTCGCGAGACGATAGAGCTTGAGCTCGAGAATGGCGTCGGTCTGCTCCGAATCGAGCGGGAACTTGGCCATGATCTTCTTCGCGGCGTCTTGCTTGCCGTTCGAGCGCCGGATCATGCGCAAGATCTCGTCGAGAGCGTCGAAGACCGTCTCGAAACCTTGGAGGATGTGAATCCGCCTCTTGATACCTTCGAGCTCGTTCTCGAGCCGGTGGGTGACGACTTCCATCCGGAAGTGGAGGAAGTGCCACAGCAACTCACGCAGCTCGAGCCGCGCCGGGCTCCCGACTTCGGGATTCTCCGTCGGCACGAGGCAGGTCAAGTTGATGCTGAAATTGGATTGAAGCGGCGTGTTCTTGTAGAGATAAGCGAGAACTTTCTGCTCGTCTGCCTCGGTTTTGAGGCTCAGTTGGATGCGCACGTCATCGGTCGAGACGTCCTTGACGTCGAGAAGAAACGGCATCTTCCGCGAAAGGACGACATCGGCGATGCGCTGGACGAGCTGCGCTTTGTTGACCATGTAAGGGATTGAGGTCACGTAGAGAAACTTGGCGCCACGCTTCGTCTCACCCGGCTCGACCGTGGCGCGCACGCGTATGGTGCCACTGCCGCTCGTATAGAAGCATTTCATCTCCTCGGCATCATTCAGAATCTGGCCGCCCGTCGGAAAGTCCGGACCCTTGATGTAGCGGCACAATTGGCGAGTCGAGAGCTCTTTGTCAGCGAGTTGGGCGTCGAGCATCTTCACGAGCGCGGTCATGACCTCGTCGAGGTTGTGCGGCGGGATGTTCGTCGCCATCCCGACAGCGATACCCGTCGCGCCGTTGACGAGAAGCACGGGAATCTTGGTCGGTAGCACCACCGGCTCTTTGCGAGTGTTGTCATAGTTCGGCCGAAAGTGCACCGTGCGCAGACCGATCTCGCCGAGGATCTCGTCGCAGGCGCGTGCGAGGCGGCATTCGGTGTAGCGCATAGCCGCTGCTGGATCGCCGTCGAGCGAGCCGAAATTACCGGAGCCTCGGACGAGCGGCAGCCTAGTTGCAAAAGGCTGAGCGATACGCACGAGCGCATCGTAGATAGCGCTGTCGCCATGAGGGTGAAACGAACCCATAACGTCGCCGACGACCTTGGCGCACTTACGAAACCTGGAATCCGCAGTCAAGCGCTGCTGCCACATCGTGTAGAGGATGCGCCGTTGCACCGGCTTCAGCCCATCGCGCACATCCGGAAGCGCGCGCGACGTAATAACCGACAACGCGTAATTTAAATAACGCGTCTCCGCCGCTTCGTGAAGCTCGACCACCGACCCGTCAGAACGATCGAAAGTCGCCCCACCACCACTGGAAGGAACAACGTCATCAAAGGAAAGCTGCGGCGGCCGCCGCACCGCTTTCCGCGTGCCGGCTGTGGAAACGGAACCCTTCGCGTTGCCGCCGGGTCGAGTACCTCTAGACGACTTCGCCTTTTTTTTCGTGGACGCTTTCTTGGCTTTCTTCTTCGCCAACGGGCCCGTGGCCTCCTATCTCCGACACTAAGGTAGAGAAAAGAAGCCAAAGACGCAAGATGTTTTCTGTTTGAGGGCGCAACAGTAACTCAATCCGCGCCCGAGGGGGCTACCTGCTTCCGGCTATCCGCTACCGCTGCCTCTTGTGGCGACGTCGCTCGCAGGGCGCCGGGTAGCAGGTAGCCGCTTGGAAGTCGTCAATAAGAGCTCTTCCAAGCTCAAGAGAAGAGCGCACGGAAGAGCAGAAGCGAGCCGACCATTGCGAAGAACACGAGAAAGAGAAACAAGCTGATGCCGGCGAGGAGTGCTATGACGGCTGCGGCTCGTGGACGTGAGAGGGCGCCTACGCATTCGAGCGTGAGCCCGGCAATCACCGCTAGGTAGACAAGTGCAAAGAATCCTAGAAAAGGTCCGATGATCGGAACGGCTTGCACCCACTGGACCGGTGCGGCCAGCCCGAGCGGACGATAGAGATCGAGAAAGCTCGCCGAGCCACCGAAGAGTCGCGAGAGGATATTTAGAAGACCGACGAAGACGAAAGACAGTAGCGTTACAAGGATCGGTCCGAAGATGAGTGTTTCGAAACTATAGCGACCTGCACCGATCGCGAGTCCCGACAAGGCAAAGAAAATCAGTGCTGGGAGGAGCGCATCTTCGTCTTTGGAGACGTCCTGGATGGCGTCGGTATCGAGCTGCAAGATTTGGATACTTTGCTGAAGCTAATTACCGAAATTCATGCGCTCGCCTTGCTTCGATTCGGACGGCGTCTGTTCAGCGATCATAGGCCCATTTTCCTCCAACCCCATTACAGGTTCAGGAGGCCTCCTTCGCAAACAACAGGGCGGCGGCGCGGCCCACCCGTAACCAGGGCCGTCTTGCCCGCAAGTCGCATGTCCGAAATCGGCCTCCAAGTTTGGGGAAGCCCTATACTATCAGAAACGTAGCACTCGGCGGTTGCCGAAAAGTGCGTAAAAGATACACCAGGCACCGATTAGGTGTGTCTTATGCGATACACCCCCTGACCGCGAAGATGCGATAGGCCTCTAAACTGTTCCATAGCCGCTATTTGAGCGTGCACGGCAAGCCCATCGCCTGGCACGATAGTTGCTTTAATGAGGCCCCAGAACGTCAGACGAATGCAGAAGCAAACAACCCTCAAAGAAATCACCAGCTGCGTCGGGATTGGCCTTCATTCTGGCCGAAGAGTCGAACTGACGCTCAAGCCCGCACCCGCCGATAGTGGCATCGTCTTTCGACGCCTGGATTTGCTCATACCCGATAGGGACATCCCTGCCACGGTGGAGCATCTTTCCCATATCAATCACGCCACGTGCCTCGCGCGAGATGGCGTGCGCATCGAGACCGTCGAGCACCTGCTAGCCGCGTTTCGCGCGCTCGGCATCGACAACGTGATCGTAGAGCTCGATGGCGCCGAAGTGCCTATCATGGACGGAAGCGCGGCGGCGTTCATTTACCTCATTCATGAGGCGGGCATTCGCAAGCTCACGACGCCCCGTTCCGTCATCAAGCTCAGAAGTCCGATCTCCGTGACGGATGGAGGACGTTCCGTCGCAGCCTATCCTTCGGATAGGTTGAAGCTCAGCTACACGATCAACTTCGCGCACCCTCTTCTCCGGCGCCAGGAATATTCGACTGAGATCGATGAAACCACCTTCGTCGAAGAAATTGCTCCCGCACGGACTTTTGGATTTCTGAAAGACGTCGAGCTCATGCGGCAGAGAGGCCTCGCCCTAGGCGGCTCGCTCGATAACGCCGTCGTTCTCGGTGAAACCGGTGTTCTGAACAATCCCTTGCGTTTCCCGGACGAGTTCGTACGTCACAAGGTTCTCGATTTGCTCGGCGATCTCGTATTGCTCGGGAAACCGCTCCAGGCCCATGTCGTCGCGATGCGCGCCGGCCACGAACTGCACACGAGGCTCGTCAAGGCCATCCTCGAGACGCCGGATAGCTGGGAGCTCGTCACGGAGCCCACGCCAACACCGGTCGCCCCCAACGTCGCCCAGCCGCTACTCGCCCGCACGTCCCGCTAGTCCCGCAATTCGAGTTGCTACCGGTTTCCTGGTCTGCGTCCCGTGCGTTCCGTTCCTTCAAACCGCTCCTGTTTTTGCTCCTCTTCGGCTGCGTTGAAATCGTCGGTTCTGATAGGCAGGGGCTTTTAAAAAATGGCGACAAAAGCGTTTCCTCTCATCTTCTTTTCTTGTTTTTTCTTTGCGCCTTTGCGCCTTTGTGCCTTTGTGCCTTTGTGCCTTTGTGCCTTTGTGCCTTTGTGCCTTTGTGCCTTTGCGTTACGCTTTTCTTAACCCTAATCGCAAATAAACGTCACCGTGTCTGAGGTCTTTGGCCCCGTGAATAACACCTTTTCCAGGTTCTGCATACACCGTGCAGAATCACCTATAGTGGCGGCGAGCGGGTGCCCCAGCACGAGCTTCTCGCCTGCGCCCAGTGCGGCTGTTTCGCGTTTTCGTGCTTCGAAGATTTTGCGATTAGGGTTAATATTGATCTATCCTCCCTCTACGTCAGAATCGCCTCCCCCTGTGTTAGGCAGGCTAGTGCAGCTCGGGCACTTCCACGAACGCTTTCACGCGTATCGTGTGCACGCGCGCCGGGTCGTTCGACGCCACGGAAACGCTCTTTTCGATGACGCCCTTGTACTTCCGCGTCTCGAGCGTCACTTCGAGCGTCGTGGATTCGCCAGGGTTTAAAACGCGGGTCTTCGCGATAGCGGCGGTGCAGCCGCAGGAGGTGGAGATGCGACGAATCTCGAGAGGCTCGGTACCTACATTCGACACCGTGAATACTTGCAGCAACTCTTGATTAGGTTTGACGCCGCCAAAGTCGTGCTCGCTCGGCTCGATCTCCATACGCGGGCCGCTCTTGTTTTTGTCACGCTGCGCCGCCCCACTAAAGGCTGTTGCTGCCGCCGTGACGAGTATCAGAATCCCGACGAGGCGCGGGGCTCGGTCGCGTTTCATAGCTTCGATTCTTTGTCCTCGCCCGCCTGACCGCTCAGCTTTTTCATGTAAGCGCCAAGACGTTCATTCTCGTAAGTCACCGTGTTCAGGAAGAGGCTTTCGATGAGGTACTGCTTGCGCGTATCTTCGTCCATGCCCTCCACGATGTTCACGATCTCGCTCATCATGTCGTCGAACGTCGCTCTGAGCTCACGTTTGAGCGCTACTTCGCGATAGAGCGACTCCAACACAAAGAGAAGATCCCCGTCGAGAGGAATCTCCTGTCCCGTCAACATTTTGACTTTCTTCATCGCTTCCGCCCCGTGCTCGCTATCCACCCCTCAAAAACTCTCGAGGGCGGCTTTCTCGTCCCGGAAGATCTCCATGAAATTGTGAAGACCCGTCATGCTCACCATGGTCTCGACGCGCTCTTGAAGCCCCACGAGCTTGATCGTGCCGGAGCCCTCGGCGACGGAACGGTAGATGTCCATCAGGCAGCCCACGGATGCGCTGTCAATATAGCTGACATCGCTCAAGTCGATCACGAGCTTTTTGGCGCCCGATTCGACGACCGCCGAGACCTCCGAGAAGAAAGAGCTCAGCATGGCGTAGACGAGCCGCTCCTCCTTGACCCGAACGATTTTGATGTCATCTTGAGTGTCGATTCGAAGATTCATAATTGGTTACCCGTTGATTCCGTTCGCCCTTTCGAACGGTTTCTGATCGCGATCAGAGCCCGGCCGAGCTCGAGTCGTCCACGATTGATCCGACTCTTCACGGTACCTTCCGGAAGCTCCAATTGTTCCACAATCTCTTGATAAGTCAGTTCTTTGATGTCCCGCAGCACCACCGCCTCCCGCAGCTTGTCGGGTAGACCGGAAAGCGCCTTTAGGAGCATTTCTCGCTTGTCGCGGGCCTCGACGGCGCGATGAGGGTCGAAACGCCCGGACACTATCTCCTCGAGATGAACCTCGTGCTGGACGAGGGACTCTCTTTCGCGGCGACCGCTGCGATAGTGGTCGATGCAGTGGTTGCGGCTGACGGAATAGAGCCATGTTCCGAAATCGGCATTGGCGTCGAATTTGTCCAGCGAGCGGAAGACCCGCAAAAATATTTCCTGGGTCAGATCCTGAGACTCCTCGTAGCGTCCCGTGAATTTATACGCGATCCCGAAGACGCGGCGCCGGAAACGCCGGACGACTTCCTCCCAGGCCTGCTCTTTGACACTTCCGTTGCCGCGGCAGAGCTTTATGACTTCCCGATCGTCGAGCGCGCTGACAGAAACAGACTCGCCGTTATCTGGCAATCCGATATCCTCTTAGTGCTTACTGCTCGCTCTCTCTTCTTCTTGGCCGAGCGTCAGCGTCCCGATTCTGATTCGGGAACGCCTATTTCTTTGGGAGCTCAGGCCGGCGCGCGCTGACCCAAGCCGTGTACCAGAAACATCCCGTATCGAGCGCGGCACCCTCGAGAAGCTCTTCCAACAAAGGCTCGGCACGAAGAAACATACCCTCGTAATAGAAACGGTCGTAGCTCTTTACGCCTAATCGTGACAAATAATCGAAATAGAGCAGGTTGTCGACCCAGACGTAGCTCTTGCGAGGTATCGAGATCGCATATTCCTCCGGATAGTCGAGATAGAGAGCGGAGGGCGTGTGCACGTCGATCTTGTTGCTGTACACCTCGACCAGGCGTGAATCGAACCGCTCGCGCAATCCGTGCTGCCCTGTCGGCTCGCCATCGCCGTCACGCGAGACATTGACCGGGGCATACATGGCGCCGACATATTGAGCGATCTCGGCGGAGTGCTTTATGGCGGCGTCGAAATCCGAGCTCTTGAACGCCTCCGTGAGCGCGTGGTAGCTTTCGATCAAACGCCACGGCAAGTCCCCGGATTCCTCGAGCGCTTCCTCGCCGTATTTACGAACCGCGAGCTCGCGGTCGGCGGGGAGATCTGCAAATGGAAACGGCTCCAGGCGGTCCACTTCGAAGAGCAGGCGTGGAGGGAAGATCGTCGGATCGGTCGCGGTCTCCACGATAGAGACTTCTCGATCCTCGTAGAACTGTTTGAGGGGCTTGTCGAGGCTGTCGATGGCTTTCTCCAAGAAGAGCTTGACGCCCTGCTCGCTCCAAGGGAGCCCGGTGTCGACACTGCCGAAAACGAGCCATGCCGTCGCCGTCAGCGCGAGTACACGTGTTGTCATTGACTACTCCTCGGTCTGAAATCAGCTGCGTAGAGAGACCGCAAGCGGGTTCTCCATTCTAGCAGTTGTGCTGCTAGTATAAAATGGCGGAGGGGGTCGCTCGGATTCCCGCCGTAGCCCGAAGGGCGAAGGCGGGTCACGGAACCCGCGCGATCGTAAGAACATCCACGGTCCCCGCGCCGGCTCGAAGAAGCGCTCGCGCGGCGGCGTTCGCCGTGGCGCCCGTCGTCAGAACGTCATCAACCAGTAGAAGTTTGCAACCGGCCATCTTCCGCGGAACGCGGCCGCGGTAAGCGCCTGACACGTTAGACTTTCGCGCGGATGCCGAAAGCCCTGCCTGAGGCCGGTTGTCTTTCGTCTTCACGAGCAGGCGCGGGCGCATCGGAGCACCTGCGATCGCCGCCACTGCGCGGGCCGCGATCGCCGCTTGATTGAATCCGCGCGCACGCCGCCGCCTCGAAGACAGCGGCAACGGGATGACGGCGGCGTAGCCCTCGAGCTCTCCCGCCCGACACCAACGCTCGGCAGCCAGTCCGCCGAAAAGCGTCCCGAGGCGCGACCGCCCGCCGAATTTCAACGCGAGCAGAAGGCGCCGCACGCGATCATCGTAGAGGAGTCCGGCGCGCGCCTTGCGGAAGACCCGCTCGCCTCCGCGACACGGCCCACATAGCCCGGGGGCTACGCTCGCCGCGTAGGGAAGACCACAGGATTCGCAAAACGGTGGCTCGATACGAGGCAGCGCCTCAGTGCAGCGCGCGCAGAGCAGGCCCAAAAGCGGCCGCCGCAAAAGCTCGTGGCACAAGAGATATTCGGCCGGGAACGCGAAAGCGCCGAGCCCGTGAACACAGGCGCGCACGAGCCGCTCCAGGCGATCGTATCTGGCGGTCATTGCAGACACCACAACAACGAAAGCTCGCGCTCCTTCAACAAAGTCGCGGGCTCTACGGGGTCGACCAGGTCGGTGAGGGCGCGATCACGGGCTCGGGCGTGTCGACGGCTGGAAGATGCAGGGCCACCGTGTCCCAGTGCCCACAACGCGCGCAGCGCTCCGTCCATTCCGACGTGCGCCACTCGCAGCTTTCGCACGCATAGTCCATCATCAGCCCTCCGACCTCGGCGACGAGCATCTTGTTCTTGGCGAGCGCGGCGGAGAGCTCCTTCTTGCTCTCCAGGATTCGAGCCATATAGAGATGGAGCGCGGGCAGGCCGCTCACGCGATCCTCGATCATCTGGAACTCGCGGAGCGCCTCATCGAGCATGAATAGGCGGTAGTGAAGCTTCCCCAAACAGTAGCGGAGCGGAACCTCGCTCTCGCTGAGAACCAGAGCCTGCTTCCACACACCTATCGCTTCTTCCGGCTGCTCGGCGCACAAATAGAAATTCTGGAGCGAAGAGAGGGGCTCCGTCGAGCCCGTGAGCTCGTAGCCGCGATGCCACATGCGTATCGCTTCTTCCGTCTCGTCGTTCGCGGCTAGCGCCTCTCCCAAACGGATATAGGCGGGGACGAAGCTCTCGTCGTCAGCAAGTATCAAACGAAAGGTGGCGATCGCCTCCTGAGATCGTCCGGCCGAAAGCTGCGCGATGCCGAGGCCGAGCCGAACGCCTTTCGCCATGTCCCGCTCGAGCGCGCGCTCTTCGTCGGACGAGACCATGTCCACGAGACGGCTCTGCAAAGCACTCGCCTCTTCCCACTTCTGATGTCCGACCAAGAGATCCCGGAGTTTCCGGTGCGCCGAGACCGTCGGCGCCGGCCAGCCTTCGATAATCTGCTCCAGGACGATCTTGGCGCGCTCCTCGGCACCGGCGGCGAGATAGACATCCACGAGCGAGTAGAGCGCCACAAGATTATTCGGGGCCACGCGCGTCGAGCGCTCGAGCGTATCGGCAGCCTCCCGGTAGCGCGTGAGCGCTCGAAGACTATCGCCTTTCTTGACGAGCGCGTGCTCGTGCTCTGGTTCGCGCTCGAGCACGGAGTCGAAGCGCTGGAGCGCTTTTTCATGATGACCGTTGACGATGGCGTCCAGCCCGGCCATGTAGAGCTCCTCGACTGCTTGATGGGCCTCGTGCACGCGACGCCGGCGGCGATCGCGAGCAAAACGCCGCACTCCTCCCGCGAGGTCGAAAAACAAAATGACCCCCGCACCGATCCCGAAAGCTGCGAGCATGACCATCCAAAGCTCGAGCGCGACCGGCTGGAAGAACGTAAACTGAACCGTCACAAGCGCCTCATTCAAGCGAATCGTCGAAACCACGAACCAGACGAACGCAAAAACAATGAGCATCGTGAGAAGAGTCCGAGCCCGCATAACAGACGCTAGTCTACCTTCCGAAGCTGCCAGCCGAAAGTCGCTGACAGGCAGCAGGTAGCGCGAAACTCAGTCAACCTCATACCTCTTGCGGCGCTGCCAAAGCGACTTGCGACTGATCCCAAGAATCTCCGCGGCACGGGTCGTGTTCCCGCCCACATCCCGCAGAACCCGCTCGATATAGCTCTTCTCGACCGCGCCAAGGGTAGGGCGCTTGTCTAGCGTGACACCCCACGCGATCGACGGGCTCTCGAGAACGTATGCGGGGATATCGGCTCTCTCGAAAGTCTCACTTCTCGACAAGATCGCGCCGTGCTCGACAACGCCCTTGAGCTCCCGTACGTTTCCCGGCCACGCGTAAGTCGCGAATACCTGGAGCGCATCTGGGGAAAATCGACGTGGCGCGCGGCCTCGGCGCGCGACCTCTTTTTCAAGGAAGAGCTCCGCGAGAGGAACGATGTCGTCGGTCCGCTCCCGAAGAGGTGGAAGCCGAATCCAGAAAACACCGAGACGATGGAACAGGTCGCGGCGAAAAAACTCGCGCTCCACGGCCTGTTCGAGATCGGCGCTCGCGGAAGCGATGAGGCGCGCCTCGAGCTTGACGGACTCTGTCCCGCCGAGCCGTTCGAATCGACGCTCCTCGACCGCGCGCAAGAGCTTGGCCTGGTGGAGCGGAGAAAGCTCGCCAATCTGGTCCAGAAGCAACGTGCCCTTGCCGGCAAGCTCGAACTTTCCTGCTTTTCGCTGAGCCGCGCCGGTGAACGCGCCACGCTCGTAGCCGAAGAGCTCGCTCTCGAGCAAGCTCTCGGGAATGCTCGGAAGATCGATCGTGACCATTGGAAGCGCGGATCGCTCTCCCCACAAGTGCAGCGCATACGCTGCGAGGTCTTTTCCCGTACCGCTCTCCCCGCTCAGAACGACATTGCTCGACGCTGTCGCGAGACGCTCGAGAAGCCGGACGATTTCCACCATCTGCGGATCGTGGGCGATGATCGTGGCATCGAGACCCACCTTCTTATCGGGCTTCGCCCTCGGCGCCTTGGGCATGAGGTCAGCTGGCGACAGCGAGCTTTTGCGCGTCGCCCCAGAGGCGTTCGAGGTCGTAATATTCGCGGCTCGTCGGCGTGAAAACGTGCACGACGAAATCCATATAGTCCATCAAGATCCATTCTCCACGCGGATAGGACTCGACGTGCGAGGGCCGCCGCTTCATCGATCGAAGCGACCTCTCCACCTCGTCCGCGATGGACTTGATTTGGCGATGGCTCGTGCCAGTGACGATCAGAAAGTAATCGGTAAAGCTCGCCAACCCGCGTAGGTCGAGAACCAGGATGTCGGTAGCCTTTTTTTCCTGCGCCGCAGAAACCGCGTTTTTGAGTTCGGGGTCCAGCGAGTTCAAAGTCAACTTAGTCTCGGTCAAGTTTTTCGAACCTCTTTGAATTTAGACGATGAGAATGAGTGGCACCAAAACGGCCCGTGATGTTCACGTCACCCGCTCCTTCTGTACGAGACCGTAGAGCTCGCGAACCATCTTCTGACAACCGTCGCCGGTCGCTGCCGAGACCGCGAAGAACGGAAGCCCCAAGGCTGCGGCCGCTTCTTCGAGAGCGGCGAGCCGAGTCGGATCTTCGAGCGCGTCCATTTTGTTCGCGGCCACGGCTCCCGGCTTTCCATCCATGCCTTTACCATAAGCCTCGATCTCGCGCCGCAGCGCTTTGAGATCGTCGACGGGCTCTCTTCCCGAGCCTTCAGATACATCGATGAAGTACATGAGACAGGCCGTTCGGCTCAAGTGGCGCAAGAAGCGATCGCCAAGCCCCGCACCTTCGCTCGCTCCCGGGATCAGGCCGGGCACATCGGCCAAGACGAAGGAGCTCTCTTCGGAAATCTCGACGACGCCGAGATGCGGCACCAGGGTCGTGAACGGATAATCGGCGATCTTGGGTCTCGCGGCGCTGACAGCCGAGATGAACGTGGACTTCCCGGCATTCGGAAAGCCGACGAGGCCAACATCCGCGAGCAGCCGCAGCTCGAGCCGAACGCGACGTTGTTCGCCCGGGCTCCCCGTTTCGCATTTTCTAGGCGCCCGATTCGTCGCAGACGCGAACGACACATTCCCTCGTCCCCCACGCCCGCCCCGAGCGACAAGCAGTTTCTGATCCTCGTCGGTCAAATCTCCGAGGAGCTCTCCGGTTTCCGTATCGTGCACGAGAGTGCCGAGGGGAACTGAAAGCTCCATATCCTCACCGCAGCGCCCAGCCCGCCTAGCGCCTTCGCCGTTTCTGCCACGCTCGGCGCGGTAGTGCGGGCGGTAGCGGTAGCCGGCGAGCGTGTTCTGGGCCGTGCTCGCCAGAAGCCAAATGGAGCCGCCTCCGCCGCCGTGGCCGCCATCGGGCCCGCCGCGCGGGACGTACTTCTCTCTGCGGAAGCTGATGACACCATCGCCGCCCCGTCCCGCCTCGAGCTCGAGAACGGCCTCATCGATCCACATCAATCCATTATATGGACGAAGCGGCTCGATGGAGGAACGCGAAGTTTCGAGGATGTCTTTCTCTTGGCTGTACCGGCTCGACTTTGCTGCCGCCTACAACAAACAAAGGCGCCAAATAAAGGCGCCGGCAGCTGCTAGCTGCTAGCATCAGTGGGCGCAAGATGAACCGCAATAGCGCCTCAGAATATCCTTGAGGCTTAGCTTGCACTCACCGGGTCGACGTGGATGAATCGCCCCTTCTGACCGCGTGTCTGAAAATCCACAATGCCCGTAATCTTGGCGAAAAGCGTGTCGTCCTTGCCGCGGCCGACATTGCGGCCCGGCTTGAAGGGCGTGCCACGCTGCCGAACGAGGATGGAGCCGCCGCTCACGTTCTCGCCGGCAAACGCCTTGACCCCGAGCCTCTGCGCGTTGCTGTCGCGTCCGTTGCGTGAGCTGCCTTGACCCTTTTTGTGCGCCACCCCGACTATCCTTCGATCGCCTCGACCTTCACCGCGGTAAACGACTGCCGGTGGCCGCGCGTGCGCCGATACTGCTTGCGGCGCTTTTTCTTGAAAACGAGAATCTTCCTACCGCGCCCCTGCTCCATGACCTTGGCGGTCACCGAGGCGCCATCGACATAAGGCTTGCCGAGCGCGACCTCGCCATCGCGATTCACGAGCATGACTTTGTCGAAGCGAACGGTATCCCCAACTTCAGCTTCGAGCTTCTCGATTCTGAGCTGCTCACCGGGAATCACCTTCTGCTGCTTCCCGCCCGTCTCGATGATTGCGTACAATGTAGACATCCTCCCAAACACTTGCGCAGATCCGGCCATTTTAGTAACGAATGAACTTAATGTCAACGACTTCCACGTGGCGGTAGTGTCCTAATTTGCCGCAGCGACGAGATCCCGAAGTTCCAACGGCTCGTTTGCGATACCTGCTTCCATCGCTGGCGTAACGCGAAGGCTGTTGTGGATGCGGCAGAAGTTGTAGTGGGCGAAGTGAAGGCTCACCGCTGCCTTCAAGTTCTCGACCTTTTTGCTGAAGGCGTTCGTGAGTCGAGTGAAGCGCCTCATCGACATTCGCATGGTTAGATTCTGCCTCTCGACGTGCGACGTACATATGCCCTTCGGGTTGCCGACAATTTGCTCTGTACTGATGCTGGCGACCTTGGGTGGACTGTACCTACCAGGGCCGACCGGCGTCGCTTCGAAGTGCTTTACGATGCGGCCGTAATCAACATCTGAGCCGAAGCCTTGTTCAACAGCATCCACGTAGGCTTCCATCGCATCTGTGGACAGTTGCACGCGGCCTGCCAAGCGCGAAGCCAGATCACCCACAAAGGCTCGGGTGTTCGCGCCGTCGCGTTTTCCCACTCGATACGAAGGGACAAGCTTGCTGTCGGTATCGAGTGCAACATAAGTCCAGAAGTCACCATTCTGAGCTGGATCATCGGTAGGTCTCATGTGGCGCTGCTTCTTTCCGACGTAGCACCAAATCTCGTCCATTTGGAGGTGACGGCATTCGAGCCCGCGCATCTCCGAGTCCATGAATAGCGCTGAGATATCGCCGACCCGGACCATGAGGCGCATGATCGTGTCGCGATGAATGCCGGTCATGCGCTCGACCGAGCGGATCGAACACCCTTCGACGAGCGCGGAAATGGCCGCCGTCCGCTTATCGAGACTGAGCTTATTCATTGGCTTTCCCTCTCACTTCTATGCTACGTTTCCATTGGTGGAGCGGCTGGGAATCGAACCCAGAACGGGAAGGCTGTATGGACCGCCCTGGGCACCAGCCCACCACCCCAAAAAAAGTGCCAGGTTTTGCCCACCACGGCCCGCCACCACACTAGCGATGTGGCGGTGGGCCTTCTTGTTTTCGCCCCTTACGTCGGTGTGCTCCGCCTGGTCGGATTGGCGGGCGCGAGGGGCTTTGGCTCTTCTCATTGATCGTCCTCCTCGGAAAAAGTAGCCCGATCTACATTTGCTGTTTTGCGATCGAAAGCCGTCATCAGGTCGGTTAGTTGGAAAACGAGCTTACGTTCCTCATCGCTCAAGGCGAACGGATCAAACGCACCGCAAAGGGTTAACGTCCCGCCGGCCTCAGGAAGATGGATGGATTTTGAATACCCGGACGCAGCCGGCTTGGCCGCGGACGGTGTTGTCTTGTTCGATTTCGTACGGGTGCGAGCGCCATTCTTTTTTTTCGGAGATGCGGATCGAATCTTCCTTAGTAGCAGAGCCGACATCTCGATACCGGCTTCCTGCGCCGCCTTCACAAAGAAGCTTTTCGCTCGCGTTTTTGTAGCACCAGTAACTCCATATTCACCAAGAATGTCATCGAACTGCGCTGGAGTGATTTTCTTTAAGTCAATTTCGAACAGCTTCTCGTAGCGCGCCGTCAAAATCTTTCTGAACGCGGTGTTCCTTTCCTCCCGTTCCGCGATAGCAAGGCTGTCTAGCGCTGGCTGTGGTATTCCCTCGTTGTCGATCAAACCAAGAAAGCCAAACGCGCCGATGAGTTGACCTTGAACGGTCCCGCTAAAGGAAGGGAACATCGACCTGTCGATCTTAGTGGGCAAGCCGTGGGAGGCGAGATGGTCCAAGGCTGTCGAAAATGTCGAATATGGGACATATGGTATCGTCCGTTTTTTCTCGTCATCAGATGTCATATCGCTATACTCCTTTTTCTTGACCGCTACGAATACTATACCACAAGAATGATGTCGCGATGTCATAAATATCCAACACTCCGGACTTTTTTTGACAATGCGAACGCCCCTGTTCTAGTATTCCCCCTTCGAGGAGGGAAGTGGCTATGAATAAAGGAGATACGGTTATCGTTCGCGTTCACGGGGGTACGAATGTTGAGCGGAGGGTCGTCGCGTCGGACGGTGGAATTGTGTTATTGTGCTGTGATGAAGAGTATGTCGCAGCTCAGGCCGAGAGCCGCCAGCCATCGTGCGTCGGGTTCCCGGTCGATGATATTCTGACCCTACGGCAAGCAAATGCTACGCCTGGTCGGTTGACGGCCGGGTGACCGCCGTTCTCCACGAAGGCTCCATCGACTCACCGCACGCCGCCGTCCGGGCAGCGATCGCGAGCGAACATCGGGGCGTGTAAGCAATCATGGCGCCTCGAAACCAAAGGTGGCGTCACGGGCAAGGTTTTGCTCCAACTGCCGACACTGGAAGCGCCTGTCTGACTTTCCCTCTGACGGCTCGCAGGTCTCGCGCAAATTAGGACACTACCCACGTGGCTACCAGCTACCCGCTACCCTGCCCTACAAGCGACATCGCCGCATAATGAGGCCGGTAGCAGATAGCCGAAAGCAGGCAGCACCCGCGGGCGCAGATTGAACTACCGTAGCGCCCTCAGACATGTCAACGACCTCCACGTGGCTACCAGCTACCCGCTACCCTGCCGCCTACGAGCGACGTCACCACATAGGGCGGCCGGTAGCGGATAGCCGAAAGCAGGTAGCACCAGCGTGCGCAGATTGAGCTACCGCTGCGCCTCAGAAATTAAATCCTATCCAGAAATCCGTCTTCCAGCCCTCTGCGGTGGTCGCGAAGTCCGTGAGCTTCGACCAGTTGACGTTCATTGGCAACCCGAAGAAATTGAACGAGAGGCCGATTCCGTAAGAGGCCACAGCATCGTCGAGCCCGAATCCCTCCGAGATACAAGGAGCGTTGCCGCCCGGGCCGCAGCGGGCTCCGAGTGAGGAAAACCGCCGCTCGCTCGAGAAGATCTTGAATGCCTGATCGATGAAGTGGGCCCCGCCCATATCGATGAAGAAGATCCCCCGTAGCGGACCGAAAAAGCCGATCGGCGTAATCGCAGCATCGATGATTGGGAAGCGAAGCTCCGCATTGGCGAAAAAGCCCTTGTTGCCGACAAAGGACTGGTAATTGAAGCCGCGCATATCACCATTGCCGCCAAACCAGAACAAGTCCGGATTCTCGCCGTCACTCCAAAGACCCCGCATCCTGAGGGCGAGCAAGCTCCCGCCGCCGATCTGAAGATATTTTCGCGCGTCGAGGTTGACCGTCTGCCGCGAGAGAAACGGGCCGGACGGCGAGATGGACACACCCGCCGATATTGTGCTGCCCGCGAGAGGACCAAAATTTCGAAACCGCGTCGTTTCTTGAACGAAAGTCGCCGATATGGGTAAAGCGGTGCCGTTCGGGTAGCGTTGAGCGATCGCGTTCTGGAATTGAGCGAAGTCGCCAACACCGAAGCCGAAGCCGCCCGGATTGAGGAACGGGTTTAAAACCGGGTCTTCGAACCGCGTGCGCTGGCGGACGATACCGGTCGACATCTCCAAACGCCGGAAACGGCTCAACGGATAGACGGCCGAGATCGTGGCGCCGTATTGCCGGATGGTGGAAAGAGCATCCTGCCGCGTAAAGACGTTGCTCCCGGCGAAACCGAAAGGATTAGCGAAGAAGAAGCTCGTTGTGTCGAAACCTCTAAGCGAGTATTGAAACCGGCCGGCCCGGTTGGTATAGCTCCCGAGATAGCTCCGGAACTCGCGCACCGACAACGCGAAGAACGTGAAGTTTTGATCGCCGAGCACATCGGAGAAGCTGATGCCCGTGCCACCGAAGAAATCGCCCCCGGATGTGACACCGACGTTAATCGGCGGCGCACCGTCGATGTAGAATTTCTCGAACGTTCCTTTCCGGCGCTTGTTCTCGGAGATGATCTGGTGGTTCACCGGCGGCACGAAATCGATCACGGGTCCTTCGGTGCGCACGACGAGATCCGAGGAGAACTCTTTGACGGGCTCGTCCATCGGCAGCTTGTAGAGGCCGTAATTCCCTTTGTAATAGCTCGTGAACAAGAGGATGTCCTCGTCCGAGCGTGGGCCGCCCTTGATGACCGACGGTGAGAAATTGCCGCCGAGCACGTCGGTATATTGGATGACGTCGCCCGTTTCGACATCCATGGAGCGCAGGTTATAGATGTCGTCGTCCTCGTTCGAGGTGTAGAACATGACGCGCCCGTCGTCGGAAAAAATGGGCGAGGCGTCGTCGTGGGTTCCAAAAGTAATCTGCTCTTTTTTCGACGAGTCGTTGAGGTCGTTGAGCCCGTTGAGATTGAGACGGTAGATCTTGTCGTAGCCGCTGATACGTCGACTGTAATAGAGCCACTCGCCGTCCGGCGTGACCGTCGGAAACTTGTCGAAAAAGTTGTCGTCGGTGACGTTCTCGAACTCCTCCGTCTCCATGTCGACGCGCCACACATCGCTGATGCCGTCCCGAAGTCCGGTGAAATAGGTGTACTGGCCCTTGGGGCCGACATGCGGGAAGAGGGCTCGGTCCACCGGGACTCGAATGCGCTTTACGACTTCTTCCGTGAGCACGTCGACGACGATGAGCGCGCGCCGTTTCTGATAGCGGCCGAAGAACACGATGTGATCGCCGTCCGGCGTCCAGGCGATGTTCCGCCCGATGAGCGAGTCCTCGCCCACGAGACCGACGATGTTCTCGAAAGCGCCGGTATATCCCGGAGTCAGGTTCTTGATGATGGAGCCATCCGCGGCCGACAGAAGAATGATGTCGAACTCGCCCTCTCTGCGGTTGACGCTCATGACCGCGATGATCTCTTTCGAAGGTGACGGCGCGGCCGATAGCGCGGCGACGAAGTTTCCGCGGCGCGGGTCGGGCGACATGTCCAAGCTGTAATCGTCCGGGATTTCTTTGTCGCGGAAGGGCTTGTATTTGTCGACGAGCCACCGCTTCCATTCGCGATAGAACTCTTCCGGCTTCAAGCGAAAGGCTTGTTGATAGACTTCCTCCCCGACACCGCCCACGACGGCCCGGCGCAAAGCGAAGATGAACTGCCGGACGCCCTCTTTGCCGAAACGTTCTTCCATGAACTCGAAAACCGACGCTCCGAAACTATAGGCAGCGCGGGCAAAGCCGACGTTCAGCGCCTCGAAGCTCGGGATTTGATCCGTCACGGCCGCGTCGCGGATGACCATGAGGTCGAGTGGATCCCACTCGTCCTCCATATAGGTCGCCATCCCCTCGTCGATCCATACGGGAACGGAACGGCGGACGAGCGAACGCGGGATGATGTCGAACTGGAAGATATGGGTCAGCTCGTGGATGAACAGTTCCTGGAGCTCGTCCGGAGGGTTGTCGATGGGGATCACCATCCGGTCCCGCGCCGGCTCGGCGAAGGCGCCCACGCCTTCGGGGATCTCGATCGGGTACAAGTTCGTCTGAGCGAACTCGGAGAACGTCTTATAGAGGATGAGCGGAATAGCGAAGGAGATTTCGTGCTTGAGTTCGTTCGAGACCTTCTCGTAGGCGCTCTCAGCATAGCTGACGAGACGGCCGAGCTCCTGCTCGAACTCGGGATAGTAATAGACCTCGAAATGCGGCGACCGATAGACCTCCCACCGATGCTTGTCGTACTTGACTTTGTTCTTGCCGTAGAACGTCGTGAAGGATTGGCCGAACGCCACGACCGTGGATGCCAAGAGCGCAATGACAACGAGCGCCGCTCTTCCCATGATTCCGTTATAGCTTTTCCTCATCGGTTACCTCGTATCGTTTCCCGAAGCTATCGCTTCAGTGTTGCCCGACGACGCAAAGCTCAGCGGCGAAAAAAGCCCGGCGCTCGTGAGGCGCAGTGTTCTCCCGTTGTAGTCACAAGGATGTAACGACCACCACGTCTTTCATTATTCATGTTCAGGCATTATTCATGTTCAGGCATTATTCATGTTCAGGCATTATTCATTTCAAGAGAATCCTCGTGCCCCGAAACGTTTGCGGCGAAAGAATGCTCAAGAAATTTGGTAAAAGCCGATCCATCAGCTCGAAATAGGACGACAGCGCCGAGGTCTGCTCGTCACGGCCGTAGATAACTTCTTCGGTGAAGCGCTCACGGTGGATGGTGCGTCCCGTTTCGCCATCGATAAAGAAGAACTCGGCGTTCAAGGTAAAGCCCGTCCGCTCCTGAAACTGCTGACTGCGCTGCAGCTGGGGCCGGTTGAACGCGTCGCGCGTATAGCGATCGCGGCGCGTGAAGCCCGATCGAGACTCGGATCCGAAACTCAGCTTTCCCGTTACGATGAGCGGGTTCTGATATTCCTCACCAAGCTGCATCCAATAATCCTCATCTTCGAGAAGCTTGTCCTGCTCGAGATCGATCCACTCTTGCTGAGAAATCTCCTCTTCACCCTCCGCGCGCGCCTGCTCCTCGAGCTCTGCGAACTCGATGAGAAGGCCGGCATCCTCGAGCGCCTCTTCCGAAAAGTCGCCGAGAGGCTCGACTTCCGCGTCGAGCACTTGGAGTTGGGAACGCATACGGAGCTGGTTCCGGAGCAGGCGCACCGTCTCGGAGTCGAGGTCGAGACGCTCGTTCGTCTGCGTCGTGAAGCTCGCGACGAGAATGCGGTTGAACCGCGAGACGTCGAGCTTGGCGTCGATGGGAACTTCGATGGGCACTTCGTAATACGAAGTGCAGGAAGCCACAAAAAACCCCAGCGATAGGCCGATTAGACGGAAGAAAAGCGGGGCCCGACGCCGATCAGTTCCGGCGCGCCCGCCTGTCGGTTCGCTTTTTTCTCTCATACGCTTCTCTGAAGAGCTCATAGTTCTGGCGGATATATAAGTTAGCGGAATCGAGTTCGAGCGCCCTTTCGTATTCCTCGTTCGCTTCGTCGAACTGACCCGACTGCTCGAAAGCCACCGCTAAATTGTTCCGGGCGCTGGCGTTGTCGGGGTCGAACTCGACGGCCTTCTCCCAACGATAAGTCGCCTCCCGCCAAAGACCCCGTTGGGCGACTTCGATACCGAAAGCGACCTGGGCGCGGGATGCCTCCTCGCGATCGTCAGCGAGCAGCGGACAGGTAGAAAGCGCAAGGGGGGTTAGGATTGCGATGACAGGCCGAACACGTAAGGACAAATCTACCTCTAACTCACAGAGAATTGCGAGGTTCCATCACCCCTGTGATGGCGGCGGCTAGGCTATGGTAGCCCACCCCCAAAGGCTGCGCAAGCACCTTCGCAAGCCGAAGGAGGGTCGGGAGCTCGTTTCTCGTCATTCTATTCAAGTGTATCGGACCGCATTTCCCAAATGGCCAGAAGGGCCAGATTGTCCGCCGGAGACACTATAGATGTCTGTGAAACGCTCCACAACTGACCTAGACGAGCTCATCGCCGCCCTCGCGCTGGCGCGTAGCGAGAGTACGCCCTGCCGGGATCGCGTGGAGCTCGTCCGCCGCGTCGGCTCTTGTAAAAAAGCGCTCCATAAGCTCATCTCGAGCCCGGATTCGTTACTCGATCGCGCGCAGCGCGAGCTCGACGCGTTGCACGCCGAGGGTTTCGATGCGCTGGCGCTCACCGATGCGAGCTACCCTCGCCTGCTGAAGATGGCGCCGGACCCTCCATTGGCTCTGACCCTCTGGGGTCAGCTCGATCCGAGCGACGGGCTTTCGCTCGCAATCGTGGGCTCGCGGCGCGCGACCCGCTACGGGCTCGAGATGGCAGCACGGCTCGCGCGCGAGCTCGCCTGGGCGGGTCTCACGATCGTGAGCGGGCTCGCACGCGGGATCGACGGCGCGGCACACCGAGGAGCTCTAGAGAAGCAAGGGAGGACCATCGCGATCCTCGGCTCCGGCTTGCGAAATATTTACCCGAGCGAGCACCGCCGCCTCGCCGAGCAAATCGCCGAAAACGGCGCCGTCCTTTCGGAATTCGCGACGGCCGAGCCCCCACGCGCTCGAAACTTTCCGCGGCGCAATCGTATTCTTACAGGGATGACGCTGGGCACGATCGTCGTCGAAGCCGCGCTCAAGAGTGGGTCGCTCGTTTCCGCGCGACACGCTCTCGAACAAAACCGCGAAGTCTTCGCCGTGCCCGGCCCGGCACGCGCCGAGAATAGCGCTGGCGTGCATGCGTTGATCCGCGACGGCGCGACGCTGGTGACGGAAGCTCGAGACGTTGTCAAAGAGCTGCGGCCAGAGATACGCGCGCTGCTTCGCGACAGACGCCCCGCTGCCGCTTCAGCGCGGCCCGAGCTCGACGAGCACGAGCGCGCTGTTTTCACCGAGCTCCGCCGAGCGCAGACCGCGGTGGATGTCGACACGCTGCTCGAGCGTGTCGATATGCCTACCGAGCGCGCTTTGTCCGTTTTGTGCAGCCTCGAAGTCAAAGGATGGATCTGGAGGCTCGGCTCTGGTCTCTACCAGGTGAAGCCGTAGCGCTCGTTGCCCGAAATGCCAAAAGGCAAGGAAATGCAAAAGGCAAGGAGAGGTGGGGATAGGAGGGGAGGTGGGGATTAAAAAACAGAACAGATCTTTGCTTTATCCCCACATCCCCTTGCCTTACAACATGAGCCGCGGGCACCGAAACTGACACGAGTTTGTAGATCTCCAGTCTTTAGCTACACTATTCTCATGGCGAAATCACTCGTGATCGTGGAATCGCCCGCCAAGGCGAAGACCATCAACAAGTTTCTAGGGCGCAATTTCATCGTCCGCGCTTCCATGGGACATGTGCGCGACTTGCCGAAAAGCAAGCTCGGCGTCGACGTCGAGCACGGCTTCGTACCGGACTACGTCGTCATTCCCAAAAAGAAGAAGATCCTCTCGGAGCTCAAGAGCGAGGCGCAGAAGGCCGAGGCGATCTACCTCGCTCCAGATCCCGACCGCGAAGGCGAAGCGATCAGCTTCCACCTGGCCGAAGAGCTCGGAGGCAAGGACAGCAAAATTTACCGCATCCTCTTCAACGAGATCACGAAAAAAGCGATCCAAGAAGCCATCAAGAATCCGCTCCAGATCGACCAGGACAAAGTCGACGCGCAGCAAGCCCGGCGGGTTCTCGACCGCCTCGTGGGCTATCAAATCTCCCCTCTTTTGTGGGAGAAGGTTCGGCGCGGTCTCTCCGCGGGACGCGTGCAATCCGTCGCGCTTCGCATTGTGTGCGAGCGCGAGCGCGAGATTCAAGCCTTTGAGTCCGAAGAATACTGGTCGATCCACACCGATCTCAAGGGCGGGAACCCGCCTCCGTTCGTCGCCAAGCTCAACAAGATGGACGGGAAGACCATCGAGCTCAAAGACGAGAGCTCGACCCAAGCCGTCGTCGACGAGCTCTCGAAAAACGATTTCGCAGTGAAGAAGGTCACCGCGAAAGAGCGGCGGCGCAACCCTGTCCCCCCTTTCATCACGAGCAAGTTGCAGCAGGAAGGGGCCCGTAAGCTCGGCTTTACCGCGAAGCGTACGATGATGGTTGCCCAAAGACTCTACGAGGGCATCGAGCTCGGCAAAGAAACCGTTGGCCTCATTTCTTACATGAGAACCGATTCGACACGGATTGCCGACGAAGCCATCGCGGAAGTCCGCGAATATGTCGGCGAGCGCTATGGCGAGGAGATGCTCCCCGAAAAGCCGAACGTGTACAAGAGCAAGAAGGGCACCCAGGACGCACACGAAGCCATCCGTCCCACCTCCGTGATGCGGGACCCGGAATCCGTCGCCGCTTATCTCGGTCGCGACGAGCTCAAGCTCTATCGGCTCATCTGGAACCGGTTCGTTGCCTCGCAAATGCGGCCAGCCGTGTTCGACGAAACGATCGTGGGGATCGAAGCCGGCCGCTACAGCCTCCGTGCGCGCGGTTCCGTTCTCAAGTTCAGGGGCTTCCTGACGATCTACGAGGAAGGCAAGGACGAGGACGAGGCCCAGTCCGAGTCCCAGTCCCAGAAAGAGGCCGAAGGAACCGCCAAAGCGGACGGGCCCAAACAGCTTCCGGCGCTCAACGAAGGTGAGGTGCTCAAATTACTCGTGGTCAAGCCCGAGCAGCATTTCACGCAGCCGCCGCCGCGCTTCACCGAAGCGTCGCTCGTCAAAGAGCTCGAGGAGAAAGGCATCGGACGTCCGAGCACCTATGCGAGCATCCTCTCCGTTCTGATCGATCGCGAATACGTCAACAAAGTCGCGAAGAAGTTCGTGCCGACCGAGCTCGGCGTTCTGGTCACCGACCTTCTGCTGGGAAGCTTCGCCGACATCATGGCGATCGAGTACACAGCACAGATGGAGGAGCTTCTCGACAAGATCGAGGAAGGGGGCGCCAACTATCTCACGACGATTGACGGCTTCTACGAGAAATTCAAGAAGGATCTCGAAGACGCCAAAGAGAACATGACCAACGTCAAGGCCATGGAGCTCGAGACGGAGGAAGTCTGCGACAAATGCGGGAAGCAGATGGTGATCAAGTGGGGAAGATTCGGCCACTTCCTCGCCTGCTCTGGTTATCCCGACTGCCGCAACACGCGTGAGATCCAGAACTATCAGGACAAAGACTCCGCCGATCCGGACGCATTCCAAGACGAAGAGTGCGAGAAATGCGGACGCCCGATGGTGCTGAAGAAAGGCCGTTACGGTCAGTTTCTCGCCTGCTCAGGATATCCCGACTGCAAGAATACGCGGCGCATCTTGAGAGGCGCCGATGGATCGCTCGAGACGAAGAAAGATCAGCTTCTCGACGAGAAGTGCCCGAAGTGCGAGAACCAGCTCGTCATCAAACACGGACGCTATGGCGAGTTCACCGCGTGTAGCGCCTATCCCGACTGCAAGTTCATCAAGCAGAAGGAGGTCGGCGTCACCTGCCCGAAAGAGAACTGCCCAGGACAAGTCGTCGAGCGCCGCTCGCGCCGCGGGAAGCTCTTCTACGGTTGCAGCGAGTACCCGAATTGCGACTTTACGAGCTGGTACATGCCGGTGAAGGAGCCTTGCCCTGAATGCGGCTTTCCCGTCATCTTCGAGAAGAAAACCAAGCGCGACGGCCCACATCTCGCATGCACGCAGGAAGGCTGCAAGTACAAGAAGAGCACGGAGCCCGAGCCGGAGCCCGAGCCGGAGCCCGAGCCGGAGCCCGAGCCGGAGCCCGAGCCGGAGCCCGAGCCTGCTAGGGCTTGATCGGCACTCGGCATTCAGGCGTGCCTTCTTGGTCGGTTTGCGCTTAAATAGGCGTCGTGGAGATTCCCGAAGTCACCGTTATTGGGGCGGGGCTTGCGGGGACGGAAGCGGCTTGGCAGATCGCGCTTCGGGGCGTTTCGGTGCGTCTATTCGAGATGCGGCCTCACAAGCCGACGCCGGTCCATCGCACCGATGGCTTTGCCGAGCTCGTTTGCAGCAACTCGCTGCGCTCCGATGACCTGACGAACGCGCACGGTCTTCTCAAAGAGGAGATGCGGCGGCTCGGCTCGTTCGTGATCGAGGCGGCCGAAGCGAGTCGTGTTCCGGCAGGGCAGGCCCTCGCAGTCGACCGCGACCTTTTCTCGCGCACCATCACCGAGCGGCTCGAAGCTTCGCCCACGATCGACATCGTGCGCGAGGAGATCCCGGCGATCCCCGAGGACGGGACCGTCATCATCGCAACAGGCCCGCTCACTTCGGACGCGCTCGCGGCGTCCATCCATGCTTTCACTGGCAGCGACTACCTCTATTTCTACGACGCGGTGAGCCCCGTGCTCGAAGTCGAGACGATCGACTTCGACAAGGCGTTCCGGGCGTCGCGCTACGGCAAAGGTGGAGATGATTACATCAACTGTCCGATGAACCGGGAGGAGTACGGTGTCTTTTACGAAGCCCTGATCGCGGCTTCGACCATCGACCTGCACGAGATCTACAAGCGGCTGTATTTCGAGAGCTGCCTTCCCGTCGAGGTCATGGCGGCGCGCGGTGTCGACACGCTCCGGTTCGGACCCATGAAACCGGTCGGCCTTGTCGATCCGAGAACGCAAGAAGAGCCCTATGCCGTGGTGCAGCTGCGGCAGGACAATTTGGCCGCAGCTCGTGAAACTCGCATGATCGCCGTCACCGACTACACCCCCGAGGACCTCCTCGACGCCGCCAAAGGTCTACTTTCGCGGCCCGACGCCAACGCGAAGGGAATGTTGGGTCAGTCGGAATTCAACATTCTCGTGGATGGTCGGGCCGCGAGCAAGATTATGCAGGGCATCACAACCGAAATTACGGGAGAGGGGGCTTCCATCGCTCCGGTGAATGACCGCATGGTGGAAGCTGCATCGGCAAGCTACCGATATTTCGGTGTCGAACAGGATTTCCGTACCTTGGCGGAGTATTTTGACCGGGTCGAGACCCGCTCTCTCGCTGCCATCAATATTGCCACCTTCGTCGGCTCAGGCGGCGTGCGGGACTACGTTGTCGGTCGAGAAGATCGTCCCGCAAGCCTCGAGGAACTCGAAGCGATGAAGAAGCTTGTTGCCGAGGCGATGGAGGACGGAGCGCTCGGGCTCAGCAGCTCGCTTCAGTACGTTCCGAACCGCTTTGCCTCGACGGACGAGTTGGTCGAGCTTGCCAAGGTCGCGGCGGACTATGGCGGCATCTACATCACCCACCAACGCTCAGAGGGGAACCTCATCTTCGAGTCCCTCGACGAAGTCTTCGCGATCGCCGAGCGTGCTCAGATTCCGACCGAGGTCTGGCACTTGAAAACGGCCTACAAGGCGAATTGGGGCAAGATGCCCGAGGTGCTTGAGAAGTTCGAAACGGCACGGGCCCGCGGACTTGACGTCAGCGCCAACCAATACCCCTACGATCGAGCCTCGAACGCCCTCGCTGCATGCCTTCCCGTGTGGGTTCGAGAAGGAACAACAGACGACATGATCGAACGCTTGGCGGACTCGGCGCTGCGCACGCGGATCAAGGCCGAGATGGCGGATCCCTCCATTACCGATTGGGAGAACCAGTGGTACGGCTCGGGGGGCGCTGAAGGAGTGCTGGTGAGTTCGGTGCGCGACCCCGCCTTGCGCCAGTGGGAGGGGATGACGCTCGCCGAGATCGGTCGTGAGATGGGAAAGGATCCACGCGACGCGCTCATAAATCTCGTTATCGCCGACTATGGCGCTACTTCGTGCATCATTTCCATCATGCGGGAGGATGACGTGCGGGCCGCGCTGAAACACCCGCTGATTTCGATCAACACTGACTCCGCGGCCCGTGCGGAAGACGGCCCCCTGTCCGAGAGCAAATCACATCCCCGCGCCTGGGGAACGTTTCCTCGTATCTTGGGCAAATATGTCCGCGAAGAGAAGCTCCTCACCTTGGAGGAGGCCGTTCGCAAGATGACGTCTCGTCCAGCGACGCGGGTCAGGCTTCAGGACAGGGGCATTCTCCGTCCCGGTATGGCCGCCGACATCACGGTGTTCGACCCGGAGACCATTCGTGACGTCGCGACCTTCGAGGAGCCCAATCGCTACTCAGTTGGCGTTCGTCACGTGCTCGTGAACGGACGCCCCGTGGTCGAAGACGGCAAAATTACGGACGAGCGGCCAGGCCAGGTCCTTCGAGGCCCCGGCTATAGAAGTCCGTGAAGAGCCGAGACTTTCTGCTATTCTGGTGCCATGCTGGAATCGGCTTACCTAGCGCTGTAGCGGGAGCGGTGAGCTCCACCACGGGTGCTTCCGCAATCAAATGTTGGCGGCCCGCCGCGTATGGCCATCTCCCTTCAGTGTCGCCGAAACCTAGGTGTCCATGATTCAACGAGCTCCTCGTTCTCCTCGATCTCTTCGATCTGCTCTTCGATATCAAGGGCGGCCTTTGGGAAGGTGCAAACTGCTGACCCGCTGGGCGTTCGAGTATTTGGACCAGACGACAACGCCGTGACTCGGGTGAGCGCGACGGCCGAGCCGGTCAGTACGTCGCCGCCGCCGAGGGCATCTGTCCATTCAATGCAGCAGCAAATTCATCTTAGTCGCTCAGCGGCGCGATCGTGCCGTACATGAGCCCACCGTACTCGCCGTGCTGCCAGCTGCCAGCGTACCGTTCCGCGTAAAACATGACCCGCGCCGTGAAGGTACCGTCGAGCCCTGGGATGACCATGTCCGTAATGGTGACTATGGGGGTATCACCCGCCCACCGGATGGGCACGACGACCGGCAGCGTCATGTCGACACTCCCGTAGGTCATGTGAACGTCGAACCGCCAACGGTGCTCGCCGACCTTTGCCACTCTGGTGATCTCGTAGCGTTCCGGCTTGTCGTCGCGACGCTCACGGCCTTTGAGCGTGTAGTGGCCGGTAAGCACCACGTTCTGCATCCGCTCGGCGAACCCCCGCTCGAGTTCCGAGAGTGACACCAGGGTTGACCGGTGCCGGTGATCGCGACGAGCCACCCGGCCCCGAACGCCACGACTAGTGCGGCAATGCCAAGGGCAATCTTCAGCAATGAGCGCATGGCCGGATTATAGGCGATCCGCGCCGGGCTGGCCGAAGGTGGAGATCAGACCGGCTGTCGTCCGCAATAAAGAAGATCGCAACTCGCTGCCCAGTCGGAAACACAGACACTAAGCTGCTGATTTATGGTCTATTTCAAATGGGCCGAGTTTTGGCACAGGACGGGGTTTTGTAGCGGTAGGTGGCACCAGAGATGCGCTAGAAGGGCGGAACTGGCCTCATTTTCGGTTTTGGTCTCTAATCTCGATTTTCGAGTGCCACGTTTGCGCCCAAATAGGAGAACGGGCGCTGACCGGGCCGTGCGGCAGCGGAAAAGAGGCCACCCGAACCTCTTGATGCACCACCTGCATACGCCGCCCCCGCCGCTGCGGCCAAAACGCACCGAGATCAACGAGAAGCTCGAAGAGCTCGTGCTTCTTTGCCTCGCCAAGAACCCCGAAGACCGCTTTCAGACCGCCGGCGAGATTCTCTCCTTCGCCGGCGCCGCCCAGCTTCTCTAGCAACTCCCCCGTTTGACGCGCGATTACCTTTCGCGTACGATTTATGATGTAAAACATACACTAACACCAGATACGGGATGGCTAAGAAAACGCAGCAGGTTCTAGTTGCCGTGGATAACTGCATTTTCACGGTGGACGAGGGAAGGCTCGACGTGCTGCTCATCCAGATGAAACAGGACCCGTTCGACGGTGTGTGGGCGCTACCAGGAGGGCTCATTGACGACGGCGAAAGGCTCGATGGAGCGGCGGCGCGGATTCTCGAGGAGCAGACGGGGCTCTGCCACGTCTATCTCGAGCAGCTCTATAGCTTCGACGACGAGTCGAGGGACCCGAGCGGCCGGGTCGTCTCGATCGCTTATTTCTCACTCGTCCAGCGCGACGGTCTCGAACTGCGGACGACCGATAAATATCGACAAGTGCGATTTTGGAGCTTTGAAGGGCTCCCCGGGAAACTTGCTTACGACCATGAGACCATTCTCGATTACGCCCGGGCGCGACTGACCGCGAAGGTTCAATACACGAACGTGATGTGGTCGCTGCTCCCGGAGAAGTTCACCCTCAGCCAGCTCCAGGCGGCCTATGAAACGGTGCTGAGCCGAAGGCTCGACAAGCGGAACTTCCGCAAGAAAGTCTCGTCGCTCGGTATCGTTCAGGCCTCCGGTGAGAAATCAACGGGCGGACGTCACCGGCCAGCGATGCTCTATCGCTTCACGAGCCGCGAGCCAGAGATCGTGGAGGTCTTTTGATGATACCGGAACATTTCGATCCCGAAAAAGTGGGTGATGTCTTTCGCGTCCCTTACGAGAAGCTGGCCCGCGAAGCTCGCCGGTGGCGCGAGAAGCACGCCGCGGCGCCCTCCTCACGTGACGCGTATCGTATCGGGCTTCTGCTCGTGGACGTCCAGAACACATTTTGTATTCCGGAATTCGAGCTCTTTGTTGCGGGGCGATCGGGGATGGCCGCTGTCGAGGACAACAAACGGCTTTGTCGATTCATCTACGAGAATCTCGATCGCATCACGCGCATCCATGCCACGCTCGACACCCACAAAGCGATGCAGATCTTCCATAGCGCCTTTCTCGTCGACGCGGCCGGGGAGCACCCCGAGCCGATGACGGTGGTAACACTCGACGACGTCACCTCCGGCCGGTGGACGGTGAGCCCGCGGGCGGCCGAATCGATTCCGGGCTGTGACCAGAAATATCTGGAGCAATATTGCCGGAGCCTCAGCCAGAACGGTAAGTACTCCCTCATGGTGTGGCCTTACCACGCGATGCTCGGAGGCATCGGCCACGCGCTCGTCTCCACCGTCGAGGAGGCCGTTTTCTTTCACAACATCGTGCGCGGCGCTCAGACGGCGTTCGAGGTCAAAGGCGATCATCCGTTGACCGAGAACTACTCGGCGCTTCGGCCCGAGCTGTCCACGGAATCCGGTGGGCTTGCACCATCCAAAGACGACGCGTTCGTCGAAGAGCTTCTCGCCTACGACGCGCTCATCGTGGCCGGTCAAGCGAAGAGTCACTGCGTCGCGTGGACGGTTGCCGATCTGCTCGCCGAGATCAAAAAGCGCGATCCCGCGCTCGCGCGGAAAGTCTATCTGCTCGAGGACGCGACTTCACCGGTCGTCGTCCCGGGTGTCGCCGATTTCACCGACGAGGCCGATGCTGTCTTTCGAGAGTTCGAACAAGCCGGGATGCATCGAGTCCTCTGCAGCGAGCCCATCGACGCTTGGCCCGAGCTCCCCGCGACGCTCGAAGAGGAAATGCGGTAGCCATGCCGATCATCAAATCTTTGCTCGACGTCGATTTCTACAAGTTCACCATGGGGCAGATGGTGTTTCTGCGTTACCCGGACGTTGCCGTCACCTATGCTTTAACCAACAGGACGCGGCACGTGCGGCTCGCGGACATTGTCGATCGGGACGAGCTCTGCGCCGAGCTCGACCACGCGCGGAGCCTCCGGTTCAACAACAGCGAGCTCCACTATCTCCGTGGGACGAACGAATACGGGGATCGGATGTTCACCGAGGACTACCTTCAGTTTTTGCGCCAGCTGCGTCTTCCCGACTACGAACTCGAAGAGAAGGATGGCAGCTTTCAGATGCGGTTTCACGGCTTGTGGTCCGAAGCTATTTACTGGGAGACGGTAGCACTCGCTCTTTTGAACGAGCTCTATAACCGCAGCCTTTTGCGCAAGCTCTCGCCCTTCGAGCAAGACCTCGTCTATGCCCGAGGCAAGCTCAGGCTCGCGGAAAAGATTCGAGCTCTGCGCGAGCATCCCGAGATCGAGTTCGTCGATTTCGGCACGAGGCGTCGCTTCAGTCGTGAGTGGCAGCACTATGTCGACCGCGTGCTCGCCGACGAGATCCCTGGCCAGTTCGCCGGCACGTCGGCCACCGAGTCGGCGATGCTGCACGGGCTCGTCCCGATGGGAACTTCCGCGCACGAGCTCTACATGGTGATGTCGAGCATCATGCACGAATCGGACGACCGCATCCGTGCTTCACACAATCGGGTGTTGAAGGATTGGTGGGAGCTCTATGGCTGGGGGCTCTCCATCGCGTTGACGGATACCTACGGCTCGGAGTTTTTCTTTCGCGACATGACGGAAGCTCAAGCGCGGGCCTGGAAGGGGCTCCGGCACGACTCAGGGGATCCTTTCGAGTTCGGCGAGCGCGCATTGAGCTTCTACGAGTCGTACGGCGTGGATCCGAAGGAGAAGTTTATGATTTTCAGCGACGGCCTCGAACTCGACATGATCCTCCAATTGTCCGAGCGTTTCCATGGACGGATCAAGCTGAGCTTCGGATGGGGCACGAACCTGACAAACGATCTAGGCTTCGATCCGATCTCGATCGTGGTCAAAGCGGTGGAAGCCGACGGCCTCCGCACGGTGAAGCTCAGCGACAACATGGCCAAAGCCACCGGCACCCAGGAAGACATCAAGCGCTTCAAGCGCATTTTCGGCCACCATCATGAACATGTCGAAGCGGTCCGCTATTGATTTCAGGATTCAGCATTCAGGATTCAGGAACTCTCAAGACTGAAAGATCGCCACAGTCTTGAGAGATGGTGAATGCTGAATCCTGAATCCTGAATCCTGAATCCTGAACTACGCTTTGGGGTGGGTTTTTTCGTAGACGTCCAAAAGCCTCTGTGTCGACAGCGTCGTATATTTTTGCGTCGTCGACAAGCTTTCGTGGCCGAGGAGTTCCTGGATCGAGCGCAAGTCGCAGCCACGCTCGAGCAGATGGGTCGCGAAAGCGTGTCGCAGGCTGTGGGGCGACAAGCTCGCGCTAAGAGCGACTAGCTGAAGGTAGCGATCCGTAAGCCGTCGCACCGAGCGTGATGTGAGACGGCCGCCACGCGCGTTCAGAAACAACGCGTCCGTGCCGCGTCCGGCGCGCACGAGCTCGCGGCGATCCTTCGAGTAAACACGGAGCGCGTCGGCGGCGAGCTCGCCAAAAGGTATGATGCGCTCCTTGTTGCCTTTGCCGTGGACGCGCACGAGCCTGTTGTCGAGATCGAGCGTTGCGAGGTCGAGAGAGACGAGCTCTCCCACACGTAGGCCTGTCGCGTAAAGAAGCTCGAGCAGGGCGCGATCGCGCCGTCCGAGCGCGGTGCTCGCATCGGGGGCGTCTAGAAGTCTCTCGACTTCGCTTTGCTCGAGTCGCGCGGGCACCTTCTTGTCGAGCCGCGGGGTGGCCACGAGCCGGGCGGGGTTCTTGTCGACTCTGCCTTCTCGCGTCAGATAGCGGAAGAAGGTCCGGATCGAGGCGAGCTTGCGTGCGATGGAGGAGCGGGCAATACCGTTCTTTTGAAGCTCGGCGAGAAACGCGCGGATGGTCAGAACGTCGATGCCGCTCCAAGCTTTGATGTCGAGAGACGCTTCGGCGAAAGCGCGAAACTGAAGAAGATCCGAACGATAGTTCTTTACCGTATGCGCGGAGAGCCCGCGGCGATGCGTCAGGTCTTCCAGAAAAGACTCAATCGCCTCCGATGACGATTGAGCGGGAGACGGTGTCATTATTGTCATGGGAACGTTGCCTGCATTGTCCCTCAGCTCTTCGTTCGAAGCCAAGGCTCCCACCCGGCCGGCGGTTGATTCGTCCGTTCGTGCCACTTAACATCACTTCATGCGTCAATGCACGAAGTGTGGGCGCCATTTCGAGGGAAACGAGACCGTTTGCCCCGATGACGGCGCGATTCTGGACGGTGCCGGGCGTTGTTGCACGGCTCGGAGCAAATCGCTGACCTCCCTGTGCCGGTGGCAGAGTCACCCGGCGCAGTACGTATCGGGCATCCCGAGCGCGGTCATCTTGTTGAGTATCTCGCACCCAATTCGGTGTTCAACTCGTTGCCTCGCCAACGTTCGAGTCCGCATCTCAGGCCCGATGGTCGCCTTGTAACGATAGACCGCGTTTTCCACCATGCTTCGCTTGGTGCAGCCTGAGAGCTTGTACCATTCACGTCGGCCGTGTCTTTCGATGGCACGAATATGGCGATCTCGCTCCTGCATGGCCGTGTTCGAATTCTGACTGAGCGTCGCGTTTCGTTGCGGCGGAATCACCACGCGCGTCCTTCGTCCAGGGCTGTGCGCTTCGATGGTTTCGTAGACCGCTTCCTTGTCGTATGCACTGTCCGCCGCCACCGACACTAGAGGTGCTTGAATCTGCGTTAGCAAAGCGGGGACTCGGGTTGCGTCACGAGCTCGTGACGCCGTCAGTTCGGACGCAACAATGTTGCCGGTCTCGCGATCAACGGTGATGTGCAACTTGCGCCATGCGCGCTGCTTTGGCGGTTTGCGGGCGGTTCCAACATGAATCCTCAAGCCCGTGCTATCGATCATCAGGTGGATGGGTTGACTGCTTGCGGCTTTCGGAATCCGCAGCTTCTTGCGGAGCAGCCTCGAGCGCCGACACAGCGTCGAGTAGTCCGGGATCTCGATACCGAGCCCGAGAAGCGAGGCGATCGAGTTCAAGAAGCCTTCGGTTTGGCGGTAGGCGAGCTTGTACACCATGCGGACAACCAGGCTCGTTTCAATCGCCAGGTCTGAATAGACCCGTTGACCGCCAGGCTTACCAGTCTTGTCGGCCATCCAGTTCGCGATTGCCTCCTCGTCAAACCAGACCGTCAAATCGCCTCGGCGGCGCAGCCCTTCGTTGTATTCCGCCCAGTTGCGAACGTGGTACTTCTTCTGCTTCGCGTGCTTGTACTGGCTGCGCTTGGGATACTTCATGGTCGAACATACCTCGGCCACCACCATAGGCGCATTTGCTCTCAGCCAGAGCGGTGCAACAACGCCGGTCGACAGCGCCCTGGCCGGAAACGAAGATGAGATCGTCGAGGGTTACGCCTGGGGAATAAGGTCCGAGAGGGCTCGGAAGATCTTCGCTCGTCACGAAGGTGTGTTTCGTATCACTCTCACTCACTTGAATCTCTCTTTCTGCGGCGATAGACGCGGCGATTCAATCGGTTGTTCTCGGGATCCGTCTCGAGCGGTCCCGCTTCCCAGATCGCCTCGTCGATCTCGGGAAAGTAGACCGCGCCCGGCGCCTCGACGCGATCGGGCACATAGGTCAAGTCGATAAAGTCGGCAAAGCGCATCGCGGCTTCATAGATGCGTGCACCTCCGATGAACCAGACGTCGCCCTCAGAAGTCGCGAGAGCCGAAGCGATATCGGGAAAGCACTCGACACCTTCGATTTGGCGTCGCGTGATCACGACGTTTCGGCGATCCACGAGCGGTTTCTTTGGGAGCGACTCCCACGTGAGGCGTCCCATGACAACCGTGGTCCCGAGCGTGAGCCGTTTGAACCTTTTGAAGTCTTCCGCATAGCGCCACGGAATGCCACCATCCACGCCGATGACGCCCTCGGGTGAAACCGCCGCAATGATGCCGATGCCGTGGCTCAAACAGCCACCTTGAAGGCGATCGTGGGATGCGGGTCGTAGCCGTCCAGTTCGAAATGGCGCATCACGGTATCGGTCTCTTCATGGAGAAGCGCCTCGATGTCGTCGAGCGAGCGCAAGTCTGGCGAGATCCGAAGTCTCGGCAAAGAGCGCGGCTCGCGCGTCAGCTGCTCTTTCAGGCCGGGAACGTGATCGTACTCGGCCATCGAGCCGTCGGTCTTCGCGGTGTAGATGTGGGCGTCGACGAGCGCGTGGCCGAAAAAGCCGGGCCGAATCTCGGTGAAGTGCGAGAAGAGCTCGAGGAGAAAGCTGTAGCCGGCGATGTTGTAGGGGATGCCGAGCCCCATATCGCAGCTTCGCTGCGTGAGGTGAAGATTGAGCCGGGGCTCACCGTCCGCGTGGTTTTGCACGTTGAACATGAAGAGGCAGTGGCAGGGCGGGAGCTGGCTCGTCTGAGCGTTTCCCGGCGCCCAGGCCGAGACGACCAGGCGGCGCGACATCGGGTTCCGCTCGAGCTCTGCGAGAAACCACGCGATTTGGTCGTTGAAGCGGGCCTCCCCCGATTCGTGCACGGGAAAATGACGCCAGAAATTGCCATAGGCGCTCGGCACACGGCCTTCTTCATCCGCCCAAGGATCCCAGAACTTGCAGCCGTGTTTTTTCAGAAGCCCGATATGGCGGTCGCCCGATAGAAACCACAGGTTCTCGACGACGATGTTCTTCCACGAGATCTTCTTCGTCGTCAGGAGCGGGAAGCCCTCGGCGAGGTCGATCTCATAATTTATGTTGAACGTCGAGAGCGTATCGATTCCGGTACGGTTTTCCTTGCGCGTGCCGGCCTCGAGCACTTCGCGGACGGCGTCGAGATAGACCTTCATCGGATGGACGGTATATTACAAGACCTCTTCGAACTCGGACAACAAACGGTCCACGTCGCGAGCGTCGTTGAAGACATGCGGCGTCACCCGAATCGAAGGGCCGCGCACGCTCACGTAGACACGGCGCGCGGCCAGCTTGGCCAACAGATCCGTTGGGAGGCCTCCGGCCATCTTCAAGCCAAGATAGTGGCCCGCGCGTTTGTCCGCCGGCATGGAGTCGAGCCCCAAGTCACGCGCGCGCTCGGCAATCGCTCCCGTCAGGCCAGACAGCGTCTCGGCAATATTCTCGACGCCCCACGTGAGGATCTGCCGAATCCCCGCTTCGGCCGCCGGGACGAGCGCGAAATTCGAGCGCTCACCGACGTCGAAGCGCACCGCGCCCGGCTCGAACTCATCCTCGTAGTCGACGAGCCGTACGAAGTTCTCCGAGTTCTTGCGGTGGATCCAATTGTGCTCGATGGGCCGCCCCTCTTCTTGCCAGCGCTTCGAGACATAGAGCAGGCCGAGCGAGTACGGACCCATGAGCCATTTGTAGGTTGCCGCTGTCATGAAGTCGGGTTGGATTCTTCGAACGTCGATGGGGTAGGCCCCGGCGGACTGCGTCACGTCGAGCGCGAAGCCGACACCCTTCTCGCGGCAAACGGACGACAAGCACTCGAGATCGAACAAACCGCCATCGGTCCAGTGACATTGCGGGAGCGCCAGGATGGCCGTCCTGCTATCGATGGCCGCGAGCACGGTCTCGTTCCAATCGTCGTCCTTCGGCCGCTTTAGCGTGCGGACCTCGGCGGCGACTTCCTTGGCGCGCTCCCGCCACGGATAGACGTGTGACGGGAACTGGTCCTCGACGACGATCACGCGCTGCCCTTTCGAGAGTGGGAGATTCCTGGCGGCGGTGGACATCCCATAGCTCGCGGACGGCTCGATGGCGATGTCTTCAGGCTCGGCGTGCACGAGCGACGCAAACGCGTCCCGCAGAGCGTCTGACCCGGTATAGAAATCGCGGGACGAGATCATCCACGGTTGGCATTTGCGCGTCAACCCCGCGACGCCCGCATCCCGTACGGGGTGCATTAGGGGCGACATACAGCCGCAGTTCAAGTAAGTGATGTCATCGGGAATGTCGAAGAGGTGGCGCTGGCTATCGAGTTTCATGGACCTCTTATTCTACGCCTCGATGAGTCGCAACAGATCGTCGCGGGTCAGAGACGCCCCCTGAGAGCCCGCCGCCATTTCCGCAAGGGCGCGTTTCTCGTTCTGGAGCTCGAGGATGCGCTCTTCCACCGTATTCGAAGCCACGAGACGATGGACGAAAACGGGTTTGTCCTGCCCTATCCGGTGGGCGCGATCGAACGCTTGCTGCTCGACGGCCGGGTTCCACCACGGGTCGAAGAGAAACACGTGATCGGCAGCGGTGAGGTTCAATCCGACGCCTCCCGCCTTGAGAGAGATGAGAAAAACCGAGACGTCGTCCTCGTTCTGAAACCTGTCCACGACTGCCCCGCGATCCCGCGTCGAGCCGTCGAGCCGTACATAGGAAAGACCGTGCGCTCTCATATGCGGCTCGAGCAAATCGAGCATCGAGGTCCATTGCGAGAACACGAGCGCTTTGTGTCCTTCGGCCGCCGCGGTCTCGAGCGTGTTTGCGAGGAGCTCGGTTTTGGAAGAGGTCGAAGCTTCTTGTCCAGGCACGAGCGCCGCGTGGCACGCCGCCTGGCGCAGCCGCAGCAAAGCTTCGAGAGCCGCGAGCACTTTCGCCTTCCTTCCGAGCGCGGATAGCACATCACGGCGCGCGGCGAGGCGAACGGCCTCATAGACCTTGCGTTCTTCATCCGTGAGCTCAGCGCGCAGCGTGATCTCGGTGCGTGGCGGAAGCTCGGGCGCGACTTCGCTCTTGAGACGGCGCAAGAAGAACGGCCGAATGCGCTCGCGTAACCGTTCGAGAGGCTCCGCCTCGCCCCGCTCGAGCGGGCGCACATACCGCTCTTCGAAGTCGGATAGCCCACCGAGAAGCCCAGGATTGAGAAAGTGGAGCTGACTCCACAAGTCGACGAGCCGGTTCTCGATAGGTGTTCCCGTCAAGCTGACGCGAAAGCGCGCTTCGAGGCCGTAGGCGGCGCGGGCGAGATCCGTATCCGGGTTACGGATCGCTTGGCCTTCATCGATGATGACCGTGTCCCATAGGACGGCGTTGAGAGGCTCGCGATCGAGGCGCAACAGCGCATGGCTCGTAACGGTGAGGTCCGCGTTCGGGTCTAGCTCTCGGGACGGGCCATGGAAAAGACAAACGGAGAGGTCGGCGCGGAAACGCGCCGCCTCATCGACCCAGTTGCGTAAGACGCTCGTCGGCGCCGCGACCAGGCATCGACCGGTGAGAACGCTCAAAGCTTGGACCGTCTTGCCGAGCCCCATGTCGTCCGCGAGGAGCGCGCCGAACCCGATCTCCCGCAAGAAAGCGAGCCAGTTCGCGCCGCGCCTCTGGTAGTCGCGGAGCTCCGCTCGCAGCGATTCCGCCATGGACGCTTCGGGAAGCCCTTCAAAATCGTCGACGACCTTCCGAAGCGCGTCGAAGCCCGGAGGCGGCGGGGTGCCTAGGTCGTCGCAGAGGCGCGCGAGGTCGGGCAGCGCGGCACGTGGAAGCTCGCCCGTCGCTTCTTTCGCCGCGAGCAAGTCCGCGACCGCATCCCCGTATTGCTCGAGCCAATCGATGGGAAGAGGCGCGAAGCCTCCGTCGCGGAGCGGGACCAGCGAAGCGCGGTCGCGCCAAGCGCGAAGAACGGTCTTCGGGTCGGCGTTTCCAAAACGGACGTCGAAGCGGCCTTCCTCCGCCGAGAGCTCGGCGGTAAGCGCTGGGTGCAAACGAAAGGCGGCGAGTCCGTCGCCTTCGATATGACCGTCGAACCGTTCGAGGGTTTGCGTCATCTCGATGGCGGTCTCGGTGTCGAGCTCTTCGCCGCGCCCAACTTCGAGACCGAGCTCGTAGCGAAATCTCTCCGCGAGCGCACGTTCCGCGTCGAGGTCGCGAATGGGAACGTCACCACCAAGCGCCACGAGACGCCCGCCCCGCTCACCAACAACGCGCCCCGTCGGTGGATTACCGTAGACGATGCCGGGAAGCAAGTAGAGATGATCGCCATCCCGTTTGCAGACGAGCGACATCCGCGGGCGTGCGCGCACTGCGGTCGGGAGCTTCTTTGTGCGGATGTCGAGTGTCAGGCGCTTCTTCAACGAGGGTAATACCGCGCCGACGAGCTCAAAAAGCTCGTCCGCCCGAAAGACGCGTCCCTCTTCGAGGTCGCGGCGCTCGCGGCTCCAAAGCGACGGCTCCGCCGCCGGATGCAGCACACCGTCTGCAAGAACGACGGATTCATCGAGAATGCCACGCGACGCGAGACGCAGCCTGATGCCGCCGGGCACATCCTCGACGACAACCGAAGGGGCGATCGCCTCCCCCGAAATCCGCACCGGGTCGCCATCGAGCTGAACCCGGTCCACCCGCGCGAGAGCGCGAAGCACGCGCGCAACCGCGCGACGAGGAAGGACGCCATGCCTTTGACCGTGAAGTGCAGTTTCGACCGCCAAGTCCGCCGGCGTCGCGTCGACGCTCGGGCCATGAAATCGGCCGGACGCGAGCGCGTCCAACGGCACGTCGATGATTTGAAAGCGGGCATCGTCCGATACTCCGCGCTCGAAGAAGAGCCCTTCCCGCGTGCGGCGAAGACGATATTCGATACCCTGGGCTGCGCTCGTCTCGTGCGTTCCTTGCCGGAGGGCGATGAGGGTCGCCGCTACGTGCTCGCAAGCATCGAGCGGGCTCGAGCAGTCACAATCCCACTCGACGTCCTCGGGATAGAGCGAAATCTTCGGCGTGAGCGGCGCGCCGAGAACGACCACGCGTGCTTCGATCTCTTCGTCGTCCCGATGGTCGATGGAAACGGCGCCCGCGCGAGCAAGCGAGACCCCGCGCGACCACGCCTCCGCGGGACACTTCCCGTGGACGACTTCGAAGAGTTTGTCTATCTCGACGCCTCCGCCTCGGCAATCATCCTCTTGATCTCGCGGACGGCGGTCTCGACTTTGAACGCGATGCCCTTCTTGCCGTACTCGACGGAGGCTTTGGTCGGGTCGCCGCGCACGCCGCTGCCTTCAAACCCGCCGCCCGGCTTCCGCGCATCGAGGCGGATATGCTCGGGCGCTACCGCGAGGAGCTGTGACGTGTCGGTGATGCCGGCGTGGCGACCGATGGACTCCGCGGCCTCGCCCTGCGATTCGAGCCAATCGCGAAACCCGTTATTCGAGTAGTAATCCGCCACGAAGAACACGCGCGTCGGACCGCCACGCCACTCCTCGTTGAGCGCATCCGCGACTTCCTTCATGCCGCGCTGATTGCCGCCGCTATCGCCGATGAACACGATCTTCGTAAAACCGTGCGCCTTGTGGCTCCGCGCGGTGTACTCCACGACCTTCATGAAATAGGGGTTCGGAAGCGTGATGGCGCCCGGATAGCGCATGTGACCCGTCGGCGGATCGATGCCGCCTTCCGGAACGTGCGTGATGACCGGCGAGACCAGTGTGTTGCCGAGCTCGCGCGCGATCTGCTCCGATGCGGCGCGGATGATGAACTTGTGCTTGCCGAGCACCATGTGCGGACCGTTTTGTTCCGTCCCCGCGGTGGCAACGATGATCGTGTTCGTGCCGCTCTCGAGCTTGTCCCGGACTTCGGTCCAAGTGAGCTCATCGAGAAACACCGTATCGGGCGCTTCCGCGAGCGCCGTTGCAGCGACTAACGTCAGTAAGGGTAGCAGTGCAGACTTCATGAGATTGCCTTTCGATTCGGATCGAGATTCTTGTTACGCCCCAAGAGCGAGGATTGTAAGCGAGACCGCGACAAAAGTCATTTGAGCCGATAACCGCCAGCAGCGAGACGCGGGTCCTCCACCACATCGTGCTTGTCTATGTCATCCCGCATCTCGATACATGGTGCATCGAGCCGGGATCGC
This sequence comes from Candidatus Marinacidobacterales bacterium, assembly GCA_965197495.1. Lineage (GTDB taxonomy): Bacteria > Acidobacteriota > Vicinamibacteria > Marinacidobacterales > SMYC01 > SMYC01. Next base: position 73,949 of record OZ240210.1, read on the forward strand.
CGCTCGAGGGCCACCCCCCGGTCCCGCTCGATTTCCTCATCCGAGCCGACATCGCCTGGTACGAGACATGGAGGAAGTACAGCCTGCCGCCCTTCGAGGGGTACGGTCCCATGGGTAGTCCGGGGATCGCTGTCTATGGGAATACCGCGTCGGTGGATATGGGGCCTTGAGATCGAACTTTTTGAGGACCCGGCTCGTTCTATTGCTTGACGGCTCGGGCGACGTCCATCAGCGGACGCTAATGTCTACGAACACAAGATAATCGGGGTTTGATTCGTGATCGGTAACGTAATCAAAGATTTACAGTACAGCCTGCGCATGCTGGTGAAGAGCCCGCTTTTCGCCGTCATCGCTATCACGACCTTGGCGCTCGGCATCGGCCTCAACGCCGCCACTTTCTCCGCCATCCACGGACTACTGCTCCGCCCGTTAGGTGGCGTCGCCGATCCTGAAGAGCTGGTGCAGGTCTATCGCCAATGGCCTGGCATCGAGTACGGCTCGAGCTCCATTCCTCACTACCAGGATGTGCGCGACCGCTCCGGCGAAGTGTTCGAGAGCACGGCAGCGTGGTTTTTCGCGCCGATGTCCCTCTCCGCCGATGGGCGCAGCGAGCGCATCTTGGGAATGGTCGCAAGCGCCAACTTGTTTCAAACCTACGGTGTCGTCCCAGCAGTCGGGCGCCCGTTCCTTCCCGGAGAGGAAGACCGCAGCCCGGGCGCGCACGCCGTCGCTTTCCTGGGTCACTCCTTTTGGCAAGCCCGGTTTGGCAGCACTCGCATATGCGCCCATCGAGCAGTACGTCCTCGGTGAAAGCCTTGCCGTCAAAGCGCGTGTAGCGGAGGGTCATCTCATTGTCGCTCGCGCCCTTCTTGAACTCGCGGCCGTCGAGCCATACCGCGGAGAATCCGGAAGCGTCATCCGCGACGAGCGAGACGAAGCCGTGCTCGCTCAAGGTGCCGTCCCGATGCGGCCTTTGGGGTTTTCCCCAGCTCTTTCCGCCGTCTTCGGAGAGTGCTACGAAGACGTCGTACTCGTACGTGCCCTCGGCCGCTTTCTCGAGCCAATGGGCTGCCAGGCGGCTGTCGCCGAAGCTCAAGATCGAGCTGAAATCCGCCCAGTTCGCGAAGAAGTGGTCCGAGGTGTGGATCGTGCTCGGCGGCCCGAATCCCTCGCCGTCCCACGTCGAAAAGCGCAAAGCGTGGCCGTCCTCGACGCGCTCGAGCCAGCTCAACCAGAGCCCGTCCTCGGTCGCCGTCAAAAAGGGCGTCATGCTTTGCTCCGGGGCCGGTGATTTCAGGGATACGACACGGAGCGCATCCGAAGCCATCGCGGCGTCGGCACCGAGAGCTCCGACCAGCCAAACCGCAAGCCATTTTGCCCTATAATGAGCGCGCTTCATGACGATTGCCCTCCTCACTCTGCACATAATATCGATCGGCATCCTTGCCGTGACCGTATTCTACGGTATCCACATCCCGGATGGGGGAGGGGCTTTCGGCCGGCATTTCATGCTCGCGCTCATCTCCGCGATCCTGGCGGTCTTCACCCACACGATGACCTATTTCTACTTCGTGGGGATGAGCGGCAACCTCAAACGCGCCGTGCAGGAGCATGGGCGCGGCAAAGAACGCCTTCTCGAGAGCCGGCGAATCAAGTCCAAAGTGCTCCCCTGGGCGTTCGGCGGCATGTTTCTTTTGATGGTCACGTTCGTGCTGGGCGGCGGCGCCCATACGCGCGCGATCCCGAGCTGGATCCACGGCGGCTTGGGCTATCTCGCTCTCGTCTATAGCCTCGTAGCACTCCTGGTCGAAGGCTATTACCTCCTCAAGCAGAACACCGTCGTCAACGCTTTCCAGCGCGAGCTTGTCGGTCCGACGACGTAAGCCCAGATCCTAAAGACCCTAAGCTGAAGTTCCTTGCTGAAAAAACCAAGATCCGGTGTTGATCCAATAAGATAGATGGAATCAATGGTGCTGGCTTCTGTCTACACGGTGATACCTTTGAGCAAGTCGTAGGCTCTCTGCTGTTTCGAGTCCGGAGTTGTCGTGACATCGAAGGTGGGCTCGTCGGGTCCGGCTTTGTTTCGGACGATGTTGCTGAGAAGGCGCAGCAGCGTGCGGAAGCTGGAAGCTGGTCTCCCATCGTCAAGCTTCTTGGTGTGTATCTTGCGCAGGGCTGCGTCGGAGCGTTGCGCCGGAGCGACGGGGTCACGCTCGGCCTTCGCCTGCTGCTCCTCGTCAGAGAATACTAGCGGGCGCCAAACCTCCATCATGTGCCACAGGACGTAGTAGGCCAGCATGCACAAGAAGATGTGCGCCCGGACTCGGTTTTCGCGCCGGTGACGAATCGGCCGCACCTTTAGGTCCATGCTCTTGAAGGAACGAAACGCCCTCTCGACCTGGGTCAGCAACTTGTAGCTGCGCACTGTGTCGTCGGTTTTCATCCGCTGCTCAGCAAGACTGGTGCGGATCACGTAGATGCCGTCAAGGGCAGCTTCCGTAGTGACCTTTGTGTCGTCGATTTCGAAGCTAAAGCGGTCGTCGCGAATGTCCAGCTTGAAGTGCTTGCCGACTTTGTACTTGTTGAGAACTTTGCCTACCCGCACACCGATTTTATCTTTACCATGCAGCTGACCTCGCCCGATCCGTTGGCGAATCCGTTCCAACTGCTTAACGATCGTCCCCATGTGTCGCTTCCACCGCTGGAGCCGTTTGTTGGCGAGCTCAGAGTTGCCGTTGGCGAGGCGCGAGGCGTCGGCAGCCATCGTTGTCTCGTCTAGCTCGAAGTCGAAACCGTCGTCACGGATGTCGAGCCTATAGTACTTGCCGACCTTGTACTTGTTGAGGAGCTTTTTCACCGTAGCACGGATGTCCTCCTTGCCGTGCAAACGGCGCCGCTCGACCATCCGACAAACCTTCTCCAGCTCCTTGCAGGTTGCTTCGAGCAGAGCACGACGCTTGTGACGCCGCCTCTCGGCCAGCTCCGGATTGCGGCAAGCGACCAGCCTCTCGTTGGGAAAATCCGGGTGCGTCAACTCAAACAGGTTCCGCCTGTCGAATAGCCCCATCTGGATCACCCCATCGTTAATGAGCTTGCGAATCGGTTCGGGACGCAGAGCGGTAATCCAGTCGATACCGTCCATCTCCCGTAACTCGTCGATCTGGGTCTGGGTGATCATTCCGCGGTCGCCCACCATCACAAACTGCTCGATGCCGAACCGCTCTTGCGCATTTTCTACCTGAGGCAACAGCGTTTTGGGATCGCCCGTGTTGCCCTCAAAGACCGATACCGACACGGGGATGCCGCGTTCGTTGGTCAGCAGGCCGTAGTTGACCTGCAGCTTGCCTTTCTTGCCGTCACGGTTGTATCCGAGCCTGGCCAGCGGACAACTCACCCCCTCGAAGTAGCTTGAGGTTAGGTCATAGAGCGCGAGGCCGTCGTTTTGGAGATGGCGCGCCGCGAGTTTCTTTTCGATGACCTCCTGGCGTTTGAGAACCCAGTCCATGGCGGCATAGAGATCGTCTTCGTCGGCATCGCTCACCCCCAGGATTTCGGGCAGTGTGGTTGTGTGCCACCACAGGCTAGTCGCCAGCTTCGACTGCGGTTCGAGGATCCGGGCGACTACCATGGCCACGACCAAATCCCGCTCTGGTGAGTGTCGAGAGCCAACGAGTTTTTCGAAACCGAGCTGTCTCATGGCACTGAGCACCGCGTCGACGTGGCCATGGTGCCGGGAGCCGTTCTCGACGATTTCGAAGGCGTCTTCGAGCGAAACGAGCTTTTGCCCCTTGAGTATGCGTCGGATGGCATCGACCTGCTCGCTCGGCAGTTTGGACAGGTTGGCAAGTGTGCGCTTGCGCGGTTTCTTGCTCTTGACATCCCGATAGGACTCACGGAGCAAAACGGCGGGTTTGGAGTTGCGGTTGGGCACGATATCGATGTGCATGGCTACTATATACACTATATAAGCATATATAACAATAACAAATACAATACAACATGGCTACCAATTGCAGGCAAAAATCACACCTCTAGCGCTGTAACTCCATGCGACTAAAGGTACTTTACCGAAGCGTGGGAGGGCTTACTGGGCAGAACTTCAGCCTAAGCGACGCTACTCTTCCACCTCGACCGCGAGAGCTTCGAGCTCGCGCAGAATGCTCTCGACCTTTTCGGGCGCGAGGTGGTGTTTGGCGGCCACCGACTCTACGTGCTCCAGCTTGATCCGGCGCGGAGGAAGTGCTGGGCCCGTCGGCGTGAAGTCCTCGTCCCGGACGCGCAAGGACACAACGTCCCAGCGGCTGTAATGGCCCATGCAGTCGAAGACGTTCTTCGCGACGATCCGATCTTTCGGATCGAGCTCCGCGACAACGAGCTCTTCCTTGTGGAACACCGGCTCTTTCACATAGGCGCCGAAAGGATTCGCGATGGCACTTCCTCCCATCGCCCACTTCCACGCCGCGCTCTTCTTGTACGGAAAGTCGTCGGGAACGTCGTCCTCGGTCATGTACATCGAAGCGCTTACCACGAAGCTCTGGGTCTCGAAAGCGTATTCACGGATCGCCGAGTCCTGATCGGAAAGATAGAGAGGCCTCACGTCACCTGTCATATCGCGAATGGCGTTCCCCTTGCCCCCATAGCTCCACCAGCCCGGCCAGCACGCAGCGTGCACTTCCTCTCCTTTGACCGCCATCGCCGCTTTCATGAGCGTCATGTGGTTCTCGAAGCAAATCAGACCGCCGAGCTTTCCGAAATGCGTGTCGAAGACGCGTAGATCCGACGCGTCCCCGCGGCCCCAGAAAAAACGCTCTTGATGGGTCGGCATGAGCTTGCGGTGGCGTCCGAGGATGGTGCCGTCGCGATCGATGAAGAGCATCGTGTTGTAGAGCGTCGCGGAGCCTTCGCGATCGTCTTGCTCGTTCAAACCGATGACCGCTACCACGCCCGCGCTCGCGCAGGCTTTGGCGAGCAGATCCGTCTCAGGGCTCGGGATGCGGATGGATTGATCGTAGAACGACACGACCGTGTCCTTCCAGAGCGCGGCGCTTTCGGGGGTCGTATAGCCGAAGTTGTTTCGCCAGTAAGGGTAGGTAGGGATGCCTGTCTCCGGCGTGACGATCAAGTCGACGCCGTTTCGGCCCGCCTCGTGGATGCACTCCGCGTATTTCTCGACGCTCTCCTTCTTCTTCATGAAGACGGGGCTGATTTGCGCCGCGGCGGCGACGATCGGTCGTTCCAAGTTCATCTCGCGTCCTCCGGTCGATTCCTAGCTGTGTTTATCCTACCCCGGGCCCCGAGTGGCGCGGCGCGGCGCCACGTATCCATGCGACGGGAAAGGCATCGTCGTCCCGTGCGAGCTCGCCCGGCCGGACCGAGACGTCCTCCTGGCGAACGGTGGGGTCCGCCGCAGGATGTGGGCGCCAGCACACGTCGTCCCCGAGCCATCGTGTCGAGACCGCCGCGCGTGTGCGGTCGGAAGTGTTGCTCGGCGCTGCGTGGATGATCCAAGCGGAAAAGATCAGCGCATCTCCCGGCTGCATCGGCTCTGAAAAGATGTCGTGGCGATCGCGTTCCGCCTCGATATCCGGGAGGGTCTCGCCATCCGCGTTGTGAATCCAATTACTCTTCCGGTCCGAAGCGACGAATCGCCGCGGCTTGCATCACTTTCCCCAGCGATGCGAGCCTCTCACGAGCTCGAGTCCGCTTGACGCGCGATCGACTTCGGTCAAGGGCAGCCAGAGCGACGCTATCTGTTGGCCGGTGAATGGCCAGTAGGAAACGTCCTGATGCCACGGCGTCGACGTCTTCGCACCAGGCTCCTTCACGAATCAGTAGTCGAAATAAAAGCGTATCTCCTCGCAGCCCATCGCCTGACCGACGAGACCGGCCACACCTGAATCAAAAACGAACGATCGCACGGCGTCGGTGTCTTCCGGTGAAAGCGCTCGCGTCATGCACGTTGTTTATCACCGAATGCAGCACTCGGCACTCAGCGCTCAGTGCATCTTCTCGAGCACGAAGGCGCGAGCGCAGGACGAGACTCGGCTCGGACTGCGTCGCGCTGACTGCTGACTCTGCTCATCCCGCTTCTTTTCTCGGCGCCCACTTTGCGCTCGTACCTTATGGCTGTGATTCAGAAACAGCACCGGTGTGGCGCGATAGGCTGAAAACAGCGGTGCGGCTCAAATAAAGCGGGGTGACCCTTACACGCCCAAGAGCTCCTTGCCTCCGGACTCGAGATAGGCCTCTCGCACCGCCTCGTAGCGCATCTTTGCTTTCGCGACGAACTCCCGAAAATCTTCGCGTTCGCGGATGGGAGCCCACCAAGGATCTGGGCCCGTCACGACGCGGTAGCACAGGAATCCGCCGCTCAGAACCCGGTGGAGCACTTCGACCGCCCGCTCGCCCTCTCCAATGTAGGCCAGATGCCTCAACGCAAGGCAAACGGCGTCCGGATCTCCGAACTGGGTGATGGTCGTCTCGGCGTGCTCGAGCACTTCCTCACGATTGTGCTCGATCGCCGCTCGGAGTCCCGAAATCAGTGGGCGCAAGAACGGTGACAGGTCTCTGGCCTTGCTCCGAAATCACACGCCGTTGGTTCGCTTCGACGGCCGACCACTCAATGCTCATCACGGACAACATCGCGCGAGCGAGAACTTCATTGGACGGCGTGAGCTCTCCCAGGTATAGCGGGACGACAACGAAGCCCGCAACGTCGCCCTGGAGACCGCCGACGGCCGCTTCCGGCATCGACTCTTTCACACTGCTCCAGGCCGACCACCTGGTCCCCGCCAAGGCAAGGGAAAAGCCATGCTCCTCCGAGCGGATATCTGTAAGGAGGTCCATGACGACCATCGGGCGGGCGCCGCGCTCCGGGTCGAGAAGACGGAACACCGAGAAAGCCTCGAGCGCGTGCTTTTCGAGCGATGCGAGATCGTGACTTCCTTTGTCGCCCCAAGCCGCGAGCTGGTAAAAAAAGCCGTTATGCATGTAGACCCACTGTATGTAATACAGGTCTTGGTTCGCCGATTCGGCGTTCGAGACGACGAGGAAGCCGTCCATCCCCGACAACGGATACGGCTTCTCTGAGAGCAGCTCGAAGTGACGCACCGTCGATTCGAGATTTGCGCGCGCGATCGAGGCCGCTAGCTCGCTAGTGACGTCCGCACTGTCGCTCCCGCCATCTTCCGCGGTGACAATGAACGCGACGAGCGGGTCGTTTCTAAGATAGCCGACCTTGGCCGTCGGGCTGAGCTTCGAGACGTCGAAGGAGGCCCATCCTGCGGGCGGCGTGAACTCGAAGTTCAAAGCGTCGAACACATGCGACTCGACGCTCGACGTCTCGACGATATCTGCGTCGGCGACATCGGCGGTCGCGGCAGGAAGGTATTCCGTGTAGACCGCCGCAAGGGCGCCTCCCGTACGAACACCGGCATTGCGGAAGCCTGCCACCGACGCGCGTCGTCGCGCCTCGGCCAGAGTCCGACCGCTCGGGCTCTCCCAAAAGCGCACATAGCTGTCGAGCTCGCTGTCACTCAATGACTCGTAAACATGGTGGAAGTAGCCCAGAAAACTTTCTTTGATCTCCGGAGTGATTTCGGGAGCCACGCCTTCCGCCAAAGTGCCGAGACTAGTACCGATCGCCGAGCTCGAGTTTTCTTCGACTCCGGCCACCATCCCCGACACAGCTTCCACGTACATCTCGTAGAGCGTGTCGAGGACCATAGACGCGTCCTCGAGCCGCAACAGAAGCGCCCGCCGCCGCTCCGGAACGCGAGCGCGCCCCGCGTCGTCCAGAAAGTCAGCCCCCTCGTCCACCGTGCGGAGCCCGGTGTCCTTCCCGGCCTCGTGAACATAGCGGCCGACTCTACGATTCTCGTCCACATCGGAGCACAGCACGGTCGGAAGCAGGACGATTGGGATTTCCGAGCGCGGATCCATGTACTCGAGAGGAACGTAGCAACCGTAATCCCAGTTCCAATGATGGGTTTTGAACGTTCGGCAGCCGATGTTCTCGGCGTTCAGCTTGTCCGCGATCGATTGGGCGAGGGCTGGCTCACCCGGCCATATACGGCGAGCCCGGAATGAGATCCGGCGCCTCGTCGGCGACGCAGACACCCTCGTGCACCTCGTGGAGCGGCGAGAGCCACAAGAACGTGCTCACCCAGTGCGCCGAGTGAAGAACGATGGCGTCCGGTTCGAGCGCGCGTATGGCTTCGCCGAGCTCTCTCAGCCCATCGATAAGACCTCGATGAACTCGGGCGCATCCTGCTCGACGCCCATACGCGGTGAATGGGAGGCGACGACACTCGCGAGAAGACCTCCGCTCATTCCGAGTTTCTCCTTCTCCGCATGGCCGGCACGCTGGAAAACCCGATCGCCTCCGAGTAAGCCTATTTACGCGTAGTCTTCTATGGGAGGACAGACGCAGACGAGGTTCCGATCCCCATAGGCGTTGTCGATGCGCGCCACTGGGGGCCAGAATTTGTGCTCGCGAAGCCAAGGCGCAGGAAAGGCAGCTTGCTCGCGTGTGTAAGGATGATCCCACGCGTCCGACGTGATCATCGCCGCTGTGTGCGGCGCGTTCTTCAACACGTTGTCTTCGGCGTCGACGTCACCATCATCGACCGCACGCGCTTCCCGCCTGATCGAGATGAGCGCGTCGCACAACCGGTCGAGCTCTTCTTTGGACTCGCTCTCGGTCGGCTCGATCATGAGCGTCCCCGCCACGGGAAAGGACATCGTAGGCGCGTGGAAGCCGTAATCCATGAGGCGCTTCGCGATGTCCTCGTTGCTGACTTTCTCGAGCGGGCGGCAGTCGAGAATGAACTCGTGGGCGACTCTTCCCTTTTCTCCGGTATAGAGAACCGGGTAGTGCTCTTCGAGACGCTTCGCCATGTAATTCGCGTTCAGGATCGCGATGCGAGTCGCATCCGCCAAGCCTTCCGGGCCCATGAGCCGAATGTAAGACCACGAGATCGGAAGAATGCTCGGGCTCCCGTAAGGCGCGGCCGAGACCGGGCCGAGCGCTTGCTCCCCCGAACGATCTGCCATTGCCGCCAATGGATGACCTGGAAGAAACGGGACGAGGTGCTCAACGACGCCGATGGGGCCCATGCCAGGACCACCGCCGCCATGTGGGATGCAAAACGTCTTGTGCAAGTTGAGATGGCAGACATCGGCGCCGATCAATCCCGGCGAAGTCAGGCCGACCTGCGCGTTCATGTTGGCGCCGTCCATGTAAATCTGTCCGCCCGCGTCATGGACGATTTGGCAAATCTCTCGGATGCGCTCCTCGAAGACACCGTGGGTCGAGGGATAGGTGATCATGAGAGCACCGAGCTCGTCCCGGTGCTGCTCGACTTTTTTTTCGAGATCCTCCACGTCGACGTTGCCGCGATCGTCGCAGGCGACGACGACAACGCGGAAACCCGCCATGACAGCGCTCGCCGGATTGGTTCCGTGCGCCGAGACGGGAATGAGACACACGTTGCGCCCGCTGTCACCACGGCTCTCGTGATAGGCACGGATGACGAGAAGACCGGCATACTCGCCCTGCGAGCCCGCGTTCGGCTGCAAGCTGACCCCGGCAAATCCCGTGATCTCCTTCAGCCAGTCCTGGAGCCCTCGATAGAGCTCGCTGTAGCCCGCCATCTGATCTTCGGGCGCAAAAGGATGTATCCCGCCGAGTTCGGGCCACGTCACCGGAAGCATCTCGGTCGTTGCGTTGAGCTTCATCGTGCAAGAGCCGAGCGAGATCATCGACATCGTCATCGAAAGATCCCGCGCTTGAAGCCGGTGGATGTAGCGCAGAAGCTCGTGCTCGGAACGGTAACGGTGAAAGACGCCGTGCGTCATGAAATTACTCTCGCGCCGATGTGGCGAACCCATCTCGAAATCGGTGGCTTCGGCCAAAGCGGACACGTCGCCTCCGGCGCCGAACAATTTCAACAGCTTGGCCACGTCGTCGATCGTCGTCGTCTCGTCGAGCGAGACCCCGACGGCGCCGTCGTCGTAAGCGCGGAGGTTCATCCCTGCGTTCGCAGCACCGGCGAGTGCCCGCTCGCCCGGCGAGGCGACGCGGATCGTATCGAAGAAAGGTTTGTCGCCGACATCGAGCCCGTGTTTTCTCAGGCCCTCGGCGAGCACACGCGTGAGACCGGAAACACGGCGCGCGATCCGGCGAAGGCCCTCCGGGCCGTGATAAACGCCGTACATGCTCGCCATGATCGCGAGGAGGACTTGCGCCGTGCAGATATTGCTCGTGGCTTTGTCGCGCCGGATGTGCTGCTCGCGGGTCTGGACCGCAAGCCGGAAAGCGGCGTTTCCTCGCACATCTTTCGAGACACCAACCAAACGGCCGGGAATGCGGCGAGAATGCTTGTCGCCCGTCGCGAGAAACGCGGCGTGGGGCCCTCCGGCCCCGAGGGGTACGCCGAAGCGTTGCGAGTTTCCAATCGCGATGTCCGCGCCGATCTCGCCGGGCGGACGCAAAAGGGTGAGCGCGAGAAGATCGGTTGCCATCGTGACAACGACACCAGCTTCCTTCGCGCGGCGGCAGAGGTCTTCGTAGTCTTCGATGCGGCCATCCGTCGTCGGATAAGAGAGTAAGATGCCGAACAAATCGCCGGATTCGAGATCGATCGCGTCGACAGGACCGACCGTAAGGTCGAGACCGAGAGGTTTTGCGCGCGTTTCGATGACCGCGATCGTTTGCGGATGGCAGTCCTCGGCCACGAAGAAGCCGTTTTTCTTGTGGCGGGTGATCGCGAGCGACATGCCCATGGCTTCGGCAGCGGCTGTGGCTTCATCGAGGAGCGACGAGTTCGACAGCGCTAGCCCGGTGAGGTCCGAGACCATCGTCTGGAAGTTCAAGAGCGCTTCGAGGCGACCCTGACTGATCTCCGCTTGATACGGCGTGTACTGGGTATACCAGCCGGGATTTTCCAGGATGTTTCGCTGGATGACAGGCGGCGTGATGCAGTCGTGATAGCCGAGCCCGATGAACGATTGATAGACTTTGTTCTTCGACGCGAGCTCTCGAAGCTCTCGAATGAGCGCAAACTCGCCTTTCGCCTCGGGAACGTCGAGCGGCTGCTTCATCAGGATGTCGTCAGGGATCGTGTCCCGAACGAGAGTATCGATGTCGCCGTACCCCAAAAACTCGAGCATCGCCTCGACGTCTTTTGGACGGGGGCCGATATGGCGCGGAGGGAAATCGTCGCTGGGACGGAGAGCGTCGAGCTTCGAGTCTCGACTCAACCTTCGCTCTCCTTGTCGAGATAGGCCTGGTACTGCGCTTTCGACATCAAGCTATCGAGCTCCGACAGGTCGCTCATCTTGACAACGATGAGCCAGGCATCGCCATGAGGATCGGCGTTCACCATCTCCGGGCTGTCGACGACTTTCGAATTGATTTCCACCACTTCGCCGGAGACCGGGGAGAAAAGCTCCGAGACGGCCTTCACGGATTCGATGTCACCGAAGACTTCCATGGCGGTCACCGTAGCGCCGACTTCGGGAAGCTCGACATAGACGACGTCGCCGAGCGCGCCCTGCGCGTGATCGGTGATGCCAACTCTTCCGTTCTCACCGTCGACTAGGATCCATTCATGTTCTTTCGAGTACTTGCAGTCTTCAGGAAGCATTTGTGTCTCCAAGGGCGCGGCGACCGCTTTCCACGTTTTTCGTGAATGCAGTGCCGGCCGCGCTATTTTTCTCGTTTGTAAAACGGCGTGGGCACGACACGCGCGGTGGCCCGCCGTCCGCGAATCTCGATCTCGAACTCCGTGCCGTCCGAGCAGGCTGCGATGGGAAGATAAGTGAGCCCGATGCTCTTCTTCAAATAGGGTGCGTGGCTCCCGCTGGTAACGGAACCGACTGCATCAGAATCCACGAAGACAGGATACCCGTGGCGGGCGATGCCCCGATCGACCATCTCGAAGCCGACGAGCTTGCGCTCGATCCCCTGCTCCTTCTGCTGTTCGAGAGCGTCCCGCCCAACGAAATCACCTTTATTCAACTTCACGATCCAGCCGAGATCGGCTTCGAGCACGGTGTGCTCGTCATCGATGTCGTTCCCGTAGAGCGCCATCTTCGCCTCGAGCCGCAGCGTGTCCCGCGCCGCGAGCCCAATCGGAGAAAGACCGTGCACCGCACCTTTTTCGAAGAGCCCGCGCGCTGTTTTCTCCGCGAGCTCCGGAGCCACCATCACCTCGAAACCAGCCTCTCCGGTATAGCCCGTCCGGGAGACCATGGCTTTCTCGCCGAGCACCTCACCATAGGCAAACCGGTAGTACTTTATTTCGGCCAAATCGAGATCGGTGAGCGGCTGAAGAATCTCGGCCGAACGCGGCCCCTGAAGCGCCAAGAGCGCGTAATCGTCGCTCGCGTTCGTGAGCTCTAGGTCCCCCTCGGCCCTCGATTCGATCCATTCGAAATCTTTCTGGATATTCGCCGCATTGACGACCATGAGATAGCGCTGTTCGCCTCGGCGGTAGACAAGCACATCATCGACAAAACAGCCCTTCTCGGTGGTGAGTGCCGAATATTGCGCCTGCCCGTTGGCGAGTCGCGAGACGTTGTTGGGCGTCAGCCGCTGTAAAAGCGCCTCCGCATCCTTCCCCTCGATGAGAAACTCTCCCATGTGGCTGACGTCGAACAGACCCGCCCGCTCGCGAACGTTCAAATGTTCTTCCACCACGCCCGCGAAGCTGACCGGCATTTCCCAGCCGGCAAAGTCCACCATGCGCGCACCTTGCTCTTTGTGAAGAGAGTGGAGCGGCGTTCGTCTGGGCAACGGATGGCTAGTCATGCCTAGGAAGGCTCTCGGTGAGGTTCCGCAAATCGGCGGTGAAAATTACCATGAGGGCCTCTTTAGTGTCAATGATTGCAGTTGATGCGGCCGCGCCGAGACCACTATACTGAGCAGAATCAGATTAACCGGATGACTCGAGTGGCCGGCTGAGCGCGCGGCCACCGAGCCACAGGACGACGTATGGACGCAGCGCACCAAGTGTGCGGTGTTGAATCCAGGGAGATGGGAGAGGCCCACAAAGGCTAATGGCCGAGACCTACGCGGTCAGTTGCTGGAACTGCCAGAACGATTTCGAAGCCATCGAGGCGGTTTGGTGTAGCTGCGACCCGAAACACCGGCGTTGTTGCACCGCTCTGGCTGAGAGCGAAATCCGCCCATGGTGGTGGCCGAGGTATGTTTCGAGCATGAAGTATCCCAAGCGCTGCCAGTACAAGCACGCGAAGCAGAAGAAGTACCACGTTCGCAACTGGGCGGAATACAACGAAGGGCTGCGCCGCCGGGGCGATTTGACAGTCTGGTTTGACGAGGAGGCAATCGCGAACTGGAAGGGCGACAAGACCGGTAAGCCTGGCGGTCAACGGGTCTATTCAGACATGGCGATTGAAACGGGCCTGGTTGTCCGGATGGTGTACAAGCTCGCCTACCGACAAACCGAAGGCTTCTTGCACTCGATCGCCTCGCTTCTCGGGCTCGGTATCGAGATCCCGGACTACTCGACGTTGTGTCGGCGCTCGAGGTTGCTCCGCAAAAAGCTGCGGATTCCGAAAGCCGCGAGCACTCAACCCATCCACCTGATGATCGATAGCACGGGCTTGAGGATTCATGTTGGAAACGCTCGCAAACCGCCAAAGCAGCGCGCATGGCGCAAGTTGCACATCGCCGTTGATCGCGAGACAGGGAACATTGTTGCGTCCGAACTGACGGCGTCACGAGCTCGCGACGCAACCCGAGTCCCCGCTTTGCTAACACAGATTCAAGCACCTCTAGTGTCGGTGGCGGCGGACAGTGCGTACGACAAGGAAGCGGTCTACGAAGCCATCGAAGCGCACAGTCCTGGACGAAGGACGCGCGTGGTGATTCCGCCGCAACGAAACGCGACGCTCAGTCAGAATTCGAACACGGCCATGCAGGAGCGCGATCGCCATATTCGTGCAATCGAAAGACACGGCCGACGTGAATGGTACAAGCTCTCAGGCTACACCAAGCGAAGCATGGTGGAGAACGCGGTCTATCGTTACAAGGCGATCATCGGGCCGGAGATGCGGGCTCGAACGTTGGCGAGGCAACGAGTTGAACACCGAATTGGGTGCGAGATACTCAACAAGATGGCTGTGCTCGGGATGCCCGATACGTACTGCGCCGGGTGACTCTGCAACCGGCACAGGGAGGTCAGCGATTTGCTCCGGGCCGTGCAACAACGCCGCATGAAGCTGGGACCGTACGAAGTCCTCGAGCCTATCGGCGCGGGCGGGCAGGGCGAAGTCTTTCGCGCCCGTGACACAAAGCTCAACCGCGACGTCGCGCTCAAAGTGCTGCCCGATATCTTCGCCGACGATCCGGAGCGCCTGGCGCGCTTTCAACGCGAAGCGGAGGTCTTGGCCTCACTCAACCATCCCAACATTGGCGGCATCTATGGTCTGGAGGAGGCCGGGGACACGCGCGCGCTCGTGCTCGAGCTCGTGGAAGGGCCGACGCTCGCGGAACGTATCGCACGCGGTGCCATCCCTCTCGAAGAAGCTCTTGCCATCGCGCGCCAGATCGTCGAAGCCCTCGAAGCGGCGCACGAAGCCGGCGTCATCCACCGCGATCTGAAACCGGGGAACGTCAAGGTCAAGGAAGACGGCACGGTAAAAGTGTTCGACTTCGGCCTGGCGAAGGCGTTCGGTGATGAAAGAGAGGGCGATCCCTCCGAATCGCCGACGCTGACCACCGCCGCGACGCGCGCCGGGGTCATCATGGGGACGGCCGCCTACATGAGCCCGGAGCAGGCCAAAGGAAAGAGCGTCGACAAGCGCGCCGACATATGGGCCTTCGGCGTCGTGCTGTTCGAAATGCTCACCGGGAAGCGCGTTTTCGCGGGCGAGGACATCTCCGAGACCCTTGCGCACGTTTTGACAAAGGAGCCGGCCTGGGAAGCGCTCCCCGCGAACCTCCCGCGAGCGCTGGCTCGACTCCTTCGACGCTGCCTGGAGCGAGACCCGCGAGAGCGCCTCCGTGACGTTGGCGGGGCGCGTATCGCGCTGAGCGCGCCCGCCGAGGAAGCGATCGCGCCGGCTCCAGCTCGTCAGGCTTCGAGCGTGCGGAGCGCGGTGCCCTTCCTTGTTGCCGGCGTCGTCGTGGGCGGGCTCGCCGTCTGGGGCGTGACGCGTTCTGGCCCGTCCGCACCGGGGCCCACGAAGCGGTTTGCCGTGACGCTTCCACCGGAAGCCGAGCTATCGACAGACACAGGGGGCTCAGGCGGGGGCACGTTTTTCGCGCTGTCGGGGGACGGCTCCGAGCTCGTCTACATCGGAGAGGGTGAAGCCGGCCGCCAGCTTTACCGCCGCTCGATGGATCAACTGGACGTCGTGCCGATCCGGGATACGCTTTCACCCTCGAGACCGTTTTTCTCTCCGGACGGCGAGTGGCTCGGGTTCTTCACCAGCCAGGGACTCGAGAAGGTTTCTCGTTCTGGTGGACGCGCGGCCACCATCTGCGATGACAGCATTTGTGGTGGCGGGTCGAGTCGCGGTGGAAGCTTCACACTTGACGGACGAATCGTCGTCGGACGCTCTTCGTCGGGAGGACTGTCCATCGTCTCAGCGGACGGCGGTGTCCCTGAGCCGCTGACGACGAGCGAGGAGCAGGAGGGTCACCGGTACCCGGTCGTGCTGCCGAGCGGCCGCGCGGTCTTGTTCACGATCTATCCCGGCTCTTACGACGGAGCCCAGGTAGCGCTCTACGACTTCGAGAGCGGAGAGTACCGCGAGCTATTCGATGGAGCCCTTCCCAAGTTTGCCGCGGGACACATCCTGTTTGCGCGAGAGGACTCTTTATGGGCTGTGCCGTTCGACGAAGACGCGCTCGAGCCGAGGGGCGATCCGTTTCTCGTTCAAGAGGATGTCGCGCGCCCGAACACGACGGTACAGTTTCAGGTCGCTCAGGACGGAACCCTCGTCTACTTGACGGGCGGTACACGAAGCTTAGCGCCAACGCTGGTGTTCGTGGGTCGCGAAGGGCGCGAGGAGCCGCTGCCCGGCATCTCGGAAGGTTCTTACCGGAGTGTCCGTGTCTCTCCCGACGGCACCCGCCTCGCGCTCGAAGAATTCGAAAGTCCCTCTGATCTATGGACTTACGACGTCCTGCGCGGTACGTTGAGCCGGTTGACCACGGATCCCGCAGACGACATCAACCCGCTCTGGACCCTCGACGGGGAGCGTGTGGTGTTCGGGTCCGACCGCGAGGGGCCTTGGGGCCTCTTCTGGGTGAACGCCGACGGCACCGGCGACGTCGAGCGCCTGATGACAGATGATGAGGTGGAGGCGTTCCTAGAACCCCATTCATGGTCGCCGGACGGGACCATTTTGCTCTTCTCTGGCCTCTACCCAGGCGGCGGAAGCCGGGGTAGAAGCCCCGACATCGGGCTGCTCTCGATGACGGAGGATCGAGCCTCCGAGTTTCTGATCCAGACGGAGTTCGTCGAAGTCCATCCGGCGGTATCGCCGGACGGCGGTTGGATGGACTACACGTCCTTGCGATCGGGTGGGCCCGAAGTTTACGTCGAGCGCTTCCTCGATCTCGGCGAGCGGCGCCTGATCTCGACGGATGGCGGGAGGCTGCCACTTTGGTCTCCCGACGGTCGGGAGCTCTTCTAAGACGACGCCAAGGTGATGGTCGTTTCCATCGACACCGAGCCTTCTTTCACGGCCGGAGCCCCCGAAGTCTTGTTCGAGGGCAGCTTCTTTTTCTCCGGCGCACGGCGCACCTACGACATCACCCCGGACGGGCAACGTTTCGTGATGTTGCGCCGAGGCGGCGCCGAGACGACCGAAGACGATGCGCCGCCCGCGCTCGTCGTCGTCCAGAATTGGCTCGCGGAGCACGGGCGGAACTGAGGTCGAAGTCGAGCGCCAGCCCCAACGCAGCACGGAGTCACCCACACGCTTTCGCATGCCGCGCTATCGCGACCTTTTCTTAGCCGGATCGAAGCCTCACTCCGGTGAGAATGCAGACCCTAAGAATCGCCACGCCGCTGGGCGCCCGCCTGGGTGACGAGCTGTTCCAGTGCTTCGTATGGCTGCGCTCCAACAACACCCTGGTCACCCACGACGAATGTCGGAACGCCGGTTACGCCGAGCTCAGCCGCGCGCGCCCAATCGCGGTCGACATCGCTCTCCATGCGTCGCTCTTCGATCACCTCCCGCGCGTCTTCCGGTGAGAGTCCCAGCGATCTCGCGATCTCGACCAGGCGGTCCGCGTTCGCCACGTTGACGCTGTCGACGAAGTAAGCTTTGAAAAGAGCGTCGTGGATGGCCGCGCCGGCCGGTTGCACCTCCGCCCATTTAGCCAGCTCTTGGGCGAGCCTGCTGTTATAGGTGTGGGTTCGCGTTCCGTAGGGAAGTCCTTCGGCCTTCATGAGCTCGGAGAGGCGCGTCTGAGCGGCCTCGATGTCGAAGCCGCGACCGGCGAAGAGCTCCTCGAGCGTCGACCCCTCCTCAGGAGTCTCCGGGTGAAGCGGAAACTGCGTGAACTTGACGTCGACGTCGTAGGTTTCGGCGATGCGGTCAATACGCACGGTACTGAGGTAGCACCAGGGTCAGACGTAGTCGGAGAAGACTTCGAAAACGATGCGGGACATGTGTGGATCTCTCGAGCTACTTCAGCGTCATCGGGTCGCGAAGCGGGATATGCGTGACCTCGCCGCCAAAGAACTCCGCCATCGTGGCCCGGTCGTCCGGATCGCCGGGTGCGATCTCGTCCCACTTGCCCACGACGAGAAAGACGACTTCGTCGGGTTTTAGGTACTTCTCGGCCACCCGCAAGACATCCTCTGCAGTGACGGTGCGGATCTGGTCGCGCCACTTTTGCCAATAGGTGTGGGAACGATCGAGAAACGCGTCGGTCGCGAAAATGTTGACCCGTTGGCCAGCGGATTCGAACCGCCTCGGGAACGTGTCCGCGAGAGAGTTCTTCGCGACCGAAAGCTCGTCCTCGCTCACGAGCTCGCTCTGCATGCGCCGGACTTCCTCGAGCGCTATCTTCGCGGCGAGCGCGACCGTGGGGCTTTTCGATTGAAACGAGATCCTGAACGCGCCGGGCTCGATGGCATCGAAAGAGAATCGAGCGCTCGCGGAATAGGCGAGCCCTTCATCCGAGCGCACGCGCTTCACGATGCGCGACGTGAATCCGCTGCTGCCGAGGATGTGCTCCATGACTTGTATAGGCGCGCGATCGGGGTTCTCCCAATCGTTCCATTGCGGCACGAGATGTCCAATCAGGATCTTTCCTTGAGGAATGTCTTTTTCGACGCGGTACACGCCGGGCGTGGGACTTTTGGTCGGAAGGGGTGGCGGCCACTTGGCGTCGGCACCTTCACCTGGCCAGTCGGCGAGATAGCTTTCGAGCTTGGGTAGAAACGTTGCGGCGTCGATGTCACCCGACACGGCGAGAATCATGTTCTCCGGCCGCCAGTACTTCTCGTGAAAGTTCGCGAGATCGGCACGGGTGATGTTCTCGAGGTTCGCTTGCGTCATACGGCGGCTCGCATAGTGATCCTCGCCGTAGAGTAGAAAATTCCATTCGCGCCGCAGGATGTCGCCCCCGTCGTCGTTGCGCTGGCGCATCGCTTCGAGAATGCTGCCCTTCTCGATGGCGAGGCGCCCTTCATCGAAGCGCGGGGTTCGGAGCACGTCGAAGAACAGATCGAGAGCCGCCTCGAGCTCGGGCGTAATGCAGCGGAGATTGGCTCCCGCTCGCGAATCGCCTCCAAAGGTCGAGATGCTGGATGCGAGGAACTCCACCTCTTCGTCGAAGGTGTCCGGCGTCATCTTCTCGGTGCCGCCCGAGCGCATCATGGTCCCCGTCAAGCTCGCGAGCCCAACTTTGTCCGGCGGCTCGAGATAGCTACCTTGGCGCAGGGTCACGCGGAGGCTTACGAGCGGGAAGGTGTGGTCTTCCGCTAGATAGACTCGAACGCCGTTCGACAACACGTGCCGAAAAGAGTTTCCATCGGGCACCTCGAAGCTCAGCTCGTCATAAACGAGCTCTTCGGGGCGGTCGGGGATATCGTGATCCTCATCGGCCGCGGGCACCGGCATCGGCTGGGCGCCCGCCAAAGTCGTCAGCAGAAGAACGAGACCAAAGCTCCATCGCATCATCATGCACCTCCCTCGAGCTCGGCAATGCGCTCTTCGATGGTACGCTCGATGAGCGGTAAGACTTTCTGAAATAGTGGTGGCGCTTGCTCGAATTGCGCTGGTAGCTGCTCCAGCATGCCTTTCAGCTCTTCCAAATTCTCGGACGCCCGGATGTGCTCGAGCTGGCTCATGATTCGTTGCTGCATTGGCGTTGGCAGGCCTTCGAGCTCCGTCGGTAGCTCCACCGGCGCCGATCCTTCTTTGCGGTAATAGTGCGCGATGGCCCGGTTCGTCGGCTCGAAATAGGTGGTGGCGACGCGCTTCACGTCGTCGGTAGTGACGGCGAGCGTCTTGCCGGCCCACTCGTTGAGGTAGTTCCAGTCCCCGAGCCCGTCATAGATGAGAAGCTGTAGCAGCAGAAAGAAACCGCTCGCGAGGCGCCTGTAGGAGCTCGCGGTGATCTGGTTCTTGACCTTTTGAATCTCACGATCGGGGATGGGCTCCTCGCGGATCTTGCGAAGCTCCTCTTCGAGCGCGTGCTCGAGCTTCTCCGGCGTCGCGTCGCCTTTGGTCTCGGCGGTCAGCGAGAACGAGCCCGCCCATTTGCGCGAGTCTTGAAAGCCTCCGGCCTCGACCGCAATCTCTTGATCGAGCACGAGCGATTTATGGAGTCGGCCGCTCCGGCCGTTCAGGATGCCGGCGAGAACGTCGAGCGCATAGGAGTCGCGATGGCGGAACGGCACCGTGTGGTAGCGGAGCTCGATTTGCGGCTGGCAGTCGCAGGTGGCGTCCATGCGCTTTTCCGCGGATTGCGGCATCTCCAGGGTCACGACGTCGGGTGGCGTGCTCGCGGCCGCGGGCAGCCGGCCGAAATAAAGCTCGGCGAACGTCTTGGCTTCGGCGACATCGAAGTTGCCGACGATGGCGGCGGTGAGGTTTCCCGGCGCGTAGTAAGTGTCGTAATACTCCTGTGCCTGCGCGAGGCTGTAGACGCGAAGATCGGACGGCCAACCGACGACGGGCCAGCTATAAGGATGTGATTCCCAGAACATTGCGTCGAAGAGCTCGTTGAACTTGCCCGTCGGCGTCGACTCGGTGCGCAGTCGCCGCTCCTCGTGCACGACGTCTCGCTCGGAGTAGAACTCGCGAAAGATCGGTTTCAAGAGGCGTGTGGACTCCATCCAGAACCAGAGCTCGAGCTTGTTCGCAGGCACGGTGATGAAATAAACGGTGACGTCCTCGCTCGTAAAGGCGTTCATGCCCGAAGCGCCCGCTTCGGTGTAGAGCTTGTCGAACTCGTCCTTCACCATGAGCTCGCGCTGTGCCTCGACGAGCGCGTCGAAGCGGTGCTCGAGCTCGATCAGCTCGGCCGGCCGCGCTTCGGCTTCAAAGGGATCTTCGATCTCACCGAGGCGGTAGCGCTCGCGCTGCTTTCGGTAGATCGCGCGGATCTGCTCCTGGAGTGTCTCTTGCTCTTCGATGATCTCGAGGTCGCGTTCGATGTTCGTTGTGCCGATCGCGTGGCTCCCTTTGAACATCATGTGCTCGAAGAAATGGCTCAACCCGGTGATGCCGGGACGCTCGTTCGCCGAGCCGACATGCGCGACCCAGCCGGCGCTCACGGTCGTGAGCTCGGGCCTCGGGACAACGAGAAACGTCATCCCGTTCGCTAGCTCGAACGTCTCGACGGGGACTTGAGTGATCTCCTGGCCGCGAGCGTCGAGGGCGACGAACGCCAAGCATGCGGCAGCGATAAAGCGGGGATGAGTCATAACGATCATTCTACTACGCGGGCGCGGCGCGCCCTGGGCGCCACCTGAAGCATCGAAAATGGCGCCTGCTGCGGAAGTCTTCCGGAAGCATCGAGCTGGTGACGTCCTCGGCATCCGCGACACGGTGACGCTCGCGCGTCAAAACGAAGAGCGTGCCGTCTTTCGCGACCAAACGCTGGGCCAGCTCGATGGTTTTATCGGACTCGGGTCCGTCGACGACGATGAGCTCGTAGCGCGGCGATCCATCGAGCGTCGCGGTGAAGCGGTGGGGCGAGAGCTCGACCCCGTTCAGCGCAAAATTGCGTTTCGCCCAGGCATGGGCGGCGGCGTCCGGATCGTAGCTGACGACGGACGTCGCTCCTCCGAGCGCAGCGGCGACGCTGAACGTCCCGCTTCGGGACGGAAGCACGAGGACGTGTTTACCCGAAGCGCTCGCGCGCAGGCGCTCACGAAGAAGACGGCCGTCGAGCGGGAGGCCGGACTCGGTTTCACCCGACAGACGGACTTCGAAGCTCATGCCGTTCTCGTGAACTTCGGCGCTTCGCAAAGAAGCATCGCTGCCCGTGATGACGATGTTCTCGAGCGGCACGTCGAGCGTTACGCTTGCGGCTTTCACGATCCGATCGAGCCAGTCGGCTTGCTCGGCCTTCGTGCGCGTGCGCGCGGCACGGCTCGTGGGAGAGACGAGTAGGAGCTCGCCATAGCGATCGATCGTAAGCGGCACTTCTTTGATGTCGCGGTCGTAGAGCCGGAAGGCGTCGATGCGGCGCTTCGTCGGCCACTTCCTGAGATGCCGCGCGCGCTTTCGAAGGCGGTTCGCGAATATCTCGACTTGACGGGCGCCTTTTTGGTCGACGCCGCCGAACGCGGGCTCGGCGGCGGGCCCGCCGGGGCGGGGTCCGTAAAACTGGAAATAGGTGCATTCGATGCGACCGTTATAGAGTTTGCGGCGGCGGTCGGCCTTCTGGCCCACTTGCACTTCGAGCTCGCGCTGCGAGGTGAGGATGTAGTGCGACCATGTCGGGAATCGCCTCAGAACCTGCGGTATCGAGCGATAGAGTGCACGCACCGTGTCGCGGTCGCCCATGCGATCGCCGTAGGGCGGGTTCGTGACGATGCAGCCATATTCCCGCTCGCTCTCGACGTCACGAAAGGCGCGGGTCTCGAAGCGCACGTCCTCGTCCACACCAGCTTTCTTGGCGTGCCGGCGTGCGAGCGACAGCGTCGTTTGGTCCACGTCAGAG
The DNA here is from genome assembly GCA_965197495.1 of Candidatus Marinacidobacterales bacterium. Taxonomy (GTDB): domain Bacteria; phylum Acidobacteriota; class Vicinamibacteria; order Marinacidobacterales; family SMYC01; genus SMYC01. The sequence continues at coordinate 96,117 of OZ240210.1, forward strand.
CCTTCGAGAGGCGCCGGAAACGGCGGCTCCTCGAGCGCACGCGCTTCGTCGCGGACTTCGGTCCACACCTTTGCGGGAAGCGTCGGCCAACTCTCGGCCGCAAAGCTACGGAGCGCACCGGGCGCGCGGTTTCTTCCGATGAGGGCCGCTTCGATCGGAAGCGTTCCCGTGCCGCAAAACGGATCGAGAAAGGGGCGCTCGCGATCCCAGAAGCTCAGGAGGAGGAGCCCGGCTGCGAGCGTCTCTTTGAGCGGCGCAACGCCTGCGAGATCGCGGTAGCCGCGCTTGTGAAGCCCAGCGCCGCTCGTGTCGAGCGTAAGGGTCGCTTGGTCGTTCAAGAGTGCTACCTCCACCGTGAACGTGGGGCCGTCCTCGGGGAGGGTCTCGGTACGATGGGCTTTCTTGAGCCGCTCTACGATCGCTTTTTTAACGACGCTCTGGCATGCGGGAACGCTCGAAAGCTGAGACTTCACCGAGCGGCCGCGCACGGGAAAGCCGGTATTGGGCGGCAAGTAGCGCTCCCACTCGATGGCGGCCGTCTGGTCGAAGAGCGCGCCGAAATCCATGGCCGGAAAAGCGCCCATCTCGATCAAAAGCCTGTCGGAAGCGCGCAGCCAGAGATTCGCGCGCGCGATGGCCCTCGCGTCGCCCTCGAACGCGAGCCATCCAGGCCTCAGCGTACGCGCGTCGTAGCCGAGCGCCGCAAGCTCGCGCGAGACGACGGCTTCGAGCCCGAAGGTGGCGGTGGCGATGAGTGTTTCCATGAGCGCTAAACTAGCATGGCAGCTCGGCGGGAGAGCAGGATCGTCTCGTATCGCTGGACGCCAACGGATCTCGTCTTCCCGTTCCGAATCGATCGGACGGGTGAAAATTAGGGTTCTCCTGTCGTTTCGGGGGATCTGATTTGTGTTGGAGGGCATGGCCTATGGACGCTGCCGCGATTGTGGAAAACGCCGGAAACTCCGGGCGAGAGAGGCGTTTAGGGAAAGGTTGTGAGCACGTACAAACGTGGAGCGGCGTTTTCCACAATCGCTTGGAAAACGCTTCGCGTTTCCCACGAGCGCCCACAGGCCCCTCCTGATATATATACAAGAAAGATTAATTCATATGGAATAAGGAAGGGGCGGCACTTGGACCTGTTCGGAGTCCGGACCTATCTTCGCTACTCGATCCGACGAGTGGTATGTCGGCGGTGTGGAGTGGTCAGAGAAAAGGTGCCTTGGGCCGACAAGGGAAGCCGCTTTACCAAAAGCTTCGAACAAGAGGTAGCGTAGCTGGCACAGAGGACGGACGTCAGCGCCGTAGCGAACTATTTCCGAGTGACGTGGCGTTCGGTGCGACGGATCATCCAGCGAGTGGTTGCCGAGCAGCGGGATGAGCGGCGCGAGCTCGATGGATTGCGGGTGATTGGGATGGACGAGATCAGCTACCGCAAACGCCACAAGTACTTAACCCTAATCGCAAAATCTTCGAAGCACGAAAACGCGAAACAGCCGCACTGGGCGCAGGCGAGAAGCTCGTGCTGGGGCACCCGCTCGCCGCCACTATAGGTGATTCTGCACGGTGTATGCAGAACCTGGAAAAGGTGCTATTCACGGGGCCAAAGACCTCAGACACGGTGACGTTTATTTGCGATTAGGGTTAACAGTGGTAATAGACCATCTCAGCGGCCGGGTCGTCTGGGCGGGAAAGGAGCGCAAGGCCAAGACGCTGCTGCGGTTTTTCCGCAAGCTCGGACCACAAAGAGCCGCGGAACTCGAAGCGGTCAGCATGGACATGTGGGAGCCGTACATAACTGTCGTCGGCAAAAAGGCTCCTCAGGCACGGGTGATCTTTGACCGCTTCCACATCGTCAAGCATCTGAACGAGGCCGTGGATAAGACCCGGCGCGAGCTGGCGCGCGAGCTCAAAGGGACTGCCCGACGCAACCTCAAGAACACCAAGTTTCCCCTTCTCAAGGCCAAACACAACCGCAGCGCGAAAGACAAACGGGTGCTCCGCGAGCAGGTGCGAGCTAATCGTCGCCTCTACCGCGCCATGCTTCTGCGCGACGACTTCATGGACCTCTACACCTACAAAACCGAGACATGGGCCAAGAAGTTTCTCCGAGGATGGCTGCGGCGCGCTATGAGCTCGAGGATAGAGCCCGTCAAACGCGCGGCGAAGATGATCCGCAGCCACTTCGATGGCGTCATCGCGTGGGTCACGTGGAGACTCAGCAACGGCCGACTCGAAGGAATGAACAACAAAATCCGGCTGCTGAGCCACCGCAGCTTTGGACTCCACTCTGCCGAAGCTCTCATCAGTCTCGTCTACCTAAACTGTGGCGGTCTCACCCTCGAGAGGATCCACTGAAATGGCAGGAGAGGCAAAATTAGAAGCTCTTTCAATAGGCTCGCTCGATTAGCTTGCGCAAGCATCCTTTCTTATGATAAATAGCCTTATCATAAGGGTGATTATCTAATGGTCTCGAGGCCACATTTCGTCAACCGCAGAGATGAGCTTGCCCTGTTGAATGGGGCGCTCGATGCTGCGTCTGACACCCTGTTCGTTCTCTACGGGCGCAGACGGGTCGGCAAGACGGCGCTGCTCCAAAAGGTCAGTCGAAAGCGTAAAGCCCTTTTCTTCACGGCGGATATGGGAAGTCGGGCCGATCAATTGGCGAGCTTCGCGAACGCACTTGCCCTCGGGCTCGGAGAACCAGAATGGGCGGGAGTGAGCTTTCGAGGTTGGGAGCAAGCGCTGAGGATCTGTATCGAGCGTGCAAAAAGGGAGCGATGGGTGCTGATCCTGGACGAGTTCCAACACCTCGTCACCGCCGACCGTTCTCTTCCATCGATCCTCCAGCGCCTGTGGGATACGGAGATCAGCAAGAGCCAGCTATCTATCATTCTCTGCGGCTCCTACGTGAGCTTCATGGAAAGACAGGTCCTCGGCGCACAGAACCCTCTGTTCGGACGCCGGACCGGGCAGCTGGCGCTAGGCCCGCTCCGCTTTCGGGACGCGGCGCGGTTCTTCCCGGCACGATCAGCCATCGACCGAATGTGGAACGTCGGAACCATAGGAGGCATACCGGCCTATCTGCGGCTATTCGATCCGGACCTGACGCTCCGCGACAATGTCAGCAATGCCGTGCTACGGATCGGAGCGCCACTACTGGACGAACCGCGGTTCTTGATGATGGAGGAGCTGCGCGAGCCCCAGGTGCATTTTTCCATTTGCCGAGCCCTGGCGTACGGGCATGGCCGCCCGAACGCGATCGCCCAAGCAGCCGGACTCACCGGCAAGGGGAATATCGCTTCTTATCTGAGCTCCCTGCGCGAGCTGCGTTTCGTCGAGCGTCGAGTCCCAGCGACGGTTCGAAACCCCGAGCGCTCCCGGATGGGTCTTTATCGTCTGAGCGATCCGTTCCTCCGTTTCTGGTTTCGTTTCGTACTCCCCAATCGCTCGAGCCTCGAAGCGGGTGACTACGCCCTCCTCTGGAAACGTAAGATAAGACCTCACCTTGCGCAACACGTCTCGGTAGCATTCGAAGATGCATGCCGAGAGTATCTGCTCGAACAGAATCGCCGCGAGAAGCTCCCCACTACTTACGACCGCGTCGGAAGCTGGTGGAGGAACGAAAATGAGGTCGATCTTGCGGCCGTGGCAGACGATGGTGCTTTGCTGTTGGGGGAGTGCAAATGGACGGACAAGCCGGCGGGCATCGACGTGCTCGCCAAGCTGACCACCAAGACGGCTGCCGTTCAGGCCGACTTGAAGCGACCGGCACGCCAGGTCGACCTCGCGATTTTCTCGCGCGCAGGCTTCACGCAACAGTTGGTGAAGGAAGCAAAAAAATCGAGGGTTCGTCTAGTCAGTGTCGAGCAAGTTCTGAAATAGGTGGGTCCTTCTACTCTTCGCAGAGGAGCTCGAGCGGGGACGTGCGGACTGCCGTTCGCGAAGGCAGCAGGCTCGCTAGGACCGCGACGGTCGTGAGCACGACGAGCGAGCCGAGCGCGGATGCAGCGTCGAGAAGACCGACGCCGAACAGCTGAGTTTCGAGCACCGGCGCGACGAGTGCGAACCCTGCGACGCCGAGGACAGCACCGGCGATCGTCAAGCGAAGCCCTTCGCCGAGGACGAGCTTTCCGATGTGTTGCGCTCGAGCGCGAGCTCCACACCGGCGAAGCCGCCGAGAAGCGGCAGCACTTGCGGCATCGATTGCAGCACCGCGTGTGCGAGCAGAAGCCCGGCGCCGGCCCCCGCCACACCGACCACGAGGCCTTCTGCGGCAAAAAGAGCGATCACGTCACGCCGCTTAGCGCCGAGCGCCATGCGGATGCCGACTTCGCGCCCGCGCGCAGTGAAGCGTGCCATGAAGAGGCTTCCTATGTTGGTGGCGACGATGAGGAGGATGCCAAGTGCCGCCGCGGCAAGAAGGTTCAACGGCCCTCGGTTCTGGCTCGTCAGGGTTTCCCGAAGCGGGGCGACGCGTACGCCGAAGCCCGCGCTCATGTCGGGATAGCGTACTAAGGCTGTTCGCGATGGCGCCGAGCTCCCCTTCGGCCGCTTCGAAAGAGATGCCGTTACTCAGACGCGCCACGACGCTGAGCGTCCGTACGGCCCGCTTGTTGCCGTAGTCGCAATGGCTCAAAGGTATGTAAGCGATCGGCGGCTCCCGGGTTCCCATCGGAAATCGAAAGCCGTTGGGCACAACGCCGACGATCGTGCGAGGCTGGTCGTTCAAAAGGACGGTCTCGCCGAGCCGTTCGGTGTCGCCGCCGAAACGCGACAGGAAGAGCTCGTGGCCGAGCACGATGACTGGCGCTTCCTCCTCCGTGAAGCTTCGGCCGAGAGCCGGTGCGGTGCCGAGAGCGCGGAAGAAATCGGATGTCACGAGGCCGACCGGGACGACGACGGCGCGCTCGCTCCCGGAGCGCAGGCCGAACGTACGCCTCCGGTAGCTCGGCATGGCGTCGAAGGACGCGCTTTCGCGGAAGTCGAGCATATTCTGAAGCGCGACGCCTGTGGCTGCTCCCGAGGGTTCGACCTCGCTCACAAACGCGAGCCTGTCTTCTTCTGGAAAAGGCAGCGGCTCCCACAGCAGTTGATGCGCCGCGGTCAAGATGGCCACCGCCGCGCCGATGCCGAGCGCGAGGCTCGCGACGCTCGTAAAGAGAAAAACGGGGGAGCGCCGGAGCATGGCTTTACGGTATCAAATACTGAGGTACAATCCGGGCGTTCCGACCAAGGTAGGAGAACTAGATGAAGCATGGCCACAAAAAAATAGCCGTCGTCACAGCGCTGGCTCTCGCTGTCGCGAGCGACGCCATCGCCGAGAACGTGCCGATCCGAGCGAAAAATGGGATGGTCGTCTCTCAGAACGACCTCGCCTCCCAAGTTGGGGTCGACGTCTTGAAGGACGGCGGAAACGCCATTGACGCCGCGGTCGCCACCGCTTTCGCCCTCGCCGTGACGCATCCGTCGGCCGGCAATATCGGAGGAGGCGGTTTTCTCGTCTTCCGCCCTGCCGAGGGCGAGCCCATCGCCTTCGATTTCCGCGAGATGGCGCCCGCCAAAGCGACCGACACGATGTGGCTCGAAAACGGCGAGTACAGCTTCGAGCGGCATCACTTGAGCCATCTCTCGGTAGGCGTCCCCGGCACCGTCGCCGGTTTGCACATGGCCTGGAAGGAGCACGGAAGCTTGCCGTGGGAGCGTCTCGTCGAGCCCGCGGTCCGTCTCGCGACGGAAGGCTTCGAAGTGATGGATGGTCTCTCGCGCTCGCTCGATCGCACGATGGAGCGCATCGGCAAGTTCCCGGCAACCAAAGCGCAGTTCACGAAAAACGGCGAGCCCTATGCCGAGGGCGACATCTTGAAGCAGCCCGACCTCGCGGCGACGTTCGTCCGCATCGCGGAAAAAGGAGTGGCGGGATTCTACGAAGGCAAGACGGCCGAGCTCATCGAAAAAGAGATGATGGCCAATGGCGGCCTCATCACCCGGGAAGACCTAAAGGCTTATCGGCCAAAAAGGCGTGCGCCGATCCGCGGCACCTATCGCGGCTACGAGATCCTCTCGATGCCTCCGCCGAGCTCCGGCGGTATCGTGCTCGTCGAGATGCTCAATATCCTCGAACGCTACGACATCGGGGGTGACGGCTTCGGCTCGGCCCGCAACATGCACCGGATGGCCGAAGCGATGCGACGTGCTTACTCCGATCGCGCGCAATATCTAGGCGATCCGGACTTCAACCCCGACATGCCGATCGAACGGCTCACGTCGAAAGCCTATGCCGACGAGCTCCGCAAGACCATCCGCGCCGATAAGGCCTCGAAATCGTCACCGGAAAGCTTCAACTGGCCGGCGGAGAGCCCCGAGACGACGCACTTCTCCGTGGTGGACTCGGCGCGGAGCGCGGTATCGGTGACTTATACACTCGAGTACGGTTACGGCTCCGGTATCGTCGTCCCCGGCGCGGGTTTCTTGCTCAACAACGAGATGGGAGATTTCAACGGCGGGCCGGGACTAACGAACGAGCGCGGCCTTATCGGCACCAAGCCAAACCTCGCCGCGCCGTACAAACGCATGCTCTCGAGCATGACCCCCACGATCGTCGTCAAAGACGGCAAGCTCATCATGGTGACCGGGAGCCCAGGCGGACGCACCATTATTAATACGGTCTTGCAGACCATTTTGAACGTCGTGGACCACGGGATGAACGCCCAAGCGGCGGTCGACGCCGGACGCATCCACCACCAGTGGCTCCCTGATCAGATCCGCTACGAGCACCACGGTTTCTCCCCTGATACCTTGAACATCCTCACGTGGCTCGGCCACGACTTGAGAGAAATCGGGCGCCAAGGCGTCGCCCAGGTCATCGCCGTAAACCATGAAGACAACATGCTCGAAGGCGGCCTCGACCGCCGCGTCCCCAATGGAGGCGCGGCCACCTACTAAAACGCCGGAATTAGCCCTAATCGCAAATAAACGTCACCGTGTCTGAGGTCTTTGGCCCCGTGAATAGCACCTTTTCCAGGTTCTGCATACACCGTGCAGAATCACCTATAGTGGCGGCGAGCGGGTGCCCCAGCACGAGCTTCTCGCCTGCGCCCAGTGCGGCTGTTTCGCGTTTTCGTGCTTCGAAGATTTTGCGATTAGGGTTAGTATTCCTGAATGCTGGATGCTGACAACTGAATGCTGAATGACCTACGTCATGGTCGACATCGAAGCCGATGGTCCTATTCCTGGTGATTACTCGATGGTCTGCCTGGGCGCGGTCGTCGTGGAGCCCACTCTCGAGCGAACGTTCTACGGCCAGCTGAAACCGATATCGGATCGCTTCAATGAGAAGGCGTTAGCGGTCAGCGGTTTCTCCCGCGAGGAGACCCTTGCCTTCGACGAGCCTGAAGACGTCATGGTCCGCTTTCGCCACTGGCTCTCGGGCGTTTCGGACGGCCAACCGCGGTTCATCTCCGACAATAACGGTTTCGATTGGCAGTTCGTGAACTGGTACTTCCATCATTTCCTCGACACCAACCCGTTCGGCTTCAGCTCGACGAACCTCGGCTCGCTCTACAAGGGCGTCGTGCGCGACACGTACAAGAATTTCAAACACCTGAGAAAGACACGCCACACCCACCATCCTGTCGACGACGCCAAAGGAAACGCCGAGGCGCTCCTCGCGATCCGCGATCAGTTCGATCTAAAGATACGGCTCTAGACGGAATAGCGGCGAAGAAACGCACTCGCGCCTGCGGCGGTGAGCACGCACCAAGCCGCGAAGAGCGCGCCGGGAAGCGCGGTCTCTGGGGTGAAATGTGCGAGCGCGAGTGCGACACCAAGGCCTGCGTTTTGCATGCCGATCTCGATGGTGAGCGCGAGGCGGTGCGGGTAGTCGAAGCGGTAGAGCTTCGCGAGATACCACCCCGCGGCATAGCCGAGCGCGTTGACGAGCGCCACGTAGCCGAACACTTGCGGGCCGACCGTCGCGATGCGCGGCTGGTTCGCGGCCACGGCGTAGGAGCAAATCACGACGATCGCGACGGCCGCGACCCCGGGGCAGAGTGACTCGACCGCCGACACATGACGGCCCAGGCGGCGTCTGAGCCACATTCCCAGTAGAAGCGGCACGAGCACGGTCTGGATGATCGTCACGAAAAGAGGCCAGAACGTAACCGGCATGAAGGCTCCGCCGAGCCACTTCACGAGGCTCGGGGTCAGGAGCGGCGAGAGAAACGTCGCCACGGTCGTCATCGCGATGGAAAACGCGAGCGAGCCGCCCGCGAGATAGACGATGACGTTGCTCGCCATCGCGCCCGGGGCCGAGCCCACGATCACGAAGCCGAGAGCGATCTCCGGTGAGAGTCCGCTTACCGAGGCTACGGTGAAGCCGAGGATCGGCATGACCGTGAACTGCGTCAAGACGCCGAGAAGAACGCGGTGCGGCGACTCGAGCGTCCGTTTTAAATCACTCGGCTTGAGCACGATGCCGAGTGCGAGCATCGTGGCCGCGAAGAACCAGAGGAACGTGTCGGCGAAGATCAGAAAAGCGGGCGGGTACAGATAAGCGATGACGGCACCCGCGAGCGTGAGCGGCGCGAGCTGTCTCGAAAGAAAATGAAAGAAGGACATCGCCCGCGTCATCATTGAGGGGGACCCCCTCCGTCCCTACGCTCGAGACGCGATTCTACAAGCGCAGCATCGGTCTATCCAACCGGCCACGCAATGGGACGGAGGGGTAGGGCTGTCAGTGCCAGATTAGCGCTTCCTTCATGTCCTCGACAGCGGCTTCGTCGCCGGCGAGATAGCGACCCGCGATGGGCTCGGCATCGACGAAGGCGACGCGCGCGATGCGGTCCGTCGTCTCTTCGCGCAGATAGATGAACCCGACGGGAAACTTGTGTGTGATGGCCGCAGCTTCGAGAGCGGCGATCGGCGCGAACTCCATGAAAGCATCGATGGGCATGGTGATTTGGATCTCGACGTCTTGTCCGTCCACGTCTTGCGAATCACCCACGATCACGACGCACTCGAAGGGCTCGAGGGCGCGCTCGTCGGATCTCTGCGTCTCTCTCGTGACGCTCCTGGTCTCGCCTCGCCGTCCGCGGCGGCGCACGACAGGCGCCGATGTTTCTTCGGTTGCTTCCGGCTGCTCCTTAGCTTCGACTTCCATCATGGAAGCTTGAAACGCCGCCAGCTCTTTCTCGGTGCTCTTTTCGAGAGCCTGAAGGTAGTTGCGAATGCGTTTGTTCTGAGCGCTAGCGGTCCCGGCCACCAGGACGGCGATGACCGCAAGCAGGACGATCCTGTTGAGTGGTCGAAGTTCCATGCGCATTGTGGTCTCCTTTCGAAACGGGCGCGTTCGGCGCCTACTCTCGATAGGGCAACGGGCATGCCAAGAACGCTTTGTTGCGTAAAGCGTTGCGTACACGACGGATCGACGTACATCCCCCGAATCGCAGTAAGCGAATTGTCCCCTCCAGGGGTCACTTGTGATTCAGCTCACAGGCGCCTGCTGTGGCTTCATAGAACTTCTCTCAGCCAAATTTCACGACAACGTCGCCTGGCTGGAGCGCGAGTCTATCCGCCGCGCACTCGACCGCGCGAAAGGTGTCAAGAAAACCGCCGCCGAGACGCTCGGTATTAGCCAGCGCGCCTTGAGTTATTATCTGAAGAAGTTTGATTTCCATTGAGATTCGTAAAGAAAGACTGAGGCTGACCCATGAACATTCTAGGGAGCATGCTGCTCATGACCATGATGGTAGGGGTGCCCCAAGAGGGCGCGGAGGGGAAAGTCTTTCCTTACCCCATCGACGTTCACGATTTCGACAACGGGCTGCGACTCGTCGGTGTCCAGTTCGACAGCCCTGGGCTTGCGGCGTATTACACCGTCGTGCGCGTCGGGGCGCGCCAGGAAGTCGACGAGGGCAAGAGCGGCTTCGCGCATTTCTTCGAGCACATGATGTTTCGTGGCACCGAGGCCTTCCCCGAGGAAGAGTATAACGACGTCTTGCGCGCCATCGGCGCGGATTCGAACGCCTATACGTCCTCGGATCGCACCGTCTATCACATCCTCGCGAGCTCGCGTTCGCTTCCGCGAACCATCGAGATCGAGGCCGATCGCTTCCGACATCTGAAATACGAGAAAGCACAGTTCCAGAAAGAGGCAGGCGCTGTGCTCGGGGAGTACAACAAGAGCGCCGCCAATCCTTTCATGGGCCTCTTCGAGAAGCTCCAGGACACGGCCTATGATGTCCACCCTTATCAGCACATGGTCATCGGCTTTCTCAAAGACATCGAAGCCATGCCGACGCTCTACGATTACAGCCTCGAGTTCTTCGACCACTTCTACCGGCCCGAATATGTGACGCTCCTCGTTGTGGGCGACTACGACTGGGCGGAGCTCCAAAAAGACGTCGAGGAGAAATATGGCGACTGGAAGCGTGGCGGCTATGTAGCCGACATCCCGCCAGAGCCGCCGCAGAACGAGCCTCGTGAAGCGACCGTCTCCTGGCCGGCGCCGACGCTCCCCATTCTCGCCATCGCTTATCGCGCGCCGGCGTTCAGCACCGACCGCATCGACATGCCCGGCCTCGATGTGCTCTCCCAAGTGCATTTTGGCTCGACATCTCCAATCAGCCAGGAGCTTGTGATCGAGAAGCAGTGGGTCGACTTCATCTCCGCGGGCGCGACCGATCAGGCGGATCCTCCGCTTTTTACCGTCCTCACGCGGGTGCGCGAGCCGGAGAAGCTCGAAGAAGTTCGCGCGATGCTGCTCGCTGAAATGGAGCGCATCTCGGAAGAGCTCGCCGACAGCGACAAGCTCGAAGCGACGAAGAGCCACATGAAATATCAGTTCCTGATGGGTCTCGATACAGCGGATTCGGTGGCCAATACCATGGCCCACTATCTCTCGCTGACCAACGACCCCGAGACCGTCAATCGGGTTTACGAGCTCTACGATGCGGTGACGGTCGAGGACGTGCGCAGCCTCGCGAAGAAATATTTTCGGCCGGAGAACCGGACGATCGTGACGCTGACACAAAGCGCCGAAGTGAAGGGTGAGGATTAACCCTAATCGAACAATAATTCATGACGCTAGCGCGAGTTCGATTCTTTCAAAGAGTGTCTGAGTGGAGGAGTTTGTGGCCATTCGGAGCGCGTTTCGACCACTAACGCGAACGAGGCGGCCGGCTTTGTTGATGATGCGGAAGCGGATGGTGCGGATGGTGTGCAGCAGATGGGTGCATGTACGCTTTCGAGAGATGCCTTTCGTTTCAGCGATGGTGTCGAGCTGAAAGCTGCGACACAGGTTGTGTGCGAGCACGTTCAACTGTTGCCAGGCGCTATTGGCGGCATAGTTTTTAGTGGGCACGACGTCGAGAGCGAACTGGCTGCGCAATTCGGCGAAGGTTTTCTCTTGGCCGCCTCGCCCAGCAGCGAAGTACCAAAGGCGTTGGACGGTGAGCGATTTGTTGGTGGCGACGGCTGAGTACTCGAAGTAGCCGTCGTCTGGAGAAAACAGGTCGAGCTGGAAGTTCTTCGCCGTTCGATGTCGAACTCGCTTCCGATAGATCGCGATCCGGACGGTGATATTCCAGGGCTCGATGAAGTGTTTGATGGAGAAGCCGTCGATTTCGTCACTCACGCGGTGCCATCGCTTGCGCCCAGCGACGACCTCCTTTAGGCCGAGCCACGGCCAGAACGGAGCCTTGATCGCGAACTCGCTTCGGGAGCGCTCTAGCCTCTTGAGAATCTTTTCGTTGAAAAACGCGGCGTCCGTGCGGAATTCCAGCTTTCGGGACCGACCGAACTGGCCCCGTAGCTCGCCTATCAGTTCCCGTAGAAACGCATCGGCACCCTTGGAGTCGTGAACGTTGCCAGAACGATTTCTGGATTTGAGAATCTGGCCCGTCTGAGCCAGGTGAGCGAACAAAGGGTAGTAACTTTTATTCTTCTTGCGATGAGGATTGAATCCTCGAAACGCCCATCCAACCTGATTGCCTGCCTGAACCACGGTGCCGTCCATATCTACCGTCAGACGGTTCAGACCCAATCGCTCGATTTGCTCGTGGACCAATACACCGTTCAACTCCGATGGGCCCTTGAGCCGCTCTCCCGTGAATTGCTTCAGCCAATTCACGATCGTCGGACGGCTCGGTAGTCTTCTCAACCCACAGAAGCGAAGCAGCATCGGGTCATCACAGACATACTGCAGGTGCTCTAGACGACGAGCTCCCACGAGCAGCATCCCAACCAACACCAGAACCAGTCGGACGCTCCCGTAGTCCGACCGAATGCCTTTTCCTCTGCACGCCTTTCCTACCCGGCGGCTTAGCTCAACGCGGCGCAAATATCGTGAAAACAGTTCCAGTCCACCAAACGAGTTCAGATTCTGCTCTGTGAACTCGATCGGAAGATCCTTGTTGAAGTTCCGGCGAAATCGAGATAGTTTCAAGCGCACTATAGGGGCCTCTGGTCGTTTGGTGTTTTGTTTGGAAGCAACGCTCCAAACATAAACCCAGAGGCTCCTTTGTCAATACTTTCGCGCTACTTTGCTCTCTTTTTTTTTGCGATTAGGGTTAAATCATGCGATTCATCGCTTTGCTCTTGACTTTGCTCGTCTTCGCGAGCGCTCGGCTCACCGTCGGCGAAGAGCGCAACACCGTTTTGCTGAAGAGCCCGGGGAACCCGCTCGTGAGCTTCCGCCTCGTTTTCCACGTCGGCTCGAGCCAGGACCCGCCGGGAAAAGAAGGCCTCGCGGCGCTCACATCGCTCATGTTGAGCCAAGGCGGCACGGAAGAGCTTTCGATGACCGAGGTCATGGAGGCTCTCTATCCAATGGCCGCGGGTGTCTCGGCGCAGCCCGACAAAGAAGTGACGACCTTCATCGGACGCGCCCATCGCGATCACTTGGAGCAGTTTTTCTCGATCTTCCGCGAGCGGTTGCAGAAGCCGCGCTTCGATCCGGCGGATTTCGAGCGGAACAAGAATCAGCTGCTCAACTTCCTCACCAAATCCCTTCGAAGTGCCAATGACGAAGAGCTCGGAAAGCAATCGCTCGAATGGATAATGTATGAAGGCCATCCCTACCGCCACCCCGTACAAGGAACGGTGCAGGGCGTCGAGTCGTTAACACTCGACGACGTGAAGGCGTTCTACCGCGAGCGCTACACTTTCGAGAATCTTCAAATCGGTCTCGCTGGGGATTTTCCCGAAGGCTTCCCGGAGCGCGTCCGCGAGGACTTCAAGAAAGCGCTTCCGTCGGGTGCTACAAAGGCGGCCGTTCTTCCAAGAGTGGCGAGAGTGGCGAGGGCGGCACGCGGCAAAGGGCTCGACGTGACCATCGTCGAGCGCGACGGGGCGGATTCCACCGCTGTCAGCCTAGGTTTTCCCATCGAGCTCACGCGGGCCGACGACGATTTCTATCCGCTTCTCGTCGCGAACATCTACCTAGGCGATCACCGCAGCTTCAATGGGGTGTTGATGAACGAGCTCCGCGCCAAACGCGGACTGAACTATGGCGACTATTCCTATATCGAGAATTTCATCCAGGACGGCGGGAGCACCTTTCCCGTACCGAACGTCCCGCGCCGGCAGCAATATTTCAGCATCTGGATCCGCCCGGTCGCGCCCGAGAACGCGCATTTCGCTCTGCGTGGCGCCATTTTCTATTTGCGGCGCCTCGTGGAAGACGGGATGTCGGAAGATGACTTCGAAGGGATGTGCGAGTACATCATGAGCTATTCGAAGCTCTGGGCGCAGAACCTCGACCGGCGGCTCGGCTACGAGCTCGACTCGAGCTTCTATCAGACGGGCTCTTACATCCAGGAGATCGAAAACAGGCTGCGCTCTATGACGTCGGCGGACGTCAACCGCGCGGCGAAGAAATATCTCGACCGGTGGGATTTCGACGTGGCGATGGTGGCCGCGAGTGCCGGACCTCTCGCGGAGGCGGTTCGCACCAACGCGAAAAGCCCCATCACGTATCAGACACCGGGAACGGCCGAAGAGGTGCTCGCGGAAGACAAAGCGATCGAAGTGCTCGAGCTTCCCATCGAGAACGTCCGAGTGATCCCGGTCGCGGAGTTTTTCGAGAAGTAGCTATTAACCCTAATCGCAAATAAACGTCACCGTGTCTGAGGTCTTTGGCCCCGTGAATAGCACCTTTTCCAGGTTCTGCATACACCGTGCAGAATCACCTATAGTGGCGGCGAGCGGGTGCCCCAGCACGAGCTTCTCGCCTGCGCCCAGTGCGGCTGTTTCGCGTTTTCGTGCTTCGAAGATTTTGCGATTAGGGTTAAGTGTGGAGGAGCCGGGTGTCTTACGACCCGCCCCCTGTGGATGTTCCAAGCTTGGAGGAAAACATGAGCGGACGATTTGGTGGTCTCCTAGTCATCGCGTGGCTGGCTCTGGGCCCCGCGCCAATACGCGCGCAGGCGCCTGCCTCGGTCGAGATCGAACCGTCGAGCTTGACGCTCGCCGTTGGCGAGAGGATGCAACTGAAGGCGGTCGTCAAGGACGAGGATGGAAACGTCTTGCCAGACGCCCAGGTGCTCTTCTTTTCCGGAAATCGTGTTCGGCTAGGGGTGACTCCCGCCGGCCTCGCGGAGGCGTTTCGGCCGGGAGAGCACAAGGTGACGGCGCTCTCGCCGGAGAATCCCTTCGAAGGCGACCCGGATAGCTATACGAGTTTTAGCGACGGGGGCATCCGAGGATTCATCACGGTCACGGTACCCGTACCGCCTCTCACGAGCCTCGAGATCGTCGACGTCCCGTCCGCGGTCTACGCGGGAACGACGGTGCCCGTTCGTGTCCGCGGTGTGGACGCGAGCGGTGCCACGCGGAACGATATCGCTCCGACCTTACGTGTCAGCAATACGACCGCTGCCGAGACGGATGGGTTCGGTAACCTCACCGGGCTCGAACCGGGAACAGTGACGTTGACCGCGACCGCCGAAGACGTCGAGGCGAATTTTACGTTCACCGTCGAGCCGAACCCGGTGCGGAGCATCGCCTTGACCGCTTCTCGAAACGAAGCGCGTACGGGCGACGTTATCCACTTCACCGCGGCTGCCAGGGATGCGGAAGATCGGCTCGTTGCGACTGTTCCGATCTTATTCACGCTGCGCTCTCGCCCGGACGCGGCACATCCCGAGTCGTTGGGTGCCGGAGCTTCGGCGCAAGTGGCCGACGATGGTCGTTTCGTCGCCGAGCAGCCAGGCATCTATACCGTATTCGCGATGTCGGGAGGTGCTGTCGCCCGGGAAAGTGTCCGCATCACCCAGCGTGATGTGGCCCGGAAGTTTGAGTTCGTGGGCCAAGCGCGCGTCAAAGACCACCGGACGTCGGATCTATGGGTATGGGAGGGCGTGGATGGTCGTGACTATGCGGTATTGGGAAGCTGGAACGGGCCCGGTCATGCCTATTTCTACGACGTGACCGATCCCTCCAACATGGAGCTCATCGACACCGTGCAAGTGGACGCCCGTACCGTCAACGACGTGAAGGTCTCTGAAGACGGCCGCATCTGTATCCTCAGCCGCGAGGGCGCGTCCAACCGCCGAAACGGCATCGTGATTCTGGATGTGAGCCATCCTCGCGACGTCGAGATCCTCTCCACCTTCGACGATCAACTCACCGGCGGAGTGCACAATGTTTTCCTCTACGAGAACCATATCTACTCGGTTAACAATGGCCGCCGCTGGGACGTGATCAACGTCGAAGACCCGCGCAACCCCGCGCGCGTGAGCCGCTTCGAGACCCAAACCCCGGGCCGATCCGTCCACGACGTTTGGGTCAAAGACGGCATTGCCTATCAGGCCGGTAGATCGGACGGCTTGATCCTCGTCGACGTCGGTGGTGGAGGCAAGGGCGGCTCGCCTTCGATGCCCGTTGAAATGGGCCGGATGGCGCAGATCACGGGATGGAACCATGCGGTCTGGCCTTTTGAGAGCAAGTCGGCCGGCAAGTTCTACGTGCTCGGCGGCGACGAGACCAGCTTCCCCAATCCTCGCATACCCGCGGGAGGTCCGTTCAACGTGACGACGAAACTACCGAGCCGCATGGGTGGCTGGGTTCATTTCGTGGAGTTCGACGATCTGGACCAACCCAACGAAGTCGCGCGATACAAGGTCGGCGATTTCGGCGTCCACAACTATTGGATCGATGTGGACGAAGAAGTCCTCTACGTCGCCTATTACCAAGGAGGGCTACGTGTCCTCGACATCTCCGGCGAGCTCATGGGAGATCTCTATGCGCAGGGCCGCGAGATAGGCCGTTTTTACTCCGACGATCCGGAGGGCCACATCCCGAACTCGCCCATGGCCTGGGGTCCGCAGCTTTACAAAGGAAATATTTTCTTCTCGGATTCTCATAGCGGTCTCTGGGTCGTGCGTCTACTTCCGCGCGAAGAAAAGAAGAGCCCGTCGGGCCCATGAGCGCGTGCTCAGCTGTTTTGGGCTCCTGGGTTCAGGACGGGCTGAGATGATTACGAGTAGCTACTGAGCTTCGAGAGGCCGGGCGTCTTCGGGGACGGCGTATTCCTCCCGGAGCCTCTCGAGCTCGGCCTCGAGGTCGCTCCGGACGCTGGCATAGGCGGGATCGTCGTCAACGCTC
This sequence comes from Candidatus Marinacidobacterales bacterium, assembly GCA_965197495.1. Taxonomy (GTDB): domain Bacteria; phylum Acidobacteriota; class Vicinamibacteria; order Marinacidobacterales; family SMYC01; genus SMYC01. Next base: position 112,719 of record OZ240210.1, read on the forward strand.
GTCAGCTCGTCGGGATCCTTCTCGAGGTCGTAGAGCTCCCATTCGTCGAGCGTGTAGAAATAGATGAGCTTGTGGCGCTGGGTGCGCACGCCGTAATGCCGGGCGACATCGTGCGGGCCGGGATATTCGTAATACTGGTAGTAGAAGCTCTGACGCCAATCGGACGGCGCTTCGCCTTCGAGTAGCGGCACGAGGCTTTCGCCCTGCATATCGCTTGGGATCTCGACTCCGGCGATGTCGAGAAAGGTCTCCGCGAGATCGAGATTCGAGACCATCGCGTCGCTCGTGCTCACCGGCGCGGTGACGCCTGGCCAGCGGACGATGAGCGGCATCCGAAGCGACTCTTCGTACATCCAGCGTTTGTCGAACCAGCCGTGCTCGCCTAGATACCAACCCTGATCCGAGGCGTAGATGACAATAGTGTTCTCGGCGAGTCCCGAGGCCTCGAGATGCTCAAGCACGCGTCCGATATTGTCGTCGACGGAGGCGACGGCTCTCAGGTAGTCCTTGACGTAGCGCTGATACTTCCAGCGCACAAGGTCGTCACCTTGTAGATCGGCAGCTCGGAACGCGTCGTTCTTGGGCTCATAGGCCGCGTTCCAAACTTCGAGCTGCTCGGCCGTGAGCCCCTCGGGCGGGACGAGCTTCAAATCGCGCTCCGTCAAATCGCGCGCGATACTCATCGTCTGCTGCGTCGCCGCTTTGCCGCGTCCGGCGTAGTCGTCGAAGAGCGTGTCAGGCTCGAGGATCTCGACGTCATCATACATCGTGAGATGGTCGGGCCCCGGATCCCAACGGCGGTGCGGCGCTTTGTGCTGGCACATCATCATGAAGGGCTTTTGGGCGTCGCGCCCCGATTGGAGCCAATCGAGCGCGAGGTCGGTGATGATGTTGGTCGTGTAGCCGACGTGCTCGGTCACGCCCGCGGCGGACTTGATGGGAGGGTTGTAGTAGGGGCCTTGACCGATCAGCACTTGCCAGGCATCGAACCCCGTCGGCTCGCTCTTGAGATGCCACTTCCCGAACATCGCCGTCGTGGGGGTAGCTTTGAGGCCTGGACGACGCGAAGGTCAGTCGGTGTGTTCATGGGCGTCGGCTCGGCTGTGAAGCGACAGCCTTTGTGGTCGGCTTGGGCGGTTGGAAGACATCGAAGTATGAGCATGACGACGGTAAATGATGGTTGAGGGTTCGATGGCGGTCGCGAAAGAAGAGGGAATAGAAAAAACCCCCTCAGGAAACTTGAAAAATTTGCCTGAAGGGGTTCTCCTTTGTTCTGCCGAAACGAAGGAGGTCTTTCTTGTACCAGAACCTGCTTGGGGAATCCAGCCTTTATCATTCACTGCACCAGCTTGACCGAGAACTCGCCCTCGAAGTTCAGAAAGAGAGGTGCGAATGCGGCGGTGTGCTCCATCGAGCGCTGTACCGACGAAAGCCTCGCGGGGCGCGAGCTTCTACGAGCCGGGACTATCGGTGGCGGTGGAGCTTTTGCTGCTCGAAAGAAGGTTGCCGTCGTCGACGAACACCACCACCGTTTTTATGCCTCTCCTGCCATTTCAGTGGATCCTCTCAAGGGTGAGACCGCCACAGTTTAGGTAGACGAGCCGGGTCACCGATCTAGGATGGATCACCGAGATCGCCATCCCCTTCAAAACGCTTCGCTTCAACGATACCGCCCCGCAGGTCTGGGGTATCAATTTCTTGAGGCGTAATCGGCGCTTGAACGAGAACTCGTTCTGGGCGCCGGTCCCCCGCATCCACAACTTCGCGAGAGTCTCGCTCGCGGGTACCTTGGAAGATCTGTCCGGTCTCCGAAAGCAAAGGGACATCAAAGTCACGCCCTACGCAAAAGGCGACGTATTGCGAGAGGCCGAGGCGGCGACGAGCACGAACTTCGATGCCGGTCTCGACGTCAAGCTTGCCGTCGGGAGCGGTCTCCGGTTGGATCTCACGCTCAACACCGACTTCTCGCAAGTGGAAGCCGATGTTCAACAGATCAACTTGACCCGCTTCAGCTTGTTGTTTCCGGAAAAGCGCGACTTCTTTCTCGAGAACTCCGGCATCTTTCGCTTCGGCCCGCCCACCGACGCGCGTTTGAACCAATTTCGAGCATCTTTCGGCTCAGTGGTGGCGCCATCGAGTTTGAGAGGCGGTCAGAGCCGGGGCGACGACATGTTGTTCTTTTTTAGCCGCCGCATCGGCCTCTCCGAAGAAGGCGTCCCGATCCCCGTGACTTTCGGCGGTAGGCTCACGGGTCGCGTGGGGCAATACGATGTCGGGTTTCTCAACATGCAGACGGGTGAGGCGTCTGGCCTGATCGGCGATTCGCTCGCCGCGAACGGTGACAACTTCACCGTTGCGCGGGTTCGCCGTAACATCTTCGGCAATTCGGATGTCGGGGTGATGTTCTTGAACCGCACGAACATGAACACGGACCACTACAACCGAGGCTTCGGCATCGACGGGAACTTCCGCATCAATCCGAGATCGACATCAACGCTTACATCGCGAAAACCGCGACCAAAGGCCTCTCTGGCGACGACTACGCGGGCCGACTGGCTTGGAGCTACAACGGCCGCTTGTGGCAATTTCAAAACGCGATCTCGTCGCTCCAGGACAACTTCAATCCAGAAATCGGTTTCACGCCGCGTATTGGCGTGAAGCGAAGCAGCAATTTCATCGGCTACCACTACCGCCCCGCGTGGTGGCGAGATTTTCTTCGCGAGATCAACCCGCATTTCGAGATCGAGTATTTCGTCGACCAAGAAAACGTTGTGGTCAGCCGATATTTCAACGCGCATGTTGCCCTCCAAATGCAAAATGGCGGGTTCATCGAGTTCGGCTTGAACACGAATTTGGAGCAACCGCAGGAAGACTTTCCCATCCACCCCGAGGTGACGGTCCCAGCGGGGTTCTACACGTTCAACGAAATCTTCGGGATGGTGTTCACCGACACGAGCCGGATGTTCTCGGGAAATGCCCGCGTTTCGACGGGCAACTTCTACTCCGGCACTCGGGAATCGGTCTCACTCGGCGCGATCCTGAAGCTCGGTGAGAAGCTATCGGCGCAAGTCGGCTGGTCCTATAACGACATCAAACTTCAGGCAGGGGCGTTCAAAACTCACTTGCTCACGACGCGCTTCGCCTACAACTTCAGCACGAACATGTTCCTGAACGGCCTCGTTCAGTACAACAACTTGACAAAAGAGTGGAGCGCCAATATCCGCTTCAACCTCATCCACCGGCCCCTCTCGGACATCTTCCTCGTTTACAACGATCTCCGCGACGAGAACGGGATGGTCAAGGATCGGGCCTTCATCGCCAAATACACATATCTATTCAGTTTTTGACGCTCGCTGGACCACCGAAGGCGCCGTCCTTGCTATACTTACAAGTTCCCGGTATCGGGCGGTTAGCTCAGCGGGAGAGCACCTGGTTTACACCCAGGTGGTCACAGGTTCAAATCCTGTACCGCCCACCAAGCTAAGTCTCCGCGCAAGAAGAAGATCAAAACGCTCGAATGAGGCTAGTATCCGTGACGAAACGAACTGCCCCCCGAAACAACGCCGTCTTGGCACTTCTAATCATCTTCTTCCTCACAGCGCTCGCCCACGCCCAGACCGATCCGCCGGCGGCCCTCAGCTTTACCAACGCGACGGCCGAGTCGGGATTCACGAGCTTGCTCGATTTGGGCGGGCACGGCATCCAAGTGGCCGATATCGACGGCGATGGCCTGCTCGACGTCTACGTGACCCATATTTTCGACCCCAAGCAGAACCGACCGGATTTGCTGTTCCGGAATCTCGGCGGGAGCCCGCAGCGCTTCGTGGAGGTCGGTGTGGTCGCCGGCGTCTCCGATGACGGCTTCTATGCGCTCGAGCTCGAGGACGGAACTGTGGAGGAGTTCTCCGAAGAGTCGCACGCGGCTGTCTTCGCCGATTTCGACAATGACGGCGACCTCGATTTGTTCAACGGCCACACTTGGAGCGGCCACCACCGGCTCTATCGCAACGAGGGCGGCGCGCGCTTCGTGGACATCTCGGATAGCGCCGGGATCGACGTACGCGACCTCGGGCCTCGCGGCGTGGGCGCGGCGGACCTCGACGGCGATGGGCTGCTCGATATCGTTGTGACGGCGTGGCAGGGTTTCATCCCGAACGTCTATATGAACCGTGGCGGCATGCGGTTCAAACGGTTCCGGCTGCAAGGGGATGCCGACCCGTCATTCGCCAATCAGGGACTCGGGCTCGTGGACATCTCAGGGGACGGCAAGCCCGATATCGCGCTCAGCGCTTTCGAGCACGTTCCCGGCGTGGGCGTTGGCTCCATCTCGATTCTCTCCAACGAGTCGCCACGTTTCGTGGAAAATACCGCGTTCACCGGGCTCGAATACGCGCAGACGACGAGCGATTTTCGCGGTACGAACGGTTACAGCTTCCAAGACATTGACAACGATGGCGACTTGGATGTCGTGATCACGGGCTTCCACGGCTCGAAGCTCTATCGCAACAATGGCGAAGGCCGCTTCAATCTGGTGCGCCTTTTCGAGGGGGTGCACTATACCGCCGCTTTTGGCGACGTCGACAATGACGGCGACCTCGACTTCTATCTTGCGGGCGACGGCGGCATCTATCTGAACGACGGGACCGGGGCGTTTCGCATGGTCGAGGGGATTGGGCTCCAGGGCATCGGGACGGATGCGCGCTCTGCCGTCTTTGCCGACATGGACAATAACGGCTCTCTCGATCTGCTTATCGCGAGCAAACAAGGCCCGAACACGTTTTTTCGTAACAACAGTAACAGCGCCGCGTCGGGCGACTGGCTTGGTGTTTCGCTCACGGGGCCGAGCGGCGAGCGCGGCGCCATTGGAGCCGCTGTCTCTCTCTTGGAAGGCGGCGAGCTCGTCGGTTACCGCGTGGTGCAGTCGACGACAGGCTATTGCAGCCAGGATCCCGCGCGGTTGCACTTTGGGGTGGATGCGGCGGGAACCTACGACTTGCTTGTGCGTTTCCAAAACGGCAGCGAGGTCACGCGGGCCGGGTTGAGCCCAGGCGAGGTCGTGGTGATTGACGGCACCTCCGCCGCGGAAACGGCTCGTCATCCTCAGTAGGTTCTAGTGCCCGAACCCGCTAATCCTGTCGGTGAAGTCCTAGGCCATTTTTGGTGCTGACAAGGCGAGCTGACCGACATCATATCTAGATATTCCGAGCCGCCTTCCGCAGCGAGCCTGTCGAGCGGAGGGCTAGGCGGACCTTCCACGGATGAACAAGCGTAAGTGTGGGCATCATTGGCTTTGTTTTTGAAGAGAGGTGTGTGTACTGCTTACATCGTGCGGGGGTTGATTTCGAGCAGGTTGAATGCTTTGTGCTGCAAGGGTGTGGGGCGAGTGATGCTGACGAAGGACAGGCCGCGGGCTTCGTTTTCGACCTGATTTTTCGTGACCGTAGCAAGATCAGAAAGAAGCGTTCTGAAACTGTGGACGGGCAACCCGTCGGGAGTCTTCTTGGTAGAAGCCTTTGCCTGGGCGGAGTCTGAAGGCGTTGCTGGGCTGACGATGGATGAGCGTTTGGCATGGGCACCGTCAGGGTCGTCGTCGTCAAACAAGATCGGGACGAGGGCTTTTCGCATGTGCCATTCCACGTAGTAGGCGAGCATGCAAAGAAAGATGTGAGCTCGAACTCGCTCAGCGTTGTAGTGATAGATGGGCCGTACTTTCAAATCCACGGTTTTGCAGCAACGAAAAGCGCGTTCAACGACTGCCAAGCCTTTGTAGGTCCTGACAGCTTCGTCTGCGGAGATGGCCTCTTCGGTGAGGCTTGTTCGGATGATATAGATGCTGTCGAGGGCCGCCTCACGCTCGATGTTTTCGTTGTCGCGCTCGAAGTCGAAGCCGTCGTCCGTAATGGTGTAGCGAAAGTGCTTGCCCATCTTGCTCCGAGCGAACACTCGACCCAATCGTATGCCGATGGTATCTTTGCCTCGCAAAGGACGTTGGTCTCGCTTCGTCGCTTTGCTAATCACTTCTAGCTTTGACTCCGTCGACACAAGCATCTCTTCTCGCTTCCGCGCCCGCTCGGTAGCAAGAAGAGGGTTGCGGCAGGCGATGAGTCGCTCACCAGGGAAGCTAGGATGATGGATCTCCGCTAGGTCGAGTTCATCGAACAGAGAAGGCTGCAGTATTCCGTCTTTTGCAAGTCGCTGAATCTGAGGGGCACGAAGTGAGCTGATCCACTCGAGACCTTCCTCCGGTCGAAGTTCCTCGCGAATCCGGGCTTCGGTGATCATCCCTCGGTCACCTACGAAGACGATACTGTCAAGCTCAAAACGTTCTCGGACTTTGCGAATTTGGCTCCCCAGTGTTGCGGGATCTCCGGTGTTGCCTTCGAACACCTCTACCCCGACCGGCCGACCATCACGCTCACACAGTAAGCCGAACACGACCTGCAACTTGTTTTTCTTGCCGTCTCTCGAGTAACCGAGCTTCGCCAGAGGGCACGACCGACCTTCTACCCAAGTCGACGTCAAGTCGTAGAGAACCAGGCTGCCCTGCTGCAGATGGCGTTTCGCCAGTTTCTTCTCTATGGCTGCTTGGCGGCTCAAAAGCCAATCCAGGGAATCATACAACTCATCCTCGTTGGTGTCTTCAACTCCAACACACTCACCCAATGACGAAGTCAAGGTCTGTTTCGATAGACCACGGGCCGTGGCCAACTTGGAGCCCGGCTCTACGATTCGCGCCACAATCATCGCCACGACGAGGTCACGCTCTCGGCGCTGGCGGCTATGGATGATTCGCTCGAGGCCAACTTTGCGCAGCGTTCCCAGCACGGCCGCAACATGTCCGTGAGGCTTGCTTCTGGTGATCTCGAACTGCTGAGCCTCACCCAAATCCACGTTGCCCTTCAGCAACTGGCGAAGAGCTTCAATTCGCGCGGGCTTCCACTTCGAGATGTTGGCGACGGTCCTCGTTTTGGGCGCACCGCCTTCGCGGTAGCTTTCGCGGATGAGAATCGCTGGGGGCGAGTTGCGGTTCGGCACCTTGGCGATGTACATGCGCCGACTATACAGGATTAAATCAGTAAAATAACTGTTCTGTCACTATTACATGCTTACACATTACATTTCAAACCGCCGCATCTGCTTTAAACGTACGGGTTTACATGCGTCTAGCCGGCGGAAGTTCCGACTAGGCCGAAGGCCGAACTGGAACAATGCCGCAACGCAGTCAGCGCCGAAAAGGGCCAGGAATTCACGGCAGGATTAGCGGGTTCGGGCACTAGGTTTCCGCTACTCGCTGTTGGGCCGGCGCACGCCGATCGTCACGTTGGAGTAGAGCGCTTGCTCTAACGACTCGTTGCGGGGCCCCATCCCGAGCTCGACCCAATGTGTCGAAGGTTGGTAGAGGTTGTCGTAGTTCCGCGTCATGATCTCTCGGCCGTCCATCAGGACTTTGTACCCGCTGGCTGCTGACGATAGCCGGAAAGGCGCCCCATTCCAGACGAAACGAGTAGATGTGGTTGGGGTCCCAGTCAAAGAAGTCGATCCCCGTATTCGTTTCTTGTCCGTTCGCGATGAATCTGAGACGCATGTGCCAGCGGTCACGAGGTTCGTGTCGAACTTCGCGATATGGACGCGGAACGGGTTCTCCGTGTAATCGCCGCGGGTCGGGTCCCACATGATCATGAGGTTGCGTTTCTCCGAGCGCGGGTTTGGGTTTCGCAGGTTCGTGACTTGGAACTCGACGAATCCGTTGGGGGTCGTCGGGATCTCGTATCGGATGTAGGAGCTCGCGTCGGTCGCGAACCATCCCCCCGCGCGGAACTCGCCCCCGCTCACTTCGCCGACCGACATACCCGTCGTCAGAGGGTCGGACACGTAAATGTCGTTGACCGGCGTTCTCGAGTTGAACCCAGCCTCGACGTCGAAGCTCGCGGCCGAGGAGAACGGTCCTTGAACCGCAACGGTTGCGGCCCGAGCGCGCCAGAAAAAACGGCCGGTGGCGAGCGCGGACGTGACGCGCCACGACGTGCTACCGGAGCCTTCGGGCACGTTGTCGACCGCGGCCACGATGTTGGAAAACCCGGAATCCGTCGCCACCTCGAACCGGCAGCGCAGGCTGGCTGCCCCGACGGCGTTTCCGACCGTCAAAGTCGGGTTCAGACTTTGAACGGTGGAGCCGTTGGCCGGGGACTGAGGCGTCGGCGCGGTGATCGTCGGCGAGCTGCCCGACGGCTCGTCGGAGCCGCACGCTGCGTAAACGAGCAGGCACGCCCCCAGAGTGGCCACGAAAACCAGTGACTGTTTATTCAATGCGTCGTCCTTCCTCTTTTAACCTGCGCACCACTTGGGAACGGCTTAAAGACGGGCGCAATCTAACACATTCGCTGTGAGTCGGCCAACATGCCGAGATGTTAAATCGGTGTTAAGTCTATAAATCAATCGGACTTAGGGCGATCGGCTTGCTATAATTTCCTAGGTAGCTCGTACGGAGCGGGGCCGCCCTCGATAATTTCCGACCCAGTCCTAGTTTGACGTGATGCAACTCAACAAATTGTGCGCCTGGGTGGTTTGCCTGGCTTTCGTGTGTCCAAGCCTGGCGCTCTCGGACGACGACGAAATCGAGGCGCTCGTCGCCCGCATCGACGGGCCGGCGCCTCCGCAGGCCCCCGAGGTCGTCTCCCGCGACCGCGACGGCAAGGTCACGCTGCGCGCGGTCGCGCTCGAGACCCCGATTGTCGTGGATGGACGGCTCGAGGAGAACATCTACCGCCGCGTCCCGTCGATCAGCGGATTCGTCCAGCAGGAGCCTCACCAGGGCCAGCCGGCAACCGAGAAGACCGATGTCTGGGTCTTCTTCGACGACGAGAACGTCTACATTTCGGCGCGCAATTGGGACAGTCAGCCAGAGAAGATCGTGGCCAACGAGCTGCGGCGGGACGCTCGCGGCATTTCCAACAACGACAATTTCGCCGTCATTCTCGACACGTTCTACGATCGCCGTGACGGCTTCCTGTTCCACACCAATCCGCTCGGCGCGCTGTATGACGCTCAAGTCATCGGCGAGCGTAACGTCAACGCGGACTGGAACGCCGTGTGGAACGTCCAGACGGCGCGTTTCGCGGAAGGCTGGACGCTCGAGATCGCGATCCCGTTCAAATCGCTTCGGTACAAGCAAGGCCGGAGCCAGATTTGGGGCATCAACTTCCGCCGGACCGTGCGCTCGAAGAACGAGCTCAGCTACTTGACGCCGATCCCGGCCGCGTTTCGCCAGCGGGGCATCACGAAGCTTTCCTACGCGGCGACGCTCGTTGGGATCGAGCCTCCCGCGAGCTCCCTCAATCTCGAGCTCAAGCCTTACACGACGGGCGCGGTGCGGACCGATCGCGACGCCGATGTGCCGTACGAGAACGACTTCGACTCCGACGTGGGTTTCGACGCGAAGTACGGGGTCACGAAAAGCCTCGTCGCGGACTTCACCGTCAATACCGACTTCGCGCAAGTCGAAGCGGACGACCAGCAAGTGAACCTCACGCGCTTCAGCTTGTTCTTTCCCGAAAAACGCGAGTTCTTCCTCGAAGGCCAGGGCATCTTCGCCTTCGGCGGCAGCAGCGGCCGGCGTTTTGGCGGCGGCGGGGATACGCCTATTCTTTTCTTCAGCCGTCGCATCGGGCTCGACGACGGCCACCAAGTTCCGATCCAGGCGGGCGCTCGCCTGACAGGCCGTCAGGGACGCTACACGATCGGGTTCCTGAACATGCAGACGCGCGGCGTCGACGAAGCGGGCATCACGCCCACGAATTTCTCCGTCGTCCGCGTGCGGCGCGATATTCTCCGCCGGAGCGCGATCGGCGTCATCGCCACCCATCGAGACAAGTCTCTCGACTATGCCGGGTCGAACTCGGTCTTGGGAGTCGACGCCGCGTTCACGTTCTACGACAACTTCAATATCAATGCGTACTATGCGAAGAGCGCTACCGAGGGGCTCGACGGCAATGACGACACTTATCAAGCTCGGGTGAGCTACGGCGGCGACCGCTACGGTTTCAACGTTTCTCATCTGAAGATTGCGGAGAACTTCAACCCCGAGATCGGTTTCATACGCCGGTCCAATATGCGCAAGACGTCGGGCCACTTACGTTTCTCCCCGCGGCCGCAATCGATCCATTCGGTGCGCCGCTTCCGATTCCAGGCTCAATTCGACTATTACGAGAACAACCTGAGTCAGGTGGAAACGAAAGAATTCAAGCTCGAGCTCGGGACGGAGTTCAACCGCGGGGATAACCTGAACTTCAGCTATACCAGGCAATTCGAATATCTCTTTAGTGATTTCGAGATCTCGGACGGTGTGGTTCTCCCCGTCGGCGGCTACGAGTTCGACCGTCTCAGCCTGAGATACCGCCTCGGCCCGCAGCGAAAGTTCTCGGGTTGGCTCCGAGGTTCGACGGGCGCTTTCTTCAGCGGCACCCGTACCGACGTCGGCTATTTCGGGCGCGTCGAAGTCACACCGCAGTTCACCGTCGAGCCCAATGTTTCTCAGAACTGGGTCAATCTTCCCGAAGGAGACTTCATCACGACGCTACTGCGCGTCCGGTCGACCTACGCGCTTTCCGCAAGGTCTTTCGTCGGAGCGTTGGTCCAGTTCAACACGTCGAACGACTCGCTCTCGATGAACATCCGCTACCGGTGGGAGTACCAGCCTGGAAGCGATATCTTCGTCGTCTACACCGACGGGCGGGACACCCAAAGCGTCGGATTCCCGGGTCTTCGGAATCAGAGCTTCGTCGTGAAATTCACCCGATTGTTCCGGTTCTAGCCAATGAAGGCTCTTCGCGCCTTCCTCGCCACGGGAGCGATGGTTTCGCTTCTGGCAGGGACGGCTCTCTCCGCGGCGAGCGATGATGGCCTCACGGTGATGAGCGCCGATGAGCTCGACGACCTCAACACCATGATCGACGGGCCTCCGATCCCGGTGGCGCCCGAGGTCCTGGCCCGGGACGATAACGGCCGCGCGACCCTGCGCGCGGTGAGGCTCGACGAGCCCCTGGTCGTTGACGGCTCTCTCGACGAGCAGATCTATGCGACCGTGCCGGCGATGAGCGGCTTCGTGCAGCAAGAGCCTCTCGCGGGAGAACAAGCGACGGAACAGACCGACGTCTGGGTCTTCTACGATGCGACGAGCGTCTACATCGCTGCCCGACTCTGGGACTCCCATCCGGAGCGCATCGTCGCCAACGAGATGCGGCGTGACAACCGCAATATCCAGAGCCAGAACGCGAGCTTCTCGGTCATCCTCGACACCTTCTACGACCGTCGCAACGGGTTTCTCTTTCGCACCACTCCGCTCGGAGCGCTTTGGGATGGCCAGGTTACAGACGAGCGCAACGTCAATAGCGACTGGAACACGATTTGGTATGTGAAGTCCGCTCGCTTCGCCGAGGGGTGGACGCTCGAGATGTCGCTTCCGTTCAAGTCGTTGCGCTACCGGGCGGGAAGCTCGCAGGTTTGGGGTATCAACTTCGAGCGCAGGGTGAAGTGGAAGAACGAGCGCAGCCACCTCGTGCCCATTCCTGCGGCATTCGATCGGCAAGGTCTGTTGAAGCTGTCCTTCGCTGCCGCGCTCGTCGGGATCGAGACGCCCGAGCGCTCCATGAACCTCGAGGTGAAGCCCTACGCGTCCGGCTCCATGACCACGAACCGTATCGCGGACGTACCTTTCGAGAACGCGGGCGACGCCGATTTCGGGTTCGATGCAAAATACGGTGTGACGAAAGGTCTCATTTTCGACTTCACTTACAACACCGATTTCGCCCAAGTCGAGGCCGATGAGTCCCAGGTGAACCTCACACGCTTCAGCCTCTTCTTTCCCGAGAAACGCGAGTTCTTTCTCGAGGGGCAAGGTATTTTCAATTTTGGCGGCCGGGATACTCGCGCGTTCTCCTTCGACGGGCCGGCCGACGCGCCCATCATGTTCTTCAGCCGGCGCATCGGCATCGATGGCGGATCGGAAGTTCCGATTCTCGCGGGTGGGCGTTTGACCGGGCGTGCGGGTGCTTACAGCCTCGGCTTTTTGAATATCACGACGAAAGATGTCGTGCCCGACTCCATCCCGCAGACGAACTACTCCGTCATTCGCGTCAAGCGCGACATCTTGGCGCGGAGCAACATTGGTGTCATCGGCACCTATCGCGACAATAACCTGGACGGGACCGGCGGCAATGGGCTGTTCGGTATGGACGGCAACTTCACGTTCTACGACAACCTCAACGTCAACGCCTACTACGCGAAAACCGAGCCGACGACGTCATATCTAGATATGTCGAGCCGCCTTCCGCAGCGAGCCTGTGGAGCGGAGGGCTAGGCCGAAGGCTGAACTGCAATCATGCCGCAACGCAGTCAGCGCCGAAAAGGGCCAGGAATTCACGGCAGGACTAGCGGGTTCGGGCACCTAGTCTCTCCCGTTCTCCTGCGGTAGACTTTCGTCGCCGCATGCCGAAAAAGAGAGTCACCGTTCTCTACGAAGTCTGGTGGGCCAACGAAGAGCACGATCCCCACGACGTACACGGCTCGCTATTGGGGCCCGCGCCCGATGCCTCTGCTGAGCCCGAGCCGGATGTCCACCAAGAAGTCTACAGGGCGCTCGAGAGGCTCGGCTATCGGCCGCAATATTCCGTTCTCGAAGGCGATGCCAAGAGTCTCGAAAAGCTGGGCCGAACGCGGTCATCCCTCGTGTTCAACTTGACCGAGTCCTATGCGGGTGACAATACGAAGGACCTGCATGTCGCTGCCTATCTCGAGCTCCTGGGACGACCTTTCACCGGCGCCGACGCGCGCGCTCTTCACCTTGGCCAAGACAAGGCCCTGGCAAAAAAAATCCTCCGCTATCACGGGATCCCGACCGCGGATTTCGTAACGGTTCCGCGTGGCAAGAGGCGGATCGAGCACGCGCCGCCATTTCCTCTCATCGTGAAGCCTTCGCGCGAGGACGGCTCGATCGGGATCGACACGGGCTCGGTCGTGCACGACAACAAAGCGCTTCGTGAGCGCGTGCGCTACGTCCACGATACGTTTTCCGGACCGGCGCTCGTCGAGCGCTATATCGACGGCCGCGAGATCTATGCCGCGGTGATTGGGAACGATCCGCTAGAGGCGCTTCCGCTCGTCGAGCTGGACTTATCGCGCGTCCCTGAGGGAGTGCCGAGAATCGCCGGCGCCGAAGTGAAGTGGTGGCGGGGCTCCGAGATCTACGGCCGGACGCCGCCCATTTATCCGAAGAAGCTTCCGCGAGCGCTCACGCGGCGCATCCAAGACGTTGCGGTCGAGTCTTATCGTGTCCTTGGGCTTCGCGATTACGGTCGAGTCGATCTTCGGGTGACCGAGCGCGGCGAAATTTTCGTACTCGAGGTCAATCCCAATCCCTGGTTGTCTTCCGATTGCGAGCTCTTCATGGCATGGCACAAAAAAGGCCGCAGCTACGACGATCTCGTGGGGAGGGTGGTCGGGCTTGCCCTCGAGCGTGCGGCGGCGAACGGTCGCTGACGCATCTCAGTTACGGCTCTTCGAAAGCGGACAAAAAGCTCTGCCGGCGCCGTCGACTTTACGGAGAGGAACGAGGATGAGCTCGTTGACGATGCGTCGAGAGACGATCTCTTCGTTACGGGCGTAGACGTCCTCGAGCTCCATGAACGTCGTCGATCTCAATATCGCGGAACGCTAGAGTCGATGGTGAGCGACCAGGCCTCGATCCCGCCAGCCATGCTCTTGACGTTGGTAAAGCCTTGCTTCCGGAAGAAGTGCACAGCGTTCATGCTGCGCGCGCCGCTGTGGCAATAGAAAACGATGGCGGTGTCTTTGTCCCAAGAGCTCGTCATCTCGTCCGTGAGCTCTTTAGAGGCCAGCGTCGCCCCTTCGATGCGCGCGGTCTCCCATTCCTCCGGACCGCGAACGTCGATGAGCCGTATACTGTCGGACCCGAGAGCCTCTTTCACGTCTTCTGGCGTTATTTCCATGAACGTCCTCCTGTGGAAGCTAAGTTTATCGCAGGAGGCCGTGGATGTCTGCTGGTCTGCTGCCTGCTATCTGCTATCTGCTATCTGCTACCTGGTGTATTTCGATGCTTCTCTCTCTAGCCCAAACGCCATCGTTGAGTCCGGGCGGGTAGCCGGCAGCTGATGGCCGGTAGCGACACTCCGCTCACCAAACACGGTAGCGGGCGGCTACCAGATCCAGACGCGCACTTCCTCGTCCATCGTCTTCACGTGGACGAGGTCGGTGCGCGACACGGAAGAGAGCGCTCTGAGCACCTCTGAAGTAGTGAGCTCCTCGCCGTCGTAGCTGTCGAGGATATCCAGGACGAAGGTGATAGGTACCGTGACCGAGACTTCTTCGTCGTCGCCGTGGACGTCGATCTCGAGGCGGTCACCGACCTTCTCGATGAGCACCTGCTCGCCGTCGTCACGGACTTCGATGAGGACACCGTCCGGTGCGTCCCGGAGCTCGCTCAGGATCTCTTCGGCGACTCTCGATATTCCGCGAGCTCGGGTACGGTTACGTGCGTCGCCTCAGGCGGAGCGAAGGCTAGTGCCGCGCGCGCGACGAAGAGCGGTACGGGCACGATGATCCGCGGGCCGTCGGCCTGTTTGACGTCCACCACGACGCAGCTCGAGCTCAGAAGTATGGCTGCTAGCACGACGGGGATGGACGCGAGAACGAGAGCGGCGGTTTTCAACATGGCTTCAGTTCCTTTCGTCGATCCAGATGCGGACCTTGGTCTCGCCGTCATCAACGCGGACGATGTCGCCTCTTTGGGTTTTGAGCTCCTCGAGCGCGTCGCGCAGGTTCAAGCTCTCACCTTCGCCGGAAAAGAGCGCGTCCACGACGGCCACCGGAACTTCGACACGAACTTGCTCGGTGCTTCCTTCTTTGCGCTCGTCGACGACAATGCGAATGAGATCGCCTTCCCGACTAACGCGCACCGTCTCGTCGTCTCCTTCGACGGAAACGAACTCGGCATCGCCCGCCGCGCGCAGCTCGGCCCAGATCTTGCGAAGGTCCTCGACGTCGAGATCGTGGTCCATCTTGTGCAAGTGGATCTTTCCGTCTTCGAGAAACTTCTCTGGAGCGGCCTCTAGCGCGACCTGAACGACCGAAAGGGGTAGGTTGACTTTGACGTGCGTGTCGCCGTCTCCGCCTTCTTCGACTTCGACATGAACCCAAGGCGTCTGCGCGAGAATCGGCGACGTCATCAAGAGCAAGGCTGCGACGGCGATGAGCAAAACTTTTTTGCCTCTCCTGCCATTTCAGTGGATCCTCTCGAGGGTGAGACCGCCACAGTTTAGGTAGACGAGACTGATGAGAGCTTCGGCAGAGTGGAGTCCAAAGCTGCGGTGGCTCAGCAGCCGGATTTTGTTGTTCATTCCTTCGAGTCGGCCGTTGCTGAGTCTCCACGTGACCCACGCGATGACGCCATCGAAGTGGCTGCGGATCATCTTCGCCGCGCGTTTGACGGGCTCTATCCTCGAGCTCATAGCGCGCCGCAGCCATCCTCGGAGAAACTTCTTGGCCCATGTCTCGGTTTTGTAGGTGTAGAGGTCCATGAAGTCGTCGCGCAGAAGCATGGCGCGGTAGAGGCGACGATTAGCTCGCACCTGCTCGCGGAGCACCCGTTTGTCTTTCGCGCTGCGGTTGTGTTTGGCCTTGAGAAGGGGAAACTTGGTGTTCTTGAGGTTGCGTCGGGCAGTCCCTTTGAGCTCGCGCACCAGCTCGCGCCGGGTCTTATCCACGGCCTCGTTCAGATGCTTGACGATGTGGAAGCGGTCAAAGATCACCCGTGCCTGAGGAGCCTTTTTGCCGACGACAGTTATGTACGGCTCCCACATGTCCATGCTGACCGCTTCGAGCTCCGCGGCTCTTTGTGGTCCGAGCTTGCGGAAAAACCGCAGCAGCGTCTTGGCCTTGCGCTCCTTTCCCGCCCAGACGACCCGGCCGCTGAGATGGTCTATCACCACTGTCAAGTACTTGTGGCGTTTGCGGTAGCTGATCTCGTCCATCCCAATCACCCGCAATCCATCGAGCTCGCGCCGCTCATCCCGTTGCTCGGCAACCGCCCGCTGGATGATCCGTCGCACCGAACGCCACGTCACTCGGAAATAGTTCGCTACGGCGCTGACGTCCGTCCTCTGTGCCAGCCACGCTACCTCTTGTTCGAAGCTCTTGGTAAAGCGGCTCCCCTTGTCGGCCCAAGGCACCTTTTCTTTGACCACGCCACAACGCCGACAAACCACTCGCCGGATCGAGTAGCGAAGATAGCTCCGGACACCGAACAGGTCCAAGTGCCGCCAGTAACGATTGTAGCGATCTTTGTTCTTGCGGACCTTTCGACCGCAAACCCCGCACAGAGGCTTCCTCCTCCGTGGTACGACATCCACCACCACTCTGGCTTTGTCCGCCTGGAAGTGGAAATTTCGGACCCACAGGCCTTGCAATCCGATGAGCTTGTTGACTAACGTGGTAACGCGCATCGCGAGAACGCTCCTTTTTCTTGCCGAAAAAGGATTCTAGCGTTCTCGCCGATGCGCATCTAAACATGGCTTACCCTCTCAACCCACAGGCCTCACCAAATGCCACTGCCCCGCAGCGCGAAACGAGGCTGTGGGAAACGCCCCCACGGTCCGGATCGTTCAAGGCCTTGCTCACGACTGAGCTCTCTTCGAAGCCTGGAAGGGCGTTTTCCATAGCCTCCACTGATCGATGCCTCCCCTTCCTTATTCCAAATGAATGAATCTTTCTTGTATATATCAGGAGGGGCCTGTGGGCGCTTGTGGGAAACGCGAAGCGTTTTCCAAGCGATTGTGGAAAACGCCGCTGCTACGTTTGTACCTGCTCACAACCCATCCCTAACGCCTCTCTCTCCAGGAGTTTCCGGTGTTTTCCACAATCGCGGCAGCGTCCATAGGCCATACCCTCGCGCCCAAATCAGATCCCCAGAAACGACAGGAGAACCACTTTTTTCATGTTGTCCTCCTTACCGTCATACGCGATCGGCGCATCCGAGGTTCAAATGAAATATGGCTGTTCTTCAAACGGTTGAGTATAAAGCGTTTAATCGCGTGATAGGATCGCGCGATGAACCGTCGCCGTCGCTCGGTCCTCTATCTCCCGGGCTCGTCGCAGCGGATAATGGCGAAGGCTGGCGCTCGCGGCGCCGACGTCCTCGTGCTCGACCTCGAAGACGGCGTCCATCCGGGCTCGAAAGCTTTGGCGCGCGATCAGGTGCGCCAGGCGCTCGAGAAGTTCGATTGGGGCGGCTCCGAAATCTTCATCCGCGCGAACGGCCTCGACACACCTTGGGGAGACGACGACGTCGAGATGATCACGGAGGTCCGTCCCAAGGGCGCGATTCTACCCAAAGCGGAGTCGTCCAAAACGGTGGCGTCGGTTGTGGAAGCGCTGGGGCCGAGCGTTCCTTTGTTTCTCATGATCGAGACCGCTACCGGCGTTCTAGAAGCGCGGGCGCTGGCGCGCATGCACAACGTCGGCGGACTTCTCTTTGGTGCTGCGGACTATCGCAAGAATATGCGCGCGGGCTCGCTTCCCGACGAGTCGGAATTGTTGTTCGCGCGCAGCCAGGTGCTGCACGCGGCGCGAGCCGCCGGTATCGACGCGTTCGACACACCGTGGTTCGAGTACAAGGATCTCGGCGGGCTCGAAGCGAGTGCTTATCGCGCGCGCCAAATGGGCTTCGACGGCAAGACCGCAATCCACCCGAGTCAGGTGCCGGTCATCAATCGCGTTTTCTCTCCGACAGCCGAGGAGATCACCCGGGCGCGTCGGATTGTCGCGGTCATGCAACGAGCGATGGCCGAAGGGAAGAATGTTGCTACGCTCGACGACGAAATGATCGAGGCGCTACACGTCGAAGAGGCGCGCCGGGTGCTCAGTCGCTCCCCAGAGCTTCTGAAGGACGAATCCGGCTGATGCGACGGGCGGGGATATCCGTCCAAGATTACGGCTCGAGTTCGAGGATGCGCATGGCGAGCTCGGTCACGTCCACGTCGCCGCCGGTGACGTTTCGCAACACGACGACACCTCTCCCGCTTTCTCGATCGAAAAAAGCACCGGCGCGGTAGCCAGCGACGGAGCCGCCATGGCCGAAGACGAGTCGCTCGCCGCGACGCACGACGCGGAAGCCGATGCCGTAGCCTGCGCTCAGATCGCCTTCCGCTGAGCTCACCCGGCTGAAGTTGTCGGCGAGAACGTCGCTCGGAAGGATGCCTTCGGGTCCGTGTCCCAGCTGAAAAGAAATGAAGCGGGCAAGATCCGCCACAGTGGAGTAGAGCGCACCGTTCGGTACCTTGTAGCCGCGGCCCGCGTGCTCTCGGGCCGGCGTTTCGGCGTCGATTTCGCCGTCACGAAGCGCATAGCCAATCGCTACCCGCGCCTCGAAATGCGGCCTCGGCACGAAGTCGCTGTCTTTCATCCCGAGAGGCGCGAGCAGTTCCTCGCGCACATAGTCCATGTAGTCGCGGCCCGACGCTCTCTCGAGCGCGACTCCGAGAATCGCATAGCCGATATTCGAGTACTGGTAGCGTGTATCGGGGGCGAAGTCGTACTTCACCGCGGGAAGCGCCCGTAGGACGACATCGACCCACACGGAGGCGGGCCCGACGAGATAGCTCGGCAGATCTTCGGGCTCACGTGCGAGCCCCGACGTCATCGTCGCGAGCTGGACCAGCGTGATTGGCGGCGCTCCCGGATAGCGATCGCGGACGCGCTTCACTTCGGGAAAATGAAACTCCACCGGGTCGCTCAGGCGCACCGTGCCGTCCTGGGACATCTTCAAGAGCGCGAGCCCCGTGAGCTGTTTCGTGATCGAGCCGATGCGATAGACGTGCTGCGGCGTTGCCTCGATCTTTTTCTCCATGTCCGCATAGCCGAAGGCGGCTTCGTAGACGAGCTCGCTCCCTTGGACGATACCGAGGCTGATCCCGCCGATGCCGTCTTTCGCGAGCTCGGCTTCGACGAGCGCGGCGATTTTCTCTGACGCGAGAAGGTTTTTGGCCCCGACGAGCCCAACGAGACCAACGAGCCCAATGAGCCCGACGCGCCGAAGAAACGTTCTCACGGCTGTGCCTCGAGTGTCTTCTCTACTGGCGAGAGACATCGCGTGTCGTCACAAGCCTGGTACACGAGGACGACCCGGTTACTGGATGACTCGCCGCTCAATTTGACCGCGCTGCTATAGACCGCGATAGCGTCGTCGGTGAAGGAGAGCTCGAGAAGCTCGCCTTCGGGATAGATGACGTTCCTCACGTGCCCACGAACTTCCGTGGGGATCAGATAGGGCGAGGATGCCGGGTTGGCGTTCACGTGCCAGCCCTCGCGGATCTGGAGATGCACTTCGAACTGGTCGCCCGTCTTTTCGAGACGCGCCGTAACCAACGCCTCCGCGAGCGAGGCGGGGTCGTCCCCGCGGTGGTAGCGCGCGACGGATAGAGCGAGCGTCTTGGTTGCGGACGGGTATTTCGTATATTCCGCTGAAAAAGCGCGAAGCGCCGCTTCGGCGCGCTCCGTGTACTCGGCCTTTCCCGTCAGCTCGCCGAGATCGAGCAGGGCTTGCACGGCCGTGCCGTTTCCGGACGGGATGGCCCCGTCCATGGCGCCTTTCGATCGGAACAGATTGAGCGGGTTCTCGGTGGTTTGAAAATAGCCGCCGTCGGGATCGCGCAGCCTTACCTCGAGCTCCTCGGCGAGCTTCACCGATGCCTCGAGCCAGCGCGCGTTTTCGCTTTCTCGATAGAGTGTTACGAGGCCGCGCATCAGGAACGCATAGTCATCGAGAAAGGCATCGACTTTGCTTTCACCGTTGCGCCATGCGTGGTGGAGCGTGCCCTCGTCGCTTTCGAGCTCCTCGAGCAAGAAAGCGGCGGCTTTTTCCGCGGCCTTCCGGTAGCGCGGCTCCGCGAAGAACGTGCCGCCTTTCGCCATCGCCGCTACCATCATGCCGTTCCAATCCGCGAGGACCTTGTCGTCGACGAGAGGGAACTCTCTCTTTTGTCGCGCGCGCCGGAGTTTTTCGACCGCGGGCGCCATGCGCTCGAGGAGCGTCTCGCGGGAGATACCGAGACGCGCGGCATGCTCCGGAATGGGCGCGGTCAAATAAACGGTAAATAGCGTCCCTTCGAAATTCGGCTCCCCGTCGAAGCCAAAGATCGGCCCGAGGAGCGCGAGCTCGTCCGCGCTCAACACGGACTCGAGCTCCTCGCGGCTCCAGACGTAATAAGCGCCTTCATGGCCGTCGGTCTGAGCATCGATCGCGGATCGAAAGCCGCCGACATCGTTCGTCAAGCGCTCAAGGATAAAATCGAGCGTTCCGCGGGCAAAGCGGGCGAGCTCTTCGTCCGCGCTCAGCCGCGCGGTGTCGATCAAGATCTCCGCGAGGAACGCATTGTCGTAGAGCATCTTCTCGAAATGAGGCACGCGCCACATGCGGTCGGTCGCGTAGCGATGGAAGCCGCCGCCGACATGGTCGTACAAAGCACCCTGGCTCATGTGGCGAAGCGTGGCAACGAGGATGCGGCGGGCATCGCCGTCTCCCTCGAGGGCGCGCGCGTGCAAGAGAAACAAGTTCGCGGGGGAGGGAAATTTTGGCGCGGGGCCGAAGCCGCCCCACTCTTCGTCGAAGCTTTGGTGGAGGGAGTTCACGGCGAGCGCGACGCCGTCGGCCGCCGGCACATCCGCCGAAGGCGCGTCGCGGGAGGCGATCATGTTCTCCATCGCGTCGGCGATGCGCTTCGCGCTCGTTTCGAGCCGCTCGCGCTCGTTCGTCCACAAATCGTGGATTCTGTTGAGGATGGTTGGAAAGCCCAGCTGTTGCCCGCGGTCTTCGGGTGGAAAGTAAGTACCCGCAAAGAAGGGCTCGAGGTCGGGCGTGAGGAAGAGCGAGTTCGGCCAGCCTCCACGCCGGGTGATCAGCTGCGTTGCGGTCATGTAGATCTCGTCGAGGTCCGGTCTCTCTTCGCGGTCCACCTTGATATTGATGAAGTGCGCGTTCATCAAAGCCGCGATCTCGTCATTCTCGAAAACGTCCTCCTCCATGCGATGACACCAGTAGCAGGTGGAATAGCCAATGGAGATGAAAATGGGCCGGTCGAACTCGCGGGCGAGCCCGATGGCTTCTTCGCCCCAGGGATACCAGTCCACCGGGTTTTCCGCGTGGAGCTGAAGGTAGGGACTCGTTTCGTGATAGAGCCGGTTGGTTCCTTCGGGGCGGTCTTGAGCGCGGGAGCAATCGGCCGTGACGATCGCGAGCCCCATTATGACGCTGGCGAGTCCCATTATGAAGACGAGTTGTCGAGCCATGGTCGAACCTTAAGGTGTCGTTCGTGCAAGCGCAACCGCTCATCCGTCGCACTTAACCCCTCCTGACGGCGCAGGAGAGTTTCTCGCAAAAGCCTCTCTGTTCTGTGCGCCTCGGCGGTGAGATTTTGGTGCGCTTCGCCCCGCTGTGGTAGCTTTCTCTCGGAGGAGGTGGGATGATCTCACGCGGCATGCGGACGTTCGGGCTCGCGGTCCTGTTCGGGTCAAACATGTTTGGCACGCTTGGCTCTGCGCGGGCGGAGAAGACGGATCTCGTTTTGCGCGAAGGGACCAACTTCGCGGCCGCGCTCTCGCCCGCGGACGGTAGCTTCGTCCTCGACCTGCAGGGAACTCTTTGGCGTCTTCCCGCCGAGGGCGGACCGGCCACGGCGATGACGGACGGCCTCGGCGATGATCGCCTGCCTCATTTCTCGAGCGACGGTACGCGACTCGTCTTCCAATCCTTCCGCAACGGGACGTGGGACATCTGGGCGATCGACACTGATGGAGGAAACGGGGAAGACGGGGCACATGGCGTTAACCTCACGGCTCTCACGGCGAGTCGTTTCGATGATCGGGAACCTGTCTTCTCTCCGGACGGCACCCGGGTAGCTTTCTCGTCGGACCGCGCGGGGAACTATGACGTTTGGGTTCTCGAGCTCGAGACCCGCGAGCTCACCCAGCTGACGACGGATGGAGCGAGCGATTATATGCCCGCGTGGTCGCCTAACGGGGACGTACTCGTTTTCGTTTCGGACCGTTCGGAGAGCAGGGCGGCCCTGTACCAGCTCGAGCTGAGCGCGGAAGAGCCCGCCCCTTCCCCGGTGGAGCTCCTCGCCTTCGAGCAGCCGATTGCTTCTCCGTCCTATAGCCCGGACGGCACCCGCATCGCGCTGCGCGTGCTCGACATCGGTACCGCGGGCGCCGACGCCATGGGGGCGGCTCCGATCGCGAGCCGCCTCGTGCTCGTGCCCACTGATGGCGTCGGCGTCGGCGTCGGCGTCGGCGACGGCGGCGTGGCCGAGGATCTCGACGGCCCGGACGACGTATTCCCGTTTCGCGCGGAATGGGCGAGTGCATCGGCGCTGGTTTACACCGCGGCCGGCCAGTTGTGGCGGCAGGATCTCGCCGCTCTGGGGAGCGCGCCGAGCGCGGTTCCGTTCGAGGTTCCGGTGACGCTCGACCGCCCCTCCTACGAAAGACGGAAAGTCGAGATCCGTGATGGCACGACCTCCCGGGTTCGAGGCCTCGTGCGCCCCATCCTCGCGCGGGATGGCTCGAAGATCGCGTTCGCGGCCTTGGGAGACCTCTGGACCGTGTCTCCTTCGGGTGGGGTGCCTATAGCGCTCACTCGCGACGAGTACCTCGACAGCGATCCATTCTGGTCGCCCGACTCACGCTCGATCGTTTACAGCTCCGATCGCAGCGGCACGATGGATCTGTGGGTCAAAGATGTCGATAGGCCGCTCTCAGACGGCGGCCGACGCCTCACGATGGATGTGGGCGCGGAGCTTGCTCCCGCGTGGTCGCCCGACGGAACCCGCATCGCCTATGTGGACGAACGTGCGCGGCTGCACGTGCTGTCGGTCGAGTCCGGGACATACGAAGTGCTGACCGAGGCGCGCCGGGGGGTGAGCCAGCCGACCTGGTCGAGCGATAGCATCCACGTTGCGCTGAGCGTGCACGTCCCGCTATCGACTCGCTTTCGCGAAGGCTACAACCGCATCCTCGTCGTGAACACGCGAACGCGCGCGTCGCGTCTTCTCGACGAGCTCGATCGGAGTACCGGCGCTCGCGACGCCGACGGGCCGGTCTGGAGCCCGAACGGCAGGATGCTCGCTTTCGCCATGGATGGCGGGTTGTGGGTCCTGCCCGTGGCCGCCGATGGCACGCCGAGGGGCGCTCCGCGCCAAATCGTGGGGGAGGCGGTCGACTTTCCGAGCTGGTCCGGGGACAGCCAACGGATTCTCTTCGTCACGCCGACGGGGCTGAAGCGTGTCGGTCTCGATGGAGGACGGCCCGAGCGCATCGAGCTCGATCTGCAATATGAGATCCCCGCCGCGCGCGGCCAGCTATTGCTGCGCGACGTCACCATCATCGATGGGACCGGAGCGCCTCCCCGTGAGCACCAGGACGTGCTCATCGACGGGAATCGGATCGAGAGAATTGGCCCTACTGGACGGTTCGTTAGCGAGGATTTGCGGGCCGTCGAGGGGAACGGCCGGACGCTCATTCCCGGTCTCATCGAAATGCACACACATTTGAGCCTTCCCGCTTGGGGATCGCGCCACGGCAAAGTTTGGCTCGCTTACGGCATCACGTCGATGCGCACGCCCGCCGACTCCCCTTACCGGGTGCTCGAGGAACGGGAGTCCATCCTGTCCAGCCGGCGCGTGGGACCGCGGGTCTTTTTCACGGGAGGTACGATCGACGGCGACCGCATCTACTACACGAGTGCCCACGCGATCGGTGACGTCGAGGAGCTCGCGCAAGAAATGCAGCGAGCGTTCGATCTTCAATACGACTTGATTAAAACCTATGTCCGTTTGCCCGACCCTCTGCAGAAGCTCGTGATCGAGGAAGCGCACCGTCAAGGATTCTATGTGACTTCGCATGAGCTCTACCCGGCGGTGGCCTATGGTGTCGACGGCATCGAGCATGTTGCCGGGACGTCGAGGCGCGGCTTTTCGCCCAAGCTCACCGCCCTGAGGCAGAGCTATGACGACGTGATCGAGCTCGTGGCGCGCTCGGGCGTTTACTACACACCGACGGTGCTGATCCATGGCGGCTTTAGCCTTGCACGCGCGCGCGAGCCCAATCTTCTGCTAGACGATGCGCGATTCGTCGCGCTGTTCCCTCCGTGGTCTAAAAACCGTTTCCTCGGCGCCTCACCTCCGGGTGACGTGGATGCTTCCTTTTCGGCCATGGCGCCGATTTTTCGTACTGTTGACGCACTAGGAGAGCGCGGCGCGCGGATCATCGCCGGCACGGACTCGCCCATCATTCCTTACGGGTACAGCTTGCTCCTCGAGATCGAGCAGCTTTCCGACGCGGGGCTCGGCCCTATCGAGGCGATACGGAGCGCGACAGGACGGGCCGCCGAGGCCTTGGGCGCTGATGACGAGATTGGGACGGTGGAAGAGGGCAAGATTGCCGACCTCGTGCTTCTCGCAGGCGATCCGTCGGAAGACATCAAGAACTTGAGGACGACGGAGATCGTGATCGTCAACGGCAGGCTGCTTACTGTAGAGCAGCTACTCGGGCGGCGTTAGCTTTCTCTCTGATCAAAAATAAAAAAGAGCGCAAAGGGCGCGGAGACGCAAAAGTTCCGTAACGCGATGCCAAGAGAGAGCATTCGTTTTCGTTCGAGCACTAGCATCGCCACTGGCCGGGACCGTCCTATCAGGCAAGAAACTTGAAGCAGAAAAAAGATCGCCTCTCCTGCCATTTCAGTGGATCCTCTCGAGGGTGAGACCGCCACAGTTTAGGTAGACGAGACTGATGAGAGCTTCGGCAGAGTGGAGTCCAAAGCTGCGGTGGCTCAGCAGCCGGATTTTGTTGTTCATTCCTTCGAGTCGGCCGTTGCTGAGTCTCCACGTGACCCACGCGATGACGCCATCGAAGTGGCTGCGGGTCATCTTCGCCGCGCGTTTGACGGGCTCTATCCTCGAGCTCATAGCGCGCCGCAGCCATCCTCGGAGAAACTTCTTGGCCCATGTCTCGGTTTTGTAGGTGTAGAGGTCCATGAAGTCGTCGCGCAGAAGCATGGCGCGGTAGAGGCGACGATTAGCTCGCACCTGCTCGCGGAGCACCCGTTTGTCTTTCGCGCTGCGGTTGTGTTTGGCCTTGAGAAGGGGAAACTTGGTGTTCTTGAGGTTGCGCCGGGCAGTCCCTTTGAGCTCGCGCACCAGCTCGCGCCGGGTCTTATCCACGGCCTCGTTCAGATGCTTGACGATGTGGAAGCGGTCAAAGATCACCCGTGCCTGAGGAGCCTTTTTGCCGACGACAGTTATGTACGGCTCCCACATGTCCATGCTGACCGCTTCGAGCTCCGCGGCTCTTTGTGGTCCGAGCTTGCGGAAAAACCGCAGCAGCGTCTTGGCCTTGCGCTCCTTTCCCGCCCAGACGACCCGGCCGCTGAGATGGTCTATTACCATGTTAAGTACTTGTGGCGTTTGCGGTAGCTGATCTCGTCCATCCCAATCACCCGCAATCCATCGAGCTCGCGCCGCTCATCCCGCTGCTCGGCAACCACTCGCTGGATGATCCGTCGCACCGAACGCCACGTCACTCGGAAATAGTTCGCTACGGCGCTGACGTCCGTCCTCTGTGCCAGCCACGCTACTCTTGTTCGAAGCTTTTGGTAAAGCGGCTTCCCTTGTCGGCCCAAGGCACCTTTTCTCTGACCACTCCACACCGCCGACATACCACTCGTCGGATCGAGTAGCGAAGATGGGTCCGGACTCCGAACAGGTCCAAGTGCCGCCAGTAGCGATTGTAGCGATCTTTGTTCTTGCGGACCTTTCGTCCGCAAATCCCGCACAGAGGCTTCCTCCTCCGTGGTACTACATCCACCACCACTCTGGCTTTGTCCGCCTGGAAGTGGAAACCTCGGACCCACAGGCCTTGCAATCCGATGAGCTTGTTGACTAACGTAGTAACGCGCATCGCGGGAACGCTCTTTTCTCTTTCGGAAAAAAAGATTCTAGCGTTCTCGCCGATGCGCATCTACACATGGCTTACCCTCTCAACCCACGGGCCTCACCAAATGCCACTGCCCCTCAGCGGGAGACGAGGCTGTGGGAAACGCCCCCACGGTTCTGGTCGTTCAGACCTTGCTCACGACTGAGTTCTCTTCGAAGCCTGGAAGGGCGTTTTCCATAGCCTCCACTAATCGACCCCCCCTTCCTTATTCCATATGAATTAATCTTTCTTGTATATATATCAGGAGGGGCCTGTGGGCGCTCGTGGGAAACGCGAAGCGTTTTCCAAGCGATTGTGGAAAACGCCGCTCCACGTTTGTACGTGCTCACAACCTTTCCCTAAACGCCTCTCTCGCCCGGAGTTTCCGGCGTTTTCCACAATCGCGGCAGCGTCCATAGGCCATGCCCTCCAACACAAATCAGATCCCCCGAAACGACAGGAGAACCAAAAGATCTTTGCCTCTCCTGCCATTTCAGTGGATCCTCTCGAGGGTGAGACCGCCACAGTTTAGGTAGACGAGACTGATGAGAGCTTCGGCAGAGTGGAGTCCAAAGCTGCGGTGGCTCAGCAGCCGGATTTTGTTGTTCATTCCTTCGAGTCGGCCGTTGCTGAGTCTCCACGTGACCCACGCGATGACGCCATCGAAGTGGCTGCGGGTCATCTTCGCCGCGCGTTTGACGGGCTCTATCCTCGAGCTCATAGCGCGCCGCAGCCATCCTCGGAGAAACTTCTTGGCCCATGTCTCGGTTTTGTAGGTGTAGAGGTCCATGAAGTCGTCGCGCAGAAGCATGGCGCGGTAGAGGCGACGATTAGCTCGCACCTGCTCGCGGAGCACCCGTTTGTCTTTCGCGCTGCGGTTGTGTTTGGCCTTGAGAAGGGGAAACTTGGTGTTCTTGAGGTTGCGTCGGGCAGTCCCTTTGAGCTCGCGCACCAGCTCGCGCCGGGTCTTATCCACGGCCTCGTTCAGATGCTTGACGATGTGGAAGCGGTCAAAGATCACCCGTGCCTGAGGAGCCTTTTTGCCGACGACAGTTATGTACGGCTCCCACATGTCCATGCTGACCGCTTCGAGCTCCGCGGCTCTTTGTGGTCCGAGCTTGCGGAAAAACCGCAGCAGCGTCTTGGCCTTGCGCTCCTTTCCCGCCCAGACGACCCGGCCGCTGAGATGGTCTATTACCACTGTTAAGTACTTGTGGCGTTTGCGGTAGCTGATCTCGTCCATCCCAATCACCCGCAATCCATCGAGCTCGCGCCGCTCATCCCGTTGCTCGGCAACCACTCGCTGGATGATCCGTCGCACCGAACGCCACGTCACTCGGAAATAGTTCGCTACGGCGCTGACGTCCGTCCTCTGTGCCAGCCACGCTACCTCTTGTTCGAAGCTCTTGGTAAAGCGGCTCCCCTTGTCGGCCCAAGGCACCTTTTCTTTGACCACGCCACAACGCCGACAAACCACTCGCCGGATCGAGTAGCGAAGATAGCTCCGGACACCGAACAGGTCCAAGTGCCGCCAGTAACGATTGTAGCGATCTTTGTTCTTGCGGACCTTTCGACCGCAAACCCCGCACAGAGGCTTCCTCCTCCGTGGTACGACATCCACCACCACTCTGGCTTTGTCCGCCTGGAAGTGGAAATTTCGGACCCACAGGCCTTGCAATCCGATGAGCTTGTTGACTAACGTGGTAACGCGCATCGCGAGAACGCTCCTTTTTCTTGCCGAAAAAGGATTCTAGCGTTCTCGCCGATGCGCATCTAAACATGGCTTACCCTCTCAACCCACAGGCCTCACCAAATGCCACTGCCCCGCAGCGCGAAACGAGGCTGTGGGAAACGCCCCCACGGTCCGGATCGTTCAAGGCCTTGCTCACGACTGAGCTCTCTTCGAAGCCTGGAAGGGCGTTTTCCATAGCCTCCACTGATCGATGCCTCCCCTTCCTTATTCCAAATGAATGAATCCTTCTTGTATATATCAGGAGGGGCCTGTGGGCGCTTGTGGGAAACGCGAAGCGTTTTCCAAGCGATTGTGGAAAACGCCGCTGCTACGTTTGTACCTGCTCACAACCCATCCCTAACGCCTCTCTCTCCAGGAGTTTCCGGTGTTTTCCACAATCGCGGCAGCGTCCATAGGCCATACCCTCGCGCCCAAATCAGATCCCCAGAAACGACAGGAGAACCAGATCTTTTCGAGCACCCAATCAGAGATAGTTTCCGGTCAGTGTTGTGCAGGAGGTCGAAGTCTCCTACGAAACGTTCCTCGAGGGTGAGGGCGTCGCATTCGTGGTCGAGTTTTTCGAAGGATTCGGCGAAGTCGCGACGGAATGCGTCGCGGGCGTTGCGGGAGATCCAGAAATCGGTCGTCAGGAACCGCGCAGGATCGTCGGCGTCCCGAAATAGATCTGTGCGCACGTAGCCTTCCGCCTTCTTGAACAATTGGACCCAATCGCCGCCGGGGCCGTAAACCTTCTGGAAGCGCTCGAGCTTGTCGTCGTGAACGCGATACTCCCAGACATATGCGAAGAGCGTCATGGCGGCGCTCCCGTCAGCTCAAGGCGTCGCCGAGTGCTCCCAGGGCTTCGGTTCCGTATTCTTCGCTCTTCTCGACGAAGTCGTTCTCGAGCCGCTTTTGAAACAGGCGCGCTCCCGTCAACATCCCCGCCCACTCGCGGACAGGTTTGATGGCTTTCTCCGTCTTGGGGTCGAAATCCGCCCACGCGCGCACGTTCTCTTCCGACCGGAAGAGATTCATGCGGGCTCACGTGAACGCCCAGGAGGGCTGCCCCCATTGTTCTAATAGGACGTTGGCGTGCGCCATGGCGGTCTCGGGGCTGACCTCGAGCACGTCCGAGTCCCGCATGCGGACCCGAATGGGGTCGCCTGATTCCAAGCAGCGCGTGTCGATCGTGACTTCCTTACCCGGGAAGAGCTGGCTCACGGCCAGCGATTCGATCCCTTACTGGCCGTACCATTTCTGGACACCGTCGACGCTGATGGCGTTGTGGCTCGGAAGGTTTTGGAAAGGCGACCACGCGCCAACGAAGTCCGTGTCCGGGGTCAGCCAGGCGAACGCGAAAGGAGGTAGTGGGGTCTTTTGAAATTCACGCGCCACGCTTCTTGTAGGGGCCGCGCTTCCGAGACACCTTCGCCTCTTTAGCTTCGAGCAGTCCGACGATTTCTTCGATGCTCCACACGTGGCCGCTGACCTTGGCTTCCATCGCTGGCGTTACGCGAAGCGACTGATGCGTGCGCCCGAAGTTGTAGTACATCACGAACAGGCTGAACGCTGCTACGTGGTTCGAGAGTTTCTTCGAGAAGGCGTTCGTCAGCCGAGCGTATCGACGGACCGCCATTCGGATCGTCAGATTCTGCCGCTCGACGTAGCTAGATACGAAGTCAAAGAAATGTGTTTTCAACAAGGTATTCGGCGATCATGATCCAGAGTACATCAGGAAGGCTTACAAGTATCAAGAACCGGACGAAAGACGTTACAGGCTTCTACCTCTTCTCAATCCGAATGACGATCGTCCGAACCTAACCTATGAATTCCTCGGGGTCCATCGCGTGTGGCGATGGACACGCGAGCGCATGAAAAAGGCTTACGCTGACGGCTTAGTGGTCCAACTGCGTCCTGGAGCGGTGCCCCAATACAAGAAATATCTAGAGGATTCCAAGGGTCGGACGATCACCAATGATTGGGGTGACATCGAACAGGCTGCCGGAAGCGAAACGATCGGCTACCCAACACAGAAGCCCCTTGCCTTACTCGAACGCATTATCAAAGCGAGCTCGAACGAAGGCGACGTGGTGCTCGACCCCTTCGCTGGCTGCGCTACCGCCTGTGTCTCGGCTGAGACCCTGCACAGACAATGGGTCGGGATCGACCTATCGCCGCTGGCGGCGAAGCTCGTAAAGTCACGCCTGAAAGATGAGTTCAAGCTGTTCTACGAGCTGAACCACCGCACCGATGTCCTGCACCGGACGGACCTCGGAAAGCTCCCGAGCTACCGAACGCACAAGCATCAACTGTTCGGGAAGCAAGAGGGACGGTGCGGAGGGTGTCGTGTGGCCTTCCCGTTTCGCAACTTCACCATCGACCACGTGATACCTCAAAGCCAAGGTGGATCGGATCACTTCGACAACCTCCAACTTCTATGCGGCGCGTGCAATTCTGTGAAGGGCGACCGGCCACACGCGGCGCTACTCGCTACGCTGCGCGAGCGCGGGATCCTGTGACGGGGCTTTCACTCTTTCCAGCGGGCGTTTGCGGCTTTACGAGCGATTTCGGAGCGGCGCTCTGGGCTCAGCTTCAAGGCTCTGGCGCGGCCCCCGACGACGCCTCCCTTGCGGGCGCGCTCCGTCAGCTTCGGATTCGTCGGCTTCGCTGGCTCAAGCGGTGTCCCGTCCAGGCGCTCGCCGATGACCTGCTCCAGGACGGAGCGGGCATTGACGGCAAAATCGTGATCCCTGGGAAGTCCTCTGCGTTTAGGCATTGGTCAGGATACTGCCAGACGGAGAGGCCGGAATCAAGCCTCTAAATTTCAAAAGACCCCACTACCCGAAAGGAGCCTCGACGGTCGTTTCGCGGAGAAGCCGTCTTGCTGTCTCTGGTTCGACGCCGAGTGTTTCCGCCAACTCTGTATAGAGTGGCGCGCGGCCCGTTTCGACGAAGTGACGCAGTACGTTCTGATGCACTTTCTGACGCTTTTCTAGGCTTGCCATGCGCCTCCTTTTTGTTGGTTGTTCAATGAGACGACGCATTCTAGCAAAATATCGTCGATGCAAACGTTCTTTCCATCGGCGGAGCGTTCCTGCCGGGCGTTGATTTTCGGCGCTGGTCGCAATATGCTGCCGACCCATAGCGTCCACGATTCGTGACGAGGAGACCGCCTTATGTCCCGCATAGCTCGCGCTTTCGCCCTTTCGGCCATCGCGATGACGGTAATGAGCCTTACCGCCGCCGCACAATCCATCCAGGAGCCCGAAGAGTTCTTCGGTTTTCGTATCGGGACGGATGGCGAGATGGCCCGCTATCCCAAAGTGCTCGAATATTTGCAGCACGTGGCAGGGGAGTCGGATCGGGTGCTCTACGAGGAGCTCGGAAAGACGACCGAAGGCAACCCCTATGTGCTGCTCAAGATCAGCTCGCCGGAGAACCTGGCCCGTCTCGATCGCCTCGTCGAGATCAACCGGCGTTTGGCGGATCCTCGAGGTCTAGACGAGAGCGAGGCGGTGGCTCTCGCAGAAGAAGGTCGTCCGTTCTACTTCCTCTACGCCACGATCCACTCGACGGAAGTCGGCAACGGGCAAGCGGTGCCGCTCATCGTCCATCGTTTAGCCACCGAGGATTCCAAAGAGGTCCAGGAGATCCTCGACAACACCGTTCTTCTCTACGTCCCTTCCCAAAATCCGGACGGCCAGGTGATGGTCATCGACCACTGGTACAAAACGAAAGATACGTCCTATGACCGCGTCTATCCGGACCTTTATCACAAGTATGTGGGCCACGATGACAATCGCGACTGGTTCATGTTCACGCAAGTCGAAACGCGCCTCAATTTGGAGAAAGTGCAAAACGTCTACAAGCCGACGGTCACGCACGACATGCATCAGATGGGCCCGATGGGCGCCCGCATTTTCGTGCCGCCGTTCAAGGACCCCTATGACGGAAACATTCATCCTTTGATCGTGGAAGAGCAAGCGCAGCTCGGTCTCGCGATGGCGGGCGCTCTCATCGCGGCCGGCAAGGATGGCGTCACTTACAACACCCAATACGATCTCTGGACGCCGGCGCGTCAATACATGGTCTATCACGGCCAGCCGCGCATCCTCACCGAGATCGCGAGCGCGACTCTAGCCAACCCCTTCGTGAGCCCGAACGGCCAGCCGCTCGGCCCTCAGGAGAAACGGTCGAACTTCCCGCGCCCTTATACGGAAACGGAATGGCGGCTCGGACAGATCGTGGATTACGGCATCACGGCCGTTTTCGGCGGCCTCACCCATCTCGCGAAATATCGCACGACATGGCTCGAGAACTTCTACAGCATCCATCGTGACTGGGTGGAGCACGACGAGCCGCCTTTTGCCTTCGTCATTCCGAAAGAGCAGCGCGATCCTTACGCGACGCTGGGATTGCTCAACATCTTGGACACGGGTGAGGTCGAGATCCATCGGGCGAGCTCGCCGTTCCACGCCGACGGAAGGGACTTTCAAGAAGGCTCTTGGATTATTCCGCTCGACCAACCCTACGGCGCTTTCGCCAAAACGATGCTCGAAGTGCAGGAATATCCCGATCTCCGCTACTACCCCGGTGGACCGCCCGTTCCTCCCTATGACGTGACCGCGCATACGCTCGGATATTTGATGGGTGTTACCGTTGAGCAGATTGATGAGCCGCTACGGGTTTCGACTACGAGCGTCGACAAAGTGGAGCCGGCGCTCTTACCGATGCCGGGCCGGCCCAAGTGGGCCTACGTCGTCCCGCCGGATTCGAACGCCGGATTTCTCGCGCTCAATCGTCTCTCGAAAGAAGGGGTCACCGTCTTTCGTGCGGGGTCGAAGCTCGAGCTGTCCGGCGAGAGCGTTGCGCCGGGCGCCTGGCTCGTGCCTCCGACCGGCAAAGCCGCATCCGTTCTCGAGTCGGTCGCGAAGGAGACCGGCCTTCCCGTGTTGGCCACGGATCGGGCGGCTCGGGTCGAAGGCTTTCGCATGAAGCGCCCGACGCGAGTCGGTCTCTACAGGGCCGCCAACAACATGCCGGCGGGCTGGCTCATGTGGCTACTCGAACAATACGAGTTCGATCACGAGGTCATGTCCTCGATGGATTTCGAAGCGGATCTCGCGGAGAAATATGACGTCATTCTGCTGCCGGAGGGAACGACGAAGCAGCGCATGGTAAACGGACTATCGTCATCTCGCCATTCCGAGGAGTGGCGATGGGCCTATGGGATCGGTCAAGACGGTTGGGAGCGTCTCGGTCAGTTCGTCACGAACGGCGGCACCCTCGTCGCGATAGGAAACGCCGTCGCGACCGTCCGCGATCTGCTCGACCTGCCTATCGAGCCCGTTCTTCCGGCGGCACCTCGCCGCCGCCGCCGTGGGCCGGAGCCCGCCGACTCGCGCCCTTCGGTCTCTGCACGCGAAGCGGATCGCATGTTCAAGGAGGCTTTCGAGAGCCCGACGCAGCTCATCAAAGCGATCGAGGGCCGCGTCGTCGATCCGACTTCTGTTTTCTACTGCCCCGGGTCGCTGCTGGAGCAAGAATACAACCCAAACCATCCCATCGCCTTCGGCATGCCCGAGCGCTGGCCGGTTTTCTTCCGCCACGATCAAGCCTATCGCCTCAAGCCAGATTTCGAGATTACGTCCGAGGTGGTGTCCAAATATCCAGATGAAGAAGACCTCGTCGCAAGCGGATGGCTTCTCGGCGGTGAGCTTCTCCGCGATCAAGCAAGTGTCGTCGCCTTCGACGTCGGGAAGGGAAGCGTCGTGGCGCTCGGGAGCCAAGTCGATTTTCGAACGCAAACACCGGCGACGTTCAAGTTGCTCTTCAACGCGCTTGTGCAAGGACCGGCGGCGAAGCTGAGCGCTTCGGAGCTCGCTAGATTGAAGTAAACGACCTCATGTGCCGCGACGGGAGCGTCGACGACGTGCTCCACAAGGCATTATGGCGTCGCGTCGAGGGAAAAAACGTAAAAAAGTGCCGTTTTTAGCGGGTTTTTCGCGTTTCTCGCTTGCGGAATGGAAAGAACGGGATTAGAATTGGCCGACGATTGATAAAACGGTCGATTTCTATTACAAAACGGGATTTTCATGGCGCGAGGGGAAGACGGCTGCCCAGCGAGGTAATCGTCCGATTCGAGCTCTACGTTGTCGCGGGATGCTTCCTTTGGGAAGCTCCCATAACAAAAAGGAGATTTGAGTAATGGCGACAAAACCAATGACGAAGACTCAAATCGTGGCCACGTTTGCCGAGACCATGCAGGTCCCGAAGAAGCAAGCGGCTGCGTGGATCGAAGAGTTCGCTGCGCTGGCGG
Organism: Candidatus Marinacidobacterales bacterium; assembly: GCA_965197495.1. Lineage (GTDB taxonomy): Bacteria > Acidobacteriota > Vicinamibacteria > Marinacidobacterales > SMYC01 > SMYC01. Next base: position 146,804 of record OZ240210.1, read on the forward strand.
TCAGTGAGACCAGAAAAACAGGCCAGTTCGTCATTCCCGGTATTGGGAAGCTCGTGAAATCCATCCGCAATGCGCGGAAGGGACGTAATCCTCAGACGGGTGAGGAGATTCAGATCCCGAAGAAGACGGTCGTCAAGTTCCGCGTCGCGAAGGCTTGCAAAGACGCGGTCGTTCCGCCGAAGAAATAGAGCATTTGAGAGTTCGGCCCGCCGTCCTAGCCGTTCGTGGCGGTGACGGCGGGCCGACCCCTCATCTTTCGTCGAGGGCCGGCGGGTCCTCCGATATCCCCTCCAATTTTTCCAGTTCCCTTTTCGCTTCGTCACGCGAAGGCTCGGCGCCGACTGCGTCTTCGAACGCGGTTTTCGCCTTCTCACGGTCGTCCAAACCCAAATAGGCGAGCCCGGTAAAATAGTGCACATCGTATTCCACGCCGTTCGCTTCCGGAAAGGTCGTCAAAACGGCCAACGCCTCGCGATAGGCATTTTTCGCGAGATGCACGCGAGCCAGAGTTAGCTGGAAATTGATGTTCGAGGGCGTCCGCGCGACCGCGACCCGAATCGTTTCCTCGGCGAGCTCGAGCTCGAGACCTTTGTCCACGCAAAGGCGCGCGAGCAAGTTGGCCAAGTTGACGTTGGCCGGATTCCTCTCCAAGAGCTGGGAGAGACTGCCGATATAGAGCAGGAATTGCTCTTCGGCCTTCGCCTCGTCGCCTTTGTTGAGGTAGTGGATGCCTAGAGAATCGCGGTAGCGAAGGGGCACGTGGTCGGGGTTTTGCTCGAACAGTCGTTCCAAGATTGGCGCGCTCGCGTCGCTTCGCCCTTCCCGACTGAGCATATCGACGAGCTTCAGCTGGACGTCGACGTTCGTCGGATCGACTTTGGCTACGGCGCGCACGTAGTCGTCGAGCGTGCTCTCGTCGAGATCCAACGGGATGAGAACTTTGCCGCCGTCGTGGACCGCCCGGAGCTCGTCGCCTTCGATCTCGAGCGCGATGCGATGGCCGCCCCGATAGAGATTGAGCATGCCGACATCGATGCTGATGTGTTTTCCCCCGAAGCGCGACTCGATCAGACCCGGCGTGAGCGTGTGGCCGACCACCATGCGGCTCGCACCGAGATTGGCGAGAGTTCGGTCGATACGCGCCTCCTCGGCTTGCTGTGCCGCGACCGTCAAATTCGTATTGGCGAAGCCTCGATATTGCAAAGGGGACAATACATCGAAAATGATGCCACCCTCGACGGGAAGCTCACCCGAGAGCTCCTGACGCACCTGCTTGTTCACTTCGTCGATTTCACGCTCCGAGAATTCCTCGCTCCAGTCGCCGTGCGAGAAAATAATGCCGTTGATCTTGATCGCGGTATTGTGTTTCGTGATCCAGCGGCCATAGCGGCCATCCTTGCGGAAAGCGCGCCGGTGCTCGATATAACCGAGTGGGAAGTCTTCTTCGAACTTCTTCCTCACTTCGCCGATCGGCGCGACGTCCTCGTTGTTTTTCTTTGCCTCGCGCTTCATTTGATCGTAAAAGCGGTCGAAGGTGCTGTCGCGCGTTTTGCGCGAATCGCGGTCCGTGAAAGCCGCATATTCCTCGTCAGAGACGAGGTCGAGTATGCCGACCACGTTCATCATTTCGTGATTGCCGATGAGAACGTGAACGCGTCCGCCGGCATCCTCGGCTTTGTCCTCGAGCTTCATCAAGAGGTCCATCGCCTTGCGTGATTCCGGACCGCGATCAACGATGTCGCCATTTTGCACCAGGTGGGCTTTGCCCCCAATCCAGCGAAGCTTGCTATCGATGAGCTCGGCATTCTGAAGGACGGAGACGAGGTTGTCATAGCCTCCGTGGATATCTCCTATCGCGACGATGCGCTCGACGTTCTCCCACTCCGCGTCGCTCTTTTGAGCTACCAGTTGTGTCGTCGAGCAGAGAAGCGTGAGAGCGAAAGCGTAGAGGGTTCGTTTCACAGCCCGGCTCACCCGTCTTGATTCTCATCCTCGGTGTCAGCGTCACCGAGGATCGCCCCGAAGATGCCTTGAAGTAAATCCATGTGATCCGAAAGTAGCTCGAAAAGAGCATCGCGCTCGATCTGCAGAGCCCTGCCCGAGGAGGTTGCCCGCGCCCGCCAGGACCAGTCCGCTCCGGCGAGGGTCTCGTGGACGCCGATGCAATCTCCGGTGCTTACGGTCCCCTTCTCACCGTCTCTAGACTCGAGCGTGACATCGCCATCGAGCACGAGCCAGATCGAGGAAGGGTGGCCTTCCGAGAAAAGTGCTTTGTCGGGTTCGAGCACGACGTCGCGGGTGATGGCGGCGAGCTCGTAGAGCTCGTCCGCGCGGGCCCGTTCGAAAACCGGCAGGATCTGGAGGTACAACACTTTGTCGACGGACTTCAGCTCGTCTCCCGGCGTCGGCGCTTGTGGCTCCTGCGACGCTCGGGTCTGGCTCGGCGCGGGGTTCTCTTCGAGCAGCATGCGAAACAGTCCCTGTGCGAGCTCGATATTCGCCGATAGCAGCGTGCGGAACTCTTCCGCGGCCATGACGAGGGCGATCGAGTCCGACACCGCCGTAGCGTCGGTCTGGAGCGTCGTTCCTGCGACAACTTCCCGAAAACCGAGCATGGCCGGCGGTTCCACTCTTTCGGCCTGTTGCTGCTCGGTGGTGACTTCGAAGGCGCCCTCGAGCAGCACCTGGATATAGGCTGCTTGGGCGCCGCGCTCCTGCACGTTCGAATGTTCGCCGTAACGCACCTGTTGCGCGATCGTGGAAACGCGGAACAGCTCGTCGACGGAAGCGAATCGAAAAAGCGGAATCTCGCGCAGCTTGCGCGCGAGCGTCACAGCGGGTACGGGTGCGAGGAGCTCAAACTGCATGCGGGGTCTCGCTCAAATGATAAGCGGCGAGCGCTTCGGACGCCGATTCGAATACGGCAAAATCGCGCGCATCTCGAAATTCCAGAACTTGCGTGAGGTCGCCCGCGAGAGACCAGAGCTTCAGGTCGCGCACCAAATCGATGGCGGTCGCGGCAATGACGACGTCTTCGTCGTAGATGAGGCGCGTCAAGGCCTCTTCGACATCCCGGACCCTGGTTTTGAGGAGGACGTTGCCCTTGCGTACTTTCTCCTCGAGTGGGCCCTCGTCGATCAAAGGAAGAATTGTTTTGCGCAAGTTGCCTGACAACGTGTTGTCGAGAAACTCGATGGCGCTCGCGCGATCGCGCGGTGCGCCTCGCTCGATGGCCCAACGCGCCGCTCGGATGTCGCCCCAGTCGTACAAGAGGCTGAGAAGTCGGAACACGCGATCCATGCCGCGCTCGAGCTTTTCTTTCGCTGCCTGGCTCAGCAGCGAATCGCGGGACAAGCCGCCTTTTTCGAACAGGTCGTAGTCGATACCGAGATAACGATAGTAATGTCGCGTCTCTTTCTTGAGGAGCGCTTCGATGAGCTCGGCCTCGATCGCGAACTCGGGGTTGTCGCGCCGCATCGTCTCGAGCGCCTTGATGGCCTTGAACCGTATGAAGCCGTCCTCCGTCCCGAGGCATCCCGAGAGCTCGGCGACCGAGGCTTGTGAGGGGATGGCGGCAAGGGTCCCGGGAATGTGGCGGCGCACCCACGGGTCCTCGTTCTCGTCATTGAGAAAGAACGCGAGCGTCGGAATCACCTCATTGCCATAGCTCACCAAGACGTCGCGCGCCGTGTTCTTGAGACGCCGGTCTCCCAGGAGTGAAACGAGTGCCGGCACGAAGAGCAAATTGGCATCGTCCAAGAGGCGCGCGCTCCTTATGGCCTCGCGCGCCACGGAGATGTCCGGATCGTTCAGGAGGGGGATGAGAAGCTGTCGAAAACGAGGATCCGTGGTGCGGGTGATGGCCCGCGCTGCTTCCCGTCGAGCGGCGACGGCCGATTCGCGGCCGTCAGATGTGAGCCGCACGATCGTATCTTCCGCGACCCGTCGGTCGCTCTCTTCGTCGCTTTCGGCGAGCGCGACCGCGGCGGTCGCGACGATACGCGGGTCGCTGTCCTCGAGATAGGGCCGCATCATCTCACGGGCATCTCGGTTGTGGACTGAGGCCAACACCTCTACGGCGGCGGCACGCACGCCGGGATCCTCGTCTTTCAGAGATTGCTCCACCGAAGGCAGCCAGCGCTTCACGAGCTCGGGGCGCGCATTTTGGATGGCTTCGAGAGTGCGGGAGCGTACTTCAGGAGAGCCGTGTTGGAGCAGGAGCGGTGTGATCAGGTTGCGCTTCTCGAGAGCCTCGAGAAGCTCGATCGAGCGCAGCACCCGCTGAGCATCCGGACTTCCGAGCTCCTCCACGAGGGTCTCCACCGTCGCCGGATCGCCTGCTTGGGGCGTGAGCCTCTCGGGCTCGAGCGACAGTGTCTCGATGCTACGGCGAAACGTGGCCATGTACTCACGCTTGGCGAGACGCGTCAGGATGAGCCACAGGCCGGCATAGCCGAGAATCAGGTAGCTCAATTGCCACCACGCGAAGCCGAAGACGTTCAACGCCACGAGGAGGATGATCGAGCCGAGGCCTTTGCCGATGAAACGGTCTGCGACCACATCGACGAAGGACTTCGCTTTGAGCTTGAGATCGGCAGGAAGAGGCAGAAACAGCGTCTCCCGGGTCGTCTTGTCGATGCTGTAGCGGAGCGAGCCGTCGGCGACGCGAGCGACAGCCGAGGTCCAGAACAATTGGTTGAAAATGACGAGCAGAGCGGTCACGGTGAGGCTTATCGGCAGAAGGGTCAACGCGAACCCAATTCCGAAGATCTTGTAGATACGTGGTGTGAAATAGACTTGAATGATGAGGCCGAAGAGCGAGATGAAGAACGCGATCGAAGCGAGAAAGCGCGTAATGCCGTCGAGGTTGTCGCCTTGGCTTTCCGAGACCAATAAAAGTTGTACATCGAGCGTGGCCGCGCCGAGCGCGCCAAAGCCGATGATGAGCGCGATGAGCTGCAAGTGTTTCGATTGGCGCAGCATCGCTACCGCCTCGCCGCTGCCCACGGTGGCCTTGACCTCGAACGCCGCGTCGGTGTCGATCTTCGATCGCTTCTGGATCTGGAGGATGAGAACGAAACAGACGGCGAGGATTCCGGCGCTGAGCAGGATGAGGTTCACCGTGCCGAGGGGCGCCGAGAGGAAAATCACGAGCCCGGAGCCCATCATGCCCCCGACCGTCGCGCCCGCCCCGATGAAGCCGAAGACCCGCTTCGCTTGGCGCGGGTCGTAGATATCGTTCGCGAGCGTCCAGAACTGGCTGATCAGGAAGATCCCGAGAAGGAGGCGTCCGAAGAAGAAAAACGCCGCCGAGACCAGCTTCTTCACCGTCCACGCCTCTTCCATTGCAGGAAGACTCGGAATGACGGTAATGGGCGCGGAGACCCAGGGCTGATCGAGCCGGAAGAGAAACCAGAAACCGATTAGGACCGGAATGAGCACGAGCTGGGTGCCCGGCAGCACCCAGAGCTTTGGAATTCTGCCCACGGCGCGGGCGTAGTAATTCAGGATGAAGCCCATCGAGACGCCCGCGATGAGAAACGCATAGGGGGCGTATCTCGCGCCGATGTCGTCGATGAACGTCGAAGCCGCGGAAGGTTTGATGATGTTGTAGGCGGTCATCACCAGGAACGAATAGATGAACATGAGGAACCCGGTAACCGCCTCGCCCTCGCGGAACGTCACGACCGGGCCGAGCACACGTCGAAAAGAAGATTCACTCATGAGGGCCTTCCAAAAAATGCCGGGCCCATGTTATGCCAGCGTCAGAGTCGCGGCAAGGGTGCCGCTTGCCGTCGCACGTTCGAGCCCGATGCGCCGCGGCTTTTGTGTCTCGAGCGGTTGAAGAAGGATGGTTATTGCGCCGGAAGAATCAGCGTGAGCTCGTTGCCTTGCTCGGTGGCGGCGGAGGTCCACTCGCCTTGAAAATATTCGACGACATTGCTCACGAAGGACATAGGCCAGCTCGCCCCGTTGCGATCGAGCGCCCAGGCGACATATTCGTCGCCGCCGTCTCGCGATTGACGGAGGCGGGCCACGTTGTCGGTGACTTGGATATACGCTTTGCCCTCTTCGATGTGGGCGGAGAGTCGGATGAGGCCGCCATTATGTCCGCTCAAGTCGTGCTCGGCGCGCTCGACAAGCGCCGAGAGCGCGGAGCGAAGTAAAAACGCGTCGGCCCGAACCCGATCCGTTGGTGCGAGCTCCGTCGTCTCGAAGCGCACGGCGTGACGCTCGAGGCTATCCGCGGTCCACGCGCGGACGCTCCGGAACACGGGACCGAGCGAAATGAGATCCATCGCCGGCGCCTGGCCGACCATGAACTCGAGGACCGCTTCGCGAAAACGTTTCGTACGGGAGAGCTCTTTTCCCATGCCCAAAAGCTCGGCTCCGAGCCAATCCGGACCTTCCGGCTGCGTTCGCAGCCGACCCAAAGTCGAGAACAGCCGGTCGAGAGGGGGCCCCATCTCTATGATGGCTTGCTCGGCGAGTCGGCCGATAAGAGCGTAACGCTCGGCTTGAGCGAGGCGATCTTTGGCCAGGCCTCCCGCGGCGAGCTCGAGAACGACGGCGACTGCACGGCCTAGTTTGTCAAGATGATCGATGGCGTCGGCGCGCGGAGGCGTTGTCTCCGGGGGCAAATAGAAACTCAAGAGCCCGAGTTGTTGATGGGACGTTCTGACGGGGATCGCCACGATGGCTGTGAGCTTGCCACCGCTTCGCTCCAAAACCTGAGCGAGCGGGCCTGGATCCCCCATCATGAACACGAGCGACTTTGCGCCTTCGGCGAGTGTTATGCCGAGCGGGCGTTGGGACTCGTCGGCCATCGAAACGAGCGGCTCGCGCTGGAGGCCATGCAGCACGACGGGTTGCAGCTCGCCGTCGTGGCGGATCAAGGAAAGCGACCCGCTGATCGCACCGAAGGCTTCGACGAGCTGCATGACGAGCGCTCTCAAGACTTCGTCGGGAGGCGTGCCCTGAAGGAGCGCTTGGGACGCTCGAGACGGAGCGTCGACATCCGTCAGTTGTTTTTCCACGAGGTCGCGCTGATCGCGCATGTCCTCGAGGGCGGAAGTCAGTTCCGCTGCAGCCTGGGCATAGCTGTCGACGAGCGCCTCGGCGGCTTGTGGATCGCTCGCGGGCGTCGCCGCGGAAGGTGAAGCTGCGCCTTCCACCGAGCGCGCGACAGGCACCTTGACCGCGACGTGTGGCAGTGGCTCGATGGGTGCTTCAGAAGTTGGTGGCGCGGGCGCCGCCATCTTGGATGCGGCCGCCTCTGGGTCGCCGAGCTCATCGGAATCACTGGGCCGCCAGGCGAACACGGCGCGCATCGACTCGGCCGTCCACTCGTCGACGGAGCGCGCGTTGCGCAGGTTGGCGCCGAGCTTGAAGCGCGTCGCGATGTCGTCCATCGTCATCTCCAAAGCGGCGGCGAAAGTAGCGAGAACGCCTTCCTCTCGGATCGCGACGGCTGGAAAGCTCTTCGTTTTGCGCGCATTCAGCGTACGGTCCATCGCCCCGAGCGGCGTGACCTCCGGGAGGTCCCTCTTGTTGTATTGATGGATGACAGGAATCGTCGTTGGGTCGAGACCATGGGCGAGCAGGTTCTGGTTCATCTCGCGCAGGCTATGAATGGTTTCTTCCCAGCGATCCGCGGCCGAGTTGGCGACGAAAACGACAGCGTCGGCGCCGTTCAGAAGGAGCTTCCGGCTTGCCGCGTACATTCTTTGCCCCGGAACGGCGATGACCTGGAATCGAAGCTCGTAGCCGCGAAAAGCGGGCGTCTTCATCGGGAGCAGATCGAGAAGAATCGTCCGGTCCTGGGTCGAGTTGACCGAGACCATTTCTCCGCGGCGTTTCGGGTTGGCTCGTCGGTGCAGTACGACGAGGTTTGTCGTCTTGCCGCCGGCAGCCGGACCGTAGTAAATGATTTTGGCCCGAACTACCCGTTCACGATGACTGATCTCGACCAAGGCCCGCCTCGCTGCAGGAAGTTAAGAAGAAAGAGTGTGCTTTAGCCCTAATCGTAAAATCTTCGAAGCACGAAAATGCGAAACAGCCGCACTGGGCGCAGGCGAGAAGCTCGTGCTGGGGCACCCACTCGCCGCCACTATAGGTGATTCTGCACGGTGTATGCAGAACCTGGAAAAGGTGCTATTCACGGGGCCAAAGACCTCAGACACGGTGACGTTTATTTGCGATTAGGGTTAGTATATCCCAGATCGCGCCGCCTGCGCGCCGTGCTCTTTCCGCCCTGCTCAAGGCGTCACAATCAAGCCACTGGGCGGCTCGTCGAGCTCGCTCGGGAGCTCGAGCGGCGGAGCCCCTTCGAGGCTCGACGCGAATACCTGCCTTGCGAGCTCGAGATAGCCGCCGCGTTTGGCTCCCTGCGAGGCATGTGCTTCGACGGCTCGTTCGATCGTTTGCAGCACTTGGACGACATCGGCGTCCGAGGCTTCCGGAGCGCTCTGGATTTGAGCGCGTTCCGAGAGAAGCTTGGCCAGCCAATCGGCTAGCCTTTCGAGCCCAGGCCATTGCGCGTGATGGCTGTAGACGATGCCCTTTGTGCGAGTCTCGAGCGTTTTGCGCGCAGTCCTGAGGACGTCCTCGAGCTCGTCATCCGAGAGGGATGCGAATCTGGCGCCGGCCGAGAAGACGAGATGATGGACGAAAAGGGAGAAAACGAGCTGCGCCTCGTTCAGCTGGAAGAAACAGGCGATGAAGCGCGCCTCCTCTTTTTGGCGCGTCGCCGATTGCCAGCCGGCGTCAGCGCCCTTCAGATAAGTGCAGTCGCTCGGACACTGGATCGAAATCTGCCGCTTCGTGCCGCAGCATTTGGAGCAGATGAGCTCGCCACCGTGAGCGGGGCAGGCCCGTTTTCCTCTGACTTTGTTGCAAGACCAGCACGTCGCCACGCGCCGACTATAACAGCTGGCCGCTATGCGCCGCTCTTCATCAAGCTGCTAAATACTTGTCACAAAAAGGCAGGAGATGTGGGGATAGGAGGGGATGGGGAGATGAAGAGAAAATTCTTTGCTCTTATCCCCACCTCTGCACACATCCCCACCGCTCCTTTATTTTTAGACTGAAGTTCCTTGGTCGAATGAACCCACTGACAGTGTGAATCCCCAATGATTACGCGTCTTTAGGGACGCCGAGAGGCTAATTTTGGGATGCAATATGTAGGCATGTCTAAAGCCTTTTATAGTTTGATACACATTGATACATAGGCTATTATGGTGGGCATGCATATCCACATCATCCCCAATCGCAACTCTACCCCCGCGGTCCTGCTGCGTGAGTCGTATCGGGTGGGCGGAAACGTCCGCAAGCGCACGCTCGCTAACTTGTCCAAATTGCCCATGGACGCAGTCGACGCCATCCGACGCATTCTCAAAGGGGAAAAGCTCGTCTCGGTTGAAGTCGCCTTCAAAATCGTCGAGAACGGCTCCCGGCACCATGGCCACGTCGACGCGGTGCTCAGCGCCATGAGACAGCTCGGTTTCGAAAAGCTCGTTGGTTCTCGACACTCACCAGAGCGGGATTTGGTCGTGGCCATGGTAGTCGCCCGGATCCTCGAACCGCAGTCGAAGCTGGCGACTAGCCAGTGGTGGCACACAACCACACTGCCCGAAATCCTGGGGGTGAGCGATGCCCGCGAAGACGATCTCTATGCCGCCATGGACTGGGTTCTCAAACGCCAGGAGGTCATCGAAAAAAAACTCGCGGCGCGCCATCTCCAAAACGACGGCCTGGCGCTCTATGACCTAACCTCAAGCTACTTCGAGGGTGTGAGTTGTCCGATCGCCCGCCTCGGATACGACCGTGACGGCAAGAAAGGCAAGCTGCAGATCAACTACGGCCTGCTGACCAACGAACGCGGCATCCCCGTGTCGGTATCGGTCTTTGAGGGCAACACGGGCGATCCCAAAACGCTGTTGCCTCAGGTAGAAAAGGTGCAAGAGCGCTTCGGCATCGAGCAGTTTGTGATGGTGGGCGACCGCGGAATGATCACCCAGACCCAGATCGACGAGTTGCGGGAGATGGACGGTGTCGACTGGATTACCGCTCTGCGTCCCGAACCGATTCGCAAGCTCATCAACGATGGGGTGCTCCAGATGGGGCTATTCGACGAGCGGAATCTGTTTGAGGTGACGCACCCGGATTTCCCCAACGAGAGGCTGGTCGCTTGCCGCAATCCGGAGCTGGCCGAGAGGCGGCGTCACAAGCGCCGTGCTCTGCTCGAAGCGACCTGCAAGGAGCTGGAGAAAGTTGGTCGGATGGTCGAGCGGCGCCGTTTGCAGGGCAAGGAGGACATCCGTGCTGCAGTGAAAAAGCTCCTCAACAAGTACAAGGTCGGCAGGTATTACAGGCTCGACATCCGTGACGACGGTTTCGACTTCGAGCTAGACGAGACAACGATGGATGCCGACGCCTCGCGCCTCGCCAACGGCAACTCTGAGCTCGCCAACAAACGGCTCCAGCGGTGGAAGCGACACATGGGGACGATCGCTAAGCAGTTCGGAGGGATTCGCCAACGGATCGGGCGGGGTCAGCTGCATGGTAAAGATAAAATCGGTGTGCGGGTAGGCAGAGTTCTCAACAAGTACAAAGTCGGCAAGCACTTCAAGCTGGACATTCGCGACGACAGCTTTAGCCTGAAGTTCCTTGCTGAAAAAACCAAGATCCGGTGTTGATCCAATAAGATAGATGGAATCAATGGTGCTGGCGTCTGTCTACACGGTGATACCTTTGAGCAAGTCGTAGGCTCTCTGCTGTTTCGAGTCCGGAGTTGTCGTGACATCGAAGGTGGGCTCGTCGGGTCCGGCTTCCGGTCGCCGACATTTGTTTCGGACGATGTTGCTGAGAAGGCGCAGCAGCGTGCGGAAGCTGGAAGCTGGTCTCCCATCGTCAAGCTTCTTGGTGTGTATCTTGCGCAGGGCTGCGTCGGAGCGTTGCGCCGGAGCGACGGGGTCACGCTCGGCCTTCGCCTGCTGCTCCTCGTCAGAGAATACTAGCGGGCGCCAAACCTCCATCATGTGCCACAGGACGTAGTAGGCCAGCATGCACAAGAAGATGTGCGCCCGGACTCGGTTTTCGCGCCGGTGACGAATCGGCCGCACCTTTAGGTCCATGCTCTTGAAGGAACGAAACGCCCTCTCGACCTGGGTCAGCAACTTGTAGCTGCGCACTGTGTCGTCGGTTTTCATCCGCTGCTCAGCAAGACTGGTGCGGATCACGTAGATGCCGTCAAGGGCAGCTTCCGTAGTGACCTTTGTGTCGTCGATTTCGAAGCTAAAGCGGTCGTCGCGAATGTCCAGCTTGAAGTGCTTGCCGACTTTGTACTTGTTGAGAACTTTGCCTACTCGCACACCGATTTTATCTTTACCATGCAGCTGGCCTCGCCCGATCCGTTGGCGAATCCGTTCCAACTGCTTAACGATCGTCCCCATGTGTCGCTTCCACCGCTGGAGCCGTTTGTTGGCGAGCTCAGAGTTGCCGTTGGCGAGGCGCGAGGCGTCGGCAGCCATCGTTGTCTCGTCTAGCTCGAAGTCGAAACCGTCGTCACGGATGTCGAGCCTATAGTACTTGCCGACCTTGTACTTGTTGAGGAGCTTTTTCACCGTAGCACGGATGTCCTCCTTGCCGTGCAAACGGCGCCGCTCGACCATCCGACAAACCTTCTCCAGCTCCTTGCAGGTTGCTTCGAGCAGAGCACGACGCTTGTGACGCCGCCTCTCGGCCAGCTCCGGATTGCGGCAAGCGACCAGCCTCTCGTTGGGGAAATCCGGGTGCGTCAACTCAAACAGGTTCCGCCTGTCGAATAGCCCCATCTGGATCACCCCATCGTTAATGAGCTTGCGAATCGGTTCGGGACGCAGAGCGGTAATCCAGTCGATACCGTCCATCTCCCGTAACTCGTCGATCTGGGTCTGGGTGATCATTCCGCGGTCGCCCACCATCACAAACTGCTCGATGCCGAACCGCTCTTGCGCATTTTCTACCTGAGGCAACAGCGTTTTGGGATCGCCCGTGTTGCCCTCAAAGACGGATACCGACACGGGGATGCCGCGTTCGTTGGTCAGCAGGCCGTAGTTGACCTGCAGCTTGCCTTTCTTGCCGTCACGGTTGTATCCGAGCCTGGCCAGCGGACAACTCACCCCCTCGAAGTAGCTTGAGGTTAGGTCATAGAGCGCGAGGCCGTCGTTTTGGAGATGGCGCGCCGCGAGTTTCTTTTCGATGACCTCCTGGCGTTTGAGAACCCAGTCCATGGCGGCATAGAGATCGTCTTCGTCGGCATCGCTCACCCCCAGGATTTCGGGCAGTGTGGTTGTGTGCCACCACAGGCTAGTCGCCAGCTTCGACTGCGGTTCGAGGATCCGGGCGACTACCATGGCCACGACCAAATCCCGCTCTGGTGAGTGTCGAGAGCCAACGAGCTTTTCGAAACCGAGCTGTCTCATGGCACTGAGCACCGCGTCGACGTGGCCATGGTGCCGGGAGCCGTTCTCGACGATTTCGAAGGCGTCTTCGAGCGAAACGAGCTTTTGCCCCTTGAGTATGCGTCGGATGGCATCGACCTGCTCGCTCGGCAGTTTGGACAGGTTGGCAAGTGTGCGCTTGCGCGGTTTCTTGCTCTTGGCATCCCGATAGGACTCACGGAGCAAAACGGCGGGTTTGGAGTTGCGGTTGGGCACGATATCGATATGCATGGCTACTATATACACTATATAAGCATATATAACAACAACAAATACAATAAAACATGGCTACTAATTGCAGGCAAAAATCACACCTCTAGCGCTGTAACTCCATGCGACTAAAGGTACTTTACCGAAGCGTGGGAGGGCTTACTGGGCAGAACTTCAGTTTAGCTTCGAAATCGACGACACAAAGGTCACTGCGGAAGCTGCCCTTGACGGCATCGAGCCCACCTTCGATGTCACGACAACTCCGGACTCGAAACAGCAGAGAGCCTACGACCTGCTCAAAGGTATCACCGTGTAGACAGAAGCCAGCACCATTGATTCCAACTATCTCATTGGATCAACACCGGATCTTGGCTTTTTCAGCCAGGAACTTCAGTTTAGACATCGACATCCTGTAGTTCGAGTCTGTTAGCCCGGAGCGGCTTGAAGGGCGGCGATCACTTTTTGGGCTGACGCGAAGCGGCCCGCAGGGTCGTTGGTGAGGCAACGCGCGAGAACTTGCTCGAATGTCGCCGACGCGTCGGGACATAGCTGGCGGAGCGGCGGCGCCCCGTTCGCGGAGGCTTCCTCGCTCGCCGGGTTGTTACCCGTCAAGGCGTGGAAGATGACGGCGCCCAGGGAGTAGATGTCGGAACGAGGGCCGATGGCGGCGCCGCTCAGTAACTCGGGGGCCGGGTAGCCATCGGCTCTTCCGAGCTGAGCCACGCGTAGCGCGCCCATGCCGAACCCGGTGAGCTTGAGCTTGCCGCCCGCCCCGATCAGGATATTGGTGAGCTTCAAATCACGATGAAGGAGTTTTCTCTTATGCGCGTAGCTGATCGCGGCTGCGAGCGTAGAAAGAAGATCCATCCCTTGTTTGATCGAAACGCGTTTATTGCGCTCGAGGAACGTGGACAAGCTGAACCCGTCCACGTACTCGGTGACGGCGGCCTTCGTGCCTTGAACTTGGATGAGGCCGAGCAAGCGGACGAGACTCGGATGTTCGAGGTTTCGGGCAAGCTTGGCTTCCGCGATGAACTGCTGCAGGATGCTCGGGTTTTGGATCAGGTCCTGGCGTAGAAGCTTGATGATCACGGGGCTCTGATTGCGGGTATCGATTCCTTTGTGGGTAATTCCGAGAAGCCCTTTTCCAAGAAGCTCGCCGAGTTGAATGGGAGACGCCGCTTCCGCTTGCGTCGGCGGTGCCGCCGCCGGTGCTGGCGTCGCCAAAGGCGCAGACGCTGCCGGCGGCGCGACGGGCGCCGCAGGAGGCGCAGGAGCCGCGGGTTGGGCCGAACGCGCCGCTTGGGTCGGCGGCTCGGGTGCCGCGCTACCTGCGCTCAAACGGGCGATACGCTGCTCTACATCCTCGTAGCCGTAGCGCTCGGTCAGCACCTTCCGGAACGTGTCGATCGCCTCGGATGTCTTGCCGAGTTTTTCGAAAGCGCGTCCCAGACAGTAGAAGTGCTCGAGGGTCTTCCCGCTTATTTGTTGGCCGCCTAGCAACCGCTCGAGCTTGTCCACGGCGAGGGCTGGCATGTTCTTCTCAATGAACAAGCGCGCTAGGACGAGGGTGGCGTCGTCATAGTGATCGTGGCTTCCGTCGATCTGCTGCAGAAGCCGGATGGCGCGGTCGCCGTCGCCTTGCTGTTTTGCCAGCTGGCCTGCTTCGAAAAAGCGTCCGCTTTGTTCGTAGAGCTCAGAGGCCTTCGGGTAGTCCTTGATCTCGTCATAGAGCTTCGCGGCCTGCTCGCGATCGCCCCCAACTTCGAACATCACAGCTGCTTTTTGTTTCTCGCCAGCCCGCAGATAGACGCCAGCCGCTTGTAGAGGCGCGTCGCCTTTCTCGTAGCATCGTGCGGCCCCTTCCAGATTGCCCACGGATTCGTAGAGCTCGGCGGCGCGCGGATTGTCGCCGCCTTTGAGGAAATGGTCGGCGGCGGTGGCGTTATCTCCGGCGTGAAAGGCGATCTCTCCGTACAACAGGGCCGCCCGCTCGTTCTCACCGGCTTTTTCGAACATCTCGGCGGCGCCTTGCAGGTTCTCCTTTTTGAGGAGCATCTCCGCGGCGTCCAGGTAGCGACCCTCCTTGGCGGCGAGCTCCGCAGCCTGGCGCGAGAGACCGGCTCGCTTGTAGAGCTCGGCGGCCCGCTCGGGCGCGCCACCTTGCTCGTAGAGTTTTCCGGCGTGGAGAGCGACCCTGGCTTCTCGATCGGAGCCTGCGGCGATGAGCCCCCCACCTCCAGCGGAGGTCGATGCTGACCACTGTTGCTCGTAGTTCTGGGCCGCTTTGACAAGTTCCCCGAGCTTCTCGAAGCACTTGGCGGCTTGCGGAAAATAGGAGACGTCTTCATAGAGTTCGGCGGCTCTGTCGTATAGAGCTGCGTCGAAGTAGAGCTTGGCGGCGTCGATCTTCTGTCCGTGCTGCTCGTAGTGTTTCGCAGCTTCGGCGTGTTTTCCGACTTTCACTAGCATCAGCGCGGCGCGCTTCCAATCTTCTGCTTGGAAGTACATGTCGGCCGCGCGCTCCCACTGCTCGAGCTCCTCGTGGAGTGCGACGGCGGAGTTGTATTCCTCGGCCTGGATGTACATATTGATGGCCTCGGGGTACCACTCCGCCTCTTCGTAGAGGCGCGCCGCCCCCGCGAGGTCGCCCCCTTTCTCGAGCCGCTTGATCTCCCGCTCGAAGCGCCGAAGCTGGAGCTGCTCGGCTCCCGGAAGCTTTTCGAGGAGGCGGTCCCAGTGACCGCTTTCCTGAAGCTTTTCGATCCCTTTCTTGATGGCGGCGTAGATGCCGATGATGACCAGCAGGACGACACCGAGATCCACGACCGGCGCTGGAAGGAAGCTCTTCAGGAAATTCATGTCTCGATCGTCGAACTAGAGCGACGAAACCCCGAATACGTTCTCGACAGGAGGTCTCGCGGGAGAGTTTCAAGCATCGTCGCATTGGGACAGAGGAATGTCAAAGCGTCGCGCAGTCATAAGGTTACGGGTGTTCGCGGTTTGACAGAGCGTCGTCCGGACGTCTAGCATGAAGTCGAATCGTCATCACGCGAAGAGAAAGGACAAGACGGTTGAGCGAGACCGAAAGTGCGCTCGGGCAGGAAGCCGGGGGCGCGGCGCAAGAGGAAGAGCTCGCGAAGGCGAAGCGCCTCGCCGAGGAGCTCGGCTTCGCATTCGTCGACCTCGCCGCGTTTCGAGAGAACCTATCCGTGTGGCAGCAGATCCCCATGGACTCCATTCTGCGCTACCGGATCGTCCCGCTTCGGGAGGAAGACGGAAGCGTCGTCGTGGCGGTGGCGGAGCCCGAGCGCTATCGAGAGCTCGACGAGCTTGAGCTCACGCTCGGCCGGCCGCTCGAGATCGAGGTCGCGGCAGCGTTTCAGATCGAGGCGATCCTGGCACGCAACCGGAGCTCGAGCTTCTTGCTCGACAAAGCTTCCGAGGAGCTCAAGCTCAAGCTCGTCTCCGAAGACGACAACGAACACGAAGAGCTCGAAGCGACGTCTGAGACATCGAGCCCCATCATCAAGCTCGTCCACTCCCTCTTGCTCAACGGTATCGAGCGGCGCGCGAGCGACATTCACATCGAGACAAAAGAAGAGAAAGTATTCCTGAAGTATCGTATCGATGGGGTTCTCTACCCCGCGATGGATCCGGTCGACCGCCAGCACCACAGGACGATCGTTTCGCGGCTCAAGGTGATGGCGGAGCTCGACGTCGCCGAGAAACGGGTCCCCCAGGACGGCCGCTTCAAGCTCAAGATTCGATCGCGCCCGATCGATTTCCGCGTCTCGATCATGCCGAGTATCTATGGCGAAGACGTCGTGATCCGGATCCTGGACAAGGAGTCCATCAGCGAGCAGTTCTCAGAACTTCGGCTCGAGCTGCTCGGGTTTCCGGATCGCGAGCTGAAGCGATTTCGAAAGTTCATCCACGAGCCCTATGGCATGGTGCTCGTTACCGGACCAACCGGAAGCGGCAAGACGACGACGCTCTACGCGGCGCTCTCCGAGATCGCTACATCGGAAGAGAAAATTGTCACCATCGAAGACCCCGTCGAGTATCGGCTGCCGAACATCACGCAGATTCCCGTGAACGAGAAGAAAGGATTGACTTTCGCTCGGGGCTTGAGATCGGTGCTGCGTCACGATCCGGACACGATCATGGTCGGTGAGGTGCGCGATGGCGAGACCGCGCAGATCGCGGTGCAAGCGGCTTTGACGGGCCACCTCATGTTCACGACCGTTCACGCTAACAACGCCTTCGATGTCATCGGCCGGTTTTTGCATATGGGCGTCGAGCCTTATAACTTCGTGTCCGCGCTGAATTGCGTCATGGCGCAGCGTCTCGTGCGCAGCATTTGTGGCGGATGTCGTGAGCCGGCGGCTGTGAGCTCGGCGGAGCTCGACCTGTCGGGACTCGAGAGCGCCGATCGCGATCGCGAGTTCTTCGTCGGTCGCGGATGCTACAAGTGTCACGGGACGGGCTATTATGGACGCACGGCGGTATGCGAGCTTCTGAGTCTCAATGATCGTCTGCGCCAGCTGATTCTCGAAAGACGCAGCAGCGCTGAGCTCAAACATGCGGCCGAGGAAGGCGGCATGACGCCGCTGCGCACGCAAGCGCTCGAAAAAGTCTTCGCCGGTATCACGACACTCGCCGACATCAACAAAGTCACCTTCGTCGAGTAGCCGGCTGAAATCCTGAATCCTGCCTGAATCCTGAATTCTGAATGTCGCCGATGCCGCGATGAGCGGCGCGGAACTAGCACTCGTCTCCCTTCGCTGCTAGTCGACATCTTTTTGATCTCGAGGACTCTGTTTGGGACAGTTTTTGTCACCCTTTTCAATGACCGAAAAACTGTAATTTAGGCCCAACTGTCTTCTTTTCAATAGCTTGTGCTCGCGTCTCCGAAAGCGCCTCTTGTGCATGCAAATTGCATTCAAAAGAGTACATCGCTTTGAAGGAGGGAACATCATGGACACGCTTCTGCACTCAGAAACTCCGGTCGAATATTTCAGGGAGGTCGTGGAGAAAGTGATGGCCCGCCAAAATTTTCGATCGAGCGAGCTCTCCTCCTTCTATCTCGTGAAGCTCCTCGATAACTTCGTCGCGATCGAACAGTGTGAGGCCGGTCCGGAAGCGACGCTCGCCGAGCTTTATTTCGAGGCTCTTCGAAGTCGCGGCAGCGAGCGTTTTACGAAACTCAAGCTCACCGGCGATGTCGCGCTCTTCGTCTCCGGCTTTTTTGCCGACAGCATGGTGCGCCGCCGTGTTGAGCTCGACTACTATATGCGCATGGGAGGTACTGCTTACGGGTGCGCCGCAGAGCTCAGCCCTCGCGATGCCGCGGCGATGTTCGAAGAGCTCTCCAATAAGTTTCGCCGCTTCGTGGACGTTTTGAACGAGGTCAGTGAAGAAAGTGCACTCACCGATGCACCCTCGATTTTGCGCCTCTACGGGCGTTGGCTCGAATCGGGAAGCGAGCGAAGCAAAAGGCTTCTAGAGCGCGAAGGGATCCTTCTCGACCGATCCGCCAAGCAGGTGCACTAAGGGTCTGTTACACAATAATATTTACAAATGCGAGTTGAGTAAAGATTCATACCCTCAATTCAAGCACGTCGGGGAAGTAGAGTGTAATTCCAGTTGCCGTGGAAGGGGTGAACTTTGAGCCGAAGCTCCTGCATCTCTTCGTCGCTGACCTTCTGGCCTGTCTCGTAGGAGTTCTTGTCCAGCATGGCCTTTACCTTCAATCCAGTTCGGGTTTTGGTGTTGCCGATAAGATTGACGACCGCCTCGTAGCTCACGAGAGGCCGACCTTTCCAGTTCATGCTGACAAACGAGAATAGTCGATGTTCGATTTTGTTCCACTTACTGGTTCCCGGCGGATAGTGGCAAACGGTGATGGGAATCTTCAGTTGGTCCGATAGCTTTTGAAGGTGGAGCTTCCAGCCTCGCAGCCGGTTTCCGTTGCTTCCACCGGCGTCCGCGCAAACAAGCAGACGTTTCGCCGTCGGATAAGACTTCTTCCCGAGTATGCGCCACCATCTCCGGATGCTTTCTACCGCGAATTCCGCAGTCTCGTGAGTAATGCCGACGTTGACCAGTGCTTCGTCGCGAGACACATCGTAAGTCCCATAGGGAATTGCTTTGCCATCAGCCATACTGGGGAAGTCGTGTACAAGAACCGGCTCCGCTCCGCCCTTCTTCTTCCTCCACGTTCTACCCCTGTTTTCAAAGGCTCCTATCAATTCCTTCTTCTTGGTGTCGACGCTCACGACCGGATCTTTGCTCCGCATGAACTTGCTCACTTGCTTGTTGATGTAACGAAACTGTTTGTCCCGATCCGGATGCTGATCCCCTTCCAATCTCTTCACATTGGCTTGCAGCGAGTAACCCATCTCTCCTAGGCGTCGAGCAACCGTCACGTACGAGACATCGTGACCTTTGCGTTCAAGCTCCTCCGCCATCGCTCTCGTGGACTTGTTTGTCCATTTGAGATGCTTCATCGGGTCGCCGGCGGTTCTTTCGTCGAGGATCTTCTTCAGCTCCCTCTCGACTCTCGGGTCCAACTCCTCGACCCGCTTTCTCCCCCCTCCGGGCTTGCGCACTCGGGCGCTCTCGCTATCAACAATCGGCGCTTTCCCCTTGAGCTCCGCCATACCCTTCATGATGGTCGGGCGCGACATCCCCGTAAGTCGCGACAGCCGACTGATCCCACCGCGACCTTCTTCAAGCGCCCGTTGAGCCACAAAAACACGCGCTTGCGCTTCGTTCAACGTCCCCAGCACCCTCAACCAGTGACGTTCAGACTCTGGTACCTTTCGATTGGTTGCCATCCTCGTATAGTCTCGCAACCAGCAGAGGATAGCAGCAATGAGAGTGTATTGTAAATATTAATATGTAACAGACCCTAAGCAGGTTCAGGTGCCGGCTTGTCGCGCGAAGTTCACAAGAAAAGGAGATATGGGGATAGGAGGGGGTAGGAGGGGATAAGGGGATAAGGGGTTGTCTTGCTTTTATCCCCACCTCTCCACACATCCCCACCTCTCCTTTTTCTTAGACATCGACAGGCTGTAGTTCGAGCCTGCTAGAGAGGGGTTCATGCTCGATTCTATTTTTCGACACATCGATCGTGTTTACGGCCTCGAGCTCGAAGTCGATATCCAGGACTTTCTCATTTCTTCGGACATGTGCGAGCGTCTCGGCCAGAATGCAGCGCGCGCGGCGGTGCTGGTGCGCGAGGGGCAAAGCTGTGAAGAGCTCGAGCTCGGCGTCTATATCGGGGAAGAGGCGCTCGACCAGCTTGCAGAAATCGATTTGACGACATCGATCCGTCCCGAGAGTTTCGAGCTGCTCGTGACTGCGATCGAAGAGGTCAGCCATTTCGCGTATCTGCACTATAGTGCGTCGTGCGAGAGGCGTGTGACCCAACTCGAGCTCGAGCTTCAAGCAGAAGTGGACAAGTTCGTCATCACGTGGATGATCCTTCTGGCGTCACGGAATGACGGCCGGGTGCCCCGTAATTTGCTCGACCGGCTCTTTGGCGATTTCGAGATTCGTCGCGACCTGGAACCGATGACGCGTGAGCGTTATAAAGCCGCGGCGTCGCTCGCCTCCCGCTACTGCACCCACGTCGTTCAAGCGGCTCTCTCGCGCGATCGTTTTTTGAGCGCTCTATTTCCAGAGCTTCGGAGCTTCTACCGACTCACGCAGCGCGGCAAGATCGGCCGCATCCACAAGATCGTCTACGCGGCCTGAGAACGTGCTGCGATATACTCTCACCCCGATGAGGCGGGACGTGAGGGCTAAGCTTTTGGAGCGGCGGGCCCTCTCGCCGGATGCCAGCCTTCTCGAGTTCGAATCCGACTTTCTTGCGAACGAGCTCCGACCGGGGCAGTTCACGATGGTGCGCCTGCCTAGCGACGAGGGCCTATTGCTCCGCCGCCCGTATTCGTTTTGCGACGTTGACGTTGCGGCTTCCCGGTTCAGTCTGCTCGTGAAAGAAGTGGGACGGGGGACGCGCGCTCTGGCGCGGCTCGTCCCGGGCGACGAGGCCGATTGTTTAGGACCCCTGGGCTCCACTTTCACGATGCCGCCCGACGGCAAACGCCCTGTCGTTGTCGCGGGCGGGGTCGGTATCGCCCCCTTCGTCGCCTTTTGCCGCGCTTTGAGCTCGGTGGGCAAGGTGGCCATCGTTCTTCTCGGAGGCCGGACCGGGCATGACCTGTATCTGCGCGAGGCGTTCGAGGCGTTCGGAATGGATGTCCGCTGTACGACCGAGGATGGCAGCGTGGGCACGAGGGGCCGCGTCACAGCACTGGTCGACGAGGCGCTCGATGCCGAGACGCAGCTCTATTCCTGCGGACCGACGCCCATGTTGTTGAGAGTCGCCGAGCTCGCCGCGGCCAAAGGCATCCCCCACGAGGTCTCGCTCGAGCGACGCATGGGCTGCGGTATGGGGTGCTGTCTCGGCTGTGTCGTCTATACGAGCGAGTATGTGCGTTCCTGCACTGAAGGCCCCGTCTTCGATGCAAGCGTCATCGCGTGGGAGCGCGACCCGCGCCCGCTATGACGGTAAAGCCCGACCTGAGCGTGTCGTTTGCCAGCCTCCGCTTCCGTACGCCGCTCATCGCTGCGAGCGGCACTTTCGGCTACGGGACGGAGTATCTCGACGTTGTCGACTACGAAGCCATTGGCGGCATCGCGGTAAAAGGCCTCTACCTTGAGCCTCGCGAGGGCTGCCCGCCGCCTCGGATCTGGGAAACGCCTTCAGGGATGTTGAACGCGATCGGCCTCCAAGAAGTGGGTATCCGACGCTTCATCGACGAGAAAATGCCGCACCTTCGCGCGCTCGGGACGACCGTGCTCGTCAACATTTGCGGCAGCACTTTGGAAGAATACCAAGAGCTTGCGCATATCCTCGACAGCGTCGACGGCGTCCATGCTATCGAGATGAACATCTCTTGCCCCAACGTCCAAGAGGGAGGGATTCTCTTCGGTTGCGATCCGGACATGGCGGCGAGGGTGACCGAGGCGGTTCGAGCGCAGACGAAGCTTCCGGTCATCCCAAAGCTCAGTCCCAACGTCACCGACATCACGGTGGTGGCGCGGAGTGTCGAAGCGGCCGGCGCGGACGCGGTCTCCCTCATCAATACGATGCCGGCCATGGCGATCGATGTCGAGAGCCGTCGCCCCCGGCTCGCGAACATCGTGGGGGGGCTGTCCGGTCCCGCCATCCGTCCCATCGCGGTGCGGATGGTCTACCAGACAGCGAAAGCTGTGAATATCCCCATCATCGGGATCGGGGGGATCACCTCACACGAAGACGCGCTCGAGTTCATCCTCGCAGGTGCTTCGGCGGTGCAAATCGGCACGATGAGCTTTGTCGACCCGTCCGTGTGGCGACGCACGCTGGACGGGCTCGAGGCCTATTGCGAGCGCCACGGCGTCGAGGCGATTTCGGAACTGACAGGTGGTGTCCTTTCATGACGACGGAGCTCATCGTCGCGGTCGATGTCGACTCGCTCGACAAAGCCTTGAGACTTCGAGACGAGCTGTCCGACGTGGTCGATTTATTCAAGGTCGGCAAAGAGCTCTTCACCGCGGTTGGCCCGCGCATTCTCGAAGAGCTGACGGCGAGCCGGGTTTTTCTCGATTTGAAGTTCCACGACATCCCGAATACGGTGGCGGGAGCAGTCGCCGTCGCGGCGAGCGCAGGCGCGGCTATCGTCGACGTGCACGCGTCGGGAGGCCGCGCGATGATGGAGGCGGCGTCTGCGGCCGCGCGAAAGAGCGCGTCTAACATGTCTAACAGGGCGGGGCCTCGCGTCTTCGGTGTCACCGTGCTGACGCACCTCGCTGATGACGATTTGCGCGAAGTGGGTATCGTGAGCTCGAGCGAAGATCAGGTCGTGCGTCTCGCGCGGCTTGCGGCGGCCTCTGGCCTCGATGGCGTGGTGGCTTCGCCTCTAGAGATCCGAGCGGTGCGCGAAGCGACCGACGGTCAGCTCGATGTGCTTGTCCCGGGCGTCCGTCCCGCTTGGGCTGCCGCGAGCCACGACCAAAAACGCGTCGCAACCCCTGCCGAAGTCGCCCGCGACGGCGCCCGCTACATCGTGGTTGGCCGCGCGATCACGCAGCAACGCGATCCGCGCGACGCTGCCAAAAAGATCCGAGACGAGCTAGAAAACGCATGAGTGCCCCCCCGATAGAGATCGAGCTCCTGACCCAGCCAGGCTGCCACCTGTGCGACGAGATGAAGCAAGCCCTAAAGGAAGCCTCGAAAGGCCTAACCATCGACCTGAGAGAGATCGACATCTCAAAGGACCCGGCCCTGGCGAAACGCTACGGCGAAGAGATCCCCGTGCTGTTCATCAACGGAAGTAAAGCCTTCAAACACCGCGCGAAGGCCAAAGACCTGAGGGAGCGCCTCCAAGAAGAGACCTGACGCAGACAGCCGGAAGCAAGCAAGACCGGAAGCCAGCAAGAAATGTCCCGCGACGCAAAGCGTCACGGGACTTTCCGATAAACCAGCTACTTAGCGTCTATCCGAATGTGCCCGCGGCGATTGCGCTGCCAGCAGCTTTCGTTCTCGTCGGTGCATTGCGGCCGCTCCTCGCCATAGCTCACCATCTTGAGCCGATTCGCAGGGATATCGAGCGACTGCAGGTATTCCACGGTGGCGCGAGCACGTCTTTCGCCGAGGGCCAGGTTGTACCCGTCGGTCCCGCGATTGTCGCAATGCCCTTCCACTTCGATGACGGCGGTGTTGTAGCTGAGCTTGAGCCAGTTCGCGTTCTTCGACAACGACGCGCGTGCATCGTCCCTCAAATTCGACTGGTCGTAGTCGAAATAGACGTCACTCAGGTTGCGCTGCAGCTCTGTGATCGACGCCCGCTGAAAAAGCTCTGCGTCCGTCGGCTCCGGCGGTGGTGGTGGCGGCGGCGGCGGTGGCGGCGGTGGCGGCGGCGGCGGTGGCTCCTCCGGCGGCGGCGGCGGCGGTGGTGGTGGCAGGGGTTCCTTTCCACAACCGGCCAGTCCCAAGACGAGCGTGAGGGCGATTAAGAGCAATCCCAGGGAGGCCATCCAAGATCTTTTCACTTACTCACCTCCTGCGCGATTTCTGTTCATCTTGCTTCTCTCGTCCATCGCGCAGTCTATTCCATGGACTGCCGAGAAGCGTGTGTCAACTCAGCCAACGAAGTAGGACCCTCGATTGGAGCGATAGTCTAATCGCGTAAAGCGCAACTTGTCAATGGCGGGAAAAAAGAGTGAGATGAGCCGTCGAGGGATCACGCGCGCTGGCGGCTTCGCTCGGGCAAGATCTTGTAACGTTTCATCTTTTCATGGAGTGTCGTCGGATTCAGGCGTAGCTCCTCGGCAGCCTTTTTCTGGCCGCCGTCCACGCGCTCTAGGGTCTGCACGATGATGCGCTTTTCGATGTCGGCGATGAGAATGTCCACTATCTAAGGGAAAACGGGCACGCTGCCGGCGGCCTCGATCCAGATCTTTACAGCTGTGGCAAGCGCTTTACACAAGAGCGGGCCAAGAAATTGAATCGGGACGTCTGGATAGCGTGTTGCCAATGGGGTCGTCAGGCGACCTCATCCAGAAAATACCGGTGCACGCGCAGATCGTTTGAAAGCTCGGGGTGAAACGTGCTCGCGAGCAATCGTCCCTGACGTACAAGCACCGGTTGGTCCCGGTGCTCGGCGAGCACTCGGACTTCCGGGCCCGTGCGGGAGATGATCGGGGCCCGGATGAAGACCATCGGCAGCGGCTCATCGCCAAGCTCGCGGCAGGCTCCGGGGCTCTCGTGACTGTCGATTTGCCGGCCATAGCCATTGCGCTCGATGTCGATCTCCATGAGGCCGAGGGACGCTTGGCTCGGCGCCGAGACGGCGCGCGCCATAAGAATCGCGCCTGCGCAGGTTCCGTAGAGCTTCCCTCCGGATGCGTAGAAATCCCGGAGGGGCTCCATCAGCTCTTCCTCTTCCAAGAACTTGACTATCGTTGTGCTCTCACCCCCTGGAAGGATGAGAGCACGGAGGCCTTCGAGCTCCGAAGCTTTCCGGATCTGTCGCGAGCTCCGGCCGAGCCGCTCGAGCATGCGCTGGTGCTCCGCGTAATCCCCTTGAAGCGCCAACACTCCGATTCCGTCGTTCACTTTCTTGGTCCGTCGCTCGTTGTGGGCTACCGGCTGCCGGCTGCCGTTGACTACTGGTTACCAGCCGCGGGTCTGGAGTAGGTCCTTCTCGTCCATTGCTGCGACGTCGAGGCCTGGCATCGGCTCACCGAGACCGCGCGACACTTCGACGAGCATCTTGGGATCCTGATAATGCGTTACGGCTTTCACGATCGCTACGGCGCGCTTGGCCGGGTCCTCGGACTTGAAGATCCCGGATCCGACGAAAACCGTTTCGGCGCCGAGCTGCATGCAAAGCGCGGCGTCGGCCGGCGTCGAGACACCGCCCGCGGCGAAGTTCGGCACGGGGAGC
Organism: Candidatus Marinacidobacterales bacterium; assembly: GCA_965197495.1. GTDB lineage: Bacteria > Acidobacteriota > Vicinamibacteria > Marinacidobacterales > SMYC01 > SMYC01. The sequence goes on from OZ240210.1 coordinate 171,999, forward strand.
TTCCCGTCGCGGGCGACGATCTTCACGAGCTCGTAAGGCGCGCCGAGGCGCTTGGCTTCCGCCATGAGCTCGTCCGTCGTCATAACGGTGAGCTTGCGCATGTGGCCAAAAACTGCTCGCAGGTGACGTACGGCTTCGACGATGTTCCCCGAGCCCGCTTCCCCTTTGGTGCGAATGAGAGCGGCGCCTTCGCCGATCCGGCGGAGCGCTTCGCCCAGATCCCGGCAGCCGCAGACGAAAGGAACGTCGAAAGCATGTTTGTCGATGTGGTTCTCTTCATCCGCCGGCGTCAACACTTCGCTCTCGTCGATGAAGTCGACGCCCATCGCCTGCAGGAGCTGCGCTTCCACGAAGTGTCCGATACGCACCTTGGCCATGACAGGGATGCTCACCGTTTCGATGATCCCGTCGATCATGTCGATGGCGGACATCCGCGCGACGCCGCCGTCACGTCGAATATCGGCAGGCACGCGCTCGAGCGCCATCACCGAGACCGCGCCCGCATCTTCCGCGATCTTCGCCTGCTCGGCGTTGGTCACATCCATGATGGCGCCACCTTTGAGCATGTCGGCGAGGCCGGTCTTGAGCTTGAGACTTGTTTCAGTCATTTTGTTACCTCCCATGAAATTCTAGGCATTTCAAATATGCAGAGCAGGCTCTTGCTCTCTCGGGCTCGATCCAGAAGTCTCTTCGCCCGTCTCGCGGTCGAGCAGCCGCTCGAGGGCCGCGCCGAGCTTCTTGATGCCCACCTCGATATGCTCCAGAGGAACTCTGGAAATGGAGAGGCGCAGGAAACCTTTCTCTTGACCGTGAGCAAAGAAGTTCGCGCCGGGCGTGAAGATCACGCCGTCGACGGAGCTTTCGGCTAGGACCGCTTCGGCCGAGACGTTCTCCGGGAGCGTGACCCAAAAGGCAAAGCCGCCTTCGGGCTCCGTCCAGCTGACGCCTTTCGGAAAATAGCATTCGAGTGCGCCGATGAGCTTGCGACTCTTCTCCCGATAGATGACGGCGAGCTTCTTCAAATGCTCGCTGTAATGTCCGCGCTCACAAAATTCGAGTACGGCGGCTTGAAGAAGTAGGCTCGTGTGGTAATCGGAGATGAGCTTGCTGCGGCCGAGTGTTACCACGACGTCTCGAGGCGCCACGATCCACCCGAGCCGGAGCCCAGGGAAGAGGCCTTTCGAAAAGGTTCCGATATGAGCGACGCAGTCTTGCTCGTCGAGCGCTTTCAAAGGCGGCACGGGCTTGCCATTGAAGCGCAGCTCGGAGTCGAAGTCGTCCTCGACGATGGGGACTCGGAACCGCGCGGCGAGATCCACGAGGCGTCTTCGCGACGCGAGATCCATGGTGATTCCGGTCGGGTTGTGGAAGGTCGGCATCGTGAACAGAAGCTTCGGCCGCGAGCGTGTCAGCGCCGCCTCGAGAGCGTCGAGGTCCATGCCACGCGGCGTCATCGCGACCTCATCGATTTGCGCCTGGTATTGCGCGAGCAGCGGCAAGACGATCGTGTAGGTCGGGCTCTCTACGACGACCGGATCTCCTGGGTCGAGCAAGGTGCGACAGATTAAGTCGAGCGCTTGCTGAGAGCCGTTGACAATGAGAACGTTCTCCGTCGTGGTCCGAACCCCTCGCTCGGCGAGCCGCTCGGCGATGTAGCGGCGCAGCGGCGGGTGTCCCGCCGCCGGCCCGTATTGCAAAAGCTTCTTCCCCTCACGCTCGAGCACGGCGTCGAGGACGACACGGAAGGGCTCCACGGGGAAGAGCCCTTCATCGGGCACGAGAGAAGCGAAGTCGATCGGATCGGGATGGCGCGTGGTCTCCGGTGGTGAGCGCACGCGCCCCCGGGCGCCTTGAACGGCCCGGGAGAACGACCAGCGGAGCGGGGAAGGCACGCTCGAGGCGCGCTCGCTCACGAAGGTCCCTTGGCCTACATGCGATCGAACGTGGCCGGTTTTCGTGAGCTCTTCATAGGCGTTCGTGACCGTATTCCGGTTGATGCCTAGCTGGGCGGCCAGGGCGCGGCTCGCGGGAAGCTTGGTGCTTTCTGTAAACCCACCGTCTTCGATCCGGCTCCGGATGAGCGCCTGGAGCTGCTGGTAGAGTGGCTTCTTCGAAGCCCGGTCGAGCTCTAGCGCATTCCACCATTGGACCATGCCAATGATCTATCAAGTTAAGGTTCTTGTGTCAAAACAGGGGGCCAATGATTGTACACATGCAGTCCAATTAAGAATTGGACTGGAATCAGTTGACGATCCCGTGCTGAAAGACGTGGGCTTCGATGAATAAATCGAGAAGGGAGCGGTCGAGCTTGCCCGCGTCGGCCTCCGATTCCAGGATGCCGATGGCCGTTTCGGTCTTGACTGCCGGCTTGTAGGGCCGGTCTTTGGCGGTAAGCGCGTCGTAAATATCGGAGATCGTCATCATCCGCGCCTGGGGAGGAATATCGGCCGCCTCGAAGCTGTAAGGATAGCCGCTCCCGTCGAGCTTCTCGTGATGGCTTCGTGCCAGAAGAGGGATCGCGCGCAGGTCGCGCGTCCAGGGAATGGTGGAGAGAAAGTCATAGGTATGCTTGACGTGGGACTCTATCTCCTCGCGCTCTTCGCTCGTTAACGTGCCTCTAGGAAGGCTCAACGCGGCGAGCTCCTCCGGGGCGAGGTAGGTGCGCTCGCTTCCGTCGTCGTCTTCGTAAGTCAGCCGCGCGATGGTCTCGAGCTCCTCGAATTCGAAGGATTCCATGACGCTCGGCACGTTGGCGGTTTCGACGGTCTGACGGGCGGCGTCCACCTCCGCGAGCCTCTGTGCGAGCTCTTCCTTCATTTGGAGGATCTGCTCGGGAGTGGCGTCGCCACGAAGAAGACGGTCGAGCATTTTTCGTAGATATTGAGCTTCGAAGGTCCGTTTGATCGTCTTGAATCGCTGGCGTAGCCCGGCTAGCTCGCCGCGGTACAACTTCCTCCCTTTTCTCAGGACTTTTTCGTTGACGCCGACTTTTCCGAAATCGTGCAGGAGGGCGGCATAGTTCAGCTCGCGGATCTGTTCTTCGCTCAACCGAAATGTCGAATACATCCCCGTCTCCGTGCGCGTGGTGACGATGGCGAGCTCTTTCGTCATGCGCGCGACACGGTTGGAGTGTCCCAGCGTGGTCTTGTCCCGGCTCTCGATGGCCTTCACCGCAGCGAGCACGAAACGTTCGAAGAGTTGTTCGCGTTGCCGGTAGAGATCGTTGTTCTCAACGGAAACCGCGGCTTGGCTCGCGAGCGAGCGCACTAGGCGCTCGTCGTCCTCGTCGAACGGGAGCACTTCGCGCGCAAAGCTCTCCCGGGTCTCGAGCACGGCGTCTCGATTCCTCTTCTTGTTGATTAGCTGAACAACGCCGATGCATTCGCCTTCTTGATTCTGCATCGAGACGACGAGCATCGAGACGGCGCGATAGCCGGTCGCTTCGTCGAAGCTCCGATTGATGACGAAAGGTTTGTCCGCCGGCGGCGCGTAGGCGTCAGCGAGGTTCAGCGTCTCGCCCGTCTCGGCCACGTAGCCCGCGATGCTGTCCGGGCTGATCGGCAAGATATCCTCTTCGAAGCGAAGCTCTCGCGATTCGTTTTGCGCGAGACGAAGTTTCAACCATCGGGCCCTGATGTGATCCTCTCGTCCATCGGGATGGGCGACGGTCTGGTCGATCCTCAAGACGAGAAAGAGGCTGCCCGCGTCCGCGCTCGTGATCTCGCGCGCTTTGCTGAGGATCAGATTCAACAAACGTTCATGATCCCGCTCCGCGGAAAGCGCGATGCCGATGGCGTGGAGCTCTTCGAGCTGGGCGCGGGTCTTCTCGACCGCCTTCTCGGAAGCGCTCAGCCCGAGCCGCGCTTCGAGGTCGCGCGACGCGTTTCGGAGCTTGCGCAAGAGCTCTTTTTCCCCTGCGGCCCCGATGACGTCGAGCACGTGCTCGTCCTCGGTCGTCTCGGTCAGGATGGGTGGCGAGACGGCTCCGAAGCGTCGTACCCAGGCTTCGATCGCGCTTCTGTGCTCGGAATAGCTGGCGTCATCGACAACGAGGACGCCCGACGTCTCCGGGAGCTCGTGGATGCGATCGACGGAGAAGCGCCGATAAATCTCGGGGTAGTGTCGTTCGGAGAGCCACTCCGGTTCCTTCGCCCAAACGAAAATCGGGCACGTCAACTATGCACCGAACCTTTCTTGCGCCAATGAGTAGAGAGGGGAAGCTTATTCATGCTATTGGCTCTCCGTCCGCGGGTCAAGTCGCCGGGCGCGCGGCGTAGCGGAGGACAAGGAGATCGTACTGGCTTTTTTATCCCCACATCCCCTCCTATACCCACCTCTCCTTGCCTTACGGACGAGACTGTTCTTCGAAACAAAAAAGGCGCCACCTGCGACGAAAGCAGATGGCGCCGAAGCGGGAGGAGCTCTTTACATCATCCTCTTGATGATGCGCTCGCTTTGCTCTGTGGTCAGACCCGGGGTTTGGTGCGCGATGGGGCCGGCCTCGAGCACGGGCTCCTGGTCGTTGAGCGCGGGGACGGCTTTGTCCTGATAGTAAACACCGGTGAAGATCTCGTCGTCCCAAGACATGGCTTTTTCGCAAGCGCTCTTCCAGTCCGAGGGATCGTGTCCTTCTTCTTCTAGCTTCTTGACGCGCTGACGGAAAAAGTCATACGTGTTGTCGTGGTTGAAGGTGACGCAGGGACTGAACACGTCGACGAGCGAAAAGCCGTTATGCTCGATCGCCTGTTTGATCGTCGATAGAAGGTGCTTGCCGTGGCCCGAGAACCCGCGCGCTACGAAGGTCGCGCCGTTCATGATCGCCGTCGTCACGGCGTTGACGGGCCGCTCCAAGTTTCCGAACGGTGTCGACTTCGTCTTCATGCCGATGTCGCTGGCGGGGCTGACCTGACCCGTCGTCAACCCGTAAATCTGGTTGTTCATGACGAGGTAGGTGATGTCGACGTTACGGCGCGCGGTGTGGGCGAAGTGGTTGCCGCCGATGCCATAGCCGTCGCCGTCGCCGCCGGCGGCGATGACGGTCAACTCGTGGTTGGCGAATTTCACCCCTGTCGCCACCGCGAGAGCGCGACCGTGGAGCGTGTGCATTCCATAGGTGCTGAGATAGCCCGGCAAGTTGGAGGAGCAGCCGATGCCGCTAACGCACATGACTTCGTGCGGCTTTTTGCCGAGCTCGGCCAGCGCTTTTTGGACCGAGTTCAAGAGGCCGAAATCACCGCAACCCGGGCACCAGTCCGGATCGACCTTGCCCTTGAAATCTTTTGCTTTGAGCTCAGGAAGAGTCGTTGTAGCCATATCGGTCTCCTAGACGAGAATCTCTTGAAAGGGAACGAAGACGCCGTCGGCGACGCCCTTCTTGTCACCCAGGTGATGCATCACGCCGTCGACGATGTGGTGCGGCTGGAAGGGCTCGCCGTCATATTTGCGGATATGCCCATCCACTGAAAGGCCCGTCTCACTTCGAAGGAATCGGTGAAACTGGCCCGAGTAGTTGTTCTCGACGATGACGGTTTTGTTCGACTTGTTCAAAATCTCGGACACTGCTTCCGCGTGGAACGGCAGGATCCACTTGACAGCGAGCTGGTTGGCCTTGACGCCCTTCTCTTCGAGGCTTTGGCGGGCCTCGCGGATGACGCCTTCGGTCGAGCCGAAGCCGACAAGCGTGACCTCGGCGTCCTCGGGTCCTTCGAGCGCCGGCGCTTGAACCTTGTCGAAAAACGTCGAGAGCTTGCGCGCGCGCTTTTCGACCATGTCCCGGCGCTTGTGCGGGTTCGTGAACTCGTCACTGATGAGAACACCGTCCTCGTCGTGCTCGTCCGTTGAGGCGACGTGCGCGTGACCAGCGACACCCGGAATGGCGCGCGGTGAGATGCCGCTCTCCGTCATCTTGTAGCGCTTGTAGCCGTTCGAAGCACCGCCCTCGGTGATCATCTCGCCCCGGTCGATCGCAGGCTGCATGTTGATCGCGTCCGGGTCGACGCTGAAAGTGCCTTCCGAGATCAACAGGTCCGAGAGAACGATGGCGGGGCACTGGTAGTGGTCGACAAGGTTGAAAAGCTCAGCGACGGTATCGAAAGCGTCGAGCGCGTTCTTCGGCGCGACGATGATCCGCTCGAAGTCGCCCTGGCTGGCGCCGAGCACTTGCCAGAGGTCGCCTTGCTCGGTCTTTGTCGGAACACCCGTAGACGGGCCCGCGCGTTGCACGTCGACGAACACGACAGGGATCTCCATCATGCTCGCAGCGCCGATCGCCTCGGTCATGAGGGCGAAGCCGCCGCCCGAGGTCGCGCACATCGTGCGCGCGCCCGTTTGGGCGGCGCCGAGAGCCACGTTGGCGACGCCGATCTCGTCTTCGATCTGTCGCACCATGATGCCGCACTCACGCGCGTTCTTGGCCATCCAGTGTAAAATGCCTGTCGCAGGGCTCATAGGGTAGGCGGAGTAGAACTTCACGCCAGCCGCCGCGCCGCCCATCCCGATGGCCTCGTTGCCGCTCCAAACAGCGAGAGGCTTTTCTTGCTCGGGAAGAGCCTCCGGAAAGGCGGTGAAGTTGGCTTGCGCATAGGCGTAGCCCGCGCGCGCCATGTTCACGTTCTCGACCACGACTTCCTGGCCTTTGCGCTTGAACTGGAGCGTGAGCGCATCTTCCAGAACGCTGAAATCGATGCCCATGAGATTGACCAAGACGCCGAGAGCGACGGTGTTCTGGACGAGCTTGTTCCGACTGTCATTCGTCAGCTCTTTGATCGGCAGGCCACAGAGCTGAACGGCCTCTTGTAGGTCCTCGGCGGGAGTGATGCCGTCGCTGTTGTAGATGACGGCGCCGCCCGGGACGACGTGTTTCGCGTGACGGGTCATCGTGTCCTGGTTGAGTGCGAGGATGAGATCCAAATGGTCGCCGTGGTTGTCGACGAGCTCTTTTTTGACCCGGATGGTCAGAAAGATGTGCCCGCCACGGATGATGGATTGGTACGCGTTATATGCGTAAAGATGTAGCCCCCGGCGCACGAATATGCGCGTGAGGATGTTACCGGGGGTCGCAATGCCCTGCCCGGCTGCCCCACCAATAGCGAAGGCAAAATCGTACCCGTTCGACATTTTTCCTCCCGAGAAAGCGCGAGCCCCGAGAGGGATACACGGTCACGGGGGCTCAGCGGTTACTTGAGATTTTATCACCCCGAACCGGGCGGCGAAAGTGGGGTAAATCTGCAATCGGGTCACGGTAAGTAAAATTGTGCAGTTAGTGAAGCTGAGGGACGATTCTCATGGCCATATCCGCTTGTTACACTTGATTCCATACCATCATGAAAAACCGCTGGGTCCGAATTCTACTCAATTGTGCTGTGGCGCTCGCTGTATTCGCGGGCGCCTTCGGTTTCTACTTTCTCACGGGACCGACCGACGTGGCTTGGATGGAGGGCGCCGAGTATCAACGATGGATCGCCCGATCCGAGATTGGCGAAGGGCCGTGGGAGCGACCTCTATTCGTGCTGGCGTCGCAGCCGTTCTTGCTCCTGCCCTGGGGAGAGCTGACGCGTCGCGCGAACTGGGCCGCCGCGGCCTTCGCGGCGGGGGCCTGTCTGTTCGTCTATCTGTTGATGCAAATGCTTCTTTCGATAGCGCCACAGTTCATCGCGCGCCGGATCGGGTTTCTGGCCGCTCTTTCCCTCGGGGTCTCTCACACCTTTTGGATGCGCGCGGTAACGCCGGGGCCCGAACCGCTCGACGCGCTTGTCTTGGCTTCGTTCCTCTATTTCGTGCTCCGCTTCGCGAATATCGGCGGAGCCGGGAACCTTTATATCGGAATGGGCATTCTTGGTTTGTCGCTCGCCAACAATTTGCTGATGTTGTTCCTCATCCCGATCGTCTTCGTTTTCGTGCGCGTCACGCAGCCGCCGCTGATCCGGGAAGTGGGACGAGTTCGGTTCCGCGGCCTTCTCGCGTTCTGCGCGGGCGCCTCCGTGGCGCTCGCCGTCGTCGCCTGGGGATGGACCCGCACTGGTTTCGTCGTTCCACCGGAGCACGCGAGCTGGCTGTTGTTCTTCGACGACATGATGCTCGCCTGGGAGCCACCGCTAAAAGAGTCGCTCTCGCGGTTCGGAGCCATGCTGCTTCTCAATTTTCCGCCTTGGACCGCGATCATCGGCCTCATCGGCCTCTGGGAGCTCTATCGCCGCCAGAAATACGTGTTCTTTCTCATCTTCCCCCTCTTTCTCGTCTATGCGTTTCTCGTGGTCACTTTGAAGCTAGAAACGCCCGTACCGTCTTATCTGCCGGCGTGGGTCTTTCTGTCGGTAGCCGTCGGTTTCGGCTGGTGGAAGCTTCTCTCTGGCGGCAGCTGGCAAGGTTTCGCGATCGCCGTCATCCTCTGCGGCTCGCCCGTCCTCATCTATCGTTTCGCGCCTGAGGCTGTGCGAAAGGCGCGAATGGAGCTCAGGACCGAAGCGCTCTTGGACGTTCCAAAGGAGCTTCCGCCCGACCATCTGGCGTTCCAGCTCAATCCCGACCGCCGCGGCCTTCCACAAGCCCGTGATTTCGCGCGAGCGGCGCTCGTGACGCTTCCCGAGGGAGCGGTCGTTGTCGCACCGTCCCGCACGAGCGAGCTCATGGTGGCGCCGATGCGCTATCTCGTGGAGGTCGAAGATCAGGCGGAGGTCAGTTTCGTGTCTCTTGGGGACGAAGACGCGTTCGAGAATGACGTCTACGTCATGGGCCTCCATCCGCCCCACCCAAGAACGGTCGCGACGCTTTCGACGCATCATTTCCGGGCGACGGGCGATTGGTTTCAAGTCGTGCCGCGAAACCAAATGACCGGCGGCGTGCTTGCGGATGCCCCCATCGGCGAATCCAGCGATAACTCCGACGACCTGGACGATTCCGATCTCCTAGGGCTCTGGTATGGCCATATCGAGCCCCAAGGCTATCCGGTCACGCTGCGCATCGAGGGCACGCCCAAAAACCTCACGGGTACGGTCGTGTTGAACGAGGAGAGCCGCCGCCCCCGCGAAGGCACGTTCGTTCGATTGAGCTCCACCGTCGGCGCCGTTCTTGGAAGCGTCGAATACGGTAAGCGCGATGCCGATCGAGTCCACGTCCACATCGACGCAACACAAGAGGGCAATCACCTCGAAGGCTACTGGAAAATCTACGAGCTCCCCGAGCTCAACGGCCGCTTTGTGGTGTCTAAATCAGTAGTCCCCGGAGAGCGGCTCCATTAGACCTGGAGATGGGCTTCACCCTGACGCCAGCGCCGGAGGATGTTTCACGTCAGACATCCGCCATCCTCTTTATCCCCTCCTATCCCCACATCCCCTTTTCTAACACATCGGCGGAAAGAAAAAGCGAAAGGAGAGGTGGGGATAGGAGGAGAGGTGGGGATAAAAGCTAGCGGTGCCCCCCGCCCGGAGTGCGTCCTGAACACGCGCGGGTAGCCGGTGCCGGGTAGCGGGAAGCATCAGCCTCATCGCTTTTCTTGGGTTGGCAATCAGTCAGTCAGTCAGCCCGTTTGCTGCTTGCGGAAGGCCTCGGGTTGGATCCCGTACTTCTTCATCACGTCGTAGAAGTCCTTGCGGTCCTTCTTCGCGAGCCGTGCCGCCTGGGAAATGTTGCCTTGACAGATGCGGAGCACTTGCGAAATGTACTCCTTCTCGAACTCGCGCTTCGCTTCTTTGAACGATTGGAACTTGTTCGAGGAGACGGGGACGTGGAAGAAGAGGTCCTCGGCGGTAATGACGTTGTTGCGCGTCAAGACCATCGCCTGCTTCACTTTGTTCTTCAGCTCACGGATATTACCCGGCCACTGATAGGTCATCATCTTCTGGATTGCGGCGGGCGAGAAACCTTCCACGATCTTGCCGAGCTCCTTGTTGAAATCGGTCAAGAAGTGATTGATGAGAAGCGGGATGTCTTCCTTGCGCTCGCGTAGCGGCGGCAAGTGGATCGGGATCACGTTCAACCGGTAGAAGAGATCCTCGCGGAACGACTTCTCCGAGATCGCTTGGATCAGATCTTTGTTCGTGGCGGCGATGACCCGGACGTCGACTTTGAGGGCTCGGGTCGACCCGATGCGTTTGAACTCGCCGTCCTGGAGCACGCGAAGAAATTTTACTTGCAGCGGCAGAGGAAGCTCGCCGATTTCATCGAGGAACAGCGTGCCGTCATGCGCTTCTTCGAATAAACCTTTTTGATCCGTCCGCGCGTCCGTATAGGCGCCCTTCACGTGGCCGAAGAGCTCGTTCTCGATCAAGTTCTCAGGGATCGCGCCGCAGTTCTCGACCACGAAAGGTTTGTCGGCCCGTTTTCCCGTGTAGTGGATGGCGCGCGCGACGAGCTCCTTACCGGTGCCCGACTCGCCGTAGATGATCACGGGGACGTCGTTCTGGGCGACGATGGAGATCTGTGTCAAGAGCTCTTCGATCTTTGAGCACGCTCCCACGATAAAGTCCGACTTGCGCCGGCTCATGATCTTGGTGCGGACTTGCTTGACCTCGGCGTAAGTGCGGTGGCGCTCGACGGCCTTACGCGCTTTCTCGACGAGGTCTTCGACGTCGAAAGGTTTGGTCAAGTAGTGATAGACGCCGTCCTGCATGAGTCGGACAGCTTCGTTCACCTCGCCATAGGCGGTCATGATGATGACTGGAATGTCCGGATTGAACTGTGTGATCGACCGTGCCAGCTCGTCGCCCTTCAATTTGGGCATTTTCATGTCGGTGATGACCAGGTTGAAGACTTGCTTGCGGATGAGGTCGAGACCGACCTCCCCGTCGTTCGCCGCAACGACGTGGTAGCCTTCGCGTTCGAGCCGGGTCTTCAGCATCCGCTGCATGCTGGGGTTATCATCGACAATAAGAACCTGTGGCCCAGCGGGCTCCTTCATAGCGACGGCTCCATCAGTTGTTTCTTGGGTGTGGGGAAAATTATACATCACGAACCTCTCCAAGTGAAGCGGGTGTGTGTCTCCAGAGTGTCTGTGCTTGCTTCATCAATGCGAGGAGTATGACTCTAAGGTAATGATTTCAAATGAGTTGAAAAGCGCATCGTGTCGAGCCTAAAGGGTGGGAAGATTTTTCGTAGGCTCGAGGTCGTAATACTTCAGAAAGAAGTGTCCAGGCTGTCGCACCGTCACCAATCCAGAGTAGACGCCGGATTGGAGCGCGGGTGGCGCCGTTCGCCTGCGGGGTCAAAACGTCGGCCGGGCCGAGCGTCGCGAGCTTCTGTCGGAGGCGTTTGGGCGCGAGCTCGGCGAGCTCGTCCACGAGGGCGTCGAGCCGCGGGTCGGGAAAAGCGAGCTGGCGTTAATTGCGCGGTTTAGACCTGCCACGATCGGCTGGTCCGTATCGGTCGACCCGACGTGGGGATCCTCGCCTATTCGAACGAGGTGACACCAATGCTCTGGGAGGGTGACGTTGCGGCTGGTGATTCGGGTTCCCCCGTCGCGCAGAGAAACACCGTCCAGAAACGGGATACCACGCTCCCTGGGCGAAGACCTGGATCCAAGTCCTGGGCAAAGATGGACATAAAGGAGGCCCGGGCCGTAACTGGACCAGAACGTGCTAGGGCAGCTACGCCGCGGTAGCCTCGGCCTCGATTCTGGTCTCTCGAGTGGCCTCTTTTCCGCCGCCGGACGGCCCTGTCAGCGGCCCGCCACCCGCGTCCTTTTGCGGCGTGTCGACTACCTCGACCTGGTAGGTACGGCCATTCCACTCGCGGACGAGATGGGTGCCGGCAGAAACGGACCCTGCGGGAGCGGCGTTGCCTGGTGTCCCGTTCACCATGGCGGCCAGAATGCGCCGGGTTGTAGCCGAAAGCCCGCCATGGGTCCGGCACTGGCGTTCGTGTAAGAGAACGCGGCGCAGGAAAACGCGCGAGAGCGAGCTTGGAGGAGTAGCCCCAAAGGTTTGCTCCCAGACCCGCCGTAAGCTGGCGAAGTCCAAACCGTCCAAAACGACGTTCCGGCCAACCCCTGTATCCTGCGGCATCACCGAACGTTCGCTCTTGTGCTCGATAAAGTCCAGTCTAATGAGGGACTTCCGGGTGCGAAGTTCACTGCCCGTAGCTCGCCCCGCAGCCCAAGGGTCGGCGGATTCCAAGGGCGTCTAAGCTGCTGATTTGTGGTCTATTTCAAGAGGGCCGAGTTTTGGCACAGGACGCCATCGTTGAAGTGACTGGCGATCGCCTTCTGGATACCGATGTCCGCAACGGGAAGCACGTCCGGTCTCAACAGGTGAAATATCAGGAACATCTCAGCAGTCCAACGGCCGATCCCTTTCATTTGGACGAGGCGTTCGATCACCGCATCGTCGTCCATTCGATGCCATGACTCTTGGTCGAGCGCGCCTTCGGTGAAGTGCTCCGCCAGACTCAGGAGATAGCGCGCCTTGGGCCGTGACAGTCCGCAACCGTGCAAGGCGTTCTCGGTCTGGCTGGCCACGGCACCGGGAGTCATTGCGCCGACATGCGCGATCAGTTTCTGCCATACTGCTTCCGCTGCGTGAACGGAAATCTGTTGAGCCACGATCGAGCGCGACAGTGAGAAAAAAGGATCGTTTCGAGGCCGCAGAACAGATCCCCCGGCGGCGCGGATGAGGTTGCCAAGTATCGGGTCAGCCCGACCGAGCGCGTGCCGGGCCTCTGCCCAATACGGTGCCGCATCCGCGCTCGTTCCAGTCATGGATCTGGACGACACGCCTTCCTGTCCATGCTTCGTAATGTTGATAACTGAACCGCCCCGGGCTTTCCGGAGACTGTATGAGTTGAGTCTCGCTATCTGGGGCGAGCCTTCCTGCGACCGATAATAGTTCATCGCTCAGGGACATTCGAGAGCCGCGGCCGTTTCACGGAACGGCGGAGGACGGCGAGCTGCTGCCGAAGAGCGGCATTTCTCGAGAGTCAGCTCGCGACGAGCCTTAAAGGCAGAGATGAGAGCGCGAACAAACGACGAAATCATGCCGGCATGGTGCCGGCAGACCGGAGACTAATCAAGTTCGGTGCGCGCGGATGAATAAATAGAAGGCACAACCGCTTTTCGCCCGGCCGCTTCAGTGGTAGCGGATGACTGCGCTTTGGTAGGCGATGTCGACGGCCACCGTGCCGAGGTAGATCAGCACCACCACGGTCGCCAGCTTCCCGAACTTGCCTCGCTCGACAGCACCCGACAGGTAGCTCCCGGCGAAGATCGCCATCATCGGAGTGACCTGGAGCACGTAACGTAGCTCCACCGCGGTGAACAGATCCGCAAGGAAAAACAAGAGTGTCGCTGCGGTCCACGCGAGACAGGCGGCATGAAGTGGTGACGCCGAAGGCCGTCGAAGTATCAGAATCGCCCCGACGAGTGCCACCACTGCGAACAGGAGCCCGAGCTGTTCCCGGTAGAACGGGAGGTTGAAACTGAGCTTGGCCGCCGGACCGGTGAGGTTCTCCTGGCTCGACATGTAGTCGCGAGTAAGGGCTCGCTCCCACTGACTCGCGACCAGATCCCAGTACCCCACGTAGTAGAGGAGCGCAACGGCCATACTCGCCGCAACCACCATCGTCACGACCCTGGTTCTTCCGGTGGAGATCCCCGGTGCCATCAACGGAACCATCACCAGGAGCAGAAGCCATAGAACGATTGCGAAGAGGAAGGTGCCGAAGTGTGCGGTGAGGGCCAGAGTGGAAAAGAGAAACGTTCCGATCAGTGCGGTTCGGCCGGCGCTGGTGTAGGCGCCGAGCAGACACCCCACGAAAAAAACGGACGCGGCGACGCCGAAAATGTTGGTGAAGTTGCCGGCCGAGAAAACGAGCCAGTTGATCGGAACGAGCTGATACAACAAGGCCGCCAGGACACCGGCCCGGAAATCGTTCAGAAATCTTCGGGCGAGGTTGATGAGCACGAGGCCGGTGGCGAGATCGAAAACGACACACAGGGCTTTGATAACCGCAACTTTGTCGAGTCCTGCCGTGGCCCATGGGGCGGCCAGCAGGTAGAGAGACACGGGATAGGGAATACGAAACGGTGGATCGTGCTGCGAGACAGAGGTCGTGTGGAAGTCACCGTCGAGGACGTTGATCAGACGGTTGGCGTGGAAGTCCCCGTCCGAGCTCACGAACAGTGGAAAGAAGACGACGGCCATCTTGAAGAGGAAGCTTCCCACCAGGAACGCGATGGCCAGCGGCCGCTCCTCCGCTTGCAGCCAATTCAGCCGCGCGAGAAGGACTCTCAGCAATAGAGACAGCGTCAGGCACGCCGCGGCCAGTAGAGCAACGCTCTGGGCATAGGGGAGATACCGAACGCTGTCTTCCGAAAGCAGTTGGGCAAATCCGGCCGCCGCGAGTGTTGTGGCGATGGAAGAGACAGGCAGGGAGAGTCCGGCGATGAGACCCGCTGCGACGAGCGCTGAAGCGGCAAGGATCATCCAGAGCACCGGTCGGGTGGCGATTGCCGTTCCGCCTTGCGGCTCCACCCGCACCGAGAAGACCTGGATTCCCAGAACCCTGGCGTCCTTGCGACCGTGGTCTGTAGGGACCCAGATCTCGGGGTGGATACCGAGACGAAGGCTTCTTCCACGAAGCGGCACACTGAATCGGTAGGTGACCAGGCCGGGGTCGCACAGCGTCTCGAAGACCGTTGCGCCGTTGGCGGTGAAGCGAATGCGCGGAAGAGGAATCCCTCTTGGCCGGAGTCCTTTCACCCTGGCCTCGATACGCACGTGGCTTCCCGCCGGCAGATTCTTGAGAGAAATAAATGCGTCCCGGGCCGTCCACCGGAGGCCGCGACCGTCGCTTCTCTCGTGGTCGTGAAAACCGGAGATGAAAGCGGACTCGTAGCGGCGCTCGAAGTCGACGAGTGCGACCCCGGGCTCGCGGTAGGCCAGATACGTGGAAAACCCGGCAACGAGGACCGGCAGGAGCACGATGGCGACGATTGTCCGTTTCGGATCAGTGTATTTCAAGGAGAACGTATTCTAGCGAACCCCGCCTGCCGGACGCGAGCGGATCGATCCACTACGGCGGTCGAGTACAATGGCGCCTGTGCTCCGCAAAAAGTCGATCCAGCGTTGATTGCGCGGTTTATACCCGCCATGATCAGTTGCTTCGCGCCGATCGACCCGACAACGCCACCTGCGTCTTATGAACTTGGAGAGGATCCCTCGGGCCAGACGATTGTAAAGCCTACGGTCCTTGGCTCGGTCGTAAACACAGACACTAAGCTGCTGATTTATGGTCTATTTCGAAAAGGGCCGAGTTTTGGCACAGGACGGGCTTGCTTCTCATCGAGCTGCCACGGTCCGCGTGAAGGGTGAGCTGGTCGGGTTCAATGTCCTGCTTGCGACAGCTCTCGGCGATGAGGCGTTGCGCGAGCGCCGCACTTTCTCGGTGAGCCAGCATCCAGCCAACCACGTAGCGGGAGAAGATGTCGAGGATGACGTAGAGGTAGTAGTAGGTCCACTTGACGGGGCCACGAAGCTTCGTAATATCCCACGACCAAACCTGGTTGGGCGCTTCGGCCAGCAGCTCCGGCTTCGTGTAGTTCGGATGGCGCCGTTGGTTCCGGCGCTCTCGGACCTCGCCGTGCTCCTCCAAAATCCGATACATCGTGCGAATCGAGCAGAGGTAGGTTCCCTCGTCCAGAAGCGTGGCCCACACCTGGGCGGGCGCCTTGTCGACGAACCGCTCACAGTGCGAGGCCCCGAGGACTTCCTCGCGCTCAGTCTCGTCGAGGGCTCGGTGCGGCCGAGGACGCCGCTTCGGTTCGGGCGTCACCTGGCGCCTGCGATACAGCGTGGAACGAGCCACACCCAGAGCCTCGCAGGCTTCCGTCGTCTGCCCAATCTGCCCCGCCAGCTCCTCGGCCGCCACCATCAGTCGTTCTCGTAGCTGTCGAGTGGATTCAGGGGGACCCCCAGTAATTCGGAGGTTTTTTTTTGGGTCTCCAACATTGTCTCCACCCGAGCCAGGCGACGTTGGAGCCGGGCGTTCTCGCGCTCGAGCTCCTTGACCCGTGGATCCTCGGCCTTTGCCTTCCGGCCTCGCTTTCTCGACGCCAACCCCGCTTTGGCGACCTCGTCACGTTGGCGGCGCCAACTCGATAAATGCGACGAGTACAGGCCCTCTCGACGCAGAAGAGCAGCAACGTCACCGTCACCCTTGCAGGCATCGGCCTCACGCACTATCCGCAGCTTGTACTCCGCGGTAAAGCGTCGACGCTTCGCTTGCTCGCTCACTTCGGGATCCGGGACCCCCGCCGCATCGCGGCCGGCGGGATCTCCAGTCGCCCTACGGGCTCCCTCCGATCCCGCCGAGGTCTCTCTCTCAATCAACATACTCATGCATTGATCCTCCTCCGCCCTCTACACTAATTTCAAGGGGCGAAGTGTCTCAGCGATGTTGGCACAGAGGGCTTGCGGTACTGCTCACGCTCATCTACTACGGCCGTGATGTTTTGCGCCACTACGTCAACTGAATCAGACCTCACCGACGAAGGAAGTGCCTCGATAAAGTCAGCAGCGCTCGTCCCAAAGAAGTCCGCACTCCTGTACACCCCAACGACTGTGCAGCAGGGCCCCTTTGCTCCACGGGCGTTGCCCCGTTTCAACGCTACTACGGACCCAGCCGCCACCGTCTCGTCTTCGACCGTTTTCCCGGGGCCTCCGGTTATGCGGTCTACCTTGCTCCGTCGATTTCTCGACGGGACGAGGACGGCTTCTCCAGTTGCTTGGCATGTCCTTGTCACCGTGCTGTCCCTACCACCCCGCCAGAGAGATGTGCCTCATCAGATAGTCTGGCGACACATCCTGTTGCCTTCGTCCGACACGAGAAAACTCGGCCTCTGGGGTCTATTTTTTTGCCGGGGCCACCTATGGGTTCACTTGGTGTTGTTTTTTATATTGAATCGCGAAGATTTCTCATTCGTGATTCACCTCGACCGGCAACCACGTACGAGCAGAAGACGGGAGGCGCAGACGGGGTCAAGGGCGCGTAGCGGCTCGCGTAGCGAGCGAACCCTTGACGCCGTCGAGCACTCCCGTACCCTCATGGAGTGGTGGCCGTTCTTGATATTTCATCGCGGTGGATTACGGATTAAAGTGATAAACAACACTTGTGTTACGGCCCGGTGACTCGCTCACCATCCTCAAGATGGCTTTGTCAGTCAGCTTCATCCGTCTCGTTTCCTCCACGAACGTGACTCAAGCTACGGGGCGCTAACTTTTTCCCCGGTGGGACTCTCTCCCACTGAACATGCCAGCCTTCGCTGGACGCACTCGTGTCCAAAAACACAAACGATAGCGGCCTGTTGGTCACGCTGGATCCAACCAGGGATGGCTGACGACCAACTATGTCCAGGGCTGGCTCTGCCTCCTCATGACCGAGGATTCTAAGCTTCCATTGGCCAACCAAGCCTCAGACGTCTCTGATCCGAAACGTCCCGGCGCGCCAGTCTTGAGTTCGTTCGTGTTTTTGGACAGGACGGGGCCGCGA
Source organism: Candidatus Marinacidobacterales bacterium (assembly GCA_965197495.1). Taxonomy (GTDB): domain Bacteria; phylum Acidobacteriota; class Vicinamibacteria; order Marinacidobacterales; family SMYC01; genus SMYC01. The sequence continues at coordinate 189,474 of OZ240210.1, forward strand.
CGTGGCTCGATGCACGGTGGCCCGTCTGATGCGTGAAATGGGCCTCCAGGGCGCGGTTCGTGGACGTCGATTCAAGACGACGAAGCCGGATTCGAGCGGCGCTCGCCCGATGGACCTCGTGGAGCGCGGCTTCAACGCCACACGCCCGAACGAGCTCTGGGTCTCGGACCTGACCTACATTGCCACGTGGCGCGGCTTCGTGTATGTCGCCTTCGTCATCGACGTCCACGGACCGCGCCCTGGAGGTGCTTGCGCTGTTTGCTGTTGGTAATGTGTATGTATCCCTTTGCAAAAAAAGCACATACGCTCCATTTAGCTCCAGGCGAAGGTCGTGAGCGCTATTTTTGGGCTGTAATTTAACCCCCTGTGTCAGGATAGATGTCGCATGTACGATACGGTGCGACTAGCTAGTTCCTGTCCAGAAACACCATAACTTGTGGTGTGCGAGAGACCTACTGAAGATGTGGGTATTATACGTTTTCGGAAGGGGCTTCGTGGGGTTGAGAGCGAATGAAAATCTTGGACGAAACGAGAGGCGAATTGTTAGCAATCCATGGCTATAAGGGGCGGAAGAGTAATAGTTGTTATCATAATAAGTGTCTTGCCATCATCAGTAGGTTGCAGGTGATGATGGAACTCCATACGTACGATTTAAAAGAAGGCAATGAGCGCCATGTGCATCGGTCGAGACCAAAGACTCGTTTCAAGAACGAAATGACGCCTTCGATTCCGCAGCGAAATCGCCGCAGGCGTTGATAGACCCAGGAACTCTTGACCATATCGGTCACCGCGAAATGAGCCTTGGTAAAGGCAACATCTTCAACTCCCTTGCCTTTGATGGCTTCCAAGTTTGCCTTTGAAGAAAACGCGCCATCGTAGGCAACCTGGCGCGGGGCCCGTTCGTAGAGTTCGACTTGACGGTCGATCATGGTTTCCGCGAGAGTTGAATCGGACGGATTCCCATCCAAGATCACGCAATCCAAAATCATCGAGGACGAGCCACCAGTCATACACACCTTGTGGCCGTAGAGAGTCTCGCGCCGATCTTTGCGAATAATGTCGGTGTGTTCTTCGAAGATAGAAACGACCTTTTCCTCCGCAGGCACACGCTCTTCGTCGATCACTCGGCGTTGGGTTTGGTTGATGACTTTCTTGGTGAGGACGAGAAAGTGCTCAAAATCCGCGGCGATCCTCTCCGCGCTCGCTCGCTTCACAGGCTCGGTCAAGCCCGACTCTTCCAACTGTTCTGCAACGCGTTGAGCGGAGCGATAGGTTTCTTCCGTCACCTTCAGTAGATCTCGATAGACGCGACGCCTTTGTTGCTTATCCTTCGCGTTCAGAACTCCCAGTCGACGTCTCTTCGCTCGACGCGTTCGATTGCCGAAGACCACTACTGTACCCAGCAGTTCGCGAGCTCGGCACATCACGCGAGTGAGAACCCGAACACAGTCATAAAGAAGCTCGGAGTCTGTAGGCGGATGAATGTTTGATTCCACTACCGTGCAGTCCACTCGTACTTTTCTTCCCTTTTCGATCCCAGCATCCTCGGCAACGCTCACCAGCTCTCGGTTGATCTGCTCCAGCGTTTCGAACTTCACGGCTTTGATGTTTGCTGCTAGGGTCGACTTCGACGGGGTCGGCTCTATGATGCCGAGCTGGCAAAACGTCCGATAGCTTCGAGAGTCTGCCAAGTGAAACGCCAGCTCCCGATAGGTGAACTGATTCAGCTGCTTCACCAACAACGCCCGGAGAACCTGCTCCGCGCTCATTCCCCCACGACCAACATCGCTCCCTGCCGGTGGGGTGACCGACCTTAGGTCTTGCAGTACCAGCTCATTGAGCTTAGGATGGGCATCGAGTAGCGACGAGATCGTTTCGAGTTCGCGTGCGTGCTCCAGCTCCAGCAGGGCTCACGTAGATTTGGCTGTGGGTTGATCGTTTTTCGCATTTAGGGCTGGTCTCCTTTGGAGTTAAGTCATTTAGAATCGGATGTTTTCAACGACACGATCCTAATCGACACCCCCTCAGAAGACTAGCCCTAAATTTGCGATTTCTCCTTTTTTCTCAATCCCTTACAGGCTTCAGGACGGGTACTAGCTAGTTCCTGTCCAGAAACACCATAACTTGTGGTGTGCGAGAGACCTACCGAAGATGTGGGTATTATACGTTTTCGGAAGGGGCTTCGTGGGGTTGAGAGCGAATGAAAATCTTGGACGAAACGAGAGGCGAATTGTTAGCAATCCATGGCTATAAGGGGCGGAAGAGTAATAGTTGTTATCATAATAAGTGTCTTGCCATCATCAGTAGGTTGCAGGTGATGATGGAACTCCATACGTACGATTTAAAAGAAGGCAATGAGCGCCATGTGCATCGGTCGAGACCAAAGACTCGTTTCAAGAACGAAATGACGCCTTCGATTCCGCAGCGAAATCGCCGCAGGCGTTGATAGACCCAGGAACTCTTGACCATATCGGTCACCGCGAAATGAGCCTTGGTAAAGGCAACATCTTCAACTCCCTTGCCTTTGATGGCTTCCAAGTTTGCCTTTGAAGAAAACGCGCCATCGTAGGCAACCTGGCGCGGGGCCCGTTCGTAGAGTTCGACTTGACGGTCGATCATGGTTTCCGCGAGAGTTGAATCGGACGGATTCCCATCCAAGATCACGCAATCCAAAATCATCGAGGACGAGCCACCAGTCATACACACCTTGTGGCCGTAGAGAGTCTCGCGCCGATCTTTGCGAATAATGTCGGTGTGTTCTTCGAAGATAGAAACGACCTTTTCCTCCGCAGGCACACGCTCTTCGTCGATCACTCGGCGTTGGGTTTGGTTGATGACTTTCTTGGTGAGGACGAGAAAGTGCTCAAAATCCGCGGCGATCCTCTCCGCGCTCGCTCGCTTCACCGGCTCGGTCAAGCCCGACTCTTCCAACTGTGCTGCAACGCGTTGAGCGGAGCGATAGGTTTCTTCCGTCACCTTCAGTAGATCTCGATAGACGCGACGCCTTTGTTGCTTATCCTTCGCGTTCAGAACTCCCAGTCGACGTCTCTTCGCTCGACGCGTTCGATTGCCGAAGACCACTACTGTACCCAGCAGTTCGCGAGCTCGGCACATCACGCGAGTGAGAACCCGAACACAGTCATAAAGAAGCTCGGAGTCTGTAGGCGGATGAATGTTTGATTCCACTACCGTGCAGTCCACTCGTACTTTTCTTCCCTTTTCGATCCCAGCATCCTCGGCAACGCTCACCAGCTCTCGGTTGATCTGCTCCAGCGTTTCGAACTTCACGGCTTTGATGTTTGCTGCTAGGGTCGACTTCGACGGGGTCGGCTCTATGATGCCGAGCTGGCAAAACGTCCGATAGCTTCGAGAGTCTGCCAAGTGAAACGCCAGCTCCCGATAGGTGAACTGATTCAGCTGCTTCACCAACAACGCCCGGAGAACCTGCTCCGCGCTCATTCCCCCACGACCAACATCGCTCCCTGCCGGTGGGGTGACCGACCTTAGGTCTTGCAGTACCAGCTCATTGAGCTTAGGATGGGCATCGAGTAGCGACGAGATCGTTTCGAGCTCGCGTGCGTGCTCCAGCTCCAGCCAGGGCTCACGTAGATTTGGCTGTGGGTTGATCGTTTTTCGCATTTAGGGCTGGTCTCCTTTGGAGTTAAGTCATTTAGAATCGGATGTTTTCAACGACACGATCCTAATCGACACCCCCTCAGAAGACTAGCCCTAATTTGTGATTTCTCCTTTTTTCTCAATCCCTTACAGGCTTCAGGACGGGTACTAGCTAGTTCCTGTCCAGAAACACCATAACTTGTGGTGTGCGAGAGACCTATCGAAGATGTGGGTATTATACGTTTTCGGTAGGGGCTTCGTGGGGTTGAGAGCGAATGAAAATCTTGGACGAAACGAGAGGCGAATTGTTAGCAATCCATGGCTATAGGGGGCGGAAGAGTAATAGTTGTTATCGTAATAGGTGTCTTGCCATCATCAGTAGGTTGCAGGTGATGATGGAACTCCATACGTACGATTTAAAAGAAGGCAATGAGCGCCATGTGCATCGGTCGAGACCAAAGACTCGTTTCAAGAACGAAATGACGCCTTCGATTCCGCAGCGAAATCGCCGCAGGCGTTGATAGACCCAGGAACTCTTGACCATATCGGTCACCGCGAAATGAGCCTTGGTAAAGGCAACATCTTCAACTCCCTTGCCTTTGATGGCTTCCAAGTTTGCCTTTGAAGAAAACGCGGAGATGTCCCGGCCGCTGTTGAATTTGGTCGGGTAGCGGCGGCACCTGTGAATACTCTCAGGCAGCAACCTCATCGCTGTCAAGAGATTTCTGTTTGCTTCTAAGCGCGTGAACGAGAGCGCCCATATGGCGATAGCCTTTGATACGGTGAAACTTTTTCTCCGCCGCGACGACGCCGAGAGCGGTCCATCGGCGAATCATGGAAGGACTCTTCCACCGCTTGACGTTTCTCGAGACTCTGCGGATGGTGCCGTTGAGATTCTCGATGGCGTTTGTCGTGGCCAGAGATTTGCGAAGTAACTCGGGTAGAGCGAGCTTCACAACCGTGAGGGTCTCTTCCATCCCTTCGCGAAGGCTTCCGGCAGCTTCGTCGTAGCCGTTTCGCTCGAGCCACGACACCAATGCCTGAAGTCGCTTGCGCGCCTTGTCGGCACTCTTGCATTTGTACGCTTCCTTCATTGTCTGGAGCACGTAGGCGTGACGGGACTTGGGAAGGTACGAGCGAAGATTTCGGAGTTTGTGGAGCTGGCATCTTTGGATAACCGCGAGATCCCCCAAAACGTCGACGAGTGCTTTGCGGATCCCTTTGCCTCCGTCCACTACGCAGAGAATCGATTCGTCGATCCGCAATCCCCGCTCGAGAAGGTTCTGCAACATCGCGGTGCACACCCGAGAGTTTTCCGTCGAGCCCAGCCATATACCCAAGGGCACCTTCGTTCCATCTATTGTGATACCGAGAGTTACGACGACGTCTTGCCGACCGTGCCGCGTCCCTTGATGACTTGCTCGCGCTTGTGCGCGTGCATATTGCGAGCCTTGCCGCCGATGAAGGTTTCGTCGATCTCGACCGGACCGCCGAACATCGAACTACCTTTGTCCCACGTCTCGCGAATGCGGTGAAGCATAAACCAGGCCGTCTTCTGTGTGACTTTTAGATCGCGGTGAAGTTTCATGCTGGACGTACCCTTGAGGCCAGTTGCGAGCAGGTAGAACGCGATCGCCCACTTGCGCAGCCCAATGTTCGAACTTTGCATCGGGGTCCCGGTCTTGACCGAGAAGTCGTTGAGGCAATCCCTCTCACGGCAGCGGAAGGGTTGCGGTTTACGCTTCGGCCGCGCCTGGACGTTCAGCGAGCCACAAGCCGAGCAGCATACGCCGTTCGGCCATCTGGTCTGCACGAACCATCGTTCGGCGGTGAGATTGTCAGGGAACATGTCCGCGACTTCGATGAAGGAAAGCCCTTCGCGGTAGTGTTTGCCCGGTGCTGAGTGTGCCATATTCTCTCCTATTTACAGGAGGATATTACCCCAATGGCGCTTCGCTGTCAAGGGTAAAATTGTATATAATTCCCTTCCCAAAGTCCGTGCAATCTTCACGACATCGGGAAAGGGCGACCCGTCCGGGTCGAGGTCGGAGACCGCCCAGTCTGGCGTGTCCTGCGAGTTTCGGCGCGAGAACCAAGGATGGATGTCGATGCTCGCGAGGTTGGCCATGAGGACGAGAGTGTCCCGGTCGTTGCAAACGATGTAGCGGATGGCCTCGCCCTTGCTGTCCGAGGAGATGCTCTCGGTCTCGACCCAGTCGGGGACGTGATCGGGCGCGTCCTTTTGATAAAAAGCTTTGCCGTGGATACCGTCGGGATAGCGCAACATGTGGCAGGGGCGTTCGTGAAGATAGGGAAGTAGCGTCTCGGCGACTTGCTCGTAATAGCGGATCAGGTCGCCCTTGGTGTAGCCCTCTTCCGGCCAGAAGATCTTGTCGAGGTTCGTGAACTTGATCTTGCGCGTGCTCGGCTTGCGGGCGCGTATGGCCTCGACGAGATCTTTGTGGCTAGCCCCCTTCGCGTCCATCGTTTTTATGCGGCGCCAATCCCCGGAGGGCCCCGACACGTAAGGCCCGGACGCTTTTTTGGCGATGACGGCGGGCGGTCCGGCGGCCTCGGTGACGCCGCAAAATTCCTCACCGCGCGCCGTGACGTGGTCGACGAACAAAACATGTTGGAGCTTGGGTAAGACGGTGCGCAATATTTCTTTTCGCTCGAGAAGCGGCAACGCGCGTATGTCCCACTCCTCGTAGTGAAGGATGTCGAAAGCGTAGAAGACCACGGTCGCGTCGGACTCTCCGCGGAAACGGCGATCGAGCTCGGCGCGGGACGGTCGTTGGTTCTTGTCGGTCGCGACGAGTACGCCGTCGATATATGCGTGCTCACAGCGCAAGCGCTCTGCGTCCTCGAGGATGTCTCCGAGCAGGTCCCCATTCACACCGACGATTGTCGCCTTCTCGCTCGCGATGCAGAGCGCCGCTCGTTCTCCCGCGAACTCGACTTCGTAGAGCCACGCCGGATCGGAAAAGCTCGTGGACGGCTCTCCCGCCGTCATGGGCGCGATGCGCTCGGGCACCGGTGCCTCGCTTGCGCGCGCGAGATCGAAAAAAGGCTGCTTCTCGGCGTCGTCGCGTGCGTAGCGGTCCCGTGCCTTGAAGAGGATCCATTCTTGTTTTTCCGACCTCGTTTTGACGAGGTGCCATTCGCCGCGCAGCTTTGCGCCGCGCAGCTTTATCTCGACTTTGCCTGCTTCGACGGCTTCGGGTCCGTCGTCGGCTTTCAAGAGCTCGTAGCGGCCGCGATCCCAGATCGTCATCGTGCCGCCGCCATACTCGCCTTTCGGGATGACGCCGTGAAACTCTGTATAGGCGAGCGGGTGATCCTCCGTGCGGACGGCGAGTTTTTTAACCGTCGGATCGTAGGAGAAGCCGCGAGGTATAGCCCAGGATTTGAGGACCCCCTCCATCTCCAAGCGGAGGTCGTAATGAAGCCTGCGAGCCTCGTGCCGGTGGACGACGAAGGACGCGAAGCTCGTGTCGGTGCGCGCTTCTGGAGCGGGCTCGGGGGTCCGATCGAAGTCACGCTTTTCCCGGTAAGCGTCGATCGATTTGTCTGGCGATTTGTCCGCCGGCTTCGCCACGGCTGCAGGACAGCAGCCTCGCGGACGCCCTCGCTACGGCCGCTTCTCCGCGGGCTAGTTTTGTTGCCGTTTCTGCCGCTGTTGTTGTTGCTGTTGCTGGTTCGGCGGGATGGGGATGGGACGTCCGAGCGCGTCCATGAACGGGAAAGTTGCGGGTGGCGGTGGGTTCGCGCCGGAGGGTTGCAGAGGCTGCTGCTGCTGCGGCGCGAGGCCCGGCGTGAAGCTGCTGCGGGGAAAGCTCTGCTGTGGCGGCAGATAGCTCGGGACGGGAGAGCTGCCCGGCGTCGGGAACGGGTTCTCGTCGTCCTCCATCTGGTTGTCGTCCATATCATCCATGTCGTCTTGGAAGAAGTCGTCCATCTCGTCGTCGTAATCGTCGTAGTCGTCCTCGACCGGCTGCGGTCGTGGCTGTGGCGCCCGTCTCGGTGGCGGTGCCGCCCGCCGTGCCGGAGCGCCGCCTCCGGCTCCGACGTAGACTTTGTCGACGCGACCCCAGTCCCGCGGGTCCATCATCACGGCGTAGTTCACGCCGTTGCCTTCCAATAGCCGCTGTACCGCCATCGCGAGCGGGACGTCGGTGAGATTGGCGTTCAGCTTCGTCGATTTGACGGCGTCTTCCAGGATGAGCTCGACGCCCGTGACCTCTTCGAGCACGTCAAAAACGGCGGAAAGAGGCGCGTTCTGACAGCTGATGCTCACAAGCCCCGCATCGAAGGTCACGGTCACAGGCTGGGCTGCCAAAGGTAGCGGAGCGAGCACGAAAAACGCTGCGAAAAGGAGAGGAAAGCGCCAATGAATCATAGTTTTCCCCTTATGGATCCCAACGTAGCACCCCGGACAGGACGCTGTCAAAGGACGCTCTGGTAGGCGGCGAGCGTCTTCTGCGCCGTTTCCGTCCAAGTAAAGCTCTTGGCACGGGCGAGCCCAGCGGCGGTCAGTTTCTCGCGTAGCAGGCTGTCGGTCAGGATCAGGGAGAGGCCATCCGCGATGGAATCGACATCTTCGGGGTCGATATAGAGCGCGGCGTTGCCGGCCACTTCGGAGAGCGCGCCGCGATGAGACGTTAAAAGCGGGGTTCCGCAAGCCATCGACTCGAGGACGGGCAAGCCGAACCCCTCGGCCAAGGACGGATAAGCGAGCGCTTCCGCGAGGTTGTAGAGCGCTGGGAGGTGCGCGTCGGGAACGGCGCCGAGAAGCTTCACGGTTCCGTCCGGGAGGTCTTTCGCCGCGTCCAGGATCGCGTCGAAGCGGAAATCGGACATGCCGACGATGGCCAGGGTCACGTCATGGGGTAGGGTGGCGAAAGCGCGCACGAGCCGCTCCAGATTCTTGCGCGGCTCGAGCCGTCCGACGGACAAAACGAACGGGCTTTCGAGCCCGTAACGAGCGCGTAAATCCGACGGCGGCTCGAATGGGCGGAAGCGATCGTGATCGACCGCGTTCGGGGTCACCCAAACCCGCTCTTCCGGAAGCTCGTAGGCCTCGAGGATGGCTTGCTTGGAATATTCCGAAACCGTGAGCACGGCAGAAGCGCGCGCGGCCGAGCGGCGGATGAGACGCACCGAGCGCTCCGAGAACGCTCCTTCGAACAGCTCTGGATGCGTCTCGAAAAGAACATCGTGAATGGTCACGACTTCGGGCACGAAGGAAACAGGCGGAGCGATGTATTGCGAGTGAAAGAGGTCGAGACCGTGGACGAGCTCGAGTGCCGGGACGACGAACGGCAGCCTCACCCGCGCAGTCTTCGGGAACACACGATGATGTCTAGGCCCGCGCACGTCCAGGAGCCGTTCGGTCGCGGCCGGCTGAAAGCTGTAGATCTCGAGCTCATTTTCCAGTTCAACGAGGGGCACGAGCGCCCGGATGAGCTCGATCAGGTACGTGCGGCTGCCTTGCGGTTTACCGTTCAGGTGGTGGGCGTCGATGCCGATACGCATCGCTTCAGGGCGTTCCCGCTACGGTCTCTGACGGGGCTGTTGCTGAGGCGGTCCCCGTTGTTGGGAGCCGGGTCGGCCAAAGTTGGGCTGGCCCGGACGCGGTGGCTGCCCTTGGCGGGTCCCCGGCGTCCCGGGCGCCGGAGGTGTGCCGGGGGCTGGCTGTCCCGGTACGCCGATCCCGGTCGCGCCAAAACGAAAACTTGTGAATCCCGGGGGAGGTGGAAGGCCTGGAAACGGGCTCCCTGAACCCTGAAAGCTTTGGCCCGGAATCGCTTGCGCTCGTCCCACCGATCCAAACGGTCTGGCCCGTCCAGCCTGTCCGGCCTGTCCGGCTCCGCGAGGTCCGATTTGCCCGCCTGGGCCCGATGGAGTTCCGCGTGGCGTGCGCGGTCCAACCTGTTGTCCGGCGCGTCCACCACCTACCTGGCTGAGCGGACCCATTTGCTGGGCGCCGTAGACGAACAACCAATCTTTGTATTTTTCTTTAGCGGGAACTTTGTAAAACGTCTCCTCGTCGCTCGCGCTCGCGACGCCAACGATGCCGCCCATGCTCGCATCCGAGGCCCCCCGTCCCAGAGTCGATTGAAAACGTCCTCCCGACGGCCTTTGGCCGGACTGGCCCCCCGGGGTGCGCATGCGCGCCCGGCTGCGGTTCAAGCTCGTGATGCCCGCGGCTTCGCCCGCGGCGCGTTGTTGCTGCAACGCTCCTTGCTGGAGCTCGGGCGACATTTGCCGGAGGATACGGAACTCGCCTTCACCGTCTTCCGAGAATGGATCGGTATAGGCCTTGCGCAAGAATTTTTCTTTGACGAGAACGTCGATGTCGGCGGGGTAGGCCCCTGGATATTTTCGCTGGTAGAGCTCGATGGCCTGCATGTACTGATAGCCGCGAAAGATGAGCTCCTGCTCACGCTCGCGCTGCATGACCTTCTGCCACAGCGGCACCGCCGCCGTCATCGCGATACCGAGAATCACGAGCCCGATCGCGATGCCGAAGAGAACGTAGCCTCGTTCGCGTTCACCGTGGCGATTCACTCGTCCGTCTCCCGGGCGCGCTCGTAGGCGCGCATGACTTTACCGACGCAATTCTGCGTCTCTCTAAAAGGTGGGATGCCGCCATATTTGCGCACGGCCTCCGGGCCTGCATTATAGGCCGCGAGCGCGAGAGAGAGATCCCCGTCGTGCCGGTCGAGCATCTCCCGCAAATAGCGAGAGCCGCCATCGACGTTCTGGCTCGGGTCGAGCACGTCCGACACCCCCATATCGCGCGCCGTTTTCGGCATGAGCTGCATGAGCCCTTGCGCGCCTTTCGTCGAGACGGCTTTCGGGTCCCCGCTCGACTCGGCCCAGATGACCGCCGCCACGAGATTCGGATCGAGCTCGTACTTCGCGGCGGCGGGCTCGATCAGGTCCCCGAGATGGGGCAGCAAGGTGTATCTCCGGCGGCGCTTGGCCCGTATCCTCGACGATCTCGTTGGGCACGATGTTCGTGACGAGCTCGGCAGGAATCGTCACTTCGCCACCACCTTCGAGAAAGAGCGTAATCTCCTCATCGACCCGCTCGAACTGTTCGATGTAGAGGATTTTCCCGCTCGACATCACGGCGATGTCCGCACTCGCGGACGAAACCAGACCGGTGACGAAGAAGACGAGAAGTAGCGGGCGCGCTCTCACCGATCCTTCTCTCCGTCGAACGGAACGTGGATCGTCGGGCAGACCACTCCCGTCGGCTGCTCGCGTTCGCGAACGTCGGTCACGGCGCTGATGAGGCCGCCAATCATCCGATCATCGGACTCGAACCTTCCCGAGACGGTGAAGGCCCCGGAGAGAGTGAGCCCGGCGAGAATGGAACCGTTGCCGCTGCGACGCCAGTTCACGGTCGTGAGGAAGCCGTTGTCGACGATCTCCGTTGCGAATCCGTCGATCGTGGCCCGCCAGCGGCCGACGTTGCAGTCGTGGTGGAAGTTGAGCCGCCCGTTCTCGACGCGCCCGTCGGCGGTGACGTCGAACGCGATGCGGCGGCCCTGATCGGTAGTGGCCTCCCAGTGCCGCACGATTTGAAACTCGCTGAAGCCCGGCGGAGGAGGCGGCGACGGAGCGATGGGCAGAGGCTCCTGGAAGTCGTCACAGCATACGACGCCGAGGAGGATGAAGAAGTTGAGAAGCGCGGTAACCGAGAAATGCACTTTGCCTCGCATGTCAGTTCGCGGTGAAGTTCGCGACATTGCTCTGTAGGCCGTCGGGATTGATGACTCGTACCAGAAAAACGGTTCCGGCCGGTGGGCCGATCGGTACACTATCAATGGTTATGTCCACTTCCATCTGGGTCGAGCTCGTAAAAAATGTGCTGAGGGTATTCACGGATCCAGCAGAAGAGCTGAAGGTGACTTGGGCTCCCGCCTGGAAGTTGAGGCCATTGATGAACACAGTCACGGTGGCGCCCCGCACGGACGTTTGCGTGGGGCTGAGGCTCGTAATCAGGGGTGCCGGGCTCGGCGTGGTAATACTAAACGCGCTCGGCAGGGTCCCAAATTTTCCGTCTGGATTCGTCACCGTCACCGTACGGGACGAGGACGTGTTTTGGATATTTGAATCGATCGTTATGTTCGCAACGAGCCGGGTCGAGTTGACAAACTCTACTGAGTTCACCGAGATGCCTTCACCGAAGTTCACGAGGGCTTCGAACTGGAAGTTGAGCCCGTCGATCGTTACGTCCAGCGTGTCTCCTGGACTACCGGATGTCGGCGAGATCGAGCCGATCAGAGGAGGATCGAAGGTGGCGCGGCTCACGGTAACGGTGCCGGTCAACGCACCAGAAGTAACCGTCACGGTTGCCGAGTCGGTGCCGTCGTCGAGAAATGTCAGGCGATCGACGGCTTGTCCGCTGCTGCTGGTCTGAAGGACGGCGCCCGCGGAGGCCATCGCTCCGGCATCCGTGCCAAAGATTAGGGGCACATCGGCCACGGGATTGCCGCGGCTGTCGGTCACGGTCGCGACGATCTCGGACGTGAATTCCTGCGGGCCGAGCACCGAGGGGTTTGCGACGACGGTAATGACGTCGCCCTCGCCGCCGGCGCCGACCTCCACCGTGGCCGTTTTCTCCTCGAGAGTCCCCGAGGTCGCTCGGATCGTCGCCGTGCCCGCCCGGCCGTTGCTTCGGAGCGTCGCACGCGCGATACCAATCGTGGTTGCGACGCGTTCCTCGATGACGCCGAGATCCGTAGTCAGAAAGACTTGTGTGCCGTCGGCCACGGCTCCACTGCCATCGACCTCGGCTTTGAACATCACGATGGTGATGATGGAGCGGCGCCAACCACCGGGATCGATAGGGGGTTGGCGGTGATGGTGAAGCTCGCCCCGCCGGGCGCCGTGAGCGGCACGGGCCTGCACTGGATGAGCGTGAGCACCGCCGCTACCAGTACGATGGGGATCCGCGTTCGTATTCGAAACATTACTGGACCTCGATACGTAGAGAAGAAAAACTTGCCGGGATGCTGGCTCCGTTCGGATCGAGAAGCGAGCCGCGCGCGCTGATGATGCGCGCAGGGCCGGGCGTGAGCGCTTGGAAGCTCAACAGGACCAAATGTCCCGAGCCGCGGAGCCCGGTCGTGTCGTTCTGTCGCGCAAAGGCGATTTGCACTTGGCCGGGGTTGAAGGTGGGTGTGAAATTGACGGGCTTGCCATCGATGGTCAAGAAGGCGCCCGGCTTGACATCGAAGAGACGGAACGCGGATGGATCGTAAGTGATCGTGAGCTCTCCGGCTGACAACCTTAGCGCGCCGCCCGCCAGAACAACGACGTCCACCTGTTCGCCGACGGCGATCGTTGCGGTCGGTGGGCTGAAGAGAATCGAGATGGGCCTCGCGGGCTCGGCGGCAGGTACGTCCTGAGGAGCGACATCGGCGTCCGGTTCCGGCGCAGGCGCGACGTCAACGGGTTGCTCGACGACCTCCTCTTCGGGAGGAGGCGGCTCGGCAATTCGCGCGGGGTCGAAGATGTATGGACGCGCTCCGGGAACTTTGATCTGTTGTTCCGTTCCCATGGGGAGGGGCGCGAGGTCGCTCTCCGTGACACGTGGCGCTCGCACGATGTGCGGCGTGACAGAAAAGACGACGTCTATGCTCACAGATTCCTCGCTGTTGTTCGAGAACAGACGGCTCAGAAGCGGCACATCCGTCAGGCCGGGAATACCCGAGATGGCCCGGCGATCCTCTTGCTGGATGAGTCCGCCGATGAGATTCGTTTCTCCGTCCCGGAGACGCACGACGTTGGTCACGTTGCGCGTGCCGAAAACGGGAAGCTCGATACCGCCGATGATGCGCGTATCGAGCTGCGTGCTCCTCTCGAGAGATAGCTGGAGCTCGATCTCGCCGTCGACGAAGACTTTTGGCGTGATCGAAATGTTGATGCCGATATTGCGGTATTGGAACGACGTCACGGGTGTCGTGGGAACGCCGCCGGGCGTTCCGAACTGCGAGACGAACGACGTCACGGGGATGGGCACTTCGGAGCCGAGCCTGAGCTCCGCGGGCTGGCCTTCACTCGCGCGCAGCTTCGGCGCGGATAGAAGCCGGGCCTCGGACCTGCTCTTGAACAAGCGGAAGGAGGCCGCTGTTGGGAAGGCGAGAATGAAGTCGGAGGCGTCCACCGACGTGAGGCGGTTGAGCCGGATACCGGTGGCCGCCGTGCCGGCTTCCCCGTCCGCGCTGGTGCCGCTTCCCGCGGGAAAGAAGCCGAGCTCGATCTCGTGCTCCGCGAGCCGCAATCCGTAGTCGAGCATCTTGTTGCGGTTGATCTCGAGGATCTCGATGTCGAGCAGGACCTCGGACTTGGTCTTGTCGTTCAGCTCGATGATGCGGTCGGCCACGGCCACTTGATCCGGCGTGGCCCTTACCGTGATCGATTTCAGCTCGGGGTTGGGCTGCACGCGTTGGATCCCGGCGATGGTACGGAGCATGTTCGCGATGGTGTTCACTTCTGCGTTCACGATGAAGAACGTCCGAAGGACCATGTCGTCATACTGGCGATGCTTTTGCGCGTTGTCGGGGATGATGATGATTGTCGATGAGTCGACGACTTTGTAGAAGAGCCGGTTGATCAAAACGAGCTTGTCGAGCGTCTCTTCGAAAGAGACGTCCACGAGGTCCACCGTCACTCGCTTGTCGCGAAACGACTCGTCGAACAGGACGTTGATGCCTGAGAGCTTCGAGAGGACTTCGAAGATCTTCTGAAGGCTCGTATCTTCGGCGAACTTCAATTGGATCGGCGCGGTCGAAGACGGCTCGAGAATGGGGCGCTGGCCGAAGAGCGCGCGCGCGCGGCGCCTTCGTTCTTCGAAATCTACCGCGTCTTCTTGGGCGGCTTTGCGAGCGGCAAGCCGTTCTCGAGTCTCCTCGAGAATGCTGACGGCGTAACGGTTCGTCGGATCGAGCCTCAGTGCGAGATCGAGCTCCTCGACCGCTTCTTCCAGCTCTTCGGCGGCGAGGCGTTTTTGAGCTTGCTGCACGTGATAAGCGGAGGACTCGATGAGAGCGCGCTCGAGTCCCAAGCGATATTCGATGTTGCTAGGGTCCTCGTTGACAGCGCGCGTGTAATACACGACGGCGGCGTCCCATTCGCCTTTCTGGCCGGCGTCGCGGCCTCTTCGAAAAGCGCCGCCACCGGCGCTACAGGCGAGGACGCCGAGAGTGACCGCCATGATCGACACAAGGAGCAGTGCATGCTGTGGGGTTCGTCTCATGTTTCCTCAGTTGGCCTGAAGCGGAATGCGCTGGGTAGTGCTCGATCCTTCCGCGGAAACGGTCACCGATTCGAGGCCGATCTTGATCACGGTGAAACGGTTGGCGACGGTCTCGCCTTCGGCGCCCGCGAGAATCTCGTTGCCGTCGAGAAAAATCGCATATTTGGCCTTGCCGCCCGTGGGGGTGGTCTTCTCGACGAAGCCCGCATATTTCACGTCCGACCTGGTGCTGGGACGGGGCGCTGGACGCGGAGCGGTCCTTGGCGCTGGCGGCCGCGTTTGCGACGTCCTTGTCGGCGGCGGTGGCAGAGCGGCGCTCCGCGTCGACCGCGGCTCGGGAATGAAGAGATTCCGCCCCTGTCCTTCGTACTCGGGTACGGGCGACAGCATGGCCTGCAAGTCGTCGGAGTCGATGGGTGGCGCCGCGCGGCCTCCACGCCGCGGCGCGCGACGCTCGGATGGCTCCGTGCTAGGCGCCGGCTCGGAAGCGCAGCCATAGGCGAGCGTCAGCGCAACAAAAGCAATAGGCACTGCTCCGTAACGTATCGCGCGCATCCCTACCATTCGCTATAAAGCCTTCCATCCGATCCGGTCTCGGCGGAGCGGCTGTGGACGTCGAAGATGCCGGGCTCCGCATCGGGCTCGTTGGGATCGTAGTCGTTATAGATCTCTTCCCACTCGTTCGTGCCTGTCATCGGGTCCTCGGGGAGGTCGCGTAGGTAACCACCGTCGACGAGCTCCTGAAGACTCGACGGATATTTGCTGCGATCGGCGCGATATTGGTCGAGCCGCTCACGCATGGTGGCGAGATTGTTCTTGAGGACGCCTTCGCGCGTGCTCCGTATCTGCGCCATGTAAACCGGTACCGCAATCGCCATCAAGATGGACAACATCACCACGACGATGACCATCTCGATGAACGTAAACCCGCCCGTCTTTCTCGACCACGGCGCGCGCTCGAATTTACCAATCACGATAGTTCGTCCCGTCCAGGGCGACGCCCGTGCTCTTCGAATAGACGTCGAATACGTTTTGCCCGCCCCAAAATCGCGAATCGTGTTCGTCCTGGTAGGAGCGGAGGCCCCATTCGGTGTCGTTCGTCATCGGGTCGACGGGAATGCGGCGCAGGAATTTGAGCTTCTTGCCCGGCGTCCCCACTTGCGCGACGCCTTCGACGAGCACCTCGAGCTCCTCGGGATAGCCTTCGCTCCCTAGCTGAACATCGACGCCACCGATCATCCCGAGATCCACCGCCCGCTTGTACTCGTCGATGGCGGTACGCATTATCCGTAGCCCGCGCCGAAGCTCCATCTCTTTGGCACGCTTCGAGGTCACCGTCGCCACGGGGATGATGGCGGCAGCGAGGATGACGAGAATCATGGTCGCAATGATGAGCTCGATATAGGTGAACCCGCTCGCAAGGTCTCGATGGTAACGCGTCACGAGCCGGCCTCCTCGGCGGGAGTCGTTCCCGCCTTGAGATAGAACGAAATGCTGCAATCGAGCCGGATCGTGCTCCCCTGCGTCTCCCGTTGCGCGAGTTGCACTTCCTCCACGAGGAAGAAGCGCTCCGAACGCTCGAGCCGGTTGATGAAGCGCACGAGGTCGAAATAGGTGCCCTCCACCGGCATCGTGGCTTTGATTTGCTCGAGGCCGACATCCATCAAGTCGCGGTCATAGGCAGTGCGGCCTTTGATGACATTCGATTCTTTAGTGAGGCGGTCGATCTCCTCCCATGCTTCCGTCAGTCCGGGAACGCGTGTTTTGACGACATCGGTCCAGAAATCGGTGACGGCCTTCGCGTTGGCCGTCGCCCGGGCTTCTTCCAAAGACAACGCTTCGAACTCGGTCTTTTTCTGTTCGAGCTCGAGTCTCAGCCGTTCTTGTTCGTCGGCGAGACGCTCCTGCTTGTTGGCGAGCCGGTAGGTCACGGCCGCGAAGAGCGCTCCGTTCACGACGAGCAGAATCAAGAGGCGGACGAACGCCTTCTGCCTCTTCTTCAGATTCTTCAGAAAAGCGCGAAACGCGTTCATGGGTTACGCTCCGCCTTCGGTCCGGGCTTTGGGCCCTCCCGGGACGTCATGTCGTCTTCGACGATGTCGAGCTCGGCCGGATCCGCGTCACCAGAGGTCGTGTTCTCTTCTGTCTCAGGTTTCGCCTCAGGCTCCGGCTCAACGGTCGTGGGCTCGAAATCCACATAACGAAGCCGTAGCGTGGCCGCGATGCCGCTATCTGTGCCGGCGCCCAGATTATCTGCCAAATCGACCTCGTCGAGAGGAAACACGGTCGCGAAGAACGAGCTCCCCTCGAGCGCGCTCACCATCTCGAGCACGTTTTGGAGCGTGCGCCCTACGAGCGTCAGCGTCACCGAAATCTCGCCGTCGACTTCGAGCGGCGCAATGGAGGTGATGCGCACGGCTCTCGGCGTGATCGCCTCGAGCTCGTTGAAAAGACCTGTCCAGGAAAAGCTCTTGAGCCGATAGAGGCGCGCGAGAAACACCGTTCTCTCGTTGCCGAGAGCTGTTTGCCCCTGAGCGACGCTCGCCCCGGCGCTCGCGATGCGCGATTCGGCGCCGGCGAGCTCGTCCCGTAGCTCAGCGACCTGTACGTCGAGCTCTTCTTGCTCGCGGACGAGGTAGCGAGCGAGGAAGAAACCGTGAACGAGCGTGAGGCCGATGACGAGCGTCGCCGCCACGACGAAAACCAATCGTGGAAGCCTTTCATTGACGAAAGGGCGGCGCGCGAAATTGAAACGGTTCGACATCGTCCGTCAGGCCTCAGGCAGCGCTACCGAGCGCCGCTCCGGCCGCGGCGTCCACCGAATCGGCGAGGGCCGCGTCCATCTTCAGATTCACCGCGATTCCCATAGCACTTCTCAGATTGAGCGGCTCGGTGGGCGCTTCGAATTGTTCCTCCAAGAGCTCGCGTAGGTGGATCAGATCCGGCCTGAGCGAGCGGTAATAAATCCTCTCGAGAGAAGACCCCTTGAGCTTCTCCCGGTAATAAATGGCGGTTGGGATGATCTCCCGAAGAAGATCGTCTTCGCTGTAGATGACGGGCGGGCCGTCACCATTGCGCGAGCGCAGCCCCAAGGTTCGTGTCAGAACGGGAACCTCTCGATCTCTTACCAGACTGACCGTGAAATATTCCCGTTCGACGTTGACGAAGAAGTAGTCCGCCCCGGGCGCCAATTGGCTGCTGGCAACGGGAGCGAGGATCTGGAGCAAGCTCACGCTTGCCGGGATCACGAGCCCAACCTCGAAACCGAGCTCGGCGAGAAAGTCCTCATATTGCCCGACGACCGATTCGTGCATGACGCCTGTGAGGTAGGCGGGTGTTATGCCGGGGAGCCGCTCGAACGCGAGCCGCGCTTGATCGGTATCGAAGCCCAGAGACTTCTTGAGTCGAAATTTGAGCATGTCGATCGTCTCCGACGTCGAACGGGGAGCTTCGGCGAGCTCGACGACCGAGATACGTGCGACATAGTCGGGGAGCGTTAGCGCAAGCCGCTTCGCTCCATTCGCGCCCGCGCGGAGCATGAAGTTCTCGATCGATTGGCCGAGCGCTTTCGGATCCAGAATGTTGGGCTCGAGCATGCTGAACGCGAGACAGTTCGGCGGTAGCGGCGCCGTAACGCACAAATCCAGCTCGGGCTTGCCGCGTTTCGCCGACAAGCGTGCGAGCGACAGCTCACCGGTGCGCAAATCCAGTCCGAGGCCCGGTGGCTCGGGGTCGAGGAGCCAGCGCATCCAGGGGCTTCGTCTTCTCATCCTCATCCTCATCCTCATCCTCATCCTCATCCTTATCCTTATCCTTATCGTCTTACTGTCTGGCTGTCTGGCTGTCTGGGCCTCAAGACGCCACGAAGGTGACGCGGTTGATCTCCTCGAGCGTGGATTGCCCCGAAAGCGCCTTTTCGACCGCGGACTGATCTGCGCCGTTTCCGCGTCCCTGATCTCTCCCACCATGACTTTGTCGGGGTCGTGACGCAGGATGGAGCGTAGCCCGCGCGAGAAAGTGAGGCCTTTTTTCTCGTTGATGGGAATCTGCGTGACGTCTTGAAGCTGATATTCGACGGGGTCTTCGATCGTGATGATCTTGTCCTCTTCGTTGTAGATCTCCGAAAGCGCGGCGTAGAGCGTCGTTGTCTTGCCGCTACCGGTAGGCCCGGTCACGAGGAACATCCCGTAGGGCTCGTGAATGAAACGACGGATGCGCTTGACTTCGGACTCTGCCATGCCCAGGACGTCGAGTCTCAGCTCGGTGAAGCGCTCGCTGATGGACTCTTTGTCGAGAATACGGATGACGGCGTCTTCTCCGTGGATGCTCGGCATGATCGAGACACGAAAATCGATCCGGCGCCCCTTGATCTTGAGTCGAAAACGTCCGTCCTGGGGGACGCGCTTTTCGGCGATGTCGAGCTCCGCCATGACTT
This sequence comes from Candidatus Marinacidobacterales bacterium, assembly GCA_965197495.1. Lineage (GTDB taxonomy): Bacteria > Acidobacteriota > Vicinamibacteria > Marinacidobacterales > SMYC01 > SMYC01. The sequence goes on from OZ240210.1 coordinate 208,799, forward strand.
TGATGCGGCTGATAATCTCCGAGTGATGGGTCTTGGGGATGGGCTTCATCGCGCGCGTCAGCGCGCCGTCGATACGGTACTTGATGACGACTTCTTCGTCGCGGGTCTCGATGTGGATGTCGGAAGCCCTGCGGTTCAACGCGTTGTAGACGGCCGAGTCGACGAGCCGGATGATTGGGCTCGACGTGTCCGTGAGGCGGTCGATCGAGAGCGTTTCCTCGCCCTCTTCGTCCTCGCGGATGATCTCCATGTGGAAGCTCTCGGAGGCTTCCTCGAGCACGCGCTGCGCGCTCTGGCTTTTTTTGAGAAGCTCCTGGATGGCGGTATCGGTGCCCACCGCGGCGCGCACGGGCATATTCAAGATCGACGCGACCTCGTCCATCGCGGGAACGTTGGTCGGATCGGCCGTAACGACCACGAGCTTCCCGTCCTCTTTCCGATAGGGAAGGAAGTTGTAGCGGAACATGAGATCCACCGGGACGCTCTGGAACAGCTCCTGGTCGGGCTGAAAGCTCGTCAGATCGATGAACTCGAGGCGGCAACGCTCGGCGAGTCGTTTCGCATCGTTGTCCTCTTTGTTCCGCGCCTCTTCCGGGGTGAGGGCGGCGCCTTCCGGGTCGAGGTCGGGCACGAAACTGTTCGCGTCGTTGGGCGTCGCCATGACTCCGTCCTACACTCCCGACCGCGCCGCGTTGATCAGATCGAACATCGGCAGATAGATGGAGAGAAGAATCATGGCCACGAGGCTGCCCATGAACAGGAGCACGACGGGCTCGAGCAAGGAGAGCATGAGGTTCAACCGGTTGTCGATTTCTTCGTCGGCGAAGTCCGCGACGTTTTGGAGCATTTCGGCGAGATCGCCGGTGTTCTCGCCGACCTTGACCATCTCGATAGTGAGATTCGAGAACTCGCCTGTGTGCTCCAGGCTGGCCGAGAAGGCTTTTCCCTCACGCACACGCTCGGCGACGGGCATGACCGCGCTGCCGACATGACGATTGCTGATCGAGCCCGCGGAGATGTCGATGGCCTGGACGAGAGGGATGCCGCCAGAAAGCAGTGTCCCGAGCGAGCGTGTCAACTGTGAAGTCGCAAAGAGGTGAAATATGGGACCGAGAAACGGGAGCTTCAGCAGGAAGTGGTCGATCATGGTTTTGGAGCCGTCGCGCTTCGACCACAAGAAGAAGAAAGTGCTTCCCGCGGCCGCGACGGTCGTGAGGATCACGATGTGATCGCGCAACGTAGTCGCGACGGTCAGGAGAACGACGGTGAGGATCGGGAGCTCGGCGTCGAAACCTTCGAAGAAGCCGGCGAAACGGGGGATCACCCAGAGGAGCAAGAAAGCCGCGGCGAAGGCGAGCGTCGCAAAGAGGAAGGCTGGGTAGACGAGTGCGGCGATGACCTTCTTGCGTGTGGCGTCGCTGAGCTTGAGATAGCGCACATAGCCCTTTAGCACGGTCTCGAGGCCGCCGCTCTTCTCGCCCGCGACGAGCGAGGCTGCGTAGATGCGCGGGAAGAGATCGCCATGCGAGCGGAACGCGTCCGAGAGCGCCATCCCTGATTTGACCTTGTTGCGGATATCGGTCAGGACCCGTTTGAAAAACGGGTTGCTCCTCCGCTCGAGCATGATGTCGAGACATTGCAGCAAAGGGAGCCCGGCTTTGAGAAGCGCCGCCAGCTCCTGGTTGAAGAGCGTGAACTCGGTGTGGGTGATGCGCTGCCGGCGGCTGAAAGGGTTTCTTATCCCGCGGAGGCCGAAGCTCCGCCGGACCCAGAAGACGTGGTAGCCTTTTTCTCGAAGCTCGTCGCGCAGGACGTTTTCGGTGTCTGCGGTCAGGGCAAGCTCCTCGATGTCACCGGCGAGCGTGCCCACCTTGGCGAGGAACTGCGTCATCTCGCAACTCTCCCGGGGCCCCTGAAGAGGCGATTCTGGAAAGGCGACGCACCGGCTCGGTGGCCGTAAGGTCCAGTCCGCCGTGGGTTTATGGGGCAAAAAGCTAACGGTGTAGTATACCATATCGGGGCGTTTCCCTACGGTCAGCCATCCGTTCGTTGTTGGCTCTCCGGCAACTAGGCAGCCTAGATCAATATTAAAAAAAGCGTAACGCGAAGGCGCAAAGACGCAAAGGCGCAAAGAAAAGACAAGAAAAGAAGATGAGAGGAAACGCTTTTGTCTCTAAATTTTCGGCTCCTTAACCTATCAGAACCGGGGATTTTCAACGCAACCGAAGAGGCGCAAAAAACACAGCGGTTTGGAGGGGACGGACGCACGGGCGGTGTCAGAATGTCACTGAGAGCGATGGAGAATGAAAGCTCCGGCTGTAGCGCGCGCGCCTACCAGCACCTTCCAGGTGAGAAAGTCTCGCAAGGCGCAAGCGGATTTTCTTTCTTTCCTTTGCGTCTTTGCGCCTTTGCGTTACGCTTTTCTTAACCCTAATCGCAAAATCTTCGAAGCACGAAAACGCGAAACAGCCGCACTGGGCGCAGGCAAGAAGCTCGTGCTGGGCACCCACTCGCCGCCACTATAGGTGATTCTGCACGGTGTATGCAGAACCTGGAAAAGGTGCTATTCACGGGGCCAAAGACCTCAGACACGGTGACGTTTATTTGCGATTAGGGTTAATATTGATCGTGTTCCAAAACGTGAACGGAATCCGCGATTCTGACGGGTTAGAGGCTAGGGATACTCGTTTGCGCCTCGAATTTCTTCCAAGGCAATCGTATCGTGCGTAAAAAGTCTGCTAGCTCTCGGCCGTCTGAGTCGGGCGAGAAAGTCATCGCCGTCAATCGAAAGGCGTCGCACACCTACGAGCTGCTCGACCGGCTCGAAGCAGGGCTCGTCCTCGTTGGGACGGAGGTCAAGGCGGCTCGCGAAGGGGCCGTCAATTTGAAGGACAGCTATGCAGCGGTTCGAGACGGGGAGCTCTATCTGCTTCAAGCGCACATCAGCCCCTACCGCTTTGGCACGCATGAAAACCACGAAGCGCTGCGCCCGCGCAAGCTTCTCGTCAAAAAGCGCGAGCTCCGGCGCCTCATCGGCAAGATCACCGAAAGAGGGCTGACGGTCGTGCCTACTCGCATGTACTTCAAAAAAGGGCGTTTGAAAGTCGAGCTCGCGCTCGCCCGCGGCAAGCGGCAGCACGACAAAAGAGCCGCCGCCCGCGAGCGTGACATGGAGCGCGACGTGGAAGCGGCGCTCAAGGAACGGCGCTGAGAAGAAGAGGGCCCGGCGGACTGGTGGGGCCCGCGGTTTGCTGCCTGCTCCCAGCCGCCGGCGCAGGGGCTCGAGAGCGTAGCTGAACTGGGCACAGGTGCTAGCCTGAAGTTCCTTGGTCGAATGAACCCACTGACAGTGTGAATCCCCAATGATTACGCGTCTTTAGGGACGCCGAGAGGCTAATTTTGGGATGCAATATGTAGGCATGTCTAAAGCCTTTTATGGTTTGATACACATTGACACATAGGCTATTATGGTGGGCATGCATATCCACATCATCCCCAATCGCAACTCTACCCCCGCGGTCCTGCTGCGTGAGTCGTATCGGGTGGGCGGAAACGTCCGCAAGCGCACGCTCGCTAACTTGTCCAAATTGCCCATGGACGCAGTCGACGCCATCCGACGCATTCTCAAAGGGGAAAAGCTCGTCTCGGTTGAAGTCGCCTTCAAAATCGTCGAGAACGGCTCCCGGCACCATGGCCACGTCGACGCGGTGCTCAGCGCCATGAGACAGCTCGGTTTCGAAAAGCTCGTTGGTTCTCGACACTCACCAGAGCGGGATTTGGTCGTGGCCATGGTAGTCGCCCGGATCCTCGAACCGCAGTCGAAGCTGGCGACTAGCCAGTGGTGGCACACAACCACACTGCCCGAAATCCTGGGGGTGAGCGATGCCCGCGAAGACGATCTCTATGCCACCATGGACTGGGTTCTCAAACGCCAGGAGGTCATCGAAAAAAAACTCGCGGCGCGCCATCTCCAAAACGATGGCCTGGCGCTCTATGACCTAACCTCAAACTACTTCGAGGGTGTGAGTTGTCCGATCGCCCGCCTCGGATACGACCGTGACGGCAAGAAAGGCAAGCTGCAGATCAACTACGGTCTGCTGACCAACGAACGCGGCATCCCCGTGTCGGTATCGGTCTTTGAGGGCAACACGGGCGATCCCAAAACGCTGTTGCCTCAGGTAGAAAAGGTGCAAGAGCGCTTCGGCATCGAGCAGTTTGTGATGGTGGGCGACCGCGGAATGATCACCCAGACCCAGATCGACGAGTTGCGGGAGATGGACGGTGTCGACTGGATTACCGCTCTGCGTCCCGAACCGATTCGCAAGCTCATCAACGATGGGGTGCTCCAGATGGGGCTATTCGACGAGCGGAATCTGTTTGAGGTGACGCACCCGGATTTCCCCAACGAGAGGCTGGTCGCTTGCCGCAATCCGGAGCTGGCCGAGAGGCGGCGTCACAAGCGCCGTGCTCTGCTCGAAGCGACCTGCAAGGAGCTGGAGAAAGTTTGTCGGATGGTCGAGCGGCGCCGTTTGCAGGGCAAGGAGGACATCCGTGCTGCAGTGAAAAAGCTCCTCAACAAGTACAAGGTCGGCAGGTACTACAGGCTCGACATCCGTGACGACGGTTTCGACTTCGAGCTAGACGAGACAACGATGGATGCCGACGCCTCGCGCCTCGCCAACGGCAACTCTGAGCTCGCCAACAAACGGCTCCAGCGGTGGAAGCGACACATGGGGACGATCGCTAAGCAGTTCGGAGGGATTCGCCAACGGATCGGGCGGGGTCAGCTGCATGGTAAAGATAAAATCGGTGTGCGGGTAGGCAGAGTTCTCAACAAGTACAAAGTCGGCAAGCACTTCAAGCTGGACATTCGCGACGACAGCTTTAGCTTCGAAATCGACGACACAAAGGTCACTGCGGAAGCTGCCCTTGACGGCATCTACGTGATCCGCACCAGTCTTGCTGAGCAGCGGATGAAAACCGACGACACAGTGCGCAGCTACAAGTTGCTGACCCAGGTCGAGAGGGCGTTTCGTTCCTTCAAGAGCATGGACCTAAAGGTGCGGCCGATTCGTCACCGGCGCGAAAACCGAGTCCGGGCGCACGTCTTCTTGTGCATGCTGGCCTACTACGTCCTGTGGCACATGATGGAGGCTTGGCGGCCGCTGCTATTCTCTGACGAGGACCAGCAGGCGAAGGCCAGGCGTGACCCTGTTGCTCCGGCGAAGCGCTCCGAGGCCGCCCTGCGCAAGATACAAACCAAGAAGCTTGACGATGGGAGTCGAGCTTCCAGCTTCCGCACGCTGCTGCGCCTTCTCAGCAACATCGTCCGAAACAAATGTCGGCGACCGGAAGCCGGACCCGACGAGCCCACCTTCGATGTCACGACAACTCCGGACTCGAAACAGCAGAGAGCCTACGACCTGCTCAAAGGTATCACCGTGTAGACAGAAGCCAGCACCATTGATTCCAACTATCTCATTGGATCAACACCGGATCTTGGCTTTTTCAGCTAGGAACTTCAGGCTAGCCGGTAGCGAACCGCGGCCCTCACGAAGTCCGCCGGGCGTCAGGTCTTTGGATCGATTTTTTCGGACGCTTTGTAGATATATTTGATGTTGTGCTTCGGTAGCAGCACATTCGGCTTGTCGGTGCGATTGAGCTTGAGGCTGTTCTTGTCGTACCACTCGATGATGCCGTGGATCTCTTCACCGTCGAGCAAGACCACCACCATGGGCGTCTTGCTGTTCATTTGCTTGAGGTAGTAGAAGCTCTCCGCGTTCGTCTGCTCCGGAGGCACTCGCTTCGGGCGCGTTCCGCCCTTCGGGCCCATCTGTTCCTTGAGGTCCGCCAAGTTTGGCCGAATCAGCTTGCGGTTCACGAAGATACCTCGCTCCTTTGTTCCCCACCTGTGGACCCCGTTCACCCGCCTAAACGCCTGGGCCGACCGAGAATTGGTCGCTGGAACCAACTGGGTAGGCTCGTCAGAGAAACAGTACTGAAAAACTGGCGATAATTACTTTTGAGTCTACCACAGGACTTGCTGCCCGGCTATCGATGGTCTAGGGCCGGGGAGAGCTGTTCAGAGCGGGAGAGCTTCTTCAGCTCGGCGAGGAGCCGAGCCACCGTAAGGCGTTTATTGAGATAGCGATCGCGGAGATCTTCGAGGGTTTTTTCGGTGAGCTGATACGCGGCGAGCCAGGCGTCGAGAGCCGCCCCTTGGGACAGCCCGTCGAGCTCGTTCTTCAAATCGCGATGGACGATCGCACCACCTGCCAAGGTCGCCGCGACGTCGCGGGCCATACCCATGAGTAGATGCAGCAAGAGGATCAGCCTCGTATCTTTCGCGAGCCGGTCAGCCCAGGGTACGAGATCTTGCTCGCGGCCACCTCGAGCGACGACCGTCAGAAGCCGCAGCGATTCTTGGCGGAGGTCGGTCAGGGGCTCGTCCCTGTAGGAAAGCGCTTCGGTCAAGCTGCCGCCGGAAAGCGCCGCGAGCAGCGTGGCCTGCTCGCGATCGACGTCGTGCTTGCTGACGAGTAGCTCGCTGAGCTCTTCGATCGCGAGTGGTGCGAAACGGTAGATCTGACAGCGCGAGAGGATCGTCGGCAAAAGAGACGCCGCGTTCGAAGTGATGAGGATGAGGATCGCCCAGGGCGGCGGCTCTTCCAGTGTTTTCAGGAGCCTGTTGGCCGCCGCGTCGTTCATGCGATCGGCATCGACCAGGATCGACACGCGCCGGCGTCCTTCGAACGGGCGGAACGGTGTCTCGCGGACGATTTGACGCACGGCGTCCGCGCGCAGCTGACCCCCCGCACCTTCTGGACGCGCGATATGGACATCGGGGTGCTCTTCCCGATCGATACGGAGACAGGCCGGGCAAGCGCCGCAGGCATCGGTTTTGGACTGGCTGCAATTGAGCGACTTGGCGAGCGTCATCGCCGCTTGCAGTTTGCCCACGCCGGACGGGCCGCTGAATAGAAGACTCGGCGGGACTCTACCCGAGCGCACCATGCGCGCGAGCCTCGAGACGAGTGCCCGGTTACCGACGAGCTTTTCGAACGACATGTTTTCGCGGGAGCTTTCGAGTCTTCTTCAAAGCGGTCCAAAGGGCTTCGTGCACGTCTCGGGGTTTTCCCGAGCCGGGCACGGTGATGTAGCGCTCGCCCTCTTTGCGCGCCATCCTCGCATAGCCGGCGCGCACCCGCCGGTGAAAGTTGAGCTCTTCCTGCTCGAACCGACCTTCATCGCTGTGCGATGGGCTTGCACGGTTCCGCTTGCGTGCGCGCGCGAGGCCTTCTTCGACGGACAAGTCCAGTAGCAAGGTGACGTGGGGTCTGAACGCTCCGGTCATTGCCCGATCGAGTGCGCGGACCTGTCGCAGCGAAAGACCGCGACCATACCCTTGGTAAGCCATGGTCGAATCGGTAAAGCGATCGCACAGAACGATACGGCCCGCCTCGAGCGCCGGCCAAACGATTTCGCGCAAGTGCTGCGCGCGATCGGAAAAATAGAGACCGAGCTCGGTCTCGGCGCACATGCGATGGTTCTCGGGGCTGAGGATTACCTGGCGAATCTCGCGGCCAATGGCGGTGCCGCCGGGCTCGCGGGTGAGAAGGCAGTCGTAGCCTTCCTGACGAAGCCGGCGGGCGAGACGCGGGGCTTGCGTCGACTTACCACATCCCTCGATCCCCTCGAGCGTGATGAATAAACCCAAAGCTCGCTTACGATAGCATACGAGAAACGAAGGTTGGTTCTCTGACGTTTCTAGTTGTCAGCATTCAGCATTCAGCATTCAGGGTCTGAATTCGGTGATGAAGCTCTCGAATTCGAAGGCATGGCCCGAGTTAGAGGGCACCATCATCGGAATCAGTTACTCTTCTGAATGCTGACAACTGAATGCCGACCACTGGTTAAACGGCGGTTCCTGCCAGCATCGCTAGGTAGCGGTGTGCGCTGTTCAGGAGAAGTGCGCTTGCGAGGGTGACCGGCTGGCTCCGGTCGGTGATCATGGCGATCCCTTCCTCGGTCTCCGCGATACATTTGACGATGAGATAGAAATTCTCCGTGCTCATCGAGAGAATCTCGACGTGATCGTCGCCGCGCATCGCGGCGAGGTTCTCGAGATATTTCACGAAGGCCGGCAGCTTGTCGATGATGAGGCGGTCCGCGGTCTCGTCGGGGGCGGTGACAAGCTCGGCATTGATTTCCTCGCTTCCGAGATCGAAAAAAAAAGCGGCGAGGAGAGCGGGCGTTTGCTCCCCGATATCGGAGAGAATTTGCTCCTGGAGCGGCGTTCGATCGGCGCTCGGGGGAGGCTCGGGCGGCGGCACGACTTCGGTGATGGTGGCGACGCGCTCGTCGGTCGTGGTATCTCCCGGCTTGCTCGTATCGCCATGCTTTGCGTCCACCGGCGCTTCACGGCGCTGCTCGAGGAGTTCTTGAAGGCGGCTTGAACGACCCTTGCCGCCCTGTTGGCGCGTCTTCCAGATATCGGGAGAAAAATCGGATTGGAATACTTGCGCCGAAGTGTCGTCGCGCTCGAGCAGCGCGTAGATTCTGTTGAGGGCTTCTTTTTTCTCGAACGTGACGCCACCTTCGGTCTCAAAATAGGCCGTGGAAAAACGCCCACGGACTAACAGGATCATCCCGGTGCCTTTGTTGATGAGGATTTCGAGCGATCCTGTATGGCCACGGTCATGTAGCTGCCGGATGAAATCTTTCAACGGGTCGGCGGCGAAGATCTGTCCAAAAATCTCTTTTCGGTTGGAGAGCCCTCGCAGCATGTGCGCCATGTCCAAGGGGAGCTCGTAGATCGAGATCTTGCCCTCACGCATTTGGGCGGTGTTGCGGAGCTTGAGCGTCGCCTCACCCCCGAGAAAGATCTTGTTGGTGTGACGATAGATAATGTTGATCTGCTCGCCGAGGTAGAAAAGGAGAAGTCCCTCGGCGTCGCCGAACGTCACCTCCATGTAGCCGGAGAGGTTGACGTTCTCGCAGTGACGGATGATGCTGTCGAAAGAAGTGGTTTCGGTGGAGAGGTCTTGGGAGAGTAGTTTGCTGCCGGGAAACCTCATGCTAGAAACCGATGGTCATCGAGTTTCGCCGGAAGAAAACATCGCATACTGTTGAAACGAAGAAACCCGCTTGCAAAAGTGTAGCAAAGGTCTTGGAAGGCGGGCAAGTGAGAGGCGACCCGCAATGCGCGTTCTCGTGACGGGGGCGAGCGGCTTTCTCGGCGCCTATGTTTGGGGTGCACGACATGAATGTGAGAGGGTAGAGCACTCAACCTCTCCGTCGGTAAGTTTGTCTTTCCCAAAAGTCTTCGAAGCGCCCACTCAAGCGAGAGCCTCGAAGTGCGAGAATAGCGTTTGCACCGGGTAGGCTCCAGTGCATTCCCGAGCCTTTGAACCGGGAGGCGACGACGAGCTTGCAGCCGGATTCGACAACGGCAGAGGAAGTGCACAAGTTCTTCGCCTCGAATTCGGGATAGCGCAACCGATGCCGGTTGGTTCGGATATAGCCGATGCATTGACGAGCCTCGTGGGAATGCTTGCGATGGCGACGCAGGGCGCGCAGTAGCGCATCAATCCGTCCTTCATCCAACTCCTCATGACGTCGCTCTGCCCAGCTCTTGGCGAGGTCGCTCTGAGCGTCATAGATTGCTTTGGCAACGTCGCTGAGCTGTTTCTTAGCGTGGAAGCGGTCAACGATCTGGATGGCATCGGGGAAGTACATGTCTGCAAGTTTCCATATCCACACGGCTCCATCACCAATAATGACCTGGCGCTGGGCGCAGTCGAATCCCTGCCGATGAGCTTCTCGCAAAACCCGCTCGGCGAATGGGGATGGTGTTTCATCGGTGTCTCGATTGGCGGCCGATTCGATGGCGGCGGAATAGCTAATGGAGCCGCGGTCACGGATCGGATGGCCTTGTTCATTACGGGATTCGGCGCTCCAGATGGTGCAGAGTTTGGCCTCTCGCGTTTTAGCCGAGCCGTCAGGCTGTTTTCCTTGGATACCCTTGAGTTCCGATTTCCGCATGGGCACTCCGGTGCCGTCCATGGAGAGATAGTTGAGGCCTGCATGGTTGGTCTCGCCCGCTCAACGAAGTGTTTCTCATCATCGGCGATCTCCCGGCCCAGTGCCTCGGACACGCGCTCAACTTGTTTGGCATCCACTCGTACTCCAGCAAGTTCCCACAACAGATCGCTACCTTCATGGAAGCTGGTTGAACAGCCCACTGCGGCGGTCATCCGACGCAGGGCGGGCGAGAGGGATGTCTTGTTCAGACCGAGACAGTGGTCTCGCGGGCAGAATCCTTGCTCACAGCGTCGGCAGTGATAGTAGGCGCGCTCGAGTCGCAGCGTGCCGAGAACTGTCTCGAAGTTCTTGCTATGCCGCTCGACATAGCGAGCTCTTTTACCGCACAGGCATGGAGCGGTTGGTCCAACGTAGTCCGAGGTATTTGCAGCCCGGTTTGCTGCACTTGACGTAGCGCTCGGACAACGAACCCCGTCGCATGGGCCTCGGCATGGCGAGCTGGGCGGCGAGCTCGCGAAGCCTGGGCGGGACTTCTTGGCGGCGACTCATAGAACCTCCTCATTCTATGCCTTTTATTCTTACGGCTTATACAGCCGTAAGATACACCAAGAAATGGCCCGTGTATACAGGACCTCTTACTTTCGTGTCGTGCACCCCTATGTTTGCTTACTTCGATGAAGGAGCGGGTTCGTGGTAGGATCAAAGAGCCTGGGTCCGCTCGGAGCCCAGTCAAGCCAAGAATTCCGAATCGTTTGAGACACGCCTGATGGCCTTCCGTAAGAAACACAAGGACCCGTTCAAAGAGATCCAGGCGTGCCTGCAAAAGCGGAACTACAAAGGCGCTTTGGAATGGTTCATCACGCTCTTAAAGAAGGATAAGAAAAACACGCAGATCCGTTTGCGCTTTGCCGACACGCTCGTCTTGGCGGGGAACAAGACCGAAGCCGTCAAGCAGCTTCGGATCGTTGCGGACGAACTCGCTGACAAAGGCTTCATGATCCGCGCGATCGCCATCAACAAGAAAATCCTTCAGATCGATCCGCGCCAGACGGAGGTTCACGAGAAGTTGGCGGCGATGACAGAGGATCGCTCCGCGACCTCGAGCAACCGTCAGTCTCTGGCGGACGCTTTGACGCAGCCCGACAACGCGCCGATCCGGCGCGCTAGTGAGGAGCCGCCGGCCGCGGTGGAAGCCTCGCCGCCCCCGGTGGAAGCCTCGCCGCCCGTCACGCTTCCTGAGCTCAGTCTCGAAGAGAGCATGGAGATGGAGTTCGGCACCTCGAGCGGGATCTTGGAGGAAAAGCTCGAGCCGCCACCGCCTGTCGAAGAGCCGCCTGCTGAAGTTGCTGTGTCGGGTGGATTCGACTTAATGGATCAGACCGAGACACCGGGCGAAGTGCGACTCGACGAACCTCTGACCTTCGAAGAAGAGCCCGTGGCGCTTGGCGATATCGTATCGACTCCGAGCGACGACGAGGCGATCGAGCTGACGATCGACGAGCCATCGAGCGAAGCGGAGTTCGAGCTCTCGTTGGACGATCTCGAGACGCCGCCTTCGGACTCGCCCGAAATTGTGCTCGAGGTGGACGATTCGAGTGAGCCCGAGGCTACCGGCGAGCCCGACATTTCGTCTCTCAAGGAGATGGAGGTCGTCGAGGTCGATTCCGAGCCCGAGATGGCGGCCGACATGGTCGGTGCTCTGGGGGAAGATATCGACTCGCTGATCGACTCGATCATCGACGACGTTGGCAGCTCGGCCAAGGGCGTGCAGGACATCGAGCACGAACCGCCCACCCATATCCCGCTATTTTCGGATCTCACGAAGGCGGAATTCGTGGATGTCGCCCTTCTTCTCATGCGGCGGGTCGCGAAAGCGGGAGAGGTCATCGTGACCGAAGGCGACCCCGGAGATTCGATGTTCATCATCAGCACCGGCGAGGTGTGGGCGACCATCAACAAAGATGGCCAAAGGGTTCCCGTTGCCAGGTTACGTGACGGCGATTTCTTTGGCGAGATGGCCGCGCTCTCCGGAGAGCCGCGCACCGCTACGGTGACGGCGGTCAAGAACACGGAGCTCCTCGAGCTGAGCCGAGAGCACTTGCGCGAAGTTTGCGGCCGGCACCCTCACGTGGAAGCGAAGATCCGGCTCTCCTACGACGAGCGGACCTCGGGTGTCAACGCCTGCAACTAGGCTCTAACCGCTCAGAAACGAGGATCTTGTTCACACTTTCGGGCTTCGTCCAAGCGCAGCCTGCGGCCGCAACCAAAGGGGATGGGCCATTCTTAAGGCGCCTCATGCACACGATTTGACGAGCGGCCGAGCTTTCAGGTCTACTTGACTAGCCTCTAGCTCGAGCCGAAAGACAGGCCTTTCGATTCGTGCGATAATGAGGTACGGCCCCTTCCGCATCCATCAAAATCCATGATCGTCAGTGGCGAGCTAGAGAACGTCCCTCTTCTTGACGTGCTTCAGGTGTTGGCCAACTCGAAGCAGACAGGAGCGCTCTTTGTCGAGAGCTCGGAAACGTCCGGTACCATCATCTTCACCCAGGGCGCCATCATGTGTGGAGAGTCCTCGTCGACGCGTCTCTTGCTCGCCAAAGCGTCGCGAGAGGTCGAGCCTCAGAGCCGTCGCGCGTTTCGTCGCGTGCAGGCAATGGCTTGTTTGACCGAGATACTTTCTCTCCGAAAGGGCGTCTTCCGATTCACGAAGCATGAGACGCCCCCCGGCGAGCTCGCCGGCGTGGACTTGAGACCATTCTACGCCTCCACCCCCATTCCGACGGCGGAGCTCCTCCTGGTGCTCGCGACGCTGGTCGATAAAAAAGACGCCGCGCCACTTCCAGACGCGCCTCATGTTCATGCTCGCGCCCATGAGCGCTACACGCCGACGCTCATCGAGGCACAAATCTCGATGGGCTCGTCCTCCTTGTCGGGCTATCTCACGAACTTGAGTGTCGGCGGAGCTTGTTTCCGAGGCGACGCGTTGCCGGAAGTCGATCGGATCGGCGCGCTACGCTTCGAGCTTCGCGGCCAGGGGACCGTGTCGACCGAAGCGCGTGTGGCCTGGGCCCGCCCGGAATCGCCCGAAGGAGAGCGCGGGGTGGGACTCGCTTTCGATAGCATTCCAGAATCCGAGAAGAAAAAAATCCGGGCTTATCTCGATCACCTCCGAGAGCTCGCGAGCGAGATGGACGTCGCGCGCTAGTTTAGGTCCCGCAATCCGAGTTGCTACCGGCTTCCTGCTACCCGCTTCCTGGTCTGTGCTCTGCCACGGCTGCCGAGCTAACGCCAGCCGGCAAACCTTGAAGTTGTTGAAGGAAATCACGTAGCTCGTGCTCGCAGAAATATGCGAACGAAATTCGCGATTCTGGCGGGCTAGAGGCTAGACTCAGTCATGCGTCAAAGATGCTGTCCTTGCCACAATACTGTACGGCTGAGAATAGCACGTTCCCGAAATCGTTGATAGATTGGCGATGTGCCACTCTCCAACAAACATCACCGCTTGCCGGCCGCGACGCTCATCGACCAAGCGCGCGACGCGCGCGCGCGAACGATAGCACTCCTAGACGACCTCAATGACGAACAGCTCGAAGTCCCGCATCTTTCGAACGTTAATCCGCCGGGCTGGGAGCTAGGGCACATCGCGTTCTTCTTCGAAGTCTTTTTCTTGCGCGAGCTCGGCCGCGACACGCAACTGCTTCGCGGCGCCGACGAGTTCTTCGATTCCTTTCACGTCGCACACGACACCCGCTGGTCGCTCCCGCTCCCGTCGCGGGAGAAGACGATCGCTTATATGAACGATGTCCTCGAGGCGTTTGCCGAACGCTTGGGGAGCGGCGAAGCGAATCCTCAGGAGACTTATCTCGCGCTTCTTTGCACCCTTCACGAAGACATGCACGGCGAGGCGCTCACCTATACCCGCCAGACGCTGGAATATCCCGCGCCCCGGTTGGACGCGTCCGCCGCCGCGCCAGGAGAAGGCGCTTTGCCCGGCGACGTCGAGATTCCCGGCGGGCGCCATCAGCTCGGCGCATCCAAAGACACATCGTTTCTCTTCGACAACGAGAAGTGGGGCCATCCCGTCGAAGTTCAGGCATTTCGCATCGCGCGCGCGCCGGTCACGAACGAAGAGTTTGCCGCCTTCGTCGACGATGGTGGCTATGGGCAACGCGAGTTTTGGAGCCCTGAGGGTTGGCTCATCCGCTCGGGCACGGGCGCGCAGCGCCCCATTTACTGGGTGCGTGACGAACGGGGCTGGCTGAGAAGGAAATTCGACCGCTACGTGCGCCTCGAGCCTCACGCCCCGATATGCCATGTTAGCTGGTACGAGGCGGAAGCTTATTGCCGTTGGGCGCGGCGCCGCTTGCCGACCGAAGCCGAGTGGGACATGGCGGCGAGCGCCGAGCCGGCCGTTTTGAGCAAGCGTCTTTACCCTTGGGGCGAAACCGAGCCTTCCGCTGAGCTCGCCAATCTCGACTCACGCCACCTCGGGACCGTGGACGTGGCCGCCTTTCCGGAATCCGACAGCGCCTATGGTTGTCGTCAAATGATCGGGAACGTTTGGGAGTGGACCGCGTCGGCCTTTTACCCCTTTCCCGGTTATCTCGTCGATCATCCCTATCGAGAGTACTCGGCTCCGTGGTTCGGCTATCACAAAGTGCTCAAGGGCGGCGCGTGGGCGACGCGGTCGCGTCTCATCAACAACAGCTATCGAAATTTCTTCTTACCCGACCGCGCGGACGTGCTCGCGGGTTTCCGCACGTGCGCGAAGTGAGTCGACAGCCTCTTTTCTTGATATTGATCTAGCCTCTAACCAGTCAGAAGAGCACTCTACGGTTGCGTTGTGCGCTGCTCCTCTGGCGGCTTCGGCGGCTCGGGCATCTCTTCGCTCGAGAACCGCGGCAGCAAGTCGTCGCGCATCGCCAAGTGGTAGAGCGCGGCGGCAATCACGGTGGCCGAGTTGATCGCGTCGCCCGGCACGACGCGTTCGTAGCCGTCGAGATTCGTGTGCCACGAGTGGGATCCATATTCGATAGGGTCTTGCCCCATCCCGATCCCGGGAAGCCCGGCGCCGTTGAAAGACGTATGGTCCGAACCACCGACTCGCCGGCTCGTGGTCGTGGTCGCACCGAGAACGCCGAGATCGGCGAAAGGCGCGAGCGCGTCGCGTAGGATCGTGGCGGTGCTCGAAGGACCGAACACGGTCGCCCCTCGGGCGCGCCCCGTGCCGGCGTCGATGTTGAAATAGCCGCCGAAATTCGCGAACTCGGGTTTGGGCTCTTCCGCGCTTCCGAAATGCTCCGCGACATAGGCCTTCGATCCGAGAAGGCCTTGCTCCTCGCCGCTCCAGAGGGCGACGCGGATGGTACGCCGCGGTTCGACGCCGATGGCTTTGAGAATCCGTGCGGCCTCCATCATCACGGCACAGCCGATGGCGTTGTCGGTCGCGCCCGTCCAGGAATGCCACGAATCGAGGTGGCCCCCGAGCATGATGACTTCGTCGGCTTTGTCCGTTCCCGGAATCTCGGCAATGACGTTGTAGGCCGAAGCACCTTCCGGGTAAAAGTGGTTGACGATATCGAGCTCGAGCTCGACCGGACCGTCTTTCAGGAGCCGCGAGATTCGGCCGTAGTCTTCGTTGCGTAGCACGAGCGTCGCCGGCGCTTTGTCTTTGTCGTAAGTGCGATTCGAGAAAGCGCGGATCTGCCCATGCGCCCGCCCCGCGTCGTTGATCTGCGCGAGGGCCCCGTGGTCCACGAGAAATTGTGCGACGGCCTTAGCGAGCGCGCGTCGATCGAGCTTGCCGTCCGTGCGCGGAGTGCGGCGGCGGCGGCGAGACCGGGGCACGGGATCGACAGGGTCGTATCGAGCCAGAATCTCCGCCTCGTTGCGCCTCTTCGCGGGCGGGTTGAACGCCACCGGCACGTCCTGGTGCTTGCCGACGAGGACAATCTTGCCCCGGACTTTCTCGGCGACGGTCGAGAAATAGATGTCGAGCTCTTCTTGCGTGGGAAGACGTGGCGGCTCGATCTGCGTGATTTCCGCGCGCAAGACACCGTCCGTCCCCGGCGTCCACGCGAGCACTTCGGCGGTGAGAACGTCTTTCACGGGAGCCACGATATGTGCCGTGAGCCGCTCGTTGCTCCATCCGGGATGGCCGAAATCCCAAGACTCTAGATGCGCATTGGAGAAACCCCAAGCTGTCATTTGATCGACGGCCCATTTCCCAGCGGCCTCCAGATTGGGTGAGCCCGTGAGGCGCGGGCCGTAGCGATCCGTGAAAATGTGGAGCGTGGAAAGAATCTGCGAGTTCTCTTTCGCCTCGCGCCGAATCTTCCACGCGATATCGTCTTGGCCCGCGAGCCCCCTGAGCGGCGAAACGATCGTAGCCCAACCGATGATGACGATGCCTAGCGTTCTCATTTGCGGAGTATATAACCTCGTCGAGGGGCCTAAGGCCTAGCCAGGTAAACCTGAAGGCTCGGCCGCTCCTCAAATCGTGTGCATGAGGCGCCTTAAGAATGGCCACAGAGACACAGCGCGGCGGAGCCGCAACCAAATTGGAAGACGGCTCCGCCGCGAGCGGTCAGCGGTCAGCATTCAGCGGTCAGCTCGTGGTGCTCGGCGCTTCGCGCCTCGGTCCCATTCTCAGTGTGCGCCGTCCCAATTCTTCGCCGCGGTGCCTCTTCTAACTGATTTACCCTCTTGCGGATCCGGCCGCAGCCGCTCAAATTCTTGCAAGAAATAGAAGCTTTTTCGGGTTAGTCCGGAGTTGTCGTGACATCGAAGGTGGGCTCGTCGGGTCCGGCTTCCGGTCGCCGACATTTGTTTCGGACGATGTTGCTGAGAAGGCGCAGCAGCGTGCGGAAGCTGGAAGCTCGACTCCCATCGTCAAGCTTCTTGGTTTGTATCTTGCGCAGGGCGGCCTCGGAGCGCTTCGCCGGAGCAACCGGGTCACGCCTGGCCTTCGCCTGCTGGTCCTCGTCAGAGAATAGCAGCGGCCGCCAAGCCTCCATCATGTGCCACAGGACGTAGTAGGCCAGCATGCACAAGAAGACGTGCGCCCGGACTCGGTTTTTGCGCCGGTGACGAATCGGCCGCACCTTTAGGTCCATGCTCTTGAAGGAACGAAACGCCCTCTCGACCTGGGTCAGCAACTTGTAGCTGCGCACTGTGTCGTCGGTTTTCATCCGCTGCTCAGCAAGACTGGTGCGGATCACGTAGATGCCGTCAAGGGCAGCTTCCGCAGTGACCTTTGTGTCGTCGATTTCGAAGCTAAAGCTGTCGTCGCGAATGTCCAGCTTGAAGTGCTTGCCGACTTTGTACTTGTTGAGAACTCTGCCTACCCGCACACCGATTTTATCTTTACCATGCAGCTGACCCCGCCCGATCCGTTGGCGAATCCCTCCGAACTGCTTAGCGATCGTCCCCATGTGTCGCTTCCACCGCTGGAGCCGTTTGTTGGCGAGCTCAGAGTTGCCGTTGGCGAGGCGCGAGGCGTCGGCATCCATCGTTGTCTCGTCTAGCTCGAAGTCGAAACCGTCGTCACGGATGTCGAGCCTGTAGTACCTGCCGACCTTGTACTTGTTGAGGAGCTTTTTCACTGCAGCACGGATGTCCTCCTTGCCCTGCAAACGGCGCCGCTCGACCATCCGACAAACTTTCTCCAGCTCCTTGCAGGTCGCTTCGAGCAGAGCACGGCGCTTGTGACGCCGCCTCTCGGCCAGCTCCGGATTGCGGCAAGCGACCAGCCTCTCGTTGGGGAAATCCGGGTGCGTCACCTCAAACAGATTCCGCTCGTCGAATAGCCCCATCTGGAGTACCCCATCGTTGATGAGCTTGCGAATCGGTTCGGGACGCAGAGCGGTAATCCAGTCGACACCGTCCATCTCCCGCAACTCGTCGATCTGGGTCTGGGTGATCATTCTGCGGTCGCCCACCATCACAAACTGCTCGATGCCGAAGCGCTCTTGCACCTTTTCTACCTGAGGCAACAGCGTTTTGGGATCGCCCGTGTTGCCCTCAAAGACCGATACCGACACGGGGATGCCGCGTTCGTTGGTCAGCAGACCGTAGTTGATCTGCAGCTTGCCTTTCTTGCCGTCACGGTCGTATCCGAGGCGGGCGATCGGACAACTCACACCCTCGAAGTAGCTTGAGGTTAGGTCATAGAGCGCCAGGCCGTCGTTTTGGAGATGGCGCGCCGCGAGTTTTTTTTCGATGACCTCCTGGCGTTTGAGAACCCAGTCCATGGTGGCATAGAGATCGTCTTCGCGGGCATCGCTCACCCCCAGGATTTCGGGCAGTGTGGTTGTGTGCCACCACTGGCTAGTCGCCAGCTTCGACTGCGGTTCGAGATCCGGGCGACTACCATGGCCACGACCAAATCCCGCTCTGGTGAGTGTCGAGAACCAACGAGCTTTTCGAAACCGAGCTGTCTCATGGCGCTGAGCACCGCGTCGACGTGGCCATGGTGCCGGGAGCCGTTCTCGACGATTTTGAAGGCGACTTCAACCGAGACGAGCTTTTCCCCTTTGAGAATGTGTCGGATGGCGTCGACTGCGTCCATGGGCAATTTGGACAAGTTAGCGAGCGTGCGCTTGCGGACGTTTCCGCCCACCCGATAGGGCTCACGCAGCAGGACCGCGGGGGTAGAGTTGCGATTGGGGATGATGTGGATATGCATGCCCACCATAATAGCCTATGTATCAATGTGTATCAAACCATAAAAGGCTTTAGACATGCCTATATATTGCATCCTAAAATTAGCCTCTCGGCGTCCCTAAAGACGCGTAATCATTGGGGATTCACACTGTCAGTGGGTTCATTCGACCAAGGAACTTCAGGTTAGTAGTACAGAGACACAGCGCGGCGGAGCCGCAACCAAATTGGAGGACGGCTCCGCCGCGAGCGGTCAGCGGTCAGCATTCAGCGGTCAGCTCCGGATTCGAGCCTCCGGATGAGAGAGGCGAGCATACGCTTGACCTCGGTGGTTCGCTCGGCAAGCTCCTGAAGACTTTGGCTATCGAGCAACCCGAGCTCGTGGGCAAGGAGCAGTTCGTATTCGAGCTCGCTTGCTGAGCCCATACTCATTTGAAGAAAGCGGGCCATATCCCGGTCTGAACCGCGTCCACAGCCCTCAGCAATATTCGCCGGGATGGAAACCGCCGCTCGGCGCATCTGAGCCGTCAAGCCGAACTTCTCTTCGGTTGGGAAGTGGCCGGTGGCCTGGTACAAACCCTTGACTAGCTGATGGGCCTTCTCCCAAACCTTTAGATCTCGAAAGTCTTTCATCCTGACTCTTCGCTGTCGGCTCGCTCACCACGTCAGCCCAACGCGGGCTCGATGCACAATCTGGGCGTGAAGTAGACACGGCGCCACATCCAGAGTAGGAAGATGTCACGACAACCCTTTCCCACGCTGGAGGACGCCGTGAAACAGTTTTTATCACGTCACGAGGATCGAATCACAGGGGTGCTGAGCGGATTCGACCGGTTGGTGTTCCGCGGAACCCTACGCCACATTTCTTATACGGACGGCATGGGTAAGTACCTTTCCTACCAGAAAATCCTTCTGAAGGAGTTCGCGGAGTTCGCACTGCAGCGTACCTCCGAGCTCAAGCAGGCCTTGTATCAGCAGGCGGAGCGACTCGAGCGTCCGGTCGTCTATCTGGAGTCTTCCCGTAAGAACAAGGAGGCCATCGCACGCGAGATTGCACAACAAGACAATGTCCGCAGTGGTCTCATCGCAGTTCTGAGCTGCGTGGAACCTTGTATCACCTTCAGCATACGTCGCAACCGCCAGAAGAAGCGGTTGGAGCTCGTGCAATCCCTCAGAAAGTGCCTAAACTTTTACCACTACTGCATGGACCCTATTTTTGGTTTCATGCATGCCCGTATCCAAAGCTGGTTTCCATTCAATGTTCAGGTCTACGTCAACGGCCGTGAATGGCTCGCCGTTGAGATGGATAAGGCTGGCATTCAATATCGGCGCCGGGAAAACTGCTTTACCTGGGTTGAGGATGCCCACGCGGCACAGCAGCTTCTCGATGAGCAGCTCAAAACCAACTGGCCTCACATCCTGAATCGCCTGAGTCGATTCGTCAATCCATTGCAAGACAAATTATTCCCGCCGAGTGGCCTCGACTACTACTGGAGTGTCTACAGCAGCGAATGGGCCACCGACGTCACGTTTCGTAACAGCTCTAGCCCATGTTTACCCTTTATGAGCATCCTAACGCTCGTAAGTGACTGAATTCAAAGGAACGGGGGTTGAATTTCGCCCAAAACGTAGAGACAGAGATTGTGCTTTGAGCGCCATTAATACGTTGTAATCGTGGACAATGACATGTAGTATGCGTGAGGACAGGTTATGTTCTTCCGCATCGTTCGGGCCGCAGGCGGCAAAGGGGTTCAACATGAGTATGTCCGCCTGGTCGAGTCGTATCGGGAGCACGGCAAGCCGAAGCAACGCGTAGTGTGCAACTTGGGGCGCAAGGAACTTCTAGTTGCCAATCTCGACTCCCTCAATCGGTTGCTTGGGGCCGGTGAACCGGCCGACACCGAGCGAGCAGCCGAGCAGGTCGCGGGGGCAGACGCGTGGGATTGGGGTCCGATGCTGGTGACGGCGACGCTGTGGCGCGAGTTCGGGCTGGAGCAGATTCTCGACCGGCTCGGGGGCCGCGGCAAGCGGGACGGAGTGGCGCTAAGCGAGCGAGCTTTGGTGCTGGTCGCCAACCGGCTATGTGCTCCGTCAAGCGAGCACGGTCTGGCGCGCTGGCTCGAGACCGACTTCGTCTGCGACCGGCAGGGGCGGCGGTGGGTGCCGCAGTGGCGCGATGATGGGGAACGGCGAGCGAGTCGCTCCCCGCGGGTTCGCGTGGAGTTTCGCCAACTCAAGCAATGGTACCGAACGCTCGACCAGCTGCATGCCCGCAAAGAACAGATCGAGAAGGAGCTGTTTTTGCGCTTGCGGGATCTGTTTTCGCTTGAGGTTGACATGGTGTTTTACGACCTGACGTCGACGTACTTCGAAGGTCAAGGCCCTCCGGGGCTCGGCGTCCACGGCTACAGTCGCGACCGCAGACCGCGTAACCGGCAAGTGCTTATCGGTCTGGTGATGGTGGACGGTTGGCCGATCGCCCACCATGTTTTCGCCGGCAACTGGCGTGACGCGAAAACGGTGCCGCAGGTGCTCAACGATCTCAACGAACGATTCGGTTTGCACCGCGTGGTTTTTGTCGGCGACCGAGGGATGGTAACGAGCGACAGCCTGGCAGTGGTGCGCTCGCGCAAGCAGGGCTATCTCGTCGGGCTGCAAAGACGACGGCGCGAGGAGGTCTATCGTTACATCGAGCGCGCCAGCGGAGAGTGGATCGACTGCCCTGGTGGCATCACGGTGAGCGAAAAAGCCGAGCCACCTAAGACTCGGCATCGTTGAACGCGACCCGCCAGCCTTCTCCGAGGAGGTGCTGTCAGCGTAGAGACAAACCGCCGATCTCGATCCTTTGTTTTCGATGACTTAGACACCTAAAAGGGAAACATGGGCTAGCCTCGCGGAGATCTATCCCGCTCTTGTACATCATGCGATCACAAACTTTTCGAGCCCCGACGTGATGCGCTTTCTCGGAAAACGGATTCGAACCGACTTTTCAGGGGAAGTCGTCAGCCGATTTCGCGACCGGCCCGAGGGTCTGCGTATCAAACATGCCCTCGACCTCAATTCCGTCAAACTCTACGACAAACAAGGTTCCGTGCTCCGTGTGGAGACAACCATCCAGCGTGCCGAGGGTATGCGCTGCTACCGGCCAAAGGAAGGCGACCCCAACGGCCCTCTCGAGTGGCGTCCGCTCCGTCGTGGCATCGCAGACCTGCATCGTCGTGCCCAGCTCTCCCAGGACTCCAATGAGCGCTACCTCGACGCTCTCGCCGCTTGTGATACCTCAACCCCACTCGGTCGACTCCTCGCTCGCGTCAGCCAAAAAACTCAATGGAATGGCTCCACCCTCCGAGCTCTTCGCCCTTGGGACGCTCTGGACGCCCGACTCCTCGCCGCTATTTCCCGTGGAGAGTTTCATCTGCGAGGCTTTCGCAACAGGGAACTCCGTGCCTTGCTCTTTCCAAAGACTTCGGACGACCCTCTCGAAACCAGGCGGCTAAGCGGACGCGTCACCCCGGCTCATTCGCATCCTCCGAGCCCACCGTCTTGTCAAAAAATTCCCGAAACTTTTCGCTACAGACTCACAAAGCGCGGTCAGCAACTTTGCTCCGCATTACTTACCGCAAACTCTCTCTCCCTCGATAAACTCCACGCTGCTGCCGCATGATTTTTCTTCTTCTCAAAACAAGCTTTTCAGGGTTAGTAGTACAGAGTTTCGAAAACACTTACCGTTTCCGCTGGGCGCGACGAGATCTTCCGGGGGGCTCACGACGTCACCGTCCGCCGGGATGACGCTGCTAGCAGCGTCGAACACAGAGGCAACAATAGAGCCCGCCGAGTGCTCTTCGCTCGCTCTCGCTTTCTCTGTACTACTAACCCGAAAAAGCTTCTATTTCTTGCAAGAATTTGAGCGGCTGCGGCCGGATCCGCGAGAGGGTAAATCAGTTAGAAGAGGCACCGCGGCGAAGAATTGGGACGGCGCACACTGAGAATGGGACCGAGGCGCGAAGCGCCGAGCACCACGAGCTGACCGCTGAATGCTGACCGCTGACCGCTCGCGGCGGAGCCGTCCTCCAATTTGGTTGCGGCTCCGCCGCGCGTGACTCTGTGGCCATCCCCTTTGGTTGCGGCCGCAGGCTGCGCTTGGACGAAGTTCGAAAGTGTGAACAAGTTCTCGTTTCTGAGCGGTTAGAGGCTAAGGGATGGGCCCGCCCGTGCCGAAGCCCGTCCATCGGACTTTGGGACCGATAGTGGTTGCCGGGTCCACGGTACGATGATAGACGAGCCGCCCATTGCTCATGACGAACATGGGATCATGCACGTTCCAGATGTCTTCGAGAGGGTTCCCTTCGACCGCAACGAGATCGGCTTCGAGTCCGACTTCGATGGCCCCCGTCTGGTCCTGGATGCCGTAGACCTCGGCGGAGACGATCGTCGCGGATTGGAGCGCTTGAAGAGGCGTCATGCCGAGCTCGACGAAATTCGTGATCTCTCGTGGAATTACCGTCGCGCTACGGGGCCCGTACTGCGTGTCCGTGGCGGTAATGATGGTGACGCCGAACTCGAGCGCGCGTTTGAAGACCCGCTTCAAGTTGTGGAGCAAGAAAGGACCTCGGAGAAACGACGCCGAGCTGTTGTAGTCGTCGTGAGGGAGCAAGAAGCCGACCACGGACGTGTAAGTGGGAACCAAAACCGTCCCGAGCTCTTTCATCAGCTGCAAGCCTTCTTCGTCGGCGTAGGAGCCATGTTCGATGGTGGTACATCCCGCCCGGACGGCGTTGATGATGACTTGCGCGCCGTGCGCGTGACAGGCGACTTTGAGGTTGTGCTTGCCCGCTTCGTCGACAATCGCGGAGAGCTCGTCGACGGTGTAGACAGCGAGCTTGGGGTCGGGACCACCGGGCGAGGACGTTGTGCCGCCGGAGCGCGTCTTGATCCATTGGACGCCGTGCTCGGCGTTGATGCGTACGACTTCGCGAACGTTCGCGGTGCCCTTCACTTCTTCGTGGAGAAAGCGGTAGAGCTCCGGATCCGCGAGTGCAGAGGAGCGCATATTGGGAAGCACGTAGACGCCGGCGGCGAGAACGTCCGGCCCGGCGAGATGGCCGCGCTTTACCATCTCGCGCATCGCGACATCGGTATAGCTGCCGACGCTCGCGCTCTTCATTGTGGTGACGCCTGATTCGAGCGCCCTCCGAAGATTTTCGAGCGTGCGCCCATGCCAATGCGCGTCCATGAAACCGGGGAGTAGATACTTTCCTTCGAGATCCATGGCGATGGCGTCCGCGGGTGCGGGATCCGTTCCCACGGAAACGATGCGCCCGTCGCGCACGACCACCACCGCGCTCTCGAGCACCGTCCCTGTGCGCACGTCGACCACGTGAGCATTGGTGAGCGCTATGTGCGGTTGGGGGATGATCCCGTTCGCGTCGGGCTCGACGAGCTCGGCTTGCGCTAGCGCCAATCCAGGAGTGAGAACCAAAACGAGAAGCCATTTCTTCACAGCGTGCCTCCTTGGGATTTCGTGTCGAGCTCCGGCAGGCGCACGAGCTCCTCTCTGCGCAAAGAGCGAAGGAACTGGCCGACACGCTCTTCGGCGGGCTCGACGGTGTCTCCGAACTCGGCGCGGAGCGCCGATGCGATCTCTCCCGCGGTGCGCCGGCCATCGAGCTGACGCCAGCAGAAGCTCCCGACGTCGTCGAGCCGGAGACGCCGAGGCGCGAGTAAGTAGACGATCCAGTCGAAAGGCGTGAGGAGGCCGTGATGGACAGGCCGTGGACGGATGACGACGATGTCGCCGCCCTGCTCCTCCGACTCCGCCGCGGCGATCGGCGGGAGGTCGAGAAGGTTCATCGTCTCGACTAGCCCGTCTGTGAGCTCCGGCCTTCGCTCATCTTTCGGAGCGGAAGCCACACGAGCATGTACAGCAGGATCGGATAGATGAGGATGCTGGGCCAATAGCTCGGCGAGGCGGCCGAAGTCATGCTGTTGTGCAAGGATGCGAGCGCCGGAATGCGATCGGCGCCGAGCACGAGAAACGCGAGCACGACCGCCATCAACGATTCTCCAGCGATGAAGCCCGAGGATAGCAGCGTTCCCGTGTTCTCGGCACGCACCCGCTCGTCATCGCCCGCATTTTGCTGGCTCAACCGCCAGTCCAGGAGCGCTTTGATGAGGCCGCCCACGAAGATCGCTGAGGTCGACTCGAAAGGCAGATACATGCCCACGGCAATCAGCATGGGGGATGGGGCCCCAATCAAAATGAGCATGATGGCAAGGAACATGCCCACGATCACGAGGGGCCATGCCATGTCGCCCCCGACGATGCCGTTCGCCATCAGAGCCATGAGGCCAGCCTGCGGCGCCGGAAGCTCGGCGGAGCCGATCGTATAGACCTCGTGAAGCGCCATCAGCGGAAACGCGAGGACGAAGGCGGCAAACAGAACGCCGATGATCTCGCCGACCTCCATCTTCCACGGCGAGCCTCCCAAGAGATGGCCCACTTTGAGGTCTTGCATCATGTCGCCTGCGATACCGGCGGCGCAGCAGACCACACCGGCAACCCCGAGCACGGCGGCGACGCCGTGGACGTCGGTCAAGCCGATCGCAACCATGAGCAGAGCCGAGATCAAGAGCGCGCTCAGCGTCAGACCCGAAATCGGATTGTTCGAGCTTCCGATGAGCCCGACGAGATAACCGGCGACGGCCGCGAACAGAAAGCCGAGGATCACCATCACGACGGTGAGCAGCAATGCGCCGCCAATCGCCTGAGCGAAGTAGTTGTAAAGGAGGAAGGTCCCAATGGCGGCAATGCCGACACCGATGGCGGTCTTCTTGAAGTCGATGTCGATCTCGGTGCGGTCGCCCGCCTCATCGGCCGTGACGCCGATGTTCTTGACCGCGTTCCGGATGCCGGTGATGAGCGATGTGCGAAGATTGTAGAGCGTGTAAAAGGCTGCGACGATCATCGTGCCGACCGCAAGCGGCCGGATTTGCAGAAGCCAGATTTCGGTCGCGAGAGACGAGTCCTGCGCACCACTCCATGCCGGGTTCAGAAACATAGCTAGCGGGACCAGCACGAGCCACCCCAAGAGCGCCCCCGAGAAAAGGATGGCGGAAACGCGCATCCCGACGATGAAGCCGACACCCATGAGCGCAGGGGATGCCGCGGGTGTCGCGAGATGCATGCCGCCCGAATAAGAAATCTGTTCTTGCGCGAATTCAATCGTCGAGCGTCCGAACGAGACGAAGCGGCTCGCGCTGTCTGAGATGAATTGGACGCCGTTCGAGTTCTTGATCAGCTCCCAGAGGCCCGCGAGCCCCATGGCACCAAAAACGAGGGATGCGCCGGTTTGTCCGCCCTGGCCCGCCTTCACGATCTCCGCGGCCGCGACACTCTCGGGAAAGGGGAGCTCGGCTTCGACGACGAGGGTGCGTCTCAGAATAATGATAAAAAAGACACCGAGCGTCCCGCCAATCAACATGATGGCGGTGCTCTCCCAGTAGCGAATGTCCTCCCACGCGCCCGCGATGACGAAGGCGGGGATGGTAAAGATCGCGCCGGCAACGAGCGCTTCACCCACCGAAGCGGTGGTGCGCGCGATGTTCTCTTCGAGAATCGTGCCTCGGAACGGCCTGAGCGCCGCCATCGCTACAACGGCGGCTGGGAAGGTCGCAGCGACCGTCAGCCCTGCTTTCATGCCCAAGTAGGCGTTGGCCGCTCCGAGCACGACCGCCATGATGACGCCGAGGAAAACGGCTTTGAACGTGAGCTCCGCCATGTCGCTCGAAACGGGTACATAGGGGACGTGTGGCTTCTTGTCCATGCGCGACCTCCGAATTGGCGGGGAATATATCAGGTTTCACGATTCAGGTGCCCGTTTTTCATGGTCGCGGATGACTCGCCCGGTCTCATGAATTTGAGAAATCTAAACAGCTAGCTTGGATTTCTCAAATATGAAAATCGTTGTCCGCGAGCTCGAGAGGGAGCTGAGGCGCGCGGCCAAGCGTTTTCCGGCCGTGATAGAAGAGGGGCTGAATGCCCAAGACATCGAACAGATTCGCCGATACCCGCCCACCGCCGACACGTGCAGCGCCGCCATCGCCCGCGATCGCATACGGCTCCCAGTCGTGGACGGCGATATCGATCAGGCCCGTTTGATCCATGGCCGCTCGATAGTCCTTGTAGCCCGGATATGAGAGATTGCCGACACGGCCGCGACCCTCATCGGTTGTATAGGCTGTGACGAGCTCATTCGGATTCGCATAAGGAAAAGGCCTGACGAGCACACTGTTGACGAAGCTGAAGAGCGTGGTATTCGCGGCGATCCCGACGGCAAGGGTAAGCGCGGCGGCTGCTGTGAATGTCGGCCGCTTCGCAAGAGACCGCACCGCGAACCTGAGATTCGGAAGGGTTTTCAGCATCGGGCTATCTCCTTTGCGCTCTGGAAGAGTGAGGCGCATGGGCTTTTTCGGATTCATGGCTCTCCGCTCGTGCTCGATCTCGAAGAGCTCCTCGAAGGGCAGACCTAGCGCGTCCAGAAGCTTCTGACGGGTCTTTGGAGCGAGGTAGAGCCGCTTTCCGTTGACGATTTCCGACAGGTGCCCGCTCGCTAGTCCCATCTTCTGTGGCCCAGCGGTTCAAACTGAGACGACTTCGGGCGAGCTCGCGGGAGGGTCGACAATATCTGAGCCTGACGCGCATGCTTCTAAGAGGTTAACGTTTCTGGGGAAGCGAGGTTCTAACCTTTTCACAAAAGTGCTCGCAATCGCTCGACTACGACGCTTATCTCATTGTGTTCACGGCGTTTCTTAACGACTCTACGGTTGATCTCTTGCGCCGTGCGCGGCGGAGTTTCTGGATCGAGGCACGAGTCCTTCATCGGCCGCCAACAATGGGCTTTCGGGCGTAACGGTGGTAGGAACGGCCGAGGACAGGTTCTGCGTGTTCCGGCGATCACGTCCGAAGCCCTGCCAGGGAATCCCGGCCTCTGACGCCGGCGCGGGCGTGTTCCAGATATAGAGACGGCCTTCGCGCGTCGTCGCAATGACTTCGATGAGACCGTCCCCATCGACGTCGCCGGCGCTTGGAGCGCAGAAGAGCCATCCATGGGTGAATTTTGGCCAGCCCTCGGGTTGGGACCCGTCGTTTTTGAAAGCTCGAAGCAGGTACGACCCGCTCCCCTGAAGAATCTCCGGCAGACCGTCTCCGTCGACATCGCCAAGGCTCGGGCCGCAAAGGAACTGGACATCGTCCATGGGCAGCGGGAACGCTGGAACGAGCGAGCCATCGAGAGGGTTCCAAGCCGTCACTTGATGGTCGCCGAGAGTTTGCTGGGCGGCGGCGGCCACGTCCAAGAGCTTCCGAAGCCCGGCAGTCGGGGCGACGTACTCGGGCAGACCGTTGCCGTCGAGATCGCCGAATATGCCCGAGCCGAGAGCGGCGAAGAAAGGTGCATCCGCGGAACCGGCGCTCTCCGGCACGCGCGGGAACCCGTCCGGAAAGTCCATCGCCAGCGACCGCGTGCGTCCAGCGAACTGGCCAAGGAGCGAGCGGCCGTCCGCGTCGTAAATCGCGACGGGACCGGCAGTGCCGAAGATGGCGACCTTCAGCGTTCCCGATCCGTCGAGGTCGGCGAGAGCCGGCGCCCCGGGTGTACCCGTCCCAATCGTTGGTAGGAGGTTCGAGACGACCAGCCGAACCGGGGCGGGCCACCCCGTTCGAAAGGGGCCTCCTGGATGAAGGTTGCCGTCGGCATGGAGCGCATAGATCCGTCCCCTGACGTCGAGCGCGAGCTCGCCGCCGATATCGATTTCGAAGAGGGTGAGCAGATTCAAGAGTCTTAGTAACGGCGATCGCGTCAGAATACCCGGCGGCTCGAGCCCGTACTCTTCGTTGCTGGCCACGACGATCTCAGGCGAGCCGTCGCCGTCCAGGTCTCCAACCGCTGGAGAACCGATGATCTTGGCCGCCCGCGGGTGGGCGTCCACACCCGCTCGCGGCGTCGCGAAGCCGGTGTCGGGATCGATGTCGACTTTCTCCGGATCCGCGACGCGAACGGGGAAGCCGGCCACGACCGTTCCGTCGGCGCGCCAAGCATAGACGTGCCCGTCCATGGCGGCCGCTACGATCTCCAAGCCCGGATCGCCATCCGGTGCGTCGAGGTCGACGAGCGTGGGCGCCCCCACGAAACCCGGATCCGTGTCGTTCAGCCGGTTGCGATTCGACGGCAGTGAGTAGAAGGGGCTCGTCGAGACGGGGAACCCTGGGCGTCGTCGCCCCTGATCGTCGAAGACATAGACATTTCCCTCCACCGAGGCGACGACGATTTCGACGCGCCCGTCGCCGTCGAGATCATCGGCCGCCGTCGCGCCCAGCACGGCTTCGTGTGGAATCGGAACCTCACCCGACATATACGCCTTCGAAGGATGGACGGGAATGGAATCCGTCCGTGCGGGAAAGCCGTCCAATTCGTCGAGCGTGTCTCCGCGAAGGGCGTGCACGGCGCCGTCCGAGGCCCCGAGAGCTAGGTCGAGCACGCCGTCGCCGTCGATGTCAACGAGGGCCGGGGAGCCTTCGGCCGATCCGCCGAGCACGAGCGGCGGATGACGAAGCGACGAATCCGTGTGGACGGCTACTGTGCGTCGATCGACCCCGACGTTTCCGAGTTCGTCGATGACACGCAAGCGAAGCGTCACCGTGTGGGCGTCGGGCGTGTCGATCACGGCCTCCGGATCGAAGCCGCACGCGACGGCCGTGTCGCCCGGGCTCCACGTCGCGAGGACCGCTCGGTCGAGTTGCTCCGCCGACGAGCCCCATTCGATCGGAGTAAAGGACTTCGGCTGAACGCCGCAGCCTGCTTCGACGACATAATCAAAGGGACCGTCGCGCCGAACGGCCGCTGCGGACCCGACAACCGGCACCGCCGGCGTCACCGCCGGGTCCACCGTGTCGAACCACGCGAGGCTTCCGGAGAGATCGGCTTCCGGCGGGATTTCGTCCTCGCGGACATCGAGGAGCCGCCGCGCGTTTGGGCGCCCGTAACCGGTGAACTGATCCCAGTTCGCCTGAGTCTGGAACCGACGTGATTCGAAAGTCAGGCCCAGCATCGGCGCCGATAGCAGCCTTTGTAGGAGCCGCAGCATTCGGAGATCATCCAGGGTCTCTTCGTGATCGATGTCTTCGGCCGCGATACGCAGGAGCTGGCGGACCTCCTCGGCGGAAAAGGGTGTATCGAGACCGGGATAGGGCGCGAGCTGGCCGCGGTCGATGAGGTTTTTGCCGTGGGAAATGAGAAGCGCGACGAGGCCGCTCGCTCGTGCCGTCGCTTCCGAGCTGCAGGCGTTGGAAGAGATCGCCACCCACCCACGCCCGTCCGCCAAAGTTCGTGCAACCGTTCAGGAGATCGAACTTTCTCGTTTGCTGAACGGCGACACCGTCACCGTGGACGATAGAGTTCACCCAAATCGTGTGCTCGAGCCCCGATGGAAAGTTGTGGTGCCGTTCCTGCTCGTCTGCGGCGCTCGCGACCATGGGGATGCCGCGCCGGTACGCGTAGTCGATGGCGCCTTGGCTCGTGGGCGTGGCCGAGAGAGCGCCGAGCGCTTCCGAAATCAGCGACACCCGCCGGTCGACCGCGTAAACCACCGCTTGCGCGAAATCACTTCCGACGGCGATGAAGCTGTCGGCGACGCGAAGAGGAAGAAACAGCGAACTCGGCGCGAAGCCCGGAGTTCCGCCTCCGTTGTTCGCCTCTGCGACCATCTCTTCGGCGCGGCTGGTGCCGTGACCGTGATCGACGTCATCGAAGGGATCGTTGTCGTCTTGATAAAAGTCCCATCCAGCGATGTCGTCGACATATCCGTTGTCGTCGTCGATGCCGTCGCTGTATTCGTAGATCAGATCTTGGCCGTCGAGTAGGCCGTTTCCGTTGCGGTCCGGCGTCCCGGTGAAGTCGACGATGCTCACAAATCCGTCCCCGTTGCAGTCATGCTCGGCGCAGCCGACGGGAACGGGGAGCTCGGCTTCGTTCAGGGCCACGCTCGCCGCGAGATCGGCTTTGTTCCAACGAATCCCGCTGTCGAGAATGGCGATGACGACGTCCGGCCGGCCCGTCGTGATGCGCCATGCGCGCACGACGTTCAGGCCGCTTCGGGCGCGGTATTTCCACGAATCGCTGTCCCGGCGGTCGAAGTCGTTGGGGAGCTGGCCGCGCTGGAGAAACAGATACGACCCGAAGTCGCTCGGATCCGTGCAACCCGCGCTCTCACAGGTCGGGTAGGGAACCTCCGCCGAAGAGACGCCGGTAACGAGCGCCAAGCACACGAAAAGAAACGTCCATCGAACCCCAACCATCGACCCCTCCAACAGGGCGCAATGTAGCCGAACAGAGCCCAAATTGCACGCGCGTGAGCTGGAACGCGATCTTGTCCCCGATCATCCACCCGATGGTATCTCCGGGTTGACGCATGTTGGTGAACTTAGGACATTAACCCTAATCGCAAAATCTTCGAAGCACGAAAACGCGAAACAGCCGCACTGGGCGCAGGCGAGAAGCTCGTGCTGGGGCACCCACTCGCCGCCACTATAGGTGATTCTGCACGGTGTATGCAGAACCTGGAAAAGGTGCTATTCACGGGGCCAAAGACCTCAGACACGGTGACGTTTATTTGCGATTAGGGTTAAATCCAGGTCCGGACCAGTTTTGCCGGACGCGATAAGCCTTTCACAAAAGTGCTCGCAATCGCTCGACTACGAGGCTTATCTCATTGTTCGCGAGGGATCCCCGTATGCGTCGGATAGCGTCCGGTTATGAGCATGCCGCGATAACGGCGTGCACACCGGCGTCGTCGAAAGAGCATTCGTGAAGAGCATGCCTTCACGGGCGAGTCGATCGAGATTGGGTGTGGTGATGTTCTGGCCGCCGCCATAGGCCCCGATGATGTCAGGACGGTATTGATCGTAGAAGACGAACAGAACGTTGGGGCGCCCGACATCGGTGGGGGCTTCGGGCTGCGAAGTCGTACACGCCGCCCATGCCAAGAGGACTCCGGAGAAGCTCAGCCGTTTCATAATGCGTGCAGGATACGGAAAGCACTGGAGAAATCAACCCACGACGTCCGAGACCAAGTTGCGGGCGCGCCCGTGGCGTTCGTTCGCGGCCTTGACGTCTTGTCTGGACGGAGTCATCTTGGCGGGCTATCGTCGAGATTCGCGGGCTTCACCCAGACTCGTCGTCGAGCTCGAGCTCTTCCAACCTCACACCCTTACCGGCTCGCACGCTCCGCCGGGCGGACTCGATTCGCGCAAGAAAACGCGGGTCGTTCTCCAGTCGATAGTCGAACCAATCGTCTTCGGAGTGGAAACCAATGAGCAAACCGGCTGGCTTCCCGTGTCGGGTAATGATCACTTCCTCCTTCTCCGCAAGACGCAAGTATCTCGAGAGGTCGTCCTTGACTTCGGAGAGCGCTACTTTCTTCATTCCTCCTCCCCTCTTTGCTCCAACCATCCCGTTGTTCTGGACTTCAGAACGATCGCAAGAATTTCCACGACCGAGTCGGAGACGTCGTAGAAGACACGAACGTCATCGACCCTGAGTCGGTACTGCGGTCGAGACATCCCTCGGAGTCGCTTGATTCGACTCCTGCTGGTTTTTGTCGGCTCATGTCGCAAGTGGGTCTCGATAGCGTCCCGAACTTTCGATCGCACGGTTGCCGGCAGTCGACGGAAATCCTCGACGGCCTCCGGAGCGACGACGACCTCGTGCCGCATTCTGGCTATATTATAGCCAGAATGTTACTCTGAGGCAAAACTTCCATGAGCGACGCTCCGAATTAAGGTTATTCGCTACGAGCCCCGTTACCGGCTAGACTGTTGACCTGAGCGAAGTCAAGAGTCTGGTCCGCCTTTCGTCCGCGTCGCGTTCTCGGATTGCCTCATAGCTTCGGGAGCTTGTTTCACTGCAACCGAGCGTCATGCCCGCATCTCACACTGTCGAACACCCTGCGGAACTTCTGGCCTTTCTTTTTGCCTGTCGCCCTGAGGTGAAGAGGACAAAGGTGCGGCAGTGGCTCAAGTACGGGTCGGTTCATGTCAACGGAAGGACGATCAAACGCTCCAACCACCCTCTGCAGACCGGGGATTTGGTTTCGATTCGCGCCAAGGGCGAGGTGCGCGCAGAAGGTCTGTTGCCACAGGGAATGAAGGTATTGTTTGAGGACGCGTCGCTAATTGTCATCGAGAAGCCCGAGAATCTGCTGAGCATGGCCAGCGCGACGGAACGGGACAAGACAGCCTATGCCATTCTGACTGACTACGTGCGCCGCGGCAATCCTCAGAGCCGGGAGCGAGTGTGGATCGTCCACCGGTTGGACCGCGAGTCGTCCGGGCTAATGGTTTTTGCGAAGACGGAGGCGGCGAAGCGCGCGCTGCAAGCACATTGGTACGAGGCCGAGAAACGCTACCTGGCAGTGGTGGAAGGAAATCCACCGGCTGACCATGGCGTGCTGAGGTCACACCTGAATGAGAGCGGCCCCTTCAAGGTCAGAAGCGCCCCTCCCAGCGAGCGGACACGCCATGCGGTGACCCATTACCGGGTGATGAAGCGAATCGCGACCCGCGCGTTGATCGAACTGACACCAGAGACGGGTCGGCGCAATCAGATCCGGGCGCATCTGGCCGATGCGGAATGTCCGATCATTGGCGATCACAAATATGAGGCCCGCACGAATCCCGCCCGGCGACTGGGATTGCACGCTTGTTCCCTGCAATTCAAGCACCCGTTGTCTGGAGAACTTCTAAGGTTCGAATCACCTCTGCCGCAGGATCTGGCGCGGCTGCTGTGACCTGGAGGCCTCGTGGGATTATCGAAGAAATTTCAATCTCGCTGCCACACGGGCTACTCCTCTTAGATACAAATGCCGCTAATTTCACTTTGGAACGGCTCCTGCCCGTCGTAGAATCACGGTCTTACGCAAAGGAGACGACCCGCCTGCGATGTCCCTGAAACCGGTGCTCACATCGCACACTTCGAAGTCCTTCGCCTCATTGGGAAGCACTCCAGCAACTAACGTTACGGTCGGCCATAGCAGAAGCTGAGGTCCGATGATCAAGTTCAGGTACTGCTCCCAGGAGTGTGCTTCGACTTCGAAGGTCTTGCCAAACGCGTCGAACCGCGTGACCGCCGAGTTGTCGAAGTATGTGCCGAGCGCGAAATGGGTTGTGATTAACATGATGACGATGATGACGAGCCGGATACCGTAAGCGTATCCAAAAAGCCAGCTCCAGAAGGTTCGTGACGATCCTTCGCGAGCGGCCTCACGGGCGAAGAACACCGGCAGCGGAAAAGCGAGCCAGATGATGCCGACCGCCATGGCGGCGTGGAGGGGCACGCCGAGTTTTTCGAGCCACACACGCGCCGCCACGATGCTGCCCGTCAACCAGAGAGCGCGCGCGAAGAGGCTTTGACCAGGCAAACGATGTCCCCATCGTGCAAGCGCAGTCACCGCCAGGAGGAGTAATCCAATCCCGAGCGCGAGCCCCGAGTAGCTCCGCTCCACCGTCTCGACCGGATAGGCGTTGGGTCCGGCAATGTAGAGTGCGACCTCTTCGAGGTAGCTCCCGTGAAGGAACGGGGCGACGGCGATCGAGACGATGCCCGTCAGGAGAAGCAACGTCTGCACCCAGCCTCGAAGCCGTTCCGAGTGGCGCGGCCAGTCCAAAACAAGCCAGCAGACCAGGCTCCAAAAAAAGATGAGTGCAATGGACAACCGAACCTCCGCCGCGAAAATTGTACCATTCGAGTCCTGCCTGAGCCGCGCGGCTTGCTTTGCCCTGGCACCGCCATTGGGCTCGCCGTATCGGTTCGATCGTTACGGTCAGTCCGGAACCGTGCTCCTCGTACGATCATTGTGGAGGATCGAGAGCGAACGTTCGACAGCATCCTTTGAAGACAGCCATGATCGGTCGGCTGGCCATGAGAATTGCTCCCTGCCATTCTTGGGCATGATGAGAACCCACCGAGTTCGCCGGAGCTACGACCATCGGCTGCGTGACGCCATCGCCGCGACGGGTAATGCGGACCTCTTCCGGAACGTCGCCATTCCGGCTTCGACGCGACGCACATGGGCGCGCGGCGAGATACGGCCTGTGGTTGCTTCGGTGGACGTTGAGCTGGAGGTCTACGAGTTGTTGGAGCAGGTCGACAGTCTAAGACAACGAGCCAAGGTGCAGGGGGCGATCATCGGGTTACTGGTGCGAGTGTTGCGGCTTCGCGGAGGCAAATTCGACGCCGATCGCGTTCCTGATGGGTTGACCAAATCCGGAATTTTGCGGGCGATTACCTCGGCGAGCGGCCTACTGTCGTTGGGCACCGCACTTAGAATCGTAGGCGTCTCGACGGCGCGTTATCACGCGTGGAGGCGCAAGGAGGAGGGCTGCGGACTCGACGATCAACCGAGCTGTCCGAAGTCCTTTCCCAGCCAGCTCACGCGCGACGAAGTCTCCACGATGCGGGAATTCGTCGAGTCCGAGAGCTATCGCCACGTCGCCGTCCAGAACCTGGCGCTTTACGCGCAGCGGCTTGGCAAGCTCTTCGCGTCCTTAAGCACCTGGTACAAGATGATCCGGGAGCGCGGGTGGAAACGCCCCCGAAGACGGGTGCATCCGGCGAAGCCCAAGGAAGGCCTCAGAGCGACGCGCCCCAACGAGTACTGGCAAATCGACGCGACCGTGATCCGGCTGACGACCGGCATCCGAATCTATCTGCAGGCGGTCATCGACAATTTCAGCCGAAGGATTCTTGCCTGGCGGGTGAGCGACATGCTGAGCTCGGCCACCACCCGGGAACTCCTCATCGAGGCGTCAAAGGGCCTTCCGGACGAGTCAGCGAACGCCAACGTACTTGTCGTCACCGACGGCGGTTCGGAGAACTTTGGCGAAGTAGATCAGCTTCTCGAGGATTCAAGTTCACTGAGGAGGGTGCTCGCGCAGATCGATATCATCTCCTCGAACTCCCTGATCGAAGCGTTCTGGCGACAATTGAAGCATGGTTGGCTCTTCCTGAACACGCTCGAAAGTACGGCGGCGGTGCGGCGTCTCGTCGCGTTCTACATCCGTGAGCACAATGAAAAGATCCGCGCCGTTCTCGGAGCTCGTACACCAGACGAGGTCTATTTCGGCCGTGAGGACAATCTGCTAGAGCGGCTCTCCGGGCAAAGCAAGACAGCGCAGCGCGTCAGGCGCGCGGCGAATCGAGCCGCGAGTTGTCATCGCTGCGACTCTTCGCGCGCTGGCCCTACTGTCTGGAGTGTCGCCAGAACAGGGGCTCGTCGATGATCTGCTCGGAAATCTGCATAATGTCCGTGTGAGCAGCACGGTTTCCAAGTACATGATTCGCCGCCGCAAGCCACCGTCCCAGACCTGGCGGAGCTTTCTCGACAATCATGTCGAGGACTTGGTGTCCATCGACTTCTTCACGTTGCCGACCGCCACCTTCCGGATTCTGTTCGTTTTCATCATTCTCCGTCACGATCGCCGGCGCATCGTCCATTTCAATGTCACGGAGCAGCACGGATGTCCTCCTTGCCCTGCAAACGGCGCCGCTCGACCATCCGACAAACTTTCTCCAGCTCCTTGCAGGTCGCTTCGAGCAGAGCACGGCGCTTGTGACGCCGCCTCTCGGCCAGCTCCGGATTGCGGCAAGCGACCAGCCTCTCGTTGGGGAAATCCGGGTGCGTCAACTCAAACAGATTCCGCTCGTCGAATAGCCCCATCTGGAGCACCCCATCGTTGATGAGCTTGCGAATCGGTTCGGGACGCAGAGCGGTAATCCAGTCGACACCGTCCATCTCCCGCAACTCGTCGATCTGGGTCTGGGTGATCATTCCGCGGTCGCCCACCATCACAAACTGCTCGATGCCGAAGCGCTCTTGCACCTTTTCTACCTGAGGCAACAGCGTTTTGGGATCGCCCGTGTTGCCCTCAAAGACCGATACCGACACGGGGATGCCGCGTTCGTTGGTCAGCAGACCGTAGTTGATCTGCAGCTTGCCTTTCTTGCCGTCACGGTCGTATCTGAGGCGGGCGATCGGACAACTCACACCCTCGAAGTAGCTTGAGGTTAGGTCATAGAGCGCCAGGCCGTCGTTTTGGAGATGGCGCGCCGCGAGTTTTTTTCGATGACCTCCTGGCGTTTGAGAACCCAGTCCATGGCGGCATAGAGATCGTCTTCGCGGGCATCGCTCACCCCCAGGATTTCGGGTAGTGTGGTTGTGTGCCACCACTGGCTAGTCGCCAGCTTCGACTGCGGTTCGAGGATCCGGGCGACTACCATGGCCACGACCAAATCCCGCTCTGGTGAGTGTCGAGAGCCAACGAGCTTTTCGAAACCGAGCTGTCTCATGGCACTGAGCACCGCGTCGACGTGGCCATGGTGCCGGGAGCCGTTCTCGACGATTTTGAAGGCGACTTCAACCGAGACGAGCTTTTCCCCTTTGAGAATGCGTCGGATGGCGTCGACTGCGTCCATGGGCAATTTGGACAAGTTAGCGAGCGTGCGCTTGCGGACGTTTCCGCCCACCCGATAGGACTCACGCAGCAGGACCGCGGGGGTAGAGTTGCGATTGGGGATGATGTGGATATGCATGCCCACCATAATAGCCTATGTGTCAATGTATATCAAACCATAAAAGGCTTTAGACATGCCTACATATTGCAACCCAAAATTAGCCTCTCGGCGTCCCTAAAGACGCGTAATCATTGGGGATTCACACTGTCAGTGGGTTCATTCGACCAAGGAACTTCAGACTAGGTACTGTCAAATTGAGCGGGTGACTGACAGAATGGGTGGATGAACAGCAAGTCGCCGTCTGGCTCTACCACCGATTCTGCGTGAGCTTTCGAGACGTGGAGGATCTGCTCGCCCAGCGCGGCATCACGGTTTCATACGAACCAGGGCGCCACCCCCTGGCGGCTGGTCACCGACAAGCTGAGAAGCTATGTTGCAGCGCACCGGACGGTGATGCCGTTCGTCGTCCATAGCACCGAACAATACGAGAACAACCGAGCCGAAGTCTCGCACCAACCGACGCGGCAACGGGAGCGACAGATGCGACGATTCAAATCTCCAGGTCAAGCGCAACGATTCTTGTCAGTGCACGGACTCGTCCAAAACCTCTTCCGCATCGGGCGTCACCTGTTGCGGGCTCGTCATCAACGGGAGCTACGAGGCCACGCGTTGCTGATTTGGCATGAGGCAACGTGTGCCTGATGCTTGAAGTGGGCAACAGACTGACAGGGCAGCCGCTCGCTTCAACAAC
This sequence comes from Candidatus Marinacidobacterales bacterium, assembly GCA_965197495.1. Lineage (GTDB taxonomy): Bacteria > Acidobacteriota > Vicinamibacteria > Marinacidobacterales > SMYC01 > SMYC01. Next base: position 246,821 of record OZ240210.1, read on the forward strand.
CATCAACTTGACAGTACCTTAGCGAGAGCTTGCTCTCGGGCTGATAGCGTCCGTCCAAGAATAGCGCAGAGAATGCTGAGGTTGGAGGCTTTCCGCTGGGGTCCAGAAACCTTCGAGCGCTCGGTATGCGCGCATTCACCCTATCTCGCGCCGCCTTGACAAATCCCGGCTCGTTGCTTCTAATAAATCTAAGTACACAAAAAAAAATGGCCTCTCCTGCCATTTCAGTGGATCCTCTCGAGGGTGAGACCGCCACAGTTTAGGTAGACGAGACTGATGAGAGCTTCGGCAGAGTGGAGTCCAAAGCTGCGGTGGCTCAGCAGCCGGATTTTGTTGTTCATTCCTACGAGTCGGCCGTTGCTGAGTCTCCACGTGACCCACGCGATGACGCCATCGAAGTGGCTGCGGATCATCTTCGCCGCGCGTTTGACGGGCTCTATCCTCGAGCTCATAGCGCGCCGCAGCCATCCTCGGAGAAACTTCTTGGCCCATGTCTCGGTTTTGTAGGTGTAGAGGTCCATGAAGTCGTCGCGCAGAAGCATGGCGCGGTAGAGGCGACGATTAGCTCGCACCTGCTCGCGGAGCACCCGTTTGTCTTTCGCGCTGCGGTTGTGTTTGGCCTTGAGAAGGGGAAACTTGGTGTTCTTGAGGTTGCGTCGGGCAGTCCCTTTGAGCTCGCGCACCAGCTCGCGCCGGGTCTTATCCACGGCCTCGTTCAGATGCTTGACGATGTGGAAGCGGTCAAAGATCACCCGTGCCTGAGGAGCCTTTTTGCCGACGACAGTTATGTACGGCTCCCACATGTCCATGCTGACCGCTTCGAGCTCCGCGGCTCTTTGTGGTCCGAGCTTGCGGAAAAACCGCAGCAGCGTCTTGGCCTTGCGCTCCTTTCCCGCCCAGACGACCCGGCCGCTGAGATGGTCTATTACCACTGTTAAGTACTTGTGGCGTTTGCGGTAGCTGATCTCGTCCATCCCAATCACCCGCAATCCATCGAGCTCGCGCCGCTCATCCCGCTGCTCGGCAACCACTCGCTGGATGATCCGTCGCACCGAACGCCACGTCACTCGGAAATAGTTCGCTACGGCGCTGACGTCCGTCCTCTGTGCCAGCCACGCTACCTCTTGTTCGAAGCTTTTGGTAAAGCGGCTTCCCTTGTCGGCCCAAGGCACCTTTTCTCTGACCACTCCACACCGCCGACATACCACTCGTCGGATCGAGTAGCGAAGATAGGTCCGGACACCGAACAGGTCCAAGTGCCGCCAGTAGCGATTGTAGCGATCTTTGTTCTTGCGGACCTTTCGTCCGCAAATCCCGCACAGAGGCTTCCTCCTCCGTGGTACTACATCCACCACCACTCTGGCTTTGTCCGCCTGGAAGTGGAAACCTCGGACCCACAGGCCTTGCAATCCGATGAGCTTGTTGACTAACGTAGTAACGCGCATCGCGGGAACGCTCTTTTCTCTTTCGGAAAAAAAGATTCTAGCGTTCTCGCCGATGCGCATCTACACATGGCTTACCCTCTCAACCCACGGGCCTCACCAAATGCCACTGCCCCTCAGCGGGAGACGAGGCTGTGGGAAACGCCCCCACGGTTCTGGTCGTTCAGACCTTGCTCACGACTGAGCTCTCTTCGAAGCCTGGAAGGGCGTTTTCCATAGCCTCCACTAATCGAGCCCCCCTTCCTTATTCCATATGAATGTCCCACTCGGGGACGGTTGAAATCCCTCGCCTTTAGGCGAAGCCTTTAGGAGGCTTGGGGTACGATCCCCAGGTGAAAGGATATCGTAAATCATCGCACACGACGTACCAGTTAAACTATCACTTCGTATTTATCACGAAGTACCGCAAGCCGGCCTTGAGAGGGGATGTAGCGGTTCGTCTCCGGGATCTCATCCGGGAGATCTGTGCTCGGAACCAGATAGAAATACTGAAGGGTCATGTGCGGCCTGAGCACGTGCACCTGTTGCTGAGCGTGCCGCCGAATTTGTCGCCGAGTCGAGTGATGCAGTTGATCAAGGGTAAGACGTCGAATCGTCTGATGCGCGACTTACGGACGATGCGGAAGGAGTTCTGGGGTCGGCACTTACGGGCACGGGGTTACTTCGTGGTGACCGACGCAAGAGACGTTTCTCGCCGATTTGGCGGGCGCGAACCGTGATGCCGTCAAGCAAGCCGTCACCGCGAGCGGACAGCGCCCTGGGGAATCCGAGGAAGACAGCAAAGCTCCCTCGATGCGGCGGCTCTTCGACAAGCTGTCCGACGGGGAAGGCTAATCGCTTCCAGTGCTCCTAGCCACAACAACACCTCATGCCGTTCGGCTGAAGTGCTTCTCCAAAATGTGAGTCACGCAGCCGGTCAGCTTCTTCGCATACTCGATGTGGAGAAACTCGTTCGGCCCGTGGGCGTTGCTTTGCGGCCCTAAGACGCCCGTGATCACAAACTGGGCTTCGGGAAACTTGTCGCCCAGCATGCCCATGAACGGTATCGAGCCGCCCTCGCCCATGTGGAGCGCGGGCTTTCCGTAAAACGCTTGGGACGCTTCGTCGAGGCTCTCTCCGAGCCACGCCGCAAGCTCGGGGGCACTCCATCCCGGTGCCGGCTCGTGGAAGTGGAGCGTCACTTTGGCGCCGTAAGGAGGCTCGCTCGTGAGGAGCTCCTGCACCACGTCCCGTGCCTTTAGCGGGTCGAGCGTCGGCGGGATGCGGATCGACAAGTTGAGGGTCGTATACGGCCTCAGCACGTTGCCGGCATCCTTCAGCGCCGGAATACCTTCCTGACCCGTCACGGCCAGGGCGGGGCGCCACGTGCGGTTGAGAATGAGCTCGGTCGGATCGGTGGCGACGGCTTGCATGCTTAGAATCCAAGGAAACTTCGAGAACACCTCGCCCGCCAAAACACTCGCCACTTTGCCGGCCTGAGCTTTCCGCTGCTCGGGGATCTCGACGTGAAGCCCTTCGGGCCGGATGGCGCCCGTGGTCTCGTCCTCGAGCCGGGTAAGGATCTGGCGGGCGATGCGAAACGACGAGGGTACGATGCCGCTCGCGTCTCCGGAATGCACACCTTCTTCGAGCACATCCACACGCATCGTGGCGGCGACGATGCCGCGCAGAGACGTTGTCGACCAGAGCTGCTCGTAGTTGCCCGCGCCCGAATCGAGGCAGACGACGAGGCTTGGCTCGGCGATGATGTCGGCAAAGTGCTCGACATAGGCAGGGAGGTCCGGTGAGCCGCTCTCTTCAGAGAACTCGATGAGCACGACGACGCGCGCGTGATCGATTGCTTGTTCGCGAAGCGCGTGGAGCGCGCAGATGGAAGCGAAGACCGCGTAGCCGTCATCGGCGCCGCCGCGGCCGTAGAGCTTGTCGCCTTTGCGCACCGGCTTCCACGCGCCGAGGTCGTCGCGCCATCCGGTCATCTCGGGCTGTTTGTCGAGATGCCCGTACATCAAGATCGTGTCGTTGGATTTTCCTGGAACCTCGAGAAGCAAAAGCGGCGTGCGGTTCTCCAGGCGTCCCACGTGAAGCGTCGAGCCTTCCGGCTGATGAGCTTCGACCCAGCTCTTCGCGAGCTCGAGCGCGCGGTCCATGTGCCCATGCGCCTGCCAGTCGCTGTCGAACATCGGTGAGACGTTCGGGATGCTGATATATTCCGTGATGGTGGGGACAATCTCGTCTTCCCAAAACGTGTCGACGAATTGCTTCGTTTTTCCAAAGTCGGCCATGTTCAGCACTCCCCTTAGATATTAGCCTCTAAATATTAGGATGTCGCAAGCGCCAATCCGTCGCTTGCTCATAGGCATAGGCGGTGCGCAGCACGCGAGCCTCTTCGAATGCCCTCCCAGCGATTTGGATGCCCACCGGCGCATCGTCTTTCGCGAAGCCGCCAGGTAGCGACACCGCCGGGAGCCCGAGCAGATCGTAAGGCATCGTGAACCGTAGCACGTCCATGGTGTCGAGGCGCCGTCCCGCGATCGAGGGGAGCCCGTGATGCGAGCGCTGCGCGATCGGATAGGTCGGCGAGACGAGAAGATCGACGCCCTTCATCGCCTGGGCCGCGCGTACTTGAAACGTACGCCGCTCGCGCTGCGCTTTCAGATAGTCGACAGCCGGAATCAAGAGCGCGCCGCGTGCGCCGCCTCCGTACTCTTCGGGTCGCTCGCGCATCCACGGCTCGTGTCCCGCGCCCCACTCGCACAAAAAAATGAGATACATCGCCTCCGTCATCTCTTCGGGTGTCGGGAGGCTGAGCTCGACGATCTCGCAGCCGATCTCTTCGAGCTTTCTGAGTGCGCGCTCCAAAACGCGCGTGACCGCGGGCTCAGCGACGCGTACAAGCATGCGATCGATGCCGAGCTTCGTGCCGCGTACCGTCCCGTCGAGCTCCGCCTCGTAGTCGGGCACGTCACGCCGGCTCGTCGTCGTGTCGCCGTCGCGGTGCCCGGCGAGTACGCGCAGCACGATGGCGGCGTCTTTCACGGTGCGCGTGATCGGACCGGCGTGATCGATTGAATAAGCCCGAGGAAACATCCCCTCGGTGCTGATGCGGCCGTGGGTCGGTTTGAGCCCGACGACGTTACACACCGAGGCGGGGTTTCGAACGGAGCCGCCGTTATCCGAACCGACAGAGAGCGCCGCGAGGCCCGTAGCGACTTGCGTCGCTGAGCCGCCGCTCGATCCGCTCGGCGAGTAGTTGCGGTTCCACGGATTCCGCATGTTGCCGAAGTCGGGGTTCTCGCCCGACTCGCCGCCTGCGAACTTGTTCAAGTTGGCTTTTCCCATGAGGATCGTGCCGGCCTCGTCGAGGCGTCGGGTGACTTCGGCGTCCGTTGTCGGCTCGTGGTTCCTCAAAAAGCGCGCGCCCGCCGTTGTGGCGATCCCTGCCGTGTCGAACACGTCCTTCAAGCTTATCGGGATGCCATGGAGTGGGCCTTTGCTTTCGCCGCGCCGGCGTTCTTCATCAGAGCGGCGTGACGCTTCGAGCGCACGCTCGGGAAGAAACGTGATGTAGCTGTTGAGCTCGGGCTCGAGCGCCTCGGTCCGTTCAATCGTGGCTCGGACGAGCTCCTCGGAAGTGATCTCTCCCTTGTCGAGGAGTGCGGACAGCTCGTGGAGAGGAGCGACGAGAAGCTCGGGGGTGACGCTCACGGGTCGACCTCCGGGTCCATCTGGATGGCCGGCTCGATGCGTGGGTCCGGTAGCGTTCGCGGGCGTACCGACAGGAGGAAAGCCAGGACCGTAGCACTTTCGCCCGGACGCGGCTCGAGCCCATGCGCGCGCATGAGCTCTTCCACTGCAGCGGGCGACAACGCCTGTGCTTCGCTCGGAAGCGCGGCGCCCACGCCGGCGACGCCGACGAGCGAGCGCAAGACGTCGCGTCTTTTCAAGAGCGAGCCCCGTCTTCGCACGAGCTGGGCAAGCGGACAAAGATGCCACTCGACGCACCGGCGATGACGACCAAGGGTTTGTCCGGCAACACCCGAGCTTCCGCCATGAGCTAGATTTCTACCACAAACCGCGCGTTAGAACGATGTCGAAAGTACTGAAATGTGATGCGTTGGTGCCCGGCTGCGAGTTCGAGGCGCGTGGCTCCGAAGAAGAGATCCTGGCCGCCGCCGGCAAACACGCCCAAGACGACCATGGGATGGAAGTGACGAGCGATCTCGTCGAGAAGGTGAAGTCCGCCATCTCTGACGAGTAGGTGGTTTTCGATCGGGTTGCCCCGAGCTCCAAGCGTTACTGAAGGTAACGATTCAGGAAGCAGAGGCTCCCTCCCACTAACGGACGGCGGGAGCCTCAGCGCTCGAAGCTCTCGTGACGGAAGCGGCGGAAAGCGGGATCAGATACTTCATCGGATCCTTCAAAATCTTCTTGCGCGCGGCTTCGAGTGACGTTTCGCCCGCGTAGCTCACCGCCGACTGCATGTGTCCACGCACCCGGTGAAGGACCTCCACGACGCTGCCTTTGTAGGGAACTTGAATCTGCATGCCTTCGGCAGGGACTTCGAGCTCGACCTCGCGGCTGCCTTCGTCCTCGTCATAACTCGATTGCAGGACTGCTTGCGGCGACGTCATGCCTCGGTAGATTTTACGCTTTTGGTGCGTGGCCGGATCTTCGATGAGGTGGCCTGGGGACTCGTCCGTCCCTGAGAGCGCGCTTCCGAGCATGACGGTCGAGGCGCCGCAGATGAGTGCCAGGAAGATATCCTTGTCGTCTTTGATGCCTCCGTCGGCGACGATCGGCACGTCACCGCCGACGGCGCACCATGCTTCACGAATCGCTTGAAGCTGTGGGACGCCCGCGGCGGTCTCAAGGCGTGTGCGGCATCCGCGTCCCGGCCCAACGCCGACCTTGATAGCGTCGACACCGAGGTCTGCGAGAAAACGCGCGCCTTCATAGGTCGCCACATTGCCGCATATGAGCGCGACACCTTCGCAGCGCGAGCGCACGGCTTCGATCCCCTTCTTCATGACCTCGGAATGGGCGTGCGCGATGTCGATGACGATGACATCGGCATGCGCTTCCATGAGGGCCGCGGCGCGTTCCAGATAGTCGCCTCGAACGCCGATCGCCGCGCCTACGAGCAACCGTCCTTTGGTGTCTTTGCTCGAGAACGGGCGGTGCCGGAACAAGAGCAAGTCGCGGAGCGTGATGAGGCCTCGGATCTGTCGCGCGTCATCCACGAGGGGGAGGCGCTCGATGCGATTTTCGAACATCAGCCGCTCGGCTTCGTCTTCGCCGACGCCGGGTGGAGAAACGTGGAGGCGATCGAAGGGTGTCATGAACGCGTCCACGAGCTGGGTGTCGAGCTCGCTACGTCGAGGGATGTCACGGTTGGTCAGAAGACCGGCAAGCGTGCCGCTCCCCGCGCTTTCCTCGACGAGAAGCGTGGTGATCTGATGCCGCCGGGCGATCGCTTTCGCGTTGCCGATCGTCGTACCGCGCGGCACGCGATGCGGGCTCTCGATGACGGCACTGTGGCTACGCTTCACGAAGCGCACCATTTCCGCCTGTCGCTCGATGGGAAGCGCGCGGTGCACGATACCGATGCCGCCGTCGAGCGCGACGGCTTTCGCCATCTCCGCTTCCGTGACGCTGTCCATGTTGGAAGAAACGACCGGAAGCTCGAGGCGGAGAGAGTCGGTCAGCTTACAGGAGAGCGAGATACTTTTCCGCGTGTCGACGATCCCCTTTTGGGGGCGGAAGAGAAAGTCGCCATAGGTCTTTCCGTTGAAACGGTCGTCGAGGTTCATCTTCCCCTAGAATCGCAGCCCCGGCGCCGTGGATCAAATCGCGGCGGGGAATGCTCGGGCACTAGCTTTCGGGTTTCAGCCGGCCGGCATCGAGGAGAAGGGCGACGACGTTAACAGCGAGCGGAATCGTCCCCGCTGCGAGGCCGAGATTTGTCCCCAGTACCGAGACCCGCATAAGAATGATGCCTGTCGTCGCGAGCGTCCCGATCAGAAGGGCCCACCACGCCCATACGTCACCCCTGCGGTAGGGGACGAGCACGATCGTGAGGAACAAGAGAGCATAACCGGTTCCGAACGCCGCGGCGGTGGCGCGCCGGGCTCGGAGGGCGATTTCGAGGTCGTTCCGACCGTCGGCGAGCTCGCTCAGGCTCATAGCGCCGATTTGATCTTGCTTCGCGTCCGCGAAGTAGGCCACGTACACGGAGCCCAAGGATCCGAGAAGCGTAAGGCTTGAGACGATCGTCAACAAAACCCAGCTCACGATTCTCAGTTTCGCGCTCATAGCGTGTCTCCAAAATTTAGCGGCGCCCAGCCGTCCGCAGATTAAACTGTGTCGACGCACGAGGGCAAGTGCTTCCAACCGACGTAAGATATTACGTCCTCCGTAAGGCCGGCATTCGCGGAACACTCGAAACCTTGGAATCACGCGAACCGCGTGCGGCACGTGGCTTGCAGAGGTATTCCGTCAGCGGAGGACATCATGAAAGGGACAGCGATGAAAGACGTCGAGAACTGCCAGTACTTGACGAGGCGTGATTTTACTTTGAAATCGGCGCTCTTGATCTTGAGTAGCGTTCCCATGCCGCGCCGAATTGACAAGGCGTAGCCGGGCGCTTACGGTCGGTCTCATGAGTATTACGACCGCCGAGCTCCTCGGATCCGTTGGCGTTTTCCTGCTTCTCGTCGCTTTCTTTCTCAATCTCTTCGGGTTCCTTCCGCATCGAGCGCGTTCCTATCAGAGCATGAATGCCGTCGGCGCCGGTCTGTCTGGCTACTCCTCCTATCTCATCGAGTTCCCACCTTTCATCGTGCTCGAAGGGACTTGGTGTATCGTTGCCGTGGTGGCGCTTTTCATAGGCCGCTCGAAGTCATGATTGACGACTGGCGGAAAACGATCCCCACCGTGACGCGCGACCAAATGGTCGAAGTAGACCGTTCGATGATTGAAGATTTCGGCATCGAGCTTCTCCAGATGATGGAAAATGCCGGCCGACATCTCGCACAGCTCACGCGGGACCGCTTCCTCGTAGGCAAAGAAGTCTCCGTGCTCGCCGGCACCGGCGGCAATGGCGGAGGTGCTCTTGTTGCCGCGAGACGGCTTCACGACTGGGGCGCTAATGTCGAGGTTGGGCTCATGCGTCCGGTCGATGCTTATGACGGTGTTCCTGCGCATCAACTGCACATCGCGCAGAAGGTTGACATCCGCATCGTCGTCGCCGAGGACGAGCCGCTGCGGGACGGGCCCGAGGTCATCCTCGACGGCATGGTCGGCTACAGTCTACGCGGCCGGCCCAAAGGTGCTATCGCTGACGCCGTCCGCTGGGCAAAGGCGCAGCCCGCGCCCGTTTTAGCCTTGGATATCCCGACCGGGCTCGACGCGACCACAGGAGAGACGACCCAGCTGACGGTCAAAGCGACCGCCACGATGACGCTCGCGCTTCCCAAAGCGGGACTCGCGGTCCTGGGCGCGGAGGAGTTCACCGGGCAGCTGTACCTCGCGGATATCGGTGTCCCCGACGCCGTCTATCGCCGGCTCGGCGTCGAGGTCGGTCCTATTTTTTCCGGATCCGATTTGTTGCGACTCAGCTAGTTCCGTGCCTTGAAGTGCCGGCCTCGAGCGGTTAGGCTCTCCCCCCGAGCAATAGGAGGGATGATGAAAAACGTTCGGGGCCTATGTGCGGCCGCCGCCTTTTTGGCCGCGCTCGGTTGCAATACGGAGGAGGAGGTGGACGAGCCGATGGAACAACAAGTATCGATGGACTCTGAGGCGGCGCTAGAAGCGACCTCTTTGCTCGGCAAACCGCCTTACCGGATGGAGCTTTCCGCGGACGCGGCGGCAATGCTCGAGGCGAACCTGGCTGAGGCTCAGGCCGACTATGACGCGAATCCCGAGGACGCGGAAGCGATCATTTGGCTGGGACGTCACCTCGCCTATCTCTGGCGCTACCGCGACGCGGTGGACACGTTCTCGAAAGGTATCGAGCTACATTCGGAGAGCTTCAAGCTCTACCGACATAGGGGCCATCGTCAAATCACCTTGCGTGAGTTCGACCTAGCTATTGCCGATCTCGAGAGAGCGACCGAGCTCATCGAGGGCGTTCCCGACGAAGTCGAGCCCGACGGCGCGCCCAACGAAGCCGGAGTTCCGAGGAGCACGTCGCATTCGAACATTTGCTACCACCTCGGTCTCGCGTACTACCTGAAAGGCGATTTCGAGAACGCGGCCCGCGTTTATGAAGTGTGCATGGAGTTCTCCCGTATCAACGACGACATGCTCGTTGCGACGGCGGACTGGCAATACATGACTTATCGTCGGATGGGACGTGACGACGACGCGGCACAGGTGCTCGACGACATCTGCGAGGAGATGGACATTCTGGAGAACGGCTCGTACCACAAGCGGCTTCTCATGTACAAAGGTCTCGTCGAGCCGGAAGAGCTCCTGAATTCGGACGCCTCCGAGCTCGATCTCGCGACACAAGGCTACGGCGTTGCGAACTGGTACTTCGTGAACGGCGAGGTCGACAAAGCCAGGGAGATTCTAAACAAAGTGCTGGAAGGGAAGTATTGGTCCGCTTTCGGCTATATCGCGGCAGAGGCGGACGTGAACCGGATGGAGGAAGGAAGCTGAGCGACGTCGAGCGGCGGGCCTTCGGCGTCATTGGCGTCGTCAGCATCATCGTCGTCGCGTTCCTTTTCTGGCTGCTCTATTTTCGCGACCCCGGCGCGAACGCGCCGGGGTGGACGAGCGCTCTTCCCGCTCTGAACGCGGGGCTCAATTTCACGAGCGCGGTGTTGCTCGTCGCGGGCCTCCTCGCGATCCGATCCGGCCGGCGCGAGCTCCACATGAAGCTGATGCTCTCGGCGGTCGGTGTCGCCGGCCTCTTTCTCGCGAGCTACATCGTCTACCACCATTTTCATGGGGATACGCGCTTCGGTGGTCAAGGTCTCATCCGCCCGGTGTACTTCTTCATCCTTATTACTCACATTACCGGCTCCATCGTGGCGCTCCCCCTCGTGCTCACGACGCTTTTTTTTGCGGGTACGAAGCGGTTCGAGCGCCATCGGAAGATCGTCCGCGTCACCTTCCCCGTCTGGCTCTATGTTTCTGTAACGGGCGTGGCGGTTTTCTTCTTTTTGAAGCTATGGGGCTCGTAACTGACGGGTTGCCTAGTCCGCGCTATACTCCCTCGAGCCCGATAGAAATCAGAGGGGGCTCACCGAAACCAACTCTCAAGGAGCCTTACAAAATGGCCTCTCCTGCCATTTCAGTGGATCCTCTCGAGGGTGAGACCGCCACAGTTTAGTCTGAAGTTCCTTGGTCGAATGAACCCACTGACAGTGTGAATCCCCAATGATTACGCGTCTTTAGGGACGCCGAGAGGCTAATTTTGGGTTGCAATATGTAGGCATGTCTAAAGTCTTTTATAGTTTGATACACATTGACACATAGGATACTATGGTGGGCATGCATATCCACATCATCCCCAATCGCAACTCTACCCCCGCGGTCCTGCTGCGTGAGCCGTATCGGGTGGGCGGAAACGTCCGCAAGCGCACGCTCGCTAACTTGTCCAAATTGCCCATGGACGCAGTCGACGCCATCCGACGCATTCTCAAAGGGGAAAAGCTCGTCTCGGTTGAAGTCGCCTTCAAAATCGTCGAGAACGGCTCCCGGCACCATGGCCACGTCGACGCGGTGCTCAGCGCCATGAGACAGCTCGGTTTCGAAAAGCTCGTTGGTTCTCGACACTCACCAGAGCGGGATTTGGTCGTGGCCATGGTAGTCGCCCGGATCCTCGAACCGCAGTCGAAGCTGGCGACTAGCCAGTGGTGGCACACAACCACACTGCCCGAAATCCTGGGGGTGAGCGATGCCCGCGAAGACGATCTCTATGCCGCCATGGACTGGGTTCTCAAACGCCAGGAGGTCATCGAAAAAAAACTCGCGGCGCGCCATCTCCAAAACGATGGCCTGGCGCTCTATGACCTAACCTCAAGCTACTTCGAGGGTGTGAGTTGTCCGATCGCCCGCCTCGGATACGACCGTGACGGCAAGAAAGGCAAGCTGCAGATCAACTACGGTCTGCTGACCAACGAACGCGGCATCCCCGTGTCGGTATCGGTCTTTGAGGGCAACACGGGCGATCCCAAAACGCTGTTGCCTCAGGTAGAAAAGATGCAAGAGCGCTTCGGCATCGAGCAGTTTGTGATGGTGGGCGACCGCGGAATGATCACCCAGACCCAGATCGACGAGTTGCGGGAGATGGACGGTGTCGACTGGATTACCGCTCTGCGTCCCGAACCGATTCGCAAGCTCATCAACGATGGGGTGCTCCAGATGGGGCTATTCGACGAGCGGAATCTGTTTGAGGTGACGTACCCGGATTTCCCCAACGAGAGGCTGGTCGCTTGCCACAATCCGGAGCTGGCCGAGAGGCGGCGTCACAAGCGCCGTGCTCTGCTCGAAGCGACCTGCAAGGAGCTGGAGAAAGTTTGTCGGATGGTCGAGCGGCGCCGTTTGCAGGGCAAGGAGGACATCCGTGCTGCAGTGAAAAAGCTCCTCAACAAGTACAAGGTCGGCAGGTACTACAGGCTCGACATCCGTGACGACGGTTTCGACTTCGAGCTAGACGAGACAACGATGGATGCCGACGCCTCGCGCCTCGCCAACGGCAACTCTGAGCTCGCCAACAAACGGCTCCAGCGGTGGAAGCGACACATGGGGACGATCGCTAAGCAGTTCGGAGGGATTCGCCAACGGATCGGGCGGGGTCAGCTGCATGGTAAAGATAAAATCGGTGTGCGGGTAGGCAGAGTTCTCAACAAGTACAAAGTCGGCAAGCACTTCAAGCTGGACATTCGCGACGACAGCTTTAGCTTCGAAATCGACGACACAAAGGTCACTGCGGAAGCTGCCCTTGACGGCATCTACGTGATCCGCACCAGTCTTGCTGAGCAGCGGATGAAAACCGACGACACAGTGCGCAGCTACAAGTTGCTGACCCAGGTCGAGAGGGCGTTTCGTTCCTTCAAGAGCATGGACCTAAAGGTGCGGCCGATTCGTCACCGGCGCGAAAACCGAGTCCGGGCGCACGTCTTCTTGTGCATGCTGGCCTACTACGTCCTGTGGCACATGATGGAGGCTTGGCGGCCGCTGCTATTCTCTGACGAGGACCAGCAGGCGAAGGCCAGCGTGACCCGGTTGCTCCGGCGAAGCGCTCCGAGGCCGCCCTGCGCAAGATACAAACCAAGAAGCTTGACGATGGGAGTCGAGCTTCCAGCTTCCGCACGCTGCTGCGCCTTCTCAGCAACATCGCCCGAAACAAATGTCGGCGACCGGAAGCCGGACCCGACGAGCCCACCTTCGATGTCACGACAACTCCGGACTCGAAACAGTAGAGAGCCTACGACCTGCTCAAAGGTATCACCGTGTAGACAGAAGCCAGCACCATTGATTCCAACTATCTCATTGGATCAACACCGGATCTTGGCTTTTTCAGCCAGGAACTTCAGTTTAGGTAGACGAGACTGATGAGAGCTTCGGCAGAGTGGAGTCCAAAGCTGCGGTGGCTCAGCAGCCGGATTTTGTTGTTCATTCCTTCGAGTCGGCCGTTGCTGAGTCTCCACGTGACCCACGCGATGACGCCATCGAAGTGGCTGCGGATCATCTTCGCCGCGCGTTTGACGGGCTCTATCCTCGAGCTCATAGCGCGCCGCAGCCATCCTCGGAGAAACTTCTTGGCCCATGTCTCGGTTTTGTAGGTGTAGAGGTCCATGAAGTCGTCGCGCAGAAGCATGGCGCGGTAGAGGCGACGATTAGCTCGCACCTGCTCGCGGAGCACCCGTTTGTCTTTCGCGCTGCGGTTGTGTTTGGCCTTGAGAAGGGGAAACTTGGTGTTCTTGAGGTTGCGTCGGGCAGTCCCTTTGAGCTCGCGCACCAGCTCGCGCCGGGTCTTATCCACGGCCTCGTTCAGATGCTTGACGATGTGGAAGCGGTCAAAGATCACCCGTGCCTGAGGAGCCTTTTTGCCGACGACAGTTATGTACGGCTCCCACATGTCCATGCTGACCGCTTCGAGCTCCGCGGCTCTTTGTGGTCCGAGCTTGCGGAAAAACCGCAGCAGCGTCTTGGCCTTGCGCTCCTTTCCCGCCCAGACGACCCGGCCGCTGAGATGGTCTATTACCACTGTCAAGTACTTGTGGCGTTTGCGGTAGCTGATCTCGTCCATCCCAATCACCCGCAATCCATCGAGCTCGCGCCGCTCATCCCGTTGCTCGGCAACCGCCCGCTGGATGATCCGTCGCACCGAACGCCACGTCACTCGGAAATAGTTCGCTACGGCGCTGACGTCCGTCCTCTGTGCCAGCCACGCTACCTCTTGTTCGAAGCTCTTGGTAAAGCGGCTCCCCTTGTCGGCCCAAGGCACCTTTTCTTTGACCACGCCACAACGCCGACAAACCACTCGCCGGATCGAGTAGCGAAGATAGCTCCGGACACCGAACAGGTCCAAGTGCCGCCAGTAACGATTGTAGCGATCTTTGTTCTTGCGGACCTTTCGACCGCAAACCCCGCACAGAGGCTTCCTCCTCCGTGGTACGACATCCACCACCACTCTGGCTTTGTCCGCCTGGAAGTGGAAATTTCGGACCCACAGGCCTTGCAATCCGATGAGCTTGTTGACTAACGTGGTAACGCGCATCGCGAGAACGCTCCTTTTTCTTGCCGAAAAAGGATTCTAGCGTTCTCGCCGATGCGCATCTAAACATGGCTTACCCTCTCAACCCACAGGCCTCACCAAATGCCACTGCCCCGCAGCGCGAAACGAGGCTGTGGGAAACGCCCCCACGGTCCGGATCGTTCAAGGCCTTGCTCACGACTGAGCTCTCTTCGAAGCCTGGAAGGGCGTTTTCCATAGCCTCCACTGATCGATGCCTCCCCTTCCTTATTCCAAATGAATGAATCCTTCTTGTATATATCAGGAGGGGCCTGTGGGCGCTTGTGGGAAACGCGAAGCGTTTTCCAAGCGATTGTGGAAAACGCCGCTGCTACGTTTGTACCTGCTCACAACCCATCCCTAACGCCTCTCTCTCCAGGAGTTTCCGGTGTTTTCCACAATCGCGGCAGCGTCCATAGGCCATACCCTCGCGCCCAAATCAGATCCCCAGAAACGACAGGAGAACCACAAAATGATGAAAAGACTCGCGGTCTTTGCTGCGCTCGTCGGTCTCGCTGCGATTAGCTTCGCACAGGATCGCCAGCCTCGTGGTGAAGTTGATGCCACTGTCAACGGATCGAAAGTGACGATCGAATATGGCCGTCCCGCTTTGAAGGGTCGCAGTCTCGACGAGCTCATGAGGGACCTACCCGAGGATCGCATCTGGCGCGCGGGCGAGAACCAAGGTCACGACCCTCGAGACCAAAGCAGCTCTCAAGATCGGCGGCACGTCGATTCCCGCGGGAAAGTACAGCCTCTATGTGTATGCGCCCGCCGAAGGCAACTGGGCGCTCTGCGTCAACAAGAACCTCGGCATCCCGCTGGTCGAGATCTGGGCCGAAGCTCCGCCGGAAATGGCGAAAGAGCCCTGGCCCGAGCTGCGCGGCTACAAAGCGCACATCGCGGGCGAAGAAATCGCGCGGATTCCCATGATGAAAAAATCCGGGGAGTCCACCGATGTCTTCACCATCGATTTGACCTCGAGTGAGCTCACTATGTCCTGGGGCGACGTGTCCTGGACGGCGAGCATCGAAAGCAGTACTTAGACTAAACATACACTTCTGGTGGAGTTTTCGGGCCCCGCTTTTTTTGTGCCTACAACCTGTTGTGGTCTTCCGGCGAGCGTATAGCTTATTTTGCGGTTGATCTTTACTTGACTTATACTATGATAGATTTACTCGACTTACACCAAAAGTCGAGGCTACTAAGCTGCAAATGATGAGGTCGAGAACATGTTGAGCCCGCTATTTTGGATTAGCTTTGTCGTCGTCGCGTTGGGAATCAAATGGGTCGCGGACGGACTGTTGAGCCTCGCGTCGCTCGAGCTACAGAAGGTGCGTCCCGTCGGGGAACCGGTTCGCCCCGCGAGGCAACACGTGCCAAATTACGAGAACAAAAAGGCTGCCTAGCAGGCTGCTGCAAAGTACATCTGCAGTACTAATGCTCGGTCTTTGCCGATTTGAGCGCCACCGGAGAATCCATGAGCTCGTCGAGCGGCTCCGCAGTCGGGGGGATCTTCTTTAAAGGATTCTGGCGTAACGACTTGAGCCACTGTCGGATTAGTGGCTCTTCTGGTGGCTGTTGCATGTCCGTGGCGGGTTTCTGAGACACCTCGAGCTGGTCCAGCCTCTTCACGATAGAGTCGAGTTGCCCCGCCATCCGGAGCAGTAGGTTCCCTTCGAAGCCGAGCGCGCCCGTTTGCTGGTCTCTATCGCCCAGCGGCTTGAGGTTCAGGTCCGCGACCGCTTGATCGACATGCTCGGCTTTGAGGACTTGCTGCTCCTCGACGTAGCCGATGAGAAGGGTGCGCTCGCACACGATATTGACGAGGCGCGGGATGCCAATCGTCGACTGGTGCACACGTTCGACGGCATCTCCGGCGAACATGTTCGGATTGGGGGCTGCGACGATGTCGAGGCGGTGCCGAATATAGGCTTCGGTATTGGGGAGATCCATGGGCTCGACCCAGCACCGAACGACGGCACGCTGGCTGAGAGAATCGTGGCAGCGTCCATAGGCCATGCCCTCCAACACAAATCAGATCCCCCGAAACGACAGGAGAACCGAAAAATGAAACAGGCATATTATGAGTTTGGAGGGGGCGAAATCATACCATGAAAACGGATCCGTCAAAATGCAAGCCGCACCGGAACTTTCTGTGTTCTTGCGCGTTGGTCCTCTTGTAATGACGGATGGTGACGCGGAGCTGATGAGCCGGGTGCAGACCGGCGATCGCGGGGCGTTCGCCGTTCTTGTGGATCGGCATAAGCATAGACTAGTCAACTACTTAACAAGTCTAACGCGAGACCGTGATCGGGCGGAAGAGCTTGCTCAGGACACTTTCATCCGCTTGTTCGAGTCGGCGGATCGCTACGAAGAGCGCGGGCAGCTGGTCCCCTTCCTTTTCCGCATCGCGACGAACTTGCTGCGGTCCGAAGACCGCAAAAAACGCCGCCGGGAAGTCCTTTTACACATGTTTTCCGGCAACGGCCACCATCGCAGTGAAAGCGGGACGAGCCCCCAGGAGGAGCTTCTCCGTAAGGAAGTGGGCCTGCGCGTCACCGAAGCCCTCGCCGGCGTGCCGCTGCGGTACCGCTCCCCGCTGGTCTTGCGAGAGATGGAGGGTTGGTCCTACCGGGACATCGCGAGCGCTTTGAACTGTCGCGAGGGGACGGTCAAATCCAGGATACATCGAGGCCGCGAGGAGCTCCGCCGTCTTTTGGAGCCTTATTGGAACGGAGGTCGAGGATGACCGCGCTGCACCCGCTACATGACGAGGAACTGGGTCGCCTTCTCAAGGATATGTCGCGACAGGACGCGTCCTCGGATTTCACGGACAAAGTTTTGGAAAGGCTCGCCTCCGCGCCTCCGCGCCGCACGGCGTGGGGGCCGCGGACGGCCTGGGCGGTGGCGGCCGCGGTCGCGGTCGGCATCTGGTTCGGGCAGATGGTGCGTAGCGAGCGTCGCGAGCAAGTGCGCGCGGCGGAGAACCTCGAACAGATGCAAAACGAGTATCGCGAGCTCCGTAGCGAGCTCGACCGATTGCGCCGTTTGACTTCGGATGTCGAGCCGGTTCTCGAGCTCGGCGGCACGGAGCGGATGGATTTCATTTTTGACTTGAGAGTGCTTGCGGACGAGCAAAGCGAGCGAAGCGAGCGCCGGGCGGAGCCGGTCTCGCACTCGCCGCGCTAAAGGAGACAAACCACATGCAACGAGTCCGATATGGGGCAATTCTTTTGACGTTCGTTCTAGGTACGGGCGCGGGTGTCGCGCAAGAGCTGGAGGACGAGCACGACGGAGCGAATTACACGTTTGCGTGGCACGACGCGGGTCGAGGCTTCATCGGTGTTCAAGTCACCCCGATGACGCCCGAGCTGCGCGCCCATTTCGGCGCGCCCGAGGACGTGGGTGTTCTCGTGTCGCGTGTCGAGGAGGGCGGTCCCGCCGAAGCTGCCGGCATCCAGGTCGGCGATATCCTCTCTGCTGTCGACGGTGAGGCGATCGAGAGCGGACGGCAGCTGTCGCGACGCATCCGGAAGAAGGACGAAGGCGATGCGGTCACCATCGAGCTCTATCGTAATGGTGGTCTCGAGAGCTATTCGGTCACCATCGCGAAGCGCGAGCGGCGAGTGCTCGACCTCGCGGAAGGCTTTCGCTTTTTCGGGGACAGGGACGAGGATGCCGATCACGACGTCTTCATTTCCACGCCCGGGCTTCACCTCGATGGCGAGTCTTTCGAAGCGTTTCGAGAAGCGATGAAAGGGCTCGAGGATCGCTTTGAAAGCGAGGAGTGGCAGGAGCGTTTGAAACGGTTTCGTGCCCTCGATTTCGGAGCGATTCAAGAGCGTATGGAGGAAGTCGAGGAGAGGCTCGAAGAGCTCGAGCAAGAGCTTGCGGAGGCAGGGAAGAAGAAATTCTGATCCGGGGCCGTCAGGCGGTTGTAGACGGCCGCCGCTTTTGGAATGCTTCGACTTTGCTCTTCACCGTGCGGCGGTCTAGACCGAGCTTTCTCGCTGTTTCGACGTAGCTTCCGGTGCGCGCGTAGACGACGGCGCAATATTGCGACAAGAGCTCCTCTGCCGAGAGCTCCGCTTGATCCAGGTCGACCACGCTGCCTGTCTCGCCCCCGATTGCGGCCGGCCGATATGCGTTGCGGATAACGATGTTGCGCACGCATTGCTCGAGCTCGCGCACGTTTCCAGGCCAGGCATAGTCGCGCTCGAGGTGGCTCTCTATCCACTCGAGCACTTCCTTTGTAACGGTCTCGGACTCCTCCTTGCCGACGACACGGCGCGCGATGAACCGTACGAGATCGTGCAAGTCGTCCGGCGTGTCGCGAAGCTGCTCCCGGAGCGAGGGGGTCGTGATCAAATCGGAGCAGAGACGGTAGTACAAGTCCTCGCGAAAACGTCCCGATTGCATCTCCGTCGGTAGATCTCGATTCGTCGCAGCCACGATCTTCCCCACGAAGGTCTGTGTCTTCGTCTCGCCAATGGGCTGGAACTCGCGCGTTTGAAGCACGCGCAAGAGCTTCACTTGGATGGTGGGGTCGACCTCGCCGATCTCGTCGAGGAAGACCGTGCCGAGCGCGGGACATAACGCGAGCCATCCCTTGCGATCGGTCAGCGCCCCGGTGAAAGCGCCGCGTCGATGGCCGAATAGCTCCGACTCGATAATCGTGGGAGCGAGCGCCGAGAGATTGAGCGCAAAAAAACGTCCCCCGCGTCGAGCACGAATCGCTTCTGTCGAGGCTCGAACGGGATGTAGCGTGAGAGACCGATGGCCTGGGCGACGATCTCTTTGCCGGTGCCTGAGGGACCGGTGATGAGCGTTGCGACGTCGCCCATCTTGTCGAAGAGCGCGCGCCGGTAGCGCCTGAGATCGTGCGTGAGATCGATTGCCAAATGGCTCCCCGCAGGCGCGCCGCGGGCAGCGATTTTCCGACAACGAAATCGAAGATGTAATACGAGGCGCGGCGGACCTGGAAGAGAAACGCGAACCAGTGGGGAAGCACGCGCTCTGGAACGCTCGGCAGATAGTCACGCGCAGCCTTCACGAAATCGCCGTAGAACGCGACGTCGGACTTCGCCATGGCCCGCTCGAAGGCTTCCTCGAAGCGGCCGTAGAGAAGGTAGAAGGCGACCTCTTCGATGAGCCGATGTTCCTCTTCCGTCGGCTTTTGGCCTTCGCTGAGGCGCTTTTTGAGCGACCTCGCCAAGGGCTCCGCGCGCGTGGCGGTCTTGACGACGTTCGGGTTCTCGCGATCGAGGTGCTTGCTCCAGACCGGGCTCACGTCTTCGAACGCATTCCCGAGCGCGGCGCGCTCATGCTCTTTACGTTCCGGAAGAAACGGGTTGCAGCGCGCGAGCGCGGAGAGCCTCTCGACCATGACGCGCTCTTCCGCCGTCATCAGCATTGTTCACGCATTGTACAGGATTGGTCCGCGATTGAACTTCAGCGCGCCGGCGCGTCGAGCGCTCTTCTTTTGGATACAGATGTTTGGCGAGATCTGGCCGTTGGCACGAGGGATGCTCTAGGAGAAAGGCGAACGCGCGAGGTCAGGAATCAAATTCCGCCCTTACCCACAGAATCGACCTCGCGCGTTCATCTTTCTAGGACTCTATGTAGAATTTAATGTCCCACTCGGGGATGGTTGAAATCCCTCGCCTTTAGGCGAAGCCTTTAGGAGGCTTGGGGTACGATCCCGAGGTGAAAGGATATCGTAAATCATCGCACACGACGTACCAGTTAAACTATCACTTCGTATTTATCACGAAGTACCGCAAGCCGGCCTTGAGAGGGGATGTAGCGGTTCGTCTCCGGGATCTCATCCGGGAGATCTGTGCTCGGAACCAGATAGAAATACTGAAGGGTCATGTGCGGCCTGAGCACGTGCACCTGTTGCTGAGCGTGCCGCCGAATTTGTCGCCGAGTCGAGTGATGCAGTTGATCAAGGGTAAGACGTCGAATCGTCTGATGCGCGACTTACGGACGATGCGGAAGGAGTTCTGGGGTCGGCACCTATGGGCACGGGGTTACTTCGTGGTGACAACGGGCAACGTGACGGATGAGGTGATAGCGAAGTATATAGAGTTGCAGGGTGCCGTGCCCCAGGACGACGATTCTTTCAAGGTCAGTGAGTAGTGAAACGAGGCAAGGACAAGCCGACTTTAGTCGGCGACGTGAACCCATCGCCTCTAGGCGATGGAGCGCACGCGCTCAGTATAGAGTGTCCTTATGAAGTTGAGCTACCCCAGTACCCTGGTGCTTCAAGCGCTCTCGAAAGGCCATCGCTACGGCTTCGAGATCATGGACTATACCGACCTTCCCAGCGGGACGACCTACCCGATCTTGAGACGGTGCGAGCAAAAAGAGCTCGTGCGCTCGCGCTGGGAAACGCTGTCGCAGGCCCATGCCGACGGCCGTCCAGCCCGGCGCTACTACGAGCTCACCGAGGCGGGGCGGGAGGCTCTCGTTGCGGCGCTCGAAAGAATCGCTGCGCAGCAAGAGATTCTTGCGCCGGAGCCATCGCGATGAAGCTTGCGCGTCTAATGGCACGGGGATTTGGTCCGGCTCGCCGGCGTGCTCGTACCGTCGTCCTATCACGATCGCTTCGTCGAGGAATGGGATGCTGAGCTTTGGTACGCAAGCGTCTGTCCCACGGCACTCGTGCGGCGAAGCCTGGGCACGTTCCAAGACGCGCTAGCCACTAGGCGTCTCGCCCCGTCGCCGCGCCACCGAGGAAACATGATGTTTTGGCAAGATGTCCGTTTTGCGTTCCGTTCCTTCGCCCAACGTCCGCTATGGACCGCGGTCGTGCTCTCGACGCTCACCGTCGGCATTGGCGCCAATACGCCTCGCGTTCTAGGCGTCACTTCTGCTATCGTGCCGAAACCGCGTATGAGCGATCATCTCTCACGTCGTGAGTTACTGAAGCGCGTGATACTTGGTGCGGCCTTCGTCGTTCCACTTCGCGAGACCGCGTCCGCGCAAGCCGCGCTCGCGGCCCTCACGCCCTCGGAAGCGCGCACGCTTGAAGCCATCGTCGCGCGGTTGATTCCCGCTGACGAGAACGGACCCGGCGCCGTCGAAGCCGGTGCGTTGAACTACATCGATCGCGCGCTCGGCGACGCGCTCGCATCGTCACGCCAGGCGTATGCGGACGGCCTCGCAGCGGTCGATGCCTACGCGCAGACATCGAAAGGTGCAACGTTCGCCCGGCTCACGCCACAGAATCAAGATGCAGTGTTGCGCGAGATGGACAACGGCACCGCCAGCGGCTTCGCTCCGGATTCCTCTACCTTCTTCGAGCTCGTCCGGACGCACACGATCCATGGAACGTTCTCCGATCCGTATTACGGCGGGAACAGAGATTTCGTCGGTTGGGATCTGATCGGCTACCCCGGCGTCCGGATCGTGGTCACCGCGGAGCAGCAGCGACTGGACGTCGCCCCGAGACCGGTCCACCGGTCGGCGTACGATTTCGAGCGGTTCGTGAAGGAAGTGAGGAGCCGTGACCGTTAGATTGAAGAAGACCGACGTCGTGATCGTCGGGCTCGGCGCGGTCGGCGGCGTGGCAGCCCTCCCGCTCGCACGCGCGGGCCTCGACGTCACCGCACTCGAGGCAGGAGATTGGCTCACACGCGCGGACTTCGCGCCGGACGAGCTGCGTAACAACGTCCGTGGCTGGCCGCGATCGGCGCAAAAGGCGAACAACGAGATCCCGGTCCATCGTCCGAACGCGTCGGCTCCGGATTCGCCGCGCCTGGCTATCCATCCGATGATGAACGCCGTCGGCGGCACGTCTCTTCACTACAATGGCCAGAGCTGGCGCCTCAACCCCTGGGACTTCGAGGTCGTGAGCGCGACGAGCCGGCGGTACGGGGCTTCACGCATCCCGAGGGGATCGACGGTAGAAGACTGGCCGTTCGGACTCTCCGAGCTCGAGCCGTATTACGACAACGTCGAATACGAGTCGGCGTGTCAGGCCAGGCAGGCAACATCCTGGGGAAGATGGACTCCGGCGGCAATATCTACGAAGGCCCGCGAAAGCGCGACTACCCGATGCCGCCGCTCCGAGGTTCGGGGTTCACCGACATGATGGCGAAGGCCGCGCGGCGGCTCGAATGGCACCCATCCCTGGACCGGCCGCGGTCAACTCCCGGCCGTACGAGAACCAGTCGGCTTGTGTCTACCACGGGTTTTGCTTGCGTGGCGGCTGCCATGTCGGCGCCAAGAGCTCGACGGCGGTTTCCACGATTCCCAAGACCCAGGCAACCGGCCGCCTCCATGCAGGACAAGATGGAACAGTGGTTCCGGGAAGCCGGTGCGATCGCAACGGTGAAGCAATCCATCGGCACGATGGGGCCGTCCACGCACGCCTACGGTGGCACGCGCATGGGGGACGACCCCGACACGAACGTTGTCGACCGCTTCGGTTTTTCACACGAGGCGCCGAATCTCGGCATCCTCGGCGCTTCGGTGATGGGGACGAGCGGCGCGCACAACCCGACACTCACGGCGCAAGCACTCGCCTGGCGCACGGCGGATCATCTAGTGAAGAACTGGAGCACGATCGCGACCTGAGATACGCAACATTAGCTACCGTGCCGCGGTGACTCTTATCTCTACGAGAAACTTCGTGGTTGCCAGACGAGCCTCTACACAAGCGCGCGCTGGCGTGTTGCCGGCACTCACCCAGGCATCCCATACCTCGTTCATCTCGGAGAAAAACCGCATATCGGAGATCCAGATGGTTGCGGTGAGGAGCTTCGATTTGTCCGTCCCCGCCGTCTCCAGCAAATCGTCGATTCGCTCGAGAATACGTTTCGTCTGCTCCCCGGCCGAAGGCGAGGCATCACCATCGACCTGGCCTGCCAGGTAAACGGTGTCGTTGTGAACCACGCACTGACTCATTCGCGGTCCGACTTCGTGACGCTCGATTGTCATGGGGCATTTCCTCCTTTTTAGTGCTCAATACGCGCTCGCTCTTCGCTCGCGCAGGGACGCGCCAGTTCTTTTTTGGCGCCCTGCTTGTTCCGATTCTCCCGCTATGGTAGTTCATCGCTGAGGTTTCATGGAGATTCTTTCGCTCATCCACGGCCTCGCACTCGGGATCCTGCTGGTCGGAGGGTCCTCGCTGAGCGCGTGCCAGTCCACCGACGTTGATGCCACACGTTCATACTACGTCGAGACGCGTGATGGAACGCGGCTTCGCCGTGGACGTGACCCTGCCCACGAACTTGGCCTGTCTCTCGTCAAAACTCGTGCTGCCTTGAAATCAAGGACTTACGCCCTTCTCGCACCGCTTGAGTTCCGGGGCGAAGAAGGTCAAACTCCGCCGCCATGCTCCGCGCTCTCATCTTTTCTCGGCGTTGTTGCACGGCCCGGAGCAAATCGCTGACCTCCCTGTGCCGGTTGCAGAGTCACCCGGCGCAGTACGTATCGGGCATCCCGAGCACAGCCATCTTGTTGAGTATCTCGCACCCAATTCGGTGTTCAACTCGTTGCCTCGCCAACGTTCGAGCCCGCATCTCCGGCCCGATGATCGCCTTGTAACGATAGACCGCGTTCTCCACCATGCTTCGCTTGGTGTAGCCTGAGAGCTTGTACCATTCACGTCGGCCGTGTCTTTCGATTGCACGAATATGGCGATCGCGCTCCTGCATGGCCGTGTTCGAATTCTGACTGAGCGTCGCGTTTCGTTGCGGCGGAATCACCACGCGCGTCCTTCGTCCAGGACTGTGCGCTTCGATGGCTTCGTAGACCGCTTCCTTGTCGTACGCACTGTCCGCCGCCACCGACACTAGAGGTGCTTGAATCTGTGTTAGCAAAGCGGGGACTCGGGTTGCGTCGCGAGCTCGTGACGCCGTCAGTTCGGACGCAACAATGTTCCCTGTCTCGCGATCAACGGCGATGTGCAACTTGCGCCATGCGCGCTGCTTTGGCGGTTTGCGAGCGTTTCCAACATGAATCCTCAAGCCCGTGCTATCGATCATCAGGTGGATGGGTTGAGTGCTCGCGGCTTTCGGAATCCGCAGCTTTTTGCGGAGCAACCTCGAGCGCCGACACAACGTCGAGTAGTCCGGGATCTCGATACCGAGCCCGAGAAGCGAGGCGATCGAGTGCAAGAAGCCTTCGGTTTGTCGGTAGGCGAGCTTGTACACCATCCGGACAACCAGGCCCGTTTCAATCGCCATGTCTGAATAGACCCGTTGACCGCCAGGCTTACCGGTCTTGTCGCCCTTCCAGTTCGCGATTGCCTCCTCGTCAAACCAGACTGTCAAATCGCCCCGGCGGCGCAGCCCTTCGTTGTATTCCGCCCAGTTGCGAACGTGGTACTTCTTCTGCTTCGCGTGCTTGTACTGGCAGCGCTTGGGATACTTCATGCTCGAAACATACCTCGGCCACCACCATGGGCGGATTTCGCTCTCAGCCAGAGCGGTGCAACAACGCCACTCAGCAGAAGGATGTTCGCTGACATTGAAATGAACGATACGGCGACGGTCGTGGCGAAGGACGATGAAGACGAACAGAACTCTGAAGGTTGCGGTCGGCAAAGTGAAAAAGTCGAGCGACACCAAGTCCTTTACATGATTATCGAGAAAGCTCCGCCAAGTATGGGACGGTGGCATGCGATGGCGAACCCTATACTTGGAGACGGCTGCCTGGGAAATGGAGATGCCTAGCTTCGCCAGCTCGCCATGCACGCGGGGAGCTCCCCAGAGAGGGTTGGCCCTGCTCATGTTCCGAATCAGCTCACGTATTTCGGGAGCGACGCTTGGTCGTCCGGGCCTACGCCGTCGGCTCTTCCAAGTCCAATATCGTCTGAACCCACAACGGTGCCAGCGGATGACCGTCTCAGGTTTCACGATGACGAGGACGCTCTCCCAGTCAGTCCAGATTCTGCGCAACAGCACCCAAAACCCGCGGTCAACCTTCAAGAGCCGCGTCCGTTTCACGGAACGGCGGAGGACGGCGAAGTTGCTGCCGAAGAGCGACATTCTCGAGAGCTAGCTCGCGACGAGCCTTGAAGGCAGAGATGAGAGCGCGAACCAACGACGAAATCATGCCGGCATGGTGCTGGCAGACCGGAGATTAATCAAGTTTGGTGCGCACGGATGAATAAATAGAAGGCACAGGTGGGAGTGAAGATAAAACTAGAATAGAGAGAACAGGATTTCATCCCGTCAAGGAAGCTGTCACTTTCCTGACATCCTCTCTATCTTTGTTGGTCACCTCCTTTCGGTGGTGGAAGGGCAACTTCCCTGCCACCCCTAATTGTGGTAGACGTTTCGGCGTCTTGTCAAACGTGTCCCTTCCATAAACTTGAGCTGTATGAGATTGGCGAACTTCCGGTGCTTCCGCAATTAAGTGTTGGTGGCTGCCGCGTAACCCGCTCGTGTGATAGAGTTTGAGGCTGGTTTCTGGAGACGCAGTTCTTTCGGCGATGCGGGCTGGGCTGACCACACGGTGCCTGACGTTCAGGTGTATTGGTTCAGCGTGAAGATGACAGCGCAGATGTCTCAATCTCGCATGTCCGTTGCGGGGCAAAGTCAGTTCCGGAAACATCGTTCGCCACGGATTCTACCGAACCAGGTCCGGGAAACGCCGTCGATACCGGTGCGGCGAGTGCGGAAAGACGTTCTCCTCGACGAAAGGCACGCCCTACTACCGTCTCCAACATCGAAGAGCTACTTTCGATGGGTGTGATCCGCAAAAAAGAAGATCGCGTATTGACGGGCAGACAGCCATGGGAGTTGAGGTCCTGCGAACTCGTGTTCGCCTCGGTGGAGGTTCTGCACTCTGTCGCTTGTGCCTTCTATTTATTCATCCGCGTGATGGAGATCACGGATATACTCAGCCAGAACGTGCCCCTGGAGGACGTGCAGTATCTGGCCGGACACTCCAACCCCTCGGGCCACACAGATCTATGACCGGCGTAGACAGCACGTCACTCGCAACATCGTGGAGCGTGTCTCGATATGAAAGAAGGACCAGGGAAGAGAGACATCCTTTCGAGGCCTGCTAGCAAGAAAGCCGCTGCACGGCCTCGTTCGGCTCCCCGCAATGAACCCAAGCCGGTGCCGGTTCCTCTGGCCAGCGGATGACCGTCTCAGGTTTCACGATGACGAGGACGCTCTCCCAGTCAGTCCAGATTCTGCGCAATAGCACCCAAAACCCGCGGTCGACCTTCGAGAGCCGCGGCCGTTTCACCGAACGGCGGAGGACGGCGAGCTGCTGGCGAAGAGCGACATTCTCGAGAGCCAGCTCGCGACGAGCCTTGAAGGCAGAGATGAGAGCGGGAACCAACGACGAAATCATGCCGGCATGGTGCTGGCAGACCGGAGATTAATCAAGTTTGGTGCGCGCGGATGAATAAATAGAAGGCACAGGTCAACAACAAAATCCGTGTTCTGCAACGACGCGCCTACGGCTATCGCGACGAGGAATATCTCAAGCTGAAGATCGTGGCGGCTTTGCTTCCGCCATTACCCAGAAATGCAGTTTTCAACCCACACGAATCCGCGTAGACCCTATAAAATGCGTGCACTATAGACACGAAGAGATGTACAGATGAGTATTGGCTTCGTGCATTTGTCGGACATTCACTTCGGTCAAGAAAATGGCGGGAAGATTTGGATCCACAATGACGTCAAGGATCGTCTCATTGATGATGTGAAACTTGTTGCCAAAAAATTGGAGTCCGGCCGTGCCGCCGGCATCATTGTCACAGGCGACATCGCATATCAGGGACATGCATCCGAATATACAGCAGCGGGTGCTTGGCTCGACAAGGTCGCGGACGCAGCCGGTTGCGATATGTACGATATACAGGTCGTGCCCGGCAATCACGACATCGACCGAGATCAGATCACGGAACTCACTAAAATGATGCTAGAGAAAATTGTCGCCGAGGGTGAACCCGCACTCGACAGTTTCTTGAAGAGCGACGCAGATCGAGATTTGCTCTTTCGGCGCTTCTCAGCCTATCTGCCTTTCGCCGAGGGTTATCGCTGTCCGCTCGATACAGATGCCGAGCTTGCAGAGGAACGTGTGGCCGAATTGGCACCTGGACGAGCCATCCGCTTCATCCGGCTGAATTCCGCTCTTGCTTGTTCAAAGAAGGATGAGAAAGGAAAGCTCCTGCTGGGCGCACGTCAGCGCGTCCTGAAACAAAGGCTGGGCGAAGAACTTGTCGTCCTCTCCCACCATCCAGTGCACTGGTTCCAGGATTCCGAAGATGCTTTTCTGTTCATTCGCAATCGTGCACGCGTCTTCATGTCCGGTCATGAGCATAATCCTTCGGTGAAGACCGAGACGATCGAAGAAGGCAGTGACCTGATGATACTGGCGGCTGGAGCGACTGTCCCACCTAATTCAGACGACACATTCACTTATTGCTACAACTTCATCGAATTCGACTGGGACGCTGAGGCGGACGCGCTGTCGGTTTATGTTCGGCCGCGAGCCTGGATGAACGCACAAAAACGGTTCGATGCCGATGATGTGCCACTCGGCGGTCGAGACCCAAGATTCACCTTGGCGTGCCCAAACTTTCGGAATGCCCCACAGGCGAATGACCTGCACATACAACAGGCCGTGGTCGATGGCGCTTCCGCTACCGTGACCATCACAGCGCTCGACGACCATGGCCCAAAGGCACGGGAGGAAGCGGTGGTTGACACTTATCCGTTATTATTGTTGCGCTTTTTCCGGGATATCTCACCGGTCCAACGCGTGAGCATACTCGCCTCCCTCGGCGCCCTACCGCCGAACTGGAAAGGAACGCTGAGCGAGCCCTTCGAACGAAGAGCCCTGGATGGGCTCGTCAAGGCGGGGCGGAGCGACGAGCTGTGGATCGAGCTCCGTAAGATAGCGCGGGAATGAGTCAGAAGAAGGAGGAGCAGATGGACATCGCAAAATGTGTTCGAATATTTGAACCTGCGCCGGACGACGATTTCGTCACCAAACGGGCCGCAGCGATTAGGAATTTTCAGACTCGGTTGGTCAGGAACCAGCATCGTACCGTCTCAGACTGGATGGTGATCGGGAGTGGGGTCTGCGAGGTCTTTCGCGATTCGCCCTCGATGCCGGATGCCCTCGCTACTAAGATCGAAGCTGCGATTAAGAAGCAAAGTGCCTCGTTCGTGCGGGACGGTCGCGACCTCGAGATGGGCGTGTGTGCGGCCGCAGCCATCGTGCAGTGGGTCAACTCCCGCCAAACGGCACGGGATGGTTTGTCTGCTCCGGACATTCTGGCCGTCGCCCTATGGTCGGCGCTCAGTTTCTTGCCTGCCTGCAACAAGCCGAAGCTCGAAGAATTTCGAGTCATTGCAGTTGAATCTGCGCGAAATCACATCCTTGACACTAGTTTAGAAACCCGCGACCGACACGACGTGCCGGCGTTTGCAGCGGTCGGCGGCGAAGAGACTACTCGTGAGGCATTCGCGTTAGCGGCTGCGCCAACGGTCGACGCACTCCGGATTAACGCTGCCCTCGACCGCGAGGAGATTGATTTACTTTGGTGGGTGCTGGGCGGTGCGAGCGAGATATTCGACCGACCGCTCCAATCGTTGTCACCGGAAGCCCGCGCGGTCACAACAGGAGTTGAGATCGGCGCGATCATGCGAGCCCTTCCCACACAATCTCATCGCAATCTTGCCTTGCGTGGCCTTAAGGAGGCGGATCCGCTCCCGCTCCCGAAACTTCTAGCGGCGCTTGGCGAAGACCGCTTAGCGGTCGCGGCTTCGTTCAAAGACGAGTCGCTAATCGACGATGCGCCGCTCGTCTTTCCGTTGCTGTCCGCGGTCCGTTCGGGCGAGGGCACAGGGCTGGGCGCTGACTTGCCAAGGACGTTGTCCGAATGGGGGGCGCGGGCGCTTCTCGAGCGAGCCGTACTGCGGATACAGTATAAGGATCACAGGACAATATGAGCAAAACTGAATGCCTGAATAACGAATGCACGGTTGCCCAGACAGGTCTTTGCCTCCTGAATAATCAACCTGACGAATGTCCCAATCGGGTTTCTGGTCACGAGGCGGATATTGGCGGCGATGCCAGCCCAACGCATGACGAGCTGGTCTTGGTAGCCCCGGAGGATACTCCACGATTCCCGCGGAGCGCCGTTCTGGGAATGGATGATGTTCGCGTCTTAATGAGAAAAGAATATTGCCGCATAATCGGCCTTCTGGGGGAGCCGGATTCTGGTAAGACCGCATGCCTTGTGAGCCTCTATCTCCTGCTTGCCCATAATAGCGTCGATGGTTTCACCTTCGCCGATAGCAAATCCCTCACGGGACTTGACGAGTTGTCGCGGGGAGCGCGCATCTGGCCCGGCGCCATGCCTGAACAGATGACAGGTCACACTGAACGCGGGGATGGCAGGTCGACAGGATTCTTGCACTTCAAACTAATTCGCAAATCTGATTGTGCTCGACTGCATCTGTTCATTCCAGATCTGCCGGGTGAATGGTCGGCAGCCCTGATAGAGAATAACCGGTCGGACCGGTTGAGCTTCCTGAGGGCAGCCGACGCGATCTGGGTCATGGTCGATGGCCAGACTCTGATTAAAAAAGTCGCGCGCCGAAGCGCGATACATCGGGCGAGCGTGCTAATCGATCGCGTCGCAGCGCTCTGTTCTCCCGACATCCCGACTGTGCGTCTTGTCGTCACCCGCTTCGATCTAGGGAAGCCAGCCGAAGAGACTTTGCAAGAACTCCGCGAACATGCTGCCCGGCACGACATCGATCTTTCAGTCAGTAATATCGCCTCCTTTTCGAAAACCGAGGAAATAACCGCTGGGGCGGGTATCGCCGATCTTATAGCGCAGACGGTTGCGGGCCCTATTGCTGACGGCGATTTCTGGCCCGATGGATCGGAGGCGGCTTACGGCTCCCGCAATGCTTTGCGGGTTGCCGCGGGAGGAATCTTTTGAGCACTCGCAGCGTCATCCTAATCGGCGGACCTGACACGGGTAAAACAAACTTCATCGGGAGGTTATGGATCGCCCTCCGAACTGGCGGCGGTGTACTCACCGCTTCAGGAACACCGGACGAGATAAAATATGTCGAAGATGCGGTCGCCTACCTGCATCAAGGCAATTTCGTACCCCGAACTGACAAGAATTTAGAAGCAGACCAAAGCTCTGTCACGATACCGCTTGGCCAGGACGAGTCCCACGAAGAGGAAATAGCTGAACTCGTAATCCCCGATATCTCCGGGGAGATCTGGAAAAAAGCCGTGGAAACAAACGAACTCGCGCCAGAGCGGATGGCGCAGCTTGAACGCGCTGTTGGAGCATTGCTCTTTGTACGCGTATTGTCGCCCCTAAACGTGAATCCTCTGGACTGGGTGAACGCCGCCGAACTGATGGAACATCAAGGGGACGATGCTCAGTCGGACGAAATGCCGACCCAAGTTATGTTGTGCGAATTTTTGCGCTTTCTTGAATTGAAGTTGCCCGACCGCTCGACCGGTCGAAAGCCTCGAATCGCGGTGATCGTTACAGCCTGGGATCTCCTCGACAATGATCGCTCAGCCGCTGGACCACGGGCCTATCTTCAGAAGGAATACCCGCTCTTCGCCGGCCGCCTCACCGACCTAGATCGTTTTGACATCACTATATTTGCCATGAGCATCCTTGGTGGTGATCTCCAAGCGGACGAGAGATTTCGTGATGCACTACTGGATTCGGATTTTAAATCGGCCGGCTATGTCCGATTCGATCATGACGGAACAGTTGAAGAAGTGAGCGACGTTACCCTTCCTGTCGCCTGGGCGATAGGAACCCAAGCCACACCCTAATGTCAGCCTCAATCCATCAGCAATTGCACGGCTATCGAAGCGGACACCAACTACTTCAATCGTCCGTGCGTCTGGATCGCAAGGATCAGGACCTGATCGATCACCTATCAGATATGGCCGGCCCCCTCCGACCGGGAGACAGATTCGATGCGTATATGAGCGCTTATCCGCTTCCGTCTCTAAAATATTACGTGCTCGCCAGGACAGAACAGGATCTCGACGCTCCCCGCGCGGGGTGTGTGACGACCAAAACACTGCTCGTACCCATGCACTTCTGGGAGAAAGAAGCAATCCCGGCAGCCCTTGCGGAACTGCTCAAAGGTCCAACAAGCGACGAACCGATCGCCGTTCCGATCAAACCTCAAGCCCCAACATTGGCTCCCGTCAACAATCCAGCGCTCACCGATTTGGTCGAGGCCCTGTTCCTCGAAAAGCGCAGGGCAATCGTAATGTTCGAAGCACCGAGCCCGGAGAAAATCGCGCTGCGCCTGCTGACAGCCTTTTGGCCGGGCATGCGACGCAACTTCAGCCTGTGTACCTTTGCACTTTCGCCACGAACGTTGTCAGGGAAGTCATTCGATCTGTTATTTGCTCCGAAGTCAGCACGCACACGCTTTTCGGATTTGGAATGCCGGAGAATCGAAACAGCGGGACAGGTAGTTGCCGAGCGGCACCGTTGGATATCGTGCATTGCAGATAGAATTTTTTCAAGCCGCATCCCACATTTGCTAGATGCTGATAGCATTGGAGCCTTGGTGGCCGATGACGACGAAGGAAGCGAAAGTGTCTTGCGGCTTTCCTTCTTGTGGGACGAACTCCGTGAGAAGGCGATTGAATCACCAACAGCGGTTCTTGGCCTAATCGACATTGCTAACTCACGTGACGCTGTTGCCTTGACCTGGGAGGTCCTTGAACCAGCAATCGCAAACGCCGTCACCAATGCCGCCGAATCTATGGATACCAAGAGCGCGTGGAACTTCCTTACGGCGCTTTTGGGAAAATTCGGAAACGAGCCCCTCACGAGCATTATCGGCAAAGCCCTCCGTTCCGCCGGCACCAAGCTAACCCAGCGCGATTGGGGCTCGGCGTTTACCTATCTGGCGGGTGAAGCTCCCATTGATAGAGGTAACAGTGGGGAGCTGCTCCAATCGGTCGCGACCTCGCTAGCGACCGTTGATCCACATCAATTAACGGGAGCACTCGTCACTGTATCTCCCGAGCGGTTGCTTGAGATTGCGTTGCTCGACGACGGGTTGCTCGCGCGCATTTTCTCAGCGACCGACGCAGCGACCGATGCTGCGCTCATCCAAAGTCTTACCCAAGGCTTCCAGTCCTTAACGCCGAAAGAACGCAGCGACCAGGGGCGTCGCTTTCTGCCACGTATTCGTGGTGACCAGGACAGTGCTCTCTTGGCTCAGATCATTGCGGGTGCTCACACTACGCAACTGGTCGAAGCGGTAGACTTGGTTTGGGGTGCCAACGTCTTTCGAACCCCAAGACTCGGTAAAGTCCTCTGCGATGCCGCTATGGCGAACGGCAGTAGGCTTAAAGTACGCACCACATTTGCGCGCTTGAGCGACGATGAGCAGACGAACCGTTGCATTGAACGGCTGCTTGCTGCTGATCCGACCGACATGAGATGGCTGCTCGAAAATGCAGATATTGGAAACCGCCGGGCTGTCTTTCTGAATAGCTTCATCGAAGGATCGAACCGAGACGACCTGGCACGGGCCTTTAGCTCAGCGGAAATCGCGACTAAAGCTCTGAACCTCCTTGCAGGGGACCTGAGACAGTTTGCGTCCACGGCCGCGCGAGTTGTCGTGCTCCCTACTATTGCCGCGGCAGACCATATCACGCTGGGTCTCAAGATTTACCCGATGCTTCAGGGCGCCGAGCGGGCAATGCTGGCGCAATCCGTTGTTAGCCGCGTTTTGGCGGATACGGCGGTGCAGGGCGGCGATCTGCCGGAACGGGTCATGGCTGCCGTGCTCAATGATATTGATCTTCCGGCTGTGATCACTATTGGTTTGGACACCGATCAGGACGGTAAACAGGTCAGCCGGACGCTCGTCGCCTTCGACAGGGTCGCCCCCGCAGTGCGCACGCTACTCGTGGCCCATGTCGACCTCATCGTGCACCTGGTCGCCAGCCGCCGCGATTTCGACCTAACATCGGATGGAGCGATGGCGATTGCCAGACTCATTGAAACAGCCGCACAATTGGACCGTCACGCATATGTGAAAATCTGCTCGACGATTCTACCTTTCGCCGTGGCCGCACGTCAGAGGCCTGCATCTCCGATCATCATCGCCGCCTTCCCTACAGTATATGATGGACTGCGTAGTGATGATTTCGGACTGATGAAGTTCTTAATTTTCGTTGATTGGGACAAGTGCAAGATTGCGCGCACGGACCTCGTCCGTGCCTTTATAACGTCCGAGTGGCCTCCTGTCGACCTTGCGATCACTGCCTTCCGCGCGTGCGAACTCAGCAGAATCCTGAAGCGGCTGCTAAAGGAGCCGGGAGGGCCAAGCTATCTCTCTAAGGTTGAAGAGGGTGCACAGCGGCTGAAGGAAGTGATCCGCAAACCGGTCCTGAAAGCCATCAAGGAGGTGCGGAACTCTGGCTCATTCATTCCGGATTCAGAGGCCTAGTGCGTCTCAATAATACTGTCAAGTTTTCCACGGCCTGACGGCCACCCCGAATGAATTAACCGCGGTAGTCTCTGTAGGTGGCACCGGCTCAGAGGTCGGCTCAACGTCGGTGCGACTGAGCCCGTTGTCAAGTTTGGCTGGGAGGGTATTGTCAAGTTGACGTTGAGCGAGCGAACCTATCGCGTCGAGCTGACTTCCTTTGCTCTCATCGGACGGCACAGGTTACCTCCTGCCAGACGATGAAAGCGCGGTCTCGTAGCTCCCGATGATGATGCGCTTGCAACAAATGCCGTCCGACGCGAAAGAGATTTTGCACGAGTCCATGCACGGTCAAGAATCGTTGCGCCTGCCCAGGAGCTTTAAACTTCCGCATCTGTCGTTCCCGTTGTCGCGTCGGTTCGTGCGAGACTTCGGCTAGGTTGTTTCTGTACTGGTCAGTGTCGTGGACGACGGACGGCATGACCTCGCGGTGAGCGGCGCTGTAGCTTCTCAGTTTGTCGGTGACCAGCTGCCAGGGCGGACGGCCTTGCCCCTTCAACAGCTTGCGGAAGAATCGTTTGGCGGCTTTCTGATCACGGCGAGGCTGGACGAGGATATCGATTACATCACCATCTTGGTCTACCGCGCGCCAGAGGTATTGGCGTTCACCTTGTATCTTTATGAAGACCTCGTCCAGGTGCCATGTGTCACCGAGACGACCCTGCCGACGCTTCAGTCGCCGAGCGTATTCCGGCCCGAACTTAATGCACCACAGTCGGACCGCTTCGTAAGAAACCGTGATGCCTCGCTGAGCGAGCAACTCTTCGACGTTTCGAAAGCTCACGCAGAATCGGTGGTAGAGCCAGACGGCGTGGCTGATGATTTCCGGTGGAAATCGATAGCCGTGGTAGCTTGGCGCATCGGTCTTCATTGGACCATTCTGTCAGTCACCAGCTCAATTTGACAATACCCACGGTTCTCCTCTTGCTGGTAGTCGATCACATCCTGCTGCTGGCGGTTGACCCAGCCAGCTAGAACGAGCAGTAGGAATTGCACGTGGTACGTCATCATGGAGCTGAAGATAACACCCTCGGGCCAGACGATTGTAAAGCCTACGGCCCTTGGCCCCGGCGCAAACACAGACACTAAGCTGTTGATTTATGGCCTATTTCAAAAGGGCCGAGTTTTGGCACAGGACGGGACGAGGACGGCTTCTCCAGTTGCTTGGCATGTCCTTATCACCGTGCTGTCCCTACCACCCCGCCAGAGGGATGTGCCTCATCAGATAGTCTGGCGACACATCCTGTTGCCTTCGTCCGACACGAGAAAACTCGGCCTTTGGGGTCTATTTTTTTGTCGGGGCCACCTATGGGTTCACTTGTGTTACGGCCCGGTGACTCGCTCACCATCCTCAAGATGGCTTTGTCAGTCAGCTTCATCCGTCTCGTTTCCTCCACGAACGTGACTCAAGCTACGGGGCGCTAACTTTTACCCCGGTGGGACTCTCTCCCACTGAACATGCCAGCCTTCGCTGGACGCACTCGTGTCCGAAAATGCGAACGGAGCCGAAAGCTCGAATCCTGGAGGCGTTCTCGAGATTCGCGGAGACCAGCCGACGCGGCTGTACCTTCTATTTATTTATCCGCGCGCACCGAACTTGATTAGTCTCCGGTCTGCCGGGACCATGCCGGGATGATCTCGTCGTTTGTTCGCACTCCCGTCTCTGCCTTCAAGGCTCGTCGCGAGCTGGCTCTCGAGAATGTCGCTCTTCGGCAGCAGCTCGCCGTCCTCTCCCTGTTCGGCCAGCGTGCAACGGTGTTGCGGGAACGACCCGTGAGACGGGCCGTGGCAGAAATGCTCACGCCCTCGACTCGAAGGTTCGCTACTTCGTCGAACTCCCTAACGGGCCTCAATGGCTGGAAACCGGAAGATGCTCGCCGCAATACCCGATCACGATCTTTTGGCGGTCTCCATCCCAGTGGAAATGAACGCGTATCGTCCGCGTCGAGTCATCGTCTACACCGATCTTGAGATGCCGGAACATCTCCACCTGCGTCCCGTCATAGTCGAAGGTTCTCTGACGGCGCATAGCTTTGTTCGTCATGACCGTTTCTGATTCCTTAGCTGCGTACTCGCTCTTCCCAAACACCCGACGTGCCTTGCTGTCACCTCCATCCATCAGCCGGTCGCGGTAGGTCGTTACCAGCCGCATGAGTAAGTCGAGCAAGTCGCGTCCATAGATGAATCGCGTCATCTTGATCGCGCTGGCCCGGGCACTATCTAAGACCGTACACCTATCGCCATAGAATTGTTCGATGATCTCGATGCAATCCAATGGGCTCGGTTCCTCCTTGCGCACAATCCATTCCAGAAGCGGCTCTGGATTGAAGGCGCCGGCGCCGGCGGGGGAAAACCCATCTTTCAGAGATTTGAGCTCGAACTTCTTCGTCCGCAGCTCGTTCTGCGTCTCCTCGAGATCCTCCTTGTAGCGTGAGAGCTCAGTTTCGAGGTTTGCGTTTTCATCGACGATCTCGTTGAAGTAGCGCTCCTGCTCGTCCGCGCGGTTCGACGCTTCATCCAGCGTCTGACGTAGCTGCTCCGCGTTCATCTTGGCGCTGGTCGCGTGCACCTTCTCCATGCGCCGCCGCATCGAAAGCTGCATAACGCCTTCTGGCCGCACATGCATCCGCAGCCGCGGAATGTTGGTGCTTGCGGTGACCCAAGCCAGGACCCGCGAAATGCGCTGCTGCTCTTCGCCCCAAGCTCGGACTTCGTCGCGGAGAAAGTACCGCGACCGCACGCCCGACATTGACGGGATGGCCAGCACGTTGACGGCTCCGTCCCATGCGGACCATGACTGGCCTAGGACCTCTGCCATCTCATAACTGTTTGATTCCGGTAGGACCCGTACAACGTGCGCCAGGCCCACGAGCGTCTTCTGAAGTTTGGTTGGGTTGACGAGGTACTCCTCGTCACGCATGGCGCTGACTAGCACGATGGCACTGTCCCGGTCGCCCCGCTCGACCTCGGCGACAAAGGCCCGGTACGAATCCCGGTCCTGGCCGACTGTCCTCAAGACCTCGCCGGGCCAGGCGTCTGCGAAGTCCGCACCCTTAGCGGAAAGAACGTTCTTGGTGATGAATTGGATAACACGAGGCTGCGACGCACTGACAGGGCTTGATACGAGTGTGCTACGTTCATCCGTCTTCACGACGCAAGAGACTTCCAACGTCCCTGCGAACTTCTTGACCCCAACCTCCACAATCCATTGCCGTCCGCGGATGTTGTCGTCGCCGTGCTTCAGCACCCATGCGCACAGGGCCGGCTCACCGTCATAGCAACTGTGGATCCGCAGCCGCGCCTGGTTCTCACCACGATGGCCGTAGTGCTCTCCACCCTGCTTCAATTGATCCGGACGAAGGCCGAACCCGAGTTGCTGCTTGAGCCAACCGCCGATGGCCTTGAATACGGCCCACTCGGCATCGACCCCCTGGACACGCAGATGGTTCGCATAAACCAGCATCGATCAGTATTCCTTTGAGTGACCGTTAACCGAAGTTCGCTGCGCTAACTGTTTGAACCGCTCCAGGTTTTCCGGAGACTGTTTTAGTTGAGTCTCGCCATCTCTAGCGAGCCTTCCTGCGACCGATAGTAGTTCATCTCGTACTCGACCGGGGAGACATTTCCAATCGGCTCCAAGAGTCGTTGCGTGTTGTGCCAATGCACCCACTCTAGGGTGGCGAACTCGAAGTGCTCGAGACCACGCCAGGGCCCGCGTCGACGGGTCACCTCGGTCTTGTAGAGGCCGATGATGGATTCAGCCAAAGCGTTATCGTAGGAATCGCCTCGGCTTCCGACAGAGGGCTTGATGCCGAACTCGGCGAGCCGCTCGGTGTAACGGATCGAGAAGTACTGTACGCCCCGATCACTGTGATGCACCAACGGATCCTCGAGGTCGAGTCGACGCTCATGCAGCGCTTGCTCCAATGCATCGAGGGCGATGTCAACGCTCAACGATGTCGCCTGTCCCTTCCCGTCGTGTCCAAAAATACAAACGAACTCTAAGACCCGCGCGCCGGTCCGGCGCCGAGTTCATCTATCATTATCGTGGAGAGCGCAACCATCAAGGGCTTGGCAACGCCTTTGTGTTTTTGGACACGACGCCAATGCCGAATACTGTCTTCGCACTTCGATCGCCTTTCGCGATCTCTATGCGGACGACCCTCTCGCGGTTGACCGGACGCTGTCCTTGGCCGAGCGATGCAACTTCTCGCTGAACGAAATCCGCTATCGCTACCCGGCCGAGCGTCTTCCTCAGAGAACGACATCGTCGGAGCACCTCGCCCACTTGACGTTCGAAGGTGCCCGGTGGCGCTACCGGGGAGACATTCCCGAAGACACGAGACTGCAGCTCAAAAAAGAGCTGGCTCTCATGGTGCTTCCGCTATCAAGTGTTGGTGAGATGACGCTAAAACTTTACGGTGCATTAAGTTACAGCCAAAATAGCGCTCGTGACCTTCGCTTCGCGCTAAATGGAGCGTAAGCGCCTCTTTTGCAAAG
Source organism: Candidatus Marinacidobacterales bacterium (assembly GCA_965197495.1). Lineage (GTDB taxonomy): Bacteria > Acidobacteriota > Vicinamibacteria > Marinacidobacterales > SMYC01 > SMYC01. The sequence continues at coordinate 285,010 of OZ240210.1, forward strand.
GGATGCGTACACATCACCAACAGTAAGCAGCGCAAGCACCCTGAACTGGGCTGTTTATCTTCTGTCGTTCCTCCGTCTCAGCGCCACGACACCACAGCCCCGCTGACACGCCGAGGCGCTAGCGATCCGGGCACGTCGGTTACCATCCCCGCGTCGTCCGGCATTCACGCCGCGCGACACGCGGCGGTGTGGTCACGTACGCGTCGTGTCCGAAAATACGAACGGAGTCTCATCCAAGACGCCCGCGGCACGCAGGTCTTGAGTTCGTTTGTGTTTTTGGACACGACGGGGGAGACAATACCCACTAGCCCATGTTTACCCTTTAGGAGCACCCTAACGCTCGTAAGTGACTGAATTCAAAGGAACGGGGGTTGAATTTCGCCCAAAACGTAGAGACAGAGATTGTGCTTTGAGCGCCATTAATACGTTGTAATCGTGGACAATGACATGTAGTATGCGTGAGGACAGGTTATGTTCTTCCGCATCGTTCGGGCCGCAGGCGGCAAAGGGGTTCAACATGGGTATGTCCGCCTGGTCGAGTCGTATCGGGAGCACGGCAAGCCGAAGCAACGCGTAGTGTGCAACTTGGGGCGCAAGGATCTCCTAGTTGCCAATCTCGACTCCCTCAATCGGTTGCTTGGGGCCGGTGAACCGGCCGACACCGAGCGAGCAGCCGAGCAGGTCGCGGGGGCAGACGCGTGGGATTGGGGTCCGATGCTGGTGACGGCGACGCTGTGGCGCGAGTTCGGGCTGGAGCAGATTCTCGACCGGCTCGGGGGCCGCGGCAAGCGGGACGGAGTGGCGCTAAGCGAGCGAGCTTTGGTGCTGGTCGCCAACCGGCTATGTGCTCCGTCAAGCGAGCACGGTCTGGCGCGCTGGCTCGAGACCGACTTCGTCTGCGACCGGCAGGGGCGGCGGTGGGTGCCGCAGTGGCGCGATGATGGGGAACGGCGAGCGAGTCGCTCCCCGCGGGTTCGCGTGGAGTTTCGCCAACTCAAGCAATGGTACCGAACGCTCGACCAGCTGCATGCCCGCAAAGAACAGATCGAGAAGGAGCTGTTTTTGTGCTTGCGGGATCTGTTTTCGCTTGAGGTTGACATGGTGTTTTACGACCTGACGTCGACGTACTTCGAAGGTCAAGGCCCTCCGGGGCTCGGCGCCCACGGCTACAGTCGCGACCGCAGACCGCGTAACCGGCAAGTGCTTATCGGTCTGGTGATGGTGGACGGTTGGCCGATCGCCCACCATGTTTTCGCCGGCAACTGGCGTGACGCGAAAACGGTGCCGCAGGTGCTCAACGATCTCAACGAACGATTCGGTTTGCACCGCGTGGTTTTTGTCGGCGACCGAGGGATGGTAACGAGCGACAGCCTGGCAGTGGTGCGCTCGCGCAAGCAGGGCTATCTCGTCGGGCTGCAAAGACGACGGCGCGAGGAGGTCTATCGTTACATCGAGCGCGCCAGCGGAGAGTGGATCGACTGCCCTGGTGGCATCACGGTGAGCGAAAAAGCCGAGCCACCTAAGACTCGTGTGCAAGAAGTCCGCTCCGAGCAGTCTGGGGTGCGCATCTTCGTCGTTCACAGCGACGAAAGGCTCGCCTACGAGCGCGGGCAGAGGCTGCGGGCCATGGGACGTGCCCGTGCGGCATTCGAGGCCCTCGAGCGCCGCGTGCGCGACGGACGATTGAAAGCCCCCGAGAAAATCGGTGCCGCCGCCGCGCGCATACAGGCACGCCACCACGGTCACCGTTACTACGACTGGGAGTACAAAAACGGTCGCTTCCGCTTCTTCGAGCACCCCGTCAACCTCAAGCGCGAGCAAGCCTACGAGGGTAAGTACGTTATTCAAACCGAGGAGCAAAACCTCTCTCCGGTCGACGCCGTGCGCCTTTACAAGGACCTAAACGAGGTCGAGCGAGCCTTCTCATGCCTTAAGGATGTCATTGAGATGCGTCCCGTTTACCACCAGACCGATGAGCGTGTGGAGGCACATCTTTTCGTAGCTACGCTGGCCTTCCTTGTGCATCGGGCTCTTGAGAAAAAGCTCAAGGTCGCCGAACTCGACCTGTCCGCAACCGAGGCACTACAAGCGCTACGCTCGGTCCGGGTCGTCGACTTACAGCTGGGTTCTGGGCGGACTAAGCGCGTCGTCACGCGCGGCACCGCTCGCGCCAACTCGATCCTGACTGCACTCGGCATCGTTGAACGCGACCCGCCAGCCTTCTCCGAGGAGGTGCTGTCAGCGTAGAGACAAACCGCCGATCTCGATCCTTTGTTTTCGATGACTTAGACACCTAAAAGGGAAACATGGGCTAGCTCTCTGCCACGAGCGTGCCCCGTAGGTCATCGAGGCTCTCGAAGTTCTCCGGCGCAGCGTTGCCTATTCGGAAGCGAACCAGCCTCTACCCCGGCCCCGGCCGAGACACCGACACCGAACTCTGTTTGTGGGCCGCCGCTCACACGAAGCTGCTGCACGAAGCCTCACGCCTACTCGACAGACCTACGAGCGCCGCCTCGAGATTGGAACCTGGCGGCGGGGATGACCGGAGGCGATCCCACAAGCGGGATGGCCGTCTGGGTGTGCCATCACTTCGGGGCCCTCACTCTGTGTGATATGGATTGCTCCGCGCCTCCGAAGGCCATAGCGAGACCGCCATCAAAGTGAAGCCAGTTTTGGCCAGGCAAGAACACGTCATTCGGCGAGCAGCCGAGCACCAGAATCTCCCCTGCGCCTTCGGGCTGCTTGATCAACTTGTTCCGAGTCAGTTTCCGGTACAGGTACATAGCAGTCTCGATCACTATCGCGTGGCTGTATCTCACACCGCAGACCGTGATGTGACTCAGGATGTGAATTTCGCTATCCTTAACAACCCTGAACCTAGTTTTGTCCTCGTCGCCCGCCGGCAGCATTAGCCGCTCCACGGGTGGGGAGCGGGCCGCTTCTGTGTTAGCCATCACCCTTATGACATCCTTCAGGGTAATCCCCCGGTTGTTGAAAATCACCAATTGCTGTCCGAGCCACGCATCGCAGTCAGGGCTCGGGCTCGACTGTGACTCGAACAACCCCTCCGGCCTTATCTGCCATGCGTTTTCGGGCGTCGGTTGACTGAGCCAGTCCGCCATTCCGGGCAACGGCCACTCGACGGCAATACTGAGCCGCTGCAGTCCCATGGGCATGATATGAACGGCCTCCGGCTCCCCGGTTTTTTCGTTCAGCTTCGTGAATTCCATGCCGCCGCCAGGGATGTTCACTGGGACAAGGGTCAGGGTTCTCCGGTCGCCTGAAATTCGTCGGAATTTGTCGAATCCGAATCCAGCCGTTCGACAGATTTCGTCGTCCAGCAAGCGGCGGGTCCGATCATCACCGACCACCATCTTCCTCAGAAACATGGAGCAATGCCGCGCAACGGACGCTACTACATCGCGGGACTCACAAGGCGGCTGGGCGGCTCCATCGATTACCAGTTGGAGGTCAACTATCGCCTCACGGATTCTCTCTGCCTTGTCTCTGCGGCCCACGATCACGGGGCTCCCTTTGATGTCCCACTCGGGGATGGTTGAAATCCCACGCCTTTAGGCGAAGCCTTTAGGAGGCTTGGGGTACGATCCCGAGGTGAAAGGATATCGTAAATCATCGCACACGACGTACCAGTTAAACTATCACTTCGTATTTATCACGAAGTACCGCAAGCCGGCTTTGAGAGGGGATGTAGCGGTTCGTCTCCGGGATCTCATCCGGGAGATCTGTGCTCGGAACCAGATAGAAATACTGAAGGGTCATGTGCGGCCTGAGCACGTGCACCTGTTGCTGAGCGTGCCGCCGAATTTGTCGCCGAGCCGAGTGATGCAGCTGATCAAGGGTAAGACGTCGAATCGTCTGATGCGCGACTTTCGGAGGATGCGGAAGGAGTTCTGGGGTCGGCACCTATGGGCACGGGGTTACTTCGTGGTGACGACGGGCAACGTGACGGATGAGGTGATAGCGAAGTATATAGAGTTGCAGGGTGCCGTGCCCCAGGACGACGATTCTTTCAAGGTCAGTGAGTAGTGAAACGAGGCAAGGACAAGCCGACTTTAGTCGGCGACGTGAACCCATCGCCTTTAGGCGATGGAGCGCACGCGCTCAGTTGGGACAAACTTTATGGGCTCTATAGGTGGCAGTGAACCTTCGCGATCCGCCATGGGTGCCTCCCCTTTGTCGCCATGCCACGATTTGCGTGGTTCGCGACCGCTATTTCGAGTGCCTCGGTCGCAAACGCTGACCGCCACTTCGATCACTTCCGCTCGCGGTGTCCTGATCCTCGGTGGATACGCGGGAGTAACCAATTAATATTGCACAAAGATATTGCTGAACCCCGTCCTGTGCCAAAACTCGGCCCTTTTGAAATAGACCGTAAAGATCGCGAAGCTTGCCCCAATCGTCGAGGGCAAGCTGGACGTGACGAAGATCGAGGCCATCGACTTGATAATCTGGCGCGGGAGTTTCGGACACAACGGATTATCTTTGAAACCGCGCGGGAACGTTTACGACCAAATGCAGGAGAGCTGGCGTCGGCAGGCAGAAAGTAGCCGCCCGCGTCATTCCGGAAGGCCGCGTCGTACTCGGTAGCGGCTGACACCGGGGCGCGTTCGCGAGTCCGCGCGGGCTCGGTCCAGCACCTGGCCCCAGTCCTGCTTCCGCTGCGGTCGATCGTCCACCGTGTGGTCCTCCATCCCCTGGCGATCCGCCGCCGCATCCCATGCCGCTGCCCGGGCACGCCAAGCCCCACGATTCGCCCAGCCCTTCCAAGTGTTCAGGCTAGGTGAAAGCTCCGCAGCCGCCGCAGCCGCCGCCCGCAACGTACGGCTCGGGCCCATACCACGATAGACGATGAACGCCGCCCACGCCTTCGCACTCTCACCATCTTGTTGATCCCACATATCCATGTGGCGAGTATAAGCCCACGCGTCGCGAGCGAGAAGTTAACTTCAGAGGTCATCATCACAAGTCACAGGCCCTGACGACGCACCCCGTCCTGTGCCAAAACTCGGCCCTCTTGAAATAGACCGCAGATCAGCAGCTTAGACGCCCTTGGAATCCGCCGACCCTTGGGCTGCGTGGCGAGCTACGGGCAGTGAACTTCGCACCCGGAAGTCCTTTATTAGACTGGACTTTATCGAGCACAAGAGCGAACGTTCGGTGATGCCGCAGGATACAGGGGTTGGGCGGAACGTCGTTCTGGACGGTTTGGACTTCGCCAGCTTACGGCGGGTCTGGGAGCAGGCCTTCGGGGCTGCTCCCCCACGCTCGCTCTCTCGCGTTTTCATGCGCCGCGTTCTCGTGCACGAACGCCAGTGCCGGACCCATGGCGGGCTTTCGGCCGCAACCCGGCGCGCTCTGGCTGCCATGGCGAACGGGACGCCAGGCAACGGCGCCGCCGCTCCCGCAGGGTCCGTTTCTGCCGGCACCCATCTCGTCCGCGAGTGGAATGGCCGGACTTACCAGGTCGAGGTAATCGACAACGGCTATCGGTTCGATGGCAAAACCTATCCGTCCCTCACTACCATCGCAAAGCGAATCACCGGCACCCACTGGTCAGGACCACGCTTTTTCGGTCTGACGCCCAAGCGCAAGGCCTAACATGAAGAAGATCCGCTGTGCCATCTATACGCGAAAGAGCGCGGAAGAGGGTCTCGAACAGGAGTTCAACTCCCTCGATGCGCAGCGAGAAGCCTGCGCCGCGTATGTCGCGAGCCAGAAAGCGGAGGGCTGGGTGCTGCTGCCAGCCGTCTACGCGGACGCGGGGCTCTCGGGAGGAACCCTGGAGCGCCCGGGCCTGCAGCGCTTGCTCGCCGACATCGACGCAGGTCTCGTCGAGCAGATCGTGGTCTACAAGGTCGACCGGCTGACCCGTTCCCTCTCCGACTTTGCGAAACTCGTCGAACGGCTCGAGGCGGCCGGCGCGGTTTTCGTCTCGGTGACTCAGTCCTTCAACACCGCGACCAGCATGGGACGACTGACGCTGCATATGCTGCTGTCCTTCGCACAATTCGAACGCGAGGTCACGGCCGAGCGGATCCGCGATAAGGTCGCTGCCTCCAAGCGCAAGGGACTATGGATGGGCGGCCGCGTACCGCTAGGCTATGAGAAGGACGAGCGCACGCTGCGCATCAACGAGGCTGAGGCCGAAACGGTCCGGACGCTCTATGCGCTGTACCGGCAGCACGGAACGCTCCGGCAGGTGAAGGCCGACGCGGACCGTCTGAGACTGCGCACCAAGCAACGCTTCGCCGCGGATGGAACCCGGACAGGCGGGTTGCCGTTCCGTCGCGGACACCTCCACTGCCTGCTGACCAATCCTCTCTACGCCGGCCGCATCCGGCACCAGAGGTGTGTCTACGAGGGCCAGCATCCATCGATCATTGCTCCGGAGCTCTGGGACGCGGTCCAGGTGCAGCTGCAGGCAGGGGCTGTCAAACCAAGGAGACGCACGACGAAGGGCCGTGCAGCCCGTTCCCCACTGGCAGGCAAGCTCTTCGACGAGACCGGGGACCGGCTGACGCCGAGCCACACCAAAAAGAAAACCGGGCAACGGCTCCGCTACTACGTCTCCCGGCGCCTCATCCAGCACAGTGGCCAAAACGACCTCTCCGGCTGGCGACTGCCCGCCCCGATGCGGTGCTTCCGCCATTAAGTGTTGGTGAGATGACGTTAAGACTTTACCGCACATTAAATTACAGCCATAATAGCGCTCACGACCTTCGCCGCGCGCTAAATGGAGCGTAAGCGCTTTTTCTGCAAAGGGATACGTACACATCACCAACAGCAAACAGCGCAAGCACCGGCAGAGATGAGAGCGGGAACCAACGACGAAATCATGCAGGCATAGTGCTGGCAGACCGGAGACTAATCAAGTTCGGGGCGCGCGGATGAATAAATAGAAGGCACAGGCTGATAGAAGGCTGGGACACTTGCCCCAGCGGTGAACGCGGCAGGTCCGCTCTATGCCGGTGACGGATTCTCAGAGGCCAGGACGGCGCCCCCGAGCGACGCGCTAGAGGGACTCCAGATCCGCGTCCGCATCCCCCTCGAACCGGTCGTCAGATCCCACGGCGAACACGGCGTCCCCGGTCCAATTGCCAGACAGTCGCGGCCGGCCTGCAGAAAGATTCGAGAAAAACCGTGAGTTTAGAACTTGAGACTCAAATGCCGACTCCGGAATGGGTCGATTCGGGCGCAACACCGGTTGATGGATTGGACCTGCTCGGACTGCGGTTTCCCGTTCAGATCCTCGGCAACGCCTTGTTGGATGGTGTTACGACAATCACGCCTTCCGTCCGCTACCTCTCAATCCTGTGCTGGAACATCCAAGTGTACGGGAACGCGCGGCGACCCGACTCATGGGACGATTTCACCAATTTCACCGCTCGGGTGGAGGCGGCGGTCGCCGTGGCAAACATGCTCGTCGATAATGCCGTCGTGGGGATTATCGGCGCGACCAAAGCGATACAGCTGGCCGGGCAGGAAAACGATTCCATTCCGTTGGAAAGACTAGTATCTCAACTTGCTACCAGAATCTACGCTAACCCATCCGAACAGCTCGGGCTGACATTGAGCCGAGGGAACTCGTTCCCCGCGCTTTCCCATGAACGTGGTCTCGTTCTCGCGGAAACCTTCGGGCGGAATGCCAAGTCGACACGTCTAGGAGATCGGTTATCAAGCGAGATTGCTCTGGACTTTGCTGCGCGAAGCGAATTGAAGGAATTTGGTGAAGTCGTAGCATTTAACAGAATCCCCGACAAGGAAAGAACCGTTCTGATCAAAGCTATTCTTCCGCCGGAGCCACGACCCGAGGAAAGACCACGATTTCAGACATACACCTGCTTGCTAGCACTAGCAGATCAGTTGGGAAGAATTCCCAAGGAGGCAGATCTGTTTCGCGAGGCGGAGGCGCCGGAAAGCACGCTTCCTGAGGAGCTTGACAGCATCCTAGATGGTTGGCTCCGATACCGGGTCCGCGATGTCATAGCCTATGTTCACGAGGTGGTACTCCGCGAGATTGTTGACTCTCTGAAACGGGAGTCTACAGGGCTTTCTGGGGCGGTCAAGGCGTCGCAGGTAATCCAGCACCTAATGGCCGCTCGAAACGATCAGACTGAAGCGCTGAAAGACCTTTTCTTGGCCGAATCGGGAGAGGCCATCCAAACATTGTCGTTCGAAGGGCTGAATCAACGATGCATTGACAACCTGGGACGGCCCGTCAGTCGACGAGGGCTGCGAAGAGGGGATGGAAGACTGCGGGAGTCAGCGATCATCGACGTTGCGGCAAGCGCAGGGGCCGGTGCACTGGTGTTGATTCCCGTGTCGTGGTGTGTGGCTATATGGCGTTCCGAGCCGTGGGAAGAGCATTCAGACCATTCTTTCGAAGATGGTGCGGGGAGCTGGTCGCGGATGGGCTTGTTTGAAGTCATTAGACCTGCGGTTCGGCGGTACATCAAGGAAGCGTGGTCGCTTGAGGACGTTACTGCAGATTTGTCGTATCTGACCGCAGAACAGCACCTGGACATCGCATGGAGCCGGATGGCTACAGACTCTTCTCGTGATGTTGCTGTCTTTCTTTCAGATGGTGATAAGTGGCACGATCGGGGAAGGCAGTTCAGCCCTGGACGAACGGCGTCCCGGATCTCGCAAGCCACAAGTTGGCTTTGTCAACTCGGCCTCCTCGATGAGGGCATTACGTCTGCCGGGCAAGACGTTCTTGATCGCTGTCTGCGAACTATCCGGTCCTGGGAGGGGTCGTGAATCCGCGGGAGTTCTGCAACATTCCCGGATACTCGTCCGCTTTGTTTCTTACGTACGACTTCGATCCGATCTTCTTTGAGCGCGTAGTACTTCGGGAACTGTGGGGCTGCGGAACGGGCGACATTGTCGTCATTGCCGATCCGTCAAGAATTGACACATCGCTGCCCCGATGGAGCCACGGACTCGTACACCTCGGACGGCGCTACCAACTGGTTTCTGCAGCAGTGGCTGGGGCGTTTCATCCGAAGATCATCATACGGGCAGGACGAGAGGGTGTCATCGCGTGGGTGGGAAGCGGCAACGTGACTTTCGGCGGTTGGGGTGGCAACAGAGAGATGGGTACCGCTTGGGCACTAGACAAACGCGACGGCGGCTGGATTCGATCTCTGATCGAACAGATAGAGGCTTGGTGTCCCGGCGGTGCAACGCATAATGTTCCCCAGCGCATCCGGGGTCTACCTGCTGTCGAGTCGCTGGTTGCGTCGGAGGGGACTCTCACGAACCCCGTACTTTTCAGCAAAGCTGGCCACCCGCTCAGTTCTCAACTCGCCCAACGATGGAACGGTCGCCGATTCCAGGAAGCGAGAGTCTTGACCGGATCTACCGATCGAGATGGGGCGTTTCTTGAATGGTTACATAACGTTTTCGGAGTAGAGCGTGCGATTGTCGCCGTCGATCCGAGAAGTGCCTCATTTGATCCGGTGCTCATCAAGAAGATTCCTATTGACGTTCAAATCCTGAAAGCCGACTCCGACAGACCGCTGCACGCCAAACTTTGCTGGTTATCCGGTCTGAACGGAGATGCAGCGCTTATGGGTTCCGCGAACTGTTCGCGTAGCGCCTGGCTACGAGATCCAGCGGACGGCGGAAATATAGAGGCCGTCAGTGTCTATGACCAGATACCTCGGGAACTAGTCGAGGAAGTGGCCGGAGTCTTCGAGGACGCTGAGCCCTATGCGCTACTAACTCCCACGGAAAAGGAAGAGGTCGAGCCATCGGGCGATGGGCTCCGTTTCAGACTGAGCGAGATCAATTGGGATCCGCGCAATTCTGAACTGATGATTCGCTTCATTGATGAGCTTCCCACCGGAACCCTTGTCACAGTCGACCTAGAGGGGAAGATTGCAGAGTGTCAGCATGCACCAGCTGATCTGTCGACCTGGGTGGCGGTTGTTACCCTAGAGGAAACCGCTCGAACGCGATTTGCGGTCGTGACGATCGTTTCCGCAGACGGTAGTGAGAAGAAGACTCGGATGCACTGGGTCAACAACCATGCCGAATTGATCCATGCGGCACACGGTCGCCAGATTGAAAACGTGCTCGACGGAATGCGGCGCAGTCCTTTGCCAGCAGAACAGCGCCGGATTCTGCGGGAGTTGCACCAAATCGGGACTGTCCTTCTGACTGATCTCCAAGCATTTCCGGATCCTCGCAGGACGCCTGTTGCACGTTGCGAGAAAGACCGCGCCGAAGGTGCTGAGGAAGTTCCTCCGGTGGATCCGGAAACCCTGGTTCGTTCCCTTGCGGAGGAGACTGCAAGGTATTCCTGTGATCTCGGAGGTCGATCCATGAGATTCTCTCTATACGGTGTCATGCGTGCACTGTTTCCAGAGAAAACTCAAGAGATTCGCAATGACGTAGTAATTGACGACGAGTCGGCCCCGATCACCCAGCGGCCTCCTCAGCGTGAGGAGAAGGAGGAGAAGAAGAAGATTTCCGAGCAGATCCAGAAGCGTCTCAGCCGCCAGACGGAACAGTGGCTCGACAATTTCAGGGACCCGGTATTTGCTGAACGCTGTTCCGCACGCCAATTCGTGCAGGCTGCAGCTTATCCACTGGTGGTCGGAATTTTGGGGACGCAGTACGGTTGGGTGTCCGGGAACGATGCCGTGTCGTGGGCGCGCCACGTCTTCGACACGCTTTTTCAGATAGCCTCGCCAGGATCTGCCAAATTCCGTGGAATACTGAATAGCATTCGTAATCGACTGCGGAGTGAGGGGAAGGAGAAGATTTTTCTGGAAGCCGTTGGAGACGGGATGCTCTGGCTCGCATTCCTCAAAAGCCTTTCGATTCAGGCAGGGTCAGGAGAGAGGGCCGCTTTCGAGAGGGCACTTGCCCTAAGAGACGTTTTCAATGACAGTGTTTTGCGCAGTTCCACGGACAACGATCGAATTACTAAGCTTATCGGACTGATAGGAGAGGACGCCAAGGCATCCCTCTTGAAGGAAGCTTTCCGGGTTACCGATGCTCTGCGTCAGCTGGAAGAAGATCTGGAGTCAGAATGGGAGAAGCTGATTCACTCCCAGCAGGAGGCCAAACTGGTACACGAACCAGATGACTTCCTGTGGAAACCTTCGATCGGATGGGCCGTTGCGGAAGAGAAAAGCACAGGGGATAAGTTTAACGTGTACCTTCGACTAAGAGCAAGTATTGTAAAGGTCAAGGCTGCCGGGTTCTATGTCAACGTCACAAGGGAGGAGGCATACCGAAGCCGTTTGAAAGCGCTGGTTGCCCATGACTACGGACCAGTTGGAGAGTGAGTGATGAAAAATCGATAGAGCCTTGTGGTGTCTGCTCTCTCTGCTACATGAACTGCATGAATAGGTGATTTCGCTAGCACTAGTCCCCTGTATCAGAAAACACTAGACAAAGCATAGCTTGCCGAAACCCTTCTAAGTGCATGACTATTATGAATCTTATGGGCTGGCGAAAAGCCTAATTTTGTATAGTAATCAAAGATCCATGGGACTAGTCGTGGCCGCACATATGGGATCTGTCCCGATTCCCGTGGAAATAAGAATGGCGTAACCTCCGGTTAAGAAAAACCAAACCACGCCTGTAAAGGCGAGGAGGAGGATTACGCCATGAAGAAGCCTACCACCATATCGAAGGAGTCTGTAAGCGAGTACCGGGAGTTCGTCCAACTTCGGCTGCGTAAGCGGGTACTGGAGGCGATCGAGGTTGTGCTCGAGGAAGAAGTCGACCAAGCGCTGGGGTGTCGTAGCTACGAGCGTGCGGAAGACCGCCGTGGGTATCGCAACGGAGCCGAAACCCGTCGCGTGACGACGTCGGTGGGAACTCGCGAGCTCCGGGTGCCACGAGCCCGCGTGCGAGACGAGGAAACGGGAGAAACGACAGAGTTCAGGAGCGAGCTGTTGCCCCGGTATGCACGCCGGACTCGTGAGGTCGACGAGGCGATCTTGGGGACGTACTTGTCGGGCGCGAATAGCCGCCGGATCCGCAAAGCGCTGAAACCACTGCTCGGTGAGGAGCACCTATCGAAGAGCGCGGTGTCTCGCGTGGTTAGTCGGCTGAAGGAGTGCTTCGAAGAATGGCAGAACCGTGCTCTCAGCGAGGAGGTCTATGCGATCGTTTACCTGGACGGCTTCCACCTGAAAGTGCGGATGGCGAAGCGTGTGATCGGCCCTGGCGGGAATCTTAACCGGCAAGCGCGGTCAGGTCTAGAAAGTCACACCGACCACGCTTCTCTGAACCAACGGGCGTGCACGGCGGTCAAAGCACCGTGGTCTTATAACCCAAGGTCTTTAAGCTGCCCGAGCCCTACTGCTTCCAGATTGATCCCCGCTTTTTCGAGGGGCTCAGGCCGGTCCATTTTGTACAGTTCCCATAGAGCGTTTATGACACGACCAGTGTGGATCACTACAATTCGCATTCGTCCGGTCAAATCTTGCGTTTCCCGGCCTCCCCCGCGCGCATCACGTGCTAGCAGCGAGATGCCGTCAAAGACAGCAAGCAAGTTTGCGGCACCTTGGTGACCTAGGGCACCTAGTTTTGGTAGCGCGGCTTCAAGAACCTTGGTGTTCGTGTCCATCGTCACAAGTTCACTTACCTGCACCGCCTCCGGCTCCTGGAGTAATCGCACCAGCATGACCAGTCTTCTGTGTAGATCTGCGCTGAGAAGCTCGGCAACTGACTGTTCTTCGAGGCGACGTTCGCGGTCCTGAAGGTCACGAGCGTTTCTCATCGTGGATCTGGCCGCCCACCGCGCCGCAAAGATTGCCGCCCCCGCCGCTATCAAAGCCGCGAACAGCGTCGCCATGATGTTCCATATCGTCTCGCTATCTGGTGCTGTAGGCCACCAACCGCCCAGAGCCAGGAAGGCGGCTGAGACTACGGCAGCATCCGCTTCACTGGCCACGACAAGCCAGCGGCTTGCCAGAGCGATGACCAGACCGAGATAGCGCATGATCGCACTGGCGGATTCGCTGGCAATCAGCCAATCGCAAAGCTCGGCGCTCATGCTTTCTTCCAAGAATCCCTCATCCATTTGCTAGCCTCGGGGGATGTCCCCGTCCTGTGCCAAAACTCGGCCCTCTTGAAATAGCCGATAAATCAGCAGCTTAGCGTCTGTGTTTTGCGACGGTGCCAAGGGCTGTGGGCTTTACAATCGTCTGGCCCGAGGGTGTTATCTTCGGATCCATCATGACGTACCATGTGCAAATCCTACTGTTGGTCAGGCAGCCGTTGTTCGATCGGGCAGCCCTGCTGCTCACACAGACCTCATGGGTGCTTCCGCCATTAAAGTGTTGGTAAAATGACGCTAAGACTTTACGGTGCATTGAATTACAGCCATGGTCTTTCAAAAGGGCCGAGTTTTGGCACAGGACGGCGTCGAATTTGTCGATCTCCCAATAGAGCTTGCCGGTCTCGTCATCCCAATAGATGTCGAAGAATCCCTCCAGCCGTTCCATCCCCGCGGTTTTCTCCGCGATCGACGGTGTGCCCTCTTGGGCGTTCGTTGCACAGGCGACGAGTAGGATCAACCATCTTGCTACTTTCATGGACCTTACCTCCGGAGCGCTGAACCTATCGCATTAGCGTGACTTCTTCAAAAAGCTGAGAAACTCCGAGCTGCTGCTGAGCAGAAGCGTTACGTCTTTGTCAAGGCTCGATCGATAAGTCTCAAGCGTCTTCAAGAACTGATAGAAGTCAGCATCCTTGCTATAGGCCCGGGCGTAGATGCCAGTGGCTTCAGCATCGGCATTGCCGCGGGTCTCTTCGGCCGTCCGGAACGCTTCCGACTCGATCCGCTGCAGGTCCCGGTCTTTCTGGCCGCGGATCTCCGCGGAACGTCCCAGTCCTTCGGAGCGGCTGCGCTCGGCGATGCGTTTGCGCTCGGAGATCATGCGCTGGTACACGGACTCGCGCACTTCCTCCGTATAGTTGATCCGCTTGAACTGCACGTCGACGAGATCGATGCCGAGGGTCGCCACGGCCACCGAGGAGCGCTCTAGAACGCTTCGCGTGATTTCGTCGCGGCCACTCTGAATCTGCGTTGGAACTTCCTGCTCCAGCATGCCGATGAGCACTTCGGTCACCTCGAACTCGCGATCGGTCGCGCGAACGATCTCGATGAGGTCGAAGCTCGCGACGGCGTTGCGCGTTTCGCCGTCGATGATGTCGTCGATCCGGCTTTGTGCTTGCTGTTCATTCCTGAGCGACACGAAGAACTGTAGCGGGTCCGAGATACGCCATCGGGCATAGGTGTCGACCCAGATGAACTTCTTGTCCTTGGTCGGGATCTGATTGGCGTCGCCGTCCCACGGGAGCCAGCGTTTATCGAAGCGGTGCACTTCTTGGAACGGCCATGGAAGCTTGATGTGAAGCCCCGCCTTTTGAACCGCGCCGCCGACCGGTTCCCCGAATTGCGTGATGATCGCTTGCTCGGTCTCGTTCAACGTGTAGAGGCTGGTGGCGAAAAAGGCCCCCGCGACGATCAGTAGTCCGGTGAAGAGCGTGCGGCTCGCGTTCATTGCTGTCCTCCTTGGGTTAGATTCATCAACGGGAGAACCGAGGCACCTTCTTCGTCGACGATCACTTTCTTTCCGACACGGGGCAGTACCTCGTTGAGCATCTCCAGATACATGCGGGTACGGGTGACGCGCGGTGCTTTGCGGTACTCGTCGTAGATGGCTTCGAAGCGGGTGGCTTCACCTTCGGCGCGGTTCACGCGGGCAGTCGCATAGCCTTCCGCTTCCTGGATCAGCTGACGCGCTTCGCCTTCGGCTTTCGGGATCGCTTGGTTGAACTCGGTGCGCGCTTCGTTGATGAGCTGCTCGCGCTCCTGGATAGCTTCGTTGACCTCGTTGAACGAGGGCTTCACGGCGTCAGGTGGGTTCACGTCCTGGAGAACGAGCTGCTGGACATCGATACCGATCTCGTAGGTGTCGCTGAGCTGCTGCAGGATTTCGTGGCCCCGGGCGGCAATGCTGGCACGGCCGGTCGTAATGACTTCGTCCACGCTGTGGTCGCCCACGACTTGGCGCATCGCCGCTTCGGTCATGTCGCGAAAGCTCGACTCGGGCGAGCGCACATTGAACAGAAACGCGCGCGGGTCCTTGATCCTGTACTGCACGATCCACTCGACGACGGCAACGTTCAAATCGCCCGTGAGCATCAAAGATTCGTCCTCGAAGCCCCGGTCGATATATTGGGTCCGGACGCCGGCCTCGGCGGTACGGAAGCCGAACTCCTGCTTGAGCTGGCGCTGGACCGGCACCTTGATCACGGTGTCGACGAACGGGATGAGGAAGTGAAGCCCCGGTCCCGTATCCGACGAGTAAGCCCCGAATCGGAGCACGACGCCCCTCTCATCCGGGTCGACTTGGTACACGGCGCTGAACATGGCGACCGCAAGAACGAGACCGACGATGATCGTGATCGCGTTTTTCGGTATGAACTTGGGTACGTTGATCTGCGGCATTCGGGACGCGTCGAAATCGAACGGGCCCTTACCACTACCTCCAAAAGACATGTGTGACCTCCTCGGAAGAGAGTATCGCTTACAATCACGAGACGCTAATGAGCTTCGGAGACGACTTCAAGGATGCCGACGACCCTCAGTGCCAGAATTGTGGTGCTTCCGCCATCAAGTGATGGGATGGACTCCTCCGCTGACATAGACGGCATCGATGTGCCAAAGTCAACCCATGGAGCCGCGTGGACGAGCGCGGCGTCTGTATACGACGCGGCCGTTTTTCCACGGTTTCGGAAAGGAAGCTCTGCTTGAACCGAAAACTATCCTGGGCGTGCAAGTGACCAAGGCCTTGCCCGGAACCTTAGTCATCCTCTGCGAGGGCAGGAACAGGGGAGGTTTCTATATCTGCCGGTCCTGCGGTGCTCACATGACAGGACCGAAAGGCAGGCATCAATCACCCTCGGATTCCGAATGCAAGGGCACTCTGGAACAGTTCTCGCTCGGTCACGAACTGGTCACGGATGTGGTACGTCTGCAGTTTCCAGGATTGTGCAGCGAGTGGGACGCCTATTCCGTCGCACACGCCGTCCTGCTCGGCGCGGCAGAGACCTTGGATGTCCCGGATACGGACTTGAATGTGACAATTACCGGCGGCGACAATCCTGGCGAGTCAGCGATCGTGCTGGTATTGTCAAGCTGAGGTCTCAAGCTCGGAGCGGGCCGCTAGATGATGGGGCTTGAGCGCACGGCGTTGCCAATATCTTGGGGTCGGATCGGCCCTGAATGCCTCAACTTGACAGTACCTATATAACCGGTCGAATATAGGGTATTCCCATATTGAGTATAAGATAAGGATGACAGCCATGATCCGCGGTAAGAGTGAGCCTGCTATCTCTCTTGGGCCGCCTCCCTGGACGCC
Source organism: Candidatus Marinacidobacterales bacterium (assembly GCA_965197495.1). Classification (GTDB taxonomy): domain Bacteria; phylum Acidobacteriota; class Vicinamibacteria; order Marinacidobacterales; family SMYC01; genus SMYC01. The sequence goes on from OZ240210.1 coordinate 301,428, forward strand.
CGAGATCGCGGCAGAGACCGAGCATCTCTACGAGCGGTTGCGGGATTTCGTGCCGGCGCTTGAATGGCGCGTGCATGCGCCGTACATCCATGCCATCGAGGTATGGAAGCGCGAGCGTAACGCGATCGTCCTCGCTCACAACTATCAGACGCCGGAGATTTTTCACGGCGTTGCCGATCGGGTCGGGGACTCGCTGGGGCTCGCCCGACTTGTAGCGGCGACGGATGCGGACGTGATCGTTCTTGCCGGTGTGTACTTCATGGCAGAAACGGCCAACCTTTTGAACCCGAACAAGACTGTCCTCATTCCAGATGCGGAGGCCGGTTGTTCTCTTGCCGCCTCCATCACCGGCGCCGACGTGCGGCTTCTGCGAGAACGCTACCCGGACGTTCCGGTTGTTACCTACGTAAACACATCGGCCGAAGTGAAGGCGGAGAGCGACATCTGCTGCACCTCGTCGAACGCTGTCAAGGTCGTCGAGTCACTCGGTACGGAACGCGTCATCTTTCTTCCTGACGAGTACCTCGGGCGATGGGTTAGCCAGCAGACGAACGTCGACGTCATCCTGTGGAAAGGCCATTGCGAGGTGCACGAGCGGTTTACGGCGGAGGAACTACTTGGCGCACGCGAGCAATACGGCAAGATTACGATTCTGGCGCACCCGGAATGTCCGCCCGATGTCCTCGCGGAAGCCGATTTCGTCGGCTCGACGTCGGCGATGAGTGGGTACGTTTCGCAGCAGAAGCCCGCAAGGGTTCTCATGATGACCGAGTGCTCGATGAGCGACAATGTCCAGGTCGACAACCCGTCAACGGAATTCATTCGCCCTTGCAATCTCTGCCCGCACATGAAGCGCATCACCCTTCCCAAAATCCTTCTTTCGCTTCAGACGCTGACGCATAAAGTGGAGATTGCTTCTGACGTTGCAGCGAGGGCGCGACGAGCCGTCGAGCGGATGCTCGAGTTATGAGACGTGTTCGATGAACCCGCCTCGCCCCGAGCCACCCCATGCGATGATGACCGACCTCCTTGTCGAGCAAGCTCTGAGAGAGGACATCGCAGCAGCGGGCGACATTACGACACAGGCTATCGTGCCATCGGAAGCGCAAACCACTGCGCGTCTCGTCGCAAGACAGTCAGGATGTCTTGTCGGCCTCTTCATGGCGCGGCGCGTTTTCGCTCAGCTTGATCCTGGCCTCACTTTCGAATCGATGATCGCTGAGGGTAGCGATGTCGACGCGGGTGAGCCCATAGTCCGCCTCTCCGGAAGCGCACGCTCGATCCTCACCGGCGAGCGCACCGCGCTCAATTTCGTTGGGCACCTTTCCGGCATCGCCACCTTGACGCGGACCTTCGCAAGCGCCATCGGCCGCAGGCCACCGGAGCTCGTGAGCACGAGAAAAACGACGCCGGGACTTCGCGCGCTCGAGAAGTACGCCGTGGTCGCGGGCGGCGGTGGGACCCATCGCTTCGGCCTCTACGACGCGGTGCTGGTCAAAGACAACCACATCGCGCTCGCGGGCGGCATCCGTCAGGCGGTCACAAGAGCTCGTGAGAGCGTTGGCCCATCGGTCCCGCTGCAAGTCGAAGTCGACCGTCTCGACCAGCTTGAGGAACTCCTCCCGCTAGGCGTCGATGCCGTCTTGCTCGACAACATGGAGCTCGAAACGCTGCGACGCGCGGTCGAGATGTGTGCCGGGAAGCTCCTCACCGAGGCTTCTGGAGGCATCACACTCGAGAATATTCGCACGGTCGCCGACTCAGGTGTCGACCGAATCTCCGTGGGTGCCTTGACCCACAGCGCTCCCTCTTTCGACGTCGCTGTCGATGTTAAGGTTTGAGGGAAACCGTCTGGTCAAAATACTCGGACGCCCAGCGGGTCAACAGTTTGCACCTTTCCAAAGACCTGTGCTCCGCAAAATGTCGATCCCGTCCTGTGCCAAAACTCGGCTCTTTTGAAATAGACAATAAATCAGCAGCTTAGACGGGCGTTGTTGCACGGCTCGGAGCAAATCGCTGACCTCCCTGTGCCGGTGGCAGAGTCACCCGGCGCAGTACGTATCGGGCATCCCGAGCGCGGTCATCTTGTTGAGTATCTCGCACCCAATTCGGTGTTCAACTCGTTGCCTCGCCAACGTTCGAGTCCGCATCTCAGGCCCGATGGTCGCCTTGTAACGATAGACCGCGTTTTCCACCATGCTTCGCTTGGTGCAGCCTGAGAGCTTGTACCATTCACGTCGGCCGTGTCTTTCGATGGCACGAATATGGCGATCTCGCTCCTGCATGGCCGTGTTCGAATTCTGACTGAGCGTCGCGTTTCGTTGCGGCGGAATCACCACGCGCGTCCTTCGTCCAGGGCTGTGCGCTTCGATGGTTTCGTAGACCGCTTCCTTGTCGTATGCACTGTCCGCCGCCACCGACACTAGAGGTGCTTGAATCTGCGTTAGCAAAGCGGGGACTCGGGTTGCGTCACGAGCTCGTGACGCCGTCAGTTCGGACGCAACAATGTTGCCGGTCTCGCGATCAACGGTGATGTGCAACTTGCGCCATGCGCGCTGCTTTGGCGGTTTGCGGGCGGTTCCAACATGAATCCTCAAGCCCGTGCTATCGATCATCAGGTGGATGGGTTGACTGCTTGCGGCTTTCGGAATCCGCAGCTTCTTGCGGAGCAGCCTCGAGCGCCGACACAGCGTCGAGTAGTCCGGGATCTCGATACCGAGCCCGAGAAGCGAGGCGATCGAGTTCAAGAAGCCTTCGGTTTGGCGGTAGGCGAGCTTGTACACCATGCGGACAACCAGGCTCGTTTCAATCGCCAGGTCTGAATAGACCCGTTGACCGCCAGGCTTACCAGTCTTGTCGGCCATCCAGTTCGCGATTGCCTCCTCGTCAAACCAGACCGTCAAATCGCCTCGGCGGCGCAGCCCTTCGTTGTATTCCGCCCAGTTGCGAACGTGGTACTTCTTCTGCTTCGCGTGCTAGTACTGGCTGCGCTTGGGATACTTCATGGTCGAACATACCTCGGCCACCACCATAGGCGCATTTGCTCTCAGCCAGAGCGGTGCAACAACGCCCCGGCGAGGTGATACTCCCCGGCCTTCTCATAACAATCGAGCGCCTTGTCGAGATCGCCCAGCTGGTCGTATTGAAGCCCGGCGGTGAGCCAGTCACCGGACTTCTCCGCCGCCACGGCCCCACTCTTCGCCTTGAGCCCTTCGACTCGAGAGCCGAGCAAACGCTCGCCTACGCCGCCGATGAGCGCGAGCACGCCTACTTTCTGATTGACGATGTGGATCACCCAAACGACGCCGAGCGTGACCGCCAGAATTTTGACGTTGCCCCAAGAGAGATAGCTCGTGAGCCCGCCGAGATGTCCAAGAACAACTTCTACGAACTCTGCCACGGCGCTCTAGCCCTAAAGGTCCAGCTCTTTCAGATAGTCACGAAACCGCGCACCGAGATCGGGCCGTTTCAACGCATAATCGACGGTGGCCATTAGAAAGCCCAGCTTGTTGCCGCAATCGTGGCGAGCTCCCTCGAACTCGAAGCCGTAGATCTCGGACTCTCCGAGCATAGACTCGAGTGCTTCGGTCAGCTGGATCTCACCGCGCTGATCTTTCGGGATGGTCTTCAAATGATCGAAGATCCCGGGAGTCAGGATGTAGCGGCCGATGATGGCGAGGTCGGAAGGCGCGTCCTCCACCGCCGGTTTCTCTACGAGCTTTTTGACTCGGTGAAGCCCGTCGCCGACCGGCTCCGCGGCGATGATGCCGTAGCTCGAGATGTCTTCTTTAGGGACGCGCATCACCGCGAGCACCGGAGCCTGGACTTTTTCATAAACGTCGACCATCTGCCGGATACAGGGGACGTCGCTCGTGACGAGGTCGTCGCCGAGAAGCACCGCGAAGGGCTCGTCTCCCACGAGGGGCTCCGTGACCGAGACCGCGTGGCCGAGCCCCAGCGCTTCTTTCTGCCGGACATAGGACACGTTGACGAGATCCGAAATCGCCTTCACGATCTTGAGCTCCTCGCTCTTTCCTTTGTCTTCGAGAAAGCGCTCGAGCTCGAACGACACGTCGAAATGATCTTCGATGGCCGTCTTTCCCCGCCCGGTCACGATGATGACGTTGGTGATACCGGATCCGACCGATTCTTCAATCGCGTATTGGATCAGGGGCTTATCGACAAGAGGCAGCATCTCTTTCGGCTGCGCTTTCGTCGCCGGGAGAAACCGCGTCCCCAGCCCCGCGGCGGGCAAAACGGCTTTACGGATATTCATGAGGTCGATTGAGTCCTTTTCCGAAATAAGTCCAGGGGTGGTTTCACGGGAGCTAGATAAGATAGGCTCGCATGCATCGCGCCGGCGCGCAAGCGGGAATTGCGGCAATGCTACAATGCACCCGTGCTCGACGTGAAATTCGTTACCGAAAATCTCGACTTTGTAACCCGTAAGCTCCGCGAGCGTGGGGCCGAGGTCTACCTCGAGAGCTTCGAGAAGTTGACCGGCCTGAACACCGAGCGGAAAAGCCTCCAGACCGACGTCAGCACGATGCGTCACGAGCACCAGACAGCATCGAAGAAGATTGGGGCGCTGTTCAAAGAAGGCAAGAAAGACGAAGCAGAAGCGCTGAGGGGACGTCTTCGCCTGGACTCCGACGCGATCAAAGCCAAAGAAAACCGGCAGCGCGAGGTCGGCGAGGCGCTCGACAAGCTTCTGGCCGCGGTCCCAAACCTTGCGCATGACAGCGTCCCTGTCGGGTCGGACGAGTCCGCCAATGAAGAAGCCCGGCGCTGGGGCGAGCCGCCCCACATGGACTTCGCGCCAAAGCCGCACTGGGAGCTCGGCGAAGCGCTCGGCATTTTGAATTTTGAGCGCGCGGCAAAAATCTCGGGCGCGCGCTTTGCCGTGCTCGACGGCCTCGGCGCGCGGCTCGAGCGAGCCCTCATCAACTTCATGCTCGACGTCCACACGAAGGAGCACGGCTATCGCGAAATTCTCCCGCCTTTTCTCGTCGGCTCGGGCGCACTCTTCGGTACCGGCCAGCTTCCGAAGTTCGAAGAAGATCTGTTCAAGGTCCGGGACCACGACCTTTATCTCGTCCCGACAGCGGAAGTGCCGCTCACGAACTTGCATCGGGACGAGATTCTCGAAGCGTCCGATCTTCCCCGCTGCTATACGGCCTTCACGCCTTGTTTTCGAAGCGAAGCGGGATCCCATGGAAGGGATGTGCGGGGGCTCATTCGCCAGCATCAGTTCAACAAAGTCGAGCTCGTGAAGTTCACCGACGCGGAAAGCTCCTTTGACGAGCTGGAAAAATTGACCGCGGATGCGGAGTCCATTTTGAGAAAGCTCGAGCTCCCGTATCGCGTCGTGACCCTCTCGACGGGCGACATGGGGTTTTCGGCTGCGAAAACCTATGACCTCGAAGTGTGGCTGCCGTCTCAAGACACGTATCGCGAGATCAGCTCGTGCAGCAACTGCACCGATTTCCAAGCGCGGCGCGCCAGGATCCGCTACCGCCCCGAGCCGAAAGCGAAGACGCGCTTTTGTCACACGTTGAACGGATCGGGCCTCGCGGTGGGCCGCACTTGGCTCGCGATTCTCGAGAACCATCAGAACGAGGACGGCTCGATCACGATCCCCGAAGCGCTGCGTCCCTATCTGGACGGACTTGAGGTGCTTGCGAAGAACGCGTGAGCGCCGAGGCTCTGGACTACGGCGCCTCGACGGTTCGTTCGTCGGCCGCGAGCGCGTCCTGCGTGCTCTCGGCCTTTGTGCTCTCGGCCTGCTCGTCTCGCCACGTGGGTGGCTCGGGTCGGCCGAGAAGGAATCCCTGGCCGTAAGTGATGCCGATCTCGAGAAGGGTCTCGAGCTCCTCGCGGCGTTCGATCCCTTCGGCGATGATCGTCGAGCCCATCTTGTCGGCGAGCGCTTTGAGCGCGCGGACCATTTCCCGGCGCACGAAGCTCGTGTCGAGATGGCGGATAAGACCGATGTCGAACTTCAAGTATTTCGGGTGCAGCCACGCGATGCGCTCGAGTCCCGAATAGCCGGCGCCGATATCATCGATCCCGATACTGATGCCGAGCTCGGTGAGCTGTTTGACGGCGTCGCCGAACAAGGTGTAGTTCTCGATGGCATAGCTCTCGGTCAGCTCGAGCACCAACTGCCGCGGTTCGATCCCAGCTTCTTCGAGAAGACGCAAGAGGCTGTCCCCTTGAAGCGCCGGGTCGTAGATGGACGTGGGGAGCACGTTGACGAAGAGCTTGGTGTCGCTCGGGAATCCTTTGGCATTTCTAAGCGGAACTTCCGCCGGCTAGACGCATGTAAACCCGTACGTTTAAAGCAGATGCGGCGGTTCTAAATGTAATGTGTAAGCATGTAATAGTGACAGAACAGTTATTTTACTGATTTAATCCTGTATAGTCGGCGCATGTACATCGCCAAGGTGCCGAACCGCAACTCGCCCCCAGCGATTCTCATCCGCGAAAGCTACCGCGAAGGCGGTGCGCCCAAAACGAGGACCGTCGCCAACATCTCGAAGTGGAAGCCCGCGCGAATTGAAGCTCTTCGCCAGTTGCTGAAGGGCAACGTGGATTTGGGTGAGGCTCAGCAGTTCGAGATCACCAGAAGCAAGCCTCACGGACATGTTGCGGCCGTGCTGGGAACGCTGCGCAAAGTTGGCCTCGAGCGAATCATCCATAGCCGCCAGCGCCGAGAGCGTGACCTCGTCGTGGCGATGATTGTGGCGCGAATCGTAGAGCCGGGCTCCAAGTTGGCCACGGCCCGTGGTCTATCGAAACAGACCTTGACTTCGTCATTGGGTGAGTGTGTTGGAGTTGAAGACACCAACGAGGATGAGTTGTATGATTCCCTGGATTGGCTTTTGAGCCGCCAAGCAGCCATAGAGAAGAAACTGGCGAAACGCCATCTGCAGCAGGGCAGCCTGGTTCTCTACGACTTGACGTCGACTTGGGTAGAAGGTCGGTCGTGCCCTCTGGCGAAGCTCGGTTACTCGAGAGACGGCAAGAAAAACAAGTTGCAGGTCGTGTTCGGCTTACTGTGTGAGCGTGATGGTCGGCCGGTCGGGGTAGAGGTGTTCGAAGGCAACACCGGAGATCCCGCAACACTGGGGAGCCAAATTCGCAAAGTCCGAGAACGTTTTGAGCTTGACAGTATCGTCTTCGTAGGTGACCGAGGGATGATCACCGAAGCCCGGATTCGCGAGGAACTTCGACCGGAGGAAGGTCTCGAGTGGATCAGCTCACTTCGTGCCCCTCAGATTCAGCGACTTGCAAAAGACGGAATGCTGCAGCTTTCTCTGTTCGATGAACTCGACCTAGCGGAGATCCATCATCCTAGCTTCCCTGGTGAGCGACTCATCGCCTGCCGCAACCCTCTTCTTGCTACCGAGCGGGCGCGGAAGCGAGAAGAGATGCTTGTGTCGACGGAGTCAAAGCTAGAAGTGATTAGCAAAGCGACGAAGCGAGACCAACGTCCTTTGCGAGGCAAAGATACCATCGGCATACGATTGGGTCGAGTGTTCGCTCGGAGCAAGATGGGCAAGCACTTTCGCTACACCATTACGGACGACGGCTTCGACTTCGAGCGCGACAACGAAAACATCGAGCGTGAGGCGGCCCTCGACGGCATCTATATCATCCGAACAAGCCTCACCGAAGAGGCCATCTCCGCAGACGAAGCTGTCAGGACCTACAAAGGCTTGGCAGTCGTTGAACGCGCTTTTCGTTGCTGCAAAACCGTGGATTTGAAAGTACGGCCCATCTATCACTACAACGCTGAGCGAGTTCGAGCTCACATCTTTCTTTGCATGCTCGCCTACTACGTGGAATGGCACATGCGAAAAGCCCTCGTCCCGATCTTGTTTGACGACGACGACCCTGACGGTGCCCATGCCAAACGCTCATCCATCGTCAGCCCAGCAACGCCTTCAGACTCCGCCCAGGCAAAGGCTTCTACCAAGAAGACTCCCGACGGGTTGCCCGTCCACAGTTTCAGAACGCTTCTTTCTGATCTTGCTACGGTCACGAAAAATCAGGTCGAAAACGAAGCCCGCAGCCTGTCCTTCGTCAGCATCACTCGCCCCACACCCTTGCAGCACAAAGCATTCAACCTGCTCGAAATCAACCCCCGCACGATGTAAGCAGTACACACACCTCTCTTCAAAAACAAAGCCAATGATGCCCACACTTACGCTTGTTCATCCGTGGAAGGTCCGTCTAAGCGCCTTGCGCCGGCAGAGTCGATCCAGCTCGAACGAAAGGTTCCCTTCCTCGGCCGTCGAGAAGAGGTCGAGCGGGCTAGCAAAAGGCGAATCCGCCGGTCCGCGGCTCAGAGCTTCGAAGCCCATGGTCTTGCGCTCGCCCATGTCGACGATGGGTTGGAACACGGTACCGAGCTCCTCGTGAATGAGAATCTCTTGAAGAAGACCGCGAGAGCGAAACTGCCGGTCGGCTCGAACGAGGCGCACGCATTCCCAAGCGTCCTGGACGAGACGCGCGATGAGCCGCTCGGGCGTGATGAGCGGGTTGTGAAGGACGAGACTGAAGCCCACCGTGATGCGGGTCCGGCCGCTGAGAAAAGGTGAGACGAGCTGACCGAGGCTAGCATTGAGGTAGTTCTCGACTCGCTTCGCGACCGCCTCGAGCTCGGCCAGCCGCGGAGCGCCGCCGCGTTTCGGCGGACTCAGGAAAACGAGAAAGCCATCGCCGTTGCGATCGTTCGAAGCAAAGATGTCGCTCCCACGAACTTCGGTGCCAGAGAGCTCGAGAATCAAGTCCGTCGCGCTGTCGAGGACCTGGCTGTAGGTCTTAGAGCCATAGTTCATCTCGACTTGGTTGAGCGGTGTAAGGTCGACGAGGATGGCGCCGAGACCTCCCTGCTTTCTCAGAAACGGCAGGATTTCTTCGACGCGATCGAGGTAGTCCGCGGGCTTCGATGGTTCCATGTGAATCGTTCTCTGGTCGGGTCGTCGTGTGGTCGTCTGTACAACTCGCAAGAAACATGCTGGTTTTTCATATAGCGACCACGCCGGGGGGTGCCCGCAAGTGGTTGATAGGGAACAGGTTCTATGGAACAATCTTCCTGGCGCCGCTTTTACAGACGTTGGCAAACCCCCACACGACGGTGGAAATGCCCATGGTTCGATCTCTCTCTGAGGATTCGGCGCTACAATGATTCCCCTGGCTGGAGGGATGGCCGAGTGGTCGAAGGCGGCGGTCTTGAAAACCGTTGATCGAAAGGTCCGGGGGTTCGAATCCCTCTCCCTCCGCCACCCAGTCTGGCCAATCGTGGCACTGCAGAGACGGGTAAGATTTTCCGCGCCGTTGGCGCGGTTTTGTCGGATCAGGTGTCACCAGAGACGCGCTAGAAGGGCTGAACTGGCCTCATTTTAGGGATTCGTCTCTAATCGCGATTTTCGAGTGCCACGTTTGCGCTAAAGGGGAGAACGGACGCTGACAGGGCCGGCCGGCGGCGGCAGAGAGGCCACCCGAAAGGCCCAGAATCGAGGCCAGGGCTACCTTGGCGTAGCGGGCTAGCACGTTCTGGTCCAGGTGGGCTTGGGCCTCCTTGGTGTCCTTACTTGCCTCGGATTCGGCCTCAATCAGGGTCCGGCAATGCTTGAGCGGGTACTCGCGACCTCCCTCGTCAGCCAGCTCGGGAGCCCGAGCCCTCTACGCAGCCTCGTAGGTGATCGAGAAGATCGTGTCCGTCAGCCACCGCCGGAACGACTCGTTGTCGCTGAACTGCTTGAACAACTCCGTGTCGTCCTGCAGCAGCGCCGTCATCACCCGCCGGAGCGCCTTGTCGTGCTCGATCCGCGCGTTCTGCTTGTCGGAGTTCTGCTTGGCGTTCTGGTAGGCCCGGTCGGCCGCCACTCGGTTCGGGATGTCCTCCGTGATGAGTCGGTGGACGCGGTCGCCGTCGGTCCAGGGGATGTTCCCGAACTGGTCGTTGAAGGTCTTGAGGATGTTCGAGAGGCGGTCGAGTTCGGCTTCCGGCCTGTGGCCGCCGCCGTTAGTCGGAACCGGCTTGATCTCGGCGTTCTCGTCCGCCAGTTGGACGTGTCTCGCCGCCTTCTTCTCGACCCGGTAGCTGTCCATGTCGATGGACTCAAGGATGCCTTTGGACAGATCCTCTTCCACAGGCGCGGGAAGCTTCGGCACAAGGAAGTTCAGGAAGATCGAGAGCTTCTCCCACTCGGCGTGCGTGTACGGCAGGATTGAGGCGAGGAAGCCGTACGCGCGCTCGAACGCCTTGGCCTTGCCCTTGAAGTCCACCTGCCCGTCCTCGTCGAGCCGTTCCTTGTAGAGCGCGACGCAGGCGTCGAGGATGGGGTCGAGCTGGTCGCGGTCGGCCCCACCCAGGTAGAGCGTCACGAGCTGGTCGATCTCTGCGTCGGCATACACCTGGTAGCCATCAAGCGCGGCCTTGAGGTCGTGCAGCTTGTTGGGATCGGTCTCCTCGCTCAGGACCGTCGTCCGGTAGTAGTCAGCGAACGCCTCCTGGATGGTGTCGGCATCGTTCATGAAATCGAGCACGAACGCGTCGTGTTTCTGCGGGTGCGCCCGATTGAGACGCGACAGCGTCTGGACCGCCTTGATCCCGGACAAGATCTTGTCCACGTACATCGTGTGCAACAGTGGCTCGTCGTACCCGGTCTGAAACTTGTCGGCACAAATGAGGAACCGATACGGGTCCTGCTGGATCTTGTCAGCGATCCGCCCGGACGGGAAGCCATTGAGGGACGACTCACTGACCTGCACCCCGCCATACTCGTGCTCGCCTGAGAAGGCGACGATGGCCTGATACCGGCTCTTGTGCTCCAGAAGGTACTGCCGGATTGCGTGGTAATACTGAATCGCGCGCTCGATGCCTCCCGTCACCACCATCGCGCGAGCCTTGCCTCCGATCTTGTTGAGCGCCAGCACCTGTTCGTGGAAGTGGTCCACCATGATCTCGGCCTTGAGCCGGATGGCATGCTCGTGGCTCTCGACGTAGCGGCGCAGCTTTTTCCGGGCGCGCTTGGTGTCGAACTCGGGATCCTCCTCGACCTTCTTGATGAGCTTGTAGTAGCTCTCGACCGGCGTGTAGTGCCGCAGCACGTCCAGGATAAAGCCCTCCTGGATCGCCTGCTTCATGGTGTAGCTGTCGAAGGGGCGGTGCCTGATCTGCCCGCCCGCGTCGTACGCCTCGCCGAAGATCTCCAGCGTCTTGTTCTTGGGCGTGGCGGTGAAGGCGAAGTAGCTCGCGTTCGGGAGAAGTCTCCGAGCAGCCATGATGCGGTTGATCGTGTCCTCGGTGGTCTCATCATCCTCGGCAGCGCCCTCCTCGGAGAGCGCCATGCTGACCGCTGCCGAGGTCTTGCCGGTCTGGCTCGAATGCGCCTCGTCGATGATGATGGCGAAGCGCCGGCTCCGCTGCTCGTTCCCGATCTCATCGAGGATAAACGGGAACTTCTGCACCGTCGAGATGATGATCTTCTTGCCGCTCTCGATAAACGTGCGGAGGTTAGCCGAGCGTTCGGCATGGCCGACGGTGGCCCCGACCTGGGCGAACTGCTTGATCGTGTCGCAAATCTGCCGGTCGAGGATGCGGCGGTCGGTGACCACGATGATGGAGTCGAACACCCCGGCAGCGTCCTTCCGCAGCCCAATCAACTGGTGGGCGAGCCAGGCGATGGAGTTCGACTTCCCGCTACCGGCCGAATGCTGGATGAGATACCGCTTCCCTGCGCCATGCCGGCGCGTGTCGGCCAGCAGCCGTCGCACCACGTTGAGCTGGTGGTAGCGCGGCCAGACCTGCTTCCTCCTCTTCTTGCCCGTCTTCTCATCCTTGGTCTCGACGACCTGCGTGTAGTTCTCCAGGATATTGGTCAGCCCGTCGCGGGTGAGAATCCGCTTCCACAGGTAGTCGGTCTTGAGGCCGTTCGGATTCGGCGGGTTGCCTGCGCCGTCGTTCCAGCCCTGGTTGAAAGGCAGGAACCACGAGCCCTTTCCATTGAGGTGCGTGCAGAACTGCACCGCGTGGTCGTCCACCGCGAAGTGCGCCACACAACGGCCGAACTCGAAGAGCTTCTCACGGGGGTCGCGGTCACGCTTGTACTGCTCTGTGGCGTCCTCGACCGTCTGCTTGGTGAGGCTGTTCTTCAGCTCGAACGTGGCAACCGGCAGGCCGTTGATGAAGAGCCCGAGGTCAAGCGCACGCTGGGTCTCATCACGGCTGTAGTGGAGCTGGCGCGTGACCGAGAAGCGGTTCTGGGCGTAGCGTTCAGCGGCGAGGGGGTTGCCGAGAGACGGCGTGCCGTAGAAGAGCTCGACGTGATGCGGCCCGTCCTTGACCCCCTTGCGGAGCACGTCGATGATGCCGCGCTTGCTGACCTCGCCCTGGAGGCGCGCAAGGAACTTCCGGCGTGCTGGGCCATCGTCTTCGAGGCGCAGCCCCTCGAACGCATCCGGTTGCGTCTCGAAGAGGAACGCCAGGAGCTGCGTCAGATCGACCGTGTACTCGCGGTCGTAGTCTTTGGGGGCACCGCAGATCCAGCCGACCCCACCTGAGGAGGAGGCTTCGCCTTCTAGGCCACCCTGCGCCAACACGGCGTCGCACGGTGAGCCGGTCAGGGCGGTGCAGATCAGCCGTTCGAGGCCGCGTTCGCTGGTGTCGGTCGTCACACCGCGGCCTCCTTGGGGACCGCGTCGAGGTCGTCGGTGGGCTCTTCTTCGCCCTCGGTGAGGGCATCGGTCTCGTCGAGTAGCTCCGGTTCCTCGACCTCGTCCGGTAGCCGGGAGGCCGCCTCGCGCACGTCGAGCTTGCCGGTGACCATGTCGGCGATCAGGCGGGTGCGGTATTCCTGGAGGAGGTTGATCTGATAGCGGGTGTGATCGATGACGGAGTCGATGTCGGCAGTTGTGTTGTCGAGGTACTCCACAATGGCGGCTTGTTCCTCTTCAGGCGGTATCGTGATGACAAGTTCTCGCCATCGCTCCATTGGTAGGCGACGAGTGCCATGGCCCGCCTCGTCAATGAGCGGTATGAACGCCTCCTGCGCGGAGTCTAACGAACGTGCCAAGAATGCTGCATTCGTTCCCTTCACGGTCCTCAACGCTTTCATGTCCTGATTGATCGTCACTGGAGCAGCTGTGCAAGCTATGGGTACTCTCCGAGCCAAGATCATTCCGCGGACAACAATCAGGACAGCTGGCGGCTCGACTAACCGAAGGGAGGTCTCCTGAACCGCCGAGTTCGTAGTCCTCACGCTCGAATCACTGATTACAGCTTGCTTCATGTCCTTCGGTGTCACCCAGGGAACCAAACCACCCCAGAAGCGACGCACGTCCATGCTGGGGGTCATGCCTCCAGAAACTGACCCGCATTGCCGAAGCTTGCATACCTTCCAGTGCTCCGGCACCTCTCCCAGCCACTCCACGCCTGAGGGCTTGTAGGCCGGATAGGGCAGGCCGGTGCGGATGTCCACTTTTCCCGTGACGGCTTGGTGGATGATGGCCTGCTTCTGCTCCTCCAGCAGCGTGACTAGTTTCTGCTTGGCGCGGATGTACCGCTGGATACGGCGATCCGCGTGGTCGAGGTAGCGGACAATGGCGGCTTGTTCAGGAAGGGAGGGGAGGGGCAGCCACACCGACTTGATGGCGCTGTGTGAGAGCCCATACCTCGTGACACCGTTCGCCTCGACATGAAACTGATACGCGACGGCCGTGCTCTGCAGCGCGCGAAATAGATACCCACCATCGACACGTTCAAGGAATGGGCGAAGCAACGCTAAGTGGTAGCCGCTGACGATGTCGTCTTGGGTATCCTCGACAAGTGCTGGAACACCAATATCGTTCCACGCCTCAGAGTCTTTTGTGATCAGCACATCGCCGGAACGCAGCCGGAACCGTTCGATCTCGTCCGTGGTCGCAGTCGCACGCATGAAGGCCATCCCGGACCTGATGCGATCATTCTTGTAGACATCGACATAGTTGCAGAGGCGAATCGGCTGTTCTTCATCCTTCGTGTGCTTGTCGATGTTGCTAACCCGCATTTCGGACGTATTGCGCAACCTCCGCATTTCCCAGTGCGCCGGCATCTCGCCGAGCCACAGCACGCCGGAGTCCTTGTACGTCGGGTAGGGTTTGAGATCCACGTTTATTCCGCGGGTTCTTCTACTACGAGCATCCATACCCGTTTCAGCGGCAACTCCGCCTGGATTTCCGCTGGCAGTCGTTCGTAGTTGCGATAGATGGCTCCCACGAGATCGCTGCTGTCCCACAGACGCACCATGAAGTGGCTCTGCTGCGATTCCTGTAGAACCTTCTTGTTGAAGCCGCCCCAACAAACGAGCAACCCCTGCTCCGCTTTGAAGGTATGCATAGTGCCCTTTAAGGTCCGGTACACGGTTACGTCTGCGGGGGTGTTCTGCGACTTGACCTGCACACAAAGGCGTGGCACGTCCAACCCCAGTGAACCACTTCCCGCGAGAACGTCCACACCTCCGTCTGGCCCAGGCGGGGAGATCTTTGTCACCCAACCATCAGCCCGCAGCACGGCATCCACGAGTCGCGCCAGCCCATGCCCAGCGAACCGCGACTGGATCTGGGCAACGATCTGGTCGTGGGCCACCTGTGACAGGTCTGGTATGGATTCGCTTTCGTCTGTTGGCGGCGGCGATACGGTCAGGCTCTTCAAGGGGACAGAAGGCCCTGGATCCGGTTTGCCTTCGAGCACGGCCACGACGCGCCGGGCGGCGTCGTGGCGCGAGATGTTGCAGACTGTCATGAAAGCGCCGAACGAATAGAGCAGGTCTTGCTCGAAGGTGGTACGCGGAAGTTCGCGTTGCAACCACTCCACCGGCCGCGTGTGCCGGGACACAGTGTTCACATGCTGATATCTGTAGGGTCCTGTCACACGGCCGATGGCGATCTGCGAGGTAAGCTTGCGTGGCAGGACGACAATGTCACCTTCCTGCATTGCAAGCGCGAAGGCCCCGAGTTGTCGTGCGAAATTACCGACAGCACGTGGCTTCCGGTCAGGTAGCGCCTCGCTCACGAGGCCGGCTACCTCATCATAGCCTTTCGTCCCTTCTAGAGATGGCACATTCTGAAAGCCTATGATGGCGAGATTGTGCGTTAGCGCGTAGTCCTCATCTTCACCATTTCGGCCAGCTCTGACGAGATAAACCTTGGGCGCGTCCGTCATTGCTTGTTCCCCGAGATATTGAGAATGTCACCCAGCAGCCCCTCCGTCTCCTTCTCCACCGCCAGGATGTCGGCGCGGATCTCCTCCAACGTCCGCATCGGCTTCGGCTTGTAGAAGTAGCGCGTGAAGCTGATCTCATAGCCGGTCTTGACGCTGTCCGGGACGTACCAGGCGTCGGCCGCGTACGGGAGCACCTCACGGCGCAGGAACGCCTCGACGCCGCCATCCTCCAGTAGAGGCACTTGCTCGGTGTCACGCAGGTCGCTGTCCGGCTCGTACTCGACCGTGCACCGCTTGCCCTTGATGATCGCCTCGAACAGGCCAACCAGTGGGTTGGGTTCGACACCGCGCTTGTGGATCTTCTTGATGACGGACGGGGCGCTCCCGGACCGCTCGGCGGTCTCCTTGAGCGCCTTGATCTCTTTCGCCGCGTAGGCCCGGTCGGGGTCGACCCCCGTGAGCCGGAGGGGCCGCTCGACCGTCACCTTCCAGTACCCGAAGGCGGCGTTCGGGAAGATCTTCGACTGCTCGGTCTCCTCGAAGGCCAGGAACGTGTCGCAGATGCGGATGATGTCCTCCTCGGACAGCTCGCAGTTCTTCTTGCCCAGGTTCTTGCGGAGCGGCTTGAACCACGGCGTGGCGTCGATGAGCTGGACCTTGCCGCGTCGATGGGCGGGTTTTCGGTTTGTCAACACCCAGATGTAGGTGGCGATGCCGGTGTTGTAGAACATGTTTAGCGGCAGCGCGACGAGGGCTTCCAGCCAGTCGTTCTCTATGATCCAGCGGCGGATGTTGCTCTCCCCCTGACCGGCGTCTCCGGTGAAGAGCGAGCTGCCGTTGTGGACCTCGGCGATGCGGCTCCCCAACGGGGTGTCGCGCTTCATCTTCGAGAGCATGTTCGCCAGGAACAGCATCTGACCGTCGCTGGAGCGGGTGATGAGCGAGTACTCAGCATCACCGCCGTGTTCGATCAGAAAGCGCGGGTCCTTGATACCCGCCTTGCCACCCAGACGCTCCAGGTCGTTCTTCCAGCTCTTGCCGTAAGGCGGATTGGAGAGCATGAAGTCGAACTCGCAGGACGGAAAGGCGTCGTTGGAAAGCGTCGAGTGTTCCGGACCCCCGACGATGTTGTCGGCGGCTTCCCCCTCGCCCTTGAGAAGGAGGTCCGCCTTGGCGATGGCGTAGGTCTCGGAGTTGATCTCCTGGCCGTAGAGATGGGTAGCGACTTGCTTGCCACGCTGCTCGGCGAGCTGCGTCAACGTCTCCTCGGCCACCGTCAACATGCCCCCCGTGCCGCAGGCGCCGTCGTATACCAGGTAGGTCCCTGAGTCGATCTGGTCGGCGACAGGCAAGAAGACCAGCTTCGCCATCAGCGTCACGGCATCGCGCGGGGTCCAGTGCTCGCCAGCCTCTTCGTTGTTCTCCTCGTTGAAGCGGCGGACTAGCTCCTCGAAGATCGTGCCCATCGCGTGGTTATCCAGGCCGGGGTGCTTGATCGACCCGTCGCCATGGAGGACCGGGTGGGGACTCAGGTTCACGTCCGGCGAGAGGAACTTCTCGATCAGCGTGCCGAGGGCGTCGGCCTTGGATAGGCGGGGAATCTGGTTTCGAAACTCGAACTTCTCCAGGATGTCCTGGACGTTCGGTGAGAAGCCGTCGAGGTACGCCTCGAAGTCGGCCTTGAGCTGCTGTTGGCTGGCGCGGGCCTTGAGGTCGCGCAGCGTGAACTTCGATGTGTTGTAGAACGACTGGCCAGCGGCCTGACGCAGTGCCGAGTCCTGGTGGATGATCCTCGCCTTGTCGAGAGAGGTTTTCATCTCCAGCACGGCCGGCTGGCTCGGCTCAAGGAGCGAGTCGAGCCGCCGCAGCACGGTCATGGGCAAGATCACATCCCGATACTTGCCGCGGACGTAGAGGTCGCGCAGCACGTCATCCGCGAGGCTCCAGATGAAGTTGGCGATCCAGTTGAGTCGGATTCCCTCCAAGCTCAGATCCTCCCGATATGCTTGGCCTCGGACATAGGCCGGCTTTCTTTCCTCACTCCTATGCCGGGCGAGTGGGCGAGGCTCAATTCTCCCACACACCCGAGTGTCCGCTGCATGAAAAAGTCGTTCCTGGAAACATCGTCCGTTACGCTAGATCGATTTTTTGCGGAGCACACCCAAGACGGGCTCGACTTGGCCATGCGCACGACCAACTCCTCGATTTCCGACGAGATGGGCGGACGCCCCGTTGGACGACGAGGGTACGTCCATTTCCTCGCGATGAGCTCACGGTGCCATCGGAGGATCGTATCCGGGGTGACCAGAGTTGCCACTTCCGCGAGGAGTTTCCGTCCAAGCTCTTTCCCCTTGGCCGCGAGCCGTCGACGCTGCTCGTCGCTCAAGCGTAACCGCTGACCGAGCTGCGCCTTCAAAACACGGTTCTCCTCCTGCAGATACTCGAGACGCCGAGGGGCGACTGTACGTGGATGCGCTCCTTGTCAGCCACCCGGACCAGCCCGGTGGGCGGGGGTTTTGATTTCTTGCCCGAGCTCTTGGTGCTCCTCTACACTCAGGGTTTTCGAATCGAAGAACTGCCATTCCATTACCGAGCAAGAATGGAGGGGCGTTCGCATGCCAAGCTGCTGCGCTTTGGCTGGACATACCTGAGGACCTTACTCCGAATGCGGCGGCTGAGGGCGTCGGTTCAATCCGCCGACTACGACGACCGCGCCTTTAGTAGTCTTATTCCCTTTCAGCGTTACTGGCAACGGAGGCGATACGGGATTGTGATGGGCTATCTGGAGCCGGATGGTCGGGTCCTCGACGCGTCGAGTACGAGATGAACTACTATCGGTCGTAGGAAGGCTCGCTAGAGATGGCGAGACTCAACTAAAACAGTCTCCGGAAAACCCGGGGCGGTTCACTCGCTCTTGACCGATAAAACAAACCCAAATACTCTTGTTGCGAAATGCCAACAATTCCTTGGCCACCGGTCTTCACACTCGATCAGGAGAAGATTCTCCAGCTCCTGACCGGCGACCGTTTCTATTCCAATCCCAGTGCCGCGCTGAGAGAAGCGATCCTCAACGCAATCGATGCCGTGCATCGGCGCCACCAGCACCAGCCCGATATCCTGCCGGATATCCGCGTCACTTTCAGCCGCGACGATCTGCGTTTAATGGTAACTGACAACGGCATCGGCATGAGGCAGCAGGACGTCAGCGCCCTCTTTGCCAAGGTCGGCGCCTCTGCTGCGACCGCCGAAGCAAAAAAAGAATCCGTCGGCGAATTCGGAATCGGTGTAATTAGCTATTTCATGGCCGGCGACGTGTTCACGCTCCAAACCAACGACGGAACGACCTCTCCGGTCGAGGTTCTCCTTTCGGAGGCCCCACAGGGTCTTCCCGGAGGGGGAACCTAGCACACGCCGGATCGCTCGAAGCTCTTCGGGTAACGCCGCCAGAGGCGGCGGGTTTATTAGCGGACTAACCGACCACGCCCATAGGGCGTGGGTTTAGGAAGGCCCCCCCGAGGGGGCCGATGACGTTGGGAAGGCCCCGTTGGGGCCGTCTCTCGTTAACTCAGGTCGAGATCACCTTGGCGAGACTCAAGCTTTTCTTGCTCCCGGATGTACTTTCTTATTCGCTCCTCGTCAAGGCCAACCGTACTCACACAGTACCCCTTCGCCCAAAAATGCAAGCCCGTCATACGACGTTCTTTCAGCAATTCTCGGTGGATGCGTACCGCACTCTTCCCTTTCAGAAAACCGATCGTGTGAGATACGCTGTACTTGGGAGGGATGCTCATACACAGGTGGATGTGGTCCGGTTGCGCGTTGCCTTCTATCAGTTCTACTCCTCTCTGCTCACAAAGCTCTCGAAGAATTCGCCCCACGCGACGCCGAAGGTCCCCATATAACACCCTTCTACGATACTTGGGGATGATCACCACGTGGTACTTGCATTCCCATCGCACATGCGACAGGCTTTTCCATTCGTGCATGCAGGTTCTCCTTTCGGAGGCCCCACAGGGTCTTCCCGGAGGGGGAACCTAGCACACGCCGGATCGCTCGAAGCTCTTCGGGTCACGCCGCCAGAGGCGGCGGGTTTATTAGCGGACTAAACCAGCTACTTGATGACCTCATGAAAGAGAATCCCGAGCTGCGCGTTGAGCTCGAGGGTGGCACCAGAGACGCGCTAGAAGGGCTGAACTGGCCTCATTTTCGGCATTCGTCTCTAACCTCGATTTTCGAGTGCCACGTTTGCGCCCAAATAGGAGAACGGGCGCTGACCGGGCCGTGCGGCAGCGGAAAAGAGGCCATCCGAGAGGCCCAGAATCGAGGCCAGGGCTATCGCGGCGTAGCTCGAACGAGATAGCTGTTGTATCTCGAGCTCGACGGCACGTACCTGCGCTACCACCAAGGAGCGGAGAGGAAAGAGCCCATCCTCGTTGCTACCGGCTATCGCGCTGATGGGACGCGAGTTCTTCTTCATATCGGTGTCGGCAACCGAGAATCCTACGAGAACTGAAAGGGGTTCTTGCAGGAGATGGTGGCCCGAGGAATGAGGGAGCCGTTGCTCATCGTGACGGACGGGAATCCTGGAGTGCTCAAAGCGATCGCAGAGGTCTTCCCTCGAAGCCTCAAGCAACGTTGCCAGAAGCACCGCCTCGAGAACATCCTGGGCAAGGCTCCGAAGGAAGTGCGCGACGAACTCAAGGCGGCCATCCTTGAGTCGTTCCATGCGAACAGCTACGAGCAAGGGCTGAAGAAGGGTCGGGAGGTGATCGCTCGGTACCGTCAACGATTCCCGAGCGCGATGAAGTGCATGGAAGAGACCCTCGAAGCGTGTCTTCAGGCGCTACGCCTTCCTGCGGCGCATCACAAAAGGCTTCGCACGTCGAATCTACTTGAGCGCACGTTCGGAGAGCACAAACGTCGCACAAAGGTCATTCCTCACTTCTTCACCGAGGAGGCCGCGATGAAACTCTCGTTCGCTGTGCTCTTGGCCGTCGCAAACAAATGGCGCGGCGTGAGGATGGATGTCTTCGCCGCTAGGAAAGTCGAGGAGCTTCGCAACGAGCTTCTCCCGCAAGGCACGTCGGAGGAATCAGCAGCTTAACCGAGCGCGGGGAACCGTACGGAGATTTGACAGGAAAATTAAGACTTGACCATTATCAATGAAAGGAGAAAACTTATGACAGAACACGAACAGCTTCGGCAATCCATACGCGCGGCATCGGCTGAAAGTGAGGCCCATCGTCTGAAAACTGGCTTGGCACAGATCCAACAAGAGCTGCAAAAACTTTTGAATAACGAACCGACCGTGTTTGATGAAATTCATGATACGGCGCACCTTCCACAAAACATTGAAGAAGATTGTTAGGAAAAACTATGGATTTATCTGGTTGTGATAAAAGCTTTATGTGTATTGATGTTGAGGCTTACGCTGCGGATTTACGTATCCACAACCGCAGGCAGCAAAAATATGTAATGGTGGTAACAACAGACGAATATTGCATTGTGGACAATATGAAATCTTCGATCCCTCAAAAGGTTTACGTCCACTGCGAGCGTTCACATTTTGTTGATTTGAAAAAAGCCATTGACGCAGTGCTTGAAAGTATCGAATAAGCGCATAATCATCCGTTTTCTTTGCGTTTTCATGTGCATTAGACATTAGCTAACACCTTTTTTTTGTTGTAGTTATTGGTTTGTCAAGTTAGTCGTATAAGTCCCTATTTATTCATCCGCGCGCACCGAACTTGATTAGTCTCCGGTCTGCAGGCACCATGCCTACATGATCGACGTGTTCCGGTTCGACAGTGCCCGCCGATCCTGCCAGGCGCCACGCTCCCGGTCTTGCGATGGCGCGCCACCCCTCCCGGCACGCACGAAATCCCCACACCGAAACCCGTTCGTCGAGCGCGGCCGCCGTGACATGGCGGCCAGCAGTTCGTCGGGGTCCAGGACTCGACACCGGCAGTCGGCGATCGACCCGCAGAAGACGTGGCCATGGCGACGCGAAGAGCGAGCGGATGACGAGGTGGTCGGATGATCAAGGTGGTGAGCTGGAACATCGGCAAGCGCGAGAAGCCGTGGCGCCAACTGGTGCAGATGGCCCGCGAAGGTGACGCGGATTTGGCGCTCTTGCAGGAAGCGGGAAGCCCACCCGGAGACTTGGTGGACTGGATCGAATACGTGGACGAGGTGTTCTGGAACCGGCAACTATACGACCGCTGGCCGTTGGTCGTGAAGCTGTCCGATCGAATCACCGTCGAGCCGTACCGGCAAGTCCCGCCGACCAGCGACCTCGGTGAGGATATGATTGGCGTCAGTGGCATCGGCACCATCGCCGCCGGGAGGGTGATCCCGCGCGACAACGAGCAAGAGGCTTTTGTGGCAGTCTCGATGTACGCACGCTGGTTGCGTCCTCATCCGTCTACCAAGAGCAGTTGGGGTGTCGGGTATTCGGATGCCTCCGCACATCGGATCATTTCGGACCTGTCCGCGTTCATAGGTCACTCCGACCCTACGAAGCACAGGATCCTGGCTGCGGGTGATCTGAACATGTTCTTCGGGGCGATCGGTTCGAGGTTATCGCTGCCGAAACGCGACCGCACGGTGTGGGATCGGATGCAGGCGCTCGGGCTGGAGTTCCTGGGTCCGCAGGCGCCGCACGGTCGGCGCGCAGGAACTGTGTCAGACGACGTATCGCCGGACACGAGGAACGTGCCGACTTACCACCACCCAGGGAGTGGGCCGGAAACAGCGGTGAATCAATTGGACTACGCTTTCGCGTCGCGCGGGTTCCACGAGAAGGTGTCAGTGCTGGCGATGAACGAGATTGAGGAGTGGGGACCGAGCGATCACTGCCGCCTGATGATCGAGGTGAAGGTGAGGGGCCACGGCAAGAGTTGACTGCCCCCGACTGGACCGCCGTACTAGCCACGGGGGATCACGCGCCGCGACGGCGGGCCGTGATCCCGTCCTGTGCCAAAACTCGGCCACTTTGAAATAGACCATAAATCAGCAGCTTAGTGTCTGTGTTTGCGACCGGGCCAAGGGCCGAGGGCTTTACAATCGTCTGGCCCGAGGGTGCTATCTTCAGATCCAGTACCATCCATTGACCACCAGCAGAGCCACCGGCGCACGCCGCTAGCCATCGCACTTCCTGGATCAGCTGCCGGAAGAGAGAGCAAGCCGGTTTCCCGCATCGCCGAGCCATTCATCCAGTTTCGACCACCTCCGCCGTCCCGAGACATTGCGCACGGCGATGGCGACAGCCTTCTTCTGGCCGACCAGCACAACCAGCCGTTTGCCGCGTGTCACGCCGGTATAGAGCAGGTTCCGCTGCAACATAACGTAGTGCTGGGTCAGAACGGGGATGACGACGGCAGGATACTCCGAACCCTGGCTCTTGTGAATGGTTGCAGCGTATGCCGGAACCAGCGTGTCAAGCTCGCCGAAGCCATAGGCGACGGCGCGCCCGTCGAAATGCGCGGTCAGCTCGCCGTCATCGGGATCGACATCGTCGATATAGCCGATGTCGCCGTTATAAACCTCCTTGTCATAATCGTTTTCGATCTGCATCACCTTGTCGCCGGGCGCGAAGGTCCAGCCGAAGCGCTCGACCTTGCGCTCTCCGGCTGGATTGAGGGCGGCCTGCAGCTCGATGTTGAGCGAGCGGGCACCGACGCCGCCGCGGTTCATCGGGCACAGCACCTGGATGTCGCGGACCGGATCGAGCCCGAAGCGCTTCGGGATGCGCGTCTTCACCAATTCGATGATTCGCGGCACCGCGGTTTCCGGGTTGTCCGCCTGCACGAAGTAGAAGTCGCTGTCGGCCTCGGGCTTCGAAAGATTGGGAATGGAACCCCGGTTGATCCCGTGTGCGCTGGTAACGATCCGGCTTCGCGCCGCCTGACGGAAAATCTCGGTCAGCCGCACGACCGAGACGGCACCGGAGGCGATGATGTCGGCCAGTACCTGGCCCGGACCGACCGAGGGCAGTTGGTCGATATCTCCCACGATCAGTAGCGCGGCAGTGTCGGGGACCGCCTTCAGCAAGGCCTGCATCAGCATGACGTCCACCATCGAGGTCTCGTCAACGACCAGCAGGCCGCAATCGAGAGGGTTGTTGCCGTTGCGCTTGAACCCACCGCCCTTGGGATCGATTTCGAGTAGCCGGTGGATCGTTTTCGCCTCGAACCCGGTGGCCTCGGTCATCCGCTTGGCGGCGCGGCCGGTTGGGGCGCAGAGCAGCAGGGTCACGCCCTTGGCGGCCAGGATGCGCAGGATGGCGTTGACGATGGTCGTTTTGCCCACGCCCGGCCCGCCGGTGATGACCAATGCCTTGGAGGTCAGGGCTAGGCGAACCGCCTCGGCCTGGCTTGCCGCCAGCGACAGACCGGTCTTCCCCTCGACCCAGGGTAGCGCCTTGCCGGCATCGATATCCGGCCAAGGAAGCTTGCCGCCCGTAATCCGGAGAACCCTCTCGGCGATCACCCGTTCGGCACGGTAGAGGCCGCCAAGGAATATACAGGGAGTTCCGGCAACCGCCGCAGCGACGACGGTGCCTTCTGCCAGTTCGAGGTCCAGCGCGTCTTGAACCAACTCCTTTGACACTTCCAGCAATTCGACGGCGAGCGGTGAAAGCTCTTCGGCAGGAAGGCCGCAATGACCGTCATCCATCGCCTCGGTGAGCGCATGGGAAATCCCCGCGCGAACCCGGATCATGGCTGTTTTCTCGATGCCGAGCTGGCCCGATGCCGTGGATCATGCCGGAGCCAAGGTATTTCTCGATGCCGTCGATCGACGATGGCTCCGAGGTGCGTATGAAGCCCGCCTTGAATTGCTGGCCGTGGGTGCGGTCGTTGACCCATTCCCCCGCTGCCGTGACCCACTCCCCGGCCGAAACGATGGCGGCGTGGCCGACGACCGTCACAAGATCGCGATGGCCCCGGGCCTTGATGCGCAGAACGCAGAATCCATTATCGGCGTTGTGGAACGTCACCCGCTCGACGAGGCCAGCCAGAACCTCCTGGTTTGGCGCTTTCTGTTGTCGCCTGGCCGCACCGTTCACGACGTGCCGAGTGCGGTGGTAGCCGGCGCGATCCCGTGCTCGGCGAGGAGCCTCTTGATGGTGTTGCGTCCGAGTTCATGTCCGAGGTTCTTGAGTGCGCCCCGCAGGCGCGTATATCCCCACGTCGGGTTCTCTCGCGCCACGCGCACAATGAGTTCACGGATATCCTTCGCCGTCGGAGGTCGGCCTGGGCTCCGGTTCTTGCTGCCATCGTACTTGGCTGCGATGAGGCAGCCGTACCAGCGCAGAAGCGTAGCGGGTGTGGCAACGGACGCAATCTGGGCCAGCGCCTCGCGGCCCAAAGCCTGGGCCTTGACGGCGAGCCTGCGACGGTCGTCGTCAGAGAGCTTGAGACGCTTGCCCCGAAGCCCGGCTCGGAGCACACGGTTCTCCTCTTGCAGGTAGTCGATCACATCCTGCTGCTGGCGGTTGACCCAGCCAGCCACAACGAGCAGTAGGAATTGCGCGTGGTACGTCATCATGGATCTGAAGATAACACCCTCGGGCCAGACGATTGTAAAGCCTACGGCCCTTGGCCCGGTCGCAAACACAGACACTAAGCTGCTGATTTATGGCCTATTTCAAAAGGGCCGAGTTTTGGCACAGGACGCCAGAATAACAGAAGGTCTCGGCTCTTCACGGACTTCGGTAGCCGGGGCCTCGAAGGACCTGGCCCGGCCGCTCGCCCGTAATCTTGCCGTCTTCGACCACGGGGCGTCCGTTCACGAGCACGTGGCGCACGCCAACCGAGTAGCGATTGGGCTTCTCGAAGGTCGCGACGTCACGAATGGTCTCCGGGTCGAACACCGTGATGTCGGCGGCCATGCCGGGGCGGAGAATGCCCCTGTCCTGAAGCCCGACCCGCGTTGCTGGGCGAGACGTCATCTTGCGAACGGCCTCCTCCAAGGTGAGGAGCTTCTCTTCGCGGACATACTTGCCCAAGATACGAGGAAACGTTCCCCAGGCGCGGGGATGTGATTTGCTCTCGGACAGGGGCCCGTCTTCCGCACGAGCCGAGGAGTCGGTGTCGATCGAAATCAGCGGGTGTTTCAGCGCCGCCCGCACGTCATCCTCTCGCATGATGGAAATGATGCACGAAGTCGCGCCATGGTCGGCGATAACGAGATCCATGAGCGCGTCGCGTGGATCCTTTCCCATCTCCCGACCGATCTCGGCGAGTGTCATCCCTTCCCACTGGCGCAGGGCGGGGTCGCGCACCGAGCTCACCAACACGCCTTCGGCGCCTCCCGAGCCGTACCACTGGTTCTCCCAATCGGTAATGGAGGGTTACGTCTCGAATAGCTAGGCGACCCAGGTCCTGCCATCCGGCTCGACGGAGTCGACCATTGCAGGCACGGCGGAATGCGTTCGCGAGGATGTCGACAAGCTGGAGACCGACAGAATTTCTTGAGTCGGAAAATCGAAGATCCTCCTGCATAATCTTCTTCACGTCGCTGCTCCGAAAAGGCACCTCGTGATGGCGCACAGCGCTTCGAAGATGTGCCGGTGGCTCTGGACGATCCTCATTACAGAATCGCTCGAAGTAGGAGTAGTCGCACCCCTCTAGCTGGATAAATGGCGACTGAAGCGATTTCGACTGAAGCGCAGGGCTCACAATATTCAGCCATAAGTCTTCATACTCCGTTCTTTTCTTGTCGTCCTTTGCGTCAATCACCCACCTGAATGCGCCCAACGCCTCGGGCCGAGTCAAAGCACAGTGGAGCAGAGTGCTCCGAATTACCGAGTCCACAACTTCGACCATCATTACTGCCTGGACAAAGAGCTGCAGGGACAAGCCTGAAAGCCTTTGCTTTAGCGCGTTCAGCTCTTCGACAAGCTGGCGATTGTGGTGCTTCGTTACGTTCTCGGTCACTTTCTTACACTGGAGCACCCGGTGCTCTCCGATCTCACTCGGAAGATGAAGTCCGATATCAATGGCGGCGACCTTCAGTACGACATCGTACCGCTTGAGAATCGCGATGGTGTCGGCAACCTGGGACTCATCGAGATTGCGGCCCTTGGGTTCCTTGTCGTCTAGATTCCAGCTGGCAACAAGCAGCTCAAAGGTCTTTGAGATATCCTCGTAATGAGACTCCGGTACCGCCAGTGCCGCGACGCACGATATCGACGGCTTGAGCTCGTTAGTTGTGACAAAGGTCCCTGACTCATCGATGAAAATGAACAAGTTCCGACTCCAGGGTGCTTGCGCTGTTTACTGTTGGTGATGTGTACGCACCTGGGGTAGCTGGGGCGCCTTTCGAGTCATGGGGTGCTGCCGCGAGCGCGGCCATCAGGCATGCAATACCCATCACTCTCGCACCAGGGCCGTTTCTTGTTTTCTTTCCCAACATGAGCCGCTCCACTGACCTTTGTGTCAGATCGCCATCTCCCCCGTGCTGTCACCAAAGCTCTCGAGCTCGTCGAGCCCGAGTCGGCGCAGCACGGTCAACATCGTGTTCGCCATCGGCGTACCATCCGCGCCTTTGACGTGGAGGTTGCCCTTGAAGTGGCCATTGCCGTGGCCAGCCAAAAAGAGCGGACAGCGCTTGTGGTTGTGAACGTGCGGGTTGCCCATTGGAGAGCCGTAGAGGATCAACGCCTTTTCCAAGAGATTCGAGTCGCCCTCGGGTGTGTCACGGAGCCTTTCGAGGAAGTACGGGATGGTGCTGACGTGGTACCGGTTGATCTTCGCGAACTCCTCGATCCGCTTCTCTCGCTCGCCGTGATGCGAGGCCGGGTGAAACCCAGTGTTGACGCCGGTCTCCGGGTAGACACGGCCCGAAACGTCTCGCCCCATCTTGAACGCGAACACCCGAGTAATGTCCGACGCGAACGCTGCCGCTTGCAGGTCGAACATCAACTTGACGTGCTCATCGAACGAGTCCGGCACACCGACGGGCGCATCGGGCAGCTCTCTCTCCTCCCCGCTCGCGTTTTGCGCCTCGATCCTCTGGATCCGCCGCTCGATCTCGCGAATGTTCTCGAGATAATCGTCGAGCCGGTTGCGGTCGGCCGGCTCCAGGTCGTTCTTCAAATTAGCCACCTGGTTGGTGACATAGTCAAGAATGCTGCGATCGGTCCGGCGCCTGGCTGCCCGCTCTTCCGGCGTTCCGCCGGAGCCGAACATCTGGTCGAAAACGACCCGGGGGTTCCTGATCATCGGGAGCGGATCGGTCGGCGACGCCCAGCTGATCGCGTCCGTGTAGGTACAGGCATAACCGTATTGGCATCCGCCCGCCTGGTTCACGTTCTCGATCGCGAGCTGCATCGACGGAATGGGCGTGTCTTGACCGAACCGCCGGGCGTAGAGCTGATCCATCGACGTCCCAACGTGGACGTCCGAGCCTTCCGTCTGCTTCGGGTGAGACTGGGTCAGGAACACCGCGCTCGAGCGGAAATGGTCGCCGCCTGTCTCAGGCAGCGTGAAGGCCTCGGCGTTGCGTACGTCCGTGTTGCTGACGATCGTCAAGTAATCCCGAAACGGCTCGAGCGGACTCAAGCTGCTCGGGGTGAGGTCGAACGCACTGCCTTCGGCCGCCGGCGCCCACAGGTTCTTTTCTATCCCGTATTTGGTGCTGCCGGCCGAACCGTGGACCATTTCGATGCACACCAGGCGAGCCGGGTCAGCTGTCGGCTTGCCAAACGCGCTCCGGGCCGGCACCATGGCTTCGAGCAACGGCAGTGACACCGCCGCGCCCATGCCCCGAAGTATCGTGCGGCGAGAGATATGCTTGTTAGTAATGTACATTCTTTTTAGGCCTTCTGGAGCCGGCTCGTATTCTAAGGCGGACCCGATTCTCCCACCACCGTGGTCGGTTCGGTGTTTTCCGACTTCTTCATCTGGAACGCCGCGCTGTTCACAATGCCAAAAATGAAAGAGGACATGCGGTTGCCGTTGTGCGCGGCCTCGAGAGCGATCGCACGCACCGCGGGCATGTCATAATACTCGACTCTCCGCCCCAGCGCATAGGTCATGAGGCTTTCGGTGAAGCTCGTGATAAAAGTGTCTGAAAGGTTCACAAGCGCCTGCCGCAAGCCCGCTGGACCGTCCATCTGGCTGATGCAGGTCTTTTGAGTTCGTTCGTGTTTTTGGACACGACGCGATTGTAAAGCCCACGGCCCTTGGTCCGGTCGCAAACACAGACACTAAGTTGCTGATTTATGGCCTATTTCAAAAGGGCCGAGTTTTGGCACAGGACGGGGTCACTCGGCCAGTCGCCTCCTCTGCTTCCGTAGGGCACCCGATAGCTCTCGCAGCAACCGCCAGGTGCCTCCCTTGTAGGCGTTGCGGGACACCACTTCTTTACCGGCCTGAGTTCTCGGCCCGGTTGATTTCTCCCACGGTCGCCACTGGCGGATCAGCTTGGCTTGGCGCGCCCGCCGCTCCGGACTCCACCCGTTCGCCATCGTTCCCCTCCAATGTTTTGTTTGGCAGATTGCGATTTTCCCGCGCGCGGGACGTTGTTGGGTGTGGCCGATGCGTTGTTCACCTGCTGCGGCCCGTGGGAGACGTTGGCCTGCCGAACGTAACCCATCACTGGCGGGTTCTTGACGGTCCCCAGCGCCTGCAAGGTGGCCCGGCATTGGGACTGCGCCCGCAGGGCCAGCTTCAGGTAGGATTCCCGCTGGTTCATGTCCTTAGCGTTGATGGCCAGCAGCGCCAACTTGTTGAAAATGGCGTCGAGTGTGTGGGCCTGTGCCGTGAGCATGGCCTCCGGCCGTTTCAGGTCGCCTTCGCTGCACGCCCGGGTCTCCTCCGTCAGCGAATCGATCAGGCCAGACAGGTCGAGGTCGACATCGGACTTGGCGTATCCCTTGATCGTAACCGCAGCCCGCACGGTCGGCTGTAGCAAGGTGCGGGCAAGGGCGTCGGCCTGGTCCTCGCCGGGCTTGCGGACTACGAGGAGCTGATTCGGGTCGCGTTTTTTTGTGGAAACTGCTGTCAACGCACCCGCCAACGGTCTCTCCCCACGTCTTTTCACTTTTTTCACTGGTTCCCCCCGGTGCCTCCACTCTAGCACACGAGCGGGTTACGCAGCCGCTGCCAACACTTGATAGCGGAAGCACCGTCTGAGTCCTCGGCCCGGTTGATTTCTCCCAGGGTCACCATTGACGGATCAGCTTGGCTTGGCGCGCCTGCCGTTCCGGGCTCCAGCCGTTCGCCACCGTTCCCCTCCAATAGTTTGTTTTACAGAATTATATTTTCCCGTGCGCCGGGCGCCCTCGACCCTACCGGGATATGCACCACCACACGCATCGTTACGACGACATTTTGACCGTCCTTAGACTCGCGGAAGATCCCATTCGCCAGAATCTCTGATGGGATGCGCCGGCGGGAGTCGTCAGAGGGGCGATGGTTCGACAGTGCTCTGACCCTCCGAGTGGTGACCGGCGCACCCCACAAACTCTACTACCGCTCCTAATTAATCCGGACGTCAAGAACTTTTTCTGTATTCGTGTCGTAATCACACGCGTAGCTCATCTTCTGCCACGCTCCGAAGCCATTCTGGAACTTAATCTCAGACCCGAAATACGTCAGGATTCCCGCCTTTCGGTCTTTCCATGCCATTTTCTTGAACTTGGATCCCCAGCCGTCCGTCCATTCGTAGTCGTACCGGGCTAGTTGTTCAATCACCAACTGACAAGGCCGCGTCGCTCGCAAGCTGTGTTTGTCGCCCCAACATTGCAGATCAGCGCGGCAGGCTACTTCGTCACTTCGTGTTTGCTCTTTCTCGGTGAGTTTGCCTTTCGTCCTCAAGTCCCTCGGTAGTTCCATTTTGCTAGGAGATGTCGCTATGGCAAACCCAAGCATCTCAGCACGCACGGCCTTGGTGGTCATGTTGTGTTTGTTGGCGAGGAATTGGTAAAGACGCGGCTCTTCCACAAACCCGTCAGTATCCTTGAAACGATCGCGGTTGGCGTCCCAATCTTTCCTGATGACCAACTGCATCGGTGTGAGTGCGCTCTCCGACGCAGCCGCGTCAGTCCACATCTCGCCCGTGCAGTCCGACCCGCTCACCCCGCAGCCATCCGGCGCGTATTTAATCCTAGCCATAGGATCACCGGACGACTCGAACGGCAAGAGAAACGCCCCAATGTACTGCGGATGCTGTTCTCTGTGTACGCGCACCGCAGCCTCCATGAGTGTGGCGATGCGCGATTCAGGTGTAAGCGCCGTTGGCGCCACGATCCAAAGATGCCGACGGAGGCGATTGGAACTACTGATATCCTTCTCCTTGGCCACTGTGTAGTCTTTAACAACCCACTTTGGCTTTGGTGCCGGTTCGGGCTCGGGTTCGGGATCTGGAGCTGGAGCGGCCTCTAGCTCCGCCTCCACGTCTCGTGCCGCCACCGACGCTGACGGTATGTCGGTTACTGCTACCTCCTCTGGCTCTGGTTTCTCAAGACGCTCAGGTGTAGAAGCGGCCCCGATGAGCAAGAGCACACAGGAAAAGGCAAACAACGCAGGATGTGTCCCGAAGTTCGTGGAAAAAGAACGGCGCCCTCCGCTCCGTCATCAGAGTATCAGATCAGGCGGCAACCTCCGCGTGTTTGAGAACCTCGCTCAGACCTTGGTAGCCGTCGATGCGCCGTAGTTGAATCTGGCCAGAGGCGATAAGCCCAAACAGCAAAGCGACCGCGGACTCCTCGCTGGAGAACGACGCTTGGGTTTTCGTCCGGCGTCGAAACTCGCGGTTGAGATTCTCCAGAGCATTGGTCGTTCGAATCGATTTCCACATGGCACGAGGGAATTCGTAGAAGGTCAGCAGCTGATTACCGGCCTCCTCTAGGCTTCGGACGACGGCCGGCGCGAGAGGCGTCCACTTGGCGACGAGCTCGTCATAGGCTTTGCGAGCATCGATCCCGTTCTTGGCGTAGACGACCCGGTTGTAGTCACGCCGGAGCTCACGGCGTGCGTGCGCCGGGCAATGTTCGAGCAAGTTGGCGCGCTTGTGCTCGGTACATCGCTGCAACCGGCACCCCGGCCACTTCTCGAGCGCTTTCGTCAGCCCCTTGTGGCCATCGCTAATCACTAGCTTGGGAGCCCGGAGTCCTCGAGCCTGGAGTCCCTCCAGCATGGAGCCCCAATGCGTCGAGGCTTCGCTCACCGCCAGACGCAATGACAACAGACGTTTCTGCCCGTCTGGCGCGACCCCAAGCGCGGCCAGTACGGGTACGCTGATCACACGCTTCGCCATCCGCACTTTCATGTGGAAGCCGTCCAGGTAAACGATCGCATAGACCTCCTCGCTGAGATCACGGTTCTGCCATTCTTCGAAGCACTCCTTCAGACGACTAACCACGCGAGACACTGCGCTCTTCGATAGGTGCTCCTCACCGAGCAGTGGTTTCAGCGCTTTGCGGATCCGGCGGCTATTCGCGCCCGACAAGTAGGTCCCCAAGATCGCCTCGTCGACCTCACGAGTCCGGCGTGCATACCGGGGCAACAGCTCGCTCCTGAACTCTGTCGTCTCTCCCGTTTCCTCGTCTCGCACGCGGGCGCGTGGCACCCGGAGCTCGCGAGTTCCCACCGACGTCGTCACGCGACGGGTTTCGGCTCCGTTGCGATACCCACGGCGGTCTTCCGCACGCTCGTAGCTACGACACCCCAGCGCTTGGTCGACTTCTTCCTCGAGCACGACCTCGATCGCCTCCAGTACCCGCTTACGCAGCCGAAGTTGGACGAACTCCCGGTACTCGCTTACAGACTCCTTCGATATGGTGGTAGGCTTCTTCATGGCGTAATCCTCCTCCTCGCCGTTACAGGCGTGGTTTGGTTTTTCTTAGCCGGAGGTTACGCCATTCTTATTTCCACGGGAATCGGGACAGATCCACAACGCACGTGCCCATTTCAGAGTTCCTGGCAACGGTCTGCTTCCCCATACAAGCGAAACTATCGCCAGCAACACTCCAGTTATGGCAAATGATGTTCCCATTGTCTCTGTCCTTCCGTGCAGGCGCGGGACCATAATTGGCGCCGGGCCATGCACCATCGGACAGAGACTGCGATGCCTGCGTATTCGCCCTGGGCCAGGGGAGCTACCCCTGACCCTTTCCGGGCTGTTGTATTCGGCAGGCGACCCGACAAAAGGGCCAGCCTGTCCGAAGGTGCACTTAGATCGGTATTGTATCTGTGTTGTGGCACAATAGGCCACAAATACGAGAGGTGAGCTATGAGCGGCTTTGTGAAGAGAAGCCAATGACGCCGGAAGCGTGGACGGTTTCTAGTCCCCTGGATCAGAACAAACTAGATAAAGCATAGCTTGCCGAAACACTTCTAAGTGCATGACTCTTATGAATATTACGGGCTGGCGGAAAGCCTAACTTTGTATAGTAATCAAAGATCCAGGGGACTAGCGGTTGGTGTGGGCTTCGCCGGATTGGCTTTTAGGATGGATTCCCAATTCGAGTTCCTTCATACGCTTGAGTTCGGAGACGCTCGTGCCCGCGTACTTCGACCGCCAGTTGAAATAGCTCCCCCGGCTTGATGCCGTGCTTGCGCACCCAGGTCGGCGAGCGGGACCCCCGCCTCGCCCTCTTTCAAGATGCCCACGATCTTGACTTTCCGTAAACCGGGACTTCCGCATAGCCATTCCTTTCAAATCGCCCGAAGGTCCAACATTCTATGGTCTGGCACTAGACTAGGGGAAGCTTACAGATCCGCTCAGAAAACTCAGAAAACCCCCACGTATGGGCCAGGACGCAGATTCCGACCTGTGTTTCGGGGTTTCCAGCCGAGACCGGATAGCTCCGAACTGCACCATCCGCCACCCAGTCTTGCCAATTGCGGCACTGCAGAGACGGGTGAGGTTTTCCGCGCGGTTTGCGGGGTTTTGCAGAATCAGGTGTCACCAGAGACGCGCTAGAAGGGCTGAACGGGCCTCATTTTCGGTTTTCGTCTCTAATCTCGATTTTCGAGTGCCACGTTTGCGCCAAATAGGGGAGCGGGCGCTGACCGGGCCATGCGGGCGGCGGGAAAAGAGGCCACCCGAGAGGCCCAGAATCGAGGCCGGGGCTACGGCGGCGTAGCTGGCTTAGCACGTTCTGGTCCAGGTGCGGGGCATTGTCGCCTTCGCCGCCGCCGTCGTCCCATTCGACCGCGAACCAGTCCTGATCGTCCGCACTTACGGCCCTTGGCCCGGTCGCAAACACGGACACTAAGCTGCTGATTTATGGTCTATTTAAAAGGGCCGAGTTTTGGCACAGGACGCGTAAGGGCGGTCCCTACCGCGAAGGATGATCCCCGCCCCCGAGGCCGAGGTCGGCCACTGCGTGCACCGCCTCGCCATGCACCCGGCGCGGCCCGACATCCGGTTCATGCAGAAGCATCATGAACAGTCTGATAACTGTCGATATAACAGTAGGGTAGCGGCCTGAAGCCTCCAGCGATACCACGCCCGATACCACATAGCCCCAACCTGCCATGGTACGATGCGGACCATGCCAAGCACCAAGGGTGGGGGCATCTGGCGCTGGATAACGGATTTCGTGTCGCCCGTCGCGGCTGTGCTTACGGTCTTGGACGCCGTTGTCGCCACCACGACCACAGGAACCGCCGTTGAGAGGTTCCACACGACCATCAACCCGTTTTGGATCTACACCGTAGCGTACTTCTCGGTCGCCATCCCCCTGTCCTTCGCGTTGGCTCCACTAGCAGGAAGGCTCTATAGGGTCATTGGTGAGTGGTGGACCAGGGATGAACGCTGCCTTGGTGCATAACTCTGGACAACTCTAAAGGAATCAGCAGGTTACGTTTTTGGTGCAAAAATAGCAGAGTCAATGGAATCAATGACTTACCTGTATTTATGCACCAAGGCAGAGAAGTGGCGTATTCATCTGTGAGACTCGAGTCATTGCGTCGGCAAGCTGCTCTCGCTCAACAATTGTGCTGACATTGGGAAGCCTGGGCTCACAGGGCAGCAGGTCCTTCGCATCACTGATCTGGAGCGCGGCAAGGATGTCTGTGCGCGTAATCAGGTTTTGGTCCGTACCGGCATAGCCCGCCTTTTCCCGGACTAGTTCCCTAAGCTTGCCAAGCCGGGCTGCGGCAATTGCGTCACTGGTTGCGGACCAGTCGACAAGAAGGCTCGTCACTTCATTTTTGGTTGCGGGAAGACTGCCGGTGCGGCCGAGAATCTTGAATTTCCGCGCGAATGCTGCGAGCGGACGTCCGGTAAGGCGCGATGCGTTTTTGAACTGCTTTGCCTGCTTCTCTACATCGCCGCGGGAGTGAGTGCTTGACACCAGCGTATCGATTGCCTCTAGTAGAGACGGGCTGATCGACTGGTTTGTGATCAGTTGGAAGTCGAGCTTTTCTTCTACGGCCTGCGTACCGTATTGTCTCTTGTACTCCCGGTACGTCTTACCGAACTTCTCTATCGTTTTCTTCGCATTACTTGCGCGGAAGTTCTTGTCCTTGTCTGCGATTGAGTACTTGAACTGGGCGTAAGTCGTCCTGGCCGCCTCCTTGAAATTTGGGTTGCCGCCGAAGTACATGGTGATATCAGCAACCTCGACCGTGGCCGCGCAGGCCTGGGCATGATCGGCAGGGGACGGTCCTTCAACCGCAACAGCCGTCAGGTCACTATCCGGCCAGAGGAGCTGAAGGGCTTTTCGTGCCGTCCACGTTTCGTGATACTCGTGGCCTTCACGAGATGCTCGGACCTTGTCTATAGGGCGTCTTGGTTTCGCCATCAACTAGCCTTCCGGCGTAAAGTGCTCAGTATCTCTGGAAATAGATGTTCACGCCGACTTTGAGCCAGAACACATCACGGCTCATCTTGCCACGTGCGGCGGCCATTTGTGCCCAACGTATTGTCAATCGCATCGTTCTACTCACGCATATAGGCTTGCTGATCTGAATAGCTTGGGTCTCGAACGCGCTGCCCATCGCCCTGTGGAGGTTCGGGCAGCATCCGGTCGAGATCATACAGCGGAATGGCTGCCCGAGCGGTGCTTGCGCTGTTTGCTGTTGGTGATGTGTACGTATCCCTTTGCAGAAAAAAGCGCGTACGCTCCATTTAGCGCGCGGCGAAGGTCGTGAGCGCTATTTGGGCTGTGATTTAATGCAGCGTAAAGTCTTAGCGTCATCTCACCAACATTTAATGGCGGAAGCACCAAAAGGCCGAGTTTTGGCACAGGACGGGGAACCCGAATCGCCGACATCGCCTTCGACACGCCCCAGATCTGGAGCTCGCCACGGGTTGATGACGATCGAAACGGCCCGGCGCGCCAGTCGTGAGTTCGTTTGTGTTTTTGGATAGGACGGGCTACTGCGGCGTACCGGCCTAGCACGTTACGCGCGTTTTGTAGGAATCCGACTAGAGTCCCGCGGGTCATTTGCTAAAGTATGTCAAGTGCCGTTTTCGGCGCTCCGGGAACGCCAAACTTGACCATGGAGGCTCGGTATTGACCGGCTCAAAGGACATCGTGTTGAGAGCATGCTGCAGTACACCAAGGAGCTGTTCCCGGCACAACCATTGCTCGATCCGCTCTCGCCGACCGTGCACTGGAGCGCGCCTTCCGGGTTGGCGGTGATCATTCCGTCGTGGACGCGAGCCATCAGCAGGTAAGAGAATTCGCGGTTCCGAAACTCAAGGAGTAGAGAAGTTGAATCGGGAGACTTGGCAGAGGTTGCTTTCACTCGAAAGCCAAGACATAACGCAGCAGCGGTTCCAGAAGATTCACTCAAGGGAGCTTAGCGCACGTCGTGCACGAGAGATCAACGCCGCTGCGAAGCAAGCACGGGAGTACTTCAGGAATGCGGACAATTCCGATCATTCAGTTCGCCCACTTCTCACGTTTTACGGTGTCACCTGCCTGAGTCGTGCTCTTCTGTTGTTGCTGAAAAGGTGCTTCCGCCATTAAGTGTTGGTGAGATGACGCTAAGACTTTACGGTGCACTAAATTACAGTCAAAATAACGCTCGTGACCTTCGCTGCACGCTAAATGGAGCGTAAGCGCCTCTTTTGCAAAGGGATGCGTACACATCACCAACACTTGATGGCGGAAGCACCCGTCTCTTCGCTCGACGCGTTCGATTGCCGAAGACCACTACTGTACCCAGCAGTTCGCGAGCTCGGCACATCACGCGAGTGAGAACCCGAACACAGTCATAAAGAAGCTCGGAGTCTGTAGGCGGATGAATGTTTGATTCCACTACCGTGCAGTCCACTCGTACTTTTCTTCCCTTTTCGATCCCAGCATCCTCGGCAACGCTCACCAGCTCTCGGTTGATCTGCTCCAGCGTTTCGAACTTCACGGCTTTGATGTTTGCTGCTAGGGTCGACTTCGATGGGGTCGGCTCTATGATGCCGAGCTGGCAAAACGTCCGATAGCTTCGAGAGTCTGCCAAGTGAAACGCCAGCTCCCGATAGGTGAACTGATTCAGCTGCTTCACCAACAACGCCCGGAGAACCTGCTCCGCGCTCATTCCCCCACGACCAACATCGCTCCCTGCCGGTGGGGTGACCGACCTTAGGTCTTGCAGTACCAGCTCATTGAGCTTAGGATGGGCATCGAGTAGCGACGAGATCGTTTCGAGCTCGCGTGCGTGCTCCAGCTCCAGCCAGGGCTCACGTAGATTTGGCTGTGGGTTGATCGTTTTTCGCATTTAGGGCTGGTCTCCTTTGGAGTTAAGTCATTTAGAATCGGATGTTTTCAACGACACGATCCTAATCGACACCCCCTCAGAAGACTAGCCCTAAATTTGCGATTTCTCCTTTTTTCTCAATCCCTTACAGGCTTCAGGACGGCCGGATTAGTTAATAATGATGAGCGACAGCTTCCAAGGTCAGCCCGAGATACGAGGCATACCATGAAAAACCCAACGCTTACGTCTTTTGCAGTCATCGTCTTGTTTCTCACGGCCTGCGGTGAATACGCGCCCGAACAGCCGCTCGCCGCCCCATTGCCAGCCTGCGATGCGGATAACGGTGGTATCACGCTTCAGGACGGTTTCTGCGCTTTCGTGGTAGCCGATGATCTGGGCAGAGCGCGTCACCTCACCGTCGCGGACAACGGCGACATTTACGTCCGCTTCCGACGGGCCGAAGATGCCGAGCGAGGCGTCGCCGTCCTGCGCGACACCGACGGTGATGGCCGGGCCGACGTGCAGGAGTGGTTCGCAGACGATTCCGGAACCGGCATCGAATTGCACAACGGCTACCTCTACGTCTCCACCAACCACTCCGTGATGCGCTATCGGCTCGCTGAAGGCGAGCTCAAGCCGCAGGAGCCACCAGAGACGATCATCGAAGAACTTCGTCCAGGATCTGGAGTTACGACGCGCCAACAGAGATCACATGCCGCCAAACCGTTCGCGTTCGACGAGTCAGGTTCCATCTACGTGACCGTGGGAGCCCCCTCGAACAATTGCCAGGAGGAGGAACAAGTGGAAGGATCGCCGGGTATGAACCCCTGTCCTCTCCTGGAGCAGCACGGAGGCATCTGGCGCTTCGACGCCGACGAGACGGGCCAGTCCCAGGAGGAAGACGGACACCGCTACTCCACCGGGATACGGCACGCGGTGGCCATCGCGTGGAACCCAGTCAGCAAGGGCGTCTACGCATTGCAGCACGGTCGTGATAAGCTCGATAGCCTCTGGCCGAAGTACTTCAACGCGGAGCAAGATGCCGAGATCCCTTCCGAGGAGTTCCTTCGCCTCGAGGACGGAGCCAACTTCGGATGGCCCTACTGCTATCACGATCCCATCCAGGGAAAGAAAGTTCTCGCGCCTGAGTACGGAGGCGACGGCGAGGAGGTCGGAGGCTGCGATCAATACGGTCAGCCGCTTCTCGCTTTTCCGGGCCACTATGCCCCGAACGATCTGCTTTTCTACACCGGCTCCCAGTTTCCAGAGCGCTACCGCGGTGCCGCTTTCGTGGCATTTCACGGCTCAGGGCAACGAACTCCACTCCCGGAGGCGGGCTACGAGGTCAGCGTCGCGCCCACGGGGCCCGACGGCAAGCCTTCCAGTGACGACGAATGGGAGACCTTCGCCGACGGTTTTGCGGGACAGACCCCGCTCGCCAGCCGCCGCGACGCCCGTTTCCGAGCCATGGGACTCGCCCAAGGGCCGGATGGCTCTCTCTACATCTCCGACTCGGTGAAGGGTCGCATTTGGCGCGTGATCTACACGGGGACTGATTAGTTAGTTCCTGTCCAGAAACACCATAACTTGTGGTGTGCGAGAGACCTATCGAAGATGTGGGTATTATACGTTTTCGGAAGGGGCTTCGTGGGGTTGAGAGCGAATGAAAATCTTGGACGAAACGAGAGGCGAATCGTCAGCAATCCATGGCTATAAGGGGCGGAAGAGTAATAGTTATTATCGTAATAGGTGTCTTGCCATCATCAGTAGGTTGCAGGTGATGATGGAACTCCATACGTACGATTTAAAAGAAGGCAATGAGCGCCATGTGCATCGGTCGAGACCAAAGACTCGTTTCAAGAACGAAATGACGCCTTCGATTCCGCAGCGAAATCGCCGCAGGCGTTGATAGACCCAGGAACTCTTGACCATATCGGTCACCGCGAAATGAGCCTTGGTAAAGGCAACATCTTCAACTCCCTTGCCTTTGATGGCTTCCAAGTTTGCCTTTGAAGAAAACGCGCCATCGTAGGCAACCTGGCGCGGGGCCCGTTCGTAGAGTTCGACTTGACGGTCGATCATGGTTTCCGCGAGAGTTGAATCGGACGGATTCCCATCCAAGATCACGCAATCCAAAATCATCGAGGACGAACCACCAGTCAGACACACCTTGTGACCGTAGAGGGTCTCGCGCCGGTCTTTGCGAATAATGTCGGTGTGTTCTTCGAAGACAGAAACGACCTTTTCCTCCGCAGGCACACGCTCTTCGTCGATCACTCGGCGTTGGGTTTGGTTGATGACTTTCTTGGTGAGGACGAGAAAGTGCTCAAAATCCGCGGCGATCCTCTCCGCGCTCGCTCGCTTCACAGGCTCGGTCAAGCCCGACTCTTCCAACTGTGCTGCAACGCGTTGAGCGGAGCGATAGGTTTCTTCCGTCACCTTCAGTAGATCTCGATAGACGCCACGCCTTTGTTGCTTATCCTTCGCGTTCAGAACTCCCAGTCGACGTCTCTTCGCTCGACGCGTTCGATTGCCGAAGACCACTACTGTACCCAGCAGTTCGCGAGCTCGGCACATCAGGCGAGTGAGAACCCGAACACAGTCATAAAGAAGCTCGGAGTCTGTAGGCGGATGAATGTTTGATTCCACTACCGTGCAGTCCACTCGTACTTTTCTTCCCTTTTCGATCCCAGCATCCTCGGCAACGCTCACCAGCTCTCGGTTGATCTGCTCCAGCGTTTCGAACTTCACGGCTTTGATGTTTGCTGCTAGGGTCGACTTCGACGGGGTCGGCTCTATGATGCCGAGCTGGCAAAACGTCCGATAGCTTCGAGAGTCTGCCAAGTGAAACGCCAGCTCCCGATAGGTGAACTGATTCAGCTGCTTCACCAACAACGCCCGGAGAACCTGCTCCGCGCTCATTCCCCCACGACCAACATCGCTCCCTGCCGATGGGGTGACCGACTTCAGGTCTTGCAGTACCAGCTCATTGAGCTTAGGATGGGCATCGAGTAGCGACGAGATCGTTTCGAGCTCGCGTGCGTGCTCCAGCTCCAGCCAGGGCTCACGTAGATTTGGCTGTGGGTTGATCGTTTTTCGCATTTAGGGCTGGTCTCCTTTGGAGTTAAGTCATTTAGAATCGGATGTTTTCAACGACACGATCCTAATCGACACCCCCTCAGAAGACTAGCCCTAAATTTGCGATTTCTCCTTTTTTCTCAATCCCTTACAGGCTTCAGGACGGGTACTAGTTAGCCCTAATCGAACAATAATTCATGACGCTAGCGCGAGTTCGATTCTTTCAAAGAGTGTCTGAGTGGAGGAGTTTGTGGCCATTCGGAGCGCGTTTCGACCACTAACGTGAACGAGGCGGCCGGCTTTGTTGATGATGCGGAAGCGGATGGTGCGGATGGTGTGCAGCAGATGGGTGCATGTACGCTTTCGAGAGATGCCTTTCGTTTCAGCGATGGTGTCGAGCTGAAAGCTGCGACACAGGTTGTGTGCGAGCACGTTCAACTGTTGCCAGGCGCTATTGGCGGCATAGCTTTTAGTGGGCACGACGTCGAGAGCGAACTGGCTGCGCAATTCGGCGAAGGTTTTCTCTTGGCCGCCTCGCCCAGCAGCGAAGTACCAAAGGCGTTGGACGGTGAGCGATTTGTTGGTGGCGACGGCTGAGTACTCGCAGTAGCCGTCGTCTGGAGAAAACAGGTCGAGCTGGAAGTTCTTCGCCGTTCGATGTCGAACTCGCTTCCGATAGATCGCGATCCGGACGGTGATATTCCAGGGCTCGATGAAGTGTTTAATGGAGAAGCCGTCGATTTCGTCACTCACGCGGTGCCATCGCTTGCGCCCAGCGACGACCTCCTTTAGGCCGAGCCACGGCCAGAACGGAGCCTTGATCGCGAACTCGCTTCGGGAGCGCTCTAGCCTCTTGAGAATCTTTTCGTTGAAAAACGCGGCGTCCGTGCGGAATTCCAGCTTTCGGGACCGACCGAACTGGCCCCGTAGCTCGCCTATCAGTTCCCGTAGAAACGCATCGGCACCCTTGGAGTCGTGAACGTTGCCAGGACGATTTCTGGATTTGAGAATCTGGCCCGTCTGAGCCAGGTGAGCGAACAAAGGGTAGTAACTTTTATTCTTCTTGCGATGAGGATTGAATCCTCGAAACGCCCATCCAACCTGATTGCCTGCCTGAACCACGGTGCCGTCCATATCTACCGTCAGACGGTTCAGACCCAATCGCTCGACCTGCTCGTGGACCAATACACCGTTCAACTCCGATAGGCCCTTGAGCCGCTCTCCCGTGAATTGCTTCAGCCAATTCACGATCGTCGGACGGCTCGGTAGTCTTCTCAACCCACAGAAGCGAAGCAGCATCGGGTCATCACAGACA
This sequence comes from Candidatus Marinacidobacterales bacterium, assembly GCA_965197495.1. Classification (GTDB taxonomy): domain Bacteria; phylum Acidobacteriota; class Vicinamibacteria; order Marinacidobacterales; family SMYC01; genus SMYC01. The sequence continues at coordinate 342,694 of OZ240210.1, forward strand.
TACTGCAGGTGCTCTAGACGACGAGCTCCCACGAGCAGCATCCCAACCAACACCAGAACCAGTCGGACGCTCCCGTAGTCCGACCGAATGCCTTTTCCTCTGCACGCCTTTCCTACCCCGTCCTGTGCCAAAACTCGGCCCTTTTGAAATAGCCCATAAATCAGCAACTTAGTGTCTGTGTTTGCGGCCGTGCCAAGGGCCGAGCGCGAACAAACGACGAGATCATGCAGACATGGTCCCGGGAGACCGGAGACCGATCAAGTTCGGGGCGCGCGGATGAATAAATAGAAGGCACAGGCTGGTGGAAGCCCACGGGGGCCGCATCTGGGCCGAGAGCGACGGCGCGGACCAGGGCACGCGGGTCACGTTTACGATCCCGGTGGCTGAAGAAGCCGTCAGTGGTGCCGCAACCGGCCCCGCCCGGGCCGCTGGCGACTCGCGGGGGACCGGGCAAGAGCGGACGTGCATCCTGGTGGTGGACGACGACCCGGAGACCCTGCGGTACGTGCGGGACACGCTCACTGACGCGGGGTACGCCCCGCAGGTGACCGGCGACCCGGAGGACGTGCCCCGCCTCATCAAGACGAAGAAGCCCGCGTTGGTCCTGCTGGACCTGGTACTGCCCGGGACCGATGGCATCGCGTTGATGGAACGCGTTCCCGAGCTGGCCGACCTGCCGGTCATCTTCATCTCCGGCTACGGCCGGGACCAGACGATTGCCAAGGCCCTGGAGGCCGGAGCCGCCGACTACGTCGTCAAACCCTTTTCGCCCACAGAGTTGGTGGCGAGAATCCAGGCGGCCCTACGCGGGCGGGACACGCCGCCCGAACCTTATCGGCTGGGAAACCTCGCCATTCACTACGAGGAACGCCGGGTGACCGTGGCCGGCCGGCCGGTGCCGCTCACCGTCACCGAGTACGACCTGCTCCGCGCACTGTCTGTCAACGCCGGACGGGTCTTGACGCACGAGTACCTGCTGCGACGGGTCTGGGGACCACAGAACAGCGGTGACGCCCGCCTCGTGCGCGCCTTCGTGAAGAAACTCCGCCGCAAGCTGGGCGACGCTGCCACCAGCCCTGCCTACATCGTGACCGAGCCTCGGGTCGGCTACCGCATGGCCAAAGCCGTGTCCAGTGAACCGAGTGGCTGCTGAAAGAGAAAACCCAGGCGTTGGCGTTGCAGGCGCCGACCGCCGAATCGGTGTTGTAGATGATCCGGTCGGCCTGGGCCAAGAAGGGAGATGCCCTGGTCCAGACCTTGCGGGCCTACCGGCATTTGAAGCCCTGAAGGTTCAAACTGCTGGCCCGTTGCGCGTTCGAGTATTTTGACCAGACGGGTCGAGGGCAGTGGAAATGCTGGGCCACCGTTGTTTGGTTTAGTCATGACTGAATCTCCTTTTTTGATTTGAAGGCCACGGAAATTGCGGCCAGATTTCTGATGGGGTGCGCCGGGAAGGCGATTGAGCTCCTAGAATGAGAATGTCTTCCCGATACTGAATTCTCCTCTCGGGTTGACCTCAACATCGACGTTCTTGAGCGCGGGAACGTCCGCCCAAACAGTTGCGAGCAGCGCCCCAACGGCCATCATGGCAACCCCGCCATATAAGCGCGCTTTGCCTTTGTAGGCTTCCGGTTTCGTCAAAGGAACGCCGACACCGCGTCTTCCGGGCGCGGCGGCAGACGTGTTGTTGTAGTAGATCCAACTAACGCTCCCCAGAAACTCCGACCTTATGAGCATGTCACAATGCCCAAGCCTTTTTTCATGGGTATATGTGGTGGTGAATGGCCTGTCGTTCTGTCGGCCCTCCACTAAGCGGGTCGATGTCGTCGGCCCATCCAGGCGGCATTGTTTGTTCCCGACAAACGCCGTCAAAGCGCCGCCAGCTATTAGGCCGAGACCTATCCACTTGCGCTCAAGAAATCGGTTTTTTCCACCCTGAGCATTCGCCGTTCCCGCTAAAAGCAACACCGAAATCACAAAAACTGCTGTCATTTTGTACACGATTCTTCTCCTCTTCGATTCGCCAATCCAGGCTGCTATTCTATCTTTTGCCCGGAGATGACTATAAACAGGAGCCGACCGTTGGCAGATCTATCCATCCCCACGTCATATCTATTTCGCCTGAACTCTACTCTTTCCCCTGACAGGATCGCCCGGGTTAGCCATTCTTCTCGGTTCTCCCAATCCGGGAAAACTGATGCAAGCAGCCAAAAGCTAATGAATTCTTGCCAATAGACCTCTAGGTGATTGTCAGAGACACCGAAGGTGAGCGATATTTCCGTCAGCCCCTCATCCGGCCCGATCATATCGACGCGCAGGTGCGGCTTGATTACAGTCGCTGAGGTCACTGGCTCGCCCTCAAAAGGCGGGAATTTTGTAAACAAGGGGCTCAGCCCCTCACTGGTTAACAGGCCATTCACATCGCCCCTGGATACGCCCAGGTCGTAGTAGGCTGATTTTTTCGCTTTGTGGTTTTGAGATGAGGTACTCGTGGATTCTGCCAGCGTAGGCGAAGCCAAAAGCAAGAAGATTACAAACCAAAGCCTTTCCATCGTCTCTGTCCTTTCGTGCAGGCGCGGGGCCGAAATTGGCGCCGGGCCGTGCACCATCGGACAGATTGTTTACGATGCCTACTTATTCGCCCTAGGCCAAAGGAGCGACCTCTGACCCGTTAATCGGGCTGTTATATTCGGCAGGTGACCCGACACTGGGTCTACAACCTGTCCGAATGGTGCCAACGGGGGGTAGTCTACAATAAATGCCGTACATTTGCCGTAAATCTGTTGTAGACTAAGGGCCGCCGACAAAATAACTGTCTAGTTTTGAGCACACTCTTCCTGTTTCAGGTCGTGATCGCGATGTCGTCTGGCATCACGAGAGCCCGGCAAGCTCCTTAGAAACGGAACATTTGTAGGTCTTCAGCAACCAGCGCGTGTTTGACAAACGGTCCTCTTCTCAAGAGGATCCTCGCCGAGCACGGTATCGCTCCTGCGCCGGAGCGGGGCAGGAGCATGTCGTGGAGCACCTTCATCAAGGCTCATTGGGGCGCCATCGCTGCGACAGACCTGTTCACCGTCGAGGTTGTGAACCCGTTCGGGCTCGTCCGCTACCATGTCCTGTTTGTCATCGATATCGCCACTCGCTGCGTGTGCATCGGTGGGATAACGTCGGACCCCAACGGGGAGTGGATGAAGCAGGTGGCAAGAAACCTCACTGACATGTGGGATGGTTTCCTCCTTGGCAAGCGATACCTCATCCACGACCGGGACCCGCTATTCACCGAGGCGGTACGTGGGCTGTTGAGAGATTCAGGCGTGAAGCCCCTTCGCCTTCCCGCTAATAGTCCGAATCTGAACGCATATGCGGAAAGATCGTCATCGGAGCGAAGGACCACCAGACGAATCGCGTCAGCGCCGCCGTCATCGACAACACCGACCAACCGACACTCCAGGTGTGCTCCGCAAAAAGTCGATCCAGCCTTGATTGCACGGTTTAGACCTGTCATGGATCGGTTGTGCCTTCTATTTATTCATCCGCGCGCACCGAACTTGATTAGTCTCCGGTCTGCCGGCACCATGCCGGCATGATTTCTTCGTTTGTTCGCGCTCTCGTCTCTGCCTTCAAGGCTCGTCGCGAGCTGGCTCTTGAGAATGTCGCTCTTCGCCAGCAGCTCGCCGTGCTCCGCCCGTTCGGTGAAACGGCCGCGGCTCTCGAATGTCGACCGCGAGTTTTGGGTTTTCCGGAGACTGTTTTAGTTGAGTCTCGCCATCTCTAGCGAGCCTTCCTGCGACCGATAGTACGGAAGGTGTCCTTGGTTGATCGCGTTTGGCATGTCGGCCCGAGCATCCGTTGCAGTGCCGGACTCAAAGACCAGCACCTTCTTATTTTTCTTGGCCAGCTCCAGGGCGAGCGTGATGCCCGCCGGGCCAGAGCCGATTACATAGCAGTCGTATCCGGGGCTTATCGTGTCGTTTTTCCACTTAATCGCGCAGACAATGAGAAGACGGCTCTACGCCTAGATCGCGCCTGAGGAGAAGGCAAATGGCGGAATTCGAATTGGCCAAACCTCGAATTCATCCAGTGGAGTTTTACGGAGGAAACGAAGATGACTCCGCAGACGGTCCAGTACAAGAAGCTATCCGAGTCTGGAAACCATGACAGGGAATTTGGGCCAGTTTGAGGCTGATTGGTGGAAGCCAGTGTCGGAGAGCAGCTTGCTGCTAACCGAGCCGATTCACGGAGTGGGCGCTGGAGGCTCACAGCGTTTTGACGAGCACTCGCTGTTTCTCCCAATCGTCGGGAAGCGGATGATGCAAGAGGTAGCTCGAGGTCAGCCCAACGGGCTGGCGGCCTTCGACAATGGCGCGGACGATGTCGGGAGCCAGGAAGGCATAACGGATTGCCTTGCGCACGCGGTCCGTTGGGATGGCGTTTTCGGTGGCAATCTGCTCATAGGTTTTGCCTGCTTTGATTCGGTCGAGCCAGGAGAGGGCGTTGGCGATATTGCGCAGGAGTGTGCGGTCGACGGATTTCGTGGGGTTGCCCAGAACGAGCTTGGTCTCGACGCCGCGTCGACGCAAGCGGAACGGTGCGAGGATGCGGAGTGCATCCTCGCGAATGCGGTCGGGCCCCATAGAGAGGCAAGCAGCGAACGCATTGCGGTCGAGCAGGATGGACACAGAGCCGGGGCTGATATCGACCCGCCGGATGAGACGGAGCAGGGGGGCTGCCGAGGCACTATCATCATTAGTATCGGAACACAGCCCGTCTAAAAAGCGACGCACCGAGGCGAGCTCTTGCATCGTCGGAGTATGGGTCAGCGAGGCCGAGAAGGTCGTGGCATCCACATGCTGTCGGATGAGATGCACGACGGTCTGTTCCAGCATCGGGGCGGGCAGTCGCCAGCCGGAGAGGTCCTTTTGGCCACTGTGCTGGATGAGGCGCCGAGAGACGTAGTAGCGGAGCCGTTGCCCGTTTTTCTTTTTGGTGTGGCTCGGCGTCAGCCGGTCCCCGGTCTCGTCGAAGAGCTTGCCTGCCAGTGGGGAACGGGCTGCACGGCCCTTCGTCGTGCGTTTCCTCGGTTTGGCAGCCCCTGCCTGCAGCTGCGCCTGGACCGCGTCCCAGAGCTCCGGAGCAATGATCGATGGATGCTGTCCCTCGTAGACACGCCTCTGGTGTCGGATGCGGCCGGCGTAGAGAGGATTGGTCAGCAGGCAGTGGAGGTGTCCGCGACGGAACGGTAGCCCGCCTGTCCGGGTTCCATCCGCGGCGAAGCGTTGCTTGGTGCGCAGTCTCAGACGGTCCGCGTCGGCCTTCACCTGGCGGAGCGTTCCGTGCTTCCGGTACAGCGCATAGAGCGTCCGGACCGTTTCGGCCTCAGCCTCGTTGATGCGCAGCGTGCGCTCGTCCTTCTCATAGCCTAGCGGTACGCGGCCGCCCATCCATAGTCCCTTGCGCTTGGAGGCAGCGACCTTATCGCGGATCCGCTCGGCCGTGACCTCCCGCTCGAATTGTGCGAAGGACAGCAGCATATGCAGCGTCAGTCGTCCCATGCTGGTCGCGGTGTTGAAGGACTGGGTCACCGAGACAAACCCGGTGCTGGCTGCGTCGAGCCGGTCGACGAGCTTCGCAAAGTCGGAGAGGGAACGGGTCAGCCGGTCGACCTTGTAGACCACAATCCGGTCGACGAGACCGGCATCGATGTCGTCGAGCAAGCGCTGCAGGCCCGGGCGCTCCAGGGTTCCTCCCGAAATCCCCGCGTCCTCGTAGACAGTTGGCAGCAGCACCCAGCCCTCCGCTTTCTGGCTCGCGACGTACGCGGCGCAGGCCTCTCGCTGCGCATCGAGGGAGTTGAACTCCTGTTCGAGACCCTCTTCCGCGCTCTTTCGCGTATAGATGGCGCAACGGATTTTCTTCATGTTAGGCCTTGCGCTTGGGCGTCAGACCGAAAAAGCGTGGTCCTGACCAGTGGGTGCCGGTGATTCGCTTTGCGATGGTAGTGAGGGACGGATAGGTTTTGCCATCGAACCGATAGCCGTTGTCGATTACCTCGACCTGGTAGGTCCGGCCATTCCACTCGCGGACGAGATGGGTGCCGGCAGAAACGGACCCTGCGGGAGCGGCGGCGCCGTTGCCTGGCGTCCCGTTCGCCATGGCGGCCAGAGCGCGCCGGGTTGCGGCCGAAAGCCCGCCATGAGTCCGGCACTGGCGTTCGTACGCCAGAACACGGCACAGGAAAACGCGAGAGAGCGAGCGTGGGGGAGCAGCCCCGAAGGCCTGCTCCCAGACCCGCTGTAAGCTGGCGAAGTCCAAACCGTCCAAAACGACGTTCCGGCCAACCCCTGTATTCTGCGGCATCACCGAACGTTCGCTCTTGTGCTCGATAAAGTCCAGTCTAATGAGGGGCTTCCGTGTGCGCAGTCCGCTGCCCGCAGCTCGCCCCGCAGCCCAAGGGTCGGCGGATTCCAAGGGCGTCTAAGCTGCTGATTTGTGGTCTATTTCAAGAGGGCAGCCATTTTTTCACGTGGTAACCATCAGTATTTCAAATGGTTAGATGGCAATTCCCTGTTCCGAAAGAACAGGGAATTTAAGATGACCTAACAGGGAATTTGAAATAGGCGAACAGGGAATTGAGATGAGCGAACAGGGAAATGTCACGAGCAGCACGTGAGGGATTCCATTTGACCGCACGGATGGTTTCTTCCCTGCCGGTCAAAAGAGTCCTATCTCCGACCTGGGGGCAAGAATGTCTGGGTCGTCGTTCCGAACGCTGTTCACTCTGTTGCTAACGGCACGCTTCTCGTTAAGGGCCGCCATAGGGTTCACGTACCAAGTCGAGTAGCCTTAGCACCGGCGATGTTGGGTCGAGCCAGTCGTCGAAACGGTCGGGAGCGATGATTGCGGGCTGTCGATGGTGAATGTCGGCAAGCTCTGGAGAGGCCGTCGTCGTGATGATGGTGAAGGATTCGAGGGAGTTGTTGCCCTTGCCCTGACCTTACCGTCCGGCTGCGCGCTCGAAGGTGCTTCCGCAGTCAAGTGTTGGTGGCCGCCGCGTAACCGTCGCCGTCGGACCGAAGCCCAGGTGCATGTCGTCCTACATCTTCAACTACTATGGCTCGGGCGGCCCGGAGGTCGACCCGGCGTGCCACCCGGGCGCCACCGCGGTGCAGTCGTACCGTCACAGCCACTACGGGAAAGACCGCGTCGGCGTGACGCTCGACGACGAGTGGTTCACCACCATCGGCGACGTCGGCAGCACGCTGCGCGCCGGCATCTGGTACGAGGACTCGCGGCGGGACCTTGGCCGGGACTGGCACCAGATGCTGGACCCGACGCTCAGCTTCAAGTGGGATGAGCAGGCCTATTGGCACCAGTACGAGTGGGACTTCCCGCAGCACGTCTTCAAGTGGTACGTGGAGGAGACGCTCTACGCCGGGCCGTTTGCTCTGAGCGGCGGCGTCAAGCAGTTCCTGGTCGGCGTGTCGCGCGAGGACCTGTTCAATGTCGACCCGGACCTGACCTTCGATTCCGATTCCGACCTGCTCTTCTCCGGTGGCGTCACATACGATACGCCGGTCGAAGGGCTCGACTTTTTTGCAGGCTATGCCCAGAACTTCAAGGCGATCAGCAGCACGCTGCTTGAGGTGCCGGGCCGGAGTCTCGACCTGCTCGAACCGGAAACCGCCTCGAACACCGATGTCGGGCTGCAGTATACGGGGGAGCGGGTGGCATTGAGTGCCACCTGGTACACTATCGATTTCGAGAACCGGGTCTTCTACCTCGGTCCGCAGACGCCCGCTGGTCCCAACTACCTCATCCCCGGAGGAGGCGCCTACTTCAACGCCGGCGGCATCGAAACGAGCGGCGTCGAGCTTTCCGCGACGGTGCAGATGCCGCAGCGGACGTCGTTCTATACCGCTTACACGTTCAACGACTCGGAGTACATCGGAAGCGGCGACCCGCTCGTCGACGCCAACCAGGGCATCGTTGCGGGGACTGACGTCACTGGCGTGCCGGGTCGGCTGTGGGTCGTCTCACTCGACCGGACCGGCCCCCTCGGCATGGGGCTGAGCGCCAAGTACACGTCGCCGCGGCGCGTCAGCCTGACGGCGGACTGGTACGCGGACGCCTATTGGCTGGTGGATGCCTACGTCAGTTTCTCAGGCGAGGCATTGAGCGATCTACTTCGGTCGACGGAGTTCTCGATCGTGGCGAACAACCTGCTCGACAAGGCCTATCTCTCTGCCATCACCGAGAACGCTGCCTGGCTCGGCGCGCCGCGGACGATCTCGATGACCGCCACCGTCTCGTTCTGACGGTTCGTCGGCTGCCCGTGAGGTTAAGTTTGAGCCTGATTTTCTGACAACCGCGGTAGGGTCGATGGCTGGCGCGGTTGTACTCCGCAAAAAGTCGATCCAGCGGTACACGATCTTCTTTTTTGCGGACCACAACCCCACAAGTTGACCCGGACGGTCTGATACGACGGAAGCCCGCCCCGCACATGTCGGCTATCCCGAGCGTCCGGCGCCTCTGTCGGTTCTCAGAGGGCAACGTACGGGCAATTTGCCATCCGGCGTCTACCACCGGATACGGCTCAGGTACGGGTTCGGTTTGTCGCACACACGCTTGAGCCACGGGGCTCGGTCGGCGCTAAACACGAACCGCAACCATAAATCGTCGGCGAGCTCGAATGGCCCCAAGTGATCTCGAAAGGGCCATAGTCCTCACCGAGGTCCCTTTCCCAGACGAGCTTCCCTTCCATATCGAGGGCCACGATTTGGCCAGAGCCGAACCACGCATAGACGTGCTCAGAATCCGTGACCGGGCTCGGGTTGGCGAGGTTGGTCTTGCGATGCACGGAAGGGAGCTCCGCGGTCGCGGGAAGGCGATGCTGCCACAGCCGCCTTCCATCGGAGCGCTGATACGCCTCGACGAGAAAAAACACTTCATCGCCGGCTGCCCCGCCAATCGAACGCTCTACGGGCCCGCCGCCGCCCCCCAGGGTCGGGTGGTTGCCGCCACGGACGACTCCGCGTCCCGCCTGTGAGGTCACCAGGATCGTATCGCCGGAGATGATCGGAGAGGAGAGGCCCATCCCACCGAGCCGAGCCTTCCAAGCGATGTTCTCGTTTTCACTCCAGGCAAGCGGCAAGCCTCGCTCGGGGCTCACGCCGTTGCCGTCGGGACCGCGCCAATTCGGCCAATCCTCCGCAACGGCGCGCCCCGAGAGTCCCAATAACTGCGACCGCATCGCCAACGTTCCCGATCACCTTGTACGCTCAACAAAGGCCGGGGAGTAAACCCCGGCGACACTTCCGGATGCACGGTTTTGTCGGGCTCCGAGGCTGCCGCTCAACGAAGACGTCTCTGATCCGAAACGTCCCGGCGCGCCAGTCTTGAGTTCGTTTGTGTTTTTGGACAGGACGGGTGTCTAGGCTTGGTTCGTCAGCCGTGGGGCGCTTCTTAGTTTATGGAAGGGACACCCTATTGGGATTCACGAATCAGAAAAAAGCCCTCATAGATGAGCAAGGAGACCGCAAACGGCACCACAACCAGCCACAAGGTCCCGCTCTCCTGTCCACTGCCCGCCATCTTCGCCAGGTAATTGTAGGCGTATAAATGAACCAGCGCCCCCACCAGGATCGTCACCACGAGCCGAGGCCATTCGGTTTCGCCCCGCATCGAACCGAGGATTTTCTCGATGAAAACGAGTACGAGGGCGACGACTGCGAAAGGGTCGATCCAATCGAATAAGGGCTTGGCCGCAGCGGGATTGACGGCGTAGAAGAAGTTGTTGAGTGTCAAAACGAAAGCTACGGCGAGCATGAAGCATCCTTTTAGTGACCGCATATTTCATCTTCTCCTATTCTTCTGTCGTGTCTAGTCATGGATATAAGCCTGTGCCTTTTATTTATTCATCCGCGCGCACCAAACTTGATTAATCTCGGGTCTGCCAGCACCATGCCGGCATGATTTCGTCGTTTGTTTGGCCCCGTACCAACATTGGCAAAGCACAAGTAGTTTTGACCGGTGAGGGAAACGGCCGTGTCGCGCAAAACCGCATCGTCTGAAGTGTCGGCCGATCGCTTCAATACAACGCACGGTCGTGGCAATTGCTCCGCGGCCGCCCATGCAAGTTTCTTGGTGTCACGCGCATATCTCATTAAGACTATTAGTGTCCAAGAAAGTACCAGGAGCGTCAAAACGCCCACTGTCAAACTGAGACATTCATATGCGGTCATCTGAGTCGATTATCCCACGTCCGACAGAATCTCCTCGTCTGCTTCCGAGTAACGAGGCTCGAATCCCGGCCCCTCTGCTGGCTCGGCGGTCAGGTCAATGACGCCCGGCCCGTACTTCTTCGCCAAGAATCGTTCTCGATAGAGGTGGTAGGCCGCGTCGCAGACCCTCGCCGTATAGTACGCGTTGAAACCGCCTCCCACAGCCGCGCCCATGATCGGGACAGCCTGGGCCAGCTTGGCCTTCGTGAGACGTATGCCCAGTGCCCGCGCGATCTGCTGGACAACCTCTACAAATGCGTGCTTCTCCAGCGTCTTCCACGCTTTATTCTTCGCGGCGTCAGCAGCGATTCTCGCCAACTGAGCCATCACAGGCGCTTTCGCCGCATCACTCGGGCTGGACGCCAAACCCAACACGTTCATGGCGAAGACGCGTTCTCGTTGAGAAGCAACGTCGAAACCGTAGTAGGTGGCGTATTCAGCGATCGCGCGAAAATTCAAGGTCACCAACGCTGGAATGTCGGCTATCAGTCCAGGAACTCCGGCGGCGCCGGCAGCCGCTCCCTCAGCGAACGCCAGCCCTGTGTACTTGGCGTCCAACCGACCGACCACCGCGTCGACCTGTTCCAGGTCGAGCTTGAAGACGTCTGCATGTAGATGAACGTCGTGCCCTTTTTCGCGAAACTCGACGTAGACAGCGTCGTGACGCACGGCCCAAGCGGCAGCGTCCCCGAGGACATGTAACGTGCCGGCGAGCGCCTTGGCGAGCGCCTTGGCGAGCACCTTGGCGAGCACGTCATGCAGACCCGTTGCGGCGGCCGCGTTCCCGATCAGCGCCCGCACGCGGTCGACGGGCCAACCGATTTGGCGCATGGTCTGGCCGAACAAGCCCTGGTCGGGTTTCTTCCACTCGCCGATCTGCTCGCGCGCCCGGTTCTCGTAGTCCGACGGCTTTCCGCTCATACCGCTCTTGGTCGGAGTCATCCCGAGCCAACACCTACGAAACCAGCGGGGACGTCGCGGATCATACCATGTCGGCGGACGGCGCTCGCCAGCGCAGGAGCGCGGGTGCGGTCCACGGGCGGCCTCAAGAGTCCCGCCCTTGTCGTGCAGAACGAGGGGTACAAGGAGTTCACGCCTATAGCATTTCACATGAATTGTTTGGCATCAATGGATTAAATGTGTCTCGGAGCCGTGGGCAGAAGTGCGCCGTTAGGCAGGCCAAGGCGGCGGACGGCGAGGCGCTGGCACCCTGCGAAGACGCGACGGCGCCCGGTCAGCGGAGGACTCAACGAAGCGCGTCCTCCGGTTGTACCTTCTATTTATTCATCCGCCAGCCCATGGGTCGGAAGTCAGCCCTGCGGCGCGAAATACCCTGGATTCCCCTCTGCGCGGATTCCAAGGGCGTCTAAGCTGCTGATTTGTGGTCTATTTCAAAAGGGCCGAGTTTTGGCACAGGACGGGGACGGTCGATCGACTTCAGCAGACCATCCCGTTGCAGGGGCGCATCGAAACGGTGTGGCGACGACGCGGGCTTTGACGTTTTCGTCGAGGCGCGGTTCGCTTAGTCTTACGTCGACGAGATCGGTGTGGCCGAGTCTGGTGCCGGGGCGGTATTTCCGCCTCGGTAGGGTCGAGGGCTGGCGCGGTGCTCCGTAGGCGCGGCCTATCTGTTTCTCCCCGTTTCCTGTGGGAGTGCCTCACTAGCCGCACCGTAAGTCCGTTTCCAGCCACCGCCACATCGCACGCAGCGTGCGGCTTTCCCGCACTACGCGCTCCTGCACACTTCCCGCGAAGGGTTTTATGTGACCTATCGAGCCGGGGCGTCTTTCGGCGAAGCTACGAGATATCGAACTCGGTAATCGAACAGTCCGACAGTCGCGTACATCCATCGCCTACTCCATCGCTTCCAGCCGAAACCTTGGCGCAAAGAAGCGCCAAGACTTCTCGGCCTTCGCCTTGACGTATATCCTTCGTCTCAGCTCCTGCAGAGTGATGGGTGATTTTGTCATCTCACCCCTGCCTCGCTTGTTAGGGAGGCACCTGGCGGTTGCTGCGAGAGCTGTCGGGTGCCCTACGGAATCAGAGGAGACGACTGGCCGAGTGACCCTCCGAGGTCTTGAGGTCTAGGCTCTCCCGCACTCGCGGGGAGCCCCACCCGCCGAATCCTCCCTTCGCGGAGATCCGGTCATCGATCCTCTACATGCCGATGTCGAGCTCGACGTACTATTTGCACCATACGGGGCTCCACGAACCTCACGGTACTCACGCACCTCGTCCGACCTTTACGTGAACCCAAGCCCGGCACGTAATCAGTAATTCGTCGTTGTCGTCGACCGCTGGCTGTGCCGCCTCGAGAAAGTCGTCCGGATCAATGCCGGCGGTGACCAGCGCATCCCGCACGGCCGCGACCACGGCGTCTGGGTCGCCCCAGATGCCCGTGAGATCAACGTGTACGTCATGCGGGTGTTCCGGTGCGGTTCGAAGCGAGAAGCCGAGGCTACCGTCATCCGGCTGGATCCGCTCGTAGCACTCGGTGCACCATTCGAGACCGAATGCCCGGGGCCGCTTCCGGCACTCCACGCACGGTCGCCGCTGCCTGGACGGACTCGATGGATCGGGTTTGTTCTGCATGTCCGTTCACGTAGTCGGGTACGGCACCGATGTCCGACTGCCGTGCGCTCACCGGAGTTGGCTACCGTCGCCGACGCTCGGTAGTCTAGCACCGTCCACGACGGTAGCAATCATAGTGTGGAAGTAATAGAAGGCTGGCCACGTGTGCGCCGCTGGCTGCAGCAGTGGGCGCGGCAGAAATACGGCGTCCGACTCATGATTGTCGTGATCCCTCACACCTTCGGCGGTCACTTGAATTTCAATTGCCACCTGCACATCCTGGTCTCCGAGGGCGGCCTCCGAGAGGATGGAGCCAGATGGCGCAAGAGAGCTTCATTGGACCAAGATGCGCTGATGCCAATGTGGCGCTACGCGGTCATCACGCTGCTGCGGGAAGCCGATCGGGCCGGCGTCCTGGACACACCGACCGAGCTTCTTCAACCAAAAAGTGCGAACAAAATCCTCGCTTCTGATGGGTTAGGGTCTAGATACGTCACGAATGAGCTGCGCACCTCGGTGACATGATGGCGCGAGACGATTGGTGCGCCGGCTCCATCCGAAGGTTAGACCTCACCGATCATGGCACCTTCGGCCCGGCCAGCGCGATTCTGCACATTGCATCCAAGAGCAGAATGGTCAGCAACGAATTCTTCTCGGTTCCGAAGCGTGCTATTTCGCCATGGAGAATACCGTGACGATTCAGAGCAGACGGAGCACGGCCAGCGTCAAAGCTGTACCGAGCGTAGATCTGCTCCTGTAAGGCGGCCATCAGCAGGTCGGAGTGGTCAGCCCGGACTTCTCGATGCAGGAGCGCGGCATCTTTGACGAGGACTGTCGCCTGCCTTCCAGGCCGACGGACAACCAAATCCGGGTTCTTCCTGAAGTATGCGGCAGCTAAACCTTCCACCAAGGGCAACAGAGCAGAAACGGTCAAAGAGTGTTTGCGGTCTTTGTACGCAGCGATGGCTGCTCTAATAAGAGCCTGCCTTTTCTTCACATATGCGACGCCCCACCAGCCTTTTGTGACGCGCCGCAATCGGCGGTACCGATAGGTCGAGAATCGCGAGCAGACGAACCGGTCAAAGGCGACGCTGCCTTTCTTCTCGAAGACAGTGGTACCATCCATGAGTTCAAGCGCATTCAGGTACGGCGCAATTCCGAACCATCCACGCCGACTCAGGATTGGCACTGCTCGGCGGTGTGCTACGGTCTCAACCGCTCGGTAGTCTTTAGCAGCCTGCTCAAGAACTGGCTGAAGGATTCGTGCCTGGTTCGCGTACCACGAGGCAGCCTGCCGAACACTCGCGCCAAATGTCTTCTCGAAGTCCTTATAGGTGGCCTGAGCAGCCTGTAACTGCGGCGTGGCTGATCGAATCAGCTCTTGAAAGTATCGAATATCGTCCGGGTTTGGCAAAAAACCCATAGTCATCGCATTTACCCTTTAGCAAATCCAGATAGTCAGCCCATGCCTTCATCACCCTGCACCTACGCATCGGAACTTCCTCGATAGCTTCGGAACTAAAAAGCTGCCCGGCGTATCGGGCTCTGGAGTACTTGCCTGCCGGGCAGCGGGCCGCCTGTTGGTGCGATAGTAGCATCACTCATCCCTCGCTCGCTCACGCCTTCTCTGGGGTGCTTCCGCCATCAAGTGATGGGATGGACTCCTCCGCTGACATAGACGGCATCGATGTGCCAAAGTCAGTCGAAAGAACGCATCGAAAAAGGAGGAGTCCGAATGAAAAGATACGACGATCGCTGTGGGTCTTGCAAAGAACGTCTTCGAGATTGCCATCTCGCGCGAAGCGGGGAAGGTGTCCAAGCAACTCCGTGTGAGTCGACCCAAGTTGGTGTCGTTTTTTGCGAAACAGAGCGCTGCCACCGTGCTTCTCGAAGCCTGCGTCTCGGCTCACTTCTGGGCAAGGACGTTGCGACGGTTGGGACACGACGACGTCCTGCTCCCACCTCACCTCGTAAGGCCGTATCGACGCGGGAGCAAGAACGACCGCGCGGACACCAAAGCTTTGCTCGAGGCTTACCGGAACGAGGAGATTCTTTCGGTGCCCATCAAGTCCGTGCGCCAGCACACCCTCGCCGCGCTCCATCGCCTACGCTCAGGATGGCTCTCCACACGGACCCGCACGCATCAATGCCGTCCTGTGCCAAAACTCGGCCCTTTAGAAATAGACCACAAATCAGCAGCTTAGACGCCCTTGGAATCCGCGCAGAATCCAGGGTATTTCGCGCCGCAGGGCTGACTTCCGACCCATGGGCTGGCGGATGAATAAATAGAAGGCACAACCTGCAAGAGGAGAACCGTGTGCTCCGAGCCGGGCTTCGGGGCAAGCGTCTCAGGCTCTCGGACGACGAGCGGCGCAGGCTCGCGGTCAAGGCCCAGGCCACGGGTGCTTCCGCAGTCAAGTGTTGGTGGCCGCCGCGTAACCTGTTCGTGTGCTAGAGTTTCGCCTGATTTCGAGAGGCGCAGTTCTTTCGTCGATGCCGGCTGGGCCGAGTTTTGGCACAGGACGGGGTGGCGGATGGCGCAGTTTGGAGCTATCCGGTCTCGGCTGGAAACCATCAATAACAGGGAAAAACAGGGAATTAACAGGGAATTTGGGCCATTTTTGAGGCTGATCGGGCCGTTTTTGACGTGGTAACCATCTGTATCTCAAATGGTTAGATGGCAATTCCCTGTTCCGAAATAACAGGGAATTTGAGATGACCGAACAGGGAATTTGAAATAGGCAAACAGGGAATCGCTCTGGAAGAACAGGGAATTAAGATCAGCGAACAGGGAAATGTCACGAGCAGCACGTGAGGTTTAAGGACGCCGTTCTTCAGCTTGCTTTTGTCGAATCTGCTCTTCGGTTTCGCTTTGGTGTCGATGGAGACTTCACCCGCCACGTCCGCAGGGTTGAACTGCCTGTGGGCCGCCGCGCCCTTGGCTCGGATGCCTTCTATCAAGAAATGTAGGAAGAGCGGGCGGTGTCGATGGTTTCCTGCTTCGGAATTTCCTAGATTAAGGTCTTCCATATTCAACGCTAAGAGGTTTCTCTGGTAATAGCTCTGACCACTCCATCTTGCACTCCGGGCAAACAAGTGGCCAGTATTGCATGGGCCTAGTGCCTGGACCTGCATATTGACACCTAATGTGCATAGGCTTCTTTTCCTGGCAGTTGTTCGCCTTGCAGACGAACTCAAAATGTACGAATCCGTTTGTGGTGTCTGACATGAACCTCCTTATTCGAGTCCATCCCATCACTTGATGGCAGAAACACCATTTTTTGTTGGTTCTTGTTTCGGTCTCGTAGGAAAATGGGCAGACTGATGTTGATGAGCGGGTTCTACGAGTTCTTCGCAGGAGGAGGAATGGTCCGGGCAGGCCTCGGACCAAGGTGGTCATGCCTGTTCGCCAACGACATAGATCCGAAGAAGGCCGCCAGCTACGCCCGGAACTGCGGGGAGTCGGAGTTACGTCTAGCGGATGTAGCTGAATTGACCTCGGACGACCTCCCTGGGATTGCCGATCTGGCATGGACTTCTTTTCCCTGTCAGGATCTCTCTCTCGCCGGCTCCGGTGCCGGGCTCCGAGGGGAGCGGCCAGGCACTTTCTGGCCATTCTGGAACCTCCGGCGAATATCGTCGGCATGTTTCATGGCTACACCTCAACCAATGCTCGACGCTGTTCGACGACGCGAGCCACGTTGCCTGCTGCATTCCCCATATCTTCGTGCTCCCAAATGCGGATCACTTTCCATCCGGCTCGGGTCAATCTGCGACTTGTATCGGCATCTCGCTTCTTGTTTGTCAGGAGTTTGTGCCGCCAGAAATCAGCGTTTGCCTTCGGCCAGGTTGCATGCTTTGGACAGCCATGCCAGAAGCATCCGTGGACGAAGACCACAACTTTCGCCGGTCCGAAAACGATATCAGGCTTTCTCTGCACGCCAGGAACGACTGCACGGTGCAAGCGGTAGCGTAACCCTAGGCGATGCAACTCGGACCGCAGGGTGGTCTCGGGCCGGGTATCGCGTTGTTTGGCTGCCTTCATTCGGTTTTCGGCGTCCCGCGAGGATGGCGATGGGACTCCCATCCGTCGCTTCTTCCGGCTCTTCTTCGACACGTCGTACTCAGTTACTCAGATGGTAGTGCGTCTTGGCGAGGCTTTCAACACGCACATTCTTTAACGCCGGCGTTAGAATAGGCGAAGTGACGAACGTCCCGGACTCTACCCAGCCCGCCTCCTCTAGTGCGGCATGGGTCCGTCGGTCCCGAGCCGTATTCGCTTCGATCTTGTGGCGCCAGAAAGCCTCGTTATTCTTTGGCCAGGTAGCTTGTTCCGGACAGCAGTGCCAGAATCAGCTGTTGACGTACACGGCCACGAGCGGGCTCAAGAAGGCGAGATCAAACTTTGTTCGGAGGCTCCGAACGGGCATATGGTTCTGCCAGTATCGCAGTCCACACGCGAAGAGGATGCGTCGAATGGTCATCTCCGCCGCAGTATCCGCTTGCCCGACGTGCCGCATTCGCCCCCGCGTCGCTGCATCGGGTGGATTCGTAGGGGCTTCACGTTCTTCCATCATGTCCCTGAACGCATGCGTCGTCAACCGAGGTCCGAGCGCATGGAACTAGCACGCGCGGCTGACAAACGGACGGCGCCGGTCTCCGAAATCAAGAACCCGGCCAAGGGACTGAGCGTCGTCGGCCTGTTCGCGGGCGTCGGTGGCCTAGAACTCGGACTGGAGTTGGCCGGCCACCGAACGAGTCTGCTCTGCGAGCTCATGCCCCACGCAAGGGCAGTTCTGTCCGCAGCCCGTAAGCGCGCTGATGACTATCGCGCCTTTGCGCAGGCGACGATGGTCGTGGATGTCACGAGCCGCAAGCTCGCGGCCAGTCTTCCCGATCGGTTTGACTTGCTCGCCGCCGGCTTTCCGTGCCAGGACCTGAGCCAAGCGGGGAAGACTAACGGAATCAACGGCAGGCGCTCTAGTCTCATTGGTCACGTCCTCCGCCTCCTCAAACGCCGTCGCCGGTCGACCAGGCCGCGTTGGATCGTGCTCGAGAACGTCTCGTTCATGCGCCACCTCGGAGGCGGGGTCGGGATGGACGTCGTTTTGAACGGAATCTCAAGACTCGGCTACGCATGGGCATACCGCGAGATCGACACGCTGGCCTTCGGTCTTCCTCAACGGCGCAAGCGCCTCTTCATCGTCGCCTGCCTTCAGGGCGACGGGGATCCGAGGCGGGTGCTCCTCGAAGGCGACGTTGAGCCAGACACGTCGAGGACGGGAGCGGGATGGCAGGATGGACGCGCCTGCGGCTTCTACTGGACCGAAGGGAACCGCGGCGTTGGATGGGCGGACGACGCCGTTCCAACGCTGAAGGGCGGGTCAGGGCTCGGCATACCTTCCCCTCCTGCGATCATCCTGCCACCCAATGGGGAACTGGTCGTGCCAACGATCCGCGACGCCGAGCGCCTACAGGGCTTCCCACGTGGCTGGACACAACCTGCCAGTCAGGCAGATCACGGAGGAGAGCGCACGCGTTGGCTAATGGTCGGCAACGCTATCTCCGTTCCGGTCGCTCAGTGGATTGGGGGGCGGCTCTCGTTGGCGAGTCAACCTCTCGAACGCGAGGATGAGCCACTTCCCGCCGGGTCGAAGTGGCCAGCAGCAGCCTGGCAAATCAACCCATCGGGTCCTCGCTTCGCCGCCGCAGTCGGTGGATGGCCCGTGCGGAAGGCTCGAACTTCTCTGCTCTCCGTGCTTGCGGAGGAGCAGACTATTCGTCCAGCGCTTTCCTTAAAGGCAGCATCCGGGTTCCTTTCTCGGTTCGAGGCCAGCAATCTTCTCAAGCGCGACCCAGAGCACCGCGAAGCGTTCCTGGAGATATTGCGTAACCATGTCGTTCGCGCATCCAGGAAGTGAGCCTTGGTCCAGGTTCTGGGACGAGCTCGTCCACCGACTCGAAGCCATCGACTTGACTAGCCGTAGTGCTAGTAAGTTCGACGAACTCGCGGCCTGGCTCGCGAACTCGTGGAACATGAGCCCCGGCAACGTTGTGTGCAAGTACGTCCAGCACTCCAAGAACCGCTGGAATCGCCTGAGAGAAGCATCACGTCGGGCTCCCGCCGCGATCCTGCTGCTGTTCGAGGGTGATGATCACGGGGAGCTCGTGGCCCGAGTAAGTGAGACGGCAGCTGCGTCTTCCTCACTACGGTTGGTGGTGGCTCTGGTGCGTCCCAAGGGTCGCACATGGGCGGTGAGCGCACTCCTATACAGGGAATCGACGTCGCTACCGCTGATCCTTTCGCGCGAACACACCCCCGTTCCCCCAGTCCTTTTCACTGTGCCCAGTTCGGGGGAAAAGGAACCACTACCGCCTCTGCGGGAGGATGTGGGCGAGAGGCTCACCTTGGCTCTCCGATCTTTCGGAACGACGGGGGACAACCCGGCGAGCTCATACCGTGCTGTGGCCGCACAGGCTCTTGCGGAACTCACCGGCCAACCCAAAGAGCGCGTCGCCGTCAAGACCATCTCGTCATCGAAGAATTTAGGGAACCGTCTCGGCGAAGCGCTCGCGAAAACTCCGACCGTGCTCGTTGCCGTTTGCTCTGAGATGCTAGAGGATCGGGTTCTCGAAGAGGTCGAGCGGTGGAGTACGCCAGCTGCGCTAATCCTCGTGCTCTGCGGCGAGGAAATCCGCATCCGGGTGTCCGGGTCCGAGGAAGAACTCGTCCGCCGACTGTGCGTTAGCCTCGGAATCAAACTCGACAGGCCGGGGCCACCTGGGCCGGTAGACGATGCATCATCGCAGGTCAATCGGCAGGAACGCGCTGACTGGCGGACCTGGTTATATGGCGAGTGGAACAAACAGCTGCTCGACTACTGCCTCGGGGCCGATGAGGAAGATCGCGACCCGGTCGAGCGGTTGGCCGCAACACCCGAAGAACTAGTCGTGGTTGTAGGCGGAGCTGAAGATGAGACCAACGAAATAGCCAGGGCATTCGTCGATTCGTGCCTCGCCAACATTCCAAGCGGCAGGTCTTTCTATGGGTTCTGCGGCAGCAAACTTGGGCGCAGTCAAACCTCCAAGTTACCATGGACACCTGAATCCCGAGAGCCGCCCTACTTTTTCGCGATGCTCTGGTTCACGTGCCTCGTCGCGTACGGATACCCGAACGCCGAAGGGGGGTTCTATGAGCGGTTCTGGGGCCTCGTTGGTAACACGGACTATCTGCGGGGACTTCCAGAACTCTGGCTGGAGGTGTGGGAGTGGACCTATCGGCGCAGCGAGGCAGGAGACCCGATACGGGTCTTGAGTCTGCCGCCAAAGGACGACTTCCGGACTACTATTGGGGAGTCTCACTTCCTCGCGTTCCCGCACAAACACGACCGCCGGCAGATCGCTCGCGCGCTCGTAGAGGCTGACCTCGTTGGTTTCGAGCCGCCCATCACGCCGGTCGTCTCGAGACTCCAGGCCGAGCATGGCCGATTCAGCAAGTTCTTTCTCGAAGATCTGGACAACTTTGTTTCGCGCTTCGTCAACGGCGGGCACGACCCGAGAGACAGTGCCTTCTGGCGAGCAGTGAGGCAGGAAGCGCTCCAGCCATCGTATGGCGGTCGCGGTCGCCAGTCCCGCCGTGGCGCGACATCGATCCTGGGAGTGTTCGACGACGAGGGTTTCCTTCCTTTGCTCGGCTGCTTAAAGACCTGGCCGCCACCTCCCGGATATAGAGTACTGCCCCTAGACAACCCGATCGGCAACTTCGAGTACTACGCGGTGACTGAAGATGGTGGCCTCAAGGGCGTTCATCAGGTCATGTTCGAGTCCATCGGTCTTCTCGGTCCCGGTCCCCGCGCGCTCATCAACCAAGGCGTGCTCGTGTTCCAAGAAGACCAGTCAGATGAATTCTCCCTTGTGAGCGGACACGACGTCAGCGGCGCCGACCTCGCACTCGTTCGGGACGACCTCGCTAATGCATTCATCGACGTTTTCGGAGGAATCACCGAGCCTTCGCGAATACGTGGATGGTCGCAAGTGACCGGCTGCACAGTGAAGCCGCTGGACGAACCACCAGCGGCGTTGGAGGACGTCGTTCACCTTCAGCGCACGATGTCTCCACCCACTCTGCGCTTCGTTGGTGGCATTCAGGTACCCGGCGGTTACCTTGGCATCGAGAACTTCCTTCCACGTCTGAGAGCACCTGACGCGAACGAAGTTCGCGTGGTACTAGATGACCGTGAACTCGAGTGCGAGCGAAACGCGGACGCCGAATGGGTGCTTCCATCGGGCCTCCTCAGGTCCCTTCCCGTGCGGTGCATTGTCGTGGGGAGCTGGAAGTTCGGGGACGGTCGCGTCCGAGCGAGCAAGCGTGTGCTGCAACTCAAGCGAGCCACGATCGACGACGACTTCCGCTTCCTGGCTGCAGGACACTACTTCATGGAGAGCTGCCGACCGGGTCAGAAGTCCATCGTCGGCCGTCAACAGATTCCCCTAGACATCTCGACGGGCGGCGCTGCCGAGAGCTTCGACCTGCTCGACTACGAGCCATCTATACGGTTTCTGGGCCCTGGTCTCGGTGAACTATCGGTGGAGCAGCAGGCTGGCTTCGACTGGCTCGTTGTGGGACACAAGAACCACCCGGAACTCCTCGTATTCGTGGGTGACGTTCAGCGACCGACATCGCCTGCGAATCGACGATCTCCCGCACCCGGCGACCGCCGGCACTGGCGGACCGCTTTCGCCAAGGCCAGCGACGTGCGAGTCCGCTCGCTAGACGGCGTTTACCACGACATCATCCAATTCCCGGATCTGTCGAACCTACGCCGCCTTATGGCACGGCACAACCCGCCACGGTCGGCTCCCACGTGTCAAGTGACGCGTTTGGATACGCTCTCGATGGAGCCGCCCCATCGGTGTGAACCGATCGAAAGTACGTTTTCGGTGGCCGATGCGCTGGCGGCCCTGTCCGCGCGTCGTAGCGGCCTGCGTAATCGGACAGTACAGCAGCTCTTTGAGTCACTCACCGGGGCCAAGGACTACGCATTACACCATGAGTTGATTCGCGCGTGGACCGAAAGCGGAGCGCTCGACTTAGTGCGAAGCCAATCGTACAGCTCCACGAGGCTGGTGGCTCGGCAGCCCCGGTTCGTGACGGTCCGCCGCGGTCCCATAGTCGAAGCGTCCCTGATTGGGCTCGTCACGCGGGTGAGGGCAGCACAGGTTCATCGTCTCGCAAGCGAGCACGGGGCGGTGGTCCACGAAGTGCAGCCGGGGTGTCCGTGGCAGCCCACTGTCGTCAGAATCCGGGCACCGAAAACAGTGGTTACTGAGATCGGCGGCGCTGCTGGGCTTGAACTAGAGGAGTCATTGGCTTGGACTCAAGGCGATGACGTTCCGGAGCACCTGCACGTCGATGTGAAGCTCCAGGAACTGTGGACAGACAATCCTCCCACCGGCTTCAGCCTTTCGAAGTCGTGGGACTGGAAGACGGCTGACTTCCGCCACGACGCGCCAACCAGCAAGAGCGGCGTCCAGGTAGAACAGCGCGTGCACGCCGATAGTTGCTCCATCTACGTCGTCGTCATAGATGGCTCTCCACGTCTCTGGACGCACGTTAGGAACTGGGCGCTCCTTTACGCCCACGTGATGGCGGGGCGGTCCCCGTTCGTTCTGAATCGCTTGGGATGGCTCACGACGACGGGTCGCGCGCCGGTGCATCTTCCGATACCGCTCGGGCACTTGTGTACCGTGCTCGGCGAAGGCCTCCCTGGGCCGATACTCGATTCCAGAACGAGACACGTGGAAGGATACTGCTACCCGTTCGGTCGCCGACTGACCGACCTAATAGCGAAGGTGATTCCGGTGACGTGGTTGAAGAATGAGGTGACTTGATGCAAGACCCCATCGGCGCGTTTGAGAGGATCCGCGAGCTCTATATCAGTTACCTCGACACGGCATTTCGGATCGGGGACGAGAGCGTGGCCGAGGAACGCCGGCTGCTGATGCGTACCCCAGGAAAACTCTGCACGGAACCTCTCGTGGAGCCGATCCCTAGGTATGAGCCCTCTGAGATCGGGTTCGACGAGATGTTGGAGAAGGGCTCTACAGACGATGTGCTGGCCGGCCTCGACGCCGCGTCGAGGCACGCCTTCCTGCAGCTCACACTAGCTGGGATGTTTCCCTCACGGCCAAAGGAGCCAATCGACGGCGACTGGCCACTCGATCGTGTGCCGCATTTCAAAGCGTACTCACACCAGGTCGAGATGCTGCGACGCGGGATCAGAACTGGCACGCCCGGTGTCGTTACGTCTGGAACGGGTTCTGGCAAGACGGAGTCGTTCTTGCTGCCGTTGATCGCCCGGATCGTGCAAGAGGCTGTTACCTGGCCGCAGCCGCTCGATGGGTTCCTGGGACGGCGATGGTGGCACGATTCCCGTGGCGAGCCCTACACGCGCACAAAGAAGGATGGTGAGGTGGTGGTCAGCTACTCGGCCATCCCGAGGACAGCGAAGGAAGCAGCCGCGCAGGGGGAGCCAAACCGGGCACCCGAGACCTTTCGCCCGGACAAGAAGCACGCGACCCGCAGTCCGTTCCTGTCGCATAGGCATGGAGAGCACCCAGACCGGCCCGCGGCCGTACGTGCACTCGTGCTTTACCCGATGAATGCGCTTGTCGAGGATCAGCTGGTGCGGGTCCGGAAAGCGCTCGACTCAAGAGAGGCCCGGGAGGTCATGGATCGGGAGCTGTACGGAAACCGTATCTTCTTCGGCCGGTACACGGGGGCGACCCCGGTCACAGGTCACCACCTCCATCCGGGGCTGCAGCGCCTCCTCGAAGCGCCGCCCAGCGATTTGGAAGCTGAGCCGCCCGTGTACTTTCCGGATCACAACAAAGCTGATGAAGATGGCTTCGTCCAGCTCACTGATCTACGTGAAACGGAGCTGCAGCGACGGCAGCGAAAGCTCGCTGAACTTTTCGACTTCATGGTCGATGTCGAGGAGGGGCAACGGCAGGCTCGACTCCACGCAATGGAGCAGAACTCGCTGGCAAGGCTTGATGCCAACGTACGACAGGGGTCCGAGGTGGGCGGACTGAATGATGCCGACGACTTCGTTCGCGTTGCCCTAGAGGCTGGCCTTTTCAGCGAGGATGTCTTGCGACGCAAGTTCTTGAGCAGCGTCGGCCGGGACTGGAGTGCCGATGAACGGAGCGGCCTTGACGACGCTATTTTCACTGAAGCAACTGACACGACCGTCGCTGCCAGCGGCGAGGGTGACGACGCGCCCTTTCTCTTTCCATCCATCGACGGATCCGAGCAGGTCTCGCGTTGGGACATGCAGGTTCACCCACCAGACATCCTGATCACCAACGTCAGCATGCTAAGCGCTATGCTGAACCGTGAAGTCGACGCGCCTGTCTTCGACAAGACGCGGGAGTGGTTGAAGCGAGACGACGCCTACTTCTACGTCGTGCTAGACGAGCTGCACCTCCAGCGCGGCGCGGCTGGGACTGAAGTCGCATACTTGCTGCGGCTTCTCCTTCACCGCCTAGGTCTGACCGCACCGAACCAGCGCCACAAAGTCCGAGTACTCGCGTCCAGTGCCTCCCTACCGGCGGAGCCCGAAGATCAGGCCGAGAAGAGCGCAGAGTTTCTCTGGGATATGTTCGGCATGTTCGGGCTCGAAACGGGACTTGACGAGCAACGAGCTAAGAAGGCCTGGCTGGAATCGATCGTGCCCGGCCGCGAAGTGGCTAGTTCCTATGGTGACGAGGGACCGACCAACCTTGTAGACGCCGCCCCGCTTCTAGCGCTGCTACGTGCTGGGATCGAAGTCGAAGATCCCGATCCTGACCTCCCCCTCGCGAAGCCAGCGTTCACTCCATCGTCGTCGCACGAACAGTTCACCGCTCTTTGGAAGGGAGTCGCCACGGCACTCAGCGTCGCTAACAGTTTGACTCAACTACGAGACGTCGTGCGTGCGTGCATCGACGATGCAGCCGACCGTTTGCTGTGGGCGTGTTGGGAAGCGAATCCGAACGACAGCGGGCGAGGTGGCCGTACGAGAGCGACGCCCGTGTCGGAGCTCGCCGCGACACTCTTCGGTGTCGCTGCAAACGAATGGTCTTACGAACAGCGCCTCTTAGCCGTCAGATCCCTGCTATTCGTAAGAGGTGCAGGCGATGCGCTCAAACGCTGGCTCGAACGCTCCGACGTTGCACCATCCTCTTTTCGCGTCCACACCTTTTTTAGGAACATCGAGGGCCTATACGCTCCCGCCTGGAACGGAGCGGGCTCGCCTTCAACCGAAGTGATCAGAGACGTCGAGATTGGTGTTCTCTCGATCGAACGCGAACCCAAGGTGGAGGTCGAAACCGACTTAGGCGAACGCTCGCTACGCCTTTTTGAACTCGTGTATTGTGAATGCTGTGGCGAGCTCATGATGGGTGGTCTCAAGGCCCACCTGGGTGGGCGGCGTTCGGGCTACCTCGCGGAACTCCTGCCGCACGAGCCTCACCTCGACGGCCTTCCGGAAAAGGGTGCCTCTCAGCGGTTCGAAGAGCTGTCGTGGGAGCAGTATGGTCTGTTCTGGCCGCGGTGGGTCGTCGATGAGGAGGTACAGACGGACACTGACGATCGCGGTAAGTGGATCCCTGCAGCATTGGAGCGTGCCACCGGCGGCATCGCAAAAGTAGGCACGGGTCCGTCCGCTCCCATGGATGAGCAAGCCGTTCGTGAAGACGACCGATTCGTGCTGGGGCTGTACTACGACCGCGGGAGGACGGCGGACCGACACAGACGAGGGCGAGGGCATGCAGGAACCAACGTCCCTTACAACTGCCCGAAGTGCGGTACGTCGTACTCGCGGCGAACCAAAGAATTCAGGCTATCGCCGATTCGGAACTTCCGCGCGGGATTCGGGAAGACGACGCAGCTTCTGGCGACAGAGCTGTTCGACGCCCAGAGGCTGGCCAACGCGAATCACGCGGCGAAGCTCGTTTCCTTCTCGGACAGCAGACAGGACGCAGCGAAGGGAGCCCTCTCCATCGAACGGAATCATCACCAGGACTTGCGACGGGAGGTCTTAGTTCTTTGTCTTCGTCGAGTGCTGGCCAGCCGCCGGGCAATTGCCGAAATCCAAGTGGAACTTGCTCGGGCGAACGCCCGGCTCGTGGATGCGGCGAGAGAAGGGAAGAGCGTCACGGAGCTCGCGAAGGTAATCGACAGCCTTCGACGCGAGATGGAGGAGGGGCGCGAACAGTCCGTTGCACTCAATCAGATTCTCGAGGAGCCCACTATCGAGGCCCTGACGGGAACCGACCGTCCAGTAGGTCCTTTCATCGCAGAGCACGTATTGAAGGGTGTTCACCCGTACGACGACGCAGGGCAAGACCGACCGCGTGGCATGCAGGATGGTAACAATTACTACCGCGACTGGACCGAGCTATTCGAAGTCTCAAACGGCCAGGTCCAGTGGCGCGACCACGATCTCCTGCAGACGGCATACGTGACCGCCCGCCAGCATGTCGTGTCAGAGGTGCATCGTGCCCTCACTGAGGTTGTGTTCAGCAAGACGTATTTCTCCCTCGAGGAGGCCGGGCAGGGCTATGTGACCGTAGCTGAACAGCACCTGCCAGAAGATACTAGCGGCGACGAGCGTATCCAGGAGCTCTCGGGGCTCCTGCGCGTGCTCGCCGACAGCTACCGATACTGGCCCAGTCCGTATCGCGACGACACAGATGACTACTTCAAGCCGTGGAAGACGTGGGGGCAGGTGAATCAGCGGGTGAAATCCTATGCCTTGAAATCATGGCCGAGCAATCCGGAAGAGGAACTAGAACGAGCTCTCGCCGATCTGGCGGGATGTGGACACCATCACGGGACGATCACCGTGCCCAGGTTGCGGTTCCGGCTCGCGGATGGAGATACCACGTATCTGCGTTGCAAGACTTGTCAGCGGGTGCATCTGCACCGCGGCACAGGAGTGTGCACGCGGTGTTTTGCACCGCTCGATTCTGCCGAGACCATGCGGGTGGAGATGCTACACACACGCAGCTTCCTCGCACGGCGTATCGCCAGAATGTTCGAGCAGGCCAAACCAGAGCTCGACTCGCGCGGAACGTACCGCCTTCACTGCGAAGAGCTGACGGGTCAGACCGAAGACGCCGCGACGCGGCAGCGCGAGTTCAAAGGGATCTTCGTTCCGCGCTGGGTCGAGGTCGATAACGATGGGGACGACCAGTCCACGGAGCGCGTTCTTCGGGGTGCGGACAAATCGTTCCGGGCGAAGGCCGAAATCGACCTGTTGACGGTCACCACGACGATGGAGGTTGGCATCGACATCGGTCCGCTACAGGTGGTCCTCCAGGCGAACATGCCGCCTCAACGGTTCAACTACCAGCAGCGCGTCGGCCGAGCGGGTCGTCGCGGGCAAGCATTCTCCATGGCCCTCACGATCTGCCGGACTCGAAGCCACGACCTCTATTACTTCCACCATCCGAAGAGGATGACGGGAGATATCCCGCCGACTCCGTTCCTGACGAAGAAGATGGACGACATCGCCCGCCGATTCTTCTTCAAGGGTTGGCTCGCAGATGCGTTCGGACTGCTGCGAGCTGACGTGCGCGAGCGCGGAGGGCTCTTCCCGGGTGATCTGATGTCCCCGCCGGATATCCATGGCGAATTCCTGCCCGCGAATTTTTTCCCTGAGGCAGACGGAACTCCGTGGGCTGATCGCGCCGAGGAAGCTCTTGCCAACACCACGACCGCCGCCGCGGATCTCGCTGGAGTTCTCGTCGAGGGGACAGCACTCGACTTGGCGAGCCTGTTAGACGCTGCGTCGGTGCGTGCGAAGATGGAGGAGGTCGTGTCTGTGCTGCGGGAAGTCGGGCTGGCCCATACGCTGGCGGAGCGTGGCTTCCTTCCCATGTATGGCATGCCAACTCGGGTCCGTCAGCTATACCTCAATCTCCGCAAGAAGAGCGGCCAGTTCGAATGGAGCACCGTCGATCGCGAGCTGGACCTTGCCATCTACGAATTCGCGCCCGGTTCATCCGTGGTCGTCGATAAGCAGGAGCATCTTGCGGTCGGCATGACGCCCGACCTTGCACCGCCCTTTCCAGGTCGGCGTGATCAGCTACATCAGATACTCAAGACCTTCCAGGACAGGTCCTACGGCCAGCGCATCTGGATGCTCGAATGCGGCCACTGCCACGCATGGATGGAGAGCATCGAGCGTCCGGATACGTCGTTCGAGGGGGAGTGCCCATCGTGTACGCGGATCTTATCCCCTGATCGGGCGCATCTGTGCTGGGTCCCCAACGGCTTCCGCACGAATTTCCATTCACAGACTCGGCAGGAGGATTCTGACGCCGGAGTCCGGCACCGCTCGATTCAGGCAGAGGGCAAGGCCCTAAGCTTTCAGCAATATGAGGCCCCTCTCGGCCCTGGAAGGGACCTAAAGGTCGCCCTAGCGTTCGACGCTAGTAGTAGAACCTACCGTCTCAATCGTGGGCCGGAGCATGAAGACGCCGAGATGGGGTTCGACGTACGCGCAGGCTCGCAGCGCATCCCGTGGGGCTGGCGAACGTTTGAGTTACCCCAACAAGTGATCAGTGCCCAGCCTGGACTAGAGCGCACGGTCCGCCAGTTCGATGCGTCGGAGGACGTAGAGCGCGTGTGGCTGGCGGCTCCCAAAACTACGGACTCGCTGTTCCTTCAACCGACGGTGAACCCCCCGGCGCTTGCACTTCACCGGCTCCCCAGCCGCTCCGACGATGCTGATCCTCCTTTCCAGACCGTCAGGTGGCTGGGTGTACGTGCCGCTGCATTGTCTGCGTCCTACATGCTCGTTAACCGCGCATCCTTAGATCTCGACATCGATCCAGAGGAGTTCGATGTGCTGGAGCCGCGGATTTACGGTGGAGCAGGAGCTCAGCTTCCGTTACTCCAAATAACGGACCACCTCGTGAATGGGGCCGGATTCTGCCGGAATTTATGGGAGGGCATCGGTACCGGCCCGCCGCCGATCACGCAGATGATCTCCTCGATGCTCGGGGGGGACAGGTCGGCGGCAGACATACTTACGGAGGTCGACGGCGACGCCGAGAAGCTAGAGTATCCGCTCGGCGAGTTCTTCGCTGACGGGCACGACGACTGCGACACTGCCTGCTACCTGTGCCTGCTCCGTTACGGGAATCAACCGTTTCACGGCATCCTCGATTGGCAGCTCGGTGCCACTTTTCTCCGAGCGCTGGTTGACCCGCAATACCGCTGTGGCCTGGACGGCGACTTTGAGTTCTGGGGCATAGAGCGCTGGCCCGCCCTGGCACGGCGACTGGCCGAAGAAATGGCTATGCGTTTCTCCGGCGAGATCGCTGAGTTCGCCGGGATTCCCGCGTTTCGCGTGTCGACGGGTCGAACGCTTAGCTCATGGGTCCTGGTGGCACACCCGCTGTGGGATTGGGACGACGAATCCGAAATCGCGAGTGGTACCACCTTGTCGCGGGCCCGTGAGGTCGCGGGAGAGCATGGGGAGCCGCTCTGCTGGGACACGTTTAACCTCTCAAGACGTCAGGTGCGCGTCCGCGAGTGGATTCGGACAACGCCCAGTGGCTGATGACCATGAAACCGTCGCGGCTCCCAAGTCCGCTCACGAAGATCGTAGTCCCTGACGAATTTCACCCATCGAGCTTCGCGCAACTCGAACATTGTCCGTTGTCGGTCTTGGGACTGCTTGGAGCCAACGGTGACGATCTCCTCGTCTCACATCCAGCCGTTTTCCTCGGTATGGTTCTTCATCACGTTCGACACGAGGTTCTTGAGGGACGTTGGGCCGAGGCCGGCGATCCCCGACAAGCCGCGCTCGAAGTGTTCAACGAGACGGTAGAAGAAGCAGAAGCCGTCCTGAGAAACGACGACGCCACCGCAGGCCTGGTGCCACTGCGTGAGTCGTTGGGTCGTAGAGACTGGAGGTCCAGGACGCGGGATCTGGAACGCTGGGCTGCCAACGTGACAACGAGCGGGACCAATGAACTGGCGCGTCCACTGAAAATTAGACGGCGCCCTCCGTCAGCGGCTCCCAGCGAGCCGGCTCACGTCAAAACCGGCTCGGAAAAGATTCTCGTGAATCCCGACTTGCGACTACGAGGTCGACCTGACTTGTCTGCTCACGTCGACGAGGAGCGCATCGAGGTCGTGGACTTCAAGAGTGGGTGGATTACTGATGTCGACGGCCAGCTGCTCGACGAGTACGTCGTACAGGTGCAATTATACGCGCTGATGCTTGAGGCCGCCTTCCCCGGGACTCGGGTCACGCCGTTCCTGGAACGGATCGAGCGCGTTGAAGTGCCTTGGGGAGAACGAGAACGAGTCCGCGTGACGGAACGGCTTCGGGAAGCTGCCAGCGCGCTGCCCGCTGGAGCAAGCGTTAAATCCCGAGACCTCGCCCGACCAGGGGTGCACTGCCGCGCATGTCGGCTACGACCGATGTGCCCGGCGTACCTGGACACCGCACCGACCTGGTGGCCGGACAGCCGCGGGAATCCGCGCCCTATGCCGCTCGATGTCTGGGGAGAAATAGTGAGTATCCAGGCAGAAGATGAGGGCGTAAGCGTGCGGCTCATTGATGTGGCAGGCAGGCGCGTTCGTGTCGACGGCATTAGTCGATCTCACGGTGTGGAAGTGCTGAGCGACGGTGATACCGTCTGGTTTTTCGATCTCGAAGCATCGGAGGACTTGAGCCAGCACGGCACCCTGGTGCAGCCGCGCAACTTCCACGAGCGTCCACCCGGCCCGCGATGGCGACGAGCTCGGCGAGTGCGAGTCTTCTGCCCCGGATGATCGCGCCGAACTCCTATCCGATGGTCGATCGCGTTTAACGCAACTATCGTTGTTTGTGAAGACCTGTCGATCTCGATTCGTTTTGCAGGCCGCACGAAAACCCGACTGGGCGCCGCACTCCTAAAGGCCTCCCGTCTTGTGCCAAAACTCGTGTGCTCCGCAAAAAGTCGATCCAGCGTTGATTGCGCGGTTTAGACCTGCCACGATCGGGTTTTCCGTACCGGTCGACCTGACGATGCCACCGGCGTCTTATGAATGTGGAGAGGCTCGCTCTTGCGATTGTTTTCGAATATCCGGCCTATTGTTCTGAACGCCAAGGCTGCCCCTAGGCGGTCGTGGAGACCCTCGCCCATTCGAACGAGGTGACACCAATGCTCTGGGAGGGTGGCGTTGTGGCCGACGATTCGGGTTCCCCGTCCTGTGCCAAAACTCGGCCCCTTTTAATAGACGATAAATCAGCAGCTTAGTGTCTGTGTTTGCGACCGGGCCAAGGGCCGTAAGTGCGGACGGTCAGGACTTGTTCGCGGTCGAAGTGGAGGCGGGCACGACCTGCCGGTTTGACCTGGAGGGAAGGGACACGGGTAGCGGCTCTCTGCGGGACCCGGTATTGCGCGGGATCCTCGATTCGTCGGGCACACGGGTCGACGACACGTGGGACGACGGCGGAGGCGGAGGCTACAACGCCTCGCACCTGGACCAGAACGTGCTAGGGCAGCTAGCCGCGGTAGCCCCGGCCTCGATTCTGGGCCTCTCGGGTGACCTCTTTTCTGCCGCCACACGGTCCCCGGTCAGCACTCGCCCCCTATTTGGCGCAAACGTGGCACTCGAAAATCGAGATCAGAGACGAAAACCGAAAATGAGGCCCGTTCAGCCCTTCTAGCGCGTCTCTGGTGACACCTGTTCCTGCAAAACCCCGCCAACCGCGCGGAAAACCTCACCCGTCTCTGCAGTGCCACAATTGGCCAGACTCGTTGGCGGATGGTGCAGTTCGGAGCTATCCGGTCTCGGCTAGCAGCCATCAATAACAGGGAAAAACAGGGAATTAACAGGGAATTTGGGCCATTTTGAGGCTGATCGAGCCATTTTTTCACGTGGTAACCATCGGTAGTTCAAATGGTTAGATGGCAATTCCCTGTTCCGAAAGAACAGGGAATTTAAGATGACCTAACAGGGAATTTGAAATAGGCGAACAGGGAATTGAGATGAGCGAACAGGGAAATGTCACGAGCAGCACGTGAGGGATTCCATTTGACCGCACGGATGGTTTCTTCCCTGCCGGTCAAAAGAGTCCCATCTCCGACCTGGGGGCAAGAATGTCTGGGTCGTCGTTCCGAACGCTGTTCACTCTGGTGCTAACGGCACGCTTCTCGTTAAGGGCCGCCATAGGGTTCACGTACCAAGTCGAGTAGCCTTAGCACCGGCGATGTTGGGTCGAGCCAGTCGTCGAAACGGTCGGGAGCGATGATTGCGGGCTGTCGATGGTGAATGTCGGCAAGCTCTGGAGAGGCCGTCGTCGTGATGATGGTGAAGGATTCGAGGGAGTTGTTGCCCTTGCCCTGACCTTACCGTCCGGCTGCGCGCTCGAAGGTGCTTCCGCAGTCAAGTGTTGGTGGCCGCCGCGTAACCTGTTCGTGTGCTAGAGTTTCTCCTGATTTCGAGAGGCGCAGTTCTTTCGTCGATGCCGACTGGGCCGAGTTTTGGCACAGGACGGGGGAGAGGTAGACTTCGATCTTTCGCATGCACGAACTGACCGTCCTCCGTGACCTCGTGATCCTGCTGGCGGTCGCGATCCCGGTAGCGGCCCTCGCACACCGCGCCCGACTCCCCACGGTCGCAGGGTTTCTCCTCGCAGGGCTGGCGATCGGACCGCACGGGTTTGCACTCATTTCCCGACCCGAGACGGTGAGCTCACTGGCGGAGCTCGGCGTGATGCTTCTCCTCTTCACCATCGGACTCGAATTCTCTGTGACTCGGATTGTCCGACTGGGGCGCCTCGTGCTCCAGGGAGGGGTTCTGCAGGTGGCGGGCACCCTCGTCGCGGCGGCGATCGCGGTGAGCGTGTGGCTTGAGGCTCCCTGGAATCGTGCGATGTTCTACGGATCGCTCGTTGCTCTTTCCTCGACGGCGATCGTTCTGAAGCTCTACGCGGACCGAGTCGAGCTGGATAGCCCGCCGGGGCGCGTGGTGGTGTCGATCCTGCTCTTTCAAGACATCTGCGTGGTGCCGTTGATGCTCCTCGTTCCCGTCTTCGCGCAGGTGGGCTCGGGTCCACTGGTGGGCCTCTGGGCGGAGGTTGCGACGAGCCTGCTGGTGGTGGCCGTCCTGATGCTGGCGGGACGGGTCGCCGTTCCTTGGATCCTGGATCGAGTCGTCCTCTTGAAGAACAGGGAGCTCTTTACGTTATGCGTCGCGTTCGTCGGAGTCGGAGCCGCGTTCGTGACCGCGAGTTTCGGTCTATCCCTTGCGCTCGGAACCTTCCTCGCGGGGCTGGTGATCTCAGAATCGGAGTATGGACTCCAGGCCGTTTCGGACGTTCGCCCTTTTCGAGACACGTTCAGCGGGATTTTCTTCATCTCGGTCGGCATGCTTCTCGATATCGGATTCGTGGGCTCTCGGCCGGTCCTCGTTTTGGGTGCGGCCGTTGCGATTCTGCTCCTCAAGATCGCGATGACCACCGGTGCGGTGCTCACCTTGAGGCGTGGCTTTCGGACCAGTCTGATCAGCGGGATCTCTCTGGCTCAGGTGGGAGAGTTCTCTTTTATTCTCGCAAGCGTCGCCGCCCCGCTGGACCTCTTCGTTGACCATCACTATCAACTGTTCATCGCGTCGTCGGTGCTGACGATGATGCTGACGCCTTTTCTCGTCGCGGGGGCTCGACCGGTGACGGAGCGACTGTCCCGGTTGTTGCGTATCCCGGAAGTCTCGCTCGACCCCGCGGAGCAGGTGGAGCTCGCCAACCTCCACGACCACGCCATCATCGTGGGCTACGGCTTGAGCGGACAGCACCTGGCCCGTGTCCTTCGCGCCGCCGGTCTCACCTACGTGGTTCTCGAACAGAACGGCGAGGCGGTACGCCGAGGGCGAGAGGAGGGAGATCGTGTCCTTTTTGGCGATGGAACGCGACAGGCCGTACTGGAGAAAGTCGGGATCACCAACGCGCGGGTGGTGGTCTTCGCCATCGCCGATCCGACGCAGGAGCGCCGGGGCGTCGCGAACGCGCACCGACTCAATCCCTCGGCACGCATCCTGGTGCGCACCCGGTACGTGGCGGCGATCGACGAGCTCATGCGTCTCGGCGCAACGGAAGTCGTGGTCGAGGAGTTCGAGGCAACGCTCGAGCTGTTCGCCCGTATTCTGGAGTTCTACGAAATTCCGACCAACACCATCCATCGTGAGCTGGATGCGGTTCGCAACGAGCACTATAGGGTGCTTCGGGAAGGCTCTCTCGCCGACCTGAAGCTCGACGCGCTGCGCCACCTCGGCATTCACGGAGCGCTCGACGTCGTCGAAGTCGAGGACGGGGCCGCGGCACTCGGCGAGAATTCCACCTCGCTGAACTTGCGGAGAGTCACCGGGGCGATCGTCATCGCCGTCGTGCGCTCGGGAAAAGCCCTCTACCGACGCGATCCGGCGTTCGGCTTCCGTGCCGGAGATGCGGTCGTGCTAGTGGGCGATCGAGAAGCGCTTGAAGCTGCGGCTCGTCTGTTCAAGAAGGAGCCCGAGTGAAGCTCGTCTCTCTAGCTCATCAATGCGGTGGTCCGGGTTGTGGGGATGCGTCCCGATGTCCGTGGAAAAAGAACGGCGCTCCTCCACTTCATCGTCACGGTATCAGATCAAGCAGCGACCTCGCTTCGGCCGAAAACGTCGGCTAGGTGTTGGTAGCCGTCGATGCGCCGCAGCTTGATTTGGCCAGAGGCTACGAGCCCGAACGGTGCTTGCGCTGTTCACTGTTGGTGATGTGTACGCATCCCTTTGCAAAAAAGGCGCTTACGCTCCATTTAGCGCGCAGCGAAGGTCGTGAGCGCTATTTGGGCTATAATTTAATGCACTGTAAAGTCTTAGCGTCATCTCACCAACACTTGATGGCGGAAGCACCCTGCTTCTGGCCAATCTTCTTTTTTGCGGAGCACAGGCATGTAGGCGTAGTAATAGTGATATCGGTATTCGTTTTGCCGCCACTTCGTCCCCGTCCTGTGCCAAAACTCGGCCCTTTTGAAATAGACCATAAATCAGCAGCTTAGTGTCTGTGTTTGCGACCGGTGTGATCCGCAAAAAAGAAAACCGGCCAGAAGCGGCCGACCATGGCAGGTCTAAACCGCGCAATCAATACTGGATAGACTTTTTGCGGAGCACAGCTGGAAACGGGGACGTGGTAAGGACTGAGGCACCGGCACTTGGCGAAAGTCGCCGGCAACAGCTACTCCCCTTACCTCTATCTACCGCGCCAGCCCCCGACCCTACCAACCGATTCAGTCATCGTCACGTCTCCAATCGTCGGCGTTCAGTTCCTTGACACGTCGAGAAAAGACACCGTGCATGTCATTCAGACGTTTGGCGAGCCATTCATGCTGCCGGAGCCAGTCCGACTCTTCCTCCGGGTTCACACTATCGAGGTAAGACGCGATCCGGCAGTCCTTGCCTGCCGGTAACTCCTCCCATTCCAGAGGGTAGTTCAGTTCCTGCTCGATTGGGTCCTTCTGCTGTTTCAGAAGGCCAAAGAACGCCTTTGCGTTACCTCCTCTGAGATATAATTCCGCCCGGATCTGGTTCTGCTTACGTAGCGTTACCGCAGCCAGATTAAAGCCGGTGCGTCCTACGGGGAAAGCCGACCATTGCCGCGGTCCCGGCTTGTGGTTACCAGTAACAGGCCCGCTGGCGGTGTCGAGAACGAGGTTCAAAGCGGTCCAGTAGGCTTTCTGCTTTCTCCTCGTTTCCGTCAGGTCGGCATCATCGATCACCCGAGCGGCCTGTGCGACTGACAGCGACCAGTCATTTGGCTCCGAGACGACATTGAACTTTGGTGCGGCGGGCGAATCTCCGATGCGCCACAGTTCGACCTCCAGTCCGAAGAAGCGGAAGCTCTCATCGGTGATCTTGTTCAGCCAGTCAAGAGCGGCGCGGTGTTCGTCCGTGAAACGCGCGGCGACCCAGACAATGGTGACGGCTTGCAGACCCGCCGCGTAGGTAAGCAATTGGCCGAGATGGATGTGGTCGGTCCGCTCCAGTTGGTTCTCGATCAGCACCCAGGAGTCAGTCCCGATGTCCCTGCAAATGATGTCGGCGCGAAAGGGACCGACCTCCTTTTCCTTCGCCTCCAATTCCAAGTCGACCCCAAGCGTTTCCGCCAACACTTCAAGGTTCTTAGGGAGGGCGAGCCAAGGGGTGAAGTCTCCCGCCTCGGTGGTCCAGATGGTTCGAAGATCGACGCGCTCCAGGCGTCCGACCGGCTGATCATTCATTCCGTAGCCTCCAGGATTCGTGGAGATGTCCACTCATTGTTGAATGTGAGGTAGCGGCGGCTCCTTGGCAGGCCTGAGAATAGGCCTGCCAATAAACCGTCTCCAGAGGGGGACAAGGAGCCGCTGACGCATATAAAATCAAGAAAGCCAGTAAGAAAGCAAACGCAAGACCGGAGACTAATCAAGTTCGGTGCGCGCGGATGAATAAATAGCAGGCACAGCCGATGAGTCTCTCACAATAGGCATTCGCCTGCGGTGCTCTGCGCGGCGTCCTCAACGGCCGAACACCCATCCCCCGGACGGAGCGGCGGAGGTCTACTGAGAACTTGTCATCGCGGTCCACGATGACGAATCGATAGTCGTGCTCGCACCCAATCGCCTCCCGGAACTGTTGCAGCGTCCTGTGCCTTCTATTTATTCATCCGCGCACACGGAACTTGATTAGTCTCCGGTCTGCCGGCACCATGCCGGCATGATGTCTTCGTTTGTTCGCGCTCTCGTCTCTTGTGATCCGCAAAAAAGAAGATCGCGTATTGACGGGCAGACCGCCATGGGAGTTGAAGTCCTGCGAACTCGTGTTCGCCTCGGTGGAGGTTCTGCACTCTGTCGCTGCCGGGCCACCGACGCAATAACGTGCTTGAGAAAGAACGCGTTGTTCCCCGCGAGAAGCTAGGTCAGTCAGGCGACGCGTGACAACCGGTAATCGTGATGGAGCCCACCAAGGACCGGCCTCGAGGGAGATCCCGATCGCCTGTCGCGACCGCCTCTGAAGCCTGATGACGGCGCGCCTGAGGGCGAAGTCGCGCTGTTGTCATTTGTCGTCATCCAGGTGCTTGAGCAGGTCCGGAATGATGGACGAGACGTGCTCCAGGCTACCCACCGGCTTGGGCTCCTGCGCCTCTCGCTTGAGTTCGCCCTGACCCTCACACGTGGGACACTCTGTGCCGAATCCGTAGCCGTCGCAGGGCTCGCACAGCGGGGGCTCGTCGTCTTCCTTCTCGCGTACCCAGTCGTTGTCGATACCGCTCCCGAAGCAAGCATAGCAATTTTCATCAACGAGAGTACCGTGACCCTCACAGCACGGGCAGTTCTGGAACTGCATCGCTTCGCATTGTACTACGATGGCCTCGCTCTTCTCGTCAAGCTCAGTCGCAGCAGCACACGAGTCAGCTGGGCGCCGTCGACCCCGTCCTGTCCAAAAATACAAACGAACTCAAGATCAGACCCAAAATGGCCCCGAATTGCCTGTTTTCCCGCCTGAGCAACTCAACAGGTCCACGCGCCGGGAGTGCTTGGATTTTCTGATACCGCTGTCAGAGGAACATCTCCGCCGCCTCTTGACCGAATGGCGTGACTACTACAATAGGGCGAAACCGCATTCATCGCTCGGGCCAGGCCTTCCCACCACCTGTGTCGAGCTTCCGATGAAACCGGACCAGCACCGGCATCAATTACCCGCCCAGCGCGCCGTTGCCTCGAGGCCGGTCCTTGGTGGGCTCCATCACGATTACCGGTTGGCACGCGTCGCCTGAAGGACCTAGCTTCTCGCGGGGAACACCGCGTTCTTTCTCAAGCACGTTATTCCGTCGGTGGCCCGGCAGCGACAGAGTGCAGAACCTCCACCGAGACGAACACGAGTTCGCAAGACCTCAATTCCCATGGCTGTCTGCCCGTCAATACGCGATCTTCTTTTTTGCGGATCACAGGGGTACTGAAAGTCAGCGAGTGGCTGATCGTCGAAACCGACTTCAGAGTTCGGTCAAGATCTTCTTGACCAGCTTCAGCAAGACGCGTTTCATCACCTCCAACGTGACTGGTAACCCCTTTGCCGCCACTTCTGCCTTTGCCTTTTTCCAGCGTGTGTCGTCTCTGGCAGCCTCCAAAAAGTCGTGCCCCGCATACGTTAGGCACCGAGGCGCGTAGCGATGTGTGCTGCCGCCCACCCCCGTGATGTCCCGCCCTTCTAGCAATCCTTGATCCGCGAGCAATTTCGCGTGGTAGCCAATCTGGCCTTCTGTATAGCCTTCGATCGAGACCTCCTCTGGACCGACTGTACCCTCGCGGGCCTCTACACTCAGCAGGATCTTTCGACACAAATCCATGTCACGTTTCATCTCGGAATCCCCTCGTATTTTAGGGTAGCCCGTCGTGATCCTCAAAAACGAAGATCGCGTACCGCTGGATCGACGTGCTCATGACCGAGGATTCTAGCTCCCATTGGTTTGTCGGAAACGGTCCGGATGTGTCCCGAGGTTCGTGGAAAAAGAACGGCGCCCTCCACTCCGTCATCAGAGCATCATATCAGGCGGCAACCTCCGCGTGTTCGAGAACCTCGCTCAGACGTTGGTAGCCGTCGATGCGTCGTAGTTGAATCTGGCCAGAGGCGATAAGCCCAAACAGCAAAGCGACCGCGGACTCCTCGCTGGAGAACGACGCTTGGGTTTTCGTCCGGCGTCGAAACTCGCGGTTGAGATTCTCCAGAGCATTGGTCGTTCGAATCGATTTCCACATGGCACGAGGGAATTCATAGAAGGTCAGCAGCTGATTACCGGCCTCCTCTAGGCTTCGGACGACGGCCGGCGCGAGAGGCGTCCACTTGGCGACGAGCTCGTCATAGGCTTTGCGAGCATCGATCCCGTTCTTGGCGTAGACGATCCGGTTGTAGTCACGCCGGAGCTCACGGCGTGCGTGCGCCGGGCAATGTTCGAGCAAGTTGGCGCGCTTGTGCTCGGTACATCGCTGCAACCGGCACCCCGGCCACTTCTCCAGCGCTTTCGTCAGCCCCTTGTGGCCGTCGCTGATCACTAGCTTGGGAGCCCGGAGTCCTCGAGCCTGAAGTCCCTCCAGCACGGAGCCCCAATGCGTCGAGGCTTCGCTCACCGCCAGACGCAATGACAACAGACGTTTCTGCCCGTCTGGCGCGACCCCGAGCGCGACCAGTACGGGTACGCTGATCACACGTTTCGCCATCCGCACTTTCAGGTGGAAGCCGTCCAGGTAAACGATCGCGTAGACCTCCTCGCTGAGAGCACGGTTCTGCCATTCCTCGAAGCGCTCCTTCAGCCGGCTAACCACGCGAGACACCGCGCTCTTCGATAGGTGCTCCTCACCGAGCAGTGGTTTCAGCGCTTTGCGGATCCGGCGGCTATTCGCGCCCGACAAGTACGTCCCCAAGATCGCCTCGTCGACCTCACGAGTCCGGCGTGCATACCGGGGCAACAGCTCGCTCCTGAACTCTGTCGTCTCTCCCGTTTCCTCGTCTCGCACGCGGGCTCGTGGCACACGGAGCTCGCGAGTTCCCACCGACGTCGTCACGCGACGGGTTTCGGCTCCGTTGCGATACCCACGGCGGTCTTCCGCACGCTCGTAGCTACGACACCCCAGCGCTTGGTCGACTTCTTCCTCGAGCACGACCTCGATCGCCTCCAGTACCCGCTTACGCAGCCGAAGTTGGACGAACTCCCGGTACTCGCTTACAGACTCCTTCGATATGGTGGTAGGCTTCTTCATGGCGTAATCCTCCTCCTCGCCTTTCCAGGCGCGGTTTCGTTTTGTTTAACCGGAGGTTACGCCATTCTTATTTCCACGGGAAGCGGGACAGATCCAACGGTCCGCACCGCGGCGACAATCTTGTCAGTCAACGGAGCATATTGATCATCGATCAAGAACACGCCGTCCTCACCAACGAAGAGCCCGATGTTCCCGCCGGCGCCTTCGATGTAGGACACCTGGCCCACGACCGGATACACCGTCATTTCCACGGCGTCGAAGTCCGGTTGGGCGGCCGCGAGACCAGTCACGACCCCGTCCTGTGCCAAAACTCGGCCATTTGAAATAGACCATAAATCAGCAGCTTAGCGACTGGGCCAAGAGCCCTTAGGCTCTACAGTTACCCAAAACCCGCGGTCGACGTTCGAGAGCCGCGGCCGTTTCACGGAACGGCGGAGGACGGCGAGCGAAGAGCGACATTGTCGAGAGCCAGCTCGCGACGAGCCTTGAAGGCGGAGATGAGAGCGCGAACAAACGACGAAATCATGCAGGCATGGTCCCGGCAGACCGGAGACTAATCAAGTTTGGGGCGCCCGGATGAATAAATAGTCTACCGCCCTTCGCGGGAAGTGTGCAGGAGCGCGTAGTGCGGGAAAGCTGCACGCTGCGTGCGATGTGGCGGGGGCTGGAAACGGACTTACGGTGCGGCTAGTGAGGCTGTGCCTTCTATCTATTCATCCGCGCGCCCCAAACTTGATCTGTCTCCGGTCCGCCGGGACCATGCCTGCATGATTTCGTCGTTTGTTCGTGCTCGGCCCTTGGCACGGTCACAAACACAAACTCTAAACCGCTCGAAGCTTCCGCGCATGGAAGCGGACGTCATTCTCGAAGCACCGAGTCGGCGTATCATCATGGATGCCAAGTATTACAGGGAAGCCTTAGGCGGCCGTTACGGCGGGAAGCTACATTCGAACAATCTCTTTCAACTCCTGGCTTATCTAAGAAATCGCGAGGCTACTGTAACCCAAGGGGCGAGGCACGAAGGGATACTGCTCTACCCGACAGTCGACGCGTCGGTGGAGGTCGATGTCTGCCTGGAGGGCTTCTCGATCCGTGCCCGGAGCATTGATCTTGCTCAGAACTGGCACAACATCCATCAAGATATGTTGGACTTGATCGCATAATCTGCGTTTTCCTCCGTCGCGTCGCGAAGGCGAACCAGGATTCACTACCAGTTGCCACGATGTGCCGACTGCTGGACGTTTCCGCCAGCGGCTACTATGCGTGGCTTGAGCGTGGTCCGTCGGCCCGCGCGGTATCGGATACAGAGTTGCTCGAGAAGATCCGGGCGATTCACACCGCGTCCTCGTCTGGTCAAAATATTCGAACGCCCAGCGGGTCAGGGCGGATGGCGCAGTCTGGTGCTATCCGGTCTCGGCTGGAAACCTCGAAACACAGGTCGGAACCCGCGTCCTGCCACATACGGGTGTTTTGTGCCTTTTGTGCCAGGATCGATTCGCCCGAGCCGTAAGTGTCCGAAAATATATGGAGTCAATTGACCGATCCTTCTTAGAAATCACGGATCTTGAGAATTTTGCGAGCAGATCTGCGCGGTTGGGCCGAGCATCTCGAGCCAGCCGGCCAACCACCTTCGTCTGGTCCGTCGGTATTGGAATCGCCGTAGGTCATGATTCGAAACGTCCCGGCTGGTTTCGGCAGTGCTGGCTCAGGACCCTTGAACCGGTGGGAGTTGTAGGGGTAAGACGCGACGGGGCGCCAGAGGAGCACCGGGTCAGGCTCCCGAAAGACATCGGCTGTAATATGCGCTAAGCGCCAGTCCTCTCTCCCGTCGGGGAGCATCGTTACCATCGGTGCATGGTAAGGCAGCCAATCGTTACGGGTTGCCACCTGGGCGAAGACTTCAACCCAGCCGAACACGATAACGCTAGGCATGACTATCAGGAGGAAGTTCCTGACTGCGGGACGCGCTCCGATCCATTCGGTGATCCGCTGAGAGCTTGCGGACGGCGTCCACAAGAGCCATGCGTTCAACAGCATGAGCAGGGACACGAGAAGCCAGCTCGTCAGCTGCCCGCCAAACGGGTACACAAGCCCGCCCACCCCGATGACAGTCAGTGTGATCAGGATGGGAAGCGTCGGTTCTCGGAGGAGGTTGAGGCGCCGTTCAGACTTCCCGTCCTTGAATTCGCGGGTAAACTTTCGACGGCTTCGTTTTTCCATCTTGCTTGGACTCCCCGAGGCGTTATCGTTTCTACTGTGCTGTTGTGCCTTCTATTTATTCATCCGTGCGCAGCGAACTCGATTGGAAACACAGACACTAAGCTGCTGATATATGGGCTATTTCGAGTTTTGGCACAGGACGCGGTCCAGCGGGCTTGCGGCAGGCGCTTGTGAACCTTTCAGACACTTTTATCACGAGCTTCACCGAAAGCCTCATGACCTATGCGCTGGGGCGGAGAGTCGAGTATTATGACATGCCCGCGGTGCGTGCGATCGCTCTCGAGGCCGCGCACAACGGCAACCGCATGTCCTCTTTCATTTTTGGCATTGTGAACAGCGCGGCGTTCCAGATGAAGAAATCGGAAAACACCGAACCGACCACGGTGGTGGGAAAATCGGGTCCGCCTTAGAATACGAGCCGGCTCCAGAAGGCCTAAAAAGAATGTACATTACTAACAAGCATATCTCTCGCCGCACGATACTTCGGGGCATGGGCGCGGCGGTGTCACTGCCGTTGCTCGAAGCCATGGTGCCGGCCCGGAGCGCGTTTGGCAAGCCGACAGCTGACCCGGCTCGCCTGGTGTGCATCGAAATGGTCCACGGTTCGGCCGGCAGCACCAAATACGGGATAGAAAAGAACCTGTGGGCGCCGGCGGCCGAAGGCAGTGCGTTCGACCTCAGCCCGAGCAGCTTGAGTCCGCTCGAGCCGTTTCGGGATTACTTGACGATCGTCAGCAACACGGACGTACGCAATGCCGAGGCCTTCACGCTGCCCGAGATAGGCGGCGACCATTTTCGTTCGAGCGCGGTGTTCCTGACCCAGTCTCACCCGAAGCAGACAGAAGGCTCGGACGTCCACGTTGGGACGTCGATGGATCAGCTCTACGCCCGGCGGTTCGGTCAAGACACGCCCATTCCGTCGATGCAGCTCGCGATCGAGAACGTGAACCAGGCGGGCGGATGCCAATACGGTTATGCCTGTACCTACACGGACGCGATCAGCTGGGGGTCGCCGACCGATCCGCTCCCGATGATCAGGAACCCCCGGGTCGTTTTCGACCAGATGTTCGGCTCCGGCGGAACGCCGGAAGAGCGGGCAGCCAGGCGCCGGACCGATCGCAGCATTCTTGACTATGTCACCAACCAGGTGGCTAGTTTGAAGAACGACCTGGAGCCGGCCGACCGCAACCGGCTCGACGATTATCTCGAGAACATTCGCGAGATCGAGCGGCGGATCCAGAGGATCGAGGCGCAAAACGCGAGCGGGGAGGAGAGAGAGCTGCCCGATGCGCCCGTCGGTGTGCCGGACTCGTTCGATGAGCACGTCAAGTTGATGTTCGACCTGCAAGCGGCAGCGTTCGCGTCGGACATTACTCGGGTGTTCGCGTTCAAGATGGGGCGAGACGTTTCGGGCCGTGTCTACCCGGAGACCGGCGTCAACACTGGGTTTCACCCGGCCTCGCATCACGGCGAGCGAGAGGAGCGGATCGAGGAGTTCGCGAAGATCAACCGGTACCACGTCAGCACCATCCCGTACTTCCTCGAAAGGCTCCGTGACACACCCGAGGGCGACTCGAATCTCTTGGAAAAGGCGTTGATCCTCTACGGCTCTCCAATGGGCAACCCGCACGTTCACAACCACAAGCGCTGTCCGCTCTTTTTGGCTGGCCACGGCAATGGCCACTTCAAGGGCAACCTCCACGTCAAAGGCGCGGATGGTACGCCGATGGCGAACACGATGTTGACCGTGCTGCGCCGACTCGGGCTCGACGAGCTCGAGAGCTTTGGTGACAGCACGGGGGAGATGGCGATCTGACACAAAGGTCAGTGGAGCGACTCCTCGACAGTGAACACGTCGTTCATCGAGCGGTTGAATCTGACCATCCGGCAAAGCTCGGCATACCTTTCGAGACGAACGCTTTCCCACGCTCGCTCGACGGCGTAGTGTGCCAAAACCCGATCGAGCGACCCCATCATTATTAGAAGGCCATTCTCGGCGTTGAGAATGCGGAGACGGCTGTCGGGAAACGAGGCGAGCTCTGATAGGGTGCCAGCCGTCGGCAAACTGCTTGGGAAACTATATTGGCGTTAAAGTCCGCTCACGCCGCGTCTCGATAGTAATATCGGAGCGTTCCGCCGAGGCGCTCCCGACATCGGATGCGACCGTCGGACCCCAGCGAATCCTGCGCCGAGCAGATGAGCTCGTTATCGAGACCTTGATGATTCCTCTCCAGATGATAATGGGCGACGAAAGCGCGGATACTCACGCGGAGATGATTCTCTCCCAAGGGAATCATCCGACTAAGGCACTCGCTTTTGATGGACCGCACAAAGCGTTCGGCGTAGGCGTTCAAATTCGGACTCCTCACCGGCAGCTTCACCGTCTCCACGCCGACAGCACCGAGTGTGGCGCAGAATGATGCGGAAAAGAGCGGGTCGCGGTCGTGAATGAGAAACCGCGCGTCTCGAAGAAAACCGTCAATGGCGTCGGTCAGGTTTCTGGCCTGTTCCTTCTATTTATTCATCCGCCAGCCCATGGGTCGGAAGTCAGCCCTGCGGCGCGAAATACCCTGGATTCTGCGCGGATTCCAAGGGCGTCTAAGCTGCTGATTTGTGGTCTATTTCTAAAGGGCCGAGTTTTGGCACAGGACGGGGTTCTCGATGGGCTTGAGGCCAGATTGTGTACCGACCGGTT
Organism: Candidatus Marinacidobacterales bacterium; assembly: GCA_965197495.1. Taxonomy (GTDB): domain Bacteria; phylum Acidobacteriota; class Vicinamibacteria; order Marinacidobacterales; family SMYC01; genus SMYC01. The sequence goes on from OZ240210.1 coordinate 387,268, forward strand.
GTAGTCAGGACGCAGGTTTGGGGAAGCCGGAGCCCCGAAGTACCCGTCCCGGCATGGCTCCGGTGTGCTCACCCTCCGCCAGAACGACCTCTCCGTTGACGACGACCCATTCGACACCCTCCGACAGCTGATGCGGATCCGTGAAGGTCGACCGATCGATGATCGTTCCGGGATCGAACGCCACGACATCAGCCTTCATTCCCTCCTGGATGACCCCCCGGTCGGTTACACTGATGCGTTCCGCCGCTAGGCTCGTCATTTTGCGAACGGCTTCGGCGAGCGAAATGACGTTCTCCTCGCGGACGTAGTGACCAAGAACCCGCGGAAAGCTTCCGTACCAGCGGGGATGAGGGTGCGAGCGCGCCAGGATTCCCTCCGGCGCCACCGCGGTGCCGTCGCTCCCAATCGTCGTCCAGTCGAGGCCGAGAAGGTAACGAACGTCCTCGTCGCGCATGGCGAAGTAGATGGCCCGCGTGCTTCCGTCTGCTTTGTCGATGAGCTCGATGATAGCCTCCGCGGGCTCGACTCCCATGTCTTCGGCGATCTCGCGGATCCGTTTGCCTTGATACACGCGGTGGCTGCCGTACGTCGTGGAACCAAAGAGGATCGTATCGGCGGTGCTCCCGGCGATGCCCCTCGGACAAGCTTTGCGCTATCTCGCTTCGGATACGCTCGCGCGTTTCGAGATCGCGCAGTCGAGCCAGCATTTCCTCGCGACCTCCGTCAGAAGACGCTCAACGAAGGCCGGGCAGTAAACCCCGGCGACACCAGCGGACGTGCCATCCAGGGAGACTTGCTCGCCATTGGAGAACTCGTACGTAAGGGACGTACGCTGGCCGCCTGCCGGCTCGAGGTCGTCGAGGGCAGCGACCGTGTGGTGGCGATCGGGCTTGCCACTTACGCCCTCCAGGCCGTTTAGCTATCTGCACCCGTTTGTTGCAGCCCAGCCGTGGATCGGCTACCTCTACAAGACCAAGTGAGCGGTGCATCCGCAATCAAGTGTTGGCAGCCGCCGCGTAACCCGCTCGCGTGCTAGTGTGTGAGCCTGATTTCGAAAGACGCAGTTCTTTCGGCGATGCCGGCTGGGCTGACCACGTGGTTGTCCTCCGCAAAAAGTCGATCCAGTGTTGATTGCGCGGTTTAGACCTGCCATGATTGATCGCTGCTTCGCGCCGGTCGACCCGACGACGCCACCAATGGGTGCTTCCGCAGTCAAGGGCGGTCGCCGCGTAACCCGTTCGCGTTCTAGAGTTTGAGCCTGATTTCGAGATGCGCAGTTCTTTCGTCGATGCCGGCTGGGCCGAGTTTTGGCACAGGACGGCAGTCCGAGCTCCCGCGTCAGAGCGTAGCTTTCGCGCATCGCTTTGAGAACGTCGGAACTCACCGAGTGGGACACGGCGCGCAAGGATAGCATCAATGGCCATGCTGCTCGTCATCTGCCGCTGTGGCTGAGCCAGCAGGAAACGCTTGTTGGCCGGCCCTCGACCCCCTACCGCGCTCGTACTCCTACCAGTTGGTCACGCGATACTTTATCTTGTATTTACGGTGCACTCTGGTGGATTTGCGCGCGGCGTCGAAACGGTTGCCCGAGTCAAGACGGATTCGTGCACAAACGCCGTACCCTTGGGTCCGTTACTCCAACACTACTGACTCTCGAATGCCGAGACGCTCGAGCTCACGTTCGAAGAGTGCGCGTTGCCTTTCAGAAAAAGTACCATCGCCGCCTTCGAGCTCAGGCTGCACGACGACGAGCGTTTCGAAGCGGTAGAGCTCAGCCGCGATCGCGACAAGGCGATCGGAGAACCGGCCTTCACGAGCGCTCTCGTAGACGACGTCGAAGCCTTCAGGAGATGGCGAAGCAGAATCTCGCATCACAAGCACTCGGAAAACCATATCGTCATCTAAGATGACACCCTCGATTCTTGCGTCCGGACTCAGAAACACAACACGACTCTGCCGCCTCGGGCCGGGCGCAAACAAAAAAGCTCCCCCAATGACAGTGTCCGGAGTGGTTTGCAAAGAGATCTCTTCAGTCGATTCTGGAATCACGCCGCGGTGGAAAAGCCACCGCGGTTGCGTGCTGTCGTGTGCGATCGAAAGGAGCGTCTCCCCATCCGTAGACACCGTCGCCGCAGCATCGCCCCGGGCGACGCGGAAATCGAATAAGGCAGGTCCGTTTCCCGTGAACTGCCACGACCGTTGCTGTTGGGTCGAGCCAGCGAGCGTCGCGTTTCGGAGCGTGAGCGAACTCGTGTTCTCCCCATCAAGAAGACGACGGGTGAGCTGGAGTTGTCCACAACTTTGGTTGGCGGACTCTGCGGACACGCGTTGCCAGCCGACAACCCCTATCATCAGTGGCGCCATCGCCAATCCCAGCGTCCAGGCTATGCGTCCTGGCAGGAACAAGGCGCTCATCAACAGCGATACGATGCTTACCGCGGCAACGGCCACGCCCCATCGAAACGACGCGGGTCGATAGGTCAGAGTTACTTCATGGTGGCCGGGTGTCAGAGCAATGGCGCGGAAATTCATGTTTGCCTTCAAGACGGGAACTACCGCCCCGTCCACCTCAGCACTCCATCCCGGGTAGAATGTTTCCGCGAGCACCAGATAATTGAAGCGAGGCGAACGCGTCCGAACAACGATGCGCTCGCCCTCGTGTGCCACGAGCTCCACCATCGGCTCCGTATCCGAACCGACTTCCCCACCAACTCCTTCATCGAAAGCGCACAGAGGCTCCTCGTTCAGAATGACCGTTCGCCGCGGATCGAAGCGAGAATCGAGCAGCTTGGACGTAATCCCTGCCTCGCTCGGAAGGACGATCGCGGCGTCCGCGAGCCACGCGCGTGGTAGCCACGACCGGTCGCGAAACAATCGCACCTCATCGTCGTACGCCAGCTCGAGCCATTCTGTATCCGGATTCTGCGCGCCCTGCGGCAATACGAAGTACTTGATGTTCCACAGACGCGCGAGCGTCGTAGGTCGGAAACTCTTTAGTGAGAGCCAGTTGCCGGCGACATCGGAGCCGATGACCGTGCTCGGGCTCGCCCCCGCCATGTATCGATTGACCCTCTCCATGTAGCGTCCGACCTGACCGGGCAGAAGCGAGTGATACGCCGCGACATCCTCGATTCCGTACGCGCCGAGCGTATTCGGCCAAAATGGCATGTCATAGTTTCCCAGAAGACTCGCGACGCGAAACTGGTCTGGGTCTTGGTCGAGAAACGCGATGCTCGGAAACTCGGGGAACATCGGCAAAGCATTAGGATCCGTTCGCGGGTTGTATATCCGGGCGTACGAGAATAGTTCAGCCAAAAGCACGCAAGTGACCGTGGTAGTGAGAATCAAACGAGGCATGTGATGTCGACGATATAACTCGCCGGCGACGGCAAGTACCGCCGCGACACCGATCGCGCCCGGAACGCGGACGAATGACCCAAGCTCCCTTGAGCCGAAGGCCCACGCCGCCACGAGTCCAACGACCCCGACGAGAGCGAGCACCGGCGCAAGCGTCGTCTTCTGATCGAGGAACCGAGACATCCCGATTCCGGACAAAAGCGCCAGACTGAACGCCGCGAGAGAGATGTGGGTGTGGATATATTGGAGGTTCTCGAAACCAGGGACCCACTCGTAGAGTAGAACCAACACGGGGCTCCCGGTCGCGATGGCGACTCCGAGAATCGCTGTCGCCGCCAGCCCCCATGCTGCCGCACGACGGTCTCGCCCGAATGCTCCCGGAACAAAGACTAAGGCGGCGAGCCCAATGTAGAGCTGGCTACGGCTGAACCAGGGAGAAAATAACGACGCAGCGACATCGGTTGCGGGGAGCCCCGAGGCAACGAGATTCTCCAGTGGCGTCGTCGGACGGTTCGCTTGCTGAATGAGCTCGAACGCCGGTAGAAGGAACGGAGCCGCAAGAGAAGCGCCGAACGCCACTGCCGCAAGGCACAGTGCGAGCCGCGTCAAGCTCGCGCGGACATCAGCGTTTTGTTTCCAATGCAGCTGGACCAGCCGCACGACGCCGTACAATCCGGCTCCGGAAAAATGAAGAAATATGTCAGGAAAGTGTCCTGCCAGGAACTGCAACGAAACGGCGAGCGACAATCCGGCCACCCATCGCAGTTTGCCTGTCGTGACGATGCCGTCAACGAAGTAAACAAGCAGCGGAAACCAGACGAGCGATGGAAGGATGAAAGAGATCTCGGCCCGGTGGACGAGACTAGGTGTGAACGCAAAGGCGATCGCGCCGAAGCACGCACCACCGAGCCTCGCACCCAATCGGCGGAGCAAGACGAACGCGAAAATCTCCGCTAGGAACAGGTGCAGGAGGATCTCCGCGTTGCGCGCCGTTTCGGGCTCGGCGACGGCGTAGACCCAAAACGGTGGATAGAGCATGCGGCTGAAGCCGCCTGCCAGATGCGGAACGCCACCTCCGGCGTATGGGTTCCACAAGACCAATCGTCCGTCCGCCGCCCCGCGTGCCGAAACGAGGTCCAGCGCATAGCCATCGAGGACGGCGTCCTTGATACGAGAGTTCGTAACTTCGGTGACTTCCGCCGCGCGCTTCCACGGCTCAAGGTCCCGGTACACCCAATCCGTCGGCAATAGGAGTTGTCCTTGGAACACCTCCCAGAAACAGAGACACGGCACCAACACCAGCAGGGCGAGCACAATCACCGTGTCGCGTTTCACGCCGCGACAATTCTACCACTCCGCACGCAACCGTACTCCGAAGTGGTCGTAGGGACGGAGCGTGCCATCATGCGCTCGGGTAGGATAAGGCACGTTGACCTCTTTGTTAGCCAGACGAACAAAAAGCTCGAGGAGTACTTGTCTTGGAGACTGGAGGAGCTCGAGCTTGCGGCGCTGATGGTGGATGATCTGGAGGTTGCCGGACATATCGTCGTCGTAAGTCTCGGAATGGTGCTTCCGCCATCAAGTGTTGCTACGCGGCTGCGGGCAGTGGTACAGGTGCAGAAGAGAGCGGGTTGCGCGCCCCAGTGAGCAGGAAAACCTCGATCCGCAACCACAAAGGAATCGTCGTCGCCAAGAAGATGTCTCGAAAGGTGAGCCGTCGCGTGGTCAGACCGGCCTGCATAGCCGGAGTTCGGATCTCACGTCCGAACTTCAGAGCTCCGTGCGGTCGGACGAAGTTGTAATAGTAACGGAGCAACTCCAGGTGCTCATCGAGCCTCTCCGTCGAGCGACCGTGGGAAAGCGTTCGTCTCGAAAGGTATGCCGAGCTTTGCCGGATGGTCAAATTCAACCGCTCGATGAACGACGTGTTCAATGTTGAGGAGTCCTCGGAGTTATTGAGCGCGTCATCAAGTCGCCACGCGGCTCCGTACAGCGCTCTCCGTTCGACCTTGATGAGGCGTTGTTGCACCGCTCTGGCTGAGAGCGAAATCCGCCTATGGTGGTGGCCGAGGTATGTTCGAGCATGAAGTATCCCAAGCGCTGCCAGTACAAGCACGCGAAGCAGAAGAAGTACCACGTTCGCAACTGGGCGGAATACAACGAAGGGCTGCGCCGCCGGGGCGATTTGACAGTCTGGTTTGACGAGGAGGCAATCGCGAACTGGAAGGCCGACAAGACCGGTGAGCCTGGCGGTCAACGGGTCTATTCAGACATGGCGATTGAAACGGGCCTGGTTGTCCGGATGGTGTACAAGCTCGCCTACCGACAAACCGAAGGCTTCTTGCACTCGATCGCCTCGCTTCTCGGGCTCGGTATCGAGATCCCGGACTACTCGACGTTGTGTCGGCGCTCGAGGTTGCTCCGCAAGAAGCTGCGGATTCTGAAAGCCGCGAGCACTCAACCCATCCACCTGATGATCGATAGCACGGGCTTGAGGATTCATGTTGGAAACGCTCGCAAACCGCCAAAGCAGCGCGCATGGCGCAAGTTGCACATCGCCGTTGATCGCGAGACCGGCAACATTGTTGCGTCCGAACTGACGGCGTCACGAGCTCGCGACGCAACCCGAGTCCCCGCTTTGCTAACACAGATTCAAGCACCTCTAGTGTCGGCGGCGGCGGACAGTGCATACGACAAGGAAGCGGTCTACGAAGCCATCGAAGCGCACAGTCCTGGACGAAGGACGCGCGTGGTGATTCCGCCGCAACGAAACGCGACGCTCAGTCAGAATTCGAACACCGCCATGCAGGAGCGCGATCGCCATATTCGTGCAATCGAAAGACACGGCCGGCGTGAATGGTACAAGCTCTCAGGCTACACCAAGCGAAGCATGGTGGAGAACGCGGTCTATCGTTACAAGGCGATCATCGGGCCGGAGATGCGGGCTCGAACGTTGGCGAGGCAACGAGTTGAACACCGAATTGGGTGCGAGATACTCAACAAGATGGCTGCGCTCGGGATGCCCGATACGTACTGCGCCGGGTGACTCTGCAACCGGCACAGGGAGGTCAGCGATTTGCTCCGGGCCGTGCAACAACGCCGACCTGGTTCGGTAGAATCCGTGGCGAACGATGTTTCCGGAACTGACTTCGCCCCGCAACGCACATGCGGGATTGAGACATCTGCTATTCTTCACTTCGGCTCGGCCCTTACGATGAGAGAACTGTGTCTTCGGAATTCTGGCTCAAACTCTAGCACGTGAGCGGGTTACGCGGCGGCCACCAACACTTGATGGCGGAAGCACCGCACAGGACGGGGACGAAACTTCCCCGTCCGGACCAGCACCTGTACCTTCTATTTATTCATCCGCGTGATGGAGATCACGTCCACTGTGTCCACTCGTCGCATTCGGATAGGCGGTGCAGATGTCTTCGACCGGCGTGTCTGGGTCGAACGGTTGCGTAGGATCACTATAACCAGGAGCAGCATAAATGGACGACGAAGAGATTAGAAAACTGTCGGAAGGGCTGAAGCGGTCATTGAGCGATAGCGGCTGGCACCCCGTGAATCTTGATTTGGAAGCACAGCTATTAGCTATCAAGGACCTGCTCCGCCGCAACCGGCAAGCAGATGAAGATTTGGAACAAAGAATCAAGGACCTCTATGAGCAAGCACAGCAAACAACGGAAGTGTGGAGGAACAGTCCCTATCAAGACGACCGATTTGTCGACGAGACGTATCAGTCATTCTTTCAGGATGCGGCTCACAGCATGGCGGCGGTCGGGATGTTGGTTCCATTCTTGGAAGCGTTTTTTGTAGCAAGCTTTCAATGTGTCCGGGACGAGGTGGGGCGGACCAAACAAGCCACCTCTGAAGACCAAAGAACTCAGGCTTTGGAGAGTAAATTCTTGGACCTACACTCCCAATTCAAAAAGAGGAGCGGCAAGCGACAGCGAGAAGGCTTCGTCGCAGCCATCGATCAGCTTGCCCGCTCAATTGGACTCGCGCCATTTTTTCCCAATGACTACCGAAAGACGCTGGAAGCCCTGTTTCAGTATCGAAATAAGATGTTTCACCTTGGATTCGAATGGCCTGAAGGCGAGTGCAAAAAATTTCAGAACAGAGTCGAGAAGGGTGATTGGCCAAGCAATTGGTTCTTGAAGTATGTTCGAACGGAGGAACCATGGATCTTCTGCATGAGCAAGGAGTTCATCGAGCACTGCCTCTGGACCACTGATCAAGTGCTGGACGGCTTTAGGACGTATTTTCTTGAGAAGGTGAGGTCCTAGTCTCGGCGGACTGAGCGCCATCATCGAGATCAAAGTGTGTAGCGGAGCCGTTCGTTGGCGCGAGCGGAGGCGAGGCAGTAGCGACGCCAAATCAGGACATTAAAAAAAGCGACCTGCCTTTTTTGCCTAGCCGCCCTGTTCTGCTACTCTTCTCAATCACTCAGTAGGACTCTCAATGAACAACGCTGACGACAGACCCACAGTTGGTCGGGATTGGATCGCCTTCGTTGTCGCGTGGATCCCCTACTCGTTGTTGACCTATAGATTCTGGCACAACGTCGACGACGCCTTTATCAGTTTCCGTTACGCAAAGAACTGGGCGATGGGGTACGGACCTCGTTACAACCTGGGGCTGCAGCAACCGGAAGAGGGATACAGCAACTTCCTGTGGGTAGTCGTTTGTACGTTTATCGAGTACCTGGAACTCGACATTACTTTCTGGGCACCGATGCTCGGTTTCGTCTGTGGTTCTTTGCTCTTGTACCTTGTTTTTCGAACGCTCCGGCGAGATTTCGACATGGGGCTTGGTGTAGCTTTCTCCATAACGCTGGGCCTGGGCCTTTTCCCACCTTACGCTTTGTGGTCGACGGGTGGTCTGGGCACCATGGCGTTCGCCCTTTCCATCTTTGCGACGGCCTACTTTCTTGTTCTGCGTCCGGCTGGCATCGCGCCTTACCGCGGTGCGCTCGCCGGCGTAGCCACGACATTGTTGCGTACCGAAGGCATTGCCTGGTCTTTGCTCATTGCCCTGCTGGGCATCGTCACCCGACGGCTGAGAGGGGAAGCGGTCTGGCGACCGGTGGCCGTCTATGTCGCGATCGTGGGCACTGCTTTTTCAGTCTATTTTGCATGGCGATACTCCTATTACCAGCTTCTTTTTCCCAATCCGGTCTACGCCAAGGTTGGTTTCAGTCCCGAGGTCGCACTGCGAGGCTTCCGATACGTGGCTGCCTTCGTTCTCACATTTGTGACACCGCTTTTATTGTTGCCGGCGGCTGGCTACGTGGCTTGGCGGGAAGCACCGAAGCCGGTAGGGCTTGTCCTCGGAACCTTCCTCGGAACCTTGAGCCTGGCATTTCCCGCCTACGCTGTGATGGTCGGCGGGGATTGGATGGCTATGGGACGGTTTCTAGTTCCCGGTTTCGCCTTCGGAGCACTCTTGATGGGATGGTCGATGACTAGGCTGTGGGAACGCCTGACGTCACGCCTTGTGGTCATGGCAGTGGTGATAACGACTATCACGATGAGTTTGCTTCCTGCGTGGAACGTGCATCTCGTTCCCGCCTCGGTGCGCCGCGTTTTTAACTTTCGTTTCAGTTGGCCTTACCGCACCGAATATGAGATGTGGGAAAGAAACTTTATCAATAGTTTCGAAGATAGAAAGGAAGAAGCTCTGGCACTGAAGGCGCGTTTCAAGCCTGGAGACAGCATCGTCGCTGGCGGGATCGGAGTGCTCGGATATTACTCCGGCATGCACGTCTACGATCGTTACGGCTTGGTCGACCGGCGCGTTGCGATGCTACTCCGACAGCCTAGTCATCTCGCCTCCCCAGGGCATGATGGCAAGGTCTATACCGATTTCTTTTTGGCGGACGTGCCCACCGTCCTGATTCACGGAAGAATGGGCGGAAAGACCAATCACATGTTGCGTCGCCGCATTCAAGAGAAAGCAGCACTCTGGAGGACAAACGTAATCTGGAAACGCTATGTGCCTGAGATTTTGCCACTAAAACCGTCTCCAGACGGCAGCGATAACGTGCTCCTTGTCCTGCGGCTGATTGAGGGGGAAGAACCCTATGTCGCCACACTTCCACGTGCCGAGCGGGAGGCCCTGCGCAAGAAGCGCGCCCGGAAAGCGTGGGATGCTTTTTTCGCTGATTTGGAGACGAAGCTAAGCCACCAACCCTTGATAGGTGAGCGGCCGTCTGGTCAAAATATTCGAACGCCCCGTTACAGGGGAATCGAGAACATGAAAGAGATCGCGCTGACGCTCAAGCGTCATTTAGAGCCGGAAGACAGCGTCGTTAGTGGCTCGATCGGTGCGCTCGGGTACTATTCCGGCTTACACATCTACGACCGTTTCGGCCTAGTCGACCGTCGGGTCGCCATGCGTGAGCCCGAACTGCTTCGCTCCCCGTCCGTCACGTGCTGGTCCCCGCACGCATTATCGACGGGTGGTCGTTCGAGCCGGAATTTTAATTGGCTTTAATCATCTTTTTTTATACGGCAATTTCAACCTCCCGGACGCCTGAAAGAAGGCCGTGTCGTGAACCCTCCGGCGCCACCGCCGGCCGTTACTCTGTGCGCGGCCTCTAGCGGCGTAGCAACTTGATGGCAGGAGCACCGACAAAGGCGGGGTCACCAGGGGGAGCGTGACGGAGCAGCTCAAGGCTATCAAGAACGAGCCGGGGAGCGACGATGAACGGGATGCTCTCAAGCATTGCCGGACCCTGATTGAGGCCGAATCCGAGGCAAGTAAGGACATCAGGGAAGCCCAGGCCCACCTGGACCAGAACGTGATAGCCCGATACGCCGCAGTAACCCGGGCCTCGATTCTGGGCCTCTCGGGTGGCCTCTTTTCCGCCGCCGCACGGCCCGGTCAGCGGCCCGCCACCCTATTTGGCGCAAACGTGGCACTCGAAAATCGGGATTAGAGACGAATGCCGAAAATGAGGCCTGTTCAGCCCTTCTAGCGCGTCTCTGGTGACACCTATCCCTGCAAAACCCCGCCAACCGCGCGGAAAATCTCATCCGTCTCTGCAGTGCCACAATTGGCCGGACTGGGTGGCGGATGGCGCAGTCTGGTGCTATCCGGTCTCGGCTGGAAACCTCGAAACACAGGTCGGAACCCGCGTCCTGCCCCATACGGGTTTTGTGACTTTTGTGACAGGATCGATTCGCCCTAGCCGTAAGTGTCCGAAAATATATGGGGTCAATTGACCGATCCTTCTTAGAAATCACGGATCTTGAGAATTTTGCGAGCAGATCTGCGCGGTTGGGCCGAGCATCTCGAGCCGTTCGACGAGCTTCGCAAAGTCGGCAAGACAGCGGGTCAGCCGGTCGACCTTGTAGATCACCACCTGCTCGGCGAGACCAGCATTGATGTCGGCGAGCAAGCGCTGCAGGCCCAGGGCGCTCCAGGGTTCCTCCCGAGATCCCTCCGTCCTCGTAGACGGTTGGCAGCAGCACTCAGCCTTCTGCCTTGTGGCTCGCGACATACGCGGCGCAGGCCTCTCGCTGCGCATCGAGGGAGTTGAACTCCTGCTCGAAACTCGCTTCCGCACCCTCGGGCCAGACGATTGTAAAGCCTACGGCCCTTGGCTCGGTCGCAAACACAGACACTAAGCTGCTGATTTATGGTCTATTTCAAAAGGGCCGAGTTTTACTGAACGTTGACAGCTGGCCCCGTACCAACATTGGCAAAGCACAAGTAGTTTTGACCGGCGAGGGAAACGGCCGTGTCGCGCAAAACCGCATCGTCTGAAGTGTCGGCCGATCGCTTCAATACAACGCACGGTCGTGGCAATTGCTCCGCGGCCGCCCATGCAAGTTTCTTGGTGTCACGCGCATATCTCATTAAGACTATTAGTGTCCAAGAAAGTACCAGGAGCGTCAAAACGCCCACTGTCAAACTGAGACATTCATATGCGGTCATCTGAGTCGATTGTCCCACGTCCGACAGAATCTCCTCGTCTGCTTCCGAGTAACGAGGCTCGAATCCCGGCCCCTCTGCTGGCTCGGCGGTCAGGTCAATGACGCCCGGCCCGTACTTCTTCGCCAAGAATCGTTCTCGATAGAGGTGGTAGGCCGCGTCGCAGACCCTCGCCGTATAGTACGCGTTGAAACCGCCTCCCACAGCCGCGCCCATGATCGGGACAGCCTGGGCCAGCTTGGCCTTCGTGAGACGTATGCCCAGTGCCCGCGCGATCTGCTGGACAACCTCTACAAATGCGTGCTCCTCCAGCGTCTTCCACGCTTTCTTCTTCGCGGCGTCAGCAGCGATTCTCGCCAACTGAGCCATCACAGGCGCTTTCGCCGCATCACTCGGGCTGGACGCCAAACCCAACACGTTCATGGCGAAGACGCGTTCTCGTTGAGAAGCAACGTCGAAACCGTAGTAGGTGGCGTATTCAGCGATCGCGCGAAGATTCAAGGTCACCAACGCTGGAATGTCGGCTATCAGTCCAGGAACTCCGGCGGCGCCGGCAGTCGCTCCCTCAGCGAACGCCAGCCCTGTGTACTTGGCGTCCAACCAACCGACCACCGCGTCGACCTGTTCCAGGTCGAGCTTGAAGACGTCTGCATGTCGATGAACGTCGTGCCCTTTTTCGCGAAACTCGACGTAGACAGCGTCGCGACGCACGGCCCAAGCGGCAGCGTCCCCGAGGACATGTAACGTGCCGGCGAGCGCCTTGGCGAAGCTTCCGCAGTCGAGCAACATACAAACGTCCCCGCTGGTTTCGTGGGTGTTGGCTCGGGATGACTCCGACCAAGAGCGGTATGAGCGGAAAAGCCGTCGGACTACGAGAACCGGGCGCGCGAGCAGATCGTCGAGTGGAAGAAACCCGACCAGGGCTGGTTCGGCCAGACCATGCGCCAAATCGGTTGGCCCGTCGACCGCGTGCGGGCGCTGATCGGGAAAGCGGCCGCCGCAACGGGTCTGCATGACGTGCTACGCGAGACACCGCGCTCTTCGATAGGTGCTCCTCACCGAGCAGTGGTTTCAGCGCTTTGCGGATCCCGCGGCTATTCACGCCCGACAAGTACGTCCCCTCGGAGAGCAGCTTGCTGCTAACCGAGCCCATTCACGGAGTGGGTGCTGGCAGATGCAGCTGGCAGGCTCACAGCGTTGCGACGAGCACTCGCTGTTTCTCCCAATCGTCGGGAAGCGGATGATGCAAGAGGTAGCTCGAGGTCAGCCCAACGGGCTGGCGGCCTTCGACAATGGCGCGGACGATGTCGGGTGCCAGGAAGGCATAGCGGATTGCCTTGCGCACGCGGTCCGTTGGGATGGCGTCTTCGGTGGCAATCTGCTCATAGGTTTTGCCTGCTTTGATTCGGTCGAGCCAGGAGAGGGCGTTTCTGATATTGCGCAGGAGTGTGCGGTCGACGGATTTCGTGGGGTTGCCCAGAACGAGCTTGGTCTCGACGCCGCGTCGGCGCAAGCGGAACGGTGCGTGGATGCGGAGTGCATCCTCGCGAATGTGATCGGGTTCCATAGACAGGCAAGCAGCGAACGTATTGCGGTCGAGCAGGATGGACATAGAGCCGGGGCTGATATCGACCCGCCGGATGAGACGGAGCAGGGTGGCTGCCGAGGCACTATCATTATTAGTACCGGAACACAGCCCGTCTAAAAAGCGACGCACCGAGGCGAGCTCTTGCATCGTCGGAGTGTGGATCAGCGAGGCCGGGAAGGTCGTGGCATCCACATGCTGTCGGATGAGATGCACGACGGTCTGTTCCAGCATCGGGGCGGGCAGGCGCCAGCCGGAAAGGTCCTTTTGGCCACTGTGCTGGATGAGGCGCCGGGAGACGTAGTAGCGGAGCCGTTGCCCGTTCTTCTTTCTGGTGTGGCTCGGCGTCAGCCGGTCCCCGGTATCGTCGAAGAGCTTGCCGGCCAGTGGGGAACGGGCTGCACGGCCCTTCGTCGTGCGTCTCCTTGGTTTGGCAGCCCCTGCCTGCAGCTGCGCCTGGACCGCGTCCCAGAGCTCCGGAGCAATGATCGATGGATGCTGGCCCTCGTAGACACGCCTCTGGTGCCGGATGCGGCCGGCGTAGAGAGGATTGGTCAGCAGGCAGTGGAGGTGTCCGCGACGGAACGGCAACCCGCCTGTCCGGGTTCCATCCGCGGCGAAGCGTCGCTTGGTGCGCAGCCTCAGACGGTCCGCCTCGGCCTTCACCTGCCGGAGCGTTCCGTGCTTCCGGTACAGCGCATAGAGCGTCCGGACCGTTTCGGCCTCAGCTTCGTTGATGCGCAGCGTGCGCTCGTCCTTCTCATAGCCTAGCGGTACGCGGCCGCCCATCCATAGTCCCTTGCGCTTGGAGGCAGCGACCTTATCGCGGATCCGTTCGGCCGTGACCTCGCGTTCGAATTGTGCGAAGGACAGCAGCATATGCAGCGTCAGTCGTCCCATGCTGGTCGCGGTGTTGAAGGACTGGGTCACCGAGACAAAACCGGTGCCGGCCACGTCGAGCCGGTCGACGAGCTTCGCAAAGTCGGAGAGGGAACGGGTCAGCCGGTCGACCTTGTAGACTACAATCTGGTCGACGAGACCGGCATCGATGTCGGCGAGCAAGCGCTGCAGGCCCGGGCGCTCCAGGGTTCCTCCCGAGAGCCCCGCGTCCTCGTAGACGGTTGGCAGCAGCACCCAGCCCTCCGCTTTCTGGCTCGCGACATACGCGGCGCAGGCCTCTCGCTGCGCATCGAGGGAGTTGAACTCCTGCTCGAGACCCTCTTCCGCGCTCTTTCGCGTATAGATGGCGCAACGGATTTTCTTCATGTTAGACCTTGCGCTTGGGCGTCAGACCGAAAAAGCGTGGTCCAGACCAGTGGGTGCCGGTGATTTGCTTTGTGATGGCCGTGAGGGACGGATAGGTTTTGCCATCGAACCGATAGCCGTTGTCGATTACCTCGACCTGGTAGGTCCGGCCATTCCACTCGCGGACGAGATGGGTGCCGGCAGAAACGGACTCTGCGGGAGCGCCGGAGCTTGGTGTCTCGTTCGCCATGGCAGCCAGAGCGCGCCGGGTTGCGGCCGAAAGCCCGCCATGGGTCCGGCACTGGCGTTCGTACGCCAGAACACGGCGCAGGAAAACGCACGAGAGCGAGCTTGGAGGAGTAGCCCCAAAGGTTTGCTCCCAGACCCGCCGTAAGCTGGCGAAGTCCAAACCGTCCAAACCGACGTTTCGGCCAACCCCTGTATCCTGCGGCATCACCGAACGTTCGCTCTTGTGCTCGATAAAGTCCAGTCTAATGAGGGACTTCCGGGTGCGAAGTCCGCTGCCCGCAGCTCGCCCCGCAGCCGATTTGAGCCAGCCGTGCGCACCCCCGGTGGGCCTGTCGCTCGCCACCCGCAGCCCAGGGGTCGGAAGCCAGCCCTGCGGTGCGAAATACCCTCGATTCTACGCGGATTCCAAGGGCGTCTAAGCTGCTGATTTGTGGTCTATTTCAAAAGGGCCGAGTTTTGGCACAGGACGGGGTTACCGGCTCGACCGGTGCCGGTGATCGCGACGAGCCACCCGGCCCCGAACGCCACGACTAGTGCGGCAATGCCAAGGGCAATCTTCAGCAATGAGCGCATGGCCGGATTATAGGCGATCCGCGCCGGGCTGGCCGAAGGTGGAGATCAGACCGGCTGTCGTCCGCAATAAAGAAGATCGCAACTCGCTGCCCAGTCGGAAACACAGACACTAAGCTGCTGATTTATGGTCTATTTCAAATGGGCCGAGTTTTGGCACAGGACGGGGTCAAGGGCGCGTAGCGGCTCGCGTAGCGAGCGAACCCTGGACGCCGTCGAGCACTCCCGTACCCTCATGGAGTGGTGGCCGTTCTTGATATTTCATCGCGGTGGATTACGGATTAAAGTGATAAACAACACCTCCACCTCCGCTGGCGCACCCCTTCAGAGATGCTGGCCGCAGAATTGCGGCCAGCAATGCCCTCAGTGGGGTGGAACCTCTGAAAGACAAGCCCGCCCGAAGACGCGACGCGTGACCTTCTCGCCGCCGTACTGTTCGACGCTGGCCGGGTTCCCGCGACCGCCTTGATGGTGGTGGCCGCCCGTCACCTTTTACGATGCAGTCGCCTTCGCTAGGCCACCTCGCTGGTTCTGCGCTCAGGCTCGTAGTTCCAGAGGGAATAGTACAACAATCAGATCGTGAAGCCGTCTGTTTCGGAAATGGTCGAGCGTGCTACTCAGCTGCGGCGCTTGCGAGCTGCCGGCCAACGAGCTGGCTGTACAACCCGCGGCGGGACAGGAGCTCGTCGTGCGTGCCCGTTTCGACGACGTGGCCGGCGTCGAGGACGACGATTTGCCCGGCGTTGCGAATGGTCGACAGGCGGTGCGCGATGACCACGGTGGTGCGATTCGCCATGAGCTCTTCCAGAGCCCAGCGTACCGCCTGTTCGTTCACGGCGTCCAGATGCGACGTGGCCTCATCCAGGATCAGTATCGGCGCATCCTTGAGAAACGCACGCGCGATAGCTACCCGTTGTCGTTGTCCGCCAGAGAGGCGAACTCCACGCTCACCGACCCGGGTTTCCAGACCTTCTGGCAGTGCATCGACGAACTCGGCAAGGGCCGCACGCTCCACCGCCTGGCGAATATCCTCTTCACTCGCATCCGGGCGCGCCAGCAAGATATTCGCGCGCAGGGTTTCGTTGAACAAATAGGTATCCTGGGTTACTAGCGCGATTTGATCACGTAGCGCATCGAGCTTGTAGTCCCGCAAGCTCACACCGTTCATGCGCACCTCGCCCTTCTGGGGATCGAAAAAACGCATAAGTAGATGCGCGGCGGTGGTTTTACCGGCGCCGGAAGATCCCACGAGTGCCACCGTGCTGCCCGCCGGCGCGGAAAAGCTCGCGTCCTCAAGCGCCAGACGACGGTTGGAGAAGTACGAGAAATCCACGTCTGAGAAATCCAGAGAGGCGCCTCCGCGCACGACGGGAAGCGCTACACCGAGCCCGTCGGCGACCGCGACCTTTTCGTTGTGCACGGCGTACAGCCTGCGGGTCGCACCAAGGGTATCGGCCAGTTGACGGCCGATGTGGGCGATTTCGGAAACCGGCAGGAATGCCGCCATGGCGAGCAACGTGAGCAGCGGCAGCGTGCCCGCGGCGAGTTCTCCGGCCGCCACCAGCCGGGCGCCGGTGACGACGATGGCGAGACCACCGAGGCCGGTGGCCACTTCCAGCAGTGCCATCTGGACGGTGAGATCTCTGAAGAACGGTACGCGCAGGCTCAGGTTGCGATTGGTACGCGCAACCATCTCGGCCTTGCGCCGCGCGACGTACTCGAAGGCGATGATCTCGTTGAGACCCTGGATGGTGTCCACCACATGGGCATTGAGATCCGCGAGCGCCTCCCGGGCCCGGGAACCCAGGGTATCGATGCGGGCGCGCATGAAAAAGGGGCTCAGGGCGACGATGAACACAAACGGCAGCAGCGCGATCGCCATCGGCCAACCGAAGTACGACAGTGTTGCGAATACGAGCGCGGGAACGAGGACCGCAACCAGCGCCGGCGCCACCGTGTGCGCAAAAAAGTATTCCACCAGCTCCACGTCATGGGTCGCCATCGCGACCAGGTCGCCAGTGCGGCGCCGCAGCAGGTAGGCCGGCGCCAGCTTGTCGAGCTTCTCGAACAGGGCGATGCGCATTTCCGCCAGCATGCGAAAAGCCATGTCATGGGCGAGCCAGGACTCCGTCCAGTGAAGAATGCCCGCGAATGGGGCTATCACGGCAAGAACTACCAGGTAATGTTCGAAGGGTGCGTCGTTTTTGACCGCGGCCACCACCAGCGCGCTCACGACGCCGACGCCGATCAATGCAAATACGCGAGTAACACCGAAAAAGAACACCACTGTCAGCTTGCCCTTCCATGGCTGCACGTGACGAAACAGCTCGCGGAACGCGTCAAGCCAACCCATGCCCTCGGCACGCAGGATGGCGTCCGTCGGCTCCAGGTGCGCATTCTCCGCCTCGTCGACACTTTGTGCGGCGGGCGCGCGATCCTCGGCCGGCCTGCCGAGGGCGAGCGTGGTGTAGGCACGGGCGCTCTCTGCGGCCTGGGCCGCCATCAGCGAGTGATAAACACCGCCCGCTTTCATGAGACTCGCGTGGCTGCCAGTCTCCACAAGCCGCCCCTGCTCCAGTACCAGCAGCCTGTCGGCACCGATGACGCTCGACAGGCGATGGGCGAAGATGAGCGTCGTGCGGCCCTGCATGAGCCGATCCAGGGCCTCCTGGATGATCGCCTCGTTCTCCGCATCCACGGCGGAGAGCGCCTCGTCGAGAACGAGTATCGGCGCGTCGCGCAACAACGCCCTGGCGATGGCGACGCGCTGGCGTTGCCCGCCGGACAACCGAATGCCACGCTCGCCGACGATAGTCCGATAGCCCTGGGGGAGCTGACTGATGAAGCCGTGGGCGTTGGCGGCGCGCGCAGCCGCTTCCAGCTCTTCCTGGCTCGCGTCGGGTCTGCCGAATCGCAGATTTTCTTCGACGCTGCCGTGGAACAGATAATTATCCTGATTGACGACAGCGATGTTGCGATGAATGTCGCGCGGGTGAAGATTCCGCAAATCGCGCCCGCCGATGCGCACGGTGCCCTTCTGCGGGTCGTAGAAGCGCGATAGAAGACGCACGATGCTCGACTTGCCGGAACCACTCGCGCCCACGACTCCTACGCGCTCCCCGGCGGCCAGGTGGAAGCTCAGATCCTGGTGGGCCTGTCGCCGCCCACCCGGGTAAGCGAAGCTCACGTGATCGAAGCTGACCGTGGGCACCAGGGCTTCCTCCGCCGCCACGATGTCGTCGCGCGGAGTAATCGCGGGCTTTGCATCCAGCACCGCGAATATTCCCTTGGCCGAGGACAATCCGACCATGCCCTGGTGCAGCAGTGCGCGCAGATCGCGCTGGGGTCTGTAAACTTCGATTCCCATCATGAGGACGATGAGCAGCACCTCCAGGCTCGTGCTTCCAGCGCTCACGCGGTAGGCACCGTAGCCGAGGGTCGCTGCCGCCCCCACGGCGAGGCCCGTATCGACGATGCCACGGGAAAGCGAATTGGTGGCGAGCACCCACATGGTGGCACGAAAAAGCTCGTGCGCCTTGTGGGCCAGGAGCCTCGCGCGGGCGGCACTCTGGCCGAAGGCCTTGAGGGTGGCGAAGCCCTGAATTGCGTCCAGAAACTCTGCCGCGAACGCCGCATAGGCCTTCTGGCGCCGCAGGCTGTTGCTGCTGTCCCACTTCTGGAAGACCGACGGCGCGATGAGCGTGACCAGGGCGAAGCCGAACATCACCAGGGCCACGGGGAGATCCAGGGTCGCAATCAGCGCAAAGACGATCACCGGCGTCAGCGCCGCGACGAATAGCTGCGGCAAGTACTGGCCGAAGTAGGTTTCGAGTTGCTCGACCCCGTCGACCATGGCAAGCAGCACGTCGCCGGTGCGCTCGAGGCCGAAATGGGCGGGACCCAGCTCGACGATCTTGTCGAACAGGCGCTCGCGCAAAGCGAGCTGCACGCGCGCCGCCGTGCGGTGGGCGATCATGTTGCGCCAATACTCGAGGACGCCCCGAAGCCCCATGACCACTGCCACCAGCGCCACCGGCAGGATCAGCGACTCCGCTGGCGCCCCGGCGAACACCTGGGCCAGGAGCCAGCCGAGCAAAGCCAGCCGGCCGATGCCCACCAGGGCGGCCAGCAGGCCCACGCATACGGCGCCGGCAATGCGCCAGCGCAGACCTTCGGTGAACCGCCAGAGTCGACTGTCGAGAAACATCCTGGCGCACGATAACCCCGGGGCCGGGTACCCGCAAACGACCTTTTCCAGGCCAGCCCATGAGTCATTCTCATGCGACCCCTCGCAGGGCCGGCAGCCTCAGACGAGCGGTGGGATTTCGTTGCCTTGGTGCACAACTCGCGATCTCGGTCCACAATTGTCCTATACTCGCGGATTCGAGGTTCCCCATGACCATTTTCAAACGCACTCAGCGGAAGTATGCGAAGAAGGCCTATCGCTTGAGGAATTGGCGTGAATATGAGGCGGGTCTACGCGACCGCGGGAGCCTGACCGTCTGGCTCTCGCTCACCGACGGCAAGCTTGTGAACTGGGACGCGCCCCGGCCCAGGAGGAGGAAACCGGGCCGCCAACGCAAGTACTCGAACCACGCCATCGAGACAGCTGTCACCCCGGGGCATGGTGTTTCATCTGTCATCCAGGCAGAGCGAGGGATTGCTGCGATCGTCGTTCGCTCTGCTGAAGCTAGACCATGATGTGCCCGATCACACCACGATCTCGAGGCGCAAGGCCAAGCTGGGTAAGGTCCCCTTCTACCAAGACACAGAATCGGGCTACAGCAAACGGAGCAAAGACGAGACAACGTTCCATCGCTACAAGGCCATCGTGGGCTCAGCGATGCGAGCGAGAGGGTTGGCGGCACAGAGAGTCGAGGCAAGGATCGGGTGCAAGATTCTGAACACCATGACGGCGCTCGGGATGCCTGATAGCGACATGATCGGATGATGGGAGTCGGGGCCAAGCGAGCTCTCGGCCTCTATGGGAATTGTGCACCAAGGCAGCTGATCGGAGCGTTTTTTGACGTGGTAACCATCTGTATCTCAAATGGTTAGATGGCAATCCCCTGTTCCGAAATAACAGGGAATTTGAGATGACCGAACAGGTGTTTCCGGTGAACTCCGATCCGTTCAACGAGTCCGTGTTGAGGCCGCGCGCGATGACGACGTTGCTGCCGCGCGCGCCCTGGTCGACCACGGTCAGGCCGGGGATCCAGCGTGACAGCTCCGTCAGGTTTCCGATAGCACGCCGCTCGATCTGGGCCCCGGTCACGGCCGAGATGCTCATCGGCACCTGCTGCAACGGCTCCTCAATGCGGGTCGCCGTCACGACCACCGCCTCCTCGAACGTGGCGAGGCGCAGCGTGGTTGCCGGCAACTCCACCGGAGCGGCCCCGACGGCAACGCCGGCCACCGTCACCGCGCCGAAGCCGCTCAGGGAGACGGTCACCGTGTAAGTGCCAGGAGCAAGGCCTGTAAACTCGAACCGTCCGCGCGCGTCCGCCTGCACCTCGCGCGGTGTACCTAGGGCGTCACTCAGAGTGACCGTCGCGCCGGGTAACACCGCGCCGGTCGCATCGACGACCACGCCCGCGATCTGACCAGATTGCGCAGCGGCGGATCCCCCATCCATCATGCAAATGACCAATCCGAGCGACGCTGCACACCTGAGACGCTTGCCCCGAAGCCCGGCTCGGAGCACACGATTCTCCTCTCGCAGGTAGTCAATCACATCCTGCTGTCGGCGGTTGACCCAGCCAGCCACAACGAGCCGTAAGAATTGCACGTGGTACGTCATCATGGAGCTGAAGATAACACCCTCGGGCCAGACGATTGTAAAGCCCACGGCGGTACTTTCGACTGACACTCCCGGCCGAAGGCATTTTTCATGATATGGATTGATCGGGAACGAGGCTGAAGCCGAGTCGGGTAGCTTTGCGTCGGAGATTACTCAGGAGGCGTTGCTGGTATTGCCTTTCATAGGCGTCCTGACCGAGCTCAATGAACTCCTCTCCAGTCGCAAGCATGCGGAAGTAGATGGTCGCTATTTTACGGGCGGTAGCTGTGATGGCCTTTGGAGCACCTCGTCGCGATCGGATTCGTCGATAGAAAGCGCCGAGCGCGGTTTGGGTATTGCGGACAGCGCACGCGGCGAGGCGAAAGAGTTTTGCAGCACGACTGGAGCTCATTGGGGTGGCCCGGCGAAAGATTCGACCAGCGGACTCCTTATTATTCGGTGCGAGAGCTAGCCATGAGGTGAAGTGCTTGTCACTTTTCCACGGGCTCATGTCGCAACCGGTTTCTCCTACGAGCTGCAGAACGGCATAGCTACCTAAGCCGGGAACCCTGGTTAGGTCCACCCCCGTGAGTCCCAATAGAGACTCAGCGAGCGGAAAGCGCGGCCCGTTGCCGCTACGCGCTCGCCGTGTCCGTTGATTTATGGCCTATTTCAAAAGGGCCGAGTTTTGGCACAGGACGGGGTCAACCGCCAGCAGCAGGATGTGATCGACTACCAGCAAGAGGAGAACCGTGTGCTCCGAGCCGAGCTTCGGGGCAAGCGTCTCAGGCTCTCGGACGACGAGCGGCGCAGGCTCGCGGTCAAGGCCCAGGCTTTGGGCCGCGAGGCGCTGGCCCAGATTGCGTCGGTTGCCCCTCGCCGAGCACGGTATCGCTCCTGCGCCGGAGCGGGGCAAGAGCATGTCGTGGAACACCTTCATCAAGGCTCATTGGGGCGCCATCGCTGCGACAGACCTGTTCACCGTCGAGGTTGTGAACCCGTTCGGGCTCGTCCGCTAAGTTGTAGCGGCATCCCGGTGGCGGGGTCCGGCAGCAGCAGATTCGGCGCCTTGGTGTCCCCGAAGTTCGTAAAAAACTGTAGTCGCAGGGCGCCCTGCGTATAGCTCACCTTACGTACCCCAGGTACGATCCTCGTTGGATATCGAACGGCCCGGTACCGCTGTGAACAAGCCCCCAGCGGGCATGTGGTACTGTTCGAAATCCTGGGGCGACACAAGGAGAACGTCCATGGTCGAGTTTCTGGACCTAGAGGCAACGTTTAACAAAGCACTCGAAGAAGCTCTGCGCGACCTTGGCAAGGTCAACGTGCTCATAGCTGGCCGCACAGGGGTCGGCAAGAGCACGCTCATCAATAGCGTCTTTCAGGGCAGATTGGCCGCGACGGGCCAGGGCGAGCCGGTCACGCAGACGACACGTCTGATCTCGAAGGAAGGCATCCCGCTCGCGATCTGGGACACGCGAGGCTTGGAGATGTCCGATTTCCAAGAGACGCTCGGTGAGCTGAAACGGTTGATAGACAAACGGGCCAAGGAGTCAGACGCACGACACCACATTCACGTTGCGTGGCTGTGCCTGTATGAAGGTGGGAGCCGTGTCGAAGCTGCAGAGAGAGCCCTATGTAGGGAATTGGCACTGTCCATGCCGGTGATCGGCGTCATCACCAAAGCCCGTAGCGACGAGGGGTTCCGTGCGGAAGTGCAACGGCTGCTGCCAGAGGCCACGAATGTGGTCCGTGTGCGGGCGCTCGCCGAGGTTCTCGATGACGGCCATTCGCTGGAGCCAGTAGGGTTGACCGATCTGATCGAATTGACGGCGGCCGTACTTCCCGAGGGCCTCCGGCGCGCGTTTGTCGCGGCGCAGAAGGTATCGGTGCCGCACAAGACGCAGCACGCGCGCCGTGTCGTCGGGACTGCGGCGGCAGCCGCGGCCACTGCCGCCGCGGTCCCGATCCCATTCGCTGACGCCGCGATTCTGGTACCAATCCAGATCAGCATGCTGGCCAGCATTTCCGTCGTCTTTGGGCTCGATACCTCCAAAGCATTTCTAAGTGCACTCGTGGCGACCGCGATCGGAACAGCAAGCACTACCTTGGTGGGCAAGGCCATCGTCGCCTCTCTACTGAAGTTCATACCTGGCCCTGGGATGATCGTCGGCGGGGCAGTCTCGGCCGCCACGGCCGCTGCGTTGACGACCGGGCTGGGCGAGATCTACATTGCCTCGCTCGTTTCTGCGTTCAAGAAGGCCGGCGGGGAGACGCCGGAGATCGATGCCGTGAAACAGGAATTCACGAGACGGGTGAAGGCGGCGACGGAGGACCCTTTCATTGAGAAGTTCAAATCCAGGGCCAGAAAGTTTCTCGGCTTGAATCAGTGAGCACGCAGGGTTTTCGGCCTGCAGTCCGGCAGCGTTTCCCGGCTGCCACCGACCGGCGCCGGTTGTTTAAAGGTTGTACTGGAGAAGACCGAGGACCCAGAGCGGTTCAGGAACCTAGCCACCGAAGCATCCGCAGCGGAAGGACGACGTACGACGACCGACGCTGGATTGGAACAGCTTCCGGGCAATGATGTAGCGGGAGTAGTCGTCCAGGACCGTGGACAGGTAATACCAATCCCAGCCGATCACTCGGAAGTAGGTGAAGTCAGTCTGCCAGAGCTCGTTGACCCGCCGGGTCGGATGCTGGAATCGATCCTTCGCCGACAGGAGGATATAGGCCGGGCTGGTGATTAGATCGCACCTGTGCCTTCTATTTGTTCGTCCGCGCGCACCGACGACACGCTGCTTGAGTCCGACCCGCTCGGAACGGCTGCGGGCGCACATCCGGTCATCGACCCTCCACAGGCCGATGTCGAGCTCGACGTACTTCGGCAGCCTCTGGCTCGGCAGCGTCCGGCTCAGCAGCGTCCGGCTCGGCAGCCTCTGGCTTAGCAGCCTCCGGCTCGGCAACCTCCAGCTCGGCAGCGTAAGTGCGCTGGCATTGAGCACGAGCTCAAGGCGCTCGCCAAGCAGCTTCCTGAGGTGCAACGACTTCTCACCATTCCCGGCATCGGACTTTTGACCGCGACCGCCATCGTCGGCTTCGTTGGGGATCTGCGCCGCTTCCCATCGGGACGCCGCTTCTCGAGTTACCTCGGCCTCGTTCCCAAAGAGAACTCCAGTGGTGACATTCGCCGCCTCGGGCGCATCACCAAGCGTGGCGACTCCTACCTCCGTACGCTCCTCACGCAGGGCGGACGCGCCGTGCTCCGAGCGGCCAACGTCAGCAAGAGCCCGCCCGACAAGCTCCGCGCCTGGCCCTCTGTGCCAAAACTCGGCCCTTTTGAAATAGACCGTAAAATCAGCAGCTTAGTGGCTATGGTGCGCTCCCGTGAACGGCTTGGCGAGTTGCTACGTTTCTACCATCGGGAAGCCGCATGGAGTATTTTGACCTCACGGGCAAGAAAAACAAACTGCAGATCGTGTTCGGCTTACTGTGTGAGCGTAATGGTCGGCCGGTCGGGGTAGAGGTGTTCGACGGCAACACCGGAGATCCCGCAACACTGGGGAGCCAAATTCGCAAAGTCCGAGAACGTTTTGAGCTTGACAATATCGTCTTCGTAGGTGACCGAGGGATGATCACCGAAGCTCGGATTCGCGAGGAACTTCGACCAGAGGAAGGTCTCGAGTGGATCAGCTCACTTCGTGCCCCGCAGATTCAGCGACTTGCAAAAGACGGAATGCTACAGCCTTCTCTGTTCGATGAGGTCGACCTCGTCCTGTGCCAAAACTCGGCCCTTTTGAAATAGCCCATAAATCAGCAGCTTAGTTGTGCTCCGCAAAAAATCGATCCAGCGTTGATTGCGCGTTTTAGACCTGGTATGGTCGGCCGCTTCTGGCCGTTCTTCTTTTTTGCGGATCACAACCATGCCAGCATGATTGCGTCGTTTGTTCGCGCTCTCATTTCTCAACAATGTCAAGGCTGGACCGGCGTGCTCATGACCGAGATTTTAGCTTACATTGCCAACCAAGCTAGACACCTCTAATCCGAAATGTCCCGGCACGCCCGTCCTGAGTTCGTTTGTGTTTTTGGACATGACGGGGTCTATGCTTGAGATGGGTGCAGGTACATCTCCCGGTAGCTCTGCTCAATGGTTGTCGCGGGTCCCACCGTCCACGCCGCGTTGACTGCTCGCTTGTAACGTTGCCAGTGGGTCAGTTTCGGCACAGGACGGGTAGCTCTCGGTCAGCTAGTTTTTCGTCAACTTGACCGTACCCTTGGATATAATCCCCGAACAGGATGAGCCAATTCGTCACCAGTCGAGTGGCGCGCGGCGCCGCTGTCGTCGTTGTCTTTCTAGCGCTTTGGTCGCGGCCTGCGGACGCCGGCGACGCATTTCTCCGGGGCGGCGTAATTTTCGCGCCACGGGATATCGGTTTCGCAGGACGCTGGCGCGCGGCGTTCGGATCCGACTACCCGGTGAATTTCGAAGAGACCGTCTACGTCGGGTTCGAGTTCCAGACATCGGTCTATCGCGAAGTCGCCGACTCGGAGCGCACCGCGATCGTGTTCCCTGGAAACGGGTTCATCAACGTGAAGTACAAGTCGGGCAACATCGGTGCTCGCCTCTACGGTGGGGGCGGTCTGGGCGTCATCAACACGTTCGTGCTGCTGTCGGGAGGCAACGACTGGCAGAGCGATTTCGGATGGCACGTGATGGGCGGCGTCGAACTCGACCGGTTCAGCATCGAACTCCAGTTGCAGCGGCCGTTCAGCTCCGACGCTTCGCTCATCAACCATTTCGGCTCCGAGATGACGTACGCGGTCTACGCCGGGTTTGTCTGGTAGCGATGACCCCGTCCTGTGCCAAAACTCGGCCCTTTTGAAATAGGCCATAAATCAGCAGCTTAGAGTCTGTGTTTGCGACCGGGTCAAGGGCCGTGGGCTTTACAATCGTCTGTCCCGAGGGTGTTATCTTCGGATCTATCATGACGTACCATGTGCAATTCTTACTGCTCGTTCTAGCTGGCTGGGTCAACCGCCAGCAGCAGGATGTGCTCGACTATCTGCAAGAGGAGAACCGTGTGCTCCGAGCCGGGCTTCGGGGCAAGCGTCTCAAGCTCTCTGACGACGACCGTCGTAGGCTCGCCGTCAAGGCCCAGGCTTTAGGCCGCGAGGCGCTGGCCCAGATTGCGTCGGTTGCCACACCCGCTACGCTTCTGCGCTGGTACCGCTACCTCATCGCAGCCAAGTACGATGGCAGCAAGAACCGGAGCCCAGGCCGACCTCCGACGGCGAAGGATATCCGTGAGCTCATTGTGCGCGTGGCGCGAGAGAACCCGACGTGGGGATATACGCGCCTGCGGGGCGCACTCAAGAACCTAGGACATGAACTCGGACGCAACACCATCAAGAGGCTCCTCGCCGAGCACGGTATCGCTCCTGCGCCGGAGCGGGGCAAGAGCATGTCGTGGAGCACCTTCCTCAAGGCTCATTGGGGCGCTATCGCTGCGACAGACCTGTTCACCGTCGAGGTTGTGAACCCGTTCGGGCTCGTCCGCTACCATGTCCTGTTTGTCATCGATATCGCCACTCGCTGCGTGTGCATCGGTGGGATGACCTCGGACCCCAACGGGGAGTGGATGAAGCAGGTGGCAAGAAACCTCACTGACATGTGGGATGGTTTCCTCCTTGGCAAGCGATACCTCATCCACGACCGGGACCCGCTATTCACCGAGGCAGTACGTGGGCTGTTGAGAGATTCAGGCGTGAAGCCCCTCCGCCTTCCCGCTAATAGTCCGAATCTGAACGCATACGCGGAAAGATTCGTTCTCTCCATACGTCGAGAGTGTCTCGACCGCTTCGTACCTCTCAGTGAGCGACACCTGCGGACAGCGATAACCGAATACGTAGTGCACTATCACACAGAACGGAACCACCAAGGTCTCGGCAACGAGCTCATCACACCTCTGCCGGCAAGCGCGAATGACGCTGGCCCCATCGTGTCGCGAGAGCGACTTGGGGGCATTCTCAACTACTACTGCCGTGCCGCGTAGATGGTCGCCGGCGACGGTAGCCCCTTGGTGGGCCCGCTCGGCGTAGCGTGAAAACAGCTTCAGGCACACGCTTCGATATTCGCTCTCGACTAGGTGGTCATCTGCATGGTGACGACCCGCCCGCCCAAGACGATTGTAAAGCCCACGGCCCTTGGCCCGGTCGCAAACACAGACACTAAGTTGCTGATTTATGGCCTATTTCAAAAGGGCCGAGTTTTGGCACAGGACGGGGTCGGACTCAAGCAGTGCTTCCGCCATTAAGTGTTGGTAAGATGACGCTAAGACTTTACGGTGCATTAAATTACAGCCAAAATAGCGCTCACGACCTTCGCTGCGTGCTAAATAGGGTCAAGTCTTAATTTTCCTGTCAAATCTCCGTACGGTTCCCCGCGCTCGGTTAAGCTGCTGATTCCTCCGACGTGCCTTGCGGGAGAAGCTCGTTGCGAAGCTCCTCGACTTTCCTAGCGGCGAAGACATCCATCCTCACGCCGCGCCATTTGTTTGCGACGGCCAAGAGCACAGCGAACGAGAGTTTCATCGCGGCCTCCTCGGTGAAGAAGTGAGGAATGACCTTTGTGCGACGTTTGTGCTCTCCGAACGTGCGCTCAAGTAGATTCGACGTGCGAAGCCTTTTGTGATGCGCCGCAGGAAGGCGTAGCGCCTGAAGACACGCTTCGAGGGTCTCTTCCATGCACTTCATCGCGCTCGGGAATCGTTGACGGTACCGAGCGATCACCTCCCGACCCTTCTTCAGCCCTTGCTCGTAGCTGTTCGCATGGAACGACTCAAGGATGGCCGCCTTGAGTTCGTCGCGCACTTCCTTCGGAGCCTTGCCCAGGATGTTCTCGAGGCGGTGCTTCTGGCAACGTTGCTTGAGGCTTCGAGGGAAGACCTCTGCGATCGCTTTGAGCACTCCAGGATTCCCGTCCGTCACGATGAGCAACGGCTCCCTCATTCCTCGGGCCACCATCTCCTGCAAAAACCCCTTCCAGTTCTCGTAGGATTCTCGGTTGCCGACACCGATATGAAGAAGAACTCGCGTCCCATCAGCGCGATAGCCGGTCGCAACGAGGATGGGCTCTTTCCTCTCCGCTCCTTGGTGGTAGCGCAGGTACGTGCCGTCGAGCTCGAGATACAACAGCTTCTCGTTCGAGAGATCCCGTTTTCGAAACGCCTCGAAATCCTCCGACAGACACCGTGTGACCCGGCTCACCACCGACTTCGAGACACCCGTGCCGCTCAGCACGTCCGCGAACGTCGCCTCAATGTCACGCGTCGACATCCCGTGGACGTACATCCGCGCGATCAGTTCATCGAGTTTCTCGGTCCGGCTCACGTAGGCGTCGAGAATCTTTGACTGAAACACCTTCTCTGTTTCTCGTACCTGCGGCACTTGCACCGTTACCGCTCCCTCGCCCGTGAGGACCCGATGCGACTCATACCCGTTGCGTCGTCCCTTCTCCTTCGTCGTTGCCGGAGCGTTCTCATAGTAGTTTCGACCCAACGCCTCCGTCACCTCGCGCTCCAACGCATATTGAAGCATCATCTGAGCTCCCGACCGGACGATCTCCGAGAGATTCATCTTCCCAAATACCAGTCGTTCCTCGAACTGCTTGAGCAATCGCTGACTCGGTAGTACCTTTCCCATGATGTATGGTTCTCCTTTTCTGTCCCCATGACGGGGACGGGTTTGAGCTGGGGAACCATACATCGTTTTTCTTTGACAGGAATCTTAAGACATCACCCTAAATAGAGCGTAAGCGCCTTTTTTACAAAGGGATGCGTACACATCACCAACAGCAAACAGCGCAAGCACCCGCAAGAATCACCACGGCAGTCGCTCGAAACGCGAAACCGAAGTCGCCGCACTCTCCTACACCTTGTGCGAAACCGCAAAGCTGCGCAACGTTGAGCCCAGAGCCTACCTGATCCAGGCAGCCTACGCCGACATCGAACATCCTGGAACGATCATACTCCCCGACGTGCTACACGACGACTCCGCCGCGTAGCTTCCCCTACCGCTCGACTCGTTTCTAGACCCCGAGTGGGGCACGGCGAGTACTTACGTTTCGGCGAGACCGACGAGTCCAAGTACACAGGTACCGCCGAACCCGATTCTCAAGCAGTCGCATAACGTGCTCATCTCGCGCGCTTACTGCATCATTGTACGATGCAAAGGTACTTGGATATCGGGATCCTAAGGCTAATGGGATTTGGATGCTTTCTAAATCGGTTTTTGCAATGTAAGTGGCGCCAGTTCCACGCCCCATGATGGACTTCATGAATGTGAAACCAAAAAGGCAACGGATAGCAAAGAGAAAATCGATCCGCGGCATGGACTTTACGTGAATCCCAAAAATACAGTCACTAAATCGAGCGGGAAGGGGGCCAGTAACTAGTCCAGCCGTATCCCAGCATCCGCGTCCTACTCGCGCCAAGAGAATGTCTTTATGGCCGACCGCGTCGCGGCTCGTCGTACCGGAGCTAACATAGCGTTCCTTTGATCGCCAGAAACTGCCCCATTTGTCTTTTGTGTGGATCGCTCGTACTTTCTGGCCGTTAGAGATAGCGTCACCCCTCCTGACATCCGCAACCGCGGATAGTAAACTCCACTGCAGGCTAGGTGTGGCTGTCCGCAGATGCTCGAACCACTCTCTAGCTTTGTAGTGTTTATAGTCGAGACGAGACTCAGGTTTCAATTGTCCCCTGCCGACAACCATACGACGTGTTTTGTTTAGTTCATGGTTACACAAAACAACCTTCGAACGAGTTCTGCCGCGCTCGAACACCAACAGATATATCTGGCTTTCAATTTTTGGGAACGTTCGACGTGGCAGTTCATGCACGTGGAGAACACTGCCCAGCAAGTCGAGTTCAAGTCGAATCCATCCACATCGTATGCCGGAAATGATTGAGGCTGGAAGGACAGCCAATAATCGTCCGTGATCAGCGAGAAGCGACACTGCATGAAAAAGGAAGACGCCCTCATACGGCGCAAGCTTCTTCACTGCGCCTACCTCTCCCTGCGACGGAACAGCAACGGAACGCCACGAACCCATTCGTGCGGCGAACGGTGGGTTCATAAGAACACAATCGAAGGACGACCAACGCTGGCGGATTAGCCTCGTTGTACTCGGACAAAGGAAGTCGGCCTGCTCAACGTAAAGCCGAGTCCCTAGCTTCGGTCCAAACTTGCACCGGGTCGATTCGACGGCTTGACTATCGAGGTCGAAGCAAATCACTTTAGCCTTCTGCGATGCCGCCCGAGATATAAGAGGTTCTACCAACGCACCTGACCCCACGCAAGGGTCGAGGATGGATCGAGCGTTTCTAGGGGCGTATTTAGCTAGAACGGTGGCAACCGCGGGCGGCGTGTCATGCCTGCATAGATCCTTCATCAGAATTTCGCGACGTACAAGTGCCAATTGAATGTTTCAGTGCTCCGCCCGGGATGGCGTTCCGGATGGTCATAGAGGATGCCCACGTCGGGATGTTTCGCAGCATAAACTGCAACACCTATCCCGTGAGGTTTTGTACCTATTGGAGCAAGCAATAGTTTGTCGTTGGGTAAGAGTGTTTTGCGAATTGCCGCGATCTCTTCGTAGGCGCCCCTAGGATTCTCAGCACCACAGAAATGAATCGGGCCACGGATGTTTTTACCTTCAAGCACCCGAATATTGTTAGCGAATGCATCCATTTCCCAGCCTGGCTGGAAGGCTGGCACACCGAATACAATGCAACACTTGCCGGTTTGAAATGAGAATTCTTCCAGCGCCCTATCAAGCCTTCGTTCTTCATAGCCCAGGAAAAAAACGGCCGTTGGCGGTGCTCGATCATCAATGATCATGGCAGCACCCGGGATTGCTGAGAAGCCAGCCACAATGCCGGACAATTGGAAATCCCGGTTATGGAGGATCTGTTTTTGCCGTGGTCGGTTATAACTTGCGGGTTCCACGTAAAGAAGCGAGAACTCTTTAATGCCTAGTTGCTTCGCAGCGCGGCAGCAGAGGAACACTTCATCAAATCCCAAGGTCGTCGATTCCAGAACAATACGCTTTTTCTTGTGGGGGATGAAAAACTCTTCGATATTGGCCACATCTGTAGGGGTCCCATCGAGCGTGATCCGCAAATCATCTGCCTGATACCGAAGTTCAACCGTCAGCTGAGAGTGGTCGTTGAGGAAAGATACTGCAGCATTACCTCGATCATCAATCGGTTTACCAATAATTGCGAGATCCCAGTCATTGGCTGCGAGCATGGGCGCAGTCTGAGCTTTCCGCATCTCAGCAATCATCGTCAGAGGTATCTTTCAAGTGAGAAAAGAGCATCGGTCGTTCTTCCAGGTCTGTCTTCCATCGCTCTGAATAGCGCTTCAGGAGTGACTTAACACTCTCGTAGTTACCGCTGATAAGAGTAGTCAGATCATCGCGTTTCAGTTTCAGACTGCGTCGCTTTCTGTACGAAATGTGAAAGTACGGCGCGTATATGGGATTTAGTACGTACTCAAATCCCGCTGGAACAAATTCTTGCTTTTGCTTAGTCTGCCTCGCGTCGAACAGGACAGACCATTTAACTGCCTCCGCCAAGAAGGAAAGGTCGAGCTCATTGAGTTCTTGTTGACCGAGGTCAACCGCAAAATGCGTTATCTCTGGCTCGCTCTGAGTGGGGCGCTGATGTGCAATCGCAAACAAAGATCCCAAACTCAGAACAAACGTATGAAGCCGGTTACCGAAGCGTCCGAAGCTAGATACCTCTCCCAGAAACTCTGCACTCACCAATCGTGCGGCCGTCGCCTGCTGGTCTGGTGAGATCGGGGTGGGGTCAGCAGGTTCTTCGCGAAGTCCCTGCTGAACAGACTTGTGACATAACTCCAAGAGATGGCGAATGTTACCGTGTGCCAGTGGCGTTGTTGCACCGCTCTGGCTGAGAGCGAAATCCGCCTATGGTGGTGGCCGAGGTATGTTTCGAGCATGAAGTATCCCAAGCGCTGCCAGTACAAGCACGCGAAGCAGAAGAAGTACCACGTTCGCAACTGGGCGGAATACAACGAAGGGCTGCGCCGCCGGGGCGATTTGACAGTCTGGTTTGACGAGGAGGCAATCGCGAACTGGAAGGCCGACAAGACCGGTAAGCCTGGCGGTCAACGGGTCTATTCAGACATGGCGATTGAAACGGGCCTGGTTGTCCGGATGGTGTACAAGCTCGCCTACCGACAAACCGAAGGCTTCTTGCACTCGATCGCCTCGCTTCTCGGGCTCGGTATCGAGATCCCGGACTACTCGACGTTGTGTCGGCGCTCGAGGTTGCTCCGCAAGAAGCTGCGGATTCCGAAAGCCGCGAGCACTCAACCCATCCACCTGATGATCGATAGCACGGGCTTGAGGATTCATGTTGGAAACGCTCGCAAACCGCCAAAGCTGCGCGCATGGCGCAAGTTGCACATCGCCGTTGATCGCGAGACAGGGAACATTGTTGCGTCCGAACTGACGGCGTCACGAGCTCGCGACGCAACCCGAGTCCCCGCTTTGCTAACACAGATTCAAGCACCTCTGGTGTCGGTGGCGGCGGACAGTGCATACGACAAGGAAGCGGTCTACGAAGCCATCGAAGCGCACAGTCCTGGACGAAGGATGCGCGTGGTGATTCCGCCGCAACGAAACGCGACGCTCAGTCAGAATTCGAACACGGCCATGCAGGAGCGCGATCGCCATATTCGTGCCATCGAAAGACACGGCCGACGTGAATGGTACAAGCTCTCAGGCTACACCAAGCGAAGCATGGTGGAGAACGCGGTCTATCGTTACAAGGCGATCATCGGGCCGGAGATGCGAGCTCGAACGTTGGCGAGGCAACGAGTTGAACACCGAATTGGGTGCGAGATACTCAACAAGATGGCTGCGCTCGGGATGCCCGATACGTACTGCGCCGGGTGACTCTGCAACCGGCACAGGGAGGTCAGCGATTTGCTCCGGGCCGTGCAACAACGCCTCTTCCCTTCAAAAAATACGACTTCGGAATGGGCAGTTCAAAGGTGTCATCGAGCAGGCCGATGGTAGATTTCGAACCGGTCCCTACGGCGAAGTACTTCGAGAAATCATCGACACTGCATCGTCTGTCGAATTCCCCGGATTTATACTCACCGTCGGTGTCGTAAGCAACCATGGCAACTGGTTTACCTCTGACAACCACAATAAGGAACTCCGTGTGTTAGCTCAGTCATACGACTGGCTCTTGTTCCTCACCGACGCGGGGTTGTCGCAGTTCATTGACAGGCTGCTGCTCAACCCCACACAAGAACTAAAGCCTGCTAGCGAGGCGTTCCTTGCGAGCTACTCCGGCAAATCTGGAGCGAATAAATTCACCAAGGTGCGTGTAGACGTCGGCGCAGATGAAGCGCTTCGAAGCTACTTCACCGCGCAGAAATCTGAAGTCGAGACGTGGTTCAACGTCATTTCTCCTCGTGACAGTTCGCTTGAGACTCTGCGGGTTGACCTACGGAAACTCGCCGCAAAAGGCGGGGAGGAAATGGCTTAGGAAATGACCGCAGGACGTAACAGCGCAGAATCGTTCAGCCAACATTGGTGCACTCCTCCAAAGTACGTTAACGCTATACGAGAATTCTTCTCCGGATCAATCGCGCTGGACCCATGCTCCAATTGCTACTCTATCGTGCGGGCGGCTGTAGAGTACTCTCTACCTGAGATTGACGGGATGTCAGCATCGTGGGACTACCCTACAGTCTTCGTCAATCCTCCCTATGGTCGGGACCGGGAGAGGGGTACGACGATTCGAGATTGGCTACGAAAATGCTCCGAGGCGCATTCACAGCATGGCGCTGAGGTGCTTGCCCTTGTACCCGTCGCCACAAATACTAGCCACTGGAAGAAATTCGTGTTCGGCGCTGCCGTTGCGGTCGCGTTTCTCTACGACACCCGGCTGCGGTTCCTCGAAAACGGGAAGAACGGTGGCAAGGGCGCCCCAATGTCATGCGCGATGATCTACTGGGGCTCACAGTATGAACACTTTGAAAAGACATTTATTCGCTTTGGAGCTGTAGTTGACATTCGGCACCTACGCGGGAAGTTCATTGGCATGAGCGAGCACCCGTCCTTGTTCGAAAGTGCAGCAAATGAGTCGAATTAAGCGCTGGCCTGGGGCGAGGAGGAATCGTCGGCGGGAAAGCCCGACAAAGTCTCTTATCATGCTATTTTGGGCAAGGATTTCACGTGGCGAATGACGAAAGGAACGGCATGGAAACCAAGATCGCGCACCTGCAGATGATCCAAGCCGTCATCACTCGACTGGCTGGACCCGTTTCAGGGGGTCAGGTCACAAATCAGATCACGAAGTGAGAGAGCCGCTGATCCCGTATGGTCAAAATACTCGAACGCCCATCGGGTCAGCAGTTTGACCTTTCCAAAGGCCGCTTGAATCCGCCATCGCGGTCGGTGCCGGTGAACCGCCCAATGATGCTAAATTTGCAGTGCGGGATTTCTGACGATGATTGACGAACACACTCTGGCACGTTTGCGGTCCCAAACGTCTCGGGCTGAAATAGTGCTCTTCACTGGCGCTGGGTTCTCCCGTAGTGCAAAGAACCGCGATGGTCAGCCTCTACCCTCCGGAGGAGAACTAAAGCAGGCATTATGGCAAACCTGTTTTCCAAACGAGCCATTCGACGAGATGGCCACTCTCGCCGATCTCTACGGCGTCGCTTTGCAGCACCACCCGTCAGCGTTGCAGACGCTGTTAGAAGTTCGACTTAGAGTCGATCCTGACACACTACCGGCGTTTTATCGGATGTATCTCGAACTACCATGGTTCAGGTGGTACACGTTAAATATTGATGATCTTGCTGAAGTCCTGAGTCGAAAGTTTGAACCCAGTCGCCCGTTGGTAACAATCAGTTCTAGAGATGATTCACGCCAACGGCATGTTTCAACTGCACTGCCTCCAATAGAAGTTATCCACCTCAATGGTATTGTCCCCGGACCACCTGACACTTTGACTTTCTCGGAGACACAGTATGCGCAAAGAATTGCCAATCAAGAACCTTGGTACTCGCGGTGTGTCGCTGACATTACGTGCCGTCCAACGATTTTCATCGGTACGACTTTGAATGAATCCCTTCTGTGGCAACACATGGAGTTAAGAAGACGGCAAGATACTGAGGGCCGGGATCTTCGCCCCACATCCATCTTAGTTTCTCCATCTCTAAACTCCGCAAGGAAACAGATTCTTCGGGATTACCGAATCAACTATGTAGAAGGAACCGCCGAGTCCTTCGCACAAGATGTGCTGCGTATTCTCAAGACAGACGCCCAGCGTGGATTTACATATTTAGGTGAAATCAAAGCGTCGCAGGGTTTGGTAACTGTACCGCTCGTTTCGGATTTAGCCATGGAGCGTCCCAATCTTCAAACAGAATACTTACTCGGAGAGGAGCCGAAATGGTCGGATATCCTGTCAAACAGAGCAATCGAACGCCGTCACGATATAGATCTCGTGAAGAAGGTCGGCCGGATCCGGGTCAGGCGTCTACCGGGCCGCCGGACGCGTCGTCGAGCGCGCCAGTCTTGAGTTCGTTTGTGTTTTTGGACAGGACGGCGTCTAAGCTGCTGATTTGTGGTCTATTTCAAAAGGGCCGAATTTTGGCACAGAACGGGGTGGCCGTCAGGCCGTGGAAAACTTGACAGTACCCATCGGCCCCGAGTTCGGCATCGAAAGGTGCTTCCGCACCTACGCTACCTCACGACTTCGCTCACCACCTCCCCCTCGATCACCGTTCCCACACAATGGCTCGTGTACTCGAAGGGGTCCCCGTCGTAGAGTGCAACGTCACCGTCTTTTCCCGCTTCCAGTGAGCCCACGCGGTCGTCGATCCCCAAGAGGCGAGCGGCATCGATGGTAATGGTGGCGAACGCCTCCTCAAAGGAGAGCCCGTTGGCTGCCGCCACCGCTGCCTCGAAGAGGACTACGCGTGTCTTTGGCACGTATGACTCGTATCCACTCTGAAGGGCAAAGAGGATGTTCGCGGCCTTCAAACGCGACGCCGCTTCCATGGTGAGGTTCTCGGTCTCGCCACCGGCACGATACATCGTGGGGTGCAGGATGACCGGGTAGCCGGATGCTCGGATCTGCTCGCTGACCAAGTAGCTTTCCGCGGCACCGTCCAAGACCAGCCGGAGGTCGAACTCCTTGGCAAGGCGGATGGCGGTCAAGATATCTTGAGACCGGTGCGCGGTGACGAGAATGGGGAGCTCGCGGCGTAACATCTTGGCGAAGACTTCGAGCCTCAGGTCGCGGTCAGGCTTGTTCTCGTCGCCACTCGCCTGCTTGTCGAGATAGCCTTGCGCCTTGACGAGTTCGGTTCGCAACATGGCGACCATCTTAGCGCGCGTACCCGGTGCCTTTCGGTCCTCCGCCCGGGCGCTGTCACCGAGCGTCGCGGCCACCATGGCGTCGGGAACCAGAACGGCTTCTTCGACGTTCGCGCCTCTGGTCTTTACGATCATCGTCCGGCCCGAGATTAGGGCTCCTGGAGCATGGCCAGTATGGATGGTGGTGATCCCGAACTCCCGAAGCCACTCCACTAATCGCGCGCGCGCGTCGTAGGCGTCCATCGCACGAAGCTCAGGCTGCATCGGTGCGGAAGGCTCGAGCTGCTCCTGGTCGTGCGGTTGATTGAGATAGCCGGCTATACCTACCACGGTGTGAGCATCGATGAGACCAGGGGTCACGACCTTCGCGGTAAGCACGCGAAAGCCATCGGGGATGCTGACCGAAGACGCGGGGCCCACGCGGTCGATCTTGCCCTCACGAATAAGCACCACGCCGTCTTTGATCGGAGCGCCGGCCATGGTATGAACCGTCTCCCCACGGACGGCGACTTGCGCCACTAGAACCGAGGGGACAAAGAGGACGACTGACAGGATGGAAACCAAAACAACGCTCTTTCGTCGCATCATCGTCCCTCGTCCAAGAGCTCTTGGAAGACCAGAGGTTGATCGTGACCAGCACCGTATCCGCCCACCGCGTACAAGCGATCCTGTGGAGTACTGCGATCGAAGACCATATCGCCTTCCACCCATGTTTGAAGGACCTTGGTGTAAACGCTCAATGGATCTCCGGAAAGAACGACAAAATCGGCGTCCTTGCCGCGCTCGAGAGAGCCGATGCGATCCTCAAGCTCCAACATCCGTGCGCCCGCCATGGTCAGTCCATAGATCGCGCCGGCGCGACTCATTCCCGCGCGCACCGCAAGTGCTGCCGAACGTAGGAAGAGCCGCGAATCGGTGATGCTGTCATCGGTGTGAAAACCAACCACGGCACCTGCTTTCTCTAGCGCTGCGCCGTTACCCTGCGAGAATTGTCCGTCCTTGGCCTCGATCTTTCCGCCAGGACTGTCGATGGTAATGATCGATACCGGCGCTCCGGCAGCAGCGATCTCTTCCGTGACCTTATGGGCGTCGCTCGCGTGTTGGAGCACGACGCGAAACCCGAACTCTTCCGCGAGTCTAAGGACGGTCAAAATGTCGTCGTAACGATGCGTGTGGTGGTGTACTATCCGCTTTCCTTCGAGAATTTCGACAAGAGCCTCCATCCGAAGGTCGCGAGGCGGCATCTTTTCCGGGTCACCGTCGGCGCGACGAATTTTTTCACGGTACTCCTGTGCCTTGACGTACTGCTCTCTTACCAACGCCGCCGACTTGGCTCTGGTGCCCGGAAACGGAGGGTCCCTTCGCGAGTTCGTGCCGTTCGCCATCTTCATTCCCGACGCGATGCTCCCGTCCTCTCTGCGCACCAAGAAGTCGTCGATGATGCGCCCCTCCCGAAGTTTGAGGTAGAGAGTTTGTCCGCTCATCAAATGCCCGGAGCCCGGCATGATATTGGCAGTGGTGATGCCGCCCGCCTGCGCCTTTTGCACCCTCGCGTCGCGCATATTGAGTGAGTCCAGCACGCGCGTGTCCGGTTGGATCGGCGCGCTGCGGTCCGCTCCCCGTGGTCCGGCAATATGGCTATGGGTATCGACCAGACCCGGCATAATGACCAAGCCCGCGACGTCGTGCCGCTCCGCGTCCGACGGGATATCGACTGAATCGAGGGGACCGACGGCAACGATCTTGCCTTGATGAATGACCAGGACGCCGCTCTCGATGTCGACACTTCCGTCCGGGCTTACCGGAATGATCCGGGCGCCGACGAACGCCAGGAGAGTCTCCTGGGTGAGCGCCGGTTTTGCGAGTGCGACAAGAAAGAACAAGATTGCGATGCGCTTGAACAAATCCTACCTCCTCACGTCAGGTCTAGTGACAGAACTTCATCAGGAGATTCTATTCGAGTCCCTCATGTTCGGTCCACATGATGGTAACTTTGAGCTACGCGCAAGAGTCGGGGTTCAGTGCCGCGCCTCCCAATATGCGGTCATCTGAGTCGATTATCCCACGTCCGACAGAATCTCCTCGTCTGCTTCCGAGTAACGAGGCTGGAATCCTGGCCCCTCTGCTGGCTCGGCGGTCAGGTCAATGACGCCCGGCCCGTACTTCTTCGCCAAGAATCGTTCTCGATAGAGGTGGTAGGCCGCGTCGCAGACCCTCGCCGTATAGTACGCGTTGAAACCGCCTCCCACAGCCGCGCCCATGATCGGGACAGCCTGGGCCAGCTTGACCTTCGTGAGACGTATGCCCAGTGCCCGCGCGATCTGCTGGACAACCTCTACAAATGCGTGCTTCTCCAGCGTCTTCCACGCTTTCTTCTTCGCGGCGTCAGCAGCGATTCTCGCCAACTGAGCCATCACAGGCGCTTTCGCCGCATCACTCGGGCTGGACGCCAAACCCAACACGTTCATGGCGAAGACGCGTTCTCGTTGAGAAGCAACGTCGAAACCGTAGTAGGTGGCGTATTCAGCGATCGCGCGAAGATTCAAGGTCACCAACGCTGGAATGTCGGCTATCAGTCCAGGAACTCCGGCGGCGCCGGCAGTCGCTCCCTCAGCGAACGCCAGCCCTGTGTACTTGGCGTCCAACCGACCGACCACCGCGTCGACCTGTTCCAGGTCGAGCTTGAAGACGTCTGCATGTCGATGAACGTCGTGCCCTTTTTCGCGAAACTCGACGTAGACAGCGTCGCGACGCACGGCCCAAGCGGCAGCGTCCCCGAGGACATGTAACGTGCCGGCGAGCGCCTTGGCGAGCACGTCATGCAGACCCGTTGCGGCGGCCGCTTTCCCGATCAGCGCCCGCACGCGGTCGACGGGCCAACCGATTTGGCGCATGGTCTGGCCGAACCAGCCCTGGTCGGGTTTCTTCCACTCGCCGATCTGCTCGCGCGCCCGGTTCTCGTAGTCCGACGGCTTTCCGCTCATACCGCTCTTGGTCGGAGTCATCCCGAGCCAACACCCACGAAACCAGCGGGGACGTCGCGGATCATACCATGTCGGCGGACGGCGCTCGCCAGCGCAGGAGCGCGGGTGCGGTCCACGGGCGGCCTCAAGAGTCCCGCCCTTGTCGTTCAGAACGAGGGGTACAAGAGTTCACGCCTATAGCATTTCACATGAATTGTTTGGTATCAATGGATTGGTGCTTCCGCAATCAAGTGTTGGTGGGCAGGCAATAACCCATCTCCGTGCTAGAGTTTGAGCCCGATTTCGAGAGACGCAGTTCTTTCGTGGACAAGGGCGAAGCCGAATTGAAGAATCGAAGATGTCTCAATCCCGCATGTACGTTCCACGGAAGAGTCGGTTCCGGGAACATCGTCCGCCACGGCTTCACCAGAACGAGATCCGGGAAACGGCGTCGATACCGGTGCGTCAGGTGCGCAAAGACGTTCTCTTCGACCAAAGGCACGCCGTACTACCGTCTCCAGCATCGAAGGGCGACTTTCGACGCAGTGGTCGCTCTCAGAGTCGAGGGCGTCAGCATCTCTGCGGTTGCGCGCATCGAAGGGCTTGCCTGGAACACCGTCGCTCGATGACTTGAGAAAGCCGCCGACGTTTGCCGTGGCTTCAACCAGAGACGGACTACCGGATTCGGCGTCGAGGAGCTCCAGGCCGACGAAATTCGCTCCTTCGCCGGCGGCAAGACGCGGCTGACGTGGATATTCGTCGCGATCGAAGTCTGGTCCCGTCTCTGGCCCTCGACCGTCGTCGGGCGTCGAAGCTACCGGAACACACTCGCTCTCTTGCGCGACGTGGCCAACCGGATGGATTGGGAGCGTCTTCCCCTGATCGTCACCGACGGATTCGATTTCTACGAGAGGGTCGTCCGACGCGTCTTTGGACCAGCTTGTCTCTATGGCCAGGTTCTCAAGACGCGCAGGAATGATCGTATCGTGAAGGTCGAACGAAGAGCGCTGGTTGGAGCCTCGTGGCGATTCGATGAAGCCCTCAATAACTCCGAGGACTCTTCGACATTGAATACGTCGTTTATCGAGCGGCTCAACCTCACAATTCGTCAAGGGTCGGCGTACTTGCGTCGGCGGTCGCCATGCCACGCCCGCGCGAAGGAGACACTCGAGGACCACCTGGAGTTGCTGCGCTGTTATTACAACTTCGTCCGATCGCATAGGGCGTTGAAGTTCGGGCGGGAAACCAGGACGCCGGCGATGCAGGCTGGACTGACCACGCGGCGGCTGACGCTCAGGGAGATCTTCGTGTGCACGCCGACGTCCCTATCAATATTAATAGAGCCCGACGCGATGGCGTTCGCCGGCACACGTAGGTCGGCTACCGCGGTTGTAGAAATGCCCCTGGCGGCGTAGTAACACTTGATGGCGGAAGCACCCGAATATGGCGATCGCGCTCCTGCATGGCGGTGTTCGAATTCTGACTGAGCGTCGCGTTTCGTTGCGGCGGAATCACCACGCGCGTCCTTCGTCCAGGACTGTGCGCTTCGATGGCTTCGTAGACCGCTTCCTTGTCGTATGCACTGTCCGCCGCCACCGACACTAGAGGTGCTTGAATCTGTGTTAGCAAAGCGGGGACTCGGGTTGCGTCGCGAGCTCGTGACGCCGTCAGTTCGGACGCAACAATGGTGCCGGTCTTGCGATCAACGGCGATGTGCAACTTGCGCCATGCGCGCTGCTTTGGCGGTTTGCGAGCGTTGCGTCGTCTGGCGGAGGCCCCGCACCTTCGCCGCCAGGGCGTGGAGCTCACCCTCCAGGCAGGGAATCGGGCCGGCGAGATCGAGCGTGACGACGTGGAAGTGCTTTCCTGCATGGCGGACCCGATAGTCCAGCGTGGAAGACCCGCCTTCGGCGTTTCCCTCAGCATAGACCAGAAGTCCGCCGGGCAGGTCCAGCGCCGTGGCATAGGCCAGCATCTGGTACAGGTCTGCGTTCGGTACCCGCTCGTCCTTCGTCCGCTTGTACTTCGCATCGCCCACGAAGGTGCAGACCCGGTCGTCCCACCAGGAGAGGTCGGGCTGGAGACGGACGCGGCCCGCCTCGTCTAGGTGCACCAGGTACTCGCCGGAAAGCCGATTGTCGGAACGGAAGCTGTGCTCGGAAAGCTCCAGGCACTCCCGCAGCCCAACTGTCACGAACTCCTGGAAGACCTGGTTCATGTCCATCAGGAAGCCGGGCGCACGGACCTTGCCGCGACCGGCCTCGAACGCGCCGTGCCGCAGGACGAGCCGCGCGAGTGTCGCCACGCTGCGGTAATGTTCGTTCAGGCGATCGAACTTGACCTCTGGCACGGCGCTAGGCGGAAAGGCCGCGAGCGACACGTCCCTCAGCGATTCCGCAACCCAGGTGACGCCACTGCGCGCTTCCCGCGAGCGCAGCCGCAGGCTGCCAAGACACTGAGCGGCCGCCTTTACAAGGCGGTTCAGGAGGATGTCGGCCGTAAACTCGTCGTAGCGCACCTCGACCGGCAGTGGAATGCCGAACCTGCGGCGGACCTGGTCGTCGAACCGGATGCGCCCGCGCACGGCAGGCAGCGCATCCTCCTCGGCGCGGTAGCCGTGAAGCAGCCCGCGCGAGAACGCCCTGCGGGAGGCAGCGCTGAACGCGAGCGCCAGCGCGTCAGGCAGCGCCGAGCGCTCGGGGAAGCCTAACTCGCGCCTCTGGAGCTTGACCTTCCCTATTGCATAGCACGCGAGCGATAGCAGTTGCCGGATTCCGATCTTGGGCGCGATGCGCACCGACAGCCTACCCATCTCGACAGCGCCGACGACGCAACCGGGGGTAAGCCTGTATTCATTCGCCGTGCCGGGGACCGGCGCAATGGTGAGACCGGTGAGACCAAGGTTCGCCAGCGCGTCCCGTTCGTCCACGGAGAGGGGGAGCGGCATGCTCTCCGTGTACTCTCGAAGGTCAATCTCTCGCATCGCTCTTGCCGCCAGCATCCTGCGCGGCGTCACTATCTTCCTGCTCCCCGCCGCCCAGGGCGTCCGCGCCGCGGAGCTTGTCGAGCGCGAACTCACACAGCCGGTCGCGCTCTCCAAACAGATGCTCCTCCATGTACGGCAGGACGTTATGCTTCCAGATGCGCTCGACGGCGGCATCGTCGAGGTCCGTGCGCATAAAGTAGCTCGGACCGATGGCGGCGTGGTGGTCGTCCAGCTTCGCATTGGCGCGCTCCACGACACCCGCCACCCAATCCATATTGCCCAAGTCGTTCGCTCCCAGCCAGCGGCGGAGCAGACCCTTGATCGGCTCTTCGTTCATGGAGAAATCCACGAAGGCGAACCGCCGGCGCAGCGCGAGGTCAACCAGGGCGATGGATCGGTCGGCGGTGTTCATCGTCCCGACGATGTACAGGTTGTCGGGCATCGTGAACGTAGACTCTTCCCCTTCCTGATACATCAGTTTCAAGGGAGTTTCGCGGTACTCCAGCAAAAAGTAGAGTTCGCCGAACACCTTGGCGAGGTTCCCGCGGTTGATCTCGTCGATGACCAGAAAGTACTTCCCGTCCGGGTCTTTCTCCGCCCGCCTGGCGATCTGCATGAACGGCCCGTCCTTGAGCTCGAATCCTGGCTGCCGATTGTCAAGCAGCGTCGGGCGGTAGCCCCCCACGAAATCTTCGTACGAATAGGACGGATGGAACTGGACGAGCTGGCAGCGCTCCCTGCCTCCCGCGAGATGTCGGGCCACCTTCTGCGCGACGTACGTCTTCCCGGTGCCGGGCGGCCCCTGGAAGATGACCTGCTTCTTCTCCCGGATCAGCGTTTCGATGTTCTGAAGGAAGTCGACCGGGAGGTAAAGCTCCTTGGCGAGGGGGATCATGTCGGGGTCCACGACTGTCTTCACTGGTGGATTCGTATTCTCCTTCGCTTCCTCTTCGGGCCACCGCTGCATTACCCAGACGATCGACTGGGCTTCAAGCCGGTTCGCCGGCTTCTCGAGCCCTCGCTTCTTCGCTCTCGATGCGAGTTCATCGAGAAAGGCCAGCGCGTGCCAGTAGATGTCTTCTTCGTCGGCACCTGCGGGCGGACCGTCGTAGCTCAGCCGCCGGAAAGACGAGTCGTAAGCCTTCGCCATGTACGGCGGATATCGGTCCAGGCCGAGAGCCATGAGCAGTACGGAGATGGTCCTCAGGCGGCTCCGCAATCCCTTTGCTGCCCCCTCATATGGAAGTCGCTCCGAAAACGCCCGAATGTCGCCCGGCTTCAAGTCCCCGTCAGACCAAACCGTTCTGAGCGCCTCGCGCCCAGCCTTCCGGTCGCTGTCCAGCCAATTCCTGAGATTGTCGGCACCTCTCCAGTTCATCGGGTGGCCCTGCCGTCCTGACAGTGCCTGCTTGAGGAGATCGAACCACTCGTCCTTACCGGCCAAGAGCGCACTGCGAGCATCTTTCAGCTTCTTCCCGATCTCGCGCTTGTAGTCGATCTCGTCGCTGTCAAGCCTGTCGGTGGCGATATACCGCCGCACGCTCTCAAGGTACTGATCCCACTTCCCCTCGGTTGGCATCTGACCTAGCTCCTGGGTGAACCGCCCCGGGTTTTCCGGAGACTGTTTTAGTTGAGTCTCGCCATCTCTAGCGAGCCTTCCTGCGACCGATAGTAGTTCATCTCGTACTCGACGGGGGCGACATTTCCGATCGGCTCCAAGAGTCGTTGCGTGTTGTACCAATGCACCCCGTCCTGTGCCAAAACTCGGCCCTTTTGAAATAGGCCACAAATCAGCAGCTTAGTGTCTGTGTTTGCGACCGGACCAAGGGCCGTAGGCTTTACAATCGTCTGGCCCGAGGGTGTTATCTTCAGATCCATGATGACGTACCACGTGCAATTCCTACTGCTCGTTCTAGCTGGCTGGGTCAACCGCCAGCAGCAGGATGTGATCGACTACCTGCAAGAGGAGAACCGTGTGCTCCGAGCCGGGCTTCGGGGCAAGCGTCTCAGTCTCTCGGACGACGACCGGCGCAGGCGCGCGGTCAAGGCCCAGGCTTTGGGCCGCGAGGCGCTGGCCCAGATTGCGTCCGTTGCCACACCCGCTACGCTTCTGCGTTGGTACCGCTGCCTCATCGCAGCCAAGTACGATGGCAGCAAGAACCGGAGCCCAGGCCGACCTCCGACGGCGAAGGACATCCGTGAGCTCATTGTGCGCGTGGCGCAGGAGAACCCGACGTGGGGATATACGCGCCTGCGAGGCGCACTCAAGAACCTAGGACATGAACTCGGACGCAACACTATCAAGAGGATCCTCGCCGAGCACGGTATCGCGCCTGCCCCGGAGCGGGGCAAGAGCATGTCGTGGAGCACCTTCATCAAGGCTCATTGGGGCGCCATCGCAGCGACAGACCTGTTCACCGTCGAGGTTGTGAACCCGTTCGGGCTCGTCCGCTACCATGTCCTGTTTGTCATCGATATCGCCACTCGCTGCGTGTGCATCGGTGGGATAACGTCGGACCCCAACGGGGAGTGGATGAAGCAGGTGGCAAGAAACCTCACGGACATGTGGGATGGTTTCCTCCTTGGCAAGCGATACCTCATCCACGACCGGGACCCGCTATTCACCGAGGCGGTACGTGGGCTCTTGAGAGATTCAGGCGTGAAGCCCCTGCGCCTTCCCGCCAATAGTCCGAATCTGAACGCATACGCGGAAAGATTCGTTCTCTCCATACGTCGAGAGTGTCTCGACCGCTTCGTA
Source organism: Candidatus Marinacidobacterales bacterium (assembly GCA_965197495.1). GTDB lineage: Bacteria > Acidobacteriota > Vicinamibacteria > Marinacidobacterales > SMYC01 > SMYC01. The sequence continues at coordinate 432,131 of OZ240210.1, forward strand.
CCTCTCAGTGAGCGACACCTGCGCACAGCGGTAACCGAATACGTAGTGCACTATCACACAGAACGGAACCACCAAGGTCTCGGCAACGAGCTCCTCACACCTCTGCCGGCAAGCGCGAATGACACTGGCCCCATCGTGTCGCGAGAGCGACTTGGGGGCATTCTCAACTACTACTGCCGTGCCGCGTAGATGGTCGCCGGCGACGGTAGTCCCTCGGCGGGCTCGACCGGCGTAGCGTGGAAACAGCTTCAGGAACATGCTTCGATATTCGCTCTCGACTAGGTGGTCATCTGCATGGTGACGACCCGCCCGTCCAAGACGATTGTAAAGCCCACGGCCCTTGGCCCGGTCGCAAACACAGACACTAAGTTGCTGATTTATGGCCTATTTCAAAAGGGCCGAGTTTTGGCACAGGAAGGGGTTACGCGGCAGCCACCAACACTTGATTACGGAAGCACCAGCATCCGGCAGAAAGGCTCGACCCCGTAACTCTCACGGTTCGCGTCGACGAACAACACCTTCACTTCGGTCGGCAGTCGAGCTCCGCCTGGGCGAAAAACGCCGACGCCTTGCGAAGGATCTCGTTCGCCCGCTTTAGCTCACGGTTCTCTCGCTCAAACTCCTTCAGCCGCTGACGCTCGTCCGTCGTCCGTCCCGCTCGTTTCCCAGCATCACGCTCTGCTCGCCGCACCCACGTGCGTAGCGTTTCCCGCGTACAGTCAATCTTCGACGCAATCGATGAGATCGCTGACCACTGAGATTCGTGCTGAGCCTGCTGGTCGAAAACCATCCGCACTGCGCGCTCTTTTACCTCCGGTGAATACCTGCTTCGTCTTGTCATGACTCCATCCTCTCAAGAGGTGGAGTCTCCGGGAAACCCGGGGCAGTTCACCTATGCTAACATTGCTTTGGCTGCGGAACGCCGATCATCCCGCCACGCAAAATTGGTACGACACCTGAGTTTGTTACCGCTACCGGTTGGAGAACGGCAATTCCAAGGTATTCCTCAGGTTTACGTGTTTGTTCCAGGTCAACATTACGCAGCCAGTATTTTCACCTCCTTAGTCTTGTGCTTGCTGAGCCGGACTGAGCAAGCCTGCAGAGTGGAGCCGGTTTCAACCAAATCGTTTCAGGCGCCGACGTTAACCCTAATCGCAAATAAACGTCACCGTGTCTGAGGTCTTTGGCCCCGTGAATAGCACCTTTTCCAGGTTCTGCATACACCGTGCAGAATCACCTATAGTGGCGGCGAGTGGGTGCCCCAGCACGAGCTTCTCGCCTGCGCCCAGTGCGGCTGTTTCGCGTTTTCGTGCTTCGAAGATTTTGCGATTAGGGTTAATTAACATACAACGATGATTACTCCCCCTCTGCAGCCAGGCAAGGTACCGAGGTTTCACGAACTCGGCCATGACCTTTTTGAGGACCTGTGTCGAGAATTAGTGCAGGAAGAAGATAACGTCACCAGCGCCGAACGCTACGGAACGCCCGGACAACGACAATTGGGTGTCGATGTACTGATTGAGTTCAAAGATGGCTCGCTTGGGGCCGGACAGTGCAAGAGCCATCAATCCTGCGATGAGGCGCTAATTAGGACAGCCTGCAATGATTTCCTAAAGCATGCCGCTCATTGGAAAAAGAAGGACGTCCAAACTTTCATTCTGTTCCTAGCCGCCGACACGCGACGGACACAGTTGCACGACGAGAGGTTCACGCAACGCGCCAGACTGAAGCAGAATGGCTTCTCGCTCCAGGTTTGGTCTGGCACCGTTCTTACAAGGAAGCTGCGCAAGCGACGTCAAATCGTCCGTCATTTTCTTCCTTTGCATGAGAACTACATCTGCGGCCCTTCGGCGCAACTCGACATCCAGTCGGATGTCCAACAGGCGACCATCGTAGCATTGGCCATACAACTGGGCGAGGTGGCCGAGGGAGATCGTTCAGATCTGCGAGCCCTGTGGCAAGACGGCCATCCTCAAAAGGCGCTTTCGAAACTCCGTAAAATCAAAGGCGAGACGCTGACCTGGACAGTGCTGCCATCCGCTACCAAGGCCAAACTCCTCCGCCTAGAGGGACGCATGTTGTTGACCTCCGGTGAGGTTGCGACGGCGATGTCCCTGGCAACCGAAGCCGATCAACTTGACGGATCAGATCTCGACGGAACAGATCCCGGACGTGCGCGCCTCGTCGCACTGATCGCTCGGGCTGAGGGTCGTCTCGATGACGCCCTCAGAGCGCTTGAAGAGGAGAGCGATCCCGATAACCAGGCTCTTCGAGCCGCCGTGCAGATTCAGCACGGAGATGTTGCCGCCGCTCTCGACACCCTCTCTTCGTTAACGAACCATCCGGATGCCCATCGGCTTCGCTCGATTGTGTTTCTCAGCCAACATGAACCACTCAAGGCGAAAGCGGAGGCTGAAAAGGCACTTTCCTTGGCACCCTCTTGGTACTGGATACGTCGGACCGCCGCGACGGTACGGTACCTCGCCGGCATTTCTCCAGTCGCTCTTCCGAACGGATTCCCAGAGTGGCTCGACCCAATCAGTCCAATGTTCGTGCGCCAAGACAACGAAAGCGTCGCCTCCAGGCGTTCCGCCGCCCTCGAATTCGAACAGCTCTCCGGTCCTGAATTTGAACATTCAGCGGACGACCTCGCCTGCCTCCAAGCATGGCGGGTTGCGTGTCTTGCGGACAATGCTGATTCTCGCGGGAACGCTGCGGAACTCGCGCGTGCCATCCTCGACGCGGATCCTTCGAACTACAGAGTGATGATATGGGTACTCGGTCGAGATCTCGACGTAACGATTGACTCTAGCGTCGCAGCGCTTGAGGAGAAGGTTAGTCACGAAACGGCCAATGTTGAGGAAATCGCATCACTGGTGGCAGCATTCACGAGCGCAGGCCGATTCGCCGACGGAAGGGCAGTTCTTGAGCGAACGAAAGAGGTGTTCATTCGTGATTCAGCGCGACCCCGCTGGGATTTCTGGCAAGCCCAGTTGGCAGCGATAGAGTCTAACGCCAAGCAGGAACCGTCACTCCGCCTGGAAAACCGCCTCGAACAAGCCTTGGCCGATCTTCGGAATGCCGAAGCAGGCGGAGAAGGCAAGGCGAGCTGGCAGCAGTACATGTTGCTCGCACAATTGGAGCACTGGGAAGAGATCGCGCCAGTGGCCAACAAGTTGGTTGAGTCGCTGCAAACCCCTGATGCGGTGAGGATTGCGAGCTACGCTCTCTACAACACGCACGACTTTGCCGGTTGCCTAGCTGTCCTCGACCAAGCGCCCGCGCTGTATTTCGGAGGTGAGGTACCGCCGGACCTCCGTCGTCTCCGCGTTCTCGCACAGCGTGCAATCGGTGCGCTCCCGGAAGCTATCAAGACCGCCCGTGAAGCCTTCGAACAATCACCGACAAGAGATGCCTTCTTGGAGCTATGTCAGTTTTACTGGCAAATGGGTGATTTCAAGAACCTTGCAATTGTCGCGCGCGGCCATTCTGCAATTGGAGAACTCTCCGCAGTGGACTATCTGAGGCTCGCGTCGCAGCTCGCGATCGAAGACCCCAAACTAGCGTTGGATCTTTGGCGCACGTCCGTAGCCAAAGAAATCGATGATGAGCACGTCGGGATGGCGTTCGGAATCGGTGAACGTCTCGGCGTAGGTGTTGAACTCACGCCCCTCGTTCACAGGCTTGAAGCGCTTGGAAAAGAAGGGAAAGGTGGTGTTCAAGCCGTAGGGCTCAAGGAGCTTATCGACTGGTCAGTGCAGCACCGTGAGCACCGCAATCAGGTCTGGCGACGGCTGCAGCGCGGCGAAGTGCCGAACCACGTCGCGTTGGGCTTCACGGGCACCGGGCTAGCCAGAGTATTCCATCGCCTCCCGCTCGTGAACGCGGCCAGGATGGATGGATCGTCCGCTGGTCCTGTCAACCAGCGGTTCGGAGGCAGGATCGCGGGTTCACTGCCAGTGGTGTCAGGTCAAAAGTGGCGGCTCAACGCGGACGTCACGGCCATTCTGAACGCCGCGCACTTCAAGTTGTTGCCACTCATCGAAGCTGAGTTTGCTCCGATACGGGTGCCACAAAACACCGTTATTGCGCTGAGTGCGATGCAGAACGCGCTTCGTCCTGCTCAGCCAGGGCACATTGAGGCGCAGCGACATATTCTCAGCATGGTTTCGGCTGGAAAGATCGGGAAATTAGACCTTGATCCGGTCACCGTTCGTCAGGACTCGGAGGGTGACGTAGCCGACGCAGTGCTGCAACTGCTCCGTCATGCGAGCGCCAATGACTCCTTCGTCCTGGATTTCTTGCCACCAAGTTCCACGGATCCGATGCGCTTCACCCAAAACCTTCCGGCTCAGTATTCCGCAATCCTGAGAGATGCTCATTCGGTCGTGGACGCGCTCAAGGACGGCGGGGCGCTCTCTGGGCCGGAACACCTCCAGGCCATTGAAGCTTTGGGCCAGAGACACGGCCTGCAGGATGAAGCTGAGATTCCCTCAGGCAAGAGATTGATATGCAGGAGCCCCGTCGTGAGACTCCTCGCCGTGGCCGATGTTCTCGAACTGGCCGCAGCCACCTTTGAACTCGTGATTCCTGCAAGCGAACTGGATGACGATCAACGCGACGTTGATGATGCCGCAACCGCCAACGCCGATGCTGAATGGCTTGGCTACCTTATAGAACACCTTCGCAATGGTTTGACAACGGGAACCTATGCACTACTGCCGCAGTTGGACGATAGACCATTGGTCTCTGGAGAACACCAACCGACGCCAGAAGAAACGGTGATGTTCGACCTCATGCAGTTCGCCGGGAGTGAGTCCGATGTTATCTGGATTGATGACCGCTGGGTCCAGTCGCATGAGCACAGGGATGGCATACGGATTGTAGGCACCGTCGACTTGCTTAGCTGGTTCAGAGACGCTGGGAAGATGTCGCCCGCCGATTTCGCGCAAGCGCTCAATGATATGCGGACAGCAGACGTACGGTTCGTTGCGCTCGATGCGGACGAACTTGTTGCCGCGTTACGTGAGGCCCCCATTGAGGACGGCATGCTGGTCGAGACCAAAACTCTACGTGTACTGCGGCAGTACTACGCACGGTGTTTGCTCGACGCGGATATGCTCCGTCCTCCGCCGGGGGACATGGAAGCGCCCAACACAGCAACAGAGTGGAATTTCCTCTTTGGCTGTGGCCGTGCTGTCGTGGAAGCCATGGTCAAGGTCTGGGAAATTGGCCCGCGTGAGCATGCGGCCACGCAGGCCGAGTGGCTGCTAGACAACATGTATACCGACGGTCGCGGTTTTCATGGGACTACCGCACCACGGACGGAAGCCAAAGATGCATATCTTGCGAGCGCGTCGCTGACAAATTTGATCGTGGGCTCAATGCGCCTGGATGGGCAGGAGTTCCTTCGTGAAGTGCGGCGCGACTATCTGCAGTGGTTGCACCAGCGTGTCATACGAGGACGTTTCGCCACAGACATCGATCTTGCTCGCGCGGTTGTCGAACAGCTCAAAGAAACCATCATTCATAGTCTGGAGAACGACGATGAAGCGATGGGGTCGATAACCTTGCACCTGATGGGACGGCTCTGGTTAGACCTTCCAAACGATCTCCGGAAGCCGATGGAGCCTGACCAGGAGTTTTTACGAAGGCTCGGCATCTCGATGAGATCCATTGTAGACATCGGACCACTTCGATTGGAACAGCGGCCATTTTGGGACACTTTGTCACGAGTCCTCAAGGACGGTGTACCTGAGGAGCTCAAGACACTTGAAGGACACCTCGTTCGAATTGAGTTGTTCTCCGACAGTCCGATTCTTTTTTCCATCCACTGTGAAGACCTCCAGTTTGACGAGCGAATGGAGGGGCCAGAGTTGGGATTTCTGTCGGAGTCCTTTGCGGAGCGTGAAGCTACCGCTGCGAACGTAAAGCATTGGTTTGACTTGCCGAAGAGTCGATGCGATGAATTGGTGGCCAGGGTCGTCGGTGGCCAAGATCCGACGACCAGAGTCGAATTAGCCACGGAGGCTCGCAGAGCCAGCGGCACTCAACTGTATCAGCGTCTATACGAGTCCATCAGGGGAGGCGAGACGTTCAAGCCTATAGATACGATGCCCTCTGATGTGGGCCTGCTCATAGATCATCTTCGCATTGATCAAGCTGCCCCCTTGTCAGTTAGATGGATGCAAAGTGCAGAACAACTGCTCTCCGACGTGGGCGTTGTGGAAGCGGCACAGCGCCTCGGAGGATTGCCGATAGCCTTGCCGAAAGTTTTCGTCACAAAACTATCCGCGCTACCGCCCGTGGAGCGGCGTCTGTCACTTCGGGCTATCCGGAAGATTTGGCTTGCATCACCAGTCGGTCTCGTACATCTGGCACAGCTGTGGAACGGGCTCCCTCACGTTGGCCGCCACGCAACAAAGGTGCGCGACCGGCTTGCGCGCGCATTGTGCAGTGAGAGTCTTCGACCTGAGTTCGAAGCTTGGCTCGCCACCTTGCGTTGGGTGGACGAACAGTTTGGATTCAACGAGTTGGCTCGCGCGCTGTCTAAGCCGATCCGTTTAGCGCTCGTCTGGGGTCATGCAGATCGCACATTTCGAATTCTTCGGTCACGTGGCCTTCCGCCTCAGTGGATCGAGAACGTGTTTCGCCGAAGTGATTACGCCGTGGTGCCGGAACTTGTGTTTCCAGACGCGGCATACAGTGAAGATGTTGCGGCACCGAAGCGTCTGGGGGCGGAGGCGTTCGCACTGTCGGCCTTGAAAGTGATTTGTACTGATGCATCCATGAAAGCAACAGTACAGACTATGCTGAGGAAGAGCTTTACGGGCATGAGCGAGCGTGGACAGATGACAGTTGTTCGGTCGATGCTGACTGACACTAGCCAGGCCACGAATCTGCTTGAAAGTTGGCTGGGCAACGATCGAAGCTGGCCGTCAATCTTTTCTGAAGAAACCAGGAAGCACTATACGGTAGGAGAGGCATACGCGGGGATCGTCGGAAAAAACAACGAGCGATACTGTTGGAATCTGCTCGGCGCCATACTTGGCGATCTTCCACCGTCCGATATCACACGTCCAGTGGTTGAGAAGGCGTTGCTCAGTGCAGACATGGTGGACTACATACAACGGGATCCTTCACTGGCGGTTGCAGTCATAGGTGTGATGGCCTCGCAGGCACTGCACCTAAGAAGTGAAGTTCGAGCAAGAATTGAAGCGGAGATTCTCACCGCGGCGGCGAAGCTCAACGATGCGGAGTTGGAAGCAGAGAAAAAAGAAATGGTCTCGGATTTAATTCTCGCTGGACTCGTCGGCTGCACGTGGTGGGAGTCCAACGGCGAAGCGAGGGCGTCGGCACTGGCGATGCTCCTCGAGAAGCTGGCAGAAGGCGATTCGTGTCCGGTGTTCTTAAGATGCGGGCCCTTTATCCTGGACTTGTGCGACGCCCTTCCTTTGAGTCAGGCACGACATTTCTGGCGTGTGCGGAATTTGTTGCGACGGATGAAGTCCTAGTGGTGCTTCTGTCATCGGTGCTTCCGCCATCAAGTGTTGCTACGCCGCGTTTGAATACCGGTGTTAGTTGTGCTGCCTGTGTCGGCGAACGCCATTAATAAGGATGTCGGCGTGCACACGAAGATGTCCATGAACATAAGGCACCGCATCGTCAGCCCAGCCGGCATCGCCGAAAGAACTGCGTCTCTCGAAATCAAGCTCAAGCTCAAACTCTAGTACGCGAACGGGTTAGGCAGCCGCCGCCAACACTTGATTGCGGAAGCACCACTTTCCACCAAAGAATGTCTCGGTGGCGGATAGCCACAAAGAAAATGAAATAGGAGCCAATGAGGACGATCAGGGAGCCAGTGGCGACCATGAGCGCTGGCCCCACCGGGTGATAGCAATATTCAGTCCTTTCTTGGTGCTCATTACTGGCTTCTATACCTATTACGCCAAGGAACAAATTGACCTGACCAGAGATGGGTTGGATGCGACTAGAGCCGCCCTGGAAGAAACCCGACTCTCGAACGAGGTCACCCAAGCAGGCCAACGGGCCTTTCTCAGTCTCAATCCCATTAGCGGAGGGAAGGTTGTGAGACACGGACGCACCGCGGCGATAGAGTTTAACGTTGAATGGGAGAATAGCGGCACTACTCCTGCCCAGGCCGTCTATGGCCGGTCGAACGTTCAACCGTGGTCCACCGTACTGCCCGACACTTTCGATTTTCCTGACCTGGCGGATTCGACCGGAGGTACGTCGGTCGTAGCGCCAGGAGGGTCCGTCAGGTACACCCTGAGACGGCCGATCGATGAACTGATCGATGTCATGAGTAGGGGGCGCCACCTGTATCTTTGGGGGTGGATAGCCTACCGTGATGTATTCCCAGGAACACCTATTCGGCTCACGGAATACTGTGTGGAGCTTGCTAATGTAACCTGTGCATCATCAATATCCGTCCGCTCCTGAAATCAAGGACTTACGCACCGTTCACGCCTCGGCCAACGAGCGCATCTCCCGCTTGAGATCCCGGTCTTGAGACGGCAAACTCTGCCGCCATGCTCCGTGTCCTCATCTTCCTCGTCTCACTCGGCGCCCGTGCGATCCGGGCGATGTGTCGGTGCCGAGCCGACCTCGTGATTGAAAACCTGGCCCTGCGGCAGCAAGTTACGGCGTTGAAGAAGGAGCGCCCCCGGCCACCGCTCGAGGACACGGACCGAGCATTCTGGGTTGCGCTCCGAAGCTCGTGGCCAGCGTGGGCGAGCCGGCTCGTTATCGTGAACGCCGACACGGTCGCCCGGTGGAATCGAGATCGGTTCCGCCGATACTGGGCTCGGATCTCCCGTCCGCGCTATCCAGGTCGACCTCGGATTGATGCCGAGATTCGTCGTCTCGTCCGCACGATGGCCCAAGACGGCTGGGGTGCACCTCGTATCCACGCTGAGCTGACGAAGCTCGGATTCGTTGTCAGCGAGATGACGGTGTCGCGATACATGCCGCGCCGCCGAGCCGAACCCGACGAAGTGAAGCGATGGATTGCGTTCTTGCGGAACCACAAGGACGACATCGCCGCGATGGATCTGTTCGCCGTACCGACCGCGTCGCTACGGCTGCTGTACGGCTTCTTCGTCATCGAGCACGGCCGTCGCCATATCTTGCACTTCAACGCGACGTACAACCCCACGTCAGCGTGGGTGATTCAACAACTGCGCGAGGCGTTCCCATACGACACGGCACCACGATACTTGGTCTTTGACCGCGACGCGATTTTCAGCCCTGCAGTGGTGGAGTTCATCAGGGCCATGGGCACAAAGCCTGTTCGCATTTCTTATCGCAGCCCTTGGCAAAACGGTACCGCCGAACGCTGGATCGGAAACTGCCGCCGCGAGATGTTAGAGCGTGTAGTTGTCCTCAGTGAGCGGCATCTCGTCCGGCTCATGCGCTTGTACATCAGCTACTACCACGAGGACCGTTGCCACTTGGGTCTCGACAAAGACACCCCGAACTCAAGACCCGTCACGCCCCGACCATCACCGATCGCAAAAGTCGTCGCGTTGCCGCGAGTGGGTGGGCTCCACCACCGCTACGAATGGCGCGACGCCGCCTGAGCCAGTTTAGTCGCTGCGCGTCGATTGCTGGGGTCCCTCGCGATTGCGTTGTCCAGCTCCGCGGCCCATTGATCGCGTGATCTCGGCAAGTGCCCGCGCGCGCCGACCCGGGTTTCTTCGTTCGTCGTAGGGCCACCAGCGGTACCATTCCCGCTAGATCAATAATGATGAAGGACAGCCCGTCGTACGGTCCTTCGTCACAGAAGGTGTATGGTCCAGGGTTTGCCAAGCCCTCCAGATCCGAACGCGGCAGGATAGTGAGGCCCGGTCCGCCCCGCCCAAGTTCTTGAGGCTCGTCGCAGGCTTCATCTACGTCGACGTAGATGACCCATGCGAAGACCGACGTATCCTCACGCACCGGCGCGCAGTGCTGCACACCACTTAGAACCTTGTCCCAGGCATGGCCTCGACTGTAGAAATCCGCGTTCTCGCTCAATCGGCATTGTTCCGGCGTTATGCTGGAGAGCGAAAACGTCCGTCCCTCGAGCTCCCGGCGCAGCCAGAATTGAAAATCAACGAGGGCATTCTGAATACCTTGGCTGTAGTCAGATCGAAACTAGCGGTCCCTCGGTGCCGCATACAACACGCGCACTGGGGCCGTAGCGGGCGCCACGGCAGTCAAGCTCGTGGACGTTGGAGCCGTCGGCGCGGTTGGTCCTCGGTTGTCATCTCCGCACGCGGCAGTGATACACAGAGCCAGTGCGACGATAACGTACTGGCTGGTTCGCATTGAGTGTGCGCGCGGCGGGTTTATGGGTGCGGTAAGGTTGCGGTCGGTGCGGGACGGCATCTAGAGTGTTTTCCTTCCTGCTTTCGGCGCGATGGCTGTGCCTAACTCACCGTGGAGTTGCTCGAGCGCAGTGAGGGCCTCTTCGTACTCCGGCCTGTTGTAGGCCCACTGGAGCCGCTTGCGCCATGACGCCTGCTCGCCCTTGGACAGGTAGCTCACTACGTTTTCACGTTTGTGCCACTGGCAGCGTTGTATCACGGAATGCCTTCTTGACTGCCGCTTGGAGACCCTTGCCGCCGTCGATGATCACCAGCAGACCCTGGGAGATATCGAGTCCCCGTCCTGTGCCAAAACTCGGCCTTTTGAAACATACGGTGCTTGCGCTGTTTACTGTTGGTGATGTGTACGTATCCCTTTGCAAAAAAAGCGCTTACGCTCCATTTAGCGCGCGGCGAAGGTCGCGAGCGCTATCTTGGCTGTAATTTAATGCAGCGTAAAGTCTTAGCGTCATCTCACCAACACTTAATGACGGAAGCACCCACCGATTCCAGGGCGTCTAGGGCTGGGGCGCTATCTCTTCAGTGTCAACTTCTGCTTCCTCTGCGCCCTGGCCTTGGAGCGGCCGCATTGACGCCGGTGGCGTCGTCAGATCAACCGGCACGAAGCACCCGATCATGGCAGGTCTAAACCGTCCAATCAACGCTGGATCGACTTTTTGCGGAGCACAACCGTCACGCTTTCGGTTGGCGCCCTTCCGCCTTCCTCAACCTCTCCAGCCGGTCTAGGCTCATCCACTTGATGCCCTTGTCGTGTCTGTGCCGCTCTGCAACGTCACTGGTGAAGAGCTGAACAATCGTTCCTTTCTCGACTCTCATCCTGCGTAGGCCTTCGGGTGACAGTTCCACATACACGGTCTCGCCGTTTGCAAGCTCCATAGAAGCGAGTACCGGAGGCTCGTCGTTCGCGGCTATTGAGTGTTCAGGCTGTTCTTGCATCCGCCCTGGTCTTCTGGTGCGCGAACGGGCTTCAACGGTCTCGCTGTTATTTCTGCGTTCCTGGTCGGGCGCCTTCGGCATGGTGTCTCCTTCCCCTCGGCTCGCCAGCCAATGCGCCATTGTAGCGAGGCAGATTCAGAGGTATCGTGGGTGTCCTTCATCATCATTATAAGTCGGCACCCTGGGCATCAGCAGGGGAACTATGCGCAGCAGTTTCAGGCCTTCGAGACGGTACAGCCAATAGACCCGCTTCGGATTCACGGTGTGACATGGCCTTCGCGTCGGAGCAATGTCCATAGCCGTCGATAGCCGAAACCGGGACGCTGTTAGCGACGGCTGTAAATTGCACATTTGTGGCGGACGAAAATTGCACGCTCGGCACCCCGTCCTGTGCCAAAACTCGAACCTTTTGAAATAGACCACAAATCAGCAGCTTAGACGCCCTTGGAATCCGCGCAGAATCCAGAGTATTTCGCGCCGCAGGGCTGACTTCCGACCCATGGGCTGGCGGATGAATAAATAGAAGGCACAGGCAGAGGCTGAGCTTCTGGACCTGCTTGCGGTCGACCGAGGGCTGGTAGTCGAACTCGAAGCTGTGGAGTCCCTTGATGAACGGGAAACGGGCCATTTCCGCCTTCTAGGTTTGAAGCAGTTGCCAGGCGCTCCAGCGCGCGCATGGTGAACTGCCCGACTTAAAAGGAGTCAACTCAGTCGCCACTCCCCACGTTGAGCGATAGATATGGATACCCCCCATCGCTGTCCACTTAGCCTTCTCCCACATCGACTGCCCGTTAGTTGTCTTCGCTGAACCGTTAAGTCTGTTGAACACCGCTGTCGGGTGATGTCTTAAGATTCCTGTCAAAGAAAAACGATGTATGGTTCCCCAAGCTCAAACCCGTCCCCGTCATGGGGACAGAAAAGGAGAACCATACATCATGGGAAAGGTACTACCGAGTCAGCGATTGCTCAAGCAGTTCGAGGAACAACTGGTATTTGGGGAGATGAATCTCTCGGAGATCGTCCGGTCGGGAGCTCAGATGATGCTTCAATATGCGTTGGAGCGCGAGGTGACGGAGGCGTTGGGTGGCAGACCGGAGATTAATCAAGTTTGGTGCGCGCGCCCCGAACCTGATCGGTCTCCGATCTGCCGGGACTATGCCTGCATGATTTCGTCGTTTGTTCGCGCTCGGCCCTGGGCACGGCCGCAAACACAGACTCTAAGTTGCTGATTTATGGGCTATTTCAAAAGGGCTGAGTTTTGGCACAGGACGGGGTGTCCGATCGTGTCCGAACGTGGGGCCTTCTAAGCCAGACCGCGTGGCTGTTGACTTCAGGCGGAAATCGATATCTGCGGTAGCTCGGCGTGTCGCTTTTCATCCGCCCAGTCTGTCAGGCGCCAGCTTCATTTGACAGTACCTCCGCGTGTTATTTGCTATCCGATGATGCTACGATTATCTCGTTATGCCCCGACGCAAGATACGTGTCCTTCTGGCTGGCTGGGTTAACCGCCAGCAGCAGGATGTGATCGACCACTTGCGAGAGGAGAACCGTGTGCTCCGAGCCGGGCTTCGGGGCAAGCGTCTCAGGCTCTCTGACGACGATCGGCGCAGGCTCGCCGTCAAGGCCCAGGCTTTGGGCCGCGAGGCGCTGGCCCAGATTGCGTCTGTTGCCACACCCGCTACGCTTCTGCGCTGGTACCGCTACCTCATCGCAGCCAAGTACGATGGCAGCAAGAACCGGAGCCCAGGCCGACCTCCGAACGGCGAGGGAGGGTCACCAGGGGTGGAGTAGCGTGACGGAGCGGTTCAAGCCCATCAAGAACGGGCAGGGGAACGACGATGAACGAGATATGCCCGTCGTGTCTAAAAATACAAACGAACTCTAAGACCGCGTCGTGTCCAAAAACACAAACGGACAGAAGACCGGCTCGCCGGAACGTTTCGGAATAGACGTGTCTACGTTTGATTGGCCAATGGGAGCTAATCGAACGCCTTGGCCAAGGCTGAATCACGTAGGCGGATCATTCCTTCCTCCTTGATAGTTGTCTGCCCGTCGATACGCGGTCTTTTTTTTTGCGGATCACATCTGACGGGTTACGCAAAGGTTGACCAGAGAACCCCGTGATATAGAATTTTCTCGATGCTTCCATTCCTCACAAGCTACGACCCACCCGGCACGAGCGAAGGCTCGCTCGACCCGCTCGGTCTGTATAGAATCGCTGCCTTGGTGCACAACTCCGATAGAGGCCGAGAGCTCGCTTGGCCCCGACTCCCATCATCCGATCATCTCGCTATCAGGCATCCCGAGCGCCGTCATCGTGTTGAGAATCTTGCACCCGATCCTTGCCTCGACTCTCTGTGCCGCCAACCCTCTCGCTCGCATCGCTGAGCCCACGATAGCCTTGTAGTGATGGAACGTTGTCTCGACTTTGCTCCGTTTGCTGTAGCCCGATTCTGTGTGCCACTTTCGTTTGCCGAGCCGAGCTTGTGCTGCAATGTTGCGATTGCGCTGTCGGCTGCTCGCCGGCCCCGATGCGAGCTGGGCGCCCTTGCGCGGCGGTATCAGCACCCTCGGCGAGCGATGAGCGCTCGGGGTCGCCTATCGCAGAGCCAGTCCCGGGTCGGCTGGTCTCCGCGAGTTTTGAGAACGCCTCTAGGGTTCGACCTTGCCGCTCCGTTCGCTTTTTCGGACAGGACGGGCAACGCCGGTGGAGCAAAGAGGCCCTGCTGCACACAACTCCTTCGTCAACAAGCGAGGCAGGGGTGAGATGACAAAATCACCCATCACTCTGCAGGAGCTGAGACGAAGGATATACGTCAAGGCGAAGGCCGAGAAGTCTTGGCGCTTCTTGCGCCAAGGTTTCGGCTGGAAGCGATGGAGTAGGCGATGGATGTACGCGACTGTCGGACTGTTCGATTACCGAGTTCGATATCTCGTAGATTCGCCGAAAGACGCCCCGGCTCGATAGGTCACATAACCCTTCGCGGGAAGTGTGCAGGAGCGCGTAGTGCGGGAAAGCCGCACGCTGCGTGCGATGTGGCGGGGGCTGGAAACGGACTTACGGTGCGGCTAGTGAGGCACTCCCACAGGAAACGGGGAGAAACAGATAGGCCGCGCCTACGGAGCACCGCGCCAGCCTCGACTCTACCGCCGTCTGCCCGTCAATACGAGATCCTTCTTTTTTGCGGATCACAGGACGACGAAGTTACCGAAACAAATGCTGAAGTCTCTGCCAATCGACCTCAGGGTTAATAGTACTGAGCCTGAAATCTGAATCCTCGAGCTTTCTAAGGGTGTGTGCATAACGGGAAACAAAAAACTGCCATGCGGCTTGGTATTTCGCACGAACCTTCGGTCTTGGTTGCGTTGTCATATGGTGGTGAATACGTTCCAGCATCCTCACGTCCGAAACGATTGACCACAGGTCATCAGTTTGCTCCAGAAAGAATCGATCAACGGGGAGCTGCTCGCCGAGTAGATCGTATAACCTCTCAAGAGAGCTGTTCAGGTATACAAAACTCAAACTATGGTCATAGCGTGCGGTTGGAAAAAATCTGTTCCGCTGTCGACAGAACTCGTCGATGAAAAGGCCGATACACTGGACGCTTCGCTCCTTCCGATACGCGTCGATCAGTGCAGTTCCGTAGAAAGCATCGAGATGTTCAAGCTTTAAGTGGTCGAAAGCACCGTACGTCAATACTGCACGAAAGTACACGTCTTTCGCAATCGTTCGGTACATCAGGTCTTGCGCAAACTCGCATGCGTACATTACAAAGTACTGGTGATCGTCAGACGTTGACGGTTCAACGGAGCTGAATACTAGAATTGTGTCAGAAAATACTGCTGTCCGAAAGGCATCGTGGCGATGTACATTGAGGTCGTTAATAGAAGCGTAGAGTTTTGGCACAAACTGAGGCTGATCTCTTACGAGATCAGAAAAACCTAGTATGTCAATTAGCAGCAGATAGCGTTGTTCGGTCATGGCTGGATGCGTCCCTAAAGCCGTGGAAAAAGCACGGCGCTTCCTCCGGTTCACCGTGACGGTATCAGATCAAGCCGCTACCTCGCCTCGTGCGAGTACGTCGGCTAGATGCTGGTAGCCGTCGATGCGCCGTAGCCGGATTTGCCCGGAGGCGACGAGGCCGAAGAGCAAAGCGACGGCCGACTCCTCGGTCGTAAACGATGCTTGCGTCTTCGTTCGACGGCGGAACTTGCGATTAAGATTCTCCAGGGGGTTGGTCGTCCGGATCGACTTCCTGTGCCTTCTATTTATTCATCCGCGCGCCCCGAACTTGATTAGTCTCCGGTCTGTCGGCACCATGTCGGCATGATTTCGTCGTTGGTTCGCGCTCTCATCTCTGCCTTCAAGGCTCGTCGTGAGCTAGCTCTTGAGAATGTCGCTCTTCGGCAGCAGCTTGCCGTCCTCCGCCGTTCGGTGAAACGGACGCGGCTCTCGAATGTCGACCGCGAGTTTTGGGTGCTGTTGCGCGGAATCTGGACTGACTGGGAGAGTGTCCTCGTCATCGTGAAACCTGAGACGGTCGTCCGCTGGCACCGTTGTGGGTTCAGACGATATTGGGCGTGGAAGAGCCGACGGCGTAGGCCCGGACGACCAGGCGTCGCTCCCGAAATACGGTACCGGGTTTTCTGCTTACTTGAACGGCGTGCGGGTGACCGTGGCCGAGGAGCCTCAACCCGCCATCGAGCCCCGGGCCGCGCCCCGCCAGCCGGAACGGCCGGTCCGTCGGCACCAGATCCGGACCTGGGAGCGATTCGACCTCACGCCGAGGGCCCATTTACTGACGCCCGGCGAGAACGTTCTCGCCATCGAGGTTGAACGGAAGAGCAGCGACGAGAGCACTTTGTTTCTGGTTCCAGAGTTGGGTGCCGCCCGGCCCGTGCTTCACGCCAACTTCAGGCTGCGGTCGAGGGAGATGTTGTCAGCGAAGGTCGTGAGCGCTATTTTGGCTGTAATTTAATGCACCGTAGAGTCTTAGTGTCATCTCAGCAACATTTGATGGCGGAAGCACCCAACGACTCGTGAAGACGGGCGGCCGGCTCGTCAAGCACGCGCGCTATTACTAAACCGAAGTGCTACTGAAGACGAGGGGGCGTCGCCAGAGCTGGGCGTTTTCCTCCTTCAGCAGGACGCTGCGTCGAGAGAGTCCAAAAACGAATCCTATTGTCAGCGTAATGCGCCACCACGACGCCCTCATGCAGGACCTCATCGTCGGCAATGGTGATGGACCTTCCAAACAGCGCAGCAGTATCAACAGCGCCGCATATGTCGAAGCCTTTCGCAAAGCGAAGTTCGCCCAGATGTGCCTCAGAATACGGCAAGAAGCCGCCTCGGATTCCTGTGGCCTCACATGCTACGGCTGGCCGCTCTGGATCCAAGAGGCGTTCATATAGCGTCATATCGTTGTTGCTTGGCAATGCAACAATTCGGTTCGCGAACAAGATTCCCCAGCACCACAATGGAGCGCCAATTATGAATATCCCTTCCCAGTCATTGCAGTCATCCGGTACTGGGATGCAGTAGCCACCAATAATGGTAGAGTCAGGCGACTGTATCTGCCTGCGCACGATCTCCAACGATGGCCATTCTAAGCACTCGTCGCCAAAGAAGGCAAAAAGCGCAAGATACGCATGTCGTAGCCATCCTAGGTCGGAGTACCTGTTCTCTTTAACGCTCAGTAAAAGCCGCTCGAAGGTCGCCCCCCGAGAACGTAGAATTGACCGCCAGTCCGAGAAGAAATCCTTAATACGCGAATCGGGAACCGATATGTGCACGCCGTGTCGTGTCTGTTCTATTTGCATTTTGAAAGCGCGCGTCTTCCTCAACTCTGGAAGCGTAATCGTGCCTGAAACGACACCGCGGCTCTTGTCGATCAGGGCAGTATCCAGGGTCTTTGCGCGAAGTTCGTTGCAGTCGCGACATGTAAGGCACAGCGCTCTCCCGTCTATTGCGTTGGGTGGCACATGCTCTATGGTAGCCACCACTTCGCCGTCGAATTCCCTAAGGCAGAGGGGGCATCGATGATTCCCAGCATGGAGGAACCGTGAGCGGTAACGCTGCTTTGTTTTTGCTCGCATTTTTTCCTGTTGCTTCTTGACGCTTCGACTCAGACGTCTGCGAGACGTCATTCAGCCGGGATACTTGGCGTGACGGCGTACACTCCTATTTGACGTACCTGCGGGTGTGATGTGACGGACCAAGCATGGAAACGATTACTTCCAAAGAAGTGTAGTGAGCCAAGTGCAACGTCACTGGCGGGTCATCTCCCGACCGCGAGATAGATTGTACGTCGTTCCATCGTCGTTGAAGCTCGCGCGCTTGCGCGGTAATGTCGACAGCTTTCTGGCGCAAGACTTCTAATGTTTGAGACCTACTCATGAGTCAGCAAGCGTCGGCGTTGAGCAGAAGCCACGCAGGTTCACCAAGGTTGCCTTGGCTGCTTCGAGCGTGAACGTCACAATAGGGTTTGCAAATCTCTGTGTCCGCTTGCTGAGAAGCTACGCTAAGGTGAAAACGTTGTTGATACACGGGAGGCCACCATTTCGGGCCGAGTATCAACCTTGTGAATAGGGCAAGTTGCTGTGATGAAGCCATCAAGCTAGCTGGGAAGATGTTGGCCGTATTCGGCCGTTGATGCATCGGTTGGCTTCGGATGTACTCCGGATCTTCCAAAAGACCCTCCAGCTCCAGGCTCAGTTGGTCGGTCGTGTATTGCCGAGTGCATCTAAGACACCTACTGTCGGGTGTGACGACCTGAGAGACAATATGCCCCTTGTGTAAATGACCTTCACGACTTCGAAGAGCGACGCCAGCTTCTATTGTCGGGATCAAATGGCATACAGCCAAATGATTAACTAGATCACGTGCAATGGGTTTGTCTGCACATGCTAGGATGACATCGCAATCTGCGAGAGACCGATATGCTTTGGATTCACGAAGGGAGAGTGGGAAAGCGAGAAGCTCACGAAAAGGATAAGCCGCTGTCCGTTCTAAGTGTTCTGCAGCAACGTCAACTTTGTATCGTCCAACATCCCAGCGACCGGCGTTAATGAGGCGATCTAAGTTATGTCGCTTCACGCGGTCCATATCTATCATGACCAGCCGCCTAACGCCCATGCGTCCCATGGCCTCGGCCGCCAGAGCTCCCACGCTGCCTAGACCGACTATTCCGACCTTCAGCCGTTCAAGAAGTTCTTGACCTCCAGCACCCCATGTCTCGATCGAACGCCGAAATCTATCGAAAACTGGCCCCGTCAAGTAAGACCTACATTCGTGCGGATTTGTTTGGAGAGACAAATGGCTAGGAGAAACTATGCGGATCGAAGAGCACCAATGACGTTCGTAATCTCGCCCCTTTCGAATCCAGAACCGAGCGCTCCATGTTCCGTCGGTGCCTAGCGTCAACCCCAATGCAGGTAGTCCAGTAGCCCGAGCAGGATTAGAGACGCTCCTTTGCTCCATCACAACGTCGTCCGAACTCATTTCCTGCCAACCCGGACCGAGATGATTGTGCATTACCGCCATCCCCGCACTCTTCGATAGCGCTCGCTCGCGACACCGACGCAGAAAATCGCGAGTCATTTGGACATTGCCCTGAAGAATACGTTCATCTTCATTAGGCAGAAGCACTTCATCAATGATTGCCGTGTAGCGATTGGCACCATCGGCCGGATACCAAGTGGCTAGCGCAATATCCTCTTGTAGATCGCCACGTTCGTAGTGCTGTAGTAGGTGCTGCCGGGCAACCGATTCGATTTCGGAACGCCAAGCTACTGAGTACGTGGTCATTTCGCGGCCTTCCAGAAACGTGCTACGGTTGATCGCATCAGCTTTTTGGGAGTTCGGTACGGTGCTACTCACGACGGTCCAATTGGGCGGCTCCGTGCCAACCACAACGTGTCATTCTCGTCGTGATCTTCTTCACACGCGCCCCCTTTTCCATCGTCATACCTCCCCGCTATATGGAACCAATGGGGAGCGTATTCAGGAAACGGTTGCGAGTCGTCTGGAAAGCTCCATCCAACCCGCTGGGTGGATCCAGCGTATCTGCCAGTATGCACGGGAACTCGAGCACGTAGCATGTGTCGCTGAAGCCATGAGCATATCTCTAGCTCAGCGACACTTATTTCGGAGAGTGCGTCTCGTAGCCGAACAAGATTCGGCGGGAAAGAGTCGGTTAGAGGCTTCACCAGTCAATATTCTTGTTTAGGCAGTACGAGACCTATGAAGCGGGCCCCGGCCCAGTGCCTCGGACACGCGCTCAACTTGTTTGGCATCCACTCGTACCCCAGCAAGTTCCCACAACAGATCGCTACCTTCATGGAAGCTGGTTGAACAGCCCACTGCGGCGGTCATCCGACGCAGGGCGGGCGAGAGGGATGTCTTGTTCAGACCGAGACAGTGGTCTCGCGGGCAGAATCCTTGCTCACAGCGTCGGCAGTGATAGTAGGCGCGCTCGAGTCGCAGCGTGCCGAGAACTGTCTCGAAGTTCTTGCTACGCCGCTCGACATAGCGAGCTCTTTTACCGCACAGGCATGGAGCGGTTGGTCCAACGTAGTCCGAGGTGTCCGAGTTGAAACGACCCTCAATAGCTTTCACGGCTACTTGCAGTACTTGGCGGCGAGCTGCGGTTTCGATCGCCTCAAAATCGATGGCGAGTGGCCCAGTGGCGGCCGGAGCTAGGAGCGTTTCGATTTCCTCGACGACTTCTTTTTGGAAGCTCGTTTGGAGCCCCTTTTTTCGGCCGCTTTCGCGGCAGCGATGTCTCTTTCTTCGAGCTGCTCATTGGCCCATTGTTCGCAGGCCTCCCAAAACGCTTCGACCTGTTGGCGAAACTCTCGGCCGGCATCGATTTGCTCGCTCGCCGAGATGCTCTGCTCGATGCTGAGCAACCGTGAGCGGGTTTTGCCGTGAGAGGCTCGAGTCAGACTGTAATAGGGGCCGTGGCGTGCTTCGGGTTTCTCGGCGCATTTGCAGCCCGGTTTGCTGCACTTGACGTAGCGCTCGGACAACGAACCCCGTCGCATGGGCCTCGGCATGGCGAGCTGGGCGGCGAGCTCGCGAAGCCTGGGCGGGACTTCTTGGCGGCGACTCATAGAACCTCCTCATTCTATGCCTTTTATTCTTGCGGCTTATACAGCCGTAAGATACACCAAGAAACGGCCCGTGTATACAGGACCTCTTACTTTCGTGTCGTGCACCCTCTGGCTTTCTTTCGCTTGCATCGTTCTCACATTTTGTATATATGGCATTGTTAGGTTCTATTAGGAGGGAGCGATGAAGAGAATCTTTGGTTTCGCTGCGATCGCAACTCTTATGTTGATAGTGGGTTTCACCCACGCCATCGCCGCGCAGGAATCGGAGGCCGTGCAGGAATCGGAAGCGGTAACCGACGCCGCTGGGGAAGCCGCTGAGGCTGCTGGCGAGATGGCGGATTCGCCGGTCGAGGCAGCAGGGGAGATGGCGGACTCGGCTGCCGAATCGGTAGAAGAAATGGCAGAGTCCACCGCTGAAACGGATGAGGCGGCGGCAGCGGAGACCGGGATGAGCCCCGGGCTCATGTTCGGTCTTTTGATCCTGGCGCTGGTTCTGGTGGTGCTTGCGGTGAAGCGGCTGCGCAAAGCTTGAGGTAATCCAACCTTCGCAATCAAGATGGCGCACGGCGACGGGGACAACTAGGCCCACGCCCTCGCCAGACCTGTGCCTTCTATTTATTCATCCGGGCGCCCCGAACTTGATTAGTCTCCGGTCTGCCGGCACCATACCTGCTTGATTTCGTCGTTTGTTCGCGCTCTCATCTCCGCCTTCAAGGCTCGTCGCGAACTGGCTCTTGACAATGTCGCTCTTCGGCAGCAGCTCGCCGTCCTCTGCCGTACGGTGAAACGGCGCGGCTCTCGAAGGTCGACCGCGGGTGGGGTAACTGTAAAGCCTAGGGGCCCTTGGCCCAGTCGCTAAGCTGCTGATTTATGGTCTATTTCGAAAGGGCCGAGTTTTGGCACAGGACGGGATCGCGGAGAGTGTCCTCGCGGGCGATCTGGGAGTCTTCGATGCCGTGGAGGACGAGGTTCATCCGGGCGACTGAAGACGTCGTGATGTTCTTTTCCTGACCGTAGATCTTGCCGAAGAAGGTGCGCGGGTCGCCGCCGGCACGCTTCACGTGGTCGATGGCGGCGAGCAGCATGCCGCCGGTGCCGCAGGCGGGGTCGTAGATCGACTCGCCTTCCTTGGGGTCGAGGATCTCGACCATCATCCGTACCACACTACGGGGAGTGTAGAACTCGCCAGCCTTGTTGCGGCGGGTGACGTCGGCGAACTTGCCGACTAGGTACTCGTAGGCGTCGCCGAGAATGTCGGTGTCGACGGCGGTGTTGCCGAGCGAGATCAACGAGAAACCCTCGATCAAATCCTTGAGTAGCTCGTCGGTGAACTTTTCCTTGTTGCCCCAGTCAGCGGTGCCGAAGACGCGGTAGAGCGTATCGGGGTTAGCCCGCTCGATCTCCTGCATCGCGTGGGCGAGCGCGGTTCCAACGTTCACCGCTGTCTCACGGATGTCGCGCCAATGACATCCCTCTGGCACCTGGAAGCGATGGACCTCAGGGAACTGTGACGAGTAGGCGTCGCCGTAGGTGTCTGTGGCCTCGGAGTTTTCCTCATCCCAGACGTCGCAAATCCTTTTGAAGAAGAGCAGCGGCAGGATATAGCCCTTCCAGTCGGTGCGGTCGACGGCCGAGCTGCGGAGGATGTTGGCCGCCTCCCACAAGCGGGACTGCAGTTCTTGAGCAGTCAGTGTCACGACGTTCTCCGAGTCTCCCGGCTTCTTCTCAACCTTCATTCATCTTCCCCATATGGCATTGTCACGTTAAATGAGTTTGGCCGCAAAGGGCCGCATGGATTCCCTTTCGGGCGGCCCGGATCGCCCGGTTATCTTTCTATCCGGATACGGCCGGGATGAGACGATTGCGAGGGCCTTGGAGCTCGGAGTCACCGATTACGTCGTCAAACCGTTTTCACCGACGGAGCTGGCGGCCAGAATCCGGGCGGCTCTGCGCAAGCAGGCCGGGCCGACCGAGCCCTTCCAGTACGCTCCAGTGATTCAGGCTGCATTTGAGTGGGAGTTTGACCAGACGTTTGGGCCGAATTGGCAGGGGGGAGCGAGAGATTCGTGACACCATCATTGAGGCGGCAAAGGCCGCGAACGAAAGCGCACACGCGGCCATATCAGAGAAATTCACAGACTTCGTGAAAAGCAAAGAGCTAAAGTCGTTGCCGGGATGGTATTGCCACGAGCTGAGGATTCTAGTCACCGCACTCTTGGCAAATCCAACTTGCGGAGAGGCTGCCGACGAACTCGCGCAACTATATGATGAGATAAACAAGGTGAGTCGAACGCTTTCTAGGAGCTGCTCAATAAGCACCTTCCGTCTCGTCCCGGTGTGCTCCCTCTCGAATGTACTTCCTGAGTATGGATAGTTTCTTTCGATCCTGATCGATAAGCTGGACCAAACCGACAAATCCACCCAGGGCGCTTGGCGACCCTTCGGAGTTTGTGACACACTTGCTACTAACGTCACCAAGGCCAACCTGATTTGGTGCAAGGGGAGGACTAAGAGGGACAACGGCAAGAAGATCTCCTGGAAAAAGTTCATCGCTTGGGCCGAAGATGCAAACTAGAGGGTGCTTCCGCCATTAAGTGTTGGTGAGATGACGCTAAGATCCTACAGTGCATTAAATTACAGTCAAAATAGCGCTCGTGACCTTCGCGGCGCGCTAAATGGAGCGTAAGCGCCCCGAAAGGCCCTGTCCTTCATCATTATTGATCCAGCGGGAATGGTACCGCTGGTGGCCCTACGACGAACGAAGAAACCCGGGTCGGCGCGCGCGGGCACTTGCCGAGATCACGCGATCAATGGGCCGCGGAGCTGGACAACGCAATCGCGAGGGACCCCAGCAATCGACGCGCAGCGACTAAACTGGCTCAGGCGGCGTCGCGCCATTCGTAGCGGTGGTGGAGCCCACCCACTCGCGGCAACGCGACGACTTTTGCGGTCGGTGATGGTCGGGGCGTGACGGGTCTTGAGTTCGGGGTGTCTTTGTCGAGACCCAAGTGGCAACGGTCCTCGTGGTAGTAGCTGATGTACAAGCGCATGAGCCGGACGAGATGCCGCTCACTGAGGACAACTACATGCTCTAACATCTCGCGGCGGCAGTTTCCGATCCAGCGTTCGGCGGTACCGTTTTGCCAAGGGCTGCGATAAGAAATGCGAACAGGCTTTGTGCCCATGGCCCTGATGAACTCCACCACTGCAGGGCTGAAAATCGCGTCGCGGTCAAAGACCAAGTATCGTGGTGCCGTGTCGTATGGGAACGCCTCGCGCAGTTGTTGAATCACCCACGCTGACGTGGGGTTGTACGTCGCGTTGAAGTGCAAGATATGGCGACGGCCGTGCTCGATGACGAAGAAGCCGTACAGCAGCCGTAGCGACGCCGTCGGTACGGCGAACAGATCCATCGCGGCGATGTCGTCCTTGTGGTTCCGCAAGAACGCAATCCATCGCTTCACTTCGTCGGGTTCGGCTCGGCGGCGCGGCATGTATCGCGACACCGTCATCTCGCTGACAACGAATCCGAGCTTCGTCAGCTCAGCGTGGATACGAGGTGCACCCCAGCCGTCTTGGGCCATCGTGCGGACGAGACGACGAATCTCGGCATCAATCCGAGGTCGACCTGGATAGCGCGGACGGGAGATCCGAGCCCAGTATCGGCAGAACCGATCTCGATTCCACCGGGCGACCGTGTCGGCGTTCACGATAACGAGCCGGCTCGCCCACGCTGGCCACGAGCTTCGGAGCGCAACCCAGAATGCTCGGTCCGTGTCCTCGAGCGGTGGCCGGGGGCGCTCCTTCTTCAACGCCGTAACTTGCTGCCGCAGGGCCAGGTTTTCAATCACGAGGTCGGCTCGGCACCGACACATCGCCCGGATCGCACGGGCGCCGAGTGAGACGAGGAAGATGAGGACACGGAGCATGGCGGCAGAGTTTGCCGTCTCAAGACCGGGATCTCAAGCGGGAGATGCGCTCGTTGGCCGAGGCGTGAACGGTGCGTAAGTCCTTGATTTCAGGAGCGGACGGATATTGATGATGCGCAACCCTGCAGGCGCGTATATCCCCACGTCGGGTTCTCCCGCGCGTTAAAAAACAGACACAGGATTTCAATGATGGGCTTGCCAAGAATCGAAAACTTTCGAGCGCCGAAAGAGCTAAAACGATAGATGCGTTTCAAAAATCAATAGAAACCAAATTTGACATGTTTAGTCCGTACCGTAATGGCTTAAAAGTACGGATACGTTCTTGCCGAACAGGTCTATCTATCGCGACTGCACGCCATGCTGGTCAATTCCGGCTATCGCGGTAAGTTCACCGGTGTGGAGCCGGTGAATGAGCTTTTTGGGAATCTACGGAAGACGAAAGCCGGAACAGCCTTGGCGGCGCGGTTTGTCTCTAATTTCGGCGACGGTGGAAGCCGGACTGACCTAGAGACGATTCGCGTCGCATCCGCCAATACGTACAGGGACTTCCGAAATAACAAGAGCTGATGCGATGTCGTACACCGTCGTCCTGCACGGGAACCCCGATTTGGCCGTCGGCGAGGAATCAGGCGCTGACGTCGGACTCCGCAAGACCGGTGAACTCGACCAGAAGGTCCGGATCTTCTTTCGATGGAAAAAAGGCTAGGGTGAGATTGTCCCAGAAACTGAGTGGCGGAGGCTGGGTATCGGCGCGGAGGAACTTCCGCCAGCTCATCGCGACAGTCTAAGGCCGGGACCTCCGAGCGGGCAAGGATGGGCTGACTCGCTTGTAGCCGACGACAGGCGCGGAAGCCGGCCGGCCCGGAGTTCCGGCGCGTACCGTTCATTCGTGGGAGATGGCGAAAGACCGAATGGTGACGCGTTCTCACTGAGCGCGTGCGCTCCATCGCCTAAAGGCGATGGGTTCACGTCGCCGACTAAAGTCGGCTTGTCCTTGCCTCGTTTCACTACTCACTGACCTTGAAAGAATCGTCGTCCTGGGGCACGGCGCCCTGCAACTCTATATACTTCGCTATCACCTCATCCGTCACGTTGCCCGTTGTCACCACGAAGTAACCCCGTGCCCATAGGTGCCGACCCCAGAACTCCTTCCGCATCGTCCGTAAGTCGCGCATCAGACGATTCGACGTCTTACCCTTGATCAACTGCATCACTCGACTCGGCGACAAATTCGGCGGCACGCTCAGCAACAGGTGCACGTGCTCAGGCCGCACATGACCCTTCAGTATTTCTATCTGGTTCCGAGCACAGATCTCCCGGATGAGATCCCGGAGACGAACCGCTACATCCCCTCTCAAGGCCGGCTTGCGGTACTTCGTGATAAATACGAAGTGATAGTTTAACTGCTACGTCGTGTGCGATGATTTACGATATCCTTTCACCTGGGGATCGTACCCCAAGCCTCCTAAAGGCTTCGCCTAAAGGCGAGGGATTTCAACCATCCCCGAGTGGGACATTAATAATAAGGAGCCGTGGCCGGGCGGCTCACACAGGCTCTCGATACCACTATCGCAGCGGGCGAAGAACATTTACGAGGCGCGTTTCCTCAGCATCCATTGCGGCCAAATGTGCTATTTTCGAGCCTGTTCCGTCGGGGAACCCGACGCTTCAGCGCATAGGGGAGACCATGGCCCGCACGTTCATTGTATTGCTCGTCTCGTTCGCCGCGACGGCGAGTGCCCAGCCAACCACTGACGCGACCAACACCGCGGACACGCTCAGGGGGCTTACGCTCAGAGCCATCGGTCCAGCGCTCATGGGGGGACGTATCGCCGACATTGCCGTCAGTCCGCGGCACCGGTCGACTTGGTACGTCGCTGTGGGGTCGGGCGGTCTGTGGAAAACCGAGAATGCCGGGATCACTTGGACCCCAATTTTCGAGGACCAGTCGGTCTACTCCATTGGATGCGTGAGCCTCGATCCCAATAACCCCGACGTCGTTTGGGTGGGGACGGGGGAGAACGTGAGCGGTCGGCACGTCGGCTGGGGAAACGGCGTCTACAAGAGTCTCGATGGTGGCGCGTCATGGGAGAGCGTCGGACTCGAAGCCTCGGAGCACATTGGCAAGATCGTCGTCGACCCGCGCGACGGCAACGTCGTCTATGTCGCGGCCGAAGGGCCTTTATGGGCGTCCGGCGGCGAGCGCGGCCTCTACAAGACGTCCGATGGCGGCGCAACGTGGACGCCGTCGCTCGTGATCGATGCCGACACCGGTGTGACCGATGTCGAGCTCGATCCGCGCCATCCGGATGTGCTCTATGCGGCTTCGTACCAAAGGCGGCGTCACATCTGGTCGCTATTGGCCGGTGGGCCGGGCTCGGGGATCCATAAGTCGACCGATGGCGGCGAGAGCTGGCGCCGTCTTACGGGCGGCCTTCCCAAAGGCGATATGGGAAAGATCGGCATCGCGGTCTCGCCCGCCAATCCGGACGTCGTTTACGCGACGATCGAAGCTGACGAGGACGAGCGCGGCTTCTACCGCTCACTCGACCGCGGCGAGAAGTGGGTGCTGCGAAACGCTTATATCTCCGGCGGGACCGGACCTCATTATTATCAAGAGATCGAAGCGTCCCCGCACGACGTCGACCGCGTCTATCAGATGGACGTCTTTATTCACGTCACCGATGACGGGGGCGCGACGTTCGATTTCCTCGGTACCGGGCGCGAGAAGCACAGCGACAACCACGCATTCGTGATCGACCCGGGCGATGCGAAGCACTTGCTTGCAGGCACGGATGCGGGTCTCTACGAAAGTTTCGATGATGGTGTGAGCTGGCGTCATTTCCCGAACATGCCGGTCTCGCAGTTCTACAAGCTCGCGCTCGATATGGCCGAGCCGTTCTACAACATCGTCGGCGGCGCGCAGGACCTCGGAACGCTCATCGGCCCTTCGCGGACGAACAACATCGAAGGCATCCGCAATCAAGACTGGTACGTGCCTCTCGGCGCCGACGGCTACGACACCGCCGTCGACCCGACGGAGCCGGATCTCATCTATATGCAGACGCAAGGCGGACGGATGAAGCGCTACGATCGGCGGAGTCACGAGCTCATCGACATCCAGCCGATGCCGGCCGAAGGCGATCCGCCCGAGCGCTTCAACTGGGATGCGCCGATAATCGTGAGCCCGCACGCGAGCTCCCGCGTTTATTTTGGCTCTCAGCGGCTCTGGCGCAGCGACGATCGCGGGAATGGGTGGACGGCGGTGAGTGGCGATCTCACGCAAGATCGCAATCGCTACGAGCTCGAAATGATGGGTCGCGTATGGAGTATCGATGCGCTCTACGACAATGGTGCCATGTCGCTTTACGGCACCATCACGACGGTCTCCGAATCGCCTTTGGTCGAGGGACTCCTCTATGTCGGTACCGATGACGGGAGGATTCAAGTGAGCGAGGACGGCGGCGGCGCGTGGCGGATAGCGGACGGTCCCCGCGTACCGGAGCTTTCTTTCATCAACGATATTCAAGCGTCGCTCCACGACCCGGATTCGGTCTATGTCGTCATCGATGCGCACAAGACGGGCGATTTCGGCGCTCACGTTTTCGTGAGCGCCGATCGCGGGCGCACGTGGCGTTCGATCGCCGGCGATTTGCCGGAGAACGAGATCGTATGGGCGCTCGAGCAGGATCACGTCGCCGCGGAACTGCTGTTCGTGGGCTGTGAGTTCGGGCTGTATTTCTCGCCGGACGGTGGCGCGCATTGGGTCGAGCTCACGGGTGGCGTGCCCACGATCGCGTTTCGCGACGTCGAGCTCCAGCGGCGAGAAAACGATCTCGTTGCCGCCTCGTTCGGGCGCGGCTTTTACGTGCTCGACGACTATACGCCGCTCCGGGAGATGGGAAACGGTTCTCTCGAAAAAGACGCGGTGTTGTTTCCCGTTCGCGACGCGTGGTCCTATGTCGCCTTGACGCCGATGCAGGCGCGCGGCAAACCGACGCTAGGAAGCGACGACTTCACCGCGCCGAACCCACCCTTTGGAGCCCTCATCACGTACTACTTGAAGAACGCGTACCAGAGCGCGAAGGAAAAGCGGCGTGAGGCCGAGACCGAGCTTCGGGAGAGCGGTGAGGACGTGCCCTTTGCAGGATGGGAGCTGCTCCGCGACGAAGCGCTCGAGCACGGAGCGCAAGTGTTGCTCATGATTCGGGACGTCGAAGGCCGGGCGGTGCGCCGCATCGAAGGGCCCGCGGCCGCTGGCATCCATCGCGTCAACTGGGATCTTCGGCTTCCCGCGCCCAACGCGATCGATCTGTCCACGCCTGGATTTACGCCGCCTTGGGTCACACCGCCGCAAGGTCCGCTCGCACCGCCCGGACACTACCGTGTGGAGATGGCGCTCGTGAGTGCCGACGGCGTCACCCCGATGGGCGAGCCTCAGGAATTCGAGGTGAAGCTCGTCCCTGGGACGGTCTTGCCGGCGCCGGATTACGACGACGTGACCGCGTTTCAGCGCCGCACGAGCGAGCTATTGCGAAAAGCTCAAGGAGCCGCGGCTGAAGTGCGTCGCGCCGAAGAACGGTTGCGCCATATGCGCGCTGCTCTAAAGGAGACGCCGCGCGCCGAGCCGACACTTTACGCGCGTCTCGATGCTATCGAGAGTCGTCTTGCCGACGCGAGGCTGCTTCTTATGGGCGACCACATCCGTGGGCGTCTGAACGAATCCTCTGTACCGTCGATTCTGGGGCGGATCGGCCGGGTGGCCGGCGGACACTGGGATACACGCCAAGCGCCTACGGCGACTCAAACGCAGAGTCTCGACGTCGCGCAGGAAACCTTCGATCCATTGAGCGCCGAGCTCACGGAGCTCCTGACGGTGGACCTTCCCGGGCTCGAGGCCGAGCTCGAAGCCGCGGGCGCCCCGTGGACGCCCGGGAGGAGGCTGCCATGATGCTGATCGCAAATTGAGGCTATGCCGGGCAGACTGAGCCGATGAGAAGCGCCCGTCCTGTGCCAAAACTCGGCCGCCTGAAATAGTAAATCAAATCAGCGGCTTAGCATCAGTGCGTGCGACGGTGCCACGGCCGTAGGCCATACAATCGTCTGGCCGGACGGTGTTATCGGGACTTGGACACGACGGGGTCAACCGCCAGGGTGCTTCCACCATCAAGTGATGGGATGGACTCCTCCGCTGAAGTTTGCTACGAATCTGCGAGGCCGAGTATCGGCGTGCCATGCTGCCTCCTTCGATGAGCTGCGACTATCCTATTCGACCTACTTGCGACTTATATGTCTTCATATCCTCATCTTAGCCAAAGTTCGTACTGAGCATGACGATATATCTTCCCTGATGGTCAGCGATAACGAACGGGTGGTCACGTCCTTCTATCGACCATCGCCCCTTCGCCCCGAACAGGTTTATCTCGCCGATTGCCTTATGCGCATCGGACTCCTCACGGTAGGTAGCTATTCCAGTTGGAGTCTCGCCGAATCGAACCGGAGCCCACATAGGGCCGTCACCGATATCCACACGATCACCACGGAATATCTCCGCGTCTGTGTAGAAAGACTCATCCCCGCCTCTCGGCAGCA
Organism: Candidatus Marinacidobacterales bacterium; assembly: GCA_965197495.1. GTDB lineage: Bacteria > Acidobacteriota > Vicinamibacteria > Marinacidobacterales > SMYC01 > SMYC01. The sequence continues at coordinate 462,093 of OZ240210.1, forward strand.
ACACCATGCAGTCCGCTATCTTCACCGCCCAACAGGGCGTACCTTTACGGTTGAGGTAGACACCATCTGGAGCGCGGAGCGAGGGGCCTTTAATTCTAAGAGCAAATCGCTCGATGATCTTAGCCTTCGGTTTCATGATTTGTTTGCGCACCATCGCAGCGCCCTCGGCGCACCGGTAGCCGCCATGCCGCCCCAACAGCGAGACCAGCAGCAGGTAGGCCGATTTCAAGCGGCTAATAGCTGCGTATCGGGGGTTCCAGGTAGTCACGGTCATATTGATAGCTGTGCCGGATCGCCGCTTATTAAACGCTGGTGCCGAATACGACGTAATTCTGACTACAAGGCCGCCCTGTTCCTCAAGGATACGGCCGTACGCCGTTTCGCCCTCGATGCTAAATTCCGCCCTAGCTCCAGTTTTTCGCTCCCTCTCAAGGGCTACTGCCGCCTGATCCACCTTGTGGCCTGCCGATAGGTTGCACTTCTTGCAGGTGAGGCACACCGGGCGACCGCCTAGCGACCTTGGTGGGGCGTGCTCCAGGGTAACGACGGATCCCGCCTCGACCTCGGCCTCGGTGAACTCAGTCAGGCAGAGCGGGCATCTGGTGTTCCCTGCCTCGAACAATTCTAGCCGTAACCGCTTCCCCCTATTGTGTCCCATCGTCGCCCCTCGTCCGTGTCCACGATTATCCCGTATGGTGCAAATAGTGCGTCGAGCTCGATGTCGGCCTGTGGAGGGTCGATGACCGGATCTGCGCGAACGCGAGGATTCGATAGGCCGCCAGCCGAGGTCAATACCACGACGATACGAAACCGACAGTGCGGCTCGGACGGCACTCGAACGTATCTACTCAGGCAACTTCCGCGAGGAGTTTTCCGTCCAAGTTCTTTCCCTTTTGGCCGCGAGCCGTCGACGCTGCTCGTCGCTCAAGCGTAACCGCTGACCGAGCTGCGCCTTCAAAACACGGTTCTCCTCCTGCAGATACTCGCTGCGCGAGCGGCATTGGTTCCGAGGGAACGCGATGGCGTCCAGAACAATAGACCGGATATTGGCAAACAGTCCCACGATCGAACCTTTCCACGTTCTTAAGACGCCGGTGGCGTCGTCGGGTCGATCGGCGCGAAGCAGCCGATCATGGCAGGTCTAAACCGCGCTATCAAAGCTGGATCGACTTTTTGCGGAGCACAGGGGTTCTGCGTGAATGTGACTGGTGGGTAGGGTGTCAGATCGGAGGGAAGGGGTCAACCCTTCGTTATAATTCCCTTAAGGAATAGGGCGACCCGCCCAGCCCTCCAGAACCCGCGCAGAATCGAGGGTATTTCGCGCCGCAGGGCTGGCTTCCGACCCCTGGGCTGCGGGTGGCGAGCGACAGGCCCACCGGGCGTGCGCACGGCTGGCTCAAATCGGCTGCCGGGCGAGGGCAGTGAACTTCGCACCCGGAAGTCCCTCATTAGACTGGACTTTATCGAGCACAAGAGCGAACGTTCGGTGATGCCGCAGGATACAGGGGTTGGCCGGAACGTCGGTTTGGACGGTTTGGACTTCGCCAGCTTACGGCGGATCTGGGAGCAAACCTTTGGGGCTACTCCTCCAAGCTCGCTCTCGTGCGTTTTCCTGCGCCGTGTTCTGGCGTACGAACGCCAGTGCCGGACCCATGGCGGGCTTTCGGCCGCAACCCGGCGCGCTCTGGCTGCCATGGCGAACGAGACACCAAGCTCCGGCGCTCCCGTAGGGTCCGTTTCTGCCGGCACCCATCTCGTCCGCGAGTGGAATGGCCGGACCTACCAGGTCGAGGTAATCGACAGCGGCTATCGGTTCGACGGCAAAACCTATCCGTCCCTCACTACCATCGCAAAGCGAATCACCGGCACCCACTGGTCAGGACCACGCTTTTTCGGTCTGACGCCCAAGCGCAAGGCCTAACATGAAGAAAATCCGCTCTGCCATCTATACGCGAAAGAGCGCGGAAGAGGGTCTCGAGCAGGAGTTCAACTCCCTCGATGCGCAGCGAGAAGCCTGTGTCGCGTATGTCGCGAGCCAGAAAGCGGAGGGCTGGGTGCTGCTGCCAACCGTCTACGAGGACGCGGGGATCTCGGGAGGAACCCTGGAGCGCCCGGGCCTGCAGCGCTTGCTCGCCGACATCGATGCCGGTCTCGTCGAGCAGATCGTGGTCTACAAGGTCGACCGGCTGACCCGTTCCCTCTCCGACTTTGCGAAGCTCGTCGAACGGCTCGAGGCGGCCGGCGCGGTTTTCGTCTCGGTGACTCAGTCCTTCAACACCGCGACCAGCATGGGACGACTGACGCTGCATATGCTGCTGTCCTTCGCACAATTCGAACGCGAGGTCACGGCCGAGCGGATCCGCGATAAGGTCGCTGCCTCCAAGCGCAAGGGACTATGGATGGGCGGCCGTGTACCGCTCGGCTATGAGAAGGACGGGCGCACGCTGCGCATCAACGAGGCTGAGGCCGAAACGGTCCGGACGCTCTATGCGCTGTACCGGAAGCACGGAACCCTCCGGCAGGTGAAGGCCGATGCGGACCGTCTGAGACTGCGCACCAAGCAACGCTTCGCCGCTGATGGAACCCGGACAGGCGGGCTGCCGTTCCGTCGCGGACACCTCCACTGCCTGCTGACCAATCCTCTCTACGCCGGCCGCATCCGGCACCAGAGGCGTGTCTACGAGGGCCAGCATCCATCGATCATCGCGCCGGAGCTCTGGGACGCGGTCCAGGCGCAGCTGCAGGCAGGGGCTGCCAAACCAAGGAGACGCACGACCAAGGGCCGCGTAGCCCGTTCCCCACTGGCAGGCAAGCTCTTCGATGAGACCGGGGACCGGCTGACGCCGAGCCACACCAAAAAGAAAAACGGGCAACGGCTCCGCTACTACGTCTCCCGGCGCCTCATCCAGCACAGTGGCCAAAAGGACCTCTCCGGCTGGCGACTGCCCGCCCCGATGCTGGAACAGACCGTCGTGCATCTCATCCGACAGCATGTGGATGCCACGACCTTCCCGGCCTCGCTGATCCACACTCCGACGATGCAAGAGCTCGCCTCGGTGCGTCGCTTTTTAGACGGGCTGTGTTCCGGCAGTAATGATGATAGTGCCTCGGCAGCCACCCTGCTCCGTCTCATCCGGCGGGTCGATATCAGCCCCGGCTCTATGTCCATCCTGCTCGACCGCAATACGTTCGCTGCTTGCCTGTCTATGGAACCCGATCACATTCGCGAGGATGCACTCCGCATCCACGCACCGTTCCGCTTGCGCCGACGCGGCGTCGAGACCAAGCTCGTTCTGGGCAACCCCACGAAATCCGTCGACCGTACACTCCTGCGCAATATCAGAAACGCCCTCTCCTGGCTCGACCGAATCAAAGCAGGCAAAACCTATGAGCAGATTGCCACCGAAAACGCCATCCCAACGGACCGCGTGCGCAAGGCAATCCGCTATGCCTTCCTGGCTCCCGACATCGTCCGCGCCATTGTCGAAGGCCGCCAGCCCGTTGGGCTGACCTCGAGCTACCTCTTGCATCATCCGCTTCCCGACGATTGGGAGAAACAGCGAGTGCTCGTCGCAACGCTGTGAGCCTGCCAGCTGCATCTGCCAGCACCCACTCCGTGAATGGGCTCGGTTAGCAGCAAGCTGCTCTCCGAGGGGACGTACTTGTCGGGCGTGAATAGCCGCGGGATCCGCAAAGCGCTGAAACCACTGCTCGGTGAGGAGCACCTATCGAAGAGCGCGGTGTCTCGCGTAGCACGTCATGCAGACCCGTTGCGGCGGCCGCTTTCCCGATCAGCGCCCGCACGCGGTCGACGGGCCAACCGATTTGGCGCATGGTCTGGCCGAACCAGCCCTGGTCGGGTTTCTTCCACTCGACGATCTGCTCGCGCGCCCGGTTCTCGTAGTCCGACGGCTTTTCCGCTCATACCGCTCTTGGTCGGAGTCATCCCGAGCCAACACCCACGAAACCAGCGGGGACGTTTGTATGTTGCTCGACTGCGGAAGCTTCGCCAAGGCGCTCGCCGGCACGTTACATGTCCTCGGGGACGCTGCCGCTTGGGCCGTGCGTCGCGACGCTGTCTACGTCGAGTTTCGCGAAAAAGGGCACGACGTTCATCGACATGCAGACGTCTTCAAGCTCGACCTGGAACAGGTCGACGCGGTGGTCGGTTGGTTGGACGCCAAGTACACAGGGCTGGCGTTCGCTGAGGGAGCGACTGCCGGCGCCGCCGGAGTTCCTGGACTGATAGCCGACATTCCAGCGTTGGTGACCTTGAATCTTCGCGCGATCGCTGAATACGCCACCTACTACGGTTTCGACGTTGCTTCTCAACGAGAACGCGTCTTCGCCATGAACGTGTTGGGTTTGGCGTCCAGCCCGAGTGATGCGGCGAAAGCGCCTGTGATGGCTCAGTTGGCGAGAATCGCTGCTGACGCCGCGAAGAAGAAAGCGTGGAAGACGCTGGAGGAGCACGCATTTGTAGAGGTTGTCCAGCAGATCGCGCGGGCACTGGGCATACGTCTCACGAAGGCCAAGCTGGCCCAGGCTGTCCCGATCATGGGCGCGGCTGTGGGAGGCGGTTTCAACGCGTACTATACGGCGAGGGTCTGCGACGCGGCCTACCACCTCTATCGAGAACGATTCTTGGCGAAGAAGTACGGGCCGGGCGTCATTGACCTGACCGCCGAGCCAGCAGAGGGGCCAGGATTCGAGCCTCGTTACTCGGAAGCAGACGAGGAGATTCTGTCGGACGTGGGACAATCGACTCAGATGACCGCATATGAATGTCTCAGTTTGACAGTGGGCGTTTTGACGCTCCTGGTACTTTCTTGGACACTAATAGTCTTAATGAGATATGCGCGTGACACCAAGAAACTTGCATGGGCGGCCGCGGAGCAATTGCCACGACCGTGCGTTGTATTGAAGCGATCGGCCGACACTTCAGACGATGCGGTTTTGCGCGACACGGCCGTTTCCCTCGCCGGTCAAAACTACTTGTGCTTTGCCAATGTTGGTACGGGGCCAGCTGTCAACGTTCAGTAAAACTCGGCCCTTTTGAAATAGACCATAAATCAGCAGCTTAGTGTCTGTGTTTGCGACCGAGCCAAGGGCCGTAGGCTTTACAATCGTCTGGCCCGAGGGTGCGGAAGCGAGTTTCGAGCAGGAGTTCAACTCCCTCGATGCGCAGCGAGAGGCCTGCGCCGCGTATGTCGCGAGCCACAAGGCAGAAGGCTGAGTGCTGCTGCCAACCGTCTACGAGGACGGAGGGATCTCGGGAGGAACCCTGGAGCGCCCTGGGCCTGCAGCGCTTGCTCGCCGACATCGATGCTGGTCTCGCCGAGCAGGTGGTGATCTACAAGGTCGACCGGCTGACCCGCTGTCTTGCCGACTTTGCGAAGCTCGTCGAACGGCTCGAGATGCTCGGCCCAACCGCGCAGATCTGCTCGCAAAATTCTCAAGATCCGTGATTTCTAAGAAGGATCGGTCAATTGACTCCATATATTTTCGGACACTTACGGCTAGGGCGAATCGATCCTGTCACAAAAGTCACAAAACCCGTATGGGGCAGGACGCGGGTTCCGACCTGTGTTTCGAAGGTTTCCAGCCGAGACCGGATAGCACCAGACTGCGCCATCCGCCACCCAGTCTGGCCAATTGTGGCACTGCAGAGACGGGTGAGATTTTCTGCGCGGTTGGCGGGGTTTGGCAGGGGTAGGTGTCACCAGAGACGCGCTAGAAGGGCTGAAGAGGCCTCATTTTCGGTATTGGTCTCTAATCTCGATTTTCGAGTGCCACGTTTGCGCCAAAGGGGGGGAAGCGGGTCGCTGACAGGGCCGTGCAGCGTCGGAAAAGAGGCCGCCCGAGGGGTCCAGAATCAAGGCCAGGGCTATCGCGGCCGTAGAGCCGGCTAGCACGTTCTGGTCCATGTGCGGCCCGGACCTGGATCCAGGTCTCCGCCCGGGAGGGTGGCATCCCCGTTGCTGGACGGTGTTTTCCCTGCGCGTACGGGGAACCCGAATCGCCGACATCGCCTCCGACACGCCCCAGAACTGGGGCTCGCCACAAGTCGATGACGATCGAAACGGCCCGGCGCGCCAGTCTTGAGTTCGTTTGTGTTTTTGGACAGGACGGGTGCGACAGCTCATTGCTGGAGAGCAGCGCTGATGCGCTTGATGCGGTTGTCTGCGTTCTTGCGGCGATGGATTTTCTCGACGGACGGGCGATGGCACCGCCTAGGCAGGCTGTCGCTGAACAAGAGGGTTGGATCTGGGCAATGCCGCGGCCGTCACCGCCGTGGCCGGTTATTGTGAGAGACTCATCGGCACCACACGCCGGGAGTGCTTGGATTTTCTGATACTGCTGTCAGAGGAACATCTCCACCGCCTCTTGACCGAATGGCGTGACCACTACAATAGGGCGAGACCGCATTCATCCCTCGGGCCAGGCTTTCCCACCACCTGTGTCGAGCTTCCGATGAAACCGGACCAGCACCGGCATCAATTACCCGCCCAGCGCGCCGTTGCCTCGAGGCCGGTCCTTGGTGGGCTCCATCACGATTACCGGTTGTCACGCGTCGCCTGACGGACCTAGCTTCTCGCGGGGAACAACGGGTTCCTTCTCAAGCACGTTATTGCGTCGGTGGCTCGGCAGCGACAGAGTGCAGAACCTCCACCGAGGCGAAGACGAGTTCGCAGGACCTCAACTCCCATGGCTGTCTGCCCGTCAATACGCGATCTTCTTTTTTGCGGATCACAGGGGAAGATCAAGGCCTTATTGCGGATTATTTGGGTATGATAGTTGCGATGCGCAGATCTGTCAGCGTTAGTTCAACGGATAGGTGCTGCTCGATCCATGTACGATTTGTGTGCTTGCGCGTTCCTTCACTACGGTTGGAGGTCTAATTGCCAGCAACAACAACGTTTTATTCGCCAACATCCAGCGATGCAGCGATCCTGAGCGCTCTTGAGACAATAGCCGCGGAACTGAGCCAAGATGCGGAACGCTGTCGCGTGACAGTGACGATCATGGATCAATACGAGCCGATTCCAAACATCCTGCTGTCCGAGATCCAAAGTCAGCCGTTCGCACAGTATGCTAAGGAGCACGGGGGCGCATCATGGACGAGTGTGTCGATTGATTTCGAGCCATTGCAACTAAGCGTAAAACTCGTCCGCGACCGACAACGAGGCGATGACCAAATTCGCATCTACTACCATAAGGATCCTTCTGACCCTGCTGAAGTGAGCCGGTCACTCATTGCCATTCAGCGGCAGTTCGTTCCGCTGAACCGAGCGGCGGCGATCGAGCGAGCGCTTGGACCAGAAATGGCTGAGTTCTATCGGAGACGTGAGGAAGGTCTGTCTCGCCTGGAAACGTTGACACAGAACCTCGTAAAAGAGACACACGACTACAGAATGCAGCTTGATGCCGAAGTGGCGGAGCACAAGCGGGCGTTAACTGCGTCGTTTGATGAGAAAAATCGAGCACGTGACGCGAAATATGAGGAGCGCACTGCTGCATTGGAGGCTCGTGAACAGGATCTGGAGAAGCTTCGTCGAGGTCTCGATGATCGTAGCTCCCGCCACGCGCGGCGGGAGCAGAGTAGAGCCCTGCAACAGAAGATATCGGATCGATCTGAGAAATTCACACTAACGACCTCCACGCGGCGCAAGCGGTGGCCGGTACACGTGATATTTGTACTTCTTCTTTTTCTGTCAGGAGGGTTAATCGCTCGCTCACTGTTATTTCCAGCAATGGCAACGGAGGGCACCGCGTTGTGGGTAGAACTAGGACGTTTGCCACTTGGTGTGTTGGGATTCGCCCTGACCGCCGTATTCTATATTCGATGGAGCGACCAGTGGTTTCGACAGCATGCGGATCAAGAGTTCAGGCTTCAGCAGCTCGCTCTCGATGTTGATCGAGCTGGATATGCCACAGAGATGTTGTTGGAGTGGCAAGAAGACAAGGGCGGCGAGATGCCAGCGGTAATGCTGGATCGCCTTACAGCCGGCCTGTTCACCGATCAGACGACCGTGGCGCGCGTGCGGCATCCATCGGAAGACGTAATAGCCGCGTTACTGAAGGCGTCGTCGAGCGTTCGGGTCGACGTGCCTGGTATCGGAGAAGCAACTCTCACGGGGCGCCAAATTCGCAAACTGGATAGAAATCCGGCAAAGAAACGCGATGAGTAGCGGTGCTGGGCATAGGCTCACGAACAACGGCATAGCCTGTGAGAGGTAAGACAAGATGCAACGCTTTCCCGTCTTATCAAGAAACACAAACGAACTTAAGGCCAGCGCGCCGGGACGTTTCGGACTAGAGGTGTCTAGGCTTGGTTCGCCAATGGAAGCTAAAATCCTCGGTCATGAGCACGTCGGTCCAGCCCTTAACATGGTTGGTGGTCGCCATCGCTGGTTGGTTCCAGCGTGACCGATAGGCCGCTATCGTTTACTTGCTGGAGGAGAACAGAGTCCTCAAGGCTCGGCTTTGCGGGAGGAAGCTTCGTTCTCACTGTCGCCGAGGGAAGTCGGCTCCGCGGTAAAGGGCACGGACGTGCGGACGCGGAGTTAACGTGATCGAGCGCCAGCGCATCCTGCTGTCATTCCTTGAGCGCCACGGCGGCCCGCCGTCGCGAACCCATGTAATGAAATGGCTCTTCCTGCTCCGCCACGAGGTGCCCGCTGCAATCGCTACGTCTTTCTACGAGTTCGTTCCGTACCGCTACGGTCCGTTTTCGTTTCAGGCTTACAGGGAGTTAGATGCGTTGGAGTCGTCGGGGATGTTGGAATTCGGGACACTTCGGATACCGACTAAGAGCAAAGAAAAGGTGAAGAACGAGACCCGTCGACTTCCAGTACGGGCTTCCCAGGGCATCGATATTGTCCTTCGGAAGTACGAGGGTCTGTCGCTGATGCGTTTACTCGATGACGTGTACACACGCTATCCGTGGTACGCGAGCCGAAGCGAGCTTCGTCCAGAGAAGAAGACAGCTAAGCGTGCTCAGCTGGCCATTTACACGGTGGGCTACGAGGCTAGAACGATCGACGGACTCCTCGACCACCTGCTGCGCTCAGGTATTCAACAACTAATCGATGTTCGGAAGAATGCGATATCTCGGAAGTACGGCTTCTCGGGGAAATCCCTTACACGCCTATGCGGGAATGTCGGGATAAAATACGTTCATCTTCCTGAACTTGGGATTCCAAGTTCCCTGCGAGCCGGCCTGTCATCGGACGCTGCATACCAGAAGCTGTTTGATCATTACGAACGTAAACTCTTGTCACGTGCTGACACGGGGCTCGCGCGCGCCACAGAACTCTGCCTCCAGAAGCCGTCAGTCCTGATGTGTTTCGAGGCGTCGTCCTTTGAATGCCATCGCGGGCGCTTAGCACCGCGCGTGGCAAAACAAGCGAAGCTCCAGGTTTGCCACTTGTAGCGCCCAGGAGAAAAGCGTGGGAGAACGACAGCGCATTCTTATCACAGTGAAGACGTACCCAACGCTCTCGCGAAAGTATGGTGAAACTGTCTGCACGGCTGGTCTCCGCGAGGACGGTACTTGGGTGCGTCTTTACCCAGTTTCTTTCCGACGCCTCGACCAAGCAGATCGCTACAGCAAGTACGACTGGATCGAGTGTCGGCTTCAACGCAACCAGTCGGATTCACGACCTGAGACATTTCGTCTCATTGATCAGAATGAGCTGCGTCCAGTTGCTCACATGAGCACAGAGGACAATTGGCGTGAGCGTCGTCAATTTCTCCTGAAAACCGCGCAAGTCTACGACCGCCTCGACGATGTGATCAGCAGCGCGAAAGCAAACCGGATTTCGCTTGCTATCTTCAGACCCACGCGTGTCGTCGACTTCGTGTGGGAGGACGATACCAAAGAGTGGGATCCTCAGAAGCTGCACCAGATGCAGTCTCTGACGAGCCAGTTAGACCTATTCGATGACAACACCTGGAGGCGGACCTTTGAGGTCATTCCAAAACTACCCTACAACTTCTCGTACAAATTTGAAGATGCAGCAGGAAGATCGAGCGAACTCCAAGTTCTCGATTGGGAGACGGGTGCCCTATACTGGAATTGCCTGCGCTCAAGCGAGGGAGATGAAATGAAAGCCCTCACGAAAGTGAGGCAGAAGTACTTCGATCAGTTTGCCCAGACCGATCTGCATTTCTATCTGGGCACGACGCAGCAGTTCCACTTCATCGCGCCGAATCCGTGGGTGATTATCGGCGTTCTGCCTATACCCCGTGAGCGTCAGCTCGGGCTGTTCTGAAGGAGGTCGTTCCCTTGCTTAGGAGGGCCTTAGGGCCGCCGACAAAATAACTGTCTAGTTTTGAGCACACTCTTCCTGTTTAGGTCGTGATCGCGATGTCGTCTGGCATCACGAGAGCCTGGCAAGCTCCCTAGAAACGGAACATTTGTAGATCTTTAGCAACCAGCGCGTGTTTGACAAACGGTTGTGCTCCGCAAAAAGTCGATCCGGCGTTGATTGCGCGTTTTGGACCTGCTATGTTCCACTACTTCTGGCCGATCTTCTTTTTTGCGGATCACAGCCAACGGAATCGTCGCACCCAAAGGATGACCGGAAACCGGACGTGGCTGCCCTCCGCTCCGTCGGCTTCAACCAGTCCTTGTCAGCACCGAATTACTGAGATAACAACGTGGTGCGACACTGGGAGCCAAGGTCGGCCGTCTTTCTCGCGGACTCGGTATCGCGGACATCGATTCATAACAAGGGACGCGCCGATCACATGGCGGCAGTCGGCGCGTCACCAAGGGAGGAAAGCATGAGCGGCGAGCTTCAGGATTGGCTTAGCGACTTGGAATCCTGGAGTACGATCATCCGCAATTTTGGTCTGGTTATCGCGGCGGTAATCGCTCTGTGGTTCGCCAAACAGCGCATTGTGGTGGCTGATCGCCAGGCTGCCACGGCGCAGCGTGTTCTGCTGAACACACGCTATCAGGAGGGCGCGGAAATGCTCGGTAGCGCCGTTCTCTCGGTTCGCCTGGGCGGCGTCGATGTCCTTGCGGATTTGGCTCGTGAGCACCCAGAGGACTATCACACGAAGATTATGAGTCTCCTCTGCGCGTTCGTGCGGAATCCGGCCGGGGAAGCCGGTGATGAGACAGCCGGCCCAATAAGCGGCGGATCCCGCGAAGATGTCCAGGATGTTATGACAACGATCCACGCACGCAGCACCGCGCAGATTGAAAAGGAAAACCAGGAGAATTACATACTGCATCTAACCCATGCGAATCTGAAACATGTGTTTCTGAACGGTGCGAATTTGAGCGAGGCGAATTTGACCGAGACGAATCTGAACGATGCGTGGCTGCAAGAGGCGAATCTAAGCGATGCGCTGCTGTTTGGTGTGCATCTGGTCAGTGCGAATCTGAGATGTGCGAACCTGGCCGGTGCGAAGGCGTTAGGTGCGAACCTATTAAATGCGAATCTGGCCGGTGCGAATCTGACCGGCGCGTATCTAGCCGATGCGAATCTGAACGATGCGTGGCTGCAAGAGGCGAATCTGAATGGTACGGATTTGACCGGTGCGAGTCTGAAAAGTACGGATTTGACCGGTGCTGACCTGAGAAATTGTAAAGGGGTATTGTCAAGTTGAGGCATTCAAGGCCGATCCGACCCCAAGATATTGGCAACGCGGTGCGCTCAAGCCCCATTATCTAGCGGTCCGCTCCGAGCTCGAGACCTCAACTTGACAGTACCGCCTGAAGGGTTTCGGCCGATTTCGTTATACTTGGCAGAATCAGGAGAGCGTAACGCGACGCGAAAGCTCGTGCGAAGTTACAGCAAACCATCCCGGAGACACTCTCCACTTGGCGGGAGCGTCCCTGCACGAAGTAGCCAACATCTCCGGAGCACAGGCAGCCGAAGCGGCTCTCGGGGCCGGAGAAGTGGCCGATTTGTTGAGCGGCTTCGCTCAAGTTCTTCACCATTATCACGACGGCAGCCTCGCCAGAAGCTTGCCGACACCTACCATTGCCACGCGGCGATCATCGACGCCGACCGGCTTGATGACCGGCTCGGTCCAACATCGTCAGTGACGCCGCTCCTCAAACTGGTGCGGGAGCCTTTTATTATTGACCCTTATGAGCGGCGCACCGTCAGCATCAGGGTGAATAGCGTCCGGGAACGACGATCCGAATATCTATGTCCCGATGTTGAAGAGGGGGCAATCGGCAACACTCCTTTAGCTAGGACTGCCTTTCGTGAAACGAATTGAAGGTTCCTTAGAACTCAGCGCCACCGACTTGGTCGGGTACCTGAATTGCCGTCATCTCTCCGAACTGGACCGTGCGGTAGCCGAAGGTGCTTTGCTGAAACCGAAGGTCCGGGATGATCTCCTTCCGCAAATTCTTTGGGAACGGGGTTTGGTGCACGAGCAGAACTACGTCGAGCACTTGACGAAGGAGGGTCTAGAAGCTGTCAGAATTGATGGAGTCGAGGTCACAGACGAAGCCGTCTCTCAAACGCTTGGGGCCATGAAACGAGGCGCGCAGGTGATCGTTCAGGGGGCGTTGTCGTACGATCATTGGGTCGGACGTGCCGACATTCTGCGCCGTATCGAAGCCCCAAGCGACATCGGTAAATGGTCGTATGAGGTAGTTGATACAAAGCTCGCGCGTGAAACGAAGGCGGTGGCGGTCCTCCAGCTTTGTCTCTATTCCGATCTCCTGACAAGGGCTCAAGGGACGGCGCCTGAGTTCATGCACATTGTCACGCCGTGGTCGGATTACGAGCTACAACAGTATCGATTTGCGGATTACGCTGCCTATTTTCGCAAAGTGCAGTGTGGTCTGTTAACGGCTCTGGCAGAGCGCGACGCAGTAGAGACTTATCCCGATCCGATAGAGCATTGCGATGTATGCCGATGGAGGAAGACTTGCGACAAGCGCCGCCGCGATGACGATCACCTTTGCCTCGTGGCAGGAATCTCGAAGCTTCAGATCAACGAGCTGAAACAGCGCGGGGTTACAACCGTGAGGGACTTGGCCGATATGCCCTTACCGCTGGATTGGAAACCGGATCGCGGCGCAGCTGAGACCTATGGCCGCATCCGCGAACAGGCGCGAGTTCAAGTGGAAGGGCGTGAAGCAGGTGAGGGCAAATTCGAACTGCTTCCAGTGGAGAATGGATTCGGACTCACCCGCCTTCCTGAACCCTCTGACGGCGACATTTTCTTCGACCTGGAGGGAGATCCATTCGTTGGCGAGCACGGTCTCGAATATCTTTTCGGCTACTTGTTCATCGATGAAACCGGAGAGGCCGTGTACAGGAGCGAATGGGCTTTTTCACGGGCCGAAGAAAAGCAGGCCTTAGAGAACTTTGTCGATTTTGTCATGGCACGCTGGGAGCAGTTTCCCGGCATGCACATTTATCACTACGCCCCTTATGAACCGTCGGCGCTGAAGCGTCTGATGGGCCGTTACGCGACGCGGCAGGAAGAGATCGACCAAATGCTTCGCGCGGGACTACTTGTCGATCTCTACCAAGTTGTCCGCCGTGGCATTCGCGCGAGCGTGGAAAGCTACTCCATCAAGAAATTGGAACCGTTCTATTCGTTCGAACGAGAGAAGGCATTGGCCGATGTAAATGCCGCCCTGGCAAGTCTCCAGGCACACCTCGAACTCGATGACATCCTCTCAATTGCGGATGAGATTAAGGCTACGGTGGTTGCGTACAACGAGGATGATTGCCGCTCTGCCGCCGGCCTGCGGGACTGGCTTGAAACATTGCGGGCGCGGCTCGTCGCCGATGGTGTGGATGTGCCCCGCCCGGAACTGGGAGACGGCGACCCTAGCGAGAACATCACTGATTGGCTGATTCAGATAAACGCACTGATCGAGCGTCTGAGTTTCGATGTTCCTGCAGCTCCAGAAGAGCGGGATGAGGAGCAGCAAGCACGCTGGATACTGGCCAACATCCTTGACTGGCACCGCAGAGAAGAAAAATCGGTGTGGTGGGAGTACTTCCGGTTGGCTGATCTAACGGAAGAGGACATGATGGATGAACGGGCCGGGCTCTCCGGTCTTGATTTCTTGAGGCCCGTTGGCGGTACCGCGAAAGCACCCAATCATCGTTACAAGTTTCCGCCTCAAGAGACGGAACTACGCGGCGGCGAAGATCTCCGCAATCTTGGCGGAGACAACCTCGGTAAGGTCGACGCGATTTCCTTTGAAGAATGCACGCTTGATATCAAGAAACGAAAAGACAGCATCGCAACCCACCCGAAAGCCGTCTTTGCACATACGTACGTCAATGCGCAGGTACTCAAGGACTCGCTTGTGCGGCTCGGCGGGTACGTGGCTCAGCATGGCCTGCGTGGAGAAGGGCCTTATCGGGCTGCCCGCGATCTCTTGCTGAAGGAGGCCCCACGTGTCGCCGGACAAGAGCTGCATCGTGAAGGAGAAACGACCGTTGAGGCTGCCATGAGACTATGCGGATATCTCGTTCACGGAATTCTTCCCATACAGGGTCCCCCAGGCGCAGGCAAGACCTTTACGGGGGCGCGCATGATTTGTGAGTTCGTGCGCCGGGGCAAGACAGTTGGCATCACGGCAAACAGTCATAAGGTCATCCGCAACCTGATCGATGCAGCCATCGAAGCGGCAGATGAGATGGACGTGAATCTGCAATGTTGCCACAAGGCTGCTGAGAAGGAGGGACCCCAGAACCGCCTTTCCTTCGCTAGGAGAAATGAAGACCTGTTCGCGGCGCTTAAAACCGGCGTATCTGTCGGCGGTGGAACCGCATGGCTATGGTCGCGCCCTGAAGCATTCGAGACAGTCGATGTTCTGTTTGTTGATGAGGCCGCGCAAATGTCGCTTGCTAATGTGTTGGCCGTTTCGCAGGCGGCCAAAGCCGTGGTGCTGATCGGCGATCCGCAGCAGCTCGACCAACCAACGCAGGGCAGTCATCCGGACGGCACGGATGTCTCCGCGCTCGATCACATCCTAGCCGGTGAGCAGACCATTTCTCCGAACAAGGGGTTGTTCCTTAAAGAAACATGGCGGCTACATCCCGATATATCCGCGTACACGTCCGAGCTTTTCTATGAGGGCAAACTCAGTTCAAAAGCTGGTCTTGAAAAACAGATCATTATAGTGGCGGGATCGATCAGCGGTTCCGGTTTGCGCTACTTGCCCGTTGAACACAACGGCAATCAGAACTCCTCGCCTGAGGAGGCTCAGGCGCTCAGTACCCTTGTGGAGGATATTCTGGAAAGCAACGTCACTTGGGTTGATCGAGACGGTCAGGAACGACCCATTGCGCTCGGTGATATCCTTATCATTACGCCTTACAACGCACAAGTCTTTGAGATTCAGCAACGCTTGCCGGGAGCGCGGGTTGGCACGGTGGACAAGTTCCAGGGCCAAGAAGCGCCGATTGCGATCTATTCGACTGCAACGTCAAGTCACGCCGATGCACCGCGGGGGATGGAATTCCTATACAGCCTCAATCGACTTAACGTTGCGACATCTCGAGCCAAATGCGTATCGATCATGGTCAGCTCCCCGCAAATCTTCGAATCAGAATGCCGCACGCCACAGCAAATGCGATTGGCCAATGCCTTCTGCCGCTATCTTGAAATGGCAGACCGATTGGCCAGTCAGACGACGTCGCCTACGTGTACCGACTTGTCGACAGGTTGATAGGCCCGATGTTTCTCTCCTCAATTAGTTTCTTTCATAGATAGGAAAGAGCACCCCAAGCGTGTCGTCGGTTCAATTGCGAGACTAACATCGGATTCAGCATCGAGGAGCTTCACCATACCGCGCCGCTGTTCGATGGATGCTTCCGCGTCCTGTGCCAAAACTCGGCCCTTTTGAAATAGACCACAAATCAGCAGCTTAGACGCCCTTGGAATCCGCGTAGAATCGAGGGTATTTCGCGCCGCAGGGCTGGCTTCCGACCCCTAGGCTGCGGGTGGCGAGCGACAGGCCCACCGGGGGTGCGCACGGCTGGCTCAAATCGGCTGCGGGGCGAGCTACGGGCAGTGAACTTCGCACCCGGAAGTCTCTCATTAGACTGGACTTTATCGAGCACAAGAGCGAACGTTCGGTGATGCCGCAGGACACAGGGGTTGGCCGGAACGTCGTTTTGGACTTCGCCAGCTTACGGCGGGTCTGGGAGCAAACCTTTGGGGCTACTCCGCCAAGCTCGCTCTCGCGCGTTTTCCTGCGCCGTGTTCTCTTGCACGAACGTCAGTGCCGGACCCATGGCGGGCTTTCGGCCGCAACCCGGCGCGCTCTGGCTGCCATGGCGAACGAGACACCAAGCTCCAGCGCTCCCGTCCTGTGCCAAAACTCAGCCCTTTTGAAATAGCCCATAAATCAGCAACTTAGAGTCTGTGTTTGCGGCCGTGCCCAGGGCCGAGCGCGAACAAACGACGAAATCATGCAGGCATAGTCCCGGCAGATCGGAGACCGATCAGGTTCGGGGCGCGCGGATGAATAAATAGAAGGCACAACGCGCCTGAGCCTCGCCGGGTAGAGTCACCGGCGATGGGCAAAGTGAGAGCCATTCCAAAGGTCGGTGGTCTCCATCATTATTACACTCGACACGCCGCTGCTTGAGCCGGTCCGCTCGGAACGGCTGCCGGACTTCGCACCAGCTTACACCTCTACCCCTGAGTAGAGCCGACGCCGGCTCTTAAAACGTCCTACATGAAGACGACCAAAGCATCCTGGTTGCAGGAGGTGCGCCAATCTCATACAGCTCGAGTTTATGGAAGGGACAAGTCGCTCCACTGACCTTTGTGTCAGATCGCCATCTCCCCCGTGCTGTCACCAAAGCTCTCAAGCTCGTCGAGCCCGAGTCGGCGCAGCACGGTCAACATCGTGTTCGCCATCGGCGTACCATCCGCGCCTTTGACGTGGAGGTTGCCCTTGAAGTGGCCATTGCCGTGGCCAGCCAAAAAGAGCGGACAGCGCTTGTGGTTGTGAACGTGCGGGTTGCCCATTGGAGAGCCGTAGAGGATCAGCGCCTTTTCCAAGAGATTCGAGTCGCCCTCGGGTGTGTCACGGAGCCTTTCGAGGAAGTACGGGATGGTGCTGACGTGGTACCGGTTGATCTTCGCGAACTCCTCGATCCGCTCCTCTCGCTCGCCGTGATGCGAGGCCGGGTGAAACCCAGTGTTGACGCCGGTCTCCGGGTAGACACGGCCCGAAACGTCTCGCCCCATCTTGAACGCGAACACCCGAGTAATGTCCGACGCGAACGCTGCCGCTTGCAGGTCGAACATCAACTTGACGTGCTCATCGAACGAGTCCGGCACGCCGACGGGCGCATCGGGCAGCTCTCTCTCCTCCCCGCTCGCGTTTTGCACCTCGATCCTCTGGATCCGCCGCTCGATCTCGCGAATGTTCTCGAGATAATCGTCGAGCCGGTTGCGGTCGGCCGGCTCCAGGTCGTTCTTCAAATTAGCCACCTGGTTGGTGACATAGTCAAGAATGCTGCGATCGGTCCGGCGCCTGGCTGCCCGCTCTTCCGGCGTTCCGCCGGAGCCGAACATCTGGTCGAAAACGACCCGGGGGTTCCTGATCATCGGGAGCGGATCGGTCGGCGACCCCCAGCTAATCGCGTCCGTGTAGGTACAGGCATAACCGTATTGGCATCCGCCCGCCTGGTTCACGTTCTCGATCGCGAGCTGCATCGACGGAATGGGCGTGTCTTGACCGAACCGCCGGGCGTAGAGCTGATCCATCGACGTCCCAACGTGGACGTCCGAGCCTTCTGTCTGCTTCGGGTGAGACTGCGTCAGGAACACCGCGCTCGAACGAAAATGGTCGCCGCCTATCTCGGGCAGCGTGAAGGCCTCGGCATTGCGTACGTCCGTGTTGCTGACGATCGTCAAGTAATCCCGAAACGGCTCGAGCGGACTCAAGCTGCTCGGGGTGAGGTCGAACGCACTGCCTTCGGCCGCCGGCGCCCACAGGTTCTTTTCTATCCCGTATTTGGTGCTGCCGGCCGAACCGTGGACCATTTCGATGCACACCAGGCGAGCCGGGTCAGCTGTCGGCTTGCCAAACGCGCTCCGGGCCGGCACCATAGCTTCGAGCAACGGCAGTGACACCGCCGCGCCCATGCCCCGAAGTATCGTGCGGCGAGAGATATGCTTGTTAGTAATGTACATTCTTTTTAGGCCTTCTGGAGCCGGCTCGTATTCTAAGGCGGACCCGATTCTACCACCACCGTGGTCGGTTCGGTGTTTTCCAACTTCTTCATCTGGAACGCCGCGCTGTTCACAATGCCAAAAATGAAAGAGGACTTGCGGTTGCCGTTGTGCGCGGCCTCGAGAGCGATCGCACGCACCGCGGGCATGTCATAATACTCGACTCTCCGCCCCAGCGCATAGGTTGCCTTCGTCCGACACGAGAAAACTCGGCCTCTGGGGTCTATTTTTTTTGTCGGGGCCACCTATGGGTTCACTTGTGTTACGGCCCGGTGACTCGCTCACCATCCTCAAGATGGCTTTGTCAGTCAGCTTCATCCGTCTCGTTTCCTCCACGAACGTGACTCAAGGAGATGCCCCTGAGATAGTTGAAGGTTAGGAGTGGCGGCTCCTAAGGCCGGGTTCGATAGAATCCGGCTGTGAAGGAAAAAGAAAGGAGCCACCACGATGTCAAATTACCAAATCATCGATGCGAAGAACAGGAAGAAGCTTCGAGAGATACTGAGCTCGAAGGGGCAAGCTCTGTTGCCGTTCTTGGATGCGATTGAGCGAACCGAGATAGCGATCGACGAAGTGATCGACGTTGCTGGCCGAGCGACGATCGAAGCGGTCTTGGATCTGTCAGCCCAAAGTGTGGCTGGGGAGAAACGCCCGGGGAAGAAGGGTAGCGATGTTCGCTGGCACGGCCGGCAGGGTGGCGTAGTAAGCCTTGCGGAGCGGAAGTTGAGAGTGAGCCGGCCACGTCTGCGGCGTAAGGGAAAGGCAGAGGGAGGGGAGGTACTGTCAAGTTGAGGCATTCAGGGCCGATCCGACCCCAAGATATTGGCAACGCCGTGCGCTCAAGCCCCATCATCTAGCGGCCCTCTTCGAGCTTGAGACCTCAACTTGACAATACCAGCAAGAGTTTCGCGTGCAGCCGGTTCGAGAAGCGAACCTTGCATCCATCCGACTCCAGTGATTTCAAGGCGTAGAGGTCTGTGATCTCGAGGTCCGTAGGCTGCATGAGTATTTTGACCTCACGACCAGTCCTGCGGCGCGAAATACCCTCGATTCTGCGCGGATTACAAGGGCGTCTAAGCTGCCGATCTGCGGTCTATTTCAAAAGGGCCGAGTTTTGGCACAGGACGGGGGCGTGCCAGGCACTATGCTCTCGCACCTTGTTCAAGAATTAATGGGACGAGGTTCAGCGTCCGAGGTCTCCTTTGGGATAGTCTGAGACGAATGATTACATTTCACGACAAACGAGCAAAGATAGGGCGTTTATGTTGTGGTCTCGAGCGCCCGTTCAAAGAGGTGCTATGAACTCATTGCTGACGAAAGACTTCGCTTTGTTGATACTGCGACTGGCTGGGCTGGGACTCGCCTTTGCCCACGGCTGGGGAAAGATCGATCAGCTTGTTTGGGGTGATCCCACGAGGCGACTCGAGAGCATCGCTCGGTTGGGGTTTCCCATGCCGGGGTTTTTCGCCTGGTGCTTGGCGCTCACCGAATTTGCGGGTGGCTTCTTGATTGCCTCGGGGCTCTTCACACGGGTCGCCGCTTCGTTCGCAGCGTTCGCAATGTTCGTCGCGAGTTTCTTGCGGCACAGATTCCACTTGCATCTCTTGATATCGATCGGCCTACTCGAGGTGCCAGAGCAGACAGTCGATAGCTGGGGAAATCCAGAGCGGGCACTTCTCTTTCTGGTGATCATGCTGGCCTTGATCTTGATGGGTGGTGGACAGTTCTCGCTCGATCACTTCCGAGCGAAGCGGCGTCGTAAATAGAGGCGGGGCGTATATCGCCCAGCGGAACGTCGTGAGGTCAAAATACTCATGCGGCTTCCCGATGGTAGAAACGTAGCAACCCGCCAAGCCGTTCACGGGAGCACACCATAGACACTAAGCTGCTGATTTATGGTCTATTTCAAAAGGGCCGAGTTTTGGCACACGACGCGGTATCGCACCTGCCCCGGAGCGGGGCAAGAGCATGTCGTGGAGCACCTTCATCAAGGCTCATTGGGGCGCTATCGCCGCGACAGACCTGTTCACGGTCGAGGTTGTGAACCCGTTCGGGCTCGTCCGCTACCATGTCCTGTTTGTCATCGATATCGCCACTCGCTGCGTATGCATCGGTGGGATAACCTCGGACCCAAACGGGGAGTGGATGAAGCAGGTGGCAAGGAACCTCACTGACAAGGCTAGGGAGGTAGTAATATGTCGAACGAAACCGTCGTCGTCTTAACATTCGAGAGCATCGATCGTATTCTCAACGATGGGGGTACATCGGAGTGGCGCTTGGATCGAAACCGCGCACGACGGTGCGCTTTCGTGGTATGTACCCGCAACAGCAATGCCAAGCCTAGGGCTGAAGGTCCAGAAGCACACCGCTCGGCATTTCTGATCGGTAAAGTCAGCAGCGTAGTGGCTTCGCCCGGCCCAATGCGACGCCGCTGTCTGATCCAATTCAGCGAGTACGCCCTGGTGAACATTCACGAGACATGGAGGAGAGCTGACCGGAATCCGGTCAGATATGGGACGCTCGAAGAACTTGGGATTGATCCCTCAAAGCTAGAATGGAAACCCATGCCAGCCCCAGTTGGCTACGGCCCGCGAACTGGTGATGGCGCGGGCGCTGATAACAAGCTCCCCGTCGGGAATATCTCTCGATTGCTGATGTCTTGGCTGCGGAAGGTATTGTCAAGTTGACGTTGAGCGAGCGAACCTATCGCGTCGAGCTGACTTCCTTTGCTCTCATCGGACGGCACAGGTTACCTCCTGCCAGACGATGAAAGCGCGGTCTCGTAGCTCCCGATGATGATGCGCTTGCAACAAATGCCGTCCGACGCGAAAGAGATTTTGCACGAGTCCATGCACGGTCAAGAATCGTTGCGCCTGCCCAGGAGCTCTAAACTTCCGCATCTGTCGTTCCCGTTGTCGCGTCGGTTCGTGCGAGACTTCGGCTAGGTTGTTTCTGTACTGGTAAGTGTCGTGGACGACGGACGGCATGACCTCGCGGTGAGCGGCGCTGTAGCTTCTCAGTTTGTCGGTGACCAGCTGCCAGGGCGGACGGCCTTGCCCCTTCAACAGCTAGGTCTGCTCGGGGTCGCCTATCGCAGAGCCAGTGCCGCGATCGGCTGGTCTCCGGGAGTTTTGAGAACGCCTCTAGGATTCGACCTTGCCGCTGCCTTGGTGCACAACTCGCGATCTCGGTCCACAATTGTCCTGTACTCGCGGATACGAGGTTCCCCATGAGCATTTCTATCGTGGGCTCAGCGATGCGAGCGAGAGGGTTGGCGGCACAGAGAGTTGAGGCAAGGATCGGGTGCAAGATTCTCAACACGATGACGGCGCTCGGGATGCCTGATAGCGAGATGATCGGATGATGGGAGTCGGGGCCAAGCGAGCTCTCGGCCTCTATCGGAGTTGTGCACCAAGGCAATGGTTCGACAGTGCTCTGACCCTCTGAGTGGTGACCGGCGCACCCCACAAACTCTACTACCGCTCCTAATTGATCCGGACGTCAAGAACTTTTTCTGTATTCGTGTCGTAATCACACGCGTAGCTCATCTTCTGCCACGCTCCGAAGCCATTCTGGAACTTAATCTCAGACCCGAAATACGTCAGGATTCCAGCCTTTCGGTCTTTCCATGCCATTTTCTTGAACTTGGATCCCCAGCCGTCCGTCCATTCGTAGTCGTACCGGGCTAGTTGTTCAATCACCAACTGACAAGGCCGCGTCGCTCGCAAGCTGTGTTTGTCGCCCCAACATTGCAGATCAGCGCGGCAGGCTACTTCGTCACTTCGTGTTTGCTCTTTCTCGGTGAGTTTGCCTTTCGTCCTCAAGTCCCTCGGTAGTTCCATTTTGCTAGGAGATGTCGCTATGGCAAACCCAAGCATCTCAGCACGCACGGCCTTGGTGGTCATGTTGTGTTTGTTGGCGAGGAATTGGTAAAGACGCGGCTCTTCCACAAACCCGTCAGTATCCTTGAAACGATCGCGGTTGGCGTCCCAATCTTTCCTGATGACCAACTGCATCGGTGTGAGTGCGCTCTCCGACGCAGCCGCGTCAGTCCACATCTCGCCCGTGCAGTCCGACCCGCTCACCCCGCAGCCATCCGGCGCGTATTTAATCCTAGCCATAGGATAACCGGACGACTCGAACGGCAAGAGAAACGCCCCAATGTACTGCGGATGCTGTTCTCTGTGTACGCGCACCGCAGCCTCCATGAGTGTGGCGATGCGCGATTCAGGCGTAAGCGCCGTTGGCGCCACGATCCAAAGATGCCGACGGAGGCGATTGGAACTACTGATATCCTTCTCCTTGGCCACTGTGTAGTCTTTAACAATCCACTTTGGCTTTGGTGCCGGTTCGGGCTCGGGCTCGGGCTCGGGTTCGGGATCTGGAGAGGCCTCCAGCTCCGCCTCCACGTCTCGTGCCGCCACCGACGCTGACGGTATGTCGGTTACTGCTACCTCCTCTGGCTCTGGTTTCTCAAGACGCTCAGGTGTAGAAGTGCCCCCGATGAGCAAGAGCACACAGGAAAAGGCAAACAACGCACGTGCCCATTTCAGAGTTCCTGGCAACGGTCTGCTTCCCCATACAAGCGAAACTATCGCCAGCAACACTCCAGTTATGGCAAATGATGTTCCCATTGTCTCTGTCCTTCCGTGCAGGCGCGGGACCATAATTGGCGCCGGGCCATGCACCATCGGACAGAGACTGCGATGCCTGCGTATTCGCCCTGGGCCAGGGGAGCTACCCCTGACCCTTTCCGGGCTGTTGTATTCGGCAGGCGACCCGACAAAAGGGCCAGCCTGTCCGAAGGTGCACTTAGATCGGTATTGTATCTGTGTTGTGGCACAATAGGCCACAAATACGAGAGGTGAGCTATGAGCGGCTTTGTGAAGAGAAGCCAATGACGCCGGAAGCGTGGACGGTTCTAGTCCCCTGGATCTTTGATTACTATACAAAGTTAGGCTTTTCGCCAGCCAATAAGATTCATAAGATTCATGCACTTAGAATGGTTTCGGCAAGCACTGCTTTGTCTAGTATTTTCTGATACAGGGGACTGGCGGTTGGTGTGGGCCTCGCCGGATTGGTTTTGAGGATGGATTCCCACGTTCGTGGTCAAGGCGAACGGCTGGCACGAGTAGAAGGATTGCTTGAAGGTTTGCTAAGCATAATGTCCAAGAAGGATGAGGCGTGAGAATAAGGAAGAAACTAATGAAAGAGAAATCCGAGCAGCCGGAGCGCCCGCGCCCGGTCATGGATTTGAAGCCGTCGACCTACCAGCCGAGCAAGGCTGAGCTTGAGGCGGACGTGAGTATCGACGCTACGCCATTGGAGGTGGCGGAAGCGTTGGTATCAGGAGGGGCGCCTCGTCGCGAGTCCTAGTCAACTGACCCCGCCGCCCGATTCCAGCTTTTCGTCACTACCGTATATAATTCCCTTTCAAAAGGGCCGCGTATGTCGCGAGCCACAAGGCGGAAGGCTGGGTGCTGCTGCCAACCGTCTACGAGGACGCGGGGCTCTCGGGAGGAACCCTGGAGCGCCCGGGTGTGCCTTCTATTTATTCATCCGCGCGCACCGAACTTGATTAGTCTCCGGTCTGCCGGCACCATGCCTCGCGCTCAGCATTCGCTTGCCTGAACGCCTCAAATGCGACATTAGCGTTCGACAGCTGGATATCGTTGGCTTCGAGCACCAAGACCGATGTTCGCTCGTCGTCGGTCGGGTGGCGAGCGACAGGCCCACTGGGGGTGCGCACGGCTGGCTCAAATCGGCTGCCGGGCGAGCTACGGGCAGTGAACTTTGCACCCGGAAGTCCCTCATTAGACTGGACTTTATCGAGCACAAGAGCGAACGTTCGGTGATGCCGCAGGATACAGGGGTTGGCCGAAACGTCGGTTTGGACGGTTTGGACTTCGCCAGCTTACGGCGGGTCTGGGAGCAAACCTTTGGGGCTACTCCTCCAAGCTCGCTCTCGTGCGTTTTCCTGCGCCGTGTTCTGGCGTACGAACGCCAGTGCCGGACCCATGGCGGGCTTTTGGCCGCAACCCGGCGCGCTCTGGCTGCCATGGCGAACGAGACACCAAGCTCCGGCGCTCCCGTAGGGTCCGTTTCTGCCGGCACCCATCTCGTCCGCGAGTGGAATGGCCGGACCTACCAGGTCGAGGTAATCGACAGCGGCTATCGGTTCGACGGCAAAACCTATCCGTCCCTCACTACCATCGCAAAGCGAATCACCGGAACCCACTGGTCAGGACCACGTTTTTTCGGTCTGACGCCCAAGCGCAAGGCCTAACATGAAGAAAATCCGCTGTGCCATCTATACGCGAAAGAGCGCGGAAGAGGGTCTCGAGCAGGAGTTCAACTCCCTCGATGCGCAGCGAGAAGCCTGTGTCGCGTATGTCGCGAGCCAGAAAGCGGAGGGCTGGGTGCTGCTGCCAACCGTCTACGAGGACGCGGGGCTCTCGGGAGGAACCCTGGAGCGCCCGGGCCTGCAGCGCTTGCTCGACGACATCGATGCCGGTCTCGTCGACCAGATCGTGGTCTACAAGGTCGACCGGCTGACCCGTTCCCTCTCCGACTTTGCGAAGCTCGTCGAACGGCTCGAGGCGGCCGGCGCGGTTTTCGTCTCGGTGACTCAGTCCTTCAACACCGCGACCAGCATGGGACGACTGACGCTGCATATGCTGCTGTCCTTCGCACAATTCGAACGCGAGGTCACGGCCGAGCGGATCCGCGATAAGGTCGCTGCCTCCAAGCGCAAGGGACTATGGATGGGCGGCCGCGTACCGCTCGGCTATGAGAAGGACGAGCGCACGCTGCGCATCAACGAGGCTGAGGCCGAAACGGTCCAGACGCTCTATGCGCTGTACCGGAAGCACGGAACGCTCCGGCAGGTGAAGGCCGAGGCGGACCGTCTGAGACTGCGTACCAAGCAACGCTTCGCCGCGGATGGAACCCGAACGGGCGGGCTGCCGTTCCGTCGCGGACACCTCCACTGCCTGCTGACCAATCCTCTCTACGCCGGCCGCATCCGGCACCAGAGGCGTGTCTACGAGGGCCAGCATCCATCGATCATCGCGCCGGAGCTCTGGGACGCGGTCCAGGCGCAGCTGCAGGCAGGGGCTGCCAAACCAAGGAGACGCACGACCAAGGGCCGCGTAGCCCGTTCCCCACTGGCAGGCAAGCTCTTCGATGAGACCGGGGACCGGATGACGCCGAGCCACACCAAAAAGAAAAACGGGCAACGGCTCCGCTACTACGTCTCCCGGCGCCTCATCCAGCACAGTGGCCAAAAGGACCTCTCCGGCTGGCGCCTGCCCGCCCCGATGCTGGAACAGACCGTCGTGCATCTCATCCGACAGCATGTGGATGCCACGACCTTCTCGGCCTCGTTGATCCACACTCCGACGATGCAAGAGCTCGCCTCGGTGCGTCGCTTTTTAGACGGGCTGTGTTCCGGTACTAATGATGATAGTGCCTCGGCAGCCCCCCTGCTCCGTCTTATCCGGCGGGTCGACATCAGCCCCGGCTCTGTGTCCATCCTGCTCGACCGCAATGCGTTCGCTGCTTGCCTGTCTATGGGGCCCGACCGCATTCGCGAGGATGCACTCCGCATCCACGCACCGTTCCGCTTGCGTCGACGCGGCGTCGAGACCAAGCTCGTTCTGGGCAACCCCACGAAATCCGTCGACCGCACACTCCTGCGCAATATCAGAAACGCCCTCTCCTGGCTCGACCGAATCAAAGCAGGCAAAACCTATGAGCAGATTGCCACCGAAAACGCCATCCCAACGGACCGCGTGCGCAAGGCAATCCGTTATGCCTTCCTGGCTCCCGACATCGTCCGCGCCATTGTCGAAGGCCGCCAGCCCGTTGGGCTGACCTCGAGCTACCTCTTGCATCATCCGCTTCCCGACGATTGGGAGAAACAGCGAGTGCTCGTCGCAACGCTGTGAGCCTGCCAGCTGCATCTGCCAGCGCCCACTCCGTGAATGGGCTCGGTTAGCAGCAAGCTGCTCTCCGAGGGGACGTACTTGTCGGGCGTGAATAGCCGCGGGATCCGCAAAGCGCTGAAACCACTGCTCGGTGAGGAGCACCTATCGAAGAGCGCGGTGTCTCGCGTGGTTAGCCGGCTGAAGGAGCGCTTCGAGGAATGGCAGAACCGTACTCTCAGCGAGGAGGTCTACGCGATCGTTTACCTGGACGGCTTCCACCTGAAAGTGCGGATGGCGAAGCGTGTGATCAGCGTACCCGTACTGGCCGCGCTCGGGGTCGCGCCAGACGGGCAGAAACGTCTGTTGTCATTGCGTCTGGCGGTGAGCGAAGCCTCGACGCATTGGGGCTCCATGCTGGAGGGACTCCAGGCTCGAGGACTCCGGGCTCCCAAGCTAGTGATCAGCGACGGCCACGATGTACCGAGCACAAAGCGCGCCAACTTGCTCGAACATTGCCCGGCGCACGCACGCCGTGAGTTCCGGCGTGACTACAACCGGGTCGTCTACGCCAAGAACGGGATCGCTGCTCGCAAAGCTATGACGAGCTCGTCGCCAAGTGGACGCCTCTCGCGCCGACCGTCGTCCGAAGCCTAGAGGAGGCCGGTAATCAGCTGCTGACCTTCTACGAATTCCCTCGTGCCATGTGGAAATCGATTCGAACGACCAATGCTCTGGAGAAGGAGATTCTGTCGGACGTGGGATAATCGACTCAGATGACCGCATATGAATGTCTCAGTTTGACAGTGGGCGTTTTGACGCTCCTGGTACTTTCTTGGACACTAATAGTCTTAATGAGATATGCGCGTGACACCAAGAAACTTGCATGGGCGGCCGCGGAGCAATTGCCACGACCGTGCGTTGTATTGAAGCGATCGGCCGACACTTCAGACGATGCGGTTTTGCGCGACACGGCCGTTTCCCTCGCCGGTCAAAACTACTTGTGCTTTGCCAATGTTGGTACGGGGCCAGCTGTCAACGTTCAGTAAAACTCGGCCCTTTTGAAATAGACCATAAATCAGCAGCTTAGTGTCTGTGTTTGCGACCGAGCCAAGGGCCGTAGGCTTTACAATCGTCTGGCCCGAGGGTGCGGAAGCGAGTTTCGAGCAGGAGTTCAACTCCCTCGATGCGCAGCGAGAGGCCTGCGCCGCGTATGTCGCGAGCCACAAGGCAGAAGGCTGAGTGCTGCTGCCAACCGTCTACGAGGACGGAGGGATCTCGGGAGGAACCCTGGAGCGCCCGGGCCTGCAGCGCTTGCTCGCCGACATCGATGCTGGTCTCGCCGAGCAGGTGGTGATCTACAAGGTCGACCGGCTGACCCGCTGTCTTGCCGACTTTGCGAAGCTCGTCGAACGGCTCAAGATGCTCGGCCCAACCGCGCAGATCTGCTCGCAAAATTCTCAAGATCCGTGATTTATAAGAAGGATCGGTCAATTTACTCCATATATTTTCGGACACTTACGGCTAGGGCGAATCGATCCTGTGACAAAAGTCACAAAACCCCCGTATGTGGCAGGACGCGGGTTCCGACCTGTGTTTCGAGGTTTCCAGCCGAGACCGGATAGCACCAGACTGCGCCATCCGCCACCCAGTCTGCCCAATTGTGGCACTGCAGAGACGGATGAGATTTTCCGCGCGGTTGGCGGGGTTTTACAGGGGTAGGTGGCACCAGAGACGCGCTAGAAGGGCTGAACTGGCCTCATTTTCGGCATTCGTCTCTAACCTCGATTTTCGAGTGCCACGTTTGCGCCCAAATAGGAGAACGGGCGTTGACCGGGCCGTGCGGCAGCGGAAAAGAGGCCACCCGAGAGGCCCAGAATCGAGGCCAGGGCTATCGCGGCGTAGCAGGCCTAGCACGTTTTGGTCCAGGTGCAGCCCGGGCCTACTTGATATCCATCTTTCCCCAGGCATGGATCCAGGTCCTCGCCCGAAAGTGTGGCATCCCGTTTCTGGATGTTGTTTCCCCGCGCGTACCGGGGAACCCGAATCGCCGGCCGCAACGCCCGGGCAAAATCAACGCTGGATCGACTTTTTGCGGAGCACAACCGACCGGAGATTAATCAAGTTCGGTGCGCACGGATGAATAAATAGAAGGCACAAGGTGGTCATCTGCATGGTGACGACCCGTCCGCCCAAGACAATTGTAGAGCCTACGGCCCTTGGCCCAGTCGCAAACACAGACACTAAGCTGTTGATTTATCAGCTATTTCAAAAGGGCTGAGTTTTGGCACAGGACGGGGTTGTGACATTGAGCAAATTATACCTTTTCGGCTCCCCTCTCTCACGCACGCCCATCAAGAATGCGCGATCTTGCAGAAAACGTTGAGCAACGACATCTCGTTCATCGAGCCAGCCGAAGCACCTGCGATGCGCGGATCGCCTACGATGACGGCCATGCACTGTGCCCGAGACAGAGCTACGTTGATCCGGTTGCGGTCCAGAATAAAGGAAAGTCCACGGGAGCCGTACTCCCCGTAGCTTGAGCAGGTCGAGAATATGCAGATCGGCGCTTCCTGGCCCTGAAACTTGTCCACACTACCAACACGCGCACCGTCTAGGAGTTCCGCTTGAAGAGCGCGAACTTGTGCGTTGTAGGGAGTGATGAATAGGAAGTCATCTAAGGCCAGCTTCTTGTCGCTTCCATCTGATGTACGATACGTTCTTCCAAGTAGCTCTTCGTATACTGCCTTCACCTGCGCAATCTCTTCGTCGCTCTGCTGAATGTTGCCGTCGTGCTCAACGCCAATAAACACAACGCCGTTCCCTTTTGTTATTAGGCTGGCGTTCTCCGGAATTTCTACTTCTTGCTTCGCGCAGTCCGGATGTGACACAAGACGGCCCTCATAAGCGGTCTCAGATACGAAACGACACACAGAAGGATGCATGCGTCGAGACTCTCCAAGGAAGAGCCCGTAGTCCACAGGCACGACGGCGTGATACACGGGCCGATCAGGCTTGCTCGCCTCAAGGTTCTTAAGTACGTATTGCAGCGACGACAACCCGGAATCTCCTGGATGGGTCCCTTGGATAGGTTGCTCAAGCTGCATCTGGTCACCTAGCAAGACAAGATTCGTAGTGCTACGGGCCATCGCAACGGCATTCGCCAGAGACACCTGACCTGCTTCATCGATGAAGAGAAAGTCGAGCGCGCCCTCCCACTCTGGGAGGGTAAACAGCCATGCCGTTCCGCCGACGATCCCACCGCCATACACATCCTTAGCGTCTTTATTGCTCTTGATGTGCTGGAGTTCGGAATTGTCCTCGAATAGCTGGATGTCTGCGTCGCCTCCGATCTTGATGCCACGAAGTGTATCGCCATTCGCGCGATGTGCCTCCCCACTACCTTCAAGAAGGCGCACTATGGCCTTGTGACTATTGGAGGCCACACCGACACGTTTTCCCGCATCCAGTAAAGAAGTGATCATCTGCGCGGCGGTATACGTTTTGCCAGTCCCTGGCGGGCCTTGCACAACGAGACATTCGTCATTCATCGAATGCGCGGCTTGGACAGCTTCATCGACCTGAGACTCGGCCTTCTTCTCGGCGATGGCAACTGGCGCCTGTCGTTCCAGCATCGCTACGATGGGCGGGTGCAGTTTCTGTGCGAGGTGCTCCTCCGCAATGTTTGTAAGCGCGGCCTGTATCGAGGCGGCGGACCGCAAACTCGAGCAGGCTCGGAAGCTACGGCGTGAGCGCCGTGCGAACAAGGTGCCCGCATGAACACTCTGATCCCAGGAGCCCCACTCCGTTCCCTCTCGCCCACAAGCATTGAGTACCAGAGAGCGCAGGGGGCGTCAAGGGCGGCGAAGCCGGCGCGCGCAGCGCGCTTTACCCTTGACGCCCCCGAGCACTCTGGTACGATCCCTGGGGCGATAGGGGACATCCTGCCGCCGGGCGTTGCGTTAACGTCCAACCTCGCTGTCATCTTCACGCTGAACCAATACAGGAGGACTGAGCAATGCTTCAACTGACGCTGCGGCAGGAGTTTCAAAAGCGCCGACTTAAGGGCACCGCGATTGAGCTAGCCAACTCAAGCAATACCGGTGCTACGCAGATCTCAGCATCGGAGTTCTTGGAGATCACTTACCCTTCGGCGGATGCACTTGGCGCAATAGAAGCGGTAGGTCCCGGCCAAGCTCGGCCCCTCGTCCTCATCGGTGAGCGTGGCCAGGGCAAGTCCCACCTGATGGCGATGCTGCATCACGCATTCACCGATTACGATGCGACTCGTCACTGGCTAAAGGTGTGGGGAGATCGTCTCGGCAACTCCAAGCTTGCCGAACTGCCGCTGCGGGATGGAATGCAGGTCATCAGTGAAAGTCTTCACCGGCAGAACTACAAATTTCTTTGGGACCTTATCTTCGAACGTCACCCGCACGGGCCGGAAGTTCGCGGGATGTGGAGAGGGCTCGGTGAGAAAAAGACGGACGTGCCCAACTACGAGCTTCTTGTTGAGCTCTTCAGGCACACGCCTACGGCGTTGGTGCTTGACGAATTTCAGACCTGGTACGACGGCCTAACGAACACCAAACAGTACCCCCGGCGAACGTGGGCCTTTAACTTCATTCAACTCCTTTCTGAAATCGCAAAGGAACATCCCGACCTGCTCGTATTGGTCGTGTCGGTGAGAGATGGCAGCACAGACGCTTTCCAGCAGATCCAACGCGTGGGGCCAGTTCTGGTTGATTTCAAAGGTCCAACCGCGAAGCAAGACCGACAGAAACTACTCCTCCACCGCCTGTTCGAGAACCGCATGCAGGTCTCAGATTCGCAGATTGAACCAAAAATCAACGTACACGTTTCGGAATACTTGCGCCTCCTAAGCGTACCACCCTCGGAGCACGACCATATCCGACGGCAATTCATCGAATGTTGGCCATACGCGCCACACCTCATGCAACTCCTCGAAGATCAGGTGCTCGTGGCCACGCAGGCCCAGGAGACTCGAGATCTGATCCGCGTCCTAGCGGACCTGTTCAAGCGACACGAGGACAGCCCAGTCATTACCGCAGCTGATTTTCGTCTCGACGATGAAAAGAGCGGCATTGTGGCTCTTCTCGATTCTGTATCAAACCAGCATCACACTGGCTTGCGGGAGAAAGCACAACGCAACCTGTCCGCCGTCATGGATGCAGTCGCGAATCCGGACTTCGATGTGCCACACCTGGCAGAAATTATTGCCTCCTTGTGGTTACGTTCCCTGGCCGTGGGAAACATGGCCGGCGCGGAACCCGAGACCTTGCAGGTCGACATTACGCGTGGCAAGTGCATCGACGACAACCAGTTCAAAGTGGAGCTGTCGACCATCGAGGAAAACAGCTTCAACATCCATCAGGACGGCACTCGGCTGGTATTCCGAGAAGAGGAGAACCCTCAGGCCAAACTCATCGCCAACGCACGCAATGACAAGCTCTTCACGGATGGAGCGGATCAAGAGCAACTTGCCAAGGAAGTCCGCTACGTAATCGGCGGGCAAGAGGGCGTTTCCCAGGCATTTCGGGTGATCGTGCTTCCGTCGAATTGGTCAACGTCACCCTGGGAATCCGTCGATGACGGCGACAAACCCCAAAGCTGGGATGAGCGTTTGCCGTTGATGGTGCTTCCCGTCAGTCTGGAATCGGTGGGACCGGCGCTTGGACTATGGCTTCGAGACCATCTGCAGTCTCGGAGAAACGCAGTGCGATTCCTCCTACCAAGGGTCGGCAGCACCGACATCTTTCTCGACCACGAATTGTTGATCCTCTCGCGCGCTGTGGTTCTGGCTAACGGATGGAGAACGCAAAGTTCAGAGTACGGAAGACTACTCACCAAGTATCAGCGTGAATTGAGAAGCATCCTTAACGACCGCTTCGACCGTTTCGCCATCCTCGACACATGGAACTTCCAGGAGCCGGCAAAGTGCGTTTTTCACGTCGAGGCACACAAGTCTTTAGGGGCTAAAATTCCCGGTGCAGTAGACGATCACATTCGCACTAATCTCTTCATCCCCGAAGAGTTCGACGCACTGGTTGGTGCCGCGGCGGACAATAACGAGTCTGTCGGCAAGCTTCTGCGAGAGCTACAAGAACCCCGCCCATCGGGTGAAACCTGCATTCCTTGGCTAGGCGAGACGCTAATGAAAGAACGGGTGATCCACATCTGCGCACGTGGCGACATCGCCATTAACTTACGGGGCATGGAGTATCTACAGGTGCGCCCTGACGAGGATGAAAACACCGCCTGGAGACGGATGCGAGGCAAGCTCGGCACTGGGAAGCATCTCGATGAGACCTACGTGCTTCGGCCACAGGCTGTGCCACAAACCGAGGGCGTCTCGACCCCTTCCGGATCACCCGATTCGGAGGGAGGGATTTCTGGAAGTGCGACGGGCGGCGGCGGTCAACCGGAAGAAGGCGATCATGGTGTCGAGGGAGAAACATCTCCGACTTCGGAAGGCGGTGCTGGCGGTATCTTCGGAAGGGTCTCGGGACTCGTACCGCACGCATCGGACGCGACATCCGCACTGAACCTGCTCGGTAAAGTTGAGTCGTGGAGCATCAGCACCGGAACTCAGGTCCAAGATATGTCGCTCAAGGTTTCGTCCTTGACCGGCGCACAGCTAAACAGCCTTCTGCGCTCACTGCCCGACGGTATCAAGTACGAGCTGCGCTTGAACAAGGAAAAGAAATGAACGCCTTGCCTCTCAAGCTCTTGCAAAACCTCCAGTCGGCGGCGCCCAAGAACGCCTGGAATGAGTTGTTTTCCTTTGCGTGGAAGACGTGTAGCTCTCCGCTTTCGCCCGAAAAGGCTCCGAGCGAGGTGACGAGCCGTGACCGCGACATCGCACCTGTTGATCTCTTTCTTGCTACAGCGGGATGGGACCTCTGGTCCGACTACTACACGAACGTGCCAAGAACAGCAGAGAGGCTGGCCACTTGGTGGAACGGCACATCTTCCGGCCGTGCTGTCCTAGTGCTAGATGCGCTGTCGTTGCGTGAATCCCCGTGGCTTGTTCACGGCGCGCCAGAGCGTGGATACACGGTTCACAGCGCGCAGGCCACAGGAGCAGAGCTTCCTGCCGACACGAACCCGTTTGCTAAGGCTCTGGGCTTCGGTCATCGCTCAGCTCTTGAGAACAACGGAGCAGGAGGCTCTCACAAGCTGCAAGGCGCCCGAACCGAAAGCGTCAGTCTTCCTTGGAAGGAGTGTGTTGATCTGGTGGATGCTTCAACGGACTGGGTGTTGTGGCACCACTGGCCCGATGAGCGGATTCATGACCTCAGTTCTCCGGGGCACGGACTCTCGGCACTAGCGAGAGAAGCTGCAGACCAACTTACAGCGGATGATTTCTGGGAGCTTATTCGGAGGCTGGCCACTGGTCGCCGCCTCGTCATCACTGCAGATCACGGCTATGCCGCAACCGGGTTGTTCCCCGACACGTCGGACAAAAGACAGGCACAACATCTGAAATCACGATTCAAGAGCGGTCGTGCTGCCCCTGCTGAATACGAACCGAGTGCTTGGGTTCCGCCGATCGATGTCGTCCTTGACACCCCTAGTGGACGAAACGCCTTCGTACTTGGAAGACGGAAGTGGCGCAGCCAAGGAGGGTATCCCACGCTCGCGCATGGTGGTTTGTCGCTGCTTGAGGTGGCAGTTCCCTTCATCGAATTGTCGAGGCCGGCTGGGAGCTGAAGATGGCAGCAAGAAACAGAACAACAAAGGCCGAGCGTCTCGCAGAAGAAATCGCCGAAACAGTGGGTGCCGGGAGACCGTTATCCCTTGAGACGGTCGATTTCTCTGACCCCAATCGACCTAAGACCTGCCTCGAGGTGGACTTCCCAATTCTTCCGGTCAACCAGGTTGCAGCAATTGAGGGGAACGCGGGCAAGCCGATCTATCAGGTGTCCAAATGGTGGGCAAGAAGGCGGTCCAGTGTTTTCCGTTCGATGCTCCTGGCGGCGGCCGCGAAGGCCCCTGACGAGCCTGCCGAAGCATCCAAGATGATCTGGGATGCCTATTACGGCAACCACCGGGAGGGACCTTTTCGTGACCTGAAAGTTGCTGACATTTTCATGGGTGGCGGCACGACCATCGTAGAGGGGACACGATTGGGTATGCAGATGTATGGCACCGACCTAAACCCTGTTGCTTGGTTCGTGGTGAAGGCAGAGACGGCGCAGGCCGCAAAGGATGAGGTCCAAGCGCTCCTCGCCGACGTGGAAGCGCAAGTCAAGCCGCAGATCATGCCTTTCTACGCATGCGATTGTCCTCGCAGACACAGAGGAAAGTGGACCCGCCTGTCAACCGGGGAGGTCATGGGCGACGGCTTTACACCTCTTTCCCTGACACGGAAGGAACGGGCCGACTACAACTACGAAGGCCCAGAGATCATTTACGTCTTCTGGTCAAAACACGGCCCGTGTCACGTCACAGGGTGTAAACATCGCACCCCGATTATGTCCTCCCCTGTAGTAGCAGTGAAGCAGCTGACCGTCCGGGCGTGGGAACACAAGTGTATTTCATGCGGAGCCGCGTACGATATCGAAGAACAGGACGCTCGCATGGCGCCTGGCGTTCCCTTAGCTGTAGTCGACACTGAGCGTCTGTTCGCGGTGCTCAAGGGATACGACGTGGTTTGCCCCCACTGCGGTGAAACAGACCGAGTCAGCCCCAGTGCCAGCAATCGCAAGACGTGGAAAAAGAAAGTTGATCTCACTCTGCTTGTTCACCCCGATTGGCTTGAGGGTGAGGCCGCTAAAGGCCCCGACAGTCGTCCATTCGGTGGCAGCGTTACGGACAATCCCCTTGCGACTACGGCTTGGAATAAGGCGCGCGCCAGCCGGCTGCGCCTGCTCGAGGTACGTGGCACGCTTCCAGAAGAAGTTACCTGCCCAGACACAGGCGTATCGGTGAGAACCGGATGGGAGGGTGGCACCCAAGCGTTTCGTATCGATAACGTAACCGGCCAGAGGAAGCCCAAGAAATCGACCTTTGCCTGCCAATCCTCCACGTGCGGCAATGAAAACGACGTGCTTGAGGCTATCCGTACGTCCGGAAAGACAGGTCCAATCGCCGCCTATGCGATGCAAGGCTATTGCCCAACCTGCCACGAGGAAAACAAAGCCTATGGTGGTCGATTCTTCGCTCCCATCACCGATTCATCCGTGCTCGACGCCGCAGTTCTCGAATGGAGAGAGCGAAAAGATGGCGACCTTTCGAAATACTGGCCGAAGAGCGAGCTTCCCTATGGCTTCATGACTCACATCTTAAATGGGGGCATCCCGAATCATGGGTTCACACACTGGTGGACCATGTTCAACCCGCGACAACTACTGGTTCACACACAGCTTCTTCGTACCATCGTTAGCGCTGGCGAACATTCATGGGCGGCACGCGAATCCGTGTTGTCGGCGTTTCAGCAATATCTACGGAACCAGAGTATGTTCTGTTTTTGGCACCGAGCACGAGATCACTTCGCGCCCGCGCTCTCCAATGGAAACTTTCATCCAAAAGACACTTCCATTGAGGTAGGAGTTTTTACCTCTGTCGGGTATGGGCCATGGCCGTCCGCCTTCTCGAGCCTACTTGCAGCTGCGGAGTGGTCAGAAGAGCCTTGGGAAATCGTCCACAACCGAACCCTTGAACAGATGGCTCCGGAGTTGGCGGGGAGCCTCACGGGAAAGAGCTCCAAAGTCTTTCCACGCGACCCCATTCAAGGTCGTACTACGCTGGAGTGCCGGTCAGCGACTAATCTATCCACCAGAGACGACGAAAGCTACGACCTAGTTATCACTGATCCTCCCTTTGGCGGCCTCCTTCACTATTCCGAGCTTTCCGATTTCTTTTATGTATGGCTCCGACTAGTTCTCTGTGACCGCTACCCGGACATCTTCGGCTCGGAGTTCACACCAAAGGCGCTGGAAGCCGTTGCAAACCGAGCGCGCCAGCCAGAGGACTCAGACAGATACTACCAGCGCCTGCTTACCGCGGCTTGGCGCGAAGCTCATCGCATTCTGAAACCGGGCGGTCTCCTCGCTTTTACGTTTCATCACAGTGAGGACGCTCCATGGGTAGCCGTCCTTGAAAGCCTCTTCGACGCAGGTTTCTACCTCGAAGCCACCTACCCAATTCGAAGCGACGAGATCAAAGGTGGTGGCGAATTCGGTTCTCGGAAAATCGAGTACGACATCATCCATGTCTGCCGAAAGAGAGCTGATGAACCAACGCCGGTGAGTTGGGCAAAGATGCGGCGGGAGGTCATTCGAGACGTTCGTCGGCTCAAGGACATCCTGGAGCACCACCAAAAGAAGGGTCTTCCCGACGCGGACATTCAGGTGATCAAGCGTGGGAAAGCACTCGAGTACTACTCGCGACACTACGGCAAGGTGTTCGTCGCTGACGATCAGCCCATGGAAGTTAGGGACGCCCTGTTGGGCATCAACCTGCTTCTCGATGAGGAGGCCGGGGCGCTCAAGGAGCCGCTACCCGTCTCAGCCTCTGCATTGACATGCCAATTGTTGCGG
This sequence comes from Candidatus Marinacidobacterales bacterium, assembly GCA_965197495.1. Lineage (GTDB taxonomy): Bacteria > Acidobacteriota > Vicinamibacteria > Marinacidobacterales > SMYC01 > SMYC01. The sequence goes on from OZ240210.1 coordinate 498,781, forward strand.
CTGTTCGACGGGGAAAAGCGAATTGCGCAAGATCAGATACAGAAGTTCCTCCGGGGGACAGGCTATGCCCCGGCCGACTTTGTGGACCACGGCTGGTGCACACACGACAAGAAAAGCAAGACGTTTGAGATCGTCTCACCTCTGGAAATCGCTCACGTATGGCACGCCAAGCAACGCTACGGGATGGTCCACGACTATGACCAAGCGGCATTCTTAATCGGGGCATGCTTCGAGAATAGCGGCATCAACGCCACAGAGACGCTCGCCAACAGCCGTTTCAAACCCCATCCTGCGCTCGGACCACTCTTGGACTGGTTTGGAAGTAAGGGCGCAACTACTGAGATACGAACGGCAGCGGTCAGGGCCCGCACCATCCTGGACGGATGGAATTCCAAGACTCAACATAGGGACCGGCAACTAAGTCTCTTTGAGGAGGAAGCGCCGTCGTGAAGATTCGACGTGATTCGGGATGGATGCGACGGGGATTATCCTTGCTCTGGGACGCGGGCGGCTTGTCGGAGGTGGTTTCACCAGCCAATGTCGTGTCGCTGCGGGGATTCTTTGCCCTCGCGGAAGCCTGGCCAGACAGCCTTCCAGGCAGCGGTGGTGACGCCCTCGTCGTCGCGGGGGTTGAAGGATGTCTGGATGCGCTGACGGACGACGACGGCGCGAAGTGGCTTGAGACTGATCTCAAGTGGCTCATCTTGAGCTTCCAGGAGGAATACCAAGGGCAAGCGGCATTGATTCTTTGGCTTCCGTCGGGACGCCGCCGCATCCACATGGTGGGAGCGACCGAGGAGTACTTATGGAAGAGCAGCTCTCAGCGCAACGCCCCTGGGATACCGATTGGCCGGTGCCTTTGGGCAGGGGCTGAGTCGGACGCTGCTCGAATCATCATTTCCGACGCATCGAACCCGGATGTTGATGGCGATGCATATGTTGGATTGTATCACCCAAGGATTTCCTAATGGGAGAAACACCACAGTTTGAGCCAGGCCAACGAATCCAGCACGCCGATTTCGGCGAAGGTGTGGTCGTCAGCTCGGCCCAAGAAGGCTATGTCCGCGCGTTCTTCAGCGATGGTGAGCGACAAGTTCACGAGAGCTCAGTCCGATTTCTTGCACCCTGGACTGACCGCGTTTTGGCACACGTTGAGGGGAGCTATGCCCGGCTGAAACAAGCCTGGCTCACATGCGAGGCTTACTCGCTTCCGTTGGTCGAGAGCGCAGCGGCGTTAACGGCAGCACCCATAGACCTGCTACCTCACCAAATAGTCCTTACCCATCGGATCGCCACAGCCTCACCCCGCCGCTACCTTGTCGCCGACGAAGTTGGACTCGGGAAAACCATCGAGACCGCGCTATTGTTGCGAGAACTAGCGAGTCGAGGCGAGCTCAATCGTGCGCTGATTATCGTTCCCGCAGGCCTGGTAAACAACTGGCATCGAGAGCTCAACGAGGTTTTCAATCTCGACTTCGAAGTGTTTGGCAGTGAAGGTGACGTAACCGACCGGAAGTCAAACGCCTTTGCGAAGCACGACCGACTAATTGCCAGCATTGACACACTGAAGCGCCGAGCCCGCGTACGCCGCTTGCTCGATGCGCCACGGTGGGATCTCGTCGTCTTCGATGAGGCACACCACCTGACGGCCTACCGCTCGGGCCGCAAGGTTCGAAAGACGGAGAACTACAAACTGGCGGAGGCCTTGAAAGGCCACGCTCGTGATTTGGTCCTTCTGTCCGCAACGCCACACCAAGGCGACCACTTTCGATTTTGGATGTTGGTGCAGCTTTTGAACCCAACACTCTTTGCTGGCCCTGAAGAAATGGTCGCTAATCGGCATCGCCTCAATGCGGTCGTGTTCCGCCGAACTAAGGCGGACGCTTGTAGACCTGACGGATCGCCGCTATTCGCCCGTCGATGGGTTCACACCGAATCGTTCACTATGGCTGACGACGAGCGCACCTTTTACCTCGCGCTGCGTGAGTATCTGGAGGAAGGCTTCGCCCTGGCAAAGCGTCAAGGCAACGAAGGACGCGCCCTCGGATTTGTAATGACCATCTTCCAGAAGATCGCCGCCTCGAGCTTCGCGGCGGTGCGTCGAACGCTGTCGCGCCGGTTGATGATGCTCACATTGTACGAAGCGATCATCAAAGACCAACAACTCGATATCGACGCTCGCAATGAGCTCTACGACGAAGCGCGCGATCTCATTCATGAGGAGCACAACATCCCAAGGGACGATGCTGTTTCTAAGGGCCAAGTCGACGCAATTCTTGCCGAGCTAAAGGTCCAGATGCTCAAGCGACTAGACGAAGAAGAGCTCGCCATGGCGTCCGACTCCGCTTCCGGAGAGGAAGCCGCGGCAACAGGTGAAGACGCGGCCGTCATGGTGGTTAATTTGGCGCTTCCAGAGGAACGACTCCGGATTCGTGACCTACTGAAGCGCTTCCCCGAGACACGCGAGACCAAAGTCGAGAAACTACTGCGCGGTCTGGGCGCGCTTTGGGAGCAGAATCCCAATGAGAAGGTTGTGATTTTCACGACCTATCTCGGCACGGTCGATCTGCTAGGTAGAGAGATTGAGAGCTCGTACCCTGGGCAGGGTGTGGTCGTTCTGCGCGGTGGAGATCACGGCGCAAAGCTGGCGGCGGAGCGCCGCTTCAAGAAACCTGATGGGCCGCGGGTGCTGGTGTGCACCGCAGCCGGACGGGAAGGTATCAACCTTCAGTTCGCCCGCGTACTTTTCAACTTCGATCTACCCTGGAACCCGATGGATGTCGAGCAGCGTATCGGGCGAATCCATCGATACGGCCAAAAACATACGGCGCAGGTATACAACCTCGTGCTGTCGGACACCATTGAGGGCAGGATTTTCCTGCTGCTCACGGACAAGCTTGAGGAAATTGCGCGCACCCTCGGCAAAGTCGACGAACGTGGCAACGTCGCGGAAGATCTTAGGATACAGATCCTTGGACAGTTATCGGAGCGTCTAACCTACGATACACTCTACCGAAAAGCGCTCTCCGACCCTCAGCTTCGTCGCACGAAGGAGGAACTCGAGGCGGCAATGTCAAATGCCACCGAAGCTCGCAAGGTGGTGTTTGAATTGTTCCAGGACATCGACGGTTTTTCTCTCGAAGACTACAAGCCATTCGCAAACGTCGAAGCTGGGTTTGATCGTGTTGTCCAATTCCTTTCCGCCGCCATGTCAGAGAAAGGGCAGCAAGTGAAGCGGCTCGACGGAAACACCTTCACCATCGTCTCGCAGGAGGGGCACTCCGGAGGCAAATTCACCACCGACCGCGATCTCGCTCGCGAGCAAGAAGGGCTCGAGCTAATGGGGCTCGACCACCCGCTAACGCTCGATGCGTTGAAGCGGTGGCAGGGTCTCGACCCGGAGATGCTCGGCGTTTCAGTTGACGGAAACGACGGTCCGGCGGTCGTCTCTTGGTGGTTGATCCACACCCAAGGCACGAACGGTGAGCACCGGTCATTTGTCAAGCAACTAACCGTTGGTGCAGACGGCAAGCCGGTTCCTAAGCTGGAACGCAACGGTATCGACCTGCTCAGACGACAGCCAGCACGACCTAGCTTTTCAGCAGAGCAGCGACGGGAGCTGTTGCACAACACACTGGAACCTATGCTGCAGCGTGAGCTTCACCACCGAGGATTGGTTCCAAAGAAAGGAGGCTACTCGTCAAAGCTTATCGTTTGGGTTGAAATCGCTCGTGAATCGGCGCGAGCATCGCTACTTATTGAGCGATCCACCACGCGAGTCAAACCATCTTAGTGTTCTTCCGGTGATTAAAGTCGCTTTGATCGCGGTAGGGTCGAGGGCTGGCGCGGTGCTCCGTAGGCGCGGCCTTATCTGTTTCTCCCCGTTTGGTTGTGCCTTCTATTTATTCATCCGCGCGCACCGAACTTGCTAAGCTGCTGATTTATGGTCTATTTCGAAAGATCCGAGTTTTGGCACAGGACGATGTCGAGTTCGAAGTCGGCCTGTGGAGGGTCGATGATCGGATCTGCGCGAAGCGAAGATTCGATGGGCCGCCAGCCGAGGTCAATGCCACGACGATACGCAACCCACGGGGCGGCTCGGACGGCACTCGAACGTATCTACTCAGGCAGCCGCACGATAGTCATAACGAAGTAGGCCGCCGAGTCGCTTGCTCGTCGTGTCCGAAAATGCGAACGGAGCGGTGCTTGCGCTGTTTACTGTTGGTGATGTGTACGCATCCCTTTGCAAAAAAGGCGCTTACGCCCCATTTAGCGCGAAGCGAAGGTCACGAGCGCTATTTTGGCTGCAACTTAATGCACCGTAAAGTCTTAGCGTCATCTCACCAACACGTAATGGCGGAAGCACCAGTTCGTTTGTATTATTGGACACGACGGGATAGCGATGAAACCTGAGTCTCAGAAGGAGGTCAATTGGGAGCTGGCCTTGACAGCACTGCCCATTCTCGAAGCACCCGACTTTCGGGCAGGCTCGTGGTGCTCCGAACCCGACACTTTCCCGTTCTACGCCTTCGACCCCGGTGCGATGCGAGTGCTGGAGATTCTCCATGAATCCGGGGTCATACGCCCTTTCAACCGGGTCGCTTGGCAATCGACTGCCGAACGGCTGTATCGCGACCCAAAAGCGCTTGGACGCGCCCGACTGTCAACTCTGGGGAGATTACTGACGGTCCACGTTCGGAAGGACCGATTCTGTGAAGGTCATCTTGCGTCAATGTTCGAGTCCGGTCACATAACCGCCATTCTTCGGCGAGCTGCCGAACTGCTCTCGACACGACGGCGTCATATGAGGAAGCTCAAGAACACGGTCAGTCCACTGAAGATCAAGGACGCGACATCGTCGGTGTTGGGGTCCATTCAGGCCGCCCCGAAGAGGACCTCGGAAGCGGCCCGTGCGGTTTTGGGCGGGGTAACGGCCGGATCCAGAAAGGCTCGGGATTCGGCAAGGTATTGTCAAGTTGAGGTCTCAAGCTCGGAGCGGGCCGCTAGATGATGGGGCTTGAGCGCACGGCGTTGCCAATATCTTGGGGTCGGATCGGCCCTGAATGCCTCAACTTGACAGTACCTTCTGCGGTTCTTCCCCGGCGCACTTCTTCCTCGTCCTGTGCCAAAACTCGGCCCTTTTGAAATAGACCACAAATCAGCAGCTTAGACGCCCTTGGAATCTGAACTTTTTTACATACCTATTGATGAGAGCTCCTCACGGGATCACGGATATACTCAACCAGAACGTGCCCCCGGAGGACGTGCAGTACCTGGCCGGACGCTCCGACCCCAGGACCACACAGATCTATGACCGGTGTAGACGGCACGTCACTCGCAAACATCGTGGAGCGTGTCTCGATATGAAAGAAGGACCAGGAAAGAGAGACATCCTTTCGAGGGCTGCTAGCAAGAAAGCCGCCGTACGGCCTCGTTCGGCTCCCCTCAATGAGCCCAAGCTGGTGCCGGTTCCTCTGCCCGAAGGTGTCCGCCACCAGCGGGTGGGTGAAACGACGGAACGTTCCACGCCCGCGCATCTCAAGAAACTTAAGCAACGCTTCGAGGCGGCCCCGATCAGCCGCTACCTGGGCATGACACTCGGCTATTGCGAGAACGGCGTGGCACGCGTGCGTTTGCCCTTTCGGGCCGAGTTCGAAGACGGGCATGGCGTCATCCACGGGGGTCTCATCGGTCTGCTCGCCGACACGGCGGGCAACTTCGCGGTGGGTTCGGTCTCGCCGGTCTCCACGGTCAAGACGGTGGAGTTCAAGCTGAACTTGCTGGCGGGAGTCCAGGGAGACTTGCTCGCCATTGGAGAACTCGTACGTAAGGGACGTACGCTGGCCGCCTGCCGTCTCGAGGTCGTCGAGAGCAGCGGCCGTGTGGTGGCGATCGGGCTTGCCACTTACGCCCTCCAGGCCGTTTAGCTATCTGCACCCGTTTGTTGCAGCCCAGCCGTGGATCGGCTACCTCTACAAGACCAAGTGAGCGGTGCTTCCGCAAGGTACTGTCAAGTTGAGGTCTCGAGCTCGGAGCGGGCCGCTAGATAATGGGGCTTGAGCGCACCGCGTTGCCAACATCTTGAGGTCGGATCGGCCTTGAATGCCTCAACTTGACAATACCAGTGGGCGCGTCTGGAGATTCAGGATTGGGTGCAGGTGTGCTCCGCAAAAAGTCGATCCAGAGGTGCGCGATCTTCTTTTTTGCGGATCACAGGCTACCTGTGCCTTCTATTTATTCATCCGGGCGCCCCGAACTTGATTAGTCTCCGGTCTGCCGGCACCATACCTGCTTGATTTCGTCGTTTGTTCGCGCTCTCATCTCCGCCTTCAAGGCTCGTCGCGAACTGGCTCTTGACAATGTCGCTCTTCGGCAGCAGCTCGCCGTCCTCTGCCGTACGGTGAAACGGCGCGGCTCTCGAAGGTCGACCGCGGGTGGGGTAACTGTAAAGCCTAGGGGCCCTTGGCCCAGTCGCTAAGCTGCTGATTTATGGTCTATTTCGAAAGGGCCGAGTTTTGGCACAGGACGCCCACGGGACAGGTTCAACTTGCCCCACCCATTCGGCTCTGACCCTATTCATGTAATCGCCGTTGTGCTTCAACAAGTAAAGAAGAGCGAGTTCTTGATACCAAAGCGAAAGCTGCCACGCCTCGAAGAGGGCCAGACCCGCCTTTAGAACAACTTGGCGCCTCGACTTATTGGGGTGAACAAGACCGTGACGTAGCTCCGTCAGCGCTGTGCTCGCATCCTGCCACTCGTTCTCGTTCGCGAACCGGATCAAGTTCTCATAGCGAGACGGAATGCCAAACTCAACGTTGACCGCCTTTAGTAGCTCGACGAGCTTCGTCCTGGTTCTGAGTTTGTCGTGTTTGGAGGCTGTTATTACGCCGGCATCATCAACGACAACAAGCGCACTAAGGAGTTCAAGGGCCGTCACGCCCAAGATGAGTGCTCCCTCCATTCCACCAGCTCGCGTATTGCAGTGTCGGTACCAGTGCAGTGCAAGCCGAAATGGCTCGCCGATTGCCGGATGTTCGTGTACCGAGAGATACTTGCCGAATAACTCCGCCAAGAGATTGCCGTGGTGCCTATCAAACCAGTTGGGGGCAAGGGTTTCCTTCCACGTGTCAACTATGGGCGATCCAAATTCGCGCCACACGACCTCTAGGCCAGAGCCAATGCCCCAGCGAAGAGGAAGACTACAGGCTGCGCCGCGAGCCAGAGAGAGAAAATCGGAGAGGCAGGAGAGAACTGGGGCTACTTCTGAGGTGGAAAACAGTGCCCCGTCAGTTCTCTTTACCTGTCCGACATGGGTGAAGGCATAGCCGCCAGTTTCCTTTAGGCTCCGGTAGATCTCTGTCGAGTTTGGTACGGCGACCAAGTTGATTTCCCAGGGATCGTGACGGAGTGCAGCCGCTTTGATCGTCGTGCTCTGCGGTTGTGTCTCAGTGCGTTGTGTCCCGTCGAGACCACCGAGCATCCCCACCGTAGCAGGGTCTCCAGGTACGGCAACAAGACCTGGAGTTAAGAAGTCTATGAAATTTATAATCTGAAATCTGAGAGAGGCGAGGGTGCTTGTGTCAAGATTACGCATCGAACTGATAAACCCGGAGATTCTCTTGGACATCACACCGGCCTTCAGGTCGATGGAACGGGAGAAGACTTGAACTTCGGTTTGCAAATTCCCCAGTTCGGCCGTCACAGTGCTGCCTAACTTCGGCGCGACTCCCGATTCGAGGATAAAGTCGAGCCTTATCTCTGATGAGGGAAGCCATCGTAGAATGACTGAGCCAGTACCGCTGGCTCTTTCAGCGCCGTGGCGGAGCAAGATCTTTCCGTCGTACAGCACGACTGGTTCATTCGGGGCGCTCTGTGGATATAAGAGAGACAGCGTGGGCTCGTCCGCTTCACCTTTCATGAGCCTTTACCGAAGCGAACACGGTCGTAGCGCCGTCCGTGACAACCTCTGCGGCAACGTCACGCGCCATATCGTGGTCGGCTCCTGCCTCGCCTGTCGGCATAGCGCGCCCTCCAGAGCCCCGCAGGTTGGGCGTCCTGTGCCAAAACTTGATCCACTGGCAACGTTACAAATCAGCATCTGAGCGACGCCACTGGTGCTTCCGCCATTAAGTGTTGGTGAGATGACGCTAAGGCTTCACGGTGCATTAAATTACAGCCAAAATAGCGCTCGTGACCTTCGCTGCGCGATAAATAGAGCGTAAACTCTTTTTTTGCAAAGGGATGCGTACACATCACCAACAGTAAACAGCGCAAGCACCGCCAGATCAAGGAGCCCCAGCCGAGACATGCGATCATGAGCTGAGCCTATCACGTCATTGATGAGAACCGGGTCGGGTCGCGCGGTGGCGTGAACCCGCGGACGGCGTTGCGGGTGTCGGCCGGTGCAGCGCGTGCCCCGCGGCACCCGTCGCCATCGCCTGCTAAGCGTTGACGTTCCGTCTCAAGGGCCCGCTCGGGGGCGACTCTTGGTGCTTGGGTGCTTGCGCTGTTTACTGTTGGTGATGTATACGCATCCCATTGCAAAAGAGGCGCTTACGCTCCATTTAGCGCGCAGCGAAGGTCACGAACGCTATTTTGGCTGTAATTTAATGTACCGTAAAGTCTTAGTGTCATCTCACCAACACTTAATGGCGGAAGCACCCCCTTGCGCTTAACGATCAGTTCTTCTGGGATCTCATGGGCCTGTAGGAGAGTATGACACTCGATTACAGCCCAATGGTGTTCGAACGGATTCATGACCTCAAAACTGCTCATGCGAGATAATCAACCTGTCCACTTTTCCTGGGCAAGGTCACCTGAACCCCACCAAGGGTCATCCGACAGTGGGACCGCTCGCGTCTAGAAGAGTCCGCGCGGCACGAACGGGATCTGGTCCACTGGTGCGGCATTTCGCGCATCCCCGGGCTGTCTCGGCTTCATTCTGCGTTCCGCACTGCAAACACATCCAGCCAACCGCTCGACCGTCGGCCAGCTCTCGAAGCCCTTCATGGAACGCTCGAACATCATGACGCTTGCCAATCTGTTCGATTGCGGCTTCTCTTACTGCTGAGTCCGAGTCCATAAGCGCCCAGTTTATCTCTGTGGGTAGGCAGGTCGTAGCTATCACCATCGCGGCCACGCGTCGAAGAATCGGGTCAGATTCAGTCTTCCACTCCGACAACCTCGCTCTTGAAGCTGACGGGTGCAATTCGTTCGCAAGCCACGCCGCGTGAAGTCGCTGATAGTGTGGGTATGAGTCGAGCTTCGCCACCAGGAGTGCCGATGTCTTATCGGGATTTATCGTGTGTTCTAGCGCAGTGATGGCGAGGAAACACACCCAACGTGTTGAGCCAACCAACTCGACCAAAGCCTCCTCTGTCTCGGGTACGTCCTCGATTCGGTCCCACCTTTCCAGTTCTACGGCCGACGCAGAGTCGAATAGAAAACCCATAGAGTCCCCCGACTCTTCTTCCAGGTCGAGAGCGAGTTGGGCTTCCGACGCAAGCAGATCAAGGTCGAATCCGCCCAGCATGGCGACGGTCCGCAAGAGCCACGGGATCCTCGTCTCGTGCTCAAGGGCACCCAAAGTGTCGGCAGGTACTTGGCTTCGGAAATCTAGTGTCTCAAGATAATCTGCGAGTTCGTCTAGTCGTCGGCGTTGTTGCAGTGCTACTTCTCTTGGCTCACCCAACCTAACTAGTAACGACAGGAATCGCTTCCACCCGCCATGGAAATCAATCATGAAGGCAGAAAACTTTCGAGAAGTGCTCCGATTAGACTCATACGCTTCGGACCAGAGATCTTCTCGGCCTGCCCTTCGGATGAGATCCCAAATCTGGTCTGCTTTCTGATTCCCGGCTCTTCTTGCGACGGCCGCTAGCAATTCCGCGGCTTGCGGATGTTTAACTAGCATTCGTCGCCCAATGTCCAGCGCCAAGTTCTCTATGTCTTCGTCGGGCCAGTCGAAGGTGAATGGTTCGCCAGGAGTCCGACTTGGCCTGTCGGAAGGTCTCACTTCTTGAGCCATGGCCGTGAGAACCAGCTCGATATCGTCGGGTTCGCGGCCATTAGTGAACGCACGCATGGCTTCAGCGATCGCACGCTGGGATGGTGTGACTTGGTCGTGAAGAAAGGACTGGAGTTCGTCGATGAGCCCGCGTGGAATAGGAATCCGACAGACTGCTTTCGAAGTGTCCCAGGCCTCGCGGCCGGAGAGCGGTCGACGGTGTAAAAGGGTGTTCACCAAGATCGCGAGGTCACTCGATTCGATGGCAGCTCCCAACCTGATCTGATCTGCGCACCACAACAGCCGGTCAAAGCTTTTGCTCGTGATGGCAGCTCGAATAACGGCGCTCGTAATTAAACTTCCCAGCGACATGGCGAGCGCTAGAAGCGGGCGTGCGGTCTTCTCAGCTGAAAGGGCGGCAGCCACAGTCCTCTGTTCTCGCTGGTCCAGCTCAAGCAGATACCGCGCGGCGCCAATCTCAGCAATCAATCTCACGCGCGCAGACACAGACTCTTCGTGCCCGACGAGGACATAGATGCCAGCTTCATCCCAGAAACTCAGCGCAGCACGAGCCGCCACGGCAGCCTGCCCTGGAGCCAACCCCCAGTGGTCTCCAAGGAACTTTGAGATTCTCGACTCCGCCCTTGGCCGGAGTAGGCCGTCCTCTACCGCTACCATCCAGCCCAGCAGTCTGAAGGCTTGAAGGAGGGCTGTGGTTGCAGCCTCCCCTTCAAGCGTGCCGATCCGAACGTTATCTGATCGTCTCTGGTGCACTTCCCAACGTCGAACCGCGTTTTCAACAACCTTCTCCAGAATCTCCGCTCGCACTGTCGGTAGTGGCGTATCCTCCCCATGCATAGCGAGAAGAACCAGGAGCACCGGCATTAGAGGAGTGTCTTTCAGTGTCGGATCGCGTTCAAGAATACCTTGGACCCAAGTATTTCTTTCCCTCACCCAGGCGGGATGCTTGTCCGGGTTCGCAACCAAGTGCGGAGCCATTTGAGTCAGTAGCTGGCCCACGAATGTGACAATCTGGTGCGGGGGTAGCAGCTTCAGTGGTCGAAATCCAAGTGTTGCACCCTCGGCGTACCCCGAATCGCGAGTTGATACAACGATCTCAGGAACCAACCGGAGTTCCTGGCTAGTCAGCCTCTCTATGAGCTGGGTTACTCGGAGACGGTGCTCGCGAGTCTCATCTAGGGCGTCAAAGAACAGGGCCACATTACCTTCATGAGTCCTCTTGATGATGATCGACTTAGTTAAATCCACATCATCCTTTGCGACGTTCTGGACAGCGGTTGCCAGAAGCGCGTCGAATGGAGACTCGGTCGACGCTGCTTGCCAAAAGTCCGGCAGCCTGACGAGCACGGGTAGCGGCCATTCAGAGTGCACAGCCCACTCAGCAGCAGCCTGAACTAGGGCCGTAGACTTACCTGAGCCAGGCGGACCGGTCAGTAGAACCCGACCACGTCGGCGAATGGCGCTAACGAGAGGGCGCCCATGGTCACTGTTGGAGCCGCCGTCTAGCGGTTCGACAGATACGCTGCTGGCTTTGACCGGCAGATCGAGTGGAGGCAGAGGCGCACCGAGACCACGCAGATCTAAGGTGCTGGCGGTCTTCACAAGTTGCTCCCGGTATTTCTCCTCTGCAGTTCGCTCCGCCTCCAACCTCGCGGCAACGCTGGCGTCGGCGTCCGCGATCAACTTCATTCCACGATCTCGGAGGCAGTTCAGCCATTCAGGCACTGAAGCTCCGGCGCGGCGTCGTGCAAGTTGCTGAGCGAACTCGATCAGAGCAGACCAGGCTCTCTCGCCTTCGCCGGAAACGACTACTCGACCGTCAAGGAGTTCGATAGCGATTTGCCGAATGTCGGCGATGTTCGGAACTGAGCGGACTTCCACGATTGCCGCGACCTTCAAGAGACTTGCGTAGGTCTCTGCAGTGAGCCCAAGGATTCTTTCGAATCGGGCTAGTACTTTTCTCTGCCCTTGCGTAAGGGGACCCGGATGGCTTTGTTTGACGTGCTCCAACGCCGTTGCTAGAGTGCGGACGCTGGCAGAGGGCTCAGCGGTAACTAGAGCTAGCCGCGTTTTGCTAGGATCGATATCGATGGTCTCTAAGGCCTTCCTCCATTGACTAACGACCTCAAGCAGAGCCTTGGAGGTCGCCGAGAGTTCTACTCGGTACTTGACCTGAATCCAGACGCGACCACCCTTAGAAAAGATAACTCGCAGATCATCGAAAACTCCGCCTGTCTCAAATTGAAGTGTCCACGGTATGGCGTCGCGCTGCGTCGGCGGGAGCATCGGAAGCGTGCGACCGGCGAGCCCATGGGTGGCAACCCAAGCAGCGACAGATGCTCTCAGATGAGCGCCCATCTCATTGCTGGCTCCTCCGATCGAGCTGAAGAGAGAACTCGACTTTGTCTTGCTGCCTAGTTTTGGCATGAGCGAATAGGAGGGTACTCTCAAGTTGACGAAAAGCTAGCTGACCGACCCCGTCGTGTCCGAAAATGCGAACGGAGCCGAAAGCTCGAATCCGAGAGGCGTTCTCGAAATTCGTGGAGGCCAGCCGACGCGGCACTGGCTCTGCGATAGGCGACCAGATTTCGACCGACCTGCATCATAAACGCGCCCTCCGGCCCGGGAGTGATTCCGGCAATGTTACACTGTTCGCGAAGAGAGTTCGATGACGACGAGCACATAGTACATTGTCGAGAGCCAGCTCGCGTCTGTTCGTCGCCCATTTGACTAGGTCTGCCATCTATACCGACGCACCGTCGGATTGGAGGCAACTGCACGAACACACGAGCGCAGCTGCGGATGTAGGTCAACGTTCCCAGTGGGCACCGCTTGCCGAGAAATTGGCAAGCCTCATATTTTGCACTTAGAAGGGTTTCGGCAAGCTCTGCTTTGTCTAGTTGTTTCTGATACATGGGACTAGTGTCAGTTGGCCTGCCTGTGTCGGCGAACCTCCTTTAATATAAGGATGTTGGCGTGCACACGAAGATATCCCTGAACGTCAGGCACCAAGTGGTCAGCCCAGCCAGCATCGCCGAAAGAACTGCGTCTCTCGAAATCATGCTCGAGCCAGGCGACGTTGGAGCCGGGCGTTCTCGCGCTCGAGCTCCTTGACCCGTGGATCCTCTGCCTTCGCCTTGCGGCCTCGCTTTCTCGACGTCATCCCAACCTTGGCGATCTCGTCACGTTGGCGACGCCAACTCGATAATAGCGACGAGTACAAGCCCTCTCGACGCAGAAGAGCAGCAACGTCACCGTCACCCTTGCAGGCATCGGCCTCACGCACTATCCGCAGCTTGTACTCCGCGGTAAAGCGTCGACGCTTCGCTTGCTCGCTCACTTCCGGATCCTCGACCCCCGTCCTGTGCCAAAACTCGGCTGTGCCTTCTATTTATTCATCCGCGCGGAAAGTGGGACTACAGCGCGCGGCGGAAACAGCTCGGACGGCCCTGGGTCCAGGATCTCTGCCAAAAGGGAGGCTACTTATTGCCGAGACCGGATGGCTCGAGACTGCACCATCCGCCACACAGTCTGGCCAATTGTGGCACTGCAGAGACGGGTAAGATTTTCCGCGCGGTTGGCGGGGTTTTGCAGGATGAGGTGGCACCAGAGACGCGCTAGAAGGGCTGAAGAGGCCTCATTTTCGGTTTTGGTCTCTAATCTCGATTTTCGAGTGCCACGTTTGCGTCAAATAGGGAGCGGGGCGGGTCTCGACAAAACCTCGACAAAACCATCAGGTTGCACATGACGGGTGCTTCCGTCATTGAGTGTTGCTACGCAGCTGCGGGCAGTGGTACAGGTGTGGAAGAGACGGTGCTTGCGCTGTTTACTGTTGGTGATGTGTACGCATCCCTTTGCAAAAAAGGCGCTTACGCTCCATTTAGCGCGCAGCGAAGGTCGTGAGCGCTAGTTCGGCTGTAACTTTATGCACTGTAACGTCTTAGCGTCATCTTACCAACACTTAATGGCAGAAGCACCCGGCCCGCTGTTTCGGAGTTTCCAGTGCCTTGGTGCACAACTCGCGATCTCGGTCCACAATTGTCCTTTACTCACGGATTCGAGGTTCCCCATGAGCATTTTCAAACGCACTCAGCGGAAGTATGTGAAGAAGGCCTATCGCGTGAGGAATTGGCGTGAATATGAGGCGGGTCTACGCAACCGTGGGAGCCTGACCGTCTGGTCAGGGTGAAGAGGTCACGGTGGCGCATCCCGACATGTTCAACAACGTGTACTCTCTACCTTGTGAAGATCGTAAAAGCCGCCCAAGGTGGCGAAGCTTGGAAGTCGGCCTCTCGCACCGCGACAAAGAACTCCGGTAGCTCCGGGAACGACTGGACACCTATTCCCTTGTTCCTGATGGCTAGCTGCTCTGGAATCGGTGCAACGGAGCCTCGCAGTTCGAGGGCTACGACCGCTTCACCTGTAGCCGTGAATTGCTGTGCATCGATAAACAGAAGGCCAAAGTCCGTTTGCCCAACACGCTGAGTCTGCCCCGCGTATACCCTGTTCGTAGACCAGAGTGAGGGAATTCGGGCGGGTTCCAGACACTCCGCCGCTGGTTTCCATCCGATGTTGCGTAGGTTGTTGTCAAAAAGATCAGCAGATGGTTGAGCAACCGAAGTAGTTGCTAGGCGAGTGTCTCCTCTGGAGACTACAATATCGAGGGAAATTGGTCCCGTTCTGTCAAACGCTAGTGCTCCAACCGGCGACACTGCAACCTGGATGTCTTCTCCGGACCAAGCTTCAATAAGTTGGATCGTACCGTAGATCCCTACCAACAAGACAGCCATGATCGCCGCCACGAGCGCCACTCGTTGATGGATTTTACGAAAGATGACCGCGATTAGCACCATCCCAACAAACCCAGACGGCAAACCAAGATCCGTAAGTTGTTCAATCATCGTTCGTTACTTCCCCTGTGATGTCCTGTCGCCTGCTGACATTCCGGTGGCGAATCGGTTGACGATTAAGTGACGTTCACCGCGATCCAAGCAATCCCGAGCCGCTGATTCGTCGCCCACGGCGCGACGACGGGCTGCCGCAGCGCCTTGTGCCCCTTCAATCGACGGAACCCCCTTAACAGCTTCGGGGACGCCGATAGCAATCCAACGTACCATCGTTTAGCCAAATCGCGCCACCGTTTCACGACGCGCGTCACGGGGCGAGTACGGCTGACGAGACTCTCGGCTGCATTGGTCGCCGTCAGGTTCAGACATAGTGATCTACCACATCGAGCGCAACTGGCTCATCCTCATCGAGGCAGTCACCTTGCACGGTCCGGTGAACTTCCCGCACCACAACCTGTGCCTTCTATTTATTCATCCGCGCGCACCGAACTTGATTAGTCTCCGGTCTGCCGGCACCATGCCTACATGATCGACGTGTTCCGGTTCGACAGTGCCCGCCGATCCTGCCAGGCGCCACGCTCCCGGTCTTGCGATGGCGCGTCACCCCTCCCGGCACGCACGAAATCCCGAGACCGATACCCGTTCGCGAAGGCGGTAGGGTCGAGGGCTGGCGCGGTGCTCCGTAGGCGCGGCCTATCTGTTTCTCCCCGTTTCCTGTGGGAGTGCCTCACTAGCCGCACCGTAAGTCCGTTTCCAGCCCCCGCCACATCGCACGCAGCGTGCGGCTTTCCCGCACTACGCGCTCCTGCACACTTCCCGCGAAGGGTTATGTGACCTATCGAGCCGGGGCGTCTTTCGGCGAATCTACGAGATATCGAACTCGGTAATCTGTGAACAGTCCGACAGTCGCCTACATCCATCGCCTACTCCATCGCTTCCAGCCGAAACCTTGGCGCAAGAAGCGCCAAGACTTCTCGGCCTTCGCCTTGACGTATATCCTTCGTCTCAGCTCCTGCACAGTGATGGGTGATTTTGTCATCTCACCCCTGCCTCGCTTGTTGACGAAGGAGTTGTGTGCAGCAGGGCCCCTTTGCTCCACGGGCGTTGCCCCGTTTCAACGCTACTACGGACCCAGCCGCCACCGTCTCGTCTTCGACCGTTTTCCCGGGGCCTCCGGTTATGATAGCTCCAAACTGCGCCATCCGCCATCCAGTCTGGCAAATTGTGGCACTGCAGAGACGGGTGCGGTTTTCCGCGCGGTTGGCGGGGTTTTGCAGGAGTAGGTGGCCGTCTGGTCAAAATACTCGAACGCCCAACGGGCCAGCAGTTTGAACCTTCAGGGCTTCAAATACCGGTAGGCCCGCAAGGTCTGGACCAGGGCATCTCCCTTCTTGGCCCAGGCCGACCGGATCATCTACAACACCGATTCGGCGGTCGGCGCCTGCAACGCCAACGCCCGGGTTTTCTCCTTCAGCAGCCCCTCGGTTCACTGGACACGGCTTTGGGCATGCGGTAGCCGACCCGAGGCTCGGTCACGATGTAGGCGGGGCTGGTGGCAACGTCGCCCAGCTTGCGGCGGAGTTTCTTCACGAAGGCGCGCACGAGGCGGGCGTCACCGCTGTTCTGTGGTCCCCAGACCCGTCGCAGCAGGTACTCGTGCGTCAAGACCCGTCCGGCGTTGACAGACAGTGCGCGGAGCAGGTCGTACTCGGTGACGGTGAGTTGGACCGGCCGTCCGGCCACGGTCACCTGGCGTTCCTCGTAGTGAATGGCTAGGTCCCCCAGCCGATAGGGTTCGGGCGGAGTGGCCCGCCCGCGCAGGGCCGCCTGGATTCTCGCTACCAACTCTGTGGGCGAAAAGGGTTTGACGACGTAGTCGGAGGCTCCGGCCTCCAGGGCCTTGGCAATCGTCTGGTCCCGGCCGTAGCCGGAGATGAAGATGACCGGCAGGTCGGCCAGCTCGGGAACGCGTTCCATCAACGCGATGCCATCGGTCCCGGGCAGTATCAAGTCCAGCAGGACCAACGCGGGCTTCTTCGTCTCGATGAGGCGGGGCACGTCCTCCGGGTCGCCGGTCACCTGCGGGGCGTACCCCGCGTCAGTGAGTGTGTCCCGCACGTACCGCAGGGTCTCCGGGTCGTCGTCCACCACCAGGATGCACGTCCGCTCTTGCCCGGTCCCCCGCGAGTCGCCAGCGGCCCGGGCGGGGCCGGTTGCGGCACCACTGACGGCTTCTTCAGCCACCGGGATCGTAAACGTGACCCGCGTGCCCTGGTCCGCGCCGTCGCTCTCGGCCCAGATGCGGCCCCCGTGGGCCTCCACCAGCCCCTTGCAGATGCCCGACCCCTCGATCCCGCGTCCTCGGGCCTCGCCGTCGATGCGCGAGAACTTCCTGAACAGGTGCGGCAGGCGGTCGGCCGGCACGCCCTGGCCCTCGTCGGAGACCGAGACTGCCACGTGTATGCCGTCCCGCACCGCGGCGACCCGGATGGGAGACGACGCGGGTGAATACTTGGACGCGTTGGAGAAGAGGTTGTTCAACACCTGGACGAGGCGCTGCCGGTCAGCCTGCACCCGGGGCAGGTCCGGCGGCAGGTCGATCTGGACGGTGTGCCGGCCGCTGCCGCTCAGGAAGGTCTTCCGGGCCTGCTCCACCAGGCCCGCCACGTCCGTCGGCTCGGGGGTGACCGACAGCGTGCCCGCCTCGATGTGCCCCGCATCCAGCAGGTCGCTGATCAGGCCGCGCATCTGATCGGCCTGCTCGTTAATGATCTGAAAAAACTGGAGCATCTCGGCCGGGTCCGGCGCTGGCGCGCCGCTCAGCACGGTCGCGGCCGAGCCCTTGATCGCGGCCAGCGGAGCCCGCAGCTCGTGGCTCACCAGGCTCAGGAACTCGGCCCGCAACCGCTCCAGCTCCTCCAGCGGCGCCAGATCCTGCATGGTGACAACCACGGAGACGACCGCACCGTCCTCGGCGTGGATCGGCGTGGCGTTGACCAACGTCGTGACACGCCGGCCGTCGGGGACCGAGAGCACGATCTCTTCGGCGCGCACCGTCGTGGCGGTGCTCAGCGCCTCCGGCAGGGGAGATGTTGCCATGGAGATCTCCCGCCCGTCGGCACGCCGCCAGGACAGGACCTCGAGCAGCTGCTCCGGGGAGCGGCCCGGCAGGCACAGCCTGCCGACGATCCGCTTCGCCTCCCGGTTGAGCGAGACTGGATGGCCGGTCCGGGCATCGAAGACCACGACGCCCACCGGTGAGGTGTCGACCAGGGCCTCCAGGTCGGCCCGCGCCCGCTGCTCGGCCCGGTGCCGGCGGGCGTTGGCGATCGCCGCCCCGGCCTGGGACGCGAACAGCGCCAAGACCTCCTCGTCCTCCCGGGTGAACTCTTGCCCGCCCTCCTTGTCGGCCAGATAGAAGTTGCCCACCTGCACGCCCCGGTGTCGGATCGGCGTCCCCAGGAAGCTCCGCGCCAGCGTCGGGTCAGCCGGAAAACCCAGCGGGCCGAGGTGGGCCGCCAGGTCCCGGAGCCGGAGCGGCTGCGGAATCGCGCGCAGGTACTCCCACAAGCCCGGCCCGTGGGGCAGGTGCAGGAACCGCTGGTATTCCTCGGGACTCACGCCGGCAGTGACGAAATCCTGCAGGTGTCCCAACGCGTCCATGGTCGTGATCCCGCTGCAGCCGGCGCTGGTCAGCGCGCGGGCGCTCTCCACCACCTCGCGCAGGACAGTATTGACGTCCAGGCTCTCGGAGATGCGCAGACTGGACTCGCTCAGCCGGGAGAACCGGTCTCGCAGCGCCTCGTTCTCCGCTCTCAACTCGTCGGCTGGCTTCAACTCCCTACCCTGGCTGGACTGCGGGCGACACAGTCCCCCCTCGTCACGCGGCCGGCTCGATGCAGCAACCGGATTCGAGCCGGATACCGGTCTCGCCGGCACCGATCGTATCGTTTGGGGTGAAAAATCACAAGACTGTCGCCATAAACGGCGTAAATATCACACTTCTGCCACGCACCTAGCCCGTATAATATCAGCATATTGAGTTGTGTGTGCAGAGGGCACGCATGGGCTGGTTTGACAACCCACGGGCGGGTACAGAACACGTGATCAAAGAGGCGCACATGGTGCATAGGAGAGACACGATACAGAGCCTGACCGTCTGGATCTCGCTCACCGCCGGCAAGCTTGTGAACTGGGACGCGCCCCGGCCGAGGAGGAGGAAACCGGGCCGTCAACGCAAGTACTCGAACCACGCCATCGAGACGGCTGTCACCCTGGGCATGGTGTTTCATCTGTCATCTAGGCAGAGCGAGGGATTGCTGCGGTCGTTGTTCGCTCTGATGAAGCTAGACAATGATGTGCCCGATCACACCACGATTTCGAGGCGCAAGGCGAAGCTGGGTAAGGTCCCCTTCTACCAAGACAAGCACAAGACGCCGTTGCACATCTTGATCGACAGCAGCGGTCTCGCTGTCCACGCCGGCCAGCTGCGCAGAGCACAAAAGAGCAGGGACTATCGCAAGCTCCATCTGTGTGTCGACGAGCAGAGTGGCGAAGTCGTCGCCGGCGAGCTGACGAGCAAAAGAGCCCGCGATTCATCGCGGGTTGCATCGCTTGTCGGACAGATCGACAGTCCCATCTCATCGGCCAGAGCTGACACCGCATACGACGCCAGCGGCGTCTATGAGGCGATCGAGAATCACAGCGCTCATCGCTCGCCGAGGGTGCTGATACCGCCGCGCAAGGGCGCCCAGCTCGCATCGGGGCCGGCGAGCAGCCGACAGCGCAATCGCAACATTGCAGCACAAGCTCGGCTCGGCAAACGAAAGTGGCACACAGAATCGGGCTACAGCAAACGGAGCAAAGTCGAGACAACGTTCCATCGCTACAAGGCTATCGTGGGCTCAGCGATGCGAGCGAAAGGGTTGGCGGCACAGAGAGTCGAGGCAAGGATCGGGTGCAAGATTCTCAACACCATGACGGCGCTCGGGATGCCTGATAGCGAGATGATCGGATGATGGGAGTCGGGGCCAAGCGAGCTCTCGGCCTCTATCGGAGTTGTGCACCAAGGCTGCGCGGAGGGAGCAAAGTTTATGGATGGCCAATCATGATTACTCATTCACGCATCCTTCGGGGGGTCGCGTCTATCGCGTTTGGCGTGGTGACTTGCGCGGGGCTTGTGAGTTGCGGTGGTGATGTTTCTAACCCGGTCGCACCAACATCGCCGCTGCAGCCGACTGCGGCGGCGGTGCAGGGCAATACGGTACGGGAGCTGGACGAGTCAAACTCAGACCCAGACCCGGACCCGGACCCAGACCCAGACCCAGACCCAGACCCGGACCCAGACCCAGACCCAGACCCGGACCCGGACCCGGACCCAGACCCAGACCCGGACCCGGACCCGGACCCAGACCCAGACCCGGACCCAGACCCAGACCCAGACACGGACCCAGACCCAGACCCAGACCCAGACCCGGACCCAGACCCGGACTTGGTGGTGTGGTCGCCGTCGGTGAATGACAACAGCCCGACGACGAGGGGGGCGTTCACCCTGTCGGCGACCGTGAGTAACGCCGGGAACGGGGAGTCGATGGTGACGACGCTGCGCTACTACTGGTCGACCGACGGAACGATTGCGACCTCCGACACCGAGGTGGGTACGGACGCAGTAGGGGGGCTTACCGCTTCAGCGACCAGCAGCGAGTCGATCAGCCTGACGGCGCCGTCGTCGGGGGGCACGTACTACTACGGCGCGTGCGTGGACGCGGTGGCAGACGAGTCAAACACCACGAACAACTGCTCGGGCTCGGTCGAGATCACGGTATTGGAGCCGGTGCCGCAGGTGCAGACCGCACCCGACCTAAGAATCTACGGAGGCTTAGTTTTCTCCAGCCCTGGCCCTTGGGGCATAGTGACCATCGGCCTGTCGGTGGGCGTGCGGAATAGCGGGGACGGGGAGGCGGCGGCCACGATGCTGCGGTACTACCAGTCGACGGACGCGACGATCACGACAGCCGACACTCAGGTCGCCACGGCCGTGGTGGCGGGACTTGCCGCGTCGGCGACAGCCAACACGCAGGTGGATTTGACGCCGCCGTCGACGCCCGGCACGTACTACTACGGCGCGTGCGTGGACGCGGTGACCGGAGAGTCGGACACCACGAACAACTGCGGGGGGGCCATAAGAGTCACGATACCGTAGCAGTAGCACCCGTCCTGTGCGGTGCTTCGTAGGTACTCGCCGTGCCCCACTCGGGGTCTAGAGACGAGTCGAGCGGTAGGGGAAGCTACGCGGCGGAGTCGTCGCGTAGCACGTCGGGGAGTATGACCGTTCCAGGATGCTGGATGGCGGCGTAGGCTGCCCGGGTCAGGTAGGCTCTCGGCTCAACGTTGCGCAGCTTTACGGTCTCGCACAAGGTGTAGAAGAGCGCGGCGACTTCGGTTCCGCGTTTCGAGCGACTGCCGTAGTGATTCTTGCGCCCAACGACAGGTCCCCGCAGAGCACGTTCGGCCGCGTTATTGTCGGGGTATACGAGCGGGTTTTCGACGAACAGCGTCAGCTTCGCCCAGCGCTCCAGCATGTAGCGGACCGCCTTGCCGAAGTCGCTTCGCGGCAGTCCCCGCTGGGCCAGTGCCCATGCTAGAGTTTGAGTCTGATTTCGAGAGACGCAGTTCTTTCGGCGATGCGGGCTGGGCTGACCACACGGTGCCTGACGTTCAGAGACACCTTCGTGTGCACGCCGACATCCTTATTAGTGGCGTTCGCCGACACAGGCAGGCCAGCTGACACTAGCATTCAAACACGGCGTAGCAACACTTGATGGCGGAAGCACCACGAGGGCGCGTTGCTAGCCGGTCTTGAGTTCGTTTGTATTTTTGGACACGACGGCGATGAGCCTTCGGTGCCAAGCCAGAAGGGTTTCCGGTGTGACGATACCGGCGACTTCTGCCAAGAGTTTCCGGCCAAGCGCCTTGCCCTTTACCGCGAGCCGACGTCGCTCGTCGTCTGTGAGACGAAGCTTCCTCCCGCAAAGCCGAGCTTTGAGGATTTTGTTCTCGAGCAAGTAGACGATAGCGGCCTGGTGGTCACGCTGGAGCCAACCAGCGATGGCGACGACCAACAAGGTCAAGGGCTGGACCGGCGTGCTCATGACCGAGGATTCTAGCTCCCATTGGCCAATCAAACGTAGATACGTCTATTCCGAAACGTCTCGGCGGGCCGGTCTTGAGTTCGTTTGTGTTTTTGGACACGACGCCCTACCGCGGTCCTCAGACTTGGAAGCTACCATGCTGGGCGCGACCCCGAACTAACTTTCGAATGTGTCGCTTGTCGTAGTATCGTCCGATACCGATACCAGGACAGTGCTCTCGCGCCGTGTTCCACTGTGAACGAGTAGCGATTGGCGAGTCTTTGCCCGGCGTGAAGGGGAAGTTCCGGCACTGCGTCGGCCGCACGTCGTAGATCCCACAGCCCTTCCTTCTCGGATCCAGGAATACGCAGGTGCCCGAAGCCTCCGATAGAACGCGATGGTCGCCACGTTCCTCAATCGCCCACGCAACCCCAGCCTTCTGCACCGCCGCGAGCGGTCAGCGGTCAGCATTCAGCGGTCAGCTCCGGATTCGAGCCTCCGGATGAGAGAGGCGAGCATACGCTTGACCTCGGTGGTTCGCTCGGCAAGCTCCTGAAGACTTTGGCTATCGAGCAACCCGAGCTCGTGGGCAAGGAGCAGTTCGTATTCGAGCTCGCTTGCTGAGCCCATACTCATTTGAAGAAAGCGGGCCATATCCCGGCTCAGTCGCATCCTCCGAGCCCACCGTCTTGTCAAAAAAGTTCCCAAAACTTTTCGCTACAGACTCACAAAGCGCGGTCAGCAACTTTGCTCCGCATTACTTACCGCAAACTCTCTCTCCCTCGATAAACTCCACGCTGCTGCCGCATGATTTTTCTTCTTCTCAAAACAAGCTTTTCAGGGTTAGTAGTACAGGGGGCTGGAAACGGACTTACGGTGCGGCTAGTGAGGCACTCCCACAGGAAACGGGGAGAAACAGATAGGCCGCGCCTACGGGAGCACCGCGCCAGCCCTCGACCCTACCGGGTTTCCCTTTACTTGCCACACGGTGAACTGCTGTTCACTCTGAAGTGCGCTTCTTGTGAGCTGATCCAGAAAGTCGAGTTGGGTGGCGTATCGCTCTCGATCCGCTTCGGTTCGATACGCTTCCTGGTCCAGATACAAGGTCGCAACTCCGTTGCCTCTGGTAACTCTCCGCTGTACCTGAGTGGCGTCGAGGGAGGCAAGATCGATCACTCTCGTGCCGGCGTCTGAGTAGATCTGAATGAGGAGCGGCTCCGCTGTGATGATGTACGTTTCTGGTCCAAGATCGGCTGCCAGCGAAGCCACTGCCAGAGCAGGCGTTATGCGCCCGTCCTGCTCAGACCGAGTCAGCTCATCGCGGAGTCCAGCTGTTAGCGTGAAGCTCGTGACCAGATAGGATGCCAACACTGTTCCAGGCAAGACAAGTCGCCAGAGCGCGGGAAACGTATAGCGAGAACGCAACCAACCGACAAGTACAGCACCACCCAAACCGCCGAGAACGGAAATGAGCGCCATGAGATTGACCGAGTATCTCAGGGCATCGTACGGTTCCAGGTCTCCGTAGAACAGCTGGTAGTAGCTGCGTACGTGCGTCGTGTACAGAGTCAGGTATCCGAGAAGGAGCAAGACAGGGAGCCGGGCGAGCGGCCATCGGCGAAGGGCTGAGTAACACCCAACAGCCGCCAGCGGTGAGATCGCCAGATACCACTGTGGCGTCAGGAAAGAGACCACAAACGCTGGGCCAAGATCTCGAAACACCTCAAGTCTGAATGGGAAACCGCCATACTCGCCAGTTTCGCTAACGAGCATTTCTTCGATGTTCAACGCCAAACCGCCTGAGATGACTGCCAGTACCAGGGCCGAGTTAATTCGGACCGTCGTCCTTTCAACTGATCGTCTCCGACCCAGGCGAAGAATCTCCATGAAGATACACGCAAGAGGGACCAAAAGATTCTCGCGCTTTACGGTAATCGCGTACATGAAGCCACAAGAGAGAAGAAGCCACTGGGCGGTCGCGAGAGTCGGTGCGGACTGAACCGGGTTGCGCACATGGGTTAGGTACGCGAGAAGTGGTAACACAACGGCGGCGCAGGATACCGGCTCTGAGAACGAGGCGACTCCATGGACCGAATACGCGGGGGTCGCAATGAACAGCAGAACGCCGATCAAAGAAGACTCGAGCCGATTTGTGATGGCCAAGCAGAGGATGAAGATGACGACGGCGATCAGGGCGGCCGAGACCAAGCTGACGACGTTGGAAAGGTTGGGTGCGAACCCCATGAACGAGGCGACGACGGCCAGCAACGTCGGGTAGCCAATGTAGTGACCAGAGAACGTCTCTGTCTGCTCACACGATTGAAGGCTGCCCATCGTACAGACAGTTGTCAGCCACGAGTCTTGCTGAGCCTCGAATCCCTCATGTAGTTCCCTGCCTGCGACGGCATAAACGTAAGCATCCTCATATTCAAGCCCGTGAAACCACGGCGTGAAAAAGGGAATACGCCACACGAAAAGCAGAACACTGGCTCCCAGTAGCCACTTCCAGTGCCTTCCGAGCGTTGACCTAACGAAGGGTTCGCTCGCTGCAAATGCCACCCCGGCCGCACCAGTGACCAGAATGAGGAGGCGAGTGAGTTCTACTGGACTAGGCATTCGGTGCCGCGCTTAAACGCGTACCGCGCTCTTGAAGTCCTAACAGCTATGCACCAACGTACTCTTGAAGCCGCCGGAATTGGTTGGGTTCTACTGGATCTAAGGGCGCAATGTGCGTGCTGTGCTTCTTCGTGGCAGATTGGAAAAACCCGCCGCAGAGTCCACGAACGCCACAGTCTTCACAGGGCTTCAAATAGATGTTTTTCCAGTCAGAGATTGACTTGCGCGCAAAGGGCCAAACGGATTGTGGGAGGGTACACAGTTGATGGTTGTAGATTGAGACGTTCATTCCCCGCACCGCTAGTGTCTTGACGGCTTCTGAGAGCTGTGGCCGATAGTCAAACGGATCAACCCACAAAACTGGCAGGTTCTGGTGCACGAAGCCGAACATTTCGAGTCCCATGATCGCAACGTGTGAAGCGAACGGAAGGTTCCTATAAATGAACTCCGCAAGTTGGGGTAACCGATCGCACGTGAGGGCGTGTACAACGATGCGAATTTCAACCCGTACCCCTTGCTCAGCCAGGTTATAGAGTCCCAGCACGGTCTCGTCGAACGCACCCTTCGCCTGGACGACATGGTCATGGGTTGTGTCGATATCTGAGTAAAGGGGTATGCCGAGCATCAGATCTGGATGGGCGATCTCACCCAGTCGCTGCGCGAAGGCTCGGTCCTTGAAGAGTCTGCCGTTGGTCAACACATGAAGGGCCGTCGACACAAGGCGGTCTCTAGCCTTTCGGACGATTTTCAGGAAGTCGTCGCCAAGCAGCGTGGGCTCACCGCCGCTGATACCAAGCTCTTTGCAGTCATCGTCTATGAGCTCGATGAGTCGGAGAATCTCTGTCACTCGGTAGGAGTCATCCACGTCCCTTGGCGGTTGGGAACACATCAAGCAGAAACTGTTGCAACGTTCGGTCGCCAGAACGGTGTTGTGAGGGGAGGCCTTCCGATACAGAACGTTCACCGTGCCGGACGGCAGCATGAGTACCACGTCGCCACCCTGCAGATACTCCAGTCCCGAGACGTCCGCGATCGTCGGCAAGTGACCGATGCCAGCATCCGTAGTCGATGCGAGGGTGAGCATCCCAGCGTAGTCCCGGGTGTCTTCACTGAAGGTCCTGTTGTTCTCCGGATTGGCAAGGACGATATAGTTCGGCCGCTCACGTGTATCCACGACTGGGGTGGATGTGAGTTTGCCCATGACAGGCCGACTCAGGCGATGGGCGACACCGCGACCATGAAGACGCACAACTTATCCTTGAACAGTGGGGAGTAAATCGTCCATGTGGCAGTTCTGGACCCAGGACCAGAAGAGGTGTCTCACAAAGTCGTCTCCATCCTCGTACTGCCGAATCAAGTGCTTAATGATCTCCATATTCCGCCGACAGAAGGCACTGGTGGGTCGGTGGCCGAAAATACTTCCTTGGGTCGCGTAGTTCTCGACCGGGTCACAGCCGCAATAGGTCTGTAGCGCACAATCTGAGCATCCCGGCAGAGATTCTACGCAGGACATTGCTACGAGGCTTCGTAGAAGTTCGCCGCCAAAGAGTTGATCGTACGAATCATGGACACTCCCAAGCCGGAAAGATCGGTCGTCCATTTCGGCAAGCATTCTCGCTTCGTCGCTTACATAGACGTCGCCATCGTAGTTGTAAACTGCGACGCCGATGCCGGCCCCGGCGGGTGATTGCAGATCGACGTATCCGGTCGGATATGGTGTCAGTATCTTGGTCAGGAGCAATTGGGCGTAAGTCTCAAGAAACGGCGTACCCTGCCTATTGAGGTCAATGATGTGATCGAGGCCTCGTCTATAGAACTCCAAGAAGTCTTCGGTCTCGTACCCTGTCTTCGAGTGGGTCCTGACTGCGAACCCATACGGACTGATCGGTCGAAGGGAGATGTTGTGAAACCCTACCTTCACATACTCATTGATGATGGCGACCGGATGACCCAGGCTGAGCCGACTTGTCGTCATGAGCGCAGCGACCTTCTCGTCGCCGAGAACCTCCCTGGCGCGGTCGATGCCGACGAGGGTGAGCGCGTGGCTGTTGTTGCCGGGTCTCGGACGGTTTGCATTGTGGATAAACGCTGGGCCATCCAACGAGGTTGAGAGAAGAACGTTGTGTGCCTTCAGGAACGCCAGAATCTCGTCGGTTAACCCTAATCGCAAATAAACGTCACCGTGTCTGAGGTCTTTGGCCCCGTGAATAGCACCTTTTCCAGGTTCTGCATACACCGTGCAGAATCACCTATAGTGGCGGCGAGCGGGTGCCCCAGCACGAGCTTCTCGCCTGCGCCCAGTGCGGCTGTTTCGCGTTTTCGTGCTTCGAAGATTTTGCGATTAGGGTTAAATATACCAGGTTCGAGGTGATGACGAACTCGATATCTTTGCCAAGCAGACAACCCTTGCGTTCGGCCTCCTCGACCACCCAGGCGATCAGATCGAAGTTGAGCAGCGGTTCACCGCCTTGGAATTCAATCTTGATTTCCTTGGCTGGCGCGCGAAGCGTCAAGTCGAGTGCTTTTTCGGCCACGTCTCGAGACATGTCGAATCGTGTCTTGTCCGTGGTAACCCGAGAGACCTGGCAGTACTGACAGGTGTGGTCGCATCGAAGCGTCACTACGAAGATGTGGAGTCTTGTGAATCCGGCAAGAAAGCCACGCTTGGTCCGATACTTGGTCGCCAAGAGTCGTACCGGAACGTCCGTGCCGGAATCAGCCAGAAAGTGCTTGCTCTTCAAATCCTGATAGGTTGGATCGCTTGCTGGAAGCGTTCTTCCGAGAAACCTCGAGAACGACTCCGGGGAAAGGAGCAGGTACTCTCCGACTTCGTTGACGACCATCTTCTTGCTGTCGAGGTCTATGAAGCGAAAGGGGAGAAACGTATACAGATCAGCCCGGTTGCGAGCGAAATGGTCTGCCGGATAGAAGGTCGCGCGAGCCATGTCTTAGGCCAGATGCTTCTCCAGGGCGGCGAGCAGCAGGTAATTCAGGAACTCATCAACGGTCTCGGGCGGAGATCCAGGCTTCGGCTCAAGGTGCAGATCGATCGTCTCCTCGCGGGGGATCCACGTGACAGTGCACGCGTCTCTGAAGTGGTCAGCGGCCGGCTTCAGGCACTCCTCTGGGTACAGTCCAGAGTCAAGAGTCCTTGTCACGGTCAAGGTCAGCCTCTGCGAATGCTTGGGTCACGATCAACTCTCGGATCAATTTCGTCTCTTCCGCGAGCTCAGCGCGGATCTTTTGATTGACGAGCTCGTTTCCGAACTCGCCAGCGACGGAATCAAGGTCCGGTTGAGCCTTCTTGGCTCTGAACGCCACTGAGATCTCCCCGGGGGCTGTCAAACAGAGGAATAGGTAGCACCTGTCAGTAAAGAGATAGCAGGTACGAAAGATGACGGCGTCTGTGTAAAGGCTTCTGTCGACGACCAGTTCCAGAGAGCTCTTATTGACTCTCGCCCAGCGCAACAAGGTGGTGCCAGGTTGCTCCGACGCGTCCACTCTGCCTACACCCATCCACCCGAGCGGTGTGAGCGGTGTGAGCTATGCGACCGATGTGAACTATGCGACCGGTGCGAGCTATGCTGGAGGAACGTGGACGTATCGTCAGCTGCTGGCTGTCTCAGCACGAACTTCTTGGCGTATTTTGAAACGCCGACTTCGATGGTGCGGTCCTGACTCCTCGGCATCTGTGTGTTGGCTTCCGGGGGAGCGGCGACCAGCGATGTTAAGGAAGCGAGAGTTGCGCCGACGATCACGTGAGAAGAACGCCCCCACAGTCTTTCCGTCGACGAAAGGAGAGTGCTCAGTGTCTTCGTCCAGGTCGGCAGCTTCATGGAGGCTCCTCTCCAAGGGTTCTATGAGTAGACAGACACACGAGCAAGCAGCAGTGTATCATCATTCGACGCGGAACATGTCAACAACTTTGGGACACTCGCGAGCTGCATTTAGTGAGCCTCGATTATGGTGGGGAGACTCGTGAGGTCGGCGCGATCGACGTCAACATCGATCAAGATCTCGTTGCGTGAAGCAGAAAAAGGGGGTACCCCAGGTATGGACGCCGCCGCGAGAGGGGCTTGTGCGGCATCGTGGAGGGTCGTTTTTTCCAGCGGCGGGTTGATCCAGGCCTGCGGAGGCAAAACGGGCGGTTGCGGCGTTCCGCGAACGAAGCGTTCGGGATGAGCCTGTTGAGCTTCGAGAAGGATCTGGCGCCGAGCGGTGGTGAGCTGTTCGGCTCGACCATAGTGAACGTCGGCCGGTGTCATAAGGCCGATTCCCGAGTGCCGGTGGTGAAAATTGTAGTAGGCGAAGAAACCGCAGCAGAATAGCCGGCCGTCTTCGGCGGAACCAAAACGGCTCGGAAACTGAGGACAGTACTTCATCGTCTTGAACTGAGACTCGGAGTAGGGATTGTCGTTCGAGACGTAAGGCCTGGAGTGGGTCTTGGTAACTCCGAGGTCAGCCAGGAGCAGAGCCACGGGCTTGCTCCTCATCGAGCTGCCACGGTCCGCGTGAAGGGTGAGCTGGTCGGGTTCAATGTCCTGCTTGCGACAGCTCTCGGCGATGAGGCGTTGCGCGAGCGCCGCACTTTCTCGGTGAGCCAGCATCCAGCCAACCACGTAGCGGGAGAAGATGTCGAGGATGAGATCGGCGAGGAGTTCCCTATCGAGCACGCCGTAGACTTTCTGCGAAACGAGAATTGCTACGACGGCTGGGAGGCAGAACTCCGCTATTTCATGTTCCGGTATGAGGAGCACCTCGCCTGAGAACAGAAGCTGAACTTCAGCAACGAGCAGTGGGAAAAAATCTGGATGGTCAGTCCGTCCGAGTCGATCGAGCACATCTGGGCGAAGAGTCAGGCGTCTGACAAATCTCGGCACCGGCTCGGTGCTTGCGTCATTGACTGTTGCGGGCATAAGGGGAAGACTTTGTAGTGCAATAGGTTACATCAGATTTTAACGTCACTGGACTTCAGCTTGCGCTAAGCTGTGCATAAGTGCCGTCCTCGCACGACGACATGGGCGAGCCGGCAACAGTAAACGGAGCAAGCACCCAATTGGGAGCTCCGTAGGGATGACTTGGCCGTGGTGATCACGCCGGGACGATATACGTGTGCAATGGTCGCAGCTGATACCTGCGGTGATCTTGCTCGATCATAATGAAACCAACGTGTGGCTTGTTGCATGAGTGACTATCCAGATATTGCCTACTACTATCCTGCTCCGTACTGGAGTTGGAACGAAAGCAGTTGGGTTAAATCGCTGCTCTTATTCTTCGACGAAGTCGCCATCCTATTACCTGTGCTCCGCAAAAACTCCATCCAGCGTCGATTGCCGGTTTAGATCTGCCATGAGAGGGGAATACCGCGGAATGTGTGCCACTCTTAGTTGAAATTTGAAACGGCTCCCTCTCGGGTGGTTTGATGACGTTGTGAAAAGCGAAATCAAGCCGCTCAAGAAAGGAGCCGATATGGGAAGTCTGCTACGAAGGGTCAAGGAACGCAAGAAGACGCGTCGTCTAGGTGAAGTAGAGGTCATGGAGCAAGAGGGATACGGGGAGCTCGAGGTGGACTCGAAGGTCGAGATGATCCGCGCACTGGTGCCTCTCGGCCTGATGCATGTTCACGAGTTGCTGGACGCCGAGGTCAGTGAGCTTGCGGGAGAGCGATACGTTCGGAAATCGGAGACGGTGCAGGGACGACGTCACGGGACGAATCCGGGCACGGTGAAACTCGCGGGTCAGCGAGTTCCGGTCCGCGTTCCCCGTGTTCGCGGCCGCGACGGAGAGATCCCGTTGAGCTCGTACGAGAGTCTGAGTCACCGCGGAGAGGTGGACGAGTTGCTTCTACGAAGAGTGCTGTACGGGATCTCGTGCCGGAACTATGAGTCGGCGGCGGAATTGGTCCCGGGCGCGATCGGTCTGTCGAGTTCGTCGGTGTCGCGCGGCTTCGTCGAAGCAAGCGCAGCGAAGCTGCGTGAGATGCAGGAGCGTGATCTCTCGGGTGAGGACGTGGTGGCGATGGTCCTGGACGGCAAGACGTTCGCCGACGCGACGATGGTGGTGGCTCTCGGCATCACGTTATCCGGGGACAAACGCTTCCTCGGCTTCGTGGAGACAGACACTGAGAACGAGCGTGTTCTTAGGCTGTTCCTGCGTTCATTGGTCGAGCGGGGTCTCGATATCTCTGAAGGGCTGCTGGTGGTCATCGACGGCAGCAAGGGGCTGCGAGGAGCCGTGACCAAAGCCTTTCGCAGGCGGGTCGTCGTGGGCCGTTGCCAGTGGCACAAACGAGAGAATGTCGTGAGCTATTTGTCCAAGAGCGAGCAGTCGTTGTGGCGCAAGCGGCTGCAGCGCGCGTACGGCCGGCCGACGCACAAGGAGGCGCTTGAGGCCCTCGAGCAACTCCACCGCGAGCTGGAAGAGAGGAATCAGTCTGCGGCCTCTAGCCTCGAAGAGGGGCTGGAGGAGACCCTGACCTTGCATCGTCTTGGCGTGTACGGGGTGCTCGGTCACTCACTAAAGACGACGAACTGCATCGAGTCCGTCAATGCGCTTATCGAGGAACGTTGCGCGAAGGTCGACCACTGGAAGACTTCGAACCAACGCCAACGCTAGCTCGCGACCGCGCTCACCGACATCGAGCCGCGCCTCCGGAAGGTGATGGGCTACCGACACCTTCCAAAGCTGCGTGAAGCGCTCAAGCGTGAACTGAAGATCGAGACCGCGAAAAAGAATACGTCGAGGAAGAACGTTGCTTAAACAAACCGGGAGCCGTGGAACATTTCAACTAAGAATGGGCTTGACTCATACCGCGGCGGAGAACCGGACACATCGGCTACGAATGACTGCAAGCACTTGGTCGCCGACGCTGATCTTGACCTGTGCTCCGCAAAAAGTCGATCCGACGTTGATTGCGCGGTTTGGACCGCAACGAAGATCCGGAGAGGGATCGAATCTCCCATACTCTGGATCTGTCGCCGCCGTGCGCGCCGTTTCCGCCGACGTGGATCAGATCCACTGGTTTCGGATCTCCGCGAATTCATCATCCGACTGACAGACTTTTTCCCACGCTGTGATTACCTCCGGAATGGCCTCACCACGTTCGCGATAGTGTTCGAACAATCGATACGCCAAACACGCTGCCGCGCGCCTGACGAGCAGCTTCGCCGAAACATCCTTACGGCTTCCGTTTTCATCGATTCTTGGGGCACTGGCCCTGTGGACAGCCGTGTCGCCAATCAGACGATGAAGCCCCAAGAGGACCGAGCGTTCGACGTCGTCGTCAAACGTCCAGGGGTGCATTGCTAATACATCTCTTACCGTATTGATCGTTGCCGACAGTACGGTTCCCCGCCGCAAACGCACCATCTGGCTCGCCGAACGGAGGAGTCGTACCAGGTTTTCCCTTTCCTTGTCCTTGTCTGCCACATCTGCATCAGTCGCAACTCGCTGCGACAACACCTGGATGGCAGTGAGCGCGTCGAGAACGACGTCGTCACTGGTCGACACCATCTCATCTTCCACTCGGTGCAGGACCCGCTCCTGCCACTTTGGAAACAGCGACACCGATGCCATCTCCACTGCGAGCGCGGGCAACTTGTATTCTGAAAACTCCTCGACCACGCGCTTCAATGCGTTCCGTGAACGTTCATCATCCATCGAATTCGAGCGCCTCACAATTATCGCCGAGAGAGTAACCACCAGCTTCGACAAGCGCTCCCTGAGACCATTGACAATAGATGGCAACGGTCCCGGAACATCCATTCTCTTCAAATGCCCCTTGTCGGCATCCCACCATTCGATGAGACGACGCACGATAGAACGTACGTCGTCATCTGACCATGGGACGTCCTTCGACGCATTGATCTCATGACAGAGCGCGACGCTGGGCATTCCTCCAAGTCCAATCGAGACCTGTGTTCTGCTTTTTTGTGCGGGGAACCGCGCGCCGCGGACGTACTTCATAAACATCTCGACCGGATCGATCTTTGTCGGGTGGGGAAGCTTTAGAAACGCGTGCCGGTAGTAGTTAGTGCCTGATGGCATGCCATCGTCGCCCGTTTGGCTCCACAAGACATCTCCGAACTGCTTCGATCGTGCGTCGCCCAGCAGTTTCAGTTCGTGCAATTTCCCAAGTGTGGCCACCGCCCATTTTCGAGTGGCGAGATCTTCGGATGACGCCTTACGAAAGAAGACGTCGAGTACCTCGTCGGCAATCGCCGGCCGGTCGAACGTCGGATTCTCGGGAAACTTGACGAAATAGAATGGGTTCGCGAACTCCCGCTCCATGGGGCCGAGGTCTGTGAGAATCGGAAACTTCAATAGTTTCGGAATAATCGCGACTCGCTCATGAACCGAGAACGCTTTCATTAGTCGATCGGTCAGATTCTCGATTCCTCTAAATTTCCATCTGTATTCTGATTGATAGACTTCAAGAAGGAAGTCAAGAAGCTTGTCTTTGGTAGCATGCGAACACTTGCAGCACAGCCTCGACAGAATTTCCGGCACGACCCCGGCCAACAACGTGCCGAAGTTCTGGTCGCTACGACGGTTCCCTGTTTCAATGTCAGGGACTGCGAAACGGAGCGACTTCAGATAACTCTCGATGAGACTGTCAACGGACTGCGTGTCCATACGTGCTAACGATGCTCTATCGAAAATCTCGTCGACAGCCTTTGCATCGCCGATTCTCACTAGGTTCACCAATGCCCAGTACGACGAATGCGCTGCGATACGGGTCAAGGTTCCGGCGGCGCTCTTTGCGGCGATCGCGTAACCCGGTATTCTGAACGGGATACCGGCATCTTCACAAAACCGAAGGAAGTTGTACGCGGTCAGTGCCTCGTTGTTCCAACTTCCAAAAGCGCTTGTCCGCGTTACCCGCCCAATGTCAAAGGTCGGAGTGTTGGTAACCTGCAATCTCGTCACAGGGGGTCTATCGAGTTTATCCGCGAACACCTCTACGTCCTGCCACGGGTCGCACTTGTATTGCCGTAGCGCGTGCCAACGCTCTTGAAACTCCCGACGTTGCATTTGGATATCCGACGGATCCGCAGCGGCAAAAAAAGACCGTTGTCGCACAACGTCGAGCAGGAACATCACGAACGATTCCTGAGACACGAGAGTGTAGTCCGTCTTCGTGGGCGTGAGGTTCAATTTCGTCCGAATCGCTTCGAGTGATTGCTCGAGAATTCGCTGCGCCTCGTCCACTTTTCCGATTTCCGCTAGCAGACCGGCCTTTTTGGCGGTCCAGAACGGCAGTGCGTCGTTGCGCGGCCATTCGGAAAGACGGCTCTTGAGTTCCTGGAGATTCAGGGTGAACATTGCGAACAGTGCGCGTTCGTAATGCAACTGCGCGAGATGCTCCTGAGACAAAGTCATCACTACAGCCTGAATCCTGTTACACGCGTCGCCCCATTTGTCTGACAGTCCCTCTTCGCGGTAGTAGCGCATCATCGCCAAGAGGAGATGGTGGCACATGTGCCTGTCCCTGACATCACTCTTGGTCAGCGCTCGCGCCTGCACGTTGTCTGCATCGAGACGCGGTGATTCGGCCGACGTGCCGGATTCGGTGACCAGCCAGTACCGATCCACGGTGGCCTCAACAAAGTCGGCTTGCTTGTCGAAGAGTGGGGACAGGCAGTGTTCCATGCGCCACGTCAACTCGAAGGCGAATTCGAGATCGAGGGTGCCGGGGAGTGCGGTTCTTTCTGGGAGCTCGTGTGTCCAACGGTAGGACTCCAGCCACAAGGTGAGACGGCGGTCTTCGGGAAGAATTACCCACCCCGGATATTTGCGACGCTGCGATTTCCAGGTCTTGACGATCTCGGCAGGGTCGTCCGTGTTATTGAGTGCCGTCTCGTCCTCTCCGGCGCTTGGCCAGCTGAGCTGGTTGTCGTCGGCTCGCCGTGACCGTAGATAGTGGAGAAACTGTTCTAGCGCCCGGTAGTGATCGCTGTCGACCCCTGAGCATTGGGACATGTCAACGGGGATGATGTCGCGTCGTTCAAGCAGTGTCTTCTGGGAATGCGAGAGAGGAAGCAAGCCGATGAGGTACATCTTCGGTGAATTCTCGTGGCCGAGATTGTCGCGGATCCAGCCGATCCACTGCAAGAAATTGGGGTCGTCGCCGGAGAATCCAATCAGGCAAAGCGTGTTTTCGAGCAGAGCCTGGCGCACGGTATTCACGAAGGGAGCGAAGTCGTGAGGATACCGCCGATAGTCCTCGTCGGTCACGGTGAAAGGTCGATCGGACGGAAGGCTGCCGTGGAGCTTGACGATTCGTGGTCGTTTGGAGTCACCCAGATCTTCAGGGTTAACGATGATGTCGTACCGTTGCGAAATGACGGAACGGCAGGCGCGTTCCAGCAGGGTGTCGTAGTTCGTCGTGAAGACATCGGACCAAGGTAGATCGAGCAGTTTCGTGTGCAGTGGTGACGGTTCGTGCTGGAGATCCGGGATCGCGTCCCGCAGCATTTGGTTCAGCGCCGGACGACCGAACGCGGCTTCGATCTCGTGCGCCAACGAGGACATCTGAAGATAATTGTGATCGGGTTCGGGCTTGCGGCCATGCAATCGCTCGTAGAAGCGATTGCCTAGTTCAGACCAATCCGGGAACTCGGGGTCCGATCCGGGCGGAGCAGCGTTTCTGCTGAAGCCAGCCCCGACCATGACAGCGGCATGCCCAGACAGGAGGCGGTCGGCGATCGTGTCCAGATACGGACGGAGAGCGGCAGGAATCTGAGGTGTTGAGGGTTTGCTCATCGTATGGCCGCCGCGCACTGGAGAAACCTGAAGACACGCCTCGGGGCAGGTCGGCAGTGCGCTACGGAATCAACGATACACGTTCCTGCAGTTGAGCTTTTGTGAAACAGCATGCCAAGCATGATGAGCATGGAAACGGCCACCTCAAACTCAAGTCCGAGGGCGACGTCGGCGATGATGGAGTGGATCGACAGAACCGCGAGCAGCAGCAGGGGATAGATAGGCTGATACGCCCACACTCTGCCCTGACCCGACCGCGCGGGTGGTTTCGAGCAGGACACGATCGATGAGCAGCAGCACGACGACGCCGACCGCTCCTCCAGACCCTCCGTCGCCAGCAGCGTCAGGGGGATATTCGACCACCCTCTGAACTGCCTCAACAGCTTCAGACAGCAAGTGAATGAACCCTGCGCCGAGAAAGATGGCGTCCGCCAGGGCATCGCCCAGCGACAAGAATCGACGGCTCGCAGTGTGACGAGCCAGAAGTGGGATGACGCCTCCGACGATGCCCACGGCGAGTATGTCACAGCGGCACCGACCTTGATTCCAAGCAACGACATGACGAAGGGTTACGGTAACATTTATACGGAAAGATCTACCAACCTCGAGGCCGGTCCTTGGTGGGATCCATCACAATTACCGGTTGTCACAAGTCGACTGACCGACCTCGTCCTGTGCCAAAACTCGGCCCTTTTTGAAATAGACCATAAATCAGCAGCTTAGTGTTCTATGGTGCGCTCCCGTGCCCGGCTTGGCGGGTTGCTACGTTTCTACCATCGGGAAGCAGCATGAGTATTTTGACCTCACGGGCAACAGTAAACGAAGCAAGCAGCCGCGGATGAATAAATAGAAGGCACAGGTGACCGGCGCACCCCACAAACTCTACTACCGCTCCTAATTGATCCGGACGTCAAGAACTTTTTCTGTATTCGTGTCGTAATCACACGCGTAGCTCATCTTCTGCCACGCTCCGAAGCCATTCTGGAACTTAATCTCAGACCCGAAATACGTCAGGATTCCCGCCTTTCGGTCTTTCCATGCCATTTTCTTGAACTTAGATCCCCAGCCGTCCGTCCATTCGTAGTCGTACCGGGCTAGTTGTTCAATCACCAACTGACAAGGCCGCGTCGCTCGCAAGCTGTGTTTGTCGCCCCAACATTGCAGATCAGCGCGGCAGGCTACTTCGTCACTTCGTGTTTGCTCTTTCTCGGTGAGTTTGCCTTTCGTCCTCAAGTCCCTCGGTAGTTCCATTTTGCTAGGAGATGTCGCTATGGCAAACCCAAGCATCTCAGCACGCACGGCCTTGGTGGTCATGTTGTGTTTGTTGGCGAGGAATTGGTAAAGACGCGGCTCTTCCACAAACCCGTCAGTATCCTTGAAACGATCGCGGTTGGCGTCCCAATCTTTCCTGATGACCAACTGCATCGGTGTGAGTGCGCTCTCCGACGCAGCCGCGTCAGTCCACATCTCGCCCGTGCAGTCCGACCCGCTCACCCCGCAGCCATCCGGCGCGTATTTAATCCTAGCCATAGGATAACCGGACGACTCGAACGGCAAGAGAAACGCCCCAATGTACTGCGGATGCTGTTCTCTGTGTACGCGCACCGCGGCCTCCATGAGTGTGGCGATGCGCGATTCAGGTGTAAGCGCCGTTGGCGCCACGATCCAAAGATGCCGACGGAGGCGATTGGAACTACTGATATCCTTCTCCTTGGCCACTGTGTAGTCTTTAACAACCCACTTTGGCTTTGGTGCCGGTTCGGGCTCGGGCTCGGGCTCGGGTTCGGGTTCGGGATCTGGAGAGGCCTCCAGCTCCGCCTCCACGTCTCGTGCCGCCACCGACGCTGACGGTATGTCGGTTACTGCTACCTCCTTTGGCTCTGGTTTCTCAAGACGCTCAGGTGTAGAAGTGCCCCCGATGAGCAAGAGCACACAGGAAAAGGCAAACAACGCACGTGCCCATTTCAGAGTTCCTGGCAACGGTCTGCTTCCCCATACAAGCGAAACTATCGCCAGCAACACTCCAGTTATGGCAAATGATGTTCCCATTGTCTCTGTCCTTCCGTGCAGGCGCGGGACCATAATTGGCGCCGGGCCATGCACCATCGGACAGAGACTGCGATGCCTGCGTATTCGCCCTGGGCCAGGGGAGCTACCCCTGACCCTTTCCGGGCTGTTGTATTCGGCAGGCGACCCGACAAAAGGGCCAGCCTGTCCGAAGGTGCACTTAGATCGGTATTGTATCTGTGTTGTGGCACAATAGGCCACAAATACGAGAGGTGAGCTATGAGCGGCTTTGTGAAGAGAAGCCAATGACGCCGGAAGCGTGGACGGTTCTAGTCCACTGGATCTTTGATTACTATACAAAGTTAGGCTTTTCGCCAGCCCATAAGATTCATAAGATTCATGCACTTAGAATGGTTTCGGCAAGCACTGCTTTGTCTAGTATTTTCTGATACAGTGGACTGGCGGTTGGTGTGGGCCTCGCCGGATTGGTTTTGAGGATGGATTCCCACGTTCGTGGTCAAGGCGAACGGCTGGCACGAGTAGAAGGATTGCTTGAAGGTTTGCTAAGCATAATGTCCAAGAAGGATGAGGCGTGAGAATAAGGAAGAAACTAATGAAAGAGAAATCCGAGCAGCCGGAGCGCCCGCGCCCGGTCATGGATTTGAAGCCGTCGACCTACCATCCGAGCAAGGCTGAGCTTGAGGCGGACGTGAGTATCGACGCTACGCCATTGGAGGTGGCGGAAGCGTTGGTATCAGGAGGGGCGCCTCGTCGCGAGTCCTAGTCAACTGACCCCGCCGCCCGATTCCAGCTTTTCGTCACTACCGTATATAATTCCCTTTCAAAAGGGCCGAGTTTTGGCACAGGACGGGGTCTCGAGCAGGATTTCAACTCCCTCGATGCGCAGCGAGAAGCCTGCGCCGCGTATGTCGCGAGCCACAAGGCGGAAGGCTGGGTGCTGCTGCCAACTGTCTACGAGGACGCGGGGCTCTCGGGAGGAACCCTGGAGCGCCCGGGTGTGCCTTCTATTTATTCATCCGCGCGCACCGAACTTGATTAGTCTCCGGTCTGCCGGCACCATGCCTCGCGCTCAGCATTCGCTTGCCTGAACGCCTCAAATGCGACATTAGCGTTCGACAGCTGGATATCGTTGGCTTCGAGCACCAAGACCGATGTTCGCTCGTCGTCGGTCGGGTGGCGAGCGACAGGCCCACCGGGGGTGCGCACGGCTGGCTCAAATCGGCTGCGGGGCGAGCTGCGGGCAGCGGACTTCGCACCCGGAAGTCCCTCATTAGACTGGACTTTATCGAGCACAAGAGCGAACGTTCGGTGATGCCGCAGGATACAGGGGTTGGCCGAAACGTCGGTTTGGACGGTTTGGACTTCGCCAGCTTACGGCGGGTCTGGGAGCAAACCTTTGGGGCTACTCCTCCAAGCTCGCTCTCGTGCGTTTTCTTGCGCCGTGTTCTGGCGTACGAACGCCAGTGCCGGACCCATGGCGGGCTTTCGGCCGCAACCCGGCGCGCTCTGGCTGCCATGGCGAACGAGACACCAAGCTCCGGCGCTCCCGTAGGGTCCGTTTCTGCCGGCACCCATCTCGTCCGCGAGTGGAATGGCCGTACCTACCAGGTCGAGGTACTCGACAACGGCTATCGGTTCGACGGCAAAACCTATCCGTCCCTCACTACCATCGCAAAGCGAATCACCGGAACCCACTGGTCAGGACCACGCTTTTTCGGTCTGACGCCCAAGCGTAAGGCCTAACATGAAGAAAATCCGCTGTGCCATCTATACGCGAAAGAGCGCGGAAGAGGGTCTCGAGCAGGATTTCAACTCCCTCGATGCGCAGCGAGAAGCCTGTGCCGCGTATGTCGCGAGCCAGAAAGCGGAGGGCTGGGTGCTGCTGCCAACCGTCTACGAGGACGCGGGGATCTCGGGAGGAACCCTGGAGCGCCCGGGCCTCCAGCGCTTGCTCGCCGACATCGATGCCGGTCTCGTCGACCAGATCGTGGTCTACAAGGTCGACCGGCTGACCCGTTCCCTCTCCGACTTTGCGAAGCTCGTCGAACGGCTCGAGGCGGCCGGCGCGGTTTTCGTCTCGGTGACTCAGTCCTTCAACACCGCGACCAGCATGGGACGACTGACGCTGCATATGCTGCTGTCCTTCGCACAATTCGAACGTGAGGTCACGGCCGAGCGGATCCGC
Source organism: Candidatus Marinacidobacterales bacterium (assembly GCA_965197495.1). Lineage (GTDB taxonomy): Bacteria > Acidobacteriota > Vicinamibacteria > Marinacidobacterales > SMYC01 > SMYC01. The sequence continues at coordinate 538,378 of OZ240210.1, forward strand.
GATAAGGTCGCTGCCTCCAAGCGCAAGGGACTATGGATGGGCGGCCGCGTACCGCTCGGCTATGAGAAGGACGAGCGCACGCTGCGCATCAACGAGGCTGAGGCCGAAACGGTCCAGACGCTCTATGCGCTGTACCGGAAGCACGGAACGCTCCGGCAGGTGAAGGCCGAGGCGGACCGTCTGAGACTGCGTACCAAGCAACGCTTCGCCGCGGATGGAACCCGGACAGGCGGGCTGCCGTTCCGTCGCGGACACCTCCACTGCCTGCTGACCAATCCTCTCTACGCCGGCCGCATCCGGCACCAGAGGCGTGTCTACGAGGGCCAGCATCCATCGATCATTGCTCCGGAGCTCTGGGACGCGGTCCAGGCGCAGCTGCAGGCAGGGGCTGCCAAACCAAGGAGACGCACGACCAAGGGCCGCGTAGCCCGTTCCCCACTGGCAGGCAAGCTCTTCGATGAGACCGGGGACCGGCTGACGCCGAGCCACACCAAAAAGAAAAACGGGCAACGGCTCCGCTACTACGTCTCCCGGCGCCTCATCCAGCACAGTGGCCAAAAGGACCTCTCCGGATGGCGGCTGCCCGCCCCGATGCTGGAACAGACCGTCGTGCATCTCATCCGACAGCATGTGGATGCCACGACCTTCTCGGCCTCGTTGATCCACACTCCGACGATGCAAGAGCTCGCCTCGGTGCGTCGCTTTTTAGACGGGCTGTGTTCCGGTAGTAATAATGATAGTGCCTCGGCAGCCCCCCTGCTCCGTCTCATCCGGCGGGTCGATATCAGCCCCGGCTCTATGTCCATCCTGCTCGACCGCAATACGTTCGCTGCTTGCCTGTCTATGGAACCCGATCACATTCGCGAGGATGCACTCCGCATCCACGCACCGTTCCGCTTGCGCCGACGCGGCGTCGAGACCAAGCTCGTTCTGGGCAACCCCACGAAATCCGTCGACCGCACACTCCTGCGCAATATCAGAAACGCCCTCTCCTGGCTCGACCGAATCAAAGCAGGCAAAACCTATGAGCAGATTGCCACCGAAGACGCCATCCCAACGGACCGCGTGCGCAAGGCAATCCGCTATGCCTTCCTGGCCCCCGACATCGTCCGCGCCATTGTCGAAGGCCGCCAGCCCGTTGGGCTGACCTCGAGCTACCTCTTGCATCATCCGCTTCCCGACAATTGGGAGAAACAGCGAGTGCTCGTCGCAACGCTGTGAGCCTGCCAGCTGCATCTGCCAGCGCCCACTCCGTGAATGGGCTCGGTTAGCAGCAAGCTGCTCTCCGAGGGGACGTACTTGTCGGGCGTGAATAGCCGCGGGATCCGCAAAGCGCTGAAACCACTGCTCGGTGAGGAGCACCTATCGAAGAGCGCGGTGTCTCGCGTGGTTAGCCGGCTGAAGGAGCGCTTCGAGGAATGGCAGAACCGTACTCTCAGCGAGGAGGTCTACGCGATCGTTTACCTGGACGGCTTCCACCTGAAAGTGCGGATGGCGAAACGTGTGATCAGCGTACCCGTACTGGCCGCGCTCGGGGTCGCGCCAGACGGGCAGAAACGTCTGTTGTCATTGCGTCTGGCGGTGAGCGAAGCCTCGACGCATTGGGGCTCCGTGCTGGAGGGACTCCAGGCTCGAGGACTCCGGGCTCCCAAGCTAGTGATCAGCGACGGCCACGGCTGATGAAAGCGCTGGAGAAGTGGCCGGGGTGCCGGTTGCAGCGATGTACCGAGCACAAGCGCGCCAACTTGCTCGAACATTGCCCGGCGCACGCACGCCGTGAGTTCCGGCGTGACTACAACCGGGTCGTCTACGCCAAGAACGGGATCGCTGCTCGCAAAGCTATGACGAGCTCGTCGCCAAGTGGACGCCTGTCCTTTCCATAAACTCGAGCTGTATGAGATTGGCGAACTTCCTGCAACCAGGATGCTTTGGTCGTCTTCATATAGGACGTTTTAAGAGCCGGCGTCGGCTCTACTCAGGGGTAGAGGTGTAAGCTGGTGCGAAGTCCGGCAGCCGTTCCGAGCGGATCGGCTCAAGCAGCGCGTCGAGTGTAATAATGATGGAGACCACCGACCTTTGGAATGGCTCTCACTTTACCCATCGCCGGTGACTCTACCCGGCGAGGCTCAGGCGCGTCCTTCTCAAGCGACAAATGAGTCCGGCACGAATGATAGTAGTAGACGTATTTGCGTAGGATTCGCTTCAGGTGCGATAGCGTTCGTCGGCACAGGCAGGCCCACTGACACTAGCATTCAAATGCCTCTAGCGGCGTAGCAACATTTGATGGCAGAAGCACCTGCACAAGTACAAAAAAGATCCACTTCCATAGTCCGGCAGTCTCGACTGCCATCGCAATCCCGAGCCACCGCTGGGTCAGTGATCGATCTGTTCTGCGGGGTCGGCGGATTGTCGCATGGATTTCTGCAGGAGGGATTCTCAATAGCATGCGGTTATGACAGCGATGAGGCCTGTCGATATGCTTTCGAAAGGAACAACAAGGCTCCGTTCGTCCGAAAAGATGTCACGCTGCTAAAAGGAGAGGAGATCAAGGAGGAGTTTTTTAGCAGCCTTCCGCGAATACTGATCGGTTGTGCTCCGTGTCAACCGTTCTCCACTTACACTCAAGCGCTTGATGATCCGAAGTGGGAGCTTCTTGCGGAGTTCGCGCGGCTGATCAAGGAGACGAAACCGGACGTCGTGTCAATGGAAAACGTCCCGCGTCTTGTCAGGTTCATGGACGGGCGGGTATTCGATTCGTTTGTTCGTGGACTTCGCGGTGGTGGCTATCGGGTGGTCTGGGACGTTCTTTTCTGCCCGGAATACAGCATTCCACAATCAAGGTCGCGGCTTGTATTGATCGCCTCAAAGCACGGGGTCCCAACACTGCCTAAGCCGACTTGCGAGCCCGAGTCGTATCGAACCGCGCGCGACGCGATCGGTGACATGCCGGCCTTGGAAGCGGGTGCTATTGATCCGGTTGACTCACTTCATCGTGCCAGCGAGTTGTCCGAAAGGAATCTTCAGCGGATTCGGGCATCTGCACCTGGGGGCACCTGGCGCGATTGGAGGGACGATCTGGTGACCGATTGCCATAAGCGGCGAAGTGGCAAGGGATACTCTTCGGTATACGGCAGGATGGTATGGGATGAACCAGCGCCGACTATGACGACTCAATTCTACGGATTCGGAAATGGTCGGTTCGGCCACCCCGAACAGGACCGTGGGTTGTCGCTTCGCGAAGGGGCATTGATACAGACCTTTCCGAGGTGGTATGCATTCGTTCCACCGGATGGGGACGTCGAGTTCACGACGATCGGGCGCATGGTAGGCAACGCGGTACCAGTTGAACTTGGGCGGGCCGTCGCGACGGCTATCAAGTCGCACCTAAAGGAAGTCGAGTTATGACCGAAGCGCCGTACGAAATGCATTTGAGCTTGAACGTGCTAGAGCATCTCGGGATCAATTTATACAGCAACGTGCCCTCTGTACTCTCCGAAGTGGTTGCGAACTCGTGGGATGCCGATGCGACCGAGGTTATCGTGACGCTCGACAAAGCAGTCGACCGAATCACGATCCAAGACACCGGAATCGGGATGACGAAGGAGCAAGTGAACAAACGCTTTCTTCTGGTTGGATATCGCCGTCGCGACGAACAACCCGGACCGACCGCGCGCGGCCGACACCCGATGGGTCGCAAAGGTATCGGCAAGCTCTCGCTTTTCTCCGTTGCGAATAATGTCAGGGTCGAAACCATCCAAGAGGGTAAGAAGAGTGCGCTTCGAATGAACTTGTCCTCGATGCGCGATGCAATCAAAGAAGGCAAGCGCGTTTATTTGCCGGAGGCACAATCGACAAGTGGTATCGACTTCGATCGCGGTACGCGTATAACGTTATCCGGCCTCAAAAAGAAACAGACGATCAGCACGACGCAGGGGCTTCGCAAACGGCTCGCGCGCCGGTTCTCTATTATCGGCCCCGCGTATAAATTCGAGATCAAGGTCAATGGCGAGCCCATAAGGCCAAAGGATCGCGGCTACTACGACAAGCTGCAATACATGTGGACATACGGCGACCAGTCGGACGTCGAACCGTTGTGCACGAACGTCGCTAAAACTGAGGCGCGAGGGAATGAGTTCCATAGCGATATCGTAAGCGTTACTGGTTGGCTCGGTACGGCGGAGGAAAGCAGGCAACTCAAGGATGAGCTAGGTGAGAACCTGAACAGGATTGCAATCTTCGTGCGCGGCAAAATGGCCCAGGAAGACATATTGGGAGAATTCACGGAGAGAGGCGTCTATGCGAGCTACCTCGTCGGCGAAATTCGTGTTGATGAATTGGACACCGACGATGGGCCGGGGACAAAGCGGGATGAGGATGCAGCGACCAGTAGTCGGCAAAAGATCGTCGAGGAAGATCCGCGTTACGTGGCCTTGAAGGCGTTTCTCGTGGGGGAACTCAAACATATCCAAAACCGGTGGAGCGAACTGCGAGCCGAAACCGGTGCCAAGAAAGCGATGGAGAACCCGGCCGTGAAGGACTGGATCGAAAAACTGCCTACGGAGTACCAGTCCAAAGCAAAAAAATGGATTGGAAAGGTTCACCGAATCAGCGTCGATGATGTCAACGAGCGGAAGCAACTCGTGAAGCACGCTGTGTTGGCGTTCGAGTTCTATCGATGGAACGAGAATCTCGACCGCCTTGAGAGCATCGATGACAAGAACCTGGATGCAGCGATCAAGGTTTTTCACGAGCTAGATGGACTCGAGGCGAATCTGTACGGTCAGATCGTGCGGCAACGTATCTCGGTGATTCGAACGCTGAAGAATAAGGTCGATTCGAACGCAAGAGAAAAGGCTATTCAGGAGTACATCTTCGACCATCTTTGGCTTCTGGATCCCTCGTGGGAACGGGTTGAGGCATCCGAGCACATGGAAACGCGGGTGGATAAGCTCTTCGAAGGAATAGATGCGCGACTCACGAACGAAGAAAGGCAGGGGCGGCTCGATATTCAGTATCGAAAGACTGCGGGGAAACACGTCATCATTGAACTGAAACGTCCCGAGCGTCTTATCAGCGTCTACGAACTAGGACAGCAGATCGAAAAATATCGTAGCGGTATGGTGAAAATTCTCGAGGCGATGGAGACGCCTCATGAACCCGTCGAGTTCGTCTGCTTGCTCGGACGTCCACCTCGGGAGTGGGATCACCCGAATGGGAAGCAACTGGTCGAAAATACATTGAGTGTTCAGGGGGCCCGCTACGTCCACTACGACGCGCTCTTGGAGAATGCCTTTCAAGCATATAAGGATTACCTGAAAAAGGCGAAGGTCGTCGATCGCCTGGGAGAGGTCATCAGGGCCATCGACGACTTCGGGAAGTGATATCGCCTGATCCGCCACCGAGTCGAGAACGGGGCCTGAACGCCATCCCCGACCACTGGCGGGAACGCGTTGCCTGGAAGGAACGACTCCTGGCAGCGGCGCGGCGGTTGCTGTCGGAACCTGTGCTCCGCAAAAAGTCGATCCGGCGTTGGTTGCGCGGGTTAGACCTACCATAGTCGGCTGCTTCTGGCCGGTTTTCTTTTTTGCGGATCACAGGACATCCTGCCGCCAGGCGTTGCGTTAACGTCCAACCTCGCTGTCATCTTCACGCTGAACCAATACATTAAACTGAGGAAACCATGGACCAAGCCATCGAAGAAAAACTAGACCGCCTTATTGCCAACCACGTAGCCGACCGACTGAGAGGTGACAAAGTAGCCGACCGACTGGTAAAGGTCGAAAACCGGCTTGCAGACCTCGAGAGCAAACTGGATACCCTTATCGCGTCCTGTACCAAAACTCGGCCCTTTTGAAATAGGCCATAAATCAGCAACTTAGTGTCTGTGTTTGCGACCGGGCCAAGGGCCGCGGGCTTTACAATCGTCTTGGGCGGGCGGGTCGTCACCATGCAGATGACCACCTAGTCGAGAGCGAATATCGAAGCGTGTGCCTGAAGCTGTTTTCACGCTACGCCGAGCGGGCCCACCAAGGGGCTACCGTCGCCGGCGACCACGTCCTGTGCCAAAACTCGGCCCTTTTGAAATAGGCCATAAATCAGCAACTTAGTGTCTGTGTTTGCGACCGGGCCAAGGGCCGTGGGCTTTACAATCGTCTTGGGCGGGCGGGTCGTCACCATGCAGATGACCACCTAGTCGAGAGCGAATATCGAAGCGTGTTCCTGAAGCTGTTTCCACGCTACGCCGGTCGAGCCCGCCGAGGGGCTACCGTCGCCGGCGACCATCTACGCGGCACGGCAGTAGTAGTTGAGAATGCCCCCAAGTCGCTCTCGCGACACGATGGGGCCAGTGTCATTCGCGCTTGCCGGCAGAGGTGTGAGGAGCTCGTTGCCGAGACCTTGGTGGTTCCGTTCTGTGTGATAGTGCACTACGTATTCGGTTACCGCTGTGCGCAGGTGTCGCTCACTGAGAGGTACGAAGCGGTCGAGACACTCTCGACGTATGGAGAGAACGAATCTTTCCGCATATGCGTTCAGATTCGGACTATTAGCGGGAAGGCGAAGGGGCTTCACGCCTGAATCTCTCAACAGCCCACGTACCGCCTCGGTGAATAGCGGGTCCCGGTCGTGGATGAGGTATCGCTTGCCAAGGAGGAAACCATCCCACATGTCAGTGAGGTTTCTTGCCACCTGCTTCATCCACTCCCCGTTGGGGTCCGACGTTATCCCACCGATGCACACGCAGCGAGTGGCGATATCGATGACAAACAGGACATGGTAGCGGACGAGCCCGAACGGGTTCACAACCTCGACGGTGAACAGGTCTGTCGCAGCGATGGCGCCCCAATGAGCCTTGATGAAGGTGCTCCACGACATGCTCCTGCCCCGCTCCGGAGCCGGCGCGATACCGTGCTCGGCGAGGATCCTCTTGATAGTGTTGCGTCCGAGTTCATGTCCTAGGTTCTTGAGTGCGCCCCGCAGGCGCGTATATCCCCACGTCGGGTTCTCCCGCGCCACGCGCACAATGAGCTCACGGATGTCCTTCGCCGTCGGAGGTCGGCCTGGACTCCGGTTCTTGCTGCCATCGTACTTGGCTGCGATGAGGTGGCGGTACCAGCGCAGAAGCGTAGCGGGTGTGGCAACGGACGCAATCTGGCCCAGCGCCTCGCGGCCCAAAGCCTGGGCCTTGACCGCGAGCCTGCGCCGGTCGTCGTCCGAGAGACTGAGACGCTTGCCCCGAAGCCCGGCTCCGAGCACACGGTTCTCCTCTTGCAGGTAGTCGATCACATCCTGCTGCTGGCGGTTGACCCCGTCCTGTGCCAAAACTCGGCCCTTTTGAAATAGACCATAAATCAGCAGCTTAGTGTCTATGGTGCGCTCCCGTGAACGGCTTGGCGGGTTGCTACGTTTCTACCATCGGGAAGCAGCATGGGTGCTTCCGCCATCAAGTGTTGGGTGAGAGGACGCTAAGGCTTTACGGTGCATTAAGTTACAGCCCAAATAGCGCTCGTGACCTTCGCCGCGCGCTAAATGGAGCGTAAGTGCCTCTTTTGCAAAGGGATGCGTACACATCACCAACAGTAAACAGCGCGAGCACCAACCTTCAGGGCTTCAAATGCCGGTAGGCCCGCAAGGTCTGGACCAGGGCATCTCCCTTCTTGGCCCAGGCCGACCGGATCATCTACAACACCGATTCGGCGGTCGGCGCCTGCAACGCCAACGCCCGGGTTTTCTCTTTCAGCAGCCACTCGGTTCACTGGACGCGGCTTTGGCCATGCGGTAGCCGACCCGAGGCTCGGTCACGATGTAGGCGGGGCTGGTGGCAACGTCGCCCAGCTTGCGGCGGAGTTTCTTCACGAAGGCGCGCACGAGGCGGGCGTCACCGCTGTTCTGTGGTCCCCAGACCCGTCGCAGCAGGTACTCGTGCGTCAAGACCCGTCCGGCGTTGACCGACAGTGCGCGGAGCAGGTCGTACTCGGTGACGGTGAGTTGGACCGGCCGGCCGGCCACGGTCACCCGGCGTTCCTCGTAGTGAATGGCTAGGTCCCCCAGCCGATAAGGTTCGGGCGGCGTGTCCCGCCCGCGTAGGGCCGCCTGGATTCTCGCCACCAACTCTGTGGGCGAAAAGGGTTTGACGACGTAGTCGGCGGCTCCGGCCTCCAGGGCCTTGGCAATCGTCTGGTCCCGGCCGTAGCCGGAGATGAAGATGACCGGCAGGTCGGCCAGCTCGGGAACTCGTTCCATCAACGCGATGCCATCGGTCCCGGGCAGTATCAGGTCCAGCAGGACCAACGCGGGCTTCTTCGTCTTGATGAGGCGGGGCACGTCCTCCGGGTCGCCGGTCACCTGCGGGGCGTACCCCGCGTCAGTGAGTGTGTCCCGCACGTACCGCAGGGTCTCCGGGTCGTCGTCCACCACCAGGATGCACGTCCGCTCTTGCCCGGTCCCCCGCGAGTCGCCAGCGGCCCGGGCGGGGCCGGTTGCGGCACCACTGACGGCTTCTTCAGCCACCGGGATCGTAAAGGTGACCCGCGTGCCCTGGTCCGCGCCGTCGCTCTCGGCCCAGATGCGGCCCCCGTGGGCTTCCACCAGCCCCTTGCAGATGGCCAGGCCCAGGCCCGACCCCTCGATCCCGCGTCCTCGGGCCTCGCCGTCGATGCGCGAGAACTTCCTGAACAGATGCGGCAGGCGGTCGGCCGGCACGCCCTGGCCCTCGTCGGAGACCGAGACCGCCACGTGTATGCCGTCCCGCACCGCGGCGACCCGGATGTGGGACGACGCGGGCGAATACTTGGACGCGTTGGAGAAGAGGTTGTTCAACACCTGGACGAGGCGCTGCCGGTCAGCCCGCACCCGGGGCAGGTCCGGCGGCAGGTCGATCTGGACGGTGTGCCGGCCGCTGCTGCTCAGGAAGGTCTTCCGGGCCTGCTCCACCAGGTCCACCACGTCCGTCGGCTCGGGGGTGACCGACAGCGTGCCCGCCTCGATGTGCCCCGCATCCAGCAGGTCGCTGATCAGGCCGCGCATCTGATCGGCCTGCTCGTTGATGATCTGAAAAAACTGGAGCATCTCGGCCGGGTCCGGCGCTGGCGCGCCGCTCAGCACGGTCGCGGCCGAGCCCTTGATCGCGGCCAGCGGAGCCCGCAGCTCGTGGCTCACCAGGCTCAGGAACTCGGCCCGCAACCGCTCCAGCTCCTCCAGCGGCGCCAGATCCTGCATGGTGACAACCACGGAGACGACCGCACCGTCCTCGGCGTGGATCGGCGTGGCGTTGACCAACGTCGTGACACGCCGGCCGTCGGGGACCGAGAGCACGATCTCTTCGGCGCGCACCGTCGTGGCGGTGCTCAGCGCCTCCGGCAGGGGAGATGTGGCCATGGAGATCTCCCGCCCATCGGCACGCCGCCAGGACAGGACCTCGAGCAGCTGCTCCGGGGAGCGGCCCGGCAGGCACAGCCCGCCGACGATCCGCTTCGCCTCCCGGTTGAGCGAGACTGGATGGCCGGTCCGGGCATCGAAGACCACGACGCCCACCGGTGAGGTGTCGACCAGGGCCTCCAGGTCGGCCCGCGCCCGCTGCTCGGCCCGGTGCCGGCGGGCGTTGGCGATCGCCGCCCCGGCCTGCGACGCGAACAGCGCCAAGACCTCCTCGTCCTCCCGGGTGAACGCCTGCCCGCCCTCCTTGTCGGCCAGATAGAAGTTGCCCACCTGCACGCCCCGGTGTCGGATCGGCGTCCCCAGGAAGCTCCGCGCCAGCGTCGGGTCAGCCGGAAAACCCAGCGGGCCGAGGTGGGCCGCCAGGTCCCGGAGCCGGAGCGGCTGCGGAATCGCGCGCAGGTACTCCCACAGGCGCGGCCCGTGGGGCAGGTGCAGGAACCGCTGGTATTCCTCGGGACTCACGCCGGCAGTGACGAAATCCTGCAGGTGTCCCAACGCGTCCATGGTCGTGATCCCGCTGCAGCCGGCGCTGGTCAGCGCGCGGGCGCTCTCCACCACCTCGCGCAGGACAGTATTGACGTCCAGGCTCTCGGAGATGCGCAGACTGGACTCGCTCAGCCGGGAGAGCCGGTCTCGCAGCGCCTCGTTCTCCGCTCTCAGCTCGTCGGTTGGCTTCAACTCCCCACCCTGGCTGGACTGCGGGCGACACAGTCCCCCCTCGTCACACGGCCGGCTCGATGCAGCAACCGGATTCGAGCCGGACACCGGTCTCGCCGGCACCGATCATACCGTTTGTGGTGAGAAATCACAAGACTGTCGCCATAAACAGCGTAAACGTCACGCTTCCGCCACGTACCTAGCCTGTCGAATGTTTTAAACTACTGAATTGTAGAGGTCACGCGTGGGGTGGTTCGACAACCCACGGGGCGGGCACGGAGCACATGTTCCAAGAGGCCAATCACGAGGCGGGACTGGTAGCGCATCCGTCGGGCCGGATCGACATCAACCGCAATCATTTTCCCTTGGGTACGGAACGCCGCGCCGCTGGGTCGTCCGCCGGGAAAAGAGTTGCAGCATATTCAAGCGGCGTCTTGACATCGATGCAGAAATGATGACTGGCTATAATAGACCGCAGACCGCTCTAAACTCACGCCGACCGCCTGAACCACTCGCCGCCGGCCAGAGGCCGTCACCGGACCCGCGGACACCTCGCCCGCGCCGTAGTTTCCTGCACTCGCCGGCGATGGCCGGCGTGCTGCCAACGCTGGCCGTGCTTCTCGCCCTGTGCCTTGCCGCGGCCCCGGCCTCCGCGCAGCAGGCGACGACGGTGGTTCCCAATTACTGGGGCCTGGTCCCGAGCGGCCTCGGCCCGGGCGACGAGTTCCGGCTGCTCTTCGTCTCCTCCACCGACCGCAATGCCGTCCCCACGAACATCGGCACCTACAACACCTGGATCCAGAACCTGGCTGCCAACGGCCATGGGGACATTCGGGGATACAGCTCGACGTTCCGGGTCGTTGGCAGCACCCGCGCCGTGGACGCCCGCGACAACACCGAAACCACCGGCACGGGAGTGCCCATCTACTGGCTGAACGGCGACAAGGTCGCTGACAACTACGCGGACTTTTACGATGGATCGTGGGACCAGGAAGCGTCGATAATCACCAACGGCGTGCCCGACTACACTGGCGCCGCCATCAAACAAAAGTACGCCGGCCTAAGGGGGTATCAAGAACGCCTCGCCGCGATGACGATAGATGATTGGCCGGTCTGGCAAAAAGTCGACTATCACCTGGTTCGCGCCGCGATGAATGCCGTGGAATTCCATTACCGAGTACTCAAACCCTGGGCACGTGACCCTGGTTTCTACTCGATACGGCAGGGAGACGCTGGGCCGTCAATGAACGTGGAGAGGTTCTTGTCCCCCCTGCCGGCGGTGAGCGAGATCCAGACGGTCAGGCTCCCGCGGTTGCGTAGACCCGCCTCATATTCACGCCAATTCCTCACGCGATAGGCCTTCTTCACATACTTCCGCTGAGTGCGTTTGAAAATGCTCATGGGGAACCTCGTATCCGCGAGTACAGGACAATTGTGGACCGAGATCGCAAGTTGTGCACCAAGGCAGCTGCTCGTCGGGTTCATCGCCGCGTTGTCCGTTGCGTGTGGCGACGACGGACCCAGGATGCCGACCGAGCCGACCGTGGTCGAGCCGCCGTCGGCGACGGAGCCGACGATCACGTCCGTGTCGGTGATGGGCGATACCGTGTTGATGGGGGTTGGGGAAACGGTTCACCTGTCGCTGGTGGCCACGCTGTCGGACGGATCGACCAGAGAGGTCGACCCAACCCTGGCAGAGTGGCGGTCGTCCGACCCTGCAGTCGCGACGGTCGCTCCCGACGCTGTGGTGACGGCCGTCAGAGCGGGTCAGGCCACGATCTCCGCGACGTACGAGCAGCACGAGGCTGAGCTGGAGATGTCGGTTCGGATTTCCTCGCACAGCCAAGGGTCGGTGCGCGTCATGTACGTCGCGCCGGCTGACCGCGAGTTCCGCGCCGACTACAGCGACGGCATTTCGACGGCGATTGTGGACGTCCAATCCTGGTATCGCCAGCAACTCGATCGCCTGACGTTCGCGATCTACAACGTAAGGCCGGAGCAATGCCGGCTCCCCAGAGACCAGGATTACTACAGCCGCGGCGACGCCTGGGAGAAGGTCTTGCGAGACGTGCAGTCCTGCGCACCGGTGCACGGCTACACCACGCAGTTCTCGTGGGTGCTCTACGTCGATGTGTATGAAGATTGCGGGGAGCCTCACGAGCTCGGGGCAGGCGAGCCGGGCCTCACCATGGTGGCGCGTTGGGATCTGGAGGGATTGGCGAACCCGGGAGACTACTATTATTGTGACGAAGGACCGTACGATGGTAGACTTGGCCGCTGGTTCGGCGGACTTGCTCATGAATTGGGCCACACGTTTGGACTCCCGCATCCGCCTGGCTGCGAAGAGGGGCAGCCGACCTGTGACCATGCGGCACTTATGTGGGACGGGTACACCAGCTACCCGAACACGTATCTCCGTAACGACGAGAAGGCGGTGCTTCGGCGGTCGCCGTTCTTCGGAACGAACTGAGGTGAGGGCGGGTACCACGCGGGGTGCAGCCTCGGCGAGTGAGGGTGTGGACGTGGCAGTGGGCGTCGAAGCGCAACGACTGGAGGCCCCAGTTCTTAGTATCCGCGCAAAAATAACTTCACATTTTCGACGGGAACAAGGTGTAGTTCCATGCCGGGGAGGTTTTGGCTCTGGAAAGACTGAGAGCGTCCATGTCGGCCTGTAGGACTTGCTCGCCGGTCTGGTATTTCTGTCTGACGAGGCGGGCCCGGACTCGCAATCCGGAGGAGGTCTTCGTCGTTCGGATGTAGTGGAGAGCCGTCTGGAAGCTGACAAGCGGCCTCCCTGCCCAGTTCTTGCTGATTTCTGAGAAGACGCGATGTTCGATGGGGTTCCATTTGGACGCTCCCGGCGGATAGTGGCGGACGGTGACCTTCAGGCGATGGGCATCGCACAGTTGCTACGGAGCGGGCGGGCTGCTGCTGACGCCGCAGGGCGGCCCGGCGCTGGAGGCGGGGTTGTCGATGGCGATGGCGGCGGCGGGCACCCGGGGCGAGCTGGTGGCGGGCGGCGCCGGCGGCTTCGCGCTGGCGTTCAAGGCCGATGCGCTGTGGGTCGGCACGGCGACCGACGGCGTCGACGGCCCGGCGGGGCGCCTGGCCGCGACCGAGGCGGCGGTGACCCGCTTCCGGACCGGCCTGGAGGGCTCGCGCGCCTACACGCTCGCGGGCCGGGTGTCGCTGACGCCGAGCGTCGAGGTGGGACTGCGGCACGACGGCGGGGACGCCGAGACCGGCGCCGGCATGGACGTGGGTGCGGGCCTCATCGTGTCGGACGCGTCGACGGGGCTGGCGGTGGACGTGCGGGTGCGGACGCTGCTGGTGCACCAGGCCGAGGGGTTCCGGGAGCGGGGCGTGGCCGTGTCGCTGAGCTACAACCCGACGCCGTCGACGCCGCTGGGCTTTGTGGCGCGGGTGGCGCCGTCGTGGGGCGGGCAGGCGCAGAGCGGGGCCGAGGCGCTGTGGGGCCGGGAGACGATGGCGGGCATGGCGCACGGCGGCCTCGCGCAGGGCAACCGGTTCGACGGCGAGGTCGGTTACGGGCTGCCGGTGGGGAGCCGGCTCGTGGGGACGCCGCGGGTCGGCTTCACCACGTCGGAGTACGGCCGGGACTACCGGGTCGGTTACAGCCTACGCGTGCTCGACCGGGAGAGCCTGAACTTCGAGCTGGGGGTCGATGCGCAGCGGCGCGAGAGCCCGATGTTGGGCGGCACCTCCAACGGCGTGCTCGGCCGAGCCTCGCTGGGCTGGTAGTGGCGGCGCCACGGCACGCCTGCGGCGCGCCGTGGGCGTGCCAGAGGAGATCGGCGGAGACGCGCCGGTCGAGCGCACGCGAGCGCACGCCCAGGCACCGTCGACCGCGATGGCACCCGACGTGCACCCGCCATGCAGAGCGCGCCCGATCACGGCCGTCTGCGGCGCACGGCGGTGTGCCGGGAGGCCCGGGGCGGGCGCGCAGAGGGTCGATGGCGCGCCACTACGCCACCCGCGACTTCTTCCGGCCGGATCGCGGAGAGTGTCCTCGCGGGCGATCTGGAAGTCTTCGATGCCGTGGAGGACGAGGTTCATCCGGGCGACTGAAGACGTCGTGAGGTTCTTTTCCTGACCGTAGACCTTGCCGAAGAAGGTGCGCGGGTCGCCGCCTGTACCGCAGGCAGGGTTGTAGATCGACTCGCCTTCCTTGGGATCGAGGATCTCGACCATCATCCGCTACAAGGCTATCGTGGGCTCAGCGATGCGAGCGAGAGGGTTGGCGGCACAGAGAGTCGAGGCAAGGATCGGGTGCAAGATTCTGAACACCATGACGGCGCTCGGGATGCCTGATAGCGAGATGATCGGATGATGGGAGTCGGGGTCAAGCGAGCTCTCGGCCTCTATCGGAGTTGTGCACCAAGGCAGCGTCTAGTCGCCTTCGCCGTCACGCTGTCGGCGCTGCTGTCCGGCATCGCGGCGCCGCGGGTACACGCCCAGACCACCTGGGGAGTGGAGGTGTCGCCGACCACGCTGAGCATCGACGAGGGCGAATCTCTCACCTACCGCCTGAGACTGACTGAGCCACCCCTCGCCGACGGATGGTGGGTCGTGCTGCGCGTCAACGGCTCGATACGCTACGACGGCCACTATAGAGGAATCAGTTGGGTGCCGTCGGTCGGCTGGGAGTTCAATCGGGACAACTGGGACACTTGGCGGGAGGTCAGGGTAACGGCGCTTCAGGACGAAGATGGATTGGATGGGTCGGTGACCTTCACCCACGACGTTTGGGATGAGAATGCCGATTGCCCGGTGAAGGGTGAGAGCCCGGTGACGGTGCGGGTCATCGACGACGACGATGACCGGGGCAGCCTGCCCACCCTGTCCATCGCGGACGCGTCGGTGGCCGAAGGGGGCACGGCCGAGTTCGTCGTGACGTTGACACCGGCCAGCACCGAGACGGTGACGGTGAACTTCGAGACGGCGGACGGGACGGCCAAGGCAGGCTCGGACTACACGCAGACGTCAGCAACGCTGACCTTCACGGCGGGGCAACCGACGAAGACGATCTCGGTGTCGACGGTGGACGACGATGCCCAGGAGTCGGACGAACGCTTCACGGTGACCCTGCGCAGCCCGGACGGGGCCACGCTGGACGACCACACCGGAGAGGGGACGATCAGGGACAACGACGACGGTGGCGGCAGAACTCCGGAGCTGTCGATCGGGGACGCGGCGGTGCAAGAGGGGGGCACGGCCCAGTTCGAGGTGACGTTGAGACCGGCCAGCGAGCAGACGGTGACGGTGAACTTCGAGACGGCGGACGGGACGGCCAAGGCGGGCTCGGACTACACAGAGACATCGGGGACGCTGACTTTCACAGCGGGGCAACCAACGAAGACGATCTCGGTGTCGACGGTGGATGACGACGCCCAGGAGTCGGACGAACGCTTCATGGTGACCCTGCGCAACCCGGACGGGGCCACGCTGGACGACCACACCGGGGAGGGAACGATCAGGGATAACGACGACGGCGGGGGCGGTAGCCTCCCGACCCTGTCCGTCGGCGACGCCGCAGTGGTCGAGGGAGACACGGCCACGTTCCGGGTGACGTTGAGCGCGGCGAGCGAGAACGTGGTGACCGTATCGTACAAGACGAAGGACGGAACGGCGGTTGCAGGCTCGGACTACACGGCGATGGCGGGGACGCTGCGTTTCGAGCCGGGGGAGACAACGAAGACGCTCCGGGTACCGACCGTGGACGACGACACGCCGGAGGAGACCGAAGCCTTCACCGTGGAGTTGAGCGCCCCGTCGGGGGCGACGGTGGCCGACGGAACCGGGACGGGGACGATCAGCGACGACGACGGCGGGAGCCGCAGCCTCCCGACCCTGTCCATCGGCGACGCCGCGCCGGTGCCCGAAGGGCGCACGGCCAAGTTCAGGGTGACGTTGCGCAGAGAGAGCGGCGAGCCGGTGACGGTGGCTTACCGCACGGTCGACGGGACGGCGGTTGCGGGCTCGGACTACACGACGACATCGGGAACGCTGCGCTTCGAGCCGGGCGACACGACGAAGACGATCCGGATACCGACCATGGACGACGACACGCCGGAGGAGACCGAAGCCTTCACCGTGGAATTGAGCGCCCCGTCGGGGGCGACGGTGGCCGACGGAACCGGGACGGGGACGATCAGCGACGACGACGGCGGGAGCCGCAGCCTCCCGACCCTGTCCATCGGCGACGCCGCGCCGGTGCCCGAAGGGCGCACGGCCAAGTTCAGGGTGACGTTGCGCAGAGAGAGCGGCGAGCCAGTGACGGTGGCTTACCGCACGGTCGACGGGACGGCGGTTGCGGGCTCGGACTACACGACGACATCGGGAACGCTGCGCTTCGAGCCGGGGGAAACGACCCGGGCGGTTGCCGTGGCGACGCTGATTGACCAGCTGATGGAGGGCGCCGAGCAGTTTACGGTGGAATTGAGCGACCCGGTGGGGACGACGTTGGCGGACGACACAGGGGTGGGAACGATCACCGACGACGTGGAGCGCCGCATCGGGCTGGTTAACCAGACCGTCCTTCCGGAGATAGGGCGGACGCTGGCTTTCAGCGCTGTCAGGTGTCGCAGCGATCAGGCGTTCTCGGACGCCGCCCAGGGCAGGGCGGAGGAGCCGGTTGGCCGTCTGTCGCTATCTCTCGCGCCGACCTCCGACGGGTGGGCCGCGGCGGGCACCGAGCCGCTGACCCTGGAGCAGGCGCTCGGCGATTCGTCGTTCCTGATGCCGTCGAAGGAGGAAGAGGGCGGGGCGGGACGTTTCGCGGCGTGGGGCTGCGGCGACTACCGCAACCTGGCGGGCGGCGGCGAGGACGGCGTGGTCGCTTGGAACGGCGAGGTGTTCAGCGTGCACCTCGGGGCCGATGTGCGGCTTGGTTCCGACGTGCTGGCGGGGCTGTCCGTATCCCGGTCGAGGGGTTCGTTCGACTACTACGCGGGCGGCAGAGACGCCGGGGGCGGCGCGTACGAGCTGCAGCTGACGGGCGTCCATCCCTACCTGGGCTGGTCGGTGTCGTCCGACCTGGACGTGTGGGGAACGGTCGGTCACTCCTGGGGAGAAATCCGGATCGTGGACGACCTCGCCGGGGATCCCCGGACGAGCGAGGCGATGCTGGACTCTGGAGCGGTAGGCGTCAGCGGTCGGCTCCTGGCGCGCGGGACGACGAGTGTGAAGCTGAAGGGAGAGGGGGCGCTGGCGCGGCTCGACGTCGCGGGCGACGGGGAGACGTTCGGGGCGGTGACGGTCGACATGCGGCGGCTGCGGCTGAGCACCGAGGCCAGCCATGAGCACGTGTTCTCCTCCGGCGGGTCGCTCACCCCGTGGGGAGAGCTGGGTGTGCGCCATGACGGCGGCGACGGAGAGACCGGCGCCGGCCTGGAAGTCGGCGGCGGCCTGCGCTACCAGAATCCGGAGGCGGGGTGGACCACCGAGGGCTACGGCCGCTGGCTGGCGGTGCATGAAGGCACGATACGGGAATGGGGCTTCGGCGCGCTGCTCCGCTTCGCTCCTGGAGCGTCCGGCCACGGCCCGTCGGTGAGCCTGATGCCGGCATGGGGCAAGACCACGAGCGGCGTGCAGCGCCTCTGGGAGCGCGGTGCCACCGACCCGACCGTGCCCAGCGCCTTGGGCACACGCCTGGATGCGCAGTTCGGCTACGGGTTCGCGGCGTTTCGGGAGCGGGGCGTGCTGGCTCCCTTCGGAGCCGTGAGCCTGGTCCGCGAGGAAGGACGGAGCTACCGGCTGGGCGGACGGCTGGCGGTGGGCCACTCGGCCACCGTGAGCCTGGAGGCCGAACGCCGGGAGCGCCCCGCCGCGTCGGTGATCTACGCGGTCATGGTGCGCGGCGTCGTGCAGTTCTAGCAGCACGCGACGCGCAGGCGCACCGTGCGTCCCCGTTCTGTGCCAAAACTCGGCCCTTTTGAAATAGACCACAAATCAGCAGCTTAGACGCCCTTGGAATCCGCGCAGAATCGAGGGTATTTCGCGCCGCAGGGCTGGCTTCCGACCCCTGGGCTGCGGGTGGCGAGCGACAGGCCCACCGGGCGTGCGCACGGCTGGCTCAAATCGGCTGCGGGGCGAGCTACGGGCAGTGAACTTCGCACCCGGAAGTCCCTCATTAGACTGGACTTTATCGAGCAGAAGAGCGAACGTTCGGTGATGCCGCAGGATACAGGGGTTGGCCGGAACGTCGTTTTGGACGGTTTGGACTTCGCCAGCTTACGGCGGGTCTGGGAGCAGACCTTTGGGGCTGCTCCTCCAAGTTCGCTCTCCCGCGTTTTCCTGCGCCGCGTTCTCTTGCACGAACGCCAGTGCCGGACCCATGGCGGGCTTTCGGCCGCAACCCGGCGCGCTCTGGCTGCCATGGCGAACGAGACACCAAGCTCCGGCGCTCCCGCAGGGTCCGTTTCTGCCGGCACCCATCTCGTCCGCGAGTGGAATGGCCGGACCTACCAGGTCGAGGTAATCGACAACGGCTATCGGTTCGATGGCAAAACCTATCCGTCCCTCACTACCATCGCAAAGCGAATCACCGGCACCCACTGGTCTGGACCACGCTTTTTCGGTCTCACGCCCAAGCGCAAGGCCTAACATGAAGAAGATCCGCTGTGCCATCTATACGCGAAAGAGTGCTGAAGAGGGTCTCGAACAGGAGTTCAACTCCCTCGATGCGCAGCGAGAAGCCTGCGCCGCGTATGTCGCGAGCCAGAAAGCGGAGGGCTGGGTGCTGCTGCCAACCGTCTATGAGGACGCGGGGATCTCGGGAGGAACCCTGGAGCGCCCGGGCCTGCAGCGCTTGCTCGCCGACATCGATGCCGGTCTCGTCGACCAGATCGTGGTCTACAAGGTCGACCGGCTGACCCGTTCCCTCTCCGACTTTGCGAAGCTCGTCGAACGGCTCGAGGCGGCCGGCGCGGTTTTCGTCTCGGTGACCCAGTCCTTCAACACCGCGACCAGCATGGGACGACTGACGCTGCATATGCTGCTGTCCTTCGCACAATTCGAACGCGAGGTCACGGCCGAGCGGATCCGCGATAAGGTCGCTGCCTCCAAGCGCAAGGGACTATGGATGGGCGGCCGCGTACCGCTAGGCTATGAGAAGGACGAGCGCACGCTGCGCATCAACGAGGCTGAGGCCGAAACGGTCCGGACGCTCTATGCGCTGTACCGGAAGCACGGAACGCTCCGGCAGGTGAAGGCCGACGCGGACCGTCTGAGACTGCGTACCAAGCAACGCTTCGCCGCGGATGGAACCCGAACGGGCGGGCTGCCGTTCCGTCGCGGACACCTCCACTGCCTGCTGACCAATCCTCTCTACGCCGGCCGCATCCGGCACCAGAGGCGTGTCTACGAGGGCCAGCATCCATCGATCATCGCGCCGGAGCTCTGGGACGCGGTCCAGGCGCAGCTGCAGGCAGGGGCTGCCAAACCAAGGAGACGCACGACCAAGGGCCGCGTAGCCCGTTCCCCACTGGCAGGCAAGCTCTTCGACGAGACCGGCGACCGGCTGACGCCGAGCCACACCAAAAAGAAAAACGGGCAACGGCTCCGCTACTACGTCTCCCGGCGCCTCATCCAGCACAGTGGCCAAAAGGACCTCTCCGGATGGCGCCTGCCCGCCCCGATGCTGGAACAGACCGTCGTGCATCTCATCCGACAGCATGTGGATGCCACGACCTTCTCGGCCTCGCTGATCCACACTCCGACGATGCAAGAGCTCGCCTCGGTGCGTCGCTTTTTAGACGGGCTGTGTTCCGGTAGTAATGATGATAGTGCCCCCCTGCTCCGTCTCATCCGGCGGGTCGATATCAGCCCCGGCTCTGTGTCCATCCTGCTCGACCGCAATGCGTTCGCTGCTTGCCTCTCTATGGGACCCGAACGCATTCGCGAGGATGCACTCCGCATCCACGCACCGTTCCGCTTGCGTCGACGCGGCGTCGAGACCAAGCTCGTTCTGGGCAACCCCACGAAATCCGTCGACCGCACACTCCTGCGCAATATCAGAAACGCCCTCTCCTGGCTCGACCGAATCAAAGCAGGCAAAACCTATGAGGAGATTGCAACCGAAGACGCCATCCCAACGGACCGCGTGCGCAAGGCAATCCGCTATGCCTTCCTGGCACCCGACATCGTCCGCGCCATTGTCGAAGGCCGCCAGCCCGTTGGGCTGACCTCGAGCTACCTCTTGCATCATCCGCTTCCCGACGATTGGGAGAAACAGCGAGTGCTCGTCGCAACGCTGTGAGCCTGCCAGCTGCATCTGCCAGCGCCCACTCCGTGAATGGGCTCGGTTAGCAGCAAGCTGCTCTCCGAGGGGACGTACTTGTCGGGCGTGAATAGCCGCGGGATCCGCAAAGCGCTGAAACCACTGCTCGGTGAGGAGCACCTATCGAAGAGCGCGGTGTCTCGCGTGGTTAGCCGGCTGAAGGAGCGCTTCGAGGAATGGCAGAACCGTACTCTCAGCGAGGAGGTCTACGCGATCGTTAACTTGCGGCACGTAAACTCGCTCTTGAGACCCAGGACCCGGATGTAATGCTCAAGGGCGACCTTCACTGACTCAGGGATCGCCTCCTTCGTTTCTCGCGCGCACGCTATGCGCACGGGCCCGGGCTGGTAGGCGGGGAGCAACCCTGCCATCCGGAGGACGGCGATCTGCGCAAGGGTGTGGGACTTCGAGCTCCCGCGGCCACCTCGAGCGCTCTTGTATCGCGCTGGCTTCAGGAACGGTTTAGCCCACCGCGGGATCGTTGCCTGGAGTCGACCCGGCTGGATCGTCATCGTCATCGGATTCCACTGGGTCGACAATGGCAATCTCGAACCGCTCCCCTAGCACCTCGCCAGTCGCCTTGAAATTGCGCTGGAAGCCCTCGAAACGGCGTTCGAGCCACCACGCACCCCATTTCGGATCGGCAGGACGGGTTTCCCTCCAAACTTCCTTTACCTCACCGTCTGGCGTCTTCCGGATGTGCTCCCGGGTGATAGTGCTCGTTTCCAACACAGACCGCCGGATGGCGTCGAGGTATTCGACCCCCAGCTCCGCCTGAGCCGAACGTATCCTGGTAGAAAATGAACAAAACTCGCCTTTTCCATCGGCCTCACCATTCGCAATCCAGCGATTTATTGTGTGGCGCTCGACGCCGCATGCTTCGGCCGCCGCGCCGTAGCTTGTGGGCATCAGGGCTTCTCTGAGTTTTCGCTACATTGCCCCAACCACGCGCACGGCCAAAAGTTCGATCCTGACTCCCAAAATTGCCAAAATACCTTTTGCCGAGACCGGATGGCTTGAGACTGCACCATCCGCCACCCAGTCTTGCAAATTGTGGCACTGCAGAGACGGTTGAGATTTTCCGCGCCGTTGGCGCGGTTTTGCAGAGATTAGGTGTCACCAGAGACGCGCTAGAATAGCTGAAAAGGCCTCATTCTCGGTTTTGGTCTCTAATCTCGATTTTCGAGTGCCACGTTTGCGCCAAAAGGGGAAGTGGGCCGCTGGCAGGGCCGTGCGGCCGCCAAAAAGAGGCCACCCGAGGGATCCAGAATCGAGGCCGGAGCTACCGTGGCGTAGCGGACTAGCACGTTCTGGTCCAGGTGTGCCTGGGCTTCATTGATGCCCTCACTTGCCTCGGATTTTGTATCAACCAGGATCTGGCAAGGCTCGAGAGCATCCCATCCATCGTCGCTCTTCGGCCCGTTATTGATCGGCCTTTCTTGGGAAATCAGCCCTTCTGTCCAAATTGCAAGATTTTCCGAAACCGTCGGCTCAGGCCCGTTCGGCCCAAACGTTACACTTGCTAATGACCACGCTGGAGCAGGAAGCCGCTGTTATTCCTACCACGCCAACCAGGTTCCGCACTGCCGCAGTTCCTCTCGGCGCCGCTCGTAGTCCGGCATAACCCGTCCGACCGCCTGCCAGTAGTCACGGCCGTGGCCGCGGTGCAGGAGATGCACCAGCTCGTGGACGACGACATAGTCGATGAGCCGCATCGGGGCCTGTATGATGCGCCAGTTCAGCCGAATCGTGCCACGGTGGTTGCAGCTTCCCCAGCGTTTCTGTTGGTCCGCGACGATGACCCGGGGCATTGGAGTACCCACCTTCGAGCGCCATGCCTCCACCCGTTCCGGGAGCCGTTCGGCGGCCTGACGGCGGAACCACGACACCAAAGCGGCTCGCACATGGGCGGTCTGCTGCGGTTCCCCCAGCACGGGCACGTGCAGCCATCCGCCGCGCAGCTTTGCCTCGCCGGTCGCGTGCGGATCGACCTTCAAGCGGTAGTGCCGCCCCAGGTACCGGACACTCTAGGCCGCCGAGATCGACGTCGCCGAGACACAACAGGTCCTCGACGTGCAGTCTTCGATCGAACAAGTGCTATTCGTCTGCGTCGAGCCGGCTGTCCGGATGGCATACGAAAAAGTTCTTGGTCAGGAATCGGCGGGATGACCGGCCGATTCGGTGCTCCGTGGGGGGCTAGGGTGAAGATCTCTGCGGATCTCCTCGGCTCGTCCCCCATGGCCTCCCAGATCCGTTTGGCCAACACAACTGAGCACGACGCCGCCGGCTTTGAATCAACACGCTGGCGGTACACTGATCAACTTGTCCAGACGCTCGAGCAGTGTTGCGTAGTCCCGCACCCACGAGGAGATCGCTTCGACCGTGGCGGCCGGTAACGCCATTCGCCCCGCCAGGTCGTCGAGATACTGCCGTTCTTCAGCGCTCATCTCATCATCGATAAGAGCCAGCGTGACGGCATCGCGATAGACGAGAACCCGCGTGGCCCACGGGAGCGCCGACAAGTCATCGGGCACCACGGGAAGGTTGTCGAGGTCCACACCGAAGTGTGCGGCGTGATGGTCGAGCAGCTCCCGTTCGGCCGGATGGAGTCCGTCCGCATGAGCGATCTTCGACAGGGTTGCGACGTACAACTCCGGTGATAGCCCGTCGAGTGGATTGCTCAGCGGGTCCATGTTCACTTCGTCATGAGGATATCGAGATCGCCGATCGTACGGAGAATCCGCGCGTCAGGCACGCCGACGGTCTCCGCAAGTACAATACTGGCCCTCAACCGGAGCGAGGCGTTCACAGACTGATCGAAGGCGGCTTCGGCTAGGCGTTCCAGGTTTCCGAACCGAGTGTCCAACTGTTGCATGAAGGCGCGGAACTCCTCGTCGAGCTGCCCGAGGGCGTACTGCTCGTACTTGGCAAGCCGCGCGGTCAACGCCGACTCCGACTTCCCAAGTCCGTCCTTGAGGGCCGAGGCGACGAACTTGCCGGCGAGGCTGCCGATGAGGGCGCCGAGCAACGGAATCGGAATTAGCGTCTGGCCGGCCGCGGTCGCCAATCCCGCGATGGCTGCGTCTAGGGCGATGATGTGCGCCATTTCGACGAACTGGTCGCAGTCTATCGTCCCGGCATCGTAATCCCGCAGAAGACCGCCAATACCCATCAGGCCGCTAACGAGCGAGCCTGCGAACGGTGCCGCCAGGACAGTGGAGTTCGTCACGACGTACAGAGCACCACCCGCAACCGCGCCACCACTGGCGCCCTGCGCCGCCACCACTCCGACGTCCCGCCAGTCCTGCGTCGAGAACTCTCCCCGAAAGGGACTCCTGCCCTCGCGGTGCTTGACCCAGATCGCCTGCGCCAGACCGATGCCGCCCCCGGCAGTCGCGCCAAGAGCGGCGGCCTGACCGAGGCCCGCCAGGGATGGGCCGTGCTCGGCCCCCGCCGCCCGCTTCAGCTCCTTGTTCTCCCGATCCAGCACGTCTTCGCGTTTGCGAATGGTGTCGTGGACACGTCCCTGTTGTACTTCGGCGTACGTCGCTTCGCCCGGCTCGATCAGGTCGTCTGCCGATCGGCCCGTTGCCTGCTCCAGGTCGTCCAGCGAGCCCCGGATTCCATCTGCGCGGCGGCCGGACAAGCCCTCGATCTCCCCGGTCCGGCGTAACTCGTCCAACTGCCGATGCTGGTCGGTGGGGATGTGGTAGCGGCCGTGAGTGCTGGCGAAGTCCGGGTAGCTCTCCGCATGCTTCGAAACTCCTTCCAGCGTATTGCGGAGGCCGTTGTAGTACTTGGACTGGAGCTCCACGCTGTCCACCCGGTAGTCCACGGGACCG
The DNA here is from genome assembly GCA_965197495.1 of Candidatus Marinacidobacterales bacterium. GTDB lineage: Bacteria > Acidobacteriota > Vicinamibacteria > Marinacidobacterales > SMYC01 > SMYC01. The sequence continues at coordinate 562,612 of OZ240210.1, forward strand.
GTGCGCGGAACACCGTCGAACGTTGCGGCCGGGACGCGGCCATACAGCACGTCCAGGGCACGGCGGACTCCCACATGTACCTGCTCTGCGATCTCGCCGTGCTTGGTGTCTGTGCTGCCGAGGATGTTCTCCGGCGACCCGACGAAGTCCCGTACGGCCTGCATCTCCCGCATGGCACCGAGAAAGGTTCGGTCCTGACTGCCTAGCGCGCCGGCAAGTTCGCCGGCTCGATGCGCGGCGTCGAGCTTGGCCCATGCCGCCGCGACCTGCGCCGCGACATGGAGATTGGCCCGCTCGGCGGGAGACCGCCTCACAGTGCAACCTCCGTTCTGAGCAGTTCGCCGAGAGCGCGAACGTGATTGACGAGTCCCGCGAGACGCTCTTTCTGTTCCCGATCGAACCGTTGGTAATCGGTCGGGCCGTGGTCGCGAAGCCAATTCAGCTCAGCCAGGCTTCCCGTGGTGTGTGTCCTTGTGCTTGAGCCGAGCCCCTCGATCTGCCCGTCGGCCGTCCGCAGCGAACGCATCTCCGCTTCGACCTCGACGCGCTCCCGGACGGCTCTGCGCGCGAGTTCTCCGTTGCGGCAATGGAGATAGATGCCCGACCCCGCCAAGGCGACACCACCGATGGTCCAGCCCACCGGTCCCACTAGGACCAGGAGCGCCTTTCCGGCCGCCATGCCGCCGCCGCCAGCCGCGACGGCACCGCCTCCGAGCCAAGCGAGGGCGGCGTTGGCGGCAGCAGCGCCGGACAGAGTGGAGATGGCTGTTCCCGTCGACGCCGTGCCGAACGTCGTTGCTACCGCCATGGCTACGGATGGGCCGAGGGTGGCTACGCCCACGCCAGCGGCGGCCCCGCTTACTCCGGCCGCGCCGCCGACCGTCTCGGACCTGTAGGCCTCAGTCTCGATGCGCTGAATGGTCTCCGAGAACCGATCGACTTCGATGCGGAACTCGCGCACCGACTTGTCGAACTCCTTGGGCGAATGCGCCAGACGGTTCACGTACTCCTCGACCGGCTCGATCACCTCGGCGACGGCTCGCTGCCTTTGTTCGAACAGCCGCACGCTGGCGCGTTCGACCTGCTTGCGGAGGTTCTCGTGGTCCCGAAGTGCACTACGGAGCTTCTCGACCGCCTCGCGCCGCACAGACCTGTTTAACATTCCAAGCCTCGGCATACGCACGACGAGGGAATTAGATATAGACAATTGCGAACCAAGCCTAGGCGCCTCTAATCCGAAACGTCCCTGCGCGCCGGTCTTGAGTTCGTTTGTGTTATTGGACACGACGCGGCTCTTAAAACGTCCTACATAGAAGACGACCAAAGCATTCCGGTTGCAGGAAGTTCGCCAATCTCATACAGCTCGAGTTTATGGAAGGGACAAGTCGCTCCACTGACCTTTGTGTCAGATCGCCATCTCCCCCGTGCTGTCACCAAAGCTCTCGAGCTCGTCGAGCCCGAGTCGGCGCAGCACGGTCAACATCGTGTTCGCCATCGGCGTACCATCCGCGCCTTTGACGTGGAGGTTGCCCTTGAAGTGGCCATTGCCGTGGCCAGCCAAAAAGAGCGGACAGCGCTTGTGGTTGTGAACGTGCGGGTTGCCCATTGGAGAGCCGTAGAGGATCAACGCCTTTTCCAAGAGATTCGAGTCGCCCTCGGGTGTGTCACGGAGCCTTTCGAGGAAGTACGGGATGGTGCTGACGTGGTACCGGTTGATCTTCGCGAACTCCTCGATCCGCTCCTCTCGCTCGCCGTGATGCGAGGCCGGGTGAAACCCAGTGTTGACGCCGGTCTCCGGGTAGACACGGCCCGAAACGTCTCGCCCCATCTTGAACGCGAACACCCGAGTAATGTCCGACGCGAACGCTGCCGCTTGCAGGTCGAACATCAACTTGACGTGCTCATCGAACGAGTCCGGCACGCCGACGGGCGCATCGGGCAGCTCTCTCTCCTCCCCGCTCGCGTTTTGCGCCTCGATCTTCTGGATCCGCCGCTCGATCTCGCGAATGTTCTCGAGATAATCGTCGAGCCGGTTGCGGTCGGCCGGCTCCAGGTCGTTCTTCAAACTAGCCACCTGGTTGGTGACATAGTCAAGAATGCTGCGATCGGTCCGGCGCCTGGCTGCCCGCTCTTCCGGCGTTCCGCCGGAGCCGAACATCTGGTCGAAAACGACCCGGGGGTTCCTGATCATCGGGAGCGGATCGGTCGGCGACCCCCAGCTGATCGCGTCCGTGTAGGTACAGGCATAACCGTATTGGCATCCGCCCGCCTGGTTCACGTTCTCGATCGCGAGCTGCATCGACGGAATGGGCGTGTCTTGACCGAACCGCCGGGCGTAGAGCTGATCCATCGACGTCCCAACGTGGACGTCCGAGCCTTCCGTCTGCTTCGGGTGGGACTGGGTCAGGAACACCGCGCTCGAGCGGAAATGGTCGCCGCCTGTCTCAGGCAGCGTGAAGGCCTCGGCGTTGCGTACGTCCGTGTTGCTGACGATCGTCAAGTAATTCCGAAACGGCTCGAGCGGACTCAAGCTGCTCGGGGTGAGGTCGAACGCACTGCCTTCGGCCGCCGGCGCCCACAGGTTCTTTTCTATCCCGTATTTGGTGCTGCCGGCCGAACCGTGGACCATTTCGATGCACACCAGGCGAGCCGGGTCAGCTGTCGGCTTGCCAAACGCGCTCCGGGCCGGCACCATGGCTTCGAGCAACGGCAGTGACACCGCCGCGCCCATGCCCCGAAGTATCGTGCGGCGAGAGATATGCTTGTTAGTAATGTACATTCTTTTTAGGCCTTCTGGAGCCGGCTCGTATTCTAAGGCGGACCCGATTCTCCCACCACCGTGGTCGGTTCGGTGTTTTCCGACTTCTTCATCTGGAACGCCGCGCTGTTCACAATGCCAAAAATGAAAGAGGACATGCGGTTGCCGTTGTGCGCGGCCTCGAGAGCGATCGCACGCACCGCGGGCACGTCATAATACTCGACTCTCCGCCCCAGCGCCATCGATCATTGCTCCGGAGCTCTGGGACGCGGTCCAGGCGCAGCTGCAGGCAGGGGCTGCCAAACCAAGGAGACGCACGACGAAGGGCTGCGTCGACCGTTCCCCACTGGCAGGCAAGCTCTTCGACGAGACCGGGGACCGGCTGACGCCGAGCCACACCAAAAAGAAAAACGGGCAACGGCTCCGCTACTACGTCTCCCGGCGCCTCATCCAGCACAGTGGCCAAAAGGACCTCTCCGGCTGGCGACTGCCCGCCCCGATGCTGGAACAGACCGTCGTGCATCTCATCCGACAGCATGTGGATGCCACGACCTTCTCGGCCTCGTTGATCCACACTCCGACGATGCAAGAGCTCGCCTCGGTGCGTCGCTTTTTAGACGGGCTGTGTTCCGGTAGTAATGATGATAGTGACCCGGCAGCCCCCCTGCTCCGTCTTATCCGGCGGGTCGACATCAGCCCCGGCTCTGTGTCTATCCTGCTCGACCGCAATACGTTCGCTGCTTGCCTCTCTATGGGGCCCGACCGCATTCGCGAGGATGCACTCCGCATCCACGCACCGTTCCGCTTGCGTCGACGCGGCGTCGAGACCAAGCTCGTTCTGGGCAACCCCACGAAATCCGTCGACCGCACACTCCTGCGCAATATCGCCAACGCCCTCTCCTGGCTCGACCGAATCAAAGCAGGCAAAACCTATGAGCAGATTGCCACCGAAGACGCCATCCCAACGGACCGCGTGCGCAAGGCAATCCGCTATGCCTTCCTGGCTCCCGACATCGTCCGCGCCATTGTCGAAGGCCGCCAGCCCGTTGGGCTGACCTCGAGCTACCTCTTGCATCATCCGCTTCCCGACGATTGGGAGAAACAGCGAGTGCTCGTCAAAACGCTGTGAGCCTGCCAGCGCCCACTTCGTGAATGGGCTCGGTTAGCAGCAAGCTGCTCTCCGACACTGGCCTCCACCAATCAGACTCAAACTGGCCCAAATTCCCTGTCATGGTTTCCAGACTCGGATAGCTCCTTGTACTGGCCCGTCTGCGGAGTCATCTTCGTTTCCTCCGTAAAGCTCCGCTGGATGAATTCGAGGTTTGGCCAATTCGAATTTCGCTATTCGCCTTCTCCTCAGGCGCGATCTAGGCGTAGAGCGTCTTCTCATTGTCTGCGCGATTAAGTGGAAAAACGACACGATAAGCCGGCGTTGTTGCACCGCTCTGGCTGAGAGCGACATCCGCCTATGGTGGTGGCCGAGGTATGTTTCGAGCATGAAGTATCCCAAGCGCTGCCAGTACAAGCACGCGAAGCAGAAGAAGTACCACGTTCGCAACTGGGCGGAATACAACGAAGGGCTGCGCCGCCGGGGCGATTTGACAGTCTGGTTTGACGAGGAGGCAATCGCGAACTGGAAGGCCGACAAGACCGGTAAGCCTGGCGGTGCTTCCGCCATTAAGTGTTGGTGAGATGACGCTAAGGCTTTACGGTGCATTAAATTACAGCCAAAATAGCGCTCGTGACCTTCGCTGCGCGATAAATGGAGCGTAAACGCTTTTTTTGCAAAGGGATGCGTACACATCACCAACAGTAAACAGCGCAAGCACCGCCTTGGCCCAGTCGCAAACACAGACACTAAGCTGCTGATTTATGGCCTATTTCAAAAGGGCCGAGTTTTGGCACAGGACGGGATGTGAGAAATGAAACAATGGGTTGCTCCAGCCAAGAGGGTAGCCGCATCACGGACCGCCGGATAGGGAACCCCGGCGCCGTCGAAGATGCCTTCCTTCAGCCAAGCATCACAAAGCAGCGTGTGCTCGCCGGTTTCCAAGCGCATGAAACCATTCACCGGGTTCAAAATCTTCATGGCAAGCCCCGTGTACGCAAGCTTTGCTCGCCTTCATCTGATGCTTCTCGGATGGCGCTCACGATGCGAGCGGTCGAAGAACCATCGGCTCCGAAGGCGAACTCTTCAATGTACTTTTTTCGTCACACCCGTGTACTCGGCGGCGTTGCAGCTCTACATGGAGATGGTTGACCGATGGTTCGCTGGTTTTCGAAACCGGCTGCGGTTTGGCCGTTTGTTTCCGGTCCGACTGGAAGGTCGAGTGACAAAGTCACATCAGCCTCACTGGAAAGGGGCGCCTAGTCTGAGGTGGTGTGCGAAGGCCTTACCTACGGGTGAGACCTCACGGGTCGACCTGGAATGGAGCTCATCCGAAGACTTCGATCTCCTGTCGTATTGGAAAGAGGAAGAGAACAATCTGAAGTCGGTTCGGCCCGGGACCGATGCAACACCGTGTCCGATTGTGGGAGACTCACTGCCTGCCATAGACAGCATACGTCCGGCAACGGATTTGGCGCATAGTTGGCTGATTGGCGATCTAAAAGAATTGAACTGGACGGACCTCAGCAAGGTGTCATTGCTGTGACGGCTCGACAGTTGGAAGATATTCGTGAGGCAATAGTTGTTGTCGAAGTGCCGGCACGGGGACAAACAGAGCTCTGTGCCTTCTATTTATTCATCCGCTAGCCCATGGGTCGGAAGTCAGCCCTGCGACGCGAAATACCCTGGATTCTGCGCGGATTCCAAGGGCGTCTATTCTGATGATTTGTGGTCTATTTCTAAAGGGCCGAGTTTTGGCACAGGACGGGGCCGGGACCCGTGCCCCCTGCCGGTATCTTCGGTGGAGCCGGGCAGTGCGCCTCTGCGATATCCGGCCTCACGACGAGGCTTTCGTTGTCGATGACCACCTGGATGTTGGCTGCGGTATTGATCGCGAGACCCTGATAGGTTCGAGCCGTCTCGTTCCAGCTTTCGGCGTAGGCGAACGGCCCCGGCAGCAGGCCGCCAACGGCCGATCGGACGGCCCTGACAAGCACGGAGCGGTCCTTCAGCCGAGGCAGATAGGTGTAGCGGTTCACATACTCCCATAGAGATCCACGCAACATCGGCCTCAGCGCTATCCTGTGCCGGATACAGAAGGTAGCACCAAGCCTCCCTGAGACGCGTCTTCATGGTCTCGTTCGCTTCGTCCCTTTTCGCCTTCGCAAGCGCGCTGTCGCTTTGGGTGAGGTTGAGACGCTCCGTGTCGCGAACGATCCCCTCCCAGGCCAGCGCCCCCCGCATGGCGTCCTTGAGATTGTCGAGTTGCCGCGTATCGGCGGCGAGAAACACCAGCACATTGCGATAGACGCGGGGTGCACTCCCCCAGTGCAGCAGGATGTCGCGGGCCGTCGTCAGGGCATCGGATCCAGCACCCTTGTTATAGGAATGCGCGATGCCGAGCACGACGGCGCGGACGCCGCCCGCTTCATCAGGCACATCCGCTGAGCTCCCCGGAGCCACCTGTATGGCGCCGAAGTGGCCGCGAGCGCCGAGCCCGTTGATGTAGGCCGCCAGCGCCTTGTCGATTCCCATCCGGACAAGCGCTTCCTCGATCTGTTGAGCCCGGTCGGCCGCGAGACGGTTGAGGCTCGCCGACATGGAATACCAATAGCGGCCCATATCGCTGTGCAGGAACCGGGCCTGGTTGCCGAGCCGCCTCAGCGCGTCGCCGAAGACCGCCGGCTTCTCGCCCGGTTGCACAACTCCCAAATTGATCTGCCTGTCATCAAGCCCTCTGTTTTCCTGCTGGTGCGTCGGAGCCGTGCCCATGAAGACGGCGCGGGCGACCCGCCGGGTCGCGGAGCAGCTATTCAGGTTAGGGGCTGATTGATCGATCTTGTAGGGAATCGAAGCCGGGCCATCGACGTCGCCGGCGATGATCGATTGCCAGCTGACGTCGAGGTAATGCAGCAACTCCGGTTCGACGCGCGCCGACCCGGCCGCCACCCCTCCCGGCATGATCATCGCCGACGGATCGTTGTGCATCCACAGTTCGTGAATGACCTGGGCCATCAGCCGCAGCACGCCGCGGGTGCGCTGAAACCGCTCCAGGGAGCCCCAGCCTGTATAGAGCTGGTCGAAGAGTTCCGGATGGATGGGATAGGCTTTCTCCAGCTTGCGCCGGTAGTCTTCATCGGCCGCACCGCGCGGGAACTCGTTCGCGTTCTCGCGATAGAGTTTCGCGAACTGCTTGAGGGTGTTGTCCCGGTGGTGAAATTTGTCGCCGGGGATATCCTTGAACAAGCGCCTTCGGACAATCTCGTAGCTCTCTTCCTGCGATGCCGGACGCCATGACGACTCGACCCGGGAAAAGGTCTGCTTGAGCCGGGCCAGTGCTTCCTGACCCCCGTCGCCGCCGACTTCGATCTGCGAAGCGGGCAGCGCGGCCACGAGCAGGGTTCCGGGGCTGGTCTTGACCGCCTCCGTCAAGGACTGAACGAAGCTGAGATTGGCGTCGAAGGAACCCGATGGCAGACCGTCGGCCTTGTAGATCTGCCGCAGATAGGCCACCCCGTCGTGTGCCAAAACTCGGCCCTTTTGAAATAGACCACAAATCAGCAGCTTAGACGCCCTTGGAATCCGCTCAGAATCGAGGGTATTTCGTGCTGCCGGGCTGTCTTCCGACCCCTGGGCTGCGGGTGGCGAGCGACAGGCCCACCGGGGACTTGACAGCAATGGCACCGCCCGCGTGGGCGGAGGTCATCGGAGAGTGACCGAAATCGTTCGTTCACTCGAAAGTACCAAATAACTGCCTTGGTGCACAACTCCGATAGAGGCCGAGAGCTCGCTTGGCCCCGACTCCCATCATCCGATCATCTCGCTATCAGGCATCCCGAGCGCCGTCATGGTGTTGAGAATCTTGCACCCGATCCTTGCCTCGACTCTCTGTGCCGCCAACCCTCTCGCTCGCATCGCTGAGCCCACGATAGCCTTGTAGCGATGGAACGTTGTCTCGACTTTGCTCCGTTTGCTGTAGCCCGATTCTGTGTGCCACTTTCGTTTGCCGAGCCGAGCTTGTGCTGCAATGTTGCGATTGCGCTGTCGGCTGCTCGCCGGCCCCGATGCGAGCTGGGCGCCCTTGCGCGGCGGTATCAGCACCCTCGGCGAGCGATGAGCGCTGTGATTCTCGATCGCCTCATAGACGCCGCCGGCGTCGTATGCGGTGTCAGCTCTGGCCGATGAGATGGGACTGTCGATCTGACCGACAAGCGATGCAACCCGCGATGAATCGCGGGCTCTTTTGCTCGTCAGCTCGCAGGCGACGACTTCGCCACTCTGCTCGTCGACACACAGATGGAGCTTGCGATAGTCCCTGCTCTTTGGTGCTCTGCGCAGCTGGCCGGCGTGGACAGCGAGACCGCTGCTGTCGATCAAGATGTGCAACGGCGTCTTCTGCTTGTCTTGGTAGAAGGGGACCTTACCCAGCTTCGCCTTGCGCCTCGAAATCGTGGTGTGATCGGGCACATCATTGTCTAGCTTCATCAGAGCGAACAACGATCGCAGCAATCCCTCGCTCTGCCTAGATGACAGATGAAACACCATGCCCAGGGTGACAGCCGTCTCGATGGCGTGGTTCGAGTACTTGCGTTGACGGCCCGGTTTCCTCCTCCTTGGCCGGGGCGCGTCCCAGTTCACAAGCTTGCCGGCGGTGAGCGAGATCCAGACGGTCAGGCTCCCGCGGTTGCGTAGACCCGCCTCATATTCACGCCAATTCCTCACGCGATAGGCCTTCTTCACATACTTCCGCTGAGTGCGTTTGAAAATGCTCATGGGGAACCTCGAATCCGTGAGTACAGGACAATTGTGGACCGAAATCGCGAGTTGTGCACCAAGGCACTGAACTGGCGTCATTTTCGGGTTTCGTCTCTAATCGCGATTTTCGAGTGCCACGTTTGCGCAAAGTAGGAGAACAGGCGCTGACCGGGCCGTACGGTATCGGAAAAGAGGCCACCCGAGGGGTCCAGCATCGAGGCCAGGGCTACCGTGGCGTAGCCGGCTAGCACGTTCTGGTCCAGGTGGGCTTGGGCCTCCTTGGTGTCCTTACTTGCCTCGGATTCGGCCTCAATCAGGGTCCGGCAATGCTTGAGAGGGTCCGCGCACCCTCCCTCGTCAGCCATCTCGGGAGCCCGAGCCCCCGCACCCCCTACGCGGCCTCGTAGGTGATCGCGAAGATCGTGTCCGTCAGCCACCGCCGGAACGACTCGTTGTCGCTGAACTGCTTGAACAACTCCGTGTCGTCCTGTAGCAGCGCCGTCATCACCCGCCGGAGCGCCTTGTCGTGCTCGATCCGCGCGTTCTGCTTGTCGGAGTTCTGCTTGGCGTTCTGGTAGGCCCGGTCGGCCGCCACGCGTTTCGGGATGTCCTCCGTGATGAGTCGGTGGACGCGGTCGCCGTCGGTCCAGGGGATGTTACCGAACTGGTCGTTGAAGATCTTGAGGATGTTCGAGAGGCGGTCGAGTTCGGCTTCCGGCCTGTGGCCGCCGCCGTTAGTCGGAACCGGCTTGATCTCAGCATCCTCGTCCGCCAGTTCGACGTGTATCGCCGCCTTCTTCTCTACCCGGTAGCTGTCCATGTCGATGGACTCAAGGATGCCTTTGGACATATCTTCTTCCACGGGCGCGGGGAGCTTCGGCACGAGGAAGTTCAGGAAGATAGAGAGCTTCTCCCACTCGGCGTGCGTGTACGGCAGGATTGAGGCGAGGAAGCCGTACGCGCGCTCGAACGCCTTGGCCTTGCCCTTGAAGTCCACCTGCCCGTCCTCGTCGAGCCGTTCCTTGTAGACCGCGACGCAGGCGTCGAGGATGGGGTCGAGCTGGTCGCGGTCGGCCCCACCCAGGTAGAGCGTCACGAGCTGGTCGATCTCCGCGTCGGCATACACCTGGTAGCCATCGAGCGCGGCCTTGAGGTCGTGCAGCTTGTTGGGATCGGTCTCCTCGCTCAGGACCGTCGTCCGGTAGTAGTCAGCGAACGCCTCCTGGATGGTGTCGGCATCGTTCATGAAATCGAGCACGAACGCGTCGTGTTTCTGCGGGTGCGCTCGATTGAGACGCGACAGCGTCTGGACCGCCTTGATCCCGGACAAGATCTTGTCCACGTACATCGTGTGCAACAGCGGCTCGTCGTACCCGGTCTGAAACTTGTCGGCACAAATGAGGAATCGATACGGGTCCTGCTGGATCTTGTCGGCGATCCGCCCGGACGGGAAGCCATTGAGGGACGACTCACTGACCTGCACCCCGCCATACTCGTGCTCGCCTGAGAAGGCGACGATGGCCTGATACCGGCTCTTGCGCTCCAGGAGGTACTGCCGGATTGCATGGTAATACTGGATCGCGCGCTCGATACCTCCCGTCACCACCATCGCACGTGCCTTGCCACCGATCTTGTTGAGCGCCAGCACCTGTTCGTGGAAGTGGTCCACCATGATTTCGGCCTTGAGCCGGATGGCATAATCGTGGCCCTCCACGTAGCGGCGCAGCTTCTTCCGGGCGCGCTTGGTGTCGAACTCGGGATCCTCCTCGACCTTCTTGATGAGCTTGTAGTAGCTCTCGACTGGCGTGTAGTGCCGCAGCACGTCCAGGATGAACCCCTCCTGGATCGCCTGCTTCATGGTGTAGCTGTGGAAGGGGCGGTGCTTGGTCTGCCCGCCCGCATCGTACGCCTCGCCGAAGATCTCCAGCGTCTTGTTCTTGGGCGTGGCGGTAAAGGCGAAGTAGCTCGCGTTCGGGAGAAGCTTCCGCGCAGCCATGATGCGGTTGATCGTGTCCTCGGTGGTCTCATCATCCTCGGCAGCGCCCGCCTCGGAGAGCGCCATGCTGACCGCTGCCGAGGTCCTGCCGCTCTGGCTCGAATGCGCCTCGTCAATGATGATGGCGAAGCGCCGGCCCCGCTGCTCGTTCCCGATCTCGTCGAGGATGAACGGAAACTTCTGTACCGTTGAGATGATGATCTTCTTGCCGCTCTCGATAAACGTGCGGAGGTTAGCCGAGCGTTCGGCATGGCCGACGGTGGCCCCGACCTGGGCGAACTGCTTGATCGTGTCGCAAATCTGCCGATCGAGGATGCGGCGGTCGGTGACCACGATGATGGAGTCGAACACCCCGGCAGCGTCCTTCCTGAGCCCAATCAACTGGTGGGCGAGCCAGGCGATGGAGTTCGACTTCCCGCTACCGGCCGAATGCTGGATGAGATACCGCTTCCCTGCGCCATGCCGGCGCGTGTCGGCCAGCAGCCGTCGCACCACATCGAGTTGGTGGTAGCGCGGCCAGATCTGCTTCCTCCTCCTCTTCTTGCCCGTCTTCTCATCCTTGGTCTCGACGACCTGCGTGTAGTTCTCCAGGATGTTCGTCAACCCGTCGCGGGTGAGAATCTGCTTCCACAGGTAGTCGGTTTTGAGGCCGTTCGGATTCGGCGGGTTGCCTGCGCCGTCGTTCCAGCCCTGGTTGAAAGGCAAGAACCACGAGCCTTTTCCATTGAGGTGCGTGCAGAACTGCACCGCGTGGTCGTCCACCGCGAAGTGCGCCACGCAACGGCCGAACTCGAAGAGCTTCTCACGGGGGTCGCGGTCACGCTTGTACTGCTCTGTGGCGTCCTCGACCGTCTGCTTCGTGAGACTGTTCTTCAGCTCGAACGTGGCAACCGGCAGGCCGTTGATGAACAGCCCGAGGTCGAGCGCCCGCTGGGTCTCGTCGCGGCTGTAGCGGAGCTGGCGCGTGACCGAGAAGCGGTTCTGAGCGTAGCGTTCAGCGGCGAGGGGGTTACCGGGAGACGGTGTGCCGTAGAAGAGCTCGACATGATATGGCCCGTCCTTGACTCCCTTACGAAGCACGTCGATGACGCCGCGTTTGCTGACCTCGCCCTGGAGGCGCGCAAGGAACTTCCGGCGTGCTGGGCCATCGTTTTCGAGGCGCAGCCCCTCGAACGCATCCGGTTGCGTTTCGACGAGGAAGGCGAGCAGCTGCGCCTGATCGACCGTGTACTCGCGGTCGTAGTCGTTGGGGGCGCCGCAGATCCAGCCGACCCCGTCCGAGAGGGTGGCGGCTTCGTCTTCCAAGCCTGCCTGCGCCAACGCGGCATTGCAGGAACTACCGGTCAGAGCGGTGCAGATCAGCCGTTCGAGGCCGCGTTCACTGGTGTCGGTCGTCACACCGCGGCCTCTTCGGGGGCGGCGTCGCGATCGTCGGTGGGCTCTTCCTCGCCGTCGGTGAGGGCGTCGGTCTCGTCTAGCGGCTCCGGTTCCTCGACCTCGTCCGGTAGCCGGGAGGCCGCCTCCCGCACATCGAGCTTGCCGGTGACCACGTCGGCAATGAGGCGGGTGCGATATTCGCGGAGAAGAGAGGTTTCTCGTTGAGCTGATGTGGCCGCCGCATCAAAGTCAGCGGTGGCGCTATCCAAGAAGGACACGATGGCGGTTTGCTCGGAGAAGTGTGGGAGGGCTATTCCTCTGGAACCGATTCGGTCAACATTGAGATTGCCCTGCGTATTGACGGGCGCCTCGCAAATCAACTCGGGCTTCATCGCTTGGAACATGTAGTAGAGAAAGTCGCGTTCGACGCCGTTTCGAGGAACGAACCCAACAACACTGTCTGGAAAGCACGCCTCGAAGTCGAGAACTGCGACATCGCCTATGTTGGCAGCGATGGTCATTACAAGCGTTCCGGCGGGGAACGTCCTGCTGACCGCGAGCCCACGCTCATTTAAGGTCTGCCGGTAGCTCGTGATCGCTCTCTCCGCACGAGCCACTTCGCCTGTCTGAATAAACGGGTACGGCCCGTCATATAGAGACGGGTCGTTACGTGGCCGGTGCGTGAACTTACCCCTCAGAACCTGCGCGGCCAGCTTCACTCGTCTCACGTCCCAGTGCTCCGGTACCTCACCCAGCCACTCCACGCCGGAGGGCTTGTAGGCCGGATAGGGCAGGCCGGTGCGGACGTCGGTCTGGCCGGTGACGGCTTGGTGGATGATGGCCTGCTTCTGCTCTTCCAGCAGCGTGACTAGTTTCTGCTTGGCGCGGATGTACCGCTGGATGCGGCGATCCGCGTGGTCGAGGTAGCGGACAATGGCGGCTTGTTCAGGAAGGGAGGGGAGGGGCAGCCACACCGACTTGATGGCGCTGTGTGAGAGCCCATACCTCGTGACACCGTTCGCCTCGACATGAAACTGATACGCGACGGCCGTGCTCTGCAGCGCGCGAAATAGATACCCACCATCGACACGTTCAAGGAATGGGCGAAGCAACGCTAAGTGGTAGCCGCTGACGATGTCGTCTTGGGTATCCTCGACAAGTGCTGGAACACCAATATCGTTCCACGCCTCAGAGTCTTTTGTGATCAGCACATCGCCGGAACGCAGCCGGAACCGTTCGATCTCGTCCGTGGTCGCAGTCGCACGCATGAAGGCCATCCCGGACCTGATGCGATCATTCTTGTAGACATCGACATAGTTGCAGAGGCGAATCGGCTGTTCTTCATCCTTCGTGTGCTTGTCGATGTTGCTAACCCGCATTTCGGACGTATTGCGCAACCTCCGCATTTCCCAGTGCGCCGGCATCTCGCCGAGCCACGGCACGCCGGAGTCCTTGTACGTCGGGTAGGGTTTGAGATCCACGTTTATTCCGCGGGTTCTTCTACTACGAGCATCCATACCCGTTTCAGCGGCAACTCCGCCTGGATTTCCGCTGGCAGTCGTTCGTAGTTGCGATAGATGGCTCCCACGAGATCGCTGCTGTCCCACAGACGCACCATGAAGTGGCTCTGCTGCGATTCCTGCAGAACCTTCTTATTGAAGCCGCCCCAACAAACGAGCAACCCCTGCTCCGCTTTGAAGGTATGCATAGTGCCCTTTAAGGTCCGGTACACGGTTACGTCGACGGGGGTTCTGCGACTTGACCTGCACACAAAGGCGTGGCACGTCCAACCCCAGTGAACCACTTCCCGCGAGAACGTCCACACCTCCGTCTGGCCCAGGCGGGGAGATCTTTGTCACCCAACCATCAGCCCGCAGCACGGCATCCACGAGTCGCGCCAGCCCATGCCCAGCGAACCGCGACTGGATCTGGGCGACGATCTGGTCGTGGGCCACCTGCGACAGGTCTGGTATGGATTCGCTTTCGTCTGTTGGCGGCGGCGATACGGTCGGGCTCTTCAAGGGGACAGAAGGCCCTGGATCGCAAATCTGGACCATGACTCCATCAAGTCTCGACGACGGTCAAACAGGCCCGTACGGCGATACGCCGCCTCGGTCTTGTCACGTACGTGGGTCGGGTCCTGAGAGCGCTCCAGGCCCATGATGACCGACTCGCTGAATCGCCGGCTAGCTTCATCAAGGTCTATGAACAAATCAAGAAGAACGCTCCGAGAGGCTCGGGCGGCAGCACGTCTCACGAGACCGGGCATCTCCAGTGCTAACTCGACCTGAAGGAAGCCGAGGAGGGGATCTATGCGCACATCGCCGCCGCCTCCGGACTGGGCAAGCCTGCACAGCTGGTCGCCGGCGAAATCGTAGATGCGGTCACCCGCGCAAGCGCCGTGCTCCAAGGAAGAACAACTGGAGGCTCCGCTCGCAGAGGCTCTCGAACTCGTCCCGGAGGATGATAGTGGCGCACTCGAAAGTACCGGTGCGGCGGCTCTCCCGAGCTGGCTGACGGTGTAGGGTTTGCTAACCCCGGTAGAGATGGGGTTAAAAATGTGGGAATGAAGCAACATTAATATCTATAACATTTTTGTTGTCAGTAGTTTATAGCAATTAAATGGCGGATGGCGCAGTCTGGTGCTATCCGGTCTCCACTGGATACCCCGAAACATAGGTCGGAACCTGCGACCGTTTTCTGCCAGAATGAACCCTAATCGCAAAATCTTCGAAGCACGAAAACGCGAAACAGCCGTACTGGGCGCAGGCGAGAAGCTCGTGCTGGGGCACCCACTCGCCGCCACTATAGGTGATTCTGCACGGTGTATGCAGAACCTGGAAAAGGTGCTATTCACGGGGCCAAAGACCTCAGACACGGTGACGTTTATTTGCGATTAGGGTGAAGACACTCGACAATTGGGTCGCGCGGGAGACTAATCAAGTTCGGGGCGCGCGGATAAATAAATAGAAGGCACACCCACCAAGCCAGTCAGCTGCGCGATAGAAACGGTGAGGTGGGAAGCCCACCGTGCCGTCTCGTTCACTCCGGTCGCTTGATCTGTTTAAGGCGGTGCGCTGCGCTCTTCAACTCCTCCTGATCCGTCAGGACGTCGGCGATGTTCTCCAAGAGGGCCGTCAGCACGGTTCGGATGTCAGCCGCCTGCCGCAGGCACTCCTCGTCTGTCAGCTCGTGAAGCTGGACGCTGAGAGGCGAGTACAACAGCGTCAGTGGGTTCTCACCGTTGAGGATCAACAGCTTGTTCGGGATGGCATCATCCAACATCCTGACCGCAGCTGAAAACTGCGTCTCTTGCAGGGCGTTGTCAAACACTGCTAGGTCAGTATGACCGAGCGTCTCAGCCGCGCGCCGCAGTTTTGTCACAAGGAGCTTCCAATGGCTATCAACGATGCGGCGAAAGTACGTTGCCGCGCCGATTCCAAGCCCCTGCGCTTCTGCGCGTGACCCTTTCCGATACAGCTCTAGGTCGTCCTTGCCGAGAAGCTTCTGAATTCGAGTGGAGATAGGTGTGCCGAAAGGTGGATACTCACCGAGCTTCATGACCTCGGCAACATACTCAAAGCCGACGTCCTCGAGCACCATCAAGAGCGCATAGGTCTTCTTGGATTCACCGCAGTCTCGACAGACATACTTTAGGAACCGGAAGCCACGGCCGAGGCTGTTCTGCTTCGACGCATCGAACCGCCGAACACCATCGTCTACGTCGCAGTGAATCTGCAAACGCTTCGGGACGGCACTCACGTCCCAGGTGCCGTGCAGTGGATCCTCTGTTGCAAGCCCCGGAATGCACACTGAGATGTTGGGCGGTGTTGACTCCAGGAACGCCTTCAGCGCCTCGACTGGGTCCTTGCTGGCCAAGTCAGTACCTCTTCCTAGTCAGATTCTGGGGTGCTTGCGCTGTTTGCTGTTGGTGATGTGTACGCATATTTTTGCAAAAAAAGAGCTTACGCTCCCATCGTGTCCAAAAACACAAACGAACTCAAGACCGGCGCGCCGGGACGTTTCGCATCGGTCAGGCGCAAGCGGCCCTGGAGCTGATTTCGAAGAACTCGATTCTCGGCCACAAGATACTCGTTGCGCAAGAGCAATTCCTCATCCCCGGACCCTGAGATGTAGCCCAGCATGGTCTTCCAGTCTATCGCGACACCTTCCTCTGAACTGGAATACGTATCCGACCGCGATGGCCGATTCAAGCAGCCTTTGGGAAGGTGCAAACTGCTGACCCGCTGGGCGTTCGAGTATTTTGACCAGACGCGCATGAGTATTTTGACCTCACGCGGTCAACACCTCACGCTCGGGCCAGTCGGGCCAGCGCCAGATCCCGTTGAGCTCGAATTCAGGTTGTTGAAGCGCAATTTGCATGAACAACTGCTCGAGCCAGCGCCCCTTCTCGGACTCGTCCTGACTCTCTGTGCGGATGCGGTCAAGGATATCTCGTAAAAGCAGACTAGCCGGGTGGAGATCACTTCGAGCCGAATCTGGTGGCGACGTACTTCTTGGCGTCCTCCTCGCCGAGTCGCACTGTACCCGGGCCGCTCCGGACGTAGAGATCGCCGTCACTGGCCTTCTCCAAGCCCTTCCATTGCAAGTACACCGGCTCGGGACTCCGCTGGCAGCTCACGAGGCAGATGGTCTTGCCCTTGACGATCTGCGCCTTGGGATCGATGCAGGTGGCGGCGCGGTCACCGAGGCCATTGCGCACGGCCTGGGCCAAGTGCCGCATGAACTTGTCATCGGTCTCCAAGCGGTCGTTCTCGATGCCAAGAACCTCGCGGTTGTCGTCCACGCCTATCAGGAGGTCACCGCCCTCGGTGTTGAGGAACGCGGCGATAGCCTTGAGCGCCGCGTGGGTCACGTGCTTGTCGTCCTTGCGGTCCTCCTGCAGGTTCCAGCGCAGGCTCGACTTGAACTCGAGTGTCTTTGATTCCTGGAGCTTGAGCAGCTCCTCTGCTCGTCGGTGCCGCCGGATGTAGTCGTCAAAGAGGAAGTTCTTGAGCGCCCGGCCAAAGTCGGGGTCGTCGGTGATGCGCTTGTACAGGTCGAAGTTGGTCTCGACGATCTCCTGGATCTTGTCCTCAACCTTGGGGTCGAAGGTCAGCCGCACATTCTCGCGCGTGTTCACCCGGGCGCTTGCGTCGAGGCCGGCGTCCTCATCGAGGGCCGAGCGGATGTGCTCGAGTGTAACGCGGTGCTCGGGGCCGAGGTTCAGACCGAAGCGTTCGTTTAACGCCTCGATGATCCGCGAGAGCGCCTCCAGCTCCTGCGCGCCGACCCCGCTGTGCAACTTGCTCCCGACGGGCTTGAGCGGCGAAACCTGCCGTTCCAGTGGGATCCGGCCGCGGCTCGTCTGTTGGATACGGAAAGACTCCATGTCGATGTTCTGCTGGACCTCGCGAGGCAACTCCTCACGGCTGGCCGGCAGCAGGCGCCGGAGGTGCCGGGCGAAGACGTAGAGCTTTTCTAGGTCGGGGTCCGCGAATCTCAGCACCTGAGAGAGGAAGACGTACAGGCGTACGTAGTCGGTGAGCTGGCCGCGGAAGTCGCGCCCTTCAGCGGGGGCAAGCTCGACGAAGCGCTGGCGCGCGGGTTCCAGCGCGGCGTAGAGCCTGTCCTGGGTCGACTTGGGGTCAAAGTACACTCGCCCGAAGGTCTCGACATCGTCGGACATGAACACACCAAAGTTGAGCAGTCTGCCCTGAAACTCGTAGAGGAGGTTGGGGTCGGTCTCCTCCGATAGCAGGGTGGTCTCGTAGTACGGCTCGAAGGCCTTCCTGACCTCCTCGGCTTCGTTGGCGAAGTCGAGAACCGTCGTGCCCTTTTTTCCGGGGTGCGTGCGGTTCAGGCGGGACAGCGTCTGGACCGCGTTCACACCGCCGAGCTTCTTGTCCACGTACATCGCGTGGAGCAGCGGCTGGTCGAAACCGGTCTGGAACTTGTTGGCAACCACCAGGAAGCGGTACTCGGGCTTGTCGAACTCGGCTGCCGTCTGCCGCTCGCCGATGACCCGTTCCTGCCCGACCGAGTTCATGCCAGACTCCGTGTAGGATTCGCCACTGTCTTTCACCGTTCCAGAGAAGGCGACGAGCGCTTTCCAGGGATGGCCCTTCTCGGCCAGGTATCGGTCCAGGGCGAGCTTGGTGCGCACCGCGTGCAGGCGCGAGCGCGTCACGATCATCGCCTTGGCCCGCCCGCCGATCTCGCCCGCAACCTGCGCGGCGAAATGCTCCACACAGATAGCGATCTTCTCGCGGATGGCATGCGGGTGCAGCTCGACGAAGGACTTGAGCAGATACTCCGCCTGCCGCTTGTCGTACCGTGGGTCGTCCTCGATCTTCTTCAGCAGACGCCAGTAGGCTCTGTAGGTCGTGTAGTTCGCGAGCACGTCGAGGATGAATCCTTCTTCGATCGCCTGGCGCATGCTGTAGCGGTGGAAGGGCTCGAACTTTCCATCCGGTCGCTTCCGGCCGAAGAGCTCAAGAGTCTTGGGCTTCGGGGTCGCCGTAAAGGCGAACGTCGAGAGGTTCGGCATCCGCCCGCGGCTGCGGATTTCCTCGAGGATCCGGTTCTCAACCTCCTCTTCCGGGGTCTCGGCACTCGCTTCCTCCTTTTCGGCGTCCTCCAGGCTCCCTGCCGCGAGCACCGCCTTCAGGCTCTTCGTGCTTTCGCCGGACTGCGACGAATGAGCTTCGTCCACAATCACGGCGAAGCGCTGGCCGGGAAGCTGGCCGATCTGCTCGGCGATAACGGGAAACTTCTGCAGGGTGGTGACGATGATCGTACGGCCAGCTTCGAGGGCCTCGCGGAGCTGGCGGGAGGTCTGGTCGATGTTTTCCACCACGCCGAGGGTCTGCTCGAACTGCCGGATGGTCCGCTGGAGCTGGCGGTCGAGCACACGTCGATCTGTCACCACGATGACCGAGTCGAAGACGCGACGGTCGTCACTATCATGCAGCACCGAAAGCTGGTGGGCGAGCCAAGCAATGGTGAAGCTCTTGCCGCTGCCAGCCGAGTGCTGGATGAGATAGCGCTCGCCGGTGCCATGGTTTCGCGCGTGGCGGACGAGCTGGCGCACGCAGTCGAGCTGCTGGTAACGGGGGAAGATCAGAAAACGCTTGCCGGTCTTGCGCCCGCGATCGTCCTCCTCCTCGAACTCGTGAATGAACTGACGGACCAGGTCGAGGACACTGTCCCGGGCCCAGATCCGCTCCCACAAGTAATCGGTCGGAAAGCCTGGACGGGTGGGCGGCACCGGTGGATTCCCCGCGCCGCCGAAGCGCCCTTGGTTGAACGGCAGGAAGCGCGTCGCGGGTCCTACTAGCCGGGTCGTCACGAACACCAGCTCCGGGTCTACCGCGAAGTGGGCAAGGCAGCGCCCGTATGCGAAAAGCGGCTCCCGCGGGTCACGAGCGGTCCGGTACTGCCGAATCGCGTTTTCGACGTCCTGACCGTTGAGCGGGTTCTTGAGCTCGGCGGTGAAGATGGGGATGCCGTTCAGGAAGAGCACGAGGTCGAGGCTCTCCTCGCCTTGCTCGCTAAAGCGAAGCTGGCGCACTACGGAGAAGAGGTTGGCCGCGTGCAGGCGCTGCAGCTCTTCGTTAAGCCCGCTCGACGGCCGGAAGTACGCGAGCCGGAACTTGCAGCCCGAGTCTTTGATGCCGTTGCGCACTATGTCGAGTGCCCCCCGCCGACCGATCTCGCGCGAGAGCCGGCCGAGGAAGCGCGGCTTCACGTCAACCCCGTGGTGCTGCTTGAGCTTCTGCCACTCCTTGGGCTGGGTGGCCAGGAGGAAGTCGATGACGTCGGCCGGAATCAGGCAGAGCCCCCGGTCGTAGTCCTCCGGTCGGCGCTTGCGGTAGCCGCCCGGCACCGGCTCATCGTCGTATGCCGGTGGCGACTCCCGCACTGCCGTCGTATCGCCTCGGCAAGCGTCGGGCCCGTGCCGCAACAGCGCGCACTCGATCGCTTCCTCGAAGGCCTGCTCCGAAATCTCCGGACTCATGACGCTTCCTCCCGGACGTCGATCTTGCCGGTGACCGCTGCGGAAATCAGGGCGATGCGGAATTCTTTTAGGTGGCCGATGGCTTGGTGGACTTTGGCGATGAGGGCGTCGATCCTGGCTGTCTCGCGGTCGAGGAACGCGGTGATTGCCCTCTGCTCCGCCTGAGGAGCCAACGGGACGAAGAACTCTACCGCGTGAGCGACGTTGAACTGTTCCTGAGCAGCACCGTACTGAACGAGTTCAACTTGATACTGAACTAGCCTGCTATTCATTGTATAGCAGAGCCATTGCGAGTCGAAGGAGGCGGCACGGCGGACGATCAGAACAGACGCGCAGTTGGCTCCTGCAAGTTGAGGCGGCACCACAGCAGTGACACCGGGTGCGCCCACACGCACGCACACGAGGTCGCCGGCCTGAAGACGAGACTTGCTGAGAGACTCGCTGTCCTTCTCGCTCATACGTCTCGCAGCATCCGCGACTATGCGACCTTCGTGTATGTCACCTCCGTACAAGAACGGAACGCCCTCTGCCCGCACGTATGTAGAAGGATTGACTACGACTCCAACGGTGATCTCGGGAGAGACACGCTTTAGAGCTCGAAGGTGCCAATGCGCCGGAATCTCGCCCAGCCACTCCACGCCAGAGTCTTTCATGGGAACGTTCGGGTCGAGGCCCCGGGTGACGGCACGGGTGATGAGCGCGGTGCGTTTCTCCTGAAGCAGCTCGACCAACCGCTCCTTTCTCGCCACCGACCCATCGATTCTCGCCGTCTCGCGATCGAGAAAAGCGGCGATGGTACGCTGTTCGGACGGAGCGAAGCGAAGGAGCTTCGCGTTGGCGATGCGCTCGCGGTTTAGCAGAGGGGCCCCGTAGATATTGACTTGCGCGTTGCACGGGATGAGGATGGAGGCTGCCCAGAACAGGTAACGTGTGTCTATCAGTGACGAAGGATTGAATGCTGCGATGGCCTCGTTCGTGTACATGTTCACGCCAGCGATCGACACCGTTCCAATTGAGAGCTTGAACGAGAACAACAGCGAGCCGGCCTCTACAATGCGCAGCCGTGCCTCTCGTATTGCCATGTCGGAGATCGTGTTCTCAGTCGTGTCAAGAACCTTCGGACCTAGATCGCTGATGTTCGCCCAAAGATGCTTGCCACCGTAGAGGTCTTCGCGACCTGTAGGCGGAGTCCATCCTGTGGAGAAAGTCACCAGGTGCTTGAGTGGCTGAACCTTCCAATGCGCCGGGATCTCGCCCAGCCACTCGACGCCGGAGTCCCTGTACTCCGGGTAAGGTCGAAATCGTCGAGGTCGCGTCTTACCGATCCGATCAGTTACCTCAGTCACAGTCCTTCGCCTTTCGTACTAAGGCTGAGTCCCCGGCCGCCAGGGCTCGGCAGCGGGCAGGCCTTGCTTGAACGGACTCTCCTCGATCAAGCTGTCACGGATTGGTCCTAGGAAGTCCCGCAGCTCCACGCCGGAGTCCGCGATCTGAAGGAGCAGCGCCATAGGTCTCTCGCCAGCGAACGATGTCCCTCTAAGAAAATGGTCAACCCGACACTTCCCGTAGCATGGCCACGATCTCCTTCTCCACCTGCTGGATGTCGGCCTCGATCTCCTCCAGTGGGCGAGGTGGGCGGTACTCGTAGAAGTACCGGTTGAAGTTGATCTCGTAGCCCACGAGCCCGACTTCTCCATCCTGAGGGTCCCGGCGTGTCGTATCTATCCAGGCGTCACGAACGTGGGGCTTCACCTCGCGCTCGAAGAACGACTCGACATCCTTTAGGAGGGGCATGTTCTCTGTATCGCGGAGCTCCGGGTCGGGCTCGGGGAGACCCTTCCGGTCCCGGCACATTGCGGCCTCGTCGTTGCGCTCGGACAGCGCAGAAAGAATGGCCTTCCTGATAGGGGCAGCGAGCTTGAGCTTCGCCTTTCGAGCGGCTTCGGAAAGCTTAGCCTCGAAGATTGCCCGATCTAGGAAGAGCGTGTCCGGCAGACTCTGGAGCAGGGTTCGGATCGCGGCCTGCTGCTCCCGGCCCGCCGCCTCATCCCCAGCCTTGGCAGCGCCTTTCTTGCGCGACACGGCCAAGTTGACGAAGGCGCGCTCGTCGTCGAGCCGCGCGATCCTCTCAGAGCTAGCTCGGAAGTCGAGCTTGAGCGGGCGTTCGACCGTGATCTTGCGGAAGCCGAAGTGCGTGGTCGGGTAGACACGGCTGACGACGACCTCTCGCTCCTCACCATCCTGGACGACCTTGCGGGTCGCGCCGTCCTCGAAGTCGGCCAGTAGCCGGAGGATGTCTTCCTTCCGGTCGAACGGGATCTCGCGACGCTTGGCGCCCAGGCTCTTGCGCAGCAAGACCCAAAACGAGGTGCCATCGATGAGCTGGACCCTGCCAGCCCGCTCCGGCCGTTTCCTGTTCGTGAGCACCCAGACGTAGGTCGCGATGCCGGTGTTGTAGAAGAGCTGCTCGGGCAGTGCGATCAGCGCTTCGAGCAAGTCGTTCTCGAGGACCAAGCGGCGAATCTCGCTCTCGCCGCTGCCGGCGTCGCCGGTGAAGAGCGGCGAGCCGTTCATGATGATCGCGACCCGGGAGCCGCCCTGGGCTCGCTCCTTGGTGTGCGCGAGCATATGCAGCAGGAACAGGAGCTGGCCATCGCTGATCCGCGGCAGACCAGGCGCGAAGCGCCCGGCGGCGCCGCGGTCGTGCTCGCTCCGCACGGCGTCTTCGTCGCGCTTCCAGTCCTTGCCGTAGGGCGGATTGGCGATCATGTAGTCGAAGGTGGACCCGGCGTGCCGTTCGTTCGAGAGCGTGCTTCCGAAGAGGACGTTCTCCGCGTCGCGGCCGTCTTCGGATTTCATGAAGAGGTCCGACTTGCAGACGGCGAAGGTCTCCGGGTTCACCTCCTGGCCGAACAGATGGGTGTCGGCGTCCGGGTTCACGGCGTTGCCGCGGCGTTCGCCTTCGCGTCTCTCTCCGAGGGTGATGTGCTCCTTGGCGATGGTGAGCATGCCGCCCGAGCCGCAGCACGGGTCGCAGACGCTCAGCACGACCCCCTTCGTGCGTAACCGCTCCTCGTCCCCGGCCAGCAGTAGGTCCACCATGAGATGGACGACGTCACGGGGGGTGAAGTGCTCACCCGGGTTCTCGTTCAGCGCCTCATTGAACTTTCGGATGAGCTCCTCAAAGATCGTGCCCACCGTGAAGTTGTCGACCACGTCTGGGTGGAGGTTCACTTTCGGATCGCCGAACCGCTGCACGACCTGGAACAGGAGCCCCGCCTCGTCGAGCTTGGCGATGGTGTTATCGAAGTCGAACTTATCCAGCACCTCGCGCATGTTGGGGCTGAACCCGGCGATGTAGTTGCGCAGGTTCTGAGCGATGTGGGGGGCGTCGGCGAGCAGCTTCTCGAAGTCGTAGCGGGACGTGTTGTAGAACGCGAATCCAGATGTGCGCCGAAGCTGCGGGTCGAGGTTTTCGATCCTGCCCCTGTACTTGGCCTGGACCGCCAGCACCTTCTGCTTTGTGGGGGCCAGCACGGAGTCGAGCCGACGCAGCACCGTGAGCGGCAGGATCACGTCCTGGTACTTGCCTCGCTTGAAGGTGTCGCGGATTAGGTCGGCCACGCCCCAGATGAAGCTGGCTATCTCGCTGTGGTTCATGTCGGGTCCATACCGAATGTAACACCCTGCCCGCCTACCCCCAAACGGTTCAATGTCGCTTTGGGCGGAATGTTGGGCCACTCGCCCGAGTAATATTGAAAGACTTGGCGATGAGCGTCGAGAAGCCTTCTACCAGCACTCCCGTGACAAAGGCGACGAGCATCAGGTCTACGTTTTCATGAAAGGCGCGGATCCCGGGACGAAAACCTTCGTAGTAGAGCCAGGGAGGCTTCTTGAGATTCTTGAAGAAATCGCGCAGAGAACGCGGCGCGAGGCGCAGAGCCTCCTCGTTCCCCTCTATGCCGGCCCCGATGAACCGGTGCAGGTCGCTTGGAGACAACTCCGCTGAGAGCTCTTCCATGATCGGGTCGAGCGCGGGATCACCGATGGTGGTGTGCTTGAGATAGTTGTCGGCCGCGGCCTGATCGTAGAGACGGGCCTTCTCGTACCCTTCGAGGTATGCGTAAGGCATCGTCCCAGCGTAACCCAAGTCGCCGCTCAATTTGTATGAGACAAAAATGCGCAGTCGTGATCTACCGCGTGGTCAACTACAACGTTTCTACCATCGGGAAGGCGCATGAGGATTTTGAGCTCACGGCCTCTTGGGGCAGTGCATTTCTCTGTTCAAGAGCAGTATGATCACGGCATGGCGCGAGCGGAGAATCAGAAGGAAATCGCATTCTATTATCCGGGGCCCATCTGGCACGGGTCGGACTGGATCAAGACTCTGATCCTTTTCTTCGATGGTGTGGGTATCCTGTTACCGAATTACATGAAGGGCAGGCTGGAACATGAAGATCCGTCGACGGCAATCCCTCTGATGGACAAAGGCCTGCTACATGTACTTGAGCCGGAGAAGATTGTTGACAAGAAGGCGACCAAGCAGCTCGGGGAAACGATGGGCGAAATGATCGGGTCCGGTGCCTTCGACGAGCTTCCCAAAGACACTCGTTTCCAGGAGATCTCCTATTCCCGGATGGGTGGCTATGGCGATGAAGAAATCGCTCGAGACCTCTTGAAGAAGTTGAAGTCCAAAGGCTTGGCAAAGGATTCTGAGGACGGCGTCTCAATTCCCATGCAACCGATGATCCGCGCACTAATTCTGGTTTTGCTTTCGCAAATCCTGAGGTCTCACGGGGCGAAAATAGGCGCAGAGCTTTCACCTGCGACTGACCGACCCGATATCGTTCAAGCCTTGGAAGAATTGCTTTCGTTGCCGGACACGCCATCCGCCGGGCACATAGTCGCCTTGGATTTGGAAACCGTTGCTGTGGATCTACGACTGGCTCCTATCGACGAGATTCTGGACTTTCGCAAGGAACACTTCAAGGAACATAGGGCATATGTTCGCTCAGTACGGAAGCTTACGCGAGAATTGTCGCAGCTACCCGAGAAAGACCGCGAGGACGAACTGGTCGCACGGCGCGAGGAATTACAGGAGATGGCCAACAGCTTGAAAAGCGCGAGCCGAAAGGCGTGGAAGCGACCGGCTTCCTTCGGCCTCAGTATGGTGGGTGCGTTCTGGAAACCTGGCAGTCATGATTACGTTGGCGCGGTTCTCTTGGCGGGCGGTGCGCTTCTAGGCCTGACGTCTAAAGACAAAGTGAATACCGGTGCCTATTCCTACCTCTTTCGAGCGAATTCTCGGTTCCCGTACTAAGTTAACCTAATTAAGAATCGTTTCGTCTGTTTCTTGGGCACCTTTAGCTCTTCGCGGGGTGCTGCGTAAGTACTCGCCGCACCCCGTCGTGACAAGTCGGTGGAAGTGATCCATCGTGTTCGCTTTGGAAGGGAGAGCGAATCGATGGATATGAAGCTTCGAGAGTTTCGGAAGCAGGCGGGAGAAGAGAACCGTGGACGGCGCGGGCTCGGTCGTCGATATTCGGGTCAGCTGCGCCTGGCCGCAGTCGCGTATCTGAGGCGGAAGAAGGGCGAGGGCGCAAGCTTGGAGCGGGTCGCGTCAGAGCTTGGTGTGAGCCATTGGAGTCTGAGCCGGTGGGTTCGCGAGTCGGTGGCGGCAGGGGTGCTTCGCCCGGTGGAAGTCGAGGAGGTCAGCTCGAACGAGTTTTCGTTGCTAACACCTCGGGGCTATCGAGTCGAGGGGCTGTCGGAGGAAAGTGTTGTCCGTCTAGTCGAGCGTCTGGGATGAAGTGGAATAGCCGGCGCGTGTCGGCGTGGGCGTACGCGGCGCCGACCGATCTTCGAAAAGGCTTCGATGGCCTGTCCGCGTTGGTGCTGAAGGAACTGAGTCGTGACCCCCTGAGCGGCGACCTGTACTTGTTTGTGAGCCGCAATCGTATCCGCGCAAAAGTATTGCACTGGGACGGCACCGGGCTGTGCGTGTACGCGAAGCGTCTAGAGAAAGGCAAGTTCGCGTGCCTGTGGTCGGGCGGTGACGGCGAGCCGGTACGACTGACGACGACCGAGCTGAGTTTGTTTTTGGAGGGAAGCCGGTTGGTCGGAAAAATATCGTTGTCACCGCCCGAGATGACGCAGTTTTCTCTTGCGGTGAGGTCGTCTCTATGAGTTAATCGTATTCCGTGGTTCGCATAAGAAACGAACACGATCTCGAAACCCTCCGCCAGATCGCTCTTCTCGTTGATAGCGAAAACCATCGCCTCGTGGATGAAAACGTTCGTCTGCGGGTGGCGGTGGCGCGGCTCCAAGGTGTGACGGAAACGAATCAACTTGAGCTGTCGGTTCTCGAGCAACTCCAGAAAAAGTGAGAGAGCATTTTTCGCATCGACGAAAAACAGACCAAGAAGAAAAACAAAAAAGGGCACGGTCCGCGCGAACAGCCTCATCTTCCGGTCATCGACCAAATCATCGAACTCGCCAACGCGGAGAAGAAGTGCTCGGTATGCGCTGGCGAGCTCAGCGAGATGACCGGCCAGTACGAGGAGCCGGAAGTGGTGACGGTGGTGAAGCGGAGCTTCGTCATCGAAGGTCATCTGCGGAAAAAGTACCGCTGCCGCTGTAACGCGAACGTCGTCACCGCGCCGGCCGCGTCGAAGCTTCAGCCCGGCGGTCGGTACTCGGTGGAGTTCGGGGTCGAGGTTGCGCTCAACAAGTATCTCGACCACTTGCCGCTCGAGCGCCAGGTCCGGATGATGCGCCGTGAGGGGCTCGAAATCGATAGCCAAACGCTGTGGGACCAGCTGAACGTGCTCGCGCGTCACCTGGAACCCGTGTACGACGCCCTGGGAAAGAAGGTGCTGGAATCGCCCGTCATCCACGCAGACGAAACCCGGTGGCCGTTGATGGGCTCGAAGAAGAAATCGGCGGGCACGGTTTGGGGGGTGTCGAGTCCCGACATTGCGTACTACCGGATGCTGCCGACGAAATCGACGGAGGATGGCCGGAAGGTCTTGGGAAACTATCAAGGCATCGCGGTTGTTGATGGTTACGCCGTTTATGAAGTGCTCGCCCGTGCGGGCCCCGAGCTTCGACTCGCCCATTGCTGGGCGCACGTCAAACGGAAGTTCGATGAAGCCAGCGAGCACTACCCGCAGGCGTGCTCCGAAGTGCTTCGCCTGATCGGAAAGCTGTACGAGGTCGAGCGTCTGGTTCCAGGCCCGTTTCCCGGCGAGGAAGAGGCTCAGAAGCTGCGCAACGTTGAGCCGAGAGCCTACCTGACCCAGGCAGCCTACGCCGCCATCCAGCATCCTGGAACGGTCATACTCCCCGATGTGCTACGCGACGACTCCGCCGCGTAGCTTCCCCTACTGCTCGACTCGTTTCTAGACCCCGAGTGGGGCACGGCGAGTACCTACGGTGCTTCCGCCATCAAGTGATGGGATGGACTCCTCCGCTGACATAGACGGCATCGATGTGCCAAAGTCAGTCGAAAGAACGCATCGAAAAAGGAGGAGTCCGAATGAAAGATACGACGATCGCTGTGGATCTTTGCAAAGAACGTCTTCGAGATTGCCATCTCGCGCGAAGCGGGGAAGGTGTCCAAGCAACTCCGTGTGAGTCGACCCAAGTTGGTGTCGTTTTTTGCGAAACAGAGCGCTGCCACCGTGCTTCTCGAAGCCTGCGGCTCGGCTCACTTCTGGGCAAGGACGTTGCAACGGTTGGGACACGACGTCGTCCTGCTCCCACCTCACCTCGTAAGGCCGTATCGACGCGGGAGCAAGAACGACCGCGCGGACACCAAAGCTTTGCTCGAGGCTTACCGGAACGAGGAGATTCTTTCGGTGCCCATCAAGTCCGTGCGCCAGCACACCCTCGCCGCGCTCCATCGCCTACGCTCAGGATGGCTCTCCACACGGACCGCACGCATCAATGCCGTACGCGGGATCCTGCGCGAGCTCGGACTCTTCATCCCCAAGGGCGCTCACTTCGTCGTGCCCGCCATCTCCGAGCTCGTCGAAGACGCTGATTCTGATTTGCCCGACGTGCTCCGTCCGCACCTGCGTGATGCGTGCTCCGAGATTCGAGAGCTCAAGGACAAGTGCGCTGGCATCGAGCACGAGCTCAAGGCGCTCGCCAAGCAGCTTCCTGAGGTGCTTCCGCAGTCAAGTGTTGGTGGCCGCCGCGTAACCTGTTCGTGTGCTAGAGTTTCGCCTGATTTCGAGAGGCGCAGTTCTTTCGTCGATGCCGGCTGGGCCGAGTTTTGGCACAGGACGGGATCTGCTTTTTTGCGGATCACAGCCTTAACTGGCTGCCCGCCAGAGTCCTGATTGAATGAGATTGCAGGCTCTAAATATTCAGTGAGCAAACGCCTGCCGGGAGCGGGCTCAGCCCTCGGCGGGCAGACGAAGACCGAACTCGACTGCGATCTCCCGTAGCTTCGCCTGGATCCGCTGGACGTTGTCCGGTCCCATGCGAAGAAGCTGTCTCTGAACGGGCGGGAGGTCTTCGATCCACTGCTCGGAGTAAGTGTAGTTGACGCTTACTGTCTCGACGGCCATATCACCCCGAACAATGGGTGTTTTCAGAACGACCGCGAAGGCCATGGTCAGAACGTCCTCGAATGGCTGCTCGCCGTAGCCGAGTTCCTGATACGCCTCGTCGATCAGGGGTCTCACATTGCGGTACGTTTCGACGAGGCCAGCAGAATCGAGGGAAACGAGGAGGTCGACGTACGTGTCATATCGATGGTAGCTCTCCGCGTCGATGACGAGTCGGCCCGAGTGGGAGGCGACCTCGAACCGCTCCTCCGGTCGTAGATGCGGCGCTGCTTGAGTCTGATCTGCTCGGGACGGCTGCAGAACTTCGCACCAGCTTACACCTCTACCCCTGAGTAGAGCCGACGCCGGCTTGGCCGGGAGGGCTGTGCTCCGCAAGAAGTCGATCCGGCGTTGATTGCCAAGGCAAGAGAATCTGCTGCTGTTCCCAGCCAGCGACCAGTTACCTCAGTCCGAGCGCAAGGTCCGCTCCCGTGAACGGCTTGGCGGGTTGCTCCGTTTCTACGATCGGGAAGCCGCATGAGTATTTTGACCTCACGGGGACAGGCCGGATTCGGCCTGCCGTCAGAAGGTCCACACGATCAGGATCGAAGCGCCGACGTAGCCGAAGGCTTCGAGGAGGCCAGCACCGATGTTTGGATGTTCCTGCGTCTGCTCGTCGGCAAGCTTGACGCCGGGTGCCAGCAAGATGTTGGTGAGTTTGTGGACGAGGAACAACATGATGAAGCCAAATGCCACGTCGACGGCGAACAGCATCAGGCTATCGGTCCAACTGGTGAAATCGCCGCCGACAGCGACACTGATGATATTACCGATACCGATGAGCGCCCCTCCGAACGCCAGGCCCACCGCGGCGTTGTCTCGCTCCAATTCTTCAAGAAACTTGTACGGGGTCACCAGCTCGTACAGTCGTCCGGCGATGACCAGCACCACCTGGGCGATTAGCCAGAAAACCAGCAGGACGAGCATGCCGGAACCCACGGCGCCGATTGCGCTCGCCGCGGGAGAAGCTCCTCCCGCATCGCCCTGAGTCGCGCGGAGAATGATCAGGCCGTTGGCGATGTATACGCCAGCCTCGACAAACCCAACGCCGAGGTTGCGATCTTCGACAACCTCTTTGGTGTTATTGAATGTAGGCAGAAGGATCTTCTCGCACATGAAGCTCGCCAGAAGCATGAGGACGATCGCGGAAAGACCGTAGATACCGATCGTAACCACGTCGGTGCTCAGACCCCGTGATTCGCCCGAAATCGCCCCGCCGAACGCGATCAGGATTCCAAAGTAATAGCCAACCGTGGAGATTGCGAGTGCCTGGTTGTCCCGAGTGAAGAGTTCCGCATTCAAATCCACACGCCGGTACAGGCTGGAATAAGCGAGCTTCGCGATCCAGAAGAGAACAAACGCCTCGAGGATATAAAAGAAGGATTCGCCGATCAGATAGAGATTGTCTACCAGAGAAACCTGCGCCGCTGGTGGAGTAGGAGTCTGCGCAGCGAGGGCAAATCCCGACCCGGCGAGTACTGAGACGGCTGACAGAAGTAAGACAGTAAAGACCGACTGCTTGCTCATAATGAAACCCCTATTGTGTCCGTCGACGCAGATCACTTTCCCATACTGCGCCCGCCCGAGCCTCCCCGACTGCGGGCTCTGGCCTGGAAACGCGTCTGTTTGGCCTGATACCTCTGGGAGAAAGATGGCCGCGTTCTGGCCGTCACGGTACCGTTCGCGCCGAAGGCGGGTCGCCCTCCGGTCTGAGGGCCGTAATAAGGCTGACCACGATTCCTCATGCCGATGTAGGTGCCGTAGTCCGGCCGGCTGATCCGGTGCCCACCCAGAGCGGTTCTCATGAACGAGTACTGCCCGTACCAGATCCAGAATCCGCCGGCACCCCAGTGCCCGTAGTGGCTATGACCCACATGCTGATAGTAGGGAGGGTAGCTCTGGTTATAGGCCGTCAAGGTGCCATCCGGCGTCTTTGAAGCCACTACCATACCGACGGATCGTTCATAGCGGGCCGCCAGCGTGTCGGAGATCGAAAAGGTGTCCACCCGTTCATCAAACTCGGCCGCTTCTCCCGCGTCGGGGTTCTCACCGATCGGCGCGGTGACCAGGAAGCTGCTCTTGAGCGTCATGGAGTTCCGCAGAAACCCGTCGTCGACATCGTCCACGATGATCGAATACTCGGGATACTGCGTAAGCTGCCGCACCAACTCTGGAACGGGGTCACGGTTCGAGACGCAGCCGCCGGCCAACCAGAATCCCACCACGATCACGGCCACAACCGCCCCAAACCGGATCCAGTCCTGGGCTTCCATCAAACCGTGTTGCTCGTTTGTCTGGCGGGGCATTCCTAGACTCCTTGGATCATCTCTGTTTCTGGTAGTTCCTACGCGTTTCCGCTCGGAAGGATGTTCGTGAACTGATACTCTTCCACGTATTCGCCGGCGACGGACTTGAAATCCCTTTCTCCGTGCTGCGTGACGAACAGCACGTTTCTTCCTGAATCGTCACAGTATGCCCAACTGATGAACTCTTTCCCCGGGCCCTCGGCGTCTTCATGGAACAAACCCGCGCCGCTTTCCATCAGCCTATAGCTCCGGCCATTGTGGGTCAAGCTTGCGGGGGGATCTTCATGTCGGAGGGTATGTTCAACGACGTCCTCGGAAATCTGGCTGATAGAAACGCTTTCTGTCAGCGTCCAGGTAGTCTCGCCGTCACTATCAGCCCTCTCCAAGTAGACGACCTTGTCGGAGGTCTCGAGCACCCATTCTTTGGTCTCGAAGCCGGAGTAGTCGTAGGTGTTGTACCCAGTGACCTCCCATGTCTCCATATCGTAATCGACCAGGTATCCAACCTTCATGGCACCCAGCACAAAGTCAGCTAGAGGGTCGGATTCAGGGTTGTCCCGCACCCGGCCAAACCATTTCTTCCATCCCATCGTTCAGTTGCCCCTCGATGAGCGTCGGACTACCATCGAGCGAAATCTTCGCGATAATACCCCGCGAGAGTCGGCCGTTCCAAGGTATTGGGCTCGACTTCGACACGGGCCATGTCCGCATCGAAATCGAGCCTGGACAAGAACAGCTCCTTATTCAGGTAACGCAGCCCGGGCATAAACTCAATGCCACGGGGATCGATCGGTTCCACGGACCCGAGATGAAAGCCCCACTCGCCGAAGGAAGGTACGTAGGCGTGAAAAGAGAGCACCTCGAAATCCGCTTCTTCCATCGATTCGCCGATGCACCAGTAGGCCCGGCGCGCGTAGTAGGGGCTTGTCGCCTGGGTGAGTACCACGCCTCCGGGAGCCAGATGCCGCCGAATCAGCCTGTACGCTTCGACCGAGAACAGTTTTGAGATTCCCTCTTCTCGCGGATCCGGCAGATCGATTATCACGACAGAATAGGCTTCGTGTTCCCTCTGCAGAAAAGTAAACCCATCCTCGTTAGTCACGCGAACCCGCGGATGGCTCAAGGCGTTCCGGTTCAGGTCTGTGAAATAAAGATTACGCGTGGCCAGTGTCGTCATCGCCGGATCGAGGTCCACGAGCTCGATCTCTTCCACCTTGGAATACCGGAGGATCTCACGAACGGCCAGACCGTCACCGCCGCCGATGACGAGAACCCGCGCTCGGTTCCGCGATAACGCCATTGCCGGGTGAACCAGCGCTTCGTGATACCGGTATTCGTCGACTGAGGAGAACTGCAGATGCCCGTTCAAAAAGAGTCGGGTTTCGTCCTTCCAACGCGTAACCACGATCTTCTGATACTCGGTCTGCGTGCTGAAAACCACCTGGCCTTCGTAGAGGGAATCTTCCCAGCGCTCCATCAGGGGCTCGGCTTGAATTGCGAACACGACCAATAGACCGGAAACCAGGACGCCCTGAAGCAAGAGTCCTTCCCGGTCCCTGGCCGATAGCTGAGCCCACACTGCCACAAGAATGGCCGAACCGGCAAGAAGGTTGAGGGCGCCGGCGACGAGTGATGTATGAAACGCTCCGAGAACCGGCAAACAAAAAAACGGGAAGAGAACAGCCGCGACCAGAGCGCCAACGTAATCGACCGAAAGCACATTCGACAGGATCGTCCGTAACGATCCGTGTCTTCTCAGGATCCGTGTCAGGAGGGGGATTTCCAGCCCGATTAGCGTGCCGATGATCAGGATGATGACGAGCATCAGGTACTGGTAGACGTCGGTGTAGGCATAAGCGAGGTACAGAGCGGGAACTGTCAAACCACCGAACAACCCCAGCCAGATTTCCAACGCCACCAGCCGCCGGATCAATTTGGCGTGAATGGCTCGCGACACCCACGATCCCAGGCCCATCGCGAAAAGAAAGAAGCCAATCGTCAGGGAGTATTGCTCGACGCTGTTCCCCAGGAAATACGAGGAGATACTTCCGACCAGCAGCTCGTAGACGATTCCGCACGCCGCGGCGACAAAAACGGATGCGAGTATCAGGAACAAGCTAAACGGCGACATCCTTTTCTCATCGGGCCCAACATCGCTGAGCTCCAGATCGTTCGTCGCGAGATCGCCGTCAGGTGCCTTAGTAGTCTTTTTCATAAGTACAGTGACGTATATTTAAGTTGCTGAAAGAGCGCCTCTCTGGCATGATTCTGCCCATTGGAGCAGATAAATGCCTAGAGAATCGCCGTTTGACATTGAGTTGACCGTCGACGAGCACGATATCCTTGAAGAAACAGCCAGAGCATATACGTCATCGTATATCGATGTTGTTCGTGCAAAGATCATTCTGTATGCCGCCGAAGGCCTGACGAACAAGGAGATTGGAGAGCGCCTCGACACTCCGCGACAGATCGTGAGCAAGTGGCGGAAGCGTTTTTTCGACCAACGCCTGGCAGGGCTGCAAGAGCAGCCCCGCCGGGGGCGGCCCGGCCAGTTTTCCCCCCTCCGTCGTCGTCGCCGTAAAGGCTCTCGCGTGTGAGTTGCCGCACCAAACTGGACTGCCGCTCTCACGACTCAGCACCGCGGACCTCCGTCGAGCCGCGATCGACCGTGGGATCGTGGCGAACATCGGACAGACGACCATCTGGCGTTGGTTGAGTGAGGACGCCATTAAGCCCTGGACCCATCGTAGCTGGGTGTTCCCGCGCGACCCGGACTTCGAAGCCAAAGCAGCTCCCATTCTCGACCTCTACCAAGGACGTTGGCGTCGTAAGCCCTTCTCTGGAAACGAGTTCGTCATCAGCGCCGATGAGAAACCCCGTATCCAGTGCCGGCTTCGCACATACCCGACGACTTCGACGGCTCCAGGGCGGCCGATGCGCATCGAGCATGAGTACTCTCGTGAAGGCACGGTGAACTACCTTGCCGCATGGGATGTTCACCGCGCGAAAGTCTTCGGTCATTGCGAACCGAAGAGCACGATCGTCTCCTTCGAGCGCTTCGTCGGGCAAGTCATGCGTCGCAAGCCCTATCGCACCGCGAAGCGAGTCTTCTGGATCGTCGATAACGCTTCCATTCATCGCGGCAAAGCTTCTGTCGAGCGCTTCCGGCAACAGTGGCCTAATTCCGTACTCGTTCATACCCCAACCCATGCCAGCTGGCTCAATCAAGTCGCGATCTTCTTCTCTATCGTTCAAAGAAAGGTCCTCACCCCGAACGACTTCTTGGCACCCGACGACATCCCTTTCCATCTTTCCAAGTTCGAACGCTACTACGAGGACATCGCTCGACCCTTTCAATGGAAATTCACCCGCAAAGACCTCAAACAGCTGATGAAACGCCTTGCCGTATACGAACCTCGTCTTGCTTCCGCCGCTTGACCGTTAAAAAATACGTCACCGAACTTTCGGGATAGCGTACTTAGTGAAGCTCATTGAACTGTGGTCGTCTCTCCGGAGAGACCATTGATGGATGGTTCGAATGTCCTCCCAAGGCGCTCCAGGACCTGTTCGGCCGCCCGGATGCCGGAAAAACAGGCTTCTTCGAACAGCGGCAGCCCGGTCGTGTCACAAGAGGCAAAATAAACGTTCCCGAAAGGCTTCCTCCGAATGGCGCTTTCGCGGCCCCATATGATTCCCGGGCTCGGTCGGATCATGGCGTGACCCCACCGGTAAACGTCGATGCGGCTGACGTAACGCTCCAGGTCCGGATGGGCCACCAGCAGGTCCTGCATGATCACGTTGACCCAGTAAGGATGTTCTTCTTCCAGGAGCTTCTGACGAGCAAGGTCAAGCTCCTCGACGAACGGGAGATAGTAAACCAGGACAGATGGGTTGTCTTTGTAGACCTTTCGGGTTTGATGATCAGCGACAATGTAGCCCAGGGATCGGCTACTGTAGAGTACATTGTCCCACGCGATCGAGACATCGGCGTTCGTGGGCAGCTCGCTCACATGGACACTGGCGGTCAGCCAGGGGCTGTAATCGCAGGATTCGATCGCTTCTACCTGAGGCCCGGGCAATCCATCGACCAGGAAAGGCGCGGTATGGAGCTTGGAGGCATGGATCACGGTTCGGGCCGAAAGACTTCGATAGGTCTCACTGGGGGTGTCGAAGTAACCGACACGAGTGCCGGGATCATCGTTGTCGATCCGGAGCACCGCGCATCCCAGCCGGTATTGCGAGTTCGCCAGGTCTTGGGCCAAGCGTTGTATGAGAAACCCGTTCCCTGCGGGCCATGTCAAGGTGTCCGAAGGGTACTCGTTCTGCAGCCGCCGGTCATAGTATCGGCAGGCGAAGTAGTGAATGCCGGCCCAGGCCGACACGGTTGCCATCGTGCCCCCGTAATCGTCCCGGCAAGCGTAATTGATCATCCAATCCAACCGCGGCGAATCCCATCCTTTGGAGCGGACGTAGGTTTCCATCGTAATGTCGTCGAGTTGACGAACCCGGGAGTCCGTGGTGCTGTAGCTCAGAGGGAGGACGAATGCGCGCCGGCCGTCGAAACCGCGGTAAAGGGTCCAGGAAAGCATGTCGTCCTCGAAGGCACGTATGGCTTCCCGTTCCTGCGTTGAGGCCCCGCTCAGCAGATCCCATTCGATCCATCTTCCGTCCATGAAGAGACGCTCCGCGGGCCATCGCAAGATATGTTGTTCGGGAATCCTCGGACGTCCGCCCTCGTCGTAGCCTTCGATTATTCCGAGGTCGGACAGGACTTCTTTGACGCAATCCGCTTCCGCGGGTGGAACATTAATATAGTGTGCCCCCCAGGGGAATTCGGTGCCCTCTGCGCGCCCGGAGGCGGCGGTGCCCCCAAGCCACGGCTGCAGTTCGAGGAGGATAAAGTCGTCCAGTCCGGCCTTTTTCAGCTTCCACGCCGCGCACAGCCCCGAAACGCCTCCCCCGACGATGGCGACGTCGTAGGTATGAGCTTCAGTCTTGGGAAACCGATCGCGGGGATGAGGTTCGCGAAGAAGATGCCCCACCTGCTGGTTTCCGCCCACGATTCGCCCCGGGACGTCGAAGGTCCTGGGAACCGAAGTGCTTGAATTCCAGCACGAAGGGACGACCGCCAAAAGGCCGCTGGTCGCGGATAGACGAAGAAAATCCCGTCGGGTGAAGGGCGACACTCCTGGATGATACCCCCACCTGCTTGAGAATCGTACCTCCTCCGCAGAATTTGTGGTCGTGTCTACCCCGGAAAATTCACGAAATAGGAAAAGCAAAAGCCTCTACGTGACAGAAACTTGTGAACGAAGCGTTTACCACGAAGAAGGCTTTTTGCTGGACCGAAGATTCCGCAACACAGTGTTGGTTGTTTCCCGACCTTTCCCCAAAGAAAGTTCTCGTTCAGCTCGACGGGGATCGTAAGAGCTCAGACGGTGCCGCAGTGCTGTTGATGGCGATCGACGAGCGTCTGCAGCTGAGTCGGCGACTGCCGAAGTGTTGGCGAGATACCAGGTAATCCGGGAAAGTTTTCTTCGAACAATTCCCGAAAGCACTTCACAGGGCTGCTTTCTGGGAGCAGAATACTTCGGTATGCGCCCCCGCTGGATTGCATCGGCCGGTTTCGACCTCGGGCTCATCATCGGGCCGCCGGTCGCCGCCGTGCTTCTGGTCTTGGCTTTGCCGGCCATGCGGTCCGAGGAGACCCCGGTCTGGGGCTGGGTGCTCTTCGTTGTCTTCATAGACGTGGCGCATGTCTACGCATCGCTGCATCGGACCTATTTTCAGCCGGACGAATTCGCCCGCAGGAGACTCTTCTACCTGGCGACGCCTCTGGCGTGCTTTCTGGGAGGCGTCGCGCTCTACAGTCTCGGCTACCAGGTGTTCTGGAGGGTTCTTGCCTACATCGCCGTTTTTCATTTCGTCCGTCAGCAGTATGGCTTCATGATGGTTTACCGTCATCGCGCGGGTGAGCACTCCCCGCGCGAAGCGCTCCTGGACAAGTGCGCCATCTACGCGACCATGGTCTACCCCCTGGCGTTGTGGCACCGGGATCCGTCATCCCGAAACTTTCAGTGGTTCGTCGAAGGGGATTTCGTCCAACTGCCGGAATGGGTCGCAACCGGGGCCGTTGTCTTCTATACGGCATCACTGCTTTTCTTTGCGGCCCGCCAGGTACAGGTTTTCGCCCTCGCGGGAACCGTGAACTGGGGCAAGATCGGCATCGTGGGCTCCACCGCTGCTGTCTGGTATGTCGGTATCGCTCTCCTGAATTCCGACTTTGCGTTCACCGTGACGAACGTTGTCGCGCACGGAGTCCCGTACATGGCCCTGGTGTGGCTCTACGGTCGCCGCCGCTGGGCAGGTGATCCTTCCTGGCGGGGAACGATTCATCGTCCCGTAGGCGTCGGTTTGTTCGTCGGCCTCTTGCTCGCTCTCGCCTACATCGAGGAGGGCCTGTGGGAGCTCTTCGTCTGGCAGGAGCACGCCGAGGTTTTCCTGGGGATGGTTTTGAATTTTGAAGTGCCTTCCATGGCCCTGACCATCCTCGTACCCCTGCTCACGGTTCCACAGGCGACACACTACATCCTTGACGCCAAGATCTGGAAGTTCGACGGTTCGAATCCGAATCTCCATTACTATCTTTTCCTCGAGGGTGAGGTGCCCCAGGCTGGCTCGGAGTCGAAGGTCGGAGGTCGATAGCTGAGCGAGACTCGCCGAGCGAGATTCGCCGAGCGAGATTCGATGGGAGGGAACCTTCAGGGTAAGAAGGTATCGACCAGCGGATCTCGGTATCCTGACTTTGCCGGTGCTCGGAGAATCCGCTCTCCGACGAGGCATGCCATCAAGCTCAAATGCCCATTTTCTTCTTGAGCTCAGCCAGCGAGTCACTGGTCTCGGCCGAGCTGGACGCTGCAAGGGTTCTGTCTATCTCCTCGTCCAGCGTTACGCTCGCGTCCGTCATTTCCCCGTAGGCCTCAGCAAGCGCCTCCTCCTCAACCACTTTGTCCTTCATCTTTTCCAGCAGCGCAATCGTACCGGAGGAGTCGACGTTCGACATCTGCTGGTTGATTTTCCGCATCGACGTGGCGGTCTTGGCGCGTGCTCTCAAGGTCACCAGCTCGGTCTCGTAGCGGCTGGTCGTTTCCTTCAGCGTCTGCACCTTTGCCTGAAGCTGATCCCCCATACTCTTCTGCTGCTCGTGGTCCTTCTTCAAGGCACCTGCGCGTTGCAGGGCCTCGTCCTTCTTGGTCAAAGCTTCGGTTGCCAGACGTTCCGCTTCAGTTTGCTGCAGATCCCCGCTCTTCATTTTCTGGAGAAGTTGCATCGCTTTCCTCTCGTAGTCCTTCGCAAGCTTTTTCTGGTTGTCCGAGTCTTTCTTGAGACGAATCGCGATCGCTTTGACCTGCGCCAGACTCTGCATGGAATCCTGCAAGTCTTTCTTCAAGTCACGAATTCCCTGCTCGGTCAGCTTGATCGGATCCTCGAGCTTATCCACTAGAGAATGCGCCTCGGACTGCACGGTTTTGAAAATTCTTTGAAAGAAACTCATTTGTCAGCTCCCCTTCGACTATCGGTGACTATATTCCAGCAACTCTGCGCCGTTCTCGGCCAGAGCAAGCTCCAGCGCTCGAATGGAGCCTTCCAACTCGTTACAATCCAGGTTTTCCAGCTGCAACGTATCGCGGAAGAGGACACGGCTACCTTCTTCGTCGTCGAGCACAAACGCTCCATGTACCATCGTTCGGTTCATCTGGAGGAGGCGTTTGAAGAAATCTCCGGGAATCTCGGGGACATCCATGATGAGCTGTTCGAGGATGACGATCGGTGGTTCGCAGTCGATGATCAGGTTTCGAATTCCATTCTCCTCATCCTCCACGATGACCAACTCCTCGGCCTCATCCTCGCTGACGATGTTCATATCGATATCGAGCAGATAGCCCTTGACCAAATCCAGGTTCTCGGACATGTTTACTTCTCCTGTTTGTTTGTCTCGCTCTCCAGCCGCTTTTGCGGCTGTTCGTAAGCACTGTTCAACCGTTGCGTC
Source organism: Candidatus Marinacidobacterales bacterium (assembly GCA_965197495.1). Lineage (GTDB taxonomy): Bacteria > Acidobacteriota > Vicinamibacteria > Marinacidobacterales > SMYC01 > SMYC01. Next base: position 601,597 of record OZ240210.1, read on the forward strand.
AGTTCATCGGCGATTTTTCGTTTCACGGGGTCCTTCGAGATCAGATCCGGATGATATTTCCGCAACAGCCGTTCGATGCTTCCGAACCGTGGCAAAGTTGAAACCATAGGACACCTCCGGGTTGGAATACAGCTCGGCCAGCTCCGGAACGACGCCCCGTGGCCGTAGTCGCGGCCTGCCGGCCATCGTGGCCCCGAGTTTAGCTCTGGCGTCCACGTGCCCGACCGACGCGATCCCGTCCGCCCGAGTCAGGACGGATCTCGGCTCGAATGAAGCGGATCACGCGGGTCACCAGATCCAACGATTCAGTTCCTCAGAAACCACGTTCACGACGACGTTGCGTACCGACGATAATCATAACTCAATATTCGACAGCGATTCCATTCGCACGATTCTCTCGACGATTGTGGCTCGTGCATTCTGCAACACGATGACCTAACCCTTCCTCTCGTAACATTTACGCAGTTTTCCCAAAACCTGGCGCACCATCCGACTCAGTAGCGAGCTCGTGAAGGACTAGGCGAACGACATCCTCATCCTGCGCGCGAAGCGGCAGGACGAGAAAGACAATGTCAGTACGGAACGCGGAGGGACGCGGCGGGTTTTGGACGCCACAAGCCTCCTTTGGCCCTTCAGGGGGGCGAGCAGGTCCATTTTGGCCAAAGATTCCGTTCCTCCCCAAAATTCGCCTCCCCTGAACTGATCCTGTCTGTCTCCCTCTCTGGAGCCTTCATCCTTTCGGCCACCTCCTCGCCCTCTAGAGTCTAATTTCTCCTATGCCAGGTGTCTCATCATCATAGGCACAGAGGGGCGGCTGCAGCGGTAGCGTAGCGGGCGACTGTCAAGTTGAACCTGCACTGTTTGTAGTCCGAACATCTATCGAGTACCAGGATCGGCGGCTCACAAGCAACCACAAAGTTCTTGATGCCGCTCTCCTTGCCTTGCCTCTGGCGAATCACTTTTTCAAGCTTCTTCCAGTCTTTCTCGAAGCTGTTCATAGGCGTGGTTCAACTTCTTAACGAGTTCAGTTGCGATCTTCTGCCTCGCCGGGTCGGAACAATGGAGGTCGGGATGATACTTTCGCAGAAGCCGCTTCCAAGCTCTTCGCACGGTTGCCAGATCGGAAGCATAAGGGGCTTCGAGGTTAGCGTAGTATTCCGCGAGCAGGGGATCGACGTTGGGACTCTTTCGTGCCGTCGGTCCGTCGGATTTGTATCCGCGGTCAGCCGACCCAGACGCAAAGGGCGCTTCCTCACCGCACGGCACAGAAAGGGCACGTATGACCGTGAGCAGGCGCGACATCAAACTCATTGTTTGCAACCTCGCCGCACGAGACTCCGCTTAGATCTTGCCGTCCGTGATTACGATCAGATGGTCGTTAGCCTCCACTTTGAAATCGGTCGCTGGGTTGGTCACGACCTGCTTTCCTCTCTGTACCGCAAGTACGATGCTGTTTCTAAGCCGCTTCATCTCCGAAATGACCTCGAGAAATTCGTGACCATCCAACGCTGCGGGAAGTTGGACCTTCATGAGAGCATTGGCCGAGCGGGAGGATAGGACCTCTGAGAGGACCTTGGTAATGCCGTGATCGAGAGTGGCGCTTGCAATCAGGCAGCTGCTGAACTCGGACCCCACTATTACCTCATCGGCGCGGGCTCGCTCGCAATGTTGCACGTTCTCCTTGTTGACCAATTCTACGATTGTGTACGCCTCCGGGTTAAAAGTCTCCACGGTCAGTGTTGAAAGCACGACCTTTGCGTCCCTTGCGTTGGCCTCCAAGGCATCGTCTCCCAAGATGACCACTGTGGTCGCATCTTGTACGTTGGCACGCTTCAGATTTTCCTCGGTCACGCTCCCGGAGATGAAGTGCAGGTCGGCGTCGTCCACGGGTTTCATGTCCGTCTCTGCGAGCAGAACAATCGGTGTTCGAGCACATCGTTCGTCAGATCGAAGCTCATGGAGAATGTCCCGTGCTCGATGGTTCCACCCGCACAGAATAACGTGACATTTGAACTTGTACGTCCCCATACCGCGCTCTCTTTTGAACCGCTTCTCAATGAAGACACCAGCAACTGTCGCTGTGAAGATGCCTTGGTGCATAAATACAGGTAAGTCATTGATTCCATTGACTCTGCTATTTTTGCACCAAAAACGTAACCTGCTGATTCCTTTAGAGTTGTCCAGAGTTATGCACCAAGGCACCACTTCTCCTTCAGGCGACCGGCGGTATCGGCAAGACCGTATTTATGGAGACGCTCGCGACCAAGCTGGCCAACGACCACGAGGTCGTATTCTTCGACTGCTTTGGCGGAGGAGCGTACCGTTCTCCCGAAGACGCCCGGCACTTGCCAAAGAAAGGACTAGTGCATATTGCGAATACGCTCGCGTTCCGCGGCCTGTGCGATCCGATGCTCCCTGACAATCCCGACTTACAGGCGTTGCTCAAAACGTTCCGGCGCCGTCTCGTTCAGTGTCTCAATACCATCGCCAGAGTGGCGCCTGGAAGAAAGTTCGCGTTGCTAATTGATGCCATAGATAACGCCGACATTGCCGCCCGTCGGCGCAGTGAAGACTGCTTTCCGATCAAGTTGCTGGAAAGCCTCGACACTGAGCCCATTGACGGCCTTAAGCTCATTGTTTCGTGCCGCCCAGAACGTATACCGGCAACCTATGCTAAATACGACGAGTTTGAGCTGCACCCATTCACCAAGCACGAGACCGCATCGTTTCTGCGTGCGCGACTGAAGAAGCTTTCTGACGTAGAAATCAACGTCGCGCATGCGCGCTCAGGCGGCAACCCTCGTGTGCTCGACTACATTCTCAAAACCGGGCGTGGGTTGCTGGACGCCTCCGAGATAAACAAGGGGATCGAGCTCGACGAGCTCATCCAGAAGCGAATCACCGATGCGCTTGCCACAGCAAGAGAGCGCGGTTACGAGCAGAAGGACATCGACGCGTTCCTTGCTGGCCTAGCCGTGCTTCCGCCACCCGTGCCTCTTGACGAATACGCCGGCGCGCATGGCATAGCGCCGGATGCGATTAAAAGCTTTGCGGCAGACCTGAGCCCGCTGCTGGAACGGACAAACCAAGGACTCATGTTTCGAGATGAGCCGACCGAAACACTCGTTCACAAGCGTTACGCTTCATCCGTAGACGCACTGCGCCGCGTCGCTTCAAATCTTCTGGCACGTCAGGACGTGTCGGTATACGCGGCGCGCTCTCTTCCCGGTCTTCTGCATCAACTAGGCGATAGCGAGCGGCTATTCGCACTCGCCTTTGACGACCGTATGCCCTCTGCTATCACGAGTACCGTCGGCAAACGGAACGTGCGATACGCGAGACTCAAGGCCGCAACGCTCCATGCAGCTCTACGGAAGGATCACAATAGCCTTGTCCGGCTGCTGCTCGAACTCTCGACCATTGCCGCCGTTGATCAGCGCGGCAGCGACTATATTATCGACCATCCTGATCTCGTTGTGGCCGCTCGGGACGTCGATGCCACGCGCCGGCTTTTCGAAACAAAAACGGGCTGGCCGGGAACCCGCCACGCCCGGCTTGCCATTGCCAACACTCTCTCTGGCGAATCGGAAGAATCCTACCGTCACGCTCAGCCGAAGTGAAGAATCGCAGATGTCTCAATCTCGCATGTCCGTTGCGGGGCAAAGTCAGTTCCGGAAACATCGTTCGCCACGGATTCTACCGAACCAGTTCCTGGAAACGCCGTCGATACCGGTGCGGCGAGTGCGGAAAGACGTTCTCTTCGACGAAAGGCACGCCCTACTACCCGTGAGGTCAAAATACTCATGCGGCTTCCCGATGGTAGAAACGTAGCAACCCGCCAAGCCGTTCACGGGAGCGCACCATAGACACTAAGCTGCTGATTTATGGTCTATTTCAAAAGGGCCGAGTTTTGGCTGTGCCTTCTATTTATTCATCCGCGCGCACCGAACTTGACTAGTCGGTCTGCCGGGACCATGTCGGCATGATTTCGTCGTTTGTTCGCGCTCTCGTCTCTAGAGGACCTAGAACCGAGGCCGGGGCTACCGCGGCGCAGCGGGCTAGCACGTTCTGGTCCAGGTGCGGCCCGGGCCTGGACCCAGGTTTCCGCTCGGGAGCGTGGCATCCCGTCCTGTGCCAAAACTCGGCCCTTTTGAAATAGGCCACAAATCAGCAACTTAGTGTCTGTGTTTGCGACCGGGCCAAGGGCCGTGGGCTTTACAATCGTCTTGGGTGGGCGGGTCGTCACCATGCAGATGACCACCTAGTCCCCTGGGTCTTTGATTACTATACAAAGTTAGGCTTTTAACCAGCCCGTGCCGTGCGGCGGCGGAAAAGAGGCCACCCGAGAGGCTCAGAATCGAGGCCGGGCTACGACGCTGCCAAGAACTGCCCTCTGAGGCTGAGATCCCACCATGGTTGATCTTCGACTCTCGTCTAATTCCGACTCCTGATTTGTCCCCCTTTCGCTGACCGGGAACAACCGTTACTACTAAAGCCGACCTCGCCGGTCTCGAGTCGCTGTACGGTTACTCTCGTTCCCAAGTCCCGTATTCGTTCAGGGCACTCCACTCGTCGTCCCTCCGTGAACGTCCCTTGAGATTGGGAGAGAAAGGAACCGTCAAAACGGCTTCGCTGAAACTGTGTGCTGTTGGGCTTCGTGGGTCGCTTCCATTGATGACTGAGTGCCCGGCGCTTCTTGTGCTTTCCGAAGAACACGATGGAAGCACCCCTGAAAGGGCTTTAGGCCAAACCAGGAAAGGGGAGAAGTGAACAACCACCGCCTAGAAGGCGGTGGCTTCAAGGGCTGTCAATTGGAAATTGACTGTCGTCGTGAAGAGGCTCGCCATCCTGGGAGTCTATGTACTCCTTTACCATCTCGTCCGTTATGCTTCCTGAACTCACCGCCAGATATCCTCGGGCCCAGAAGTGCCGGCCCCAAAACTTCTTCCTCAGGTGAGCAAACTCCTGAAGGAGTACTCGGGAGCTTATTCCTTTTAGCCACTGCACGATCGTACTCAAGGTCCTGGTGTGGTCGGTAGGATACGAACACGTGGACGTGGTCGCGTGCAACCTTACCCGAGATTATGTGCAGCTCATGTTCCATCGCGATCTGACGAATCAGATCGCGCACACGAACCGCTACTGGACCGATCAAAACCTTTTTACGATATTTCGGTATCCAAACGATGTGCGCTTTTAGGTCCGTTTTCGTGTGCGCTCCGTGCCTGTAGTGACGCACGCGACCACAATACCACGATCTTCTCTTCGCCTAAAGGCGAGGGGTTTCGACCATCCCCGGAAGAGACACTAAGGGTCAGCTGAACCGGCGAACAGCTTGGCGCAAGTAGATGATTTGGAGAATCTCATCCATGGTGGGTTCACGGCCAACCTTGGCAAGAAAATTGGCCGCAACATCGGTGTCGTTCGCCGGCGCGCTTCCGGAAGGATCTACGAGCGAGTCCACGTACCGAACCGCAGTCACAAGCATCTGGGCATAGTTCAAGAACGCCGTAGCCCACGGCTCGCTCGTAGTAACGCGATTTGAAATGTGAACGTCCAGGAAAGCGGACGAAATGGCATCGAGAGCAGCATGAACAGCGTCGAGTACGCTCTGGATCGAGGCAAGGGTAGTCGGATCTAGAGACTTCGCATCGGGATCGATCGCCAGTTTCAGATCCGAGTGACTGATACGTTTATTACGCCAGCCACGTGCCGATTTAGCGTTTTCAGTTGCAGTAGCAGCAAAAGACTCCACTCGAGCAAGCAACTCTTGGTCGTCACAAACGTCCGGGAACTGAGCACGCAACTTCAGGTCGTAACGAAAGCCCTGGAGCCGCCCAACAGTGATGTTCTGTTTGCCTCCGCTCTTGACAGGGTCGGTCAGCCGGGTGATGTGGAGCAATAGATCGCGCCAGAAAAGTTGCTGCACCTCCGACATAAACGGACCACTAAACGTATTGATGAACTCGATATTGGCCGGGTCACCGAAAAGAGCCCGGTACTCGTTGAGTCTGACCAATCCGTTCGCCCAATCGTACAAGACGCCGTTAACGATGGCCCCAAACTTATCGCCGAGCTTCTCCTGATAGTCGCGCTTCAGCTCATCGTTCATGTAGAAGACTCCTTCGGTTGCGAATCAGGCATCTTTTGGCGTGGCGGGAGGTCGAACAGTGCCCGGTCCTGGTCGCGCTCGCTGCGCAGGTCGAGCACGTGTCTCAAGCGTGGCCGCCGGTCTAGCCCCATCAAATCCCGATCTTCTCTCGATGTCCTCGACCGCTGCCGTCTGTGACAGGGCCGCCCTCCTTGGCAGAAAAACCTCCGTCCAACGGTCATCGAGTACCTGCGGACAGTCCGTGCGGATGATTTCAAGGAACCACGCGCGAACCTCAATGTAGAGCTGCTCTGGTGGGTGTTTCCTGGTTGTTCGGGGCATAACGGGATGATCGTAGCATCATCGCAGCCGATTCGGCGGGCATCTGGGCAACAAGTAGCCAGATTTCGCGCATGATGGCCCCAGCGGGGCCGCTCGAATATAACCGTTCTTGGTATAACCGCGTCCTGTGCCAAAACTCAGCCCAGCCGGCATCGACGAAAGAACTGCGCCTCTCGAAATCAAACTCAAATTCTAGCACGCGAACGGGTTACGCGGCGGCCCCAACATTTGACTGCCGAAGCACCCATCGGTGGCGTCGTCGGATCGACCGGCGCGAAGCAGCCACCGATCCATGACAGGTCTAAACCGCGCAATCAAGGCTGGATCGACTTCTTGCGGAGCACACCTGGCTATAGAAAAATGCGGTTCACGTGATCGAGTGTAAGGGCAAGAGCCCAGGCGGAACCGTATCGCTCGAAGAGGTGACAGACAGGCTCGGCAAGCTTCCCATCGTGCAGGACTACGTGGCGAGCCGGGAGCATTTACGCGAACGCAATCAGACCTACGCCTTCTGGACTACCGGCGCGTTTGAGGCGGATGCCCTCGACAAGCTGAAATCTGAACAGGCACACCGCAGGAGACGGCCGATCGCCTGGAAAGATGGCGCGGCTGTACGCAAGCTCGCGTCGAATCTAAGACTCAAAACCATCGGCGACGCCTTGGACCAACACTTCATGAAACATCCCCTAGCGAAGGCGACTGCATCGTAAAAGGTGACGGGCGGCCACCACCATCAAGGCGGTCGCGGGAACCCGGCCAGCGTCGAACAGTACGGCGGCGAGAAGGTCACGCGTCGCGTCTTCGGGCGGGCTTGTCTTTCAGAGGTTCCACCCCACTGAGGGCATTGCTGGCCGCAATTCTGCGGCCAGCATCTCTGAAGGGGTGCGCCAGCGGAGGTGGAGGCCCGCGATTCGACGCACAGACCTCCGCTGGTTTACTGGCGCATCCCACAAGCTCTCATAAGCAAAGTGTGTCGCTATCGTCTGGGGGGGAACTTGCCCGTCGTGTCCAAAAACACGAACGAACTCAAGACCTGCATCAGCCGGAGCGTTTCGGATAGACGCGTCTAGGCTCTGCACGCCGATCGCCTCTCACCAGCCCGGCGCCCGCAGAAAATTTTTGCGGACTTCAAGAACGCCTCTAGGATTCTAGCTTCCATTGGCGAACCAAGCGTAGACACCTCTAATCCGAAACGTCCCGGCGCGCCGGTCTTGAGTTCGTTTGTGTTTTTGGACACGACGGGCTCGACACCTACTTCACCACTAGATCTGCTCAGACGAGTGGCGATCTCGTCCGGCTACGGCTTCCCCGGCCCGTGCGCCTGAGAGGCGTTCGGATCGTCACGGGGCGCTATTCTCACGAGTATCCCCGCCGGCATCGCTCTCGATGCGTTGGAGCAGGCGCTACACGAGCGCCGACTAAACCCAGAAGATCCATTGGTGCACCACAGCGATCGCGGCGTGCAGTACGTCTCGCTCCGTTACACCGAGCGGCTCGCCGAGGCGGGCATTGAGCCGTCCGTCGGCAGCCGAGGCGACTCCTACGATAACGCTTTGGCTGAATCCATCATCGGCCTCTACAAAACCGAGGTGATCCGGCGACGCGGGCCCTGGCGTGGTCTCGAGGACGTCGAGTGCGCCACCCTTGAGTGGGTGCATTGGTACAACACGCAACGACTCTTGGAGCCGATCGGAAATGTCCCCCCGGTCGAGTACCAGATGAACTATTATCGGTCGCAGGAAGGCTCGCTAGAGATGGCGAGACTCAAATAAAACAGTCTCCGGAAAACCCGGAGTGGTTCAATCATGGAGACGCCCGGAGGTCAGAGGGCTGACAGGAGGAATCGGTGTCAGAAGACGAGCAAACTGGAGCGGTACCTCAGACTGGTGAAGATGCCGAGACTTATCTGTTCGCGTGGAACCCTGAGCGATTCGAGTGGCCGGGTCTTGACGATCAGATCCGTACGGTTCAGGAGACTGGCGCCGCGGACGACACATGGTCATGCGGCAGCGTGAAGAGCATTCCGCCGGGCAGTCGCTTTTTTCTGATTCGTCTCGGACAGGAACCACGAGGGCTGGTGGGAGCCGGTGTCACACTGGACGAAGTGTACGAGTCCCCCCACTGGCAGGAGGACCGCGCCGCCCGGGGAGAAAAGGCTCATTACGTGAAGGTGCGGTTCAACACGCTCTCCCGCACACTGATCATTCGGCGGTCGGAATTGGAGGCGCCGCCATTCGATGGCATTAGCTGGGACACGCAGATGTCAGGCGTGAAGATTCCGCGAGGCGCGGTCGAGTCTCTGGAACAGCAGTGGCGCAACCGTCTGAGGGCGCGCGAGCGCGGGGATGCTGCTGCCGAGCTGCCGCCCCCGGCAATCGAGCGTTGGCGCGAGCTGTGGAATCGAGAGCGCAGCGACCCCGAGTGGGTGGAGCGTCATCGCCTGTTGGACTCGAAGCGGCAAGAAGTTCTTCCGCAAATTCGTGAATTGGTCGAACGGTTTATCGGGTGTGACGTGTCGCTCGGGGACTTCAGAGAAACGTTCGATAGGAAGATGCGAAACGAATGGGATCTGTTTGGCCTCAAGGGCCTCTCAGGTGCAATGTTTTTGAACAAGCTGGCAAAGCACCTGCCCGACCAGGAGGGCGCTACAGCTGCGCTTCGGACTGCTTTACAGGGACCTGCGGACGAAACTGAAGCTCGAGCGAAGCTGCACGACTTTATGGTCTATCTGGATCAGCAGATTTCAGCGGGTATCGTGACTGGCAAGGAGATTCAACCCAATAGGAGTCCCTTCTTCGTGAGCGCCTGCTGGCACGCACTGCAGAGGGGCCAATGGCCGATCGTGTTTCAGTCGGCCCGGAACGCGCTGCAGGCGGATGGCCTGCTCGGTCGCAACATCAAGGGCGCCGACGGGTATCTCGAGTTTGTGCGCGTATTCCGCGCGCTGTCTGAGGGGCTCGGCATCTCTTTCTGGGACTTGGAGCATGTCTGCGCCAAGCTGGCTTTGTCCCCCGTCGTCGAACCTCCGACGGACGAAGAGAAGAACGAATCTGAATCGGATGAGGTGGCCGAAGGCAAACGCGTCTGGCTCATCGCCCCAGGCCCAGGGGCCTCGATGTTCGACGAGTTCTACCGGGACGGGATCGTAGCAATTGGCTGGGACTATCTGAGTGACCTGACGCAGTATTCGGACGCAGACGCTATTCGACAGGCGATACAACAACATCGTGGCGGGAGCGCGAGTCCGACTCACAATGCCCTTGCGTGCCATCAGTTCGCACACATAATGCAGGTCGGTGACGTCGTATTTGCGAAGCGTGGCCGGCGAGAGATCGTCGGGTACGGTGTTGTCAGCTCGGCCTATCGCTACGAGCCAGAGCGGAAGAGCTACGTTCACGTGCGTTCGGTCGACTGGAAGAAGCGTGGCCAATGGGTGCCGCGTGAACGCCCGCTAGTTACAAAGACGTTGACGGACATCGGGCAACATCCGAGCCTAGTTGCCGACATTCGGAATGCAATCGGCATAGAAGACGTCGGAGATGAAAAACGGCCGCCGGTTCAAGATGAAGTTGTCCAAGTAAGACCCGTGTACACCCTCGACGAGGTCGTCGGGGATATGTTCGTGCAACGACAAGACATCGAGGAAACCCTAGAGCTGCTCGGCTACAAAAAGAATCTGGTCATTCAGGGCCCTCCGGGTGTCGGAAAGACGTTCTTCGCGAAGCGGCTGGCCTTCCTCCTACTTGGCGAGAAAGATCCGGAACGAATCTCACTTGTCCAGTTCCATCCATCCTACTCGTACGAGGACTTCGTTCAGGGTTATCGGCCGACAGACAAAGGAACGTTCGCACGGGTGGACGGTCCCTTCCTGCGCTTCTGCGATCAGGCACTGCAGGACACGAACGTACCCTATGTGCTCATCATCGACGAGATCAATCGAGGTAACCTGAGCAAAGTCTTTGGCGAGTTGCTCATGCTCGTAGAGGCAGACAAGCGATCCGAGGCCTGGGCCACTTCTCTGACCTACAGCCGAGAAGGGGAGCCAGCGTTCTATATTCCGAAGAATCTGCACATCATCGGGACGATGAACACGGCCGATCGTGCCCTTGCGATGGTGGACTATGCCTTGCGCCGGCGTTTCGCGTTCGTCGACTTGGGACCGGCCTTTGGCCAGGTGTCATTCGCTCGAAAGCTGTCGAGTATTGGAGTGGATGGCGCGCTGCAAGACCGCATCGTCAAACGTCTGGAACGCCTCAACAGACGAATCCGAGAAGATCCGAATCTCGGCGACGGTTTCTGTGTCGGGCATAGCTATTTTTGCCAAACCGGAGGAAGTGAAGCCGACGAGAACTGGTACAAACGAATCGTACGAACGGAAATCGGTCCACTTCTGCGCGAGTACTGGTTCGACAGTGCGGAACGCGCTGCCGAAGAGTTGGCACAGCTTCTGGACGATGACTAGCGATGAGCGTGTCCGTCCAAAATATCTATTACTTGCTCTGCTACGCGTGGAACCGGCTCGAGGCGCGCAACTTGGTCAATGTGGATGCCATTCCGAGTAACCGCGTCGAAAACTTGCTCGGTAAGGTGCTCAATGATGGGGTGGCACATCTTATCCGTAGAGGCTTTGATCGTGGGTATGTGTCGTTCGAGGAGACGAGCAAGCGACTGCGAGGCAAGGTCCTCCTGACCGACACCGCCACGCGATCGTTGCTCCAACAGGGTCGTGTTGCTTGCCAGGTCGACGACCTTAGCCACGACGTGCCCCACAACCGGATGATCAAGGCCGCGATGACCGCTGTGGCTAGCCTGCCTGGCTTAGACACGAGTATTGCCGCCGGACTTCGGGACCACTGCCGACGCTTGTACGACGTGGCTGACGTCCCGCTGTCACTTGCAGCATTCAGGCAAGTTCAACTCCACCGAAACCTCGCGCGTTACGCGTTCCTGGTCAATATCGCTTACCTCGTTGCCAGGAGCTTCATCCCCGATAAGCGAACGGGGGGCCGCAAGTTTCATCCCTTCACGGCGAACGAGCAGGAGATGGGACTGCTGTTCGAGGCCTTCGTGCGGAACTTCTTGCGGCGAGAGCAGGAGAACTTCCACGTCGGTGCGCCCAAAGTGCCTTGGGCTCTAGATTCGCTCATGAGCTCCGACCCCGCCTGGCTCCCCGAGATGCGTACGGATGTTGTGCTCACGAGTACCGATCGCAGGGTCGTGATCGAGACGAAGTATTACGCAACCCCGTACCAGTCCTATCACGAGAGCAAGAAGCTTATCTCGGGACACCTGTATCAGCTCTTGACCTATTTGTCTCATTTGCGGGTTGACGGTGGTCCAGAGCCTGTCGGGGTTCTACTCTACGCTGGCTCGGATATAAACCGACACCTTCAATACAGAATCGGTGGTCACATTGTTCTCGTCCGCAGCCTCGATCTCGATCGTGACTGGCAACATATCCACGGCGAGCTCATGGGAATCGCGGGTGAGTTCGCCGGAGCTTCGACAGCTGTGGCCGTTGACTAGGTTGAGGACCGATGTCCGCCATCCGACGATCTCATCCGCGTGCTCGCCCTTCAGCGCGTAGCTGCCGCGCCTCCCGCTCGCACACGATTTCCATGCCTTTGCGAGAGCTGGGCGTGAGCTTGCGGAACTTCATCTCGGCTATGAGACCTGCCAGGAATATCCGCTAGACGTTACCTTCACACAACTCGGAGAACCGCGACCGGAGCAATTCCGAGTAGGTGAGCGGGCGATGCGATATTCCGATAACGACAGGACAGTCCTTATCGTCAACGACCATCTCCGGCTCGGCGGGATCCCGCCAGAGGCGCACCAGTACCAGGTCAACGGGCGGACGCCGCTAGAGTGGTTCATCGACCGCTACCGAATCACTCGGGACAAGGAAAGCGCCATCGTCAACGACCCAAATGCATGGTTCGACGATCCACGAGACTTGATCGCAGCGATCCGCCGTATCGTGACTGTAAGTGCCGAGACCGCACGTATCGTTGAATACCTGCCCGAGCCATTAGGTGATGCAGATAGGTAACGGACAACACCGCGAGAGATGTGCAACGACTAGGAAACGAGAAGCGACCTGCCTATCAAAGAGCAAAGAGTACGACAATTCTCTGAATGGTTGTTAGTAATTTAGAGCCGTCAGCGAATCTGCGCCGAGAACTCGAAGAAGAAAACGGGAGGGCTGTAAATGGGACTCGCTGACTGGTTTTACACTTTCTGCGGGAACATAAGAGTCAAGAACGCATCCACGATCTCTCAGCGCTACAAGGCCATCACGAAGAGACTCAACACTGACTTCTGGGAGACGGACTCGTACACGTCGCACAGCCTCTACGTGGGCTCCTACGGCCGAAACACAGCCATCCACGGCACGAGCGATGTGGACATGATCTTTCAGTTGCCGTACTCAGTCTACAAGCAGTACGACGACTACAGCAGCAACGCATCACGGAGATGCGAACGGAGCACGTCGGTCAAATCAGAATCAGCGTCTTCGACGAGTTCGAAGAGGGCGGGCACGACGAAGTGAGCGCCCTTTGGGATGATGAATCCGAGTTCGCGCAGGAGCCCGCGTACGGCATTGATGCGTGCGGTCCGTGTGGAGAGCCATCCTGAGCGCAGGCGATGGAGCGCGGCGAGGGTGTGCTGGCGCACGGACTTGATGGGTACGGGAAGAAGCTCCTCGTTCCTGTAGGCCTCGAGCAACGCCTTCGTGTCGGCACGGTCGTTCTTGCTCCCGCGTCGATACGGCCTCACGAGGTGAGGTGGGAGCAGGACGACGTCGTGTCCCAACCTTCGCAACGTCCTTGCCCAGAAGTGAGCCGAGCCGCAGGCTTCGAGAAGCACGGTGGCAGCGCTCTGTTTGGCAAAGAACGACACCAATTTGGGTCGACTCACACGGAGTCGCTTGGACACCTTCCCCGCTTCTCCCGAGATGGCAATCTCGAAGACGTTCTTTGCAAGATCCACAGCGATCGTCGTATCTTTCATTCGGACTCCTCCTTTTCGATGCGTATTCGACTGACTTTGGCACATCGATGCCGTCTATGTCAGCGGAGGAGTCCATTCCATCACTTGATGGCAGAAGTACCAGTTCGGGGAACCAGGCAGCGTTTTTCTTAAACAGGAATCTTAAGACATCACGGTCGGGAGTGAATCGTGGATCGAAAGCACCAAGTATTTGTGAGTTCTACCTACGAGGATCTTCAAAAGGAGCGCCAAGAAGTCATTCATGTGCTTCTTGAGCTCGACTGCATACCATCAGGGATGGAGCTGTTTCCAGCTGCTGATGAAGACCAATGGAGCCTGATCAAGGGCGTCATCGATGACTGCGACTATTACATCGTCATCATCGCTGGTCGGTACGGCTCCGTTGGGCCTGATGAAGTCAGCTACACAGAAAAGGAATACCGCTACGCAGTTGAGAACGGCAAGCCAGTAGCAGCTTTTTTGCATAGTGATCCTGGCGCTATACCTAGCAAGCACACGGAGAAAACAGAAAAGGGTAAAGCTAAGCTGCAGGGGTTTCGCGAGCTTGTTCAACAGAAAATGTGCAAGAACTGGAGTACGCCGCACGAATTGGGATCGGTTGTGGCGAGGAGCCTAAATCAACTAAGAAAAAAGCACCCTGGTGTTGGCTGGGTCCGAGGCGATCAAGTTCCAGAACGCGAGGCAACTGAGGAGATTCTCAGTCTTCGCAAACAGATCGAACGCCTTGAAAATAGGCTCCACGAGGTACGCACGAAAGCTCCGCCTGGCGCCGAACAACTTGCTCAAGGGAACGACCCATTCGAGATTTCGTTCTTGGGATGGTGGCACGAACGCCTTGGTCTAGATACAGAGGAAGCTCCCCTCACCGCGTCGCTCAACTGGAACGAGATTTTCTACACGGTCTCACCTCTACTGATTCATGAATCCAACGAGCACTCCATGCGGAGCGCGCTAGAAGAACGGCTTCTACCGGAGGTCCGGGATTACTTCACCAAATTACGGGACCGGATCGGTCCCTTCGGGTGCGGAATGAACAGCGAGAGCTTTCGAACCATCATCGTTCAACTTCGTGCTCTTGGCTTGATAGGAAAGAGCACTAGGCCACGCAGCGTCAAAGACACGGAGACCTATTGGACCCTTACGCCCTTTGGCGACAATGTTATGAATAGATTGAGGGCTATAACCCGGCCAGGCACAGACAAGAGCACATGAGGCGGTGCTTCCGTCATCAAGTGTTGGTGAGATGACGCTAAGACTTTACGGTGCATTAAGTTACAGCCAAAATAGCGCTCGTGACCTTCGCTGCGCACTAAATGGAGCGTAAGCTCCTTTTTTGCAAAGGGATGCGTACACATCACCAACAGTAAACAGCGCAAGCACCGCACAGGACGGGGTCGCGTCACGATCTCTTGGTGGACCCACAAGATACGAGGCCTACACCGCAACGATTTCATCATGGCCGCCAAGACCGACGCCTTTTTTGCGGCTGCCCTCACCGAAGGGCAATGATCGAGAACCGTAGACGCTGCCTACTCAACTCAGATCAGACTACGACGCATCGATGCTTACCAACACCTCGACGACGTTCTTGCTCGAGGCCAGGTCGCCGCCTGATCTGATACCATCACGACGACGCGGAGACGCGCCATTCTTTTTCCACGTGATTAGGTACGCATCCGGACGATGGGCCACAACAGCAGAAAAGACCGCGCACGAAAAAATGGCGTGAGCTTCTCAAGCCTAAGTTAAGTTCATGGGCGTTGCTGCTCCTTTCATTATTCTAGTAGTTCTCTTTTTCTTGGTTGCTCCGATTCTAGGCGTGGTTGCTTTTGTGCGCCTTACGCGGCTGGAGGGACGGCGTCGGTCCGGCCGCAACGAAAGCGTTGTGGGCCGTGTGTCCGCTTTGGAGAGGCAAGTCTCTGAACTGAGTCGTCGCCTCCAGGAAGTACTGAAAACGACTGAGCCCGAGGGGCCCCCAGCCGAACATCTTGCTGCGCCGAAGTCGGAAGGCACTGCCATGGCAGTCGAGCCTTCGCTCTGCCCCTCACTACAAGTCCCGCCGCCGTCAACTCAAGCAACACACTCTCCGGCCGATGCGGTTCAGATCAAACCTGGTGCCGGAGGTCTGGACATGGAAACCCGTTTTGCCGGGCGCTGGCTCAATTGGATCGCGATCGTCGCTTTACTGCTCTCGGTGGCGTTTTTTGTAAAATTTGCCTTTGATAACCAGTGGGTGGGGCCGGTGGGGCGCGTGCTCATCCTGCTGCTGATAGGCGGGTTACTGCTCTGGTACAGCCATCGGCTGCTCAGCCGTGGCTATCGCTATTTTTCCGAAGGGATTACGGGGCTGGCCACAGGCGTGCTCTACCTCGCTGTCTATGCCGCCTGGTGGTTCTACCATCTGGTTCCGCAAGGCGTGGCGTTTATCGCAATGGTGGCGGTTACTGCGGGAATGCTTACGGTGGCCATTCGGCGCAACTCGCAGTCGGCCGCATTTCTGGCGATGCTGGGTGGCTTTCTGACTCCCGCGTTGTTGAGTACTGGAGAAGACTCACAGCGTACGTTGTTCAGCTATCTGGTAGTCCTCAACGCGGGCCTGCTGGTGCTGTCCCGGTGGCGCACCTGGCGCGCTCTGGAAATTGTCTGTCTGGTCTGGACAATCGGTTATTTCACCACCTGGTACGACCAATACTACACCTCGGAAAAGCTTCTTGTGACTTTCTTCTTTGCGACCGCTTTCTTCACCGAGTTCGGAATCATTCCACTTTTGCAAGCACGC
The DNA here is from genome assembly GCA_965197495.1 of Candidatus Marinacidobacterales bacterium. Classification (GTDB taxonomy): domain Bacteria; phylum Acidobacteriota; class Vicinamibacteria; order Marinacidobacterales; family SMYC01; genus SMYC01. The sequence goes on from OZ240210.1 coordinate 617,823, forward strand.
CAGGGACCGAAATTGCGCGCCGCACAGATGGTCGTCGTGCTGGCAAACGTGACCTGGTACATGGCGGCACTTGACGCCATGCTCTACGACCATTACCGCGGGTCTCTTACTTTCTGGCTGTTGGTGTTGGTTGCGATCCACTGGAGTGCAGCCTGGTTGGCCGCACAGAATGGGAGAGGGATGACTTCTCCGACGGTATTGCTTTACACGGGACTGGGGCTCACGCTGATAACCCTCGCTGTATTCACCCAGTTCGAGGGCAAATGGGTCACGATGGCGTGGGCGATTGAAGGAACCGTACTGGTGTGGACCGGCCTACGCATCAGACATTACCTGCTGCGATGGTTCGGCCTTTCGCTTTTCGTCCTGGTGGCAATTCGACTGTGGGCCCTTCCGATTCAAGCCGACCGCTTCCTCGCCAATCCTCGTTTTGCCACCTTTGTGGTTGTGGCGGCCTGTTTCGCTGTGGCCTTCTTTCTGGCAAGGGAACACCATGAAGGTGAGGGTACACTTTCGAGCGACGAAGAGCGCTTCTTCAAAGCTGTCGGTCTTGCCGCAAATGTGTTACTCCTCTCGGCCCTTTCCATGGAAATCTGGGAGGCGTTTGGCCGGTTGGAAACGACTACCATTGAGCCGCGGCTATCCCAACAACTGGCACTCTCGCTGTTGTGGATTCTTTACTCATCCGTACACATTGTATTGGGAGTGCAGCGTGGTTCCGCTGCCTTGCGCCGGCAGGGGCTGGCTCTCATTGGTGTGGTTGTGCTGAAGGCGTTCCTGATTGATATATCCTTTTTGGAACGGGGTTATCGCATCCTATCGTTCCTCGTGCTGGGACTGGTTTTGATGTTTGTTTCCTTCCTCTACCAGAAGCACTTTGGCAGGCACGCGGAACAATAACGAAAGGGAATCTCATTCTAAACGCTAGCCCGGTGTACTCCGCAAAAAGTCGACCCCGTCCTGTGCCAAAACTCGGCCCTTTTGAAATAGGCCATAAATCAACGGACACGGCGAGCGCGTAGCGGCAGCGCTTGCTCGCCGACATCAATGCTGGTCTCGCCGAGCAGGTGGTGATCTACAAGGTCGACCGGCTGACCCGCTGTCTTGCCGACTTTGCGAAGCTCGTCGAACGGCTCGAGATGCTCGGCCCAACCGCGCAGATCTGCTCGCAAAATTCTCAAGATCCGTGATTTCTAAGAAGGATCGGTCAATTGACCACATATATTTTCGGACACTTACGGCTAGGGCGAATCGATCCTGTCACAAAAGTCACAAAACCCGTATGGGGCAGGACGCGGGTTCCGACCTGTGTTTCGAGGTTTCCAGCCGAGACCGGATAGCACCAGACTGCGCCATCCGCCACCCAGTCTGGCCAATTGTGGCACTGCAGAGACGGATGAGATTTTCCGCGCGGTTGGCGGGGTTTGGCAGGGGTAGGTGGCACCAGAGACGCACTGGAAGGGCGGAACGGGCCTCATTTTTGGGATTCGTCTCTAATCGCGATTTTCGAGTGCCACGTTTGCGCCCAGTAGGAGAACGGGCACTGACCGGGCCGTGCAGCATCGGAAAAGAGGCCGCCCGAGGGGTCCAGAATCAAGGCCAGGACTACCGCGGCGTAGCCGGCTAGCACGTTCTGGTCCAGGTGCTGCCCGGGCCTGGATCCAGGTCTCCGCCCGGGAGCGTGGCATCCCGTTGCTGGACGGTATTTTCCCGGCGCGTACGGGGAACCCGAATCGCCGACATCGCCTCCGACACGCCCCAAATCTGGGGCTCGCCATGGGTCGATGACGATCGAAACGGCCCGGCGCGCCAGTCTTGAGTTCGTTTGTGTTTTTGGACAGGACGGGCAACGCCGCGCTGGTCGGGTAATCGATGCCGGCGCTGGTCCGGTTTCATCGGAAGCTCGACACAGGGGGTGGGAAGGCATGGCCCGAGCGATGAATGTGGTCTCGCCCGATTGTAGTACTCACGCCATTCGGTCGAGAGTCGGCGATGATGTTCCTCCGACAGCGGTATCAGAAAATCCAAGCAATCCCGGTGTGTGGTGCCGATGAGTCTCTCACGGTAGGCATTCGCCGGAGGTGCTCTTCGCGGAGTCCTCAACGAACGCACACCCACCGCTCGGAGGGAGCGGGGGAGGTCTGCTGTGAACTTGATTCACGACCCACAACTTTTGACAATATTTCCCCAACGGATGAACAAGCCAAGGAAGGGAAAGCCACGACTCAACGTTTCACCGAACATCACGCATGTGACAATGTGAATTGTAACTGCGGCCGCAATGACACGGTCTGTCATCTTCGTAGATAGCATAGATACCTTTTGTCTTGATCTGATACTCTCACAACGACGTCGAGGTGTGCCGTTCTTTTTCCACGGAACTAGGGACGTATCCCGGAATGGTTTCCTCACTCACAAGATAGAGATTACCGAGTTCGATATCTCGTAGATTCGCCGAAAGACGCCCCGGCTCGATAGGTCACATAACCCTTCGCGGGAAGTGTGCAGGAGCGCGTAGTGCGGGAAAGCCGCACGCTGCGTGCGATGTGGCGGGGTCGGTACGTGTCAACAACTTTGAGACACTCGCGAGCTGCATTTAGTGAGCCTCGATTAGCGTCGGGAGGCTCGTGGCGCCGGTGCGGTCCACATCTGCATCGATCGAGATCTCGTTTCGTGGAGCAGAAAAAGGGGGTACCCCAGGTATGGACGCCGCCGCGAGAGTGGCTTGTGCGGCATTCAGGAGCGTCGTTTTCTCCGTCGGCGGGTTGATCCAAGCCTGAGGAGGCAAAACGGGAGGTTGTGGCGTTCCGCGAACGAAGCGTTCGGGATGAGTCCGATGAGCTTCGAGAAGGATCTGGCGCCGAGCGGTGGTGAGCTGTTCGGCGCGACCATAGTGAACGTCGGCCGGCGTCATGAAGCCGATTCCTGAGTGCCGGTGCTCGTAGTTGTAGTAGTCGAAGAAACCGCCGCAGAACAGCCGGCCGTCTTCGGCGGAACCAAAACGGCTCGGAAACTGAGGACAGTACTTCATCGTCTTGAACTGGGACTCGGAGTAGGGATTGTCGTTCGAGACGTAAGGTCTGGAGTGGGTCTTGGTAACTCCGAGGTCAGCCAGGAGCAGAGCCACGGGCTTGCTTCTCATCGAGCTGCCACGGTCCGCGTGAAGGGTGAGCTGGTCGGGTTCAATGTCCTGCTTGCGACAGCTCTCGGCGATGAGGCGTTGCGCGAGCGCCGCACTTTCTCGGTGAGCCAGCATCCAGCCAACCACGTAGCGGGAGAAGATGTCGAGGATGACGTAGAGGTAGTAGTAGGTCCACTTGACGGGGCCACGAAGCTTCGTAATATCCCACGACCAAACCTGGTTGGGCGCTTCGGCCAGCAGCTCCGGCTTCGTGTAGTTCGGATGGCGCCGTTGGTTCCGGCGCTCTTGGACCTCGCCGTGCTCCTCCAAAATCCGATACATCGTGCGAATCGAGCAGAGGTAGGTTCCCTCGTCCAGAAGCGTGGCCCACACCTGGGCGGGCGCCTTGTCGACGAACCGCTCACAGTGCAAGGCCCCGAGGACTTCCTCGCGCTCAGTCTCGTCGAGGGCTCGGTGCGGCCGAGGACGCCGCTTCGGTTCGGGCGTCACCTGGCGCCTGCGATACAGCGTGGAACGAGCCACACCCAGAGCCTCGCAGGCTTCCGTCGTCTGCCCAATCTGCCCCGCCAGCTCCTCGGCCGCCACCATCAGTCGTTCTCGTAGCTGTCGAGTGGATTCAGGGGGATCCCCAGTAATTCGGAGGTTTTTTTTTGGGTCTCCAACATCGTCTCCACCCGAGCCAGGCGACGTTGGAGCCGGGCGTTCTCGCGCTCGAGCTCCTTGACCCGTGGATCCTCGGCCTTTGCCTTCCGGCCTCGCTTTCTCGACGCCAACCCCGCTTTGGCGACCTCGTCACGTTGGCGGCGCCAACTCGATAAATGCGACGAGTACAGGCCCTCTCGACGCAGAAGAGCAGCAACGTCACCGTCACCCTTGCAGGCATCGGCCTCACGCACTATCCGCAGCTTGTACTCCGCGGTAAAGCGTCGACGCTTCGCTTGCTCGCTCACTTCGGGATCCGGGACCCCCGCCGCATCGCCGCCGGCGGGATCTCCAGTCGCCCTACGGGCTCCCTCCGATCCCGCCGAGGTCTCTCTCTCAATCAACATACTCATGCATTGATCCTCCTCCGCCCTCTACACTAATTTCAAGGGGCGAAGTGTCTCAGCGATGTTGGCACAGAGGGGGGCTGGAAACGGACTTACGGTGCGGCTAGTGAGGCACTCCCACAGGAAACGGGGAGAAACAGATAGGCCGCGCCTACGGAGCACCGCGCCAGCCCTCGACCCTACCGCGGAACGCAGATGGACGGTCCAGCGGGCTTGCGGCAGGCGCTTGTGAACCTTTCAGACACTTTTATCACGAGCTTCACCGAAAGCCTCATGACCTATGCGCTGGGGCGGAGAGTCGAGTATTATGACATGCCCGCGGTGCGTGCGATCGCTCTCGAGGCCGCGCACAACGGCAACCGCATGTCCTCTTTCATTTTTGGCATTGTGAACAGCGCGGTGTTCCAGATGAAGAAGTCGGAAAACACCGAACCGACCACGGTGGTGGGAGAATCGGGTCCGCCTTAGAATACGAGCCGGCTCCAGAAGGCCTAAAAAGAATGTACATTACTAACAAGCATATCTCTCGCCGCACGATACTTCGGGGCATGGGCGCGGCGGTGTCACTGCCGTTGCTCGAAGCCATGGTGCCGGCCCGGAGCGCGTTTGGCAAGCCGACAGCTGACCCGGCTCGCCTGGTGTGCATCGAAATGGTCCACGGTTCGGCCGGCAGCACCAAATACGGGATAGAAAAGAACCTGTGGGCGCCGGCGGCCGAAGGCAGTGCGTTCGACCTCACCCCGAGCCGGCCGACCGCAACCGGCTCGACGATTATCTCGAGAACATTCGCGAGATCGAGCGGCGGATCCAGAGGATCGAGGCGCAAAACGCGAGCGGGGAGGAGAGAGAGCTGCCCGATGCGCCCGTCGGTGTGCCGGACTCGTTCGATGAGCACGTCAAGTTGATGTTCGACCTGCAAGCGGCAGCGTTCGCGTCGGACATTACTCGGGTGTTCGCGTTCAAGATGGGGCGAGACGTTTCGGGCCGTGTCTACCCGGAGACCGGCGTCAACACTGGGTTTCACCCGGCCTCGCATCACGGCGAGCGAGAGGAGCGGATCGAGGAGTTCGCGAAGATCAACCGGTACCACGTCAGCACCATCCCGTACTTCCTCGAAAGGCTCCGTGACACACCCGAGGGCGACTCGAATCTCTTGGAAAAGGCGTTGATCCTCTACGGCTCTCCAATGGGCAACCCGCACGTTCACAACCACAAGCGCTGTCCGCTCTTTTTGGCTGGCCACGGCAATGGCCACTTCAAGGGCAACCTCCACGTCAAAGGCGCGGATGGTACGCCGATGGCGAACACGATGTTGACCGTGCTGCGCCGACTCGGGCTCGACGAGCTCGAGAGCTTTGGTGACAGCACGGGGGAGATGGCGATCTGACACAAAGGTCAGTGGAACGACTTGTCCCTTCCATAAACTCGAGCTGTATGAGATTGGCGCACCTCCTGCAACCAGGATGCTTTGGTCGTCTTCATGTAGGACGTTTCAAGAGCCGGCGTCGGCTCTACTCAGGGGTAGAGGTGTAAGCTGGTGCGAAGTCCGGTAGCCGTTCCGAGCGGACCGGCTCAAGCAGCGGCGTGTCGAGTGTAATAATGATGGAGACCACCGACCTTTGGAATGGCTCTCACTTTGCCCATCGCCGGTGACTCTACCCGGCGAGGCTCAGGCGCGTCCTTCTCAAGCGACAAATGAGTCCGGCACGAATGATAGTAGTCGACGTATTTGCGTAGGATTCGCTTCAGGTGCCGCTCGTCGAGGACGATCACGTGGTCGAGACACTCACGTCGAATGGAGCCGATTATCCTTTCGACAAATGGATTCTGCCACGGGGAGCGCGGTGCGGTAAGGACCTGCTCGATCCCGAGACCGTCGACGCGAGTATCGAAGTACGCTCCGTAGGTCTGGTCTCGATCCCGTCCTGTGCCAAAACTCGGCCCTTTTGAAATAGGCCACAAATCAGCAGCTTAGACGCCGTTGGAATCGGCGCAGAATCCAGGCTATTTCGCGCCGCAGGGCTGACTTCCGACCCATGGGGCTGGCGGATGAATAAATAGAAGGCACAACCAGAGTCTGAACGTCACTGGTTGAGGGTGCTGGGGACGTTGAACGAAGCGCAAGCGCGTGTTTTTGTGGCTCAACGGGCGCTTGAAGAAGGTCGCGGTGGGATCAGTCGGCTGTCGCGACTTACGGGGATGTCGCGCCCGACCATCATGAAGGGTATGGCGGAGCTCAAGGGGAAAGCGCCGATTGTTGATAGCGAGAGCGCCCGAGTGCGCAAGCCCGGAGGGGGGAGAAAGCGGGTCGAGGAGTTGGACCCGAGAGTCGAGAGGGAGCTGAAGAAGATCCTCGACGAAAGAACCGCCGGCGACCCGATGAAGCATCTCAAATGGACAAACAAGTCCACGAGAGCGATGGCGGAGGAGCTTGAACGCAAAGGTCACGATGTCTCGTACGTGACGGTTGCTCGACGCCTAGGAGAGATGGGTTACTCGCTGCAAGCCAATGTGAAGAGATTGGAAGGGGATCAGCATCCGGATCGGGACAAACAGTTTCGTTACATCAACAAGCAAGTGAGCAAGTTCATGCGGAGCAAAGATCCGGTCGTGAGCGTCGACACCAAGAAGAAGGAATTGATAGGAGCCTTTGAAAACAGGGGTAGAACGTGGAGGAAGAAGAAGGGCGGAGCGGAGCCGGTTCTTGTACACGACTTCCCCAGTATGGCTGATGGCAAAGCAATTCCCTATGGGACTTACGATGTGTCTCGCGACGAAGCACTGGTCAACGTCGGCATTACTCACGAGACTGCGGAATTCGCGGTAGAAAGCATCCGGAGATGGTGGCGCATACTCGGGAAGAAGTCTTATCCGACGGCGAAACGTCTGCTTGTTTGCGCGGACGCCGGTGGAAGCAACGGAAACCGGCTGCGAGGCTGGAAGCTCCACCTTCAAAAGCTATCGGACCAACTGAAGATTCCCATCACCGTTTGCCACTATCCGCCGGGAACCAGTAAGTGGAACAAAATCGAACATCGACTATTCTCGTTTGTCAGCATGAACTGGAAAGGTCGGCCTCTCGTGAGCTACGAGGCGGTCGTCAATCTTATCGGCAACACCAAAACCCGAACTGGATTGAAGGTAAAGGCCATGCTGGACAAGAACTCCTACGAGACAGGCCAGAAGGTCAGCGACGAAGAGATGCAGGAGCTTCGGCTCAAAGTTCACCCCTTCCACGGCAACTGGAATTACACTCTACTTCCCCGACGTGCTTGAATTGAGGGTATGAATCTTTACTCAACTCGCATTTGTAAATATTATTGTGTAATAGACCCTTAGTGTCTATGGTGTGCTCCCGTGAACGGCTTGGCGGGTTGCTACGTTTCTACCATCGGGAAGCCGCATGAGTATTTTGACCTCACGACGTTCCGCTGGGCGATAATACGCCCCGCCTCTATTTACGACGCCGCTTCGCTCGGAAGTGATCGAGCGAGAACTGTCCACCACCCATCAAGATCAAGGCCAGCATGATCACCAGAAAGGGTATTGTCAAGTTAAGGCATTCAGGGCCGACCCGACCCCAAGATGTTGGCAACGCCGTGCGCTCAAGCCCCATCATCTAGCGGCCCGCTTCGAGCTTGAGACCTCGACTTGACAATACCAAAATTACAGTTCAGTCATCTACTACAAGGTCCCCGACCTCGATACGGCTTTCGAAACGTTGTCGTCACGGGGCGTTCTCTTTGAAGAAAAACCTCACCTCATAGCGAAACTACCCGACCATGAATTGTGGATGGCTTTTTTTCGCGATCCGGACGGAAACCTTCTTGCACTTATGAGCGAGGTTCGGCAGTGATGTTCAATGTTGCCGCCCAACAACCGGTTGCAGCGGACGGCGCCGCGCGCCGCCGCTGAACCGAAACGTTCGACGGGCAACTAAGAATCAAGGTAGGCTCACAGGGAGGACCAGATCCGATGATCAAGCGAAGCGGACCCCATGCGTGCGGACTGATCGTTGGTGTCGCACTCGCGGCGCATTCCTGGGCGGCGGCTGCCGAGGTGGACCATCGGGCCGCTCTCACGTTCGATGACCTCCCCGCAAACAACGAACCGCTCGCCTGCCAGCTTGCGATTTCTGAACGTATCGTGAGCGTGCTGAAGACTCAGGGAATCTCTGGCGTCGTCTTCGTAAACGAGGGAAAACTGTACGTCGAAGGAGAGGTTGACTCCCGCATAGGCATATTGCGCGACTGGCTGGCTGCAGGACAGGAGCTCGGGAATCACACCTTCAGCCACGTTGGGATCGACAGCGTAGGCTTGCCACAGTATGAGGAGGAGGTAATCCGCGGCGAGACGGTCACACGGATGCTCATGGCACAGAAGGGTCAACCGCTCCGCTACTTCCGCCATACGCAGCTCCGGACGGGGCCCACGGATGAATACCGCGAAGGGCTGGGTCGGTTCTTACGGGATCGTGGTTACACTGTGGCGCCGGTTACCGTCGACACGCAAGACTATATGTTTGCGTCCGTATACGCAGATGCCAAGCATAGAGGAGATGCTGCTCTCCAGGCCCGCATCGTCGAGGCTTACCGAACGTATTTTCAGAAGAACCTCGCTTTCCATGATGACCTCGCGGTTGAGATCCTCGGTCGTGAAGTGAGTCATGTCGTGCTTTTTCATGTCAACCATCTCAACGCCGACTTGATTGAGGAACTGCTTGCCACGCTAAAGGCCCGCCGCTACACATTCGTGACGCTCGAAGAGGCTCTCCGGGACCCTGCCTACAGTCGCCCCGAGCCCACAACGCAGAAGGGATGGTCGTGGATCCAACGCTGGATCATCGCCGAAGGCGGCGAGCCGCGTCCCGAGCCTCGCGAGCCAGAGTGGGTGACAAGACGTGTCAAGGAACTTCGGCGGGCGACCCAGGAATAGCGGAACACCATGAATGGTGGGACTTGCCGTCGAACAAAGGGATGAAGCTGACAAAGCCCGCCGCCTTGGAGACGTGACGGTGAGAACGTTCGATACCAAAATAACAACCGTATGCAACCGTCGGACAGCGCCTCGTTTCCTAGATTGCGGGCGTCCGCAGCCGACGTGGATCGTTATTGGGACGAAGCTGACTCCCGCTCTCGCAACAATATGACTAATCCCTGGCTAGCACTTCCATCGAACCCCCCATACGTCCTGCCAGATGATCGAACATGTGTTGAAGCGTTCAACGCGAAACTTCGGTCTAATAGCCCTCACCGAATCGAGATTGAGGCTGTGATCCCGGAGCCTTTCGTCGGTGAGGTTAAGACTGCTCCGGTAGTCGTTCTCCTGCTCAACCCTGGTTTCGGTTCTAAGGACGCCGCGTCGCATGCAGATCCGGAGTTTCGTACCGCCTTGATTTCAAACCTGCGTCACGTACCGTCGAAATGGCCGTTCTACTTCTTTGACCCGCGATTCCGGGATACTCATCCAGGCGGTCGCTGGTGGATCAAAAAGACGAGCTGGCTCGCCCCAGTCATCCCTCTTTCGGCCCTTGCGCAACGACTCGCGGTTGTCGAATGGTTTCCATACAAGAGCACTCAGTACAAGCAAAGCGGCGGCGGCAGGGTTCCAAGCCAGGACTACGGATTCTCTCTGGTCGCATCCGCGATGGAGCGTGGAGCTCTCGTCGTGATTGCGCGAGGCGTTACCTTGTGGGAAAGATCAGTACCGGCGCTTCAATATTACCCTCGAAAACTGACGCTCTCCTCCAAACAGAACGTTACTCTCACACCAGGCAACATGGTGCTGAATGGTAAAAAAACCCCTGCTGCGTGGGAGCTACTTGTCAACGCTCTACGTAGAGTTCATTCGTGAGGTCGACAAGCTGGCAGCGTCATCGTGTCTTGCAGAGGTGATTCGTGAGCATCTTCGAACTTGAGAAAGACCAAATCGTCCAGCTGCCGGAGACCTCCTTACCGGGGTACGTCCATTCCCTCGCGATGAGCTCACGGTTGACCAGCTGAGTTTTTGCACCATAAGCGTTCATAAAGTCTCCTTCACTGGGTTCTGGCCCGAGGGTGTTATCTTCGGATCCATCATGACGTACCATGTGCAAATCCTACTGTTGGTCAGGCAGCCGTTGTTCGATCGGGCAGCCCTGCTGCTCACACAGACCTCATGGGTGCTTCCGCCATTAAGTGTTGGTAAAATGACGCTAAGACTTTACAGTGCATTAAATTACAGCCATGGTCTTTCAAAAGGGCCGAGTTTTGGCACAGGACGGGATCCCAGCTCCGGCTGATTTCAAAAAAAACATCGTCCAGGGGAAAGGGTACGACTTGAGCAGTGACGTCGGCCGTGAGCTCTGGGAAGCGGTGCAGGCGAAGCTCACCGTCGCTCACGCCGTCACCGCTGGCGAGCCAGCTCCCATGTACGGCGATCCTGTGCTAGTGAAGCAGCGCCTTGGTCAGGGAACGTTTCGACTCGCGGTGACCGACATCTATGAGAAACGGTGCGCGGTGACTGGCGAGAAGGTCCTTCCTGTATTGGAAGCCGCCCATATCCAGCCTGTAAGTGTGGGTGGAATGCATAGCGTGGATAACGGCGTCCTCTTGCGATCGGACGTCCACACCCTATTCGATCAAGGGTACGTGACGGTAACGCCGAATTTCGAAGTCCGCGTGAGCTCGCGTCTACGAGACGAGTTCCACAATGGCAAGCATTACTACCGATTCGAGGGGCGCGCGATCTGGCTGCCGAAGACTGAGGCCGAGCGACCCAATCGAGAGTTTCTTGAATGGCACGGCGACAGTGTCTTTCGAGGGTGAGGGAAACATGCCATGACTTGGATTGCTGGCGTCGATGGCTGCAAGGCAGGCTGGGTCGTCGTCCGGCTCGAGCTGGATTCTCGTAGCATAGCGATTGACGTCGTGGACGGGATCTCCGTGGTTCTCGACTCGGAGAACCCGCCCGAGATTCTGTGTATCGATGTTCCGATCGGACTTCTGGACGAGGCGGTTCGTGGGGGGCGAGAGTGCGACAAAGCGGCGAGAAAACTTCTTGGAAGCCCTCGTTCGAGTAGCGTCTTTTCGGCTCCAGCACGCCCGGCTCTCAAGGGCCGAAGCTTCGAGGAAGCGCTTCGTCTGAATCGCGAATCGTCCGCGCACGCCGTGGATATCAGTCAACAGTGCTTCGGTATCATTCCTAAGATTCGGGAAGTCGACGACTACATGACTCCTGAACTGCAGGGGCGGGTTGTTGAGGTCCATCCCGAGCTGGTCTTTTACGAAATGAGTGGTGGCAAATCGGTCAAAGAGGGCAAGAAGTCCAAAGGGGGCCTTGCACATCGGCTGGAGTTGTTGGCAGAGGCTTTCGACTTCAACGCGTCGGAGCTAGTGGAGAATCACCGGAGCTCGAAAGTGGCTCGGGACGATATCGTGGACGCAATGGCCGCGTGTTGGACCGCGGAGCGCATTTTGAAAGGGGAAGAGGTCCGCGTGCCCAACGAGCCCGTTCGGGATTCGAAAGGGTTGCTGATGGAAATCGTGCGCTAGTCTCCTTCAGTCCTACTCTCCCGCGATAGTCTCCGCGAGCCACGCTGTTAACTCGGGGTAGACCGCAAGGTCGAGGACGAACTCTTGCCCTTTTGCGACGACACTCAGATGAGCGCGTTGGCCCTTCAGCGTCCAACGGTCTAATGAGCCGTGATACGTCAAAGGAGGTCGTCCGCTCGGTAGGAACCCGCTGGGCAAGGACCATTCCGAGGCATTCTTCGCCCCTTGCGCGGTTAGGCGTCGCTTGTCCGAGGCGAATTCGAAAACGCCAAACCCGCGAATCGCGCCTACATCTACGCCTGGCAACGAGAGTGCCTTATTCGCGACGTAGAGCGTGTTCGTCGGATCTGGCGGGAATGCTAGGTGAGGATGGGCTTGGGCCCATCGCCACTCGCTACCACCGCTACGAACGTCGTCGTCGACTGGAGCTACGTCGCCGACCTGCAGCCAGCCCCAAACATGATGTTCTGGCCGTCCCAATTTCCTCAACTCGTCGTCTACTGGCTGAAACGAGCCCCAGAAGAGGAAGACGTCGCCAACGCCGACGCCTTGATTTCGAAGGTGACCTTGAGCGGCTCTGTGTTGACCCAACGTTGCCCGCCATCCTGGATTTCGAGGAGCTAGGTTTCTCGCAAGATCTGGGTCGAGGTGTGCGCGATAGTCGCTTCTCTGTTTGCCGCGAGTCAGTTTTGCGACGACGTCTCCAAGGTTGCGCCCGCGCCAGGTCAGGTCTTTGTAGCGCACCGGCGAACGCTTGTCCGGGATCGGAAGGGAGATCATCGAGCCGTCCGTGAAAATGGGACTCGGGCATCCGCCGCTCGACGAGTCGAATCCCTTCCGGCTCAAGATTAGCCGCATCGCGTCTTTCCCGGTTGCCAGGAGGTGTCGTCCGTGGGCCAGTGCCTCGGTTGGCCCCGAATACCTTGTGGTCGAGCTTTCAAAAAATCGAGGAGAGCCGACTTCTCCTCATCAGTGAAGTTCACGCGGTTGAACCGAGCGGGCGGTTGAAAGGCGACGTGCGCGGGAGTGCCATGTGTCACCGAGACGACCCCGTCCTGTGCCAAAACTCGGCCCTTTTTAAAAGACTATAAATCAGTAACTTAGTGTCTGTGTTTGCGACCGTGCCAAGGGCCTTAGACTTTACAATCGTCTGGCCCGCCAGGTGTGCCTTCTATTTATTCATCCGCGCGCCCCGACCTTGATTAGTCCCCGGTCTGCCGGCACCATGCCTGCATGATTTCGTCGCTGGTTCCCGCTCTCATCTCTGCCTTCAAGGTCGGTGGCCTGGCGGCGACAGCGTGCAGGATTTCCACCGCGTCGAAGACGAGTTCGCAGGATGTCACTCTCATAGCTGTCTGCCCATCGATACGCGATCTTCTTTTTGCGGATCACAACAGTCCGACCTGGACCGGCATTCAATCGTCGAGTACTAGCCATTTTAGATAACGCCGAAGGTCCCCGCCGAGGTCGAGTCACTTCTTTGTTTTAGGGTTTCCAGCCGAGACCGGCTAGCTCCATACTGCACCATCCGCCACCCCGTCCTGTGCCAAAACTCGGCCCTTTTGAAATAGACCATAAACCAGCAGCATAGTGTCTGTGTTTGCGACTGGGCCAAGGCGGCGCGAAGGCGGTAGGGTCGAGAGCTGGCGTGGTGCTCCGTAGGCGCGGCCTATCTGTTTCTCCCCGTTTCCTGTGGGAGTTGTGACCCGCAAAAAAGAAAACCGGCCAGAAGCAGCCGACTATGGTAGGTCTAACCGGCGTAATCAACGCCGGATCGACTTTTTGCGGAGCACAGGTTGGCCGGAACGTCGGTTTGGACGGTTTGGACTTCGCCAGCTTACGGCGGGTCTGGGAGCAGACCTTTGGGGCTGCTCCTCCAAGCTCGCTCTCGCGTGTTTTCCTGCGCCGCGTTCTCTTGCACGAACGCCAGTGCCGGACCCATGGCGGGCTTTCGGCCGCAACCCGGCGCGCTCTGGCTGCCATGGCGAACGAGACACCAAGCTCCGGCGCTCCCGCAGGGTCCGTTTCTGCCGGCACCCATCTCGTCCGCGAGTGGAATGGCCGTACCTACCAGGTCGAGGTAATCGACAACGGCTATCGGTTCGATGGCAAAACCTATCCGTCCCTCACCGCCATCACAAAGCGAATCACCGGCACCCACTGGTCTGGACTACGCTTTTTTGGTCTGACGCCCAAGCGCAAGGCCTAACATGAAGAAAATCCGCTGTGCCATCTATACGCGAAAGAGCGCGGAAGAAGGTCTCGAGCAGGATTTCAACTCCCTCGATGCGCAGCGAGAAGCCTGCGCCGCGTATATCGCGAGCCACAAGGCGGAGGGCTGGGTGCTGCTGCCAACCGTCTACGAGGACGCGGGGCTCTCGGGAGGAACCCCGTCTTGTGCCAAAACCTCGGCCCTTTTGAAATAGACCATAAATCAGCAGCTTAGTGTCTATGTTTGCGACCGGGCCAAGGCGACGCAAGGGTCTTGAGTTCGTTTGTATTTTTGGACACGAGTGCGTCCAGCGAAGGCTGGTATGTTCAGTGGGAGAGAGTCCCACCGGGGAAAAAGTTAGCGCCCCGTAGCTTGAGTCACGTTCGTGGAGGAAACGAGACGGATGAAGCTGACTGACAAAGCCATCTTGAGGATGGTGAGCGAGTCACCGGGCCGTAACACAAGTGAACCCATAGGTGGCCCCGACAAAAAAATAGACCCCAAAGGCCGAGTTTTCTCGTGTCGGACGAAGGCAACAGGATGTGTCGCCAGACATCTGATGAGGCACATCCCTGTGGCGGGGTGGTAGGGACAGCACGGTGACAAGGACATGCCAAGCAACTGGAGAAGCCGTCCTCGTCCCGTCGAGAAATCGACGGAGCAAGGTAGACCGCATAACCGGAGGCCCCGGGAAAACGGTCGAAGACGAGACGGTGGCGGCTGGGTCCGTAGTAGCGTTGAAACGGGGCAACGCCCGTGGAGCAAAGGGGCCCTGCTGCACACAACTCCTTCGTCAACAAGCGAGGCAGGGGTGAGATGACAAAATCACCCATCACTCTGCAGGAGCTGAGACGAAGGATATACGTCAAGGCGAAGGCCGAGAATTCTTGGCGCTTCTTGCGCCAAGGTTTCGGCTGGAAGCGATGGAGTAGGCGATGGATGTAGGCGACTGTCGGACTGTTCGATTACCGAGTTCGATATCTCGTAGATTGGCCGAAAGACGCCCCGGCTCGATAGGTCACATAACCCTTCGCGGGAAGTGTGCAGGAGCGCGTAGTGCGGGAAAGCCGCACGCTGCGTGCGATGTGGCGGGGGCTGGAAACGGACTTACGGTGCGGCTAGTGAGGCACTCCCACAGGAAACGGGAGAAACAGATAAGCCGCGCCTACGGAGCACCGCGCCAGCCCTCGACCCTACCGCGGAACGCAGATGGACGGTCCAGCGGGCTTGCGGCAGGCGCTTGTGAACCTTTCAGACACTTTTATCACGAGCTTCACCGAAAGCCTCATGACCTATGCGCTGGGGCGGAGAGTCGAGTATTATGACATGCCCGCGGTGCGTGCGATCGCTCTCGAGGCCGCGCACAACGGCAACCGCATGTCCTCTTTCATTTTTGGCATTGTGAACAGCGCGGCGTTCCAGATGAAGAAGTCGGAAAACACCGAACCGACCACGGTGGTGGGAGAATCGGGTCCGCCTTAGAATACGAGCCGGCTCCAGAAGGCCTAAAAAGAATGTACATTACTAACCCTAATCGCAAAATCTTCGAAGCACGAAAACGCGAAACAGCCGCACTGGGCGCAGGCGAGAAGCTCGTGCTGGGGCACCCGCTCGCCGCCACTATAGGTGATTCTGCACGGTGTATGCAGAACCTGGAAAAGGTGCTATTCACGGGGCCAAAGACCTCAGACACGGTGACGTTTATTTGCGATTAGGGCTAACAAGCATATCTCTCGCCGCGCGATACTTCGGGGCATGGGCGCGGCGGTGTCACTGCCGTTGCTCGAAGCCATGGTGCCGGCCCGGAGCGCGTTTGGCAAGCCGACAGCTGACCCGGCTCGCCTGGTGTGCATCGAAATGGTCCACGGTTCGGCCGGCAGCACCAAATACGGGATAGAAAAGAACCTGTGGGCGCCGGCGGCCGAAGGCAGTGCGTTCGACCTCACCCCGAGCAGCTTGAGTCCGCTCGAGCCGTTTCGGGATTACTTGACGATCGTCAGCAACACGGACGTACGCAATGCCGAGGCCTTCACGCTGCCCGAGATAGGCGGCGACCATTTTCGTTCGAGCGCGGTGTTCCTGACGCAGTCTCACCCGAAGCAGACAGAAGGCTCGGACGTCCACGTTGGGACGTCGATGGATCAGCTCTACGCCCGGCGGTTCGGTCAAGACACGCCCATTCCGTCGATGCAGCTCGCGATCGAGAACGTGAACCAGGCGGGCGGATGCCAATACGGTTATGCCTGTACCTACACGGACGCGATCAGCTGGGCGTCGCCGACCGATCCGCTCCCGATGATCAGGAACCCCCGGGTCGTTTTCGACCAGATGTTCGGCTCCGGCGGAACGCCGGAAGAGCGGGCAGCCAGGCGCCGGACCGATCGCAGCATTCTTGACTATGTCACCAACCAGGTGGCTAGTTTGAAGAACGACCTGGAGCCGGCCGACCGCAACCGGCTCGACGATTATCTCGAGAACATTCGCGAGATCGAGCGGCGGATCCAGAGGATCGAGGCGCAAAACGCGAGCGGGGAGGAGAGAGAGCTGCCCGATGCGCCCGTCGGTGTGCCGGACTCGTTCGATGAGCACGTCAAGTTGATGTTCGACCTGCAAGCGGCAGCGTTCGCGTCGGACATTACTCGGGTGTTCGCGTTCAAGATGGGGCGAGACGTTTCGGGCCGTGTCTACCCGGAGACCGGCGTCAACACTGGGTTTCACCCGGCCTCGCATCACGGCGAGCGAGAGGAGCGGATCGAGGAGTTCGCGAAGATCAACCGGTACCACGTCAGCACCATCCCGTACTTCCTCGAAAGGCTCCGTGACACACCCGAGGGCGACTCGAATCTCTTGGAAAAGGCGTTGATCCTCTACGGCTCTCCAATGGGCAACCCGCACGTTCACAACCACAAGCGCTGTCCGCTCTTTTTGGCTGGCCACGGCAATGGCCACTTCAAGGGCAACCTCCACGTCAAAGGCGCGGATGGTACGCCGATGGCGAACACGATGTTGACCGTGCTGCGCCGACTCGGACTCGACGAGCTCGAGAGCTTTGGTGACAGCACGGGGGAGATGGCGATCTGACACAAAGGTCAGTGGAGCGACTTGTCCCTTCCATAAACTCGAGCTGTATGAGATTGGCGCACCTCCTGCAACCAGGATGCTTTGGTCGTCTTCATGTAGGACGTTTTAAGAGCCGGCGTCGGCTCTACTCAGGGGTAGAGGTGTAAGCTGGTGCGAAGTCCGGCAGCCGTTCCGAGCGGACCGGCTCAAGCAGCGGCGTGTCGAGTGTAATAATGATGGAGACCACCGACCTTTGGAATGGCTCTCACTTTGCCCATCGCCGGTGACTCTACCCCGTCCTGTGCGGTGCTTGCGCTGTTTACTGTTGGTGATGTGTACGCATCCCTTTGCAGAAGACGCACTTACGCTCCATTTAGCGCGCAGCGAAGGTCACGAGCGCTATTTTGGCTGTAACCTAACGCACTGTAAAGTCTTAGCGTCATTCTCACCAACACTTGATGGCGGAAGCACCGAACTACCTTCCGATGCCTCGGGGTTGGGTGGCCGCGGGGAGTCTGCGTACCGCCCGCTCGTATCAGCCCGGAACCACCGCCATAGTAGGGTGGCGCCGCTTTGGGGTTGGGTCGTAGCCGCGGGGGGTCTGCGTACCACTCGCTGGTGAACGACACGAAGACTCCAGTCGTAGTCCAGCGGAACCTGCCTTCCTCCGTCTCGAGACTCTTGCAAAAAACTGACGTGACCCCACGGTGAGTACCACGCTGACAAGGTGTCTCTTCTATTTATTCATCCGCGCGCAGTGTTAATTGGTTTTCCCACCACCCTGTCCCTTCCATAAATTCGAGCTGCATGAGATTGGTGAACTGCCTACAACCAGGATGGAGTAGGCGTGGAACGCGTGGTGCTCGCGGTCAAGTGAGAGAGTGGCCGGCTTCGGCGGGAAGGGAGGTGACTCTGAACGACGCGGCCTAAATCAACTTAGACGAACCGGGTGTCGGAGAATTCAAAGCGCACTTGCTCATTCACGATCTCGACACGAAAATCTCTCTCTTCGTGATCGATTGGCTCCGCCTCGCCATAATCAACCCCCCGACCATGTTCGATTTGGTAAAGCAATGCGACTACATGAGGATCGTTCATTGAACTACCCCGGGAATGTGTGCCGAGGTCCTTGGAAAAAGAACGGCGCTCCTCCACTTCGTCATCACGTGGCTCTCGAGTTCCCTTCGTTCGGTCATCATGCTTCTATCTTCGAACCATCAGCGGAATCGCTACGCCACAAACTATTGATCCGCAACCGGCGACAGCACCTCGTGTAGGAGGGCGTCAAGCAGGCGGCAGCGGGTATCATCGCCACTGGCGAGGCTTGCCCCCAGTGGGTCACAGAGCGTCATCAGTTCATCGACTTTTGCGACGATACGGTGCTGCTCGGCGAGGGGCGGAAGGGCTATCGGTATGCGATCCATCTTGTTCTTAGGTAGGCCGCCACGTCCCGCTCCGGTTTGCTCGTCGAATATGAATGACTGAAAGAAAGGAGACCGTATCAGCAGATGGACGAAATCCTGTAGGCCATTTATTGCAACCCGAATTATCGCAACATGTTGGCTAACATTTGCCTCGCAAAACTGATCGGGCACCCGACAACACCGCCCCATGGATCCGCCTGTAATGTTCAAAAGCAGATCGGCCGGCCGAACCGCAGTTCCAGACATTTTCTTGTGGGTTGCGGTATCAATATAAGCAACGTCGTCGACACGTAAACCACTATCATAAATATTCTGGGACCTTAGAAAGGCTATCCCATCTTGTCGGTAAGCATTCTTGCCGCCTCTTGGAGTACTGCCTGAGCCTGTCTTTGAACAAATCTCTCCGAGAGTGCACCATGCCCAACCAATGGGAAGACTGAACGGGGCATAAATTGCAACCGGTATTGGGGCCTTAGTCGTCTTTATCTCTCCTACTTTCATCAGTCGCACCTTTTCCTCCGCGATCCGCTTCAGCAGCACCGATGCTGGTTCATCCGCAGGGTCCTGCTTCACCAGCTTCCCGCGCACGGCGAGCTTGAGGATAGTCTGGCGGAGGGCCTTGATCTGGTCGAGTCGGGTGGTGAGCGGAGGGAGGTTTTCGAGGACGAAGGCGACGTAGTTCCGGAATGTGGTCGAGTCGAGATCGGGCGCGTTGAGGCGGGCGAGGCTCGCCGCCGCGAGCCGATCGCGCTTTGTTTCCCGCTCCGCACGCGCCGCTTCTAACCGTTCACAAAGTGCCATCAGTTCATCGACCTTGGCGACGATGCGGTGCTGCTCGGCAAGAGGCGGGAGGGGCACCGACAGCAGTCTAGCTTTGTCGGCATTCAAATTCCGAACAACCGCTCCTGATGCCGAATCGGAAAATATCTGTTTTGCATGACTCGAAAGAAAGAGAGTGTGTAGATAGAGCTTGTCCACCAGTGTTTCCGGTGTTCGGATGACCAACCATCCGTCGTGGATGCATCCTTCGATATTAGTGATGTATGGATAACCGAAACTCATCGAGTTCGAGAGCAACAAATCACCAGGATATACGAATCGAGATTTCGTCAAGCCCTCAGGTCGGATTCTCTCCTTTGTGTTGTTGATGTAGATGCTACCTCTGACAGAGTCGCCGATCTTTATCCACGGTATACCACTCGGATCTTCCGTCAGGTATGATTTGATCGGACGTGGCGAGCCACCACGGGCAATCGCCGCGAGATCATCAAGGTAACACCAAGTCCAGTTGGCAGGTACTAGGAAAGGGAAGTGTGCATCGTCACCCAGATGATCACCATTGAAGGTCTTGAACTTCCAAGCCACAACCAGCCTTGCCTTTTCCCTTGCGATCCGCTGCAACAACTCCGTTGCCGGTTCATCCGCAGGGTCCTGCTTCATCAGCTTGCCGCGCACCGCCAAATCGAGAATGAAGCGGCGCAAGCGCACAATCGCATCCGGAGCGTCGGCGATCCGTTCGTAATGGGTCAGCAATCGATCGGCGTTCATCGCATGAGCGCCTCGGCCAGGCTCGCCTTCAAGCGGTCGCGTAAGGATGCCGTTTCAGCCTCGGCGGCAGTCAGTTCCTTCAGCAGTTCCTCCGGGTCGCCGTGGTCGTCGTCCTCCGTGTGCGGGTTCTTGATATCGAGGTTGTAGTTTCGCGTCTTGACCTCGTCGACCGTCACCTTCCAGGCGCGCTCCGTCTCCTTCCGACCCTCGCGCTTCGCCCCACCCCACCAGTCTATACAGCCTTGCAAATGCTCCAGCCGGATCGGCCGGGTCATGGAGTAGGCCTTCTGGCCCTCGGGCACCAAGTGCTCGTAGAACCAGATATCCACGGTCGGTTCGCCCTTCTCAAAGAACAGCAGGTTGGTGCCGATGGAAGCATAGGGCCGGAACACGGAGTTGGGCAGCCGGACGATGGTGTGGAGGTTGCATTCCTCCATCAAGTGTTCCTTGAGGCGTGTCTTGACGCCCTCGCCAAATAGCGAGCCGTCGGGCAGCACCACGGCGGCGCGACCAGTCAGCTTCAACAAGCGAATGATGAGAGCGAGGAACAGGTCTGCCGTCTCCCGCGTGCGGAAATGTTGCGGGAAATTCGACTCGATGCCGTCCTCCTCCTTGCCGCCAAAGGGTGGATTGGTAAGCACGATGTCCACCCGGTCCTTCCGCTCCCAGCTGATATAGGGACGGGCTAGGGTGTTGTCGTGGCGGACGAAGCTCGGGTCCTCGATGCCGTGCAGCAGCATGTTGGTGACGCAGAGCATGTGCGGAAGCTGCTTTTTCTCGACCGCGCGCAACGCCGCCTGCATGTTCTGCTCATCCTCGGGCCGCTTGACGTAACGCTCGCGCATGTGACGCAGCGAACAGGTGAGGAACCCTCCGGTGCCGCAGGCGGGATCGAGCAAGCTCTCGCCAAGCTTCGGGTCGATGCGGTCGACCATGAAGGCGGTGACGGCGCGGGGCGTATAGTACTCGCCAGCGTTGCCCGCCGATTGCAGGTCGTTGAGAATCTGCTCGTAGATGTCGCCGAAATGCTGGCGTTCGGTCAGGTTGTTGAAGTCGACGCCGTTGATCTTGTTGACCACCTGGCGCATCAACTGACCGGATTTCATGTAGTTGTGGGCATCCTCGAACACGGCGCGTACGACGCGGCGTCGGTCGCCGAGATGCCCGGTCATCCGGAGGTTCTTAAAGGCCGGGAACAGGTCGTCGTTGATGAAGGCAAGCAGTTCTTCACCGGTGATGCCCTCGGGGTCCGCCGCCCAAGCGCGCCATTGGTAGCGCTTGGGTATCGGCGAGGCGTAGCCGGGCCGCATCAATCCTAGTTCCTGGTCTTGATCACCGATGATCTTGAGGAAGAACATCCAGCACAACTGGCTGATGCGCTGGGCGTCGCCATCAACGCCGGTGTCCTGGCGCATGATGTTCTGGATGGATTTGACAAGGGTACGGACGGACATGGGCTAAGCAGTCTCCCGATAAAGGGCCGATTGAAGCTCGTGGACGGCCTCGATGAAACCCGCTCTCCCGCCGAAGACCTCGACCAACTGCACCGGCGTGCCGAGTTGGGTGAAGGGTGGGATGCGCAGCACGGTTATGTCGTCGAGGTTGAACACACCTTCGTCGGCGTACTTGGCGAGCAACGCGTCGAGCACAGCGCGGGCCTGGTCTCCGTACTTGTTGAACACGTCCCGCTTCTTGACGTTGTCGGCCCGCTCGCGCCGGGTCAGTGGCTTGGCATCGAAGGCGACATGGCAAATGAGGTCGAAGGGGTCGAGGTCCTTGCCCAATTCCAAGGCGATGATGTCGAGCGGCAAGCCCTCGGCCTCCAGCTCCTCGACAATCGCCTGCTTGCGTTCGGCGGCTTTCCAGCGCTTCAAGAAATCGTCGAGGCTGGCGAAGTGCTTCCTCAGCGCCTTTTTTGTGAAGTCGCGCAGGGATTCGGTGACGAGCTTGCCGTTCTCATCGAGATATTCCACCCGTTCGGCGACGATGGCCGCGGCGACACCATCCACATAGACCTTGCGCACACTACCATCGGTATTCGGCACGATGATGTCGGGCGGTTCGTCAACACCGGTTTCGTCATCGCCCGGTTCCGGCGGTATGGGGTCATCGCTGTCGCCGTTGGGCGAAGTATCTTCGGGCGGCAGGATAGGGTCGTCATCGCCGGGTTCGTATATTTGCACCGGTTCGCCGTCGAAATCCGGGTCGGCGAAATGGGTGGTCGCGCCCCGAAAATCCATCAAGGTGAAGTAGAACTTGCGGGTATCCTCATGCACGCGCGTCCCGCGCCCGATGATCTGCTTGAACTCGGTCATGGAGCCGACCTCGCGGTCCAGCACGATGAGCCGGCAAGTCTGCACATCGACACCGGTCGATAGCAGCTGTGATGTGGTGACCAACACGGGGTATCTGGATTCCGGGTCGATGAAGTTGCTGAGTTGCTTCTGCCCCTCAAGGTCGGCGCCGGTGATGCGCATGACGTAGCGGTGGTTCTTTTCCACCAGGTCGGCGTTTTCGTTGATGAGTGCCTGGCGCACGCGAGCAGCATGTTCCTGGTCGACACAGAAAACGATCGCTTTCTGAAAACGGTCTCCACTTTCCTTCAAGAACGCCGTGACCTTTCGGGCCACGAGCTTGGTCCGCTCATCTAGGACCAGCGTGCGGTCGAAGTCCTTGACGTTGTAGATGCGGTCCTCGACCTCCTCGCCATTGCGGTCAAGCTGCCCCTTTTCGGGACGATAGCCCTCCACGTCGCGATCGACATGGCTCTTGACGACCTTGTAGGGTGCCAGAAAACCGTCGCGGATACCCTCCTTCAGGGAATAGGTGTACACCGGCTCGCCGAAGTAGTGGATGTTGGAAACGTAGCGGGTTTCCCTGGGTGTGGCGGTGAGGCCGATTTGGGTGGCTGACGAAAAGTACTCCAGAATCTCCCGCCAGGCCGAATCATCGGCGGCGCTGCCGCGATGGCACTCGTCGATCACAATGAGGTCGAAGAATCCGGGCGAGAACTCACGGAAAATCTTCTGATGTTCTTCCGGTCCGGTGATCGCCTGATAGAGGCTGAGATAGATTTCATAGGCGGGGTCGATGCGCCGTCTTGCGTCGATGGCGCTGGTCAGGTCTTCGGAAGTGCCGTCCGCTCGTTCGATGGTCTTTGCTTTTGTCGAGAGCTTCGCCATCGCCGCGCCGAAAGGCCGGAAGTCGTTGACCATCGTCTGGTCGACCAACACGTTGCGATCTGCCAGAAACAGGATGCGCTTCTTGCGGCCCGCCTTCCATAGCCGCCAGATGATTTGAAAAGCGGTATAGGTCTTGCCAGTACCGGTCGCCATGACCAGCAGGATACGTTCGTTACCTTTGGCGATAGCCTCGATGGCGGCGTTGATGGCGTTGACCTGGTAGTAGCGCGGGGCTTTATCGCCTCCATCGTCGAAATAGTCCTGGAGGACGATGGATTCGGCCTCGGTCGTCAACCCCTTCCAGGCGCGATAGCGCGCCCACAGGTCGCCGGGCGGCGGGAAGGCGTCAAGACCGAGGGTCGTTTCCCGCTCGGCGCTCGCGCCCGTCCGGTCGTGGAAGACGAAGCCGTCGCCGTTGGAGGAAAACACGAAGGCGATATTCAGGGTCTCGGCGTAGTCCAGCCCCTGCTGCATCCCGTCGCCGATGGCGTGGGTGTTGTCCTTGGCCTCGATCAGGGCGATGGGGATGTTGGGCTTGTAATAAAGGATGTAGTCGGCCCGCTTGCCCTTTCCCCGGCTGACCAGCTTGCCGCGCACGATGATGCGGCCCTTGGTGAAGCTCACCTCCTCGCGGATTTGCGCCATCTCGTCCCACCCAGCCTGGCGCAAGGCCGGTGTGATGAACTTGGTGCAGATGTCACGCTCACTGAGGTTTTTCTTGTCCATTGCTCCGGCCATGATATCAGCACCAAATTACAGAAGGCGGGCCCTTCGAGTTGCCGTCTGGGTGGCTGCGGTGGTCCGCCAGCAAGCTCAGCTTGAACTCCACCGTCTTGACCGTGGAGCCCGACGAGACCGAACCCACCGCGAAGTTGCCCTCCGTGTCGGCGAGCAGACCGATGAGCCCCCCGTGGATGACGCCATGCCCTTCTTCGAACTCGGCCGGGCCTTCAAGGCTCGTCGCGAGCTGGCTCTCGAGAATGTCGCTCTTCGGCAGCAGCTCGCCGTTGTGATCCGCAAAAAAGAAGATCGCGTACCGCTGGATCGACTTTTTGCGGAGCACACCGCCTCGGAGCACACGGTTCTCCTCTCGCAGGTAGTCGATCACGTCCTGCTGCTGGCGGTTGACCCAGCCAGCCAGAACGAGCAGTAGGAATTGCACGTGGTACGTCATGATGGCTCCGAAGATAACACCCTCGGACCAGACGATTGTGAAGCCCACGGCCCTTAACCAGGTCGCAAAACACAGACTCTAAGCTGTTGATTTATAGGCTATTTCAAGAGGGCCGAGTTTTGGCACAGGACGGGGAGAGCTGCGGAAAATCCGCGGTGAAAGCGTGGGGGCAGAAGCGTCATTGCTAGAAGCGCTTGAGGCTCCACGGGTTGGGGATTTGATCAGTCAGCTTGACTTGAGGCCTAGGCTGTCCAATCGAAATCACGCCCTTTTGTCCCGATACATATGGGACATGGGCTTGGCCTTGGGTGAGGTCTTCAGAGTACTCAAGAGTGGTGGTCGTGCTGTGTACGTTGTTGGTGACTCAACAACCAAGAGAACCTTCATACGGAACTCCGTTGTAGTCGAAACCGTAGCAAGAGAACGAGGTTTGCGACTGATCTCCAAGCAATCCCGACGACTACCTGCTAATAGGCGTTATCTTCCTCCACCGGCCACGCGTCCTTCTGAAGGAACGCTCGACGGTCGGCTTCGTAGAGAGGTAGTTCTTGAGTTAAAGAAACCCTAGCAGCCCGTGGTGAAAGTCTGAAGTAGGGATCGGACGGCAGAAGTACCAGCTTTTCGTCAACTTGACAGCAATGGCACCGCCCGCGTGGGCGGAGGTCATCGGGGAGTGACCGAAATCGTTCGTTCACTCGAAAGTACCCCGGTAGGGTCGGGGGCTGGCGCGGTAGATAGAGGTAAGGGGAGTAGCTGTTGCCGGCGGCTTTCGCCAAGTGCCGGTGCCTCTTGTTCGTGCCATCTGCGATATCCAGCGCCCAAAACAGCAAGGCGGCGGGCACGGGTTTGTTCTGCTGCCGCAACGTCCGCAACAGGAGCTGTACGCCATCCCACGCGAGCCGGTGAGTCTTCGATGCCTCAATCCACTCCAACAACTCCTTATCGCGTGTCCATCCGGAATCCTGGATGGCTTCGCCATAGAACCATGCCCACGTCAACAGGTCGGTAGGTGATGCTTCCTCGCGCGTGAACCAGCGGTCCAACCACTTGGAAGGGCCGTCTTCGTTGCCTTCATAGGTCCACATTGGTGGTAGTTGCGCCTTATCCATGACGGTGCACCATCGGAACGACGCCGCTCTCCACGTTCAGGTAGGCCGCCCACTGGTCCATCAGTGTACGCCGCCGCTCGACCAAGTCACGGCTGCCTGCCCACTTGCCTTGAACCGATACGGTGGCATTTAGACGGCTTCCCCCGCAGCCGCGTCTACCAACGCACTGGGCATAACGGGATGGTCCTAGCATCATCACAAAGGCCCGACGGATCGGCCCCGACACGGGACGGCTCGTTGCCGGGATTCTCGACCGACGGCCGCATCCGGAACAAGGCTACCGCGCCTGTCTGGGACTGATGCGATTGGACCGCCAATACGACCGCCACCTGTCGTTTGTTGCACTGATAAATAATGATGATGAGCAGCGGTCGTAACACCTGTCTGCCCGGCCGCCCCCCTGACGACGAGGTCGGCTACGGCAAACCGCCGAATGTGCACCGCTTCAAGAAAGGCCGGTCTCGCGGGAAAAGGGTCTCGACATCAACCGCGTGGAGCTAGAGGTTCACGACCTGCATCGATCGGCATCCTGAGCGACGCTGCCTTCCCGAACATCGCCCTGGGTGAGAACACGACTTCCGGTTGCTCGCACTAGAGTATGAGGCGCCGCTCGTGTACTCGAATGGAACTCCTCACGTGCCGCTCGTGACATTTCCCTGTTCTTCCAGAGAAATTCCCTGTTTGCCTATTTCAAATTCCCTGTTCGGTCATCTCAAATTCCCTGTTATTTCGGAACAGGGAATTGCCATCTAACCATTTGAGAGGTACTTTCGAGTGAACGAACGGATTTCGTTCATTCCCCGATGACCTCCGCCCACACGGGCGGTGCCATTGCTGTCAAGTTGAGGTCTCAAGCTCGGAGCGGGCCACTAGATAATGGGGCTTGAGCGCACCGCGTTGCCAACATCTTGGGGACGGATCGACCCTAAATGCCTCAACTTGACAGTAATGGCACCGCCCGCGTGGGCGGAGGTCATCGGGGAGTGACCGAAATCGTTCGTTCACTCGAAAGTACCCCCTAGGTTAGTCGGTTGTTGTCGTACACGGACAACCCTGACGCAGTACTCGCACGCAGTGCCAGCAGATGATCGGCGATACGCGCGGCGCGTCAGCGAGCATACATACCCACGATCACCCGCGCCCGGTCGACGCAGCCACGATCACCGAGGCTGGCGCGAACGGCAATCAGAGCACGTCCGAACGGCCGTTCGAGCAGCCAAGACGAACCCATCTCCTCAAGACTCAAGATCGAAAGAACACCTGCTAACCCTAATCGAACAATAATTCATGACGCTAGCGTGAGTTCGATTCTTTCAAAGAGTGTCTGAGTGGAGGAGTTTGTGGCCATTCGGAGCGCGTTTCGACCACTAACGCGAACGAGGCGGCCGGCTTTGTTGATGATGCGGAAGCGGATGGTGCGGATGGTGTGCAGCAGATGGGTGCATGTACGCTTTCGAGAGATGCCTTTCGTTTCAGCGATGGTGTCGAGCTGAAAGCTGCGACACAGGTTGTGTGCGAGCACGTTCAACTGTTGCCAGGCGCTATTGGCGGCATAGTTTTTAGTGGGCACGACGTCGAGAGCGAACTGGCTGCGCAATTCGGCGAAGGTTTTCTCTTGGCCGCCTCGCCCAGCAGCGAAGTACCAAAGGCGTTGGACGGTGAGCGATTTGTTGGTGGCGACGGCTGAGTACTCGAAGTAGCCGTCGTCTGGAGAAAACAGGTCGAGCTGGAAGTTCTTCGCCGTTCGATGTCGAACTCGCTTCCGATAGATCGCGATCCGGACGGTGATATTCCAGGGCTCGATGAAGTGTTTGATGGAGAAGCCGTCGATTTCGTCACTCACGCGGTGCCATCGCTTGCGCCCAGCGACAACCTCCTTTAGGCCGAGCCACGGCCAGAACGGAGCCTTGATCGCGAACTCGCTTCGGGAGCGCTCTAGCCTCTTGAGAATCTTTTCGTTGAAAAACGCGGCGTCCGTGCGGAATTCCAGCTTTCGGGACCGACCGAACTGGCCCCGTAGCTCGCCTATCAGTTCCCGTAGAAACGCATCGGCACCCTTGGAGTCGTGAACGTTGCCAGAACGATTTCTGGATTTGAGAATCTGGCCCGTCTGAGCCAGGTGAGCGAACAAAGGGTAGTAACTTTTATTCTTCTTGCGATGAGGATTGAATCCTCGAAACGCCCATCCAACCTGATTGCCTGCCTGAACCACGGTGCCGTCCATATCTACCGTCAGACAGTTCAGACCCAATCGCTCGATCTGCTCGTGGACCAATACACCGTTCAACTCCGATGGGCCCTTGAGCCGCTCTCCCGTGAATTGCTTCAGCCAATTCACGATCGTCGGACGGCTCGGTAGTCTTCTCAACCCACAGAAGCGAAGCAGCATCGGGTCATCACAGACATACTGCAGGTGCTCTAGACGACGAGCTCCCACGAGCAGCATCCCAACCAACACCAGAACCAGTCGGACGCTCCCGTAGTCCGACCGAATGCCTTTTCCTCTGCACGCCTTTCCTACCCGGCGGCTTAGCTCAACGCGGCGCAAATATCGTGAAAACAGTTCCAGTCCACCAAACGAGCTCAGGTTCTGCTCTGTGAACTCGATCGGAAGATCCTTGTTGAAGTTCCGGCGAAATCGAGATAGTTTCAAGCGCACTATAGGGGCCTCTGGTCGTTTGGTGTTTTGTTTGGAAGCAACGCTCCAAACATAAACCCAGAGGCTCCTTTGTCAATACTTTCGCGCTACTTTGCTCTCTTTTTTTTGCGATTAGGGCTAACTATTCGTCCGGTGGACCCCCAGTGCCACCCGCCTACCCGAATGGCGCTTCACAATCCTCGCCATCGCCTGGACCGCGCGCCTCGCGTCCTTCGCGAGCACCTCAGTGCCGAGAGCGTTCCCCTGGACGACCCGAGCCATCAGCGACGTCGGACTCCCGGGCGCGCGGAAGTGGGCGTGCGAGTTCCGCAGACGGGCCAGCTCGCGGTACGTCCGCCACTCGAGCTCGGACAGCGCTCCGCCTTCGTAGGCCTTTTTCAGCACCGCTCTCAGTCGGGCGTTCTTCGCATCTTCCCAGCCTGCCGCATAGAGCCCCGCCGCCAGTTCCCTCTCGACATACGCCAGACACAGCAGCACGACCGCTATGTCCGAGCCGTCCAGATAGCAGCGCCTGACCTCGTCGAAACAGATCACCGATTCCTCGCCTCCTAGGAAGCTAAGTCCCTCCGAAGGCACCGGCAACATGTCCAACAGGTCGCGAAGGCGCCTTGCACGCATCGCGCGGCCCTTCGCGTCGTCCGCCTCCAGCCACGCAGTCAGCTCCTTGATGCCCTCCGCGCCTTGCTCCCCTGCCATGCATTCCCTCCTACGCCACCGTCACGCGTGTACCGGCGCTGGCTCCGCTTGCCTCCCGCAACGGCGGCACTAGTTCCGGCACCGCCATACCCTTGCTGAAGAACATCACCTCGCGACCCCGCGTGCGCCTCCGAGCGCTGTATCCGATCGTGTACTGGAGTCGAGGTGCGAACGCGTACAGCCTGCGTATCGCCTCGACGTCGTCGTACGACACAACCCACCTCGGTCGTTCCAATTCAGACAACAGCTCCGCCACCGCGGCGTGATCGGCGGGTTCATAGGCATCGTAGTACAGTAGCCGACCCTTCTCGAAGTAGGGCGGGTCGACATAGATCAGGTCCTTCTCCCCGAAGCTGCCCGATTTCTCCCGCAGGAACTCCACCGCGTCGGCACAGGTCACCTCGATGCGCCCGCGGCAGTTGGCGATCTTCGCGATCCGGCGGACGAGGTTCTCCCGGTTGAACCTCGCATCCATCCGCCATTCGCCTTCCTGATTCCGTCCACCGATCAGCCCTCCGTTCAGGATTCCCGATCGGTTCGTCCTGTTCAGGTAGAAGCAGGAAACCCCCAGTTCGAGCGTTGATGCATCCTCGGGTCTGCGGAAGATCTCCTTCTGGCGGTCCCACTCTGCAACGGACAGCGGTACGTCGCGGATCCGCCGACAGAGTTCGTCTGTGTGGCGGAGGACGCTCGTCCAGAATGCGAAGACGTGGGGACTGATGTCGTTGATCAGCACGCGTCGCACGACCCCGGTAATCAGGAGTTCCCACGCGATGCCAGCACCGCCCGCGTAAGGCTCGATGTAGCTTCCGTCGGACAACCCATTCGCCCGCACGATCGCCGCCATGAACTTCGAGAGCTTTCCCTTGCCCCCCGGGTAGCGCAGTGGCGAGTAGCGGCCGGTCGGGCTGATGCCATGACCGCCTCCCGGCATCACGCTTTGCCGTACGTCGCAGTGAGCACAGGTATCGCTGACTCCCACCCAGCCCGCAGAGCGTCCGCGGTCGGTAGCTGGTACGGGTTGTGCACGAACCCATTCAAGGATTGGATCGAACAGGCCGACCTCTTGTTGAGGAGATTGTTGCGGAACGCGCGCAAGTCGCTCAACGACCCAGTGCCACTCGAAACGATGTGCTCTAGGACGTCATCCGCCTTCTTCGTCAGGTCGAACTCTCTCGCGCTTCCTTTTTCCCCCCGTGGCAACGAGTTTGCATCGAGGTAGTCGTTCACTGCCAATTCGACGATCGCCCGCAGCACGAAGGCGCACGAAAGCGGGAATTTACCGGTATCTAGTGTGCCTGCCTCCCTTAGCAACATCCCGAGCTTCCCGGATTTGCCCGTGTCGAACGGATGCTTTTTCGGCGCCAGCGTCTTTCTCGTCCGAGGCGCGGGCCTCCTCTTCATCGGAGGCGTCGGCTTCGAAGGCTTTGCGTTGTTCCCGGAAAGGTCAATGTCCTTGAACGCTTTCGGGTTTACAGCCGTCGTGTTGGGCCCCGGCTGCAGTTCCGGTGGCAGATTCGCGAAGTACTTCCCGATGTCCGTCGCGGTGTTCAACCGCCTGGAGTTCACTTCGCCCTTCACGACGTCATTTACGATCCGTTTCAGAACCTGCAGCGCCCACTTCGGCTCGACCCCCAAGAGCGGGGTCTTCCGGGACGGCTCGGTCTCCACCTCGATTCCCAGGTGCGACTGTCCCGCCGCCGATTCCAACAGCCGCGTAAGGTTGGTGGATTTCCCGCCGCTGAGTGCCGACTGGGCCTTTTCCCACTCCGCTTTCGAGTAGCCTGCGTTTCTGTCGACAAAATCAATGACGTCAATGGTAGTGTAGTCACCCGAGAACCTCTGAATCTCCAAGGGCTTCCAGGTTATCCTCCCTTCGCCGCCCGCCACGCCGGTGTGGCGGCGACGGATCCAGTCGTTGGCCTCCTCGCGATTATCGAAACGCACGCAACGAATCGGATCCACCTCCGACCGTTCGAAACCGGATGCTTCCCTGACAAGCGACTTTTTCGTGGACTCGGGCAGGTCGGTACCCGCGAGGACGTCCGGATTGCTCAGCACCTTCAACGCCGACAGCCGCCGGTTACCTTCGAGCACCACGAAGTCCGGGCCGTCTTCCGATCGGACGACATAGAGACTGTCGCCTGGGTCGAGACCCTCATCCCTGATGCTCCCCATCAGGTTTTGAAAGTGCCCCGAATTCAGCCTGACGATACTTGCCAACGCTTCCGACTGAGAAGAAGTCGAACCCAAGCGCGGGTTGTCCAGATCCAGAAGCAACGCATCAATGGATAGCTCTAGGTGTTCGATCATGCCTTTCAGTGCTTTTCGTTCCGTTTCATCGGCAACACATGTCCCTGTGATCCGCAAAAAAGAAGATCGGCCAGAAGCAATCGACCATAGCAGGTCTAATGCGCGCAATCAACGTCGGATAGACTTTTTGTACCTTGGTGCACAACTCGCGATCTCGGTCCACAATTGTCCTTTACTCACGGATTCGAGGTTCCCCATGAGCATTTTCAAACGCACTCAGCGGAAGTATGTGAAGAAGGCCTATCGCGTGAGGAATTGGCGTGAATATGAGGCGGGTCTACGCAACCGTGGGAGCCTGACCGTCTGGATCTCGCTCACCGCCGGCAAGCTTGTGAACTGGGACGCGCCCCGGCCGAGGAGGAGGAAACCGGGAATACCGTCAAGCTTTCTGATTTCGTAGGCAAACATGTGGTCTTGTGGTTCTATCCCAAGGCCGACACCCCGGGGTGAACTATCGAGGGCCGCGGGTTCCGCGATCGAATCCAGCACTACAACGATAACGGCATTCAGGTTCTCGGCATCAGCTTCGATAGCGTGGAGGAAAACGCCGCCTTCGCGAAGAAGTTTGACTTCAATTTCCCACTGCTTTGCGATACCGACCGTACGGTGGGCTTGATCTATGGCGCCTGCGACAGTGCCGACGCCCAATACGCGAACCGGATCAGCTTTCTCATCGACGGAGAAGGAAAGATTGTGAAGGCTTATCCAAACGTGGACGCGTCGAAGCACCCGGAGGAAGTGTTAAAGGATTTTTGAGGTATTCGCTCAGCCCGTCCTGTGCCAAAACTCGAACCTTTTGAAATAGACCACAAATCAGCAGCTTAGACGCCCTTGGAATCCGCGCAGAATCCAGGGTATTTCGCGCCGCAGGGCTGACTTCCGACCCAGGGGCTGGCGGATGAATAAATAGAAGGCACAGCCGAATTTTGGCACAGGACGCGGGAAATCCGCATGCTGCGTGCGATGCGGCGGGGGCTGGAAACGGGGACATGGTAAGGACTGAGGCACCGGCACTTGGCGAAAGCCGCCGGCAACAGCTACTCCCCTTATCTCTATCTACCGCGCCAGCCCCCGACCCTACCGGGATAGCCGGCTACCACCCGTTCCACACCGTCGGCACGGCCGATGCCGAGACGTTGCAGCAACCGATTTCGAGAACGCCCCTAGGATTCGGGGTTTCGTTTCCGTTCGCGTTTTCGGACAGGACATGATCATAACCCCTTTCGTACTTCCGGCTTCAATCGCTCGGAGTCCAACTCCGCATTGCTGAGGCCCGCCTTGATCAATTCCTTGACCTTCTTCGGGAGTAATCGAGCCCGGCTCTCGGTCTGTGGCAGAATCGCTTTCGCCAAGCTTGTCAGTGCTTTCCCAGAGAGCCTGTGCAAGTCATAGTGCCAGTTCTTGTTTGCGTGGTCGTCGGGCGATTCACCAGGAGTTTTTTTGCTCTCGATGCCGAGGCGGGTCAGTGTGTCGATGTCGATTAATGCGTAGTCAAGTTTGTCGATTTTCTCGCGTCCAGCTGCAAGAGCTGCTGAAACCCGCCCGAGATTTTGTTGTGCGTCGTCCACATACCAGACCGAGAGCTTGTTATCCAGGGTGGAGAGATCCCCCAGAGGATCCGCGGGGACATCGTCCGAACCTAACCAGGTCGGCAATTCAGGCCGCCAGCGGTTCCTTCTTATCGCTCTCAGTAAGAACGGCACCTATGCGTCGCGTTGCTCTAGTTGTTGGAGCACGAGGGACATATCTTCTTTGAGTTCAAGACACGACTCAGCCTCAATGGCGCTTTTCAGGGGTTCGATTGCTGTGGGATCATCCAACAAAGCTAGCCCCACCGAGGCACCGTCACGGATCGCCGGGGAAGAATTCCGGAGACATTGAACTAACAGTTCCAGCCGTGAAAAACGAGCCACGTCGTCATCGACCTCGCCAAGGTATTTCAGTGCCTCTGCGCACACAAGGGTGCTGAATCGCCCAGAAGCGATCGTGCGCCCGATCGCATCGATGGCGCTCTCTCCGTACATTTTGACGAGAACATTCAGGGACTTGGAGAAGTCCGTTTCGACACCGTCCTGCAGATCTTCGCTCAGTGCTCTGGCAAATATAGAATCGGACTCGCGGCGCACAGCCTCGTCAGCCGACGGCTCTACGATTTGGTCGAAAGTAGCTTGTGCGGCAAACTTGGCTATTTCGGATGCGGTCCGCGCAAACTGACTAAAGTCGATCGCTCGATTAGTTGCATCGAACCAAGTTTGCTGCGTTATTTCCAATTGGCTCAGTCGGGTTGGTTCAACACCAGCGTCCAAGCGACATAGCAAGGCTGCCAATCTTCTTGCAGACTCGCCCACTTTCTCACCCAATATAGCAAACGCCTGTGGTTGTTCGTGAAACTCGGCGAATGAAGCAAGATAGCCTTCGTGAATGGCGGACGGCTGCTTGGCGACCTCGGCGCTTGATGCTCGAAGCCACTTCTGGAAAGCCCCCGTCTGCTTCCGCAAAACAATCGTTCTTTGGAGAGAACGAGTATCTGTATCGAAACGACGGTGACTTTTGGCAAACCGGGCCTGCGATCCAGACCTTGTTTCGCGCATAAGGACACCGGGATTTCCAAACGCCGCTATGTGCGGGTGCTGAAACAGGTGGAGGGCGCTTTGCTTCGGTGCTTGAGAAGACACGCTACTAGTTCTCCTCGATGAAGTCGACCACTCTCGATAAGAAAGTCGTGAGGTTGTCGACACTTTCGTGCGTCGCACGTTGTCGTGCGTCGAAGGCGCCTCGGAGCCGTACGAAGACCGCGTTATTGTGGAGCAGGGAGCGTTCAAACGAGACTGTGACGCCGCCATCGATCAAAGGATCTTGCAATTGTAGACTGATGGTGGCACCATTGACTATTCCCAGCGAGTCGCAGGCGGTAACGCCAAATTTCTCTTCAATGGTGAAGGCCGGGTGGACTTGGTAGTGAAAGAGGAGCGTGACTTCGCGTTTTACCACCTCGACAGGAGTGATTTCCTTTCCTACGGTTTCCTCGATCGCCGACAACATCGTACTTAGGTCTGTAATGGGGACGTTTCCCAGGAACATTGGAACACTAATTTCATAGCGTTGTACCGACACCTGCAGCTGCGCTGCATACTGCTGGGCTGCGTACTGTAGAAAACCTATAGACAGCGACCATCCCGATGGTCCCGAATACGCGCCAACCTCCTGTATACCCTGTATACTGTCGAGAGACAACCCATATGGTTTCAGCGTCTTGAAGAGCGCGCTTTGAAGAGCGTGACTACTCTGAGATAGCTTGAAGACTGGTTCGTCGAAATACCCGGAGACTATGAGCTCTCTCTGCTTATAAGCGTCGTCCGACATCAGTCCTCCTCTGTCAGTCAATCTTACACCACTTGGGACTTTCGCGATCGGCGGCGAAAGTGTGCCTGTGCCTTCTATTTATTCACCCGCGCGCACCGAACTTGATTAGTCTCCGGTCTGCCGGGACCATGCCGGCATGATTTCGTCGTTTGTTCGCGCTCTCGTCTCTAGAGGACCTAGAATCGAGGCCGGGGCTACCGTGGCGCAACGGGCTAGCACAATTCTGGTCCAGGTACGGCCCGGGCCTGGACCCAGGTTTCCGCTCGGGAGCGTGGCATCCCGTCCTGTGCCAAAACTCGGCCCTTTTGAAATAGGCCATAAATCAGCAGCTTAGTGTCTGTGTTTGCGCCGGGGCCAAGGGCCGTGCGCTTTACAATCGTCTAGCCCGAGGGCGTCCTGTGCCAAAACTCGGCTGTGCCTTCTATTTATTCATCCGCGTGATGGAGATCACGGATATACTCAGCCAGAACGTGCCCCTGGAGGACGTGCAGTATCTGGCCGGACACTCCAACCCCGTCCTGTGCCAAAACTCGGCCCCTTTGAAATAGACCATAAATCAGCAACTTAGTGTCTGTGTTTGCGACCGGGCCAAGGGCCGTGGGCTTTACAATCGTCTTGGGCGGGCGGGTCGTCACCATGCAGATGACCACCTAGTCGAGAGACTACCTCCGACCGATGGAAAGCCATAAATCCTTCAGAATAAGACCTTTCCACGCCCCATGTGGAAATTGCTGTTGAAAACTCGGGCTCGGGATGCCAGATCCGCGCAAGTCCCGGCCCTCATTGAACTTTATCGAAGCGTCTCGGATTAGATTTTGTGGAAAATACGGTCCTCAAGCGATGGCTTCTCAGGCGAAACTACCCGTTGGTCGAATAAAGTGTGGCTGGCCCGAGCGGGCCGTTTCAGAGCCCATGATTACGACGGCGAGAAGGCGCAAGCCTGCCTGGGTGTGCCTTCTATTTATTCATCTGCGCGTCCCGAACTTGATTGATCTTCGGTCTACCAGCACCATGCCGGCATGATTTCGTCGTTGGTTCCCGCTCTCATCTCTGCCTTCAAGGTTCGTCGCGAGCTAGCTCTCGAGAATGTCACTCTTCGGGAGCAGCTCGCCGTCCTCCACCATTCCGTGAAACGGCCGCTGGTTTTGGTTGTGCCTTCTATTTATTCATCCGCGCGCCCCGAACTTGATCGGTCTCCGGTCTGCCGGGACCATGCCTACATGATTTCGTCGTTTGTTCGCGCTCGGCCCTTGGCACGGCCGCAAACACAGACACTAAGCTACTAATTTATGCTCTATTTCAAAAGGGCCGAGTTTTGGCACAGGACGGGGACAGCAGCTCCGGATCCCAGGCTGCTCGTAATCACGATCCAGGGCGCATTTAGACCAGTCGTCACTGTCCTGGGCGATAAACGAAACGCAGGGTGCTTCCGTCATTAAGTGTTGGTGAGATGACGTAAGACTTTACGCTGCATTAAGTTGCAGCCAAAATAGCGCTCGCGACCTTCGCTTCGCGCTAAATGGAGCGTAAGCGCCGCTTTTGCAAAGGGATGCGTACATATGACCAACAGTAAACAGCGCAAGCACCCTTGTGCTCCGCAAAAACTCGATCCGTCATTGATTCCGCGGTTTAGACCTGCCAGGATTGGCCGTTTCGCGGCGGCGAGTGGTACGTCATCATGGATCTGAAGATAACACCCTCGGGCCAGACGATTGTAAAGCCTACGGCCCTGGGCCCGGTCGCAAACACAGACTTTAAGCTGCTGATTTATGGCCTATTTCAAAAGGGCCGAGTTTTGGCACAGGACGGGGGACTGGAAACGGACTTACGGTGTGGCTAGTGAGCCACTCCCACAGGAAACGGAGAGAAACAGATAGGCCGCGCCTACGGAGCACCGCGCCAGCCCTCGACCCTACCGCGGTCCTCAGACTTGGAAGCTACCATGCTGGGCGCGACCCCGAACTAACTTTCGAATGTGTCGCTTGTCGTAGTATCGTCCGATACCGATACCAGGACAGTGCTCTCGCGCCGTGTTCCACTGTGAACGAGTAGCGATTGGCGAGTCTTTGCCCGGCGTGAAGGGGAAGTTCCGGCACTGCGTCGGCCGCACGTCGTAGATCCCACAGCCCTTCGTTCTCGGATCCAGGAATACGCAGGTGCCCGAAGCCTCCGATAGAACGCGATGGTCGCCACGTTCCTCAATCGCCCACGCAACCCCAGCCTTCTGCAACCGACCCACATCGCGCTTGCTCAAAAAGACGCCCTCGACGTCACCCTTGCCGAACATTGACTGTGAGCAGCAGTGACCACAGTCTGGTTGGCACTCGAATCTCAAACCTTTCTTAATCCATCTCATTCCATGTACCGCGCAGTCGCCGCTCGGAGCTCCCGACTCGGACCCCTCATTCATCCTCTTTGCATTAGCTGTAGTCTGTCTCTTTTGCCCGGCCCCCGGCCGCAACTCCCCGGTTCGTTATTTGGATGCTGTTCATGCCAGTCGGAGCGCACCGAAACAAGAGTACTACCAAACGAAGGCGCAGCTCGCGAAAGAAGGCCGTCTGGTCAAAATACTCGAAGGACCAGCGGTTCAGCAGTTTGCACCTTTTCCAAAGGCTGCTTGAATCCGCCATCGTGGTCGGATACGTATTCCAGTTCAGCGGAAGGAGTGCGATGGACTGGAATACCATGCTGAGCTACATCTCAGGGTCCGTGGATGAGGAGTTGCTCCTACGCAACGAGTATCTTGTAGCAGAGAATCGAGTTCTTCGAAATCAGCTCCAGGGTCGCTTGCGTCTGACCGATGGCGAACGGCGGTCTCTGGCCGAGATCGGAAAGCGTCTGGGTAAGCAAGCCCTTGATGAGGTCGCGAGTATCGTGAACCCCGACACGATCCTAGGTTGGCACCGGAGGCTTGTCGCGAAGAAGTTCGATGGCTCCAAGAACCGTCAGTATCCAGGGCGACCGCGGATCGACGCCGACATCGAAGAGCTGGTGGTGCGTCTCGCCAAGGAGAACAAATCCTGGGGTTACGACCGGATTGCCGGGGCGCTAGCCAACCTCGGGCATGAAGTGTCCGATCAAACCGTCGGTAACATTCTGAAACGCCACGGCATTCCGCTCGCACCAGAGCGTCGGAAGACCACGACGTGGAGGGCGTCGTGTCCAAAAACACAAACGCGTTGCCAAGCCCTTGATGGTTGCGCTTCCCATGATAGTGATAGATGAACTCGGCGACGGCCCGGCGCTCGGGTCTTTGAGTTCGTTTGTGTTTTTGGACAGGACGACCGCGCCAGCCCTCGACTCTACCGCGCTTCTCCGTACTGCCTTCCTAGAGGTCGATGTCGACACCCACCGGGCAGTGGTCGGAGCCCCGCTCGTTGGGCCAGATGAAGGCGTCCTTCAATCGTTCCATCGCGCTCGGCGACGCGAGGACGTAGTCGATGCGCCACCCGACGTTCCGCTCGCGCGCGCCGCCCCACTGCCGCCACCAAGTGTAATGGTCCGGCTGGTCGGGATGCAGGGCGCGAAAGGTGTCCACCCAGCCCGCTTCGAGCCAGCGGTCGAGCTCGACCCGCTCCTCGGGGAGGAACCCGCTGTTCTTGACATTGGATTTCGGGCGAGCGAGGTCGATCTCGCGGTGCGCGGTGTTGAAATCCCCGATCACGAGCACTGGACATCGGCGCCGCAGTTGCTGCGCCCGGTCGAACACAGCCCGATAGAAGTCGAGTTTGTAGCCGACCCGGCTGTTGTCCCGGTCCTTCCCGCTTCCCTTGGGAAAATAGCCGTTTACAACCGCGAACCGCCCGCGATCGGTCCGGAAGTGAGCAGCGATGAACCGGCCCTCAATATCGAACCGAGGCTCTCCGAGGGAGGTCTCCACTAGAACGGGCTGGAACTTCGAGTAGATTCCGACACCACTGTATCCCCGGCGCTCGGCTACCGCGAACACGGCGTGCCAGTCGGTCGGCGTCCGTGCGGCGAGAGGGATTTCCTCGGGCAGCGCGCG
Source organism: Candidatus Marinacidobacterales bacterium (assembly GCA_965197495.1). Classification (GTDB taxonomy): domain Bacteria; phylum Acidobacteriota; class Vicinamibacteria; order Marinacidobacterales; family SMYC01; genus SMYC01. The sequence goes on from OZ240210.1 coordinate 656,292, forward strand.
GACCTCTTGGACGCCGAGGATGTCGGCTCCAGACCGGTCCAAAAAGTCCACGAACCCGCGCCGCACGCAAGCGCGAATCCCATTTACGTTCCAACTCACGACCCGCATCGGTTCTTTCTCCGCCACACCAGCCACTAGACGTTCGTCAGGCCGCTCTTAGTAGATGGTCTCGTTGGTGGGGGCAGATCAATTGAGGTTGCCGTCTGGGGAGCAGATTGAAACTCAAGCGCGCGCAAAACAGCGTCCCGCTGCGTCGTGCTCCGCCTGCGAAGCGGCTTCAACACGGTCGACTATGTTGAAACGGTCAGAAGTGACGCCCATCTCGCAAACCCGGTACGGTTCACAATTCAGGCCGCCGCGTAATCTGTCCACAGAACACGCCGAACGAGATGTTTAGTCCTCGTCGAGCCGATTGAAGGCTATTACCGCCTGGCCTATCGCGGTCAGCCATTCATTGGAGTGTTCGAGTAGATCGCCGACCTTCGGCTTTCTCCCGTCGACGACCACGCGCCATGTCCAATAGTTGCCGTCCTTCTTCACCGTCGCTCCGCGAACGAGCCGGGCCACGGCCTCCAGGTAATCCACCCCTACTTGCGGATCGCCGCTTTGCTTCGCGTAATCGACCACGTAGTTCGTGTTGAGATCTCCATTCGGAAACAACGTGCCGAAGTTAACCTTGATTCCATCGCTCCGATGCCAGTTCAGGATGTACGAGGCGCGTGACAAGGTGACTTCGAAGTCGTCGCTCTGGGCCTCGTAGTTTTGGAAGAATGCCCGCACGCGCTCCGGTAGTGCCGGATCGACCTGTTCGATCTGTTCGTAGAACTCCTTCTCCGTGATCTGCGTCCTGCCTCTTACACCACCTGACGCTGGTAGCGGGTCTTCCACCACGACCTCCGCGTCGGCCCGTCGCACGACAGCACGTTCGATTTCGATCGTCTTGGCGAGTACCCTCGGCTCTACGATGACCCCGCCCGCCGAGCCCTCCGGCATGTCGAAGATGGCCAACTCCACGAGCCCGAACGTGATTCGAATGCCGGCGGACTGGTTGAGATAATCCGCGATGCGTTCAACCCCTTCGCGTATGCCGTCGCCCACCACGATCAGGAGAAAGCGGCCGCTGGTAAGGCTACGCGCGACGTCGTCCACGAAGGTCGCTTCGTCAAGCGTATCGTGCTGCGCCCGCACGATATCGAACAACGCATTGGTGTTTCGGGAACGTCTTGCAGCCCGGCAAACGGCATCGTTCAGCTCATCGTACGACCAGCGACTGATCTCCTTCGCGTAGTCGAGGATCTGGGAGACAGCACCGCGCCGTGCCTCCGGGTTACGCCACAGCTTGCACTCAACAATGGACAATCGCCCCTCCTCGCTCATGTAGGCGAGGTCGATCGGCCCGGCCGCGGTTGGCAACTCGCGACAAAGCGGTGTGGCAGGAGCGAACGCAGGATCGATTTCTCCGATGGGGAGGATTTCAGGCGTCTCGAACAGAAGCCGTTGAAGCCAATCCTCGTCATACCCGTTACCGCCGGACCCGATCCCCAGTCGACGCCGGTGCAACGGAACCGCGCGGCTTCCCTTAAGTTTTGGAAGGTAGACTGTCTGACCGTATCTGGAGCGGTTAGACATGCTCGATTCTCCTTTCTGTAGCGGCAGTCCCGGTTGGTCCGGCGCAGTCGAGACATTGTAGCCGCACTGCGAGGCACACGAACTAGACAACACGAGGTATTCTACGCCGCTGCGAGCCCGTCCTGTGCCAAAACTCGGCCCTTTTGAAATAGACCATAAATCAGAAGCTTAGTGTCTATGGTGCGCTCCCGTGAACGGCTTGGCGGGTTGCTACGTTGCGTGCACGAACAGATTCATGCTCGGTAGCGAGTGCGGCGAGCGGGCGATGATTCACACGCGAGAGTACTGACGGGTCAGGGCCAGCAAGCTCTCGCGCGTGCGGTCGTGCGACAGTCGAATACGATCCCCGTCCTGTGCCAAAACTCAGCCCTCTTGAAATAGCCGATAAATCAGCAGCTTAGCGTCTGTGTTTTGCGACGGTGCCAAGGGCCGTGGCCTTTACAATCGTCTGGCCCGAGGGTGTTATCTTCGGATCCATCATGACGTACCATGTGCAATTCCTACTGTTGGTCAGGCAGCCGTTGTTCGATCGGGCAGCCCTGCTGCTCACACAGACCTCATGGGTGCTTCCGCCATTAAGTGTTGGTAAAACGACGCTAAGACTTTACGGTGCATTAAATTACAGCCATGGTCTTTCAAAAGGGCCGAGTTTTGGCACAGGACGGGGTCTCGAACAGGAGTTCAACTCCCTCGATGCGCAGCGAGAGGCCTGCGCCGCGTATGTCGCGAGCCAGAAAGCGGAGGGCTGGGTGCTGCTGCCAACTGTCTACGAGGACGCGGGGATCTCGGGAGGAACCCTGGAGCGCCCGGGCCTGCAGCGCTTGCTCGACGACATCGATGCCGGTCTCGTCGAGCAGATCGTGGTCTACAAGGTCGACCGGCTGACCCGTTCCCTCTCCGACTTTGCGAAGCTCGTCGAACGGCTCGAGGCGGCCGGCGCGGTTTTCGTCTCGGTGACCCAGTCCTTCAACACCGCGACCAGCATGGGACGACTGACGCTGCATATGCTGCTGTCCTTCGCACAATTCGAACGCGAGGTCACGGCCGAGCGGATCCGCGATAAGGTCGCTGCCTCCAAGCGCAAGGGACTATGGACGGGCGGCCGCGTACCTGTGATCCGCAAAAAAAGAAAACCGGCCAGAAGCAGCCGACTATGGTAGGTCTAACCCGCGCAATCAACGCCGGATCGACTTTTTGCGGAGCACAACCCCCGCCGTCGCTCCACCGTCTCCTCAAGACTGGAATCCGATAAGCAAGAGGAACGCGGCATCTTCCGCAGCCGAAACCCGGTGCCTTTTGCCTTGTCCGATGAATAGCGTCCGGCCCGAGCCCAGCGTGAGAGATTGACGGTTCTCGAGTCCCTCGACAGTGACCGCCCCGGTGACCGGCACGATGACGACGGGGCCAGGCGCCACGTGTTCGTGAATCTCTCCACCCGCCCGGACGGCGGTGAGTACGGCCGTCATTCCTTTACCCTTCGCCAGCGTGCGCGCCGAGCGGCCGTTGCGGGCGAGCTCTTCGGAGCCCAGCAAGTCGTGAGCGATCGCCGCCACGTCAAGAGATTCGAACGTGATGGCTCCGAAGTCGAGCGGTGCGTCCCGTTGCGTGGCCATTGCTTTACTCCATTCTTGAGAAAGTACCAGACCCGCGTTTAGGGAATGGCCTCAATCCTTGCGTTCTTCCTGGCTGCGGCCGCCTTACGTCTCTGCTGCGTGATCTTCCAGTCCATCTCCGTATCGCTGTCGCGAAGACCTTCTGGTGCTTCCGCCATCAAGTGTTGCTACAGCGCGTTTGAATGCTAGTGTCAGTTGGCCTGCCTGTGTCGGCGCACGCCAAATAAGTATGTCGGCGTGCACACGAAGACATCCTTGAAGGTCAGGCACCGCGTGGTCAGCCCAGCCGGCATCGTAGAAAGAACTGCGTCTCTAGAAATCAAGCTCAAACTCTAGCACGAGAACGGGTTACGTGGCAGCCACCAACACTTACTTGCGGAAGCACCGTGTGATTGAATCGACGACACACTTGGGCTGCCTTCTCGAGCCAGCGGGCGACGGTGTTCCAGGCAATCCCTTCGATCCGAGAGATCGAGGAAATGCTGACACCCTCGACTCTGAGGGTGCTTCCGCCATTAAGTGTTGGTGAGATGACGCTAAGGCTTTACGGTGCATTAAATTACAGCCAAAATAGCGCTCGTGACCTTCGCTGCGCGATAAATGGAGCGTAAACGCTTTTTTTGCAAAGGGATGCGTACACATCACCAACAGTAAACAGCGCAAGCACCGATGATGGTGGCGAAGGATAAGGTTTTGAAGCGGCAGCCATAACGCTTACCTTCGGTACCCCGCTCGTGATGCTCACGGATGTATCCATCACACCCGGTGTCGGCTTCCGATCCTCAATGTGCGCCCTCTTAAACCTTAACTTGAAATGGTTCGGCCCTTCCCGAAGGCTAGCGTCGAACTCCCAAACGCGGATGTAGTCTTCAATGGCTTTCCGTGCAGCATCTTTCGTCTCGTAGTGCTCCTTGAATTCAAAGCACACTTGCTCATTCGCGATCTCGACACGAAAACCTCTCTCTTCGTGATCGATTGGCTTCGCCTCACCATAGTCAACCCCCCGACCATGCTCGATTTGGTAAAGCAATGCGACTACATGAGGATCGTTCATTGAACTACCCCGGGAATGTGTGCCGAGGTCCGTGGAAAAAGAACAGCGCTCCTCCACTTCGTCATCACGTGGCTCTCGAGTTCTCTTCGTTCGGTCATCATGCTTCTATCTTCGAACCATCAGCGGGATCGCTACGCCACAAACTATTGATCCGCAACCGGCGACAGCACCTCGTGTAGGAGGGCGTCAAGCAGGCGGCAGCGGGTGTTGTCACCGGTGGCGATGTTCGCCTCTAACCGGTCGCAAAGCGCCATCAGTTCATCGACCTTGGCGACGATGCGGTGTTGTTCGGCGAGGGGTGCGAGCGGGATTAGAACCTCTTTCAGAACCCTTAGGTTAATGTTCTTCTGCGCCGTGGACGGAGCAAACTTGTGAAGGTCGACTTTCGCGGTTCGAATGAAATATTCGAAGAATCGGGCACCTTCGAAGTTGCCGTGTGCGATCAAACCGACCACGCTGTCGGGGAAGCAAGCATCAAATTCCAGAATGCCACTATCAGCAATGTTGGCCGCAATCGTGATGCAAAGCGTACCAGACGGCCACATTGCGCTTTGAGCTAAGCCAGCATCGTTGTAGAAAGTGCTACAGGTTTCGATTGAACCATCAGATCGTGCGACATCGCCAGTCTGAATAAGGGGATACTGTCCTTCTTTGTAGAGAAGCGGATCGTTGCGAGGCCGGTGTTTTGATTTGCCGCGACCAAATGTTCCAATCTCAGGAAAACGCGCCCAAGCCCATCCAGATGGGAGCTCGAAAGGAGCGTCCGCAGTGTCGACTGGCGGCAATGGCTTCGATTTCTTGGGTGATTCGTTCTTTTCTAGCGTTACGCGGTCGGCCGTGATCCGTTTCAGCAGTTTCGACGCCGGTTCGTCGTTCGGATCCTGCTCCACCAGTTTGCCGCGCACGGCGAGGTTGAGGATGGTCTGGCGGAGTGGCTTGATCTGATCGAGTCGGGTGGTGAGCGGAGCGAGGTTTTCGAAGGCGAAGGCGGCATGGTTCCGGAATGTGTCCGCGTCGGGATCGGGCACGTTGAGGCGCGTGAGGCTTGCCGTTGAAAGGCGATCGCGTGTCGCCTCCCGCTCCGCCCGTGCCGCCTCTAACTGGTCGCAGAGCGCCATCAGTTCATCGACCTTGGCGATGATGCGGTGCTGTTCGGCAAGGGGCGGAAGGGCGATGGGAATATCGACAGCCCGTGACTGATTCAGCTTGGATCGGGTAGCACCAACAACCCGACCAGTATAGTCAAACACGTTGAGGACGTGGACTAAGTAGGGGTGGGAGACAAAAATGCCCCTGAAGACGTGGGCGTGATTATTAACCCACGTTTTTCCACTGACGAGGTATGCTTTTGACCTGAAAGGATCAAAGAAAGGCACTCCATCTTCACCCAAGAGGACAAGCTCTTCGTCGAACAAGAAATCGTCAATCCACCCTTGCTGCTGGGTCGCACCATAGTAGGGAAACAGTTCCTCTTCGCTTTTTCCTTCGATTCTCTTGGCGCGCTCGGCTCCGTTGATCGGTTTGCGCATATAGTCGAGGCAAACTGTGATTTCGGAGAGGCGCGCCCAAGACCAGTTGTTGGGCAGATTGAACAAAGCTTCATCGTGGGTAATTTTCGGCAACGGCTTTTGAGTCTTGATCTCCCTCACACTAACGAGCCGCGCCTTCTCCGCCGCAATTCGCTTCAACAACTCCGACGCTGGTTCATCTGTCGGGTCCTGCTCCACCAGCCTCCAGCGCACCGCCAAATCGAGAATGAAGCGGCGCAAGTGCGCAATTGCTTCGGGGGCGTCGGCGATCTGTTCGTAATGGGCCAGCAGTCGGTCGGCATTCATCGCACGAGCGCCTCGGCAAGGATCGCCTTTAAGCGGTCGCGTAAGGATGCCGTTTCGGCCTCGGCGGCAGTCAGTTCCTTCAGCAGTTCCTCCGGGTCGCCGTGGTCGTCGTCTTGCGTGTGCGGGTTCTTGATGTCGAGGTTGTAGCCACGCGCCTTGACCTCGTCGGCCGTCATATTCCAGGCGCGCTCCGTCTCCTTCCGGCCCTCACGGTCCGCACCACCCCACCAGTCGATGCAGCCTTGCAAATGCTCCAGCCGGATCGGCCGGGTCATGGAGTAGGCCTTCTGGCCCTCGGGCACAAGATGTTCGTAGAACCAGATGTCTGCGGTGGGCTCTCCCTTCTCGAAGAACAGCAGGTTAGTGCCGATGGAGGCATAGGGCCGGAACACGGAATTGGGCAGCCGGACGATGGTGTGGAGGTTGCATTCCTCCATCAAGTGTTCCTTGAGGCGTGTCTTGACGCCCTCGCCAAATAGCGAGCCGTCGGGCAGCACCACGGCGGCGCGACCAGTCGGCTTCAGCAAGCGAATGATGAGAGCGAGGAACAGATCCGCCGTCTCCCGCGTGCGGAAATGTTGCGGGAAGTTCGACTCGATGCCGTCCTCCTCCTTGCCACCGAAGGGCGGGTTGGTGAGCACGATATCGACCCTGTCCTTTTGTCCCCAGCCGATATAGGGGCGGGCCAGGGTGTTGTCGTGGCGGACGAAGCTCGGGTCCTCGATGCCGTGCAGCAGCATGTTGGTGACGCAGAGCATGTGCGGAAGCTGCTTTTTCTCCACCGCGCGCAACGCCGCTTGCATGGTCTGCTCGTCCTCGGGCCGCTTGACGTAGCGCTCGCGCATGTGACGCAGCGAACAGGTGAGGAACCCTCCGGTGCCGCAGGCGGGATCGAGCAGGCTCTCGCCAAGCTTCGGGTCGATGCGGTCAACCATAAAGGCGGTGACGGCGCGGGGCGTGTAGTACTCGCCGGCGTTGCCCGCCGATTGCAGGTCGTTGAGAATCTGCTCGTAGATGTCTCCGAAATGCTGGCGTTCGGTCAGGTTGTTGAAGTCGACGCCGTTGATCTTGTTGACCACCTGGCGCATCAACTGACCGGATTTCATGTAGTTGTGGGCATCCTCGAACACGGCGCGGACGACGCGGCGGCGGTCGCCGTAAGGCCCTGTCATCTGGAGGTTCTTCAAGGCCGGGAACAGGTCGTCGTTGACCGGTAATGCCTTCAGGGTCCGCCGCCCAAGCGCGCCATTGGTAGCGCTTGGGGATCGGCGAGGCGTAGCCGGGCCGCATCAACCCTAGTTCCTGGTCTTGATCACCGATGATCTTGAGGAAGAACATCCAGCATAACTGGCTGATGCGCTGGGCGTCGCCGTCAACGCCAGTGTCCTGACGCATGAGGTTCTGGATGGATTTGACGAGGGTGCGGACAGACATGGGCTATGCGGTCTCCCGATAGAGGGCGGATTGAAGCTCGTGGACGGCCTCGACGAAACCCTCTCGTCCGCCGAAGACCTCAATGCGTATTCCGGCCATCGCGATCACCTGTTCCTGAGCAAGTCGATCACGGATTCCTGGGAAGCCGATCGCTCAACGAAGCGTTGACGTGTAGGTAAGCCTCCTTTCCGATGTTTCAGACGGTATCTCAGCTGCGGGTGGAAGGACAAGGAACGGTTGGGCGGTGCCGTAGGGAGCGGGCTTAATAAACGACGCGAAGCGACCATCCCGCTCCCGGAGGCAGCGCCCAACCGTTCCTGCGGCGCTCATGTATCCCCCGTGGTGGTCTCGGGTGCGGATTTGGTTTTGCGAAGCGAAGCGCCCTTGAGTGTAATTCGATGGGCTCGGTGGAGGATGCGATCGCAAAGCGCATCGGCGTGGTTGGGGTCACCGATGGCGGTGTGCCATTGCTTGACGGGAAGCTGCGTGGCGATGAGCGTCGAGCCACGCTCGGCACGCTCTTCGATGACCTCCATGAGGTCGCGTCTGTCCGCGTCCTTGAGCGGGTGAAGGAGCCAGTCATCGATGGCGAGCAGGTCAACCTTGGCGAGCCGACTCAGAAGCCGTACGTAGGAGCCGTCACCGCGCGCGACGCCAAGGTCGTGAACGAGACGAGACGCACGGACGTAGCAGCCGGTGAAGCCACGGCGACAAGCCCGCTCGACGAAGGCGCATGCGAGAAAAGACTTGCCGATCCCCGTCCTGTGCCAAAACTCGGCTCTTTTGAAATAGGCTACAAATCAGCAACTTAGTGTCTGTGTTTGCGACATCCCCAAGGGCCGTAGGCCGGCGCTTGGGGATGTCGTGGCTGTCCGAGTTTTGGCACAGGACGGGATGTCCCGGATGCCGTCACCGATCAAATCGACCATCAGCGCAAGCGATTTCGGTCCCTGGATCTGCACCGGGCAGACGTCGATCTCGTCGATCGCTACTTCCATGCGCATCCCAACGTTGATGCCTTGCAGCCAGAACAGCATGTCGGAGTCCGCCACCGAGAACCAGAACTCGTCTGTGGACAGGCGCAGCAGCACCGGATCGTTGGTGCTTCCGCCATCAAGTGTTAGTGAGATGACGCTAAGACTTTACGGTGTATTACGTTACAGCCAAAATAGCGCTCGTGACCTTCGCTGCGCGCTAAATGGAGCGTAAGCGCCTTTTTTGCAAAGGGATGCGTACACATCACCAACAGTAAACAGCGCAAGCACCCGACCGATCCGCTCCCGATGATCAGGAACCCCCGGGTCGTTTTCGACCAGATGTTCGGCTCCGGCGGAACGCCGGAAGAGCGGGCAGCCAGGCGCCGGACCGATCGCAGCATTCTTGACTATGTCACCAACCAGGTGGCTAGTTTGAAGAACGACCTGGAGCCGGCCGACCGCAACCGGCTCGACGATTATCTCGAGAACATTCGCGAGATCGAGCGGCGGATCCAGAGGATCGAGGCGCAAAACGCGAGCGGGGAGGAGAGAGAGCTGCCCGATGCGCCCGTCGGTGTGCCGGACTCGTTCGATGAGCACGTCAAGTTGATGTTCGACCTGCAAGCGGCAGCGTTCGCGTCGGACATTACTCGGGTGTTCGCGTTCAAGATGGGGCGAGACGTTTCGGGCCGTGTCTACCCGGAGACCGGCGTCAACACTGGGTTTCACCCGGCCTCGCATCACGGCGAGCGAGAGGAGCGGATCGAGGAGTTCGCGAAGATCAACCGGTACCACGTCAGCACCATCCCGTACTTCCTCGAAAGGCTCCGTGACACACCCGAGGGCGACTCGAATCTCTTGGAAAAGGCGTTGATCCTCTACGGCTCTCCAATGGGCAACCCGCACGTTCACAACCACAAGCGCTGTCCGCTCTTTTTGGCTGGCCACGGCAATGGCCACTTCAAGGGCAACCTCCACGTCAAAGGCGCGGATGGTACGCCGATGGCGAACACGATGTTGACCGTGCTGCGCCGACTCGGGCTCGACGAGCTCGAGAGCTTTGGTGACAGCACGGGGGAGATGGCGATCTGACACAAAGGTCAGTGAGCGACTTGTCCCTTCCATAAACTCGAGCTGTATGAGATTGGCGCACCTCCTGCAACCAGGATGCTTTGGTCGTCTTCATGTAGGACGTTTTAAGAGCCGGCGTCGGCTCTACTCAGGGGTAGAGGTGTAAGCTGGTGCGAAGTCCGGCAGCCGTTCCGAGCGGACCGGCTCAAGCAGCGGCGTGTCGAGTGTAATAATGATGGAGACCACCGACCTTTGGAATGGCTCTCACTTTGCCCATCGCCGGTGACTCTACCCGGCGAGGCTCAGGCGCGTCCTTCTCAAGCGACAAATGAGTCCGGCACGAATGATAGTAGTCGACGTATTTGCGTAGGATTCGCTTCAGGTGCCGCTCGTCGAGGACGATCACGTGGTCGAGACACTCACGTCGAATGGAGCCGATTATCCTTTCGACAAATGGATTCTGCCACGGGGAGCGCGGTGCGGTAAGGACCTGCTCGATCCCGAGACCGTCGACGCGAGTATCGAAGTACGCTCCGTAGGTCTGGTCTCGATCCCGTCCTGTGCCAAAACTCGGCCCTTTTGAAATAGACCATAAATCAGTAGCTCAGTGTCTGTGTTTGCGACCGTACCAAGGGCCGTAGGCTCTACAATCGTCTTGGGCGGACGGGTCGTCACCATGCAGCCGACCTGTGCCTTCTATTTAATTCATCCGCGGGCACCAGCTCGCAACGAGCCTTGAAGGCAGAGATGAGCGCGGGAACCAACGACGAAATCATGCACGCATAGTGCTGGCAGACCGGAGACTAATCAAGTTCGGGGCGCGCGCATGAATAAATAGAAGGCACAACCAGATTCCATGGAAGAGAAGCGCGATTGGAAAGAGCCCGAGACCCTTCGTAGGTCTCGGGCTCTTCGCAAGCAAAAATCTGGTCCGAGTCGAGGAGTGGGGCTTACCAGCGCCGCCCGCCGCCACCGCGACCGCCACCGCCGCCTTCGGTCCGGGGTTTGGCTTCGTTGACGTTCAATGTACGACCACCGAGATCAGTTCCATTGACGCCACGGATGGCCGCTTGCGCGGCCGAGCTGTCCGACATCTCAACGAAAGCGAAACCACGCGGGCGACCGGTGTCGCGATCGGTGATCACGTTGACGCTACTCACCTCGCCGTAAGTCCCGAAGACGTCTCTGAGCTGTTGCTCGGTGACGTCGAAGGAACAATTGCCTACATAAATCTTACCCATGAAATGAACTCCTGAACGGAAAGGGCCTAAGCGAGGGCTGACGGAGGTGTGGTGGAAGTCACCAGCAAAAAAAACTACGAAGAGCCGTCGGATAGCCGACGGCGCCATACTGGACTATTCCCGGGTGCGTGTCAAACCCGGCATGTGCCGTGACTATCCAAGGGCTGTGCTGGTTCAAGTCGCTCCGACGCTCTACCTCGAGGACGACCGAGGACTTCAGATGGGTGTCCCTTCCATAAACTCGAGCTGCATGAGATTGGCGAACTCCTCGTGTCCGAAAACGCGAACGGAGCCGAAACCTCGAATCCTAGAGGTGTTCTCGAAACGCAATAACGTGCTGGAGAAAGATCTCGCTCCTCCCGCGCAGCCCCGCTTTGCGGGCCGCCAATCCAAGTGTCGTCGACCTCGACCGCTGGGCGTCCTGTGCCAAAACTCGGCTCTTTTGAAATAGACCACAAATCAGCAGCTTAGACGCCCTTGGAATCCGCGCAGAATCGAGGGTATTTCGCGCCGCAGGGCTGGCTTCCGACCCCTGGGCTGCGGGTGGCGAGCAACAGGCCCACCGGGGGTACGCACGGCTGGCTCAAATCGGCTGCGGGGCGAGCTACGGGCAGTGAACTGCGCACCCGGAAGTCCCTCATTAGACTGGACTTTATCGAGCACAAGAGCGAACGTTCGGTGATGCCGCAGGATACAGGGGTTGGCCGGAACGTCGTTTTGGACGGTTTGGACTTCGCCAGCTTACGGCGGGTCTGGGAGCAGACCTTTGGGGCTGCTCCTCCAAGCTCGCTCTCGCGCATTTTCCTGCGCCGCGTTCTCTTGCACGAACGCCAGTGCCGGACCCATGGCGGGCTTTCGGCCGCAACCCGGCGCGCTCTGGCTGCCATGGCGAACGAGACACCAAGCTCCGGCGCTCCCGCAGAGTCCGTTTCTCCCGGCACCCATCTCGTCCGCGAGTGGAATGGCCGGACCTACCAGGTCGAGGTACTCGACAACGGCTATCGGTTCGATGGCAAAACCTATCCGTCCCTCACTACCATCGCAAAGCGAATCACCGGCACCCACTGGTCTGGACCACGCTTTTTCGGTCTGACGCCCAAGCGCAAGGCCTAACATGAAGAAAATCCGCTGTGCCATCTATACGCGAAAGAGTGCGGAAGAGGGTCTCGAACAGGAGTTCAACTCCCTCGATGCGCAGCGAGAAGCCTGCGCCGCGTATGTCGCGAGCCAGAAAGCGGAGGGCTGGGTGCTGCTGCCAACCGTCTACGAGGACGCAGGGATCTCGGGAGGAACCTTGGAGCGCCCGGGCCTACAGCGCTTACTCGACGACATCGATGCCGGTCTCGTCGACCAGATTGTGGTCTACAAGGTCGACCGGCTGACCCGTTCCCTCTCCGACTTTGCGAAGCTCGTCGAGCGGCTCGAGGCGGCCGGCGCGGTTTTCGTCTCGGTGACTCAGTCCTTCAACACCGCGACCAGCATGGGACGACTGACGCTGCATATGCTGCTGTCCTTCGCACAATTCGAACGCGAGGTCACGGCCGAGCGGATCCGCGATAAGGTCGCTGCCTCCAAGCGCAAGGGACTATGGATGGGCGGCCGCGTACCGCTCGGCTATGAGAAGGACGAGCGCACGCTGCGCATCAACGAGGCTGAGGCCGAAACGGTCCGGACGCTCTATGCGCTGTACCGGAAGCACGGAACGCTCCGCCAGGTGAAGGCCGACGCGGACCGTCTGAGACTGCGCACCAAGCAACGCTTCGCCGCGGATGGAACCCGGACAGGCGGGTTGCCGTTCCGTCGCGGACACCTCCACTGCCTGCTGACCAATCCTCTCTACGCCGGCCGCATCCGGCACCAGAGGCGTGTCTACGAGGGCCAGCATCCATCGATCATTGCTCCGGAACTCTGGGACGAGGTCCAGGCGCAGCTGCAGGCAGGGGCTGCCAAACCGAGGAGACGCACGACGAAGGGTCGCGCAGCCCGTTCCCCGCTGGCCGGCAAGCTCTTCGACGAGACCGGGGACCGGCTGACGCCGAGCCACACCAAAAAGAAAAACGGGCAACGGCTCCGCTATTACGTCTCCCGGCGCCTCATCCAGCACAGTGGCCAAAAGGACCTCTCCGGCTGGCGGCTGCCCGCCCCGATGCTGGAACAGACCGTCGTGCATCTCATCCGACAGCATGTGGATGCCACGACCTTCTCGGCCTCGTTGATCCACACTCCGACGATGCAAGAGCTCGCCTCGGTGCGTCGCTTTTTAGACGGGCTGTGTTCCGGTAGTAATGATGATAGTGCCTCGGCAGCCCCCCTGCTCCGTCTTATCCGGCGGGTCGACATCAGCCCCGGCTCTGTGTCCATCCTGCTCGACCGCAATGCGTTCGCTGCTTGCCTCTCTATGGGACCCGACCGCATTCGCGAGGATGCACTCCGCATCCTCGCACCGTTCCGCTTGCGTCGACGCGGCGTCGAGACCAAGCTCGTTCTGGGCAACCCCACGAAATCCGTCGACCGCACACTCCTGCGCAATATCGCCAACGCCCTCTCCTGGCTCGACCGAATCAAAGCAGGCAAAACCTATGAGCAGATTGCCACCGAAAACGCCATCCCAACGGACCGCATGCGCAAGGCAATCCGTTATGCCTTCCTGGCTCCCGACATCGTCCGCGCCATTGTCGAAGGCCGCCAGCCCGTTGGGCTGACCTCGAGCTACCTCTTGCATCATCCGCTTCCCGACGATTGGGAGAAACAGCGAGTGCTCGTCAAAACGCTGTGAGCCTGCCAGCGCCCACTTCGTGAATGGGCTCGGTTAGCAGCAAGCTGCTCTCCGACACTGGCCTCCACCAATCAGACTCAAACTGGCCCAAATTCCCTGTCATGGTTTCCAGACTCGGATAGCTCCTTGTACTGGACCGTCTGCGGAGTCATCTTCGTTTCCTCCGTAAAACTCCGCTGGATGAATTCGAGGTTTGGCCAATTCGAATTCCGCTATTCGCCTTCTCCTCAGGCGCGATCTAGGCGTAGAGCGTCTTCTCATTGTCTGCGCGATTAAGCGCAAAAACGTCCCGATTAGCCCAAAAATCGCCCCAAATTGCACGTTAATGGCCTGTTTAGCTCTGTTTCTGATCGTTTCCAGCCAAGAACCGGAAGCTCCACTCAAGCCTCCCGACTGCGATAGCCGGAAAGATGTTCCCGTCGACGAACATTCGCTGATGAGACGTAAAGCCTTTTGCGACAATGAGTAACGGTCGGAGCCGCCTCCGGAGGGTTTACGACACGGCCCTCTTTCAAGCGTCCAGGAGGTTGAGATTGCCGTATAGAAAATTTAATTGAAGCAAATTCGATTCCGGCTCGAACGACCACCCGTCGATAATGCGTGCGGGGACCAGCACGTGACGGAGGCCGTTAAATCACTGTAGGAAAAGAGGATGGAACGAAATGGGCATCATGGTTGAAACCCGAGAGGGCGTAAAACAGCCTTCTCGCAAAAGCTGTGTACGCGTCAAGAAACTCAAGAAATGCGCGAAGCTCGAAACCTCCTGAATCTCCACTGGCTTTTCTGTTTGAGGATTTCCGCCAAAAGCTGGACCACCTTTTGCCGAGACCGGATAGCTCCAACCTGCACCATCCGCCACCCAGTCTGGCCAATTGCGGCTCTGCAGAGACGGATGAGATTTTCCGCGCGGTTGGCGGGGTTTTGCAGGATCAGGTGTCACCAGAGACGCGCTAGAAGGGCTGAACGGGCCTCATTTTCTGCATTCGTCTCTAATCCCGATTTTCGAGGGCCACGTTTGCGCCAAATAAGGTGGTGGGCCGCTGACAAGGCCGTCCGGCGGCGGAAAAGAGGCCACCCGAGAGACCAGAATCGAGGCCGAGGCTACCGCGGCGTAGCTGCCCTAGCACGTTCTGGTCCAGGTGCGGCCCGGGCCTCCTTGATGTCCATCTTTCCCCAGGCCTGGATCCAGGCCTTCGCCCGGGAGCGTGGCATCCCGTTTCTGGACGGTGTTTCCATGCCACGTACGGGGGAACCCGAATCGCCGGCCGCAACGTCACCCTCCAAGGGGCATTGGTGTCACCTCGTTCGAATAAGCGAGCATCCTTAAGCTTCAATGGGGCCGCGTTCTCACGAACGCGGAAACCGGGCATTTTCCTCGAGGATTCAGAGACCAAATCCGTCTCGCTTCAATGGGGCCGCGTTCTCACGAACGCGGAAACGTATTGGCAGTAATCGTAGGCCTATTCCTTATGGTGCGCTTCAATGGGGCCGCGTTCTCACGAACGCGGAAACTGGGTGCCGCTGTTCCGACCCTCACGCCATCGACCCGCTTCAATGGGGCCGCGTTCTCACGAACGCGGAAACCCCGAGGCGCCGGTTGTGGGCTGGCTACAGCCGTTCGCTTCAATGGGGCCGCGTTCTCACGAACGCGGAAACGCGCGCGGAGAAGGAAGGGCCGGAAGCGGTGGCCAAGGTGCTTCAATGGGGCCGCGTTCTCACGAACGCGGAAACCTCGCTTGTCCGCGAGCGCTATGCGAAGGGCTGTTTGCTTCAATGGGGCCGCGTTCTCACGAACGCGGAAACACATTGCGATGGAATGGTGAGAAACTACGCTCATGATGCTTCAATGGGGCCGCGTTCTCACGAACGCGGAAACTCGCCGATCCGTCGATGCCGCGGTTCAAGGCGGACTCGCTTCAATGGGGCCGCGTTCTCACGAACGCGGAAACTACCTGGGCTCGGCTGCGGGTTCGATCAAGGATTCGTAGCTTCAATGGGGCCGCGTTCTCACGAACGCGGAAACGCGATCGCGGTTCCATGGCCAAGAGGTGCGAGCCTTGCGCGCTTCAATGGGGCCGCGTTCTCACGAACGCGGAAACGCTCGAAGCGCTCGACCCTGAGGTGTTGCGCGGGCTTTAGCTTCAATGGGGCCGCGTTCTCACGAACGCGGAAACGTGGCCGTCGAAGCTGTCCCCTCTGTCCATCTCGTGCTTCAATGGGGCCGCGTTCTCACGAACGCGGAAACACTGCCGGCGCGAAAGCGTGGATCTTGTCGAGCTCAATGCTTCAATGGGGCCGCGTTCTCACGAACGCGGAAACGCACTAGCCAAAGCAGAGCATAAGGAGCGAGCAAATGAGCTTCAATGGGGCCGCGTTCTCACGAACGCGGAAACCCAGGCGAAGATGACGCCCGTTCGGAAGCGCGGTAGGCTTCAATGGGGCCGCGTTCTCACGAACGCGGAAACACCTTGATTCCCACTCCGGGCGGAGCCCCGGTCGTCTCGCTTCAATGGGGCCGCGTTCTCACGAACGCGGAAACATGCTTCAGCGCTCCTGAGGATGCTTCAGCGCTCCTGCTTCAATGGGGCCGCGTTCTCACGAACGCGGAAACTGTCTGCATTGCGATGTGCCTGGTGGCGAAAAGACGCGCTTCAATGGGGCCGCGTTCTCACGAACGCGGAAACGGGCCGAGCGCTCGACTTCCTCGGCCGCGCCATTATCGCGCTTCAATGGGGCCGCGTTCTCACGAACGCGGAAACAGCACTCGAATGGTTCGCACCTGCTCCCTCAGAAGCAACCCCTGCGCCATCAACTGAACACGCTCCGGCTCCCAGGAGTGCTCGGGATTGTTCGGGACCCGTCCGCGCTTGGTCTCGACGGGAACCGCATCCGAACCCGTGGTCGAGACCACGTCGAGCTTAGCAGTGAGCCCGAGCCGCTCGCTCGAGAGGGGCACCGAACGACTCACCTGCGGAGGCTCGTCATCATCGGTCGGCTCGGACGAGATATTGGGAACATCTTCAGCCGTTTTGTCGGGATCGGGTAACACGTGATCCAGCTTGTCCACACGTCGATGTACATGCTTGCCTTCGACGGTGTAGACGTTGTCCTCCCATCTCCCCTCCACGTGCATCAGATGAAAGAGGCGGGGACAGTAGACGTACTCGTTCAGCATTCGGACGGGGAGAATTCCCGCCACCGCATCATGGACGGTGTCTCGTGATTGGCTCATTGATTTCGCTCACATCCTTCTCCCGAGTTCATATCGTTACTTACCACGCCGGTTGGACACATCAGGTCACGGGAAAAGGATTTTATTCCAATTCTTCGTGCGAGCGGAACTCGACTTCGGGAGACGGGGACCTTCAACCAACTTCCATGCCGCGCCGGGAAGTCGCCGGCGCCGCTTGCTTCCAGGCATCGAGGAGCCGCTGGGCGACCTTCTCGCAAAAAATGGCGATGACGAGCTCATCCTCGAGGCCGACGCTGGCACGAACAGCCATCGCCGCACCCGCAGCGTCGCGGTCCGAAAAAAGTTCCTCCAGGAAGCCGCGTGCTTCGCCTGTCACTTCACCCGCGATGGGATGCTCGGCGAGCTTCGTCAGAGTCGTCGCGAGGTGGGCGGTTTCCTCGAAACGAAGCAGCCGCAAAACGTCGAGCCCATCTTTGTCCTGTCATCGCGCGGTGTCGTTCTTGCGCTCTTCAACTTTGTGTAGTTTGGCGACCAGAAGTGCGACGACGCCGGCGATGTTTCACGTCGAAGGCGCGCTCGTCGGTTTAGGTCAAGTGCTGCAACGCGAACGGACACATAGTCGACCACGGCTCCTTCGAGGCCAGACGCTTTGCGCGCCACATCGTTTCCGTGCACCCCTAGTCGAACTCCTCGGCGTCGTGAACTGCCCATGGACGCGGGGACCATGAGGTCGATTTGGACCTCGGCCATCCTCCAGCTTCCCGGACGAACGGCGAACTCGAACCCGGGCGGCTTCGAGGGTTGCGGCGAGTGTCGGCTCGTCGTCGAGCTTGCGCGGGTCGATAACAAGGTCCCCGTCTGTCATATAGGGAGAAACCGCCAGGCCACCTTCCCCAACGTGGAGATAGATGGCTTGTGCACCGACGAGAACCACCGCCTTCCGGTGCGCGTTCAGGGCCTCGAGAATGTCGAGTAGGACTCGTCGCGCTGCTACGTACTAGGGTTCATAGTTTGCGGCGCCAGGCATCCTCGGTTCCTTTCATAGTGGAGTTCGACGAACCACCCCGGCGGCAGGCGAGCGCGAATCGCCTGCGCTACGGCTCGCTTATCGATTGTTCCGTCAATTGAATTGTTCCACATCTAGAGCAACATACTATTTTGAGGAACAGCTAACAACCCGACCAACCAGCGTCAGCGGGGATTGGCGGCCGAGAAGTTCCCGTAGCCCTGAGCGCTTCTAACCACGGCCGACTCGAACACCTGAGTAACCCCGCGCGCAGCGCGCCATTTGGCGTCCTTGTCGCCAAGCTCACGAGTTCCGATTAGAATTCGCGCTGCTTCAATCGACAACGGAGGCGACCAGATGGGCCATGTAAAGCGCTCTCGCTTCCCCCTGCCTGTGAATCCGGTCGTGATCGCTCGCTTGCCAACGGGAACTACGGGAAAGAGTGGCATGGCCTGGAACGCGAGCCATGTCGCCCCGGCAACCGTAAAGCTCTTCTCGCTGCTCGGATCGAAACTCAACAGCGCACGTTCTCGCTCCGACGCCGCGCGCCAGCGAAGACCTTTGACGTCGGTCCGCCCTGTCCAGGGCCCTTGAAGTGCCTCCTCGAAGTCCTCTCGAGTTACCTTGTCCCGCACATCCAGCACAGCCGCCATGAATCGCTGCTGGCCAGCGGTGAAGTGGAGCGCCGTCGGCTTGGTCTGACCCGTTCCGTCGACGGCGACACCGGTGGCGAATGACGAGATGAACGGCGCAGCCGCAGCGTCCGTAGCCACACTTCTCATCAAGCGCCGGAACTCCGTTGGAGGGTGCTTCAAGTCCTGCACCTTGCGATCAGCATCCACGGCGAACTCTAGAGCAGCATGACCAGACTGCCAAATTGCAAGATCCTCGATGATCCGATCAACAACATCGACCCCGTCGGGCACCTCTAATTCGGGTAACCAAGTCCCGTCCTGAACCCATCGAAGGCGCGCACCGATCATCTTGTCGTCCAGGAGGCGGAGCAAACCCACGGCAGCCAAGAAACCGAGGGGTTCGAGTCCATCCAAGCCTCTTAGCAGCTGTTTCACGCTTCGCCCTCCTGCTCCGTCGCACTTCGCCGGTGGTCTGCGAGGCGCATGACGGCTTCGAGATAGGCTAGCTCGTGCCAGCCGTAGCGTCGCACCAGCCGCCAGAATCGGTCCGTGACGCCCCTGTCCATCCGTGCCCGCTCGTGATTTGTCGTTCCCGTGAGCGACACGCCATCGATCTCCCAGGCGACCTCTTCTGCGATTCCTTCGTCGATCACGATGGGCGGGGCAACGGGGCGGCACCACCCGTGGTGGCTGGCAACGAGGTGGAGGACCAAATCCCAGTCCGCATCCTCGGCCTCGACGCGCCCGCGCAATGCATCGGAACCCTCGACCATGTCCAGGCTCACGAGCTCGTGCCTCTGGCTCGGAGGATATTTCGCACGCTCTCTCGCCCGCCGTCGCGCTGCGGCGTCTTGCCACGGAAGGGCGGATTTCGCAAGCACCTCGCCCACACTAGCCGCTACCTCGTCACCACCGTAGAGCCACAATTGAAAACGGGGATCAACTTTCCCGATATCGTGCAGCCGTCCGGCCCAGCGCAGAGCCGCCACCAGTTGTTTGGGCAGGCCCGATGCACGCGCGAACTCCGCAGACATGCCGCCCACGCCCTCAAGGTGTGCGTCGAGCCGCGACGACGTTCCAATGAAGCTCCCATCCTCACCCTCGGTCGTCGTGTCGGCGGGGGACGTTCCCGACGGGGTTCGCTCGTTTGCGAGGAGCTCCGTGAGGCGCTTGGGCGACAGAGGTCGACCGCGGACGAGCCACGAGGACGCATCGTCAGGATCCTTTCGGACAGGGTCGATCCGCACGGGCCGAAGTCGAGGTTCCTGTTTCTTCAGCGCGATTCGGAGCGCAGAAAACCAGCTTGGCTCCTTAGGCACGTGCGCCGTCAGGATTCTATCGACCGCATCTCGGACGCGCGCCGACACGTCGGACGTCTCGTCAGCCAAATCCAGAGAACTCTTGAACTCGTCACCGACCCATCGCTCGATCACGCGTACATCGAGGCGCAAGGATGGCCGTCCTCGTTGGAGCAGCTGCACGGCATCGCCTAGGTCGGGAACCGGCAACGGTTTCCCCTCTTCAGTCAACCACGCAGGATCGAATGTTTCGTGAGGTCCGAGCCCGCCCCGTTCCGCGGGAACAATGACTAACGCACCCGCCGTAAGCTTGTGCGCCTCTAGAATCTCGGCACGGCTTCGCCCGCGCCATACGACGACGGGTGCCGCCGCCCCTTCGCGTGCACGCTGTTCCAGCACAACTCTTTGGCCCTCGACATCGGCGACATCCTCGTCGGAGGGGTCCGGATTTGCATCCGTCAACCATCGGCGAGCCACCCAGACGGGCACCGATAGCGCCTCGAGTGCCCCGGGGGGCGTCGCTTCCAATCGCTCGAACAGACGCTCGCGGGCATCCTCGTCTTGGTAAGCCGCGTCCACATCGGCCTTCGTGATGTCAGCGCGCCATACGACCTGCACATCTGGAGCCGTGCTCCAATCCTCCTCAGGGATGCCATGGAGGAACAGGGAAATGTCGGGATCGGCGTGAGGAATTGGATTCGTCTGCACCCACTGGTCGAGATAAGACGACATCAACACGGGTGCGTCCCGATGCGGTGCGCGAAGCTCGTCGATCCTCGTACCGAGTGCATTGATATGAGGTTGGAGCGCGTCCACACCGAAGTCGATCGCTTTCCCCGCCTCGAGCTCCTCAAGCCATTCCCAAGTCCGCCCGAGAGCAGCACCGTACACAGGGTCGTCACTGTCACGCGTCTGGTCGCTCCTCACGAGAACGACGCCCCTTGCGTTCCGTCCGCCCCTACGATCGACACGCCCGAAGCGCTGGCGTAGGGCATCGAGGGATGCACACTCGGTCACCATGCCGTCGAAGTCGAAGTCGGCACCGGCCTCGATACATTGCGTCGCGATCAACACGAGAGGTCTGGTCTCGGGACCGTCGGTCCGCCCGGCCAATACACGATCCTCAATGCGGTCGAGAAGTGCCCGCTGGTCCAACGGGCGCATCCGCCCGGTGACGAGGAACCGATCAAAACCGTCGTCCTCCAGCTCCTGCCAAGCCCGCCGTGCTGTATCCACGCGGTTCACGACGACCGCCACGGCTCGCCTTTCTTCGTCGATCATTGCACGAGCATGCTGGGCTGCTTTTTCGGCCATACACTGGCGTTTTTCGGCCTCGTCAGCCTTGGCCTTGACCTGCACCGAATCGAGAGTCACGGGCTTCTTTGCTCCGACGCGCCGCACGAGCACCGGGTTTTCGAGGTCGGCGGCCTCGAGGCGAAAAGGATCCTTCACGTCCGCGCCCGGAGTCGCCGAGAGCTCCACTACGTGGAACCGTCGCGGAACCAGCCCCTCCTCGCCACGAAGGCTGACAAGCTGTGTGAGGACATCTGCGAAGGGGCGGGCGAGATGGACTTCGTCGAGTAGCAGAAGCGTATCGCAACCCATCAGTCCGGCATGCACGGGACTCATGCTGTGGCTGACGCCGTAACCACGAAAGAAGAGCCGGGAGCCAACCTGGTCCACCGTACCGGCCGCTAGGACGGGTACCTGAGGGCGTCGCGCCCACGCGTCGTCACGGAGGGATGCTCCGCGGAGAACAGCCACCTCCAACAGCGGTGCCCCGTCCCCAACCGCCTCGGCTAGGCGCTCCGCAACGGCGCGTGTCGCTGGGCTGGAGGGGGACTCCAGCGCGCGACGGAGCTGGCGGGCGCGACTCGCAACTTGATCGACGATGACCCGTCGATCCACCACCAGAACGATGCGCCGCGGAGCGACACCATCGTCATCCATGGCCAGATGGAAAAGGGCAATGTCGAGCGCGGCCGTCTTCCCGACGCCTGTCGGAAGGTCCAGAACGGCAGGCCATCCGTCGGCGACGACGCGCTGCGCCAGTCGGACCTGCCAGGGGAACGGCGGATACCCCCAAACCTCCTCGAAGAATACCGCGAACTCGACGCTCACCGCTCCTCCAGGGGGCTGCACAGGCCAAGGCCAAAGTACCGCCCGGCGCCGAGAATGACGGGACCGCGAACCGGCTCGTCGAAAAGAATCTCCGCGTGCACGCAGACGCGCCGGTGCCCGCCGCCCTCGGTCGGGAACGGCATGAAACGCCGGGCTGCGGGCGCGCCTTGCAGAAGGGAGTGGCGATGGACCCACACCGCCGTCGGGTGCGGAAGCCCGATGTTGACGCAGGCCGATGCAATGGTGGCCTCAGCGTTGGCGGCGGCGCGCTCCACCACCTCCGGCTCCCGAGATCGGAGGTTCCCGGGATTGCGCCCAAGGGCCACCGCCGACGCCGAGGCCCAGCGGCGCGCCGGACGCGTCCATCGCTCTACCTGAAGGGTTCGCGCCGAAGCGACGTCGTGTAGGCGTCGCACGTGCATGACGCCATGCCGACCGAGGACTAACCCCAATGCGGACACCGCATCCGAATTCTCAGCGGGCATGGCGCTCCGCTCGGCAGTGGCCACGGTACGCAGTAGAGTCTGGCGAGCATTCCCGTCAAGGTCCGCTGGAGGTATGAGAGCGATTCCCAGAATCGCGCCCGTCGCAAATCGATGGCCGACATCCGCTAGAGGAACGAATGCGAGATGTGCTTGCTGGGAAGGCTTTCCGTCGGGCCCGTGCCCGGATAGCACCTCCGGCCAGTTCCCATCGGCGGCTTTCATCAAGGTGCCGCGCAGAGCCCGGGCCACGGCCTGCGCGAGAGAGCCATCCAGGAGACGACGATGCTCTTCGGATGAGGGGGCAGTCACTTCGAAGACGATCCAATCGGATGCGGATAGGTTCGTCATTGGTATCGCCACATGGGCTCGAGACTTTCCGGCGGAATAAGGAGCGAACCCGGCCGGGAGAAGCCGGGGCTCCACTTGCTGATGGCGTTCGTGTGCCGCTTCGAGTCGCTCCAGCTGTCCGGGAAGCGGCACACGGAGCATCTGAGAACCGTTGGAATCCGGTGTCCACCGGCACCGGTCACCGACCTCCATCTCCTCCCCCAAAACCACACGAACACTCACGAGGGACGAACTGTGCCCCAGCCGAGTGATCCGTGAAGCCACGCTGTCGATTGCCTCCGCCACACGATCATGGGCATCGATCGGCCAGCAGAGGTGAACCACCGGATCATAGGGCAGTGCCACGGGGAACCTTCGTGGCTGCCTCGACCTTCCGGAAGGCAGGACCTTCTTAGCCCCATTCGGTGTTCCGCCTCGTCCCGCTTCGGCCGACTCGATGGAATGCTTTACGAGGTTGGCTGTGGCCTTCTCCAGCTTCTGTCTGGCCTTCTCGTCCGCGTTCGACCCGCCGGCCGCATTTGCCTCCTCGTATGTCAAGATGTGCTTGTCGATGTCGGTCAACACCCTCGCGTCATTGGTCGGCACGTAGACGTCGCTTTGGCGGCGGTGCTCGGCCGGGGACGCGATCACCTCGGGCGCTCCCGCGTCCGCCAGCCATCGGAGCGCCTCCCGTTCATCCTTCGTGTGCTCTGGGTCAGCGTACAACGCTGCCACGAGCGCCGAGTAGACCCTCGCTGGATGGGGTGGCCACTCTGCTCGCCGCCGATCGTTGTAGTGCGTCGCCGCATACCGGTCGGTGAGGAACCGAATCTCCAGCGCCAGGGTCATCCCTCCTCGTCCTCACCGACCGCTACCGCCGCCACCTCCCGGCTCTTCCGGATGAGCGTGACGAGCTTGGGCGCAGGCCGGAGATCGATGGGATCGGCGCTCCAACCCATTCCGACCTCCTCTGCTGCCACTGACGCCTCGGCGACGAGTGACACTGCGTCTTCGGGGGACAACGAGAGCGGTCCCGAGATGTTTCCGTCGCGGTCGATCACTTCGAGCCCGAACACCCCCCCCTCCGGCACGAACGCGCAGCGAGACCGCAGGTCGAAACCGTTCTCCCGCTGTAGGACAACACCCGCGAGTGCCAGTGTGGCGAGAGCTACGTGCGCGTGGTGCTCGACGTCCCGCCGCCTCTCTCGGGCAACAGCCTTGCCGGCAGCGTCCCTGGGGAAGCGCAGGCGCCGCAGGGCCGGCAAGGAGAGCACCGTCGTTTGCTGGGCGTAGTCCAGGGTCACGCCGCCCGCGACGCTGTCGAGGGATGGCGCGATGTTGCCATGGTTGATGTTCGACGGTCGGCCCGGCTTTTCCTTTCCCTTACGACTGAACTGGACTGGGTTCCCCTTTTTGTCTTTTCGCGCCTCGCTTTCGTCAAGGGTCCACTCCTGTTCCGGGTCCTCCGCGGTGAAGATCGGCCCCGCGTTGAGCTCGACGCCGGCCGGATCGATGCGCGATGCGGTCTTCCGCCCGAACTCGACGCCCACGCCAACGATCTCGGAAACCAGGGCACGCTGGAACTTGGCGCCCTGTCCCCCTTTTGGCCCCGTACTGTCCCACATCCCAAAGATCAGGGCTGTGGGACACAGGCGGTAAACGGCCGTCGCATTGTGAGGCGCTGCCTCGGTGAATTCCCGGCCATCTTTCGATGCTCGGAACCGAAGCTCACCCAGCATACTGTCCCGAAGGAGCGCATCAGCGAGACGATGCGGCGTTTCGAGTGCCGTCAGGTAGCCGTCTCCGCCGAGCGTGGACAAATCCAATGCCGGATCGTCGTGTGTCGCGCCCGTGAAGTCAACGCGAACGACTGGAAACTTGACGCGTTCCTCGTCCCATGAGCGCTGCAACGCCTCTTCCATCCGGTTGGCTTGGCTGGCCACGGAATCGAGTAGCACACACAGGCGGCTGTCACCGCCCAAACGCCTCCTCTCGACCGCGTACTTCGTGCTCCAACTCTGGCCATTCGGCAGGTCGATTTTGTCGGTGTCTCCGAACGTCGGGGGAAAGACCTTGTCTCCCGGCCCGCCGGCCGGCTGCAATCGGGTGACAGATCGGATCGCGGCACCACTTTTCATCGCGTCGCGAAGGGCACTCAGGTCCAGTTTACTTTCACTTGTCATGGTTCAGTTAACTCCCAATGATTGGCACGGCGGGAAAAGAGCGTTCCGACCCGGCCGGGGTTACTACAACTAGGGGCTCTACTCTCAAGGCGTCACGGATCCGTTCCAATACGCCCAACGAGCCTCCTGATCTCGCCCCTCGATGAGATCAGGAGCAAAAGCCAGCCTGTCGAAAGCATATTATATCTTACTTATAACTACAAATAAAATACATTCATGTCTGCTACAATCACCTTACTCCGGGGCTCCATTGAAGCTTTGTCGATATCAGTCCGAATCTCGGGTGATCTCAAAACTTCCCCGGCGCGATAGAGCCGTTGTGCTCCGCAAAAAGTTGATCCGGCGTTGATTGACCGCCTGCCGGGCGCCGAGAGCACGACGTCACCCAACCCGGACGGCTACTGTCAGCTTGTACCTTCTATTTATTCATCCGCCAGCCCATGGGTCGGAAGTCAGCCCTGCGGCGCGAAATACCCTGGATTCTGCGCGGATTCCAAGGGCGTCTAAGCTGCTGATTTGTGGTCTATTTCAAAAGGTTCGAGTTTTGGCACAGGACGGGGTCGCCAAGGGAACACTACTGATGGTATTCGAGAAACCATAGTGAGTCCTGATCTCGCCCAACCGAAACAACGTCGACGGCTTGGCCATTTGCCTCTACGCTCGTATCCCAACCGAGCGAACCGACTTGGCCCAGTCCGCGCTGCACGGCGTCCGGGAGGAGTTCCACTGGCACTTTGTAGATTGTGGGAAACCGAGGCCGTGAATAGCCTGATTTCGAAAGACGCAGTTCTTTCGGCGATGCCGGCTGGGCTGACCACGTGGTTGTGCTCCGCAAAAACTCGATCCGTCGTTGATTCCGCAGTTTAGAGCTGCCAGGATTGGCCGTTTCGCGGCGAACGGATGAGGTGGTCCGACGTCATTGTAAACGTCGAAAGGTTCGCTCTTACGGTCTATTTCAAAAGGGCCGAGTTTTGGCACAGGACGGGACACCCAGATGGGGGTTGGCGCCGTGTGCGACAGCGGAAGTAGGTCGCCAGGAGCAGTCTAGAATTGAGGCCGGGCGACCGCAGTGTAGCAGCCGACAAAGATTAGTGCGACGGTCCCACTCCGTCAAGACAGAGCTCCAGATTGAAACTCGTCAACGATCTTACGCACGAGATTGTTCAAGTTGTGATGGCTTTCCACATAGCTTCTCGCCAACGAGGAGAAACGTTCACGATCGTTCTCCGACCAGCTCGCGGTAGCCCGAATTTTGTCTGCGCGGTCGCTCGCGTCTTTCTCCTGCCAGCACAACGACGCGGCGAACTCGCCATAGACGTCACGGTACACCGGCGTGCACACGAGTGCCGGGACGCCGCACGAAAGCGCTTCGAGCTCGTGTTTGCCGAATCCGCCGTCGCCGAGCATCCGTACCAACGCGTGTGAGCGCTGGAGGTAGGGCACGACATCCCGATGGGGAATCGATCCGACCCAACGAATGTACTCGTCCACGCCCGCTTGTCTCGAGCTCTTCTTCAAACTCTCGAGGTATTCGTCGTCCTCGGGACGCGCGGGTGCGCCCACGACGGTGACTCGGAATCGGTGGAATCCGAGCTCGTTTACGAGCACAGCGACGGCGTCGACGAGGTGTGCTCCGCAAAAACTCGATCCGTCGTTGATTCCGCAGTTTAGAGCTGCCAGGATTAGCGGCTTCGCGGCGAACGGATGAGGTGATCCGACGTCATTGTAAACGTCGAAAGGTTCGCTCTTGCGGTCTATTTCAAAAGGGCCGAGTTTTGGCACAGGACGGGGAGGAGGGCCGACCCACACCGCTTCTGCCAGGACCCACCGCCTACACGCTCACGTTGAGATGACGAACCAACAGCGTATCTGGACTCCTCCAGATTTCCAAGGAACGATTTCACTCAAGGCGCATTGCGGCCGGAGATTGCCGCAATCGCCGTACCCACAACGACGGACGGACACAGCATGACCGGCGACGACTTTTCGGTGACGGCAGGATGGGGACACTTCGGAATTGGCGACGCCGTGATGCCTGGCCAAGGCCGGGTTGTCGAGCGTCCCTACACGCCGGAGGAGCTGGTCGCCTTGGGCGAGACAGTTGCCACCCTTGGTGAGACGACGTTCGACGTGTATCTCAATGCCCGCACCTTCTGGCGCAACGTCCCTGCTTCCGTCTGGCGCTACAAACTGGGCGGCTACCAAGTTCTCAAGAAATGGCTCTCCTACCGTGAGCGCTCTATCCTCGACCGTCCGCTCAAGCCCGAGGAAATCCAGCATTTTGCTGACACCGGTCGGCGGATTGCGACGATGGCGCTTACCTGCGTTTAAAGACACTGCCGCTTGGCCGTTTTAGGAGTCTACGTCAGAGCTTTCTGAACGATTGTGCTCTGCAAAAAGTCGATCCAGCGTTGATTGCGCGGTTTAGACCTGCCACGATCAGCTCGGCCCGGAACGGCAAACGCACGCGCGCCACGCCGTTCTCGCAATAGCTGAGTGTCATGCCCAGGTAGCGGCTGATCGGAGCCGCCTCGAAGAGTTGTTTGAGTTTTTCGAGATGCGCGGAACGTTCCGTCGTTTCACCCACCCGCTGGTGGCGGACACCTTCGGGCAGAGGAACCGGCACCGGCTTGGGTTCATTGGGGGGAGCCGAACGAGGCCGTGCAGCGGCTTTCTTGCTAGCAGGCCTCGAAAGGATGTCTCTCTTCCCTGGTCCTTCTTTCATATCGAGACACGCTCCACGATGTTGCGAGTGACGTGCTGTCTACGCCGGTCCTAGAACTGTGTGGCCCGAGGGGTTGGAGTGTCCGGCCAGATACTGCACGTCCTCCAGGGGCACGTTCTGGCTGAGTGTATCCGTGATCTCCATCACGCGGATGAATAAATAGAAGGTACAGCACTATCACACAGAACGGAACCACCAAGGTCTCGGCAACGAGCTCCTCACACCTCTGCCGGCAAGCGCGAATGACGCTGGCCCCATCGTGTCGCGAGAGCGACTTGGGGGCATTCTCAACTACTACTGCCGTGCCGCGTAGATGGTCGCCGGCGACGGTAGCCCCTCGGCGGGCTCGACCGGCGTAGCGTGGAAACAGCTTCAGGAACACGCTTCGATATTCGCTCTCGACTAGGTGGTCATCTGCATGGTGACGACCCGCCCGCCCAAGACGATTGTAAAGCCCACGGCCCTTGGCCCGGTCGCAAACACAGACACTAAGTTGCTGATTTATGGCCTATTTCAAAAGGGCCGAGTATTGGCACAGGACGGGGAATCCTAGGAGAACAGTACATCAACGAAGTTCTTCCCTTTCTCGCCGAACGACCGGAACCACAACCGCCCTCCTGGGTTCTTGTACTGTTCGGATTATTGGTATCTTCAGTTTCGGCGGTTCTTGTGTGGAGCCTACGACGTCGATCACCTTCATCGTTAGATGTTGTTGCACGCGCGTCATCACCGAGTGTCAATGGCGGGTGAAAATTGCACACTCGACGATTGGTTGACGAACCGGTACGGGACCGAGACCAGACCTACGGAGCGTACTTCGATAGTCGCGTCGACGGTCTCGGGATAGAGCAGGTCCTTACCGCACCGCGCTCCCCGTGGCAGAATCCATTGGTCGAAAGGATGATCGGCTCCATTCGACGTGAGTGTCTCGACCATGTGATCGTCCTTGATGAGCGGCACCTGAAGCGAATCCTACGCAAATACGTCGACTACTATCATTCGTGCCGGACTCATTTGTCGCTTGAGAAGGACGCGCCTGAGCCTCGCCGGGTAGAGTCACCGGCGATGGGCAAAGTGAGAGCCATTCCAAAGGTCGGTGGTCTCCATCATTATTACACTCGACACGCCGCTGCTTGAGCCGATCCGCTCGGGACGGCTACGGGACTTCGCGCCAGCTTACACCTATACCCCTGAGTAGAGCCGACGCCGATCCTCGAAACGTCCTACATGAAGACGACCCAAGCATCCTGGTTGCAGGCAGCTCGCTAATCTCACGCAGCTCGAGTTTATGGAAGGGACAGGCGACCGGAGACTAATCAAGTTCGGTACGCGCGGATGAATAAATAGAAGGCACAGGTTGCGCTCGTCCATTTCCTCCCGAAGTATCTCACCGGGATGCATCGGTGACATGCTGTTCGTTACTGTCATGCTCACCCCTTCAGTGTTTTTGGACGCGACGAGCTCATCACGCGAGTCTTTCCGCGATCTTGGTGAATTGTTCCAGCGCCGTTTTCAGGTCGTCCGCAATCTCAGCGGCAATCACGTCTGGCGAAGGCAGCGAATCGGTGTCGGTCAAGCTCTCGTCCTTGATCCAGAAGAGGTCCAAACTCAGTTTGTTGCGCTTCCCCAGATCCTCGTAGTCGTAGGCGCGCCAGCGCCCTTCAGGGGTGGCTTCGCTCCAGGTCGCTTCGCGCTCATGAATGCAACCTGGTTTGTAACAAGCAACGAACTCGTCAAAATCCACACGCTGGATCGGCTTCTGCTTCAGCGTGAAATGCTTGTTGGTACGCAGGTCGTAGACCCATAGCCGGTCGGTCCAGGGCTCTGCGCGGCCTTCCCTCTTATCGAAGAAAATCACGTTAGCCTTGACCCCCGGGGAGTACCAAATGCCTGTTGGTAGCCGCAGGAGGGTGTGGACGCGGCATTTCTCCAGCAAATTCCGGCGCACCTTCTCACCTGCTCCCCCCTCGAACAGTACGTTGTCCGGCACCACGACCGCGGCGCGGCCGTCGATTTTCAGCAAAGTATAAATGTGCTGCACGAAGTTGAGTTGTTTGTTACTACTCGAGGTCCAAAAGTCCTCTCGGACGACGATTTGGTCATCCTTCTTCGTCTCGCCTACATCGTTCACGAACAGCAGGCTCTGCTTCTTACCGAAGGGCGGATTGGCGAGGACCATCGAATATTCACGGCGCCATGGCGCGGAGAGGCTGTCGTGTCCGGTATGCACAACCGTGTCATCACCGCCGATGCCGTGCAGGTAGACGTTCATCGCACACATGCGCCCGACCTTGGGGGACAGCTCCATGCCCTCGACTAGTTTCGCTTGCACCTCACGCTTTTCGTCACGATCAAGGTTACGTTCGTAATGGTCGAGCACGTGTTGGTACGCATTGCACAGAAATCCGCCGGTACCCGCCGCGGGATCACAGATACGATCTTCCGGCGTCGGCTGCATCACCTGGCATATCGTTTGGACTACCGGGCGCGGGGTGAAATACTGGCCGGCGCCGCGCGAGGACTCTTGCGCCGAGCGGGCAAGCAGTTCCTCATAGATCGTGCCTTTCACGTCCACCGGCAGCGACAGCCAATCCTCTCGGTTGAGCAGGTTGACAATGAGCTGTTTCAAGAGTGCTGGATTGTGGATCTCGCAACGGGCGCCCTTGAAGATGACACCCAGCATGCCGGGTGCCGCTCCGAGCGCTTCGAGGATCCTGCGATACTGGTTCTCTAGCGCGGTGCCGTCGAGATCCAACAAGCTCTTCCATCCGAGTTCCGGCGGTACGATCGGCTCGCGTTCCCAAGGCGGTTCGGTCAACTGATCCGCCATCTTGAGGAACAGCAGCAGCGTTAACTGCTCGACATATTCGAAGCAGGACAGCCCGGCGTCCTGTAAGACGCCCGCATAGCTCCAGGCCCTCTTGCCGATCTGTGATGTGTCCGTCATTTGGCCGTCGTCTCCGCTTTTCGGTTCCTGGACGACCGGCGACGATCAGTCTTCCCGCCGTCCGTGTTCCGTGCTACGCGCTCGTCGGCGATGCGTTTCAAGAGATCGGAGGCTGACTCGTCGCTTGGATCTTGTGGCACTAATCTGCCGGTGAATGCCTGGCGCAGGATTGCCTGGCGCAAGCCTTGGGTGGCGTTAAGCTTCGCGTCGAACTCGGCTTTGAGATGATCGGTGACGGAATAATGATCTTCTATAGCTTCTGCAATTACTTGCTGTTCCGCTATCGGGGGCAGCGGAACAGAAAAAGGCAGCAGGGCATTCTGATTAATGGTGTTCTGACCTGCACTGGAGACCTTGTTATGATCGACATGACTTCGAAAACGGCCACCATCGGCATAGTTCCTTAACCAAGCTGCGGTATCCGCAGAAACACATTGCGCTCGAATGAAATGGTCACAAAAAAGTATCTTCTTGCATGAACGCTTGAACGATACGAATCGACCTACCAGATCAGCACTACCGTTCACCCGCAAGATGAGAAGATCGTTTTCGTTCACCTCATATTTGCGGACTTGGTCATCCGTACAATTTATGCGTCGAACTTTGTCGTATGAAATTTTGCCATCAAACACATCGGCAAGCCGAAGCACTATACACGGACTTCCCGCTGCTTGATAGCGCTTTCCAAACCCGTTCATCAACTTAGATGTAAGCTGATCTATTGTGGCCCAACACCAGCTATCGGGGAGCAGCGGCAGACCGCCGGTATCGGGCGCTGCGGGTTCCTTGTACTTCGCCCGCCAGCTCTTCGGTGGAACCTTACCATTCTCCGCGAATTTACGAAGCTGCTCTTCCTCCCAGTACCGACGGCGTTCGGCAAGGATACGTTTCAGTAATTCGCTCGCGGGCTCGACATTCGGGTGCGCCAGGCGCCAGTCGGCAGTTAGCGTTCCCTCCACCGCCGCCTTAAGCACCGAGGCGCGATAGCGCTTCAGCTTGTCCCGTGCCCGCTCCAGAGCCGCAACACCGGCATCGATATCGGAAAAGAATTCGTCGAGCGCTTCGCCGATCCGGGCTTGCTCAGCTGAGGGTGCTACCGGAATCCTCACAGTATTAAGAAACTCGGCAGGAACGCGCATTTGCCCAACACCCCCAACCATTTGCCTCTGAGCATCACGGCGGGTCTTGTGTTGCAAAAGGAAATGCTCAATCCACTTGGAGGTAATCCCCTTTTCGGGACGAATGACATGAAACTCTGTAGAGCCGAAGCAAACGCCACTCGGCACTTCCGGCACAGCCATCGTTTTGCCATTCTCCATACAGGGAGTTATCTTGGCCATGATCACATCGCCCGAACGAAACGCCGTGTATCCCTTCTTTACTTTGCCATAGGGGCGTATCTCTGGATCGGTGAGGCCTTCACCCTCCACTCCAACCGCTCTCATCGGCACGAACGCCACGGCAACATGATCGTCAGGAATATGCCGACCCAAGGGCGGATTAACCTGCGCTACTTCGATTAACGGTCTAGATACCCATCCCCTGGGCACTGCTGTTTGGTCGTTGGCTGTCATGCCGCCAACTTTTTGTTAAGCTCGGCGATCAGCGACTTGAGGTCATCGCCAAACAACGCATGCGCCCGGCCCAGGCTGCCTTGCTGTCCAAACCATCCCGTCTCGAAATCGTCCGGCTCGATGGCGAGGCTGGTGGCGATGTGCTCGGCCATCCGGTCGAGCCATTCGCGTTGCTCTGGCGTGAAGGCGTTGTCGGCATCACGTTCGCGCAGCCATGCCTGGTAGCGTTCTCTCAATTCGTCTCGATAAGGAAGGAGCGTCCTGGCCGGCATCAGGGTATGACGGACCAGGTTCACGAGGTCCGACAGTTGCGCTCCGCCGCGGCCCGCGACCTTGTCCGCCTCGGCGGCCTCGAAGGCGCGCCAGAGTTGGGCAGGCGTGGCGGAGACCGGTGGCTGGGCGATCGCGTCCCTCAGTGCCCGCAGGTCCTTAAGCGACAGCTTAAGCGGCCGCGCACCTGCGTAAAGCACCTGAAGCGCGGTCAATTCGTCCTTGTGCTCTTCGAGCCAGGCTCGAAAATCGCTCACTTTCGATCGCGCCTTCTCGACCGCGGAAGCATCGAAACCCGAATAGAGCACGTCATCGACCGTGTGGCGGTCGATGGTCTGCTCGTTCTGCTGGCGAATCTCCAAGATACGGCGTCGGAAGCCCGCCTTCATGAAGGGAGTCGTCGCGGCCCGCGCCAAGTGCTGGGCAGCTTGGGCAATCTGTTGTTCGGTCGGCTGTCCAGTTCCGAACCGCTCCTTCGCCGCCTCGACTTGAGCGTCGGCGTCGCAGGCTTTGAGCAAATCGTGGGCAAGATTCGAAAACGACTTGCCGCCTGCCAGGTCCTTCAGTTGAGCAAGCTGAGCTGGCGTGAACTCGCGCTGCAGGCGGGCGAGCCGCCCAGCCAGTGTCTTCAATGCCTCGGGATCGATGCCACCCTGCGCGACGTAATTGAGCACTTGTTCGAGCGTCTTCGACGGCTGGCGGTTGAGGGACCGGGAATCGGTTTTGTCCCGTTCGCACACGCCCACCGCATCTACGACGATGAAGCGGTCCTTAACCCGCGCGCTCGGGGTGACGGTGCGTAACTTGTCCGGCGAGATAACTCGGACACCGCGGCCCTTCATCTGCTCGAAGAAGCCGGCCGACTTGACGTTGCGCATGAAGAACACGCATTCAATCGGCTTCACATCGGTGCCCGTGGAGATCATGTCGACGGTGACAGCGATGCGCGGGAAGAAGCTGTTGCGGAAGTTGGCGAGAATCTCATCCGGGGTGAGGCTCGAGGTCTTCACCCATTCGGTTACCTCGGTTTTGCTGCCGTCGTCCTCGGTGACGGTTTTCACAATCTTGGTAAATCCGGTTCGGTAGGTGATCTTGCTACAGAACTCGTTGCGTTGGGCAAACACCTCGCGCGCGATACGGACGATATCGTCGGCGTGCGAATCGTCTTTCGCGAAAATCAGAGTCTTCGGCACCTCCTGGCGGCCGGGGAAGGACTCCGGCAAGACCTTCTCGTGGAACTGGCGAAGGACGGTTCTGATCTGGCTTTCCGAGACTACATCCCGGTCGAGTTCGTTTGCGGTGTAGGTGAGGTCTTCAGTAAGCAACTTCAATCTCTCGGCGCGGGTTAGCTTGTTGCGCTTGTCGACATAGACGCCGGTATCGCCGGCCTTAATAGTCGCGCCCTTCTCGGTGATCTCTGTCGTGATGCGATAGACATCGAAATCCACGTTGACGCCGTCGACCACCGCCTCATCGTGGCTGTACTGCATGACGAGGTTCTGGTTGAAGAATCCGATGGTCTTGCCGGCGGGTGTGGCGGTGAGGCCGACCATGAAGGAATCGAAGTACAACAGCACTTGGCTCCAGAGGTCGTAGATTGAGCGGTGGCATTCGTCCACGATCACGAAATCGAAGAGCTCCGGTGGAACGGCTGCGTTATAGACCACTTCCGGCGGTTCGCCACGCCAGGGCTTTGCCGCGTCGAAGGAGGAGCCTTCTTCGTTGTCAGCGTCGAACTCCGCCTCGCCCTTGAGCATCGAATAAAGGCGCTGGATCGTCGTGATGACTAGATTGGCGGCGGGGTTGATCGCGTTGGTTGTAAGGCGCTGGACGGTATAGAGCGTCGGGAACTTGCGCGGGTCGTCGAGGGGCGTGAAATTGGCGAATTCGTCCTCGGTCTGGCGGCCCAGATTACTCCGATCCACCAGGAACAAGATGCGCTTGGCTCCGCCGAACTTGAGCAGGCGATAGACGACGTTCACGGCGGTGAAGGTCTTGCCGGAACCGGTTGCCATCTGAATGAGAGCGCGCGGATGAGCTTCGGCGAAGGATCGCTCCAGTTTGCGGATGGCGCGGGCCTGAACGGACCAGAGCCGCGATTCGTCGAGCGGCGGGAGCTCCTTCAGCCGCGCGCGTAACTGCATTGGCCTGGCGATCAGACCCGCTAGTGTTTCAGGTCGCGGGAAGTTGAAAACCTGCCGGCTACGCGGCGCCGGATCGAGCCCGTTAGTGAAGTAGGTCACTGTACCATTGGATTCGAAAAGGAACGGGAGAGGTCGACGCGCCGCGAGCAGGTTGTCCAGCAAGCCGGTGGCATACTTGGCCGTTTGCGCTTCGACACCGGTGAGCGTGCCCTCAGGCTTGGCCTCGATCGCTCCAACGACCTGTAAATCGAGATAGAGTATGTAGTCGGCCGATCCGAACCCGGGTTTCATAGGGAACTCGCGCACGACGACCGCACGCCCGGCCGTGAGATCGAGGTCGTCGAGGTCCTGAACGCGCCAGCCGGCAGCTTGGAGGTTCGCATCGATTGCGCGCCGGGCGCGTTGTTCGGGCGTATCCGTCATATCACCGCGTTCTCTCTTCGAATAATCCTCGAGCTAGGCCGTCGGTCGGAAGTACAAAAGGCAATCCTTGCCACGCTCCGGATTTCATGCGCGGCACCCAACCCAGACACGTGTCCGCAGGGGACTGCGTTCGCTCACGCGGCATTGGCCCTCGCCTCAAAATCCGCGCAGCGCTCCATGAGCAGATCGAATGGTTCGGCGTCATCAAACAGCATGCCGTCGGAAATCATACTCGCGTAGTCCTCCTCAAGCGCGTTCCGCGCGAAACCGTCCGGGACCAGTCGCAGTTCGCCGGAAACAGCGGCCCCGTAGTCGATCCATTGGCCCCTCGCATCCTTCTCTCAAAAAAACGGCCTCATGGCGCGCCACCGACAACGCGAGTGCGCGGTCGGAGAGTGCCTTGCCGGCGTAGCCGACCTCGTCCAACCGCGTGAAGTCATGCCAGTGGCGGGACAACCGCTCGCCCCGGCGGGGTTGCTGAAGGCAGAACACGTGTATCGCTGTCGCCTTTTCCCAAAGAGTTGCTCTTCCCCGAGCCCAGCGCAGGCAAACTGCCCATATAGGTAAGCCTGAATTCCATTACAAATCTTCCCTGGAGTTCAATTACTCGGGGTCTCCGACACTTTTGGGCCCTTTAGTGGACTGCGAAAATAGTGACTCCTATTGTCGGCGTGACATCGAAAGATCTAATGGAAACTATGAAGTGACAATCTAAGCTTATTCGAATTTCTTGACTAGGTAGCGTCCTATGGCTGTGCCGACATGCAATCTATAGAGTGCTTCGTCGTGGGTTGTGAGGCCAGCGTGAGGACCTTTATCCTGAATCCCTCCCCAAAAATAACGGAACATATTGTACTCGGATTGATCTAAGTGTTCCTCGTTATGGAGCCGCTGTAGCGCTGCGAGAGCATTGTCAACATTGTGGTTTGTCAATCTCCTTCCAAGATCGATGCAAAGTGCTTCGAGAAACGAACGGAGTTGACCGTTGCACGCTTCGAGTTGTTCGTTAGTAAAGTTATTTACGGCTTGGCGGTAGTGCTGGAACGCGACATCAAGTTGCTGAGCCTGCAACGCCTCTTCCAGTGCGCTCGTTTCAGGAGCCAACGCCACAAGCGCAGGCTCACTTGGAACTAAATGACCAGATTGAAGTACGAAGCCGTCCAACCGAAGAGCCTCGTGCAGAGACGGTGAGTTGTCTCTGTAATAGTCATTCGCGAAAAGGCGTTCAACAATTCCAATCACGATTCCATCTGCGTCGTCGACCCTTTCGATTGCCTTGAGCAATGTCGTGCTTCTGGCCAATTTGTTTCCATCACGATCGTGCCGTTCTAGCCCAAATTCGAAAAAGAGTGCGTCCAGGCCGGCGTGAGTCATCGCAGACTCCATTAGTTCAGCAAGCCGGGCGAGTGTTCGGCGAGAGAATCGCATATTTGACGACGAGTATACCTGTGTATAGCGCTCTGGACTAGGGCGCGCATTCGCTACGAGCTGAGCACTGCTTGGTACGCGTCAGCACACGTGACCAAGGTCCCGCAGGTGACCTTCGATTTCGTCGTCCTTGAAGGTCCGTATTCCGCTCCTCCGGTTCTCGCAAAAGTAGTGGATGTGTTCCCTGCCTTTCGGCGTGTCCCACTTTTGCTCCGCAAAAAGTCGTTCCAGCGTTGATTCGACGGTTTAGGCCTGCCACGATCGGCTGCTCCGTACGGTGATGTCTTAAGATTCCTGTCAAAGAAAAACGATGTATGGTTCCCCAAGCTCAAACCCGTCCCCGTCATGGGGACAGAAAAGGAGAACCATACATCATGGGAAAGGTACTACCGAGTCAGCGATTGCTCAAGCAGTTCGAGGAACAACTGGTATTTGTGGAGATGAATCTCTCGGAGGTCGTCCGGTCGGGAGCTCAGATGATGCTTCAATATGCGTTGGAGCGCGAGGTGACGGAGGCGTTGGGTCGAAACTACTATGAGAACGCTCCGGCAACGACGAAGGAGAAGGGACGACGCAACGGGTATGAGTCGCATCGGGTCCTCACGGGCGAGGGAGCGGTAACGGTGCAAGTGCCGCGGGTACGAGAAACAGAGAAGGTGTTTCAGTCAAAGATTCTCGACGCCTACGTGAGCCGGACCGAGAAACTCGATGAACTGATCGCGCGGATGTACGTCCACGGGATGTCGACGCGTGACATTGAGGCGACGTTCGCGGACGTGCTGAGCGGCACGGGTGTCTCGAAGTCGGTGGTGAGCCGGGTCACACGGTGTCTGTCGGAGGATTTCGAGGCGTTTCGAAAACGGGATCTCTCGAACGAGAAGCTGTTGTATCTCGAGCTCGACGGCACGTACCTGCGCTACCACCAAGGAGCGGAGAGGAAAGAGCCCATCCTCGTTGCTACCGGCTATCGCGCTGATGGGACGCGAGATCTTCTTCATATCGGTGTCGGCAACCGAGAATCCTACGAGAACTGGAAGGGGTTTTTGCAGGAGATGGTGGCCCGAGGAATGAGGGAGCCGTTGCTCATCGTGACGGACGGGAATCCTGGAGTGCTCAAAGCGATCGCAGAGGTCTTCCCTCGAAGCCTCAAGCAACATTGCCAGAAGCACCGCCTCGAGAACATCCTGTGCAAGGCTCCGAAGGAAGTGCGCGACGAACTCAAGGCGGCCATCCTTGAGTCGTTCCATGCGAACAGCTACGAGCAAGGGCTGAAGAAGGGTCGGGAGGTGATCGCTCGGTACCGTCAACGATTCCCGAGCGCGATGAAGTGCATGGAAGAGACCCTCGAAGCGTGTCTTCAGGCGCTACGCCTTCCTGCGGCGCATCACAAAAGGCTTCGCACGTCGAATCTACTTGAGCGCACGTTCGGAGAGCACAAACGTCGCACAAAGGTCATTCCTCACTTCTTCACCGAGGAGGCCGCGATGAAACTCTCGTTCGCTGTGCTCTTGGCCGTCGCAAACAAATGGCGCGGCGTGAGGATGGATGTCTTCGCCGCTAGGAAAGTCGAGGAGCTTCGCAACGAGCTTCTCCCGCAAGGCACGTCGGAGGAATCAGCAGCTTAACCGAGCGCGGGGAACCGTACGGAGATTTGACAGGAAAATTAAGACTTGACCCTCCGTACCGGTCGACCCGCCGACGCCACCGGCGTCTCATGAACGTGGAGAGGCTCCCTCTTGCGACCGTTTCTGAATATCCGGCCTATTGTTCTGAACGCCATGGCTGACCCTAGCGGTCGTGGAGATCCTCGCCCTTTCGAACGAGGTGACACCAATGCGCTGGGAGGGTGACGTTGCGGCCGGCGATTCGGGTTCCCCCGTACGCGCTGGGAAACACCGTCCAGCAACGGGATGCCACGCTCCCTGGCGAAGACCTGGGTCCAGGACCTGGGGAAGGATGGACATCAAGTAGACTCAGGTGGACCTGGACCAGAACGTGCTAGCCCGCTGCGCCGCGGTAGCCCTGGCCTTGATTCTGGACCCCTCGGGCGGCCTCTTTTCCGACGCTGCACGGCCCTGTCTGCGACCCGCTCCCGCCCTTTGGCGCAAACGTGGCACTCGAAAATCGAGATTAGAGACCAAAACCGAAAATGAGGCCAGTTCAGCCCTTCTAGCGCGTCTCTGGTGACACCTACCCCTGCAAAACCCCGCCAACCGCGCAGAAAATCTCACCCGTCTCTGCAGTGCCACAATTGGCCAGACTGGATGGCGGGTGGTGCAGGCTGGAGCCATCCGGTCTCAGCTGGAAACCCTGAAACACAGGCCGGAACCCGCGACCCTCGCCTTAGAAGGCGTCTATCCAAAACCAAAAAAAGTGGCCTAGATTCGACCGAATTCTGGATCCTCCATCCCCCGGAGGGGTTACCCTTTGGGGATGGAATCCTTCCAGCACGACGGCATTTGGTGGGATCCAAACGATCCAGGCCAGCGATGGGTCGGGACGGTCCGCTTTGACAAACGGAACGAGATTACCCTGAAACTTACCGTGCCAGTGGAGAGCCCTGTGTTGAAGTCACCGCCTCAAAGCTACGACTTCCTCCTAGGGCGCACGACAGACGGTAAGGCGATCACGCTACTTGACTGCCACTGCTACAAACGGCCGGCCTTTGGCGGCTTCTTCGGTGATGCCCCTAGAGTGATTGCTCTCATTGCGAATAGTCTCATTCTGGACTTCCATATCGATACCGTCGATCCCCTCATTTCTTGGGCGTCAATCTTGTTTCGAAACATGAGTAGGTGGTGGGAACGGTCTGGACTCGAAGTGGACACAGCGAAATATCCCGACTTCGTTGTCCGCTACACCCCCCTCGATTCCCTCGTGTTGTCAGATGACGGCAAGTTCCAGGTCTCGGTTCGGCCCCGGTGTTCGCTTGCGGAGGAGGCACTCATAAGTAATCGCGTCACGCTGCTGGAGGAGACCCGCTTCGAGGTTCGCGCGTCTACACCAAAACCCCTCTCGGAGTTCAAGTCCATAATCCAGGCGTGCGGCGATTTCCTCTCCATCGCCTGTCTCACGTGGTGCGAAACGGACGAACTCAAGCTCTTGCTGCCGGCCGTCGAGGGCTCTACTACAAAGATCGGAACATTCCACGCCGTACCCATCGATCGAAGCCGAGGAATCACTCACGAAGGGATGCCTCACAAGATGCTTTTCCGGTTCGACGACATCAAAGATTGCCCGTCCGAGGTCTTCCGGTCGTGGCTATCCCACGCTGAAGAACTGTACTACGTGCGGGCACTCTATTTCGCTGGAGCTTATGGAGGCGACTTCAGAGAAGAGAAGTTCCTGTTTCTAATCCGAGCCCTTGAGGCGCTCCATCGACGGTTCCCGGTCATGTTACCCGAAGGAACGGATGAGCGCGTTCGGACGTCTGTTAAAAAAAGGTTTACGTTAAGGGAACGGCTTGAATCGCTCGTTCAAAAGCATGCGGAAGCGCTTCATGCTCTCGTCGCGGATCCGGCTGCATATGTCGATGGCATCGTAGAGCATCGTAACAAGTTCACGCAC
The DNA here is from genome assembly GCA_965197495.1 of Candidatus Marinacidobacterales bacterium. Taxonomy (GTDB): domain Bacteria; phylum Acidobacteriota; class Vicinamibacteria; order Marinacidobacterales; family SMYC01; genus SMYC01. The sequence goes on from OZ240210.1 coordinate 696,248, forward strand.
TTCACCTTTGACCCAAAGTCACGGGAGTTGAATGACGAAAACTCGGTCGAACCAGAGCACGTGCGCGTGCTTCTCTATAACTTCTTCCTGAAGTTGCTACTAGAGGCCTGTTTCCTTGAGAGGATGGGGTTCACGACGAACAAGATCGCAAAGCTATTCCGACGCTCAGAGACCTATGGTCAGTTGCGGCAACATTGGTCAGAGACCTATCCTCGATTGCAGTGACGCTGGTAAGCAAGAACACGTTCACCATCGGCTGTGCCTTCTATTTATTCATCCGCGCGCCCCGAACTTGATTAATCTCCGGTCTGCCGGCACCATGCCGGCATGATTTCGTCGTTGGTTCGCGCTCTCATCTCTACCTTCAAGGCTCGTCGCGAGCTGGCTCTCGAGAATGTCGCTCTTCGGCAGCAGCTCGCCGTCCTCCGCCGTTCCGTGAAACGGCCGCGGCTCTCGAAGGTCGACCGCGGGTTTTGGGTGCTATTGCGCAGAATCTGGACTGACTGGGAGAGCGTCCTCGTCATCGTGAAACCTGAGACGGTCATCCGCTGGCACCGTTGTGGGTTCAGACGATATTGGACTTGGAAGAGCCGACGGCGTAGGCCCGGACGACCAGGCGTCGCTCCCGAAATACGAGAGCTGATACGGAACATGAGCAGAGCCAACCCCGTCGTGTCCAAAAATACAAACGAACTCTAAGACCGGCTCGCCGGGCCGTCGCCGAGTTCATCTATCACTATCGTGGAAAGCGCAACCATCAAGGGCTTGGCAACGCGTTTGTGTTTTTGGACACGACGCGCTCGTTACGGTCGGGCACCCAGTTTCCTTTGTCTACGCACTTCGTTTCGATTTTGTTGGCCGGCTCGAATCAACGAAATCGCTGAATACCGCGATGGAAGCACCGCAAGATGGAGTTCACCTCCGACGGCTCTCGTGCTAGATTTCCTCCATCTTTATTTGCGAGATGTCCCGTGGTGAGGAATTGCGATCGCCTGAGTGCCGAGGAGCTCTGGCGTTTCCATAACGACGGATTCGTGGTGCCGGACTGCCGCCTGCCGCAGGACGTGGTGGCGGAGATGCGCGAAGCCTATGATGAGCTGCTGTCAGCCAATCCGGGTTTCTCCTCGGACTTCATGCTGGGGCCGCACCTGGAGACCACCGGCGCACAGGGTGTTCGGGGCTCACGACGGTGGCTCAGTTTCGTCACTCGACCCGAGCTACTCGACATGGTCGAGCAATTGATAGGGGAGGACATTATCCTCTGGGGAACGACCATCTTCGGCAAGCCGGCGCACGGCGGCAAGGCGACTCCCTGGCATCAGGACGGCGCGTACTATCCCATTCGACCACTCGAGACGCTGTCAATCTGGATTGCGCTCGACGACGCCGTACCGGACAACGGTTGCATGCGCTTCATCCCCGGCTCCCACAAGGACCGCAAAATCTTTTCTCATCATTGGGAAGAGGATCAGGATCTCACGATCAACCGGGTCTGCGACTCGGAGCACTTCGACGAGGCGTCGGCGCGCGATCTAGTTCTCGCGGCCGGCCAGATCTCGTTTCACGACGTCTACATCATCCACGGCTCGCGCGCCAACCCCTCGGGCCACCGGCGCGCGGCACTGGTGGGGCGGTTCATGCCCGGCCATTGCCACTACGACCACGAGCTGGGCCTCCGATTGGCAGAACCGCACAAGGCCCACGACTACGGCAAGCGGGCCTTGTTCCTCCTGCGCGGGCGCGACCGCTCGGGACGGAACGATTTCTCAGTCGGCCACTGATTCTCGGGTGGGCGTAGGCCGACTGGCTGCGACCGCATCATCCCGACGCGGCGGCCAGTCTGAAAAGGGGAGGCATAAGGATGCGACGTTTTTCCATTCCTGTATGGGTCGCCGTGCTCGCCATGGGCCCTTGGGACGACCTCGCAGCGACCCAGACATTGTGGCGGGGCTTGGTGGTTGCCCCAGAATCTCGCTGCTCCCCGTACGACGCGGACGACTATCGGTATCCGCAGTCCGTGGAGGACCGGATCATAGCTGAGCTTGGCGGCGTCTATGGTCCCTATACGGGCCGCTGGTTCGCCAACAAACGGGAGACGGACATTGAGCATATCGTCGCACGCTCCGAGGCGCACGACAGTGGGCTCTGTGCGGCGGATGAGGCAACTCGACGACGCTTTGCAACAGATCTGCTGAATCTGACGCTGGCAAGTCCCGGCGTGAACCGGAACCAGAAGCGTGCTCGCGACGCCGCGGAGTGGCTACCGGACCGGAACCGGTGCTGGTTTGCGGACCGTAGCCTTGCGGTCCGCCGAAAGTATGGTCTGACGATAGACCAACGGGAGGCAGACGCCCTTGAGGGCGTATTGTCTGGCTGCCAGTCGACCGACTTGGTCGTGTTGGCCCACGGCGTCTCACCAGTCGCTCAGGACATCACCTCGACAGCCGCCGATGTGCATGAGATGCTTGTTCAGTGGGACGACAACGACGACGGCCGTATCACGTGCGCCGAGGCCCGCGCGCATGGGATTGCCCCGGTGCGCCGCGACCATCCAGCCTACCCCTATATGCGCGATGGTGATGGGGACGGGATTGTCTGCGAGGCCGGTGGCAGTGAGACCAAGGGCGGCACTGCGCACCAAGAGCCAGCATCTGCGACACGCGGCAGCAGCACGCTCCGTCAATACGACGACAACGGCAACGGGCGCATCACCTGCGCTGAAGCACGGCGCCACGGGATCGCGCCAGTGCGCCGCGGCCATCCCGCGTACCCCTACATGCGGGATGCCGACGGGGACGGGGTGGTCTGCGAGCGGTGAGCGGTGTGGCCAGGGCCGGGCTGGAAACGGACTTACGGTGCGGCTAGTGAGACACTCCCACAGGAAACGGGGAGAAACAGATAGGCCGCGCCTACGGAGCACCGCGCCAGCCCTCGACCCTACCGCCATCGCGACTCCTTCCGCTGAACTGGAATACGTATCTGACCTGTCGTCCGCAATAAAGAAGATCGCAACTCGCTGCCCAGTCGGAAACACAGACACTAAGCTGCTGATTTATGGTCTATTTCAAATGGGCCGAGTTTTGGCACAGGACGGGATTCTCATTGAACCTGGATTAAAGGAGCCGCTCACGGTTAATCCTTCAACTACGAGGGAGGCATCTCCCCGAGCAGTATTTCTAACAGCACAGACTTGGTGACACGCGTGGGAATACGCCTTCAACCACGAGAGCTTGAGGTCCCAACTAACGACCCTTTCAAGAACGATTTGATCGGGCGACAGGAACCCGTAGATGTCCTCACTCACCTCGTCGGCTCTATCGAGGGCCCGTGTGTCTTGGCTGTCGATGCGGCGTGGGGGGTAGGAAAAACGACATTTCTCAGGATTTGGACTCAATACCTGCGGAACCAAGATTTTCCAGTCGTCCAATTCAACGCCTGGGAGACTGATTTTACCGACGATCCTTTTGTCGCTCTTTCGGGCGAATTGATATCTGGGCTAGGCCAGTACGACAACAGTTCGCTCGCCGAGAAGATCCGGCAAGTGAATGGCGCTGCGAAGGAAATCGTTCGACGGGCAGCTCCAGCCTTGATTCGGCTCGCGACGGCTGGAGTATTGGACGTCAACCCTCTCTTGGAAAAAGAGGTAGGCCACAGACTTGCCTCCTACGCCGAAGAGCGCGTCTCCAGCTATCGAAAGGAACAAGAATCCGTACGAGCCTTCAGAGCTAAGCTTCGAGACATGGCGAGCGCCTTGGCGGAATCCAAGGACAGCAAGCCGCTAATCGTCGTCATTGATGAGTTGGACCGATGCCGTCCTTCGTATGCCGTCGAACTCCTCGAGGTCGCAAAGCACCTCTTTATGGTGGACCACATTGTATTTGTGCTGGCTGTCAATCGTACAGAGTTGGCGCACTCGATTCGCGCTCTGTACGGCAGTGGTTTTGACGCTCAAGGATATTTACGGCGGTTTTTCGATGTTGACTTTCAACTCCCGGATGTAGGACGAAAGAGGTTCATCGAAGCGACACTTGACACGATACAGTTGAACGAATACGTCAGGCGAACGAGAGACTCGATGGCACAGCAATGGCATGACACTGTAAAGACATTGCTGCTGGCTTTTTTTGACGTGCCCGATCTCAGCCTTCGGAGGATTTCACAAGCGATCCATCGTCTTGGACTCGTCTTCGCTACTATGCCCAGTGACCGGTTGTCTTTTGTTTTAGCGACCGTCGTAGCTCTGATCATGCGGACGGTCGATGCGGATTTATATTACAAGTTTATCCGTGGCGATGCGTCGGACCTTGATGTGGTCGACAAACTGTTTGACCGACCGGGAGTACGAACCATACGACATCAGAAGGCAGGACATGTGTTTGAAGCTTCTCTGATTGTGGCCGCGGAGGAAGACACATTTGAGATGTCGATGCCGTCGACATCGCTCAGTTCGCCGTTACTTTATCGATATCAAGGGCTGGTTGCTGCGGATGACGCCGACCAAGCGTCGAGCACTCCTGACGTCAAAAGCGCACTAGCGGTTATTGGGTGGGTGGACCATCTCAGACGCGATATAGTCACGGGCCGTTCACGGTTTGGATTCAAACATTCTGTTCAACGCATCGAGTTGCTATCGAAGGACCTTATGGATGAAGCGGCGGCGAGCCCAGAGAATTCATGATTTGTGAAATCGATTAATTGTTCGCTGGAGACGCTGTTCTGAACGGCGATCCGGCGCAAGTTGGTGCACGGCGCACAACGCCAATCTTGCACCCGACACCGGGGTTGCCGAGTGCGACGAATACGTCGTGTTGCGCCCCTGGTTTCTTGGATAGAATAAGCCCACCATAATCAAGCAGCGGGTTCGAGCGCAAGACGTTCTCGCGCCTGAACCGGAGATTGAAATCCAAGGTGCTCGATCAACCAGGATCGGTTGTAGAGAGCGCGGAACTCCTGAAGGGCGTGAACCAGTTCCGGTATGGAACGGAAGTGGCGAACCCAGAGCAATTGTTCCTTGCGCAGACAACATCGCCTGTTCGCGGTAGCAACGAGGTCTTTGTCGACGACTTGGGAATATTCCTGGGGTTCGTTCTCAGTCGGCCTGGGCCATGACCCTACGCGTCAATCCCGCTGCTACCATTCGCTCAATGTCGGGAGAGCTTAGAGGAAGACCAGTCTTGTTGACAGAGAACGTGCGGCTTCCTTTCACTCCGCGTACTCCATTCATTTCGGGTACTTGGTGGGTGTGCCTTCTATTTTCATCCGCCAGCCCCTGCGGCGCGAAATACCCTGGATTCTGCGCGGATTCCAAGGGCGTCTAAGCTGCTGATTTGTGGTCTATTTCTAAAGGGCCGAGTTTTGGCACAGGACGGGGTCCGTCAGGCCCGGGCCGATCGGACGAAGGGCCGGACGGGCTTGACGGGCGTGAAACGCGAGGAGCTTCGGCGGCTCCGCAAAGAGAATCGGCGGTTGCGGGTGGAGCGCGACGTGTTAAAAAAAGCCGCGGCCTTCTTCGCGAAGGAGAGCGAGTAAGATTCGCGTTCATCCAGGCGGAGAAGGCCACCGTACCGGTCGCTCACCTGTGTCAGATTCTCAACGTCTCTCGGAGTGGCTTTTATGCCTGGGTACGTCGGCCGCCGTCGGCCCACGCGCGCCGGGACCGCCAGTTGCGCGTGTTGATTCGTGCCTCCCATGAGGCGAGTCGCCGCACCTATGGGAGTCCGCGGATTAATCACGACCTGCACGAGCAGGGGTATCGAGTGAGTCGGAAGCGGGTGATTCGGTTGAAACAGGCAGAAGGCCTCATTGCTCGAGTACGCAAACGCTTCAAGCGCACGACGGTAAGCGGTCATGACCAGCCCGTCGCGGCCAATGTGCTCGGGCAAGACTTCGTCGCCGATGCGCCGAACCAACGGTGGGTCGGGGACACGACCGAGTTCGTGATCGGCAGCGGCGGGAAGCTTTATCTCGCGGCGCTCCTCGACCTCTACTCGCGATTCCTCGTTGGGTGGGCCGTAAGTGCTATTAACGACCGTCACCTGGTTATCAAGGCGTTGCGGATGGCACTGAAACGTCGCCAACCGGCCGCGGGGCTCTTGCATCACTCCGATCAGGGCAGTCCGTATGCCAGCAAAGACTACCAACGTCTCCTTGAGACGCATGGCATGACCGGGAGCATGAGCCGACGGGGCAACTGCTACGACAACGCCGTCATCGAGAGCTGGTTCTCCACGGTCAAGCACGAGCTTGGGGAGCATTTCCTCAGTTGCGGCGAGGCCAAGATGGCCCTCTTCGACTTCATCGAGGTATTCTACAATCAGAGACGACGACACTCGACCCTCGGCCAGGTCAGTCCGGCCGTGTTTGAACGACGGATGATGACTTCGCCAGCTTAACTAAACCGTCTACGAAATCGGATCAAGCCCAGGAACGGATGGTCCGGAGGAAGGCTGTGCTCGGCCCCCCTATCGCAGAGCCAAGGCCGCGTCGACTGGTCTCTGCGAATTTCGAGAACGCCTCTAGGATTCGAGCTTTTGGGCTCCGTTCGTATTATCGGACACGACGAGTGTGGACAAAGAATTTTTCCAGCCGGATGGTTCTGTAAGGATACGGCGAGCGAATGGCTCGGTAGAGCGGTGTCGGTGGTAGTCGCCGACACCGCTGCACCTTCTCTTGACAACCAAGTCTAATCGTCAAACGGACGTGAGATGCGGGTAACGCCGATGCTCCGCATTCCCTCATCGACATCGAAGGACTCGATTTCCTGCCGTTTGTCCACTATGGGCAAGGAGAAGCCTCCTTCTGGAAGCTCTGCGAAGTATGCTTGTACGCCCTTGCCTTTGAAAAGAAGCAGATCGTGACGCCCCCGATAGTCAGGCCCCCATAGGATTTCCAGCCTGTCGCTGAGTTCGTCCCATCCTTCCGAGTTCATCCGAACCATTAGCCAGCCATGACGCTTCTTGGCACGCTTCCATCGCATACGCCAGCTATAGGTGTGCTGAGACGGTTCGAATCTGCCATTGTGGGCGTGTTCGACCACGCGGATGCAGCCGTATGCGATTTCATGGAGAAATTCCACGCTGACCGTCGGCATCTTGTGGCTTCGCTTCTCTTCGATGAGGAAGTATCGCCAGTCGAAGGAACCTATGTGGTCGTCCCCCTGTTTGTTCGGGTCGCCATCCAGATTCGCAAGGAAATCGTCCAACGTCTTGAACGGGAATGTGCCTACTCTGCTCCCGATTGTCTCCCTGTAGTCGGTGTAGAATTCGCGTAGGGTTCCCTTGTCGTCGGCTTCGAACGCGTCAAACAGCATGGTCAGCGAATGCTTGGTCGGCACCTGCTTACCACGTAGGTACAGAAGCGCCTTGAACGACTCCTCTACGAGGAAATACCCGGCGACGACATAACCCCATGCCTGTGCCACTTCGTGACCCGGAACCAAGTCCGGCACTACTGGGCATTTCCTATATTTCTCCTGCTCCTTCTCCAATGCCGTGTCCAGCCATACGGTGATCCAGAGCGGGTCTTTGAAGTCGATGGTTTGGTTTGCCATGAGTGCGATACTCCTTTGAGTTCTTGACTTAGCACTAGCAGGGTGGGGGTGCTTTTGCACAGATCAAGGCGAATGGTCAACGGCTCTTATGGTTCCCTTCGTAGGTCTTGGCTGCACTCCGAGGTCGGGAGCCCGTCCTGTTCCGAAACTCGGGCCTCTCGAAATAGCTGATAAATCAGCAGCTTAGCGTCTGTGTTTTGCGACCGGGCCAAGGGCTGTGGCTTTACAATCGTCTGTCACGAGGGTGTTATCTTCAACTCCATCATGACGTATCACGTGCAATTCCTTGTCCTATGCCAAAACCTGATCCACCGGCAACGTTACAAGCGAGCGGGCTGACGCGGAGCCGATACCTCATTCACGACTGGTAGAGTTCGAATCGGTCAAGTCTTAATTTTCCTGTCAAATCTCCGTACGGTTCCCCGCGCTCGGTTAAGCTGCTGATTCCTCCGACGTGCCTTGCGGGAGAAGCTCGTTGCGAAGCTCCTCGACTTTCCTAGCGGCGAAGACATCCATCCTCACGCCGCGCCATTTGTTTGCGACGGCCAAGAGCACAGCGAACGAGAGTTTCATCGCGGCCTCCTCGGTGAAGAAGTGAGGCCTCCTCGGTGAAGAAGTGAGGAATGACCTTTGTGCGACGTTTGTGCTCTCCGAACGTGCGCTCAAGTAGATTCGACGTGCGAAGCCTTTTGTGATGCGCCGCAGGAAGGCGTAGCGCCTGAAGACACGCTTCGAGGGTCTCTTCCATGCACTTCATCGCGCTCGGGAATCGTTGACGGTACCGAGCGATCACCTCCCGACCCTTCTTCAGCCCTTGCTCGTAGCTGGTGGCCAAGTACCTCAAGGTCAAGGACCTCAAGGTCAAGGACCGCACGATTTACCGGTTGGTTACCAAGAGAGAGATTCTGGGTTTTAAAGGTTGGTGGTTCCTGGCGGTTCAGAAAAAGCGAGATCGACCAGTGGGCAGCAGGGAACACGGCCTGGCCGGATGACACGGGAGAGCCGGTGGAGCGGAAGCAATGACCATTCCAACGATATTTGAGACATGTTGGCCACGCGCGGATGTTCTCAAGGGAGCGATTACCGAGGCCGACTTTGCTGCGGACTTGGCTCAAGTCATCATCGGGGTGGGCAATGTCGAATATCTTGACCCGGCACGTTTCTTCGCCAACACCTATCCCACGAGAGGCCTTAAGCTGAAGTTCCTTGCTGAAAAAGCCAAGATCCGGTGTTGATCCAATAAGATAGATGGAATCAATGGTGCTGGCTTCTGTCTACACGGTGATACCTTTGAGCAAGTCGTAGGCTCTCTGCTGTTTCGAGTCCGGAGTTGTCGTGACATCGAAGGTGGGCTCGTCGGGTCCGGCTTCCGGTCGCCGACATTTGTTTCGGACGATGTTGCTGAGAAGGCGCAGCAGCGTGCGGAAGCTGGAAGCTGGTCTCCCATCGTCAAGCTTCTTGGTGTGTATCTTGCGCAGGGCTGCGTCGGAGCGTTGCGCCGGAGCGACGGGGTCACGCTCGGCCTTCGCCTGCTGCTCCTCGTCAGAGAATACTAGCGGGCGCCAAACCTCCATCATGTGCCACAGGACGTAGTAGGCCAGCATGCACAAGAAGATGTGCGCCCGGACTCGGTTTTCGCGCCGGTGACGAATCGGCCGCACCTTTAGGTCCATGCTCTTGAAGGAACGAAACGCCCTCTCGACCTGGGTCAGCAACTTGTAGCTGCGCACTGTGTCGTCGGTTTTCATCCGCTGCTCAGCAAGACTGGTGCGGATCACGTAGATGCCGTCAAGGGCAGCTTCCGTAGTGACCTTTGTGTCGTCGATTTCGAAGCTAAAGCGGTCGTCGCGAATGTCCAGCTTGAAGTGCTTGCCGACTTTGTACTTGTTGAGAACTCTGCCTACCCGCACACCGATTTTATCTTTACCATGCAGCTGACCCCGCCCGATCCGTTGGCGAATCCCTCCGAACTGCTTAGCGATCGTCCCCATGTGTCGCTTCCACCGCTGGAGCCGTTTGTTGGCGAGCTCAGAGTTGCCGTTGGCGAGGCGCGAGGCGTCGGCAGCCATCGTTGTCTCGTCTAGCTCGAAGTCGAAACCGTCGTCACGGATGTCGAGCCTATAGTACTTGCCGACCTTGTACTTGTTGAGGAGCTTTTTCACCGTAGCACGGATGTCCTCCTTGCCGTGCAAACGGCGCCGCTCGACCATCCGACAAACCTTCTCCAGCTCCTTGCAGGTTGCTTCGAGCAGAGCACGACGCTTGTGACGCCGCCTCTCGGCCAGCTCCGGATTGCGGCAAGCGACCAGCCTCTCGTTGGGAAAATCCGGGTGCGTCAACTCAAACAGGTTCCGCCTGTCGAATAGCCCCATCTGGATCACCCCATCGTTAATGAGCTTGCGAATCGGTTCGGGACGCAGAGCGGTAATCCAGTCGATACCGTCCATCTCCCGTAACTCGTCGATCTGGGTCTGGGTGATCATTCCGCGGTCGCCCACCATCACAAACTGCTCGATGCCGAACCGCTCTTGCGCATTTTCTACCTGAGGCAACAGCGTTTTGGGATCGCCCGTGTTGCCCTCAAAGACGGATACCGACACGGGGATGCCGCGTTCGTTGGTCAGCAGGCCGTAGTTGACCTGCAGCTTGCCTTTCTTGCCGTCACGGTTGTATCCGAGCCTGGCCAGCGGACAACTCACCCCCTCGAAGTAGCTTGAGGTTAGGTCATAGAGCGCGAGGCCGTCGTTTTGGAGATGGCGCGCCGCGAGTTTCTTTTCGATGACCTCCTGGCGTTTGAGAACCCAGTCCATGGCGGCATAGAGATCGTCTTCGTCGGCATCGCTCACCCCCAGGATTTCGGGCAGTGTGGTTGTGTGCCACCACAGGCTAGTCGCCAGCTTCGACTGCGGTTCGAGGATCCGGGCGACTACCATGGCCACGACCAAATCCCGCTCTGGTGAGTGTCGAGAGCCAACGAGCTTTTCGAAACCGAGCTGTCTCATGGCACTGAGCACCGCGTCGACGTGGCCATGGTGCCGGGAGCCGTTCTCGACGATTTCGAAGGCGTCTTCGAGCGAAACGAGCTTTTGCCCCTTGAGTATGCGTCGGATGGCATCGACCTGCTCGCTCGGCAGTTTGGACAGGTTGGCAAGTGTGCGCTTGCGCGGTTTCTTGCTCTTGGCATCCCGATAGGACTCACGGAGCAAAACGGCGGGTTTGGAGTTGCGGTTGGGCACGATATCGATATGCATGGCTACTATATACACTATATAAGCATATATAACAACAACAAATACAATAAAACATGGCTACTAATTGCAGGCAAAAATCACACCTCTAGCGCTGTAACTCCATGCGACTAAAGGTACTTTACCGAAGCGTGGGAGGGCTTACTGGGCAGAACTTCAGCTTAAGAACCTGCTTGCCAATGTGTGCCGGCGGCTGGTGGGTGCGGGTGGTGAAGTCGCGTCGATTTTCCGGCTCGACACCGCCTACGGCGGCGGTAAAACCCACGGGCTGATCGCGTTGTGCCATGCCGCACGCGGCATGCAGGGTGTGCCGGGTATCGCGGAGTTTGTCGATCCCTCCCTTCTGCCGCAGAGCCACGTCCGTATCGCCGCCTTCGACGGCGAGAACGCAGATCCGGCCAATGGGCGGAGGATGGAAGCAGATCTTCTCGCTTACACCCCCTGGGGTGAGATCGCTTATGCGCTTGCTGGCAAGGATGGGTACGCGCGGGTGCGCAAGAGCGATGAACGCCGCATCGCTCCCGGTGCGGAGACCCTGCGCGAGCTGTTCGGTGGTGAGCCGACACTGATTCTGCTCGACGAGTTGTCGGTTTACCTGCGCAAGGTGCGCAACCTCGAGGACGCCAGCGATCGCGATCAGATGACGGCGTTTTTGGCCTCGTTGTTCAAGGCCGTCGAAAGCGCACCCAACGCCGTCCTAGTCTATACGCTGGCGATCGGAAAGGATTGGCGAGCGTGCGTCCCTTGCGGACGACCTCTCCGATGGCGAGCAGGTCTTCCTGGACTCCCGCCAGCAAGCTCATCTTGAACTCCACCGTCTTGACCGTGGAGCCCGGCGCGAGACCGAACCCACCGCGAAGTTACCCGCCGTGTCCGCCAGCAGACCGATGAGACCCCCGTGGATGACGCCATGCCTTTCTTCGAACTCGGCCCGAAACGGCAACCGCACGCGCGCCACGCCGTTCTCGCAATAGCTGAGTGTCATGCCCAGGTAGCGGCTGATCGGAGCCGCCTCGAAGAGTTGTTTGAGTTTTTCGAGATGCGCGGGCGTGGAACGTTCCGTCGTTTCACCCACCCGCTGGTGGCGGACACCTTCGGGCAGAGGAACCGGCACCGGCTTGGGTTCATTGCGGGGAGCCGAACGAGGCCGTGCAGCGGCTTTCTTGCTAGCAGGCCTCGAAAGGATGTCTCTCTTCCCTGGTCCTTCTTTCATATCGAGACACGCTCCACGATGTTGCGAGTGACGTGCTGTCTACGCCCGTCATAGATCTGTGTGGCCCGAGGGGTTGGAGTGTCCGGCCAGACACTGCACGTCCTCCAGGGGCACGTTCTGGCTGAGTATATCCGTGATTTCCATCACGCGGATGAATAAATAGAAGGCACAGCCTCCGCCAGCCGTCGTCTCACGACGGCGACCTTGGCAGATCCTCTACGGGATCACGTGACGCGAGCGCAGTGGACCCGCTCCCGCTACCACGTGAAGGCGAAGATTCTGACCGTGTGTCGACCCGGCTCGGGTCTGCTGAAGTCCGGGGCCTTGTACTGCTCGGGCACGGTGGACCAGCCTTCGTAAATGTTGCCGCCGAAGTAGAAGCGCCGCGTCGTGCCGAGCTCCGTGGTCGGACTGCCCGTCGCGAAGAGCACGTAGGAATGCTCCGGCGGGCGCGGGCCGGTTTGATCGTCATGAGGCACGTACTCCGTGCGACCGTCGCCGTCGATGTCTGCTCGAATCCAGTCGAGATGGAGCAGGCGATGGTAGCTGCGGTCGGCGATCATGCCGCGCAGCTCAGCGTTGAACCGCGAGATGATCGACTCGGCGTCCGGAAGCGACCGGCGGAGGGCGAGGTGAAGCGAGCGTGTGAGCAGCGGCGTCGAGCCGAACGCCAGCCGCGTTCGAGCTTCTTCTCCGTGGTGGCTGATGAGGTACTGGATGACTAGGTCGTCCATCAGCGTGTAGTCCGCCTCACCGTTGAGGAGTTTTGCGACGCTGTCCTCTACGCTGTTCGAGCCAACGAAGATCGGCCCGTCCGTCGTCTCGACTGCCTCGCCATACGCGTACCCGGCGACCAGGGCGATCCGCTTGCCGGTGAGGTCGGCCAGCGAGGTCGCGGACACGGCGCTGCCCTGCCGCCCGACGAGGATCAACCGGTTCTCGAGATACGGCTGCGAGTAAATCAGCGCGCGTTCGCGCTCCGTGTCCTTCCAGAGGGCGGCGCTTCCGTCGAACTCGCCGCTCAGCAGTGAGGGCGTCAGCCTGGCCTCGTCCACGATGACCGTTTCGGCGATGATCCCCATGCGTTCGAGAGGTACTGTCAAGTTGGGGCATTCAGGGCCGATCCGACCCCAAGATGTTGGCAACGCCGTGCGCTCAAGCCCCACCATCTAGCGGCCCGCTTCGAGCTTGAGACCTCAACTTGACAATACCCTCGTGAGTGATCTTCTCCTCCAAGCAGGCGATCAACGTACCGGCGCCGATGGAGCGGACGGATTTACCAACGATGTTCCGTGTCTCGATAGGTACGCAAAGGTCGAGACCGAGCTTGAGCAAGATTTCGTAGAGGATGTCCTCTTCACTACGGCCCGGCTTGATGTGGTCAATGTTTTCCAGCAGTGCTCCATCCAGGTCGTTGCGGTCTGGCTCCCAGGCGCGGATGTTGGAGGTGTCGAGCTTGAAAGCTCGGAAGCCGAGATCGGCAATGCACATCGGATTCTCTTCCTTGATCTCTTTAGCAGCACGACGAAGACGTCCCTTGGTGAGTTCACAGATGTTCCTCGGTCGTCCGAGTCTGTCACACAGACTTGCCGCGGTACCCTGGTTTTTGTCGCCACGATCTAGAATCTCTGGGAGTTGTACCAATATGTATCGGCGGTTCTGCCCGTCTACAATGTTTTGCTGTAGTACACCGTGTCCAGTTGATCCTGACCCAGCGAAAAAGTCCATCACGATATCCCTTCCCGTAGTTGTTTGCTCAGTTAGGAGTTTCACAAGTGCGGTAGGCTTTGGAAAGGCAAATGCCCCTGCACCCAACAATTGGTTGAGTTCTCTTGTCCCGTCTGCGGTGCTAAAGCCAGTCAGTACGGAAGAAAGATTCTTGAAGAGACTCTTCATTTCATTCAGGAACAGCTTGTGCCGGGGCCTGCCCTTGCGGCTATCTGGAAAAAGTATCCTGTCCTCTAAGATCTTTTGATCCATGGTCGCTGGCTCAAAGCGCCAGCCCTTTGGTGGGCACCCGTAGTTAACTCGAGTGTCGGGATCGATCAGAGCGTAGTGAAGGTTCGGTCGTGCGTCTCTTGTTGCTAGGCCTGTCAAATCGGCAGAACGCCATGGACCACGAGGGTCATTGTCAGGGTTCGAGAATTTCTCAGTGTCTTTTTCTGTTCCGCGAAACGCTGTTCCTTCATCGCGCGCATAACAAATGATGTACTCATGATCAGACGAAACGCCGGTTGTAGCTCTCGTATCTTCGCTGATGCGAGATTTCCATATCAGCTGCGCAATAAAATTCTCCTCGCCAAAAATGTCGTCGCAAAGCTTCCGGAGATTGCTTTGCTCAACGTCGTCTACACTGATGGCGACGACACCTTCCTTGGCCAACAAGCTCCTCGCCACCTTTAGACGCGGGTACATCATCTTCAGCCAGTTAGTATGAAAGCGCCCCGAAGCTTCGGTATTGGACGACAATGTCTTATTGGTTCCGTCGATCTGACCCGTCAGTTCTAGATAGTGCCGGATGTTGTCACGGTAGTCGTCCGAATAGACGAAGTCCTGGCCCGTGTTGTAAGGAGGGTCAATGTAGATGAGCTTCACCCTGCCCGCGTAGCTCTTCTGGAGGAGCTTGAGCACTTCCAGGTTGTCGCCCTCGATCATCAGGTTTTGCGTCGTGTCCCAATTGACGCTTTCTTCCGGGCAGGGCCGCAACGTTCCCGTGCTCGGTGTTAGCGCGAGCTGCCGGGCTTGCCGTTTGCCGTGCCAGTTGAGGCCGTACTTCTCATCCCGCTCGTCCACGACCCCTCCGAGAAGCTGTTTGAGCACGTCATAGTCAACCTTCCCCTCGGTGAAGGCATCGGGAAACATAGTCTTGAGGTGTTCGATGTTTTCCGTAACGAGGTCGGCGGTGCGAGTTTCTGGGTCGTTCAAAGTGATCTTCTTCATACGGTCTTCTCGGTTCATAGTCTGGCCCGCACCGCATCACGGTTAGTCCGCAGGCGTGCATTGAGAGCTTGGGGCTCTAAAGGGGCCGTCGCTTTCTTGTCGAGTACTTTCACGAGACCGTCCCGAACTACTGCCCAACAGTTCGCTAGCTTGTCTGAGTCGATATCGAACGCAGGAAGCGAAAAAAAGCGAGACCAGAAATCATACCGGTCCTTCGACTGAACCGCCCCGGGTTTTCCGGAGACTCCAACTCTTGAGAGGATGGAGTCATGGCAAGACGAAGCAGGTATTCACCGGAGTTGAAAGAGCGAGCAGTGCGGATGGTTTTCGACCAGCAGGCTCAGCACGAATCTCAGTGGTCAGCGATCTCATCGATCGCGTCGAAGATTGACTGCACGCGGGAAACGCTACGGACGTGGGTGCGGCAAGCAGAGCGTGATGCTGGGAAGCGCGCGGGGCTGACGACGGACGAGCGTCAGCGGCTGAAGGAGCTCGAACGAGAGAACCGTGAGCTAAAGCGGGCGAACGAGATCCTTCGCAAGGCGTCGGCGTTTTTCGCCCAGGCGGAGCTCGACCGCCGACCGAGGTGATGTCGTTCGTCGACGAGAACCGTGAGAGTTACGGGGTCGAGCCGATCTGCCGCATGTTGCCGATTGCCCCGTCGACCTACTACGAGCAGAAGGCTCGTCAGAAGGACCCGGCTCGCTTGCCGGCGAGGACCAAGAGAGACCAAGAGCTTCGAGAAGAGATTCGCCGCGTGAGGAGAGAGAACTTCGATGTGTACGGAGTTCGCAAGGTGTGGCAACAGCTGTGTCGAGAGGGCAGCCAAGTGGCCCGGTGCACCGTGGCCCGTCTGATGCGTGAAATGGGGCTTCAGGGCGCGGTCCGTGGACGTCGATTCAAGACGACGAAGCCGGATTCGAGCGGCACTCGCCCGATGGACCTCGTGGAGCGCGACTTCAACGCCACACGCCCGAACGAGCTCTGGGTTTCGGACTTGACCTACATCGCTACGTGGCGCGGCTTCGTGTATGTCGCCTTCGTCATCGACGTCTTCGCTCGACTCATCGTCGGCTGGCGAGCGACGACATCGTTGACTGCCGGCATCGCTCTCGATGCGTTGGAGCAGGCGCTGCACGAGCGCCGACTAGACCCAGAAGATCCATTGGTGCATCACAGCGATCGCGGCGTGCAGTACGTCTCGATCCGTTACACCGAGCGGCTCGCCGAGGCGGGCATTGAACCGTCCGTCGGCAGCCGAGGCGACTCCTACGATAACGCTTTGGCGGAATCCATCATCGGCCTCTACAAGACCGAGGTGATCCGTCGACGCGGGCCCTGGCGTG
Organism: Candidatus Marinacidobacterales bacterium; assembly: GCA_965197495.1. Classification (GTDB taxonomy): domain Bacteria; phylum Acidobacteriota; class Vicinamibacteria; order Marinacidobacterales; family SMYC01; genus SMYC01. The sequence goes on from OZ240210.1 coordinate 712,544, forward strand.
GTCTCGAGGACGTCGAGTTCGCCACCCTCGAGTGGGTGCATTGGTACAACACGCAACGACTCTTGGAGCCGATCGGAAATGTCCCCCCGGTCGAGTACGAGATGAACTATTATCGGTCGCAGGAAGGCTCGCTAGAGATGGCGAGACTCAACTAAAACAGTCTCCGGAAAACCCGGGGCGGTTCAGACAGCTGAATCTTCCTTTGAAACCGAGCAAGTCGATCTCCACCCAACTTCTCCAGCACGCTACTCTTGGTGTCCGCAATTCGTGACTTGTGAGTGGCGTAGGCCTCCGAAAAGTAGACTTGGTAGTGAGTAAGTAGCGTCGATCCGGAGAGATCTTGACCGCAGAAAGGGCAAGAGGAGCGATCGGTCGATAACTCCATCCCCTCGGACGACTCCAGCTTTGTAAGCATTTGCATCTATATTATACCTGTGCCTTCTATTCATTCATCCGCGCGCACCGAGCTTGATTAGTTCGCGCTTTCATCTCTGCCTTCAGGGCCATCGTGTCCAAAAATACAAACGAGCTCAAGCCCGGCGCGCCACCGACCTTCTCGGTCTCGCTGACCCAAACTCCGACGATGCAGGAACTCGCCTCGGTGCGTCGCTTTCTAGACGGGCTGTGTTCCGGTTGTGCCTTCTATTTAATTCATCCGCGGGCACCAGCTCGCGACGAGCCTTGAAGGCAGAGATGAGAGCGCGAACAAATGACGAAATCATGTAGACATGGCGCCGGTAGACCGAAGACTAATCAAGTTCGGGGCGCGCGGATAAATAAATAGAAGGCACAACCCCGTCCTGTGCCAAAACTCGGACAGCCACGACATCCCAAAGCGCCGGCCTACGGCCCTTGGGGATGTCGCAAACACAGACACTAAGTTGCTGATTTGTAGCCTATTTCAAAAGAGCCGAGTTTTGGCACAGGACGGGGTCGGTGAGATTCCGACCGACCTGCATCATGAACGGGCCATCCGGCCCCGGAGTGATTCCGGCAATGTGCACTTTTCGCGAAGACAGCTCGATGACGACGAGCACATAGTAGGTCACGAGCCTGCGAACTGTGGCGACCTCGACGGTGAAGAAGTCGGTCGCCGCAACGGTTTCCAAATGGGCGGCGAGAAACGTGCGCCATGGCGTTCGCTCACCTCGCTCCGGCGCGGGCTCGATGCCATGTTCTCGCAGAATATTGGCGATGGTGCTCCTGGCTACCGTATGGCCGAGATTCGAGAGGGCGCCGCGAATGCGTGTATACCCCCACCTCGGATTCGACTTCGCCATCCCTACGACAAGCTTGCTAATCTCGGCCATGACCCGGGGCCGTCCGGGCTGTTTCCGCCGCTCGCTGTAGTCCCACTTCCGCGCAATCAGCCTTCGGTGCCAAGCCAGCAGGGTTTCCGGTGTGACGATACCGGCGACTTCTGCCAAGAGTTTCCGACCAAGCGCCTTACCCTTTACCGCGAGCCGACGTCGCTCGTCGTCTGTGAGACGAAGCTTCCTCCCGCAAAGCCGAGCTTTGAGGACTTTGTTCTCCTCGAGCAAGTAGACCATAGCGGCCTGGTGGTCACGCTGGAGCCAACCAGCGATGGCGACGACCAACAAGGTCAAGGGCTGGACCGGCGTGCTCATGACCGAAGATTCTAGCTCCCATTGGCCAATCAAGCGTAGATACGTCTATTCCGAAACATCCCGGCGAGCTGGTCTTGAGTTCGTTTGTGTTTTTGGACACGACGGGGCCGAGTTTTGGCACAGGACGGGATGATCCTCGCATCACAGCAAGGGCCCTCCGAATAAAGAGCGGGTGAGAATCGGTTATAGCCGATAAAATGGATCGGTTATATAGTTGCGGCCGATTCGGTGGGTGCCTGAGCGAAAAGTGCCCGGATTTCGAGGCGATTTCGCAGATTATAACTGAAAAAAAGCCTCTAAAATATAACCGCTTTGGTATAACCGATATAACCTAGCGACCTAAGGCCACTTTTTCGGATTTCGAGCCTCCCAATACCCTGTTTGTATGGAATCCAGTGGAGACCGGATAGCTCCGAACTGCACCATCCGCCACCCAGTCTGGCCAATTGTGGCACTGCAGAGACGGATGAGATTTTCCGCGCGGTTGGCGGGGTTTTGCAGGGGTAGGTGGCACCAGAGACGCGCTAGAAGGGCGGAACGGGCCTCATTTTTGGGATTCGTCTCTAATCGCGATTTTCGAGTGCCACGTTTGCGCCCAGTAGGAGAACGGGCACTGACCGGGCCGTGCAGCGTCGGAAAAGAGGCCACCCGAGGGGTCCAGAATCGAGGCCACGGCTACCGTGGCGTAGCCGGCTAGCACGTGTTCTGGTCCAGGTACGGCCCGGGGCCTGGATCCAGGTCTCCACCCGGAAGCGTGGCATCCCCTTACTGGACGTTGTTTTCCGTGCGCGTACGGAGAACCCGAATCGCCGACATCGCCTCCGACACGCCCCAGATCTGGGGCTCGCCACGGGGCGATGACGATCGAAACGGCCCGGCGCGCCAGTCTTGAGTTCGTTTGTGTTTTTGGACAGGACGGGGACTAGCACGTTCTGGTCCAGGTGCGGCCCGGGCCTGGATCCAGGTGTCCGCCCGGGAGCGTGGCATCCCGTCCTGTGCCAAAACTTGGCCCTTTTCGAAATAGACCATAAATCAGCAGCTTAGTGTCTGTGTTTGCGACCGAGCCAAAGGACCGTAGGCTTTACAATCGTCTGGCCCGAGGGATCCTCTCCAAGTTCATAAGACGCAGATGGCGTTGTCGGGTCGATCGGCGCGAAGCAACTGATCATGGCGGGTATAAACCGCGCAATCAACGCTGGATCGACTTTTTGCGGAGCACAGCTGGACCGGCGTGTTCATGACCGAGGATTCTCGCTTTCATGGGCGAACCAAGCCTAGACGCCTCTAGTCCGAAACGTCCTGACGCGCCGGTCTTGAGTTCGTTTGTATTTTTGGACACGACGGGCAAGATCCTGCCCCACGATTTCTTTGGCGTCAGCTACCTGGTCGACGGTTTGAGGATGTTACCTTGATTGTCCATCACGCCGATGGTGCTGTCACCGTAACGTTTCAGCGCACTTTCTATAGCCTCCTTGTTAGTTCCGGCGATGTAAACCGGTCCTCGATGTCCGCTGAGCTGGCGACCTGCATCCGGCACGGTGTCGGGTGTCTCGATCTCGATCGTGATGTCAGGCGTCTTGATGTCCGGCCCCTTACCTTGGTTGTATCCAGTGTTGTACTTGTTAGCAAGTCGATTTGCCGTGGTCTTATGAGACCGGCTTTCTGACATTGGTATTTCTCCTTTCACTCCAGAACACGAGGCGAGTTGGGCTCTGCTAACCAAGCTTGCATTGGGCTCAAAGACACGGGATTATCTGCTACAAGTGCAAGAGCTACGAAAGCGAGCAGCGGCTACGCGTCGAGCATTGACCTGACCCCGCGGTTAGTATCACATTGTATCTTAGTAACTCGGTGCCGACAAGGGCTGGTTGAAGTCGGCGGAGTGGAGCGGAGCCGGTTTCAACGAAATCGTTTCCGGCGCCGGCGGTCGGTAACCCAACGAGCTGTGGGGTCTGAGGTAATTGAACTCTTGCCGCCACCTTTCGATCAATACCTTAGCCTCCTCGCCGGCAATGGTCCGGCCTCGCTGAGGCTAGACTCAACTAAAACACTCTCCGGAAAATCCGAGGGGTTCACCCTTTTCGTTTGTGATTTCTCCTTTGGGTTCCTCGGTGTTAGCGAATGGCCACAATAGTACTCGTTGCCATACTTTGGGCACCGTTATGCTGTTTTGCCAGTCCTTTACTTCTTCTTGAAAGATCTCTTCAAAGTACATGTCTGGGATGCGGCTCACCAGTGCTAGCCAACATTTGCAATCCGGATATGTCTCTTTCCATCTGATGGCCTTTGGCGTCTTCTTCTCTATTGCGTCCACGATTGCTCTCCGCACCTCTACTCCTGGTGTGCATCCTTCGTAGCTCATTTCGATACCTATTCGTGGCACTAGCCCTCGTTCTGACTGCGTCTGATGCTGAACCTGCACTAGACCTAGTCGTACTCCACACTCTAGGTCTATAAAAGGCTTCGCGTAAATCGGCTGACCTGGTTCAGCGTACCGTGCAAGCGCTCTTCTTGCCTGGCGGACCAAAACCCGTTTCGACGGTGCCTCTTGAAGATTGTATTCGACGACGATGTGGCATCTGCCGTAGCTGGTATGAAATGGTATTCCTTCTCCTTCTAACATCCCCTCTAAGATTTGATAAACCCTCTTTTCTAGTGTGTCCGTTGATGTCGTGCCATCCGGTCCAAGTGTCTTGAGTGCTGTTACTTCTACTGCTAGGTCTTTCCCTACTCTGAAGTCGGGGAAGTGGTTTCGGTCTCGCTGCACATCCTCATAGTGTTTGCGGAGCCAGTTCTCAACCCGTGTTTCGCACCATTCTGATTCTGTGCCCATCTTTCTTGTTGCTGTCTCTCTGCACGGCTTTCATGTTGCCGGTAGCCGCCGTTCCTTGAGTTTGATGAACAGTTGCGCCTAGTTCCCGGCTCAGAGGGCTAGGTAGATTCCGAGTAGGGATATATCATGTCTCCATGACCAGCTTCCGGGTTTCGGTGAACCGCCCCGGGTTTTCCGGAGACTGTTTTAGTTGAGTCTCGCCATCTCTAGCGAGCCTACAACCGCTGATTCGATGCCCAATACCTCCCGGCACAGGCGGGTATTCAATTCGCACCGGACCGCATCGCTCTCGATGCTGCTGAACCCTTGCAACGGCGTCCCTTTCAAATCCTCGTAAACTGTGATCGCCGCCGTAAGCCGTTCTGGGGATAGCTGGTTCACGTCGAGGACGGGTAAGGTCCGGGCGATTTCGTGAGGTAGTGCTGATCTTCCGAGATACGGGCGGTTGCCATGCACGATCCGCATCAGAAGGCCCGGCGTGGAGTTCAGCCAGAGGCACAGCGCTTCCTCTTTTCCCGGCGCTGGATCGCACGGTACGAGTGTAACCCACGACCGAACGCCGAGCATTGGCATTTCCGTCAGCACCGCCGCCACCTCGACGGTGAACAGGTCTGTCGCAGCGATAGCGCCCCAATGAGCCTTGATGAAGGTGCTCCACGACATGCTCCTGCCCCGCTCCGGAGCCGGCGCGATACCGTGCTCGGCGAGGAGCCTCTTGATGGTGTTGCGTCCGAGTTCATGTCCGAGGTTCTTGAGTGCGCCCCGCAGGCGCGTATATCCCCACGTCGGGTTCTCCTGCGCCACGCGCACAATGAGCTCACGGATGTCCTTCGCCGTCGGAGGTCGGCCTGGGCTCCGGTTCTTGCTGCCATCGTACTTGGCTGCGATGAGGCAGCGGTACCAGCGCAGGAGCGTAGCGGGTGTGGCAACGGACGCAATCTGGGCCAGCGCCTCGCGGCCTAAAGCTTGGGCCTTGACGGCGAGCCTGCGCCGGTCGTCGTCCGAGAGCCTGAGACGCTTGCCCCGAAGCCCGGCTCGGAACGTTCTACGACCGCCGGAATGGCTTCATGTTCCAGACGAATCCGCTCGGGGCGCTCCGAGACCAGCAGTTCGGTGACGAGGGCCAGGCGATCAATCGGGACTGGAACACGGTCTGGGACGTGAAGGCTTCGACGTTCGAGCAGGGCTGGATTGTGGAGATAGCCGTTCCGTTCAAGTCTCTCCGGTACAAGGCTGGGAGGGATCAGGTCTGGAGCATCAATATTCGCCGCGCGGTCAAGTGGAAGAACGAGGACTCTTACCTGTCCCTCGTTGCGCGGTCGCACGGCCCAAGGGGGGTCTACCGGATGTCGGAATCCGCGACGCTGGTCGGGCTGGAGGCTCCAGCATCGTCGCGGAATCTGGAGCTCAAGGCCTACGGCATCACGGCGTCCGTAACCAACAATGACGCGGAGCCCGTCGTGTCGAACGACTGGAACGCGGACGCCGGATTCGATGTCAAGTACGGGCTGACCAGAGGTCTCATTGCCGACTTCACCTACAACACCGACTTCGCGCAGGTCGAGGAGGATCAACAGCAGGTCAACCTGACCCGTTTCAGCCTGTTCTTCCCGGAGAAACGAGAGTTCTTTCTCGAAGGGGCGAGTATCTTCTCCTTTGCTGGCGTGCAGAGCCGACCGGACTTCGGCTTTCGTCCGGGTAGGTCGATCGGGAACTTGACGCCGATCATGTTCTTCAGCCGCCGCATCGGGCTCACGTCGAGCGGCGTGGACCCCATTCAGGTGGGAGGGCGGGTGACCGGCCGTGCCGGCCCGTTCCGGGTTGGCGCTCTGAACATTCAGACCCGAGGCGTCGAGGGTTTCGTGGAGCCCACCAATTTCGCTGTGCTGCGGTTCCGGCGGGACATCCTTCGCCGAAGCGATATCGGCGTCATCGCGACCCACCGCACGACGTCGCTGTCCGAGCCCGGAACGTCGAACTCTCTCTTCGGCCTGGATGGCAACTTCTTCTTCGGTACCAACGTGACCATCAACACCTACTACGCGCTGAGCCACACACCACTCGCCACCGGTACGCAGATCGTTGGGGACGAGACCAGCTATCTCGGACGATTCGACTACAACGGAGATCGCTATGGCCTGCAGGTCCAGCGCCTCAAAGTGGGCGAGGCTTTTCGGCCGGAGCTCGGGTTCACGAGTCGGCAGGCGTTTACCCGCAGTTTCGTGGAGGCACGGTTCAGCCCACGGCCCGCTTCGATCGACCTCGTCCGGAGGTTCGTATTCCAAGGAACCTTCGACTACATCACCGGCGAGCCCACCGGAAAGCTTCAGACACGTCGTGCTCAGGCCCAATTCAAAGCGGAGTTCGAGGCCGGCGACGAGCTAACCGTCGAGTACAACCCGCAGTTCGAGTTCCTGGCCGAGGAGTTCGAGATCTCGGACGGCATCATCCTGCCCATCGGCGGCTACGACTTCCAGGACGTCCACGTTGCGTACCGGTTCGGAGCGCAGCGACCGGTGCCGGGCTTCGTCAGCTACCGTACGGGAAGCTTCTTCAGCGGCGGCCGCAACGAGCTCGCGTTCAACGGTCGCATCGAAGTGACACCGAAGTTCTCGCTCGAGCCGCGACTCTCGCTCAACTGGGTGAGCCTCGAGGAAGGGGATTTCGCGGCCCGCCTCGTGAGCAGCCGGATCACATACTCGATGTCACCCCGCATGTTCGTGGGAGCGCTTTTTCAGTGGAACTCCACGAGCAACACGCTGAGCTCCAACGTGCGATTCCGGTGGGAATACGAACCAGGGAGCGACCTCTTCGTGGTTTATAGCGACGGCCGGCTCACCAACGAGGATGGATTTCCCATCCTGTTGAACAGGACGTTCGCGGTCAAGTTCACGAAGCTGTTTCGCTTCTGATACCGAAAGCTGCGCTCGATTCCCGACAGCTCGGATCTAGAATGACCTTTCTGTCACGCGTGTGACCATCCACAACACCAGAAAAGCAGCGAGTGATCGCGATGCCCCCGAGCTTCGACTCGCCCATTGCTGGGCGCACGTCAAACGGAAGTTCGATGAAGCCAGCGAGCACTCAGCATGGTCTTCCAGTCCATCGCGACTCCTTCCGCTGAACTGGAATACGTATCCGACCGCGATAGCGGATTCAAGCGGCCTTGGGATCTTGAGTTCGTTTGTGTTTTTGGACACGACGGGGCCGGAGGTATCTCACAGCGATTCATGACCCCGGTCATGGCGGCGACGGTCGGTCTGAACCGATGAAACTCGACGTGGACTGCTCCCCGGACCCGCCGGTTTCCGACCGGGACCAGGGGTATGATCTGGTTCGGGGACGCGACCGGGATCCGGGGCGCGATCGGGACGTTCATCGGCGCGGTCATCGACGCGAGTTCGACGCACGACAGCCGCATCGGTCGCTCTCGGATCGGGTGGACGGTGTGGTGTACGATGTCGGGACGTTCCGGGTCGTACTATCTGACCCTCGATGCCATGACCGGTCCGACGCTGGTGCGGGGGGAGTAGGACGGATTGCGAAGCAGCTACGACATGAGCGGGCAGGAGCGTCGATGACCTGGGTCTGGTCGTTACGGCGTCTGAGTCCGCGGAGCGCGCGGAGGTTCGCCGCATGATCAGTCCAACGGAGTCGCTGGCGTTCTCGATGCATGCCAATCCCGGCGTCTATGCGGTTCTGGCCGGATCGGGCGTATCGCGGGCCGCGAAGATCCCCACGGGCTGGGAGATTACGCTCGACTTGGTGCGGAAGCTCGCGGCACTCCGAAAGGAGACGTGCGATCCCGATCCGGAACGGTGGTACTGGAGCGCATTCAGCAAGGAGGCGGACTACTCGGACCTACTGGACGGGCTCTGCGGGACGGCGGCCGAACGGCAGCAGTTGTTGCGCGGCTACTTCGAGCTGAGCGCGGACGACCGTGAGGAGGGCACCAAGCAGCCGACCGCAACACACCGAGCCATCGCAGCGCTGGCTGCGAAGGGCTTTATTCGGGTCATTCTCACGACGAACTTCGACCGCCTGATCGAGACGGCGTTGGACGACGCTGGTGTGGCACCGGCAGTGCTGACCACACCGGATCAGTTACAGGGCGCGTTGCCGCTGATTCACACGCGCTGCTGCGTCGTCAAGTTGCACGGTGACTACCTCGACACGCGGATCAGGAATACCCAGGCAGAACTCGATTCGTATCCCGCGGAGTTTAGTCGCCTGCTGGATCGCGTCTTCGACGAATTCGGCTTAGTTGTTTGCGGCTGGTCAGCGGCTTGGGACGGAGCTCTGCGCAAGGCGTTGTACCGCGCGTCATCGCGGCGGTTCACGACGTACTGGGTGGCGCGTGGAGAAGTTACAGGCGAGGCCCGGCGCTTGATCGAGCACCGTGGGGCCGAGTTGATTCCGATCAAGGACGCTGACGATTTCTTCGGTGCCCTCCAGCAGCACGTCGAATCCCTCGAGGAGTTCGCACGGCCGCATCCACTGTCCACCGAAGCGGCTGTCGCAAGTCTGAAGGGCTACCTCGCCGAATCCCGGCATCGGATTCGGCTGTCCGATCTCCTCGACGATGCCGTCGAGCAGGTGGTCGAGACGACCTCCGACGATGCATTCGCCGGTAATCCCTCAACGGGGGATGACGACGCTGTCAACGCGCGGATGCGCGGCTTCGAAGCGGCTTGCTCGACGTTGCTTGCACTGGGAATAACGGGAGGTTCCTGGGCGGAAGAAGAACAACAAGAGCACATCCGCCCATGGGAACGGGCGTTGGGCCGTCTTGGTTCAAAGGACTGGCCCGCAAGTGACAGTGAGGTCGACCTGCAAAGATACCCGGCGATGCTCTTGTTGCACGCGCTGGGACTCGGGGCGGTCGAGGCAGACAGCTTGTGGTTCTTGGAGCGGTTGCTGAAGACGCCCGTTCGCACCGGGTATCGGCAGGAAGAGGCCGCGATACAGGTGCTTCATCCAGTTCGCCTGGCAAAGTCTGACCCAGCCATCAATTCGACCCTGAGTAAGAGCCTGCGCGAGTGCCTGCGTCCACATGCCCGGCGCATCGTCCCGGACGATACCCGGTACACGTTGATCTTCGACAAGCTCGAAATTCTCCTGACACTTGCCTACGTCCACGCCCACTCCGGGACAACTCCGCTACTGGACAGCGCGTTCTGGTACTTCCAGGAGAACGGAGGTCGCATTTTGAATGACATCGAGGAGTCGTTATCGTCAAGGTGCAACGAGTCACCTTTCGTCAGATCCCATATCTTCGGCGGCACCGCAGAGGAATGCCATCTGAGACTGAAGGACGTACGGAAAGTCATACCGAGTCAAGTGTGATCCCGTCCTGTGCCAAAACTCGGCTGTACCTTCTATTTATTCATCCGGGCGCCCCAAACTTGATTAGTGGCTCTCGACAATGTCGCTCTTCGGCAGCAGCTCGCCGTCCTCCGCCGTTCGGTGAAACGGCCGCGGCTCTCGAACGTCGACCGCGGGTTTTGGGTAACTGTAGAGCCTAAGGGCCCTTGGCCCAGTCGCTAAGCTGCTGATTTATGGTCTATTTCAAAAGGCCTGAGTTTTGGCACAGGACGGGGAGCGGACGCTTACCCTGCGGAAGCGGTAATTGGAAAAATAAAATGCCTTGGACTGCGGCATCCGGAAAAACGTACAAGCTTTGTCTACTCGACACGAACGCGCTAAGCGAGATCGTCAAACGTCCCAGTCGGGACGGCCGACACTTTGTGGAGCGCTTCGGTCCTGAGCAGCACGTGCCGTGCTTCACCGTGTACAGTCTCCTCGAAGTGCGTCGCAGGCCTGATGTTTGCAGACGTTTCATCAAAATGTTCTCGCAATACCCGATCTTTCTTCTCAAACAATGGAACGAGATCCTTGCCGAAGAGCGCGATGCGTATTCGACTGCGGCGTCGGTGAGCTCTCTGTTCCAGTCATTCACGCCTCTAGGTTCGGACCGAACGTACGACCTCGGCGAGTTTGTAGACCGGCTTGGTGCTCAGGAGTGGTTTGTTGACCTCGAACGCAAATGGCGTAAGGAGGAAGTGCAAATTCGCGACTCGTGGCTCGCGACTCGGAAGAACTTCCAGCCTCGACGACAAGTTGCCAACGCGCAAGATGCTGAGCGTTACGTCAATGAGGCAGCAATTCAGACGCTAATATCGTTGTTCCCTGACTGGACTCGGTCGCTTATCGAACGGAACGAAGTTCCGGACGTCTCGAGGTTCCCCGCATTGCAGGTGATGCTCTATTCGCAATACTACAGACTGTGGGATCTGAATTGGAAGCCTCGACCGCAGGAGGTTACAGATATCCGGATTATGACAGCTGCCCCCTACGTCGATGTTGTGATAACCGAAGGCTTCCAGAACGAAGTTTTCAAGAAGATTCGCACTCGGGTGCCCGCACTCAGAGAAGTCGACAGCGTGCCAGTTCGACAACTCGGCGAGAGTTCAAGTCGGTCTCCGTCCATCGAGAGTGACGACGATAAAACTGAACTCTGCCGTCCACGTCGAAAGAAGGAGAATGGCTGACCAGCGGCCGGAGGCCGCACTGCCATTACTGCCATTGGATTTCGGCAGTATTGGCAGTAGAGGATCCGATCATTTCGTGAATTTCAGTACCGGTCGAGGTTTCCCGCGAGGACGGCTAGACGATCCGGGCCGAAACCTGTAGCCGATCTTGGCAGGTCTATACTGCGCAATCAAAGCTGGATCGACTTCTTGCGGAACACAGTGGCTCCTTCATCCTTGTCCAACAGACGTTCCGCGCTGATCCTTTCGCCGGATGCGTATTCCTTATTTTGGAGAAAGCACATGGAACTTGGCCAAGAAAGTACAATGATCGTCACGATAGTTAGCACAGTTGCCGCCTTAGCTAGTTCCTGTCCAGAAACACCATAACTTGTGGTGTGCGAGAGACCTATCGAAGATGTGGGTATTATACGTTTTCGGAAGGGGCTTCGTGGGGTTGAGAGCGAATGAAAATCTTGGACGAAACGAGAGGCGATTGTTAGCAATCCATGGCTATAAGGGGCAGAAGAGTAATAGTTATTATCGTAATAAGTGTCTTGCCATCATCAGTAGGTTGCAGGTGATGATGGAACTCCATACGTACGATTTAAAAGATGGCAATGAGCGCCATGTGCATCGGTCGAGACCAAAGACTCGTTTCAAGAACGAAATGACGCCTTCGATTCCGCAGCGAAATCGCCGCAGGCGTTGATAGACCCAGGAACTCTTGACCATATCGGTCACCGCGAAATGAGCCTTGGTAAAGGCAACATCTTCAACTCCCTTGCCTTTGATGGCTTCCAAGTTTGCCTTTGAAGAAAACGCGCCATCGTAGGCAACCTGGCGCGGGGCCCGTTCGTAGAGTTCGACTTGACGGTCGATCATGGTTTCCGCGAGAGTTGAATCGGACGGATTCCCATCCAAGATCACGCAATCCAAAATCATCGAGGACGAGCCACCAGTCATACACACCTTGTGGCCGTAGAGAGTCTCGCGCCGGTCTTTGCGAATAATGTCGGTGTGTTCTTCGAAGATAGAAACGACCTTTTTCCTCCGCAGGCACACGCTCTTCGTCGATCACTCGGCGTTGGGTTTGGTTGATGACTTTCTTGGTGAGGACGAGAAAGTGCTCAAAATCCGCGGCGATCCTCTCCGCGCTCGCTCGCTTCACCGGCTCGGTCAAGCCCGACTCTTCCAACTGTGCTGCAACGCGTTGAGCGGAGCGATAGGTTTCTTCCGTCACCTTCAGTAGATCTCGATAGACGCCACGCCTTTGTTGCTTATCCTTCGCGTTCAGAACTCCCAGTCGACGTCTCTTCGCTCGACGCGTTCGATTGCCGAAGACCACTACTGTACCCAGCAGTTCGCGAGCTCGGCACATCACGCGAGTGAGAACCCGAACACAGTCATAAAGAAGCTCGGAGTCTGTAGGCGGATGAATGTTTGATTCCACTACCGTGCAGTCCACTCGTACTTTTCTTCCCTTTTCGATCCCAGCATCCTCGGCAACGCTCACCAGCTCTCGGTTGATCTGCTCCAGCGTTTCGAACTTCACGGCTTTGATGTTTGCTGCTAGGGTCGACTTCGACGGGGTCGGCTCTATGATGCCGAGCTGGCAAAACGTCCGATAGCTTCGAGAGTCTGCCAAGTGAAACGCCAGCTCCCGATAGGTGAACTGATTCAGCTGCTTCACCAACAACGCCCGGAGAACCTGCTCCGCGCTCATTCCCCCACGACCAACATCGCTCCCTGCCGGTGGGGTGACCGACCTTAGGTCTTGCAGTACCAGCTCATTGAGCTTAGGATGGGCATCGAGTAGCGACGAGATCGTTTCGAGTTCGCGTGCGTGCTCCAGCTCCAGCCAGGGCTCACGTAGATTTGGCTGTGGGTTGATCGTTTTTCGCATTTAGGGCTGGTCTCCTTTGGAGTTAAGTCATTTAGAATCGGATGTTTTCAACGATACGATCCTAATCGACACCCCCTCAGAAGACTAGCCCTAAATTTGCGATTTCTCCTTTTTTCTCAATCCCTTACAGGCTTCAGGACGGGTACTAGCTAGTGCGTACATCGCAGCAAATTCTCTCCGGGACGCACGAAGAATCTACGAGTTGCAACCGAAACCGAGACGTGCTAAGGCGTTTGAGCGGGAGCTTACATGTCCTGAACATCATCAGGGATGAGAATAGCCAAGGCTGGCGTGATCCGTCGTTGGGTATAGGAGATCCGTTCTTGGCTCTAAATGAAGCAGTCGCTGTTTTTGCGAAAGACAAGGACGTGGTGGCGCAACTAAAGGTTCTCAAGAACGACAAAAACAACTCGGAACTTGTCGCTCCCCTTCTTCGAGCCCGCTGGGTCTTTGAGTATTTTTGCCAGACGCGACGTCGAGTTCGACGTACTATTTGCACCATACGCCCCTCGAGCCTTGTCCCGCGTCAAGACGAGGGCTTGCTGGCTTGCCGTCGCGACAACTCGCAACACACATTTTGGTCCGTCCTCGACGACGAAATGGACCAGCGCTTAACCGGCGTCGACAGGTCTTGAGTTCGTTTGCCTTTTGGGACACGACGGGAATTGGGCTGACCGACCCCCAACATGCCAGTGTTGAGTCTCTCTCACCTTGTATCGTGGGTCTCGGCCCCAAATGCCAAGTCCAAAGCCCATTTTTCTCTCAACCGTCGTCCCTTCGCAGTTCTGTCTACTACAATCGATTCCAATCGTTCGAGGTTCACGGGTCGCAGGCACACCTGACCAATTTTCTCGCCATGCAAGGGATCGCGCACGTCGACGCGGGCCTCTCGTGCGCCGGGATGGAACGTGGGGTAAAGAATCGTGCTGCGTCGCTGATCACGATGACTGACTGCATACACAACTAGCTGATAGAGCATGTCCCGCGGTAGATCCTGTGCCTTCTATTTATTCATCCGCCAGCCCATGGGTCGGAAGTCAGCCCTGCGGTGCGAAATACCCTGGATTCTGCGCGGATTCCAAGGGCGTCTAAGCTGCTGATTTATGGTCTATTTCAAAAGGGCCGAGTTTTGGCACAGGACGGGGTTGGCGGCACAGAGAGTCGCGGCAAGGATCGGGTGCAAGATTCTCAACACCATGACGGCGCTCGGGATGCCTGATAGCGAGATGATCGGATGATGGGAGTCGGGGCCAAGCGAGCTCTCGGCCTCTATCGGAGTTGTGCACCAAGGCAACTCCCGCGCACCACCTGATGGGAGGCGGGGTCGAGCGTCAGGTCAGATACGCTCAGCGTCGTTCCGCGAGGCACGGGAGCCCGTCGAGAGAGAGCACGGACCCGCGCAAGAAGCTCGGCGAATGAGAACGGCTTGGTCAAGTAGTCGTCGGAGCCGCGTCAAGACCGGTCACGATGTCCTTGAAGGCGTCCCGGGCTGTCAACATGAGAATGGGTGTTTCGAAGCCTTTGTCGCGAAGCTTTTGGGCGAGCTCGAATCCGTCCATTGCCGGGCAGCATGACGTCGAGAATCACGAGGTCGAAGGTACGCGACATTGCGAAGTCGAGCCCTTCTAGGCCGTCTGCCGTGAGGGTCGCGACATGGCCTTCCTTCTCGAGGCCTCGCTTCAGGAGGGACGCCATGCGCTCGTCGTCCTCCACGATCAGGATTTCCATCCGCTCAGTTTAGGCGAGAACTCTGAAGGAATGCTGAAACCTCGCACTCAGCGTCCCGCGACGTCCAGCCAATGGGTACGCCGCTTCACGCACCGCAACGCCACATAGGTGAGGCCGCAGATGGTCACCAACGTCGTCCAGCCCGCGCCGAGCCCGAGGCGACCATGAGCACTCGAATTCGCCATCGTCTCGAGCAACGCAAACGACGCGATGACCCCGAACCAGCTCGAGCACTCCCTTCGAAGAACGGTCCGAAGCGAGAATGGCAACGAGGGTCGACGGAAGAGCCGAGGGTTGGGCAGGAACGCGGGTGTGGTTCGTGCCCAGAAGAGGTAACGCTCGCCGAACTTGTTCCGAAGAAACTCCTCCTCCGCATACATGATCCGCTCGTAGTAGATCCAGAACGCGGCCGTAACCAGAAGCGATAGCCACGCGCTTCGCGGTACGAGCGCTACACCCAGCCAGATGAGGAAATTGCCGAGGTACAGTGGGTGACGGACCATCGAATAGGCGCCATCCGTGTTGAGCCCTTCGCAGATTTGAGATCGAGTGTTGCGTCCCGACGTGCCCTGTGGCACATGGCCGGCGACGTAGGCCCTCACACCGAGACCGGCGAGAGCGACCACGAGACACAATGCTCCCCAGGGAAGGCTGTCGGGATACCGCGCGCCACCGTGCGCGACGTGACGCATCTGGGACACTACGAGGACCAGGGCACCTAGCGGAAAATAACTGCGCCAGCGGAACAAGAACGCCCCCGCCACCGTCAGCTCCTCTCGCAGCGCCATGGCAGACGATGGTACTGTCAAGTTGACGTTGCGAGAGCAAGCCGGTGCCGTCGGCATGACGTCTCCGTTCGAGTCATGCCGCCCACGTTACTGCGTCCCAAGCGAGGAACGCGCGACCTCGAAGCTGTCGGTGATGACGCGCTTGCAACAGGTGTCGTCCGACGCGGAAGAGGTTTTGGACAAGTCCATGAACGGACAAGAATCGCTGGGCTTGACCCGGAGATTTGAACCGTCGCATTTGCCGTTCACGTTGCCGCGTCGGCTCGTGCGAGACCTCGGCTCTATTGTTTTGGTACTGGTCGGTGCAGTGGACGACGGATGGCATGACCTCGCGGTGAGCGGCGCTGTAGCTTCTCAGCTTGTCGGTGACGAGCCGCCAGGGTGGCCGGCCCTGCCCCTTCAGCAGCTTACAAAAGAAGCGTTTAGCGGCTCGCCGATCGCGTCGAGGCTGGACGAGGATATCGATGACGTCGCCATCTTGGTCCACCGCACGCCAGAGATACTGCCGTTGACCCTGGATGGTTACAAACACCTCGTCCAGGTGCCACGTATCGCCGAGGCGACCTTGCCGTCGCTTCAGCCCGCGAGCGTATTCTGGACCGAACTTGATGCACCAAAGTCGGATCGCTTCATACGAGACGGTGATCCCGCGCTGGGCAAGGAGGTCCTCTACATCTCGAAAGCTCAAACAAAAGCGATGGTAGAGCCAAACGGCGTGGCTGATGATCTCCGGTGGAAATCGATATCCGCGGTAGCTCGGCGACTTGCTGTTCATTGGCTCATTCTGTCAGTTAGAGGCCCAACTTGACAGTACCCATAATAGATATGTTTTGAATACGAAACTATAACGTTACACAATATATATTAGTTTTCTTACGTCTCGGCCGACTCGATCCACTCGCAAAACTCTCAAAACCCTCGGATATGGGCCAGGACGGAGGTTCCGACCAGTGTTTCGAGGTTTCGAGCGGAGACCGGATAGCACCAGACTGCGCCATCCGCCACCCAGTCTGGCAAATTGTGGCCCTGCAGAGACGGGTGAGATTTTCCGCGCGGTTTGCGGGGTTTTGTAGGATTAGGTGTCACCAGAGACGCGCTAGAAGGGCTGAAGAGGCCTCATTTTCGGTTTTGGTCTCTAATCTCGATTTTCGAGTGCCACGTTTGCGCCAAAGGGGGGATTGGGCCGCTGACGGGGCCGTGCAGCGTCGGAAAAGAGGCTACCCGAGGGGTCCAGAATCAAGGCCAGGGCTACCGCGGCGTAGCCGGCTAGCACGTTCTGGTCCAGGTGCGGCCCGGGCCTGGATCCAGGTCTCCGCCCGGGAGCGTGGCATCCCGTTGCTGGACGGTGTTTTCCCTGCGCGTACGGGGAACCCGAATCGTCGACATCGCCTCCGAAACGCCCCAGATCTGGGGCTCGCCACGGGGCGATGACGATCGAAACGGCCCGGCGCGCCAGTCTTGAGTTCGTTTGTGTTTTTGGACAGGACGGGTCGACATTCGAGAGCCGCGGCCGTTTCACCGAACGGCGGAGCACGGCGAGCTGCTGCCGAAGAGCGACATTCTCGAGAGCCAGCTCGCGACGAGCAGCACCCGCCTTCTGTAATTTGGTGCTGATATCATGGCCGGAGCAATGGAAAAGAAAAGCCTCAGTGAACGTGACATCTGCACCAAGTTCATCACACCGGCCTTGCGCCAAGCCGGGTGGGACGAGATGGCGCAGATCCGGGAGGAGGTCAGCTTCACCAAGGGCCGCATCATCGTGCGCGGCAAGCTGGTCAGCCGGGGAAAGGGCAAGCGGGCCGACTACATCCTTTATTACAAGCCCAACATTCCCATCGCCCTGATCGAGGCCAAGGACAACACCCACGCCACTGGCGACGGGATGCAGCAGGGGCTGGACTACGCCGAGACCCTGAATATCCCCTTCGTGTTTTCCTCCAACGGCGACGGCTTCGTCTTCCACGACCGGACGGGAGCAGGCGCCGAGCGGGAAACGACCCTCGGTCTTGACGCCTTCCCGCCGCCCGACGACCTGTGGGCGCGCTATCGCGCCTGGAAGGGGCTGACGCCCGAGGCCGAATCCATCGTCCTGCAGGACTATTTCGACAATGGCGGCGACAAAGCCCCGCGCTACTACCAGGTCAACGCCATCAACGCCGCCATCGAGGCTATCGCCAAAGGTAACGAACGTATCCTGCTGGTCATGGCGACCGGTACTGGCAAGACCTATACCGCTTTTCAAATCATCTGGCGGCTATGGAAGGCGGGCCGCAAGAAGCGCATCCTGTTTCTGGCAGATCGCAACGTGTTGGTTGACCAGACGATGGTCAACGACTTCCGGCCTTTCGGCGCGGCGATGGCGAAGCTCTCGACAAAAGCAAAGACCATCGAACGAGCGGACGGCACTTCCGAAGACCTGACCAGCGCCATCGACGCAAGACGGCGCATCGACCCCGCCTATGAAATCTATCTCAGCCTCTATCAGGCGATCACCGGACCGGAAGAACATCAGAAGATTTTCCGTGAGTTCTCGCCCGGAATCCAGATACCCCGTGTTGGTCACCACATCACAGCTGCTATCGACCGGTGTCGATGTGCAGACTTGCCGGCTCATCGTGCTCGACCGCGAGGTCGGCTCCATGACCGAGTTCAAGCAGATCATCGGGCGCGGGACGCGCGTACATGAGGACACCCGCAAGTTCTACTTCACCTTGATGGATTTTCGGGGCGCGACCACCCATTTCGCCGACCCGGATTTCGACGGCGAACCGGTGCAAATATACGAACCCGGCGATGACGACCCTATCCTGCCGCCCGAAGATACTTCGCCCAACGGCGACAGTGATGACCCCATACCGCCGGAACCGGGCGATGACGAAACCGGTGTTGACGAACCGCCCGACATCATCGTGCCGAATACCGATGGTAGTGTGCGCAAGGTCTATGTGGATGGTGTCGCCGCAGCCATCGTCGCCGAACGGGTGGAATATCTCGATGAGAACGGCAAGCTCGTTACCGAATCCCTGCGCGACTTCACAAAAAAGGCGCTGAGGAAGCACTTCGCCAGCCTCGACGATTTCTTGAAGCGCTGGAAAGCCGCCGAACGCAAGCAGGCGATTGTCGAGGAGCTGGAGGCCGAGGGCTTGCCGCTCGACATCATCGCCTTGGAATTGGGCAAGGATCTCGACCCCTTCGACCTCATTTGCCATGTCGCCTTCGATGCCAAGCCACTGACCCGGCGCGAGCGGGCCGACAACGTCAAGAAGCGCGATGTGTTCAACAAGTACGGAGACCAGGCCCGCGCTGTGCTCGACGCGTTGCTCGCCAAGTACGCCGACGAGGGTGTGTTCAACCTCGACGATGTCACCGTGCTGCGCATCCCACCCTTTACGGAACTCGGCACGCCCGTGCAGTTGATTGAGGTCTTCGGCGGACGAGAGGGTTTCGTCGAGGCCGTCCACGAGCTTCAATCCGCCCTCTATCGGGAGACCGCATAGCCCATGTCCGTCCGCACCCTCGTCAAATCCATCCAGAACCTCATGCGTCAGGACACTGGCGTTGACGGCGACGCCCAGCGCATCAGCCAGTTATGCTGGATGTTCTTCCTCAAGATCATCGGTGATCAAGACCAGGAACTAGGGTTGATGCGGCCCGGCTACGCCTCGCCGATCCCCAAGCGCTACCAATGGCGCGCTTGGGCGGCGGACCCTGAAGGCATTACCGGTGAAGAACTATTTGCCTTCATCAACGACGACCTGTTCCCGGCCTTGAAGAACCTCCAGATGACAGGGCCTTACGGCGACCGCCGCCGCGTCGTCCGCGCCGTGTTCGAGGATGCCCACAACTACATGAAATCCGGTCAGTTGATGCGCCAGGTGGTCAACAAGATCAACGGCGTCGACTTCAACAACCTGACCGAACGCCAGCATTTCGGAGACATCTACGAGCAGATTCTCAACGACCTGCAATCGGCGGGCAACGCCGGCGAGTACTACACGCCCCGCGCCGTCACCGCCTTTATGGTTGACCGCATCGACCCGAAGCTTGGCGAGAGCCTGCTCGATCCCGCCTGCGGCACCGGAGGGTTCCTCACCTGTTCGCTGCGTCACATGCGCGAGCGCTACGTCAAGCGGCCCGAGGACGAGCAGACCATGCAAGCGGCGTTGCGCGCGGTGGAGAAAAAGCAGCTTCCGCACATGCTCTGCGTCACCAACATGCTGCTGCACGGCATCGAGGACCCGAGCTTCGTCCGCCACGACAACACCCTGGCCCGCCCCTATATCGGCTGGGGACAAAAGGACAGGGTCGATATCGTGCTCACCAACCCGCCCTTCGGTGGCAAGGAGGAGGACGGCATCGAGTCGAACTTCCCGCAACATTTCCGCACGCGGGAGACGGCGGATCTGTTCCTCGCTCTCATCATTCGCTTGCTGAAGCCGACTGGTCGCGCCGCCGTGGTGCTGCCCGACGGCTCGCTATTTGGCGAGGGCGTCAAGACACGCCTCAAGGAACACTTGATGGAGGAATGCAACCTCCACACCATCGTCCGGCTGCCCAATTCCGTGTTCCGGCCCTATGCCTCCATCGGCACTAACCTGCTGTTCTTCGAGAAGGGAGAGCCCACCGCAGACATCTGGTTCTACGAACATCTTGTGCCCGAGGGCCAGAAGGCCTACTCCATGACCCGGCCGATCCGGCTGGAGCATTTGCAAGGCTGCATCGACTGGTGGGGTGGTGCGGACCGTGAGGGCCGGAAGGAGACGGAGCGCGCCTGGAATATGACGGCCGACGAGGTCAAGGCGCGTGGCTACAACCTCGACATCAAGAACCCGCACACGCAAGACGACGACCACGGCGACCCGGAGGAACTGCTGAAGGAACTGACTGCCGCCGAGGCCGAAACGGCATCCTTACGCGACCGCTTAAAGGCGATCCTTGCCGAGGCGCTCGTGCGATGAATGCCGACCGACTGCTGGCCCATTACGAACAGATCGCCGACGCCCCCGAAGCAATTGCGCACTTGCGCCGCTTCATTCTCGATTTGGCGGTGCGCTGGAGGCTGGTGGAGCAGGACCCGACAGATGAACCAGCGTCGGAGTTGTTGAAGCGAATTGCGGCGGAGAAGGCGCGGCTCGTTAGTGTGAGGGAGATCAAGACTCAAAAGCCGTTGCCGAAAATTACCCACGATGAAGCTTTGTTCAATCTGCCCAACAACTGGTCTTGGGCGCGCCTCTCCGAAATCACAGTTTGCCTCGACTATATGCGCAAACCGATCAACGGAGCCGAGCGCGCCAAGAGAATCGAAGGAAAAAGCGAAGAGGAACTGTTTCCCTACTATGGTGCGACCCAGCAGCAAGGGTGGATTGACGATTTCTTGTTCGACGAAGAGCTTGTCCTCTTGGGTGAAGATGGAGTGCCTTTCTTTGATCCTTTCAGGTCAAAAGCATACCTCGTCAGTGGAAAAACGTGGGTTAATAATCACGCCCACGTCTTCAGGGGCATTTTTGTCTCCCACCCCTACTTAGTCCACGTCCTCAACGTGTTTGACTATACTGGTCGGGTTGTTGGTGCTACCCGATCCAAGCTGAATCAGTCACGGGCTGTCGATATTCCCATCGCCCTTCCGCCCCTTGCCGAACAGCACCGCATCATCGCCAAGGTCGATGAACTGATGGCGCTCTGTGACCGGCTGGAGGTGGCGCGCGCGGAACGGGAGGCGACGCGCGACAGGCTTGCATCGGCGAGCCTCGCCCGCCTCAACGCGCCCGATCCCGACCCGACGGTGTTTAAAGGCCATGCCGCCTTCGCCATCGAAAACCTCGCTCCCCTCACCACCGGCATCGACCAGACCAAGGCCCTCCGCCAGACCATCCTCAACCTCGCCGTGTGCGGCAAGCTCGTGGAGCAGGATCGAGCGGACGAACCGGCGTCGGAACTGCTGAAACGAATTGCGGCGGAGAAGGCGAGGTTGGTGAAGGCGGAAGTAATCAAAAGGCCAAAACAGCTGAGAGCGGTGGAGAGCGATGACACGGAGTTTTGCATACCTTCGTCGTGGTGCTGGACGCGCCTAGGAGAGGTCACCTCATACATCCAACGCGGCAAATCGCCCAAGTATGCCTCTAAAAGCGGAGCCCTTGTTGTGTCACAAAAATGTGTTCAGTGGTCCGGTCTCAATTTGAACAAGGCTCGCAAAATTACCTACCAGTCGCTGGCCGCTTACGAGGACATTCGATTTCTGCGGGAGGGGGATCTTCTATGGAACTCCACGGGAACCGGCACGATCGGACGAGTCATCCGACTCATCGACTCTCCAGAAAGACTTGTCTGTGACAGCCATGTCACCGTTGTACGCTGTTTACTTGTTAGTCCTGAATACATTCGAACATGGCTGCGGACCGGGAATGTTTATGGTCTAATCGAAGAGCGCGCAACCGGCTCCACGAATCAAGTGGAACTTACAGCGCAGATGGCGCTTAATCAGGTGGTACCACTCCCACCCCTCGCCGAGCAGCACCGCATCGTCGCCAAGGTCGATGAACTCATGGCTCTGTGCGACCGACTGGAGATCAATCTTGGTATTGCGGACACTGGCCGCCAACACCTTCTCGAATCGCTTCTTCGGGACGTGCTGGTGCCAAGTAACGAACCGTGCAAAGTGCGAAGACAATGACTGAGCACAGCTACACGGTTGAAGTCCAGCCCGACTTCCTTGAGCGGCAGTCAAAGGCAAGACCAGTCCAGGTCGTCGCCGAGCTGATCTGGAACGGCCTCGACGCCGATGCGAGCCGCGTCGATGTGCGGCTGGAATACGACGAACTAGGAATGACTAAGATAGTCGTCCGGGACGACGGACACGGTATTCCCTACGAGGATGCACCGCAATTATTCACACGTCGGTGCTTCCGCCATCAAGTGTTGCTACGCCGTGTTTGAATGCTAGTGTCAGCTGGCCTGCCTATGTCGGCGAACGCCATTAATAAAGATGTTGCGTGCACACGAAGATGTCTCTGAACGTCAGGCACCGTGTGGTCAGCCCAGCCCGCATTGCCGAAAGAACTGCGTCTCTCGAAATCAGGCCCAAACTCTAGCACACGAGCGGTTTACGCGGCGGCTACCAACACTTAACCCTAATCGCAAAATCTTCGAAGCACGAAAACGCGAAACAGCCGCACTGGGCGCAGGCGAGAAGCTCGTGCTGGGGCACCCGCTCGCCGCCACTATAGGTGATTCTGCACGGTGTATGCAGAACCTGGAAAAGGTGCTATTCACGGGGCCAAAGACCTCAGACACGGTGACGTTTATTTGCGATTAGGGTTAATTGCGGAAGCACCACCCACTTGGCGTTCGAGTATTTTGACCAGACGGTGCGCCGGCACAAACCGGTAAGTCTCGCGGGTGCAAGTCCCGCCTAACCAAGAAGTAGCGAACCAAGTTGGCCCCGAGTCATGCGTTGCTGTCCGCGAGGGCAGGGGCGAAGCGTTGACAGGGCAACGTGTGGGCTGGGTATTGAGCCGCGAAAAGAAAATTGAGTTTGGGGGGCCGACGGCGTCGTATGGCACGGAAGGCAACACGGAACAAGTCGTCATCGCAAGAGTTGTTCCGCCCCTGCGTGGTCTGAGACCCCGCGCACGCACGAAAGAGACACACACGGGAGCCGGGAGGTCCCGCATTTGGCCCTGAGTGGCGTCGGGGTCCGCGCTGTGAATCCGCAAGGAGCACGACAGCGACGAACGGGTGCGGGAAGTCTGACAGGCCCATAGTAGCCGAGAAGCCTTCGAACAAAGACTGGGGAGTACCTCACTCCGCGGAGGAGGTGGAGCGAAGGGGGCTGACCAAGGGAAATCCGCTGCGGCAAATCAGGTCCCGGACTCAGCGCCGGGCAGGGAGTGAATATGGACAACCCTAAACGGGCACGAAGCGGGAAAGCGCGGAAACAGCCAAGGGAGTGCGCCTACGTTCGGTCCCCTGATCTGCGAAATGCGCTGGAGCGGATACGGCAGGTAGCCTGCCGGGATAAGGGAGCACGGTTCACAAGAAAGTGAACTGGATACTCGACGCGGACATCCGTGGATTCTTCGATGCCATCGACCACGGATGGCTGATGAAAGTCGTCGAGCATCGAACACTGCACCCGTATCCCGAACAGCGACTGCGCGTCATGACCTGAGGTAGGAGCCCAGTGCGTTAGCAGCGCTCGCTGGGATCTGTGCGGGGGGCCGCCCGTAAGGGCGGTCCCTACCGCAAAACCTCCACGTTTACAATGACGCCGGATCACGTCATCCATTCGCCGCGAAACAGCCAATCCTGGCAGGTCTAAACTGCGGAATCAACGACGGATCGAGTTTTTGCGAAGCACAGCCTGCCGGAGCTTCGTGACATCAGCAGCACGCACAAAGTAGCTTGCCACCTCGTCTGACGGCGCGTCAACGGGCGAGCGCGAGTAGCTCCATCGGATTGACTCGGGCATTTCCGAGTCGCACACCCCAGTGCAGGTGTGGCCCGGTGACCCTTCCGGTGGCTCCGACTTTACCGATGGCGGTACCACTCTGGACGTTCGTTCCCGGCTCGACACCCAAAGAGCTGAGGTGACCGTAGAAGGAGTACAACCCGAAGCCGTGGTCCAGGATCACGGTTTTGCCGAGAAAGAAGAGGTCCTTGGCCAGTGCGACGCGGCCCCGCGCCGTAGCCAGGACCGGCGTTCCCGTAGGAGCGGAGAAATCTTCCCCGCTATGCGGGCTTCGGGGCTGGTTGTTAAAGATCCTTCTCTTGCCGAAGCTTCCCGAGGCCTTGCGCCCGGGAACCGGCGATTGGAAGCCCCCTTGCCACAATCGCTCCCGGGTCGTCGAGGAGAAGATGCGGCCGAGCTCCCTCGACTCCCGTTGCGAGCGGGCGAGGTCGTCCGCGCTCAGCTCTACGTACTTGGGAGCCACTGCGAGCCGCTGAACGGGAAACTCCCCCTTTCCGATCGGAAGCTCCAGCCGACAATCCACGGGCTCTCCGAACTGGGGAGCCACCCGCGCGCGAAGCGACATGGTGCCGGAGCTCCTGCGAAGATCCACCCCGAGAAGAGCCTGAAACACCCGAGCATCGGTGTCATGCCAGAAGAAAAACGTCTCGCCCGCAGCGAATCCATCGACCGAGTCGAGTGGCGTCTCGCTGCGCACCTCGACGACGGCGATACTCCCCTGCCTGGATGCGCCGTCGGAGACGCGGAGGAGCACCGTATCGCTGCAGGCGACGCTCGCGAGCTTCTTCTCCTCGCTCGCCCATTGCGTCGCTGGTAGCAGGAGAATCGCACACAGGACCCAGGCGACCTTCATGTACGAAACGAGCATCATGGACTTCACCTGCCCGACATCTTACCTCCCCGGAGGCCCGGTGGGTTGAACGTCCGAGCGCAAGGTGCGCTCCCGTGAACGGCTTGGCGGGTTGCTACGTTTCTACCATCGGGAAGCCGCATGAGTATTTTGACCTCACGGTGCGCCGGCACAAACCGGTAAGTCTCGCGGGTGCAAGTCCCGCCTAACCAAGGAGTAGCGAACTAAGTTGGCCCCGAGTCATGCGTTGCTGTCCGCGAGGGTAGGGGCGAAGCGTTGACAGGGCAACGTGTGGGCTGGGTATTGAGCCGCGAAAGGAAAACTGAGTTTGGGGGGCCGACGGCGTCGTATGGCACGGAAGGCAACACGGAACAAGTCGTCATCGCAAGAGTTGTTCCGCCCCTGCGTGGTCTGAGACCCCGCGCACGCACGAAAGAGACACACACGGGAGCCGGGAGGTCCCGCATTTGGCCCTGAGTGGCGTCGGGGTCCGCGCTGTGAATCCGCAAGGAGCACGACAGCGACGAACGGGTGCGGGAAGTCTGACAGGCCCATAGTAGCCGAGAAGCCTTCGAACAAAGACTGGGGAGTACCTCACTCCGCGGAGGAGGTGGAGCGAAGGGGGCTGACCAAGGGAAATCCGCTGCGGCAAATCAGGTCCCGGACTCAGCGCCGGGCAGGGAGTGAATATGGACAACCCTAAACGGGCACGAAGCGGGAAAGCGCGGAAACAGCCAAGGGAGTGCGCCTACGTTCGGTCCCCTGATCTGCGAAATGCGCTGGAGCGGATACGGCAGGTAGCCTGCCGGGATAAGGGAGCACGGTTCACAAGAAAGTGAACTGGATACTCGACGCGGACATCCGTGGATTCTTCGATGCCATCGACCACGGATGGCTGATGAAAGTCGTCGAGCATCGAACACTGCACCCGTATCCCGAACAGCGACTGCGCGTCATGACCTGAGGTAGGAGCCCAGTGCGTTAGCAGCGCTCGCTGGGATCTGTGCGGGGGGCCGCCCGTAAGGGCGGTCCCTACCGCGAAGGCACAGGACGATGAAGGCCGCCGCCGTCTCTCGACGTGAGCAGATACGGGCGATGTTGGCAGACCTCAAGATGCCCGGCGCTCTCGAGGCTGTGGACGGCGTCCTCTCCGAAGCCGATAGTGGAGCGGTCACGACGTCGGAAGCCATCGAGAAGCTTCTGGGCGCGCAAATCGGCCTGAGGAACAATCGCCGTTTGCAAGTCGCGATGCTTTCCTCGCGGCTACCCGCGGTCAAGACGATTGAGGAGTTCGACTTCTCATTCCAGCCGTCCATCAAGCGCGAGCAGATCGAGAGTCTGCACGAGCTTGGCTTCGTTGAGCGCAAGGAGAACGTCGTCTTGTTAGGACCTCCCGGTGTCGGAAAAACCCATCTCGCGATCGGTCTCGCCATCGCGGCGGCGCAGAACGGCCGCCGGGTTTACTACGGCACCCTCGCCGAGCTCATCACATCGCTCGAGGAAGCCCGAGCCGCCGGTAAGTTGGCTCGACGGCTTGCCGTACTCAGCCATCCCTCACTGCTCGTCGTCGACGAAATCGGCTACTTGCCGGTTAACCAGACAGGCGCAGTACTCTTCTTCCAGCTCATGAGCCGACGCTACGAGCACGCCTCCACCGTCCTCACATCAAACAAGAGCTTCGAGGAATGGGGCGAGATCATAGGCGACGAGGTCATGGCTGCCGCCCTCATTGACCGAATCCTCCACCACTGTCACCTTGTCAACATCCGGGGAAACAGTTACCGGATGCGACACCACTCTGAGCTCTGGGAGACTCTCCATTCGGCGGGCTCGGACGAGCCTCGCCCGCCGGCCAGAGCCCACAGGAACTCCAGGGAGGTTACGACGCCTTAGGATTCGTCACCCGTGGGTCGAGTGTGCAATTTTCATCCGCCACGAATGTGCAGTTTTCGACCGGCGTTGACAACCCCTCGGTTTTGACATCAACTTACAATTTCGACCCTTCATCAGTGGTTCGTTTGCGCTCGTCTTTCCGACTCCTACCTGACACGTCTGGCGTGCCTTTTCCTTGACGCTCACGACCCTGGCTCTTGACCAGGGCCGCTCAAGGCGGTTTGCGACCAGGGCCTGCACCCCGGACACGAGGGGCCCATCCCTCATCTCGTACTTAGCTTTGCTGGACACACCTCCGTTGTGTATTTCGAATCTCGGTCGATGATCTGGCAAGGTCGAGCGCTTGGTAGGGTTGGGGGCTGGCATTGCGTCCGGCTGCGCTCGAGTTGTCATAATTCTGGCGTCATTTGATACTTTCTGTGTTACCTCGCGCTCCAGATTCGGTTAGTCGGAATTTCGTATCGGGTGCAGATATCAACAATTCGGTCCTGCATTACCGCCGCTTGTTCATCATGACCTGGCGTTGTTGCACCGCTCTGGCTGAGAGCGAAATCCGCCTATGGTGGTGGCCGAGGTATGTTCGAGCATGAAGTATCCCAAGCGCTGCCAGTACAAGCACGCGAAGCAGAAGAAGTCCCAATTCGGTGTTCAACTCGTTGCCTCGCCAACGTTCGAGCCCGCATCTCCGGCCCGATGATCGCCTTGTAACGATAGACCGCGTTCTCCACCATGCTTCGCTTGGTGTAGCCTGAGAGCTTGTACCATTCACGTCGGCCGTGTCTTTCGATTGCACGAATATGGCGATCGCGCTCCTGCATGGCGGTGTTCGAATTCTGACTGAGCGTCGCGTTTCGTTGCGGCGGAATCACCACGCGCGTCCTTCGTCCAGGACTGTGCGCTTCGATGGCTTCGTAGACCGCTTCCTTGTCGTATGCACTGTCCGCCGCCACCGACACTAGAGGTGCTTGAATCTGTGTTAGCAAAGCGGGGACTCGGGTTGCGTCGCGAGCTCGTGACGCCGTCAGTTCGGACGCAACAATGTTCCCTGTCTCGCGATCAACGGCGATGTGCAACTTGCGCCATGCGCGCTGCTTTGGCGGTTTGCGGGCGGTTCCAACATGAATCCTCAAGCCCGTGCTATCGATCATCAGGTGGATGGGTTGAGTGCTCGCGGCTTTCGGAATCCGCAGCTTCTTGCGGAGCAACCTCGAGCGCCGACACAACGTCGAGTAGTCCGGGATCTCGATACCGAGCCCGAGAAGCGAGGCGATCGAGTGCAAGAAGCCTTCGGTTTGTCGGTAGGCGAGCTTGTACACCATCCGGACAACCAGGCCCGTTTCAATCGCCATGTCTGAATAGACCCGTTGACCGCCAGGCTTACCGGTCGCGTCTGCCTTCCAGTTCGCGATTGCCTCCTCGTCAAACCAGACTGTCAAATCGCCCCGGCGGCGCAGCCCTTCGTTGTATTCCGCCCAGTTGCGAACGTGGTGCGAGATACTCAACAAGATGGCTGCGCTCGGGATGCCCGATACGTACTGCGCCGGGTGACTCTGCAACCGGCACAGGGAGGTCAGCAATTTGCTCCGGGCCGTGCAACAACGCCGAGCAAAGCTATGACTGCTCCCGCCGAGGGGCCCACGATTGTCTTGATTGGGGGCATGACCACGCTCGACTCGGGAGAGCGAATTGACTCACGGCAGCGCCTCGCTGGCGACAAGTGGGACTGTATCCTCCGATCCGCGATGGCGTATTCGGAGCGTTGGTGGGAATCAGCGCGCACGTTAGCTGACGTGCTTCTTGACCAAGATGAGGGGGAGGGAGCGTGGGCTCTCGTTTGGGCTCCTAGGACGATGCGGCGATTGAAGCAAGACGGGTCCACCTCGCGTGTCCGGTTGCGCTCCGTTCTGCCCGAGGCCGCGTTGCTGATGGATCTCTGGAGAAACGATTCTGGCGGCAGTTCTACGATTGATGCGTCAAAGACAAATGCGCGGTACCGCGTCCTTGAGCATCCGCTTCGCTACAAGGACATAGAGGCATCTCGCCCACCTACCGTGTTTTTTGGTATTCATCCCACGGCCTGGGACACTCAGGAACAGGCGCCCTTTGACGCTGTCCTTAGAAGATGGCCGAACACCGTAATGGTCCTGGCGCACACGCCGCTCTTGGAAACTGCCGTTGATGAGCTGCGAGCGTGGTTCGCCACAGGTCGGCCAAATAGAGAGAAGAGTGTCTTTAGTGAGCGGGAGCTTCGCGCGCGAGACAGTATTATCGAGGATCTGCGCCTATGTCAGGAGAAGTTTAAGGATTACCAGCCAGTTGTTGTGGACGCTGACTTCAAAGTCACCTACTTCCTCGACAATGGAGTAGCGGGTAACGCCGCGGACCTGGACGCTGCACTGGCCTTCGTACTGAGCCGCTACGACTTGAAATTTGGGTTGTGGGACTTGGCGCGAGATCCAGGCTTGCGGGAGAGTCTGTTGTCTCCTGAAGAGCTTGAAGCCAAACGATTACGCACCCGCGCATACCCATCCTTGCCAGCAAGTGCATAAGCGATCTCACCCCAGGGGGTGTAAGCGAGAAGACCTGCTTCCATCCTCCGGCCATTGGCCGGATCGGCGTTTTCGCCGTCGAAGGCAGCGGTGCGAACGTGGCTCTTCGGCAGAAGGGAGGGATCGACAAACTCCGCAATACCTGACACACCCTGCATGCCCCGGGCGGCATGGCACAACGCGATCAGCCCGTGGGTTTTGCCGCCGCCGTATGAGGTGTCGAGCCGGAAAATCGACGCGACTTCACCACCCGCACCGCTCAGCCGTCGGCACACATTGGCGAGCAGGTTCCTGAGGCCCCTCGTGGGATAGGTGTTGGCGAAGAAACGTGCAGGTTCAAGATATTCGACATTGCCCACCCCGATGATGACTTGAGCCAAGTCCGCCGCAAAGTCGGCCTCGGTAATCGCTCCCTTGAGAACATCCGCGCGTGGCCGGCATGTCTCGAATATCGTTGGAATGGTCATTGCTTCCGCTCCACCAGCTCTCCTATGTCATCCAGCCCGACCGCGTTCCCTGCTGTCCACTGGTCGATCTCGCTTTTCCTGAACCTCCAGGAACCACCAACATCAAAACCTGGAATCTCTCTCTTGACGACCACCCCGTCCTGTGCCAAAACTCGGCCCTTTTGAAATAGGCCATAAATCAGCAGCTTAGTGTCTGTGTTTGCGACCGAGCCAAGGGCCGTAGGCTTTACAATCGTCTGGCCCGAGGGTGTTATCTTCAGCTCCATGATGACGTACCATGCGCAATTCCTACTGCTCGTTGTGGCCGGCTGGGTCAACCGCCAGCAGCAGGATGTGATCGACTATCTGCAAGATGAGAACCGTGTGCTCCGAACCGGGCTTCGGGGCAAGCGTCTCAAGCTCTCTGACGACGACCCGTCGTAGGCTCGCCGTCAAGGCCCAGGCTTTAGGCCGCGAGGCGCTGGCCCAGATTGCGTCCGTTGCCACACCCGCTACGCTTCTGCGCTGGTACCGCTGCCTCATCGCAGCCAAGTACGATGGCAGCAAGAACCAGAGCCCAGGCCGACCTCCGACGGCGAAGGATATCCGTGAACTCATTGTGCGCGTGGCGCGAGAGAACCCGACGTGGGGATCCCTACGGTCTCGAGAAAACGAGTTACGAATCCTTGGTCTTGAGCTGGGCTTTGTTTTCTTGAATGAAGGCGCGGATGTCATCTGTCATCTCGAGCAGTTTCTCCCACTGCTCCTTGTATAAGGTCACCGGGAAACGGCCCAGTCCGTAAACGGAGACGCCGCCCTTCTGGCTGACTTTGAGGGAGAGCTCTTTCTCACTGCGCTTCTTAAGCGTTTCATTCTCAGCTTGCAAGCGCTCCAGTTCTTTCTTCATTTCTTCCGGTGTCATGTCGCTCACGATTTGCCTCCGTGCTTTCGACTGTGTCGCCTCTATCCGATGAAACAGATGAGTCCCCGAGTGAGACACTAAAACGTAGCCCTGCCCCATCCCCGTCCGCGTACGATGCGGCCGGGCTTCGCTGGATAATAGCAGGTACGAGATTTGAACCGCCCCGGGTTTCCCGGAGACTCCAACTCTTGAGAGGATGGAGTCATGACAAGACGAAGCAGGTATTCACCGGAGATGAAAGAGCGCGCAGTGCGGATGGTTTTCGACCAGCAGGCTCAGCACGAATCACAGTGGTCGGCGCTCTCATCGATTGCGTCGAAGATTGACGGTACGCGGGAAACGCTACGCACGTGGGTGCGGCGAGCAGAGCGTGATGCTGGGAACGAGCGGGACTGACGACGGACGAGCGTCAGTTCCCAACCGCTTCGACGAATTCCGGGTTCTTTGCCATCATGTCCGCCAGTTCTTTTAGTTGCTGTGTAGAAAGACGTATTGTGTTATCGTCGCGCATAGCAGGCGGTCCTTTCCTCTGTCGCCGATTGGTACTCGGCTCAGAAATTAGGTTTTAAGACGCCCCGGGGATAAATCCATCGGGGCGTGTTTTACGGTCGCTAGTCTACCATCGCTCCAATATTCCACTCGACTTGCGCGCGCAAGTTGATGTAATCTCCCTCTCGCCAAACAAGGTTGTGCGTGGCCCGAGCGTCGGGCCACCCGCTGAATACAACACCCCCTTTGGGGGGAACAAGCGGGAGCCTGCACGCCACGTGCAGCCTTGTTTGGCGACTGGCCCGGCGACCAATTCTCCGGGACCAAACCAAGGGAGGATGTTCTATGTTCAGACGGAAAGCTGTATTCGGAGTCACCATAGTTCTGCTTTTGTTCGGTTGCGGGAATGGAGGCGACAAGACACCAACGAGGCCCACACCGCCTCCGCCGACACCTGCCGCTGTAGTTGAAGTTACTGGCAGCGGCACGATTACGGTCCACCCCAGTCGAAATAGAAGATTCGTTTTCGCGTGGAAGTTCCCGATACGGATTCGTGAGACTGGAGGTGGCACGGCAACATGGGCTTTCTTCCGTTACTCGTTCTTCAAGAACGGCAGACAAGTAGAACGCTACGAATGGACTTCTAACGATATAAGGTCGGCAGGGTATAGCGATATCGCCGCACGATCGGATCGAAGAATCTCCGTCACCATGCGGTCGAATGTGAGAGCGGAGGGCTTTGACGCATTACAGCTCCTGGCCGGGTTCGCCGACAAGAAGGACGGAACCGTTCAGGAAATAGAAGTTCTCTTGTCCAGCTTTGACGACGTACGCGTTGACAGAACGCCAGCGTTGTTGCCAGGGCAAGAGTTTTCAATCACTAGCCCGTAAGCTATTTTGTGGGGTGCGTCGGCTCTGAGGGATTCGACGACCTTCCCTCGGCCGGCGCGCCCGTGCCTTCTATTTATTCATCCGCGCGCACCGAACTTGATTAGTCTCCGGTCTGCCGGCACCATGCCGGCATGATTTCTTCGTTTGTTCGCGCTCTCGTCTCTGCCTTCAAGGCTCGTCGCGAGCTGGCTCTCGAGAATGTCGCTCTTCGCCAGCAGCTCGCCGTGCTCCCGTACCTTCTATTTATTCATCCGCCAGCCCCATGGGTGGAAGTCAGCCCTGCGGCGCGAAATACCCTGGATTCTGCGCGGATTCCAAGGGCGTCTAAGCTGCTGATTTGTGGTCTATTTCAAAAGGGCCGAGTTTTGGCACAGGACGGGTGTGTGACGAACCCTAAGACGTTTTCACCTCCGGCGGTTTTCTTCGGCGCTTCTGGAGCGGGCGATGGAGGCTCCAGCGCCCAAGCACAGCCAATTTCGTGGCCGTATCTTAGCGTCATCTCACCAACACTTGATAGCGGAAGCACCGATGGACCGGCCGGTAGAGTTTGTGTGATACTCGATCCTCGCAGGCATGGTCGTAACCGCCGTCATCGCCGCTTTCTGGTTACAGCGCGAGATCGCGTGCGCGGAGGATCGTCCTCGGACGGACGATGGCGTGTTTCTTCAGAGTCCTGAGAGGAATAGCTCCGTCATCTAGAGACGTCAAGAGAGGTAGTCATGCGTTTACCGAACGAGAGGATAGCGGCAATGCTGCTACTCACTGCGGCGGCCGTGCCCATGACCCACGCACGAGCACAGGACTGGACGCCGCCGAGGCTCCACGAAAACAAGAACTACAGTCATGCCTGGATCGATGTCGACGGCGTGAAGACGCACTACGTCGAGGCGGGACAAGGAGCTCCCTTTGTCCTGATACATGGTGGCGGTGCCTCGTCCTCCGGTGAGGTCAACTACTACGACGTCATCGGCCAGCTCCGCAAGAAATTCCACGTCATCGCACCCGACATCGTCGGCTTCGGTTACACCGCACCGCGAGGCGCCCAGGACTACTCCGGAAAGGCGCAAGGAGACCACCTCGTTCGTTTCATCGAAGCTCTCGATGTGGGACCGGTCTATCTCAACGGGAACTCCCACGGTGGGTACCTTGTCCAGTACGCCGCTCTCGAGCGCCCGGACCTGGTCCGGAGGCTCGTGATTACGAACAGCCTGAACGGGACGTTTCCGATCCCCGAGCTCCCCGAAGGCGCAAGCTACATTTACGCGCCGGGGGGCCACCGGTATTCAGCCCGGACAGTGGAGCAGACGAGAGCCTCGTTGGCGCGATTCTATTTCCACGAGGATCTGGTGACCGAGGAAAGGGTCCAACTGGTTCATGACATCTACATGAGAAACTACGGCTACGCCGACAAAAGAGGCCGAGCGGTTTCCTATTCCGTCGAGGCCTCGAACACGAACCTGAGCTACAAGGGCAAGCACATCACGGAGTGGGCGGGGGAGCTACAGATGCCGGTTCTGCTCATGTGGAGCGAGCCCGGCTCGAAGATCGAATGGGGCGTGGCGCACTTTTTCAGGATTCCCGGCGCTGAAATGCACCTTTTTCCCTGGTCCGGTCACCACCTGTTCGCCGATCAACGGGACCGATGGCTTCAAGTGGTCACGAGCTGGCTGAACAACGAGCCGGCGCGCCGACCGAATGTCGCCCGCTGAGCTATCGTCAACGCTTGACGGGGACGCGGCGCGCGAGCTCTCCGGACCAATTGAGAACGACGATCAGTTGTGTTGCGGCACGACCCCGTCCTGTGCCAAAACTCGGCCCTTTAGAAATAGCCCATAAATCAGCAGCTTAGTGTCTGTGTTTGCGACCGGGCCAAGGGCGGTAGGCGGCCTTTGGAAAGGTGCAAACTGCTGACCCGCTGGGCGTTCGAGTATTTTGACCAGACGGGATCGCACGAAGACACCACACTCGTGGGGCGCGACGCCGTCCTTCACACGTCCTGAGATCCACTGGCCAACGTGTTCAACTTCTTCTTTCTGGCTGCTCAGAACTCGAATCTCCGGCGCCGGCCCATTGAAGACGGAGACGGTGTGGCGTCGCTCCTCCCTGTTGCCATCAGCATCGGACACCTCGGGACCGAGCAGTCGGTCCGCCTGCGCCCGGATCTGATGTGACGTGCGGTAATTGACCCGCAGCGACTTCGACCGTCCCCGAATATCCACGCCCAAGGCCAACCACGAGAACGGCTGCTGGAAGATGCGCTGGCCGAGGTCGCCAGCGAAGAAAAGCGCCTCGGGACGATGCCGGCCGAGTCCCGCGAAGAACTGGAGATGGGCTACGCCGAGATCTTGCGCCTCATCGACCACGGCGAAGTCGAACGGCGGGTTCCTACCTTCCGTAATGGCCGTCGCCAGCTTCGTGAACATCGCTGAGCGCGTGATCATGTGCCGCGACGCGAGGCCCGCGCGGACCTGCTCGAACAGCGACCAGAGGATTGCCCGCTGAGCCTCTGGGAGCCGCGTTTTTCTACCGAGGCGCGCGACATCTCGATACGCCTCCCAGGTATCCAACTGCCACGCATCAACGACCTACTCCCACTCGGTCAGCAAGAACCGCCCACTGAACTTGTGGCTCTCTCCACATTCGCTGGCGGCCCGCAACAACTCGTAGACGACCTCTGGCGGTGCCAGATTGATCTGCCCGAAGTGGGACTTGTAGAGGCGCTCTCCGGTAGCGTTGATCGAATGGACTTCCAGTCGCTCCGCCAAGCGCGGCTCGTTGCTAATGAGTCGCCTGATCTGGGTGCGGAGGGCATTCGCCAGCATGTGTGAAAACGTAGTCAGCAAGACGCGCGCATTCTGGTTGGCGCGGGCCAGGAAGACGGCGCGATGCAGCGCCACAATCGTCTTCCCCGTGCCGGCGGAGCCGGAAACCCGCGCAGGCCCGGTGTAGTGCCGTTCAACCAGCTGCCGCTGTTCAGGATGGAGGAACACCGACCACCTGTCCCACGGGAACTCCAGGGCGCGCTGAAGTTCCTCGACGTTGCTCATCACGCGGAATCGGCGTTGCGCATCAGGATGCTCGAACGGATTCATCACCGGTACGGTCGGCTCAGGCGGAATCGGCCTGCCGCCAGTGGCCAGTTCCAAGAGCGCCTCGGCGGCCTCGCCTGGTAGTCGGTCGGCCAGCGAGAGGAGACTGTCCTCATCGACCTGGCGCACATCTGACAGCCACTCCGGTGGCCGTGAGGTCAAAATACTCATGCGGCTTCCCGTTTGAAGCCGATATCTCAGTCGGGTCGATGCCGTCCCGTCATGGCCCTGCCAACCAGACTCCAGTTCGCGATCGCCGATTCTCCAGCGGACGAACCAGCATGTGGGAATTCCGCGTGTCTGCCAAGCAACAGCACGTCAATCAGGTACGAAATCAACCGCGCGTCCCCGTCCTGTGCCAAAACTCGGACAGCCACGACATCCCCAAGCGCCGGCCTACGGCCCTTGGCCCGGTCGCAAACACAGACACTAAGTTGCTGATTTATGGCCTATTTCAAAAGAGCCGAGTTTTGGCACAGGACGCGGCCCGGCGCGCCAGTCTTGAGTTCGTTTGTGTTTTTGGACAGGACGCCTTCGCCGCGCGCTAAATGGAGCGTAATCGCTTTTTTGCAAAGGGATACGTACACATCACCAACAGCAAACAGCGCAAGCACCAGGCTTGTGCCTTATTTATTCATCCGCGCGCACCGAACTTGATTAGTCTCCGGTCTGCCGGCACCATGACGAGCTCGCTAATCTCGGCCATGACCCGGGTGTGATCCGCAAAAAAGAAGATCGCGTATCGACGGCCAGACAACCATGAGAGCGATGTCCTGCGAACTCGTCTTCACCTCGGTGGAACTTCTGCACGCTTTCGCCGTCGGTTCATCGACGCAATAACGTTCTGGGAAAAGAACGCGTTGGTCGCCACGAGAACCTAGCTCCGTCAGGCGACGCGTGCCAACCGCGTGAGGTCAAAATACTCATGCGGCTTCCCGTTTGAAGCCGATATCTCAGTCGGGTCGATGCCGTCCCGTCATGGCCCTGCCAACCAGACTCCAGTTCGCGTTCGCCGATTCTCCAGCGGCCGAACCGGCATGTGGGAATTCCGCGTGTCTGCCAAGCAACAGCACGTCAATCAGGTACGAAATCAACCGCGCGTCCCTGTCGTCATCCGTCTTCTCGTACTGCCGACGGTCTCGATTCACGTCCGCATGAATCATCCTCCAGGCGTCCCCATCTGCGGCGAAACGTACGACGTAAATGCAGAACCCGGTCCAACTCCGATGGAAGAACAACGCGTCATCCTTCCAGTAGATGAACCACTTGTCTTCCATGACCTCGGGTATCATTCCCTGGCGGATATGGTCCATTTCCTCACGCGAGAACACTCGGTCGAGCGTGACGGACGCTCTGCGCGCAGGCAGATCCTTGGTCTTCCATGCACTCGGGACCGCTGTTCTCACGTGCGTCCTCTTTTCGCTCCTTCCCACTCTGTGTCGATTTTACCCGTCCCGGGACGTCCCAGTCCAGAGCCGCCTGTGATCCTCAAGAAAGAAGATCGCTTCTGGCAGACCGGAGACTAATCAAGTTCGGTACGCTCGGATGAATAAATAGAAGGCACAGGTCATCTGCATGGTGACGACCCGCCCGCCCAAGACGATTGTAAAGCCCACGGCCCTTGGCCCGGTCGCAAACACAGACACTAAGTTGCTGATTTATGGCCTATTTCAAAAGGGCCGAGTTTTGGCACAGGACGGGAGCTCGTGACCTTCGCTTCGCGCTAAATGGAGCGTAAGCGCCTCTTTTGCAAAGGGATGCGTACACATCACCAACAGTAAACAGCGCAAGCACCCGCAAAACCGGAAACTAGAGCGTTTCGGTCACTCGGAGCTTGCCTTCGGATAGATCTTCTCGCCATCGTAGTCTCTCATCCCGCAGAAACCGATGACCTCGAACCCATTTTCTTTCAGCAAGGCCGCGGCACGCGCGGCTCGTCCTCCGCCGTTTCAGGCGGTGAGGATGGGTTTGTCCTTCGGTAGCTCGTCGAGCCGATCGGCAAGTTGGTCGATGGGGATGTTGGTGTAGCCCTCGACCGTACCCAATTCCTCCAACTCTTCGGGGTTTCGTACATCGAGGAGAAAGACGTTCGAGTCATTCAGCGCTGCCGCGAGCCCCTCGCCTTTGAGCTGCGGCGCTTCGTCGACCGTG
Source organism: Candidatus Marinacidobacterales bacterium (assembly GCA_965197495.1). Taxonomy (GTDB): domain Bacteria; phylum Acidobacteriota; class Vicinamibacteria; order Marinacidobacterales; family SMYC01; genus SMYC01. Next base: position 749,704 of record OZ240210.1, read on the forward strand.
TCGGTCGCCGATTCAGCCGGCTCGACCGGCGCCGATGAGGAAGCGGGCTCCTCGTGTCCCCCGCCGTCCCCACCACCGCAGGCGAACAGCGCTGCCGCGGGGAGCCAATAGAGTCGTTTCATGGTCACCTCCACCGCTACCTATAGCACATCTAGGCGTTCGGCTGCCGCTGGCACCGCTGGCACAGATACCGCGAGAGATAGACGCTCGAGGTCCAGACCCGGATATTCGAAAACAGTCGCAAGAGCGAGCCTCTCCAAGGGCCGCCCTCGGTGCGTATAGTGAACCGTGGCACGTCGACGGTCTTCACAAGTGTTTGTGGCATTACGACGTATTCGGTTGTGCCTTCTATTTATTCATCCGTGCGCACCGAACTTGATTAGTCTCCGGTCTGCCGGCACCATGCCGGCATGATTTCGTCGTTTGTTCGCGCTCTCGTCTCTGCCTTCAAGGCTCGTTGCGAGCTGGCTCTCGAGTGGGTGCATTGGTACAACACGCAACGACTCTTGGAGCCGATCGGAAATGTAGAGGCCATCGCTATCTTCCAACAGAAACTCGACCTCATCGCCGGTGCCGACGATCCCGACCTGTGCCTTCTATTTATTCATCCGCGTGATGGAGATCACGGATATACTCAGCCAGAACGTGCCCCTGGAGGACGTGCAGTATCTGGCCGGACACTCCAACCCCTCGGGCCACACAGATCTATGACCGGCGTAGACAGCACGTCACTCGCAACATCGTGGAGCGTGTCTCGATATGAAAGAAGGACCAAGGAAGAGAGACATCCTTTCGAGGCCTGCTAGCAAGAAAGCCGCTGCACGGCTTCGTTCGGCTCCCCGCAATGAACCGAAGCCGGTTCCTCTGCCCGAAGGTGTCCGCCACCAGCGGGTGGGTGAAACGACGGAACGTTCCGCGCATCTCGAAAAACTCAAACAACTCTTCGAGGCGGCTCCGATCAGCCGCTACCTGGGCATGACACTCAGCTATTGCGAGAACGGCGTGGCGCGCGTGCGTTTGCCGTTTCGGGCCGAGTTCGAAGAAAGTCATGGCGTCATCCACGGGGGTCTCATCGGTCTGCTGGCGGACACGGCGGGTAACTTCGCGGTGGGTTCGGTCTCGCCGGGCTCCACGGTCAAGACGGTGGAGTTCAAGATGAGCTTGCTGGCGGGAGTCCAGGAAGACCTGCTCGCCATCGGAGAGGTCGTCCGCAAGGGACGCTTGCTCGCCACCTGCCGGCTCGAGGTCGTTGGGGGCAACGACCATGTGGCGGCCATCGGGCTGGCCACTTATGCCCTCCAGGCTGTTTAGCCATCTGCACCTGCTTGTTGCCTTGGTGCACAACTCGCGATCTCGGTCCACAATTGTCCTGTATTCGCGGATTCGAGGTTCCCTATGAGCATTTTCAAACGCACTCAGCGGAAGTATGTGAAGAAGGATCGGGTGCAAGATTCTCAACACCATGACGGCGCTCGGGATGCCTGATAGCGAGATGATCGGATGATGGGAGTCGGGGCCAAGCGAGCTCTCGGCCTCTATCGGAGTTGTGCACCAAGGCACTCTGTCGCTGCCGGGCCACCGACGCAATAACGTGCTCGAGAAAGGACGCGTTGTTCCCCGCCAGAAGCTAGGTCAGTCAGGTGACGCGTGACAACCGGTAATCGTGATGGAGCCCACCAACGTTCCTGATGCCCAACATGGCGGGTTCACGACGGGCTTGAGCCCAGTATCTTGGGGGTCGGTCAGCTAGTTTTTCGTCAACTAATAAGAAGCTCAGGGTGTAGCGTTTGGGGCAGTGACGTCAAAACCGAGTTCCCTCAGGCGTCGTGTTGAGCCGGTGCCACCTCCAGAGACTACCGCGTTTCATTCATTCGGGGTGGCCGTCAGGCCGTGGAAAACTTGACAGTATGAACCGCCCCGGATTTCCCGTAGACCTCATTTTTTGAGAGGATTGGAATCAGTCTAGGCTGAAGTTCTGCCCAGTAAGCCCTCCCACGCTTCGGTAAAGTACCTTTAGTCGCATGGAGTTACAGCGCTAGAGATGTGATTTTTGCCTGCAATTGGTAGCCATGTTGTATTGTATTTTTTGTTGTTATATATTCTATATAGTGTATATAGTAGCCATGCACATCGATATCGTGCCCAACCGCAACTCCAAACCCGCCGTTTTGCTCCGTGAGTCCTATCGGGATGCCAAGAGCAAGAAACCGCGCAAGCGCACACTTGCCAACCTGTCCAAACTGCCGAGCGAGCAGGTCGATGCCATCCGACGCATACTCAAGGGGCAAAAGCTCGTTTCGCTCGAAGACGCCTTCAAAATCGTCGAGAACGGCTCCCGGCACCATGGCCACGTCGACGCGGTGCTCAGTGCCATGAGACAGCTCGGTTTCGAAAAGCTCGTTGGCTCTCGACACTCACCAGAGCGGGATTTGGTCGTGGCCATGGTAGTCGCCCGGATCCTCGAACCGCAGTCGAAGCTGGCGACTAGCCTGTGGTGGCACACAACCACACTGCCCGAAATCCTGGGGGTGAGCGATGCCGACGAAGACGATCTCTATGCCACCATGGACTGGGTTCTCAAACGCCAGGAGGTCATCGAAAAGAAACTCGCGGCGCGCCATCTCCAAAACGACGGCCTCGCGCTCTATGACCTAACCTCAAGCTACTTCGAGGGGGTGAGTTGTCCGCTGGCCAGGCTCGGATACAACCGTGACGGCAAGAAAGGCAAGCTGCAGGTCAACTACGGCCTGCTGACCAACAAACGCGGCATCCCCGTGTCGGTATCGGTCTTTGAGGGCAACACGGGCGATCCCAAAACGCTGTTGCCTCAGGTAGAAAATGCGCAAGAGCGGTTCGGCATCGAGCAGTTTGTGATGGTGGGCGACCGCGGAATGATCACCCAGACCCAGATCGACGAGTTGCGGGAGATGGACGGTATCGACTGGATTACCGCTCTGCGTCCCGAACCGATTCGCAAGCTCATCAACGATGGGGTGCTCCAGATGGGGCTATTCGACGAGCGGAATCTGTTTGAGGTGACGCACCCGGATTTCCCCAACGAGAGGCTGGTCGCTTGCCGCAATCCGGAGCTGGCCGAGAGGCGGCGTCACAAGCGCCGTGCTCTGCTCGAAGCGACCTGCAAGGAGCTGGAGAAAGTTTGTCGGATGGTCGAGCGGCGCCGTTTGCAGGGCAAGGAGGACATCCGTGCTGCAGTGAAAAAGCTCCTCAACAAGTACAAGGTCGGCAGGTACTACAGGCTCGACATCCGTGACGACGGTTTCGACTTCGAGCTAGACGAGACAACGATGGATGCCGACGCCTCGCGCCTCGCCAACGGCAACTCTGAGCTCGCCAACAAACGGCTCCAGCGGTGGAAGCGACACATGGGGACGATCGCTAAGCAGTTCGGAGGGATTCGCCAACGGATCGGGCGGGGTCAGCTGCATGGTAAAGATAAAATCGGTGTGCGGGTAGGCAAAGTTCTCAACAAGTACAAAGTCGGCAAGCACTTCAAGCTGGACATTCGCGACGACAGCTTTAGCTTCGAAATCGACGACACAAAGGTCACTACGGAAGCTGCCCTTGACGGCATCTACGTGATCCGCACCAGTCTTGCTGAGCAGCGGATGAAAACCGACGACACAGTGCGCAGCTACAAGTTGCTGACCTAGGTCGAGAGGGCGTTTCGTTCCTTCAAGAGCATGGACCTAAAGGTGCGGCCGATTCGTCACCGGCGCGAAAACCGAGTCCGGGCGCACGTCTTCTTGTGCATGCTGGCCTACTACGTCCTGTGGCACATGATGGAGGCTTGGCGGCCGCTGCTATTCTCTGACGAGGACCAGCAGGCGAAGGCCAGGCGTGACCCGGTTGCTCCGGCGAAGCGCTCCGAGGCCGCCCTGCGCAAGATACAAACCAAGAAGCTTGACGATGGGAGACCAGCTTCCAGCTTCCGCACGCTGCTGCGCCTTCTCAGCAACATCGTCCGAAACAAATGTCGGCGACCGGAAGCCGGACCCGACGAGCCCACCTTCGATGTCACGACAACTCCGGACTCGAAACAGCAGAGAGCCTACGACTTGCTCAAAGGTATCACCGTGTAGACAGAAGCCAGCACCATTGATTCCATCTATCTTATTGGATCAACACCGGATCTTGGTTTTTTCAGCAAGGAACTTCAGTCTAGGAAGATCGAGTCGATATTCACCCGAAGTTCGAGAGGGTGCGGTGCGAGTGGTTCTCGAGCACCAGCGAGAGTACGAGTTCCAATGGGTGGCGATACGGAACAAGAGAACCCCGGGAAGGCCTTTAATGAACTGGTTCGGTAGCTGTGATCCGCAAAAAAGAAAACCGGCCAGAAGCAGCCGACTATGGTAGGTCTAACCTGCGAATCAACGCCGGATCGACTTTTTGCGGAGCACAGGGAAGCTCACAGACTTCAGGGTTCTTCTCGCTGGCTGAGACGGGTCATCCGCACCAGGTGAAGTTGGCCAGTTTGAAACTGGTCGGTTGCCTCATTCATTCATCTTCTCGAACCGTGTTTTGGCTATTTCGCTTTCCTCTGGCAGTCTGAGCAGTCGTGCCCTGCCCCGTTTGGTCCATACGCCCATTGTCGGGCGGTGTGAATATAATAGTAGCGAAGCGTTTCTCAGGAGCTTCCCCTCCCGCTTGTCGCCCCCGCCTCTGCGGGAACCGTCGCTCAAGCAGCCACATAGCACTCTTTATCGAAGGCGGGCGAGTCTCTGTTGCTATCGTAGCGGACGTGAATTTTCCATTCCCCAGCTTCCCATTCACCACTTGCCCGCCCTTGTATCTGATGGTTTGGCGAACGATCCTCGTCTCCTCGGTCGCGCTCCTGTATCAGTACCGTGTTCGATCCTGGACCCGCGCTGCTTCTCTTCGGTCATCGCTTTCCTCCCTTTGGTTAAGCGCACGGCCGCATTCGTGAAACCCAGCACGAGCTAGCCCACCCTGGGAACCTTTCCGGCGGTTCCAATCCTGTTAGGTCGTTTCATTTTCAAAGGACTTGGGAGATTTCTCCCGCTCGGCCATCATTGCATCGGTCCGTTAGGTAGGCCATCTGCGCCAACCTGGTCACTGGATCGTCGAATCTGCGTACCAACGCGATTGGAGCTTGGCCCGCGAACCAGTCACGGACGGTCATCCCCGGTAACATCCTCGAATCACTGATGGTCTTCGCCACTCTCAGCTTTCCAGGCGTCAAACTGCCCCGTATCTCGCTCTCTTGTCCGCCTCTCGTATCGCTCGGTCGTGGTGACCCACCTCCCATCCCTTTTCTGCGCCTGGCGTCTCTTCACGTCCGGCAGTTCCAAAACAGCCTTCCGCACAAAATCCCAGAGCAGGTTGTCGCAATCGCTCTCGCTATGCCCAGCTGCCTCCCACTCTCGCTGCTGATTCGCCAGGAAGTCGGAAAACGCCTGCAACGCAGTTTCCCTCGACTCCGGTAACGTCCTCTTACCCATTGCTTGCTCCTCTCCGCAGGGGTCGGGCACAGAATCGACTCTCCACCTCCATCCACCGGGCGCGCCGCACTTTTCAACCCCTTAGCCCAGAGGCCCGACCCCTCAGCCTCTAAGAACCAGTCTCGGTAGCAGCCGAGAAGCAATGTGGAGGAGGGTCAAAGTCAAACCAACAACCACGTGATCACGTCCCAGCCACAGTTCGGACGCCGCGCAGACGGGAGACATCCCAAGACATGCATCTGACATCAAGAAATGTAGAAGTGTGAGCGGTGTCAATTGGCTTTCCACCTCTCCGGTCTAAAGAGGTCTGGGCACTGCGAGCCCGGTCAATCTCCGTCGTCATACCCCGTCACCGTGCCGCATTCTGTTCAACTTCGCCGTTGTCCCAAGCCCATCCTGTCACACACGCCTGACAGGCTCGGTCACGCTGTCGCTGGGGACGACTACTGGGCACATGGCCCTCAATCGCCTTGCTGGATTTTCGTGAGCGCCTCACTTGCAGCCTCCGCCAAGGAACCAGTGCAGTGCCACTTATCCATTCAAGACCCCTCACCGCCCGCCGCTCTCCGAATTCGCCGAGCTTCCATATGCTCCTCCTCCCCAGTCCAGTACCGAGTGGATACCGAACCTTCGCGATATGTTCGAAAAGGGCTGGGAGTAACGCGAGGTCGGCTGCGTGTCCTTCATCATCATTATAGTCGGCACCCTGGGCGTCAGCGAGGGAACTGTCCGGCGCAGCAGGGTTCTGGCCAGGCTCCTTCGTTGTCCCCCTCCCGTCGTGATTCGACCACGGGCGCCCCACGATCGGCGGAGCGGGGCGTGCCACCACAACACCCGAGCGACTGGCTGTCGCGCGAGCTTCATACATCCCGGTAGGAACAATTCAGCCTCGCCAATGTGCTGCGGGCGGATTCTCACTGAGCTCCCGCAGCGTTGCTATGGTCAGGGTGATGTCGTTCCTCAGCTTTTTCATCACCGCATGTTTTCTGGCGGCTTTTAATTTCTTCCGCAGCTCTTCAAGTATCGCCCACAATTCTTTCTTTCGCGCAACCCAATGAGCGTAGACGACCTTCTCTTCCTTCGTCATAGGACCGACAATCTGCACGGTACGAGCCTCGATGTCGAGCTCGATATGATCGGGATGCGGCAGAGGCGGCTCGGCATCGGTGATGCCGAGGCGTTCTCGGCGCTCGAGCTCCTCTTCCCAAGTGAGCTTGTAGTCCATGGCCGTTTTGAAGAACCCGTCGTGCTCCTCCATCTTCTCTTGCTCGATCGTGCTCAGCATCTCGGTGAAGAGCCGTTGGGGGCGAGGCTTGCCCTTGGCGGCCTCGACGGCCAGTGTGCGGATGACGGCCTGCGCCATCGGCATGGTGACAGTGCGGTCTCCCTCGCCCACGGTGATGTCGCGATAGGCTTCTTCGAGCACGATGGCCTTCAGCCACTCTTCAGGCCGCGCTGGTTTGCCGGACTTCGCACCCCTCGGCCGGCCGGCCGGATTCCCGGACTCGCCTTTCTTGAAGCGGTGCTCCTCTGGCGGCTTGCCGAAGCCAACGTTGTAGTCGTGGGGCGAGCGCGCAGACGGGTCTTGCGGTCGTTGCTCACTCCGCCGCCTCCAGACACCGGGCCCCCACCGGCTGACCATCAACCAGCCGCTCAGCGTCGTCTTTCGCATAAGCTTCCCAGCGTGCGAGGACACGGTCGCAATAAATCGGATCAAGCTCGCAAAGTCTGGCCTTCCGGCCGGTCTTCTCCGCCGCGATCAGGGTCGAACCGGACCCGCCAAACACATCGAGCACGATATTGCCCCGGCCCGAGACGTCACGGATGGCGTCCGCAATCATCTGCACCGGCTTCACCGTCGGATGGAGGGCAAGCTCCTCCATCCGGCCCGGCCGCAGGGTGTTGATACCGCGGTACTGCCACACATTCGTGCGATAGCGGCCATGTTGCCCAAGTTCGAAGGTATTGACGTGTGGTGCCGTCCCGTGCTTGAAGACCAGAATCAACTCATGCCGTGAGCGATAGAAGGCGCCCATTCCGCCGTTGTCCTTGACCCAGATGATCAGGTTTTTGAGCTCATCGAATACGGCCTCACCAGCCGCGAGGATCTCGGGCAGGTGGCGCCAGTCCATGCAAACGAAGTGGATCGAGCCGTCGACACTATGCTCGGCCAGTCGCTCGAAGGCACGCTGAAGAAAACCCGTAAACTCCTCGCTGCTCATCTCGCCGGAAGCCATTGCAAATTCGCGGTGTTTGGTTTTGCCTGAGCCGCCGACATGCCCGTCGATCGGCACGTTATAAGGAGGGTCGGTGAATACCATCCGTGCCTGTTCGTCCCTCATGAGTGTGGCCATCACGTTCGGATCGAGCGCATCGCCGCAGACCAAACGATGTGCCCCGAGCTGCCAGACATCACCCGGACCGACACGGGAGGGTGCGTCGTCCGGGATGACATCGTCCCCCGGGTCGCCAGATTCCTCCGGATTCACCGTCTCCAAGATTCCGTCAATCTCAGCGATCGAGAAGCCAGTGACCCCAACATCGAAGTCAAGATCCGCGGAAGCAAGTGCACCAAGCTCTGCGGCCAGCAGGTCCTCGTCCCAGCCCGCACTCAGCGCAAGTTTGTTGTCGGCAAGGACGTAGGCGCGCTTCTCGTCCTCGCTCATGTACTCGATCTGTAGACAAGGCACCTCCGTCATGCCGAGCAGCTTTGCCGCAGCCACGCGACCGTGACCGGCCAGGATCGTTCCTGCCTCGTCGATCAGCACCGGGTTAGTGAATCCGAACTTGCGAATACTGTCCGACATCTGCCGGATCTGCTTTTTCGAGTGAGTACGTGCGTTCCGGGACCAGGGGGAAAGTGCCACGATGGAGCGCGGCGTGATTTTGGTGTCGGGCATTAGTCGCTATCGCTCGGCTCAATAGAGCCCGTCTCATCCAGAGGCCAGTTGTTTGTGTTTGCCGTTGCAAGAAAATGTTTCGATACGACATAGGTTTTTGTCGTCTCGCCCGATTTTGATTCGTTCTCGATGGTAAAAACCGCGCGGGCCGGCAGATCAAAGGCAGCGGCCTGCTTCGACACTCCACTGAGCACGCCCGCGAGCTGTTGGTTAGTGCTGACCCCGACCGCTTCTCGCAGTTGGGAATCCGTCGCCCGAGTTTGCCGGACTAGCAGGGCCAGCACCGTCCTTTGTGAATCTCCGACCGCGGTAATGAAATCGAAAAACACCCGATGCGTCCAAGGATTTCTGTCCACCAGTCCTTGTATTCTCATTGCATTCTCAAGGGCTTTACCCATGCCGCGCGGATACTGCGCCTTGGGTTGAGCGGCCAAGTCTTTTCGGATGTAGTCCATTGCGTGCTCGAACTCTGCCTGGCTATCGCAGATGACCGTAATCGGTCCATGCTGAATTCTGTACATAACGCTCCCATCCGTACTTTAGCAACGCTTAGAAGCGTTGTCAAGGGTGCTCGGAGCCCATCCACACGAAGCCGTCATTCGGCGCCGCCTTCCGTCATCGACAGCCCGTCGTCATTGCTCCAGACCGGTTCGACGACTGGCTCGACCCAACGTCGCCGGTGCCGAGACTACTCGACTTGGTGCGTGAACCCTATGGAGGCCCTTACGAGGAGTGTGCCGTTAGCACCAGAGTAAACAGCGTTCGGAATGACGACCCGGACACTATTGCTCCCAGGTCGGAGATCGGACTCTTTTTACGCGTGGGCGGAACCCCTCCGTGTGGTCAAATGGAACCCGTCACGTGCTGCTCGTGATATTTCCCTGTTCTTCCGGAGCAATTTCCCTGTTCGCCTATTTCAAATTCCCTGTTCGGTCATCTTAAATTCCCTGTTATTTCGGAACAGGGAATTGCCAGCTAACTACTTGAAATATAGAAGGTTACCACGTCAAGAAACGGCCAGATCGGCACAAAAATGGCCAGAATTCCCTGTTTTTCCCTGTTATTCATGGTTACCAGCCGAGACCGGATCGCTCCAAACTGCACCATCCGCCACCCAGTCTTGCAAATTGTGGCACCGCAGAGACGGGTGAGATTTTCCGCGCGGTTGGCGGGGTTTTGCAGGGTGGGTGTCACCAGAGACGCGCTAGAAGGGCTGAAGAGGCCTCATTTTCGGTTTTGGTCTCTAATCTCGATTTTCGAGTGCCACGTTTGCGCCAAAGGGGGGGAGCGGGTCGCTGACAGGGCCGTGCAGCGTCGGAAAAGAGGCCGCACGAGGAGTCCAGCATCAAGACCAGGGCTACCGCGGCGTAGCCGGCGATGCTTGCCGCAAGCGCGAGTTCCGGATTCGTGAGCAACAGACGCCAGGCGACGCAAGGAGTTGCGCACGACGAAAAGAGAAGATATCTTTAAGACTCTCGTGTGCAAGCCATGGTGAAATCTGGAAACGAAGGGTTTCCCAGCGCGTCACGAGTGAAGCCCCCTATGCCTGCGCGCTTCTTCGGCCACACGAAGCCCGGCTCTCCAGATCAAGCTGACTGGGAACCTCTCGAAGATCACCTCGGCAACGTCGCGGCTCGTGCACGCGATTTTGGCGCGGCCTTCGGGGCCGCGGACTGGGCGTATCTCGGCGGTCTGTGGCACGACCTTGGAAAGTACCGTGGCAGCTTTCAGCGCTACCTGGAGCGCGTCGGGGGCGCGCTGGGCGATGACGGTTGTGAGGAAGGCGCACCGGGACGCGTGGATCACTCAACTGTCGGCGCGATCATGTCCCGCGAGTCGTTGGGTCCGCCCGGCACCATCCTCAGTTACCTAATCGCGGGGCATCACGCGGGGTTACCCGATGCCTCCGGCGGAGAGGCCAGTCTCGCGGCTCGCCTTGACAAGCGCGCTGTTCTGGTTGACTGGCACAGGGAAAAAATTCCCCGAACGATCATCGAACAGCCCATACCAGCATCGAGGCCGCCGAGTAAAGACCCTGCGGACGTCCACCTGTGGATCAGAATGTTGTTCTCGTGCCTGACGGATGCCGACTTCCTCGCAACCGAAGAGTTCATGAATCCGGGAATAGCCGAACAGCGCATGGCCACGTATCCAGACCTTGCGGCTCTCAATTCACGCTTCGAAGCGCATATGTCGAGGCAATTCCCCGCTTCCACAACAGGCATCAACGGTCTCAGGCATGAGGTTCGGAGTGCCTGTGTTCGGGGGGCCGGTCTTGAGCCCGGGCTGTTCTCTCTCAGCGTTCCGACGGGCGGGGGAAAGACTCTGGCTTCTATGGCTTTTGCGTTGCACCACGCGCAGCAGTGGAAAAAGAGACGAATCATCTATGTCATTCCGTACACAAGCATCGTTGAGCAGACTGCTGATGTCTTCCGAGAAATCTTCGGCGATGCGGTCATCGAACATCACAGCAACATTGACTCTGACGACCCTGCTCGCGACAGTGTGAAGCGTCGTCTGTCAGCCGAGAACTGGGACGCACCGATCATCGTGACCACGAACGTCCAGTTCTTCGAGTCGCTTTTTGCCGCGCGCCCCTCACGTTGCCGGAAGCTCCATAACATCGTAAAATCCGTGGTAATTCTCGATGAGGCGCAGCTTCTGCCCCCAGAGTTCCTCGACCCCATCAAGCGCACAGCGTTGGCGTTGGCGCATGACTACGGTGTCACCATCGTGATCTCGACGGCCACTCAGCCTGCGCTGGATGTCCCTGGCATTCGAGAGCTGGCTCCGGATCCTCCTGCGCTGGCTAAATGCCTACAACGCGTCCGCTACGAATGGCCGAAGAGTTCTCAGCGTCGGTCGTTGGATGACCTTGCCGTTGAGCTTAGAGAGCAACCGCAGGTTTTGTGCGTGGTTGGGCGGCGTGACGATGCGCGGGACCTGTTTGAGCTTATGGACGATCCGGGAGGAGAGGCACTTCACCTTTCGGCTCTCATGTGTGGAGAGCATCGAGCGCAGCGGATTGGGCTGATCAGGGCGCGGTTGAAACAAGGATCACGGGTGCGCGTCGTCAGCACCCAGCTTGTTGAGGCAGGAGTCGACTTCGATTTCCCAGTTGTCTACCGTGCCTTCGCCGGTCTCGATTCAATCGCGCAAGCGGCGGGTCGCTGCAACCGCGAGGGAAGGTTGGCGGAGCTGGGACGTGTCGTTGTCTTCAACCCGCCCCGCGAAGCGCCCCAGGGCCTACTGCGCAAGGCCGAGAGCGTGACGCGGGAACTCCTTTACGATGTCCAGAACCCTGTGTTGGACCAACCGCTATTCGAGAAGTTCTTCAAGCTCTACTACAGCAAGCTGAACTCACTCGATGCCAAGGGAATCGTGCGGCTCTTGACTGCAGATGGAAGAGCCCATGGGAATATCGACTTACAGTTTCGCGAAGCCGCGTCGCTCTTCAAGCTTGTCGACGATTCGAACTACGTTTCAGTAGCTGTCCCTTGGGGAGATAAGGGCAGGGCGCTTGTTGACACACTCACAAGTGGATTCGACCGCTTCTCAATGCGTCGGCTCCAGCGCTTCGTCGTCAACTTGCCCCGGCATCAGGCCAGTGCACTAGCAAGAGATGGCAGTATCCGAGAAGTCCTACCCGGTCTTTTCGCGGTCGCCAACGACCGTCAATACAGTGACAAGATTGGATTGAGGACGACGGGTCCAGAATATGAGCCTGGAGACTTCATTTCGTAGGAGGACACCATGCGGAGGCATTGTCTGGAAGTGAAAGGCGACTTTGCCTGTTTTACGCGACCAGAGATGAAGGTCGAACGCGTGAGTTACGATGTGATCACACCCTCGGCAGCACGGTCCATCTTCGAAGCCGTTCTCTGGAAACCGGCGATTCGTTGGCAAATTCACAAAATCGAAGTGCTGAAGCCGATTCGTTGGATCTCACTTCGTCGTAACGAAGTGGGGGCGGTGGCCTCGATCATCAACGCCAAAGAGACCATGACTCGTGGATCGGGCGATCTCGGCATCTTCATTGAAGAGGAACGCCAACAACGAGCCGGGTTGTTTCTGCGCGACGTGGCTTACCGCATTCACGGCAGCTTTGATTTGACGCCGAGGGCCCAGCCTGACGAGCATGAGGTCAAGTTTGCGGAAATGTTCACGCGCCGCGCTGGCCGTGGGCAGTGCGTCAACCAGCCGTATCTCGGCTGCCGTGAGTTTGCGGCTTCTTTCAGCTACGTTGAGAGCCCCGAGAAGGCGGCAGCTGCGATCGAGGAAACCCGCGAACTTGGGTTCATGCTTTACGATCTTGACTTCGAGGATCCCACTGACCCGAAGCCCCGCTTCTTCCGCGCTCAACTCAAGTCCGGAATAGTCGACATCCCGGATTGGAACTCCAAAGAGGTAGTCGGATGATCCTTCAAGCCCTCGCTGACTATTACCACCGTAAAAGCACTCAAGACGATTCGCCGATCGCACCGCCAGGATGGGAGAATAAGGAGATCCCATATGTCGTCGTAATTAGTAGCTCGGGTAGCGTGGTCCAAGTCGAGTCGACGGTCGAGGGAGAGGGGAGGACGAAGCGGGCAAAGGTCCAACTCATTCCTGCAGCCGTTAAAAGGGCTTCCAACATCAAGGCCAATCTACTATGGGACAACGTTGAGTATGCCCTGGGCGTGCCAACGGGTAAGTCCCGCGCACCAGGGAACGAGGAGAAAGTTCGTAAGAAGGTTGTGGCGCGACATCAAGCCTTTACCGAGAGAGTTGGGGAACTAGCGGAGCGTGCTTGCGACGAGGGCCTCGATGCCCTCTCAAGGTTCTTGGAGACCTACGATGGTTCTCAGATTGGCGAAGAAAGAGATTGGCAGGAGTTCCTGGGAAAAGGGCCCTTTCTTTCGTTCCGCCTCAAGGGAGACCAAGTTCTCATTCCCCAGCGTCCGAAGGTTCGGGCGTTTATCGACGATGCTCCCGCCGCCCTCGCCAATGCAGTCTGCCTCGTCTCTGGTAAGCCTGATTCGGTCGCGGAACTTCACCCAGCGATCAAGGGCGTGCGTGGGGCGAAGTCCGTTGGCGCAAACATCGTTTCGTTCAACCTCGACGCTTTTCGCTCCTTCAGCAAGAAGCAAGGAGCGAATGCGCCCGTCGGACATAGGACAACGTTCGCCTATACGACCGCGCTCAATCATCTGCTGGGCAAAGACTCGAAACAGAAGGTACAAGTCGGAGACGCCACCACAGTGTTTTGGTCGGAGAAGTCTTCTGGCACCGCCATGGAACATGCGTTTGCCGGATGGTTTGATCCACCGAAAGATGATCCTGACGATGCCACCGCGCGGGTGAAAGCGCTCTACGACTTCAAGCAGGGCAAGCCGCTGACTGACGACGACGACCAGCGGTTCTTTGTTCTTGGCCTCTCGCCAAATGCCGCGAGGGTCTCGATCCGGTTCTGGCATGTCGCTACGATCAGGGAAATCGGTGCGCGGATCTTCCAGCACTTCACCGATCTGGACATTGTGCGCCCCCCAGGCGCCGCCCACTTCCCATCGATCTACTGGCTATTGCGATCGATTGCGGTGCTTGAAAAAGCCAAGAACGTTCCGCCCAATCTTGCGGGCGACTGGATGAGGGCCATCCTGATAGGTACGCCCTACCCTCAGACGCTCCTCCAATCTGCTGTTCGAAGATGTCGCGCCCTACAGGACGTTGGGCCGCTGCGGGCCGCCATCGTCAAAGCTAGCCTTAACCGTTCACGATCCGAATCTGAAAGGGAGATATCAGTGGCACTTGATCCAGAGAACACCAACACCGGCTATTGCCTCGGCCGCTTATTCGCCATCTTCGAAAAAATCCAGGAAGCGGCGAGCCCCGATCTCAAGGCAACGATCCGAGACCGCTATTTCGGCTCGGCATCGGCATCACCGCTTGTCGCTTTTCCTATTCTTAACCGTCTCAAGATGCACCATCTCTCGAAGATCGAAAACCGGGGCCGGATGGTGTATTTCGAGAAGCTCAACGGTGAGGTGATGAACGGTCTCGACGCTAAGAACCCTTTCCCGCCGCATCTGTCCTTAGCCGACCAGGGACGGTTTGCGGTTGGCTATTACCACCAACGACAGAAGTTCTTTGAGAAGACCGGAGGAGAGAAGTAATGGCAATCCAAAAGCGATACGACTTTGTCCTGCTCTTTGACGTTCAAGACGGCAACCCGAACGGGGACCCAGACGCCGGGAACCTGCCGCGCGTCGATGCGGAGACAGGACATGGCCTCGTGACCGACGTGTGTCTCAAGCGAAAGATCAGAAATTTCGTTGAACTCACCAAAGGCGAAGAAGAGGGCTACGACATCTATATCAAAGAGAAGGCTGTCCTGAACCGCAGCCACGAACGCGCTTATAAGGAAACCGGAAACGAAGATGCTCTGAAGGGAGACAAGAAGAGAAAGGGCAGCGGCAACGAAATCTCGCAGGCCCGCGACTGGATGTGCACGAACTTCTTCGACATTCGAGCCTTCGGCGCTGTCATGAGTCTCGGGGTCAACTGCGGCCAGGTGCGCGGTCCGATCCAACTCACGTTCGGTCGTTCCGTCGTGCCCGTTGTGTCGCTCGAACACTCAATCACCAGGATGGCGGTCGCTACCGAAAAGGAGGCGCAGGACCAGCAGGGCGACAACCGAACCATGGGCCGCAAATTTACAGTTCCATACGGTCTCTACCGCACTCACGGTTTCATCTCGGCTCATCTCGCCGCTCAGACCAAGTTCTCAGACGCAGATCTTAAGCTCTTTTGGGAAGCGGTCAAGAACATGTTCGAACACGATCGCTCAGCCGCGCACGGACTCATGTCGACGCGGGGCCTCTACGTGTTTGAACACACGTCAGCCCTAGGAGAGGCTCCCGCGCACGTTCTGTTCGAGCGAATTATAGTGACACAGAAGGATCCGGCGAAGCCCGCGAGGGAGTTTTCTGACTTCGAAGTCACCGTTGATAAAGATAAGCTCCCTACGGGAGTGACGCTCAACCCGATGGTCTAGACAATCGTGCACGAGGACGACTTCCTCCCCCTGTCAGGAATCCAGCACCTCGCGTTTTGCGAACGGCAGGCGGCGCTGATCCATGTCGACCGAGTCTTCGAAGAGAACGTGTTCACAAGTGAAGGGCGCCTCCTGCACCAATCCGTCGCGGCTCCCAGCGGTCGTGTGCGGGAAGGCGTTCGAGTTGAGACCGATGTCTGGCTGCGATCCGAGCGCCTCGGCCTTGTGGGCCGGGCGGACCGAGTCGAGACTTACAGTATCGCAGGAAAGAAAAGGGTTCAGCCAGTCGAGTCGAAGCGAGCGCGCCGTAAGAGTCTGCGAGCCGATTGCATCCAGCTCTGCGCTCAGGCGATGGCGCTTGAAGAAAT
Organism: Candidatus Marinacidobacterales bacterium; assembly: GCA_965197495.1. Lineage (GTDB taxonomy): Bacteria > Acidobacteriota > Vicinamibacteria > Marinacidobacterales > SMYC01 > SMYC01. The sequence goes on from OZ240210.1 coordinate 765,485, forward strand.
GCGCGCTATCGCAATTGAGTCGGGCGAGTTGTACTACATCAACTCGCGTCGTCGGCTGACGATTCCAATCACGGGTGATCTCCGCGAGGCTACAGTGAAGGCTGCCCGCCGCTTCCATGAGATATGCCGGATGGGCGTCCTGCCGCCGCCGAAGTTCGATGCGCGTTGCAAGTCATGCTCGCTGAATCAAATCTGTCTGCCCGCTGTTTTTGAGCGACCGACGAAGATTACAGACTACCTTGCCGTCGCATGGGATGACCATGATTCTCAGTGAGCCACTCAATACGCTGTTCGTGACGCTCCCCGGCGCGTATCTGGCAAAGGATCACGAGAATCTCGTCGTGAAGGTCGAGCAGGAGGAGCGTGTCCGCGTGCCTCTTCACCACGTGGGTAGCGTTGTTCTGTTCGGCGGGACGATTGCCAGTATCGGCGCGCTTGGAGTCCTTGCGGAGCGAGGCATCCAGGTGTCATTCCTGACAGCGGGCGGGAAGTTTCTCGGACGAGTGGAGGGGCGTTGGCAGGGTGGATCGCTGCTTCGCAAGGCCCAGTACGCGGCCGCGAACTCTCCCAAGGAGTCACTCAAGGTAGCTCAGGGCGTCGTGCTCGGGAAGCTCGCCAACCAGCGCCAGATGGTGATGCGCTCGGCGCGAGACGCGCCGCCCGAGCCAGCCCGCGCTCTCCGGCGAGGAGCAGATGGGCTTTCGAAGGCGCTGTCGAGCGCACGGAAGGCGAGAGACATAGATGTTCTCCGAGGATTCGAAGGGTACGGAGCGAGTGTCTACTTCGAAGCTTTCCCTTCGATGCTCCGCAACCGAGCGAACGGTGTGAGCTTTGAGAAGCGGCAGCGGCGCCCGCCGATGGACCCCGTCAACGCTCTCCTGTCGTTCCTCTACGCCGTCCTGCTAAACGACGTCTGCTCTGCGTTACTGGCGACTGGACTCGATCCGGCGGTCGGCTTTCTCCACCAAGATCGCCCCGGACGGCCTTCGCTCGGTCTTGATCTCATGGAGGAGTTTCGCGCTCCTTTTGCGGACCGCGCTGTCCTTGCACTGCTAAATCGGGAGCAGATCGGCGCGAAGGACTTCGAGAGGGATGGCTCGGGAGCGCTGAGGTTGAAGAGTGAGGCTCGCAGGACTGCTCTGGTCCACTGGCAAGAGCGACGCAAAGAAGTCGTCCGGCACCCTTTGACTGAAGAGAAGGTCGCGCTGGGCGTTCTGCCGCATGTCCAGGCGCGGATCCTCGCACGAGTGTTGCGGGGCGATGCGACCGAGTATGCGCCATACATCATGAACTGACAGAACCGCGATGGCATTGGTTGTGGTGGTGAGCTACGACGTGGATACAACCACGAAGGAGGGCCGCGCGCGTCTGCGGAGAGTGGGCCGTGCCTGTCTAGACAGCGGCCAACGGGTCCAATTCTCGGTCTTTGAGTGCACCGTCAACGAGGAGCAGTGGGTGAGACTTCGGGGCCGGCTCTTGGGTCTCATCGACGAGAAGAAGGACAGTCTTCGCTTCTACAACCTTGGAGAAGAGTCGTCACGCCGGATCGAGCATCATGGAATAAAAGCGACGATGGACCCGCAAGGAATTCTCTTGGTATGAGCCGCGAACCTGAGGTGGGACTGAAAGTCCGCGAGCTTCGCGATTCGTTTGAAAGTGTTGAAAGCGAGTCAGTTAGCAATATATTTTCGCTCTCCTTCGATCTATGGGAGCAAGTTGCCGAGCGAGTATCGCGGAAAGCGACCCATAAACTACTGTTGAATCCGGCCTTCCGGGGTCGGCTGTCTCCCCTCGCTTCGGCGGGGGGAGTGGATTGAAACAATTCGCCTTGCGCGATTTCGTAGCTATAACATCGGGTCTCCCCTCGCTTCGGCGGGGGGAGTGGATTGAAACCCCTACGGCAACATCCTCGCGTTGACGCGAGAGGCGGTGTCTCCCCTCGCTTCGGCGGGGGGAGTGGATTGAAACCTCTTGGTGGATGGCTTCAATCTTACTCCGTCGGTGGTCTCCCCTCGCTTCGGCGGGGGGAGTGGATTGAAACTTAATCACTTGGGATTAATTGGCGACGAATTCAAGGTCTCCCCTCGCTTCGGCGGGGGGAGTGGATTGAAACTCCGCACTATCGTCGGCATTCGACAGCAAAGCTGCGTCTCCCCTCGCTTCGGCGGGGGGAGTGGATTGAAACTCATAGGCGTCGGTGATGTTCCATCGGTACCGACGTCTCCCCTCGCTTCGGCGGGGGGAGTGGATTGAAACACCGAACTTGGGACCAAGTAGAATCATCGCGTCGTCTCCCCTCGCTTCGGCGGGGGGAGTGGATTGAAACATGTAGCTCTCGATGACGATGGGGAAATGCCCTGGGTCTCCCCTCGCTTCGGCGGGGGGAGTGGATTGAAACATGGACTTAGCTGGAAACCTGACATTTAGCTGGAAGTCTCCCCTCGCTTCGGCGGGGGGAGTGGATTGAAACAAGATTACGCAACCCTTGTTGGATTGCCCTTCATGTCTCCCCTCGCTTCGGCGGGGGGAGTGGATTGAAACGTCAAATACTTTCAGAGGATCATTCCTCCAAAAGGTCTCCCCTCGCTTCGGCGGGGGGAGTGGATTGAAACATGAACGGCACGGGGAGCGGCCAGCCAACCGGCGGTGTCTCCCCTCGCTTCGGCGGGGGGAGTGGATTGAAACCCATTTACCCACTTCCGGCAGATCCGCCAGCGCCGTCTCCCCTCGCTTCGGCGGGGGGAGTGGATTGAAACTCTGAGCCAGGCGACCGCGACCGAGTGAGCCGCGTTGTCTCCCCTCGCTTCGGCGGGGGGAGTGGATTGAAACTTCTTTGCCATCGGAGACTTGCCATCGGAGACTGGCCTTACGCGACCGTCTCCCCTCGCTTCGGCGGGGGGAGTGGATTGAAACACGACGCCGCGACCACCGTTGATCTGGCAGACGGAGTCTCCCCTCGCTTCGGCGGGGGGAGTGGATTGAAACTGCGATACCATTGTGGCGATGATCCTCGACGCCTAGTCTCCCCTCGCTTCGGCGGGGGGAGTGGATTGAAACTCTCTCAACGGCGTCTTGATCGCGGATACGCTCGAGTCTCCCCTCGCTTCGGCGGGGGGAGTGGATTGAAACTTGGCCGCGTCCTGCGCTTTCTTGGTCGCGGCCGCGTCTCCCCTCGCTTCGGCGGGGGGAGTGGATTGAAACTGCGATCAACGGCGAAGCCTCCGCCGGCAGTCTGGCGTCTCCCCTCGCTTCGGCGGGGGGAGTGGATTGAAACATTTGACGACAGCGTCGCGCGCCCGACACCGTCGTAGTCTCCCCTCGCTTCGGCGGGGGGAGTGGATTGAAACATCCAGTACACGAACATTACGCCACCAGCGCACGGTCTCCCCTCGCTTCGGCGGGGGGAGTGGATTGAAACCTGATCTCGAGCGCGGTCTGAGCTTGCGCGAAGAGTCTCCCCTCGCTTCGGCGGGGGGAGTGGATTGAAACATCTGCAAGGTCACGTCACCAGAGTTGCTTCCGCGTCTCCCCTCGCTTCGGCGGGGGGAGTGGATTGAAACTTGATCGGTGTGTTCATCGCAAGAGCATGCATCAGGTCTCCCCTCGCTTCGGCGGGGGGAGTGGATTGAAACTCTAGGGATAATATCCGATAGTCTCGATAGTCTCGTCTCCCCTCGCTTCGGCGGGGGGAGTGGATTGAAACATAATGGCGGCAACGGCTTCCGGTCCTTCCTTCTCGTCTCCCCTCGCTTCGGCGGGGGGAGTGGATTGAAACCCGCTCACCTACGACGGTATGGAGAGCGCTGGGAGTCTCCCCTCGCTTCGGCGGGGGGAGTGGATTGAAACTCTTCTAGTGCCAACACCCCCGCCCATATTGGCAAAGTCTCCCCTCGCTTCGGCGGGGGGAGTGGATTGAAACCAGCATCGTATGTCCCTGTCAACCAGGTCCCGAAGTCTCCCCTCGCTTCGGCGGGGGGAGTGGATTGAAACATCGATGCTACCCTGACGGCTACCGCTGCCTCGAAGTCTCCCCTCGCTTCGGCGGGGGGAGTGGATTGAAACTTCATTGCTCGCTCCTTCTCGCTCGCGTTGGGTGAGGTCTCCCCTCGCTTCGGCGGGGGGAGTGGATTGAAACTCCTGCTTTACCTTCGCGGCTTCGCGGTCGGCAATGTCTCCCCTCGCTTCGGCGGGGGGAGTGGATTGAAACACGCTCAATCCGGAACTGCCGCAAGTGATGCACCTGTCTCCCCTCGCTTCGGCGGGGGGAGTGGATTGAAACTCCTTCTGATATTTGCATGAGCGGTGGAACGCGCTAGTCTCCCCTCGCTTCGGCGGGGGGAGTGGATTGAAACTGTAGCCACGGCCCTACGATGGGGATGGAACCGAGGTCTCCCCTCGCTTCGGCGGGGGGAGTGGATTGAAACCTCGGAGGCCCTGCGCTCTACGGCGGGGGCGGTGTCGTCTCCCCTCGCTTCGGCGGGGGGAGTGGATTGAAACTCTCTCAACGGTGTGCTGCTCTCCGATACGCTTGACGTCTCCCCTCGCTTCGGCGGGGGGAGTGGATTGAAACTTAGGAAGATTAACCGTCGGGGCTGTGCCAGGGCGTCTCCCCTCGCTTCGGCGGGGGGAGTGGATTGAAACTTATACCTGCCGTGGTTCTTATCATTGCAACGTGTCTCCCCTCGCTTCGGCGGGGGGAGTGGATTGAAACCCGTCGCGCCGGAGCAACGCGGTTCCCGATGCATGCGGTCTCCCCTCGCTTCGGCGGGGGGAGTGGATTGAAACAACAATGGTTCCCTCAAAGACGCGGAAAGCGCTGGTCTCCCCTCGCTTCGGCGGGGGGAGTGGATTGAAACCGTATGACGTAGGTTGTTACCAAACTACACTAGGTCGTCTCCCCTCGCTTCGGCGGGGGGAGTGGATTGAAACTCAGCTCGCCAACTCCGCCAGCGCGCCATCGATAGGTCTCCCCTCGCTTCGGCGGGGGGAGTGGATTGAAACTCTCTGTGGCAAATGACGTAATACGAAACTCTTCGTCTCCCCTCGCTTCGGCGGGGGGAGTGGATTGAAACCCCTATACGACAGGACTTTTGGGCTTTTCCCCGAGTCTCCCCTCGCTTCGGCGGGGGGAGTGGATTGAAACTCTTCGGTGTAGCGTTCCACCTTCGGTGTAGCGTTCCACCGCGGCAGCTAAGGTCTCCCCTCGCTTCGGCGGGGGGAGTGGATTGAAACTCTCTATGTGTAAACTTCCTGTCATTCGCTGTCGTCTCCCCTCGCTTCGGCGGGGGGAGTGGATTGAAACCTAGATTCGTCTGGGTCGTAGTCAGCCGTTGCGCCGTCTCCCCTCGCTTCGGCGGGGGGAGTGGATTGAAACATTCCCTGGGAGAGAACGGCGCGGATGCGCTGGCGTGTCTCCCCTCGCTTCGGCGGGGGGAGTGGATTGAAACACCTTCTCGGATTCGCGGTCAGCAATAAGCCCCTGTCTCCCCTCGCTTCGGCGGGGGGAGTGGATTGAAACCTCGATGTGGTCGCCCTCACGGAGAGTCGCGCCGGGTCTCCCCTCGCTTCGGCGGGGGGAGTGGATTGAAACTTCTACCAGCGGGCGCGATGGGAAGTTCCTAGCGATGTCTCCCCTCGCTTCGGCGGGGGGAGTGGATTGAAACGCGTGGACGTATTCGTGACAGTCGTCGTGCCGTCCGTCTCCCCTCGCTTCGGCGGGGGGAGTGGATTGAAACACGCTCAATCCGTCGATGCCGCAGGTCATGCACCGTCTCCCCTCGCTTCGGCGGGGGGAGTGGATTGAAACCCTTCCACACTGTGCTGTGGAAGATCACTTCGTCCGAGTCTCCCCTCGCTTCGGCGGGGGGAGTGGATTGAAACTCCAAGGACGTATCGCGTCCGTCTTTGCGAGCCGTCTCCCCTCGCTTCGGCGGGGGGAGTGGATTGAAACTTTACGTCGGCAATCGTATCTTCGAGGAGCCCGAGGTCTCCCCTCGCTTCGGCGGGGGGAGTGGATTGAAACTCTCTGATGCGATGAACTAAAAGCCCAAAAGTTGTCTCCCCTCGCTTCGGCGGGGGGAGTGGATTGAAACTCTATCGGCTTCGGACTTAAACCGGAGCCGAGCTGGTCTCCCCTCGCTTCGGCGGGGGGAGTGGATTGAAACTTAAAAGTATCACCAAAGAACGCCGCCCCTTGAGGTCTCCCCTCGCTTCGGCGGGGGGAGTGGATTGAAACGTCGACAAGCTAGGTGAGATCGACGTAGGCGGGACGTCTCCCCTCGCTTCGGCGGGGGGAGTGGATTGAAACTTGCCGGTCGCGTCCGTGGCACTCGGATGCTTGGTGTCTCCCCTCGCTTCGGCGGGGGGAGTGGATTGAAACTACCCCGGAACTGCGCCGATGGTAAACATACCCGGGTCTCCCCTCGCTTCGGCGGGGGGAGTGGATTGAAACGCGAGAATCGAGGTAGCCGCGACGACCCTTTTGCCGTCGTCTCCCCTCGCTTCGGCGGGGGGAGTGGATTGAAACTCGAATGTACTGGTCGCCCTGAATCCCGATGTCGTCGTCTCCCCTCGCTTCGGCGGGGGGAGTGGATCGAAACCTGCCCGGGAGGGGGCGGCCGGCCTGCTCCTATCGTCTCCCCTCGCTTCGGCGGGGGGAGTGGATTGAAACTCGAACCGAGGCGCTCCGCCGTAGGGCACCGCCGCGTCTCCCCTCGCTTCGGCGGGGGGAGTGGATTGAAACCAACGGCATCTATGCCTTCTCAAAACACGCAAGCGTCTCCCCTCGCTTCGGCGGGGGGAGTGGATTGAAACCCCGTAGCGCGCATTTCATCGGCCGGCAAGATATGTCTCCCCTCGCTTCGGCGGGGGGAGTGGATTGAAACTGGACGGCCTCAGCTTGCCGCTCCGTAGTATGGACGTCTCCCCTCGCTTCGGCGGGGGGAGTGGATTGAAACAAGTCGCGGAAGTCCACACCAGAACCGCCGTAGTCGTCTCCCCTCGCTTCGGCGGGGGGAGTGGATTGAAACGCGGAGATGGGCGTCCACGTAACCCGCCGCCGGGTCTCCCCTCGCTTCGGCGGGGGGAGTGGATTGAAACATGAATGGCACCGGGTCAGGCCAGCCGACGGGAGCGCGTCTCCCCTCGCTTCGGCGGGGGGAGTGGATTGAAACTCTTCCTCATGGCTGTCACGCTGAACACCATCCCAGTCTCCCCTCGCTTCGGCGGGGGGAGTGGATTGAAACTCTAAATCCCAGTCAACTGAGCGCGTGCGCTCCATCGCCTAAAGGCGATGGGTTCACGTCGCCGACTAAAGTCGGCTTGTCCTTGCCTCGTTTCACTACTCACTGACCTTGAAAGAATCGTCGTCCTGGGGCACGGCACCCTGCAACTCTATATACTTCGCTATCACCTCATCCGTCACGTTGCCCGTTGTCACCACGAAGTAACCCCGTGCCCGTAGGTGCCGACCCCAGAACTCCTTCCGCATCGTCCGTAAGTCGCGCATCAGACGATTCGACGTCTTACCCTTGATCAACTGCATCACTCGACTCGGCGACAAATTCGGCGGCACGCTCAGCAACAGGTGCACGTGCTCAGGCCGCACATGACCCTTCAGTATTTCTATCTGGTTCCGAGCACAGATCTCCCGGATGAGATCCCGGAGACGAACCGCTACATCCCCTCTCAAGGCCGGCTTGCGGTACTTCGTGATAAATACGAAGTGATAGTTTAACTGGTACGTCGTGTGCAATGATTTACGATATCCTTTCACCTGGGGATCGTACCCCAAGCCTCCTAAAGGCTTCGCCTAAAGGCGAGGGATTTCAACCATCCCCGAGTGGGACATTAAGGGGGTTAAAAGCGTGGATTGAAACTATTTCAAGTTGGCATGGTTCTTGATTGGCATGCCGTCTCCCCTCGCTTCGGCGGGGGGAGTGGATTGAAACGCAATGCCTTCGCCGTCAACCTCGCCGTTTCCCTTGTCTCCCCTCGCTTCGGCGGGGGGAGTGGATTGAAACTGCTAGAATCTGCCCATGCAGAAAATGGCTCGAGGTCTCCCCTCGCTTCGGCGGGGGGAGTGGATTGAAACCTGTACAACGACATCATCGCTATCGGTGACGAGAGTCTCCCCTCGCTTCGGCGGGGGGAGTGGATTGAAACGATCGTACACTCCCCATCCCTCATACTCCGTTATGTCTCCCCTCGCTTCGGCGGGGGGAGTGGATTGAAACTCTGTGCTCTTCATCATCCTAGGCTCTGCCGAGGTGTCTCCCCTCGCTTCGGCGGGGGGAGTGGATTGAAACCTCTATCGCGCCGTCGCAACGCGCCGCGAGAAACCGTCTCCCCTCGCTTCGGCGGGGGGAGTGGATTGAAACTCTGTCGTGCCGACCGGCATCTTTGCAAACGCATGGTCTCCCCTCGCTTCGGCGGCGGGAGTGGATTGAAACTTGAAAGTGTCACCAAAGAACGCAGCCCCTTGAGAGGTCTCCCCTCGCTTCGGCGGGGGGAGTGGATTGAAACCCTCTGACCTGCCGGACCTGGTGGCGTCGGTTGGTCGTCTCCCCTCGCTTCGGCGGGGGGAGTGGATTGAAACACCGTCACGCAGCACCTACAAACCACGGGCGGGCGTCTCCCCTCGCTTCGGCGGGGGGAGTGGATTGAAACCTTCTGGATGGCGCGGCCACGCGACGCCCGCAGAGCTGTCTCCCCTCGCTTCGGCGGGGGGAGTGGATTGAAACTTACCGACACCTACGACCTCCACGAAGGCGACCGTCTCCCCTCGCTTCGGCGGGGGGAGTGGATTGAAACTCTTCCTGATACTGCTCATGGCTGTCACGCTGAACGTCTCCCCTCGCTTCGGCGGGGGGAGTGGATTGAAACGGTCGGAAGTCTGGGCAGCCTCCTGCGCAAGAAGGGTCTCCCCTCGCTTCGGCGGGGGGAGTGGATTGAAACTCCTTAATCGCTATCCACCCAACAATGCAGCCGTCGTCTCCCCTCGCTTCGGCGGGGGGAGTGGATTGAAACATCACGTTCCCGACTCAGACGGTGCAGGACGAGACCGTCTCCCCTCGCTTCGGCGGGGGGAGTGGATTGAAACCGCACGACCGACGCCGGCGGTGCTGATGCTGCTGGTCTCCCCTCGCTTCGGCGGGGGGAGTGGATTGAAACGCAAATGTGAGAGGCACGGCTGCACCTATCCGCGTGTCTCCCCTCGCTTCGGCGGGGGGAGTGGATTGAAACAGCGACCGAACGGTGAGGTCGTCAAGAAGCATCCGTCTCCCCTCGCTTCGGCGGGGGGAGTGGATTGAAACATCTCGCCCCCGCCAATGCGTTCAAGGCCTCCAGGTCTCCCCTCGCTTCGGCGGGGGGAGTGGATTGAAACATCTCGCCCCCGCCAATGCGTTCAAGGCCTCCAGGTCTCCCCTCGCTTCGGCGGGGGGAGTGGATTGAAACTCGAATCGTGGCGCCCCACCGTACGGCACCGCCGCTTGTCTCCCCTCGCTTCGGCGGGGGGAGTGGATTGAAACTTCGACCGAGCAGCGAAGTCCGGCGCGTGAGCCATGTCTCCCCTCGCTTCGGCGGGGGGAGTGGATTGAAACGCATCCCTCGCGCCGCCAGCTTGGTCAATACCCGCGAGTCTCCCCTCGCTTCGGCGGGGGGAGTGGATTGAAACTCCTCGGCCTCGGCCTGATCGGCGAGGAGTACAAGTCTCCCCTCGCTTCGGCGGGGGGAGTGGATTGAAACCTCTACACTGCTCGTGGTATCGCTCCGGTGCAAAGGGTCTCCCCTCGCTTCGGCGGGGGGAGTGGATTGAAACAACGAGGCGTCGAAGGCTTCCGTCGACGTGGATTGTCTCCCCTCGCTTCGGCGGGGGGAGTGGATTGAAACATTCCGCCGTCGACGTTGTACGACTGTGCTCGTGACGTCTCCCCTCGCTTCGGCGGGGGGAGTGGATTGAAACATCAAGTATCGCGTCTGGTGTCGGAGAGTCCGAATGTCTCCCCTCGCTTCGGCGGGGGGAGTGGATTGAAACTCAGTTGCGCCTTGTAGATAGACGGCGTACCACCGCCGGTCTCCCCTCGCTTCGGCGGGGGGAGTGGATTGAAACCGCGGTGTTCCGTTGGCAGCATCCCACCCCCGACGGTCTCCCCTCGCTTCGGCGGGGGGAGTGGATTGAAACGCGATGCCTTCGCCGTCAACCTCACCGTTTCCCGTCTCCCCTCGCTTCGGCGGGGGGAGTGGATTGAAACATTCTCCTGTTGCCGTTCTAGCGGACTGGAAGCTCACGTCTCCCCTCGCTTCGGCGGGGGGAGTGGATTGAAACCCTATCGAAGTGTCGATGGCGACCAGGCGGACGTGTCTCCCCTCGCTTCGGCGGGGGGAGTGGATTGAAACTCTCGGTTGAGGTTGCCTTGCCCACCGTTGTACGGTCTCCCCTCGCTTCGGCGGGGGGAGTGGATTGAAACGTCGCTCATTCCTGCGAGCGCATGTTCAAGACTTACGAGTCTCCCCTCGCTTCGGCGGGGGGAGTGGATTGAAACTTTCTGTAGACGCTCTGAGCTCGGGGGTTTTGCGGTCTCCCCTCGCTTCGGCGGGGGGAGTGGATTGAAACGCGCGTTCCATGATGCGGGAAAGGACGACGCCGAGGCGTCTCCCCTCGCTTCGGCGGGGGGAGTGGATTGAAACATCTTCGCCGGGGCTCGTGTGGCGGGGGTGCCAGAGTCTCCCCTCGCTTCGGCGGGGGGAGTGGATTGAAACCGGATCTTTGGGTTCGCGCGCGCGGCGGAGGTTGTCTCCCCTCGCTTCGGCGGGGGGAGTGGATTGAAACGTCACACCGCCGACGAGCTCAACCGCGGCGCGCGTCTCCCCTCGCTTCGGCGGGGGGAGTGGATTGAAACTCTTTGGTGTGGAGGCTGTCGGGCCGCTCGAGCCGTCTCCCCTCGCTTCGGCGGGGGGAGTGGATTGAAACATTAGATGCTGAACCTTTACGACGCGCCCTTCGACGTCTCCCCTCGCTTCGGCGGGGGGAGTGGATTGAAACTGGTAATCCCGCTCTGCTTTCGCTCTCGCTTCCGCCGTCTCCCCTCGCTTCGGCGGGGGGAGTGGATTGAAACAAGGCCGAGGACTACCTTGCCGTCGGCGACCCAGGTGGTCTCCCCTCGCTTCGGCGGGGGGAGTGGATTGAAACACGTGGTCGTCGTGGACGCCGCTGGCGTGCGGCAGGTCTCCCCTCGCTTCGGCGGGGGGAGTGGATTGAAACTGGAAGGTGGCGATACTGGGGGAATTCCCTACAGTCTCCCCTCGCTTCGGCGGGGGGAGTGGATTGAAACGACGATGATGTCGACCCACTAGGCATCGCTACCACACGTCTCCCCTCGCTTCGGCGGGGGGAGTGGATTGAAACTGATTGATTCGCTCGGCGATTCGTTTCAAGTGAAGTCTCCCCTCGCTTCGGCGGGGGGAGTGGATTGAAACCCGAGCGTGAGGGCCGCTCGGTCGTGGGCATGGACGTCTCCCCTCGCTTCGGCGGGGGGAGTGGATTGAAACACTTCCGGCTCGGTGAAGTGGCCCGCCGATGGTGGTCTCCCCTCGCTTCGGCGGGGGGAGTGGATTGAAACTTCCAGGTAGCTACTCGCAGCCATCGTTTACCGGGTGTCTCCCCTCGCTTCGGCGGGGGGAGTGGATTGAAACACGAAAGGAGACGGCGTCTATGCATGCATCGATGTCTCCCCTCGCTTCGGCGGGGGGAGTGGATTGAAACAACTCCAGCCCTTTGCGCTCCATGCGGCCCGATAGTGTCTCCCCTCGCTTCGGCGGGGGGAGTGGATTGAAACCTCCTTCGTGTTTGGGGACGAGCGGCAGCGCGCCGTGTCGTCTCCCCTCGCTTCGGCGGGGGGAGTGGATTGAAACCTCCTTCCCTGCCGCCACAGGAAATTCGACCATCGTCTCCCCTCGCTTCGGCGGGGGGAGTGGATTGAAACCTCGGAGGCCCTGCGCTCTACGGCGGGGGCGGTGGTCTCCCCTCGCTTCGGCGGGGGGAGTGGATTGAAACATCTTTGGCCTCGCCAGCTTGCGCGGCACCGACGTCTCCCCTCGCTTCGGCGGGGGGAGTGGATTGAAACTTGCTCACGATGCGCGTGAGGTCGTCCACCTCCAAGTCTCCCCTCGCTTCGGCGGGGGGAGTGGATTGAAACTTGGAACGTCGAGCTGCTAGGCGGAGAAGTCTCCCCTCGCTTCGGCGGGGGGAGTGGATTGAAACGATCGGCCCCTCGGCGAGGTGTCCGAAAGTGGTCGTCTCCCCTCGCTTCGGCGGGGGGAGTGGATTGAAACGTGCTCATGAGAGCATCGTCCCATAATAGCCGTCGTCTCCCCTCGCTTCGGCGGGGGGAGTGGATTGAAACTTCCCTCATGAGCCGCGAGACGGTGGAGGATGTGCGTCTCCCCTCGCTTCGGCGGGGGGAGTGGATTGAAACTTCCCTCATGAGCCGCGAGACGGTGGAGGATGTGCGTCTCCCCTCGCTTCGGCGGGGGGAGTGGATTGAAACTTAGAGAGCGAACGGCACGAGGGAAGGGCTCATACGGTCTCCCCTCGCTTCGGCGGGGGGAGTGGATTGAAACCACGTGGCATCGCTGAATCCGATCGCGCGCGTGACGAGTCTCCCCTCGCTTCGGCGGGGGGAGTGGATTGAAACGCTTTCACCTCGTCGTAAACGATTCGCCACCAGGAGGTCTCCCCTCGCTTCGGCGGGGGGAGTGGATTGAAACTACTACGGCCGGGTCCACCTGGCGACCGCGCGCACGTCTCCCCTCGCTTCGGCGGGGGGAGTGGATTGAAACTCGGCGCCCTTGAGGGTGCGGTAGGCCTTATGGAGTCTCCCCTCGCTTCGGCGGGGGGAGTGGATTGAAACCAGTTCTCAAGCTCACATACATGGTGCCGTGGAAGTCTCCCCTCGCTTCGGCGGGGGGAGTGGATTGAAACTTCCACAGGGCGACAGAGCCGGCGAGCCTACGCACGTCTCCCCTCGCTTCGGCGGGGGGAGTGGATTGAAACTCCAATCGTCACGGGAGGGTCGACGGCTTCTTCCGTCTCCCCTCGCTTCGGCGGGGGGAGTGGATTGAAACGCCGCTCAAACTGGTGCTCAAGCTTGCGTCGGCGACGTCTCCCCTCGCTTCGGCGGGGGGAGTGGATTGAAACCGCACTCGGTTCGTCGCTTTGCACTAGCGAAGCAAGTCTCCCCTCGCTTCGGCGGGGGGAGTGGATTGAAACACCATGCACCGCTCCCCAATCACCATCAATCAGTTGTCTCCCCTCGCTTCGGCGGGGGGAGTGGATTGAAACAGCTTTTCCAAGCACGTCTCAGCCGGGGCCAACGTGCGTCTCCCCTCGCTTCGGCGGGGGGAGTGGATTGAAACCCTGTGACGTTGTCGGTGTCCTCCGTCACAAAAAGTCTCCCCTCGCTTCGGCGGGGGGAGTGGATTGAAACCTCGACAAGATCTTCCGCCGGGCCGACAGCGTGCGTCTCCCCTCGCTTCGGCGGGGGGAGTGGATTGAAACCGTCCATACCTCAAAGTCCGCCGCTGTCAAGCCTGACGTCTCCCCTCGCTTCGGCGGGGGGAGTGGATTGAAACTAGGAGTTGGGATTTCGCTCATCAGCCCAGGGCGGTCTCCCCTCGCTTCGGCGGGGGGAGTGGATTGAAACTTGCAGAATTCGCTTGACTCCCCACTGAGGGGGATGTCTCCCCTCGCTTCGGCGGGGGGAGTGGATTGAAACTTTCTAAGACGCTGTTGAGGGAGAAGGAACTGGAGGTCTCCCCTCGCTTCGGCGGGGGGAGTGGATTGAAACTGCTACTCCCCAACGCGATCGCGCTTCGCGGAGGGTCTCCCCTCGCTTCGGCGGGGGGAGTGGATTGAAACGTACATGCGCGACGAATGCCGGCTCAGATGTCTGAGCCGCCATCAGACAGCGACGCGCTAAAGCAATGGGACAACGATGGTAATGGGCGGATTACCTGTGCGGAAGCGCGTCGGCACGGGCTCGTTCCCGTGCGCCGTGGGCACCCCGCCTATTCCTACATGCGCGACCCTGACAACGACGGCATCGTATGTGAGTAGTCGTGCGGACGCGAGGCGACCCCGCCCTGTGCCAAAACTCGGCTGTGCTCCGCAAAAAAGAAGATCGCGTACCTGTCCCTTCCATAAACTCGAGAGAGGAAGCCGACACGGCGAGTGAGCGCTTGGTGAGATGCGGCGCGCACTCGTCGGCCACCGTTAGAGTTGGCGCAGTTCCTCAATGAACCCGCTCAAGACTTGGTCAAGGTCCCGATAAACAGTGCTGGTAGAGAAGTGCCGCCGCAGGTCGGCAACAATCTTATCTCGTGATCGCGCATCACGCATGTTGGGATCGCGCCATGCCCAATCGCGGCCCGGATGAAGTGTGTCCCAGGGAGACCGCAGATTGGCGCGGGTCGATGGAGCGTCACCGTGTTTAACCTTCTGCATCGCAAAACACGGCCTGAAGGGATCCTACGGAAGGAGACACCGCCATGAAGGAGAAAGCCACAGGAGTAGGAGCTTGTCAAGGGTCGAGAGGGCGCCGCCGATCGTGGGTGAGCCGGAGCGGCCCGGTTACCGCAGCGTAGCGAGCCTAGCACGTCCTAGTCTGGTTGCGGCCCGGGCCTCCTTTATTTTGGGGCTTATATACGATAGTTCCAAGAAGCCTGTGATACGATGCCCCCCAATGAGACGAACAAGCGACGACGACTTAGAGCGATACAAGACCGAGCTGGATCGGTTCTTGGACGAAAGACGAACCGATGAGGCCTTCGCTCAGGCCGACGAGAGAGAGCGCAAACGCAAGGCGTGGGAGCTTATCGACGAGCTGTGTGAATTTTTTTCCGGAGAGCTCGGATTCCCCCGTGATGAACTGCCGGAGTTGATTTCACAACGTCCCCGCCTTCGCGATTTGGGCTTTACCGCCGACGAGTTGAAGTCAGAGGTGGAAAGGTTTCTTCAGTCCGGGTGAAGGACAGACCCGAACCCACCGCCCCGCGCCACCTTACACTCCAAGGTCATACGACGCTTGGGGATTTCCTGGCCAAGGAGTTGACCAGCTTCGGCACATTCGAGCGTTGACTATCGCCGGGACGGGGTCAGCGTCACGCCAAGGCTAGGCCTCTTTGTGCCGAGACCGGATGGCTCTAGCCTGCACCATCCGCCACCCAGTCTTCCCAATTGTGGCACTGCAGAGACGGGTGAGATTTTCCGCGCCGTTGGCGCGGTTTTGCAGGATCAGGTGTCACCAGAGACGCGCTAGGAGGGCTGAACTGGCCTCATTTTCGGTTTTGGTCTCTAATCTCGATTTTCGAGTGCCACGTTTGCGCCAAAGGGGGGAGCGGGCCGCTGACAGGGCCGTGCAGCGTCGGAAAAGAGGCCGCCCGAGGGGTCCAGAATCAAGGCCAGGGCTACCTTGGCGTAGCCGGCTAGCCCATGTTTCCCTTTTAGGTGTCTAAGTCATCGAAAACAAAGGATCGAGATCGGCGGTTTGTCTCTACGCTGACAGCACCTCCTCGGAGAAGGCTGGCGGGTCGCGTTCAACGATGCCGAGTGCAGTCAGGATCGAGTTGGCGCGAGCGGTGCCGCGCGTGACGACGCGCTTAGTCCGCCCAGAACCCAGCTGTAAGTCGACGACCCGGACCGAGCGTAGCGCTTGTAGTGCCTCGGTTGCGGACAGGTCGAGTTCGGCGACCTTGAGCTTTTTCTCAAGAGCCCGATGCACAAGGAAGGCCAGCGTAGCTACGAAAAGATGTGCCTCCACACGCTCATCGGTCTGGTGGTAAACGGGACGCATCTCAATGACATCCTTAAGGCATGAGAAGGCTCGCTCGACCTCGTTTAGGTCCTTGTAAAGGCGCACGGCGTCGACCGGAGAGAGGTTTTGCTCCTCGGTTTGAATAACGTACTTACCCTCGTAGGCTTGCTCGCGCTTGAGGTTGACGGGGTGCTCGAAGAAGCGGAAGCGACCGTTTTTGTACTCCCAGTCGTAGTAACGGTGACCGTGGTGGCGTGCCTGTATGCGCGCGGCGGCGGCACCGATTTTCTCGGGGGCTTTCAATCGTCCGTCGCGCACGCGGCGCTCGAGGGCCTCGAATGCCGCACGGGCACGTCCCATGGCCCGCAGCCTCTGCCCGCGCTCGTAGGCGAGCCTTTCGTCGCTGTGAACGACGAAGATGCGCACCCCAGACTGCTCGGAGCGGACTTCTTGCACACGAGTCTTAGGTGGCTCGGCTTTTTCGCTCACCGTGATGCCACCAGGGCAGTCGATCCACTCTCCGCTGGCGCGCTCGATGTAACGATAGACCTCCTCGCGCCGTCGTCTTTGCAGCCCGACGAGATAGCCCTGCTTGCGCGAGCGCACCACTGCCAGGCTGTCGCTCGTTACCATCCCTCGGTCGCCGACAAAAACCACGCGGTGCAAACCGAATCGTTCGTTGAGATCGTTGAGCACTTGCGGCACCGTTTTCGCGTCACGCCAGTTGCCGGCGAAAACATGGTGGGCGATCGGCCAACCGTCCACCATCACCAGACCGATAAGCACTTGCCGGTTACGCGGTCTGCGGTCGCGACTGTAGCCGTGGGCGCCGAGCCCCGGAGGGCCTTGACCTTCGAAGTACGTCGACGTCAGGTCGTAAAACACCATGTCAACCTCAAGCGAAAACAGATCCCGCAAGCGCAAAAACAGCTCCTTCTCGATCTGTTCTTTGCGGGCATGCAGCTGGTCGAGCGTTCGGTACCATTGCTTGAGTTGGCGAAACTCCACGCGAACCCGCGGGGAGCGACTCGCTCGCCGTTCCCCATCATCGCGCCACTGCGGCACCCACCGCCGCCCCTGCCGGTCGCAGACGAAGTCGGTCTCGAGCCAGCGCGCCAGACCGTGCTCGCTTGACGGAGCACATAGCCGGTTGGCGACCAGCACCAAAGCTCGCTCGCTTAGCGCCACTCCGTCCCGCTTGCCGCGGCCCCCGAGCCGGTCGAGAATCTGCTCCAGCCCGAACTCGCGCCACAGCGTTGCCTTGGTGCACAACTCGCGATCTCGGTCCACAATTGTCCTGTACTCACGGATTCGAGGTTCCCCATGAGCATTTTCAAACGCACTCAGCGGAAGTATGTGAAGAAGGCCTATCGCGTGAGGAATTGGCGTGAATATGAGGCGGGTCTACGCAACCGTGGGAGCCTGACCGTCTGGATCTCGCTCACCGCCGGCAAGCTTGTGAACTGGGACGCGCCCCGGCCGAGGAGGAGGAAACCGGGCCGTCAACGCAAGTACTCGAACCACGCCATCGAGACGGCTGTCACCCTGGGCATGGTGTTTCATCTGTCATCTAGGCAGAGCGAGGGATTGCTGCGGTCGTTGTTCGCTCTGATGAAGCTAGACAATGATGTGCCCGATCACACCACGATTTCGAGGCGCAAGGCGAAGCTGGGTAAGGTCCCCTTCTACCAAGACAAGCAGAAGACGCCGTTGCACATCTTGATCGACAGCAGCGGTCTCGCTGTCCACGCCGGCCAGCTGCGCAGAGCACAAAAGAGCAGGGACTATCGCAAGCTCCATCTGTGTGTCGACGAGCAGACTGGCGAAGTCGTCGCCGGCGAGCTGACGAGCAAAAGAGCCCGCGATTCATCGCGGGTTGCATCGCTTGTCGGACAGATCGACAGTCCCATCTCATCGGCCAGAGCTGACACCGCATACGACGCCAGCGGCGTCTATGAGGCAATCGAGAATCACAGCGCTCATCGCTCGCCGAGGGTGCTGATACCGCCGCGCAAGGGCGCCCTGCTCGCATCGGGGCCGGCGAGCAGCCGACAGCGTAATCGCAACATTGCAGCACAAGCTCGGCTCAGCAAACGAAAGTGGCACACAGAATCGGGCTACAGCAAACGGAGCAAAGTCGAGACAACGTTCCATCGCTACAAGGCTATCGTGGGCTCAGCGATGCGAGCGAGAGGGTTGGCGGCACAGAGAGTCGAGGCAAGGATCGGGTGCAAGATTCTCAACACCATGACGGCGCTCGGGATGCCTGATAGCGAGATGATCGGATGATGGGAGTCGGGGCCAAGCGAGCTCTCGGCCTCTATCGGAGTTGTGCACCAAGGCATCGAAAGGTTGCCTTGGTGCACAACTCGCGATCTCGGTCCACAATTGTCCTGTACTCGCGGATACGAGGTTCCCCATGAGCATTTTCAAACGCACTCAGCGGAAGTATGTGAAGAAGGCCCATCGCGTGAGGAATTGGCGTGAATATGAGGCGGGTCTACGCAACCGTGGGAGCCTGACCGTCTGGATCTCGCTCACCGCCGGCAAGCTTGTGAACTGGGACGCGCCCCGGCCGAGGAGGAGGAAACCGGGCCGTCAACGCAAGTACTCGAACCACGCCATCGAGACGGCTGTCACCCTGGGCATGGTGTTTCATCTGTCATCTAGGCAGAGCGAGGGATTGCTGCGATCGTTGTTCGCTCTGATGAAGCTAGACAATGATGTGCCCGATCACACCACGATTTCGAGGCGCAAGGCGAAGCTGGGTAAGGTCCCCTTCTACCAAGAGAAGCAGAAGACGCCGTTGCACATCTTGATCGACAGCAGCGGTCTCGCTGTCCACGCCGGCCAGCTGCGCAGAGCACCAAAGAGCAGGGACTATCGCAAGCTCCATCTGTGTGTCGACGAGCAGAGTGGCGAAGTCGTCGCCGGCGAGCTGACGAGCAAAAGAGCCCGCGATTCATCGCGGGTTGCATCGCTTGTCGGACAGATCGACAGTCCCATCTCATCGGCCAGAGCTGACACCGCATACGACGCCGGCGGCGTCTATGAGGCAATCGAGAATCACAGCGCTCATCGCTCGCCGAGGGTGCTGATACCGCCGCGCAAGGGCGCCCAGCTCGCATCGGGGCCGGCGAGCAGCCGACAGCGCAATCGCAACATTGCAGCACAAGCTCGGCTCGGCAAACGAAAGTGGCACACAGAATCGGGCTACAGCAAACGGAGCAAAGTCGAGACAACGTTCCATCGCTACAAGGCTATCGTGGGCTCAGCGATGCGAGCGAGAGGGTTGGCGGCACAGAGAGTCGAGGCAAGGATCGGGTGCAAGATTCTCAACACCATGACGGCGCTCGGGATGCCTGATAGCGAGATGATCGGATGATGGGAGTCGGGGCCAAGCGAGCTATCGGCCTCTATCGGAGTTGTGCACCAAGGCAGACCCCAACGGGGAGTGGATGAAGCAGGTGGCAAGAAACCTCACTGACATGTGGGATGGTTTCCTCCTTGGCAAGCGATACCTCATCCACGACCGGGACCCGCTATTCACCGAGGCGGTACGTGGGCTGTTGAGAGATTCAGGCGTGAAGCCCCTTCGCCTTCCCGCTAATCGTCCGAATCTGAACGCATATGCGGAAGATTCGTTCTCTCCATACGTCGAGAGTGTCTCGACCGCTTCGTACCTCTCAGTGAGCGACACCTGCGGACAGCGATAACCGAATACGTAGTGCACTATCACAGGTGCTTCCACCATTAAGTGTTGGTGAGATGACGCTAAGACTTTACGGTGCATTAAATTATAGCCAAAATAGCGCTCACGACCTTCGCCGCGTGCTAAATGGAGCGTAAGCGCTTTTTTTGCAAAGAGATACGTACACATCACCAACAGCAAACAGCGCAAGCACCGGGTGTGACTCAATGAGAGCTCATTACTTGCAGCACGTTCCATTCGAAGGACTCGGCAGCATTGAGTCATGGCTCCGGTCAGCTCGATATGAGCTAACACACACGCCGTTCTTCGAATCAACCGATCTGCCTGCGGCCCGGGATGTCGACTTCGTGATCGTGATGGGCGGCCCCATGAGCGTGAACGATGAGACCAAGCATCCCTGGCTGGTGGACGAAAAACGTTTCATTCGCGATTGCATCCAGACGGGAAAGCCGGTTCTGGGCGTGTGTCTCGGGGCCCAGCTGATTGCCAGCGCTATGGGTGCGAAGGTTTATCCGAACCCCGCGAAGGAGATTGGCTGGTTCCCCGTCTACGCGGCGTCCGCGGAGAACGAGTTCGGCTTGCCGTCCTCTATGGATGTGTTCCACTGGCACGGCGAGACGTTCGATTTGCCGCATGGTGCGCGATTGCTGGCCAGGGGCGAAGCCTGTGAAAACCAGGCGTTCCAGTTTGGAAACCGTGTGCTGGGGCTTCAGTTTCATCTGGAAACCACACCCGAAGCGGCCCGTCAGCTTGTCGAGCACTGTCGAGGAGAGCTGCTGCCGTCAAAGTACGTTCAGTCCGAAGGGAAAATTCTTGCCGCACCGGCCGAAACGTATCAGACGATCAACAATCTGATGGGTCAAATACTGTCCCGACTGCATGGTTCGAACGGTACTGACCTTGCCCCCTAACTGAACCGCCCCGGGTTTTCCGGAGAGTGTTTTAGTTGAGTCTCGTCATCTCTAGCGAGCCTTCCTGCGACCGATAGTAGGAATCCGACTCGCTGGTGGACTATAAACTGGGTTCCATGAACGTGGGGTACCTCTTCGACTACGACATGAAGACATGGGAGGTCACAGGGTACAACACCTACGACTACTCCGGATTCGAGACTAAGGAATGGGTGCTTGCGCTGTTTACTGTTGGTGATGTGTACGCATCCCTTTGCAAAAGAGGCGCTTACGCTCTATTTAGCGCGCAGCGAAGGTCACGAGCGCCACTTTGGCTGTAACTTAATGCACCGTAAAGTCTTAGCGTCATCTCACCAACACTTGATAGCGGAAGCACCGCTTCGTCTTGATTCGCTTGCTCGGGTCTGGCGGTTTGGCTGCCGCGAACATCGCACGCGCTATTTCCTCCGCCGTTGCGTGGATCTCAATCTTGCGTGTGATTGGGCGACCGGGGCCGCGCTTGGCCTTCGGTTCCTTCTCCTTCATGGTACTAGAAAGCCGTTTTTGCGGATTATCTCCACGTACTCTTTTTTAGAAAGGGGACAAAGAGAAAGCTGCCTTGCCTGTCTTGTGCAGATACGGCCTATCTGTTTCGCTATAAAATCGTGATTTCGTTCTCGAGAATTTCTCGATAATCCATATCTGCCTATGACAGTGTTGTTAATTACAACAAGGACGCTGGTGTGCCTCCTTCTTTCAGTAACCTGAGCACCAAGTTTTTTAGCAATTTTTAGGCCATCTTGCGCGGTAAGCATTCTCTTTACTGGGTGCTCTTCAGGTATGTGCGGAGAATGGCTAATTGCCTCGTGGTTTCTGGTCCTAGCATGCCTTGGTTCGCCTCGAAATCCTCTATGGTGTTGAGAATTTCCACCTTCAAGCCATTTATAGCCTCAACTCTATCGTTACCAACCCATGCAATGTTCCCTTCCTCAAAAAACGCCTCAACTCCCTCTCGGCCATCAAGGCTACGAACAGTAACTGGAATTGCCTTCAAGACTTCGTAGGGTTCATCCGCGAAATTTGTAAGAAGTTCCCGGTCTTTGAAATCTGCGGTGTCGGCCCCTGAGAAAAAAATCTTGTAAAAATTGTGGAAAAAGTCAAAATGAGAAGTATCCCCGCTAACGGCTTCGCGGCTGAGTTTCCGAGTGACCATGGACTGCATCTCGGCAGCAATCACCCTCTCTTTTTTATCGTCAACCGTAAAGTAGGGAGTGGAAGGCAATTCATATTCATAAACCTCACCAGCTAGCGTGTGAGGATCAAGGACCATCTGTACGCCGTTCTCACAAGCGACATTCTTATACCCGTACATGGTTAGTTCACCTTTTTTGAAGGATTTTCTGTGACTATCGTTGCGTTCTGAGCTTTGTCCTTGAACCATTCTGCGAAACTCGGAATTTGATGTGGAGAAACCATTACGCCTACTTGTACTCGTCGGACTACTACGGCTTGCCTAGAACCCTTTGGGCGCTCCTTATAGCGCCCTTTCCCTTCATTAAAAAGTGCAGTCTCGCCATCACTGGGGACAGAAATGGCTTCAACGAAAAACTCGATCCGCAGGTCTCCTCTCGGAGTGATTCCACCCCACATCCCGTTAGCCGGAACCAGCCGGTAGTCCTTATCGTACTCCCACTTGATCTCGATTTCGTCGGGCTGGTTTTTTTCGTTGGGCATGTTTCTCCTTAACGGCGCAAATAATTCGCGTGCAATGATTTAGAGGCTTCCAAAGGGGATTATATACGACCTTATCCACGTCTGCCCGTGAGCTGATTCCGACCTCGCGCATAACATCGAGGCAGTCCCAAAAGTACAGGTAGTTCGGAGCGGCTAGCACGGTCTCATCCTCGCATGAAATTTACAACCCATGACCTAGGCTGTCAAACGTCACTTCCGAATCAAGTCCTTGTAGCGTAGGCGCTTGTGGTCCATGCCGTGCACCATCGCGACCATCTGGTCGATGGTGTCGAGTGAGTGCCTGGTGCACAACTCGCGATCTCGGTCCACAATTGTCCTGTACTCGCGGATACGAGGTTCCCCATGAGCATTTTCAAACGCACTCAGCGGAAGTATGTGAAGAAGGCCTATCGCGTGAGGAATTGGCGTGAATATGAGGCGGGTCTACGCAACCGTGGGAGCCTGACCGTCTGGATCTCGCTCACCGACGGCAAGCTTGTGAACTGGGACGCGCCCCGGCCGAGGAAGAGGAAACCGGGCCGTCAACGCAAGTACTCGAACCACGCCGTCGAGACGGCTGTCACCCTGGGCATGGTGTTTCATCTGTCGTCTAGGCAGAGCGAGGGATTGCTGCGATCGTTGTTCGCTCTGATGAAGCTAGACAATGATGTGCCCGATCACACCACGATCTCGAGGCGCAAGGCGAAGCTGGGTAAGGTCCCCTTCTACCAAGACAAGCAGAAGACGCCGTTGCACATCTTGATCGACAGCAGCGGTCTCGCTGTCCACGCCGGCCAGCTGCGCAGAGCACCAAAGAGCAGGGACTATCGCAAGCTCCATCTGTGTGTCGACGAGCAGACTGGCGAAGTCGTCGCCTGCGAGCTGACGAGCAAAAGAGCCCGCGATTCATCGCGGGTTGCATCGCTTGTCGGACAGATCGACAGTCCCATCTCATCGGCCAGAGCTGACACCGCATACGACGCCAGCGGCGTCTATGAGGCAATCGAGAATCACAGCGCTCATCGCTCGCCGAGGGTGCTGATACCGCCGCGCAAGGGCGCCCTGCTCGCATCGGGGCCGGCGAGCAGCCGACAGCGTAATCGCAACATTGCAGCACAAGCTCGGCTCAGCAAACGAAAGTGGCACACAGAATCGGGCTACAGCAAACGGAGCAAAGTCGAGACAACGTTCCATCGCTACAAGGCTATCGTGGGCTCAGCAATGCGAGCGAGAGGGTTGGCGGCACAGAGAGTCGAGGCAAGGATCGGGTGCAAGATTCTCAACACCATGACGGCGCTCGGGATGCCTGATAGCGAGATGATCGGATGATGGGAGTCGGGGGCCAAGCGAACTCTCGGCCTCTATCGGAGTTGTGCACCAAGGCAGCTCTGCGGCGCCAAATACCCTCGATTCTGCGCGGATTCCAAGGGCGTCTAAGCTGCTGATTTGTGGTCTATTTCAAAAGGGCCGAGTTTTGGCACAGGACGGGAGATGGACGGTATCGACTGGATTACCGCTCTGCGTCCCGAACCGATTCGCAAGCTCATTAACGATGGGGTGATCCAGATGGGGCTATTCGACAGGCGGAACCTGTTTGAGTTGACGCACCCGGATTTCCCTAACGAGAGGCTGGTCGCTTGCCGCAATCCGGAGCTGGCCGAGAGGCGGCGTCACAAGCGTCGTGCTCTGCTCGAAGCAACCTGCAAGGAGCTGGAGAAGGTTTGTCGGATGGTCGAGCGGCGCCGTTTGCACGGCAAGGAGGACATCCGTGCTACGGTGAAAAAGCTCCTCAACAAGTACAAGGTCGGCAAGTACTATAGGCTCGACATCCGTGACGACGGTTTCGACTTCGAGCTAGACGAGACAACGATGGCTGCCGACGCCTCGCGCCTCGCCAACGGCAACTCTGAGCTCGCCAACAAACGGCTCCAGCGGTGGAAGCGACACATGGGGACGATCGTTAAGCGGACCTTCCACGGATGAACAAGCGTAAGTGTGGGCATCATTGGCTTTGTTTTTGAAGAGAGGTGTGTGTACTGCTTACATCGTGCGGGGGTTGATTTCGAGCAGGTTGAATGCTTTGTGCTGCAAGGGTGTGGGGCGAGTGATGCTGACGAAGGACAGGCCGCGGGCTTCGTTTTCGACCTGATTTTTCGTGACCGTAGCAAGATCAGAAAGAAGCGTTCTGAAACTGTGGACGGGCAACCCGTCGGGAGTCTTCTTGGTAGAAGCCTTTGCCTGGGCGGAGTCTGAAGGCGTTGCTGGGCTGACGATGGATGAGCGTTTGGCATGGGCACCGTCAGGGTCGTCGTCGTCAAACAAGATCGGGACGAGGGCTTTTCGCATGTGCCATTCCACGTAGTAGGCGAGCATGCAAAGAAAGATGTGAGCTCGAACTCGCTCAGCGTTGTAGTGATAGATGGGCCGTACTTTCAAATCCACGGTTTTGCAGCAACGAAAAGCGCGTTCAACGACTGCCAAGCCTTTGTAGGTCCTGACAGCTTCGTCTGCGGAGATGGCCTCTTCGGTGAGGCTTGTTCGGATGATATAGATGCCGTCGAGGGCCGCCTCACGCTCGATGTTTTCGTTGTCGCGCTCGAAGTCGAAGCCGTCGTCCGTAATGGTGTAGCGAAAGTGCTTGCCCATCTTGCTCCGAGCGAACACTCGACCCAATCGTATGCCGATGGTATCTTTGCCTCGCAAAGGACGTTGGTCTCGCTTCGTCGCTTTGCTAATCACTTCTAGCTTTGACTCCGTCGACACAAGCATCTCTTCTCGCTTCCGCGCCCGCTCGGTAGCAAGAAGAGGGTTGCGGCAGGCGATGAGTCGCTCACCAGGGAAGCTAGGATGATGGATCTCCGCTAGGTCGAGTTCATCGAACAGAGAAGGCTGCAGCATTCCGTCTTTTGCAAGTCGCTGAATCTGAGGGGCACGAAGTGAGCTGATCCACTCGAGACCTTCCTCCGGTCGAAGTTCCTCGCGAATCCGGGCTTCGGTGATCATCCCTCGGTCACCTACGAAGACGATACTGTCAAGCTCAAAACGTTCTCGGACTTTGCGAATTTGGCTCCCCAGTGTTGCGGGATCTCCGGTGTTGCCTTCGAACACCTCTACCCCGACCGGCCGACCATCACGCTCACACAGTAAGCCGAACACGACCTGCAACTTGTTTTTCTTGCCGTCTCTCGAGTAACCGAGCTTCGCCAGAGGGCACGACCGACCTTCTACCCAAGTCGACGTCAAGCCGTAGAGAACCAGGCTGCCCTGCTGCAGATGGCGTTTCGCCAGTTTCTTCTCTATGGCTGCTTGGCGGCTCAAAAGCCAATCCAGGGAATCATACAACTCATCCTCGTTGGTGTCTTCAACTCCAACACACTCACCCAATGACGAAGTCAAGGTCTGTTTCGATAGACCACGGGCCGTGGCCAACTTGGAGCCCGGCTCTACGATTCGCGCCACAATCATCGCCACGACGAGGTCACGCTCTCGGCGCTGGCGGCTATGGATGATTCGCTCGAGGCCAACTTTGCGCAGCGTTCCCAGCACGGCCGCAACATGTCCGTGAGGCTTGCTTCTGGTGATCTCGAACTGCTGAGCCTCACCCAAATCCACGTTGCCCTTCAGCAACTGGCGAAGAGCTTCAATTCGAGCGGGCTTCCACTTCGAGATATTGGCGACGGTCCTCGTTTTGGGCGCACCGCCTTCGCGGTAGCTTTCGCGGATGAGAATCGCTGGGGGCGAGTTGCGGTTCGGCACCTTGGCGATGTACATGCGCCGACTATACAGGATTAAATCAGTAAAATAAACTGTTCTGTCACTATTACATGCTTACACATTACATTTAGAACCGCCGCATCTGCTTTAAACGTACGGGTTTACATGCGTCTAGCCGGCGGAAGTTCCGGTTAAGCAGTTGGAACGGATTCGCCAACGGATCGGGCGAGGTCAGCTGCATGGTAAAGATAAAATCGGTGTGCGGGTAGGCAAAGTTCTCAACAAGTACAAAGTCGGCAAGCACTTCAAGCTGGACATTCGCGACGACAGCTTTAGCTTCGAAATCGACGACACAAAGGTCACTACGGAAGCTGCCCTTGACGGCATCTACGTGATCCGCACCAGTCTTGCTGAGCAGCGGATGAAAACCGACGACACAGTGCGCAGCTACAAGTTGCTGACCCAGGTCGAGAGGGCGTTTCGTTCCTTCAAGAGCATGGACCTAAAGGTGCGGCCGATTCGTCACCGGCGCGAAAACCGAGTCCGGGCGCACATCTTCTTGTGCATGCTGGCCTACTACGTCCTGTGGCACATGATGGAGGTTTGGCGCCCGCTAGTATTCTCTGACGAGGAGCAGCAGGCGAAGGCCGAGCGTGACCCCGTCGCTCCGGCGCAACGCTCCGACGCAGCCCTGCGCAAGATACACACCAAGAAGCTTGACGATGGGAGACCAGCTTCCAGCTTCCGCACGCTGCTGCGCCTTCTCAGCAACATCGTCCGAAACAAATGTCGGCGACCGGAAGCCGGACCCGACGAGCCCACCTTCGATGTCACGACAACTCCGGACTCGAAACAGCAGAGAGCCTACGACTTGCTCAAAGGTATCACCGTGTAGACAGACGCCAGCACCATTGATTCCATCTATCTTATTGGATCAACACCGGATCTTGGTTTTTTCAGCAAGGAACTTCAGTCTAAGCTGCTGATTTGTGGTCTATTTCAAATGGGCCGAGTTTTGGCACAGGACGGGATCGAGACCAGACCTACGGAGCGTACTTCGATACTCGCGTCGACGGTCTCGGGATCGAACAGGTCCTTACCGCACCGCGCTCCCCGTGGCAGAATCCATTTGTCGAAAGGATAATCGGCTCCATTCGACGTGAGTGTCTCGACCACGTGATCGTCCTCGACGAGCGGCACCTGAAGCGAATCCTACGCAAATACGTCGACTACTATCATTCGTGCCGGACTCATTTGTCGCTTGAGAAGGACGCGCCTGAGCCTCGCCGGGTAGAGTCACCGGCGATGGGCAAAGTGAGAGCCATTCCAAAGGTCGGTGGTCTCCATCATCATTACACTCGACACGCCGCTGCTTGAGCCGGTCCGCTCGGAACGGCTGCCGGACTTCGCACCAGCTTACACCTCTACCCCTGAGTAGAGCCGACGCCGGCTCTTAAAACGTCCTACATGAAGACGACCAAAGCATCCTGGTTGCAGGAGGTGCGCCAATCTCATACAGCTCGAGTTTATGGAAGGGACAAGTCGCTCCACTGACCTTTGTGTCAGATCGCCATCTCCCCCGTGCTGTCACCAAAGCTCTCGAGCTCGTCGAGTCCGAGTCGGCGCAGCACGGTCAACATCGTGTTCGCCATCGGCGTACCATCCGCGCCTTTGACGTGGAGGTTGCCCTTGAAGTGGCCATTGCCGTGGCCAGCCAAAAAGAGCGGACAGCGCTTGTGGTTGTGAACGTGCGGGTTGCCCATTGGAGAGCCGTAGAGGATCAACGCCTTTTCCAAGAGATTCGAGTCGCCCTCGGGTGTGTCACGGAGCCTTTCGAGGAAGTACGGGATGGTGCTGACGTGGTACCGGTTGATCTTCGCGAACTCCTCGATCCGCTCCTCTCGCTCGCCGTGATGCGAGGCCGGGTGAAACCCAGTGTTGACGCCGGTCTCCGGGTAGACACGGCCCGAAACGTCTCGCCCCATCTTGAACGCGAACACCCGAGTAATGTCCGACGCGAACGCTGCCGCTTGCAGGTCGAACATCAACTTGACGTGCTCATCGAACGAGTCCGGCACACCGACGGGCGCATCGGGCAGCTCTCTCTCCTCCCCGCTCGCGTTTTGCGCCTCGATCCTCTGGATCCGCCGCTCGATCTCGCGAATGTTCTCGAGATAATCGTCGAGCCGGTTGCGGTCGGCCGGCTCCAGGTCGTTCTTCAAACTAGCCACCTGGTTGGTGACATAGTCAAGAATGCTGCGATCGGTCCGGCGCCTGGCTGCCCGCTCTTCCGGCGTTCCGCCGGAGCCGAACATCTGGTCGAAAACGACCCGGGGGTTCCTGATCATCGGGAGCGGATCGGTCGGCGACCCCCAGCTGATCGCGTCCGTGTAGGTACAGGCATAACCGTATTGGCATCCGCCCGCCTGGTTCACGTTCTCGATCGCGAGCTGCATCGACGGAATGGGCGTGTCTTGACCGAACCGCCGGGCGTAGAGCTGATCCATCGACGTCCCAACGTGGACGTCCGAGCCTTCTGTCTGCTTCGGGTGAGACTGCGTCAGGAACACCGCGCTCGAACGAAAATGGTCGCCGCCTATCTCGGGCAGCGTGAAGGCCTCGGCATTGCGTACGTCCGTGTTGCTGACGATCGTCAAGTAATCCCGAAACGGCTCGAGCGGACTCAAGCTGCTCGGGGTGAGGTCGAACGCACTGCCTTCGGTCGCCGGCGCCCACAGGTTCTTTTCTATCCCGTATTTGGTGCTGCCGGCCGAACCGTGGACCATTTCGATGCACACCAGGCGAGCCGGGTCAGCTGTCGGCTTGCCAAACGCGCTCCGGGCCGGCACCATGGCTTCGAGCAACGGCAGTGACACCGCCGCGCCCATGCCCCGAAGTATCGTGCGGCGAGAGATATGCTTGTTAGTAATGTACATTCTTTTTAGGCCTTCTGGAGCCGGCTCGTATTCTAAGGCGGACCCGATTCTCCCACCACCGTGGTCGGTTCGGTGTTTTCCGACTTCTTCATCTGGAACGCCGCGCTGTTCACAATGCCAAAAATGAAAGAGGACATGCGGTTGCCGTTGTGCGCGGTCTCGAGAGCGATCGCACGCACCGCGGGCATGTCATAATACTCGACTCTCCGCCCCAGCGCATAGGTCATGAGGCTTTCGGTGAAGCTCGTGATAAAAGTGTCTGAAAGGTTCACAAGCGCCTGCCGCAAGCCCGCTGGACCGTCCGTCTGCGTTCCGCGGTAGGGTCGAGGGCTGGCGCGGTGCTCCGTAGGCGCGGCCTATCTGTTTCTCCCCGTTTCCTGTGGGAGTGCCTCACTAGCCGCACCGTAAGTCCGTTTCCAGCCCCCGCCACATCGCACGCAGCGTGCGGCTTTCCCGCACTACGCGCTCCTGCACACTTCCCGCGAAGGGTTATGTGACCTATCGAGCCGGGGCGTCTTTCGGCGAATCTACGAGATATCGAACTCGGTAATCTGTGAACAGTCCGACAGTCGCCTACATCCATCGCCTACTCCATCGCTTCCAGCCGAAACCTTGGCGCAAGAAGCGCCAAGACTTCTCGGCCTTCGCCTTGACGTATATCCTTCGTCTCAGCTCCTGCAGAGTGATGGGTGATTTTGTCATCTCACCCCTGCCTCGCTTGTTGACGAAGGAGTTGTGTGCAGCAGGGCCCCTTTGCTCCACGGGCGTTGCCCCGTTTCAACGCTACTACGGACCCAGCCGCCACCGTCTCGTCTTCGACCGTTTTCCCGGGGCCTCCGGTTATGCGGTCTACCTTGCTCCGTCGATTTCTCGACGGGACGAGGACGGCTTCTCCAGTTGCTTGGCATGTCCTTGTCACCGTGCTGTCCCTACCACCCCGCCACAGGGATGTGCCTCCTCAGATAGTCTGGCGACACATCCTGTTGCCTTCGTCCGACACGAGAAAACTCGGCCTCTGGGGTCTATTTTTTTGTCGGGGCCACCTATGGGTTCACTTGTGTTACGGCCCGGTGACTCGCTCACCATCCTCAAGATGGCTTTGTCAGTCAGCTTCATCCGTCTCGTTTCCTCCACGAACGTGACTCAAGCTACGGGGCGCTAACTTTTTCCCCGGTGGGACTCCCTCCCACTGAACATGCCAGCCTTCGCTGGACGCACTCGTGTCCAAAAACACAAACGAACTCAAGACCCTTGCGTCGCCTTGGCCCGGTCGCAAACATAGACACTAAGCTGCTGATTTATGGTCTATTTCAAAAGGGCCGAGGTTTTGGCACAAGACGGGGGGCGGCGCTCCTTGGGGATTGCTCCATCAGGCACCTACCCCACGCCCGCCGGTGCCGATTCAGCCGAGGCCGAGCCGACCGCGAAACAACAGCGCCCACACCAGCAACCAGAGCGCTACCGCCCCGGCGCTGATGCCTAGAACCAACACCGGATTGTAGGCGAGCGCCAGCGGAATGGCGGCACTGGTCCACAGCCCGCCGCCCATGAACGGCTCGTGCATGAGCTGCTTGTAACCGAAGGCCGAGGTGGCGTCCGTGTCGCCCTCGGGATCGACAACGCGCAACAGCAAGAGGCCGGTGGCGGTGACGCCCATCGATTGCCCCATCTCGGCGATCGAGCGCTCGAACCACGAATCCGCTGGCAAGAGGCGACGCGCCAGCCACACCACGCAGAAGACGTTCCACAGCACCCCGGCGGCAACCAGGATCGCCAAGGGCACGAGCCCCCCCAGCACCACCTCCACATTGATGGTCGAGATCGCAGCCACCACCAGGAAATCCATGGCGGTGCCCGAGAGGCGCTGCATGAGACGATGGTCGAGCGGATTGCGCTTGGTGAAGTTGGCGAAAAAGACCTGCACCACCAGACCACCGATCATGCACAGCGGAAAGAGCGGGAAACTGTCGAAAAAGGCGCGACCGTCGGCGCTTGGAGACCGGACCAGGAGCTCAACGCGCACCAAGCCGCTGTGGATCAGATAGCCAATGAAGACACCGAGACCGATGATGGCGAGATGGAAGCTGAGGCTGTCGATTGACGCCGCCGACACGGTCTGGCTCCCGGCGCTCGGCCGTTCGGCTGGGTCGTAGACGCCTACGATACTGCTCTCGGGCATGTCCTCAATGCGCTTCAGTTGCTGGGTGTAGCCCCGGCGCGCCGCCCAGTTGACGAGCGCCATCCCGACGATGATGGCAAACAGGATGCCGCAGGTCGCCGACGTGAGGGCTAGGTCCCTGCCCTCGGGCCAGGCATAGGCATCGAAGACCGGCTCCAGACCAGCGGCCGTGCCGTGCCCCCCCTCGAAGCCGACCGGAATGATGGTGCCGATGGCCCCCGGGATGTCAAAAATCGGTGTTAGAAGCACGACCGCCATCCCAAGGCCGACAACGTACTGGCCCCAGGCCACGATTTGACCGTACGCCAACTGCGGCCCGGCGAGCCCCCAGATGCGTCTGATCGGTGGAATGAAGACTCCCAGGAAGAGGGCCGCAAAGACGATGTTGATGAGGAATCCTGGCAGCCGAGTCCAGCCCGCCGTCGTCGCTTCGGGTAGGAAGCCACCGATCGTCTGCACGAGCGCCAGCCCAAGCAGACCACCGATCACCGATGCCGGCAGGTAAAGCTTCTGGAACAGGCGGATCGTAACTCGCAGGATCTTGCCGACCACCAGCAAGATGCATAACGCGCTAAAGGCAAGGACGATGTCCATAGAGCTACCCTCAGAAGATGTGGAAATAGAGTAAAGGTGGAGTAACCTTCCGCGTCGTCGAACACGGCCTGAAGGGACCTACGGAAGGAGACACCGCCATGAAGGAAAAGACCACAAGACGACGGAGCTCGTCAAGGGTGGCTTGGGAGTCCTGTGCCAAAACTCAGCCCAGCCGGCATCGACGAAAGAACCGTGCCTCTCGAAATCAAACTCAAACTCTAGCACACGAACGGGTTACGCGGCGGCCGCCAACATTTGACTGCCGAAGCACCCATCGGTGGCGTCGTCGGGCCGACCGGCGCGAAGCAGCCACCGATCCATGACAGGTCTAAACCGTGCAATCAAGGCTGGATCGACTTTTTGCGGAGCACAAGCGACGCCTGGTCGTCCAGGCCTACGCCGTCGGCTCTTCCAAGTCCAATATCGTCTGAACCCACAACGGTGCCAGTGGACAACCGTCTCAGGTTTCACGATGACGAGGACGCTCTCCCAGTCAGCCCAGATTCTGCGCAACAGCACCCAAAACCCGCGGTCGATCTTCGAGAGCCGCGGCCGTTTCACGGAACGGCGGAGGACGGCGAGCTGCTGCCGAAGAGCGACATTCTCGAGAGCCAGCTCGCGACAAGCCTTGAAGGCAGAGATGAGAGCGGGAACCAACGACGAAATCATGCCGACATGGTGCCGGCCGACCGGAGACTAATCAAGTTCGGTGCGCGCGGATGAATAAATAGAAGGCACAGGATGAACCGGATTTAGCCGAGTCGCTGGGCGTCGATTTACCGAGTTCCCCGCACGCGCGGGGATGAACCAGCGACAAATCAATCCGTGATCCTTCCGTGAGTCGAGTTCCCCGCACGCGCGGGGATGAACCGTTGACCGACCCTGACGCGCGCTCCAGGCCATAGAGTTCCCCGCACGCGCGGGGATGAACCGCCAAACGCACCAAAGATGTGCTCGGCTACTGGGAGTTCCCCGCACGCGCGGGGATGAACCGGAGGTCGAGGAGCTGGCGCAGGAGGTAGCGATCGAGTTCCCCGCACGCGCGGGGATGAACCGCAATACAAGATCGCCGCGTGCCTCGCCGCGTTGAGTTCCCCGCACGCGCGGGGATGAACCGTTGTGCTCCGCAAAAAGTCTATCCAGTGTTGATTGCGCTCGGGACATCTAGGGAGGTCCGGGCCGCACCTGGACCAGAACGTGCTAGGCCAGCTACGCCGCGATAAACCTCAGCCTCGATTCTGAGCCCCTCGGGCGGCGTCTTTTCCGCTGCCGCAGGGTCCCCGGTCAGAGCCCGCTCCCCTATTTGACGCAAACGTGGCACTCGAAAATCGAGATTAGAGACCAAAACCGAAAATGAGGCCTCTTCAGCCCTTCTAGCGCGTCTCTGGTGCCACCTCATCCTGCAAAACCCCGCCAACCGCGCGGAAAATCTCATCCGTCTCTGCAGTGCCACAATTGGCCAGACTGTGTGGCGGATGGTGCAGGTTGGAGCTATCCGGTCTCGGCAAAAGGCGGTCCAGCTTTTGGCGGAAATCCTCAAACAGAAAAGTAAGTGGAGATTCAGGAGGTTTCGAGTTTCGCGCATTTCTGGAGTTTCTGGACGCGTACGCACAGGTTTTGCGAGAAGGCTGTTTTACGCCCTCTCGGGTTTCAACCATGATGCCCATTTCGTTCCATCCTCTTCCCCTACAGTGATTTAACGGCCTCCGTCACGTTCTGGTCCCCGCACGCATCATCGACGGGTGGTCGTTCGAGCCGGAATTTTAATTGGCTTTAATCAGCTTTTCTATACGACAATGTCAACCTCCTGGACGCCTGAAAGAGGGCCGTGTCGTAAACCCTCCGAAGGCGGCTCCGGCCGTTACTCATTGTTGCAAAAGGCTTTATGTCTCATCAGCGAATATTCGTCGACGGGAACATCTTTCCGGCTATCGCAGTCGGGAGGCTTGAGTGGAGCTTCCGATTCTTGGCTGGAAACGATCAGGAACAGAGCTAAACAGGCCATCAACGTGCAATTTGGGGCGATTTTGGGCCTTATCGGGACGTTTTTGCGCTTAATCGTGCAGACAATGAGAAGACGCTTAACGCCTAGATCGCGCCTGAGGAGAAGGCGAATGGCGGAATTCGAATTGGCCAAACCTCGAATTCATCCAGCGGAGTTTTACGGAGGAAACGAAGATGACTCCGCAGACGGTCCAGTACAAGGAGCTATCCGAGTCTGGAAACCATGACAGGGAATTTGGGCCAGTTTGAGGCTGATTGGTGGAGGCCAGTGTCGGAGAGCATCTTGCTGCTAACCGAGGCCATTCACGAAGTGGGCGCTGGAGGCTCACAGCGTTTTGACGAGCACTCGCTGTTTCTCCCAATCGTCGGGAAGCGGATGATGCAAGAGGTAGCTCGAGGTCAGCCCAACGGGCTGGCGGCCTTCGACAATGGCGCGGACGATGTCGGGAGCCAGGAAGGCATAACGGATTGCCTTGCGCACGCGGTCCGTTGGGATGGCGTTTTCGGTGGCAATCTCTTCATAGGTTTTGCCTGCTTTGATTTGGTCGAGCCAGGAGAGGGCGTTGGCGATATTGCGCAGGAGTGTGCGGTCGACGGATTTCGTGGGGTTGCCCAGAACGAGCTTGGTCTCGACGCCGCGTCGACGCAAGCGGAACGGTGCGAGGATGCGGAGTGCATCCTCGCGAATGCGTTCGGGCCCCATAGAGAGGCAAGCAGCGCACGTATTGCGGTCGAGCAGGATGGACACAGAGCCGGGGCTGATGCCGATCCGCCGGATAAGACGGAGCAGGGGGGCTGCCGAGGCACTATCATCATTACTACCGGAACACAGCCCGTCTAAAAAGCGACCCACCGAGGCAAGCTCTTGCATCGTCGGAGTGTGGATCAACGAGGCCGAGAAAGTCGTGGCATCCACATGCTGTCGGATGAGATGCACGACGGTCTGTTCCAGCATCGGGGCGGGCAGCCGCCAGCCGGAGAGGTCCTTTTGGCCACTGTGCTGGATGAGGCGCCGGGAGACGTAGTAGCGGAGCCGTTGCCCGTTTTTCTTTTTGGTGTGGCTCGGCGTCAGCCGGTCCCCGGTCTCGTCGAAGAGCTTGCCTGCCAGTGGGGAACGGGCTGCACGGCCCTTCGTCGTGCGTCTCCTTGGTTTGGCAGCCCCTGCCTGCAGCTGCGCCTGGACCGCGTCCCAGAGCTCCGGAGCAATGATCGATGGATGCTGGCCCTCGTAGACACGCCTCTGGTGCCGGATGCGGCCGGCGTAGAGAGGATTGGTTAGCAGGCAGTGAAGGTGTCCGCGACGGAACGGCAGCCCGCCTGTCCGGGTTCCATCCGCGGCGAAGCGTTGCTTGGTGCGCAGTCTCAGACGGTCCGCCTCGGCCTTCACCTGCCGGAGCGTTCCGTGCTTCCGGTACAGCGCATAGAGCGTCCGGACCGTTTCGGCCTCAGCCTCGTTGATGCGCAGCGTGCGCTCGTCCTTCTCATAGCCGAGCGGTACGCGGCCGCCCATCCATAGTCCCTTGCGCTTGGAGGCAGCGACCTTATCGCGGATCCGCTCGGCCGTGACCTCGCGTTCGAATTGTGCGAAGGACAGCAGCATATGCAGCGTCAGTCGTCCCATGCTGGTCGCGGTGTTGAAGGACTGAGTCACCGAGACGAAAACCGCGCCGGCTGCCTCGAGCCGCTCGACGAGCTTTGCAAAGTCGGAGAGGGAACGGGTCAGCCGGTCGACCTTGTAGACCACGATCTGGTCGACGAGACCGGCGTCGATGTCGTCGAGCAAGCGCTGGAGGCCCGGGCGCTCCAGGGTTCCTCCCGAGAGCCCTGCGTCCTCGTAGACGGTTGGCAGCAGCACCCAGCCTTCCGCCTTGTGGCTCGCGACATACGCGGCGCAGGCTTCTCGCTGCGCATCGAGGGAGTTGAACTCCTGCTCGAGACCTTCTTCCGCGCTCTTTCGCGTATAGATGGCACAGCGGATTTTCTTCATGTTAGGCCTTGCGCTTGGGCGTCAGACCGAAAAAGCGTGGTCCAGACCAGTGGGTGCCGGTGATTTGCTTTGTGATGGCCGTGAGGGACGGATAGGTTTTGCCATCGAACCGATAGCCGTTGTCGATTACCTCGACCTGGTAGGTCCGGCCATTCCACTCGCGGACGAGATGGGTACCGGGGGAAACGGATCCTGCGGGAGCGGCGGCGCCGTTGCCTGGCGTCCCGTTCGCCATGGCAGCCAGAGCGCGCCGGGTTGTGGCCGAATGCCCGCCATGGGTCCGGCACTGGCGTTTGTGCAAGAGAACGCGGCGCATGAAAACGCGAGAGAGCGAGCGTGGGGGAGCAGCCCCGAAGGCCTGCTCCCAGACCCGCCGTAAGCTGGCGAAGTCCAAACCGTCCAAAACGACGTTCCGGCCAACCCCTGTATCCTGCGGCATCACCGAACGTTCGCTCTTGTGCTCGATAAAGTCCAGTCTAATAAAGGACTTCCGGGTGCGAAGTTCACTGCCCGTAGCTCGCCACGCAGCCCAAGGGTCGGCGGATTCCAAGGGCGTCTAAGCTGCTGATTTGTGGTCTATTTCAAGAGGGCCGAGTTTTGGCACAGGACGGGGTGGCCGTCAGGCCGTGGAAAACTTGACAGTACCCTTCGCTGTCTTCTTCGCCTTCTCTGACGCTTTGGCTTCCCGCACCCTCGCCTTCTCCGCCGCTTTGGCCTTGGCTTCCCGCACCCTTAGCCACGCCCGGACCTCCCCCAGACGGAATTGAGACGCCACGCCGCGCCCTCTGGTGTGGACCGGCATCCCAGACCGCGCCCATTTCGTTACCATCTGTTTATCGACACCCAAATGCTCGGCTAGTTCCAACCGCGTCAACACTCGCGCTTTTGCCATAGTTCTCCTCCAAATGGCGCTGCCCCCTTCTGTATTGAAAGACGCTCCCCAGGGTACTACGGTTTCCCCTTGAACGAGGATTCCAATTCGCTGTAATAATCCCCAGTTTTGATTCGAGGTGCTTCCGCCATCAAGTGATGGGATGGACTCCTCCGCTGACATAGACGGCATCGATGTGCCAAAGTCAGTCGAAAGAACGCATCGAAAAAGGAGGAGTCCGAATGAAAGATACGACGATCGCTGTGGGTCTTGCAAAGAACGTCTTCGAGATTGCCATCTCGCGCGAAGCGGGGAAGGTGTCCAAGCAACTCCGTGTGAGTCGACCCAAGTTGGTGTCGTTTTTTGCGAAACAGAGCGCTGCCACCGTGCTTCTCGAAGCCTGCGG
Organism: Candidatus Marinacidobacterales bacterium; assembly: GCA_965197495.1. Taxonomy (GTDB): domain Bacteria; phylum Acidobacteriota; class Vicinamibacteria; order Marinacidobacterales; family SMYC01; genus SMYC01. The sequence goes on from OZ240210.1 coordinate 802,324, forward strand.
CTCGGCTCACTTCTGGGCAAGGACGTTGCGACGGTTGGGACACGATGTCGTCCTGCTCCCACCTCACCTCGTAAGGCCGTATCGACGCGGGAGCAAGAACGACCGCGCGGACACCAAAGCTTTGCTCGAGGCTTACCGGAACGAGGAGATTCTTTCGGTGCCCATCAAGTCCGTGCGCCAGCACACCCTCGCCGCGCTCCATCGCCTACGCTCAGGATGGCTCTCCACACGGACCGCACGCATCAATGCCGTACGCGGGATCCTGCGCGAGCTCGGACTCTTCATCCCCAAGGGCGCTCACTTCGTCGTGCCCGCCATCTCCGAGCTCGTCGAAGACGCTGATTCTGATTTGCCCGACATGCTCCGTCCGCACCCGCGTGATGCGTGCTCCGAGATTCGAGAGCTCAAGGACAAGTGCGCTGGCATCGAGCACGAGCTCAAGGCGCTCGCCAAGCAGCTTCCTGAGGTGCAACGACTTCTCACCATTCCCGGCATCGGACTTCTGACCGCGACCGCCATCGTCGGCTTCGTTGGGGATCTGCGCCGCTTCCCATCGGGACGCCGCTTCTCGAGTTACCTCGGCCTCGTTCCCAAAGAGAACTCCAGTGGTGACATTCGCCGCCTCGGGCGCATCACCAAGTGTGGCGACTCCTACCTCCGTACGCTCCTCACGCAGAGCGGACGCGCCGTGCTCCGAGCGGCCAACGTCAGCAAGAGCCCGCCCGACAAGCTCCGCGCCTGGGCGCGGAAGGTCCACCGCTCGCGGGGACAACTCCACCAGCAGGCGGGCTGCGATGGTCCCGGCGCGTCCCAGACCTGTACCTTCTATTTATTCATCCGCGCGCCCCGAACCTGATCGGTCTCCGATCTGCCGGGACTATGCCTGCATGATTTCGTCGTTTGTTCGCGCTCGGCCCTGGGCACGGCCGCAAACACAGACACTAAGTTGCTGATTTATGGCCTATTTCAAAAGGGCCGAGTTTTGGCACAGGACGGGATTGACCTGAAGTCCCAAGAACAAGGCGAACGAGAACGCGAGATAGAGACCGATGATAGCGGCGGCGTGAGCGAGGACCTTCAACATCGCAGCGTCTCTCCCGAGGGATGTCCCGGCCGGTGACGGACCTGAGCGGTCGATCGTGTGACATTCTACGCGACCTCTTGTTTCGTGAGCACGAACCTCGCCAAGGAAGCGATAAAGCTGACGAACTGGAAGGGTAAGTTCTGGGCTAGTCCTGCGACTGACCCGTATCCTGGTGGCCCTAAGCTATTGATTTATCAGCTATTTCAAAAGGGCTGAGTTTTGGCACAGGACGGGATCAAGTTTCGGCACAGGACGCCATCGCATGTAATAATGATGTCGGCGTGCACACGAAGATGTTGCTGAACGTCAGGCACCGCCTGGTCAGCCCAGTCTGTATCGCCGAAAGAACTGTGTCCCTTCGAAATCAGGCTCAAACTCTAGCATGTGAGCGGGTTACGCGGCGGCCACCAACACTTGATTTCAGAAGCACCCGTGTCGAGGTGGAGCGGGTTTAGCTTGTGAAACTCCCACGCCATTCTCTATTACTGCTCGGTCTTCTCGTCGCGCTCTCTCAGTCTGTCGCCGGGCGCGAGAAGTTTCCCGGCCGTATCGGTGGCGAAGGCCGCATCGGCCAAGCGGCACCCCCCTTCGAGCTAAAAGCGTGGTTGAACGCGGATCCGCTGGAGCCGGCCGACTTGAAGGGAAATGTACTACTCGTCCGTTGGTGGACGGACACTTGTCCCTTTTGTTCCACGACGGCGCCCGTGCTGCGGGAGCTCAACCGCAAGTACCGAAGTCGGGGCCTCCGGGTCATCGGCATCTTTCACCCAAAGCCGCCCGGCGATAGGAGCGTCGAACGGCTGTGGCGGGCGACCGAGCGCTTCGGCTTCACCTTCCCGATGGCCCTCGACGCGGATTGGATAGCGCTCCACCGCTGGTGGCTCGGAGGTTTTGCCGCGACCGCCGATGTGGTCGGGAGTTTCACATCTGTCGTTCGTGCGACCGGGGTCAGCGCTACTGCAGCGAAGAGTGTCAACAACGATGTCGTCGTGAGCAGTGTCGTGCGGCGAATCGTCTGCATCAAGAAAGTCCTGAAGGTCGGCTGGATCACCGAGATCACCAGCGCGCGTATCTAGAACGTCTGAAACGACGCGTGACGGATCAGGGTAGAGACCTAACCACGGGTTCTGTCAAGGTGGCGGTAGTCGTTGCGGGCATCGGCTTCGAGGATGTCAGCGACCGAGAAATCGCATTCGAGTTCCCTCCACGGTGTCGGCTCTGCGGTCGACGCAGTCGATGGCTCGAGATCGAGGGATGGTGATGCTCTCCAAAGAGCTGGTGGCAGAGGTGCGAAGGTTGTACTACGCCGAGCATTGGAAAGTGGGCACCATCGCCTCTGAGCTCGGCTTGCACCACACCACCGTACGCCGCGCCTTGGGGTTGCTCGAGCGTTGTGGTTCGACACAGCCTCGGGCCACCAAGACGCAGCCCTACGAAGAGTTCATTCGGCAAACATTAGAAAACCACCGGCGACTTCGCGCCACTCGGATCTATGACATGGTGCGAGCGCGTGGATACGAGGGAGGGATTGCACAACTTCGTCGTTTCGTTCGGCGCGTGAGACCTCGGGGCACCGAAGTTTACGCTCGTGTGCAAGTGTTCCCCGACGAGCAAGGCCAGGTGGATTGGGGACACTTCGGCGTTGTCCGTATCGGAGCGGCGACGAGACGCCTGAGCTGCTTCGTGCTGACGCTTTCCTACTCTAGAGCGTTCTACCTCGAGTTCTTCTTCGACCAATCCCTCGAGAACTTTCTGACGGGTCACGTCCGCGCGCTGCACGAACTGGGAGGGTGTCCGAGGGTTCTGCTGTACGACAATCTCAAGACCGCTGTTGTCGAGCGGCTGGTCGACAGAGTCCGTTACCACCCGAAGCTGCTCGAGCTTTCCGCCCAATACCATTTTCAGCCTAGGGCCTGCACCCCTGGACGACCCAACGAAAAGGGCCGGGTTGAGAGAACGATACGTTTCATTCGTGAGAGTTTTTTCGAGGCACGTCCGTTCACCAATCTCAGGGACTTCAACAAAAAGGCTCTCGACTGGCGAGATGGCGTTCTCGACAGGCCGCACCCCGAGCTCAAGCCTCGATGCGTTGTCGATGTCTTCGCCGACGAGAAAGCGATGCTTCTACTCCTACCCAAGAACCGATTCGAAGCGGAGCTGCTCAAGCCCTTCCGTAGCAAGAAAAGCATCTACGTTCGATACGACCTCAATGATTACTCTTTTCCTCACACGGCAGCGAACAAAGACCTCACGCTGGCCGCCTCGGATACCCGTATCCGTATCTTGCACGGCAAAAAGGTCATCGCGACACACAGACGAAGCTACGGCCGAGGAGAGCTCGTCGAAGCACCAGAGCACAGAAGAGCCCTGTTGGAGCTTCGTCGCAAAGCCCAGAGCTCCTCCGCCATGCAGCAGCTAGCTGCCCGGCTCCCCGAGGCCGAGCACTTCATCGAATGCGCCTTCAACAAGGGAGAGTCGCCGCGGGGACTGGTACGAAAGCTCCTCCTTCTGCTCGACGACTACGGAAAGAGTGAGCTTCGGGCCGCTATCCGCCTCGCCCTCGAGCGGCACACGCCAAGGCTGTCCTCTCTGGCCTGGCTGCTCAAAAAGCGCCGCGCGGCATCCAAGCAAAAACGTCCTCTACCGCTCACTCTCGGTCACCGTCCCGAGTTGACCGAGCTTGTGATCCAACCTCAAGACCCGGAGGTCTACGATGAGCTCTTCCGCTCCGACGAGAGCGAAGACGACTGAGCTTCCGTCTCAGCTCGCCTCGCTCGGTCTCAACAACATCGCCGATAACCTCGATGACTTCTTGGCCCGCGCCACGCAAAAACAGCTCTCTCGGTGCTTGCGCTGTTTGCTGTTGGTGATGTGTACGTATCCCTTTGCAAAAAAAGTGCTTACGCTCCATTTAGCGTGCGGCGAAGGTCGCAAGCACTATTTTGGCTGTAATTTAATGCAGTGTAAAGTCTTAGCGTCATCTCACCAACACTTAATGGCGGAAGCACCGTCCAGGCGAGTCTTGAGTTCGTTTGTGTTTTTGGACACGACGCCTTATAGGCTCCGGGAGTCTCGCCGAGAACCCTCACGTTCTTGCGGCACTCGACCCCGGCTGTCGCCGCGGCGTGATCGTCTAGAGTGAAGCGCTTCTTGGCTTCGTTGCGGGACATGACGCGCCCGGCACCGTGGCTGCACGACTCGAAGCTCTCACGGTTTCCTTTCCCCCGGACGATATAGGAGCGCGCCCCCATGCTTCCTGGAATGATACCCAGGTCGCCCCGTCCAGCCCGCACAGCACCCTTCCGCGTGACAAAAACCTCCGACCCGTAGTGGTGCTCCTTCGCGACGTAGTTGCGGTGGCAATTGACGACTTCTTTCTTGAGCCGAAACGCGGGCACGAGGCCGGTATCGTGAACCGCCTCGACGATCGCCTCCATCATCAGTCGACGATCCGTCGCCGTGTAGCGCTGGGCCCAATCGATGGCGAGGTGCTTCCGCCATCAAGTGATGGGATGGACTCCTCCGCTGACATAGACGGCATCGATGTGCCAAAGTCAGTCGAAAGAACGCATCGAAAAAGGAGGAGTCCGAATGAAAGATACGACGATCGCTGTGGGTCTTGCAAAGAACGTCTTCGAGATTGCCATCTCGCGCGAAGCGGGGAAGGTGTTCAAGCAACTCCGTGTGAGTCGACCCAAGTTGGTGTCGTTTTTTGCGAAACAGAGCGCTGCCACCGTGCTTCTCGAAGCCTGTGGTTCGGCTCACTTCTGGGCAAGGACGTTGCGACGGTTGGGACACGACGTCGTCCTGCTCCCACCTCACCTCGTAAGGCCGTATCGACGCGGGAGCAAGAACGACCGCGCGGACACCAAAGCTTTGCTTGAGGCTTACCCGGAACGAGGAGATTCTTTCGGTGCCCATCAAGTCCGTGCGCCAGCACACCCTCGCCGCGCTCCATCGCCTACGCTCAGGATGGCTCTCCACACGGACCGCACGCATCAATGCCGTACGCGGGATCCTGCGCGAGCTCTGACTCTTCATCCCCAAGGGCGCTCACTTCGTCGTGCCCGCCATCTCCGAGCTCGTCGAAGACGCTGATTCTGATTTGCCCGACATGCTCCGTCCGCACCCGCGTGATGCGTGCTCCGAGATTCGAGAGCTCAAGGACAAGTGCGCTGGCATCGAGCACGAGCTCAAGGCGCTCGCCAAGCAGCTTCCTGAGGTGCAACGACTTCTCACCATTCCCGGCATCGGACTTCTGACCGCGACCGCCATCGTCGGCTTCGTTGGGGGATCTGCGCCGCTTCCCATCGGGACGCCGCTTCTCGAGTTACCTCGGCCTCGTTCCCAAAGAGAACTCCAGTGGTGACATTCGCCGCCTCGGGCGCATCACCAAGCGTGGCGACTCCTACCTCCGTACGCTCCTCACGCAGGGCGGACGCGCCGTGCTCCGAGCGGCCAACGTCAGCAAGAGCCCGCCCGACAAGCTCCGCGCCTGGGCGCGGAAGGTCCACCGCTCGCGGGGACACAACAAAGCCGCGATTGCTGTTGTGATCCGCAAAAGGAAGATCGCGTATTGATGGGCTGTCCACCCTCTCCCAAAGGGAGAGGGATAAAGGATAGAAGCCAAGCGATTGCGCATCGACGGGTGCTTGCGCCGTTTACTGTTGGTGATGTGTACGCATCCCTTTGCAAAAGAGGCGCTTACGCTACATTTAGCTCGCGACGAAGGTCACGAACGCTAATTTTGCTGTAATTTAATGCACCGTAGGGTCTTAGCGTCATCTCACCAACACTTAATGATGGAAGCACCGCACAGGACGGGATCAAGCCCATGCCCGGCGCTCCCTATTTGTCTGCAGTTCCCCGCAGGGCATCGATGCTCCATATCCCCGAGCCTCGGGCAGCCATGAAAAGGAACAGGAAGGCATAAAGCATTGATAGTTCACCCCGGTTTTGTATCGGAAAAAGGGTGTTGCCCGCGTGGGCCATGAAATAAGCAGCAGCCATCTGACCACTGCAGACAAAAGCCACCCAGCCGGTGAAGAGGCCGAGCATGATGAAAACACCGCCACCGAACTCGATCACACCGGCCAAGCCCATCATGGAGAACAACGCCGCGGTGTTGCCTGGCTCTCCACCAAAACCGCCCAGCACGCCGAATAATTTCTGCGCTCCATGGCACGCAAAGAGAAAGCCAGCGACGATTCGCAAGAGCGCGTAGATCTGCGGTGAGAATTTACCCAACATACGTTCCATGACTGCCTCCACAAATGAGTTGAAACAAGAAGGTCACTGTCGAAGCCAACCAGCCCCGAGCAATGCCCACCTTATACGGGAAGTTTCGCTCGCATGTCCAGGACCACCTCTAATCCGAAACGTCCCGGCGCGCCGGTGTGCCTTCTATTTATTCATCCGCCAGCCCATGGGTCGGAAGTCAGCCCTGCGGCGCGAAATGCCCCGGATTCTGCGCGGATTCCAAGGACGTCTAAGCTGCTGATTTGTGGTCTATTGGTGCTTTGTTAGCGATCATGTAAAAGCGCGGGTTTCTGACACATGGGGTCGGGGGGGCTAGCAAGGAAGTTGGAGTTGCCGATGTCGGGGTCGTTTGGCCTGATGGGTGTGGCGTTTCAGTACCAGGAGCTGAAGTCGTTTCAGGCTGATCGGCAGTAGAGGTAGAAGGTGGTGAAGACGCGGAACGCGAGGCAGGAAAAGAAGGGGGAGCGTCAATCCACCCGTGAAGTGTTTGACGGCTCCTATCGTCGCCAGTCCTCGGAACGAGCGATCCATCGCCTGAGCGAAGCGCGGTGTGTTCTTTTTTTTGAGGAGAGGTCGTCGTCGAAGTACCAACGGAAAGTTTTGATTTCCTCGAGGATGTCGAGGTGCGGAAAGTCGCGTTGAAGTTCCTCGACGAAGAGAGTGTCGGTAGCTCCCCGGCCACTTCTCGAGCGCTTTCGTCAGCCCCTTGTGGCCATCGCTAATCACTAGCTTGGGAGCCCGGAGTCCTTGAGCCTGGAGTCCCTCCAGCATGGAGCTCCAATGCGTCGAGGCTTCGCTCACCGCCAGACGCAATGACAACAGACGTTTCTGCCCGTCTGGCGTGACTCCGAGCGCGACCAGTACGGGTACGCTGATCACACGCTTCGCCATCCGCACTTTCATGTGGAAGCCGTCCAGGTAAACGATCGCATAGACCTCCTCGCTGAGAGCACGGTTCTGCCATTCTTCGAAGCACTCCTTCAGCCGACTAACCACGCGAGACACCGCGCTCTTCGATAGGTGCTCCTCACCGAGCAGTGGTTTCAGCGCTTTGCGGATCCGGCGGCTATTCGCGCCCGACAAGTACGTCCCCAAGATCGCCTCGTCGACCTCACGAGTCCGGCGTGCATACCGGGGCAACAGCTCGCTCCTGAACTCCGTCGTCTCTCCCGTTTCCTCGTCTCGCACGCGGGCTCGTGGCACCCGGAGCTCGCGAGTTCCCACCGACATCGTCACGCGACGGGTTTCGGCTCCGTTGCGATACCCACGGCGGTCTTCCGCACGCTCGTAGCTACGACACCCCAGCGCTTGGTCGACTTCTTCCTCGAGCACGACCTCGATCGCCTCCAGTACCCGCTTACGCAGCCGAAGTTGGACGAACTCCCGGTACTCGCTTACAGACTCCTTCGATATGGTGGTAGGCTTCTTCATGGCGTAATCCTCCTCCTCGCCTTTACAGGCGTGGTTTGGTTTTTCTTAACCGGAGGTTACGCCATTCTTATTTCCACGGGAATCGGGACAGATCCAGGACATGCGGACGCTATTCGAAGGAACCCGTACTGGCCGCGCTCGGGATCGCGCCAGACGGGCAGAAACGTCTGTTGTCATTGCGTCTGGCGGTGAGCGAAGCCTCGACGCATTGGGGCTCCATGCTGGAGGGACTTCAGGCTCAAGGACTCCGGGCTCCCAAGCTAGTGATTAGCGATGGCCACAAGGGGCTGACGAAAGCGCTCGAGAAGTGGCCGGGGTGCCGGGTGCAGCGATGTACCGAGCACAAGCGCGCCAACTTGCTCCAACATTGCCCAACGCACGCACGCCGTGAGCTCCGGCGTGACTACAACCGGATCGTCTACGCCAAGAACGGGATCGATGCTCGCAAAGCCTATGACGAGCTCGTCGCCAAGTGGATGCCTCTCGCGCCGGCCGTCGTCCGAAGCCTAGAGGAGGCCGGTAATCAGCTGCTGACCTTCTACGAATTCCCTCGTGCCATGTGGAAATCGATTCGAACGACCAATGCTCTGGAGAATCTCAACCGCGAGTTTCGACGCCGGACGAAAACCCAAGCGTCGTTCTCCAGCGAGGAGTCCGCGGTCGCTTTGCTGTTTGGGCTTATCGCCTCTGGCCAGATTCAACTACGGCGCATCGACGGCTACCAAGGTCTGAGCGAGGTTCTCAAACACGCGGAGGTTGCCGCCTGATCTGATACCCTGATGACGGAGTGGAGGGCGCCGTTCTTTTTCCACGAACCTCGGGACACATCCCCGTTTCGATCGTCATCAACCTGTGGCGAGCCCCAGATCTGCGGGTCGGAGGCGATGTCGGCGATTCGAGTTCTCCGTACGCGCAGGGAAAACACCGTCCAGCAGGGGGATGCCACGCTCCCGAGCGGAAACCTGGGTCCAGGCCCAGGCTGCACCTGGACCAGAACGTGCTAGCCCGCTGCGCCGAGCATGGCGGCATGTTCTCGGGGCCGGTCGAAATCGACGAAACCTTTATCGGCGGCAAGGCCAAGAACATGCACGCGCAACAAGCGCAAGCAAGTCATCAAGGGACGCGGGTCCGTAGGCAAAACTGCCGTCGTGGGAGCGAAGGACCGCAAGACGAACCGCGTGAGCGCCGCCGTCATCGACAACACCGACCAGCCAACGCTCCATGGCTTCATCTCAGCTAACGTCGAGCACGGAGCGAAGGTCTACACCGATGACCACGGCGGTTACGAGGGGCTGCTGAACCACGAGACGGTGAAGCACAGCGTCAAACAGTATGTCTCTGGCATGGCTCACACCAACGGAATCGAGAGCTTCTGGGCTATGATGAAGCGTGGATACCACGGCACCTATCACAAGATGAGCCGCAAGCACTTGGGCCGCTACGTGGACGAATTCTCCGGTCGGCACAACATCCGATCCCGTCCTGTGCCAAAACTCGGCCCATTTGAAATAGACAACAAATCAGCAGCTTAGTGTCTGTGTTTCCGACTGGGCAGCGAGTTGCGATCTTCTTTATTGCGGACGACAGCCGGTCTGATCTCCACCTTCGGCCAGCCCGGCGCGGATCGCCTATAATCCGGCCATGCGCTCATTGCTGAAGATTGTCCTTGGCATTGCCGCGCTAGTCGTGGCGTTCGGGGCCGGGTGGCTCGTCGCGATCACCGGCACCGGTCAAGCCATCCCCCTGGAGTCACTCTCGGAACTCGAGCGGGGGTTCGCCGAGCGGATGCAGAACGTGGTGCTTACCGGCCACTACACGCTCAAAGGCCGTGAGCGTCGCGACGACAAGCCGGAACGCTACGAGATCACCAGAGTGGCAAAGGTCGGCGAGCACCGGTGGCGGTTCGACGTTCACATGACCTACGGGAGTGTCGATGTGACGCTACCGGTCGTCGTGCCCATCCGGTGGGCGGGTGATACCCCCATAGTCACCATTACGGACATGGTCATCCCAGGGCTCGACGGTACCTTCACGGCGCGGCAATGGCGAAGCTCTCGACAAAAGCAAAGACTATCGAACGCGCGGACGGCACTTCCGAAGACCTGACCAGCGCCATCGATGCAAGACGGCGCATCGACACCGCCTACGAAATCTATCTCAGCCTCTATCAGGCGATCACCGGACCGGAAGAACACCAGAAGATTTTTCTTGAGTTCTCGCCCGAATTCTTCGACCTCATCGTGATCGACGAGTGCCATCGCGGCAGCGCCGCCGAGGATTCGGCCTGGCGGGAGATTCTGGAATATTTCTCGTCGGCCACCCAAATCGGCCTCACTGCCACGCCCAGGGAAACCCGCTACGTTTCCAACATCCATTATTTCGGCGAGCCGGTGTACACCTATTCCCTGAAGGAAGGCATTCGCGACGGTTTTCTGGCGCCCTACAAGGTCGTCAAGATCCATATCGATCGCGACGTGGAGGGCTATCGTCCCGAAAAGGGGCAGCTCGACCGCGATGGCGAGGAGGTCGAGGACTGCATCTACAACGTCAAGGACTTCGACCGCACGCTGGTCTTGGATGAGCGGACCAAGCTCGTGGCCCGGAAGGTCACGGCGTTCTTGAAGGAAAGCGGAGACCGTTTCCAGAAAGCGATTGTTTTCTGCGTGGACCAGGAACACGCCGCTCGCGTGCGCCAGGCACTTATCAACGAAAACGCCGACCTGATAGAAAAGAACCACCGCTACGTCATGCGCATCACCGGCTCCGATATTGAGGGGCAGGCGCAACTCGACAACTTCATCGACCCGGAATCCAGATACCCCGTGTTGGTCACGACCTCACGGCTGCTATCGACCGGTGTCGATGTGCAGACTTGCCGGCTCATCGTGCTCGACCGCGAGGTCGGCTCCATGACCGAGTTCAAGCAGATCATCGGGCGGGGGACGCGCGTACATGAGGACACCCGCAAGTTCTACTTCACCTTGATGGATTTCCGGGGTGCGACCACCCATTTCGCCGACCCGGATTTCGACGGCGAACCGGTGCAGATATACGAACCCGGCGATGACGACCCCATCCTGCCTCCCGAAGATATTTCGCCTACTGTCCCCAGCGATGACCCCATACCGCCGGAACCGGGCGATGACGAAACCGTCGTTGACGAACCGCCCGACATCACCATACCGAATACCGGTGTTGGCGTGCGCAAGGTCTATGTGGACGGCGTCGCCGCGACTATCGTCGCCGAGCGAGTGGAATATCTCGACGAGAACGGCAAGCTCGTCACCGAATCCCTGCGCGACTTCACAAAAAAGGCGCTGAGGAAGCACTTCGCCAGCCTCGACGACTTCTTGAAGCGCTGGAAAGCCGCCGAACGCAAGCTGGCGATCGTCGAGGAGTTGGAGGCCGAGGGCTTGCCGCTCGACCTCATCGCTTTGGAATTGAACAAGGACCTCGACCCCTTCGACCTCATCTGCCATGTCGCCTTCGATGCCAAGCCGCTGACCCGGCGCGAGCGGGCCGACAACGTCAAGAAGCGCGATGTGTTCAACAAGTACGGAGACCAGGCCCGCGCTGTGCTCGACGCGTTGCTCGCCAAGTACGCCGACGAGGGTGTGTTCAACCTCGACGATGTCACCGTGCTGCGCATCCCACCCTTTACGGAACTCGGCACGCCCGTGCAGTTGATTGAGGTCTTCGGCGGACGAGAGGGTTTCGTCGAGGCCGTCCACGAGCTTCAATCCGCCCTCTATCGGGAGACCGCATAGCCCATGTCCGTCCGCACCCTCGTCAAATCCATCCAGAACCTCATGCGTCAGGACACTGGCGTTGACGGCGACGCCCAGCGCATCAGCCAGTTATGCTGGATGTTCTTCCTCAAGATCATCGGTGATCAAGACCAGGAACTAGGGTTGATGCGGCCCGGCTACGCCTCGCCGATCCCCAAGCGCTACCAATGGCGCGCTTGGGCGGCGGACCCTGAAGGCATTACCGGTGAAGAACTATTTGCCTTCATCAACGACGACCTGTTCCCGGCCTTGAAGAACCTCCAGATGACAGGGCCTTACGGCGACCGCCGCCGCGTCGTCCGCGCCGTGTTCGAGGATGCCCACAACTACATGAAATCCGGTCAGTTGATGCGCCAGGTGGTCAACAAGATCAACGGCGTCGACTTCAACAACCTGACCGAACGCCAGCATTTCGGAGACATCTACGAGCAGATTCTCAACGACCTGCAATCGGCGGGCAACGCCGGCGAGTACTACACGCCCCGCGCCGTCACCGCCTTTATGGTTGACCGCATCGACCCGAAGCTTGGCGAGAGCCTGCTCGATCCCGCCTGCGGCACCGGAGGGTTCCTCACCTGTTCGCTGCGTCACATGCGCGAGCGCTACGTCAAGCGGCCCGAGGACGAGCAGACCATGCAAGCGGCGTTGCGCGCGGTGGAGAAAAAGCAGCTTCCGCACATGCTCTGCGTCACCAACATGCTGCTGCACGGCATCGAGGACCCGAGCTTCGTCCGCCACGACAACACCCTGGCCCGCCCCTATATCGGCTGGGGACAAAAGGACAGGGTCGATATCGTGCTCACCAACCCGCCCTTCGGTGGCAAGGAGGAGGACGGCATCGAGTCGAACTTCCCGCAACATTTCCGCACGCGGGAGACGGCGGATCTGTTCCTCGCTCTCATCATTCGCTTGCTGAAGCCGACTGGTCGCGCCGCCGTGGTGCTGCCCGACGGCTCGCTATTTGGCGAGGGCGTCAAGACACGCCTCAAGGAACACTTGATGGAGGAATGCAACCTCCACACCATCGTCCGGCTGCCCAATTCCGTGTTCCGGCCCTATGCCTCCATCGGCACTAACCTGCTGTTCTTCGAGAAGGGAGAGCCCACCGCAGACATCTGGTTCTACGAACATCTTGTGCCCGAGGGCCAGAAGGCCTACTCCATGACCCGGCCGATCCGGCTGGAGCATTTGCAAGGCTGCATCGACTGGTGGGGTGGTGCGGACCGTGAGGGCCGGAAGGAGACGGAGCGCGCCTGGAATATGACGGCCGACGAGGTCAAGGCGCGTGGCTACAACCTCGACATCAAGAACCCGCACACGCAAGACGACGACCACGGCGACCCGGAGGAACTGCTGAAGGAACTGACTGCCGCCGAGGCCGAAACGGCATCCTTACGCGACCGCTTAAAGGCGATCCTTGCCGAGGCGCTCGTGCGATGAATGCCGACCGACTGCTGGCCCATTACGAACAGATCGCCGACGCCCCCGAAGCAATTGCGCACTTGCGCCGCTTCATTCTCGATTTGGCGGTGCGCTGGAGGCTGGTGGAGCAGGACCCGACAGATGAACCAGCGTCGGAGTTGTTGAAGCGAATTGCGGCGGAGAAGGCGCGGCTCGTTAGTGTGAGGGAGATCAAGACTCAAAAGCCGTTGCCGAAAATTACCCACGATGAAGCTTTGTTCAATCTGCCCAACAACTGGTCTTGGGCGCGCCTCTCCGAAATCACAGTTTGCCTCGACTATATGCGCAAACCGATCAACGGAGCCGAGCGCGCCAAGAGAATCGAAGGAAAAAGCGAAGAGGAACTGTTTCCCTACTATGGTGCGACCCAGCAGCAAGGGTGGATTGACGATTTCTTGTTCGACGAAGAGCTTGTCCTCTTGGGTGAAGATGGAGTGCCTTTCTTTGATCCTTTCAGGTCAAAAGCATACCTCGTCAGTGGAAAAACGTGGGTTAATAATCACGCCCACGTCTTCAGGGGCATTTTTGTCTCCCACCCCTACTTAGTCCACGTCCTCAACGTGTTTGACTATACTGGTCGGGTTGTTGGTGCTACCCGATCCAAGCTGAATCAGTCACGGGCTGTCGATATTCCCATCGCCCTTCCGCCCCTTGCCGAACAGCACCGCATCATCGCCAAGGTCGATGAACTGATGGCGCTCTGCGACCAGTTAGAGGCGGCACGGGCGGAGCGGGAGGCGACACGCGATCGCCTTTCAACGGCAAGCCTCACGCGCCTCAACGTGCCCGATCCCGACGCGGACACATTCCGGAACCATGCCGCCTTCGCCTTCGAAAACCTCGCTCCGCTCACCACCCGACTCGATCAGATCAAGCCACTCCGCCAGACCATCCTCAACCTCGCCGTGCGCGGCAAACTGGTGGAGCAGGATCCGAACGACGAACCGGCGTCGAAACTGCTGAAACGGATCACGGCCGACCGCGTAACGCTAGAAAAGAACGAATCACCCAAGAAATCGAAGCCATTGCCGCCAGTCGACACTGCGGACGCTCCTTTCGAGCTCCCATCTGGATGGGCTTGGGCGCGTTTTCCTGAGATTGGAACATTTGGTCGCGGCAAATCAAAACACCGGCCTCGCAACGATCCGCTTCTCTACAAAGAAGGACAGTATCCCCTTATTCAGACTGGCGATGTCGCACGATCTGATGGTTCAATCGAAACCTGTAGCACTTTCTACAACGATGCTGGCTTAGCTCAAAGCGCAATGTGGCCGTCTGGTACGCTTTGCATCACGATTGCGGCCAACATTGCTGATAGTGGCATTCTGGAATTTGATGCTTGCTTCCCCGACAGCGTGGTCGGTTTGATCGCACACGGCAACTTCGAAGGTGCCCGATTCTTCGAATATTTCATTCGAACCGCGAAAGTCGACCTTCACAAGTTTGCTCCGTCCACGGCGCAGAAGAACATTAACCTAAGGGTTCTGAAAGAGGTTCTAATCCCGCTCGCACCCCTCGCCGAACAACACCGCATCGTCGCCAAGGTCGATGAACTGATGGCGCTTTGCGACCGGTTAGAGGCGAACATCGCCACCGGTGACAACACCCGCTGCCGCCTGCTTGACGCCCTCCTACACGAGGTGCTGTCGCCGGTTGCGGATCAATAGTTTGTGGCGTAGCGATCCCGCTGATGGTTCGAAGATAGAAGCATGATGACCGAACGAAGAGAACTCGAGAGCCACGTGATGACGAAGTGGAGGAGCGCTGTTCTTTTTCCACGGACCTCGGCACACATTCCCGGGGTAGTTCAATGAACGATCCTCATGTAGTCGCATTGCTTTACCAAATCGAGCATGGTCGGGGGGTTGACTATGGTGAGGCGAAGCCAATCGATCACGAAGAGAGAGGTTTTCGTGTCGAGATCGCGAATGAGCAAGTGTGCTTTGAATTCAAGGAACACTACGAGACGAAAGATGCTGCACGGAAAGCCATTGAAGACTACATCCGCGTTTGGGAGTTCGACGCTAGCCTTCGGGAAGGGCCGAACCATTTCAAGTTAAGGTTTAAGAGGGCGCACATTGAGGATCGGAAGCCGACACCGGGTGTGATGGATACATCCGTGAGCATCACGAGCGGGGTACCGAAGGTAAGCGTTATGGCTGCCTGTGCCTTCTATTTATTCATCCGCGCGCACCGAACTTGCTAAGCTGCTGATTTATGGTCTATTTCGAAAGATCCGAGTTTTGGCACAGGACGGGATCGTCGGAATTACGCCGAGGAAGCTCGACAACCATCTCGCTTATGCCATGAGGGTGGATGAGTCGCTTACGTTCGAAGAGTATTGGTCGGATCGCAGATTCAGGTCCAAGCGTCCGCGTTGGCGCAAAGGAGCACCAATCGTGGATAAATGCGGCGACAACTGTTACGCACCAATAGGCGACGGCGATTTCCGACAACTTCGGTCGCAGCATTGGGATCACAAGAACGACCGCGAGGACAAAAGGGGAATGGCCCACGACCTCAACGGCGAGCGTGTCCTGGTCGCGAAACGGTTCTGCTACTACGGCGGAGATGCTGTGCCGTTTCCCGCGCACGTCGCCTTTCAACCGCCCGCTCGGTTCAACCGCGTGAAATTCACTGATGAGGAGAAGTCGGCTCTCCTCGATTTTTTGAAAGCTCGACCACAAGGTATTCGGGGCCAACCGAGGCACTGGCCCACGGACGACACCTCCTGGCAACCGGGAAAGACGCGATGCGGCTAATCTTGAGCCGGAAGGGATTCGACTCGTCGAGCGGCGGATGCCCGAGTCCCATTTTCCCGGACGGCTCGATGATCTCCATTCCGATCCCGGACAAGCGTTCGCCGGTGCGCTACAAAGACCTGACCTGGCGCGGGCGCAACCTTGGAGACGTCGTCGCAAAACTGACTCGCGGCAAACAGAGAAGCGACTATCGCGCACACCTCGACCCAGATCTTGCGAGAAACCTAGCTCCTCGAAATCCAGGATGGCGGGCAACGTTGGGTCAACACAGAGCCGCTCAAGGTCACCTTCGAAATCAAGGCGTCGGCGTTGGCGACGTCTTCCTCTTCTGGGGCTCGTTTCAGCCAGTAGACGACGAGTTGAGGAAATTGGGACGGCCAGAACATCATGTTTGGGGCTGGCTGCAGGTCGGCGACGTAGCTCCAGTCGACGACGACGTTCGTAGCGGTGGTAGCGAGTGGCGATGGGCCCAAGCCCATCCTCACCTAGCATTCCCGCCAGATCCGACGAACACGCTTTACGTCGCGAATAAGGCACTCTCGTTGCCAGGCGTAGATGTAGGCGCGATTCGCGGGTTTGGCGTTTTCGAATTCGCCTCGGACAAGCGACGCCTAACCGCGCAAGGGGCGAAGAATGCCTCGGAATGGTCCTTGCCCAGCGGGTTCCTACCGAGCGGACGACCTCCTTTGACGTATCACGGCTCATTAGACCGTTGGACGCTAAAGGGCCAACGCGCTCATCTGAGTGTCGTCGCAAAAGGGCAAGAGTTCGTCCTCGACCTTGCGGTCTACCCCGAGTTAACAGCGTGGCTCGCGGAGACTATCGCGGGAGAGTAGGACTGAAGGAGACTAGCGCACGATTTCCATCAGCAACCCTTTCGAATCCCGAACGGGCTCGTTGGGCACGCGGACCTCTTCCCCTTTCAAAATGCGCTCCGCGGTCCAACACGCGGCCATTGCGTCCACGATATCGTCCCGAGCCACTTTCGAGCTCCAGTGATTCTCCACTAGCTCCGACGCGTTGAAGTCGAAAGCCTCTGCCAACAACTCCAGCCGATGTGCAAGGCCCCCTTTGGACTTCTTGCCCTCTTTGACCGATTTGCCACCACTCATTTCGTAAAAGACCAGCTCGGGATGGACCTCAACAACCCGCCCCTGCAGTTCAGGAGTCATGTAGTCGTCGACTTCCCGAATCTTAGGAATGATACCGAAGCACTGTTGACTGATACCCACGGCGTGCGCGGACGATTCGCGATTCAGACGAAGCGCTTCCTCGAAGCTTCGGCCCTTGAGAGCCGGGCGTGCTGGAGCCGAAAAGACGCTACTCGAACGAGGGCTTCCAAGAAGTTTTCTCGCCGCTTTGTCGCACTCTCGCCCCCCACGAACCGCCTCGTCCAGAAGTCCGATCGGAACATCGATACACAGAATCTCGGGCGGGTTCTCCGAGTCGAGAACCACGGAGATCCCGTCCACGACGTCAATCGCTATGCTACGAGAATCCAGCTCGAGCCGGACGACGACCCAGCCTGCCTTGCAGCCATCGACGCCAGCAATCCAAGTCATGGCATGTTTCCCTCACCCTCGAAAGACACTGTCGCCGTGCCATTCAAGAAACTCTCGATTGGGTCGCTCGGCCTCAGTCTTCGGCAGCCAGATCGCGCGCCCCTCGAATCGGTAGTAATGCTTGCCATTGTGGAACTCGTCTCGTAGACGCGAGCTCACGCGGACTTCGAAATTCGGCGTTACCGTCACGTACCCTTGATCGAATAGGGTGTGGACGTCCGATCGCAAGAGGACGCCGTTATCCACGCTATGCATTCCACCCACACTTACAGGCTGGATATGGGCGGCTTCCAATACAGGAAGGACCTTCTCGCCAGTCACCGCGCACCGTTTCTCATAGATGTCGGTCACCGCGAGTCGAAACGTTCCCTGACCAAGGCGCTGCTTCACTAGCACAGGATCGCCGTACATGGGAGCTGGCTCGCCAGCGGTGACGGCGTGAGCGACGGTGAGCTTCGCCTGCACCGCTTCCCAGAGCTCACGGCCGACGTCACTGCTCAAGTCGTACCCTTTCCCCTGGACGATGTTTTTTTTGAAATCAGCCGGAGCTGGGATCCCGTCCTGTGCCAAAACTCGGTCCTTTTGAAATAGACCATAAATCAGCAGCTTAGTGCCTATGATGCGCTCCCGTGAACGGCTTGGCGGGTTGCTACGTTTCTACCATCGGGAAGCCGCATGAGTATTTTGACCTCACGGGCGATAGCGTGCAGAGTTTCCACCGAGGCGAAGACGAGCCTGACACCGCTACCGGTTGCCCAGCGTGTCTTCATAATACTCTCTTGTCCGTTTAGACTGTTCCAGCGGGAGCTATTATGTCACGCTCGATCTAGGAGCAGTTTAAGAACGATTGCCATAAACTCTGGTCAATCCAGATCCGCGAACACCGGTGCGTGATCAGACGCAGTGTGGCCTTCCTTCTTCTTGCGGTACTCGCGATCGATCTCCACGCGGCGCACCCGCGAGACCACGGCGGGGGTACCCAGCAGCAGGTCGATGCGCAGCCCCAGGCCGCGATGAAAGGAACCGCTCCGGTAGTCCCACCAGGAGAACCTTTGTTCCTCCGGGTACAGATGGCGAAACAGGTCCGTGAGCCCCAGATCGAGGAGGGACCGGTACCGGGATCGCTCGTCGGTCGTGCAAAAGATTGAACCGTCAGCCGCGGTGCCCTGCCAGCAGTCCAGTGCCGCCGGCACGATATTGAAATCCCCGCCGATGACGAACGCGGCATCTCGGTCGACGTCGGAGAGGTGGTCGCACAACGCTTCGAGCCAAGCGAGCTTCAGGGGGAAATCGGGATGGTTGAGGGTCTTGCCGTTTGGGCAGTACACCGTGGCGAAGTGGAGACCGGAGACTCGCACGCGGAGCAGGCGCGCTCCGTCGTTCTCGCGGCCGGGCAACCCCCATGTCTCCGCCTCCGCCGGCGTGCGGCTGAGCACCGCCACGCCGTTCCATCCCTTCTGGCCGTGGACGACGGCATGATAGCCGAGTGCCCGGAAGTCGTCGTACGGGAAGTCCTCGTCGCTCACCTTCACTTCCTGCAGACCCAGCACGTCGGGCGCGCGGCTCTTCAGCCAATGCGCGATGAAATCCATACGCGCCCGCAGGCCGTTGACATTCCAGGTTGCGATACGCATGGCCTGACAGTATCGCACTTCCACCGGCACCTGTACCCGCCGTTCGCCGCGGAACGTGGGTGCAGACCCGTCTGGTCGAAATAGTCGAAAGCCCAGCGGGTCAGCAGTTTGCACCTTCCAAAGGCCGCTTGAATCCGCCATCGCGGAAGGAGTCACGATGGACTGGAAGACCATGCTGAGCTACATCTCAGGGTCCGTGGATGAGGAGTTGCACCTGCGCAACGAGTATCTTGTGGCCGAGAATCGAGTTCCTCGAAATCAGACCGAGGGTCGCTGCGCCTGACCGATGGCGAACGGCGGTCTCTGGCGGAGTTCGGAAAGCGTCTGCAGCGACCAGTTACATTCAGTCCGAGCGCAAAGGTGCGCTCCTGTGAACGGCTTGGCGGTTGCTCCGTTTCTACCATCGGGAAGCCGCATGAGTATTTTGACCTCACGGGATATACGCGCCTGCGGGGTGCACTCAAGAACCTCGGACATGAACTCGGACGTAACACCATCAAGAGGCTCCTCGCCGAGCACGGTATCGCGCCGGCTCCGGAGCGGGGCAAGAGCATGTCGTGGAGCACTTTCCTCAAGGCTCATTGGGGCTGTGCTTTCTATTTATTCATCCGCGCGCCCCGAACCTGATCGGTCTCCGATCTGCCGGGACTATGCCTGCATGATTTCGTCGTTTGTTCGCGCTCGGCCCTGGGCACGGCCGCAAACACAGACTCTAAGTTGCTGATTTATGGGCTATTTCAAAAGGGCTGAGTTTTGGCACAGGACGGGATACTCGACGCGGACATCCGTGGATTCTTCGATGCCATCGACCACGGATGGCTGATGAAAGTCGTCGAGCATCGAACACTGCACCCGTATCCCGAACAGCGACTGCGCGTCATGACCTGAGGTAGGAGCCCAGTGCGTTAGCAGCGCTCGCTGGGATCTGTGCGGGGGGCCGCCCGTAAGGGCGGTCCCTACCGCGAAAGCACCGCGCCAGCCCTCGACCCTACCGGGCTTGTGTTACCTCATTCCTGTCCTGCCTCCTCCAGTTCTTCTTCCGGTAATCCACCAAGCCACTCGCTTGCTTGCAGCTTGCGTGTAGCGGCATCGTGGAAGAACTGTAAGTCTTCTTCGGTTTTCAGGAAAACCCGAAGGCACTCGCCGTTCTTGACTAGCTTCACACCATCCGATTCACTCAGACCCTGCTTCCAGAACTCGACGTCGCCATCGAAACGACCATTTTGCCACGCGTAGGCATGCTTCTTGCTTGCGGTCACGAACCACCGTCGCTTACCAGCAACACGATACCGAAGCATTCGTTTGCGAAGATACGATTCCCGACTGGCTGCGACCTCTTGTTTGAAGTACGACGCAACTGCGTTATTCGCGACGTCGGACAGTGCAGCCTCCCAATCCGGCCATTTTATCTTGCTCGTGCCAGTGCGCTTTCGGCCTCGTGAAACAGCTTCCTTTACAAGCTCAGGTGCCGGGAACACATTCGAGCACACCAGGTATTCAGTGTTGGTCGCCGAATCCTTCGCTATGGCGATACGACAGCATGTGATGTCTAAACCGTATTGCTCGCTGAGCCATTCCGCGCCGATAAGCAGAGCGTAGTCGTATGCCTCAGCGAACAGAATGATTCGTTGCTGGCGGTTGATGTTTTCCCGGTCCACTTCCAGAAAGTCCAGTAGCGCCTCTTGCTGATCGTCGTCGAGCAGTTGCAGAAAGTTGTCAGGATCCCACTGCGAAAGCATCGCGGTGTAGGAAATCGTCTGGAGCATTTGCAGTTTGTGGTTGCCCCGTTTGAGTTCGACCACTACGCAAGTGCCTTCCTTGTCTACCGCCAGCAGGTCGATACGGTCCTGCACGTTCTTCGATGGCTCGACTTCCTTCCCAAGTAAGAACAACTCCTGACCGATCTCCTTGAAGAATTCCTCAGCACTGTTGGAGATAAATTCTTGCAGGTCGTACCGTTCGGTTATCGACACATCGGCCAGCGTCGGTGTGTCGAGCAACGAGAACGTCTGCTTGTCTCGGTCAAGTTTCAGCATGGTCTTGTTCGCTCAATCGAGGCAAGTTTCTGAGCTTGCTTGTCGGTTCACCAAGGCACGCAATTCCGCCACGGACGGATTGTCTTCCGGTTTGGTTATCTCCCTGGGGTTTAGTACGAAGCGACTTCTGGAATCGGTATTGGCCATACTCTTGTTCCTCCTTACTTTCGACCCGATTATAGCAGGCGGGTGAAGTGCGCTCGATCAAAAAGGAGTGCCTGAACAGGATGGTGTGCCTTCTATTTATTCATCCGCGCGCCCCGAACTTGATTAATCTCCGGTCTGCCGGCACCATGCCGGCATGATCTCGTCGTTTGTTCGCGCTCTCATCTCTACCTTCAAGGCTCGTCGCGAGCTGGCTCTCGAGAATGTCGCTCTTCGGCAGCAGCTCGCCGTCCTCCGCCGTTCCGTGAAACGGCCGCGGCTCTCGAAGGTCGACCGCGGGTTTTGGGTGCTGTTGCGCAGAATCTGGACTGACTGGGAGAGCGTCCTCGTCATCGTGAAACCTGAGACGGTCATCCGCTGGCACCGTTGTGGGTTCAGACGATATTGGGCGTGGAAGAGCCGACGGCGTAGGCCCGGACGACCAGGCGTCGCTCCCGAAATACGTGAGCTGATTCGGAACATGAGCAGGGCCAACCCGCTCTGGGGAGCTCCCCGCGTGTATGGCGAGCTGGCGAAGCTAGGCATCTCCATTTCTCAGGCAGCCGTCTCCAAGTATATGGTTCGTCATCGCACCCCACCGTCCCATACTTGGCGGAAGCTTTCTCGATAATCATGCAAACGACTTGGTGTCGCTCGACTTTTTCACTTTGCCGACCGCAACCTTCAGAGTTCTGTTCGTCTTCATCGTCCTTCGCCACGACCGTCGCCGTATCGTTCATTTCAATGTCACCGAACACCCTTCTGCTGAGTGGACGGCGCAGCAAATGGTCGATGCTTTTCCATGGGACACGGCACCTCGGTACTTGGTACGGGATCGAGACCAGACCTACGGAGCGTACTTTCAACAGTCGCGTCGACGGTCTCGGGATGGAGCAGGTCCTTACCGCACCGCGCTCCCCGTGGCAGAATCCATTCGTCGAAAGGATGATCGGCTCCATTCGACGCGAGTGTCTCGACCACGTGATCGTCCTCGACGAGCAGCACCTGAGGCGAATCCTACGCAAATACGTCGACTACTATCATTCATGCCGGACTCATTTGTCGCTTGAGAAGGACGCGCCCGAGCCTCGCCAGGTAGAGTCACCGGCGATGGGCAAAGTGAGAGCCACTCCAAAGGTCGGTGGTCTGCATCATTATTGCACTCGACACGCTGCTTGAGCCGATCCGCTCGGGACAGCTGCGGGACTTCGCACCAGCTTACACCTATACCCCTGAGTAGAGCCGACGCCGATCCTTGAAACGTCCTACATGAAGACGACCGAAGCATCCTGATTGCAGGCAGCCCGCCAATCTCACGCAGCTCGAGTTTATGGAAGGGACAGCTCGTTAACGCCTTGCCGGATCGGGTCCAGGGCCTCAAAACGAGTCGCCCGTTTGACCGCATGGATGCCGACACACTCCGCAGTGCAATGATCGACTGCGGCGAACACGGTGACCTGGCCCTCCTCGATCGTCACGGTGGCTGTGGCGTCAATGCCCCACATCTGATTCGGGCGCTCGGTCACGATGGTTCCGGTATGCATCTTCTCGGCGACGGGCGCCGCTTGCCGCTGGGGCGCCAGCAGCTGCGCGTCCCCGTCCTGTGCCAAAACTCGGCCCTTTTGAAATAGGCCATAAATCAGCAGCTTAGTGTCTGTGTTTGCGACCGGGCCAAGGGCCGTAGGCTTTACAATCGTCTGGCCCGAGGGTGTTATCTTCAGCTCCATGATGACGCACCACGTGCAATTCCTACTGCTCGTTCTAGCTGGCTGGGTCAACCGCCAGCAGCAGGATGTGATCGACTACCAGCAAGAGGAGAACCGTGTTGTGCCTTCTATTTTTTCATCCGCCAGCCCATGGGTGCGTATTCCGGGGCATCGTGAACGCAGATTCCAGCCGAAGGTGAACATCCATTCCAAAGCATCGTGAACACGGATTCCGGGGATCGTGAACATCGATTCCGGGGAAGGTGAACACGGATTCCAGGCAACGTGAACGCCGGTTCCGGCATCGCGAACGCTCATCGATAGCACGTTTCAAGGCACTCTAGGTCGTACCCGGAAGGAGGACGATCTAATCCGAGACGCTTCGATAAAGTTCGATGAGGGCCGGGACTTGCGCGGATCTGGCATCCCGAGCCCGAGTTTTCAACAGCAATTTCCACATGGGGCGTGGAAAGGTCTTATTCTGAAGGATTTATGGCTTTCCATCGGTCGGAGGTAGTCTCTCGACTAGGTGGTCATCTGCATGGTGACGACCCGCCCGCCCAAGACGATTGTAAAGCCCACGGCCCTTGGCCCGGTCGCAAACACAGACACTAAGTTGCTGATTTATGGTCTATTTCAAAGGGGCCGAGTTTTGGCACAGGACGGGGTTGGAGTGTCCGGCCAGATACTGCACGTCCTCCAGGGGCACGTTCTGGCTGAGTATATCCGTGATCTCCATCACGCGGATGAATAAATAGAAGGCACAGCCGAGTTTTGGCACAGGACGCCCTCGGGCTAGACGATTGTAAAGCGCACGGCCCTTGGCCCCGGCGCAAACACAGACACTAAGCTGCTGATTTATGGCCTATTTCAAAAGGGCCGAGTTTTGGCACAGGACGGGGTATACAGGAGGTTGGCGCGTATTCGGGACCATCGGGATGGTCGCTGTCTATAGGTTTTCTACAGTACGCAGCCCAGCAGTATGCAGCGCAGCTGCAGGTGTCGGTACAACGCTATGAAATTAGTGTTCCAATGTTCCTGGGAAACGTCCCCATTACAGACCTAAGTACGATGTTGTCGGCGATCGAGGAAACCGTAGGAAAGGAAATCACTCCTGTCGAGGTGGTAAAACGCGAAGTCACGCTCCTCTTTCACTACCAAGTCCACCCGGCCTTCACCATTGAAGAGAAATTTGGCGTTACCGCCTGCGACTCGCTGGGAATAGTCAATGGTGCCACCATCAGTCTACAATTGCAAGATCCTTTGATCGATGGCGGCGTCACAGTCTCGTTTGAACGCTCCCTGCTCCACAATAACGCGGTCTTCGTACGGCTCCGAGGCGCCTTCGACGCACGACAACGTGCGACGCACGAAAGTGTCGACAACCTCACGACTTTCTTATCGAGAGTGGTCGACTTCATCGAGGAGAACTAGTAGCGTGTCTTCTCAAGCACCGAAGCAAAGCGCCCTCCACCTGTTTCAGCACCCGCACATAGCGGCGTTTGGAAATCCCGGTGTCCTTATGCGCGAAACAAGGTCTGGATCGCAGGCCCGGTTTGCCAAAAGTCACCGTCGTTTCGATACAGATACTCGTTCTCTCCAAAGAACGATTGTTTTGCGGAAGCAGACGGGGGCTTTCCAGAAGTGGCTTCGAGCATCAAGCGCCGAGGTCGCCAAGCAGCCGTCCGCCATTCACGAAGGCTATCTTGCTTCATTCGCCGAGTTTCACGAACAACCACAGGCGTTTGCTATATTGGGTGAGAAAGTGGGCGAGTCTGCAAGAAGATTGGCAGCCTTGCTATGTCGCTTGGACGCTGGTGTTGAACCAACCCGACTGAGCCAATTGGAAATAACGCAGCAAACTTGGTTCGATGCAACTAATCGAGCGATCGACTTTAGTCAGTTTGCGCGGACCGCATCCGAAATGGCCAAGTTTGCCGCACAAGCTACTTTCGACCAAATCGTAGAGCCGTCGGCTGACGAGGCTGTGCGCCGCGAGTCCGATTCTATATTTGCCAGAGCACTGAGCGAAGATCTGCAGGACGGTGTCGAAACGGACTTCTCCAAGTCCCTGAATGTTCTCGTCAAAATGTACGGAGAGAGCGCCATCGATGCGATCGGGCGCACGATCGCTTCTGGGCGATTCAGCACCCTTGTGTGCGCAGAGGCACTGAAATACCTTGGCGAGGTCGATGACGACGTGGCTCGTTTTTCACGGCTGGAACTGTTAGTTCAATGTCTCCGGAATTCTTCCCCGGCGATCCGTGACGGTGCCTCGGTGGGGCTAGCTTTGTTGGATGATCCCACAGCAATCGAACCCCTGAAAAGCGCCATTGAGGCTGAGTCGTGTCTTGAACTCAAAGAAGATATGTCCCTCGTGCTCCAACAACTAGAGCAACGCGACGCATAGGTGCCGTTCTTACCGAGAGCGATAAGAAGGAACCGCTGGCGGCCTGAATTGCCGACCTGGTTAGGTTCGGACGATGTCCCCGCGGATCCTCTGGGGGATCTCTCCACCCTGGATAACAAGCTCTCGGTCTGGTATGTGGACGACGCACAACAAAATCTCGGGCGGGTTTCAGCAGCTCTTGCAGCTGGACGCGAGAAAATCGACAAACTTGACTACGCATTAATCGACATCGACACACTGACCCGCCTCGGCATCGAGAGCAAAAAAACTCCTGGTGAATCGCCCGACGACCACGCAAACAAGAACTGGCACTATGACTTGCACAGGCTCTCTGGGAAAGCACTGACAAGCTTGGCGAAAGCGATTCTGCCACAGACCGAGAGCCGGGCTCGATTACTCCCGAAGAAGGTCAAGGAATTGATCAAGGCGGGCCTCAGCAATGCGGAGTTGGACTCCGAGCGATTGAAGCCGGAAGTACGAAAGGGGTTATGATCATGTCCTGTCCGAAAACGCGAACGGAAACGAAACCCCGAATCCTAGGGGCGTTCTCG
This sequence comes from Candidatus Marinacidobacterales bacterium, assembly GCA_965197495.1. Lineage (GTDB taxonomy): Bacteria > Acidobacteriota > Vicinamibacteria > Marinacidobacterales > SMYC01 > SMYC01. The sequence continues at coordinate 828,152 of OZ240210.1, forward strand.
AAATCGGTTGCTGCAACGTCTCGGCATCGGCCGTGCCGACGGTGTGGAACGGGTGGTAGCCGGCTATCCCGGTAGGGTCGGGGGCTGGCGCGGTAGATAGAGATAAGGGGAGTAGCTGTTGCCGGCGGCTTTCGCCAAGTGCCGGTGCCTCAGTCCTTACCATGTCCCCGTTTCCAGCCCCCGCCGCATCGCACGCAGCATGCGGATTTCCCGCGTCCTGTGCCAAAATTCGGCTGTGCCTTCTATTTATTCATCCGCCAGCCCCTGGGTCGGAAGTCAGCCCTGCGGCGCGAAATACCCTGGATTCTGCGCGGATTCCAAGGGCGTCTAAGCTGCTGATTTGTGGTCTATTTCAAAAGGTTCGAGTTTTGGCACAGGACGGGCTGAGCGAATACCTCAAAAATCCTTTAACACTTCCTCCGGGTGCTTCGACGCGTCCACGTTTGGATAAGCCTTCACAATCTTTCCTTCTCCGTCGATGAGAAAGCTGATCCGGTTCGCGTATTGGGCGTCGGCACTGTCGCAGGCGCCATAGATCAAGCCCACCGCACGGTCGGTATCGCAAAGCAGTGGGAAATTGAAGTCAAACTTCTTCGCGAAGGCGGCGTTTTCCTCCACGCTATCGAAGCTGATGCCGAGAACCTGAATGCCGTTATCGTTGTAGTGCTGGATTCGATCGCGGAACCCGCGGCCCTCGATAGTTCACCCCGGGGTGTCGGCCTTGGGATAGAACCACAAGACCACATGTTTGCCTACGAAATCAGAAAGCTTGACGGTATTCCCGGTGTGATCTTGAACCGAAAAGTCCGGCGCTTGGCTCCCGGCTTCTAGCATTCTTACCTCCAGTGCGTCCCATTATAGACCGTTAGACCAGAGGGAGTCTTTTTTCCGGTGCTTCCGCCGTTAAGTGTTGGTAAGATGACGCTAAGACGTTACAGTGCATAAAGTTACAGCCGAATTATTACACTCGACACGCCGCTGCTTGAGCCGATCCGCTCGGGACGGCTACGGGACTTCGCGCCAGCTTACACCTATACCCCTGAGTAGAGCCGACGCCGATCCTCGAAACGTCCTACATGAAGACGACCCAAGCATCCTGGTTGCAGGCAGCTCGCTAATCTCACGCGCTCAAGTTTATGGAAGGGACAGGATGCCAGGCTCCCGAGCGGAAACCTAGGTCCAGGCCCGGGCCGCGCCTGGACCAGAACGTGTCAGCCCGCTGCGCCGCGGTAGCCCCGGCCTCGATTCTAGGTCCTCTAGAGACGAGAGCGCGAACAAACGACCAAATCATGCCGGCATGGTCCCGGCAGACCGGAGACTAATCAAGTTCGGTGCGCGCGGATGAATAAATAGAAGGCACACCTAGCAAGTTGATCGCCACAGCGCCAACACGACGTACTGTACTTCCTCCCGTTCCAAGGCCGTGAGCACGTTCTTAACGGCATCGAAGTCCATGAGTACCATTCATTCTAACTCCGCCTGAAAAAAGGCGCGCTGCCGGAACCTCTCCAGGACCACAGGATAAAGGTTAGGGTTCCACAGCCGTTTCGATCTGCTAGGATCGAACCTACTTGAGTTCCATAACTGCCTCGGCTCTGTCATTCGCCGGCCTCCTCTTACTCGCTTTCGGTGCAGACTGGCTCGTACGCGGATCGTCCCGGCTCGCGAGCCATTTCGGGGTGAGCCCGCTACTCGTGGGCCTTACGGTCGTCGCTTATGGAACGTCGTCGCCCGAGATCGTAGCGAGCGTCATCGCGGCGCTCAGCGGCCATGCGGAGATGACGGTGGGAAATGTGCTCGGAAGCAACATCGCCAATGTCGGGCTCATCCTCGGATGCGCCGCAATCATAGCGCCCTTAAAGGTGGCGGCTTCGGTGCTCAAGCGCGAGCTTCCGCTTCTCCTCGGCGTGACGGTGCTTCTCTTCGTCTGCGCGTTGGGGCTCGAGCTCGGGCGCGGGGTGGGGCGTGTGTTCATCGCGCTTCTCGTCTTCTTCAACTACCTGTCGATCCGCTGGGCTCGCGGCGAGGCGCCAAAAGCCAAGCCGGCCAGCAAGGTCCACGCGCCGCGCACGCATAGCCTCGCCTCGAGCTCGGCGTTCGCCGTCTTTGGTCTCGTCCTTCTGCTCGGCGGCGCGCAACTTCTTGTTGCGGGCGCGGTCTCGCTCGCCCGCTCGATAGGCCTATCTGAGTTCATCATCGGCGCGACGCTCGTAGCAGTGGGCACGTCGATGCCCGAGCTCGCGACCTCGATCGTCGCGGGTCTTCGGGGTGAGGCGGATCTCGTCGTGGGTGCTATCATCGGCAGCAACCTGTTCAACATTCTTGGTGCGATCGGGGTTTCCGCGAGCTTGCGAACGCTTCCCATCGACGAAAAGCTGTTTCATTTCGAGCTTCCGGTGCTCGTCGGCTTTACGCTCGCGATGGCCGTCTTTTTGTACACGGGACGGCGGCTCGTGAGATGGGAGGGGATCGTGCTCCTCTGCAGTTACGGCGTGTTCATAGGACTACTCTTCCGTTGATGGCGCTGATGCGTCGGGTGCTACTAAGAAAGAACCGGCGGGTTCGCGGCTTTACGGAATCGTTGAAGGAGATCGGCTACCAGGGAATTCGCCGGGGCGACCTTGTGATCCACGGGATGGATGCGTTTGCTGGTGCGATTGGTGTGGCCGACTCCGACGGCAAGGGCACGCCGGTCTACTCTGTTTGCAAACCTGGGCGACTTCGTTGCTGCGCTCGATGAAATACGAGCGACCTTAGACCCTGCGAACTGAGGATTCGAGCGATGGCGATCGCACCAGAACGCGTGGACTGTCTCAAGGTTCGAGAGCGAGGCAGCGTTCTTCCAGCCTCTTGATGTTATCGAGCGGTCGGGAAACTGTGGTGCCGAGGACTGCTGCGCTACAACGGCTTGATGACTGGTGGTCTGGTTGGCCGGATCGAACGTCCAAGCTTGCGTTACTTGGACAGGAAGGCGATGGAAAGTCGTGGGCGGTAGCTTCCGCCGGCTTCAACCAGCTGTACCTTCTATTTATTCATCCGCCAGCCCCATGGGTCGGAAGTCAGCCCTGCGGCGCGAAATAGCCTGGATTCTGCGCCGATTCCAACGGCGTCTAAGCTGCTGATTTGTGGCCTATTTCAAAAGGGCCGAGTTTTGGCACAGGACGGGGATCAGAAACATTGCGATATGAGCTAGACGCTCCGCGAAGCGACAGTACTCACTACCCCTCATGGGGATCAGAAACGTGTGGCGTGGCAGTTGCAGGTTGGCGGCGATGCCAACTCACTACCCCTCATGGGGATCAGAAACCCAGAGCCAGACGATTCCGCGCCAGCGCCTCCTCCGTTCACTTCTCACTACCCCTCATGGGGATCAGAAACTCCTCGATGCGACTCTTGCAGGAGCCCCGCCTCGTCGATCTCACTACCCCTCATGGGGATCAGAAACAACCTTGGCGTTCCGGCTGACGGCGAGCCTCTCCGGATGGACAGCTCACTACCCCTCATGGGGATCAGAAACTTCCGCCGCCAGTTCCTCCGGTCCTGCCGTCTCCCGAACTCACTACCCCTCATGGGGATCAGAAACGATGAGGGCCCCGAGGTCTGCGGCCTGCGAATCCGTCTCACTACCCCTCATGGGGATCAGAAACTCCGACTCGGCGAATGGGCTACCCGCCGGAGCGGTACCTCACTACCCCTCATGGGGATCAGAAACTTTACGGGGCGGCGGTGACTCCCCAAAAAATGCTCTCCTCACTACCCCTCATGGGGATCAGAAACCATCATCGCCGCCCGACAGAAGGCGATGGACCAGGTCTCACTACCCCTCATGGGGATCAGAAACACTGCTAGCGCCGGTTCTTGAGCCGGATCATCGACTAGGCTCACTACCCCTCATGGGGATCAGAAACCAGAGTCTCGCCTGCTCAATCGACGCCGCGCAAAGAACTCACTACCCCTCATGGGGATCAGAAACGTTACCCGTCGAGATTCACGGCGTCCGAGTCTACGTCGATCTCACTACCCCTCATGGGGATCAGAAACTTGGAGAGAAGCGCGCTGCTATGTCTTTGGCTTCAACTCACTACCCCTCATGGGGATCAGAAACCCACTTCTTGCACAGGATGAGGCCGCCCAGGCGCCTCTCACTACCCCTCATGGGGATCAGAAACCTTTTTAGGTGTCGCTGCGTTCATCCTCATCCTCCTCATCTCACTACCCCTCATGGGGATCAGAAACAAACTGCTGAACGCTATCTGTTGTACCCGTTCCAGTCTCACTACCCCTCATGGGGATCAGAAACAACGACAGGGTATTGCTGCTAGGGCAGGCGGACGTACAGCTCACTACCCCTCATGGGGATCAGAAACCTGCCCCGATTTACGCTCCCGAGTCGGACGTCCCCGACCAAGCCTCACTACCCCTCATGGGGATCAGAAACACCATCGGAGACACCTTCACCGTCGCCGGATTCTTCCGCTCACTACCCCTCATGGGGATCAGAAACATCGACGCGTCGGAGAAGCTCCGCCACAAGGCACACCACTCACTACCCCTCATGGGGATCGGGGAGATGTCCCGGCCGCTGTTGAATTTGGTCGGGTAGCGGCGGCACCTGTGAATACTCTTAGGCAGCAACCTCATCGCTGTCAAGAGATTTCTGTTTGCTTCTAAGCGCGTGAACGAGAGCGCCCATATGGCGATAGCCTTTGATACGGTGAAACTTTTTCTCCGCCGTGACGACGCCGAGAGCGGTCCATCGGCGAATCATGGAAGGACTCTTCCACCGCTTGACGTTTCTCGAGACTCTGCGGATGGTGCCGTTGAGATTCTCGATGGCGTTTGTCGTGGCCAGAGATTTGCGAAGTAACTCGGGTAGAGCGAGCTTCACAACCGTGAGGGTCTCTTCCATCCCTTCGCGAAGGCTTCCGGCAGCTTCGTCGTAGCCGTTTCGCTTGAGCCACGACACCAATGCCTGAAGTCGCTTGCGCGCCTTGTCGGCACTCTTGCATTTGTACGCTTCCTTCATTGTCTGGAGCACGTAGGCGTGACGGGACTTGGGAAGGTACGAGCGAAGATTTCGGAGTTTGTGGAGCTGGCATCTTTGGATAACCGCGAGATCCCCCAAAACGTCGACGAGTGCTTTGCGGATCCCTTTGCCTCCGTCCACTACGCAGAGAATCGATTCGTCGATCCGCAATCCCCGCTCGAGAAGGTTCTGCAACATCGCGGTGCACACCCGAGAGTTTTCCGTCGAGCCCAGCCATATACCCAAGGGCACCTTCGTTCCATCTATTGTGATACCGAGAGTTACGACGACGGTCTGTCCGGCCACCTCAAGGCCATCCATCATTAGTGCCGCAAGCTCGAACTCCTCTAGCCTCCGAGATAGGTATTCCTCGAGCTTCTTAGTCGTCTGGCTCACGAGGTGACGGCTGGCGGCACTCTTGCTCGTGCCACGAGACTTCAACTTCGCCGAGGGTTTGTCCAGACTCGATTCGTAATTTCGGGTCGATACCCCCACCAAGATCTGGTTCAGCACTCGCTCCGGAAGCGGGTCTTCTTCGCGGAAGGCTTCGAAGTGTGGAAGCGACGCCTCCTCGCCCGACTTCGAACGAACTCGAGGTCGCGACACTTGGATTCGACGACCGCCGAAGCTCAGCTCCCCATCCGTGCTCCCCCAGTGGTTATGAGTTCGCTCCTTCTCGTGCTTGCCCTTCGGCCCCGCGATCTTCTCCGCGTCCTCTCTCAGGAGTAGGTGCAATGCGGTCAGTCCTTGCTCGTACACCCATTCCGTCAGGTCCGCCTTCGTGGCCGCGATCCCAGCTATCATCGGTAGCAGTATCTGACGACTTGGCCAACTACCTTGCCCGTAGGCGAGTGCGTTTGCTTTCTTACTGGCTTCTTTGATTTCCTTGGCATGGTGGCTCCTTGTCCCCCTCTGGAGACGGTTGGTTTGGCAGACCTATTCTTAGGCCGGCCAAGGAGCCGCCGCTACCCCAAATTCAACATCCGGCGGGACATCCCCGGGATCAGAAACCTCGCCGTATTCGTGCCGGCGCCCTCCGTTCGCGTACGCTCACTACCCCTCATGGGGATCAGAAACGAAAGCATTTCGGCTTTGCACGCCTCGCCCTTGGATTTCTCACTACCCCTCATGGGGATCAGAAACCGCTGGATATGTCACGCTCGAGGCGTCGCCGGCAGCGCTCACTACCCCTCATGGGGATCAGAAACAGGGGCGCGCCATCGTGGCCGACCCCGCGATTCACGTTGTGCTCACTACCCCTCATGGGGATCAGAAACTCGCGTTCCGCTTCGGTCCGCCGCTTACGCCCGAGTATCTCACTACCCCTCATGGGGATCAGAAACACTCCCCGGCCGGTGGTTGTTCATCCGGCGAGAGAGCTCACTACCCCTCATGGGGATCAGAAACCATGGGCCGGCCTTTGCTTGACGTGTCCGAAATCCACGACTCACTACCCCTCATGGGGATCAGAAACCTCTGCCCCGCCGCCAGACGTAGTCCTCGATCGTTCCTCTCACTACCCCTCATGGGGATCAGAAACAACGTCAACTGGCTGAGGGCCAGCGTCGTATAGTGCCATCTCACTACCCCTCATGGGGATCAGAAACTTCTGAACGGATTGGACTGTCGGTGGGGCCGGATTCGGTCGCGCTCACTACCCCTCATGGGGATCAGAAACAGGCAAGACGAGGTCTACCGACCATGGATTTGGAAGCTCACTACCCCTCATGGGGATCAGAAACAATCCGGCTGCTCCGGTCGATAGACCAAAGTCTCCGTAACTCACTACCCCTCATGGGGATCAGAAACCATTACGTCAGACAACGACTTGCCGAACGCATCGGCAACTCACTACCCCTCATGGGGATCAGAAACAAGGCGCCCTCTGGGTGACGGGTCGCGCTTGGGTGCTCACTACCCCTCATGGGGATCAGAAACCACGCGTACGCGGCGGTCTCGCTCCAACGGTGGTACACCTCACTACCCCTCATGGGGATCAGAAACATGAGCCGCAACTCGACAGCGCTGGCGCTACGTGGGTCTCACTACCCCTCATGGGGATCAGAAACACGTTGTCGAGTCGAGCGGGTACGGTGTCCGTAGCATCTCACTACCCCTCATGGGGATCAGAAACAGGGCCTCGCTGAATCTCTATCCGCACCCGAATCCAACTCACTACCCCTCATGGGGATCAGAAACTTTTCTGCTCTTCGATGTCGCGCATCACGAGCCGAACCTCACTACCCCTCATGGGGATCAGAAACTTCGCTTCGCGCGCGATCGTGGTCGGCCGGGGCGACGAGGGCTCACTACCCCTCATGGGGATCAGAAACGCTACAGACGGCGATTGCGGATGCGCGTAAATGAGGAACTCACTACCCCTCATGGGGATCAGAAACCAGAACGGCCTCCTCGCTGCCTTGGTGCACAACTCGCGATCTCGGTCCACAATTGTCCTTTACTCACGGATTCGAGGTTCCCCATGAGCATTTTCAAACGCACTCAGCGGAAGTATGTGAAGAAGGCCTATCGCGTGAGGAATTGGCGTGAATATGAGGCGGGTCTACGCAACCGCGGGAGCCTGACCGTCTGGATCTCGCTCACCGCCGGCAAGCTTGTGAACTGGGACGCGCCCCGGCCGAGGAGGAGGAAACCGGGCCGTCAACGCAAGTACTCGAACCACGCCATCGAGACGGCTGTCACCCTGGGCATGGTGTTTCATCTGTCATCTAGGCAGAGCGAGGGATTGCTGCGGTCGTTGTTCGCTCTGATGAAGCTAGACAATGATGTGCCCGATCACACCACGATCTCAAGGCGCAAGGCGAAGCTGGGTAAGGTCCCCTTCTACCAAGACAAGCAGAAGACGCCGTTGCACATTTTGATCGACAGCAGCGGTCTCGCTGTCCATGCCGGCCAGCTGCGCAGAGCACCAAAGAGCAGGGACTATCGCAAGCTCCATCTGTGTGTCGACGAGCAGAGTGGCGAAGTCGTTGCCGGCGAGCTGACGAGCAAAAGAGCCCGCGATTCATCGCGGGTTGCATCGCTTGTCGGACAGATCGACAGTCCCATCTCATCGGCCAGAGCTGACACCGCATACGACGCCGGCGGCGTCTATGAGGCAATCGAGAATCACAGCGCTCATCGCTCGCCGAGGGTGCTGATACCGCCGCGCAAGGGCGCCCAGCTCGCATCGGGGCCGGCGAGCAGCCGACAGCGCAATCGCAACATTGCAGCACAAGCTTGGCTCGGCAAACGAAAGTGGCACACAGAATCGGGCTACAGCAAACGGAGCAAAGTCGAGACAACGTTCCATCGCTACAAGGCTATCGTGGGCTCAGCGATGCGAGCGAGAGGGTTGGCGGCACAGAGAGTCGAGGCAAGGATCGGGTGCAAGATTCTCAACACGATGACGGCGCTCGGGATGCCTGATAGCGAGATGATCGGATGATGGGAGTCGGGGCCAAGCGAGCTCTCGGCCTCTATCGGAGTTGTGCACCAAGGCACCCGAAAGCTCCTTGCTTGGGAGGACATCCAGAACGAAGCTCTCAAGCTCGACGAGTCGCAGCAGAAGCAGCTCAACGTGAGCGTCCAGAAAGCGCGACGCGACGTCGACGAAACCATCTGGCGCTCCTACAAGAACATCTTGTTGCTCGGTGATAACAATACGATTCAGATGATTGACCTAGGCCTCGTCACCTCGAGTGCTGCCGAAACGATGCCAACGCACATCCTTTATAGTCTTCGACAAAAAGGATATGTTGAGAAAGAAGTGGGTGCACGGTTTCTAGTCCGGAAGTGGCCGCCAGCGTTTACCGAGTGGAGCACACGTGGCGTGCGTGACATTTTCTACGCGTCTCCGCAGTTTCCACGGCTACTCGAACCAGACTCGATCCGTGAGACGATCGCCCGGGGTGTTTCCGCAGGTCACATCGCTTATGCCGTGAGAGCTCCATCTGGGGGCTACGATCCCTTTATCTTCAAGGAATCCATGGAAGCAAGTGATGTGGAGATTTCGGACGACATCTACATCCTAACACCCGAGGATGCAGCCAAGCATGTCGAGCCACCGAGGCTCGAGAAACTTCTGGTGAACCCAACCACGATCCAGCTCAAGCCAGGTGCCAAGCAAACCTTTCAACCAGAGGGTCTCGACCAATTTGGACGGTCGTACCCTTTATCGGAGACAAATTGGAGCGCAACCGGCGGCGCGGTTGACTTAAACGGGGTGTTTACGGCCGGAGCGGATGAGGGCAGTTTTTTTGCAACGCTAGCTTCGGAAGGACGCTCAGCGACGGCGACAGTTGTTATTGCTAAGGATTCAAAGCAACTTCCGATCCCAACGATCGGCGAAGCTCCCAGGAAGCTTACTTGGACAGGAATGGTGCCGCCCCAGAAATGGTCCCAGCTCTACATGAAAGTTCTAACAAAACTGGTTTCAGACGGAGACGTGAGTCTTCGACTCACGATTGAGGCCGTTCCTTCAGAGGGCGCCAAAGAGCAGATGGTAGACGATACTAAGGCGGCCCTACGGGGCCTCGGCCTGGAGGATGACGTACAGACGGAGTGAAAAGGGTACTTTCGAGTGAACGAACGATTTCGGTCACTCCCCGATGACCTCCGCCCACGCGGGCGGTGCCATTGCTGTCAAGTTGAGGCATTCAGGGCCGACCCGACCCCAAGATGTTGGCAACGCGGTGTGCTCAAGCCCCATCATAGAGCGGCTTGCTCCGAGCTTGAGACCTCAATTTGACAATACCTCCGTACGCGCAGGGAAAACACGGTCCAGCAACGGGATGCCACGCTCCCGGGCGGAAACCTGGACCCAGGCACGGGCCGCACCTGGACCAGAACGTGCTAGCCGGCTACGCCAAGGTAGCCCTGGCCTTGATTCTGGACCCCTCGGGCGGCCTCTTTTCCGACGCTGCACGGCCCTGTCAGCGGCCCGCTCCCCCCTTTGGCGCAAACGTGGCACTCGAAAATCGAGATTAGAGACCAAAACCGAAAATGAGGCCAGTTCAGCCCTCCTAGCGCGTCTCTGGTGACACCTGATCCTGCAAAACCGCGCCAACGGCGCGGAAAATCTCACCCGTCTCTGCAGTGCCACAATTGGGCAGACTGGGTGGCGGATGGTGCAGGTTGGAGCTATCCGGTCTCGGCAAAAGGTGGTCCAGCTTTTGGCTGAAATCCTCAAACAGAAAAGCCAATGGAGATTCAGGAAGGTTTCGAGTTTCGCGCATTTATTGACTTTTCTGACGCGTACACAGGTTTTGCGAAAAGGCTGTTTTACGCCCTCTCGGGTTTCAACCATGATGCCAATTTCGTTCCATCCTATTCCCCTACAGTGATTTAACGGCCGCTGTCACGTGCTGGTCCCCGCACGCATTATCGACGGGTGGTCGTTCGAGCCGGAATCGAAGTTGCTTCAATCAAATTTTCTATACGGCAATCTCAACCTCGTAGTGTGCCAAAACTCGATCAACGCCGGATGCTGAGTGTTGGCAGGTCGTTGAAGCGTCCAGGAGCAAGCCCGCCGGGCTCGATGGGCGGCTAGAATCCGGACCCATGCAACCGTACCTATGGCAGTTCTTCGTCATGGCCTTCGCCGGATGGGTCAACCGGTTCCAACAGGACGCGAATCGAATACCTGAAAGAAGAGAATCGCGTTCTTCGGGAACAACTGGGTGGACGCCGACTACGTTTTACCGATGCGCAGCGGCGGCGGCTCGCGGCGAAAGCGAGGACGTTGGGTAGAGGTGGCCTGAAGGAAATCGCGGATCTCGTGACGCCCGATACCTTGTTGCGCTGGTACAAAAAACTGATCGCGAAAAAGTACGACGGGAGCCAGCGCCGCGGGCCAGGACGGCCTCGTGTGCTGGAAACGATACGCGCACTCGTGGTCAGGATGGCGACCGAGAATTCAACCTGGGGCTATACGAGAATTTGCGGCGCTCTTCGAAACCTCGGCCATGACGTCGGCCGCAACACCGTAAAGCGCATTCTCGCTGAGCATGGGATCGAGCCCGCGAATGAACGAAGTAAACGAATGCCCTGGAGTACGTTCCTGAAGGCTCACTGGGGAGCCATAGCTGCGACGGACTTCTTCACCGTTGAAGTGCTGACGTCTCGCGGGCTTGTTCGATACTTCGTGCTCTTCGTGATCGACCTCAAGACGCGCCGAGTGGAGATCGCGGGCATCTGTCACCAGCCCTACGACGATTGGATGAGGCAAGTGGCCAGAAACCTGACCGACGCCATTGACGGTTTTCTTCGAGACGCGCGGTTTCTCATTCACGACCGCGACCCGCTCTTTTCAGCATCATTCTGCGCCACACTCGGTGCTGTCGGCGTGGAGACGGTGAAGCTGCCGGTGAGGAGTCCGAATTTGAACGCCTACGCCGAACGCTTTGTACGGTCCATCAAAAGCGAGTGCCTTAGTCGGATGATTCCCTTGGGAGAGAATCATCTCCGCGTGAGTATCCGCGCTTTCGTCGCCCATTATCATCTGGAGAGGAATCATCAAGGTCTCGATAACGAGCTCATCTGCTCGGCGCAGGATTCGCTGGGGTCCGACGGTCGCATCCGATGTCGGGAGCGCCTCGGCGGAACGCTCCGATATTACTATCGAGACGCGGCGTGAGCGGACTTTAACGCCAATATAGTTTCCCAAGCAGTTTGCCGACGGCTGGCACCTTATCAGAGCTCGCCTCGTTTCCCGACAGCCGTCTCCGCATTCTCAACGCCGAGAATGGCCTTCTAATAATGATGGAGTCGCTCGATCGGGTTTTGGCACACTACGGGGATCGCGACCCGCTGACCCGTGTGTCGTGCTGGGCGCCAGCGGAGGCTGGGATCCGACCTCGGTCGCGGCACCCAAAGATAGAGTCAACCACGCGAAGCCCTTCCGCCCCCGGCCTCACGCCACACCGAAGGCCCGGTCCGCGTCCGCGAATTTTGTAAAGAGCTCCGGCATCCGCACTCCCAGCGTCATGTGCCTGTCCCTTCCATAAACTCGAGCTGTATGAGATTGGCGCACCTCCTGCAAACCTTCGAGAGCCGCGGCTGTTTCACGGAACGGCGGAGCACGGCGAGCTGCTGGCGAAGAGCGACATTCTCGAGAGCCAGCTCGCGACGATCCTTGAAGGCAGAGATGAGAGCGCGAACCAACGACGAAATCATGCCGGCATGGTGCTGGCAGACCGGAGATTAATCAAGTTTGGTGCGCGCGGATGAATAAATAGAAGGCACACCTATTTCAAAAGGGCCGAGTTTTGGCACAGGACGGGGTTCTTCGAGTTTCGCGATAAGGCTGTTTTCCTTGCTCGTCAAAACGCTGTGAGCCTGCAAGCGCCCACTTCGTGAATGGCCTCGGTTAGCAGCAAGCTGCTCTCCGAAGCTATCCGAGTCTGGAAACCATGACAGGGAATTTGGGCGAGTTTGAGGCTGATTGGTGGAGGCCCGTGTTGATGATTCCTCTCGTAGGGATGGGCGTTCGAGTATTTTGACCAGACGGGGTCGTCACCATGCAGATGACCACCTAGTCGAGAGCGAATATCGAAGCATGTTCCTGAAGCTGTTTCCACGCTACGCCGGTCGAGCCCGCCGAGGGGCTACCGTCGCCGGCGACCATCTACGCGGCACGGCAGTAGTAGTTGAGAATGCCCCCAAGTCGCTCTCGCGACACGATGGGGCCAGCGTCATTCGCGCTTGCCGGCAGAGGTGTGAGGAGCTCGTTGCCGAGACCTTGGTGGTTCCGTTCTGTGTGATAGTGCACTACGTATTCGGTTATCGCTGTCCGCAGGTGTCGCTCACTGAGAGGTACGAAGCGGTCGAGACACTCTCGACGTATGGAGAGAACGAATCTTTCCGCGTATGCGTTCAAATTCGGACTATTAGCGGGAAGGCGGAGGGGCTTCACGCCTGAATCTCTCAACAGCCCACGTACTGCCTCGGTGAATAGCGGGTCTCGGTCGTGGATGAGGTATCGCTTGCCAAGGAGGAAACCATCCCACATGTCAGTGAGGTTTCTTGCCACCTGCTTCATCCACTCCCCGTTGGGGTCCGAGGTCATCCCACCGATGCACACGCAGCGAGTGGCGATATCGATGACAAACAGGACATGGTAGCGGACGAGCCCGAACGGGTTCACAACCTCGACGGTGAACAGGTCTGTCGCAGCGATAGCGCCCCAATGAGCCTTGAGGAAGGTGCTCCACGACATGCTCTTGCCCCGCTCCGGCGCAGGAGCGATACCGTGCTCGGCGAGGAGCCTCTTGATGGTGTTGCGTCCGAGTTCATGTCCTAGGTTCTTGAGTGCGCCCCGCAGGCGCGTATATCCCCACGTCGGGTTCTCTCGCGCCACGCGCACAATGAGCTCACGGATATCCTTCGCCGTCGGAGGTCGGCCTGGGCTCCGGTTCTTGCTGCCATCGTACTTGGCTGCGATGAGGTAGCGGTACCAGCGCAGAAGCGTAGCGGGTGTGGCAACCGACGCAATCTGGGCCAGCGCCTCGCGGCCTAAAGCCTGGGCCTTGACGGCGAGCCTACGACGGTCGTCGTCAGAGAGCTTGAGACGCTTGCCCCGAAGCCCAGCTCGGAGCACACGGTTCTCCTCTTGCAGGTAGCCGATCACATCCTGCTGCTGGCGGTTGACCCAGCCAGCTAGAACGAGCAGTAGGAATTGCACGTGGTACGTCATCATGGAGCTGAAGATAACACCCTCGGGCCAGACGATTGTAAAGCCTACGGCCCTTGGCCCCGGCGCAAACACAGACACTAAGCTGTTGATTCATGACCTATTTCAAAAGGGCCGAGTTTTGGCACAGGACGGGGGACGGTGGTGTTGCTGCCACGGTCCCCGTAGGACGAGATGTACATCGTAGGAGTCCTCAATGAGCGAGAAGAAAGCACAGCCGCCGAAACGCTTGACGACCCAAGAACTGGCACAGCGCGTGTTCGGCAAGCGGATCACGCGGAGAATCAAGCAGGAAGTGCTCGAGGTCGACGGCTTTTTCCTGAGCACAACTAGGGGTGGCGCACCCTTCCCCCACCATCCCTAGATATCGAAATAGAGCGCAAACTCCCACGGGTGGGGCCGCTGGCGAACCGCGTCGATTTCGTTAATGCGCTTGTAGGCAATCCAGCTCTCGATGACATCGCGCGTGAACACGTCGCCCTTTAGGAGGAACTCGTGGTCGGCCTCGAGCGCGTCAAGCACGTCCGACAGGTCCGCCGGCGTGCTGTCGATCTCGACTTGCTCTTCTGGCGGAAGGCTATAAAGATCCTTGTCGAGCGGGCCCCGGGGAGTCAACTTATTCTCGATGCCGTCAAGTCCGGCCATTAGCATCGCGCTCAGCGCTAGGTACCCGTTGCAGGTCGAATCGGGGAACCGACATTCAATTCGCTTCGCCTTTTCACTGGTCGATACGACTGGAATGCGCACCGCAGCGCTGCGGTTGCGCATCGAGTAGACCAAGTTGATCGGCGCCTCATAGCCTGGCACGAGCCGACGATACGAGTTGGTCGTCGGATTGGTCAGCGCCAACAATGCCGGCGCGTGCTTGAGGATCCCTCCGATGTAGTGAAGCGCCGTCTCGCTGAGGTTGGCGTAGGTACCGGCCTCGAAAAACTGGTTCTTCTTGTCCTTCCAGATGCTCTGATGGACATGCATCCCGGAACCGTTGTCTTGGAAGATCGGTTTCGGCATAAACGTGACAGTCTTTCCGTGCCGGTGGGCGACATTCTTGATGACGTACTTGTACTTCATCAGCTTGTCGCCCATGTGGACGAGCGAATCAAACCGCATGTCGATTTCGGCTTGCCCCGCCGTACCAACCTCATGATGATGCACCTCGGTGTCAACCCCGATTGAATCGAGCACCGACATCATCTCAGTGCGAATATCCTGCTGGCTGTCCATAGGGGGTACCGGGAAGTACCCCCCCTTGTACCGTGGCTTGTACCCGAGATTGCGCGAGTGGCCGGCTCCGTCGGGGTTTTCGGCTCGTCCTGCGTTCCAGAAGCCCTCTGTAGCGTCGATGTGGTAGTAGCCCTCGTTGGGGGTTTGCCCAAACCGTACGTCGTCGAAGATGAAGAACTCCGGTTCGGGACCAAAGTACGCAGTGTCGCCGATACCGGTCGATTTCAAGTAACCCTCGGCCTTCTGCGCGATGTTACGAGGGTCGCGCGTATATGCCTCGTCTTTGATCGGGTCCATCACGTTACAAATGAGACATAATGTCTGCGCGCCCGCGAACGGATCGATGAATGCTGTTGCCGGATCGGGGATCAGTAACATGTCGCTCTCGTGGATCTCTTGGAAACCGCGGATACTTGACCCGTCAAACCCGACCCCTTCTTCAAAAATGTCCGCGCGGAGAAATTCCTGAGATGACATTGTGAAGTGCTGCCAAAGTCCAGGTAAGTCAACGAATCGCAGATCTATTGCCTGGATTTCCTTCTCCCTGATGAGCTCAAACACGGCTGGCGCTTTCACTTTTTGGTTCCTCCTAACTCTGTTTTCAGGATGCCATCCTTTTTTTGGAATAAAGTGGCCGAGTGCGGGAAGCCGCATGCTCGGGTTTGTGAGGGAGAAGCCGAACTACCTGACCATCACCCTGGTGTCCGTTCTTCACGGTAAATTATTTGGGTCTACGCGGATTCGTGTGGGTTGAAAACGGCATTTCTGGGTAATGGCGGAAGGAATGCCGCCACGATCTTCAGCTTGAGATATTCCTCGTCGCGATAGCCGTAGGCGCGTCGTTGCAGAACACGGATTTTGTTGTTGACCCCTTCAGCTAGGCCGAGACTGACTTTGTTCTCCGGATGACAGTAGGAGGCGATACCATCCCAATGGGACTCAATCATACCGGCGAACTTCTGGTACGGATGCAGGCGTTGCCATTTGAGGCTGTCTTTCCAACGTGTGAAAAAGGCGCGAGCGCCGCGTTCGGTGCGGTAATCCCAGAGTTGCCCGAAGGCCTCCTTCAAAATATAGGCGGTGTTCAGGCGCCGGTTGGCCTGGAGCAACTTTTTGAGTGCGCGGCGACCGTCCAGGCTCAGGTTCTCCCGCCGGGAAAGCAAGGTGTAACGCTGCCCCTTGATGTACGACCGGTCCTCGCCGCTGAGGCGTTTGTACTCACCGCGCCGGACCTCATCGAGGGCCTTTGACAGATGACGCATGATATGAAACTTGTCGAAGATGATCCGCGCATTAGGCGCGTTATGAATCACCGAGTTCCGGAAGGGCTTCCACATATCCATGGCGGCCAGCTTGATACGGGCGCTTTTCTTTCCGCCCAGCGCCTTGAAGAACAAATCGATGTCGGGTTCTTTGCGACCCTTCACGAAACCTGGCAGCGCAAACAGCGAGCGGATCGACTGGGAATTTTTCACTCGGTTAGCCTATCCGAAAAATGGACCACTTTTCAGCACCTGATGAAGTACTGGATACCTTTTCCACACAATGAGTTACACTGCTTTTCCGTCAGGACTTACCCATACGAATCCGCGTAGACCCAATTATTTCATCCGACCTATCCCCACTACAACGACCGCCGCTCCACGGATGTGTCCCGAGGTCCGTGGAAAAAGAACGGCGCCCTCCACTCCGTCATCAGAGTATCATATCAGGCGGTAACCTGCGCGTGTTCGAGAACCTCGCTCAGACCTTGGTAGCCGTCGATGCGTCGTAGTTGAATCTGGCCAGAGGCGATAAGCCCAAACAGCAAAGCGACCGCGGACTCCTCGCTGGAGAACGACGCTTGGGTTTTCGTCCGGCGTCGAAACTCGCGGTTGAGATTCTCCAGAGCATTGGTCGTTCGAATCGATTTCCACATGGCACGAGGGAATTCGTAGAAGGTCAGCAGCTGATTACCGGCCTCCTCTAGGCTTCGGACGACGGCCGGCGCGAGAGGCGTCCCCTTGGCGACGAGCTCGAGCGACCCGCTGATCATGGAGCGTGTTTCTGTTCAGGTACTGATCCCGGATCGCAAGCAGCGTGGCGGCGAGAAAGACACCTATGACGATGACCCTGCCCCAAGAAGGGCGCGCCAAGAGGTAGGTTAAGAACAACCCTCCCAACAAGCAGGCGAGCGAGGCGTAGAACAGATCCTCTTTAGCGTGTAGAAAAATCATCGGGAAAAGGGCCGGGTCCTTGAAGAGCAACATCAGCACGTAGGTGAGCCCCCACGCCACGAGGAGTCTGCGATGAAAGCCCGCAACCTCCGTCCGGCAGAGGAGCACCCAACCGCCGATGGAGAGGGCCACGAAGAGTGGGTAGCCGTTGGAGAGGATTCGGACTGTATCGCGCATCTGATTTCGAAGGAAAAAGAACGTTGTGGGAGGGTCGTACGCGGCGCGATCGAGGAGGAGCGACGATTTTCGGATCGCTTCTAGAGCGTAGGGTGCGTAGTAGAGCACAAAGCTCGCAAGGAGACCCATGCCGAAGCCGAGGACGACGCGCTTCGCGAGCGAGCGCGGCTTCCTGATCCAGAGCAGCAGGAGGAGCACGGCTGCGAAAATGCACAGCTGCACGAGGGACGCCGTATAGGACAGGGCGGCCGTTGCGGAGAGCACAGCAAAAATCCAGAGGTGTGCTCTCTCGTAGAGCGAATCGTGATAGGCGGCTAAGTAAACCATCCACACAAGGACGACGAGCGCACCCATCGTACCGGGGCCGTGCACGCGGTGGGCGTGATGCCAGGCGGAGATCTCAAGTACGAAGAGGAGAACGGCGAGTCGCGCGATTCGAGGATCGTGGAAAACGGTGTGGGCGAGGAGAAAAAGCGGCACCGTCATAGTGGCGATGACGAGCACGGCCAGAAACTCAATGAGAAAACGTGCGTCGCCGTGGAGCTTGCTCGCCGCCAGGGTCAGCACATAGAAGAAGGGAGGATAGGGTGCCCCATACTCCACGCCGAAGTGAGGTCTCACGTGCCCGTCCTGTGCCAAAACTCGGCCCTCTTGAA
This sequence comes from Candidatus Marinacidobacterales bacterium, assembly GCA_965197495.1. GTDB lineage: Bacteria > Acidobacteriota > Vicinamibacteria > Marinacidobacterales > SMYC01 > SMYC01. Next base: position 846,143 of record OZ240210.1, read on the forward strand.
ATAGGCCATAAATCAGCAGCTTAGTGTCTGTGTTTGCGACCGGACCCAGGGCCGCAGGCTTTACAATCGTCTGGCCCGAGGGTGTTATCTTCAGCTCCATGATGACGTACCACGCGCAATTCCTACTGCTCGTTGTGGCTGGCTGGGTCAACCGCCAGCAGCAGGATGTGATCGACTATCTGCAAGAGGAGAACCGTGTGCTCCGAGCCGGGCTTCGGGGCAAGCGTCTCAAGCTCTCTGACGACGACCGTCGTAGGCTCGCCGTCAAGGCCCAGGCCTTAGGCCGCGAGGCGCTGGCCCAGATTGCGTCGGTTGCCACACCCGCTACGCTTCTGCGCTGGTACCGCTACCTCATCGCAGCCAAGTACGATGGCAGCAAGAACCGGAGCCCAGGCCGACCTCCGACGGCGAAGGATATCCGTGAGCTCATTGTGCGCGTGGCGCGAGAGAACCCGACGTGGGGATATACGCGCCTGCGGGGCGCACTCAAGAACCTAGGACATGAACTCGGACGCAACACCATCAAGAGGCTCCTCGCCGAGCACGGTATCGCTCCTGCGCCGGAGCGGGGCAAGAGCATGTCGTGGAGCACCTTCCTCAAGGCTCATTGGGGCGCTATCGCTGCGACAGACCTGTTCACCGTCGAGGTTGTGAACCCGTTCGGGCTCGTCCGCTACCATGTCCTGTTTGTCATCGATATCGCCACTCGCTGCGTGTGCATCGGTGGGATGACCTCGGACCCCAACGGGGAGTGGATGAAGCAGGTGGCAAGAAACCTCACTGACATGTGGGATGGTTTCCTCCTTGGCAAGCGATACCTCATCCACGACCGGGACCCGCTATTCACCGAGGCAGTACGTGGGCTGTTGAGAGATTCAGGCGTGAAGCCCCTCCGCCTTCCCGCTAATAGTCCGAATCTGAACGCATACGCGGAAAGATTCGTTCTCTCCATACGTCGAGAGTGTCTCGACCGCTTCGTACCTCTCAGTGAGCGACACCTGCGGACAGCGATAACCGAATACGTAGTGCACTATCACACAGAACGGAACCACCAAGGTCTCGGCAACGAGCTCCTCACACCTCTGCCGGCAAGCGCGAATGACGCTGGCCCCATCGTGTCGCGAGAGCGACTTGGGGGCATTCTCAACTACTACTGCCGTGCCGCGTAGATGGTCGCCGGCGACGGTAGCCCCTTGGTGGGCCCGCTCGGCGTAGCGTGAAAACAGCTTCAGGCACACGCTTCGATATTCGCTCTCGACTAGGTGTCATCTGCATGGTGACGACCCGCCCGCCCAAGACGATTGCAAAGCCCACGGCCCTTGGCCCGGTCGCAAACACAGACACTAAGTTGCTGATTTATGGGCTATTTCAAAAGGGCCGAGTTTTGGCACAGGACGGGGAGAAACAGATAGGCCGCGCCTACGGAGCACCGCGCCAGCCCTCGACCCTACCGGGCTTGTCCCGACTCAACATAAACACGGCGCTATCTGTTCCTGAACGGATCCAATCGAAACGACGGTAACCGCCTCTGTCACCATTGGTGTAGAAGTACACCTTTTCCTCGGGTTGTTCGCCAGCTATGACGGCCCGTACACCGTCCCGTACTTGATCCAACAAGTATCTCACCGCCCCGGGTCGAATTCCTCCATAGCCCCAGGTCACACGATCTCCGGTTACCCCGAAGACGCAAACTGGCCGAAATTGCGCACAACGTATCGCTGTCGCAGTTATCGATGTGTCGAAGGTTCGTGCCAAGTTCGCAATATCGCTAAGCGTAAGCGTAGCGGGAACTCGGGCCTCAAACACTGATGTTGGCATCAGGCATTCAGCCGCAAGCATGTCGCAAACACGTTCCACACTTTTCCCTACGCGGGGCGCATTCCTTCCCGTGCGTTCCAATACCACGTGCGCTAGTTCGTGCGCGACAGTAAATCGTTGGCGGGAGCGTGTTTGATCTGACGAACAGACAATGCGAAATTCATCTTTCTCTTTGTGTAGCTCACCGGAGCCAGGAAAACTCTCGTAAGATATCTCCTGCACGCCAACCTTTCGTCCGATGTCGATAAGATCGGTAGGCGGACAAGTTACACCTCGCATGAGTTCCGCGACCACATGCTTCACAGCCTCGTACAATGTCGGTGCGTCAGGTGCGAGCGCAAGAATGCGACGCTCCGCAGCACTGGCACTCGTCTTGGTTTGCTTCTTCACCATGCTGGCCGATCCACGGCGCATTGTTCTTTAGCCCGACTGATGACGCCGCGCAGATAATCCCGGGGTAGCTTTTTGCGATGCGATCTTCCAACGGGTCGTTCTGCTGCTTCATTTCTAACGATGCGAGCTACTCGGACTCGGACCCCGATGGGTTCGCGCGTCAGCAACAGTTTGGTTTCTTTGTCCATCGACGTCGCGATTAGTTCGATTTCCCAATGTGCGAAATCGGCCGTAGGATCTTCGAGGTCGTCCCAGATATTCGCAGCCCGTCTAAAATCGGTTAGGGCTTTGTCGTTGTCACCGAGAGCGGCCCGAACCTTGCCGCGGTGCAAGTATGCACGAGCCATAATTTCGGATTTCTGCGCGTCGTCTTCGCTAGTTCTTGTCGTCAGCACTTCCGCATAGATGCTCTCAGCACTTCGGCGATTCGTGTGTAGCGTGAGGTCGCCCTTTACGATTTTTAAGTCGAGGTAGTCCTTGCTAGTCGAATCGACTAGACGTTCATCGGCCTCCCTTATGGCATCACGCGCGGCTTGCCTATCGCCGGCCACGAGATACGTACGGGCCAACAGGCTGTAGCAGTCGCCTACCTCGGCCTCCAATTCCAGCTTCGTAAACCCATCAATCGCCTCGCGCAAGAGTCTGACACTATCCCGAAGCAGCGCAGCTTGCCGATGTGCGTCCGGGGCGGCTTCCGATTCCATACGTTTCAGGCGTCCAAGGCACTTGTTGCAGAAGGCGGTGTTCCGATCCCAGTGGATAGCCCGGCCCAGTTCGAGACTGCGTTTGGCTTCGACAAGAGCTTCAAACAAGCGTCCAGTCCGTTGGTAGACCCAGGAGACGCCGCAAATTGCTGCAACGGCCTCGTCCTTTACCTGTTCTCGTCCACGCCTCGAAGCCTTCGACGCCTCGATGGAGCGACGGGCAACCTCCAGCAGAAGGCACTTATCACCGAACGATTTCAGAGAGGACTGAATGGCTCGGAACGTGCGTGACACCTGGGCAGCCGCGACGTCGATGTCAGCAGTCTTCGCGAGCGTAACGACATTCATCATCTGTGCCCGGCCGGCAGCATTGCGGTGGTTCTTGACGAAGTCGAGCACAGCTTCAAGGGCTAAACCTGCCAGGTTGTCTGAAGGTACTGGAATGCCTTCGGCAGACCGAGCTTCAAGTCGTACAACGTGCTCCTCGATCCTGAGAACGGCAATTTGTACCAGCCGCTGAAGCGTCGTCGCGGCCTCTGTAACCCCCTGACCGACTACGCGAGAGACTACTTCAAGGGGTAGAGGATCCGGACACAAGCTCAGCAACGCCATTACTTTAGATTCACCTGAGTCGAGATCGGGCAGGCGCCTGAGAATGGGACCAAGGGGCTGCTTTTCGAGGCGGGGTTGGTTCGTCATGGCGCGATAAAGTTCGCTGTAGCCGGAATTTGTGCTGAGGTCGTAGTACGTTGCACTTTTGAGCACGAGCGGGATGTAGCTGACGTCCGCCTTATCAAACACCACAGGAATGAACCGGTGGTTTTTCGCCGATTCATATAGGCTCTGATGGATCAATTGCCCTTCCCACTTTGCGCCCTTTCCCTCTCCCGACGTTTCGTTGCCGACGAAGCGTCGGGCGTATGTTTGCGTGCATACGACGATACAAAAGTCAGACTTTTCTACCTGTCTCTGCATCCAGCGAGGCCAACCTTCCGGCGGTGAGACCTGGAATGCATCGATGTCGCAGTCGACACCCTCGGCCCGTAGTCTCTTAGCCAAGTTCCGCACCCGTTCATCGTGTTCTGGCGTTTCATGGGAATAGCTGATGAATGCGGTGGGTAGCCGGTGGTCAGGTGAGGGGTGGCGAGGGGGATGGCCGAGCATCCGTTGAGTATAGACCGAGTAGTCCGGTGGAGGGTACTTTCGAGTGAACGAACGATTTCGGTCACTCCCCGATGACCTCCGCCCACGCGGGCGGTGCCATTGCTGTCAAGCGTCGACGTATTTCTCGGAGAACAGAATCCTCAAAGCTCGGCCCTGCGGGAGGAAGCTCCGTCTCACGGACGCCGAGGGCGTCTGGTCCAAATACTCGAAAGCCAAGCGCGTCAGCAGTTTGCACCTTCCCAAAGGCCTGTGCCTTCTATTTATTCATCCGCGCGCACGAATTTGATTGGTCTCCGGTCTGCCGGCACCATGCTCGCATGATTTCGTCATTTGTTCGCGCTCTCATCTCTGCCTTCAAGCCTCGTCGCTAGCCCATGTTTACCCTTTATGAGCACCCTAACGCTCGTAAGTGACTGAATTCAAAGGAACGGGGGTTGAATTTCGCCCAAAACGTAGAGACAGATATTGTGCTTTGAGCGCCATTAATACGTTGTAATCGTGGGCAATGACATGTAGTATGCGTGAGGACAGGTTATGTTCTTCCGCATCGTTCGGGCCGCAGGCGGCAAAGGGGTTCAACATGAGTATGTCCGCCTGGTCGAGTCGTATCGGGAGCACGGCAAGCCGAAGCAACGCGTAGTGTGCAACTTGGGGCGCAAGGATCTCCTAGTTGCCAATCTCGACTCCCTCAATCGGTTGCTTGGGGCCGGTGAACCGGCCGACACCGAGCGAGCAGCCGAGCAGGTCGCGGGGGCAGACGCGTGGGATTGGGGTCCGATGCTGGTGACGGCGACGCTGTGGCGCGAACTCGGGCTGGAGCAGATTCTCGACCGGCTCGGGGGCCGCGGCAAGCGGGACGGAGTGGCGCTAAGCGAGCGAGCTTTGGTGCTGGTCGCCAACCGGCTATGTGCTCCGTCAAGCGAGCACGGTCTGGCGCGCTGGCTCGAGACCGACTTCGTCTGCGACCGGCAGGGGCGGCGGTGGGTGCCGCAGTGGCGCGATGATGGGGAACGGCGAGCGAGTCGCTCCCCGCGGGTTCGCGTGGAGTTTCGCCAACTCAAGCAATGGTACCGAACGCTCGACCAGCTGCATGCCCGCAAAGAACAGATCGAGAAGGAGCTGTTTTTGCGCTTGCGGGATCTGTTTTCGCTTGAGGTTGACATGGTGTTTTACGACCTGACGTCGACGTACTTCGAAGGTCAAGGCCCTCCGGGGCTCGGCGTCCACGGCTACAGTCGCGACCGCAGACCGCGTAACCGGCAAGTGCTTATCGGTCTGGTGATGGTGGACGGTTGGCCGATCGCCCACCATGTTTTCGCCGGCAACTGGCGTGACGCGAAAACGGTGCCGCAGGTGCTCAACGATCTCAACGAACGATTCGGTTTGCACCGCGTGGTTTTTGTCGGCGACCGAGGGATGGTAACGAGCGACAGCCTGGCAGTGGTGCGCTCGCGCAAGCAGGGCTATCTCGTCGGGCTGCAAAGACGCCGCCGCGCGCATACAGGCACGCCACCACGGTCACCGTTACTACGACTGGGAGTACAAAAACGGTCGCTTCCGCTTCTTCGAGCACCCCGTCAACCTCAAGCGCGAGCAAGCCTACGAGGGTAAGTACGTTATTCAAACCGAGGAGCAAAACCTCTCTCCGGTCGACGCCGTGCGCCTTTACAAGGACCTAAACGAGGTCGAGCGAGCCTTCTCATGCCTTAAGGATGTCATTGAGATGCGTCCCGTTTACCACCAGACCGATGAGCGTGTGGAGGCACATCTTTTCGTAGCTACGCTGGCCTTCCTTGTGCATCGGGCTCTTGAGAAAAAGCTCAAGGTCGCCGAACTCGACCTGTCCGCAACCGAGGCACTACAAGCGCTACGCTCGGTCCGGGTCGTCGACTTACAGCTGGGTTCTGGGCGGACTAAGCGCGTCGTCACGCGCGGCACCGCTCGCGCCAACTCGATCCTGACTGCACTCGGCATCGTTGAACGCGACCCGCCAGCCTTCTCCGAGGAGGTGCTGTCAGCGTAGAGACAAACCGCCGATCTCGATCCTTTGTTTTCAATGACTTAGACACCTAAAAGGGAAACATGGGCTAGCTCTCGAGTTCGGGAGATTACCTTCCTTGTCACGCGAGCAACGGGGCCTTCGGCGGTGTGCGACGTTCGCTTTCCTGGGTTTCACTCATTATTGTGGGAGAACCCGCGATGGCCGTTTCGTCGTGAAGCGCAAAACGCAGAGCCAGCGGCTACGAGCCAAACTCAAGTCGCTACGGCTTCGCGCGAAGCAACGTATGCATGCTCCAGTCGCCGTCCAGCATCGCTGGCTTTGCCAGGTGCTGCGCGGTCACTACGCGTACTACGGACTTCCCAGCAACATCCGCTCTCTCCAATCCTTTTCTGAGGAGGTGACACGGTTGTGGTTTCGAAGCCTTCGTCGGCGGAGTCAGCGCCGAATGACCTGGCCTCGTTTTCACTTGTTGTTGGAGCGCTTTCCCCTACCAGTCCCTCACCTCACTCCGTCCCGACTACCTTGCCTTGTCTGATTTCGGGTATACCTTCAGGAGGAGCCGAGTGCGGGAAAGCCGCACGCTCGGATCTGTGAGGGCGAAAGCCGAATGGCTGAGCTATTCGACCATCCCCCGTTCTCGTGCTTCGAAGATTTTGCGATTAGGGCTAAAGAGTGGCACACATTCGGCATTTGTTGCAGGCGCATCATCATCGGGAGCTACGAGACCGCGCTTTCATCGTCTGGCAGGAGGTAACCTGTGCCGTCCGATGAGAGCATAAGGAAGTCAGCTCGACGCGATAGGTTCGCTCGCTCAACGTCAACTTGACAATACCGTTCTTGAGCCTCTGTAGAGCTTCAAGCTGCTGCCTGAGCGCCTTCAAAGCCCGGTCGGGGGCACAGGAGGGGTTCACCGGACACGAGCTGGACTCCTCCCCGACATTGCTTGAAGTCATGGTTGCGAACGTCTCCTCTATCACGTCCTAGCCCATGACTTGACACTGTTTCCGAAAAATCTAGTCCTTCTGTCCCAAATGGTGTGACGACGTACAATCTATACGGAATAAATTTGTTCACCGGAGGTCACCGTTTCGCGGTTCTCTGTCTGATCTCTGTCTAGCAAGTGCAGGATGGCATCGTCCGCAGTTAAGGCAACGCCCTTTTCCTTCAGAGCACGAAGGTCTTCATTGATCGATCGATACACTTTCGACCGCTTTTGGTCCCCGGCGCGCTCATCACCAAGCACGCTCTTGACCCATCTCCTTACGATCCATTCCGGCGCGCCTCCAGGATGAACAATCATGGCGTAAGAGGGAAGAATAGTTCGGTAAAAGGTCACGCGCTTCCGGTTGAGATGTGAAAATAGAGGATTGCTTGTTACTTGTCCTTTCGAAGCGGAGAGAAAATCTTGTCGATATGCTTCATATCCCAGCAACCAGTGGTGATCGTCGAGGTCGATGGACTTCAAAAAGCGGCATAGTCCCGTGGTAGAGAACCCGTCGGACAAGAGACCCAGCGCCCGCATATGTAGTGCCTGAATGGCGATGCAGTCGTCGCGCGCTTCAGACAGGACCTTGGCAGCAGCCCGTCCGAGATCGAGTTTGTGCTCGATGCAGAACGCCAACGCCCATGCGACGTCGCTCGTAACCCCACTTGTTCGGTGGTTACACACGACCTGGTCGATCGTCTTCTTCACGAGATCTTCGTCGAACGACCCTCCATTCAGACGCCAATAAGTCAGTAACGAGAACGCTTTTTGGGCGCAGCCTGGCTCTGCCAAAAGCGACTGCGTAACGCCACTCAACGCGATACGCATAACATCGTTCCTCGGACAATCGATCGCAAACAGAATCCCAAGAGCGTACGTGAGTCTCGCCTCCTCGGGGTTTTCGCTTCGCAAAGCAAAGGCAGTATCAAAAAACTCCACCATTGCCTTGGCGTCGTGGCCCAACCGCTTACCGAGCCGCCGCAATTCTGTCCGCCAGGGCTTGGATGTCGGAATAGGAAGGCGCTCGATGATCGTCTTATTTGGATTAATTCGCAGCCTGAAAGACGCCAATGCCGCATTTAGGCGTGTGAGACATTCCTGAGCTTCTTCGAAGGTAGCGCATGCAATTTCGTAATCGTCAAACCATCGATATCCGTGTTTCCCTGTCACCTTCAACTTACGATCCACTTGCGTCAACACTAGTTCCGCGAGTAAAAATGAGATGTCGTTGCCAATCGGAATGCCTTGGCTTTCCTTCCCGCTCATGTCCATTAGCAACTGATCAAGCCGACTACCTAACAGTTCGGAATTGTGCCAGTGTTTCCTCTCCCGGAGCTTTGAATTAACGGCCCAGCCAACGGCGTGGGTATAGAGAGACGGATAGAATTGACTGACATCCACTCGCAAGAGATATGAAGAAGCGGCTCGGATTGAAGCTTGTTCGCGCGACAAGTTTGAAGGCCGGACTGCCGGCCGAAGCGGTCTGCTGTGGTTGTCGTCGTATATAGGGCGGCTTCGCGAAATTGGGGAGCGCGAGCTTTGTGTGAGGAGACGCCGAAGATTCTTTGCCACAAGAAAGGCAAGTTTGGAGAATCCCGCAGGATGCGGAATCGCCAGCTCGCGTCTATTCAGGCCAGGTAAGGCCAGTCGGTATTCTGCACATCGCGTAAATTTGTCTGCGGGCTGATAGTTGTTGAGAGTGGTTCGCCCGCGCTGTGTGGCAGCAAAGAGGGCAAAGAACTCCGTGAAGAAATGGGGCGGTAATTCTTTCGGGAAATACCCCTTCGCTAACAGGTTAGTGTAGATCGTCGGCATCGCTGTTCTGAAAGGGTGGAGTAGGCTCCGATTGGGACTTTACAGTTGGTGACTGCGACCTACATCGAATTGGGCGGCAACGCTCCACGCCTACAATTGAGAAACATGATACCGAGGTTACATCTAGCTCGCTCGAAGACCCTGGCGCAGTGCGGGTTTGTGGTCCATCCAAGAATTGCCCCTCTTCCTCGAGCGCGCCGAAACTGACGTCATTCGGCTGCCATACCATTCACCGAATCTGAACGCCTCTGTCGAAAGGTTTGTTTTGTCGATTAAGAGCGAGTACCCGGGTCGGATGATCTTCTTCGGTGAGCAACCGTTGCGCCAAGAGATCACCAATATCATATATCACGTCGTTGTGCTCCGCAAAAAGTCGATCCGGCGTTGATTGCGCGGTTTAGACCTGCCATGCTCGGCTGCTTCGTGCCGGTCGACCCGACAACGCCTGTGCTCCGCAAAAAGTCGGTCCAGCGGTACGCGATCTTCTTTTTTGCGGATCACAGGTCATCTGCATGGTGACGACCCGCTCGCCCAAGACGATTGTAAGCGGTGAGCCACGGCGGTGAGGTGAATGATCTTCTGCTGAAACGAGTTCTCTACGGAATCTCTTGTCGCAACTACGAGGCGGCAGCGGAAGCGATTCCGGGCGCCATCGGGCTGTCGAGCTCAACGGTGTCCCGAGGGTTCGTGCAAGCGAGCGCTGCGAAGCTGCGGGAGATGCAGGAACGAGATCTGACCGGCGAGGATGTGGTGGCGCTGTTTCTGGATGGGAAGACATTCGCCGAGGCAACGATGGTCGTGGCTCTGGGCATCACGCTTTGCGGGGAAAAACGCTTCTTGGGCTTCGTGGAGACGGACACGGAGAACGCGCAGGTGTTGACGCCGTTCCTGCGTTCACTGCTCGAGCGGGGACTCGATATCTCCCAGGGTCTGCTGGTGATCATCGACGGCGGCAAGGGTCTCCAAGCGGCAGTCAAGAAGGCATTCCGTAAGCGGGCCCTGATACAACGCTGCCAGTGGCACAAACGTGAAAACGTAGTGAGCTACCTGTCCAAGGGCGAGCAGGCGTCATGGCGCAAGCGGCTCCAGTGGGCCTATAACAGGCCGGAGTACGAAGAGGCCCTCACTGCGCTCGAGCAACTCCACGGTGAGTTAGAAGAGCGGAACCAATCCGCAGCTGGCAGCCTGGAGGAAGGCCTTGAGGAGACGCTGACGTTGCATCGACTCGGCGTACACGCGGTGCTGGGCCGTAACGGCCTAAGAACACGCTCGTTCTCAGTGTCTGTCTCCACGAAGCCGAGGAAGCGTTTGTCCCCGGATAACGTGATGCCGAGAGCCACCACCATCGTCGCGTCGGCGAACGTCTTGCCGTCCAGGACCATCGCCACCACGTCCTCACCCGAGAGATCACGCTCCTGCATCTCACGCAGCTTCGCTGCGCTCGCTTCGACGAAGCCGCGCGACACCGACGAACTCGACAGACCGATCGCGCCCGGGACCAATTCCGCCGCCGACTCATAGTTCCGGCACGAGATCCCGTACAGCACTCTTCGTAGAAGCAACTCGTCCACCTCTCCGCGGTGACTCAGACTCTCGTACGAGCTCAACGGGATCTCTCCGTCGCGGCCGCGAACACGGGGAACGCGGATCGGAACTCGCTGACCCGCGAGTTTCACCGTGCACGGCGCCCAATGCAGCAAATACTCGGGGATGTATTTTGAATGGAATTTGCTCAAAACCGCTTGACTTGACCTCCGCGTCCTTTGGTCGCCGTCTTTTACGTTCCGGTGGGCGACATCGCTGCAGTCGCTTCGGCAACTTGTCGAGCACGTTCGCCAGCTTGTGGCACCAGTCGCGTTGTTCTTGTGTCTCGGGCCAGACGTCGCGCACGGCCTCAACCTCGTCTGTCATCGATCGCCCCTGGGATCATTCCTCAAACGCCTCCTCACTGATCTCGGCAACTGCCGTCCCTTCGGAAAGGTTGAGGCTCACCCGCATGTAGTCACCAATATCACCGCCGCGACGTCGGAAGAAAGGCAAGAAGCCCCACATACTGCCATCACGCATCCCTATTCGACCGACCCTGGTACCGTCGCGACCGTGCAACTTGTAGCTGTCGCCGGTAATGTACTTCTTGACGCCCGCTGGCACTCCTACTACACCGCTGCGCAGCATGCCAGCGGAGACCTTGTAGGTGGCCCACACCGCCGAGCCATCCGGGTCCCAGCCGTAGTCCTGCATGACACTGGTCGGGTGCGACCGGTTGACTGTCCTGGCGACGGCCGTTACTTGACCGGGGCTCACAGCAGCTCCAATCTTGGTGTAAATGCCAACGGCTACGCGGCGAAAAATCGGGCTGTTGCCCAAGTACATGCCTGTCGTACTCTCGTTCAGTCCAGCGTCAATGCAAAGCTGTCGGGCGTCAGCATAGGACAGCACGGGCCCGTGCTCTCGGAAAACCGCGAGCATTGTTCGCTCGTGCTCTGAAAGTTCCCTTGCCGTGCGTGGACGCTTGTCCACAACGATCCGGCCCCCGAGTACCTCGCAGTCCTCGAGCTGCTCACAGAGAGCCTTGAGCACACGGCTTGGTGGCGAGAAGCCCTCCATTCGATAGTGACGAGCAATCCCAGCACGCAGCGCCGCGAGGTCCACTTGCGGCGACGCAGCTAGAATCTTGTCGATCTTATTAAGTAGGCGATTGCGCGGCACATCCTCAAGCCGGAACCAGCCGGATTCCTGGTCAAGCCAGCAAAAACCAGGCTGTTTCAGCAAGACGTCACGGACGAGTTCGGGAGTCACATTGAACCGTCCTTTGACCTTGTCGTTGACCTCGGCCGCCACGTCCTCGAGTGTGGAGCAGCCCCACTTTTCCACGGCCCGCCGACCCGCCCTCCGAATGGACTTGAGCAAGGCCAGTCCCCTGGAAAGGCCTACAAACTCGACATCACCCACCTGTTCACGGGTGAGCTTGGTCGTGACACCGAACAATTCCGCAGCGCGGAGTAACCCACGAACCGTGACCTTGACTTCGACCAGGCGCTCGTGCTCCAAGAGCTGAATCGCAGCCCGATCCGACAAGACTACTGCTTTCTCGAGGAGCTTGATGGAAGCCCGTAGCTTTTTCATCTCCAGCTTGGCTCTTTGCAGCTTGCGTTGGGCTTTCTGCACGATCTGCCGGATGCGCTCCCGGGTTACGTCGGCAACCTCCCCGACTTGCTGAAGCGTGGGCGAGATCGACTGATCCAGGCCGAGCCACAGTTCGATCTTGGCTTGGTCTTCCGTTTTCACTACGCCGGTGATGGCCGAGGCGATCTCCGCCTCAACGCCGGCGGATGAATCCAACGCATAGAGCTGTTGGTGAAGCCTACGCCGAATCCGCGCCAATACGTTAGCGTGCCTCTTGGCGAACTGGTCGGCATCGATCTTCTTCCAAACAGGGATTTTCATCCTCAATGAGAGGCCCAGCGAGGCAATGGCGAAGCTAATCTCCCTAAGCGTTTTACGCCCGAAGTTTTTGGTGCGTAGCAAGTCTTTCTCGCTCAGTGTGACCAAGTCGCCGACCCGGTCGATGCCCTGCTTCTCGAGGCACCTCCGCGCGCGCACGGAAAGAGCGAAGTTTGACATCTTGAGCAGCAGCTCAACTGGGAGGTCGTCAACCGACGTGATTGCAGGCTCGCCCTGGAGGGCTGTCACGGTACCGATGCGGGAAGTCACAGGCGCCCTGAGTGCCGACTTAAGTGACTCGTGCCAGGCCCCGATCTCACGGACCGTTTTCTGCCCGCAGTTGCGTGTCTGCCGCAATACATCCTCGGAGAGCCGAGCCAGGTCTTCGGTCTCTTCAATGCCAAGGCGCTGCAAGACGCCCATTGCCCGGACCGAGAGGTCGCCGATCGGCAGGCCGGTTGACCGTCTCTCGGCAGCCGCCTGCATCCGCTCAGGCCTCCATCCTCGGTCCAGCAACTGCGAGCGCCAGGCCAAAAAGCTTGCCGCTCGACGACGAGCTGTAGTCAGGGACAACTCAGTCGATGCTAGGAGCCTGCCGACCAAGACCGCCCGGTCGACCTTCTCCTCGTGAAGGTATCGTCCAACAGAAGCTTCTAGGACCGGGCTGGAGTTGATCGCGGACGCGATGGCATCCGATTCGTCGAGGCCGCCCGGCTTAAGCGCCAGGAGCACCTTGCCCACCGCCGTCAGGAGCGGACGGGCTGGGCCAAGCTCAAGCCAGCCGAGAGTCCGAGCAGCTAGGAGGTAGTACCTTGCCTGGCGATGTGTGAGCCAGGCCGCTGCCTCTATTTCTGGGGTGGTGACTGCTCCGGCTGCAACGGCCTGCACAACGTCCCGCAGAGACGCCAGACTATCGGCCTGGGGGATGTCCTCGGTCTGTGCCACGGTGGCACTGTTTATGTATCCAGCCACCACTACGAAACCTCGTAGAGCGACGCGGCTCGCCGCGCCACGCGGTTGATGGTTTCACCGATATCAACGATGGGGTCGGTGACGTCTATGTACTCATCGCGCTGCGCTAATTCCAAGGCAAGCGCCAGAGCGTACTCAGAGAAGGCGACCTCGTAGGCCAGACGACGGAAGGTCAGGTCCTCGATGGTGCCTGTTCCCAGGGCCGCCTTGAACTGCGGGTGGTCCAGGTTAATGACGATCTGCCGATCATCGCGGTGGTACTTGGCGCGATTCTCGGGCTCGCCAATGTTGCGAAAGTCAATGCTGAAACCACCGCGGGGCCTCGGAATGTTGGCGCCCTTGCCACCGATGGTCTTGCCCTTCCTCAAGTCCTTGTCGGTGCCAGGTTGCACCTCAGGATTGAGAGCGCGGGGATCGCCACCGCCACCACCGTCAGTGCCGTCGGCACCGGGCTCGCCGGTGGGATTGACGATCTCAGCTGGCTCCTCGTTGCCAAAGATGAAGTTGTCTTCCTTCTCGCCACCGGACGGCTCGTGCTGCCCGAGGTCATCGCCACCGCGAGCCTTTGCTCGAGCTTTGGCCACGCGCTGGCGGAACTCGGAGAAATCCTCGTTGATGACTTTGGCGATCTCATCGGCTTGTCTAGCCAGACGCCGAGCGTCCTCCGAAGCCTTGCGTTTCTGCTCCTGCGCCACGAGTTCCTTGCGCAGCTTCTCGATGCTACTGCCAAGGAACCCCATGATCGCACGCACCAGCTCGTTGGCTGGGTTGAGCTGCATGGAACGGCTCATATCGAATGGCGCTACCGGCGACTTGTCTTCGTCAAGGGCTGGGACATCGATTTCGCCAAAGATGAAACTCGCCATCTCCCGACCTTCGCTGCCTGCTAGGGTGGTCTCGTGCCAGACGCCCTTGGAGAAGATCGAAACCCCTCGCTCGTCCTCCGAGAGCGGGGTCGCCGCAACATGGAGCACCAGGTCGCACGTGCCGAGCTTCCTGGCAACCTCGCTCTCCGGCTTGATGATTTCGGTTTGGACGGCCATCGGCGATGTGTACTGGCACTCGTGGTTGTTCACCCACACGGTGACGTCACGGGGCCAGTGCGCTAGGTGACGCTCGACAAAGCGGATGACCCGCCTCTGGTCGATCTTGCGCAGATGCACCTTTTCGATCTCGACGAGGGTATTGTTGGCCGTGGGCGTCGCGACCTCCTTCTCGAGCACCTCCACCGGGATCGGGGAATCGTCGGACATCCTCTTGATGTCTTCGCGGTTCAGCGACACCTTGGTCCGCTTGCCGTTGCGAACAGTAGTTATGACGAGTGTCTCGGCGATGCCGAAGGCAGCAGACTTTCCCGTTCCGAACATGCCGCGGCCAACTCGGCCTGCCTTGCGGTCCACGTTCTCGCCGTGCATCACGAAGAAGTGTTGCAGGTCGGCGAAGCTCATGCCGCGGCCGTTGTCCTGGATGGTAATGCGGTTATTATTCTTGTTGAGTTTGACGCGCACCACAGGGCTGACGCCAAGATCCACATACTGCAGGCCGTTGGAGACGTACTCCCAGACCGCAAGATGCTCGTTCTTGAAGAGCGCTGCGCTCTGTAGAAGATCCCGCGAGACGTGGCTCTTGACGTAAAGCTCTTCAGCTTTGGAGGTCATCTGGCGTTCTCCCGAGGGCTATCTCAGCAAAGAATCGAACCGCGTTTCCCACTTCGTCGTTATCTCCAAGAGCGTTCACGATGCGCTGCACCTTCTTCTGACGGAAGTTCCCGACGATGTACTCATTCAAGCGAAAAACCGTCTCGACCTCCCGCTTTGTAACTTGATCCTGGTCGCCTGCGGCGTACTTCCGAAAAGCCTCGGAGGCCGCCACCCTGGCCTGCTCGGTCTTACGACGACGCTTCTCGTCGCTGTTCAAGCGCTTGACAGCTGCGGCGGGATTGTCGACTCGATCGACGACCTTCTTGGCGAATTCGAGGCCTGTCTCGGTTAGCAGCCAGCCGGTTGTTCCAGTGCCGTTCAGCAGGGCGCCATATTTCTTTTTCTTGGCGTCGGAGAGACACGCCCGAACGATCTCAAGGTTGATCTGATCTGCGTACTTGCGCCACGTGAATCGCCCGGGAGCCAGCTCGTTGGCCTTGACCGCCACATCCTCAGTGTCGACCTCGCGGGTGTCCCCACCGACTAGGTAGACCACCAGAGTCAATAGCTCGTAGTTCTTGAGCTGCCCTAGCATTGAACCTCCCACTCCGGCGCAACTGCCGCCGGAGCAGCTAAGTCAACGATGCCGAGTAAGGACATTACTACCGAGTGAGGACAGTACGCACGGCCCAGCCGACCGACCGCACCAATTGAGCAGCGAAGTAGGGAACAAGGACAACTAGATAAGTCGCGTCGTTGCCATCCTCGATGAAGATGGGTCCCACAACGAATAGACCCACGGCCAACATGCTCAGAAACCAGAGCCATTCACGCGCGACGATGGTACTCACGAGACCCCTGGCAGAATCGCAAAAAAACGAAAAGGATCAGGCACAACGCCTGGTCCTCTTGTTTCAAGGCAATGAGTGAGCGGCATGAAAGGAGCTACGACAGAAGATACCAAGGTAGAGCAATTCGCCAAATTCTACAACTCCCAATTTCAATACCCCATGGGGCGCTGACGCGACGGCCCCCCGTATGGTGCAAATAGTACGTCGAGCTCGACGTCGCGTCTGGTCAAAATACTCGAAGGCCCAGCGGGTCAGCAGTTTGCACCTTTCCAAAGGCCGCTTGAATCCGCCATCGCGGTCGGATACGGATTCCAGTTCGGCGGAAGGAGTCGCGATGGACTGGAAGACCATGCTGACCTACATCTCAGGATCCGTGGATGAGGAGTTGCTCTTGCGCAACAAGTATCTTGTGGCCGAGAATCCAGTTCCTCGAAATCAGATCCAGGGTCGCTTGCGCCTGACCGATGCGAAACGTCCCGGCGCGCCGGTCTTGAGTCCGTTTGTGTTTTTGGACACGACGGGAGATCGCGCCGTACAGCGTTCCCAGAGGTCCGAGCAGCACTTCCACCCGCTCGACATCGCGCAGCCGGAGGTCGACCGCGATCGGGATATCACCGAGGTAGGTAGCGACGCCGTTGTTGTAGTTGTTGCTGACCGCCTCCGATGACGGTCAGAGGGTGCATTTTCTAGTCGTCGGCCGCGCTTCGCTTCCAACCATCGACTATCGCTGAAAGCAGCTGCACGAGAGGCTTCGACATCGTTGTCCATTCGTCTCTGGACATACTGACATCTAAGGCGCTGTTGCTTTCCTGGTTCCTGACAGCCACTGGCACATCCTTACAGAACTCGTTTACGGCATCGTCGCATGCAGCTACTGCCCTTGGCGCCAGAGTGAGGAGCAAAGAGCCGGGCTGTTCTAAGTTGAGTTTGAGGTTTGCGTAACGACAACGCCGGCTGAAGAAGGAGTAGGAAGTCTTATGGGGCCACCGGTAGCTGTGCAGTCGAGCCTCTATGAAGCTCGCCTCTATGAAGCTTGCCACCTCATCAAGGAATTCTTTAACACCGAGACGCTCGGCCGCTTCGTGTAGGACCGCTTGCTTGCTCTCCTTCGTGTCTTTAGTGGAAGTGGGCGCAATGCTCTCGACCTGGCGTGTCTGATCAGAGGGTGCATTTCTCTCCGTGCTCTCGACCTTAGCGAATCGCCCTGTGCCTAGTGCACGGGACATAGCGCGTTTGGCCTCGGTCAAGTATGTAAATGGTCCTGAAGAGTCCGGCAATCCGACTTTGTATAGGCGCCCTTTCACAAGCTCCTCCCTCGCTACGAAGGGTTCCCACACGGCGACTTCACGGACGGTGACGTTCTGTCGCGGGTGTTCGTACGCGTCGTAATCACGGGAGTACGTCACCTTCCGTCGGCTCCCGATATCTGGCGGGTCCTCCGCATAGAGCAGAATCACGTACTTCGACAGGCCTGGGACGTAGCGACGCTCGTGAAGTTTGTCGATGCAAGATTGAAACTCACCGAGATTCTTACGACCCGGGCCGCCCTTGAAACCACGCATCTGCCCGCTGTAAGGATCAAAGCGACGTGGATGCCTGTAGAACTTGAACTCGATAAAAGCCCGTGAGCTTAAACCACCTACGGATCTCCAGCGCGGACTCACAGAACTCTCGCCTCCTGGTGCCGATCACCGCTTCCGCTTGCTTTTCTTTCGCCGCTGGCGCTCTCGCTGCTTCCACATCCGCTTGGGCATGACTTTGCTTTCGGGAAATGGGACCTTTGCTGCCCGCAAAAGTTTAATCATGTCCCGCAGCTCTGTCTCGAACTGCTTGGGCGGCAAGTGGGGTCGCAGTTCCGTAAGTTTCGGGCCGTGACACTCCCGCAGTTTGCTTCCTCCTCCACACGGACACGCCATGAGCGGCGGGACAGAGTCATCCGCTAGGCACTTCAGTAGCTTCATTGCCTCAACTGGAGAAGTCTCGAAGAACTCCGTGTAGTATTGGAGCAATCCCACTGCCCCGTGCCGGAGATCACCGAAAGGCAGTTTTCCGTGGTCCCTCTTGTAGCTGTAGGTAAAGAGGTAAGGGATGACTGGATCTTCTATGAAGCGGAGCAGGTTCTTGTGCTCCGCAAACCGTCGGGAAACTTCGACGGGTGCTCCGAGGCAGAAGTTGCCTGCCGCCATGAAGTGACCAAAGTCCTTTGGGATCTTGCCTTCCGGCTCGAAAACGAAAGGAGGTGAGGCGGGATAGTCGTCGAGGATCCTAAACTCCAGGTTGTAAGTGTCCTTAATCATGTGCGAGTTGTGCTCAATTGAGAAGCCGACACAACCCCGTACCCAGTGCTCACCCGACGGGCAGCGTAGGAGCTCTAGGTTGGGGTACCGGGACTGAGCCTCATTTACTTGGTCGATCACAAGCTGTTCGACACCTTCATCCACACTAGGTCAGGGTCTCCATGGTTTGCTTGGGCGCGATGGCAGCTCAATCTTCGGCGTTGTTGGTTGCTCGGATTTACGAGGTACCAGGACCGCAGGTGCAGCTACACTTACCTGGAGAGGTTTTTGGTCTGGTTGCTTCGCCATCACGGCCCCCGCGTCACGTCTGCCAAACGCCTTGCGCAGGTAGTCTCCGATCTTCGCGAACCCTTGATCTGTGAGGAGTTCTTTGTACTCCCGCTCGATCTCGTCGAGCCATGCGAAGAACAACTGTGCCTTGCGCGGTTCTTCGGTCCACTTGTCCGCGAAGTTCTCGTCCGGGTTCACGGGATTTTGTACTCTCCAAACACCGCCCTGCTGCTCGATGTAACGACGCATGCGTGGTACCACGTCGAGCACGGCTTCCGCGAGGGTGGCTTCGTTGTTGTAAGCCTGTGCGGCAAGGGTAGTGATGATGATCGAAATGGGCTTATCTTCATCGTCGTTGAAGCGTACGTCCCGGTGGCGTTTGAGGATCTGGATGAGCCTTTGAAGCGGGGGGCGTTGTTGCACCGCTCTTGGCTGAGCGCGAAATCTACCTATGGTGGTGGCCGAGGTAATGTTCGACCATGAAGTATCCCAAGCGCAGCCAGTACAAGCACGTCGTCGGGTCGACCGGCACGAAGCAGTCGAGTATGGCAGGTCTAAAACGCGCAATCAACCCTGGATCGACTTTTTGCGGAGCACAGGGTACGGGAGTGCTCGACGGGGTCAAGGGTTCGCTCGCTACGCGAGCCGCTACGCGCCCCTTGACCCCGTCTGCGCCTCCCGTCTTCTGCTCGTACGTGGTTGCCGGTCGAGGTGAATCACGAATGAGAAATCTTCGCGATTCAATGTAAAAAACAACAGCGTTGAGCCGACCTCTGAGCCGGTGCCACCTCCAAAGACTACCGCGTTTCATTCATTCGGGGTGGCCGTCAGGCCGTAGAAGATTTGACAGTACCGCAGAGAGCATGTTGACTGCAAAGCCTTCTCATGTGTAAGCTTACGCATGAAATTATGAAGACGTTCGGTGAACGTATACGGGAACTGCGAGAAGAGAAGGACCTGTCTGTTCGAGAACTGGCAAAACGATTGAAGGTGTCAGCGCCTTTCTTGTCGGACGTTGAACTTGGCCGACGTCATCCTTCCGAGGAGGTTCTTGCCCGAATGGCCAAGAATTTAGATACGGTGGTCGAAGAACTCAAGAAACATGATTCCCGAGCACCTGTTCAGGAACTGAAGCGGATCGTAGCGAGTGATCCCAAGATGGGTTTTGCGCTGCGGCAGGTAGTCGACGATGGAGTCAATGCGGAGGATCTCCTTGAGTTTCTCAGACGCCGAAGCAAGAAGCCATGAAGACATACCGAACAACTGCCGGACTGTTTGCAGAGAAGCTATTTTTCAAACCGAAAGAGATCGAGCAGATTTGCCAGGATGAATTGGAGCGGTGTGATCTGTACCCCTCCGAACCCATGCCAATCCGGATCGATCGCTTCGTCGAGAAGCGATTCAAGGTTTGTCCTTCCTATGAAGATCTGCCACCCGGCCTTCTTGGCTTCACTCTCTTCCGTGACACGGGCGTCGAGCAGATCGTCGTTGCTCGTGCTCTTGACGAAGAGGGTACTCAACGTGCGGAGCGGCGTGTAAGAACGACGTTGGCACACGAGAGCGGCCACGGTCTGTTACATGCCCATCTCTTTGCCTCCGGCGCTCGACCGGAGCCGCTCTTTGGTGACGGTATCGCTGCTGATGCGCCGAAGATCCTATGCCGTGACGATGGTGTTTCAAGTGTCGAGGCAGGGGCAATAAGGAAGCCTTCTTACCGGTGGTGGGAGTTTCAAGCGAACCTGGCAATGTCCACCCTGCTACTCCCAAAATCGCTCGTGGAGCAAGCGCTCCAGTCGCTTCTGACTAGACAAGGCATGTTGGACAATGAGTCGTTGGCGGTGGAGCGCCGGGAGCCAGCGATCCGACTGCTGTCCGATACTTTTGATGTCAATTCGGTGGTGGCGAGAATCCGTTTAGATGGCCTCTACCCGCTCGGTTCCGAACGGCAGTTGACACTCTAAAAAAATTTGCCTATACTGTAACTTATGTAAGCTTACGAAAGCTAAATAAGGTTTATTTTCTTAACTACGCACCGCGGGAGATGCATAATGAAATCACAAACAAGAAACCCTTCCTATTCAGAGCTTCTTGCAGAACTTCTGAAACATAACCAAATGTGCCTGTGCCTTTGGGCCAGCCGATTTCTAAGGACGTTGTCATGACCCCAAATGCTAGATTCACTGAGTTCATAGCCGACATTAATCCGAGCCCCACAACCAACGCTCGCTCAAAATCGGCGCACAACAGCATTCGCGATGCGTTGTCGGCGGATGAAACCTACAAGGACAACTTGATCCGAGATTTCCTGGGGGGGTCGTACAAGCGTCAAACGGCGATCCGGCCTGTGACGAAAGACGGTGATACAGGCCGGCCGGATGTCGACATTTACGTGGTTGTCGAAGGGGATGCCGGAACAACGATGCCTGAGGAGGTGATCAACGATCTCTTCAATGTGCTGCACCGGAACCGCGAGCGTTTATGACATCGCCATTGGCTCACGGCTCATGAAAGACTCCCGGGTAACGCGGGGCTTGAAGCGGGAGTTTATCTCCCGAGGCTATAACCTGTTTCCAAAATTTGGTGCCGTTTTACCAGCTTCAGCGACGCTCAGTGCGGCTTCAAAGCGGTGTCGGCCCGAGTGGCGCGCGATCTGTGGTGCCTCAGGTGAAAGACAGGGCCTGGTTCTTCGACACCGAGCTACTGGTGCTTGCTGAGAAACTGGGCTATCGCATCAAGGACGTGCCGGTCTGGTGGGTGGATGACGACGACAGCTGGGTCTGGATCATCTCCGCTGCCTGGGAGGACGTTCGAGGGTTTCTTGCATGAGGTGGTGATTGTAGCGCAACCGGGCGCACATCACCGAAGCCTGCCGGCAACGCGATTACGTGACTAATTTACCGCGGCCGAGCAAGAATGAAATCGAAAGGCTCGGATAGATACTGCCTTTGAAACGAGCCGCTCAACCGCCATACGCCGGCATCGACCACGAAGTGAGACATCACCAGGCCCAGGTAGCAGCCAAAAACGAAACGCCCGCCGCCACCCCAGATGAGCTCGTCACTCATCAACATCAGCACTCCGCCGCCAATCAACGCCAGAAGCGCAACGGTGACCACCCGCCCGAGAGCCCTTCCCTGCCGGCGGTTGCCGCTCACGAAATACATGAACACGAAATACTGGAATCCATGCGCCAGCGCGTAGCTCAATATGGCAGAGGGCATGTCGTGGAACAAGAATGTGGGTAGATAGAAGAGAGCACAGAGAAGCAGACCCCCGAGTCGAGCCGGCGACCTGATGATGCCTGGATTGGCGACGAGCACGCCAATCACGAACAAAGGCAGGACGAGATAGACGGCGAACCCGGTGTAGTAGAGAAGGACCTCCGAACCTTCCAGAACGGTTCCTTCCTGAAGCCCCATCAATCGCACCATCCCCAGAATCCCTGCAATCACTCCCAGATTCAGTATCACTTTCTCCAGCCAGTGCAGTCGCACCGTGTCGGTCGCGGCCGAGACAAAGGCAAGGATCCCATAGTTCTGCCGCATGTAGTGGTAGGTCTGCCAGGAAAAGTAATAGAGCAGAATGTAGGAGGTATAGGCAACACCCAGCGAGTGATAGAGGAGACCGGTGACCAGAACCAGAGCCAGAGGCGCCACCAAATAGCGGCCGCGATGTTCACGCATGTAGCTCTTCAGCGGTCCGTCGGTATAGAAGAAAAAGGTCGTCGCGACGTGACCGTTGGCGCCCAGGAAGATCATCAGGTTGGTAACTGACTGGATGCTGGTAGAGGCAGGCGAGACCCGTGCCAGGAGCGGCATGAGAACGAGAGGAGCCACGGTAGCCAAGAACAGCAGGGAAAGAAAGAGCGTACGGCTTTTCTCGTAATCGGGAGCCATTTCCGTGGGAGAGGCAGGCTGCGCCGTGACATCAACCATGATCTCTATCGGCCGGAGAGCGGGACGATCTCCATCGAGGCGATGCCAAGGCCCAGTAAACGCGAATCGTCGCCTCCCTGGAGCTCTCGCGGGCTTATCGGGTGAGGAACCGTGAAGTGAACGCTTCGAGAGGCGCCGATCCCCTCGAAGAAGATCTCGTGCCGTTCCAGCTCTGCCGATAGAGGTAACGCCTGGTACGCGTCTCCAACCGTGACGCCAATCGGTTCGCTGGTGTTGGGTCCAAAGGCTTTCGCGGTGAGGATCAGCGAAAAGCTGCCTGGAAGCCTCCCCATGAAGCTGACCGAGGCCTCCTTGCTCGCCGACCAGCGACCCCAGGGCTCAGCACTGGAAAAACCGCTCAAGCTAACCGGGCGGGGCATGGCTTTGGAAAAGTGAAGCTCAAGCGGGAGAGGGAGTGGGCGGGCGCTCCACCCAACGACTCCGATGTAGGCGGCAGCAACCGTCACCAGTGTCACTACCCAGACCTTTGGCCCAAACGAAAGCACGATCGACGAGTTCCTTTACGACGCCTATCCTACCACCGTCCGATAGCCACGGTTCTTCGTAGTACCATCAGCGTGCGCCCGAGAACGTTCAAGCCTGTGCTCCGCAAAAAGTCGATCCAGCGTTGATTGCGCGGTTTGTCAGGCCAGCTGGTTCTCTTTGGGGCGACGCGGGCGTTCCTCCTGAGCCACTTCGGGATGAACCCCGGTCCGGCCATTGAGTTTGGGGATTAAATCAGCAGCTTAGTGTCTGTGTTTTCGACCGGACAGTGAGCGTGTTACTTCGGCCAGCGGCCGGATACGATCCGGCGCTGTTTGATGCGGGTCGCCTCGATCGTGTAGACCCAGGCGAGTTCCCGGACTCCGTTGATCGTGGCGGGCACCAGCACACGGCGGTACAAGCCAGAACCGCCTGGACGGAAGCCCTCCAGGCGATCGATGGCAGGCAAGCGGGATTGTGGGTCGTCGAAGGTGAGCAACTCCCCGTAGACGGCGCCCCAGGCGTCGACTGTGGTGCTTTCGGAGACCGGTCCGGGACGCCACTGTCCGGACAGGCGCGCCTGTGTGCCCACGTCGGCTAGGGGGTCTCCAGTTCCGTGAGCGAGGATGTCCTCGTCGGGCACCTCAAGAACGGGGAAGCCGGGTCCTTCGAAGAGGCGGCCTCGAACTTGGGCCTCCTGGACCGCCAGCACGCCCCGGCAGAAGGGGTCGTGGTTCCAGTACTCGCGCTTGAGCGTGCCGTAGACGAAGAGTCTCAACACGCCGGAAGTGCTCTCTTTCGGGGATTCTCTGGGTTTCACTCAGGAGTTGTCCTCCTGTCCGTGAAAGGTGACCTGACCCCACGGTTAGTACCACGTTGTATCTCAGTCATTCGGTGCTGACAATGGCTGGTTCAAGCCGGCGGAGCGGAGCCGGTTTCAACCGAATCGTTTCCGGCGCTGGCGGTCGGTAACTTAACGAGCTGTGGGATCTGAAGCGATTGAACTCTTGCCGCCACCTTTCGATCAATAACTTAGCCTCCTTCAAGTGCTCAGGGAAACAACGTCCAGAAACAGGATGCCATGCTTCCGGGCGAAGGACCTGGACCCAGGCCTGAGGAATGATGGACATGAAGGAGGCCCGGGCCGCACCTGGACCAGAACGTGCTAGGGCAGCTACGCCGCGGTAGTCCCGACCTCGATTTTGGGCCTCTCAGGTGGCCTTTCTTTCCGCCGCCGCACGGCCCGGTCAGCGTCCGTTCTCCTATTGGGCGCAAACGTGGCACTCGAAAATCGGGATTAGAGACGAATACCGAAAATGAGGCCCATTCCGTCCTTCTAGCGCGTCTCTGGTGCCACGTGATCCTGCAAAACCGCGCCAACGGCGCGGAAAATCTCACCCGTCTCTGCAGTGCCACAATTGGGCAGACTGGGTGGCGGATGGTGCAGGTTGGAGCTATCCGGTCTCGGCAAAAGGCGGTCCAGCTTTTGGCGGAAATCCTCAACTAGAAAAGTAAGTGGAGATTCAGGAGGTTTCGAGTTTCGCGCATTTCTTGACTTTTTTGACGCGTACGAACAGGTTTTGCGAGAAGGCTGTTTTACGCCCTCTCGGGTTTCAACCATGATGCCAATTTCGTTACATCCTCTTCCCCTACAGTGATTTAACGGCCTCCGTCACGTGCTGGTCCCCGTACGCATTATCGACGGGTGGTCGCTCGAGCCGGGATTTTAATTGGCTTTAGTAATATTTTCTATACGGCAATTTCAATCTCCCGGACGCCTGAAAGAAGGTCGTGTCGTGAACCCCGTCGTGTCCAAAAACACAAACGCGTCGCCAAGCCCTTGATGGTTGCGCTCTTCTTAATGATGATAGATGAACTCGGCGACAGCCCGGCGTGCGGGTCTTAGAGTTCGTTTGTATTTTTGGACACGACGGGATGCCACGCTCCCGAGCGGAAACCTGGGTCCAGGCCCGGGCCGCACCTGGACTAGAACGTGCTAGCCCGCTGCGCCGCGGTAGCCCCGGCCTCGGTTCTAGGTCCTCTAGAGACGAGAGCGCGAACAAACGACGAAATCATGCCGGCATGGTCCCGGCAGACCAGAGACTAGTCAAGTTCGGTGCGCGCGGATGAATAAATAGAAGGCACAGCCGGCAGACCGGAGACTAATCAAGTTTGGGGCGCCCGGATGAATAAATAGAAGGCACAGCTATCTCAAAAAGGCCGAGTTTTGGCACAGGACGAGGTGGTCATCTGCATGGTGACGACCCGCCCGCCCAAGACGATTGTAAAGCCCACGGCCCTTGGCCCGGTCGCAAACACAGACACTAAGTTGCTGATTTATGGCCTATTTCAAAAGGGCCGAGTTTTGGCACAGGACGCCACTGACCTTTGTGTCAGATCGCCATCTCCCCCGTGCTGTCACCAAAGCTCTCGAGCTCGTCGAGCCCGAGTCGGCGCAGCACGGTCAACATCGTGTTCGCCATCGGCGTACCATCCGCGCCTTTGACGTGGAGGTTGCCCTTGAAGTGGCCATTGCCGTGGCCAGCCAAAAAGAGCGGACAGCGCTTGTGGTTGTGAACGTGCGGGTTGCCCATTGGAGAGCCGTAGAGGATCAGCGCCTTTTCCAAGAGATTCGAGTCGCCCTCGGGTGTGTCACGGAGCCTTTCGAGGAAGTACGGGATGGTGCTGACGTGGTACCGGTTGATCTTCGCGAACTCCTCGATCCGCTCCTCTCGCTCGCCGTGATGCGAGGCCGGGTGAAACCCAGTGTTGACGCCGGTCTCCGGGTAGACACGGCCCGAAACGTCTCGCCCCATCTTGAACGCGAACACCCGAGTAATGTCCGACGCGAACGCTGCCGCTTGCAGGTCGAACATCAACTTGACGTGCTCATCGAACGAGTCCGGCACACCGACGGGCGCATCGGGCAGCTCTCTCTCCTCCCCGCTCGCGTTTTGCGCCTCGATCCTCTGGATCCGCCGCTCGATCTCGCGAATGTTCTCGAGATAATCGTCGAGCCGGTTGCGGTCGGCCGGCTCCAGGTCGTTCTTCAAACTAGCCACCTGGTTGGTGACATAGTCAAGAATGCTGCGATCGGTCCGGCGCCTGGCTGCCCGCTCTTCCGGCGTTCCGCCGGAGCCGAACATCTGGTCGAAAACGACCCGGGGGTTCCTGATCATCGGGAGCGGATCGGTCGGCGACCCCCAGCTGATCGCGTCCGTGTAGGTACAGGCATAACCGTATTGGCATCCGCCCGCCTGGTTCACGTTCTCGATCGCGAGCTGCATCGACGGAATGGGCGTGTCTTGACCGAACCGCCGGGCGTAGAGCTGATCCATCGACGTCCCAACGTGGACGTCCGAGCCTTCTGTCTGCTTCGGGTGAGACTGCGTCAGGAACACCGCGCTCGAACGAAAATGGTCGCCGCCTATCTCGGGCAGCGTGAAGGCCTCGGCATTGCGTACGTCCGTGTTGCTGACGATCGTCAAGTAATCCCGAAACGGCTCGAGCGGACTCAAGCTGCTCGGGGTGAGGTCGAACGCACTGCCTTCGGCCGCCGGCGCCCACAGGTTCTTTTCTATCCCGTATTTGGTGCTGCCGGCCGAACCGTGGACCATTTCGATGCACACCAGGCGAGCCGGGTCAGCTGTCGGCTTGCCAAACGCGCTCCGGGCCGGCACCATGGCTTCGAGCAACGGCAGTGACACCGCCGCGCCCATGCCCCGAAGTATCGTGCGGCGAGAGATATGCTTGTTAGTAATGTACATTCTTTTTAGGCCTTCTGGAGCCGGCTCGTATTCTAAGGCGGACCCGATTCTCCCACCACCGTGGTCGGTTCGGTGTTTTCCGACTTCTTCATCTGGAACGCCGCGCTGTTCACAATGCCAAAAATGAAAGAGGACATGCGGTTGCCGTTGTGCGCGGCCTCGAGAGCGATCGCACGCACCGCGGGCATGTCATAATACTCGACTCTCCGCCCCAGCGCATAGGTCATGAGGCTTTCGGTGAAGCTCGTGATAAAAGTGTCTGAAAGGTTCACAAGCGCCTGCCGCAAGCCCGCTGGACCGTCCATCTGCGTTCCGCGGTAGGGTCGAGGGCTGGCGCGGTGCTCCGTAGGCGCGGCCTATCTGTTTCTCCCCGTTTCCTGTGGGAGTGCCTCACTAGCCGCACCGTAAGTCCGTTTCCAGCCCCCGCCACATCGCACGCAGCGTGCGGCTTTCCCGCACTACGCGCTCCTGCACACTTCCCGCGAAGGGTTATGTGACCTATCGAGCCGGGGCGTCTTTCGGCGAATCTACGAGATATCGAACTCGGTAATCTGTGAACAGTCCGACAGTCGCCTACATCCATCGCCTACTCCATCGCTTCCAGCCGAAACCTTGGCGCAAGAAGCGCCAAGACTTCTCGGCCTTCGCCTTGACGTATATCCTTCGTCTCAGCTCCTGCAGAGTGATGGGTGATTTTGTCATCTCACCCCTGCCTCGCTTGTTGACGAAGGAGTTGTGTGCAGCAGGGCCCCTTTGCTCCACGGGCGTTGCCCCGTTTCAACGCTACTACGGACCCAGCCGCCACCGTCTCGTCTTCAACCGTTTTCCCGGGGCCTCCGGTTATGCGGTCTACCTTGCTCCGTCGATTTCTCGACGGGACGAGGACGGCTTCTCCAGTTGCTTGGCATGTCCTTGTCACCGTGCTGTCCCTACCACGTCCTGTGCCAAAACTCGGCCCTTTTGAAATAGACCATAAATCAGCAGCTTAGTGTCTATGGTGCGCTCCCGTGAACGTCTTGGCGGGTTGCTACGTTTCTACCATAGGGAAGCCGCATGAGTATTTTGACCTTACGGGCACTCCCACAGGAAACGGGGAGAAACAGATAGGCCGCGCCTACGGAGCACCGTGCCAGCCCTCGACCCTACCGCGATGGAGCCTGACCAGAAGCCTGCTGGGCCGGACAGTTCCCCCGCTGATGCCCAGGGTGCCGACTATAATAGTGAAGGAGCCTCATCGGTGGGCCTTTTATTGGCCCGGGCGCAAACACAGACACTAAGCCGGTGATTTATGGTCTATTTCGAAAGGGTCGAGTTTTGGCACAGGACGGGATGGCGATGCGAGACGATCGGTCAGGAGTATACCGCGGATCATCTCGCGCGACTCACCGTAGCGACTTCCGCCTAGCCGGTATAATCGGGGCCCCATGAAACGCTATCTGGCTGAATCCATTGGTACCTTTGCGCTCGTGTTCGCGGGCACCGCCGCCATCGTCATTAACGAGCTCAACGGGGGAGTTATTTCCCACGTAGGCGTGGCCCTCACGTTCGGTCTGGTGGTCATGGCAATGATCTATTCGGTGGGGGACGTTTCCGGTGCGCATTTGAACCCCGCCGTGACACTAGGGTTCTGGGCCTCGGGGCGAATGTCGCGCCGTGAGGTTGCGCCCTACGTCGTTAGTCAGTCCGCAGGTGCCCTCGCTGCCAGCCTCATCGTTCGTGCGTTGTTTCTGGAGAGCCAGACCCTCGGCGCGACAATTCCCGCTGGTCGGGCTTCGCAGTCTTTCGTTCTCGAGGTGCTCCTCACATCCATTCTGATGTTCGTGATTCTCGGCGTTTCCACCGGCGCAAAAGAGAAGGGCCTATTGGCAGGAGTCGCCGTAGGTGGAGCCGTCGCCCTAGGGTCTCTCTTAGGGGGACCCGTCTCGGGTGCGTCGATGAATCCGGCGCGCTCCCTCGGACCCGCGCTGGTGAGTGGACACGTCCAAGCTCTCTGGATCTATCTCACGGCTCCGGTGCTCGGCGCTCTCCTCGCGGTCGGCGGTTGTCGCTGTGTGCGGGACTCGGAATGCTGTAACCCGAGCAACGCCAATATTCAGATAGAATCTTGACCTCTTTCTCTCGCGTCTGGTCCAAATGGTGCTTCCGCAGTCAAGTGTTGGCGGCCACCGCGTAACCTGTTCGCGTGCTAGAGTTTTAGCCTGATTTCGAGAGGCGCAGTTCTTTCGTCGATGCCGGCTGGGCCGAGTTTTGGCACAGGACGGGATTGACAGCGCTTTCGTCCGTGCGAAGAATAAGTCTCTTAGGATAAGGAGAGAAGGGTGATGGCGAACGACGAAGTGGGGGTCGCGCGCCGTTACCACGAGCAAACGAAGCACAGCCCAGAGAGCGTGCGGCGTGACCGGCACTTTCTCGACTGGGACAATCAACCCCTGCCGTTCAAGCTTTATCGTGGGCTCGAAGAGGTGCCGCTTCCGTCGGTCGAGGCTCGCCCAGGACCCGCGGCCCTCCACGCACTACTAGAAAGTGCGGAGGGGGCGATTGAGTCGCTGACTCTGGAGTCGCTCTCCCGTGAGCTTTTCTACACGGCGGGTGTGACGAAGCGACTGCGTCATGCCCGCGGAGAGATGGCGTTTCGGGCGGCCGCCTGCACCGGCGCTCTCTATCACGTCGAGTTGTACGTCGCGATCGGCGAGGTCACGGGGCTCGACGCCGGTCTCTATCACTACGGACCGACGCAGCAGGTCCTGTCCCTTCTTCGTCCCGGTGATTGGCGAGCACACCTGGCCGAGGCGACGGGGGACGAGCTACACGTCGCAGTGGCGGAGGCTGTCCTCGTACTCACGACGACGTTCTGGCGCAACGCCTGGAAGTACCAGGCGCGCGCCTACCGCCACGCGTTCTGGGACAGCGGGACGATGATTGCGAATCTTTTCGCGGAGGCAGGCTCCCTCGAGCTCGCTCATCATCTGGTTGTCGGTTTCGCTGACCCACCGGTGAATGCGCTCTTGGACGTCGATCCCGCCAAAGAAGCGACGGTGGCCCTCGTTGCCATCGGCGAGAGTCGCACCGCAGCGCCTCCCGTTCCTTCAGCTCCGGAGCCTCTGGGCTACGCGACGGAGCCTCTGTCTCCGAGTGAGGTGGACTATCCGCTCATCCAAGAAATGCATGAAGCCTCGTCGCTTGCGAACGGAGTGGAGGCTCGCCTTTGGCGCGAGCGCGCGACCTCCTCCTCCCATGATACGACAGAGAGCGGACTACTCGTCCCATTGGGATCGGACGCTCAAGCTTCCGATTCGCTTGAGCAGGTGATCCTAAGGCGTGGCTCGTCGCGACGCTTCGAGCGGGCGCCGATCGAAAAAGAAGCACTTGCGACGGTTCTGCACGCGGCGTTCCAGCGCGTTCCAGCGGACGCGCTCGCCCTCAAGACGACGTTGTGCGACGCCTACGTGATCGTCAATAGCGTGAAGGGTCTCTCCTCCGGCGCCTATATCTATCACCCGGAATCGAAATCTCTCGAGCTTCTCCGCGAGGGAGATCTTCGATCGCAGGCGCGCTTCCTCGATCTCGAACAGGATCTCGCCGGCGACGCGGCCGTCAATGTCTACCTGCTCGTCGATCTGGAACCGGTCCTTGGGCGGTGGGGCAACCGGGGATACCGCGTGGCTCAAATCGAAGGAGGGATTCTCGGGGGGAGGATGTACCTGTCGGCCTATGCGCTCGGTTTAGGGGCCAGCGGCCTCACCTTTTACGACGACGCGGTCACGAGCTTTTTTTCGCCCCACGCCGACGGGAAGTCGGTCATGTTTCTGACCGCCATCGGCGTTCCCATGAAACGTCGGGTGCTTTTCCAGGCCTAACACGTGATCGGCCACGACCCGGCGAGCGCGCACTAGCAGGGTGCTGAAAAATGCATCTGCACCCCGCGCGAGCGGCAGCCGCAATATCTGGTGCTTCCGCCATTAAGTGTTGGTGAGATGACGCTAAGACTTTACGGTGCATTAAATTACTGCCTTGGTGTACAACTCGCGATCTCGGTCCACAATTGTCCTGTACTCGCGGATTCGAGGTTCCCCATGAGTATTTTCAAACACACTCAGCTGAAGTATGTGAAGAAGGCCTATCGTGTGAGGAATTGGCGTGAATATGAGACGGGTGTACCTTCTATTTATTCATCCGCGCGCCCAGAACTTGATTAATCTCTGGCCTGCCGGCGGTGCGTGACGCTTCGCAGCGGAGCACGACGCAGCGCGTCGGGAACGTCGAACAGCCCCCGCAAGTAATCAACTGCGGCATCTGTCCATTTAATGCAGCAGCAAATTCATCTTAGTCGCTCAGCGGCGCGATCGTGCCGTACATCAGCCCACCGTACTCGCCGTGCTGCCAGCTGCCAGCGTACCGTTCCGCGTAAAACATGACCCGCGCCGTGAAGGTACCGTCGAGCCCTGGGATGACCATGTCCGTAATGGTGACTATGGGGGTATCACCCGCCCACCGGATGGGCACGACGACCGGCAGCGTCATGTCGACACTCCCGTAGGTCATGTGAACGTCGAACCGCCAACGGTGCTCGCCGACCTTTGCCACTCTGGTGATCTCGTAGCGTTCCGGCTTGTCGTCGCGACGCTCACGGCCTTTGAGCGTGTAGTGGCCGGTAAGCACCACGTTCTGCATCCGCTCGGCGAACCCCCGCTCGAGTTCCGAGAGTGACTCCAGGTGGATGGCTTGACCGGTGCCGGTGATCGCGACGAGCCACCCGGCCCCGAACGCCACGACTAGTGCGGCAATGCCAAGGGCAATCTTCAGCAATGAGCGCATGGCCGGATTATAGGCGATCCGCGCCGGGCTGGCCGAAGGTGGAGATCAGACCGGCTGTCGTCCGCAATAAAGAAGATCGCAACTCGCTGCCCAGTCGGAAACACAGACACTAAGCTGCTGATTTATGGCCTATTTCAAAAGGGCCGAGTTTTGGCACAGGACGGGATAAGGCGAACCAAGTGATCATCGATCTCACATGCAAGAAGTGCAACACCGTGATGAAGGTGCAGGGGAATCTCAGGGTACAGTCGCCGCTCCTACCCGGTCACCTGCCGTTTCCAGCAAACAATAAGCTACAATGCCCCACGTGCGCTGTTGCGCATGACCTCGTACAGGCTAGGCAGCAGGTCGAGGCCCAGAGTAAGAAACCGCTGCTGACGCCGCCGAGTTAAAAGGAGGGACCTAAATGACCGGCGAATATGCCATTGTGTTCGACAAGCTCCGAGGAGTGATCGAGACCGAGACTGCCCACCTCTTGGTACCCAACGCCGACGACGGAGGGGTTGAGGAGATGCAAGAGATAGACGAGATTCGACGGGTGACAGAAGCACTCGGGTGCTTCCGCCATCAAGTGTTGCTACGCCGTGTTTGAATGCTAATGTCAGCTGGCCTGCCTGTGTCGGCGAACGCCATTAATAAGGATGTCGGCGTGCACACGAATGTGTCCCTGAACGTCAGGCACCGTGTGGTCAGCCCAGCCCGCATCGCCGAAAGAACTGCGTCTCTCGAAATCAGGCTCAAACTCTAGCACACGAGCGGGTTACGCGGCAGCCACCAACACTTGATTGCGGAAGCACCAAAGGGCCGAGTTTTGGCACAGGACGCCATCCGGACAACCAGGCCCGTTTCAATCGCCATCTCTGAATAGACCCGTTGACCGCCAGGCTTACCGCTCTTGTCGGCCTTCCAGTTCGCGATTGCCTCCTCGTCAAACCAGACCGTCAAATCGCCCCGGCGGCGCAGCCCTTCGTTGTATTCCGCCCAGTTGGAAACGTGGTACTTCTTCTGTTTCGCGTGTTTGTACTGGCTGCGCTTGGGATACTTCATGGTCGAACATTACCTCGGCCACCACCATAGGTAGATTTCGCGCTCAGCCAAGAGCGGTGCAACAACGCCTTTTGGATGTAACCTAACCCTAATCGCAAAAAAAAGAGAGCAAAGTAGCGCGAAAGTATTGACAAAGGAGCCTCTGGGTTTATGTTTGGAGCGTTGCTTCCAAACAAAACACCAAACGACCAGAGGCCCCTATAGTGCGCTTGAAACTATCTCGATTTCGCCGGAACTTCAACAAGGATCTTCCGATCGAGTTCACAGAGCAGAACCTGAGCTCGTTTGGTGGACTGGAACTGTTTTCACGATATTTGCGCCGCGTTGAGCTAAGCCGCCGGGTAGGAAAGGCGTGCAGAGGAAAAGGCATTCGGTCGGACTACGGGAGCGTCCGACTGGTTCTGGTGTTGGTTGGGATGCTGCTCGTGGGAGCTCGTCGTTTAGAGCACCTGCAGTATGTCTGTGATGACCCGATGCTGCTTCGCTTCTGTGGGTTGAGAAGACTACCGAGCCGTCCGACGATCGTGAATTGGCTGAAGCAATTCACGGGAGAGCGGCTCAAGGGCCTATCGGAGTTGAACGGTGTATTGGTCCACGAGCAAATCGAGCGATTGGGTCTGAACCGTCTGACGGTAGATATGGACGGCACCGTGGTTCAGGCAGGCAATCAGGTTGGATGGGCGTTTCGAGGATTCAATCCTCATCGCAAGAAGAATAAAAGTTACTACCCTTTGTTCGCTCACCTGGCTCAGACGGGCCAGATTCTCAAATCCAGAAATCGTCCTGGCAACGTTCACGACTCCAAGGGTGCCGATGCGTTTCTACGGGAACTGATAGGCGAGCTACGGGGCCAGTTCGGTCGGTCCCGAAAGCTGGAATTCCGCACGGACGCCGCGTTTTTCAACGAAAAGATTCTCAAGAGGCTAGAGCGCTCCCGAAGCGAGTTCGCGATCAAGGCTCCGTTCTGGCCGTGGCTCGGCCTAAAGGAGGTCGTCGCTGGGCGCAAGCGATGGCACCGCGTGAGTGACGAAATCGACGGCTTCTCCATCAAACACTTCATCGAGCCCTGGAATATCACCGTCCGGATCGCGATCTATCGGAAGCGAGTTCGACATCGAACGGCGAAGAACTTCCAGCTCGACCTGTTTTCTCCAGACGACGGCTACTTCGAGTACTCAGCCGTCGCCACCAACAAATCGCTCACCGTCCAACGCCTTTGGTACTTCGCTGCTGGGCGAGGCGGCCAAGAGAAAACCTTCGCCGAATTGCGCAGCCAGTTCGCTCTCGACGTCGTGCCCACTAAAAACTATGCCGCCAATAGCGCCTGGCAACAGTTGAACGTGCTCGCACACAACCTGTGTCGCAGCTTTCAGCTCGACACCATCGCTGAAACGAAAGGCATCTCTCGAAAGCGTACATGCACCCATCTGCTGCACACCATCCGCACCATCCGCTTCCGCATCATCAACAAAGCCGGCCGCCTCGTTCGCGTTAGTGGTCGAAACGCGCTCCGAATGGCCACAAACTCCTCCACTCAGACACTCTTTGAAAGAATCGAACTCGCGCTAGCGTCATGAATTATTGTTCGATTAAGGCTAATGCACCGTAAAGTCTTAGCGTCATCTCACCAACACTTAATGGCGGAAGCACCATCAGCGAATGCAAACGGTTCCGTTTGCTTCCCTACACCAACTCGATGTTCACGCGGCGTCCGACCATGGCGGCAGCCCGTTGCAGACTGCCGAGCGTGATATCGTTTTTCGGATTGAGCAACCGGTCTACCTGGGTGCGGCTCGTCTTCAGCAGCTTTGCCATCTTGTTCTTGGAGATTTTCTTCTTCTTCATGGCCTCCGCAAGCTGCCACGCGACGACTTCCTTGATTGCCTGCGCCTGCGCTTCCTCGAAGATGCCTTCCTCCTGGAGAAAGGAATCGATGCTAGATCCCATATGCTTCTTGCTCATCGTTCCAATTCCTTCCGACGCTTTCGCGCCATTGCCAAATCCGAATCCGGCGTTGCCCGCGTTTTCTTGATGAACCCGTGCAGCACCACCAGGTGCTTGCGGTAGAGACAAAGCAGCACGCGCGCCGTCCGCTTCGTTGGCAGCTCCGTCCGGATTTCCCAGAGGCCGTCTCCCATTGGGCGGCACAGCGGCATGCCGAACGCGCTCGCCAATGTCAGCACACCCGCCGTCTCTCCTCCGAACAGCCCGCTCATACCGACTGTTTTCGCCGCATCTCGAACAGCCCTTTTAACCGGCTTGTTGTGATTGATGACGTGCAGCGTCTCCACTGTCGCCGTCACTGGCAACTCCATCAGCATCCCCAAGGCTGCGCCCTTCGCCGCCGCCGTCATCAACACCCGAGCGCCAGCGACGTTCGAGGTCGCGTTGCGCACCACCGCTGCCCACTGCTCTCTGGCCGTCATGTCCGCCGCCCCACGCGCACGGTTGATTGCCGTAGGCTCG
This sequence comes from Candidatus Marinacidobacterales bacterium, assembly GCA_965197495.1. Classification (GTDB taxonomy): domain Bacteria; phylum Acidobacteriota; class Vicinamibacteria; order Marinacidobacterales; family SMYC01; genus SMYC01. Next base: position 881,011 of record OZ240210.1, read on the forward strand.
AACAGCACGTTGTCCGGGTTAGAGGCAAGCGCTGCGTTGTGCTTCACCGACACCACGTGACTCAAATCATGGTTGCTCAGATAGTCCAGCATCGCCTTCTCACCGGCCAGCCGGACGCCACCCGGGATCTTTGAGAACAGCATTTCCGGCGGGATGCCGCCACGCCGATACCGCAGCTTGTTCACCACCTTCGGCAAACCGTGCAACACGCACGCGCTCCCCGCCGACCTGATCTTTGCTGCGATCGCTGAAGGCACGGCCTGAATCGAGCATTCCCACCAGCACCCGTGCGTTACACTCACCCTAACCTCGCTTCGCGTTCTTGGACAGGACGCCGTTTTCGTTTCTCTTCAGGGTCTCTCGTGAAAAACGCCGCATGCACGATCGTCCCTTTGAGCGTCAGAGCGTGTCCGGTAAGGCGACCGTCGGCCGTTCGATACTCGACGCCCAACCCGATGCCCGGCACCTCCTGCGCTTGAACAGAAGCGAAACGTCGGACAAGCTCCAGGACCCGCGTGGCGGAAGGGCTTCCCGTCGCGACGGGCGGTTCGAGAAGATGCGACCGGATGAGCGCGCCCCAATGGGTGCCGGACGCACGCGGCTGGCGCGTCTACCGCCTGACCCCCACCGGGACCGTGATGTACGGCGGCGTGGACACGTTGCGGAACGTGGCAAGGGCGAGGTGTATCGCCAGCGCCAGCCCGGATTCTGCGGGAATCCACCGGAATCCAGAATCAATTGTGTTGTGGGCCAATTTGGCCCAGAATGGTTAGCGCATTGGCGGAGGATCGCATGAAGACCCTCAGCGCGAAAGACGCGAAGTACGGCTTCGGCCGGCTGATCGACCTGGCCCGCGCCGAACCGGTGGCGGTCGCCAAGCATGGGCGGCCGGTTGTGGTGGTGATGGCGGTGGAGGAGTACGAGCGGCTGAAGTTTCTTGAGACAGGCCACGTCGATAGCCGCCCAAGCACGACCGGGAAGGCAGAACGATGGATCAAGCCATCCACAACAAGATCGTCTCCTTCATCCGTGGCATCGAAGCCAACCTCGGGTCGCGTTCGCATTTGACACCGGACAGTCGGACGCTTTCAGCAGACGCCAAAAGGAGTGAGTCCCCGCGATGGCGATGATCACAACCGAACGCGATCTTGAAGAGTCCGTTGTCACGAAGCTACGAGACCTCAAGTACGAATACCGCCCCGACATCCGCGATCGAGCCAAGCTTAAAGCGAACTTCAGGGAGAAGTTCGAGGCACTCAACCGCGTCAACCTCACCGACGGAGAGTTCCAGCGACTCCTCGACGAGATCGTCACACCAGATGTGTACGAAGCCGCACGCTCCCTCCGGAACCGGGAAGCGTTCATCCGTGACGACGGCACGCCGCTTAATTACACCCTCGTCAACATCAAGGACTGGTGCAAGAACCACTTCGAAGTCGTCAATCAGCTCCGCATCAATACGGACAACAGCCATCACCGCTACGACGTAATACTCCTGATCAACGGCGTCCCCGTGGTCCAGATCGAGCTCAAGACGCTCGGGATCAGCCCCCGGCGGGCGATGGAGCAGATTGTCGACTACAAGAACAACCCCGGTAGCGGATACACCAAGACGCTCCTGTGCTTCGTCCAGCTCTTCATCGTCAGCAACCGCACGGACACGTGGTACTTCGCCAACAACAACGCGCGGCACTTCGCCTTCGACGCTGACGAGCGGTTCCTTCCGATCTACCAGTTCGCGGCCGAGGACAACACGAAGATCACCCACCTCGACGACTTCGCCGATCGGTTCCTCGCCAAGTGCACGCTCGGCCAGATGATCAGCAAATGCATGGTCCTCATCGCGAGCGAGCAGAAGCTCCTGATGATGCGCCCGTACCAGATCTACGCCGTCCAGGCCATCGTCGACTGCATCGACCAGAACTGCGGCAACGGCTACATCTGGCACACGACCGGCTCGGGCAAGACGCTCACCTCTTTCAAAACCTCGACGCTACTCAAGACCAACGAGAGCATCCACAAGTGTCTGTTCGTCGTCGACCGCAAGGACCTCGACCAGCAGACCCGCGAAGAGTTCAACCGGTTCCAGGAGAACTGCGTCGAGGAAAACACCAACACCGCGGCGCTTGTCCGCCGCCTCCAGTCCGACGACTACGCGGACAAGGTCATCGTCACGACCATCCAGAAGCTCGGGCTTGCCCTCGACGAGAACAGCAAGCACAACAAGCAGAACATCGCTCAGGGGCGGTCAACGTTCAAGCAGCGGCTCGGGCAGCTCCGCGAGAAGCGGATGGTCTTCATCTTCGACGAGTGCCACCGCTCGCAGTTCGGCGGGAACCACAAGGCCATCAAGGAGTTCTTCCCGAACTCCCAGCTCTTCGGCTTCACTGGCACCCCGATCTTCGAGGACAACGCGACCGTCAGGCAGATCGAGGGAGACGTCGCCACCCTGCGAACCACCAAGGACCTGTTCCAGAAGGAGCTCCACGCCTACACCATCACCCACGCGATCGAGGATCGGAACGTCCTCCGTTTCCACGTCGACTACTACAAGCCAAAGGACGCCCCCGCCCTCAAGCCCGGGGAGACCCTTGCCAAGCAGGCGGTCGCTCAGGCCATCCTCGACAAGCACGATGCCGCGACCGGAGGCCGACGCTTCAACGCGCTGCTGGCCACCGCCTCGATCAACGACGCGATCGAGTACTACAAGGTCTTCAAGCAGCTTCAGGCCCAACGCCAGGCCGACGACCCCGAGTTCGTCCCCCTCAAGGTCGCCACCGTCTTCTCGCCGCCAGCGGAGGGCAACAAGGACGTCCAGCAGATCCAGGAGGACCTCCCCCAGGAGAAGGAGGACAACCAGCACGACCCCGAGGGCAAGAAGACCGCGCTCAAGGCCATAATCGCCGACTACAACCAGCGGTATGGCACGAACCACGACATCAACAACTTCGACCTCTACTACCAGGACGCCCAGCAGCGCATCAAGGACCAGCAGTTCCCCAACCGCGACCTGCCCAGGAAGGGCGAGGAGAAGGTCGACATTACCATCGTTGTCGACATGCTCCTCACCGGCTTCGACGCCAAGTTCCTCAACACGCTCTACGTCGACAAGAACCTCAAGCACCACAGACTGATCCAGGCCTTCTCCCGCACCAACCGCGTTCTCAACGCGACCAAGCCCTATGGCCACATCCTCGACTTCCGCCAGCAGCAAGACAGCGTCGACGCCGCCATCGCTCTCTTCTCCGGTGCACAGGCTGACCGGGCCCGCGAGATCTGGCTGGTCGACAAGGCACCCGTCGTCATCGACAACTTCAAGCAGGCCGTCGCCGACCTCGGCGAGTTCATGCAGTCGCAGGGCCTCGAAGCCAAGCCCGATCAGGTGAACAACCTGATGGGCGACGACGCCCGCGCACAGTTCATCAAGCGATTCAAGGAGGTCCAGCGCCTCCAGACCGAGCTCGACCAGTACACCGACCTCACCGAGGAGCAGCGCGAGCAGATTGAGCAGGCCCTCCCCAAGGACGACCTCCGCGCCTTCCGCGGCGCCTACCTCGAAACTGCCCAGCGCCTGAAAGAGCAGCAGGGCACGCCCGGCGGGGACGGCGAGCTGGCCATCCTTGAGGTCGACCAGCTCGACTTCGAGTTCGTCCTCTTCGCCTCCGCAGTCATCGACTACGACTACATCATGAAGCTGATCGCCAAGTACTCGGGTCAGGACCCGAAGAAGCTGACGATCAGCCGCGAGCAGCTCATCGGCCTGATCCAGTCCGACGCCAAGTTCCTCGACGAGCGGGAGGAGATCACCGAGTACGTCCGCTCACTGAAGGAGGGCGAAGGCCTCGACGAGGCCGCGATCCGCGCCGGCTACGAGCAATTCAAGGTCGCGAAGCAGGCCAGGGAGATCGAGGACCTCGCTCAGGCACACGATCTGACACCTGAGTCCCTCGCGGCCTTCGTCGACACCATCCTCCAGCGCATGATCTTCGACGGCGAGCAACTCACCGACCTGATGGCGCCGCTCGAACTTGGCTGGCGTGAACGCCGCGAGCGGGAACTCGCCCTCATGGCCGATCTCGTTCCAGTGCTGAACAAGCGGGCCCACGGCCGGGACATTTCGGGCCTCAACGCCTACGAGCAGGGGGGCGCGCGATGACAGCCGATAAGCCATCGAACCTTGTGCCGAAACTGCGGTTCGCCGAATTCGTTGATGAACCACCGTGGGAGTGCCCGCCCCTCAAGAAGTTGGCGAAGCGGATCACCCAGCGAAACACACACGGTGCTGATCTGAGGGCCCTGACCAACTCTGCAGAACATGGTGTTGTCGATCAGCGCGAGTACTTCGACAGAGACATAGCTACGAATACCAACAACTATTACATCGTGGAAACAGGCGACTACGTCTACAACCCTCGCATCTCTTCCACCGCGCCTGTCGGACCCATCTCCAAGAACCAGATTGGAACGGGCGTCATGTCCCCCCTCTATACGGTGTTTCGCTTCCGGAGCGACGCCAACGATTTCTTCGCTCACTATTTCAGGTCATCCCACTGGCACGGGTATCTGCGGGGGGTGTCCAACAGCGGCGCTCGGCATGATCGCATGGCCGTCACAAACGACGACCTGATGCAAATGCCGATCCCGACGCCATCGCCGCGTGAGCAGCAGAAGATCGCCGACTGCCTCGGCTCGCTGGACGACCTGATCGCTGCGGAGGGCCGGAAGCTCGAAGCCCTGCGGCAGCACAAACAAGGGCTGATGCAGCAGCTGTTCCCGCAGCCCGGCGAATCCGTGCCCCGTCTCCGCTTCCCAGAATTCGAGGATGCCCCCGAGTGGGAGTCGCGTGAACTTGGTCTAGTGACGAGCAAGATTGGGAGTGGTGTCACCCCGCGCGGGGGCGAAAAGAACTACCGGTCGAGCGGCCGGCCGTTTGTCCGCAGCCAGAACGTCGGCTGGGGTGAATTTATCCTCGACAATGTCGTGCACATCGATGAAGACACACATGCTTCTTTCGCAGTCACGGAGGTTGAAGAAGGCGACGTGCTCCTCAACATCTCTGGCGCGTCTATCGGACGAAGCGCCGTTGCCGATGCACGCATCGCTGGCGGCAACGTAAATCAACATGTGTGCATAATTCGGTGCCTGAGCGAACAGATCCAAGCCTGGTTTCTCAGCCAGTACCTGATCTCCAAGCACGGTCAAGATCAAATCGATAGCTGCCAGGCTGGCGGCAACAGGCAAGGTCTGAACTTCGGCCAAATCCGATCGTTCTTGATCCCGCAACCAAAGGATGTCGCCGAGCAAGAGCGTATAGCGGACTGTCTGCGCGCGGCTGACATCATCCTTGCGACTCAAGCTCAGCGGATTAGTGCTCTTAAGCGTCAGAAGCAAGGCGCGCTACAACAGCTCTTTCCCTCGCTGGTGGAGGGCTAGTGAGTCATGAGCGACGCAACGACGTTCACGGACCTCAACACCCTCGCCACACACCTGCGGCGAGAGCTGGAGAACAAGAAGTTCATCCTGCTCTACGCCTATAACGGCACGGGCAAGACCCGGCTGTCCACCGCCTTCAAGGACCTCGGCAAAGTCGTGAACGCCGATGACGAGACCGAACAGCGCGACACGCTCTACTTCAACGCCTTCACCGAAGACCTGTTCTCGTGGGACAACGATCTGGAGAATGACAGCGAACGGAAGCTGATGCTCAACACGGATTCGAGCTTCTTCGCCGGTCTCGAGTCGATGGAGATGGACAATCGAATCCGCACCCTGCTCGACCGCTACGCCGACTTCGAGTTCCGGATTGACACCACCACCCGGGAGGTGGTCTTCGCCCGAGAGTTCAGGGTGAAGAAGGACGGCACCGCCGACGACGAGGTCGACAGTGCGGACGCGGGGCAGGGTGAGGGCGAATACGAGTACGAAACCCGCCGCGAGGAGGCCATCAAGGTCTCCCGTGGCGAGGAGAACATCTTCATCTGGTGCTTCTTTCTCGCCATCGTCGAGCTGGCCCTCGATGACGATGGAAGCGGTCCCTACAACTGGGTCAAGCACATCTACATTGACGACCCGATCTCATCGCTCGATGAGCACAACGCCATCGTGGTGGCAAATCATCTGGCGAAGCTGCTCAAGAGGCCGGAGAGCCGGCTCAAGACGGTGATCTCGACGCACCACACGCTGTTCTTCAACGTGCTGTGCAACGAGCTGAATAGGGCGAATAAGTACTTTCTCAGCCGCGACGGGTCGCCGGAGGGGCTTCTCCTGCGCAAGACCGGGGATACGCCATTATTCCACCACGTCGCCGCGCTCGCTGAGCTCTACGGGGTGGAACGCGATGGGAGGCTGTACACCCATCACTTCAACATGCTCCGCACAATCCTGGAGAAGACCGCAAGCTTTCACGGCTACGAGAACTTCTCCGCGTGCATCAAACGCGACGCGGACGATGAAGACGGCATCCTTCACACACGGTTGATAAACATCCTCAGCCACGGAAACTACTCGTTGTTCGAGCCGCAGGAGATGCTGGAGGAGAACAAACGCTACTTTCGGAAGATTCTCCACGAGTTCATCAACCAATACCCGTTCAATCCCGCCTTGTTCCCGACTGAGCCGGCAATGGAAAGGAGTAACGCGACATGACAGAGCAGAACCAGAAACAGCTTGGCAAGACGCTCTGGGCCATCGCCGATCAACTCCGCGGAGCGATGAACGCGGACGACTTCCGCGACTACATGCTCGCGTTCCTGTTCCTCCGCTACCTCTCAGACAACTACGAGCAGACCGCGAAGAAGGAGCTAGGGCGCGACTACCCAGACCAGAACGTGATCGGCAACGGCGGGCGGTCCTCCCTGTCTGTCTGGTACGTGCAGAACCCCGATGATGTGTCGGCCTTCGAGAAGCAGATGCGGCTCAAAGCGCATTTCGTAATTCGCCCCGAGCACCTCTGGGCCAGCATCGCCCACATGGCCCTCACCCAGGACGGCGAGCTGCTCGACACGCTCCAGGCCGGCTTCAAGTACATCGAGAACGAATCGTTCCAGAGCACGTTCTCGGGACTGTTTTCGGAAATCAATCTCGGCTCCGAAAAGCTCGGCAAGACCTACGCAGACCGGAACGCGAAGCTCTGCACGATCATCACCAAGATAGCCAAGGGCCTCGCGGAGTTCTCCACGGACAGCGACACCCTCGGCGACGCCTATGAGTACCTGCTCGGCCAGTTCGCCGCTGGCTCGGGCAAGAAGGCCGGTGAGTTCTACACGCCGCAGCGGATCTCGGACATCCTGTCCGGGATCGTCGCGCTAGACAGCCAGGAGCCGAAGACCGGCAAGCGGAAGCACCTCGCCAGCGTGATGGACTTCGCCTGCGGCTCGGGCTCGCTGCTGCTCAATGTGCGCAAGCGCATGGGACCGCACGGCATCGGCAAGATCTACGGGCAGGAGAAGAACATCACCACCTACAACCTCGCGCGGATGAACATGCTGCTGCACGGGGTGAAGGACTCAGAGTTCGAGATCTATCACGGGGACACGCTGACCAACGACTGGGACCTGCTCCGCGAGCGGAACCCGGCGAAAAGGCCCCACTTCGACGCCGTGGTTGCCAACCCGCCGTTCAGCTACCGCTGGGACCCGAACGAGGCGTTGGGCGAGGACATGCGCTTCAAGAACTACGGGCTGGCCCCGAAGTCGGCGGCGGACTTCGCGTTCCTGCTGCACGGGTCTCACTACCTCAAGGATGACGGTGTGATGGCGATCATCCTGCCGCACGGCGTGCTGTTCCGCGGCGGCGTGGAGGCGAAGATTCGCCGCAAGCTCCTTGACGACGGGCACATCGACACCGTCATCGGCCTTCCGGCGAATCTGTTCTACTCGACCGGCATCCCGGTCTGCATCCTCGTCCTGAAGAAGTGCAAAAAGCCCGATGACGTCCTGTTCATCAACGCGTCCGAGCATTTCGAGAAGGGCAAGCGGCAGAACTACCTGTCCGACGAGCATATCGAGAAGATCATCGACACCTACCAGCAACGTCCGGAGAGCATCGAGCGGTACGCCAGACGCGTGGAGATAGACGAGATTGAGGCCAACGACTGCAATCTAAACATCTCGCGCTATGTCAGCACGGCTGAGGAGGAGGTCGCGGTCGATCTGTCGGTCACGCATAAGGAGTTAGTCGAGATCGAGAAACAGATTCAGGAGTCAACGGCGAAGCACAACGCGTTTCTGAAGGAACTTGGACTATCCGCATTGCCAGCGCCCAATAAGTAATCGAAGCGATCCCTCCAGCTATGGCTCGCGCCGCATGCATGCGGCGCTAAGTAGGCCCGATCCTTGTCGGCTTCCAGTCGCCGCGCGGCGCTTGCGCCGGTTCAGCGTGACCGCCCGCCATCGTCTTACCGAGGAGCACCCGCCCACGTAGACCGTTGATATCTTCCGCCAGCGATGCAGTGCTCTTGTTCTGTGGCACCGGCAACACGGAGCCGGTGGGCCCGCTGGATTCATCCGCGATGCTGCCCTCTAGCTCCCAGAGGATCCGCGCCGGCGTCGGGTCAGTGGTGAGCAGACAGGGGAACTATGCGGTGCTTGCGCTGTTTGCTGTTGGTGATGTGTACGCATCCCGTTGCAAAAAAGGCGCTTATGCTCCATTTAGCACGCATCGAAGGTCGTGAGTGCTATCTTGGCTGTAATTTAATGCACCGTAAGGTCTTAGCGTCATCTCACCAACACTTAATAGCGGAAGCACCCTTGATCTGGGTGAATCAATGAAGCAGGTGTTTACCCTCCCTGTGCTCAAAAAGCTGATTGACACTGCCGATGCCCAGCTATCGGGGTTTCCACATGGAAATTCTGTGCTCTTGCGCGATGGAAGGTCACGCCCGATGACTGTTCGGGATCAATTCGCTCCGGTCCTCGCCGTGTTCGCCGGGCCGAATCCTCCGGAAAGGGTCCGGCTTGATCTCGACCTATTTATCGACTACTGGCGGGACTGTATTCTCGCTCTTGACCCACCGGCGCACCGCTCGATCTCGTCCAAGCGTCTACAGGAAAAGGGACGCCATGCGGTTGTCATCCCAACGTTCGGCGGGCCTGCCCTTCGACCGGCAGTCTGCCATTTTGAGTTCCTTGACGTCATCGGCACGCCGGGCTTGTGCGATCTCCGTGTTCAGCGCGTTCGCCAGGGTTTCCGCCGGAAAGTTGTTCTAGGAAAAAAGCACCGATTCAATCCCCCGCCTGAGAACTTGATCTGCTTCGGCTCCGCAGAGAAACTCCGTACACTTATCTACTCTCAGAGGGGTCGCCCGCCGGAGAACCCGGTCGCCGTTTTGCGGCAGTACCTTGCGGATGTCGTTGGTCAATCCCCCGAACGGGTAGAGCAGTACGCTGTTCTTCTCGAGTGGTCTCTTGCCGCCGACGAAGGCCAGTAGCTCTTCAGCTGCAAAATCTGGTTTTGAACAGCCTGTAGTCTGCGCGTACCTGAGAGCGTCATGCTGGAAACTTCAACGACGCGACGTGTGGTGTCGTGTCACTACGCCAGCTGCCCCCATCCTGTGCCAAAACTTGATCCACTGGTAACGTTACAAGCGACCAGTTGACGCGGCGTGGACGGTGGGGCCTGCAACAACCATTGAGCGGAGCTACCCTCCTTGGTCCGGTCGCAAACACAGATACTACGTGATCGTCCTTGATGAGCGGCACCTGAAGCGAATCCTACGCAAATACGTCGACTACTATCATTCGTGCCGGACTTCGCATCGCGCTCCAGATGTCCTTCGCGAGACGCTCGGCCTCGGCTTTGAATCCACGTTGGAGAGCCACAAGCTAGTCCTCATCGGCGAGGAGAGTGTCATGCATTTCCTGGAGAAGTTCGGTGAAAAGCGCAGACGCCTCGGGCCTGAAGGTAGAAGCCGCGCGGAGGTGACAGGCAATCGCGACCTCCTTGGGCTTTGCGAGCTGATCGTAGAACTCGCGCACGATCCCGGCGATTCGTCCCGCGGCATCGGAAGAGAGTGCGGGGTCTCCGCGTAGGTGGGTCTCGATCAGATCCGGGGTCGAATCGGATGTGATGCTCCCCTGCCCGAGGAAGTCCGCCGGGGAACGGCCGAGCCAACGCGCCAGGCGACTGAAGGTCTCGATGTCTGGCACATGGCCCTTCTCAACGCGGGCAAACGTGTTGAAGGATACGCCCGCTTCCCCTGCTGCCGCTCGGAGCCCGATTCCCTTCATGTCTCTCCGGTCTTTCAGAAGTTTCGCCAGATCTTCGGCTTTCGGGAACTCAGCGCGCTCCGTCACAAGGTCCTCCTGTCTCTAATATGGTACAGCAAAAACTTTTGACGCACGCTAGTCCCCTGAATCTTTGATTACTATACAAAGTTAGGCTTTTAGCCAGCCCATAAGATTCATGCCTCTCCTGCCATTTCAGTGGATTCTCTCGAGGGTGAGACCGCCACAGTTTAGGTAGACGAGACTGATGAGAGCTTCGGCAGAGTGGAGTCCAAAGCTGCGGTGGCTCAGCAGCCGGATTTTGTTGTTCATTCCTTCGAGTCGGCCGTTGCTGAGTCTCCACGTGACCCACGCGATGACGCCATCGAAGTGGCTGCGGATCATCTTCGCCGCGCGTTTGACGGGCTCTATCCTCGAGCTCATAGCGCGCCGCAGCCATCCTCGGAGAAACTTCTTGGCCCATGTCTCGGTTTTGTAGGTGTAGAGGTCCATGAAGTCGTCGCGCAGAAGCATGGCGCGGTAGAGGCGACGATTAGCTCGCACCTGCTCGCGGAGCACCCGTTTGTCTTTCGCGCTGCGGTTGTGTTTGGCCTTGAGAAGGGGAAACTTGGTGTTCTTGAGGTTGCGTCGGGCAGTCCCTTTGAGCTCGCGCACCAGCTCGCGCCGGGTCTTATCCACGGCCTCGTTCAGATGCTTGACGATGTGGAAGCGGTCAAAGATCACCCGTGCCTGAGGAGCCTTTTTGCCGACGACAGTTATGTACGGCTCCCACATGTCCATGCTGACCGCTTCGAGCTCCGCGGCTCTTTGTGGTCCGAGCTTGCGGAAAAACCGCAGCAGCGTCTTGGCCTTGCGCTCCTTTCCCGCCCAGACGACCCGGCCGCTGAGATGGTCTATTACCACTGTCAAGTACTTGTGGCGTTTGCGGTAGCTGATCTCGTCCATCCCAATCACCCGCAATCCATCGAGCTCGCGCCGCTCATCCCGTTGCTCGGCAACCACCCGCTGGATGATCCGTCGCACCGAACGCCACGTCACACGGAAATATTCCGCGACGGCGCTGACGTCCGTCCTCTGTGCCAGCCACGCTACCTCTTGTTCGAAGCTCTTGGTAAAGCGGCTCCCCTTGTCGGCCCAAGGCACCTTTTCTTTGACCACGCCACAACGCCGACAAACCACTCGCCGGATCGAGTAGCGAAGATAGCTCCGGACACCGAACAGGTCCAAGTGCCGCCAGTAACGATTGTAGCGATCTTTGTTCTTGCGGACCTTTCGACCGCAAACCCCGCACAGAGGCTTCCTCCTCCGTGGTACGACATCCACCACCACTCTGGCTTTGTCCGCCTGGAAGTGGAAATTTCGGACCCACAGGCCTTGCAATCCGATGAGCTTGTTGACTAACGTGGTAACGCGCATCGCGAGAACGCTCCTTTTTCTTGCCGAAAAAGGATTCTAGCGTTCTCGCCGATGCGCATCTAAACATGGCTTACCCTCTCAACCCACAGGCCTCACCAAATGCCACTGCCCCGCAGCGCGAAACGAGGCTGTGGGAAACGCCCCCACGGTCCGGATCGTTCAAGGCCTTGCTCACGACTGAGCTCTCTTCGAAGCCTGGAAGGGCGTTTTCCATAGCCTCCACTGATCGATGCCTCCCCTTCCTTATTCCAAATGAATGAATCCTTCTTGTATATATCAGGAGGGGCCTGTGGGCGCTTGTGGGAAACGCGAAGCGTTTTCCAAGCGATTGTGGAAAACGCCGCTGCTACGTTTGTACCTGCTCACAACCCATCCCTAACGCCTCTCTCTCCAGGAGTTTCCGGTGTTTTCCACAATCGCGGCAGCGTCCATAGGCCATACCCTCGCGCCCAAATCAGATCCCCAGAAACGACAGGAGAACCAGATTCATAAGATTCATGCACTTAGAATGGTTTAGGCAAGCTCTGCTTTGTCTACCTACAAGGCGGAGGTTACGGCTCTCGACAATGTCGTGCCGATACGCAGTTGGCAATGATCGGTGTCAGTATGAGAGTTACACCCAATGTACTAATGGGCTAATGGGCAATGGGCCTACCGACCGTCAACCTGGACCTGATAGAGCCTCCGTCCCTCCTCGAAGGTCGAGATCACTTCCTCCCTGTGAGCTGGGTCGTAGAAATTATCCCTACCCCTCAAAGCCGCTAGGTTCTGGTCGATCCATCGGACGAAGAAAGCGGCGTCCTCGCTGGAGCGGATCGGCTCACCGTCGGCGATCACGTACACGGGGGACGTGTGCGCGAAGAGATAGCTGTCCATGGCGCCGTGCTGGGTCGGCCCCAGCACGCGGACGGCGAGCCAGCCGCTGGATTCGACACGTACTTCCAGCTCCGCCTCGATCTTCTTCGCCTCTCCACTCGCCTCAACCGTGTGGATGATCGTGCCGTTCTGGATGACCTCCAGGCGGTGCATGCGGAAGATGGAGCGTGCCGTGGCCGAAAGCTTCACCACGTCGCCCTTCGACACCTGTAGTTCCTGTCCCATCCCTTTCCCCGAGACGTCGAGGGTAAGGATCGGTCCACTGGTTGCGAAGGTCTGTCCCGCCGCCAGGGCGTCGGCCCAGCTGTCGTAGTCCAACTTGTCTTCTCCGGTATAGACGTACGACCGCGTCGTCCCTACCGCGGGATGCCGCGAGATGTCACTCATGACGTCCGTTCCGCCCGTGGCGGTCACCCTCGACCCCGTGTTCAGCAGCCGGTACCACACCTCGGCGCTGCCCAGTTCGTCGCTCCAGATACACACCACGTCCATGAAGTCTGCGAGACCAAGAATGGCGTCCACCGGGAGCTCCCCCCTTGCGCGCCCGGTCCCCATTGTCTCTGGGCGATGGTCGAGGCCGAAGGGGTGGACGTAGCCGCCGATGCCCCCTTGTTCGTGCACCCACTGCAGCACCTTCGCATTGGCGGGATAATCCTGGTCGTAGGCTGTGCCGCGAGAGCCGTTGAAGGCGGGAGTGATGAGCTCGGCCAGATTGAGCAGCGACATGTGGCCGAAGAAGCTCGAACGGTATTCCTCGTTGTAGTAGACGACCGTCCGCGGCCCCGTATGCGGGTGTGGATGCCCGAGGAAGTGCTGCAAGTCTTCGATCCGGCTGTTCCCCCAGTAGTTGGCGATCATCCCGTTCGCCACGTTCAGGTCCTCGGCGTGGGCCTTGTTCCTCATGTCCATCGGCATGATGAACTCATGACCCCCGTAGTTCGGGTGGATGTGGTTGTCGCCGGAGTACCACCCGTCGGCAGCCATGTCGATCCAGCGGGTCAATTCGACCTCGACCCTCGCCACCTCGCCCGCGCGTACGTTCACGGTCCGGGAAACAGGCTCGTACTCGAAACCACGCCAGACCTCGAGCTCGGCCTGGCCCACCGGCAGCATCACCTCGAAGCTCCCGTCCGTGTGGAAGTAGTAGTCCTCCGTCACGCTCGCCACTCTCGGAAAGCTCGTGTCCGGGAAGTAGCTAAGGCCGTCGGCACCCCGAAGATAGATCCGCGACGGCAGCTGCGAGCCCGACTCGGTGACGTGGACCTGCACCACTCCGGTCGGCACCGACCACGCATACGCGTCGATGCGAACCGGTTTCGGCTCACCCCCACCCCTAGTGACCGTATAGAGGGCGAAGCCCATCCCACTATCGATCGTCCTCTCCCGATCCGGAGTCCCACCGTTGCGGGCGTACACGATGCGCTGACCATCCGGCGACCATGACGGGAAATATTCGTCCGTTTCCGTATGCGTCAGGCGCACCGGCTGGATGCCTCCGTCCGCCGTCCGACTCGGCACCGCATACAGATCATTGCTCCCCGACGCGTCGGTGACGTACGCAACCGTTCCGCCGTGAGGAGAGACGACCGGCGCGCCCTGGAAGTTCGTCTCTACCCGAAGGAGCAGCTCCGCCTCTTCGCTGTCGGCGTTCCACCGCCAGAGAGAACCCGATCCAAGCGCGGCCTCGCCCCGCTTTGAGACGAAGACCAGGTCCCCCCCGTTGCCGATCCAGTCGCCCTCCTGATTGTTGATGCTGGGGTGAGATACGATTGGTTCGGCCGACCCTTTTCGCATGTCGTATGCCCAGAGATCGAACGTCCCGCTCCGAAAGGTCGTGAACAGCACGCGGGAGCCGTCCGGCGACCAGCGGGGCTGCACATCGATATGGGGGTCGTCCGTGATCCGCTCCGCTTCACCGGTCTGCCGGTCGAGGATGTAGATGTCGAGGTTCACATCGACATCGACCGAATACGCCAGGTAGCGCCCGTCCGGGGATAGGTCCGGCTGCGAGTGATAGCCCGGCCCGCTCGTGAGCTGAGTTGCCGTCCCCCCCTCGACCGGTACCATCCAGATCCGACCGTGGGCCGCGAACGCCAGCGACTCGCCGTCGGGCGACCAGGTGGGATACGTCGGCGAGGCTGTCACCGGCGGTGGATAGTACCACTTCGGGTAGTGGCTCAGACCCAAATACCCCCCCGTCATCGGACCGGGATACTCGTACTCCTGCTGGGCCGTGACCGGGCCCACGATCAGCACGAGACAGAGGAACAGGCCCACTCCCGGCGTGATCCATCCAGTCAGCTTGGCCGATATACGTTGACCTTCCTGTCTTCCTTCCTGCTTCATCGAGGACTCCTAAAGGTATTGTCAAGTTGAGGTCTCAAGCTCGAAGCGGGCCGCTAGATGATGGGGCTTGAGCGCACGGCGTTGCCAACATCTTGGGGTCGGGTCGGCCCTGAATGCCTCAACTTGACAATACCAGTTCGATTCCTGACCGTAGATCGAGATGTCGCCACGCGCCCTGCCACCGTTGCCGTTTCCGCTGGTGTGGGCTCGAATGAATTTGATCGACTGCACAAACATGCCCGAGGAGCCGCAGCACGGATCGTACACCCGGCCCTTGTACGGCTTTAGCATCTTGACCAGGAGCTTCACGACGCAGCGCGGGGTGTAGAATTCGCCGCCTTTCTTGCCTTCGGCGCTCGCAAACTGTGAGAGGAAGTACTCGTAAACGCGGCCCAGCACGTCGCGGGAACGGGCATCGGCGTCTCCGACTTGGATATTGCCGATCATGTCGATCAACTGGCCGAGACGCTGCTTGTCGAGCGCAGGGCGGGCGTAGTCCTTAGGGAGCACGTCCTTGAGCACTGGGTTGTCTCGCTCGATACCCGTCATCGCGCCGTCGACAAGCTGGCCGATGGTGGGTTGTCGTGCCTGAGACTTGAGATGGCTCCAGCGGGCCTCGGGCGGTACCCAGAAGATGTTCTCCGCACGGTACTCGTCTGGATCCTCAGGATTCGCACCCTGGGCCACCTCGCCTTCGAGGCGCGCATGCATCTCCTCAAAGGCGTCCGAGATGTACTTCAGGAAGATGAGGCCGAGGACAACGTGCTTGTATTCCGCCGCGTCCATCGAGCCGCGCAGGGTATCCGCCATTGCCCACAGCGCGGTTTCATAGCCTGTCGTTGCGCCGCTGTCAGAATGGGTGCTCTCAGTCTCTTTTGCTTTCTTCCGTGTCGCCCGCGCCATGTTGCGATGCTCCCTATATCGTCATGCTACCGGCGCCAGCTGCTCGACCTGGATCCGGTGGCCCTTCTTCATCCTGTGAGCCAGTTCCCAAGCCGATTGTAGTCTAACCGCGGTTCCTTTTCGCCGTACGCCTCGTCGAGGCAGATCGTCATCTCCTGGGGAGATCCCAGGGTCGGCAATCGATGATATCCGGAAACTACTTGCGACCGACACGCCACGCTCCCGCGCGAAGGCCTGGTTTCAGACCTAGAGGTAACTCGAGGTCAACCCAACGAGATGGCGGTCGTCGACAATGGCACGGACGAGGTCGGACCGAGAGGCCCGGATTGCACGCTGCCCTTCCCCGGGCAGGAGTTCATCACACCGTCCGTAGGGTGCCGAGCTGATTCTCGACGATCGCAAGAGCGTGCTCCTCAAGGAAGAGGTTGATGAGGAGGACATCGCGCAGGTCGTTGCGCACTCGACCGGCATTCCGGTGTCCAAGCTCATGGAAGGCGAGGTCGCAAAGCTTCTCAAGCTCTCGGAGCACCTTCACGAGCGCGTCGTGGGTCAGGACGAGGCGGTGGACGCCGTGTCGGACGCAGTCGTTCGGGCACGCGCGGTGCTTCCGCTATCAAGTGTTGCTAAGCCGCGTTTGAATACCAGTGTTAGTTGTCCTGCCTGTGTCTTCGAACGCCATTAATAAGGATGTCGGCGTGCACACGAAGATGTCCTTGAATGTAAGGCACCGCATCGTCAGCCCAGCCGGCATCGCCGAAAGAACTGAGTCTCTCGAAATCAGGCTCAAACTCTAGTACACGAACGGGTTAGGCATCTGCCGCCAACACTTGATTGCGGAAGCACCAGCAGCGCGTCGAGTGTAATGATGATGGAGACCACCAACCTTTGGAATGGCGTCCTGTACGGTGCTTCCGCCATTAAGTGTTGGTGAGATGACGCTAAGACGTTACGCTGCATTAAATTACAGCCAAAATAGCGCTCACGACCTTCGCCGCGCGCTAAATGGAGCGTAAGCGCTTTTTTTACAAAGAGATACGTACACATTACCAACAGCAAACAGCGCAAGCACCGCACAGGACGGGGTCATGGACTAAAAATCCCTTTCGGCATGTGCATGCTGACCAGGTAGTGCGGCATGTCCACAGCTTCTGAAATCTTCAGGTCCCCTGCAAGCGAGCACAGCATGTACGCGTCTACGCGGGACAACCCGCGCTCGGCCTCAAGGTAATCGATCATGAAGAGTGTTGCCTTTCGTGCGGCCTCGTCGATCGTCTCACCAAAGGCCGTCACCGCGTAATACTCATCGGTCTCGTATTCGGGCTCCGCCGGCAGTCGACCACCCTTTTGTACTTCAACCTCCAGGACGATGCGCATCGGGGCTTCGACACCGGTGCCGCCGACCTCCCCGTCGCCCTGCGCGGCGTGAGAGTCGCCGATGGACAAAAGCGCCCCCTCGACGAGGACAGGCAAGAAGACCGTGGTACCCACCCCCAAGTAACGGTTGTCCATGTTGCCGCCGTTCTCGCGCGGTGGGATGGTGACCAGTTCCTCCTCGGTAGCCGGTGCGACTCCGATAACTCCGGGGAACGGGCGAACCGGAATCAAGATGTTGTCGTCGAACGGCACGTGGGTCTGGCCTTCTTCAAAGCTGAACGTCTTCAGCTGGGCGTCGGGAAACTCGTCGGCCAGGAAACCGAAACCGGGAGCGACGCCCGCCCAACCCCAATCCAGAACTTCGATCGGTATTGTCAAATTGAGGTCTCAAGCTCGAAGCGGGCCGCTAGATGATGGGGCTTGAGCGCACGGCGTTGCCAATATCTTGGGGTCGGATCGGCCCTGAATGCCTCAACTTGACAGTACCCTATTGAGTGTTCAGGCTGTTCTTGCATCCGCCCTGGTCTTCTGGTGCGCGAACGGGCTTCAACGGTCTCGCTGTTATTTCTGCGTTCCTGGTCGGGCGCCTTCGGCATGGTGTCTCCTTCCCCTCCGCTCGCCAGCCAATGCGCCATTGTAGCGAGGCAGATTCAGAGGTATCGTGGGTGTCCTTCATCATCATTATAAGTCGGCACCCTGGGCATCAGCAGGGGAGCTATGCGCAGCAGTTTCAGGCCTTCGAGACGGTACAGCCAATAGACCCGCTTCGGATTCACGGTGTGACATGGCCTTCGCGTCGGAGCAATGTCCATAGCCGTCGATAGCCGAAACCGGGACGCTGTTAGCGACGGCTGTAAATTGCACATTTGTGGCGGACGAAAATTGCACGCTCGGCACCCCGTCCTGTGCCAAAACTCGAACCTTTTGAAATAGACCACAAATCAGCAGCTTAGACGCCCTTGGAATCCGCGCAGAATCCAGGGTATTTCGCGCCGCAGGGCTGACTTCCGACCCATGGGCTGGCGGATGAATAAATAGAAGGCACAGCCGGCAGACCGGAGACTAATCAAGTTTGGGGCGCCCGGATGAATAAATAGAAGGCACAGGCTCTGGAACCTGCAACGCTTTGGTTTCCGTCGGATTCTCAGTGTCCGCCTTCGCCCGCTTTTTACGCCGGGCACGTCGTCAGCGTGCATCCGTCGTTCGGTAGGACATTCCGAGGCGTCGCTTGTGAGCTACTTCTTCGGTGAGACGACGGCGTCCAGGCAAGCTTTCGCTACTCGAAACTTGACCACCGTCTTTTTCGGGATTCGAATCTGTTCGCCGGTCTGGGGATTGCGTCCCTTGCGCGCCTTTCGTTGCGCCTTCACGAGTTTTCCGATTCCGGGAATGATGAACTGGCCCGTCCGCTTCGTCTCCTTCGCCGCGAGATCGGCAATCGACTTGAACCATGCCGCGGCCTGCTTTTTCGGAACCTGCATCGTTTCCGACATCTGGGCCACGATTTGTGTTTTGGTCATGGGTTTTTTCGCCATTCCTCAAGTCTCCTTCGTTTTGAAGCTAACTTAACGTTAGGCGGTGCACCCACCGCGTGGGCGACCGGAGGTTGGTGCTCGAGCTTCGAGCGAAACTCAAACGGCGCTATTTTAGTGGCGTTACACGAAGTTAGCAAGCCAGAACGGTGTTGGTGCATGAATCGTCAGCAACAAATATACCGTCCGAGGCGGTGGCGGCACGAGACGTGACGGCTGTATTGGCACCAAAAGGGACGCTACAAGATGACATCTATTATCTACGCGGCCAAATCGCCGCGCTCTACATCATTTATGGTCGGTTCATCAATCTCTCCACAAGCGACACAGAGAGGGCGAGTCTCAAAAAAGACTTGGACAACGGGTTCGCTCAGGTGTGCTGGCAGAAACGGACCCTGAACCGCCCCGGGTTTTCCGGAGACTGTTTTAGTTGAGTCTCGCCATCTCTAGCGAGCCTTCCTGCGACCGATAATAGTTCATCTCGTACTCGACCGGGGGGACATTTCCGATCGGCTCCAAGAGTCGTTGCGTGTTGTACCAATGCACCCACTCGAGGGTGGCGAACTCGACGTCCTCGAGACCACGCCAGGGCCCGCGTCGACGGATCACCTCGGTCTTGTAGAGGCCGATGATGGATTCCGCCAAAGCGTTATCGTAGGAGTCGCCTCGGCTGCCGACGGACGGCTCAATGCCCGCCTCGGCGAGCCGCTCGGTGTAACGGATCGAGACGTACTGCACGCCGCGATCGCTGTGATGCACCAATGGATCTTCTGGGTCTAGTCGGCGCTCGTGCAGCGCCTGCTCCAACGCATCGAGAGCGATGCCGGCAGTCAACGATGTCGTCGCTCGCCAGCCGACGATGAGTCGAGCGAAGACGTCGATGACGAAGGCGACATACACGAAGCCGCGCCACGTAGCGATGTAGGTCAAGTCCGAAACCCAGAGCTCGTTCGGGCGTGTGGCGTTGAAGTCGCGCTCCACGAGGTCCATCGGGCGAGTGCCGCTCGAATCCGGCTTCGTCGTCTTGAATCGACGTCCACGGACCGCGCCCTGAAGCCCCATTTCACGCATCAGACGGGCCACGGTGCACCGGGCCACTTGGCTGCCCTCTCGACACAGCTGTTGCCACACCTTGCGAACTCCGTACACATCGAAGTTCTCTCTCCTCACGCGGCGAATCTCTTCTCGAAGCTCTTGGTCTCTCTTGGTCCTCGCCGGCAAGCGAGCCGGGTCCTTCTGACGAGCCTTCTGCTCGTAGTAGGTCGACGGGGCAATCGGCAACATGCGGCAGATCGGCTCGACCCCGTAACTCTCACGGTTCTCGTCGACGAACGACATCACCTCGGTCGGCGGTCGAGCTCCGCCTGGGCGAAAAACGCCGACGCCTTGCGAAGGATCTCGTTCGCCCGCTTTAGCTCACGGTTCTCTCGTTCGAGCTCCTTCAGCCGCTGACGCTCGTCCGTCGTCAGCCCCGCGCGCTTCCCAGCATCACGCTCTGCTTGCCGCACCCACGTCCGTAGCGTTTCCCGCGTGCAGTCAATCTTCGACGCGATCGATGAGATCGCTGACCACTGAGATTCGTGCTGAGCCTGCTGGTCGAAAACCATCCGCACTGCTCGCTCTTTCAACTCCGGTGAATACCTGCTTCGTCTTGCCATGACTCCATCCTCTCAAGAGTTGGAGTCTCCGGAAAACCCGGGGCGGTTCACCCCGTCCTGTGCCAAAACTCGGCCCTTTTGAAACAGACCATCAATCAGCAGCGTAGTGTCTGTGTTTGCGACCGGACCAAGGGCCGTAGGCTTTACGATCGCCTTGTGTCCAAAAACACAAACAAACTCAAAACCCGCAATTCCAAAAACTTGTAAGCAGGCGCCTCTGCACACGGGCCCGCGACCTCGGTCGGCACGCCCAGCACGAGACCCGGGTCAGCGGGTTGGGGTCCCTGTTGGGCGAAGCGAAGTCGGTTGCGTGTCCTTCATCATTATTGTAATCGACACCCTGGACATCAGCGGGGGAACCGCGCGGCAGCGGCCAACACTTGATTGCGGAAGCACCCCCAACTGTTCGGCGAACAGCCAGCGGCGCACACGTGGCCAGCCTTCTATTACTTCCACACTATGATTGCTACCGTCGTGGACGGTGCTAGACTGCCGAGCGTCGGCGACGGTAGCCAACTCCGGTGAGCGCACGGCAGTCGGACATCGGTGCCGTACCCGACTACGTGAACGGACATGCAGAACAAACCCGATCCATCGAGTCCGTCCAGGCAGCGGCGACCGTGCGTGGAGTGCCGGAAGCGGCCCCGGGCATTCGGTCTCGAATGGTGCACCGAGTGCTACGAGCGGATCCAGCCGGATGACGGTAGCCTCGGCTTCTCGCTTCGAACCGCACCGGAACACCCGCATGACGTACACGTTGATCTCACGGGCATCTGGGGCGACCCAGACGCCGTGGTCGCGGCCGTGCGGGATGCGCTGGTCACCGCCGGCATTGATCCGGACGACTTTCTCGAGGCGGCACAGCCAGCGGTCGACGACAACGACGAATTACTGATTACGTGCCGGGCTTGGGTTCACGTAAAGGTCGGACGAGGTGCGTGAGTACCGTGAGGTTCGTGGAGCCCCGTATGGTGCAAATAGTACGTCGAGCTCGACATCGGCATGTAGAGGATCGATGACCGGATCTCCGCGAAGGGAGGATTCGGCGGGTGGGGCTCCCCGCGAGTGCGGGAGAGCCTAGACCTCAAGACCTCGGAGGGTCACTCGGCCAGTCGTCTCCTCTGATTCCGTAGGGCACCCGACAGCTCTCGCAGCAACCGCCAGGTGCCTCCCTTGTGCGCGTTGCGGGACACCACTTCTTTACCGGCCTGAGTTCTCGGCCCGGTTGATTTCTCCCAGGGTCGCCACTGGCGGATCAGCTTGGCTTGGCGCGCCCGCCGCTCCGGACTCCAGCCGTTCGCCATCGTTCCCCGTCCTGTGCCAAAACTCGGCCCTGTTGAAATAGGCCATAAATCAGCAACTTAGTGTCTGTGTTTGCGACCGGGCCAAGGGCCGTGGGCTTTACAATCGTCTTGGGCGGGCGGGTCGTCACCATGCAGATGACCACCTAGTCCCCTGTACTCCTGATCAAAACGTTCGGATGTATCCCACCTGAACGCTGACCTCGCGCACGCAGAAAGTGTGGTCGATGCGCGGCCGGTTCCGACATCGGCGGGGAGTCCATCCGGGTCGTGGCCGATCACACGTTGCGGCCGTGGGCTGCCGGTGCGGGCGTTGAGTGGCGGAGCCTCGCGAACCGTATCGGGCTGGAGGTCCGGTATTCCTTGGCCGACCTGGAGTTCCGCACCGGGTCGCCAAGGGAACACTACTGATGGTATTCGAGAAACCATAGTGAGTCCTGATCTCGCCCAACCGAAACAACGTCGACGGCTTGGCCATTTGCCTCTACGCTCGTATCCCAACCGAGCGAACCGACTTGGCCCAGTCCGCGCTGCACGGCGTCCGGGAGGAGTTCCACTGGCACTTTGTAGATTGTGGGAAACCGAGGCCGTGAATAGCCTGATTTCGAAAGACGCAGTTCTTTCGGCGATGCCGGCTGGGCTGACCACGTGGTTGTGCTCCGCAAAAACTCGATCCGTCGTTGATTCCACAGTTTAGAGCTGCCAGGATTGGCCGTTTCGCGGCGAACGGATGAGGTGGTCCGACGTCATTGTAAACGTCGAAAGGTTCGCTCTTGCGGTCTATTTCAAAAGGGCCGAGTTTTGGCACAGGACGGGGGCGGACAGCGGTCGCAATCGCCAACGCTCGGCGCCGCACCTTTGAATCCACGGGGCGTCTCGCGGCGCCGGCCGTCAGACCATCTGGCGTAGCGGGCTTCTGACCGCATTCGCGAGGATGCACTCCTCATCCACGCACCGTTCCGCTTGCGTCGACGCGGCGTCGAGACCAAGCTCGTTCTGGGCAACCCCACGAAATCCGTCGACCGCACACTCCTGCGCAATATCGCCAACGCCCTGTGCCTTCTATTTATTCATCCGCCAGCCCATGTGTCGGAAGTCAGCCCTGCGGCGCGAAATACCCTGGATTCTGCGCGGATTCCAAGGGCGTCTAAGCTGCTGATTTGTGGTCTATTTCAAAAGGGCCGAGTTTTGGCACAGGACGGGGTTCAAGCTTTGCCAGCTTCACCTTCTGCTTGTGTCGCCAGGGTTGATGCCCCGGCCTTCGTTGAGCGTAGCGCGGTGCTTCCGCAGTCAAGTGTTGGCGGCCGCTGCGTAACCTGTTCGCGTGCTAGAGTTTTGCCTGATTTCGATAGACGCAGTTCTTTCGTCGATGCCGGCTGGGCCGAGTTTTGGCACAGGACGAGAACCGCAGTACGATCCGATCCGCAGCGATCCGAGATTCCAGGACATGCTAGCTCGAATGAATTTCTCGAAGTGATACCAAGAAAGGAGCAGGGCCAGTGATGAAGACATTCCATGTGTTGGGGGCAATTGCCCTTCTGTTCGGACTCGTTTCGTGCCAACCCGCGCAGCAGGCGCAGCAAGCTGAGCCGGCGGAGCCTCCCATGAAAGAGGAACCCGTCAAGCTATCACCTGCTGAGCAAATGGAGAAAATCAATGCGGCGCTCGACGACACCAAGTCCGAGCTGGCCAACGCCGGCAAATACAGCTGTTGCACCTTTCCGAGCTGCAATTGGTGCGCTCTCCATGAAGGACAATGTGCCTGCTACCCGAACGTCGAGGCCAAGAAAGAGGTCTGCCCCGGATGCGGTCTCGGTTGGCACAATGGCAACGGAATGGTGGATGGCTTTACGGCCAAGGATGTGAAATGGAACATCACGCATGAGCATCCCGCTGAGGGAGGTCACGCCCACTGAGGAGGTTAACGATGAAAACGAGCTAGCCTCAGAAGGTGTGGAAATAAAGTAAAGGCGGAGTAACCTTCCGCGTCACGAAACACGGCCTGAAGGGGCTAACGGAAGGAGACACCGCCATGAAGGAAAAGACCACAGGACGACGGAGCTCGTCAAGGGTGGCTTGGGAGTCGCTGGAGAAGTGGGCGAGGCTCGAGATCCAGGATTGGGTGCAGGAGCTGATGGTAGCCGAAGTCCAGCGAACAGTCCGAATCTGAACGCATACGCGGAAAGATTCGTTCTCTCCATACGTCGAGAGTGTCTCGACCGCTTCGTACCTCTCAGTGAGCGACACCTGCGCACAGCGGTAACCGAATACGTAGTGCACTATCACACAGAACGGAATCACCAAGGTCTCGGCAACGAGCTCCTCACACCTCTGCCGGCAAGCGCGAATGACGCTGGTCCCATCGTGTCGCGAGAGCGACTTGGGGGCATTCTCAACTACTACTGCCGTGCCGCGTAGATGGTCGTCGGCGACGTTAGCCCCTTGGTGGGCCCGCTCGGCGTAGCGTGAAAAGAGCTTCAGGCACACGCTTCGATATTCGCTCTCGACTAGGAGGTCATCTGCATGGTGACGACCCGCCCGCCCAAGACGATTGTAAAGCCCACGGCCCTTGGCCCGGTCGCAAACACAGACACTAAGTTGCTGATTTATGGCCTATTTCAAAAGGGCCGAGTTTTGGCACAGGACGGGGGACAGCACGAGCGTCGTTACTTTCGACACCCTGAAAGCCAGCCGAAAACTCAAGGCTCGCTCGTCGTCCGTGAGACAAAGCTTCCTCCCACAAAGCGGAGCTTT
The DNA here is from genome assembly GCA_965197495.1 of Candidatus Marinacidobacterales bacterium. Taxonomy (GTDB): domain Bacteria; phylum Acidobacteriota; class Vicinamibacteria; order Marinacidobacterales; family SMYC01; genus SMYC01. Next base: position 905,394 of record OZ240210.1, read on the forward strand.
GAGGACTCTCGCAAAAAGTCGATCCAGCGTTGATTGCGCGGTTTAGAGCTGCCATGCTCGGCTGCTTCGTGCCGGTCGACCCGACGACGCCACCGGCGTCTTAGGAACGTGGATAGGTTCGCTCGTGGCAGGTCAGTCATCGTGCTCGTTACGATGGTCCGAGCGTTAGTGCACAGCGGGTGTTAGAATCTTGTAGGCAGGAGGTACTCGCAAATGCACAGCACGTCATGGCGCTCGGCAGGAGTGCTTCTAGCCGCGGCCGTAATGCTCGTCGTCCTAAGACCGGTACCTGGCATCGCGGGAGTGCAGGTCGCAGAGCTATCTGGCACGGTCACCGACGTGACCGGCCGCGGGCTGCCCGGTGTCGCTGTTCAGGCGCGACCTGCGGGGAGTGCCGGTCCAATCAAGACCGCCTCGACCGACAGCACTGGCATGTTCACGCTGAGTGCACTCGAGCCTGGTGCCTACAACGTGACATTCTCACGGCCCGGATTCCGGGAAGTCATATACGATAGAGTGGAAGTCGGGGCGGATGCTGCGACAATCCTCAATGTCCAAATGGCGCTCGAGTTTGAGGAGCAGGTCGTGGTTGTCGGGAGCCGCGCTCAGCCTCGGTCGGTGACCGAATCGCCCGTCCCGATTGACGCCATCCCGTTCCAGGATGTCGTCAGCCAGGGTTCGACGACGCTCGATTACCAGCTGCGGACTCTGATCCCCTCATTTAACGTCGCCACGCACCCGATCAGTGATGCGGCGACGCTGGTACGGCCAGCCAGTCTGCGCAATCTCGCGCACGACCATACGCTGGTGCTGGTCAACGGCAAGCGCCGGCACCGCTCGTCGGTCATTGCCTGGTTCGCCGGTGTGACGGATGGGGCGCAGGGGCCGGACATTTCGACCATTCCATCGATCGCCCTCCGACAGGTGGAGGTGCTGCGCGACGGCGCGTCGGCGCAGTACGGTTCGGACGCCATTGCGGGTGTGATGAACTTCCTGCTCAAGGATGCCCGCGAGGGGGGCAGCTTCGAGTTCAACACCGGCACCTATCGGGCGGGTGACGGTGATGCGTACACCGTCGCGGGCAACGCCGGACTGCCTTTCGGAGACACTGGATTCGTCAACCTCAGCTTCGAGTACGGCAACGCCGACCCGACCGACCGCAGCGTGCAGCGCGCCGACGCCGACGCGCTCATCGCCGCCGGCAACACGGTTGTCGCTGATCCGGCACAGGTTTGGGGCAACCCGCGGATCGAAGACGATTTGAAGCTGTTCGCCAACTTCGGCCATCTGTTCTCCAACCGGTTGGAGTTCTACGGCCACGCCAACTACGCCGACAAAAAGGTGACGGAGGGATTTTACTTCCGGAATCCCAACACACGGCAGAACATCTACACACTCGACGGCGGACAAACTCTGCTCATCGGCGACGTGCTCAAGGCCAGGGGAATGGGCTCAGCCAACTGTCCCACCGTGAAGATCGCCGACAACGTACCCGATCAGGAGGCACTGTCGCGCGTGTTCGCCGATGACAACTGCTTCTCGTTCCAAGAGATCGCGCGGGGCGGCTTCACGCCACAGTTCGGCGGCGTCGTCACCGACATGTCGGTGCTCACCGGGCTGCGCCGGGTCGCGGCCAACGGTCTGACCTGGGACGTCAGCGCCAGCTACGGCTCCCACCAGTCGGACTTCTTCTTCAAGAACACCGTCAACGCGTCGCTCGGCCCGGAGACGCCGCGCGACTTCGACCCCGGACTCTACCGGCAGGAGGACGTGAACTTAAATTTTGACGTCTCCTATGCCGCCTCAGACCGCGTCAACGTTGCGGCCGGCGCCGAATGGCGCAACGAGGGTTTCACGGTGGGAGCGGGCGGGCGCCCGTCGTGGGAGGTGGGGCCGTACGCAGCACAGGGGTTCGTTCCGGCGTCGAATGGCTTCCCCGGATTTGCTGATTACACGGCGGGCACATGGAACCGCGTCAATGTCGCATTCTACGGCGACGTGGAACTGCGGGGCGGCGAGGATCGATGGTTGGTCGGCGGTGCCGTTCGGGTCGAGCGCTTCGACATCTTCGGCGCGACGATAAACGGCAAGCTGTCTGCCCGAATTGGACTAAGCGACACCGTCTCGCTACGGGGCGGCGTGAGCACCGGGTTCCGCGCACCGACGCCGGGCCAGCAGAACACGATCAACGTGCAGACGACGCTCAACGAACAACTGGAACTCACCGACAGCGGTACCGTCCCCTCCACGTTCGCAGCGGCGGAGCGCCACGGCGCCGTCCCGCTGCGGCCCGAGACATCGCGAAACGTCACCGCAGGGCTCGTGATCGACAACGGTCCGTTCACGCTGACCGCCGACTACTTCCGCGTTGCTATCGCCGATCGTCTGGCCCTGTCGGGGCTTATCAGCACCGATGTCGAAGATCGCGCTCTCCTGCTGGCCGATGGCATCACCTCCGCCGAATCGCTGACCCTTTTCCGGTTCTTTATCAACGACTTCTCCACCCGAACCCAGGGGATCGACATCGTCTCCACCTGGACACCGCCCGTGTTCTCCGGCGCCACGGTAGTCAGCTTCACGATGAATCACACGGACACGAAAATGACGGAGGAGTCAGATCTGCTCGGCCCAGGCGATGTGCTCGCCCTTGAGCGGGGCGTGCCCAGGACCCGCTGGAACGTCGCCCTCAACCAGCGCGTGGGGCGGGTGGGTCTGCTCGGCCGTCTGAATTACTACGGCGACTGGGTGGATCTCTTCGATGCGAGGTTCGTCAGCGGCGTCGATGCACCGATCCTGAATGGGCGCCCCATCATCGACGTGGAGATCAGCGTTCCGTTGGTCGAGGGAGTGACGCTAGCAGTCGGCGGCCAGAACGTCTTCGACACATTCTCGGACCGGAACGATCTGCTGGCCGGCGCGCTCGGCGTCCCTTACAGCCAGTTCACGCCGTGGGGCTTTAGCGGCGGGTACTACTACGCCCGCATCAACTATCGCTGGGGCCGGTAGGTGGCACAGCCGTTTAGTCAAAATACTCGAAGGCCCATTGGGTCAGCAGTTTGCACCTTTCCAAAGGCTGCTTGAATCCGCCATCGCGGTCGGATACGTATTCCAGTTCAGCGGAAGGAACAGCTTCAGTAACACGCTTGGATATTCGCTCTCGACCAGGTGGTCGTCTGCATGGTGACGACCCGTCCGCCCAAGACGATTGTAGAGCCTACGGCCCTTGGCACGGTCGCAAACACAGACTCTAAGCTGTTGATTTATCGTTTATTTCAAAAGGGCCGAGTTTTGGCACAGGACGGGATGTACTCCCAGCGGAAATCGTTCGCCGGTTGCACGTGCATGCGGTAGAGATTGTCCAGGATGAGGAGCGTTGACTCGAAGGCGCGTGCCGTAACGTAGCGAGCGGTGAATGCGAGCTGTCTCGACTTCGATCGCATCAAGTTCGGATCGCGCTCGGATGCCTCGGCGACCATGTCCTTGTAGAACGGATAGGTCTTGATCCCGTAGGGACCGACCCACCCGTCCGAATCGAGGTACATCCAGAACCCGTAGGGATAGCTTTGCTGGCGCTGGAACGCGAAGAAGCCGAAGTTCTCGACGACCGACAAGTCGTCGCCCACGGCGGACACGATGGCGCGGAAGGGTACTGTCAAGTTGGGCCTCTAACTGACAGAATGAGCCAATGAACAGCAAGTCGCCGAGCTACCGCGGATATCGATTTCCACCGGAGATCATCAGCCACGCCGTTTGGCTCTACCATCGCTTTTGTTTGAGCTTTCGAGATGTAGAGGACCTCCTTGCCCAGCGCGGGATCACCGTCTCGTATGAAGCGATCCGACTTTGGTGCATCAAGTTCGGTCCAGAATACGCTCGCGGGCTGAAGCGACGGCGAGGTCGCCTCGGCGATACGTGGCACCTGGACGAGGTGTTTGTAACCATCCAGGGTCAACGGCAGTATCTCTGGCGTGCGGTGGACCAAGATGGCGACGTCATCGATATCCTCGTCCAGCCTCGACGCGATCGGCGAGCCGCTAAACGCTTCTTTCGTAAGCTGCTGAAGGGGCAGGGCCGGCCACCCTGGCGGCTCGTCACCGACAAGCTGAGAAGCTACAGCGCCGCTCACCGCGAGGTCATGCCATCCGTCGTCCACTGCACCGACCAGTACCAAAACAATAGAGCCGAGGTCTCGCACGAGCCGACGCGGCAACGTGAACGGCAAATGCGACGGTTCAAATCTCCGGGTCAAGCCCAGCGATTCTTGTCCGTTCATGGACTTGTCCAAAACCTCTTCCGCGTCGGACGACACCTGTTGCAAGCGCGTCATCACCGACAGCTTCGAGGTCGCGCGTTCCTCGCTTGGGACGCAGTAACGTGGGCGGCATGACTCGAACGGAGACGTCATGCCGACGGCACCGGCTTGCTCTCGCAACGTCAACTTGACAGTAGCTTTCAATTGCCCGAGTTGACCCGCTTCCGCACCAACTGGAGGCGGTCTATGACTACTTCTTGAGACTCCCCCGTATTCGTTTTCTTCTAGCCGATGACCCTGGCGCTGGCAAGACAATCATGGCGGGGCTTCTAATCAAGGAGCTCAAAGTTCGGGGGATCGTCAGGCGCGTACTTATCGTTACGCCGGCGAATCTCTGCTTCCAATGGCAGCGGGAGCTTAGGGATAAGTTTCGCGAAAATTTTAGAATCATCCGCGGAGACGTGCTTCGCGCGAACTACGGTGCGAATCCATGGCAGGACACTGACGACTGCATAACATCAGTCTCGTGGGTGTCTCGCATCGAGGACGCGAAAGAAAGTCTCATGCGAAGCAGTTGGGATCTAGTGATCGTCGACGAAGCACATAAGATGAGCGCGGCAGCGGAGGACAAGAAAACGCTCGCCTATCAGCTCGGGGAGTCCCTCTCAAGGCTCACCGATCACTTTCTCCTCATGACCGCAACGCCGCACAAGGGAGACAAGAAGCATTTCAGCTTGTTCCTTCGTCTGGTAGACCCCGAAGTCTATGCCGACGTGAAGAGCCTCGAGCTCGCCATGAACCACCGCTCGGCCCCGTTCTATCTCCGGCGAGTGAAGGAGGCCCTTGTCACGTTCCCAGATCCAGACACGGGTGAGGTAAAACAGCTCTTCACAAAACGCATCGTGAAGACTGTCCCATTCCAGATCGACAACGAGGAGCTCGATTTCTACGACGCACTCACTCGTTACGTAGAAGATCAATCCATCAAAGCCTCTCAGGACAACACGTCTCGAGGCCGAGCTCTCGGGTTCACAATGGCGATGCTCCAGAGACGGTTCGCGTCAAGCGTCTACGCCGTTCGCCGCAGCCTCGAGCGCATGAAAGCGAAACGCGAGAAAATCCTCGAGGACCCAGCGGCGTATCGCGAATCGCAGATCCGGAAGCGCGTCCCGGACGACTTCGACGAGCTCCCGGACGACGATCAGCAGAAGATTCTCGACGACCTGGAAGAGGTCGTCGCTTCAGTTGATCCAAACGACCTACGTGGGGAGATCCTGGAGCTTACGAAGCTCGTCGAGCAGGCTCAGGCGCTTGAGGAGCGAGAGATCGAAACCAAGCTGAAAAAACTTCGAGAGGTCATTACCGAGGAGGGCATCCTCAAGAATTCCGAAATGAAGCTTCTCCTCTTCACCGAACACAAGGATACCCTTGATTACCTCGTCGGCGATGGCCGGGACGGTCGCCCTCTCGGGAAACTCCGCGAATGGGGTCTGAACGTTTCTCAGATCCACGGCGGGATGAAGATCGGGGACCGCGATACTCCCGGGAGCCGGATCTATGCCGAACGGGAGTTCCGTGAAGAGAGCCAGGTCCTCGTCGCTACGGAAGCCGCTGGTGAAGGCATCAACCTCCAGTTTTGCTGGTACATGATCAACTACGACATCCCGTGGAATCCCAACCGTCTCGAGCAGCGCATGGGACGGATCCACCGGTACCTGCAGGAGAAAGACTGCCTTATAACGAATTTCGTGAGTACGAACACTCGTGAGGGGCGAGTCCTCAATAAACTCTTCGAGCGAATCGAGCAGATCGAAAATGATCTCGACCCGGACCAAACAGGAAAAATTTTCAACGTCATCGGCGAAATGTTCCCCTCCAACCAGCTCGAGAAAATGCTGCGCGAGATGTACGCTCGGAACCTCACCGAGGACGTCATCAAAAACCGGATCGTCACCCAGGTCGATACCGATCGCCTACGCCGAATTACCGAGTCGACCCTTGAGGGGCTCGCCCAGCGCGAGCTCAATCTTTCCGCCATCATCGGAAAGTCCGAGGAAGCCAAGGAACGTCGCCTCGTTCCGGAAGTCATTGAGGACTTCTTCGTCAACGCGTCCCCCATTGCCGGGATTTCCCCTAAGACAGACCGCAAGGAGGAGCACGCTTACCGAATCGGCAGGCTCCCACGGATTCTCATGCCCTACGGTCAGCTGCTAGAACCTCGCTTCGGGCGTCTCGGACGGGAGTACAAGCGCATTGCCTTCGACAAGCAACTTCTCGTCTCGGATCCAACCCTTGAATGGTTAACACCGGGCCACCCGCTCTTTGAGTCGGTCCGAGCGCTAGTGCAGAACGAGACTGAGAAAGACCTCCAGCGAGGCGCCATATTCAATGACCTTCACCGAGAAGCGCCAGCGCGGCTCGACGTGTTCTCCGGCGAGATCCGAGACGGAAAAGGCAACACACTTCACAAGCGTCTCTTCGTAATCGAGTCCACACAAAACGGAAATCTGCTGGTTCGGCAGCCCACCATTTTTAAGGACCTTTCCCTGGCTCCGGCCGGCACCGCAGCCCCAGACGGAGACGAGTTGCCTGGCCGCAAGAAGGCGGAGACTCTTCTCTACCAAGAAGCTCTTGTTCCTATTCTTGACGACGAGCGAGCCAAGCGGGAGAACGAGGTCAAGACCATTTCTGAGCATATGGAGCTAAGCCTCAAGACCATCATCGATCGCGTCCAGATTCAGTTCTCCGAGCTCATGGAGCAAAAGGAATCGGGCTCTCAAGAGGCGGGTCTCGACGGTCGCATGAGAATGGCTGAGGATCGCCTCGACGAGCTGAACAGCCGACTCGACCAGCGCCGCAGCGAACTCCAGAAGGAGAAGCAATGCTCGATCAGCAACATCCAGCACCTCGGCAGCGCCTGGGTTCTTCCTCACCCGGAACGGAAGACACCCACTGGCCGGAGAATGGCGAGTGATCCCGAGATTGAGAAGATCGCCGTTCGCGCCGTCACCGAGTACGAAGAGGCCCGTGGTTGGCAGGTTCAGAGCGTGGAGCAAGAGAACCGAGGGTTTGACCTGATCTCACGAAAGCCACATCCGGAAGACCCGAGCACAGCAATCGGCGTTCGCTTCATAGAGGTCAAAGGGCGTTCCCATGTCGACGAGGTGGCGCTAACAGCTAACGAGTATAAGACTGCAGAGCGACTTAAGGAAGACTACTGGCTTTATGTCGTCTTCAATTGCGTCGACAACCCAGAGGTCCATGTGATCCAGGACCCCGCACGGCTCGGATGGAAGCCAGTGAGGATCGTGGAGCACTACCATGTTGGGGCGAACGAGATTCTGAGGTCGGAAACACGGGATGGATAGGTATTGTAAACGGTTGATCGAGGAGAGTATCTAGAAGAGGTCTGGGCGGCGGTCTCTCGTGAGGCCCTCAGCATGATCTTCGAAGGTGCAGACGCCTCCGGGTTCGAGGAAGACGCACGCCTCACCGCAATGTGGTTGTGGACACTTCACAAAGCGGCCAACGGTGACAACGGCGGGGGTGCAGACGAGATGACAAAGATACTTCGTGGCTATGACCTCGAGTACGACGCCGCGCGGAAAATCGCGCAGGGCCTTGGAGTTCACCTCGACGACTTGCACCACCTAGTCGAAGTCAAGGGTTCTACGGCAACGCTCCTTTCTTCGGCCGCTCGCACGAAATACCTCTTCGGCTCTACGAGTCCATCCGGTCCCAAGAAACGTCCGAAGAAGAAGGAACAGCTTGCTCTGAACTTCGCTCAGGAGATCGCGGAACTCAAGGACGAGAAAGCCGACTGGGCGGGAGATTTCTCTTCGCGTCCAGAGCCCACAGTGCTCGACCGAGTCCATCAGGCGATGATTCTCTTTGGTGCCAGCAGAGGCGAAGCCCTTCGGCGGCTTGTTGTCGATGAGGGTGTCGGCAGCAACCCACTCTTCTGGCGGTTGGCACAGGCCCTCTCCGCTCTATACGCGGGGGCGACCGAAGAGAAGCGCTGGATCGATGGAATGCTTGCCCGCAAGAAGGGCTTTGGATTCTAGGAGACATCGGATGGCGAAGATACAGCCCTGGTACAAAGTTGTTACGCCGCGAGAGGATCTTCGCGAGGGGAAGCCTCTTGATGCCGCTGAGTTCGCCGTGCACCTTGACCAGGTCCGGGACGGCCAGGGAAACGAGGACTACTACAACCCTCAACGTTTCTTCGAGCGGACGTTTCTCACGAAGAACCTCACAGACATCTCCGCCGAAGTCATGAGCCGACTTGCCGGGCATACTACCGCCACCTCTGCTGTCTTTAATATGACCACGCAGTTCGGCGGTGGGAAAACCCACACCCTTACGCTCCTTTATCACCTCGCCAAGAACGGCGCGAAGGCGTCTAAATGGACTGGTGTTCCTCAGATTCTAGAGAAGGCGGGCCTAGACGAAATCCCCAGCGCAATGACTGCTGTTTTCGTCGGTTCCGAGTTCGACTCTATCAAAGGTCGTGGCGGAGATGATGGAACGGTACTTCGGAAGACGCCTTGGGGGGAAATCGCGTTCCAGCTTGGCGGCGAGAAAGCCTTCGAAAGCGTCCGTGCGCATGAAGAAACCATGACCGCCCCGGGGGGCGACGTCATCCGAGCGATGCTTCCTGCCAGCCAGCCCGTCCTCATCCTCGTTGACGAACTCCTCAACTACATCGGGCGTACTCGTAAATTGGGTCTCTCTGGCCAGATCTACACGTTCATGCACAACCTCTCTGAAGTGGCCCGGAGCACCGAGGGAGTCGTCCTCGTCGCTTCGATACCCGCCTCTGAGCTTGAGATGAGTGCCGACGACCAATCTGATTATGAACGATTCAAGAAGCTCCTCGACAGAGTTGGCAAAGCCATCGTGATGTCTGCGGAGGCCGAGACCTCGGAGATCATCCGTAGGCGTCTCTTTGAGTGGGACCCGCTTGCAGTCTCTGGAACTGGTCGGGTTCTGCTGCAGAAGGGAGCTGTCGAAACTTGCGCTGACTATGCGGTGTGGTTGCAGGAAAACAAACCCCAGATTCCAAGCTGGTTCTCTACGGACCACGCAAGCGCTACTTTCGAATCGACGTATCCGTTCCATCCGATGGTACTTTCGGTCTTTGAACGAAAGTGGCAGGAGATCCCGCGGTTCCAGAGGACGCGAGGCGTCCTCCGACTGCTGGCTCTTTGGGTTTCCCACGCCTACCGGAAGGGATTCGAGGGTGCCCATCGAGACGCTCTGATCGATCTGGGCACTGCTCCACTGGACGATCCACTCTTTCGCTCAGCCGTCTTTGAGCAGCTCGGCGCTGAGCTCCTCGAAGGAGCGGTCACCACGGATATTGCTGGAAAGAAAGACTCGCACGCCATCCGGCTCGACGAGGAAGCCGTTGACACTATCAAGAAGGTCCGCCTTCATCGGAAAGTGGCCACAACGGTCTTCTTTGAATCAAACGGTGGCCAGACGCGGAACGAAGCCACAGTCCCAGAGGTGCGCCTTGCGGTCGCAGGCCCCGCCGTTGATCTCGGAAACATCGAGACCGCGCTCGAGGAACTCACAGACTCGTGCTACTACCTCGCGTCGGAGAGGAATCGTTACTACTTCAGTCTCAAGGAAAATCTCAACAAACGCTTTGCCGATCGACGCGCAAGCATTAGCGACGATGCGATTAATGCTCAGGTAAAGGAAGCTGTTCAAAGGGTTTTTCCAGCCACAGACGGACTCGACCGCAAGTTCTTCCCCGACAAGAGCGCTCAGATTCCCGACGTGCCCTTGATCACGCTGGTTGTCATGTCCCCAGAGCATGCTCTGCAGGATGACCCCAAGGCGCGGGAGTTCATCGAAACCATGACTCGCGAATATGGCAAGTCTGCCCGCACCTACAAGAGCGGCCTCATCTGGATTGTTCCGGAGTCCGCCGGTCCGCTTCGAGAAGCCGCCCGAAAGCTCCTTGCTTGGGAGGACATCCAGAACGAAGCTCTCAAGCTCGACGAGTCGCAGCAGAAGCAGCTCAACGTGAGCGTCCAGAAAGCGCGACGCGACGTCGACGAAACCATCTGGCGCTCCTACAAGAACATCTTGTTGCTCGGTGATAACAATACGATTCAGATGATTGACCTAGGCCTCGTCACCTCGAGTGCTGCCGAAACGATGCCAACGCACATCCTTTATAGTCTTCGACAAAAAGGATATGTTGAGAAAGAAGTGGGTGCACGGTTTCTAGTCCGGAAGTGGCCGCCAGCGTTTACCGAGTGGAGCACACGTGGCGTGCGTGACATTTTCTACGCGTCTCCGCAGTTTCCACGGCTACTCGAACCAGACTCGATCCGTGAGACGATCGCCCGGGGTGTTTCCGCAGGTCACATCGCTTATGCCGTGAGAGCTCCATCTGGGGGCTACGATCCCTTTATCTTCAAGGAATCCATGGAAGCAAGTGATGTGGAGATTTCGGACGACATCTACATCCTAACACCCGAGGATGCAGCCAAGCATGTCGAGCCACCGAGGCTCGAGAAACTTCTGGTGAACCCAACCACGATCCAGCTCAAGCCAGGTGCCAAGCAAACCTTTCAACCAGAGGGTCTCGACCAATTTGGACGGTCGTACCCTTTATCGGAGACAAATTGGAGCGCAACCGGCGGCGCGGTTGACTTAAACGGGGTGTTTACGGCCGGAGCGGATGAGGGCAGTTTTTTTGCAACGCTAGCTTCGGAAGGACGCTCAGCGACGGCGACAGTTGTTATTGCTAAGGATTCAAAGCAACTTCCGATCCCAACGATCGGCGAAGCTCCCAGGAAGCTTACTTGGACAGGAATGGTGCCGCCCCAGAAATGGTCCCAGCTCTACATGAAAGTTCTAACAAAACTGGTTTCAGACGGAGACGTGAGTCTTCGACTCACGATTGAGGCCGTTCCTTCAGAGGGCGCCAAAGAGCAGATGGTAGACGATACTAAGGCGGCCCTACGGGGCCTCGGCCTGGAGGATGACGTACAGACGGAGTGAAAAGGGTACTTTCGATGCCTTGGTGCACAACTCCGATAGAGGCCGATAGCTCGCTTGGCCCCGACTCCCATCATCCGATCATCTCGCTATCAGGCATCCCGAGCGCCGTCATGGTGTTGAGAATCTTGCACCCGATCCTTGCCTCGACTCTCTGTGCCGCCAACCCTCTCGCTCGCATCGCTGAGCCCACGATAGCCTTGTAGCGATGGAACGTTGTCTCGACTTTGCTCCGTTTGCTGTAGCCCGATTCTGTGTGCCACTTTCGTTTGCCGAGCCGAGCTTGTGCTGCAATGTTGCGATTGCGCTGTCGGCTGCTCGCCGGCCCCGATGCGAGCTGGGCGCCCTTGCGCGGCGGTATCAGCACCCTCGGCGAGCGATGAGCGCTGTGATTCTCGATTGCCTCATAGACGCCGCCGGCGTCGTATGCGGTGTCAGCTCTGGCCGATGAGATGGGACTGTCGATCTGTCCGACAAGCGATGCAACCCGCGATGAATCGCGGGCTCTTTTGCTCGTCAGCTCGCCGGCGACGACTTCGCCACTCTGCTCGTCGACACACAGATGGAGCTTGCGATAGTCCCTGCTCTTTGGTGCTCTGCGCAGCTGGCCGGCGTGGACAGCGAGACCGCTGCTGTCGATCAAGATGTGCAACGGCGTCTTCTGCTTCTCTTGGTAGAAGGGGACCTTACCCAGCTTCGCCTTGCGCCTCGAAATCGTGGTGTGATCGGGCACATCATTGTCTAGCTTCATCAGAGCGAACAACGATCGCAGCAATCCCTCGCTCTGCCTAGATGACAGATGAAACACCATGCCCAGGGTGACAGCCGTCTCGATGGCGTGGTTCGAGTACTTGCGTTGACGGCCCGGTTTCCTCCTCCTCGGCCGGGGCGCGTCCCAGTTCACAAGCTTGCCGGCGGTGAGCGAGATCCAGACGGTCAGGCTCCCACGGTTGCGTAGACCCGCCTCATATTCACGCCAATTCCTCACGCGATGGGCCTTCTTCACATACTTCCGCTGAGTGCGTTTGAAAATGCTCATGGGGAACCTCGTATCCGCGAGTACAGGACAATTGTGGACCGAGATCGCGAGTTGTGCACCAAGGCAACCTTTCGATGCCTTGGTGCACAACTCCGATAGAGGCCGAGAGCTCGCTTGGCCCCGACTCCCATCATCCGATCATCTCGCTATCAGGCATCCCGAGCGCCGTCATGGTGTTGAGAATCTTGCACCCGATCCTTGCCTCGACTCTCTGTGCCGCCAACCCTCTCGCTCGCATCGCTGAGCCCACGATAGCCTTGTAGCGATGGAACGTTGTCTCGACTTTGCTCCGTTTGCTGTAGCCCGATTCTGTGTGCCACTTTCGTTTGCTGAGCCGAGCTTGTGCTGCAATGTTGCGATTACGCTGTCGGCTGCTCGCCGGCCCCGATGCGAGCAGGGCGCCCTTGCGCGGCGGTATCAGCACCCTCGGCGAGCGATGAGCGCTGTGATTCTCGATTGCCTCATAGACGCCGCTGGCGTCGTATGCGGTGTCAGCTCTGGCCGATGAGATGGGACTGTCGATCTGTCCGACAAGCGATGCAACCCGCGATGAATCGCGGGCTCTTTTGCTCGTCAGCTCGCCGGCGACGACTTCGCCAGTCTGCTCGTCGACACACAGATGGAGCTTGCGATAGTCCCTGCTCTTTTGTGCTCTGCGCAGCTGGCCGGCGTGGACAGCGAGACCGCTGCTGTCGATCAAGATGTGCAACGGCGTCTTCTGCTTGTCTTGGTAGAAGGGGACCTTACCCAGCTTCGCCTTGCGCCTCGAAATCGTGGTGTGATCGGGCACATCATTGTCTAGCTTCATCAGAGCGAACAACGACCGCAGCAATCCCTCGCTCTGCCTAGATGACAGATGAAACACCATGCCCAGGGTGACAGCCGTCTCGATGGCGTGGTTCGAGTACTTGCGTTGACGGCCCGGTTTCCTCCTCCTCGGCCGGGGCGCGTCCCAGTTCACAAGCTTGCCGGCGGTGAGCGAGATCCAGACGGTCAGGCTCCCACGGTTGCGTAGACCCGCCTCATATTCACGCCAATTCCTCACGCGATAGGCCTTCTTCACATACTTCCGCTGAGTGCGTTTGAAAATGCTCATGGGGAACCTCGAATCCGTGAGTACAGGACAATTGTGGACCGAGATCGCGAGTTGTGCACCAAGGCACGTCTAAGCTGCTGATTTGTGGTCTATTTCAAGAGGGCCGAGTTTTGGCACAGGACGCGGTTCTCCTCTTGCTGGTAGTCGATCACATCCTGCTGCTGGCGGTTGACCCAGCCAGCTAGAACGAGCAGTAGGAATTGCGCGTGGTACGTCATCATGGATCTGAAGATAACACCCTCGGGCCAGACGATTGTAAAGCCTACGGCCCTTGGCCCGGTCGCAAACACAGACACTAAGCTGCTGATTTATGGTCTATTTCAAAAGGGCCGAGTTTTGGCACAGGACGGGGTAGCGATCGTCACCATTGTTAGCGGCGGCTGTAAATTGCACATTTGTGGCGGACGAAAATTGCACACTCGGCACCCCATGACGAACCCTTAGATGATGGCGGTCGGGGCTCTAAATTCATTTGGATCAACTGAGCGCGTGCGCTCCATCGCCTAAAGGCGATGGGTTCACGTCGCCGACTAAAGTCGGCTTGTCCTTGCCTCGTTTCACTACTCACTGACCTTGAAAGAATCGTCGTCCTGGGGCACGGCACCCTGCAACTCTATATACTTCGCTATCACCTCATCCGTCACGTTGCCCGTTGTCACCACGAAGTAACCCCGTGCCCGTAGGTGCCGACCCCAGAACTCCTTCCGCATCGTCCGTAAGTCGCGCATCAGACGATTCGACGTCTTACCCTTGATCAACTGCATCACTCGACTCGGCGACAAATTCGGCGGCACGCTCAGCAACAAGTGCACGTGCTCAGGCCGCACATGACCCTTCAGTATTTCGGTTCTCCTGTCGTTTCTGGGGATCTGATTTGGGCGCGAGGGTATGGCCTATGGACGCTGCCGCGATTGTGGAAAACACCGGAAACTCCTGGAGAGAGAGGCGTTAGGGATGGGTTGTGAGCAGGTACAAACGTAGCAGCGGCGTTTTCCACAATCGCTTGGAAAACGCTTCGCGTTTCCCACAAGCGCCCACAGGCCCCTCCTGATATATACAAGAAGGATTCATTCATTTGGAATAAGGAAGGGGAGGCATCGATCAGTGGAGGCTATGGAAAACGCCCTTCCAGGCTTCGAAGAGAGCTCAGTCGTGAGCAAGGCCTTGAACGATCCGGACCGTGGGGGCGTTTCCCACAGCCTCGTTTCGCGCTGCGGGGCAGTGGCATTTGGTGAGGCCTGTGGGTTGAGAGGGTAAGCCATGTTTAGATGCGCATCGGCGAGAACGCTAGAATCCTTTTTCGGCAAGAAAAAGGAGCGTTCTCGCGATGCGCGTTACCACGTTAGTCAACAAGCTCATCGGATTGCAAGGCCTGTGGGTCCGAAATTTCCACTTCCAGGCGGACAAAGCCAGAGTGGTGGTGGATGTCGTACCACGGAGGAGGAAGCCTCTGTGCGGGGTTTGCGGTCGAAAGGTCCGCAAGAACAAAGATCGCTACAATCGTTACTGGCGGCACTTGGACCTGTTCGGTGTCCGGAGCTATCTTCGCTACTCGATCCGGCGAGTGGTTTGTCGGCGTTGTGGCGTGGTCAAAGAAAAGGTGCCTTGGGCCGACAAGGGGAGCCGCTTTACCAAGAGCTTCGAACAAGAGGTAGCGTGGCTGGCACAGAGGACAGACGTCAGCGCCGTAGCGAACTATTTCCGAGTGACGTGGCGTTCGGTGCGACGGATCATCCAGCGGGTGGTTGCCGAGCAACGGGATGAGCGGCGCGAGCTCGATGGATTGCGGGTGATTGGGATGGACGAGATCAGCTACCGCAAACGCCATAAGTACTTAACAGTGGTAATAGACCATCTCAGCGGCCGGGTCGTCTGGGCGGGAAAGGAGCGCAAGGCCAAGACGCTGCTGCGGTTTTTCCGCAAGCTCGGACCACAAAGAGCCGCGGAGCTCGAAGCGGTCAGCATGGACATGTGGGAGCCGTACATAACTGTCGTCGGCAAAAAGGCTCCTCAGGCACGGGTGATCTTTGACCGCTTCCACATCGTCAAGCATCTGAACGAGGCCGTGGATAAGACCCGGCGCGAGCTGGTGCGCGAGCTCAAAGGGACTGCCCGGCGCAACCTCAAGAACACCAAGTTTCCCCTTCTCAAGGCCAAACACAACCGCAGCGCGAAAGACAAACGGGTGCTCCGCGAGCAGGTGCGAGCTAATCGTCGCCTCTACCGCGCCATGCTTCTGCGCGACGACTTCATGGACCTCTACACCTACAAAACCGAGACATGGGCCAAGAAGTTTCTCCGAGGATGGCTGCGGCGCGCTATGAGCTCGAGGATAGAGCCCGTCAAACGCGCGGCGAAGATGATCCGCAGCCACTTCGATGGCGTCATCGCGTGGGTCACGTGGAGACTCAGCAACGGCCGACTCGAAGGAATGAACAACAAAATCCGGCTGCTGAGCCACCGCAGCTTTGGACTCCACTCTGCCGAAGCTCTCATCAGTCTCGTCTACCTAAACTGTGGCGGTCTCACCCTCGAGAGGATCCACTGAAATGGCAGGAGAGGCAGTATTTCTATCTGGTTCCGAGCACAGATCTCCCGGATGAGATCCCGGAGACGAACCGCTACATCCCCTCTCAAGGCCGGCTTGCGGTACTTCGTGATAAATACGAAGTGATAGTTTAACTGATACGTCGTGTGCGATGATTTACGATATCCTTTCACCTGGGGATCGTACCCCAAGCCTCCTAAAGGCTTCGCCTAAAGGCGTGGGATTTCAACCATCCCCGAGTGGGACATTAAATGGAAGGGACAAGCGTACGAACTAACAGCGGAGGGAAATATCGAACGCCTTCTCGAACCAGAAGTTTCCCAAATCGTACATGCGCGATACTGCTGACTTATGGTAGAACGGATGCGGCCAAAAGGTTCAAGAAAGTCGAGTCCGCCACTGCGGCAATCTTCAAACTGCTTCTGGTTGCGGAGAAGAATTTTCGCCGGCTCAACGCACCGGAGCTGATGCGAGAGGTTCACCTGGGCGTTCGATTTGAAGATGGAGACAGGGTAACGGAGTCGTTGAAGGTTGCTGCTGCCTGAACTTTTTTACACACCTATTGACAAGAGCTCGTGAGAAGCTCGAAAACCTTCAAAGCTGTAATCACCACCGTGCTCGCGGTCCTGATTGCCTTAGCCCTTTTCCTCCGGGGCAGAACTGTTTCACAAGCCGGCGTGGTCATCAATGAGGTACTGGTCTCGAACGCGTTTTCCATTTTGGACGACGACCGGCACAGCACCGACTGGGTCGAGCTGGTAAACATAGGAAGTCGCCCGCTCAATCTCGGCGGTTTCGGTCTCAGCGACGATGTGGGGCAGCCCAAGAAGTGGGTTTTCCCGGATACAACCCTGGCTCCCGGTCAGACCCTACTGGTCTGGTGCTCGGGGAAGAACCGGATCGCACAACCCGCTCCCGTCTCCCCCGCGAAGAACGCAGAGAATCTCTCTGCCTCTTTCGACCCGCATCTGGTCTCTCGACACGCGCGGTGGCGTACCCTGTCCGCGACACCCCTCGACGAGTTGCCGCCGCGGTGGAAGCTCCGGGCTTTCGATGACCGGACCTGGAAGACCTGGGCGCCGGAAGTCGATTCTCCCCTCGATTACAAAGTCAGCTTCGTCCCCGCTGCTTCAGGCCCGGCGTACTTTCGCCACGTTTTCCGCGTCGAGCCAGGAGACAATCTGGACCAGCTTTCGCTCCAGGTCGGGTTCAGTGCCGGGTTTTCTGCTTACTTGAACGGCGTGCGGGTGACCGTGGCCGAGGAGCCTCAACCCGCCATCGAGCCCCGGGCCGCGCCCCGCCAGCCGGAACGGCCGGTCCGTCGGCACCAGATCCGGACCTGGGAGCGATTCGACCTCACGCCGAGGGCCTATTTACTGACGCCCGGCGAGAACGTTCTCGCCATCGAGGTTGAACGGAAGAGCAGCGACGAGAGCACTTTGTTTCTGGTTCCAGAGTTGGGTGCCGCCCGGCCCGTGCTTCACGCCAACTTCAGGCTGCGGTCGAGGGAGATATTGTTTCTTAGCAAACCGGACGGCGAAGTTCAGGACGCGGTGATTCTTCCGCCCCAGACCGGGGACCGGTCCTACGGACGTTTTCCCGATGGCACGGGAGACTTTCGTTACTATCTCTCTCCCTCTCCCAGGGAAACGAACCATGGTCCGGTGTCCGGCCAGCCGATCGCGAATCGACCGCTATTCGAGCCGCAAGGTGGCGAGTATTCCGAACCGCTTCGAGTGGAGATTTCCCTCAACTTGCCAATGCGGCGGGCTCAGATCCGCTACACCCTCACCGGGGCGAAGCCTACCCATGAGAGCCTGCTTTATGACGCGCCCATCGATCTTCCCGAAGGGGCACTGGCCGGCACGGTTATCCGCGCCGCCGGCTTCGCCGTCGAGGAGCAAATTACCCAGGTCGAGACACAGTCCTACTTCTTCGATACGGCGACTCTCGAGCGCCCGCTCCTGTCGATCGCGATGAGGCCCGTTGATTTCCGTGACGTTCATCTGATCCCCGGCGGGAGAGGCCGGGACGCCGAGCGCGAGGGGCACGTGGAGTTTCTCGACGCTGACGGGAAACGGGTGGCGGCGAGCGGCATGGGCCTCCGGCTTCACGGCGGGGAGACGGGCAGGACCGGCAACCTCAGCACCAAGAAGGCCTATCGGATGTACTTTCGGAACGAGTACGGCGGGAAAAAGCTGAGGTTTCCGGTCATCCCCACAAGCCGCGTCGACGTTTATGACAAGCTCGTGCTGCGAATTAACCTCAACGACTCGATTCGCAGCGGTGGTAAAGGGAGCTACATTCGCGACAGCGTCATCCGCGCGCTGCAACACGATATGGGAGACCTGGCCGTCCAGGGGACCTGGTACAACCTCTTCGTCAACATGAAATACAGAGGGTTATTCAACGTGGTGGAGAGGTTGGACGCTGTGCTGCTCGGGTCCTATTTTCCCGAAGAAGGCGAGAATTGGGACGTCATCAAGTTCGACGGCGCTCTGGACGGCGATCTGGCGGCCTGGAACGCGGCGTACGAGTTCTTCGACAGCGCTGACCTTCGCGATGAGGCTCAGTACCAGCGGGCCAGGAATCTCGTCGACATCGACAATTACACGCGCTACATGATTCTCAACATCTGGGCGCAGAATCATGATTGGCCCCAGCGTAATTTCATAGCGGCGCGTCCCCGCCGGCCGGAAGGCAAATGGGTCTTCTTCGTCTGGGACTCCGAGTACGGCCTGGGAAGGATGCCGGAAGGGTTCTCGGCCGACAGTTTCGAGCGCGCTTTCGGAATACGCCACAACCTGATCTCCAGGAAGTTTGTCGCGCTGATGGAAAGCGAGCACTATCAAAGGTACTTTCTCGAAGAAGTGAGTCGTCAACTGGAAGGGGCGCTCCATCCCTACAACGTGCTGGCCCACATTCGGCGCCACCGGGATCTCATCGCTCCGGACATGGTCGACGACCTGCACCGGAATTTCCCCGACAACGATACTCAGCTCTGGCGGGATAGCGTCCGCGACTTGGAAGTGTTCGCCGAGCAGCGAGACGCGGTGTTTCGCAGGATGATCTTCGGATCGGACCGCTTCAGCGTGTCAACCGACGAGCGGAAACACTAGCAAGCGATAGCGCGGCTCCCAGCGACCGCGTCCTGTGCCAAAACTCGGCCCTTTTGAAATAGACCATAAATCAGCAGCTTAGTGTCTGTGTTTGCGCCGGGGCCAAGGGCCGTAGGCTTTACAATCGTCTGGCCCGAGGGTGTTATCTTCAGCTCCATGATGACGTACCACGTGCAATTCCTACTGCTCGTTCTAGCTGGCTGGGTCAACCGCCAGCAGCAGGATGTGATCGACTACCTGCAAGAGGAGAACCGTGTGCTCCGAGCCGGGCTTCGGGGCAAGCGTCTCAGTCTCTCGGACGACGAGCGGCGCAGGCTCGCGGTCAAGGCCCAGGCTTTGGGCCGCGAGGCGCTGGCCCATATTGCGTCGGTTGCCACACCCGCTACGCTTCTGCGCTGGTACCGCCACCTCATCGCAGCCAAGTACGATGGCAGCAAGAACCGGAGTCCAGGCCGACCTCCGACGGCGAAGGACATCCGTGAGCTCATTGTGCGCGTGGCGCGGGAGAACCCGACGTGGGGATATACGCGCCTGCGAGGCGCACTCAAGAACCTAGGACATGAACTCGGACGCAACACTATCAAGAGGATCCTCGCCGAGCACGGTATCGCTCCTGCGCCGGAGCGGGGCAGGAGCATGTCGTGGAGCACCTTCATCAAGGCTCATTGGGGCGCCATCGCTGCGACAGACCTGTTCACCGTCGAGGTTGTGAACCCGTTCGGGCTCGTCCGCTACCATGTCCTGTTTGTCATCGATATCGCCACTCGCTGCGTGTGCATCGGTGGGATAACGTCGGACCCCAACGGGGAGTGGATGAAGCAGGTGGCAAGAAACCTCACTGACATGTGGGATGGTTTCCTCCTTGGCAAGCGATACCTCATCCACGACCGGGACCCGCTATTCACCGAGGCGGTACGTGGGCTGTTGAGAGATTCAGGCGTGAAGCCCCTTCGCCTTCCCGCTAATCGTCCGAATCTGAACGCATATGCGGAAAGATTCGTTCTCTCCATACGTCGAGAGTGTCTCGACCGCTTCGTACCTCTCAGTGAGCGACACCTGCGCACAGCGGTACCGAATACGTAGTGCACTATCACACAGAACGGAACCACCAAGGTCTCGGCAACGAGCTCATCACACCTCTGCCGACAAGCGCGAATGACGCTGGCCCCATCGTGTCGCGAGAGCGACTTGGGGGCATTCTCAACTACTACTGCCGTGCCGCGTAGATGGTCGCCGGCGACGGTAGCCCCTCGGCGGGCTCGACCGGCGTAGCGTGGAAACAGCTTCAGGAACACGCTTCGATATTCGCTTTCGATTAGGTGGTCATCTGAATGGTGACGACCCGCCCGCCCAAGACGATTGTAAAGCCCACGGCTCTTAGCCCGGTCGCAAACACAGACACTAAGTTGCTGATTTATGGCCTATTTTAAAAGGGCCGAGTTTTGGCACAGGACGCCCAGCGCCTTCAGCAGGGTGCGAGGCTTCTTCGCCGCATTGAGTTGGTCGTGTTTCTGCGCTGACATCGAGCGACAGCGACCGACGACGATGAGTGCGCTCAGAAGATCGAGCGCAGCCATGCCGAGAACGAGCGATCCCTCTTTACCGCTGGAATTCGTGTTGCAACGGCGGTACCAATGCAGCGCCAGGATCAACGAGTCCCGGACTCTCTTGTCATTGTGAACCCGGCAGAACGCGTCGAACAGCTCACTAAGGAGCTCCCCATGCCTCTCGTCAAACCACGAGTGCGGTTGTCGCCAGCTGTCGACGATCGGTGACCCGAAATTTCGCCACACGATCTCACCGTCGATTCCGCGCCCCCACCGAATCGGGAGACCGCATGCAGCGCCACGCGCGAACGACAGGAAGACCCTCAGCGACTCAAGGATCCTCTCCGCCTGCTGCACGGAGAATGTCGAGCCGTCGATTCTCGTCAACTGTCCGACGTGGGTGAAGGAGTATCCGCCGGTAGCCTTCAGACGCTCGTAACGGTCGCGGGATTCCGGCAAGGCGACGAGACCGACGCGCCAACCATCGTGCATGAGGTCGACTGTTGCGCACGTGACCGACTGAACCGGCTTGGTCGGCGAGCCGGTAGGGGTAACTCCCCCCAACAGTCGTTCGGTGCCGTTGACACTGGCGATCGCCGTCGGGTCTCCGGGAGCGGCGGACAACCCGGGCGTGATGAAGTCGGTGAAATTGACGACCTGGAATTCTACGGAGAGAAGATTCTGTTGACGATCCGATTCCATCGCACCCGCGAAGGCACGGATTCTGCTGGTCAAGCCCAGAGTCATCGAGTGAGCGAGGACGTTCTCCGTCCTGAAGCCCGGCAGTTCCACGGTCAAGGAATCGAAATCGACACCGGGAAACGGTTCTGTGATCTCGATGTCGAACTCGATGCCCGGTGATGGCAGCCATCGCAAATGGGCCGAGCCGCTTCCTTCGACACAACGATTGCCCCGCCGAATGCGAAACCTGCCCTCGTGCAGCAGGATCGGTTCATTCACGTCGCTCTGTGGATACTGCTGGAACATGACTCGCCTCGATGTCGGTGTTTAGTGCGTCCCTCGGGCGCATCGAAAGTGTTACGCAGTTGTTCGGCTACGCACGAGGGCCTGATCGTGCCACATCAGGAGCCTTCTGGTCCTCCTCGATGACCCCGTCCTGTGCCAAAACTCGGCCCTCTTGAAATAGCCGATAAATCAGCAGCTTAGCGTCTGTGTTTTGCGACGGTGCCAAGGGCTGTGGGCTTTACAATCGTCTGGCCCGAGGGTGTTATCTTCGGATCCATCATGACGTACCATGTGCAAATCCTACTGTTGGTCAGGCAGCCGTTGTTCGATCGGGCAGCCCTGCTGCTCACACAGACCTCATGGGTGCTTCCGCCATTAAGTGTTGGTAAAATGACGCTAAGACTTTACGGTGCATTAAATTACAGCCGTGGTCTTTCAAAAGGGCCGAGTTTTGGCACAGGACGGCAGAGATGAGAGCGCGAGCGACGACGAAATCATGCCGGCATGGTGCTGGCAGACCGAAGACTAATCAAGTTCGGCGCGCGCGGATGAATAAATGGAAGGCACAGCTGCGAATCTGGCATCGCGGTCGGATACGTATTCCTTCCGGGTTGCGCAGTTCGTTGCCTGCAGCTCGCCCCGCAGCCGATTTGAGCCAGCCGTGCGCACCCCCGGTGGGCCTGTCGCCCGCCACCCGCAGCCCAGGGGTCGGAAGCCAGTCCTGCGGCGCGAAATACCCTGGATTCTGCGCGGATTCCAAGGGCGAGTGGGACTGACTGCGTAAGCGCAACCAACCCTGAGCGTAGTGTGCCCCCCTCGCGGTTGGAGGTAGGAGTGGGGAGGAAGGGTGAGCCCCAGATTTGGCAAGAATCAGTCTGATTATCGATAATTACAGAAACGATGTTGCCCGACTTTCCTAAGCTGAAAAAACGTCTGCTTCGGCTGGTTCAGTTTTGTTAAGTCCTGTTGGGTGAACTTTTTCTACCCCGTCCTGTGCCAAAACTCGGGCTTTTTGAAATAGCCTATAAATCAGCAGCTTGGTGTCTGTGTTTGCGACCGGGCCCTTAGCTCCTGGAAACAAGATTTCAACCCTTGACGAGCTTGAGCGCCCTCTTGGCAAGCACGGTCACGACCCCGGCATAAAGAGAGGTACTGACCTGGTCGACGATGGCGTCCAGGGAACCGCCAATCACTTGGATGTGACTCAGTACGTCCGCACCTGCAGTAGCGCCGACTGCAAGAGTCAATACCAAGTAGGCTGTCGCGTCCTCAGCGTCGATCGCCAACCCGCCATACACCAAGCCCAGAACAACCAGTGCGAGGGCCACGATCCCAGCGGGAACTGCCTCAGCGGCCAAGCCCTGCACAATCGCCAATAGCCAGATGAGGCCAACAATGATTCTGACTGCCATCATTATCTCCTAGAATAGTTGCGTGTGATGGCCCGCTCCGTCGGCCAGCCGTAACAGTCACGGACGGGGTAACAGGGCCGCCGGAATTGTACCAATACGGGCCCCTGTTGTCATCCGCAAGAAAGAAGATCGCGTACCGCTGGATCGAATTTTTGCGGAGCACAGGTGCGCACGGCTGGCCGGATGGGTGGTGGGACACGCCACGGGCGAGGAACGGCCCCCGAGGCCGAGACGGAACTGGACTTTGCCTGGGAGAAGAGCGCCTGCTAGTGGTTTGAGAGGGGATCGAACAGCGGCACCGAGGAGCCACACTGCCGCGCGTGCTCCACCTTCTCGTACTCTTCTCTGGGGACGGACGGTCCCTGTCGAGAGCAGTACTTGTCGAAAGCCTCGGTCAGGTTCTGCGCCACCATCTCGTCGTTCATCATCTCTATATGCCGTCGCTCAAGCATGTGCACGAGCTCGCCGTCTTTGAAAAGAGCCACCGAAGGTGAGCTCGGAGCAACGCCGACCATGTGCTCTCTGGCGCGCTCCGTGGCCTCACGGTCCACGCCGGCGAAGACCGTCGTGAGGTGATCGGGAATTGTGCTGTGTTGCAGGGCGCGAGTCACACCCGGGCGCGCCGAGCCGGCAGCACATCCACAAACCGAGTTCACCACCACGAGCGTTGTCCCAGGCCTCTTCAAGGCCTCGTCGACGTTCTCTCTTGTTTGCACGGGCTCGACCCCGCATTGGGCAAGCTCCTCCCACATGGGCCGAACACCTGCCTTGGTGCACAACTCGCGATCTCGGTCCACAATTGTCCTTTACTCACGGATTCGAGGTTCCCCATGAGCATTTTCAAACGCGCTCAGCGGAAGTATGTGAAGAAGGCCTATCGCGTGAGGAATTGGCGTGAATATGAGGCGGGTCTACGCAACCGCGGGAGCCTGACCGTCTGGATCTCGCTCACCGCCGGCAAGCTTGTGAACTGGGACGCGCCCCGGCCGAGGAGGAGGAAACCGGGCCGTCAACGCAAGTACTCGAACCACGCCATCGAGACGGCGCTGCTATATATATTGTTACGGCGGCAAACGCGACGGTAAAGAACGGCGATGTGGAGCGCCCTGTTGTCCGCATGGCGTATCGACCTCCTACATCAGGAACAGCGTAAAAAGCCTGTCGAAACTGGCACTGCGCGGAAAAAAAGCTCCGGTGCAACGGGCCGGGATGCAGTTGATGTCAGCTCGGCTCAGTCGCGGCGGCGCCGCGCCGCGATGCGCACATCCGCCGCCGCCCAGCCCGCGTCGAAGGTGTGCCCCGGCTCGTCGAGGTCTATCACGAGAGGGGCGTGATCGGAGGGGGTGGGTTTGCCTTTGCGCGCTTCACGATCGATTTCCGCCCAAACCGTGCGCTCGCCGACCGGCTCCGTGACGAGCAGGTGATCGATGCGCATGCCGCGGTTCTTGTGAAAATGCCCGGCGCGATAGTCCCACCAGGTATACCGGCCGACTTCCGTGTGATGCCGTCGATACGCGTCCACCAAGCCCCAACGGCAAAGCCGCACCAACGCCTGCCGTTCGGCCGCCGACACATGCGTTCCGCCGTGAGCCTTGCGAGAATCCCAAACGTCGATGTCTTCGGGAGCGACGTTGTAGTCACCGCCGAGCGCGAGCGGATCCACTGGATCGTTCGCTTCTTCCAGCCAGCCGGCGAGGTGGTCGAACCACAAAAGCTTCGCGACGTAAGAGGGCGAGCCCACCTCCCGTCCGTTGGGCGCGTAGAGGGACAATACACGGACGCCGCCGCAGACTGCGGAGATCATCCGCGCCTCGGCGAGCGGCTCGTCGTCGACGACGTCCGGCGCAGCCGGCCGGCTCAAGGGCTTTCCGAAGTTCTCGATCACGCCGTCGATCCCGCACCGGCTCGCGATGGCGACGCCGTTCCATCGCCCCTGGCCATGATGGGCGAGCGCGTAGCCGGCCTCCCGAAACGGAAGTGAGGGAACGGCGTCGTCCGCGAGCTTCGTCTCCTGCATCAAGAGCACGTCGGGTTTCGCGCGCTCGAGCCACCACAAAACCTTCGGGAGGCGGGCGTTCAGAGAGTTGACGTTCCAGGTCGCGATGCGCATCGGCTCCAAGATACCTCCTCGAGGAGTGGGGGTGGCTCAATAAGGTCACCCGGGCTTTCCGAAACAGGTATATCCTGACCCGGGCAAAGGGCCTAGGAACAAGCGGGCGCACGAGCCGCGATCCCGTTTGGTTCCCGGAGAGAGAAGGCAGGCGCTGGTCATGCCGAATCGATCGGTGTCAACACCATGCGTCGTCGTAGAGGAAAGGAGCTGTCATGCCATTGTTGCGAGTCGTGAAGTTCATGTTGTTTGTCTGCGCTGTGTTTCTGTTCGCCGGCTGCGCCGCGGAATCAAACGCCCCGGAGGCGCCGGCAATGCCGACCGATAACCCAATCACCGGAGAGGGGCTGCCGAATCCGGCCCCGATCGTGACGGCGAACTGGGGCACGCTGCCCGAGGGGCGAGAGTGGGGCTCGACCGCCGGTATCGACATCGATCCGATCGATGGGCATATCTGGGCGTATGAGCGCTGCGGCGCGGGCAACTTCGGTGCCGGGACTCCCGTCAACTGCGACAACAATCCGGTGGACCCGATCTTCAAGTTCGACCGAAGCACCGGTGAGATACTCGCCAACTTCGGCGGCGGCGTCATGGTCACCCCGCACGGCATCCATGTCGACGCGGAGGGCCACGTCTGGGTGACGGATTTCGCCGGTAACGACGACGGGACGAAGGGGCATCAGGTGCACAAGTTCAGCGCCGACGGCGAGCTCCTGATGAGCCTCGGCACGGCGGGGCAGCCAGGCAACGGACCGAACCAGCTCAACCAACCCAACGACGTGATTACCGCGCCGGACGGGAGCATCTTCGTCTCCGACGGCCACAGCGGTCAGGGTATGACGACCAACCAGGCGATGCAGGAAGGCCTCGAGGCAGGACGCACCGCCCGCATTCTGAAGTACTCGGTAGACGGGACCTTCATCAAAGAGTGGGGCCAGATCGGCGTCCGGCACGGCGAGTTCCGGACTCCGCACGCGTTGGCCTTCGACGCGCAAGGTCGGCTCTGGGTCGCGGATCGCGGCAATCACCGCCTCGAGATCTTCGACCAGGACGGCAACTACCTCGAGTCGCGTTACGCGTACGGTCGCATCAGCGGTATCTTCATTGAGAACGACACGATGTACGCGATCGACTCCGAGTCGAGCCCGACCAACCACCCGAACTGGCGCAATGGTGTCCGCATCGGACCGGTGGACGGGGACTACGTCACCGCCTTCATTCCTCCGTTCGAGCGGGAGAGCCGGGTCTATCAGGGCACGGCGGGCGAGGGCGTCGCGGTCGACGCGGACGGCAACGTGTACGCCGCGGAAGGGCCGAACTCTTTGAGCCAGGCCGGTGGCGCGTTTACCAAGTACTCGGTAGCCAGGTAATAGGCGCTACGCCCAGGCATGCCGGGGTAGGGACGCGGTGTGCCGACGGCACACCGCCGAGGACTCCAGGCGCGTCCAGGCGCGTGAGAAGCAGCGACTCCCCGGACGATGACGCCCATCGAGACCTGATCGAGTCAAACGAAGGGCTCATCGCGATGCGCATCGGCTCCAAGATATTTCCTCGAGGGGCTCGCTTCTCAGGCCTTGCGTTGCCGGCTGGTTGCGGAAATGATGCTTTGCCATGGCCACGGAGTTTCCGACGTGGATCCAGCCGATGGCGGCGTCGGTCGCTCACGAAGGAGCGGTTCGCCAGGCCGGAGTGGATCTTCGAGCGCAAGCACGACGGGATTCGTCTCCTCGCCTTCAAGCTCGCAAAACACTTCGCCGAGCTCCCAAAACCGAATCCGAAATTCCAGGCGCACCTTGATGAGCTTGCCGCC
The DNA here is from genome assembly GCA_965197495.1 of Candidatus Marinacidobacterales bacterium. Taxonomy (GTDB): domain Bacteria; phylum Acidobacteriota; class Vicinamibacteria; order Marinacidobacterales; family SMYC01; genus SMYC01. Next base: position 932,313 of record OZ240210.1, read on the forward strand.
AAGGCGAATGAGGGTTCTCTCACGCCCGACGAAAGCGAAGAATACGACAAGTACGTTCGAGTACATGGATTTCATCGCTTTCATGCAACTCAAAGCACGGTCTCGCGCCGACGCGTCCGCTCCGTAATGGACGCGGAGACGAGACAGCTCGTCCGCACGCGCGCCAATCATCGTTGCGAGTATTGCGGGATTCATCAGTGTATCTATCCCGACTTCGCGTTCCACATCGAGCACATCGTCGCGAGGCAGCAGGGCGGCGGAGACGAACTAAACAACCTGGCGCTGTCGTGTCATCTCTGCAACAGCAAGAAGGGTCCCAATCTTTCTGGACTCGATCCCGATACGGGTGCCCTCACGCGATTGTTTCACCCTCGCACGGACCGCTGAACAGATCATTTCCAGGCGGCGGAGAATGGGTGCCTTGGTGCACAACTCCGATAGAGGCCGATAGCTCGCTTGGCCCCGACTCCCATCATCCGATCATCTCGCTATCAGGCATCCCGAGCGCCGTCATGGTGTTGAGAATCTTGCACCCGATCCTTGCCTCGACTCTCTGTGCCGCCAACCCTCTCGCTCGCATCGCTGAGCCCACGATAGCCTTGTAGCGATGGAACGTTGTCTCGACTTTGCTCCGTTTGCTGTAGCCCGATTCTGTGTGCCACTTTCGTTTGCCGAGCCGAGCTTGTGCTGCAATGTTGCGATTGCGCTGTCGGCTGCTCGCCGGCCCCGATGCGAGCTGGGCGCCCTTGCGCGGCGGTATCAGCACCCTCGGCGAGCGATGAGCGCTGTGATTCTCGATTGCCTCATAGACGCCGCTGGCGTCGTATGCGGTGTCAGCTCTGGCCGATGAGATGGGACTGTCGATCTGTCCGACAAGCGATGCAACCCGCGATGAATCGCGGGCTCTTTTGCTCGTCAGCTCGCCGGCGACGACTTCGCCACTCTGCTCGTCGACACACAGATGGAGCTTGCGATAGTCCCTGCTCTTTGGTGCTCTGCGCAGCTGGCCGGCGTGGACAGCGAGACCGCTGCTGTCGATCAAGATGTGCAACGGCGTCTTCTGCTTGTCTTGGTAGAAGGGGACCTTACCCAGCTTCGCCTTGCGCCTCGAAATCGTGGTGTGATCGGGCACATCATTGTCTAGCTTCATCAGAGCGAACAACGACCGCAGCAATCCCTCGCTCTGCCTAGATGACAGATGAAACACCATGCCCAGGGTGACAGCCGTCTCGATGGCGTGGTTCGAGTACTTGCGTTGACGGCCCGGTTTTCTCCTCCTTGGCCGGGGCGCGTCCCAGTTCACAAGCTTGCCGGCGGTGAGCGAGATCCAGACGGTCAGGCTCCCACGGTTGCGTAGACCCGCCTCATATTCACGCCAATTCCTCACGCGATATGGTCTATTTCAAAAGGGCCGAGTTTTGGCACAGGACGGGATGTCGAGCGCCTACTTGATGGTGCTCAGCCTATTTTGATGGCAGTCGACCCTTGCGGGCCTACCGGCATTTGAAGCCCTGAAGGTTCAAACTGCTGGCCCGTTGGGCGTTCGAGTATTTTGACCACGTGAAAACAGCTTCAGGCACACGCTTCGATATTCGCTCTCGACTAGGTGGTCATCTGCATGGTGACGACCCGCCCGCCCAAGACGATTGTAAAGCCCACGGCCCTTGGCCCGGTCGCAAACACAGACACTAAGTTGCTGATTTATGGCCTATTTCGAAAGGGCCGAGTTTTGGCTGTGCCTTCTATTTATTCATCCGGGCGCCCCGAACTTGATTAGTCTCCGGTCTGCCGGCACCATACCTGCTTGATTTCGTCGTTTGTTCGCGCTCTCATCTCCGCCTTCAAGGCTCATCGCAAGCTGGCTCTCGACAATGTCGCTCTTCGGCAGCAGTTCGCCGTCCTCTGCCGTCCGGTGAAACGGCCGCGGCTCTCGAAGGTCGACCGCGGGTTGGGTAACTGTAAAGCCTAGGGGCTCTTGGCCCAGTCGCTAAGCTGGTGATTTATGGTCTATTTCAAAAGGGCCGAGTTTTGGCACAGGACGCGGTTCGGGTGCTGCGCAGGCAGTCAGAGCCAACGTGAATGGGATGACGATGGACCAAGCGGTAGCCGATCGGCTCGATTTCATGGACAGTCTCCTCTCAACTTGGATCTTTCTGAAACCATTCCACTCGTTTCACGTGCGAATTGCAACTGTCGCTCGTACATGGATGCCGCTATCCTCATCCGGCAGTGGAACACCTTTCGCTGCTCTAGGAGTAGACTCGGAACAGCACATGAACGCCAATGATGGTCTGAAGACTGGAAGATGGCCGAAGTAAAAGAAAAGCGTTTTGGGCAAGGTCTCGAGCCACTCGGGCGCACGCAGGCGCGCCGCATCCTGCTCCGCCTTCTTCTGTACGGGAGTGCTACCTTCATCGGGCTACCGTTCGCGTTGTCTCACGTCATGACCCGGACATACCCGGGCGGCGGCGCCGAGACACCGCCTCTTGGCTATGCGGCCGTCGAGCTCGACTCGGGTGAGCTCCGGCTAAGAGCGTGGTTGGCGCGTGGCGAAACCGACAGAGCCGCGTTCGTCATCGTCCACGGCCTTGGCGACACTCTCGAAAGCTATCAGGTGCATGCACGACCTATGATCGACCGCGGCCACACCGTGCTCCTGCCGGACCTCAGGGGGCACGGAGGGAGCGAAGGCCAGTACACGAGCCTTGGCGGCCTCGAGAGCGGGGACGTCCGCGCCGCCATGAACTACCTGCGCGAAGCCGACCTCGCCGGCGAAGGGATCGTGCTGATGGGACACTCGATGGGAGCCGTGGCCGTCCTCTTGGCCGCCGCAGACCAGCTCGATATACGGGCGGTGGTCGCCGAGGCCCCGTTCGACACCTATCGCAACACGGTCGCCCATCACGCGTGGCTTCTCTACTACCTCCCATCCTGGGTTCCCATCATCCCGCTTTCGATCATGGCCGCCGAATGGCGGGCCGGCTTCGATGCGGACGCGATCGACACGGTCGAGGCAGCACGGCGTATCGATGCTCCACTCCTCGCCATCGTGGATGGCCTCGATGAACGCATGCCCGAACCCGTGATACGACGCATCGTCGACGCCCACCCCGGCAGAAACGAGCTCTGGGTCGCATCTGGCGTGGGCCACGTCGGCGCGATCTTGCACCCCGACTGGGAAAACGTCGTCCTCGGCTTCCTGGGCAAAAATGGCATCTTAACGGAATCGTGAAACCCCGCTTTGCGTCTGTCGAACGAAGCCGTCGCTGGGAAATCGAGCTTAGCGGAGAGACGGACGGCGCATCGCCGAAAAGAGCTCCATGTGGCCCTCGCCTCGCGGGTTTCATAGCCGCCCGTGATCGTGACGATCTTGTCCGCACCGGATACGGCGCCCACCGCGCCGAGAAGCCGGAAGGCGTCGCCTGCCTCGAACATGCGGATGGTCAAAACCCCGATGCTCTCGACCTTCTTCGCACGCGCCTGCTCCCACAACCGGACCAGTGCCTCCTTGAGAACACCCTCGGCGGTGAATGATACGGCCATCTCTGGGTCTGACTCGTCACCGGGCGGCTTGGGCGGTCGGTCCGGGTCTTTGCCATCCGGGTCCGGCGGTGTAACTTTTTCTGGCTTTTCCCGTGGCCAGATATCGACATTCTTCGCGTAGGCCATGGTGAAGAGCACGGATTGCTCATCAAGCTTGATGCTGGCCGGTGGATCGCCCGGTCCAAACAGCAAATCTCCGCGACGATAGACGTACTCGCCCTGCTCGATACCGCGCCGCACTCCACTAACCCATGTTTCCCTTTTAGGTGTCTAAGTCATTGAGAACAAAGGATCGAGATCGGCGGTTTGTCTCTACGCTGACAGCACCTCCTCGGAGAAGGCTGGCGGGTCGCGTTCAACGATGCCGAGTGCAGTCAGGATCGAGTTGGCGCGAGCGGTGCCGCGCGTGACGACGCGCTTAGTCCGCCCAGAACCCAGCTGTAAGTCGACGACCCGGACCGAGCGTAGCGCTTGTAGTGCCTCGGTTGCGGACAGGTCGAGTTCGGCGACCTTGAGCTTTTTCTCAAGAGCCCGATGCACAAGGAAGGCCAGCGTAGCTACGAAAAGGTGTGCCTCCACACGCTCATCGGTCTGGTGGTAAACGGGACGCATCTCAATGACATCCTTAAGGCATGAGAAGGCTCGCTCGACCTCGTTTAGGTCCTTGTAAAGGCGCACGGCGTCGACCGGAGAGAGGTTTTGCTCCTCGGTTTGAATAACGTACTTACCCTCGTAGGCTTGCTCGCGCTTGAGGTTGACGGGGTGCTCGAAGAAGCGGAAGCGACCGTTTTTGTACTCCCAGTCGTAGTAACGGTGACCGTGGTGGCGTGCCTGTATGCACGCGGCGGCGGCACCGATTTTCTCGGGGGCTTTCAATCGTCCGTCGCGCACGCGGCGCTCGAGGGCCTCGAATGCCGCACGGGCACGTCCCATGGCCCGCAGCCTCTGCCCGCGCTCGTAGGCGAGCCTTTCGTCGCTGTGAACGACGAAGATGCGCACCCCAGACTGCTCGGAGCGGACTTCTTGCACACGAGTCTTAGGTGGCTCGGCTTTTTCGCTCACCGTGATGCCACCAGGGCAGTCGATCCACTCTCCGCTGGCGCGCTCGATGTAACGATAGACCTCCTCGCGCCGTCGTCTTTGCAGCCCGACGAGATAGCCCTGCTTGCGCGAGCGCACCACTGCCAGGCTGTCGCTCGTTACCATCCCTCGGTCGCCGACAAAAACCACGCGGTGCAAACCGAATCGTTCGTTGAGATCGTTGAGCACCTGCGGCACCGTTTTCGCGTCACGCCAGTTGCCGGCGAAAACATGGTGGGCGATCGGCCAACCGTCCACCATCACCAGACCGATAAGCACTTGCCGGTTACGCGGTCTGCGGTCGCGACTGTAGCCGTGGGCGCCGAGCCCCGGAGGGCCTTGACCTTCGAAGTACGTCGACGTCAGGTCGTAAAACACCATGTCAACCTCAAGCGAAAACAGATCCCGCAAGCGCAAAAACAGCTCCTTCTCGATCTGTTCTTTGCGGGCATGCAGCTGGTCGAGCGTTCGGTACCATTGCTTGAGTTGGCGAAACTCCACGCGAACCCGCGGGGAGCGACTCGCTCGCCGTTCCCCATCATCGCGCCACTGCGGCACCCACCGCCGCCCCTGCCGGTCGCAGACGAAGTCGGTCTCGAGCCAGCGCGCCAGACCGTGCTCGCTTGACGGAGCACATAGCCGGTTGGCGACCAGCACCAAAGCTCGCTCGCTTAGCGCCACTCCGTCCCGCTTGCCGCGGCCCCCGAGCCGGTCGAGAATCTGCTCCAGCCCGAGTTCGCGCCACAGCGTCGCCGTCACCAGCATCGGACCCCAATCCCACGCGTCTGCCCCCGCGACCTGCTCGGCTGCTCGCTCGGTGTCGGCCGGTTCACCGGCCCCAAGCAACCGATTGAGGGAGTCGAGATTGGCAACTAGGAGATCCTTGCGCCCCAAGTTGCACACTACGCGTTGCTTCGGCTTGCCGTGCTCCCGATACGACTCGACCAGGCGGACATACTCATGTTGAACCCCTTTGCCGCCTGCGGCCCGAACGATGCGGAAGAACATAACCTGTCCTCACGCATACTACATGTCATTGTCCACAATTACAACGTACTGAGCGCGTGCGCTCCATCGCCTAAAGGCGATGGGTTCACGTCGCCGACTAAAGTCGGCTTGTCCTTGCCTCGTTTCACTACTCACTGACCTTGAAAGAATCGTCGTCCTGGGGCACGGCGCCCTGCAACTCTATATACTTCGCTATCACCTCATCCGTCACGTTGCCCGTTGTCACCACGAAGTAACCCCGTGCCCATAGGTGCCGACCCCAGAACTCCTTCCGCATCGTCCGTAAGTCGCGCATCAGACGATTCGACGTCTTACCCTTGATCAACTGCATCACTCGACTCGGCGACAAATTCGGCGGCACGCTCAGCAACAGGTGCACGTGCTCAGGCCGCACATGACCCTTCAGTATTTCTATCTGGTTCCGAGCACAGATCTCCCGGATGAGATCCCGGAGACGAACCGCTACATCCCCTCTCAAGGCCGGCTTGCGGTACTTCGTGATAAATACGAAGTGATAGTTTAACTGATACGTCGTGTGCGATGATTTACGATATCCTTTCACCTGGGGATCGTACCCCAAGCCTCCTAAAGGCTTCGCCTAAAGGCGTGGGATTTCAACCATCCCCGAGTGGGACATTAATGGCGCTCAAAGCACAATCTCTGTCTCTACGTTTTGGGCGAAATCCAACCCCCGTTCCTTTGAATTCAGTCACTTACGAGCGTTAGGGTGCTCATAAAGGGTAAACATGGGCTAATGAAGATGTCGTCACCAATCAGGATTGGGAGGGCAGGATCGCGCCTGAACTCACCCCGCAGCGCCAGCGTGGTGAGTTGACCCTTCTTGAGCGGTGTGCGGTCGCGCACATAGGCCGGCGAGTCCGGCTCGTCCTCGGACAGACGCAGCTTGTTGAGATCGCGCAACGCCCGCACAATCTGTTGCTGGCCCGCCCCAGGCTGATCGGAGGCGGAATGGATGTCGACTGCAGAGTGGGCCAGATCGATGTCACTTGCGCCGACCCGGTTGCGCGGTGGGTAGAAAACGTGCCGGTAGCACTGTTGAATGGCGATCGCGAGCTCCTGCTCCGAGCGGGCTTCCAGCTCGCGCACCTTGGCTTGCTGGTGCTCCGCCAGATCGATGAGGCGTTCTGGCCTTTTCAGTTCCCGCAGCGCCAAACGATGATAGGTCTTGTGGCGCATTTCCTCCTTGCGGGCCTCGTCCGCGACCACGAACACCACATTGTTTCGAAGCACCCCCAAGGCTGAACCTTCCGAGCCTTTACGGGTGTAAATCCGCTCAATCAACTCCGGTACGCTCTCAACCGAGCTACCGATGCTCACGCCGTCGTAGGCCAAGACGACGAGCTTCGGCCGACCATCGCCAACTTCGTCGGAAACGTCGAACGGCCCACCTGGAAAGGACACCCTCTCAAACGTTTTGCCACCGAATATATGGCGGATGCGGTCGTTGAGCTCCGCGCGTGCTTCCTCAGCATCGACGTGGCGTTCCTCGCGGCGAATGATCTGGCGCAGATTGGCCTCGGCCAGAAAGCGCATCGGCGCGCCGGGGCGATCGTCCAGGTAGGCGGACTCGGCAATAAACTTCTTGCGCGCCTCCTCGATAAAGCTGATATCCGTTTTCGGACTCAGGACCGAATAGCGCAAATGCTCCGGCGATATCCCCTTGAGCGGCTCGTTGAAGGCGAGCGTGTGCATGAAGATGGTACGGGCGACGTAGACCGCATACGCCGGCAGGCCGCCGTGATGCCCAGCGTCGATCTCCTGCGCCAGCGCCTTCTTCTCTACCGTTCCGGCGGCAACATCGTTGGCAATAGCTGCCTTGGTGCACAACTCGCGATCTCGGTCCACAATTGTCCTGTACTCGCGGATACGAGGTTCCCCATGAGCATTTTCAAACGCACTCAGCGGAAGTATGTGAAGAAGGCCCATCGCGTGAGGAATTGGCGTGAATATGAGGCGGGTCTACGCAACCGTGGGAGCCTGACCGTCTGGATCTCGCTCACCGCCGGCAAGCTTGTGAACTGGGACGCGCCCCGGCCGAGGAGGAGGAAACCGGGCCGTCAACGCAAGTACTCGAACCACGCCATCGAGACGGCTGTCACCCTGGGCATGGTGTTTCATCTGTCATCTAGGCAGAGCGAGGGATTGCTGCGATCGTTGTTCGCTCTGATGAAGCTAGACAATGATGTGCCCGATCACACCACGATTTCGAGGCGCAAGGCGAAGCTGGGTAAGGTCCCCTTCTACCAAGAGAAGCAGAAGACGCCGTTGCACATCTTGATCGACAGCAGCGGTCTCGCTGTCCACGCCGGCCAGCTGCGCAGAGCACCAAAGAGCAGGGACTATCGCAAGCTCCATCTGTGTGTCGACGAGCAGACTGGCGAAGTCGTCGCCGGCGAGCTGACGAGCAAAAGAGCCCGCGATTCATCGCGGGTTGCATCGCTTGTCGGACAGATCGACAGTCCCATCTCATCGGCCAGAGCTGACACCGCATACGACGCCGGCGGCGTCTATGAGGCAATCGAGAATTACAGCGCTCATCGCTCGCCGAGGGTGCTGATACCGCCGCGCAAGGGCGCCCAGCTCGCATCGGGGCCGGCGAGCAGCCGACAGCGCAATCGCAACATTGCAGCACAAGCTCGGCTCGGCAAACGAAAGTGGCACACAGAATCGGGCTACAGCAAACGGAGCAAAGTCGAGACAACGTTCCATCGCTACAAGGCTATCGTGGGCTCAGCGATGCGAGCGAGAGGGTTGGCGGCACAGAGAGTCGAGGCAAGGATCGGGTGCAAGATTCTCAACACGATGACGGCGCTCGGGATGCCTGATAGCGAGATGATCGGATGATGGGAGTCGGGGCCAAGCGAGCTCTCGGCCTCTATCGGAGTTGTGCACCAAGGCAGCGGTCTCACCCTCGAGAGGATCCACTGAAATGGCAGGAGAGGCATCTTTGTTAGCCCCTCAAAGGGGCAGGTTCATGAGCCGCCTGAAGGCGGCTGAACCACTATTGGGCCTTCTTGGCCGACCAAACCAGATTCAGCTGCTCTAGGCGTTGATCCTCCTTTTCTTGGTGCCGGATGTATTCACGAACAACTTCTTCATCCAAACCTACCGTGGACACGAAGTAGCCCCTCGCCCAGAAACTCTCCCCCGTGAAGTTACGCTTGCGCCCCAGGAAGTTTCGAGCTATCGAAATTGCGCTTTTCCCCTTCATGAAGCCCACCACACTCGACACCGCAAACTTCGGTGGAATGCTGATGCACATGTGGACGTGATCGCCCTGGTGCTTGCGCTATTTACTGTTGGTGATGTGTGCGCATCCCTTTGCAAAAGAGGCGCTTACGCTCCATTTAGCGCGCAGCGAAGGTCACGAGCGCTATTTTGGCTGTAATTTAATGCACCATAAAGTCTTAGCGTCATCTCAGCAACACTTGATGGCGGAAGCACCGACAATGTTGCTGCTTTTGGTGACGTTCAAGCTTACGTTCGAGGCCAACCTCTCCAAAGAGGCCCGCCTAGACAACACGACCATGCTCTGGGCGCTCGGCGCTTATTTTGTCTACATCACTATCTGGCTCGCGCGCTTCCTGATGAAGTTCAGGAAGCCGAGAGACGCGTAAGCCTAAAGGCGAATCGGCAGCTTCCGGATCCGCTTTCCCGTCAGCGCGAACAGAGCGTTTGCGACCGCTGGCGCAATCGGAGGTACCCCTGGCTCGCCTACGCCCGTGGGCGGCTCACTGCTCTTCACGATGTGGACCTCGATCTCTGGGGTCTCGTCCATGCGGAGCACGGGGTAATCGTGGAAATTGCTTTGCTGCACGCGACCGTTCTCGAGGGTCAGCTCCCCGTGCAGGGCGGCGGTGAGGCCGAAGATGATGGCGCTCTCCATCTGGGCCTCGACGTTCCACGGGTTGATGGCGATCCCGCAATCCACGGCGCAGACGACTTTGTGCACGCGGACCCGGCCGCCATCCACGGAGACGTCGGCGACTTCGGCGACGAAGCTCTCGAACGATTTCCGCATCGCGATGCCACGCGCCCGGCCTTCCGGAAGCGGCGTCCCCCAGCCAGCTTTCTCCGCGGCGAGCTCGAGCACGTGCCGGTGACGAGGCTGGTCTTTGAGAAGCTCACGCCGCAGCTCGAAAGGATCTTTGCCGCCGGCATGCGCGACCTCGTCGAGGAAGCTCTCGTTGACGAAGCCCGTATGGGTGTGGCCGACGGAGCGCCACCAAAGAACGGATAAACGCTTCTTCGCGTTATGAACTTCCACGTGGCGGTTCGGGATGGCGTAAGGCATATGCGCGGCGCCTTCGACCGACATCATGTCAACGCCGTTCTGCATCACGGCTTGCTCCATCATTGTGCCCTCGGCGATGGACTCGCCGACGAGGCGCTGGTGCCAAGCGATCGGCATGCCGTCCGCGTCCACGCCGGCTTTGACCTTGTGGACGAACATCGGCCGGTAATAGCCGCACTGGATGTCGTCCTCGCGAGTCCAGATTGTCTTGACGGGGACACCTTCGCCGTGGGCGACTTGCACGGCGTCGGAGACGAAATCCGAAGTGAAATTCGCTCGGCGGCCGAATCCGCCACCGAGTAGCGTCGTGTGGATATGCACCTGAGCCGGCGAAAGCCCAGTGATGCCCGCGGCCACCATCTGGTCGATCGACTGCGCTTGGGTGCCCGCCCAGATGTCGCAGCGGTCGGCCTGGACGTGGGCCGTCGCGTTCAAGGGCTCCATCGGCGCGTGCGCGAGAAACGGGACTTCATAGACGCCTTCGACGGTTTTTGCCGCGGAGCTCAAAGTCGCTTCTGCGTCGCCTTCGTCTTCGGCCACGTTGCCCGGCCGGTCGGCGAGCTCGAGATATTCCTTGCACAGCGCTTCGGTTGAGAGGGCGGCATTCTCGCCCTCGTCCCATTCGATCTCGATCTCGTCGCGTGCGGTCCGCGCCGTCCAGAAATCCTTCGCGAGAACGGCGACGCCCGATCCGATTTGCTTGACTTTCACGACGCCGGGAACGGCCGTCGCTTTGTCGGCGTTGAAGCTTTTGACCTTGCCGCCGCAAACGGGCGGGTGAGCGACGACCGCCGTGAGCATGTCGGGAAGCTTCACGTCCATGCTGAACTGCGCTTGGCCCGTGACCTTGCTCTCGCCTTCGATGCGCTTCACGTTCGTGCCGATGAGCTTGAAGTCCTTCGGGTCTTTCAGCGCGACGTTCTCCGGCACGGGGAGCGCGGCCGCGGCGGTCGCGAGAGCACCATAGGATGCGCGCTTGTCGCCGTAGATGACGTGTCCGTCTTCGGTTCTGAGCGAGCTCTTGTCTACTCCCCATTTCTTGGCGGCGGCTTCGACGAGAAGTGCCTTCGCCGAAGCTCCTGCTTGACGAAATGGCTGCCACGAAGAGCGCACGCTCGAGCTTCCGCCGGTGACTTGCATGCCGTAGTTGGGGTCTGTGTATTCGGGAGTGGCCGGTGCCGCTTCGACTTGGACTTTCTCCCAGTTGGCGTCGAGCTCTTCGGCGATCAACATGGGAAGCGACGTATACACGCCTTGCCCCATCTCGGATTTGTTGATGATGAGCTTGATCACGTCATCTGGTGTGATGCGGATGAAAGCGTTTGGGGCGAAAGGCTCGGCGGCCTGCAAGTAGCCGCGAGGTCCTTTCGGTGGCACGTAGAAGCCGAGCAGAAGCCCGGAGGCCACAGCACCGGAGGTTTTCAGGAAGCGCCGTCTCGTTAGGCTCATTTGGACACCTCCTCACCGCGCATCAGAGCACCTGCGTTCTTGATCGCGCAACGAATGCGGCCATAGGTGCCGCAGCGGCATAGGTTGCCGCTCATCGCGTCGTCGATGTCGTCATCAGTCGGGTTCTTGTTCTCGGCCAGAAGGCTCGCGGCGGACATGATCTGCCCGGACTGGCAGTAGCCGCATTGCACGACGTCTTCGTCGAGCCATACCTGCTGAATCGGGTGGAGTCCGTCGGTCGCGAGGCCCTCGATCGTCGTGATCTCCGAGCCTTCCACGGTGGAGACGGGTGTGATGCAGGTTCGCGTCGCCACGCCGCCAATATGCACGGTACAGGCGCCGCATTGCGCGATGCCGCAGCCATATTTCGTGCCGGTGAGGGCCAGCGTGTCCCGCAGGATCCAGAGAAGGGGTGTCGAAGGTGGTACCTCCACCTCATGACGCTTTCCATTGACGGTGATCGAAATCATTCGGGTCCTCCGCGTCGAAGCTTCCATCGTAGCAAATTCGATTGCATTTTCTCGACAGCCTCGCGCGGGCGTCGCCAAGTACTAACGAGGAACCGTCGGAAAAATCGCAATAGTTGGCAGGGCCCTTTGGCGTGAGCTCTTACAAGTCGGAATCTTCGATCACGTGGTCGAGCGCTTCCGCGTCCTGTGCCAAAACTCGGCCCTTTTGAAATAGACCATCAGTGTCATGAATTGACGGGGACACGAGCTACCCTCAAAAGGAGTGGAAATGAAGTAAAGTAACTGGAATCTTTCGTTCAAGGGGAAACCGTAGTACCCTAAGAGCGTCTTTCAATGCAGAAGGGGGCAGTGCCATTTGGAGGAGGACTATGGCCAAAGCGCGAGTGTTGACGAGGTCGGAACTAGCCGAGCATTTGGGCGTCGATAAAAAGATGGTAACAAAATGGGAGCGGTCTGGGATGCCGGTCCACACTAGAGGGCGCGGCGTGGCGTCTCAATTCCGTCTGCGGGAGGTCCGGGCGTGGCTAAAGGTGCGGGAAGCCAAGGCCAAAGCGGCGGAGAAGGCAAAGGTGCGAGAAGCCAAAGCGGCAGAGAAGGCGAAGAAGACAGCGAAGCAATAAGACGCGGCGGCGATGAGATGAGACAAGTCTGACTGCGCGAGTCCTTGGAATCGCTAGTCTCGCGGTACCGGTTGCCAACGACGCTGCTCGGGGAGCGCGATGACGTGGTGCTTCCGCTATTAAGTGTTGGTGAGATGACGCTAAGACTTTACGGTGCATTAAATTACAGCCAAAATAGTGCTCACGACCTTTGCTGCGCGCTAAATAGAGGGTAAGCGCCTTTTTTGCAAAGGGATGCGTACACATCACCAACAGTAAACAGCGCAAGCACCCGTATCTTTCATTCGGACTTCTCCTTTTTCGATGCGTTCTTTCGACTGACTTTGGCACATCGATGCCGTCTATGTCAGCGGAGGAGTCCATCCCATCACTTGATGGCGGAAGCACCAATCATCCCAGAACGTTCCGGTGCGTATAATGGTAGATGAACTCGGCGACGGCCCGGCGCGTGGGTCTTAGAGTTCGTTTGTATTTTTGGACACGACGCCATCGGAAATGCCGCCCCCGTCGAGTACGCGATGAACTACTATCGGTCGCAGGAAGGCTCGCTAGAGATGGCGAGACTCAACTAAAACAGTCTCCGGAAAACCCGGGGCGGTTCAGGGGTCATTTCGGGGCTGATCAGGCCGTTTGTTAGCGGCAACTGTAAATTTCCCATTTGTGTCAATCGAAAACTGCACACATGGAAGTTTGTTGGCGGGAGTGACCTGACCCCCTGAAACGGGTCCAGATGTAATCTCATAATCTGGGTCTTGGAAGGGAGGTCGAAATGGCGAAGAAGCGACACAGCGCTGAGCAGATCGTGCGCAAGCTGAGGGAGGCGGCGGTCGAGCTGACGCGCCGGACCGTTCTGGCCGAGGGTCAAGGGTGGTGCGGGACGGGGTCCGCATCGATCCGGCCGGCGGTAGCGGCCTCGCGCAGGATCCATTTCCGGAACACCTGTACTTCGGACCTGTGCCGGGAGGCGGCGGTCGTGATGAGGCAACAGCATTCGGGCGCGTCGACCTCGCGCTCGAACAAGGGGACCAGCGTTCTGCGTTCCAGCTCCTGCGCGATCAGCATCCGGCGTCCGATGGCGGCCCCGATTCCGTTCACTGCGGCGTGGACGAGCATGCTGTAGAGGCGGAAGGCCGAGGCCCGCGACAGGTCGGGCGTGGGTTCGCCCTGGCGGGCGAACCAGTACGACCAGTCGGCGTCCCATCCGAGGTCGTAGAGCAGGGGCCAGCCTTGCATGTCGGCCGAGCCGCGGGGCCGGCCGCGCGCCGCCAGCAGGGCCGGGCTGCAGACGGGAAGCAACTGATCCGCGTAGAGCGTCTCCTCCAACAGCGTGTTCTCGCGCCGCGTCACTGGGCGGGGTGCTGCGGTCTCACCGGTATAGGCGAGCCAGACATCGAAGTCGCACCGCACTGGATCGACGCCGCGATGGTTGGTCTCGAGTTCGATGGCAATGCCGGGGTGGGACGCCTTGAAGGAGGCCAGCCTTGGCGTCAGCCACTTCTCGGCTACGGCCTCAACTGAGACGATCTTGACGCGCCGGGGCAGGCGGCAGTGGCGTTCGGAGACGCCGTGAAGGTCGGCGAGGATGCGCTGTACCTCCTTGAGATAGGTTTGGCCACGGCGGTTGAGGCGCACGCCGCGACGGCGGCGGTCGAACAACTTGGCGTCGAGATACTTCTCCAGGGTTCGGATGCGGTAGGCGACAGCGGCTGCGGTGACACCGCGCTCGGCCGCCGCCTGGACGAAGCTTTGGTGGCGGGCCGCAGCCTCAAAGAAACGCAGGCTTTCGAGCGGGGGTAGGTGCAAGACTGTGGCGAACCTCCAGACGGCGCGCGTAGACAAAACACTGTTATGTGTTGCACATTTTGCACTCTGGATGCAAGTCCCTTCGTCGCCTGGAATCGCCGGACGGAGGGATTCTAGCAGCCACGGAACCGTCGGCGGTCGCCGTGGTGCCGTGTGGCCGCGGCGAGGTCGGCGAGGATGCGCCGGATCTCCTCGTGGTAGGCGCGCCCGCGGCGGTTGAGACGGACGCCGCGCGTGCGGCGGTCGAACAACGGTGCACGGAGATGGCCCTCCAGCATGCGGATGCGGTGGGCGACGGCGGCCGGTGTGACCTGAAGTTCCTCGGCGGCGCGTACGAAGTTCTCGTGCCGTGCGGCAGCGTCGAAGAAGCGGAGGCAATCGAGCGGTGGCAGGGCCTGCATGGTGCCCCACAGCATACAAGTCTATTTTGTGATTGACAAAAATTATTTTTCTCATATTTCAGGCTCAACTTGCTGCGTTACTGCGCCCTAGCGTGCGCGATACGTGCTGGCAGACATAGTAGCGGGCGTTGGGGGGTGCGTCGTCAGGGCCTGTGACTTGTGATGATGGCTAATTTAAGTTATGTCTATGTAGTATAAAACTATTACTGTAAATAACTTACAGAATTATATATACAAAGGCAACAGGATGTGTCGCCAGACTATCTGATGAGGTACATCCCTCTGGCGGGGTGGTAGGGACACCACGGTGACAAGGACATGCCAAGCAACTGGAGAAGCCGTCCTCGTCCCGTCGAGAAATCGACGGAGCAAGGTAGACCGGGTGCTTCCGCCATCAAGTGCTGCTACGCGGCTGCGGGCAGTGGTACAGGTGCGGAAGAGAGCGGGTTGCGCGCCCCAGTGAGCAGGAAAACCTCGATCCGCGGCCACAAAAGAATCGTCGTCGCCAAGAAGATGTCTCGAAAGGTGAGCCGTCGCGTGGTCAGACCGGCCTGCATAGCCGGAGTTCGGATCTCACGTCCGAACTTCAGAGCTCCGTGCGATCGGACGAAGTGGTGCTTGAGCTATTTGCTGTTGGTGATGTGTACGTATCCCTTTGCAAAAAAAAGCGCTTACGCTCCATTTAGCGCGCGGCGAAGGTCGCGAGCGCTATTTGGGCTGTAATTTGATGCAGCGTAAAGTCTTAGCGTCATCTCACCAATACTTAATGGCGGAAGCACCGGCGGATTCCAAGGGCGTCTAAGCTGCTGATTTGTGGTCTATTTCAAAAGGGCCGAGTTTTGGCACAGGACGGGGTCAAGATGGGATGCGACATCGGCGGGTGAATAAGACTTGCGGGTAATGTTTGACATGATCGCGATCCTTGGTTCCGATTATTTAGTCGAGGGACACCGGAAGCCTCAAGACTAACCCTAATCGCAAAATCTTCGAAGCACGAAAACGCGAAACAGCCGCACTGGGCGCAGGCGAGAAGCTCGTGCTGGGGCACCCGCTCGCCGCCACTATAGGTGATTCTGCACGGTGTATGCAGAACCTGGAAAAGGTGCTATTCACGGGGCCAAAGACCTCAGACACGGTGGCGTTTATTTGCGATTAGGGCTAACAGAGCACGGTAACACAATTCCCAGGATGCGAGGAAGCACCGGACCCGCATACGGTCTTCACTGACCTGTGGGTTACGTCACAGACAGGGAGTTCATAATGCTATCGCCCAAATTCCCTGTTAATTCCCTGTTTCTCATGGTTTCCAGGCGAGACCGGATAGCTCCGAACTGCACCATCCGCCACCCCGTCCTGTGCCAAAACTCGGCCCTTTTGAAATAGACCACAAATCAGCAGCTTAGACGCCCTTGGAATCCGCGCAGAATCGAGGGTATTTCGCGCCGCAGGGCTGGCTTCCGACCCCTGGGCTGCGGGTGGCGAGCGACAGGCCCACCGGGGGTGCGTACGGCTGGCTCAAATCGGCTGTGGGGCGAGCTACGGGCAGTGAGCTTCGCACCCGGAAGTCCCTCATTAGACTGGACTTTATCGAGCACAAGAGCGAACGTTCGGTGATGCCGCAGGATACAGGGGTTGGCCGGAACGTCGTTTTGGACGGTTTGCACTTCGCCAGCTTACGGCGGGTCTGGGAGCAGGCCTTCGGGGCTGCTCCCCCACGCTCGCTCTCTCGCGTTTTCATGCGCCGCATTCTTGCGTACGAACGCCAGTGCCGGACCCATGGCTAGCATTCGGCCACAACCCGGCGCGCTCTGGCTGCCATGGCGAACGAGACACCAAGTCCTGGTGCTCCCGCAGGATCCGTTTCTCCCGGCACCCATCTCGTCCGCGAGTGGAATGGCCGGACCTACCAGGTCGAGGTAATCGACAACGGCTATCGGTTCGACGGCAAAACCTATCCGTCCCTCACTACCATCGCAAAGCGAATCACCGGCACCCACTGGTCAGGACCACGCTTTTTTGGTCTCACGCCCAAGCGCAAGGCCTAACATGAAGAAGATCCGCTGTGCCATCTATACGCGAAAGAGTGCGGAAGAGGGTCTCGAACAGGAGTTCAACTCCCTCGATGCGCAGCGAGAAGCCTGCGCCGCGTATGTCGCGAGCCAGAAAGCGGAGGGCTGGGTGCTGCTGCCAGCCGTCTACGAGGACGCGGGGATCTCGGGAGGAACCCTGGAGCGCCCGGGCCTGCAGCGCTTGCTCGCCGACATCGACGCAGGTCTCGTCGACCAGATTGTGGTCTACAAGGTCGACCGGCTGACCCGTTCCCTCTCCGACTTTGCGAAACTCGTCGAGCGGCTCGAGGCGGCCGGCGCGGTTTTCGTCTCGGTGACCCAGTCCTTCAACACCGCGACCAGCATGGGACGACTGACGCTGCATATGCTGCTGTCCTTCGCACAATTCGAACGCGAGGTCACGGCCGAGCGGATCCGCGATAAGGTCGCTGCCTCCAAGCGCAAGGGACTATGGATGGGCGGCCGCGTACCGCTAGGCTATGAGAAGAACGAACGCACGCTGCGCATCAACGAGGCTGAGGCCGAAACGGTCCGGACGCTCTATGCGCTGTACCGGAAGCACGGAACGCTCCGGCAGGTGAAGGCCGAGGCGGACCGTCTGAGACTGCGCACCAAGCAACGCTTCGCGGCGGATGGAACCCGGACAGGCGGGCTGCCGTTCCGTCGCGGACACCTCCACTGCCTGCTGACCAATCCTCTCTACGCCAGCCGCATCCGGCACCAGAGGCGTGTCTACGAGGGCCAGCATCCATCGATCATTGCTCCGGAGCTCTGGGACGCGGTCCAGGCGCAGCTGCAGGCAGGGGCTGCCAAACCGAGGAGACGCACGACGAAGGGCCGTGCAGCCCGTTCCCCACTGGCCGGCAAGCTCTTCGACGAGACCGGGGACCGGCTGACGCCGAGCCACACCAAAAAGAAAAACGGGCAACGGCTCCGCTACTACGTCTCCCTGCGCCTCATCCACCTGGATCGGCTGAACGGTCCTGAATCGGCTCTGATCGTGTCGTCGAGCAACAACGACGAGCAACGGCTTGCGCGGTGGCATCTTGGCAAGGAGCAACAAGACCGGCTCATCGAACGGTTCAAAGACCGGAACGACCCACTGTCCATTCTGGTGGTGTGCGACATGCTGTTGACCGGCTTCGACGCGCCGGTCGAGCAGGTCATGTACCTCGATGCGCCTCTCAGAGAGCACACGCTGCTGCAAGCCATCGCCCGGGTGAACCGGCCGCTGGGGGAGGAGAAGACTTACGGCTTGGTTGTGGACTACTGGGGCGTATCGGCGAAGCTGCAGGATGCGCTCGCTGTCTTCTCGACCACGCACGTCCAGGATGCGCTCACGCCGAAGATGGACGAGTTGCCGCGGCTTCAGAGCCGGCACGCGGCGGCGATGAAGTTTTTCCGAATGGTCAAAGACACGAGCGACCTGGAAGCCTGTGTGCGGGTGCTGGAGCCGAAGGATCTCCGTGCGGAGTTCGACCTTGCGTTCCGCCGCTTCAGCCAGTCGATGGACATGCTACTGCCGGACCAGCGTGCCCTCGCGTATAACACCGACCTGCGCTGGCTGGGAAAGATTCGTGGAACCGCGCGTGCCCGCTACCGGGATGACCGGCTCGACCTGTCGGGCTGCGGCGAGAAAGTGCGGAAGCTGATTGCCGACGCTGTAGTCGCGGACGGCATTCAGATCCTGGTCACGAAGGTCCAGCTTTTCTCGCCGGAGTTTGAAGAGAAGGTCGATGCGCTCAAGACTGACGAGGCGAAGGCGAGCGAGATGGAGCACGCCATCCGTCACGAGATCAACGTCCGCGTGGAAGAGAACCCGGCGTTCTATCAGTCGCTGCGCGAACGGTTGGAAGAGATCATTGAACAGCGGCGGCTGGAACGGCTCGATGCCGCCAAGCAGCTGTCGCTCCTGAATAGCCTGCGCGAAGAACTGAAGAGCGAGCAGGTCCGGGCACAGGACATGGGGCTCGACGGGCGCGGCTTTGCCATCTACGGGCTGCTGGAGCGGCAACGTCCGATGGCGGAAGGGGGAGATTCTACTTCGTACAACGCTTGACAGGGAATTTGGGCCAGTTTGAGGCTGATTGGTGGAGGCCAGTGTCGGAGGGCAGCTTGCTGCTAACCGAGCCCATTCACGGAGTGAGCGCTGGCAGGCTCACAGCGTTGCGACGAGCACTCGCTGTTTCTCCCAATCGTTGGGAAGCGGATGATGCAAGAGGTAGCTCGAGGTCAGCCCAACGGGCTGGCGGCCTTCGACAATGGCGCGGACGATGTCGGGAGCCAGGAAGGCATAACGGATTGCCTTGCGCACGCGGTCCGTTGGGATGGCGTCTTCGGTTGCAATCTGCTCATAGGTTTTGCCTGCTTTGATTCGGTCGAGCCAGGAGAGGGCGTTGGCGATATTGCGCAGGAGTGTGCGGTCGACAGATTTCGTGGGGTTGCCCAGAACGAGCTTGGTCTCGACGCCGCGTCGACGCAAGCGGAACGGTGCGAGGATGCGGAGTGCATCCTCGCGAATGCGGTCAGGTCCCATAGAGAGGCAAGCAGCGAACGTATTGCGGTCGAGCAGGATGGACACAGAGCCGGGGCTGATGTCGACCCGCCGGATAAGACGGAGCAGGGGGGCTGCCAAGGCACTATCATCATTAGTACCGGAACACAGCCCGTCTAAAAAGCGACGCACCGAGGCGAGCTCTTGCATCGCCGGAGTGTGGATCAGCGAGGCCGAGAAGGTCGGGGCATCCACATGCTGTCGGATGAGATGCAGTACGGTCTGTTCCAGCATCGGAGCGGGCAGTCGCCAGCCGGAGAGGTCCTTTTGGCCACTGTGCTCTCCTTATAAGTAACTGCGGCGTGGCGGCTCGTGGTCACCACCTGGGCCTTGGATCGATTCGGTGCGATGAACCTGGTGAAATGATCAATCAGGTCCAGGCAAATCGTCTCGATGCGGCGCGGCGCACCGGCAATCGCCTGCTCAGTGGCAAACCGCTGTTTGATAGCGCCCGTTCGTCCTCGGTGTAGTCGGCGAAGACACGCTCGAATACCTGATCGATGGTCTGTCCGATGATCTGCAGCTCGGGGAGCCGACTCTCGTAGAAGATCGGCACCGTCGCCCCGTCCTGAACTGCCTGCTCAATCGTGTAGGTATCGATGTAAGGACCGAACGTCCACAGCGTGCTGCGGTCCTTCTTATCGATTGGCGTGCCGGTGAAGCCGAGAAAGCACGCATTGGGCAGCGCCTGCCGCATATTCGCCGCCAGGCTCCTGTACTGCGTGCGGTGGGCTTCATCCACCATGACGAAGATGTTGGTGGTCTCGGACAGGGTCGTGTGGACCGCTCCCCGTTGGTCGGCGTCGGTGATCTCCTGGAATTTCTGGATCGTGGTCATCACCGTCCTGCCGGTCGGATGTTCCAGGATTCGCCGCAGATCGCGCACGCTGTCTGCCCGCTCGGGATTCGGGAAACCGCACGCAGTGAACACGCCCGCGATCTGCCGATCGAGCTTGGTGCGGTCGGTGACGATCACAACGGTGGGTTGCAGCTGGGCGGCGTCGCGCCGGAGCTTGAGTGCAAGCCACAGCATCGTCAGGCTCTTGCCCGAACCCTGCGTGTGCCAAACGATACCGCCGCGCTCGCTAGGCTTCCGAGCCGTCTGAATCCGGCCCATCGCCTCGTTCACGGCGATGAACTGCTTGTAGCGTGTCAGCTTGCGGACGCCCCGGCCGCCTTCGACTTCGAACACGATGAAGTTCCGCACGATGTCCAGCAGATTGCGCGGCTCGAGTAATCCATACAGCAAGACGTCCTGCGGTGTTGGATTGCGCCCGAGCCGCTCACCGAGTTGCTTCATGCTCAGCGGGTACGGCTCCTTCCATTTCAGGAAGAACCGCTCCGGCGTGCCGACCGTTCCGTAGACGGCCCGTTCGCCGCAGGTTCCGACGAGAATCTGCGTCGCCTCGAAGAGCTTCGGCGCTCCCTGGTCTTTCCACTGCGTGCCGACCTCTTGGTACCGGTGGAGCTGCTGGGTCGCCTTCGCCTTCCAAGCATCGCCAATGGTGGGGCTTTTGCATTCGATGACGGCGAGCGGGAGGCCGTTGACGAACACCACGACATCCGGGACGATGTGCTTCTTCGACCCGAGCACTTTGTACTGTCGGGTAACGATCCATTCGTTGCGGTCAGGCCGATCGAAGTCGAAGAACCGGACTGTATGGCTCTTCCGTCCGTCGCCCCGATCCTGCTCCAGTGCGATGCCGTAGGTGAGCGACGTATAGACCTTCTCGTTCGCCTCCGCGAGACTGGCCGCAGCGACCTGCGTCACCGTCTTCACTGCCTTGGCGACGTTGGTTTCGGAAAGCCAGGGATTCAGCCGCTTGAGGGCCTTCGCGAGACGTACGGTGAGAATAATTTCCTTGAAGCTCTTGCGCTCGCCTTCAAGAGCTCCGGGCGGAAGATAGGTGTAGTCGAGGGACTTCAGTAGCTCGACCGCGGGATTCTCCGCGAGGTGCAGCTCATCCCATCCCGTGGTCCTCGGACTCATGCAACCTCGGGATCAGGGGTGACGCGGAGTTCACCGGTGAGGAGGACCGACATGAGGGCGGACTTCGCCGCCGCCAACCCATCCAATGTCCTTACTTCACCTGCAAGGCGATCTTCCATCGTAGATAGAATTTTTACGATGAGATCTTGCTCAGCACATGGCGGCTGCGGCACCGTCATGTTCTTGATGGTGGCTAGGTTCAGGCCCGCCTTCGCGCCCGAGTCATTCAGCCTTTGGAAGCGGTTACGCGCAACATCCGTTGTCAGAAAGTATCCAGCGAACTCTGAACGCATTTCATGGCTGCAAAACCGAACCAACGCCACATGTTGGTTGACGTAGGCCTCACCGATGTCTTCGGGAATGACACCGACCATGCCGAGGTCAGCCGTAATAGATATCACAAGGTCCCTAGGCTGTACGCGGGTTCTTATCGCCTCTGCGGAGCGTTGCGGTAACGTGACGTGCTTGGTATCACTGAGTTGCAGGCGGATCGAGCCACGGGCTAAATTTGCAATTCGGAGAAAAAGTGCGCCGTCATCCGAGTAGTACTTTGCCCAACCTCTCGAGCCACTCGTAACTCCGGCGCCACATTCGGCAAGCGATACAGTTCGCCATTCTTCCGGAATCTCCCCAATCTCCGTCTGCTTGAACCGCGTGTGCCGCCCCGGCAGGCCCCTGGTAAGCAGCTCCTGCATCAGGCCGCGCTTGACAACCTGCACCTGATCGATGACCGTCTGGGTCTTCTCGATGGCATCGTCCACCGACGACAGGATGGCGGCAATCTTGCGCTGCTCGGGAAGGGGCGGAACCAGCACGCCCATAGTGAGAAACCTGCCTTTGCTAACAATCGGAACAGCAGTTGTTCCCGCAAGTTTTATGAGTTCATCCGAAGTGAAAGATAAGACATAGTAAAGATACTCGGACAGAACTGAGCTATTGGGAATTACACTATTGATTTGCTGATTCGTACAACATCTCTCTTGCGCAATTCCGAGTTTTCCTATGGATGCGATGCACGTGACCATGACGGCACCAGGTGGAATTTCCCTCACCCGTGCGAGGCCCTTTTCGGTAACGTAACGGCCCGTGTTGATGACTTTCTTGACGCTTCCGAGGTCAGTTGGAGTGACGAAGGGAATCGTGCCATTCCAGAACGTCTCATTCCTTGTGCTCGGCGTACTTCCAGTAATCACCGCGCCGATATCTGCAACCGTCCTGCGAACCCACCCTTCCGGTGCTAAGTTTCTTCGATGTCGTCCACCGTTGACGGTAAACGTCCGGTCTTTCAAACCATCAGGCGCCATACCCCAACTCCGCGAGATAGCGGTTCATCGTCGTCTCAGCCGCCGCTCGCTCCTTTTCTAGTTCCCTCAGCTTCCGTACAGCCGCCGCGACATCGATCCCCTCCTCTTCTTCTGAAGTGTCTACGTAACGGCTGATGTTGAGGTTCCAGTCGTTTTTCTCGATCTCGGCCAACGGCACGACCCGCGCGTACTTCTCTGCGTCGGCGTAAGCGTGGAACGTGCTGTAGATGTGCTCGATATCTTGGTCGCGCAGGCGGTTCTGGTTGCTCCCCTCTTCGAACTCGCCGGACGCGTCGACGAACAGCACTTTGCCCTTCCTTGCCGCCAGCTTGTTCCGATTCAGGACCAGGATGGACGCCGGGATGCCAGTGCCGTAGAAGAGGTTCGGAGGTAGACCGATGACCGCCTCGAAGAGGTCCTCCTCCAGCAGGCCCTGGCGGATCTTCCCCTCCGCACTGCCGCGGAACAGAACACCGTGCGGCATCACGACGCCGAGTCGGCTCGAAGCATTCAGCACCGCCACCATGTGCTGGACGAACGCCAGATCGCCCTTCGTCTTCGGCGGCACCCCGAACCGGAACCGCCCGTAGCCGTCGTTTTCCGCCACGTCGCGGCCCCACTCGTCGAGGCTGAACGGCGGATTGGCAATCACCCGGTCATATAGCAATAGCTCTCCTTCATCCACGAGCTTCGGGTCCCGAATCGTGTCGCCCTTCTCGATTCGGGCGTCCGGCAGCCCGTGGAGCAGCATGTTCATCTTGCAAATGGCCCAGGTGCTCAGATTCTTCTCCTGGCCGTGCAGCGTTAGGTTGCGCGGGTTGCCACCTTTGCGCTCAATGTAATGGGCGCACTCGATCAACATGCCGCCGGAACCGGCCGTCGGGTCGCAGATACGCATCCGTTCGGTGGGGGCCAGCAGCTCGACGATGAGCTTAACCACCATCCGCGGCGTGTAGAACTCGCCGCCTTTCTTGCCCGCGTCGTCGGCGAACTTCTCGATCAGATACTCGTAGGCGCGACCAAGAAGATCGGGCTCGGCCATGCGGTCGTTGCGGAGGGAAACCTGGGAGAAGTGCTGCACCAGGCGCGCCAGCACGGTGTCGCGGTTTCGGGCGTCGCCGAGCTTGTGCTCATCGTTGTAGTCGATACCGGCAAGCACCCCTTCCAGTGCACTGTTTTGTTCCTCTAGCGCGACATACGCCTTGTTCAGCGTCTCCCCGATGTTGGTCGCCCGTTTTTGGATCGTGCCCCACCGCGCCCGGTCCGGTACGAAGAACTCGTGCTCGTCCGGGTCTCTCCATGCCACCGTCTCGGAGAAACCCTTAGCGATGAGCTTCTCCGCTTCCTCCTCGAAGCGGTCCGATAGCCGTTTCAGAAAGAGCAGACCGAAGATGTAGGTCTTGTAGTCGCTGCTGTCGATGGAGCCGCGCAGGATGTCGGCGGCGGACCAGAGATACTGCTCAAGCTGCGCGACGCTCAGCGTCTCCGTCCTTGGTTCTGGCATGTCTGCCACGGAACGGGTTGGCGCGGGCGCGGCCCTGGTGTTGTTCTTCAACGCAGCGGCCGGTCGGATAAGACGGGCGACGAGATCCTCCTTCTTCCGGCCGGAATCATCGAGGTCGAACATTCGACACAGCTCCTTCAGGCGCTCTCTAGAGAGATCTTGCAGAATCTCATCGATCCGCGCCTTCCGCGAGTTCGCAAGCGTATCAACGAGTTGCGGTTTGACGCGGCGATCCGCAACCGCCAGCTCATAGAAGTCGATGCTGGCGCGCAGCTCGTTCGCTGTCAGCTCGGCGAGAATTGCGTGTTTTGTTGGCATTTCCGTATCACTCGTGGATCCACTTGCCGTGGTGGCAGCCGGAGTGGTCTTAGCCAGCGTGATCCTCGTCGGTGCTCGTGGGAGGCTACCACGAGGGCGCGCTGTGGTTTTCGGAAATTCTAGCCACCTGAGTTTTTGTCTCAGAATCGAGGACTTCGTCAAGTCTGCACTGGTAGTTGTGATGAGTAGCGGCCGCCACACTCGTCTGCCCGGCCCCCCCGTGACGACGAGATCGGCTACGGCAAACCGCTGGTCTGCCATAGTTCTCTGAACAGAGCGCGGCACATTCTCAACCGAAGCCGCCTCTCGCTAACCCCTAAAGCGCGAACTCGTTCTATCCGGAAAGAAAACAGGTGCCGTTGTCACGGTAACAGACGCAACTGGCTCGCCGAAACAACGCCGTGAAGCAGGATCGTGTGCATGCCACCAACGCTATCGGGCATCACCCTGAAAGACCAGGATTTCTGCACCGGACGGAATTTATAGGAGGGACAGCACCGGAGACGCTCTGAACCGAGGTCGCCACGCTGCACGGCGGGATCAACTCATTCCGCGCCGACATCTACCGTGCGATGCTCTTGCAGGCCAGCACGATCGTGAAGGGTGCGGTTCTCCGGCGGCTCCGCTTACTCCCTCGTGCAGCACGGGCCGACATGGAATGCTGCTCTCCCGCGACGGCCACTGGTCAGCAACCACGCCATCAGCCATACTAATATGGTGCGGAATTGCAAAGAAGGGATTAGGTCGAGTGGTGACGCCATTCAAGGAGAAACAGCTAACGACATTCGTGGAGTTCGAAAAATGGCTCGACGAAAAACAACTACTTGGCTCCACTGTACTCTACCGCGGGCATAGAGAAAGCAAGTGGAGACTCGAAAGCACACTCTACCGAAGTCGACGGGAATTACTCCCCGAAGGACATCCTGCTCTTGACGTTCCTATTGACAAATACAGCGATGCCGCTGCAAATATGCAGGTGATCGTAGAAACACACACGAACCGTGTCTTCGGCAAGATCGACAAGAGCGCCAACCCTTTTCCGATAGATGGCGAAGCATTATCCTTCGAGTACGCAGTCTATCTCCGACACCACGGATTCCCCTCGCCGCTTCTTGACTGGACGTTATCGCCCTACGTCGCAGCATATTTTGCTTTCGCCGCCGCCAGCCGCACAGGTGCCGATAAGAATGACGAAACGGATCAGTCACGCGCTGCAATCTTCGTAATGCGGCCGCCGAAGCACCGCTACAAGGACTACGTAACTGCGCGCGAACTGTTGCCCGGGCAGGAGGCGGGCATACGCTATTGGCCGAATCTGGTAAAGGGAGAAGCCAGACATTATGACCAACAATCTGCGTACACAATTGCTCTTCGCGATCCAGCGAACAACGGCGTGTACTGCTACGGTTCCCACGAGTACATTATATGCAATTTTGGGCAAATACTCGCACCAGGTACCAACCGGGTCACGTACAATAACGCTATAGAAGATGCAATCTGTTGGAAGATCACACTTCCACAACAAGAGCGGGGCCAGGTATTGCAGCGGCTGGATCGAATGAACATCAACGCCTATACACTATTGCGCACTGAAGACGCACTCGTGAAAACGTACGGGCTGCGAGAACTGCGTCGTGCATTTGAAACAACCTGAGAGTATGCGGGTGCTTGCGTCATTGACTGTTGCGGGCATAAGAGGAAGACTTTGTGGTGCAATAGGTTACATCAGATTTTAGCGTCACCGGACTTCAGCTTGCGCTAAAACTGTGCATAAGTGCCGTCCTCGCACGACGATGTGGACGAGCCGGCAACAGTAAACGGAGCAAGCACCCAGTAAACAGCGCAAGTACCAGTTCATCTGCCGGGGCACGGTGGAGGAGCGCATCGACGAACTGATCGCCGGGAAGCAGAAGCTCGCAGGCAAGCTCCTTTCAGGTGGTGCGGAGTCGGCCTTGATGGAGATGAGCAACGAGGATTTGATCTCTATGGTGTCCCTCGACTTGAGCAGCGCCTTGGAGGAATAGAAGATGCACGAACGCGCTCGTCACAAGAAAGCGTGAGGTGAGCTCATGGGCTGGTACTCGTGGCGCCCTTACGTCTCCGTGGCAGCGCGCCGCCGTCATGCCGCGAAGAGGGTCGCTAAGATGAAAAAAGCCGGACGCGAGATCTCACCGATCGAGATCGTGGGCCGCAAGATCGCAACCACCTTCTGGGGTGATGCTTGGTGCAAGAACCTCGAGTCGTACAGCGACTACTCGAACCGCCTGCCTCGCGGCCGAACCTACGTGCACAACGGTTCGGTGATCGATCTTCAGATCGAGGCGGGGCGTGTGCGATCTCTCGTCAGCGGCTCCGACATCTATGAGGTGGACACCCAGATCAAAAGCCTGGCGAAGAAGCGCTGGACCGACATCAAGGGCCAATGTGCAGGCAAAATCGACTCGCTGGTCGAGCTGCTGCAGGGCTCCATCTCCACGGGCGTGATGGAGATCGTGACCTGCAAGGGAGAGGGATTGTTTCCTGCCCCTCGGGAGATCTCGCTGAGTTGCTCGTGCCCCGATTGGGCGACCATGTGCAAGCACGTGGCGGCGACGCTCTACGGCGTAGGCGCACGCCTCGACCACGAGCCGGAGCTGCTGTTCACCTTGCGAGGTGTCGACCCAGCCGAGATGGTGGAGGCCGCCGTCGACCAGCCACCGACTGGAGACAAGTCCCGGAGTGGCAGGGTGCTCAAATCCGACAGACTGTCATCGGTCTTCGGCGTCGACATCGATATGGGTGGGGTCTCTGATGACGATCTTGCGCTGCTTGCCAAGAAGAGTCGGCGCGCTGGGCAGACCGGAAGGAAACCAGGTAGGCGTTCTACCTCGTTCAGGAAGCCGACGGCTCGCGCCGGGACGCGCAAGAAAAAGTAGAAGGGTGCGACAATACCGCCTGCCCTCCACGAGTGGCCCCAAGACAGGTCTCGTAGCTCCCGAGGCGTTGTTGCACCTGTGCTCCGCAAAAACTCGATCCGTCGTTGATTCCGCAGTTTAGAGCTGCCAGGATTGGCTGTTTCGCGGCGAACGGATGAGGTGATCCGACGTCATTGTAAACGTCGAAAGGTTCGCTCTTGCGGTCTATTTCAAAAGGGCCGAGTTTTGGCACAGGACGGGGTTCGCTCACTCGTCAGGGCAGGCTATCTCGTCCAGCGTAGCGATCGTGCCCGCCAGGTTGAAGGTGTTGGCCACCTGACCCCTGTTTGTTTCCACCTCTACGCTCAGGAAGTTGTAGCGGCGGAGCATGCCAAGGAACCGGCGCATCTCGTCGTACGAGTGGAACCCCAGCGCGTAACCGAACGAGTTCCACCGGGCGCGCTGCCACCGACCGCCATCGAAGCGATATCGTATTGTGCCGCCGCTAAACTCCTCCCCGCTCTGTTCGGTATAGAGCTCTAGGTCTTCAATATAGCTGCGACCGGAAAGCGCCTGGACACACCCATACACCCAAGCGAGCCGCCCCTCGTCGCTCACGAGACTGGCCTCAGTAGCTGTCGGCCTGGATCTGAGGCCGTCGGTCTCTTGTGATTCCTCGATTGACCATTGGGCCGATACGGGCGCTGCGGAGAGTAAGAACGCCAACAGCAGCAAACGAACCATGAGGAGCCTCCCTTACTCACAGAGGAAACCGCGCCGGACCCGGCGTGGGGAACCCCTGATGGCCGCAGGGGGGATTGGAACCACCGCCTGCCCGCCCTATCGTATCTCATAGTTCCCGCGCGCCGCCCGCGCCGTAGGCTTTACAATCGTCTGGCCCGAGGGTGTTATCTTCAGATCCATGATGACGTACCACGTGCAATTCCTACTGCTCGTTCTAGCTGGCTGGGTCAACCGCCAGCAGCAGGATGTGATCGACTACCTGCAAGAGGAGAACCGTGTGCTCCGAGCCGGGCTTCGGGGCAAGCGTCTCAGGCTCTCGGACGACGAGCGGCGCAGGCTCGCGGTCAAGGCCCAGGCTTTGGGCCGCTCAAATAGCCCCTCAAGGCGAGCCATCCGCTCACGGAGATCAGCAATGTCACGGCGAAGTTCCCGGTTATTGTTAAAGAGTAGACCTCCGATCGTCACGCCAACCGCTAGGATTGCGATCAATTCTGCGCTCATCGGTTTCTCCACAGCCTCCCATCCTCAAGTATAAAAGGGAAGCTCCGGGAAGCAGCTTCAAAACCTGATCCTGATTCCTCCTCCAAACCGTAACCCGCCGGCTTTGAAACCGAGAGGCTCCCCGCCCTCGCGTTGGACCTCAATGTCAGCCTGACTGAAGCGTACCAGGAAGGACGCGCCCCACGTTTCCGTGAAGTAGTACGCCAAGCCAGCACCAGCGTTGAAGCCGATGGCGGTGTTGTTCAGGGTCACGCTACTAACGCCAGTTAGAGATATCTCGTCGAACGGGTACTCCGATTTCGGGACAACCTTGTCGATCAATTCTATTTCCGTTGTGAAGACACTCGGACCGGCGAACAACTCGACCTCTATCCTCTCGGACGCAATACGGTACGCGAAAGCGGTGTGAACCGTGAACTCTGAGTAGTCTAGTTCATCGAGCGTCTGGCTGGCCTTTAGGTGTTGGTTGAACAACAGCGGGTGCGGCTCCGAGACGTCCAGAGTCCCGTCCTGCAAGGCTGGAAGGAGTTCGAAGCTAAATCCGAACGAAAACCTCGACGCCAGCGCGTACATTCCGCCAACCTCGATAGCTGTACCGCTGCCTCCAGAGTACACTCGGCTGGTTGAACCTTGCTCAAGGAACCTCGTGAAGCTAGTGGTCTCGTCAAGGTTCGGGAGCGTCGGAAGGTAGTTCGCGTGGATGATGAACTGAGCCCGTTTCTCTTTCTTCTCTGGTTCTTCGGCTTCCTGAGCATGAAGAAGCGCCGGGAGCGCAAGCACTATCGCTAAAGCAAGGCATGTTTTTCTCACTGGACACCTACCGCATTCCATCCGGCACGGACGGTCTGTTCTTCGACGCCGGCGCCGTAGAGTTCCCTTGCGGCGCGAATCGTGGCTTCACGAGCATCGGAGAAGTTGGAGCTCGGGACCAAGTAGTACATGAAGGCCCTGTAGAAGATCCGTTCCATCCGGTCCATTTGCTCGAACCCGATGCCGTTGACGCTGATGCCGGACACCCGATTGGTGCCGCCCATGACCATCAAGTAGAAAGCGTGGTTCACAATGCTGGAGTTGATATGTACACCCCCACGGTCCAGGTCTCCGAGGTACCGGATTCTGTAGTGATCCGGATTCGGGTACCTTGCGCTCAATGGGTCGGAGAAAGACCGGATATACTCTCCAAAGTTAATAAAAGTGTCCTCGTCTATTACCCAGTCAGCTTGCAGTCTCCCGTCCCCGACAGGCTGAAAGAAGAATTCCGTGGCCACTCCCATGATGTCGGATATCGCCTCGTTGAGCGCCCCGGACTCGTTGCGGTAGATCAGATCTGAGGAGTGATTCGTCACTCCATGAGTGATCTCGTGCGCGACAATATCAAGAGCTGCTGAGTTGAAGGTGGACTCTATGCCGTCCCCATCGCCATAGTTCATTGAGTTGTCGTATGAGTCGTAAAAGGCATTGTTGAACCCCGCGCTTTGCGGTAAGAAGTGAACGTAGTTGATAGCGACGAGCCCTCGGTCGTCAATGCCGTACCGGTTGTAGCGTTTGAAGTAGTAGTCGTATGTGTACCCGGAATACACATGGGCATCCACGACGGCTCCATCCGTCCACTCATTGTCGCGGTCGATCGCTAGAAATGCGTCGGTTTCAGCCATGTAATTATTCCAAGCATAGGCATTGAAGTTCACGTCATAGGTCTTGATGCCGAACGGCCGGATGGTATCGACGGCTCTGAACGTGCCGACGGCCTCGCTTCCGCCTCGGCAACCGTGAGAGTTGGGGTCACGCCGACATCGACAGCCTCGTAGATGTTGCCGGTTGCCGACAGCACCAACCCGGACTGCTTCTGCCACACGAGTTGTCCGCCAAAAACCCGGACGCCTTGATGGTACTGGTTCATTCGTTCGTGGGTCCGGCCGGGGAAAGTGCCGTCCGTCTGCGAGCGCTTGAACTGAAGCTGATCGGTGTCCAGCATCCGGTCGATCTCACTGGCGAGTGCTGGCACTTCCGCGGGGTCGCTAGCCCACAAGGTCCTGGACTCACGGAACGGTTGAGCGCTCAGAACCGAAGGGAAAGTAAAAAACAGAAACAAAGCGGGTAGAATACGCACTGATCACCTCCAAAGATGCGGCGACGGTGAATTGGTCACCGGGCCAGTTCGTCACAACGAACCGCATGTGGTGGCATGCGGGATCTCGCCTATTCCCCGTCCTGTGCCAAAACTCGGCCCAGCCGGCATCGACGAAAGAACTGCGCCTCTCGAAATCAGGCTCAAACTCTAGCACGCGAACGGATTATACTTGTGCTCCGCAAAACGTCGATCCAGCGTTGATATTCGCCGCCAACGACACGGGGCCGCGGGCCAAGAGCAGTCTCTCGGAAGAAGAGCGAAGAACCTACCACAACCTCATTCTTCTGTGTCCAACATGCCATACGATCGTCGACAAGCAGCCGAATAAACACCCGGCCGCAAGGTCGAGCACGATAGCTTGGCCCGTGAGCGGTTCGAGGTAGTCATTGTCGATCCAAATCCAGTCTCCAATGAAAGCACCGGGGATCAGACTGGAAACATGGCACTTCCAGCTGCCGGCGACCTCAACGAGGCTCCCGAGCAGGGCGCTGAGCTTCCGTTCGGATCCGAGAGGGGTAATGCCTAAGACGTTCCGGGGCGACCCTTTTTAAGAAGACCGCGTGCCGCCGGAAGTAATTCCGCTCATTCCCAAGCTGCGCGTTGAAATTGACGGTGGCGAAGCCTACGTCGATAATGAGGTAATCTGGTATCTCGAAACCGTGATAGCGGCAAGTGAGAGAGGCCGACCGTCTGGGACTGCGCACCAAGCAACGGCTGGCCGCTGATAGAATGCGGATAGGCGCGCTATCGTTCCGCCGCAGGCGCGTCCACTGCCTGCCGATCAATCCGCTCTACGCCGGCCGCAGCGGGCACCGCAGCCGCTTACGTCAATCCAGACATCACTGCCAGAACTGTAAGACTGGCGATAGCTGAAACTACGGCACCGACGAAGATAAGGCTTCGTCGCGAATACCCGATATATGACGATTGTAAGGGGGCTCAGGATGCGCTTCTGGCGATGGCTCCTGAATGGCAATACCGTGGGCACGAGCGGTCGACCTGACGTGCTCCACGAAAACTAGGACAAAGCCGAGTTGAATCGGAGCTGGTGCTTCCGCCATTAAGTGTTGGTGAGATGACGCTAAGACTTTACGCTGCATTAAATTACAGCCAAAATAGCGCTCACGACCTTCGCCGCACAGTAAATGGAGCGTAAGCGCTTTTTTTTTGCAAAGGGATACGTACACATCACCAACAGCAAACAGCGCAAGCACCTTGTGGTCGCGGATCGAGGTTTTCCTGCTCACTGGGGCGCGCAACCCGGTCTCTTCCGCACCTGAGCAACATATCTGGACTCCTCAATCAACACCTTTCTCAAAAAAGTCTTCCTCAGAGCTGCTCGTCCAAATCGGTGACGAGTGGGTCAGACTGCAAACATATCTGCGGCCTCAGTGAGGAGCGTCTTGGGTGCTCCGGGCCATGACGGAAAATCCGCGCGCGAGGAGCCAATCACTTTGAGCGACCTCTGAGGGCCAGTGTTGCTATCGGCTTGACCCCGCGCCGGTCCGACCGGTACGCCATCAGTTGGATGGGTATCGTCGCAGCCTCTGTTGGAAGGGAAGAAGGAAAACACGAAAGTGGAGCCTCTATGCGGCCGCGGGCACCGACTGGAATTCACTCTCGCGGGTGGAGACGGCCCAGACTATCCGGGCGAGTTTGTTGGCGACAGCAATCGCGGCTTTGTTGTGTCCCCGCGAGCGGTGGACCTTCCGCGCCCAGGCGCGGAGCTTGTCGGGCGGACTCTTGCTGACGTTGGCCGCTCGGAGAACGGCGCGTCCGCCCTGCGTGAGGAGCGTACGGAGGTAGGAGTCGCCACGCTTGGTGATGCGCCCGAGGCGGCGAATGTCACCACTGGAGTTCTCTTTGGGAACGAGGCCGAGGTAACTCGAGAAGCGGCGTCCCGATGGGAAGCGGCGCAGATCCCCAACGAAGCCGACGATGGCGGTCGCGGTCAGAAGTCCGATGCCGGGAATGGTGAGAAGTCGTTGCACCTCAGGAAGCTGCTTGGCGAGCGCCTTGAGCTCGTGCTCGATGCCAGCGCACTTGTCCTTGAGCTCTCGAATCTCGGAGCACGCATCACGCGGGTGCGGACGGAGCATGTCGGGCAAATCAGAATCAGCGTCTTCGACGAGCTCGGAGATGGCGGGCACGACGAAGTGAGCGCCCTTGGGGATGAAGAGTCCGAGCTCGCGCAGGATCCCGCGTACGGCATTGATGCGTGCGGCCCGTGTGGAGAGCCATCCTGAGCGTAGGCGATGGAGCGCGGCGAGGGTGTGCTGGCGCACGGACTTGATGGGCACCGAAAGAATCTCCTCGTTCCGGTAAGCCTCGAGCAAAGCTTTGGTGTCCGCGCGGTCGTTCTTGCTCCCGCGTCGATACGGCCTTACGAGGTGAGGTGGGAGCAGGACGATGTCGTGTCCCAACCGTCGCAACGTCCTTGCCCAGAAGTGAGCCGAGCCGCAGGCTTCGAGAAGCACGGTGGCAGCGCTCTGTTTCGCAAAAAACGACACCAACTTGGGTCGACTCACACGGAGTTGCTTGGACACCTTCCCCGCTTCGCGCGAGATGGCAATCTCGAAGACGTTCTTTGCAAGACCCACAGCGATCGTCGTATCTTTCATTCGGACTCCTCCTTTTTCGATGCGTTCTTTCGACTGACTTTGGCACATCGATGCCGTCTATGTCAGCGGAGGAGTCCATCCCATCACTTGATGGCGGAAGCACGCGCGACGACTTCGACGAGTCAGTACTCCACCTTCCTCAGTCGTCTCTGAGCCAGGTCTTTGTAAAAACCTTCAGAATCCCCGGCGATCGTAATGATTCGATTGAGCCACTCCCGAGTTCTTTCCCAATCTTTGCTCTTCCAGTAACCCTGTGCGATCTGGTAACGAAATGCTTGTAGTGATCCAGCTTGAGGGAAATCTGCTTCAAAAGATGAGAATGCTTCCAGAAGCAGAGGCATGTACTTCTTGAAATTTCCCTTCACACCATGGGAGTCGCCGTAGCGCCCAGACTCCTCCCAGCCTAACAACGTACGAAGTTTACCCCTGTGAGCACGCTCGGCAGCAGGTGATTTTGGAAACTCGGCGATCACTTTGTCGTACCCGTCCTGTGCCAAAACTCGGCCCTTTTGAAATAGACCACAAATCAGCAGTTTAGACGCCCTTGGAATCCGCGCAGAATCGAGGGTATTTCGCGCCGCAGGGCCGGCTTCCGACCCCTGGGCTGCGGGTGGCGAGCGACAGGCCCACCGGGGGTGCGCACGGCTGGCTCAAATCGGCTGCGGGGCGAGCTACGGGCAGTGAACTGCGCACCCGGAAGTCCCTCATTAGACTGGACTTTATCGAGCAGAAGAGCGAACGTTCGGTGATGCCGCAGGATACAGGGGTTGGCCGGAACGTCGTTTTGGACGGTTTGGACTTCGCCAGCTTACGGCGGGTCTGGGAGCAGACCTTTGGGGCTGCTCCTCCAAGCTCGCTCTCGCGTGTTTTCCTGCGCCGCGTTCTCTTGCACGAACGCCAGTGCCGGACCCATGGCGGGCTTTCGGCCGCAACCCGGCGCGCTCTGGCTGCCATGGCGAACGAGACACCAAGCTCCGGCGCTCCCGCAGGGTCCGTTTCTGCCGGCACCCATCTCGTCCGCGAGTGGAATGGCCGGACCTACCAGGTCGAGGTAATCGACAACGGCTATCGGTTCGATGGCAAAACCTATCCGTCCCTCACTACCATCGCAAAGCGAATCACCGGCACCCACTGGTCTGGACCACGCTTTTTCGGTCTGACGCCCAAGCGCAAGGCCTAACATGAAGAAGATCCGCTGTACCATCTATACGCGAAAGAGTGCGGAAGAGGGTCTAGAACAGGAGTTCAACTCCCTCGATGCGCAGCGAGAAGCCTGCGCCGCGTATGTCGCGAGCCAGAAAGCGGAGGGCTGGGTGCTGCTGCCAACCGTCTACGAGGACGCGGGGCTCTCGGGAGGAACCCTGGAGTGCCCGGGCCTGCAGCGCTTGCTCGCCGACATCGACGCAGGTCTCGTCGACCAGATTGTGGTCTACAAGGTCGACCGGCTGACCCGTTCCCTCTCCGACTTTGCAAAGCTCGTCGAGCGGCTCGAGGTGGCCGGCGCGGTTTTCGTCTCGGTGACCCAGTCCTTCAACACCGCGACCAGCATGGGACGACTGACGCTGCATATGCTGCTGTCCTTCGCACAATTCGAACGCGAGGTCACGGCCGAGCGGATCCGCGATAAGGTCGCTGCCTCCAAGCGCAAGGGACTATGGATGGGCGGCCGCGTGCCTCTCGGCTATGAGAAGGACGGGCGCACGCTGCGCATCAACGAGGCTGAGGCCGAAACGGTCCGGACGCTCTATGCGCTGTACCGGAAGCACGGAACCCTCCGGCAGGTGAAGGCCGAGGCGGACCGTCTGGGACTGCGCACCAAGCAACGCTTCACCGCGGATGGAACCCGAACGGGCGGGCTGCCGTTCCGTCGCGGACACCTCCACTGCCTGCTGACCAATCCTCTCTACGCCGGCCGCATCCGGCACCAGAGGCGTGTCTACGAGGGCCAGCATCCATCGATCATTGCTCCGGAGCTCTGGGACGCGGTCCAAACGCAGCTGCAGGCAGGGGCTGCCAAACCAAGGAGACGCACGACGAAGGGCCGTGCAGCCCGTTCCCCACTGGCAGGCAAGCTCTTCGACGAGACCGGGGACCGGCTGACGCCGAGCCACACCAAAAAGAAAAACGGGCAACGGCTCCGCTACTACGTCTCCCGGCGCCTCATCCAGCACAGTGGCCAAAAGGACCTCTCCGGCTATGAGCAGATTGCCACCGAAAACGCCATCCCAACGGACCGCGTGCGCAAGGCAATCCGTTATGCCTTCCTGGCCCCCGACATCGTCCGCGCCATTGTCGAAGGCCGCCAGCCCGTTGGGCTGACCTCGAGCTACCTCTTGCATCATCCGCTTCCCGACGATTGGGAGAAACAGCGAGTGCTCGTCAAAACGCTGTGAGCCTGCCAGCGCCCACTTCGTGAATGGGCTCGGTTAGCAGCAAGCTGCTCTCCGACACTGGCCTCCACCAATCAGCCTCAAACTGGCCCAAATTCCCTGTCATGTTTTCCAGACTCGGATAGCTCCTTGTACTGAACCGTCTGCGGAGTCATCTTCGTTTCCTCCGTAAAACTCCGCTGGATGAATTCGAGGTTTGGCCAATTCGAATTCCGCTATTCGCCTTCTCCTCAGGCGCGATCTAGGCGTTAAGCGTCTTCTCATTGTCTGCGCGATTAAGTGGAAAAACGGCCCGATAAGCCCCAAAATCGCCCCAAATTGCCCGTTAATGGCCTGTTTAGCTCTGTTTCTGATCGTTTCCAGCCAAGAACCGAAAGCTCCACTCGAGCCTCCCGACTGCGATAGTCGGAAAGATGTTCCCGGCGACGAACATTCGCTGATGAGACGTAAAGCCCTTTGCGGCAATGAGTAACGGTCGGAGCCGCCTCCGGAGGGTTTACGACACGGCCCTCTTTCAAGCGTCCAGGAGGTTGAGATTGCCGTATAAAAAATTTGATTGAAGCAAATTCGATTCCGGCTCGGAACGAGCACCCGTCGATGAGATGTGCGGGGACCAGCACGTGGTGGCTTCCGTTAAGTCACTGTAAAAAAACAGGATATAACGCTGTGGGCATCAGGGCTTCTCTGAGTTTTCGCTACATTGCCCCAACCACGCGCACGGCCAAAAGTTCGATCCTGACTCCCAAAATTGCCAAAATACCTTTTGCCGAGACCGGATGGCTCGAGACTGCACCATCCGCCACCCAGTCTGGCCAATTGCGGCTCTGCAGAGACGGATGAGATTTTCCGCGCGGTTGGCGGGGTTTGGCAGGGTAGGTGTCACCAGAGACGCGCTAGAACGGCTGAACGGGCCTCATTTTCTGCATTCGTCTCTAATCCCGATTTTCGAGTGCCACGTTTGCGCCAAATAAGGTGGTGGGCCGCTGACAAGGCCGTCCGGCGGCGGAAAAGAGGCCACCCGAGAGACCAGAATCGAGGCCGAGGCTACCGCGGCGTAGCTGCCCTAGCACGTTCTGGTCCAGGTGCGGCCCGGGCCTCCTTGATGTCCATCTTTCCCCAGGCCTGGATCCAGGCCTTCGCCCGGGAGCGTGGCATCCCGTTTCTGGACGGCGTCCTGTGCCAAAACTCGGCCCTTTTGAAATAGGCCATAAATCAGCAACTTAGTGTCTGTGTTTGCGACCGGGCCAAGGGCGGTGGGCTTTACAATCGTCTTGGGCGGGCGGGTCGTCACCATGCAGATGACCACCTAGTCGAGAGCGAATATCATGAAGCCGATTCCTGAGTGCCGGTGCTCGTAGTTGTAGTAGTCGAAGAAACCGCCGCAGAACAGCCGGCCGTCTTCGGCGGAACCAAAACGGCTCGGAAACTGAGGACAGTACTTCATCGTCTTGAACTGGGACTCGGAGTAGGGATTGTCGTTCGAGACATAAGGTCTGGAGTGGTCTTGGTAACTCCGAGGTCAGCCAGGAGCAGAGCCACGGGCTTGCTTCTCATCGAGCTGCCACGGTCCGCGTGAAGGGTGAGCTGGTCGGGTTCAATGTCCTGCTTGCGACAGCTCTCGGCGATGAGGCGTTGCGCGAGCGCCGCACTTTCTCGGTGAGCCAGCATCCAGCCAACCACGTAGCGGGAGAAGATGTCGAGGACCCCAACAAATCTAGTGTCTTTTGCTGCCTCTTCGACCGTATTGATTTCTTCTTGGCTCACGACATCGGTGACATACCCGGCCACAATTCTGTACCCAGAGAGTTCTCATTCGAGAACCACATTCAGGTGTTCCGCAAGTCGAGGCTTATGTTTTTCGTACGCAGAGACGATAAATTCTAAGAAGTCGTAAACCTCGTACCATTTACATGAGAAGAAGTACTTGCGGATGAACTTCAGTTTGTCGACTGCCATGTCCGGACGCGAGTCGATAGGCAGCTTGAAATAGTCGTGCCACAGATGCCGGCTAAACGGTTCAATCGCTGGTTCGTAACGGCTATTATAGACGAAGCCGTTAGTGGACCAAAGTGCAAGGTCAAGAACGTTCCAAAGCGAATTTCTTAGCGCCGCAGTCATCGAGTCGATCTGAATGATCTTCGAGACGGGTGTGAAACCTTTGAGCTCGCTGAATTTTTTCATGAGTACGTTATCAACGGTAGCCGGCCCATCTCTCGCGAGACGCGACAGCTCAGTCTGTAGCTGCGGGAGATCGCTGAGATCTTCCGGCGGAAGGCACGAACTATATGGGTTCTGGTCATCGTACTCGTTTGGCTCTAGTTCACCCTGCGACGTCGTGCCGTGTAACTCGTTGCCCGCGAGGGGGATGTGTCCCGAGGTTCGTGGAAAAAGAACGGCGCCCTCCACTCCGTCATCAGGGTATCAGATCAGGCGGCAACCTCCGCGTGTTCGAGAACCTCGCTCAGACGTTGGTAGCCGTCGATGCGTCGTAGTTGAATCTGGCCAGAGGCGATAAGCCCAAACAGCAAAGCGACCGCGGACTCCTCGCTGGAGAACGACGCTTGGGTTTTCGTCCGGCGTCGAAACTCGTGGTTGAGATTCTCCAGAGCATTGGTCGTTCGAATCGATTTCCACATGGCACGAGGGAATTCATAGAAGGTCAGCAGCTGATTACCGGCCTCCTCTAGGCTTCGGACGACGGTCGGCGCGAGAGGCGTCCACTTGGCGACGAGTTCGTCATAGGCTTTGCGAGCATCGATCCCGTTCTTGGCGTAGACGATCCGGTTGTAGTCACGCCGGAGCTCACGGCGTGCGTGCGCCGGGCAATGTTCGAGCAAGTTGGCGCGCTTGTGCTCGGTACATCGCTGCAACCGGCACCCCGGCCACTTCTCCAGCGCTTTCGTCAGCCCCTTGTGGCCGTCGCTGATCACTAGCTTGGGAGCCCGGAGTCCTCGAGCCTGGAGTCCCTCCAGCACGGAGCTGTCAGCGCCGGTCTCGCGGTGGTCCATTTCGGCGTTGATGGGCTGGATGGAGTGTCGGCTCAAGCGCGGAGCCGCGCCGCCACACCAGTGCGATGGTCCGCTTGGGAGGATCGCCGGCGAAGCGACGGATGCGGAGCGTCCCTCGGCGGTTCTCTACATCAATCGCGAGGGATGGAGAAGGGTTCCGCCAGCGCCGCTCGCCGCCATTTGCGCAAGGGTGGACAGGCTGGTGGCGCGCACCGCCATCTCGTCCGCACCGGCCTTCGAGCAAAACGAGAGCGCTTGATCGCGGAAGCAGTGACCGTCGTCCAGAAGCAGGAGCGCGTGGCCGTCGAGGTCGTGTCCGCGGATGTGTCGATTACCGCGAGCGAGTGGGTGGTCCGGTGGCGCCGCGAACACGAACGGATCGTCGCCGAGCACGACGCGCTCCACGGAACCAATATCCGCTTCCAGCGCCAAGATCGCGCCTTCAATCTTGCCGTCCCGCAGTCGCGCCATCAACGTCTCGGTCTTGTCCTCGATCCACAGCAGAGTGAGCTTCGGGTACGCGGCACGGAGGCGAGGCACCAGATCCGGCAACAGGTACGGACCGATGGTGGGGATGACGCCGAGCCGAAGTGTGCCCAAGAACGGGTCGGCCAGCCGCGTAGCGCTGTCAACGAGCTCCTCCATCGATCTCAGGAGCGTGCGCGCGCGCGCGACGATATCGGTGCCGGCGGGAGTCACGAGCACGTGGCGTCGGTCGCGCTCGAAGACGCGGACCCCGAGGGCGCCCTCCACCTGTGCGATCTGCACCGAGAGCGAAGGCTGAGAAACGTGGCACTCGGTCGCAGCTCTCCGAAAACTCCTTCGCTCCGCCACCGCGACGATGTATTGGAGCTGGCGCACGGTGACAGGATGAGGGCTCAGTATCATGATAGATATACACTATCATAATAATCTAAACAATATCTTGGACGAATCAGCGGATTACTGGCATCCTTGGGTCAGGAAAACGACGAAAGGAGACACCAAGAGATGATGTACCCAAGCCCGAGCATGCTATCCGAACAAGTACGCCGCCGTGTCATCGAGAGCCTGAACGCACGGCTCGCGGACGGACTCGATCTGCACAGCCACATCAAAGTCGCGCACTGGAACATCCGGGGACCTCAGTTCCCGTCGCTCCATCCCCTGTTCGAGACGTTCGCGGTCAGCCTCGCCAACCACAACGATGCCGTTGCCGAGCGCGCGGTCACTCTCGGCGGCCAAGCGTACGGAACCGCCCGGCACGTCGCCGGAGCGTCGGCACTGACCGAATACCCTCGAGACACGACCCGCGATATGGAGCACGTGAAGTTGCTGGCGGATCGGATCGAAGCCTACTTGATCGGTCTACGCGAATCGCGCGAAATTGCCAACGACACAGGCGATACCGATACCGCCGATTTGTTGACCGCCATCATCACCGAGTTCGAGAAGCACGACTGGTTCTTGCGGGCCTCGTTGGACGGCTAGCTAGTACCCGTCCTGAAGCCTGTAAGGGATTGAGAAAAAAGGAGAAATCGCAAATTTAGGGCTAGTCTTCTGAGGGGGTGTCGATTAGGATCGTGTCGTTGAAAACATCCGATTCTAAATGACTTAACTCCAAAGGAGACCAGCCCTAAATGCGAAAAACGATCAACCCACAGCCAAACCTACGTGAGCCCTGGCTGGAGCTGGAGCACGCACGCGAACTCGAAACGATCTCGTCGCTGCTCGATGCCCATCCTAAACTCAATGAGCTGGTACTGCAAGACCTAAGGTCGGTTACCCCATCGGCAGGGAGCGATGTTGGTCGTGGGGGAATGAGCGCGGAGCAGGTTCTCCGGGCGTTGTTGGTGAAGCAGCTGAATCAGTTCACCTATCGGGAGCTGGCGTTTCACTTGGCAGACTCTCGAAGCTATCGGACGTTTTGCCAGCTCGGCATCATAGAGCCGACCCCGTCGAAGTCGACCCTAGCAGCAAACATCAAAGCCGTGAAGTTCGAAACGCTGGAGCAGATCAACCGAGAGCTGGTGAGCGTTGCCGAGGATGCTGGGATCGAAAAGGGAAGAAAAGTACGAGTGGACTGCACGGTAGTGGAATCAAACATTCATCCGCCTACAGACTCCGAGCTTCTTTATGACTGTGTTCGGGTTCTCACTCGCGTGATGTGCCGAGCTCGCGAACTGCTGGGTACAGTAGTGGTCTTCGGCAATCGAACGCGTCGAGCGAAGAGACGTCGACTGGGAGTTCTGAACGCGAAGGATAAGCAACAAAGGCGTCGCGTCTATCGAGATCTACTGAAGGTGACGGAAGAAACCTATCGCTCCGCTCAACGCGTTGCAGCACAGTTGGAAGAGTCGGGCTTGACCGAGCCGGTGAAGCGAGCGAGTACGGAGAGGATCGCCGCGGATTTTACGCACTTTCTCGTCCTCACCAAGAAAGTCATCAACCAAACCCAACGCCGAGTGATCGACGAAGAGCGTGTGCCTGCAGAGGAAAAGGTCGGTTCTGTCTTCGAAGAACACACCGACATTATTCGCAAAGACCGGCGCGAGACCCTCTACGGTCACAAGGTGTGTCTGACTGGTGGTTCGTCCTCGATGATTTTGGATTGCGTGATCTTGGATGGGAATCCGTCCGATTCAACTCTCGCGGAAACCATGATCGACCGTCAAGTCGAACTCTACGAACGGGCCCCGCGCCAGGTTGCCTACGATGGCGCGTTTTCTTCAAAGGCAAACTTGGAAGCCATCAAAGGCAAGGGAGTTGAAGATGTTGCCTTTACCAAGGCTCAAGGTTTCGCCGTGACCGATATGGTCAAGAGTTCCTGGGTCTATCAACGCCTGCGGCGATTTCGCTGCGGGATCGAAGACGTCATTTCGTTCTTGAAACGAGTCTTTGGTCTCGACCGATGCACATGGCGCTCATTGCCTTCTTTTAAATCGTACGTATGGGGTTCCATCATCACCTGCAATCTACTGGTGATGGCGAGACATCTATTAAGATAACCGGTGCTTGCTCCGTTTACTGTTGCCGGCTCGTCCGCGTCGTCATGCGAGAACGGCTGTGCCTTCTATTTATTCATCCGCGCGTACCGAACTTGATAAGTCTCCGGTCTGCCCGGACCATGCCGGCATGATTTCGTCGCTTGTTCGCGCTCTCGTCTCTAGAGGACCTAGAATCGAGGCAGGGGCTACCGCGGCGCAGCGGGCTAGCACGTTCTGGTCCAGGTGCGGCCCGGGCCTGGACCCAGGTTTCCGCTCGGGAGCGTGGCATCCCCTTGCTGGACTGTGTTTTCCGTGCGCGTACGGGGAACTCGAATCGCCGACATCGCCTCCGACCCCCAGATCTGGGGCTCGCCACGGGTTGATGACGATCGAAACGGCCTCGACGCGCCGACCTTGCGTTCGTTTGTATTTTTGGACACGACGGGCTCTGAGCGAGGTAAGATAGGTTCACGTTTTCAATCAGTGGAAAGGAGGTCACCCAACACTTCATCGCTTCGATGAGCGTTCGGCTTCACCGGATTCGCTGTTCAGCTTGCTCTGGATTCGGTGTTCACGATGGCTGGAATACGCACATAGGTTTCGCCTGCTTTGATTCGGTCGAGCCAGGAGAGGGCGTTGGCGATATTGCGCAGGAGTGTGCGGTCGACGGATTTCGTAGGGTTGCCCAGAACGAGCTTGGTCTCGACGCCGCGTCGACGCAAGCGGAACGGTGCGAGGATGCGGAGTGCATCCTCGCGAATGCGTTCGGGTCCCATAGAGAGGCAAGCAGCGAACGCATTGCGGTCGAGCAGGATGGACACAGAGCCGGGGCTGATGTCGACCCGCCGGATAAGACGGAGCAGGGGGGCTACCGAGGCACTATCATCAGTACCGGAACACAGCCCGTCTAAAAAGCGACGCACCGAGGCGAGCTCTTGCATCGTCGGAGTGTGGATCAACGAGGCCGAGAAGGTCGTGGCATCCACATGCTGTCGGATGAGATGCACGACGGTCTGTTCCAGCATCGGGGCGGGCAGTCGCCAGCCGGAGAGGTCCTTTTGGCCACTGTGCTGGATGAGGCGCCGGGAGACGTAGTAGCGGAGCCGTTGCCCGTTTTTCTTTTTGGTGTGGCTCGGCGTCAGCCGGTCCCCGGTCTCGTCGAAGAGCTTGCCTGCCAGTGGGGAACGGGCTGCACGGCCCTTCGTCGTGCGTCTCCTTGGTTTGGCAGCCCCTGCCTGCAGCTGCGTTTGGACCGCGTCCCAGAGCTCCGGAGCAATGATCGATGGATGCTGGCCCTCGTAGACACGCCTCTGGTGCCGGATGCGGCCGGCGTAGAGAGGATTGGTCAGCAGGCAGTGAAGGTGTCCGCGACGGAACGGCAGCCCGCCTGTCCTGGTTCCATCCGCGGCGAAGCGTTGCTTGGTGCGCAGTCTCAGACGGTCCGCCTCGGCCTTCACCTGCCGGAGCGTTTCGTGCTTTCGGTACAGCGCATAGAGCGTCCGGACCGTTTCGGCCTCAGCCTCGTTGATGCGCAGCGTGCGCCCGTCCTTCTCATAGCCTAGCGGTACGCGGCCGCCCATCCATAGTCCCTTGCGCTTGGAGACAGCGACCTTATCGCGGATCCGCTCGGCCGTGACCTCCCGTTCGAATTGTGCGAAGGACAGCAGCATATGCAGCGTCAGTCGTCCCATGCTGGTCGCGGTGTTGAAGGACTGAGTCACCGAGACGAAAACCGCGCCGGCCGCCTCGAGCCGCTCGACGAGCTTTGCAAAGTCGGAGAGGGAACGGGTCAGCCGGTCGACCTTGTAGACCACAATCTGGTCGACGAGACCTGCGTCGATGTCGGCGAGCAAGCGCTGCAGGCCCGGGCGCTCCAGGGTTCCTCCCGAGATCCCCGCGTCCTCGTAGACGGTTGGCAGCAGCACCCAGCCCTCCGCTTTCTGGCTCGCGACATACGCGGCGCAGGCTTCTCGCTGCGCATCGAGGGAGTTGAACTCCTGTTCTAGACCCTCTTCCGCACTCTTTCGCGTATAGATGGCACAGCGGATCTTCTTCATGTTAGGCCTTGCGCTTGGGCGTCAGACCGAAAAAGCGTGGTCCTGACCAGTGGGTTCCGGTGATTCGCTTTGCGATGGTAGTGAGGGACGGATAGGTTTTGCCATCGAACCGATAGCCGTTGTCGATTACCTCGACCTGGTAGGTCCGGCCATTCCACTCGCGGACGAGATGGGTGCCGGCAGAAACGGACCCTGCGGGAGCGCCGGAGCTTGGTGTCTCGTTCGCCATGGCAGCCAGAGCGCGCCGGGTTGCGGCCGAAAGCCCGCCATGGGTCCGGCACTGGCGTTCGTGCAAGAGAACGCGGCGCAGGAAAACACGCGAGAGCGAGCTTGGAGGAGCAGCCCCAAAGGTCTGCTCCCAGACCCGCCGTAAGCTGGCGAAGTCCAAACCGTCCAAAACGACGTTCCGGCCAACCCCTGCATCCTGCGGCATCACCGAACGTTCGCTCTTCTGCTCGATAAAGTCCAGTCTAATGAGGGACTTCCGGGTGCGCAGTTCACTGCCCGTAGCTCGCCCCGCAGCCGATTTGAGCCAGCCGTGCGCACCCCCGGTGGGCCTGTCGCTCGCCACCCGCAGCCCAGGGGTCGGAAGCCAGCCCT
This sequence comes from Candidatus Marinacidobacterales bacterium, assembly GCA_965197495.1. GTDB lineage: Bacteria > Acidobacteriota > Vicinamibacteria > Marinacidobacterales > SMYC01 > SMYC01. The sequence goes on from OZ240210.1 coordinate 976,653, forward strand.
GCGGCGCGAAATACCCTCGATTCTGCGCGGATTCCAAGGGCGTCTAAGCTGCTGATTTGTGGTCTATTTCAAAAGAGCCGAGTTTTGGCACAGGACGGGATGTCACGCTCCCAGGGCGGAGACCTGGATCCAGGCCCGGGCCGCACCTGGACCAGAACGTGCTAGCCGGCTACGCCGCGGTAGCCCTGGCCTTGATTCTGGACCCCTCGGGTCGCCTTTTTTTCGACGCTGCACGGCCCTGTCCCTTCCATAAACTTGAGCTGCATGAGATTGGTAAACTTGTGCTCCGCAAAAAGTCGATCCGGCGTTGATTGCGCGGTTTAGACCTGCCATGCTCGGCTGCTTCGTGCCGGTCGACCCGACGACGCCACCGGCGTCTTAGGAACGTGGAGAGGCTCGCTCTTGCGACTGTTTTCGAACATCCGGTCTATTGTTCTGGACACCATCGCGTTCGCTCGGTGCTTCCGCCATTAAGTATTGGTAAGATAACGCTAAGACTTTACGCTGCATTAAATTACAGCCAAAATAGCGCTCGCGACCTTCGCCGCGCGCAAATGGAGCGTAAGCGATTTTTTTGCAAAGGGATACGTACACATCACCAACAGCAAACAGCGCAAGCACCGGAATGTGTGCCACTCTTAGTTGAAATTTGAAACGGCTCCCTCTCGGGTGGTTTGATGACGTTGTGAAAAGCGAAATCAAGCCGCTCAAGAAAGGAGCCGATATGGGAAGTCTGCTACGAAGGGTCAAGGAACGCAAGAAGACGCGTCGTCTAGGTGAAGTAGAGGTCATGGAGCAAGAGGGATACGGGGAGCTCGAGGTGGACTCGAAGGTCGAGATGATCCGCGCACTGGTGCCTCTCGGCCTGATGCATGTTCACGAGTTGCTGGACGCCGAGGTCAGTGAGCTTGCGGGAGAGCGATACGTTCGGAAATCGGAGACGGTGCAGGGACGACGTCACGGGACGAATCCGGGCACGGTGAAACTCGCGGGTCAGCGAGTTCCGGTCCGCGTTCCCCGTGTTCGCGGCCGCGACGGAGAGATCCCGTTGAGCTCGTACGAGAGTCTGAGTCACCGCGGAGAGGTGGACGAGTTGCTTCTACGAAGAGTGCTGTACGGGATCTCGTGCCGGAACTATGAGTCGGCGGCGGAATTGGTCCCGGGCGCGATCGGTCTGTCGAGTTCGTCGGTGTCGCGCGGCTTCGTCGAAGCAAGCGCAGCGAAGCTGCGTGAGATGCAGGAGCGTGATCTCTCGGGTGAGGACGTGGTGGCGATGGTCCTGGACGGCAAGACGTTCGCCGACGCGACGATGGTGGTGGCTCTCGGCATCACGTTATCCGGGAGCCGTGGACAATTTCAACTAAGAATGGGCTTGACTCCAGCGCCGTGCCATGGCGGCATTCTTGCACACGTGAGCGTGGTTTGCCTATAGTGCTGTCGCGTGCTCCATACCGCGCTAGGAGGAAAACATCTAAATGAGCAAAGATAACTGGAGTGATCTTGCGTCGGCGCTCAACTCCAAGCTAAAACTGCAAGCCACACCTATTGCCATCACCTTTTCCAACGACTTCCAAGGAGTTCCGCCATTCGAGGGACCGACCCCGGCGCCGATGCCCGATGGGCGGACTGGCAAGGTCCCTGCGGGCTGCGTTTTCTGGATGAAGGCAACGGACCGTACGTTCAGCACCGTCGCCGAAGATCACGGCAATTGCAGTGTAGGAAGCTTGACGCACGGCCTCAAGACAATGGACGAAGTAGCCGGCAATAGCGACGTGGCTGCGCTCCTAGATAGCGGATGGGTCACGATGGATGTCGTCCCGCAAATCCCGGTGGTCAAGACCAAGTACCGCTACATTACCTACGGACCGCTCGTGGAGAGCTCGGATCCGGACGTGGTCGTCGTTCGCCTCAACGCAACACAACTTATGGTCCTTCATGACGCAATCCCCGGTCTTCGCTTCGAGGGAAAACCCCAGTGTCACATCGTCGCCATCGCCAAGGAGCAAGGTGAAATCGCGGCCAGTGTCGGGTGCATGCTAAGCCGGGTCCGTACAGGGATGTCACCCAGCGAAGTGACGTGCGCGATCCCGGCCTCCAAGCTGGGCGACGTCATCGAGGCGCTCGATTCCACTTGCGTGGCGGACGGCAAGGTGGCGACGTACGCTGCAGAAGATGGGAAGCGATTCGCCTAGGACCCTAAGTCGGTCAAACCCCGTGAGGTCAAAATACTCATGCGCGTCGTGTCCAAAAATACAAACGAACTCATAGGCCATAAATCAGCAGCTTAGTGTCTATGTTTGCGACCGGGCCAAGGGCCGTAGGCTTTACAATCGTCTTGCCCGAGGGTGTTATCTTCAGATCCATGATGACGTACTACGTGCAATTCCTACTGCTCGTTGTGGCTGGCTGGGTCAACCGCCAGCAGCAGGATGTGATCGACTACCAGCAAGAGGAGAACCGTGTGCTCCGAGCCGGGCTTCGGGGCAAGCGTCTCAGGCTCTCGGACGACGACCGGCGCAGGCTCGTCGTCAAGGCCCAGGCTTTAGGCCGCGAGGCGCTGGCCCAGATTGCGTCCGTTGCCACATCCGCTACGCTTCTGCGCTGGTACCGCAGGCGCACATGCATCTCCTCGAAGGCGTCCGAATGGCTCGCTCGCGTCGTCTTGGGGCTCTCGATAACGGCCTTCGCCGCGACGAGCGCGGGCGAAGATCTGTTCTCGGGTTTCGACGACGGGTGGAGGAAGCCGTGGATGGAGCGCGTCTTGGCGCGTCGCTCCAATACGTTTCGGCTCGAAACCGAGGCCGAGAATCGTTTCCTTCGCGTCGATAGCCGGAACTCTGCGTCGGCGCTTTGGCGGCGAGTCGATGTCACCGGCGAGCTCATCCTTTCGTGGCGATGGCGGGTGTCGACGAGCCTCGGGCACATTGACGACGTGCGGCGGCGGAGAAGCGATGACTATGCAGCAAGGGTCGCCGTCATGTTCGACGGGACGCCGTTCGCGCGCACGACGCCGCTTCTCATGTACGTGTGGGCGGGGAACGAGAGTGTCGGGAACGTGTACCCGAGCCCTTACAGCGACCAAGCGGCGACCATCGTCTTGAGAAGCGGGGACGTGGATAGCGGCGAGTGGTTCATGGAAGAGCGCGACGTGTCGGCGGATTTCGAGCGCTACTTCGGTCGACCTGCAGAGCGAGTCACCGGGGTCGTGCTCATGGTCGATACCGACAACACGGACTCGCAAGCCACCGCTTGGTTCGACGAGCTCGTGCTCCACCGCGACGCGGAGCCTTGACCGCGCGTGGCGTTGTTACACCGCTCTTGGCTGAGAGCGAAATCTGCCTATCGTGGTGGCCGGGGTCGGAGAGCAGATGATGCAAGAGGTAGCTTGAGGTCAGCCCAACAGGCTGGCGGCCGTCGACAATGGCACGGACGATGTCGGGTGCCAGGAAAGCATAGCGGATTGCCTCGATATTCGCTCTCGACTAGGTGGTCATCTGCATGGTGACGACCCGTCCGCCCAAGACAATTGTAGAGCCTACGGCCCTTGGCCCAGTCGCAAACACAGACACTAAGCTGTTGATTTATCAGCTATTTCAAAAGGGCTGAGTTTTGGCACAGGACGAGGTCTAGTGCAGGTCCAACATCAGACGCAGTCAGAACGAGGGCTAGTGCCACGAATAGGCATCGAAATGAGCTACGAAGGATGCACACCAGGAGTAGAGGTGCGGAGAGCAATCGTGGACGCAATAGAGAAGAAGACGCCAAAGGCCATCAGATGGAAAGAGACACATCCGGATTGCAAATGTTGGCTAGCACTGGTGAGCCGCATCCCAGATATGTACTTTAAAGAGAGTTTTCAAGAAGAAGTAAAGGATTGGCAAAACAGTATAACGGTGCCCAAAGTATGGCAACGAGTACTATTGTGGCCATTCGCTAACACCGAGAAACCCAAAGGAGAAATCACAAAAGAAAAGGGACTATAAGTAGAGGTGACCCGCGGCACCAGCACCCACCCGGCGCACAATGGCTCACCGATACCGGCTGTCGACCCGGGCTGAAGGAACACCGAGCCCTTATGGTGCAAAAACTAAGCCGGTCGTCTTCCGCAGCCGTAAGTGACTTCGGCTACGATGCTTGCGATGAGCACATTTGTCTCGCCACAAATCTTCCTGGTCTCGCTCCTGGCCGGTTGGCTGAACCAGGAGCAGCAGAAGGTCCTTGAGTATCTGCAGGAGGAGAACCGTGTTTTAAAGGCGCAGCTCGGTCAGCGGTTGCGCTTGAGCGACGAGCAGCGTCGACGGGCTTGCGGCCAAGGGGAAAGAGCTTGGCCGGAAACTCCTCGCGGAAGTCCGAGCGCAAGGTCCGCTCCCGTGAACGGCTTGGCGGGTTGCTCCGTTTCTACGATCGGGAAGCCGCATGAGTATTTTGACCTCACGGGCTGTTCTGGAGGGACTCCAAGCAGGCCGGTGCACCGGTCTTAACCCTAATCGCAAAATCTTCGAAGCACGAAAACGCGAAACAGCCGCACTGGGCGCAGGCGAGAAGCTCGTGCTGGGGCACCCGCTCGCCGCCACTATAGGTGATTCTGCACGGTGTATGCAGAACCTGGAAAAGGTGCTATTCACGGGGCCAAAGACCTCAGACACGGTGACGTTTATTTGCGATTAGGGTTAAGTGCGTTTGTGTTTTTGGACACTACGAGATAGACATGATGGCAGAAGTTTTAAGGAGCCAATGATGGATTGGGAAACCTTACTCGGGGAACAACGACTACACCGTCCAGCTGCCGAATCACAACCGGGGCGCAGCCCGTTCCAACAGGATCTCGACCGCGTAGTCTTCTCCGCTGCGTTTAGACGGCTTGCTCACAAGACACAGGTACACTCTCTATCCGACAACGATCACGTTCGTACGAGGCTGACCCATAGTATCGAGGTCGCATCGGTTGGCAGGTCTATGGGTACGATCATTGGATCGAAGATCGCAGTTAAACTGGGCAATCCCAAGATAACCCCCGATGCGTTCGGGGACATCGTGCAAGCAGCCTGTCTCGCCCACGACATCGGCAACCCTCCATTCGGCCATAGTGGGGAAGATACAGTAGGCGGATGGTTTAATTCTTCAGGGCAATCGTCGACGATATTTGGGCGGGATATGAAAGACGTTGAAAAGAATGACTTAAAATATTTTGAAGGCAATGCTCAAGGCTTTCGTATTCTGACGCAGCTCCAAAATCACCGTTGGTCTGGTGGGCTGCAGTTGACCTACGCCGTACTTGGCACATTTGCGAAATACCCTCGCTCGTCTGTGACCCATCCGATCTCCAATGATTCATATATCGGCGGGAAGAAGTTTGGTTTCTTTGAATCCGAACGAAGCTATTTCGAACAAATTGCTTCCGGGGTGGGTCTAATAGAGCGTAGCACGCAACTGCACTACTGGTGCCGTCATCCGCTCGCGTTTCTCGTGGAGGCGGCGGACGACATTTGCTACGCGATTGTCGACATAGAAGATGGTTTTGCGCTTGGGTATCTCACTTTTGATGAAGCAAGAGATTTATTGAGTCCTATTGCGAAAGTGGCAAGCTTTTCGTCGGATATGGCTAACTCGGAAATTATAGGTAAGCTACGTGCTGTTGCAATTGGCGAACTCGTCAACTCAGCATCTGTGGCATTTTTAGAAAATGAAGAGGCATTATTAAGAGGGAAATACACAAAGGAGCTAATTGCCGATACTCCGTACAAGGAGAATATCGACGAGGCGAAATTAATTGCGAGAAAAAACATTTATTTGTCAGGACGAAAGGCAACGATCGAGATAGCGAGCTCGAAAATAATTTACGGCCTGTTGGATTTATTCCTTCCCGTTGTCGTCGAAATAGAACATGTGGGATGGAACAGTTCGAAATTATCAGATCGGCACCAAATGCTGGCCCGTCTTATCCCCAATCAGTTCTTAGGCGTAACTAGCCGGTACGAATCTTGGTTGCGAGTAACCGACTTCATTTCGGGAATGACAGACCGATTTGCACTCGATCTCTATCGTAAATTGAAAGGCATCGCGATCTAAGTGTTCCCCGTCCTGTGCCAAAACTCGGCCCTTTTGAAATAGGCCATAAATCAGCAGCTTAGTGTCTATGGTGCGCTCCCGTGAACGGCTTGGCGGGTTGCTACGTTTCTACCATAGGGAAGCCGCATGAGTATTTTGACCTTACGGGCACTCCCACAGGAAACGGGGAGAAACAGATAGGCCGCGCCTACGGAGCACCGTGCCAGCCCTCGACCCTACCGCGATGGAGCCTGACCAGAAGCCTGCTGGGCCGGACAGTTCCCCCGCTGATGCCCAGGGTGCCGACTATAATAGTGAAGGAGCCTCATCGGTGGGCCTTTTATTGGCCCGGTCGCAAACACAGACACTAAGCTGCTGATTTATGGTCTATTTCGAAAGGGTCGAGTTTTGGCACAGGACGGGGTCAGGTCAGCTGAAAGACAGGATCCGCAAGTTGCTGGTGGAAGAGCCGGTTTAACTGACCGGGAGACCGCCACCGCACTCGGCACATCGTGACCGGTGCGGCCAGGCGACAACAGAAAGCGCCGAACCAGGAGGTTCTGGCTGGCCTCGTCGAGCGGGTGACGTTCCACAACGCCGATAATGGATTCTGCGTTCTGCGCATCAAGGCCCGGGGTCATCGCGATCTTGTGACGGTCGTCGGGCACGCCGCCATCGTTTCGGCCGGGGAGTGGGTCACGGCAGCGGGGGAATGGGTCAACGATCGCACCCACGGCCAGCAATTCAAGGCGGGCTTCATGCGCACCTCGGAGCCATCGTCGATCGACGGCATCGAGAAATACCTTGGCTCCGGCATGATCCACGGCATCGGGCCGGTCTATGCTGGGAAGATGGTCAGGGCGTTCGGCGAGAAAGTATTCGATATCATCGAGGCCGAGCCGGAACGGTTGCGCGAGGTGACCGGTATCGGCCGAGTGCGCGCCAAGCGAATCACCGACGCCTGGGCCGAGCAGAAGGTCGTTCGCGAGATCATGGTGTTCCTGCACAGCCATGGCATCGGTACGGCGCGCGCGGTGCGGATCTACAAGACCTACGGCGTGAATGCCGTTGAGGTCATGACGGAGAACCCGTACCGCCTTGCACGGGATATTCGCGGCATCGGATTCAAGACCTCTGACGCGATCGCCATGAAACTCGGTATCGAGAAAACAAGAGCCAGGGTTCGGAGTATCCCGCCGTCGTCATCCCCGTTCTGACCCAGCACTACGTTATGTTGCAGCGGAATCTGCTCTACACCGGCGTGACACGCGGCAAACGTCTGGTTGTGCTGGTCGGCCAGAAGAAGGCTGTCGCCATCGCCGTGCGCAATGTCTCGGGACGGCGGCGGTGGTCGAAACTGGATGAATGGCTCGGCGATGCGGGAAACCGGCTTGCTCTCTCTTCCAGCAGCTGATCCAGGAAGTGCGGTCGCTAGCGGCGTGCGGGGGTGGTTGCCGGTGGCCCTGCTGGTGGTCAATGGATGGTACTGGATCCGAAGATAGCACCCTCGGGCCAGACGATTGTAAAGCCCACGCCCCTTGGCCCGATCGCAAACACAGACACTAAGCTGCTGATTTATGGCCTATTTCAAAAGGGCCGAGTTTTGGCACAGGACGGGGTGGCGGATGGTGCAGGTTGGAGCTATCCGGTCTCGGCAAAAGGTGGTCCAGTTTTTGGCTGAAATCCTCAAACAGAAAAGGCAATGGAGATTCAGGAGGTTTCGTATTTTTCGAGTTTTTCCACCCGTACGCGGGGTTCCTCGAGTTTCGCGATAAGGCTGTTTTTCCGCGCTCTCGGGTTTCAACCATGATGCCCACGTCGTTCTATCCGCTTCCTGTGCCTTCTATTTATTCATCCGCGCGCCCCGAACTTGATTAATCTCCGGTCTGCCGGCACCATGCCGGCATGATTTCGTCGTTGGTTCGCGCTCTCATCTCTACCTTCAAGGCTCGTCGCGAGCTGGCTCTCAAGAATGTCGCTCTTCGGCAGCAGCTCGCCGTCCTCCGCCGTTCCGTGAAACGGCCGCGGCTCTCGAAGGTCGACCGCGGGTTTTGGGTGCTATTGCGCAGAATCTGGACTGACTGGGAGAGCGTCCTCGTCATCGTGAAACCTGAGACGGTCATCCGCTGGCACCGTTGTGGGTTCAGACGATATTGGACTTGGAAGAGCCGACGGCGTAGGCCCGGACGACCAGGCGTCGCTCCCGAAATACGTGAGCTGATTCAGAACATGAGCAGGGCCAACCCCGTCCTGTGCCAAAACTCGGCCCAGCCGGCATCAATGCAAGAACTGCGGCTCTTGAAATCAGGCAAAACTCCAGCATACGAACAGGTTACGCGGCAGCCACCAACACTTGACTGCGGAAGCACACATCGGTGGAGCGGTTGCGTGTCCTTCATCGTTATTACTAGTGGGCACCCTGAGCATCAGCGGGGGAACCGTCTGGCGCAGTGGGCTTCTGCTCAGGCTCCATCGTCGTCCTGTGCCAAAACTCAGCCCTTTTGCGTCATCTCCGAAAATGCGAACGGAGCCGAAAGCCCGAATCTTGGAGGTGTTGTCGAAATTCGCGGAGACCCGCCGACGCGCGGATGAATAAATAGAAGGCACAGGTGCTCCGGCGTGGTCGCCAGGGCGAGCAGCGCGTCCAGAATTGCGTAAAGATCCTGTCTCGCCAACTCGAGCCTTGTCCGTACCAGATCGCAGGTCCGCTTGGAAAACGTGCTCACGTCGCGCCACACGAGGCTCTGCGTGAACGCCTCCTCGAAACCCTCGGCTTGGGCCAAGCGTGGCACTAGGTCAGCCACCTCGCTGCCGGTTCGTTCGGGCAACAGGATACACAGCGCTTCGAGGATGCCCTGTGTTGCGTACCCGCCCTCGGCTACCTCCCCCAGCCCGCCTCCCGGTTCGAACGCAGCCGCCGCGTTCGCGGAGTCGAAGTGCGCGTCCAAGCGCGCCTCCGTTACGAGGTGGTCCGCAAGCCGGTCGTACGCGATGAACATGATCTCCCGGCCTTCTCTGCAGCGTCCGGCACCCGAGACTTCCTGCACGAGCACCCCCTCGACCACGAGCGTCCTGTACAACGACTCTTCGTATGGCCGGCCGGGGAGAAGCCCGTTCACCAGTTCCTCCGCGGCTTCCACCAGCAGCCAACGCTCCGCCGTCGCCGGGAACGCCTCGACCAGGGCGCGTAAGGCCTTTTCAGCTGTCTTTTTCCATGGCGGCAAACCGAGTTTCGATGCGATACGCTTGTTGGTCGACGAGATGTAGAGATTGAAGATCGCCGTGATGCCGTGGATGCCTTTCCGTAACCGGGTTGGGCCCTGTCCACGCAGCCCCAAACACAGAGTCTTGAGGAAGAGGGGGTTGCCGAACTCCGGCGCGATCAGCGGTGTCGACGGCAGATCCAGGCTGTAGTGCGTAAAGAAAGTCCGCATCGCATCGTAGCTGCGCTCGCCGAACCCTCGATGCGTTGCCACCACCGCGTCTTCACGAACCGCCTCGGGAATCAGCCCGTCGTACGACGACCGAATCGACAGAACCACCCCGACCCAGTCCGACCGTGCGAAGTGCACAAGGAATCCCGGAAGGTGCGTCCGCCACATGCTGAGGCCTTTGCCTTCGTTCAGTGCATCGATCAGAACCAGCGCGCGAACCCCGGCGGCCTGCGCCGCACACTCGAGCGCCCCGACAAACTCGGCGGCCGAACTATCGGTCGCGTCGAGCATCTCGGCCGCCTGGGGCCACGGCGCCCCGTCGCTCGTGAAGGACTGCCCCAGCAGCAGCACGGTCGGTCGGCCCTCGCCAAGCCGGCGGTGGGCAACATCGCACAGCAAATGCGTCTTGCCAGTCCTCGCCTGCCCCCGGACGATCATCACCGCCGCGCTGCCCCAGCGCTGCGCCTCCTTGAGTCCTTCTCGGATCTTGCGGAGCTTCCCGGCAAAGGTCTCGAACTGGTACCGGTACTGTGAGATCACTCGATGTTCCGCCTGACGTGTCGAGAGATGCTGCACGACGCCGTCCACGGCGGCTTCAACCGCCGCAACCTTTTCAGCCACGCCATCGAAAGGCAACGTTCCGCTCGGTTGGACCTCCATCGCGCTTCCCGCGGCGACGATCTGGTCGATTGCCTTTCCTATCGACACCTTGCCCGCTCGCACGACGGCGTCGTCGGAGACCGCCTTGATCCCAGCCTCGCTCTCCGGGTCCCCTTCCTTGCCGAGGCGCGCAGGCCCGGGGGAACACGCCGACATCCACTCGTTGGCCAGTCCACGTATCAGCCCAATCGCCCGATCGAAGAATCGGCTTGTACGGCCAAACGCCTCGAACCGGCTCGCGATCGGCAGATCCACATGCACTTCCGGCGTGTACCTGGGTCCCGCCGTCTGTCTTGCCTCCTCAAGCCGCCCCGCGAACCAATCGTTGTCGAAACCGGTTGCATCGAACCAGAACCGGACGCGTCCGACGTGCTCAGGCCTAGTCAGATGTTCCAGCAGTTCGCTACTGCCCCAGTACACGAACTCGACCGTCATCCCCCGATTAGAAGCCCATCCCGCCCACTTCTTGACATGGGCATCCCACTTTGCGAGGGCCGATTCCTGTCCTGGGACGCGGGCGTCGGGCAGGTCCATCGGCAGGCAGACCACGTAGCGCACTAGCCGAGGATGCTTCCGAAGCGCCGTGCCCACTGACCGGTCGATCTGGGGCCAGTGGCTGTCTGCCATCGTAAGGAAGTACTTAGCCTGCCATGCGCATTCCGAACCATTCTGGTAGATTGCGTAGCACTCAACGCCGGCGTCCGGGTTGCCCTTCCGGATGAACCGCGCACGCCCGGCGACCTCCGACCGCGCCAGTTGGGAGCAGAGTTCCTCGAACCCCTTGTCTCGCCCCCCATTCAAGGGCCGTATTGAGCGCCAGTCCACGTTCACTGTCCTGGACACCTCACCCCTTCAGGTACGCTATCGATCACCCGCTACCTCGTCTTTTCGATTCATAGGCCCGCTGGACGGCCGCTGGTCTCTTGCAAGAACGACAAAATCCATCGAGGTTGATAGTCGTCTAGGTAAGTCCACTAATGGTCTAAATAATCAGTAAATTATAGACACTCGACAGCGCTTCGAGTCGCTCACAATGTTCCTTGAGACGTGACTCATGTGCCGCGAAAAATCAAACCCAAGGGCCGCCATCCCGACAAGGCTCTCTCGGCCACCTTCGTGCGCACAGCTGACTCGGGAGGATACTTCTGACGGCAACGGGCTGTACTTGGTCGACCAGCCTACCGAAATCCGGAGCTTGGTCCACCGCCACCATCGCTTTGCACGCCGTCACTAAGATTAGTTCATGGCGTTGATCTTGTGCCGGATCACCTTCGGCCCATCCGAAAACAAGATCATCATCCCGCCTTGAAACTTTACCCAATCAGGGCGAGGGGATTCCGCCTGCTCCGGCAAGCACTTGACTCCCGGTGTGACCTTGTAGATGTCCTCGCTCGGCTGGCGGAAACAGCTCGGACGGCCTCGGGTCATGGCCGAGATTAGCGAGCTCGTTGTGGGGATGGCGCAGTCGAATCCGCGGTGGGGGTATACACGAATTCGCGGTGCCCTCTCGAATCTCGGCCATACGGTAGCCAGGAGCACCATCGCCAATATTCTGCGAGAGCATGGCATCGAGCCCGCGCCGGAGAGAGGTGAGCGGACGCCATGGCGCATGTTTCTCGCCGCCCATTGGGTGCTTCCGCCATTAAGTGTTGGTGAGATCACGCTAAGACCCTACGGCCCATTAAATTACAGCCAAAATAGTGCTCGTGACCTTCGCTGCGTGCTAAATGGAACGTAAACGCCTCCTTTGCAAAGGGATGCTTACACATCACCAACAGTAAACAGCGCAAGCACCTCTCACGTAGTCTTCGCCGCCGGCGCGTGCTGCGCCATGCGCTCCTGCATCTGTCGGGTGAGATGCGGCACCAGACCGATCATGCGCTGAAGCAGCATGAGTTGACCGCGGTGGTGCATCTCGTGCTCCTTTGGCGACAGGAGCATCTCGAAACGCGTCTTGGTCGCAGGCTCCGCGCCGGGGGGCATCGCGACGGGTTCCGCAAGAAACTCATCCGACAGGCCCTCGAGGAACGACGCGAAAGCCTCTCCCTGTGATTTGAGGTAGGCGATCGTTTCTTCTTTGGTCCGCGGCTTGGCCTCTTCCGCGCTGAACTTCTGGAACAGCTCCATGAAGTTCACGTCCTTGAGGTCGGTGACCTTGTTGCGCTGGATATAGTCCTGAAACCCGGTGCTCACCGCGATGTGGGCCAGGGTGGCACCGATGCTGCGCGTGTCGGGACTCGCCTGGAATCCGTACTTGTCCCCCGGAATGTCCTCGGCGGTCTGAATGGTGTTGCCGCGAACCTGGCGAAAGCTTCGTGCCAGGTCCTTGCCTCCGTAGTGCGTCATTGCGATGTTTCCTCCGATTTCGATATCAGGCTCTACTCAAGCTGGCTCGACAGCAGTCGCTGTCGGGTCAGCTCGATGTGCTGCTCCTCGTCGTGGCTGGCGACAATCACCAGCTCGGGCTCGGTGCGTGACAGCTCGTTCAACCGGGATTTCCATTTTGGCCGTCCTGGTCGGCACCGTTATACACCAAGCGACCTTCCGCGTGGGCCGGATGTGTTCGTGGCCGTCTAGTCAAAATACTCGAACGCCCAGCGGGTCAGCAGTTTGCATCTTTCCAAAGGCTGCTTGAATCCACCATCGTGGTCGGATACGTATTCCAGTTCAGCGGAAGGAGTCGCGATGGACTGGAAGACCATGCTGAGCTACATCTCAGGGTCCGTGGATGAGGAGTTGCTCCTGCGCAACGAGTATCTTGTGGCCGAGAATCGAGTTCTTCGAAATCAGCTCCAGGGTCGCTTGCACCTGACCGATGGCGAACGGCGGTCTCTGGCCGAGCTCGGAAAGCGTCTGGGTAAGCAAGCCCTTGATGAGATCGCGAGTGTCGTGAATCCCGACACGATCCTAGGTTGGCACCGGAGGCTTGTCGCGAAGAAGTTCGATAGCTCCAAGAACCGTCAGTATCCAGGGCGACCGCGGGTCGACGCCGCCATCGAAGAGCTGGTGCGAAGGTCACGAGCGCTATTTTGACTGTAACTTAATGCACTGTAACGTCTTAGCGTCATTCCACCAACACTTAATGGCGGAAACGCCAAAGGGCCGAGTTTTGGCACAGGACGGGGTGCTGGCCGCCCGCAAGTGGAAAAAAACACCGGAAGTCATTGCGGAGATCAAGCAGCTGATGAAGTACGAAACGGCTGGTGAGCCTATCGGCGCCTGAAGTGGACGCGCAAGACGACAAAGAAGATCGCCAGCGCACTCGCTAAGCGTGGAATTGAGGTGAGTCGAAACACCGTGGGCAGACTCCTCCAACAGCTGGATTTCCGGTTGCGTGTCAATCATAAGAAACGCTCGACGGCGTCTCCACGTGAGCGCGACAGGCAATTCCGACTCATTCGCGGTCGTCGGAACGAATTCATCCGCCAAGGGGACCCCATCGTCAGCGTAGACACCAAGAAGAGGGAACTGGTAGAGCAACTTCCGCAATGCGGGCATGGCCTGGAAGCAAGAGGCGATACATACTTTGGCCACTGATTTTCGTTCAGACGCCAAAGGCGTCGCCATCCCCTATGGTCTCTACGACCCTGTTGCAAACCGTGGCCTTGTTGTCGTCGGAACGTCGCGAGAAACTCCCACGTTCGCCGTCGATGGTGTCGTCACGTGGTGGCAACACGAAGGCCAAAAACGCTACCAGCAGAGCAAACGCCTTCTGATTCTCGCCGATGGTGGCGGCGGTAACCGCCCAAGCTCTCGTGTTTGGCGCGCGCACCTTCAGAAAAAACTCTGCGATAGATATGGCTTAACCGTCACGGTATGCCGTTACCCGCCCGGGGCATCAAAATGGAATCCGGTCGAGCATTCTCTGTTCAACCACATCAGTCGCAACTGGGGAAGGTGAACCGCTCGAAAGTTTTGAGAAAATGCTAAAGTTCATTCGAACAACAACAACCGACATGGGCCTGAGGGTGCGGGCCGTTCTCAACACCAAGACCTATCCCACCGGCGCCAAGATCTCCGATGAAAGGATGAAGTCTCTATCCATACGGAAAGGAAGGGCGCTCCCACAATGGAACTACACCATCAGGCCAAGAAGAATGTCGAAATAATTCTTGGGCGACTCCTTAGGACGAAGTCACGAGTAAATTCGAATCCGTGCCTGTTAAGCGATTCGAGCAACGCTTCGAGTTCATCAGTGGCCGTATCCCAACCCGTTCTGTGCCAAAGCTCGTCCCAGCCGGCAGCGACGAAAGAACTGCGCCTCTCGAAATCGGGATCAAACTCCGCCCGCGAAAGGGTTACATGACGGCCGCCAACATTTAACTGCGGAAGCACTCATCGGTGGCGTCGTCGGGTCGACCGGCGCGAAGCAACGACCGATCATGGCAGGTCTAAACCGCGCAATCAACACTGGATCGACTTTTTGCGGAGCACAGGTGTGCACGAGTGAACTCCTGAGGATTTGAGTAGCGGAACTTGCGCCCGAGTGCGTCTGAACGTAGGCGTGCGCATCTCTGGTTCGGACAGATTCGGATAAGGAGCTACCAGCGCCCAGCCGTGATAGTCTTCATACTGAACCGAAGAAGAAGAGGTGGCATGAGATGGATACTGGCTCTTGCGTGCGCGCTGGCTGCCGTGGGCTGTAGCGGGAACACGCGAGTGGAGCCCTTTTTGGGGAACTCGGCGGAATCAGAAAAGGAGTGAGCGGTGTTCGGGCTACCTTTGGGTGGGTTTATTGGTCTCATTCTTCTCGCAATCTTTTTCCTCAACTGGATCAAGGTTCTCAACGAGTACGAGCGAGGAGTCATCTTTCGCTTGGGGAAGCTCCTGCCCTACCCGAAGGGGCCGGGCCTCATTCTCGTCTTCAGTCCCATCGACCGCATGGTGAAGATGAGTCTTCGCCTGGTCGCGCTCGACGTTCCGCCCCAGGATGTGATCACGCGCGACAACGTTTCGGTGAATGTGAACGCGGTGATTTTTTTCCGCGTCGTTCACCCGATCAAAGCGGTGGTCGAGGTGGAGAACTTTCTCCATGCGACTTCTCAGCTTGCGCAAACGACGCTCCGCAGCGTCCTCGGTCAAGTGGAGCTCGATGGTCTCCTATCCGAACGGGAGCGGCTCAACATGCAGATCCAGGATATCCTAGACAAACACACCGACCCGTGGGGCATCAAAGTCACCTCCGTGGAGGTCAAGCACGTCGATCTGCCGGCCGAAATGACGCGCGCGCTGGCCAAGCAGGCGGAGGCGGAACGGGAGAAGCGAGCCAAGATCATCCACGCCGACGGTGAGTTCGAAGCCTCTGATAAGTTGGCGGCGGCGGCGAAGATCGTCGGCCAACACCCGATGGGGATCCAGCTACGCTATCTACAGACTCTTACCGAAATCGCAACCGAAAAGAACTCGACGGTCATATTCCCACTTCCGATCGAGCTGATGCAGGAGTTCTTGAATCGGGCCAAGGGTGGCTCTTCGTAAGGGGGACGTTGTCGGAAGTTGGCCTCGTCTAATGACATGACGATGCAGGACGAGGAACTCAGCATACGGGTGTGCTCCGCAAAAAGTCGATCCAGCCTTGATTGCACGGTTTAGACCTGTCATGGATCGGTGGCTGCTTGGCGCCGGTCGAACCCGACGACGCCACCGATGGGTGCTTCGGCAGTCAAATGTTGGCGGCCGCCGCGGAACCCGTTCGCGTGCTAGAGTTTGAGTTTGATTTCGAGAGGCACGGTTCTTTCGTCGATGCCGGCTGGGCCGAGTTTTGGCACAGGACGGGATACTCGACGCGGACATCCGTGGATTCTTCGATGCCATCGACCACGGATGGCTGATGAAAGTCGTCGAGCATCGAACACTGCACCCGTATCCCGAACAGCGACTGCGCGTCATGACCTGAGGTAGGAGCCCAGTGCGTTAGCAGCGCTCGCTGGGATCTGTGCGGGGGGCCGCCCGTAAGGGCGGTCCCTACCGCGATAGCACCGATCCAGCCCTCGACCCTACCGGTGTGATCCGCAAAAAAGAAGATCGGCCAGAAGCAGCCGAACCATAGCAGGTCCAAAACGCGCAATCAACGCCGGATCGACTTATTGCGGAGCACAAGCAACAGCTTCGCTGTCCCGGACGGCCACTTTGAAAACGGCCAACGCGAAGAAGCTGGGGATTTCCAAAGGCAAGTCGCCGAGATCTTCCCGATAGCGCGGCTCTAACTCGGGGAGAGGGAAGTTTTCGACCGCGTCGTGTCCAAAAACACAAACGCGTTGCCAAGCCCTTAATGGTTGCGCTCTCCATGATGAATGATAGATGAACTCGGTGACGTCCCGGCGCGTGGGTCTTAGAGTTCGTTTGTATTTTTGGACACGACGCGAACACGCCGACTTTCCGTTCTTGACAGTCGACTCTCCTGATGCGTGGAGGTGCCGGTGAGGTTAGGCCAGGTGCAACGATCCGGCCGCTGGGTACTAGGAATCGCGGCCATGGCGGTGCTACTGTTCCTCTTTTTCCGCGGCATCGAATGGACTGCGCTGGCAGACAGGTACCGCGGTGCACACCGGGGCTATCTGCTCGGCGTTGTCCTGGCATCGCTCCTCACGTTCTTAGTCCGAGCGTGGCGCTGGGGTTACCTGCTAAAGCCTGTGGTCCAAGTCCCTTTAGGCCGCCTCGTTTCGGCCACGTTCGTAGGCTTCATGGCAGCACTTTTCATTCCACGAGCTGCCGAGCTTCTGCGGCCATATTTGATCGGGCGCCACCATTGTGTGCCCTTCCCAACTGCTTTTACGTCAATCGTTTTAGAACGACTAGTAGATCTGGTGACAGTGCTCCTTCTGTTCAGCTTGTACCTATACGTTCTCCCAACGCCGTCGGTGCAGCAGATCGGACCTCTAATAGGGGTCTTGAAAGTGGCGGACGCGATTGCCGGTTTGTTCGCCATGGTCTTAGGCGGACTGTTGTTTCGTTTCAACTTCAAAATGAGCTAACGATGCGATTCGTGCGGGGCTTGTTGCGTCGACTCCCGGCCCGCCCTGCGTCGGTCGCCACTCGCATACTTCGATCATTCGGAGATGGGCTCGCAGTGCTTAAGGCTTCACCAGCACATCTCGGTGCGATCTTTGGTCAATCTTTGCTCGTGTGGTTCGCTATAGCTTTGGGCATACACTGCAGCTACCGCGCCTTCGACGTCGAGTTGCCGGTCCATGCCAGCTTCCTCGTGATTGCGTTCCTCACCGTCGGTGTTTCGATCCCGACTCCCGGCATGGTGGGGGGATTCCATGAAGCCTATCGGCTTGCCCTTACACAGGTCTATGCAGTGGAGGCGGAGCCTACCGTGGCAGCGGCGATCGCTGCACACCTTCTGCACAACCTACCAGTATTGACAATCGGGTTGATTCTCATGGTCAAGGAAGGGATCACGCTCGGCGATGTGATGCGGATAAGGGACTCCGCACACTCGGCCGACGTCGTTAGGCGGTCGGGAAGTGGGCTGGCGTGAGCCAGGCAAGTCTGCGGCCCCTAAGTCAAAGTGGCGGAGACGGCCGATGTACGGAGGGGAGAGCCACTGTCACGACGCGGCTGCGGTGCCGACCGATCGGCGCTTGCGACGAGCCCTGAAGACAGAGATGAGAGCAGGAGCGTACGCCAACATCGCCGGCGTAAGCGGATCGCGACTACGAATCGCAGAAGCGGGAGGCAAGGATCGGGTGCAATGTATTGAACCGGATGGCTGAGATGGACAAGCCTGAATCCCAAGCGACCGTCGGGGAGTAAGTTGGGCTGCCAAACGGTTCCGTGCGTATCCCGAACTGATTCATGCACCAACGCTCTCCAAGATCGGTTCGGGCAAGCCCTCAACGATGCGCGTTGACGTGGACGATGCGGCGGATCACCGCGATCAGCTCGCGTGGATCGTCGAACCAAGCATTAGATTAGGGTCGTTAACGATGCCGCTTTCCTTGTCCTGCGTGATTCGGTAGCGGTCAATGAACCACTCTAGCGGCGTCCGCCCGTTGACCTGGTACTGGTGCGCCTCTGGCGGGATCCTGCCGAGCCGGAGATGGTCGTTGACGATGAGGACCGTCCTATCGTCATCGGAATATCGCATCGCCCGCTCACCGATACGGAAATGCTCCGGGCGCGGTTCTCCTAGCTGTGTGAAGGTAACGTCCAGCAGATATTCCTCGCAGGTCTCATAGCCGAGATGGAGTTCCGCGAGCTCACGCCCAGCCTTCGTAAAGGCATGGAAATCGTGTGCGAGCGGGAGGCGCGGCAGCTCCTTCGCTAGGTCGTTGGCGAAGCGCTCCCGGTAGCTGGGCGCATGCAGAACGCCGTAGACGTAATCGAAAATCCCATCCTTGGTGATTGAGTTGTCGTTGTAGCGTACGCGGAAAGCGCGCAACGCTGTGTCCGTGATGTTGTCGGTGCGCTCCAGTTCCTGTCCGACGCCCGGAAGGGTGCCCTGCGCATCCGTCGGTTGCTGATACCGGTACTGCGGGAAGCACTGCGCCCCCGCGCCAATCAAGTTAAGATCTGGCATCGTGTCGACCATGAGGGCGGAAAACGGCTTGGTCGATCCCGTCCTGTGCCAAAACTCGGCCCTTTTGAAATAGGCCATAAATCAGCAACTTAGTGTCTGTGTTTGCGACCGGGCCAAGGGCCGTGGGCTTTACAATCGTCTTGGGTGGGCGGGTCGTCACCATGCAGATGACCACCTCGTCGAGAGCGAATATCGAAGCGTGTTCCTGAAGCTGTTTCCACGCTACGCCGGTCGAGCCCGCCGAGGGGCTACCGTCGCCGGCGACCATCTACGCGGCACGGCAGTAGTAGTTGAGAATGCCCCCAAGTCGCTCTCGCGACACGATGGGGCCAGCGTCATTCGCGCTTGCCGGCAGAGGTGTGAGGAGCTCGTTGCCGAGACCTTGGTGGTTCCGTTCTGTGTGATAGTGCACTACGTATTCGGTTACCGCTGTGCGCAGGTGTCGCTCACTGAGAGGTACGAAGCGGTCGAGACACTCTCGACGTATGGAGAGAACGAATCTTTCCGCATATGCGTTCAGATTCGGACGATTAGCGGGAAGGCGAAGGGGCTTCACGCCTGAATCTCTCAACAGCCCACGTACCGCCTCGGTGAATAGCGGGTCCCGGTCGTGGATGAGGTATCGCTTGCCAGGGAGGAAACCATCCCACATGTCAGTGAGGTTTCTTGCCACCTGCTTCATCCACTCCCCGTTGGGGTCCGACGTTATCCCACCGATGCACACGCAGCGAGTGGCGATATCGATGACAAACAGGACATGGTAGCGGACGAGCCCGAACGGGTTCACAACCTCGACGGTGAACAGGTCTGTCGCAGCGATGGCGCCCCAATGAGCCTTGATGAAGGTGCTCCACGACATGCTCCTGCCCCGCTCCGGCGCAGGAGCGATACCGTGGTCGGCGAGGATCCTCTTGATAGTGTTGCGTCCGAGTTCATGTCCTAGGTTCTTGAGTGCGCCTCGCAGGCGCGTATATCCCCACGTCGGGTTCTCCCGCGCCACGCGCACAATGAGCTCACGGATGTCCTTCGCCGTCGGAGGTCGGCCTGGACTCCGGTTCTTGCTGCCATCGTACTTGGCTGCGATGAGGTGGCGGTACCAGCGCAGAAGCGTAGCGGGTGTGGCAACGGACGCAATCTGGGCCAGCGCCTCGCGGCCTAAAGCCTGGGCCTTGACGGCGAGCCTATGACGGTCGTCGTCAGAGAGCTTGAGACGCTTGCCCCGAAGCCCGGCTCGGAGCACACGGTTCTCCTCTTACAGGTAGTCGATCACATCCTGCTGCTGGCGGTTGACCCAGCCAGCCACAACGAGCAGTAGGAATTGCGCGTGGTACGTCATCATGGAGCTGAAGATAACACCCTCGGGCCAGACGATTGTAAAGCCTACGGCCCTTGGCCCGGTCGCAAACACAGACACTAAGCTGCTGATTTATGGCCTATTTCAAAAGGGCCGAGTTTTGGCACAGGACGGGGTCGTCGAGTATTGCAGCGTGGCGCAATGGAACGAAATCAGAAGCTTTGCGGGAGCAGCTCGTAGACAACGTCGTCACCGAAACGCGCGCGGATCGGCATACGGTCGCGATAGCGATTCATATCATGCCTCAACTTCTCTCTCTGGCACTCCGGGAACTTGTCGTAGTGGATGATGATCAGCCGAACCGGGACATCTCTTTGAATGAAGCGCAGGATTCCCACCGTTGGGAAGTAACGCATGCGGCCCACAAGCACCCAATAGTCATTCGGCCACCAACCGCTGAAGCCGTTGGCTAGGTGTTTCCAATGCGCGGTCGAGTTGTACATGTAAATCGATTCCCGCGTGATGTCCTCGCCTTCGTGGATGGGAAGCTCCAGCACTCCGAACTCGCCCGGCTGCGTGGCGAGCCACTGGTAGACTGGTGGGATCGTCGGTGCCGGCGGTAGGAAGCGGGCGAGGGAGTAGGTTTGGTACTCGAAAACGAGTGCCAACACGAGAGCCGCTCCGAGTCCATGCTGCCACCCGCTCCGCCATCGACTAGTCTTCTCGAGTAACCATGTCATGCCCCAGCCAGCTAAGACGGCAAGACCCAAAAGGAACAACACCGTGACTCGAGCAGGTACCCTTAGCCCTTGAAAGCCAGGAACGTTCCGATAGAGGACCTCGTACGGGAGAAAGATCGTCGTTTCACCGATTTCGAGCCTGGGACCGAGGGATAAGACGAACCCAGAGATCATCAGAACGAAAAAAAATCCGCGTATGACACGATGCAAGCGTTCCTCTTTGCTCGGGTCGGCTGTTTTCTTGCCGCGACTGGCGAAAAAACCCACCGCCCCTAACCCCATCACCAGGAACCCTGGGAACAGAGCCTTCTCCGAGCGAAGTTGACGGGGCAGATAGCCGACATGGAAGACTTTGTTCGAGGAGCTGGGACGCAAGTAGTCGAGTGGCTCGGCGGAGAACTGGAGGACATCTTCGTAGCGACGGTAGTAGCCCTGCTCCACGCGATTGCGTTCATAAGGCAGGAAGAAGGGGAGCGCCGACAGGGCAACGACCGCCGCCCCTACTGCCATGAGTAGGAGCTTCCGGCGGTCGATGAACAGCCTTGCGTTTAATAGCACGACGATGGCGAACAGGGCCAGTGCTAGAGCCAGGTACATCGCGTAGTAGTTGCAGGACAGTATCTGGAGAATAGCGAAGACGGCGGCGGCGATGATTTGGCGCGGCCGCCCGTTCCGGAGGAAACGATATAGAAACAGGAACGTGAACGGAAACCAGTGGTAGCTCAGGAGCTGCACGTGCAGTAGCTGTAGGAAGCGGTATGGGGCCCCTGCATAAACGACGCCGGCCGCCAGTCCCGCCCATCGGTTTCCGGTCAGCTCCTTGGCGAGGAGATACATACCGATTCCAGACAGAAGAAACGACAAGAAGACGGCGAAGTTGTATGCGAATACGACGTTGCCGGTGAGGAGGTAGGCAGGTGCCGCAACGAGCGCCACACCGAAGAGATGCTCCGAGTACGCCAACGTGTCTTGGCGCGGGAAGAAGATGTTGGCATCGAAGTAAGAAGGCCAGTCCGCAGGCAGGATGTGATAGTTCCAGGCGAGCGCCCATAGGTTCAGGAGAGCGTCGGGGTTGGTGTTGAGGCCGTCTCCCATCCGGACCGGAAGTGGCCAAGTGAGATAGCCGGTCAGGAGTAGAAAGAAGTTGAGGATAGCAACCGGCCAAATGAATCGACGGACCCGCGCGTTCATTTCATTTACACGCGTAACTCGTGTGGCGCCCAATCGGTAGTCGACGCAACGAAACGATCCTCGCCCACCGTCTCGGTCGAGCAGTTCTCCCCATCGAGCCGAACCGGCCTCACAGCGTCGTCGGTCGGCAAGCGAACGCTCAGGCTCCTCCGAGCGACCCAAGAACCGTTTCGAGATGGACGAACGCCAAGCCCAGCTGAGCCGACGGGAGGCTCCCGTTTCGGGGACACCATAACGCTTCGCTAGTCGACCCGGATTACATTGGTGATGCCGATGGAGGGAGAGAGACTTTGCTCGTCAGCCGGTTGTTGTTGAATTTTCCGCACCACATCCATCTCCTCGATCACTCTTCCGAAAGCTGCAAACCCTTGGCCATCCGGGTTTCTGCGCCCACCGAAATCGAGTTCCGGTTGGTCGCCGACGCAGATGAAAAACTCCGATGACGCCGTTCCTGGAGCAAGCCGCGCCATCAAGATCACACCGTCTTCGTGTCGGAGACCTGTTCGGTTGGTCGTCTCGTGCTCGATGGCAAGAAGCCGGTTCTCGTGATCGCCTCGACCCAAGCCACCCTGAATGACCTTTATCTTGACGTCGTTGTCCGGTTGATTGTCCATGCGTACGGTGCGATAGAAGCTAGCCCCTTGAAAGCCTTTCTCATCGACGTACTTCAGGAAATTGGCCGTAGTGACGGGAGCCTTACTTACGTCCACCTCGACCTTGACGTCACCGAGCTCGGTCTGAGTAAAGAGGTGCGGCGGATCCACCCAAGCTCCAACCAAAAAACAAGCGATCCACGCGAAGACTAGATTCATAGACTCCTCCACTCTCGGGACACATTCTATCTGAGGCGGAACGCTAGGTGGGCGTATGGTGCCTTGGTGCACAACTCCGATAGAGGCCGATAGCTCGCTTGGCCCCGACTCCCATCATCCGATCATCTCGCTATCAGGCATCCCGAGCGCCGTCATGGTGTTCAGAATCTTGCACCCGATCCTTGCCTCGACTCTCTGTGCCCGTAGGGTCAAAATACTCATGCGGCTTCCCTATGGTAGAAACGTAGCAACCCGCCAAGCCGTTCACGGGAGCGCACCATAGACACTAAGCTGCTGATTTATGGTCTATTTCAAAAGGGCCGAGTTTTGGCACAGGACGGGGTCCTATTTCGCAGGGCCTTCGGGTCGACAATGAAACCCCTTACCCAAGATGATGTCGGACCAATCTGGCATAGCCTTGGCCTTCGCAATCCGCAGTATCACCGCCCGGCAAATATCCTGAGCTTCACCGAGAGCCCTGGCCCGCGCTTCCGCGTGCTTCTTCTTGAGGCTCCCGGTATGCAGCACGTTTGATGCAAAACCGTAGGCGTCGCGGAGGCTGCCAAAGTATGTTTTGCGCTGCTCGAATGTCTCCCCGAGTAGCCACGCCCCCCTCATCGCCAGACGATGCCTCTTTTCGCCGACGGCTCCCTTGTCGTCGGCGAGCAGAACAGACTCCATCGCGATCCTCAGTTCGACCAGCTGCTCTTCTTTCGTGGTCGCCCGTTTCGACCTGCGCCACCTGGCAATGCCGAGATCCAACATGGTGAATCTGTCCAGCAATCCATGGAGTTCCAGACACTTCCCCAACTGCTCCTCGGAGACGAGGCCAGGTGGCGAGTTGCTTATGTCTCTGCTGGTATTCGAAAATCCCGAGTTGAGGAAAAAGGCGTCTACGTCTCCGTAGTCCCACCACTGTCTGAACCAGTCTACGTAGCTGTTGGTCTCGACCGACATTGCTCGGCACAGGCCGTCCATCGACACCGACGATAGTTCCGGGTTGCGAATTGCGGGGCGCGGCGGGAGCTCAGGGAACCTAGTGGTTTCACCATCCGGGGAGTACAGCGCCGGTCCCACATCGTGTTCGAGAGACAAAATCGCTCTTTGGGCGTATTGCTCGTGCCGGATGTCGTGCTCGTCGATCTGGACGGAGAGGGATCTGGGAAACTCGTCGCCGTTCCTCGGCAGTGTTTCCAGGCACAGCCCGTCCACGGGCCTCAGCCGTCCATCAGTTCTCGCTCCCTTGAGCAAGGCACACAGCCAGACCCGGATGGGTCGGCCTTCAACCCACCCGGCGAACAAACCCGCGACTCGTTCTGGACCCACTCGAGCGGCCGCGAGAACCAGTACCTTCGCGTAGTCCTTGACGGAGGGCAGGCGCGGCGAAGCCTGCGACCCCCTCAACTTGTAGAGGCCGTTGCCTATTGCACAGGTCTCGGGCGAGGTGTAGTGCGCAACCATTGGCGTGAGCTCGGAGACGAGGTCGGTTAGCTCGGTTTCACGCACACTTATGGTGTCCGTGTTGAACAGGCTGTACTCCCTCCTCATCTTCCGGGCATACAATTTGTGCATCACGGACGAGTCAAAGCGTTGTTTGAGGACGTTCGTGAACTCCGCTTGGTGGACAGCCTGCCCGATGCACTCCGTCAAGCGTTCAATCGCCATGTCCATCCGTCCTGTGCTCCGCAATAAAGAAGATCGGCCAGAAGCGGCCGAACATAGCAGGTCTAGAACGCGCAATCAACGCTGGATCGATTTTTTGCGGAGCACAAGTAGCCATCGGGATTACCGGGCCTGCTTGGCGTCGTCTTACGCTGGAATTAGAACAGCCAGAACCGTGCAGGCTCGGTTTCCGCTTTGCAGCGAGGCCGGATTGGATCATGATGTCTGGCAGTAGTGCCAGGGGCGCCTTCTATTTATTCATCCGCGCGCACCGAACTTGATTAGTTTCCGGTCTCGTGAGGTAAAATACTCATGCGGCTTCCCGATGGTAGAAACGTAGCAACCCGCCCGCTGAACTGGAATACGTATCCGACCGCGATGGCGGATTCAAGCGGCCTTGGGGAAGGTGCAAACTGCTGACCCCGTCGTGTCCGAAAATGCGAACGGAGCCGAAAGCTCGAATCCTGGAGGCGTTCTCGAAATTCGCGGAGACCAGCCGACGCGGCACTGGATCTGCGATAGGCGCTCCCGAGCAAAGCTCTCCTCCAAACCATCCGTTCCGTCCAGCTTGAGCGCCCGAACTCCTATGCGGCGGCGCGGTGGTAATAACGGAGCAAGCCACCCCATCGCTTACGACATCGCAAGCCCTCCTAGCAGCACTTTCGACGGCCACGAGCCGCATCAATCGGCATCGGAGCGACGCCGCTTCCGGAACATCGCCTCGGTGAGAACTACTTCCGGCTGCTCGTGACACTTCCCTTCAATGGACGGTGGGCTTGCCCACGGCGATAGTGGAAAGGGTCTGTTGGCGGGCGCGCTTGCAGGCAAGCATCACCGCGTGCAGTTCTTTCTCTGCGATGTGTGAGAGCTCCCCAACCTCCTTGAGAATTCCCCTCAGGTCCCCCTCTGACGCCGGTAACGCCGACTCTCTCTCCAGGAGATCGATGATACCGCGGGTCTTGGTATGGACTTGGCCGAGGTTGTCCAGAGCCTCGTTGGCCCACTCGGGCAGATCCATGAGCTCCGCGTCACCGAACAGTCCGTCAATGAAGCCTTCAAGCTCCTCGGTGCGGGTCCGGCACAGACGGCGAATGTCATCCGTATCCGGCTTAGCCTCCATCCGCGTCAAACGGAACGGCTTGGTTGCTGATTGATGCCTTGCCAGTTCGTTCCAAAGCCCCATCAGGGACTCGAATAGCTCATTGGCTGCGCCGACATTGTCGAACTCCGGCAGCTCACCTTCCCAACAGCTCTCTATAGCCCGGAGGGGCGATGCGTCGAGCTTGGGCGTCGCGATGTTGCCGAGGAGTCGTGTGCGGACGACATGGAATGACGTCGGACACGCATAACGCTCCAATACAGCGCGAATGGCCTTGTCGCCAGCGTATCGGAGGGAACGTTTCTTCATGCTCGATCCAATATTCTCACGATTGACCTGCTTGACCAATCCGCTCCCTGGATGAAGTGATTGTCCATCAGTAAATTCCCGGAATCTTTGGATTGGCCGCGACTACGGTTTGCAGCGCCTCGACCACCGCCGCGTCCCGCGTGGTGGTGTCCACCGGCGGGGCATACGAGGGCGTCCTGTGCCAAAACTCGGCCCTTTTGAAATAAACCATAGATTAGCAGCTTGAACCGCGTCATGTCCGAAAATTCGAACTGAGCCGAAGGTACTGTCAAGTTGAGGCATTTCAGGGCCGATTCGACCCCAAGATGTTGGCAACGCCGTGCGCTCAAGCCCCATCATCTAGCGGCCCGCTTCGAGCTTGAGATCTCAACTTGACAATACCGTGCAGCCCCGCGCACGAATTGGCCACGGTACCTGTTGCCTTTATATATCCAATTCTGTAAGTTATTTACAGTAATAGTTTTCTACTGCATAGACATAATTTAAATTAGTCATCATCACAAGTCACAGGTCCTGACGACGCACCCCGTCCTGTGCCAAAACTCGGCCCTTTTGAAATAGGCCATAAATCAGCAGCTTTAGAGTCTGTGTTTGCGACCGAGCCAAGGGCCGTAGGCTTTACAATCGTCTGTCCCGAGGGTGTTATCTTCAGCTCCATGATGACGTACCACGCGCAATTCCTACCGCTCGTTGTGGCTGGCTGGGTCAACCGCCAGCAGCAGGATGTGATCGACTATCGGTGCTTCCGCCATCAAGTGTTGCTACGCGGCTGCGGGCAGTGGTACAGGTGCGGAAGAGACCGGGTTGCGCGCCCTAGTGAGCAGGAAAACCTCGATCCGCAACCACAAAGGAATCGTCATCGCCAAGAAGATGTCTCGAAAGGTGAGCCGTCGCGTCGTCAGACCAGCCTGCATAGCCGGAGTTCGGATCTCACGTCCGAACTTCAGAGCTCCGTGCGGTCGGACGAAGTTGTAATAGCAACAGAGCAACTCCAGGTGCTCATCGAGCCTCTCCGTCGAGCGAGCGTGGGAAAGCGTTCGTCTCGAAAGGTATGCCGAGCTTTGCCGGATGGTCAGATTCAACCGCTCGATGAACGACGTGTTCAATGTCGAAGAGTCCTCAGAGTTATTGAGCGCGTCTTCGAATCGCCACGCGGCTCCGTGCAGCGCTCTGCGTTCGACCCTGATGATGCGATCGTTCCTGCGCGTCTTGAGGACCTGGCCGTAGAGACAGGCTGGCCCGAAGAAGCGACGGATGACCTTCTGGTAGAATTCGAATCCATCCGTGACGATCAAGGGAAGACGCCCGAAATTCATCCGTCTCGAAAGGTCGCGAAACAGAGCGTGAGTGTTCCGGTAGCTTCGCCTTCCCGTCACCGTCGATGGCCAGAGCCGAGACCAGACCTCGATTGTAACGAAGACCCAACTCGGTGTCTTCTTGTTGCCCACGAACGTGCGAATCTCGTCGGCTTGAAGCTCTTCGGCAGCGAAGCCAGCGATCCTTCTGTGATTGAATCGACGACACCCTTGGGCTGCCTTCTCAAGCCAGCGGGCGACGGTGTTCCAGGCAAGCCCTTCGGTCCGGGAAATCGAGGAAATGCTGACACCCTCGACTCTGAGAGCGATGACCCCATCGAAAGTAGCTCTTCGATGTTGGAGACGGTAGTAGGGCGTGCCTTTCGTCGAGGAGAACGTCTTTCCGCACTCGCCGCACCGGTATCGACGGCGTTTCCCGGACCTGGTTCGGTAGAATCCGTGGCGAACGATGTTTCCGGAACTGACTTTGCCCCGCAACGGACATGCGGGATTGAGACATCTGCGATTCTTCACTTCGGCTCGGCCCTGACGATGAGAGAACTGTGTCTTCAGAATTCTGGTTCAAACTCTAGCACGCGAACGGGTTACGCGGCGGCCACCAACACTTCATGGCGGAAGCACCGCACAGGACGGGCAGGCAAAGCGGGAAGATCAGACAAAGAAAAACAAGCGATGGCAGTCAACAGGGATAGGCCGGACCGGTGGAAACCGGACATTGCGCAGTCGGTGGACATGTACAACGACTGGTTCATGCGCTTTGCGCCGGATGCCTACCGGACGACGCGGGTCCAGACCACAGAGGATGTCGAGGCGACGCTTAAAGCGACGAAGAACCTGACGGATGTGGGGGTGAAGCTGCTGAAGGCGAAGCCCTCGGTGTTGCCGTCACTGCGGATGTCCACTTGTCCGCCTCTGGCCGTGGACCGGCTGATCGGCCTTGCCGGCGTCTCCGGGAACCTGATCAAGGCGATGGAGAAGGACAACAGGCTCCCGCCGCGAATGCCGCAGCGGGAGCTGGACAGCGACCTTCAGAAGATCGGGGAGATCATCGAGAAGATGGCCGACCCGGATGTCTTTGTTTGGTTGGAGCGCGAGGACGATCCGTCCGAACAGGAGCTGTACCGGGCCGCGACGATCGTGGCCGATCGCCTATGCGGGGCCGTCGCCAATCCGATCATCCGTAACGCACAGGAAAAGCGTCAGCTCACCGCGATCGGCGAATGGTTGACAGCTTTGGGGTATGAAAACTTACCGGCAGGCGAGGGTACGAAGTATGACGAGCTGCAGCCGGGGACGTATTCGTTCCGTCTCAACGTGCCGGTCGAGCAGGAAGGGACCGCCAATACGGTCAATATCCCTGTGGATGCAGTAGTGATGCCCAAAGCGGCGGAGGCAGACGAGCTACCGTTGCTGATCGAGGCAAAGTCGGCAGGGGATTTCACGAACGTCAATAAGCGACGCAAGGAAGAAGCCACGAAGATGAACCAGTTGCGCCGGACCTACGGTCACAACGTGCGCTACATCCTGTTCCTGTGCGGATATTTCGACAGCGGCTATCTCGGTTACGAGGCAGCGGAAGGCATCGACTGGGTCTGGGAGCACCGTATCAACGATCTCGGGGAGTTTGAGTTGTAGATGATGAAGAAAGCAGATGCAGAATTAGAAGCGCTGCGGCTGGCCCTACAGGAAGAGCTGGACGCGAAGAGGGACGCGGCTGTGCGGAACCGGATGGGTCAGTTCGCGACGCCGACCGGCCTGGCTGTCGACATACAGCGCTATGCGAACGCGCATCTCGGTAAGAACGAGAGAGTGCGATTCATGGACCCGGCGATCGGGACGGGCTCTTTCTATTCGGCGTTGCTGGAGGTGTTCCCGCAAAGCCGTATCGGTGCTGCTGTGGGGTATGAGATCGACCCGCATTACGGCAGACCGGCGGCGAAACTGTGGGGCGAGACAGGGCTGGATATCCGCCTGGAGGACTTCACGCAGGCCGAAGCGCCGGAGGCTGCCGAAAAATTCAACCTGCTGATCTGTAATCCGCCCTATGTGCGGCATCACCATATCGTCAAGGGCGAGAAACAGCGGTTGAAACTGCGCACGCAGGACGCTTGCGGGGTGGAGACCAACGGACTGGCCGGGCTGTATTGCTATTTCCTGGGCTTAAGCCATGCGTGGATGGCCGATGGCGGCCTAGCGGGGTGGTTGATCCCGAGCGAGTTCATGGACGTGAATTACGGCGTCTCGGTGAAGCGCTACTTGCTCGACAAGGTGACGCTTCTACACATTCATCGCTTCGATCCCAACGATGTGCAGTTCGGTGACGCGCTTGTGTCGTCGGCCGTGGTGTGGTTCCGCAACGAACCTCCTCGAATAGAGCATGAAGTGCGATTCACCTATGGCGGAACGCTGGAACGACCGAAGCTGGAACGGTTGGTGCCGATCGAGACATTGCGCCGCGATCCCAAATGGACGCGCTATCCGATGAAGGAAAGCCATGAAGCGGTCGAGGGGCCTGTGCTCGGCGATTTCTTCAAGATCAAGCGGGGTCTGGCTACGGGCAACAACAACTATTTCATCCTGTCGGCGCGTGAGATCGAGCGGCGTGGGCTGCCGATGGAAGCATTCAAGCCGATCCTACCGAGCCCGCGCTATGTGCCAGACGACGAGATCAAGGGCGATCGGAAGGGCAACCCCGTGCTGGAACGGCGTTTGTTCCTGCTCGACCCTCCGTGGACGGAAAACGAGATCAGGGAACGCTATCCAAAGCTGTGGGCCTATCTGGAAGAAGGCAAGGCGGAAGGCATCGCTGATCGCTATCTCTGCCGGCATCGGACGCTGTGGTACACGCAGGAATACCGGCCGCCGGCGCCGTTCGTCTGCACCTATCTCGGCCGAAGCGACAAAAAGAGCCGCAGGCCGTTTCGCTTCATACTGAACAATTCGATGGCGACGGCCGCGAATGTGTATTTGATGATGTACCCGAAAGGGCCTATCCAGCGCGCCCTGCGGGATAGGCCGGAGCTGAAACGTCAGGTCTGGAAGTTCCTGAACGAGATTTGCCCGCAGGCGATGCTTGGAGAAGGTCGCGTCTACGGTGGCGGACTGCACAAGCTGGAGCCGAAGGAGCTGGGGAACGTTCCGGCGGAGGCTATCGCCGAGCTGTTACCTGAGTCGGCGCAACCGCGACGGGAAAAGCAAGTCGAGCTGTTCGAGGAATCGCTCGCGTAGGCTGTAATGGGCAACAGAAACAGGTGATAGGTGCTGCATGAAGCTGACGGCAACGCGATTTCAAGTCTTAAACTACCGGAACATTGACGATAGCGATTGGATTCCGATTGAGCGGGTGACGGCATTCGTCGGCCGTAACGAGTCAGGGAAAACCGCCTTGCTGAAGGCGCTGCACAAATTTAATCCGGCGATCGAGGAACCATACAAGGCGCAGCGGGAGTTCCCGCGCGACCGTTTTACGGCGGAGTATCGTGATGGCAAGGATTGGCCGGTATGCCGGGTCGAATTCGATATTTCTGACGAGTTCCGCAAGGAACTTGGAGAGCTTCTGAACGGCGCAGAGATACCGCGTAAGGCGGTATTGACGCGCTACTACGATGGCAGCCTGACGTATGAATACGACACGGAGGTATCTGACGATCCGGTCGATCTCGCCGAGTTGGTGAAGGCCCTCAATGTTTTTGCGAAAGGCGCGCGGCGGCTTGCGGCGGCGGAAGATCAGGAAGAAGCGACGCAGGCGCTGAGAACAAGCCTGGCGGACTGGGCCGATAGTAAAAAAGAAGTTGCCGGCGAATTGCAGGATTTGCGGACTGAGAAGGGCGTTGAGATGTTGGAGCAGGTGCGGAAGGAATCGAACGCGCATGCAATTCCGGCGTCGGCCGACTTGGTTGAGGCCCTTCAAGGTAAGGTCGACAAGCTGCGGGAGAGGGCGGAAACCAAACCCATTCCACAGCAGCTCAATGAAGCGATCAATCGCGAGCTACCAGTATTCATCTATTTCGAGAATTACGGAATTCTCGACAGCGCTGTGTATTTGCCGCGGTTCCTTAAAGACCTCGAGGCGGGACCGAAAGAACCGCGTGTTCGGACGATCAACGCGATGTTCAAGCATGTGCAGCTCACGGCGCAGGAAATCTCGGATTTGGGCCGGGAGGAAGCTGAGGAAGCGAAGGTTGCGGGCCATCCGGTGACGCCGGAAATAATCGAGCGCGATCAGGAGCGCAAGGAACTGCGCAGCGTGAAGCTGAACTCGGCGTCGCTCAATATCTCGAAGAGATTTAGCCAGTGGTTCGGCCAGAGACGGCACAAGATCAGGTATCAGGCCGACGGCCCGTATTTTCGTATCTGGGTGTCTGACGATCGGCGGCCGGATGTCGATATCGAGCTGGAAAGCCGTAGCAAGGGGTTCCAGTGGTTTTTCTCGTTTTACATGGTGTTCCTCGTGGAATCGGACGAGGGGCATAAGGACGCGATCCTGTTGCTCGATGAGCCGGGGCTGCATTTGCACCCGACGGCGCAGCAGGAGCTAATAGCTTTCTTCGAGACGCTGGCCGAAGACAATCCACTGATATACACGACGCATTCGCCGTTCCTGATCGACGGAGAACATATCCACCGCATCCGTCCAGTCACGGAAGACGAGACAGGGCATTCGCGGATCAGTGTCGATAGCTGGCCGAGTGACCGGGAAACGATATTCCCGCTACAAGCGGCGGCAGGATACGCGATGGTGCGGGGGCTATTCCAGCACAAGAAAAACGTGCTGGTCGAGGGCATGTCGGACTACCTGTATCTGCACGCACTGAACCTGCATTGTCACTCGCTCGGGCGGCAAGGGTTGCCGGAAGATATCTATATAACGCCCTGTGGCGGCACCAAGCTGGTCGGGTACATTGCGTCGCTGTTCCTGGGTCAGGATGTGCGGCCGGTTGTCCTGCTGGACGGCGATGACGCCGGGCGAGCACGACGCGACGCGCTGATGAGAGAGCTGTATGCAGGCCACGAGAAGGCCGTTCTGATGCTGAGCGACGTGCTCGGACAGGAAGAATGCGAAACCGAGGACATTATCGGTGAAGCGACGATCCTGCCTGTCTTGAAGGACGTAATTGAAAAGGAGGTCATGCTGAATCAGGACGATCGCGGCAAGGGCAGTCTTGTGGCGCAGATTAAGAGCGCCGCCGAGCGGTACGGTGTCGAGCTTCCCGACGGGTGGAAACCGGAAGTCGCACGGCGAATCGTGGTCGCATGGTCAACAACAGACCCGGCGGATATGCCGTCAGAGATATTGGACAGGTCGGAGGCGTTGTTCAAAGAACTGACGGAGCGTTTCGACGGAATAGAGCCGTAGGGGTGAGAGTTAATGTAATGCTGGTGCTTGCGCTGTTTGCTGTTGGTGATGTGTACGTATCCCTTTGCAAAAAAAAGCGCTTACGCTCCATTTAGCGCGCGGCGAAGGTCGTGAGCGCTATTTTGGCTGTAATCTAATGCAGCGTAAAGTCTTAGCGTCATTTCACCAACACTTAATGGCGGAAGCACCCACAAACGAACTCAAGACCGGCGTGCCGCGGCCGGTTGGCGACGTTTCAGTGCCATCCGCAACGCCTTGATAACCAGGTGACGGTCGTTAATAGCACTTACGGCCCACCCAACGAGGAATCGCGAGTAGAGGTCGAGGAGCGCCGCGAGATAAATCTTCCCGCCGCTGCCGATCACGAACTCGGTCGTGTCCCCGACCCACCGTTGGTTCGGCGCATCGGCGACGAAGTCTTGCCCGAGCACATTGGCCGCGACGGGCTGGTCATGACCGCTTACCGTCGTGCGCTTGAAGCGTTTGCGTACTCGAGTTTCTTGGAGAAGAGTGCTCGCTGCTCTCGCATGGTGATGTCCATGAAGTCTCCGATGAGTCGGCTGTGCTTGACGGTGCCGGCAAAGGCCGCTTGGGTGGCAAGCGTATGCCCGCCATCACGCACCATCTTCCACAGGCCTTCGCCGAGCGGGTCTAGCCGGGCTCGGAGAATGTTGGAGCTCCGTGTGGTGGTGACCGGGCTTCCCATCTGCAGGATGTTCTGGTCTATTACCGCTTCCTTCCAGTCGTCGTCGCTCACGGCCTACAGGAGTAGGTCCGCCACGATGCGACTCTCTCGCAGGCGGAGCGAGGTGCTAGAGATTGTTGCAGTGTAAATCATCTCGCTAGTATCTCATTGCTGACAAGCGCCGCTTGCAGCCCCACGTGCCTCGACGCACTTCCAAGGCCTGTTCGAGACGAGGTCTTGCGCGCACCAATGATGGCGTGAGTGGAAACACCCTGGACTCAATCGGGCGCACCCGCAGAAACACGACGCGTTCGTGCTCGATTTCATGAACGATGCCGACACCATCCAGGAGGCGTTCGCTGACTACTACCGGACGACGGTCCTGAGCGAGGAGACCGATCCCAACAAGCTGCACGACCTCAAGGCCGCGCTCGATGGCTACCAGGTGTATGCCGACGCAGAGATCGACCAGCTCGTGACGCTCTACCTGGGTGGGGCCGACCGCGACCAGCTCGACCCCATCCTCGACGCCTGCGTCGCGCTCTACAAGGAACGGCTCGACGAGGACGGGCAGGTGGACTTCAAGGGCAAGGCCAAGGCGTTCGAGCGCGCGTACGGCTTCCTCGCCTCAATCCTGCCGTACACGCACGCCGAGTGGGAGAAGCTCTCGATCTTCCTGAACTTCCTTGTGCCGAAGCTTCCCGCGCCTGTGGAAGAGGATCTGTCCAAAGGCATCCTTGAGTCCATCGACATGGACAGCTACCGGGTCGAGAAGAAGGCGGCGAGACACGTCCAACTGGCGGACGAGAACGCCGAGATCAAGCCGGTTCCGACTAACGGCGGCGGCCACAGGCCGGAAGCCGAACTCGACCGCCTCTCGAACATCCTCAAGACCTTCAACGACCAGTTCGGGAACATCCCCTGGACCGACGGCGACCGCGTCCACCGACTCATCACGGAGGACATCCCGAACCGAGTGGCGGCCGACCGGGCCTACCAGAACGCCAAGCAGAACTCCGACAAGCAGAACGCGCGGATCGAGCACGACAAGGCGCTCCGGCGGGTGATGACCGCGCTGCTGCAGGACGACACGGAGTTGTTCAAGCAGTTCAGCGACAACGAGTCGTTCCGGCGGTGGCTGACGGACACGATCTTCTCGATCACCTACGAGGCTGCGTAGAGGGCTCGGGCTCCCGAGCTGGCTGACGAGGGAGGGCGCGAGTACCCGCTCAAGCATTGCCGGACCCTAATTGAGGCCGAATCCGAGGCAAGTAAGGACACCAAGGAGGCCCAAGCCCACCTGGACCAGAACGTGCTAGCCGGCTACGTCACGGTAGCCCTGGCCTCGATGCTGGACCCCTCGGGTGGCCTCTTTTCCGATGCCGTACGGCCCGGTCAGCGCCTGTTCTCCTACTTTGCGCAAACGTGGCACTCGAAAATCGCGATTAGAGACGAAACCCGAAAATGACGCCAGTTCAGCCCTTCCAGTGCGTCTCTGGTGCCACCTACCCCTGCAAAACCCCGCCAACCGCGCGGAAAATCTCATCCGTCTCTGCAGTGCCACAATTGGCCAGACTGGGTGGCGGATGGTGCAGGTTGGAGCTATCCGGTCTCGGCAAAAGGCGGTCCAGCTTTTAGCGGAAATCCTCAAATAGAAAAATAAGTGGAGATTCAGGAGGTTTCGAGTTTCGCGCATTTCTGGACTTTTTTGACGCGTACGAACAGGTTTTGCGAGACGGCTGTTTTACGCCCTCTCGGGTTTCAACCATGATGCCCATTTCGTTACATCCTCTTCCCCTACAGTGATTTAACGGCCTCCGTCACGTGCTGGTCCCCGTACGCATTATCGGCGGGTGGTCGCTCGAGCCGGGATTTTAATGTCCCACTCGGGGATGGTTGAAATCCCTCGCCTTTAGGCGAAGCCTTTAGGAGGCTTGGGGTACGATCCCCAGGTGAAAGGATATCGTAAATCATTGCACACGACGTACCAGTTAAACTATCACTTCGTATTTATCACGAAGTACCGCAAGCCGGCCTTGAGAGGGGATGTAGCGGTTCGTCTCCGGGATCTCATCCGGGAGATCTGTGCTCGGAACCAGATAGAAATACTGAAGGGTCATGTGCGGCCTGAGCACGTGCACCTGTTGCTGAGCGTGCCGCCGAATTTGTCGCCGAGTCGAGTGATGCAGTTGATCAAGGGTAAGACGTCGAATCGTCTGATGCGCGACTTACGGACGATGCGGAAGGAGTTCTGGGGTCGGCACCTACGGGCACGGGGTTACTTCGTGGTGACAACGGGCAACGTGACGGATGAGGTGATAGCGAAGTATATAGAGTTGCAGGGTGCCGTGCCCCAGGACGACGATTCTTTCAAGGTCAGTGAGTAGTGAAACGAGGCAAGGACAAGCCGACTTTAGTCGGCGACGTGAACCCATCGCCTTTAGGCGATGGAGCGCACGCGCTCAGTTGGCTTTAGTAATATTTTTTATACGGCAATTTCAATCTCCCGGACGCCTGAAAGAAGGTCGTGTCGTGAACCCCGTCCTGTGCCAAAACTCGGACAGCCACGACATCCCCAAGCGCCGGCCTACGGCCCTTGGGGATGTCGCAAACACAGACACTAAGTTGCTGATTTGTAGCCTATTTCAAAAGAGCCGAGTTTTGGCACAGGACGGGGTGGCAAAGTGCTGAACGGAAAACTGGTTGACGGAGATCTGGTAGACCGCCGGTTAAAATAGGTTCACTGTTCTGCTGCGAGGAGGTCCAATTGGCGAATGAGCTAGCGAAAAAGGAATGCGTACCCTGCCGGGGCGGGGTGCCGCCGGTCCGAGGTTCCGCGCTAAAGGGACTCCAGCGGAAGCTCGGTGGCAACTGGCGAACCGTTGAACAACATCATTTGGAGAGAGAGTTTCGATTCAAAGACTTCCGGGAGGCCCTCGCATTCACCAACCGAGTCGGAGTGCTGGCTGAAGCCCAGGGACACCACCCAGATATCCACCTGGCATGGGGTATGGTTAGACTCACGATCTGGACTCACAAGATCGATGGCCTGACGGAAAGCGACTTCATCTTGGCCGCCAAAGTCGATGAGCTCTCGGCGGCCGCCAACACTTGATTGCAGAATCACCGCTGGCCCGAGTGGTGGAACTGGAAGGAAGTCGAATCGCATCGTCAAGGTCGAACGGAGAGCGCTGCACGGAGCCGCGTGGCGATTTGATGACGCGCTCAATAACTCCGAGGAATCCTCAACATTGAACACGTCGTTCATCGAGCGGTTAAATCTGACCATCCGGCAAAGCTCGGCATACCTTTCGAGACGAACGCTTTCCCATGCTCGCTCGACGGAGAGGCTCGATGAGCATCTGGAGTTGCTCCGTTGCTATTACAACTTCGTCCGATCGCACGGAGCTCTGAAGTTCGGACGTGAGATCCGAACTCCGGCTATGCAGGCCGGTCTGACCACGCGACGGCTCACCTTTCGAGACATCTTCTTGGCGACGACGATTCCTTTGTGGTCGCGGATCGAGGTTTTCTTGCTCACTGGGGCGCGCAACCCGGTCTCTTCCGCACCTGTACCACTGCCCGCAGCCGCGTAGCAACACACTTGATGGCGGAAGCACCCTAAGTTGCTGATTTATGGCCTATTTCAAAAGGGCCGAGTTTTGGCACAGGACGGGGTCTCCCGAGCGAACCAGGCCGCGGCTTTTGAGAGGATCTCCCGCTCCAACCGTAGCTGACGGTTCTCGCGTCGCAGGCGGCGGAGCTCGGCATCTCGTCGCGCTGGAGGCTCACACACGGCTTGTGCTAAATTTTGGTTTTGTTTGTCACAACTTGTCCGAAAAACTGTCCGCTATTACTTCAAGTCTCGACCCCGTCGCCATCGAGAGGAGAGTCACTTTGAAGCATCGATTGGTTTTCGCAGGCACGCTTATCCTGTGCCTCGCATTCTACGGAGCTTGCAGCTCGGAGGAGCCGGGTAGCTCCTCGTCTTCACCTACGATAACTGCTCCTACACCCCAGAGTCCCGCCGTCGGAGCGACGGTGAGCTCGACCTCTCCGACACTCACATTCGCCGCCTCGGGCGCATCACCAAGCGTGGCGACTCCTACCTCCGTACGCTCCTCACGCAGGGCGGACGCGCCGTTCTCCGAGCGGCCAACGTCAGCAAGAGCCCGCCCGACAAGCTCCGCGCCTGGGCGCGGAAGGTCCACCGCTCGCGGGGACACAACAAAGCCGCGATTGCTGTCGCCAACAAACTCGCCCGGATAGTCTGGGCCGTCTCCACCCGCGAGAGTGAATTCCAGTCGGTGCCCGCGGCCGCATAGAGGCTCCACTTTCGTGTTTTCCTTCTTCCCTTCCAACAGAGGCTGCGACGATACCCATCCAACTGATGGCGTACCGGTCGGACCGGCGCGGGGTCAAGCCGATAGCAACACTGGCCCTCAGAGGTCGCTCAAAGTGATTGGCTCCTCGCGCGCGGATTTTCCGTCATGGCCCGGAGCACCCAAGACGCTCCTCACTGAGGCCGTAGATATGTTTGCAGTCTGACCCACTCGTCACCGATTTGGACGAGCAGCTCTGAGGAAGACTTTTTTGAGAAAGGTGTTGATTGAGGAGTCCAGATATGTTGGTACGCCGCTAGTCCCCCGGGTCTTTGATTACTATACAAAGTTAGACTTTTCTCCAGCCCATAAGATTCATAAGATTCACGCACTTAGAATGGTTTCGACAAGCTCTGCTTTGTCTAGTGTTTTCTGCTACAGGGGACTAGAGGCATTTGAATGCTAGTGTCAGTGGGCCCGTCTGGTCAAAATACTCGAACGCCCAGCGGGTCAGCAGTTTGCACCTTTCCAAAGGCCGCCTACCGCCCTTGGCCCGGTCGCAAACACAGACACTAAGCTGCTGATTTATGGGCTATTTCTAAAGGGCCGAGTTTTGGCACAGGACGGGATTCACGAGACTGGCGGGGACTATAGCACTGAAATCATTACTCGAAAGACGAATGCTGGAGCTGTTTGAGGACGAGTATTACAGTGGCGAGACCTTCGATGCGGTCAAGGTCACATCCGAAGGCATGCGCTGGCTTCTTGAAAACAAGGAAAAACTGACCCTTTCTGTAGTGACGAATCACCGCAAGGAAACGGAATCACTGACCACGATGTCCCGTTTTGACCGGTAACGGCGTTGCTGGAGGCTGTCGGGGCTCTGCTGGACCAGGAGATCGAAGCCGCGCTGGACCCCTCACCGAGTCAGCGCGGCCAGTACGGATATGGCGGCGCTCCGTGACTTCACTGCTGAGCGGGCTGCCGCTGGCGCGAAGGTCTCCAGCCTCTTGACCGATTTGTGTTGGACTACCTGCGCGTGAACGAAAAGGCCTGTGAGTAGCGAAAGGAGCAACGAACGTGTCAGACGCCGCAAATGGATTCGTACATTTTGAGTTCGTCTGCAAGGCGAACAACTGCCAGGAAAACAAGCCTATGCACGTTAGGTGTGAATATGCCGGTCCTGGCTTTGGGACCATACAGCGCTGGCCACTCGTTTGCCCGGAGTGCAAGACGGAGCGGCTAGAGCTACTACCAGAGAAACCTCTTAGCGTTGAATATGGAAGACCTTGATCTAGGAAATTCCGTCCTTTTATCCTCTGACCTCCGACCAACTCCCTCGTGTTGAGCATGTTGAGAACCTAGCCCCAGCGAGCCTTAGCTCCTTCTTGGCGACCTGTTTGCGCTTAGATGGGCTCATGGTTTTGGCGCGAGCGCGTCCTGTGCTCCGCAAAAAGTCGATCCAGCGTTGATTTCGCCCGGGCGTTGCGGCCGGCGATTCGGGTTCCCCGGTACGCGCGGGGAAACAACGTCCAGAAACGAGATGCCACACTTTCGGGCGAGGACCTGGATCCATGCCTGGGGAAAGATGGACATCAAGGAGGCCCGGGCTGCACCTGGACCAAAACGTGCTAGGCCTGCTACGCCGCGATAGCCCTGGCCTTGATTCTGGGCCTCTCGGGTGGCCTCTTTTCCGCTGCCGCACGGCCCGGTCAGCGCCCGTTCTCCTATTTGGGCGCAAACGTGGCACTCGAAAATCGAGGTTAGAGACGAATGCCGAAAAGGAGGCCAGTTCAGCCCTTCTAGCGCGTCTCTGGTGCCTGTACCTTCTATTTATTCATCCGCGCGCCCCGAACTTGATTGGTCTTCGGTCTACCGGCACCATACCTACATGATTTCGTCGTTTGTTCTTGCTCTCATCTCTCAAGAGCAAGCTGCCGCGCGACTACGCCCGTCGCGGCATCGCGCCAGAGAAGATGAAGAACCTGATCGACCTGACCGCCGACATCGGCTTCAAGGGCGGCCGCGCCAAGGCGCGCGACACCCTCGGCCGCGTCTACGAGTACTTCCTCGGCAAGTTCGCCCAGGCGGAGGGCAAGCTCGGTGGCGAGTTCTTTACGCCGCGCTGCATCGTGCGACTCCTCGTCGAGATGCTCGAACCCTACGAGGGCCGCGTCTACGACCCCTGCTGCGGCTCGGCGGGCATGTTCGTGCAGTCTGAACGCTTCGTCGATCTGAAGGCCAGGCGCGAGGGCCTCTCGGCGGCCGAGGCCGTGCGTTCCGCTTTTCACACCGTCGGCCAGGCGTTGCTTACGACGACCGTGGTCCTGTCGGCAGGCTTCATGGCGTTTGCCACATCCGGATTCGAGGTCAGCTGGTCGCTCGGGCTCCTGGTGACGATGACGATCCTCCTTGCGCTTGCCGCGGATTTCCTGCTCCTTCCGACGCTGCTGATTGCCGTCGACCGGAAAGAGTGAGTGAATGCTCCCCTCTTGAGCGCCGTCGCTGACCATCGTAGCGGGCCTGACGGCCCGGCGGGCAGGTGAGAGATGCGACTCCGTGCCGTTATTGGGGCGCGGCGGCGCGGTCCAGGGCAGGCGGCAGGCTGAAGCGGACGTTCTCGACGATGCCGTCCATCGTGGAGATTTCCAGGTCGGTGTACTCGCGCAGCTTCTCGATCAGGTCGTGCACCAGTTCCTCGGGGGTCGAGGCGCCGGCGGTAATGCCGATGCTCTTCTTCCCCCGCAACCATGCGGGATCGAGCTTCGACGGGTCCTCGAGCAGGTAGCTCGGCACGCCGCTGTCGTTGCTGACTTCGCACAAGCGGTTGGAGTTGGAGCTGTTCTGGGCGCCGACCACCAGCACCAGGTCTACGATGGAGGCCAGCGTGCGCACGGCAGCCTGACGGTTCTGGGTCGCGTAGCAGATGTCCTTGACGTCCGGACCGACGATTTTCGGGAATCGCCGCCGCAGGGCCGAGATCACGTCCAGGGTATCGTCGACCGACAGGGTCGTCTGGGTGATGTAGGCGACCTTGTCGGGGTCGCGTACCTGTAGCGCTTCCACCCCGTCCACATCGCTCACCAGAAAAACTGGCCCCGGAATCTGGCCGACGGTGCCTTCCACCTCGGGGTGGTTCTCGTGGCCGATCAGGATGATGTCGTAGCCGTTGGCCGCGTAGCGCCGGCCCTCTATGTGCACCTTGGAGACCAGCGGGCAGGTGGCATCCAGCGGACGCAGACCGCGCACCGACGCGTCCTGCTCGACCTTCTCCGACACGCCGTGGGCGCTGAACACCGTGATGGCCCCATTGGGAATCTGATCGATCTGTTCGACGAAGCGTACGCCTTTCGCCTTCAGGTTTTCCACGACCCGAAGATTATGGACGATTTCGTGCCGCACATAGATTGGGGGCCCGTACTGTTGCAGCGCCGCTTCGACGATCTCGATGGCGCGCTCGACACCGGCACAAAACCCGCGCGGTTGCGCTAGAATGACTTGTATCGTTCTCACTTTGAACGACCGCTCCCTCTTTGGCTTCGTAGCTGTACAACACCGCGAGCCTCATCGCAGAGAATGCCTGCCTAGCGGACCGATGTCAACCACCCAGGGCCCGGACGAAGGCCTTGCCGGAAGCGCCCGGCCCCGCTTGACAGCCCCACGGTGAAGTCCATATAACTTCCATTAGGCGAAGAGAAAATGGAACAAGCGTCAGGATGACGGCGTCCTCCTCGAACGTGTCGTCGAAGGGCGACCTCGCCTACCAGGCTGCAATCCTGCAAGGCGTGTCCCGCACCTTTGCGCTCACGATTCCGCAGCTTCCAGGCGCTCTCCGTGACGTGGTGGGCAATGCCTATCTCCTGTGCCGAATCACAGACACCATTGAGGACGAGCCCACGCTGTCCGCCGGGCAGAAGCAGGCGTTTGCGGAACGCTTCGTCGAGGTCGTGGCCGGTCGAGAAGCAGCGGAGCCGTTCGCGCGCGAGCTCGGCGCGGGGCTGTCGTCGTCGACGACCGCCAGCGAGCATGACCTGATCGCCAACACCGCCCGGGTCATCCGCATCACAAACGGGTTTCGTGCTGCCCAACGAGGCGCGCTCGAACGCTGCGTGCGGATCATGGCGCACGGCATGGCGGAGTTTCAGCAGCACGTGACAGCCGCCGGCTTGAACGACCTGCCCCACCTCGATCGCTATTGCTACCACGTCGCCGGCGTGGTCGGCGAGATGCTCACCGAGCTGTTCTGCGACTACTCCGCCGAAATCAACGAACGTCGCAACGAACTGCTCCCGCTGGCAGTCTTCTTCGGCCAAGGGCTGCAGATGACCAACATCCTCAAGGATGTATGGGACGACCGGCAGCGCGGGGCGTGCTGGCTGCCGCGGGACATCTTCCTTGAAGCCGGGTTCGAGCTGCGCTCCCTGTCCGCGGGGCAAAATGACCCCCGCTTCACCGACGGGCTGTTCACGCTGGTGGGGATCGCCCGCCAGCATCTGGCGGACGCGTTGCGGTTCATCCAGCTCATTCCGGCCCATGAAACCGGCATTCGCCGACACTGCCTGTGGGCCTTGGGGATGGCCGTGCTGACCCTGCGCCGCATTCACGCGACGCCAACGTTCCGGAACGAGCGGGAGGTCAAGATCTCGCGCCGCAGCGTGCGTGCGGTCACCGTAGTCACCAGCACCCTGGTGCGCTCGAATTTGGCGCTGACGCTCCTCTTCAAGGCGCTGACCCGCGGCCTCCCCCAAGCCGAAGCAGCACGGGCTCCGGACAAGCGTAAAAGCAAGCCCTTGAAGAGTATCCACCACAAGTCATGAGACCACGACATGGGCGCAGTTTCTTCGGAGTCACTGGGACACCCTTGCCGCTGCCGATTTCTTCACCACCGAAATCTGGACTCCCGCGGGTCTGGTTACGTTCTACGTCTTGTTCGCGATTCAGCTGAAGACCCGCCGGGTCCATATCTCGATACCCCGTCCTGTGCCAAAACTCGGCCCTTTTGAAATAGACCATAAATCAGCAGCTTAGCGACTGGGCCAAGGGCCCCTAGGCTTTACAGTTACCCAACCCGCGGTCGACCTTCGAGAGCCGCGGCCGTTTCACCGGACGACAGAGGACGGCGAACTGCTTGTGATCCGCAAAAAAGAAACCCGGCCAGAAGCAGCCGACTATGGTAGGTCTAACCCGCGCAATCAACGCAGGATCGACTTTTTGCGGAGCACAGCCGGCAGACCGGAGATTAATCAAGTTCGGTGCGCGCGGATGAATAAATAGAAGGCACAGGTAGTTCGTCCTCGATGATTTTGGATTGCGTGATCTTGGATGGGAATCCGTCCGATTCAACTCTCGCGGAAACCATGATCGACCGTCAAGTCGAACTCTACGAGCGGGCCCCGCGCCAG
Organism: Candidatus Marinacidobacterales bacterium; assembly: GCA_965197495.1. Taxonomy (GTDB): domain Bacteria; phylum Acidobacteriota; class Vicinamibacteria; order Marinacidobacterales; family SMYC01; genus SMYC01. The sequence continues at coordinate 1,019,510 of OZ240210.1, forward strand.
GTCGCCTACGATGGCGCGTTTTCTTCAAAGGCAAACTTGGAAGCCATCAAAGGCAAGGGAGTTGAAGATGTTGCCTTTACCAAGGCTCAAGGTTTCGCCGTGACCGATATGGTCAAGAGTTCCTGGGTCTATCAACGCCTGCGGCGATTTCGCTGCGGAATCGAAGGCGTCATTCCGTTCTTGAAACGAGTCTTTGGTCTCGACCGATGCACATGGCGCTCATTGCCTTCTTTTAAATCGTACGTATGGGGTTCCATCATCACCTGCAATCTACTGGTGATGGCGAGACATCTATCAAGATAATAACTATTACTCTTCCGCTCCCATAGCCTTGGATTCCTGACGATTCGCCTCTCGTTTCGTCCAAGATTTTCATTCGCTCTCAACCCTACGAAGTTCCCTACCGAAAACGTATGATACCCACATCTTCGGTAGGCCTGTCGCACACCACAAGTTATGGTGTGCGAGAGACCTATCGAAGATGTGGGTATTATACGTTTTCGGTAGGGGCACGCGGCGGATCGCATCGTCCGGTTGCACGCCCAACTCCACCAGCAGGCGGGCTGTGATGGTCCCGGCGCGTCCCAGACCACCCCGACAGTGGAGCAGCACGTCGAAGCCGAGCCGCAGCCGGTTCCTGATGGACTCGCCGGTGGCCTTCCAGGCGTGCTCGAAGTCCTGTTCCGGCGCCTCTCCGTCGGGAATCGGGGCATGCCACCACTCCATGTGCCGGTCTCGAACCGCCCTCGGGAGATCGTGCACCTTTAGATAGGCGATTTCTTCGTGGATGATCAGGCTGACCACCGCAGTCGCTCCCCAGCGCTGAATCGCGTCGAGGTCGGTGTCGAGATCCCGCTTCCAGGGCCCGGATATTGCGTAGCGATCGATCCTACCGGGGCACTGCGAGAAGCCGATCCGGCCCCGGCCGTCGCCCAGGGTCATCGCCGTGATGCGGAGTGGGTGGCTCTCGCTGGTTCTTGCCGTCGGCATGGACTCTATTCTCTAACGGGGCTGTGCTCCGCAAAAAAGAAGATTGGCCAGAAGCAGCCAAACATAGTAGGTCTAGAACGTGCAATCAACGCCGGATCGATTTATTGCGGAGCACAGGGCAACAGTAAACGAAGCAAGCAGCCGCGGATGAATAAATAGAAGGCACAGGCGATTGATCAGCGCGAGCGCGTGGACTGTCTGTCGAGAGGCGCGCGCTATTTTGGCTGTAATTTAATGCAGCGTGAAGTCTTAGCGTCATCTCACCAACACTCAATGGCGGAAGCACCCGCAACGAGAGCCGCGCCCGTTTCACCGAACGACGGAGGACGGCGAGCTGCTGCCGAAGAGCGACATTCTCGAGAGCCAGCTCGCGACGAGCCTTGAAGGCAGAGATGAGAGTGCGAACAAACGACGAAATCATGCCGGCATGGTGCCGGCAGACCGGAGACTAATCAAGTTCGGTACGCGCGGATGAATAAATAGAAGACACAACTATCGCGGCTCCGATCTGAACGTTTTCGTCTCGGCGCTGAAGGACAAGTCAAACATTGAGGTTCGCGTTCGCGAGTGGTACGGGGGCTCCTCGAACTAACACCCATTGGCGATCGTCGAGAACCCTGTAGCGAAACTTACCAACGCCACACCTCACCGATGTTCTCGATCCGGGCCAGTCCGTCGCTTGATCTGATAGCATGATGACGAAGTGGAGGAGCGCCGTTCTTTTTCCACGGACCGCAGTACGCATGTGGTGACGGGGACTATATAGACTGTCAGAGGGAACGACATGGCTGCACACTCTGAGTATTTGGCAGGCCTGACATTAGAGGACCGCACTGCGCTTGAAGGTCGCCTGCTCGATCGGCAGTCCGGGAAATGCTTCATCTGTGACGACACCATCGATTCCGTACTCCACCAGGATCAGCTCGACGTCGACCATATCGTCCCGCTGGCCGAGCAAGGCGCGGACGATGAGCAGAACTTCGCTCTGACTCATGCGAGCTGCAATCGGAGCAAGGGCGCCTCCGACCTGCGAGTGGCACGGCGCATGGCGGAATTCGAGAAGCTCCAGCAGCAAGCCCTTGAGCGTGGCGAACGCGGAGCGAACCTGGGACACGTGCTTGCCGAGCATGGCGGGGCCAAGGCTGCTATTCGACTCCAGAATTCGGGTGGCCGGATCGAGTTCACTCTGTCGGCCACCTGTGACGAAACGATTCAGAGTGTTCCCCTGTATCAAGATCCACTGAGTGGCATGAGGTACTTCTTCGGCGTGTTTCCGCTGGAGTACATCCACCACGACGACCGTATCAACCCGCGTTCCATTGGGAGAAACATACGCCCGCTGATCGAGGAGTTCCTGCGGAAGCGACCCCAGCTGCACGTCGGCCTGGCGTGGTGGGCACCGGAAGAAGACGGCACAGGAAAGATCAAGATGTTCGACGGACAGCACAAAGCGGCGGCCCAGATTCTCATCGGCAGCCGAAAGCTTCCGGTGCGCGTGTTCGTCGAACCAGATCTCAACGTCCTGCTCCAGGCAAACACCAACGCCGCTGATAAGCTGAGACAGGTCGCGTTCGACACGGCGGTCATGCGACACCTCGGTACACCTTGTACGCCGAACGGGTCAAGCAGTACCAGAAATTCAAGGTACTCCTGGATGACGACTATTCTTTCAGCGAGAAGGACCTCGTAGCGTTTTTCCGCGGCGAGCACAAAGAGGTACAGAAATACATCGTCGACTGGGTGCGGGATTCGGTGAACTACCACCGGGACAATCGCCTCAAGGAGTATGTGGAATGGGCCGGTAAGAAGGGAGATAGGCCGCTCGCTCACGCAGCCCTGGAACAAACATTCTTCGCGGAATTCCTTTACAAGTACGCCCTCGACACGCCGATCGCACTCGCCATGGACCGTGGAGACAATCCGCGAATGATTGAGCGGGACCAGCTGGTCCGGCTGATGAGTTTGTACGCCGACATCTTCTTCGTGGGTCAGTGGGATCCAGACCTGGGCGGCCGGCGTCTGGAAGCCCGCCTCCGGAAAGGGGAAGTCATCGCCGAGGGGCACCTTCGGGCGTGGCGCGTTACGCGTGGGGAGATTCTAGCGGTGATCATGAAGTACGTCCGGCTCGTGATCGAGCACTACTTCGCTGTGACCGGCAGACCAATCGAAAAGGACCGGTTGATGCAGTACCGGCTTCCAGAAGACGTTTGGGCCCGGGTCGAGACATTTCTCTACCGTCTGTCAGGTCTACCGGCGTGGATCGACACGAGCCTCAGCAACACGGTCTTCGGTGCCAAGCAGAATCGAGATTTCTGGGCGGAGGTCTTCAAAACAGGAAGAAGCACGACCGGCGTTCAGGTTTTCACAGGGCCCATTAACGTCATCGATATGATGCAGCAACCAGGCCCAGGGAGGACACCATGAAGGTTCCCGGTGGGGCGAACGTCAACAAGTCGCTGATGGGTCTCAAGAAGAGTCTCAAGGAGAGTCTGGTCCGGGTCAATCAGGAGGCAGGAATGTTGCTCTCCAAGGGCAGCTACGAGCGCGCCGAATCGCTCGTCAATGTCGCGAAGTCCATCGACACGTTCCGCATCGAGGTTGAGAGCCTCCACACGCGGTGGAAAGAGATCAAAGGCGGACCTCAAGGTACCGCCAAAGCACCGCAGACGCCGCTCTGGGAGTACTACCAGCCGATCCTTGAGGCTCTCGTAGATCTCGACGGGGCTGCCAGGATCGCTGAAATTGAGTCAGCTGTCGGACTTCTGATGAAGGATCGTCTTGTTGAAGGCGACCTGAGCATCAGGGCCAACGGTAGAGCGCGCTGGCAGGTCATGATTCGTAGAGCCAGAAAACACATGGTGAAGGAAGGCCTTCTCGACAGCGATACGGGGATGGACTGGAAGATCACGCAGCAGGGACGCAAGGCGGCCGCAGCCAGGAAGAACGTAAAGGATTGAGGCCATTTCCTACGAACGTTTGAGCGGTCCTCTCTGAAGACTGTATGGCTGAAGCTTCGGCATTGACGCGGCCGGATGGGCGACACCTGGAATCGGGCTCTAACGGTACCTGTGGCGCGCGGTGTTTGAGGCCGGCGACGTCATACGGCCTCTTGCCCGGGCTACCTGTGAGTATCGGATAGACAATGGCCAACCCATTCTTCGATCACCCTATCCTGAATTCGCCCTACGAGTGCCCACAGCGGCACTGGGAGTTGGACTCCGAGGGGCAGCCGACGCATCAGGTCTTGGACCGCCGTCGGCGCGCCGAGTTCATCACGCCGATTCCAAAGCCGAAGAAGCGGAAGGACCGGCAGCAGGCCGAGATAGTCTTCGACGAGGGGAAAGGCCTCTCCACCAAGGAACAGCAATACGATCCGACCTCCATCATCAATGAAGTGCGTCAGAACGTAAACCAGTGGCGGGCCTGGCCCAACCCCAACCAGTGGCAGGTCAGCCCGGAAACCGCGCGCCTGCTCCAGCACTGGCGGCACCACCCGTTCGGCAGCATCCGCCCGTTCTTCTGTCAGGTGGAAGCCGTCGAAACCGCGATCTGGCTGACCGAGGTCGCGCCACAATCCAAGGGCGGTAAACGGTTGCTCAACCACTTGGCCAGAGCCAATAAGGACGCCAATCCCGAACTGATGCGCCTCGCGCTGAAGCTGGCCACCGGGGCCGGTAAGACAACTGTCATGGCCATGCTGATCGCGTGGCAGACCATCAATGCGGTGCGCCGCCCCGGCAGCAAGTCCTTCACCCGAGGCTTCCTGGTCGTCGCCCCAGGCCTGACCATCAAGGATCGGCTCCGCGTCCTCCAGCCGAACGACCCGGACAGTTACTACGCCAGCCGAGAGCTCGTGCCGCACGACCTGCTCGATGACGTGAACCGCGCCAAGATCGTTATCACCAATTACCACGCCTTCAAGTTACGCGAGCGCATCGAGCTGTCTGCCGGCGGACGCGCGTTGCTCAGGGGCCGCACCGGCGACGAGCTGAACACCACTGAAACCGAAGGGCAGATGCTCCAGCGTGTCATGCCTGACCTGATGGGCATCAAGAACATCCTGGTGCTCAACGACGAGGCGCACCATTGCTACCGCGAGAAGCCACCGGAGCCGGACGATGCGCATCTGAAGGGCGACGACAGAAAGGAGGCCGAAAAGAACAACGAAGCGGCCCGCCTCTGGATCTCCGGTCTCGAAGCTGTGAATCGTAAGCTCGGCCTCTCCCGTGTGATCGACCTGTCCGCCACGCCATTCTTCCTGAGCGGGTCCGGCTATGCCGAGGGTACGCTCTTCCCATGGACGATGAGCGACTTCTCGCTGATGGACGCCATTGAGTGCGGCATCGTGAAACTGCCACGCGTCCCGGTCGCACAGAACATCCCCGGCGACGAAATGCCCGTCTATCGCGACCTTTGGAAAAACATCCGCAATAAGATGCCTAAGAAGGGGCGCAGCCAGGGCGGAGAGCTTGATCCGCTCAAACTGCCCACTCGACTGCAAACCGCTCTTGCGGCGCTCTACGGGCACTACGAGAAGACCTTCACGCTGTGGGAGGCAGGGGGCATTCGTGTGCCACCCTGCTTCATCATCGTTTGCCAGAACACTTCGATCTCGAAGCTGGTCTATGACTTCATTTCCGGCTTTCACCGGAAGAACGAAGACGGGACCACCACACTGGAAAACGGTCGTCTGGCCCTCTTCCGCAATTTTGACGAAACCACGGGGAATCCGCTCGCGCGTCCTAACACGTTGCTGATTGACAGTGAGCAGCTGGAAGCCGGCGACCCCCTCGACGACAAGTTTCGCGGCATGGCGGCCGATGAGATTGCACGTTTCCGCCGCGAGAGAATCGAGCGCACCGGGGATGCCCGTGCCGGAGAAAATATCAGTGATCAGGAGTTGCTGCGTGAGGTCATGAACACCGTGGGCAAGCACGGCCAACTCGGTGGCTCCGTCCGTTGTGTCGTCTCCGTGTCTATGCTGACGGAAGGCTGGGATGCGAACACCGTCACCCACGTCCTCGGCATCCGCGCTTTTGGCACCCAGCTCCTCTGCGAACAGGTCATAGGACGCGCCTTACGCCGCCAATCCTACGACCTCAATGACGAAGGTCTCTTCAACGTCGAGTACGCAGATATTTTCGGCGTTCCCTTCGACTTCACGGCCAAGCCTGTGATTGCGCCCCCTCAGCCACCGCGTGAGACGGTTCAGGTTAAAGCCATGCGCCCGGAGCGAGACGGCCTCGAAATCCAGTTCCCTCGTGTCGAAGGCTACCGCGTCGAACTGCCCGAGGAGCGCCTCACGGCCACCTTCAACGCCGATTCCATTCTCGAACTCAGCCCCGATTTGGTTGGCCCGTCCATCACCAAGGATTCGGGTATCATCGGCGAAAGCGTGGACCTGAACTTGGAGCATCTAGGCGACATGCGGCCGTCCACGCTGCTCTTCCACGTCACCCAGCGCCTGCTCTACACGAAATGGCGCGATCCAGGGGAAGAGCCGAAGCTCTATCTGTTCGGCCAACTCAAACGCATCACGAAGCAGTGGCTCGACACCTGTCTCGTCTGCAAGGGCGGCACTTATCCCGCCCAGCTGATGTATCAGGAGCTGGCCGACATGGCGTGCAACCGTATCACCGCCGGCATCACCAACGCGCTGGAAGACCACCGCCCCATCAAAGCCCTGCTCGACCCCTACAATCCCACCGGCTCCACGGCCCACGTCAGATTCAACACGTCCCGAGCAGACCGCTGGGACACCAGTGGTCCACCGCCCAAGAACCACGTCAACTGGGTGGTGCTCGACAGCGACTGGGAAGCCGAGTTCTGCCGCGTCGCCGAGTCGCATCCGCAGGTCGTAGCCTACACGAAGAACCACAACCTTGGCCTCGAAGTGCCGTATCGCTACGGCTCCGAGGTTCGGAAGTATCTGCCCGACTTCATCGTTTTGGTGGACGATGGCCACGGCCCCGGCAACCTGCTGCACTTGGTCGTCGAGATCAAGGGCTACCGGCGCGAGGACGCGAAGGAAAAGAAGTCTACGATGGATACCTACTGGGTGCCCGGCGTGAATAACCTCAAGACGTATGGACGCTGGGAGTTCGCCGAGTTCACCGAGGTCTACTTGATCGAGACCGACTTCGCAGCGAAGGTCAGAGGCAAGTTTGACAAGATGATCGCCACCGCGACGGCACGTCCGGTGACTGAGGGCAGCTAGCTATGGCCAAGAGGCGCGGCACTCGCAAGACCGTAGAAACGATCAGGCACGACGAGGCCAAGCGGAAGAACATCCCCTCCGCCGAGCATCAGTCCGTGCTCCGACCAGACGATGCCGGGGCACGGCCGGTGAAGTATCCACGGAACACCGATCTCGACCCCCAGCTCGTCTGGCGTGGTAAGGATGAGCAAGACTGGAGCGATCTCGTTGTCTACGCCCCTCCGCTCTACATTCAGGAAAAGGTTCATCCGAAGGTGTTGATCGACGATCTCCTTCGGCAGACGAAAGAAGCACAAGCGGAAGCCCCTGGAGCACAGGCCGACCTCTTCGCCGATTTCAACGGCATCCCCGAGGGCGTGGATAGGACCGAGTTCTACCAGCACGACCAGAACTGGTCCAACCGGATGATTCTTGGCGACTCGCTCCAAGTCATGGCGAGCTTGGCCGAGCGCGAGGGCCTGCGCGGCAAGGTGCAGTGCATCTACCTCGACCCGCCCTACGGCATCAAGTTCAACAGCAACTTTCAGTGGTCCACCACCAGCCGCGACGTGAAAGACGGCAAGGCCGACCACATCACACGAGAGCCGGAGCAGGTGAAAGCGTTTCGGGACACGTGGCGGGACGGGATTCACTCGTACCTGACGTACCTGCGGGACCGACTGACCGTCGCGCGAGACCTCCTTACGGAGAGCGGCTCGATTTTCGTGCAGATCGGGGACGAGAACGTCCATCGGGTGCGTGCGCTAGTGGATGAGGTGTTTGGCGAGAGCAACTTTGTCGTCGCTATTAAGTTCTCCAAAACATCGGGACTAGGAGGGAAATTTCTTGATGAAACATTCGATTACCTCATTTGGTTCGCCAAAGACATCGATATAGTCAAATTTCGTCGGCCGCTACTCAAAAGAGTTCCGGGAGAATCAGGAGCAACTCAGTACAACTTCGCCATGCGGCCAGATGGCTCATTCTGCCCACTGAAAGATGACCAAGAAGGGAAGGTGTTCGCGCACGGCGACTTGACCTCACAGACTGGGAACGAAACGACAGTCTTCTCGTTTCAGCTGGAAGACGTTGTAATTCCTGCGCCAAGAAAGGGAGGATGGAAATCTAATTCATCAGGTATCGGAAGGCTAAAACGGGCGAATCGAGTTATTCGGATCGGAAATACCCCGCGATATGTGAGGTATTTCGACGATGCTCCGTACTATCCTATGGGATCTGGGTGGCTTGATACGGGAATTAGTGGTTTTGGAACAGAAAAAACTTATGTTGTCCAAACCCATCCTAGAGTTATCGAACGTTGCATCCTGATGACCACTGACCCCAGCGACTTGGTACTCGACCCCACCTGCGGCTCCGGTACCACCGCCACGGTCGCCGAGCAATGGGGTCGCCGCTGGATCACTGTCGACACCTCTCGTGTGGCGCTGGCACTCGCCCGTGCCCGCATCATGGGCGCGCGCTATCCCTACTACCTGCTCGCCGATAGCCCGGAAGGGCAGATGAAGGAAGCCGACATCACCCGCACGGCACCGTCGAGCCAACGCACCCACGGCGATATCCGTCAAGGGTTCGTCTACGAGCGCGTGCAACACATAACCCTCAAGTCCATCGCCAACAACGCCGAGATCGATGTTATCTGGGACAAGTGGCAGGCGACGCTGGAGCCGTTGCGCGAGTCGCTGAACGCCGCGCTCAAGAAGACCTTGCAGGAGTGGGAAATTCCACGCGAGGCCGATGCCAGGTGGCCGGCCGCAGCCAAGAAGGTGCACGCCGACTGGTGGCAAGCCCGCATCGCCAGGCAGCAAGAAATCGACGCCTCCATCGCCGCCAAAGCCGAGTTTGAGTATCTCTACGACAAGCCCTACGAGAACAAGAAGACCGTCCGTGTGGCCGGCCCGTTCACGGTCGAGAGCCTGAGCCCCCACCGCGTCCTCGGCGTGGATGAGAACGATGAGTTGGTCGACACTTTCAAGGAGGACAGTCTCGAGATCAGCGCCAAGCAGTCCTTTCCTCTGATGACTCTGGAGAACTTGAAGACTGCCGGCGTGCAGCAGGCACACAAGGACGACCGGATCACCTTCACCGCTCTGATTCCGTGGCCGGGAGAACTGGTCTGCGCCGAGGGCCGATATCTGGAGGGCACGACCGAGAAGCGGGCTGCCATCTTCATCGGCCCTGAGTTCGGCACCGTCCAGCGCGCCGATCTCGTCGCTGCTGCCCGTGAAGCCGGCGATGCCGACTTCGATGCGCTGATCGCCTGCGCCTTTAACTACGAGGCGCATGCCGCGGAGTTCAGCAAGCTGGGACGCATCCCCGTGCTCAAAGCTCGCATGAACGCGGACCTGCACATGGCCGAGAACCTCAAGAACACCGGCAAAGGGAACCTCTTCGTCATCTTCGGCGAGCCAGATATTGAACCCCTGCTGGAGCCGGACGGCCAGCTACGCGTGAAGGTGAAAGGCGTCGATGTCTTCGACCCCAGCACCGGCGAAGTCCGTAGCGACAACGCCGACGGTATCGCTTGCTGGTTAATCGACACTGATTACAACGAGGAGAGCTTCTTCGTCCGCCACGCTTACTTCCTCGGCGCCAACGACCCCTACAAAGCCCTCAGGTCTACTCTCAAGGCTGAAATCAACCGGGAGGCTTGGGAGACGCTGCACAGCGACACCTCCCGGCCGTTCGACAAACCAAAATCCGGGCGGATCGCCGTGAAGGTAATCAATCACCTTGGCGATGAAGTGATGAAGGTGTTCAAGGTCTAGTGCCCGATGGACTTCCGTATCGCTGACACCTTCACAGACGGTCTCGCCAGATTAACGAGCAAGGAGCAGAAGGCCGTCAAGACGACGGCCTTCGACTTGCAGCTCAACCCCGTCAACCCAGGCATGAGCTTCCACAGGCTCCACAAGGCCAGGGACAAGAATTTCTGGTCGGTGCGGGTTAGTGGCGACCTCCGGCTGATCGTTCACAAGAGTGAGACGAGCCTCCTGCTCTGCTATGTCGGCCATCACGACAAGGCGTATGACTGGGCGGAACGGCGCCGACTGGAGACGCACCCCAAGACGGGTGCTGCCCAGCTCGTGGAGATTCGAGAAACCGTTCAGGAGATCCTCATCCCGACCTATTTGGAGGCACCGAAGTCAGCGACGGCCAAGCTACCGCTGTTTGCGGAAATGTCCGATGACGACTTGCTGACCTACGGGGTGCCACCGGAGTGGCTGTCAGATGTGCGCCAGGTCGATGAGGACAGTCTCCTCTCGCTGGCCAACCGACTACCGGGCGAGGCCGCCGAGGCGCTCTTGGAACTGGCCACTGGCGGCAGGCCGATTCCGCCTCAGCCGACCGTACCGATGATGAATCCGTTCGAGCATCCTGATGCGCAACGCCGATTCCGCGTGATGAGCAACGTCGAGGAACTTCAGCGCGCCCTGGAGTTCCCGTGGGACAGGTGGTCGGTGTTCCTCCATCCTGAACAGCGGCAGCTGGTTGAACGACACTACACCGGGCCCGCGCGGGTTTCCGGCTCCGCCGGCACGGGGAAGACGATTGTGGCGCTGCATCGCGCCGTCTTCCTGGCCCGCGCCAACCAGAATGCGCGCGTCTTGCTGACGACGTTCTCGCACATGCTGGCGAATGCCCTCAGCACCCAACTCAGGCGACTCATCCGCAACGAACCGCGCTTGGCGGAGCGACTGGAAGTCCATTCGATCAACGCTACCGGAGAGCGCCTCTACAAGTCCCACTTCGGGCAGCTCAATCTGGCGCCGCCAGAGGTCGTCCACGAGTTGTTGCGGGCTGCCAGCGAACGTGGAGAGAGCCACAAGTTCAGTGGGCGGTTCTTGCTGACCGAGTGGGAGCAGGTCGTTGATGCGTGGCAGTTGGACACCTGGGAGGCGTATCGAGATGTCGCGCGCCTCGGCAGAAAAACGCGGCTCCCAGAGGCTCAGCGGGCAATCCTCTGGTCGATGTTCGAGCAGGTTCGCGCGGGCCTCGCGTCGCAGAACATGATCACGCGCTCAGCAATGTTCACAAAGTTGGCGGCGGCCATTACGGAAAGTAGGAACCCGCTGTTTGACTTCGCCGTGGTCGATGAGGCGCAAGATATCGGCGTGGCCCATCTCCGGTTCTTCGCGGGGCTCTGCCGGCATCGTCCCGACGCGCTTTTCTTCGCTGGCGACCTCGGCCAGCGCATCTTCCAGCAGCCGTTCTCGTGGCTGGCCTTGGGCGTGGACATTCGGGGACGGTCGAAGACGCTGCGGGTCAATTACCGCACGTCACATCAGATCCGGGCGCTGGCGGACCGACTGCTCGGTCCCGAGGTGTCCGATGCCGATGGCAACAGGGAGGAGCGACGCCACACGATCTCCGTCTTCAATGGGCCGGTGCCGGAGATTCGAGTTTTGAGCAGCCAGGAAGAAGAAGTTGAACTCGTTGGCCAGTGGGTCTTGGGACGCGCGAAGGACGGTGTCGCACCCCACGAGTGTAGTGTCTTCGTGCGATCCGCTGCAGAACTAGACCGCGCGCGTTCGGCTGTGCAGCTTTCTGGACTCCCGTTCAAGATTCTGGACGAGAACGTCGAAATCACCAGTGGTTACGTCTGCATCAGCACCATGCACCTAGCGAAGGGGCTGGAGTTCCGGGCTGTCGTCGTGATGGCCTGCGATGACGAGGTCATCCCCTTGCAGGAACGGATCGAAACGGTGGGCGACGACGCCGATCTCCAAGAGGTGTATGACACGGAGCGTCATTTACTCTACGTTGCCTGCACGCGGGCCAGGGATCATCTGCTCGTCGCGAGCGTTGCCCCCGCATCGGAGTTCCTCGATGACCTTCGGGCATGAGGAGCCCCGCGGCTGGCTCGACTGGCGAGCATGGATCCCAAGCGCCTCAAGCAGCTCGAGAAGGGGAACACCCGGCTGAAGAAGCTGCTGGCCTAGAAAGGAGCTGGACCTGTCGATTCTCCAGGAGGTGGCGGAGGGAAACTTCTGAGCCCGGCCCGCGCCCGACATCGTCCGCTCCATTGGCGACAGCTGCCAGCCGGTTGGACTGACGTCGAACTACCTGTACTCCGCAAGAAGTCGATCCGGCGTTGATTGCACGGTTTAGAGCTGCCATGCTCGGCTGCTTCGTGCCGGTCGACCCAACGACGCCACCGGCGTCTTATGAACGTGGAGAGGCTCGCTCTTGCAACCGTTTCCGAATCTCCGGCCTATTGTTCTGAACGCCAGGGCTGACCCCTAGGCGGTTGTGGAAATCCTCGCCTATTCGAACGAGGTGACACCAATGCCCTAGAAGGGTGACATTGCGGCAAGCAATTCGGGTTCCCCCGTACTGGGAAACAACGTCCGGAAATGGGATGCCATGCTCCCGGGCGAAGACCCTGGATCCGGGCCTGGGGCAAGATGGAAATCCAGTAGGCCAGGGCCGCACCTGGATCTTGCACCCGATCCTTGCCTCGACTCTCTGTGCCGCCAACCCTCTCGCTCCCATCGCTGAGCCCACGATAGCCTTGTAGCGATGGAACGTTGTCTCGACTTTGCTCCGTTTGCTGTAGCCCGATTCTGTGTGCCACTTTCGTTTGCCGAGCCGAGCTTGTGCTGCAATGTTGCGATTGCGCTGTCGGCTTCTCGCCGGCCCCGATGCGAGCTGGGCGCCCTTGCGCGGCGGTATCAGCACCCTCGGCGAGCAATGAGGGCTGTGATTCTCGATTGCCTCATAGACGCCGCTGGCGTCGTATGCGGTGTCAGCTCTGGCCGATGAGATGGGACTGTCGATCTGTCCGACAAGCGATGCAACCCGCGGGTTGTGCTCCGCAAAAAGTCCATCCAGCGTTGATTGGGCGTTTTAGACCTGCCATGGTCGGCTGCTTCTGGCCGATCTTCTCTTTTGCAGATCACATCCCTAGGAGGGTGACGTTGCGGCCGGCGATTCGGGTTCCCCGTGCGCGCAAGGAAACGCCGTCCAAAAACGGGATGCCACACTCCCGGGCGAAGACCTGGATCTAAGCCTGGGGAAAGATGGACATCAAGGAGGCCCGGGCCGAACCTGGACCAGAACGTGCTAGCCCATGTTTCCCTTTTAGGTGTCTAAGTCATCGAAAACAAAGGATCGAGATCGGCGGTTTGTCTCTACGCTGACAGCACCTCCTCGGAGAAGGCTGGCGGGTCGCGTTCAACGATGCCGAGTGCAGTCAGGATCGAGTTGGCGCGAGCGGTGCCGCGCGTGACGACGCGCTTAGTCCGCCCAGAACCCAGCTGTAAGTCGACGACCCGGACCGAGCGTAGCGCTTGTAGTGCTCGGTTGCGGACAGGTCGAGTTCGGCGACCTTGAGCTTTTTCTCAAGAGCCCGATGCACAAGGAAGGCCAGCGTAGCTACGAAAAGGTGTGCCTCCACACGCTCATCGGTCTGGTGGTAAACGGGACGCATCTCAATGACATCCTTAAGGCATGAGAAGGCTCGCTCGACCTCGTTTAGGTCCTTGTAAAGGCGCACGGCGTCGACCGGAGAGAGGTTTTGCTCCTCGGTTTGAATAACGTACTTACCCTCGTAGGCTTGCTCGCGCTTGAGGTTGACGGGGTGCTCGAAGAAGCGGAAGCGACCGTTTTTGTACTCCCAGTCGTAGTAACGGTGACCGTGGTGGCGTGCCTGTATGCGCGCGGCGGCGGCACCGATTTTCTCGGGGGCTTTCAATCGTCCGTCGCGCACGCGGCGCTCGAGGGCCTCGAATGCCGCACGGGCACGTCCCATGGCCCGCAGCCTCTGCCCGCGCTCGTAGGCGAGCCTTTCGTCGCTGTGAACGACGAAGATGCGCAGAGGAGCGAGCGTGACGAAACCGTCGCTCGCGCTGAGATCGAAGCGGGGAACGGGTCTGCGTTCCGGACAGCGGCATCCTTCTCGGACGGCTTCACCGGCGGCGATTATTTTGCCGCGGTGCAGTGGGAAGAAGAGGCGGGCCGGGTGGCCGAGGATCGGTTTCAGCAACTGCACCTTCTCGGGAACCTGAATTTGAATCTGGGCGAAAGCGCGGGGCTCAGCCTGGGCACGCGAGTGGCGAGCTGGGAGAGCGACGATTACCCGGAAGCCTCGGGCGGTCCGCTACTCGGCTCCGGCGAGGTACGGCAATCGGAGCACGAAGAGATGAGTCTGCGTGCGGATCTCCGGCTGGGCGAGCCCGCGCGCCGGCGCCACAAGCTGAGCGCCAGCCTGTACCGACACGACCTCGACCGCCAGAGCCCCGGCGTCGGATTCCTGGTGCCTCCCTCGATAGAAAAAACCCGCTACATGCGAACCCGTGCGGAATGGGCAACGGGACTGCTCACGACCCGCCTCCTGCACCTCAACGCTGGCGTCGACCTGGATCACGAGAGCGCGCGGAACGAGAGCGTGTTCCAGTTGCCGGTGTTTCTGGGCGGCGACTACGACTCGAGCCGCACCACGCCGGGTGCGTTCGCGGAGCTCATCGTGGAGCCCGGCCATCTGGTCCTGGACGCAGGTGTGCGATTCGATTTTCCCGGGACCGCCGGTGCTGAAGGAAGCCCCCGCCTGGGAATCGCTTACCGCTTCAACGACGACGCGACCGTGCTCCGTGGCTCGGTAGCCCGAGCCTTCAAGCTGCCCAGTTTCTTCGCGCTCGCCAGTCCCCCTGCTCTGGGAGGGAATCCGGACTTGAGGCCGGAGACCGCCTGGGGTCTGGATGTCGGTGTCGAACAACAGCTCGTTCAGGGTCTCCGGGCCGGTATCAACTTCTTCTATACTCGTTATCGGGACCTGGTCGACTTCGACTTCGAGAGCTTCCAGAACATCAATCGATCGAGCGTAGAATCTCGCGGAGTTGAGCTGGCAGTCACGTGGAAGGCGACCTCGAGCATCGATTTCCAGGCGCAGGTCACCTGGAACGAGGTCGAGGACTTGACGACATTGATGCCGCTGCTTCGCCGGCCTCGGTGGCTGGCCAGCGGTCGCCTGCGGTGGAGGCCGACGAGCCACCTCTCTCTATCGTTCGACGCCCGCACCGTTTCAGAGACGCTCGATCGACAGCTCCCGGTTCCAGAGCTCGAGCGTGTCGCCGGATACGGTCTCCTCGGCCTTGCCGGCTCCTGGCACTTTGCCGAGCGGTGGGAGGTTCGCGGCCGCATCGACAACTTGACCGACCATGAGCACCAGGTACTGATTGGCTTTCCGGGCCCGGGATTGTCGGGGAGGGTCGGCCTGCGCTACACGTTTCAGCGAAGCACAGAGCCGGAGGCAGTTCCGTCGAAAGGCAACTAGCTCCCGAAGCCGGTGACAAGCCGCCGGTCGTCCGAATCCCGTCGTGTCCAAAAACACAAACGAATAGCGGCCTGTTGGTCACGCTGGATCCAACCAGGATGGCCCGTCCGCGTCCTGTGCCAAAACTCGGACAGCCACGGCATCCCCAAGCGCCGGCCTACGGGGCTTGACCCGGTCGCAAACACAGACACTAAGCTGCTGGTTTATGGTCTATTTCAAAAGGGCCGAGTTTTGGCACAGGACGCCGTAGTCTTGCGGCACACCCTCGCCGGTGGAATACATGTAGCCGAGGCTGACCTGCGCCCAGACGTCAAAACCGACTTTCATGTCTCCGAAAGCATATCAAGGGAGTCTTGTTTCCTCGTGGCGTTGTTCGAGAGGCTTCGCGGACAATCCGCCGGCCGTCGAGCCTCTGTGAGCAGCTGGAGAGGAGGTTCGGTCGCAGGTCGAGCGTGCCGAATCTCATGCCGGCTCGGCGAATCGCCACAGAAACGACTCGGGCGAGACCTGCGCCCACGCCGTGAAGTACGATAACCCGTGGTCCTGACTTCGTGGGCCGTCGGAAGTAGCCAAAGTGAAAGCGCATAAGCGGCGTCGAATGGCAGGGAAGCTCGCGACTGTTCTATTGACGCTGGCGGCGACTATTCAGTCTGCTTGCTCTGGCGAAGAGCCCAATCGAGACGGGGTGGACTTTTTCTTCACGGACGCCGAATGGACGGAATATGGACGGAGAATCGAGCGATCGAACCGGAGTGACTTCTCGCTCTCCGTGCGGATGGGCGAGCATCGGGAGTCGGTGAGAGCTACGGCTCATCTACGCGGCAGAGGTTCGTTTGGCTGCGCACGAAGAAACTACACGCTCAACTTGTACGGGAAGCGGCCTCGCTTCGCCTCTCTCGACTCGGTGACCGACGAATTCTACCTCTTGAGCTTGTGCCTCGATCACGGCTATGTACGCCAACACACCGTGCTCAAGCTCTGGAGTCGGCTCGGACTGTTTCCACTGCAGCTTCGCTACGTGGAGCTGACGCTGAACGGACGCTCGCAAGGCGTGTATTTGCTCGTCGAGAAGTTGGATCGGATCCGCTTTTCGCGAAGTGGTCTACGGGCACTCTTGAGGCGCAACTTTCGCTTCGTCAAGACGGTAGTCGAAGTGAAGTATTCGAGGACGGGAGAGCAGGAGGCGCGATCGGATTACGAGAAAACGTTCGAAGAATTCGCGGGGCTTTCAGGAGAACCACTTGTGGCCCGCTTTCGCGAGCTCATGAATCTAGACCAGTATCTGTTGTGGCTCGCTTCGAACGCACTGCTCCAGAACGGAGATTCCGTTGACGAGCTGTGGTTGCTCGCGGAGGACAACCCGACCCCGCAGGCCCGCGCCCGACCCTACTACACGTTCTTCGCCTGGGACCCGGACGACGTGTTCAACCCGTGCCATTGGGATGGGCGATATGCGTTTCGCGACCCCTACGAGCTCACCTACTGTGCCGAGGCGGAGTGGGACCACATCCTGCTTGGCGATCCGGTTGGCTACGCGTTATATGTCGATGTGCTCAAGGACCTCATCGAGACCCGACTAGAGCCTCGAATATTCGACGAAATCCTTCGGGAAACGAGCGACGCGCTGTTGCCTTTCATGGCGCGCGAAAACGTTGCTTCGGCGATGGTGGAGCTCTTCCCGAGCGGAAACGGCTCACCCGAGTCAGACCGGGCGACCGCGGAAGCTACGATACGAGACGCCGTGCGGCGATTGAGCCAATCTTTTGAGCGCTCTTCTAGTGTGTTGGAGGAGCGGATTGCTCGCTACCGGAAATCCATAGCGGCTTCCACTGAGGGGACCGAAAAGATTCCCTAGAATTGTGGCGCCCGCTCATACGAGCGAGTCCAAGTTTACGTAGGAAACCTGGAGGTGGGGGAACGCCTTCTTGATCTCGGTTATCAGCTGCGTCGTTTCTTTCGGGCCGCCCGGACTGACCTTGGCTCGAATCTGTACTTGGCCGTCCTCGAGGTCGAATCTCTGAATCGACAGCCCGCCCGTCAACCGCTCGAGAGTTTCGACAACATTAGCCTCGTCGGCAGTGTCGACAGTGTCGACAAAGCGCTCGGCATCGCCGATGACGGTCAAGAGAAGGTTCTGCCGCGAAACGCTCCGCCCGAGAAAGCGCCGGCCGACGACGAAGATCGTGACGATGACTACGGCAACTGCGGCGAGCAATCGGTGCTCGGCGCCGAGCGCGAGCCCGACCCCGATGCACAAAAAGAGATAAACGAGCTCTTCCGATGTCTTGATCGCGGCGCGGAATCGGACGATAGACAGAGCTCCGACCAGTCCCAGGGAAAGTGCCAGCGAGGACTTCACGACGAAGATGATGACGACCGTCACCATGGTGAGCATCGGGAACACACCGGAGAAATTGTCACGGTTGGAGATGGAGGTGCCTAAGCGCTTATAGAGCTCTCCGATGTAGAGCGCAAGAGCTCCGCCCATGAGCATGTTCACAGCGCAGTTGAGGACCATGGTGAGTTCGGATCCTAGATTTTGGGGGCCACATGACGAGCGATTGTATATCACCCTGGCTCCTCCATACAGTCGTGCTGGCCCGCGGCCACGTCACCCGTTAAACTCGCGGTGTCGATATGCATCCGTTTCTTCCTACGACGATGGCGGCTTTCGTTTCCGTCGTCCTGTCGTCACTCGCTGGCGCCGCCGCATCGAACGTCGTGGCCGATACGCGCTTCAACCGCGAGCGCGGTTTCTACGACTCGGGTTTCGCCGTCGTCATCCAGTCCCGCACTGCCGGCGCACGTATTCGATATACCACCGATGGAAGCGCGCCGAGCCCGACGCACGGTCTAGGCAACGAGAACCCCGTCGTCGTGAGGATCGAGAGCACGACGACGCTGCGCGCGATGGCTTACAAGGCAGGGCTCACGCCGAGTAATGTCGACACCCACACCTACATTTTTGCGAGCCACGTCGTCAGACAACCGCGCTACCCGAGCGGATTTCCGACCTCGCTAGGTGGCATCGGAATGGGCGGTTTGACTGAGCTCGACTACGAGATGGATCCCGCCATCGTGGATCACGTGGATTATCGTCGCGAGATCCTCTCCGCTATGACGGCGATTCCGTCGCTTTCCATCGTGATGGACAAGCAAGATCTATTTGGCCAACTGTTTACCGATGACGGTGAGCTGAAGCGCTCGGAAAGCGGCGTCTATTTCCGGAGTCAGGCGGAGCCCGGGATGGGCCCTGCATCGGTTGAGCTCATCTATCCGCGCGCACCCGATCGGGGTTTCCAGGTCGATTGCGCGGTGGAATCGCATGCAGATTACGGTGCCAAACGAGCGCTGAAGCTCGTTTTCAAGAATGAGTACGGGGTTGGCAAGCTCCGCTCGAAGCTCATGCAGGATGCTCCTCTCAACGGAAAATCGGCCACGACCACGTTCGATCGGCTCGTATTGCGCTCGGGACACACGCGCTCTTTCGCGGGCGGCGACGCCGGCGAAACGACCTATGCGAGGGATCAGTGGTCGCGCGATACGGAGATCGCGATGACCGGGCTCGGCGCGCACGGGACGTTCGTCCATTTATATCTGAACGGTTTCTACTGGGGTCTCTACAACTTGGCCGAGCGTCCGGACGGATGGTTCACGTCGGCCTATTTGGGAGGTGAGAAGTCGGACTGGATGGCTGTGAATCACAACGGCGTGCTGCACGGCGACGATAGGCGATGGCACTACCTTCGCGGACCGTTGAAAAACAAAGACATGCGGGTCCTCCAGAATTATCGAGACCTTCAGCAATCTCTGGACGTCGAGCATTTCGCCGACTACATCATTCTTGCGTGGTACTCGAGACTCTATGACTGGGGACCCGATCGAAACTGGTATGGAGGTAATAGAAACGAGCCGCCGGGCCCGTTCCGCTTCTTCATGTGGGACGCGGAATACACGTTGTTCTCGGGGGCCGCGCCCATGGCATGGGTGCACGGACTCTTCACCAGGTCCGCGGCGACGCGATCGGGGGACATGGTCGGGATCTGGCACGCGCTCGCACAGAGCCCCGAGTTCATGACGCTATTCGCCGATCGAGTTTATCAACACTGTTTCCATGGTGCGCTCACCGAAGAGCGCTCGATGGCGCGTTGGACGCGACTGGTGGCTTTCATCGAGTCGGCGGTCGTCGCGGAGTCTGCCCGCTGGGGCGATGCACGCAAGGCGCTCGGCGAGCCGACAAGGACGCGGAACGACACTTTCTTGCCACAGGTAAGAAGAGTCGAAGCGGTGATGACGGGAAACGTCTCGCACTTCATCGAAGTCTTGAGAGAAGAGGACTATTACCCCCGGATCGACCCGCCCGAGCCCACGAGGATTTCCACGTCGTCGGTTACGCTGGCCCAAGCCCAAGGCGTGGAGATCTATGTGACCCGAGATGGCAGCGACCCTCGCGCGATCGGCGGAGCTGTCTCGAAGCGGGCAGAACGCGTGCGAAGCGGTGATAGCATTGCGCTCGAAGGTGCGACGAAGCTCAAGGCGCGCGCCCGGGACGGATTGGAATGGAGCGCATTGCGCGTTGTTGCGGAGACCTCGTGAATCGGATATTCATCCTCACCGTCCTGGCCCTTTCCGGATGTGACGGACCTCGGACATCGCTTGTCGAGCGCGCCGATCCGGCGGAACGCGTGCGCCTCGAGCTCTCGGGTGCTGCACACGACGCCTTGGCGCTTCCTTTTCCCGCTGAGCGCCGTTTCGAAGTGGATCTCCCTAGTGCGGTTTTTCTCCGTGTTTCGCCGGCGCTCGTCACCGAACAGAACGTGCGGCGCGCCCGCGTTTCCTTTCGGGTCATAGTCGAAACGGAAAACGACTCCGTCGAGGTCTTCGACGAGGTCTTTCGATTCGGCGACGCCAACCGCTGGCACTCGCGCGTTGTGGACTTGAGCCTATGGTCGGAGCAGCGCGTCGTGCTCGTGCTCGTCACGCGTACGCCCGAGGATCGTAATGTCGATATTCTGTGGGCCGACCGGATCCAGGCGGTCTGGGGCGAGGTCGCGCTCGTCTCGAGCCCGGAACGGATGCTCGTGAAAGCGGCCGGCGACCTCACGCTCGACGCGGAATCCTGGCTTCTGGAACGAGGTGGCGTCACGCCCGTCGACTACAACCAAGGTGTGAGCCTCGCCGCGAATCTCATCCTGGCTGGCTTGTTGGCGCTCGTGATTCGCGGACTCTATATCGGCTTCGCCCCCGTCCTGTGCCAAAACTCGGCCTTTTGAAACAGACCACAATATCAGCAGCTTAGTGTCTGTGTTTGCGACCGGGTCAAGAGCCGTGCTTCGGCTACCCACCCAACTTCTACCGGTCGGCAAGGGGTTCCGACAGCAACCGCCGCGCCGCTGCCAGGAGTCGATCCTTCCAGGCAACGCGTTCCCGCCAGTGGTCGGGGATGGCGTTCAGGCCGTAGAGGGCGCCGGCGAGCTGCCCCGTCACTGCTGCTACCGTATCGGCGTCGTCGGCCAGGTTGGCCGCGAGCAGCACCGCGCTGCGGAAGTCTCCGGTGCGGGCGACTGACCAGATGGCGGCTTCGAGCGTGTGAACGACGTACCCGCTGGAGCGGATCGTATCCCGTGTCCGTCCTCGCCAGCTGCCGGCTATGACCTGAGTGATTGCCGCCGCTCCCGTGAACCGTCTCGGAGCCAGAACGTCCGAGAACGGTGACCCGGCGATGGCGTCTGCCAGGAGGCGCCGAACGCCCGGCAGGCGTCCACTGCTTCCTCGGCTCCGTGGGTAGTCCGGGACTGGTCGGCGGCTGCTGCGAGCAGGCGCGGCCGGTCGTGCCTGAACCGGAGCGCAACGGGGGCGAGCCGCATCAGCGAGCCGTTGCCTGCGCTCCAGGGATCGGTCGAACCCGCGACCGGATCACCCGTCCGTAGGTACCGGGTGAGCGCTTGGCAGGTCGTGTTTCCGATGTCGAAGCAGTCTCCGCTTGGGCAGGTTGCTCCACCATTCCAGTGATGTCCCGCTTCGCGACGATGCGGGACTATGCCGGTGAAGCCCAACCCGTCTACTTCAAGTCGGCAACAGCGCCGTCGCTGGGGAGTTCCAGTTGCCCGTCTTTGGCGAAGTATCGGTCGAACGCGACTTCTTCGACGGTCCTTCCCCGCCGGTATACCGTGTAGATCCGGGAGAGCAGGAACTGAAATCCACCCTCCGGACGCGTGACGCAGTAGATAGCATTCGCATCGTGTGCCGAGATCGCGATTTCCGGGTTGTGGCGATTCGGCGGAATCCGCAAGGGGGTTACGACCTGATCGTCATCCAAGGTCACGATCAGGTTCGGACTCAAGATCCGACTATTCTGCGCAGCTAACTCTACGTACTTGGTGCAGAGCGTCCTGGGCCTGAGCTCAAGGGAGCCAGCGAGCGAGAAGCCGAATATCTGGTCAAACGCCTTGGAGTCCTGATCGAACTCTTGAGTCTTGATGCCGACAATACTGTTGGGGGAACCGTAGACACGAAAGGGAACCGATCCCTCGCTTGATCGCAGGGCGTACCGCCGCAGCTTCTTCGCCGACGCGATCTTGGCGAAGGTGTCTTCGAGGTCCGCCGACGCCATGCGGCTCTTGATCTCTCCGATGGCGATGACCCCTTCGCACGGGTAGTAGGTGGTAGCAGGGTCGTCGTTGATCGAATACACGGGACACAGGTGCTTCTCGTACAGCACAATGTCCATCTGCCTGCTTGTGCCACCGTAGCTGTCGATGACGCAGCCCGATCCGACCGCGATGCCCTTGGGAAGGAGAGTCTGGAGTCTCTTTCGAGTGGGGACTTCCCGCGCCGAACCGACGAGTCCAGCGGAGGTGGCTAGTCCGGCACCGGCGAAACTGGCGATCAGTTCACGGCCAGCATCCATAGCGTAGCGTACGGCGTCGAAGTTCTTGTTCATCGCAGAGAATCGAGAATAGCACGGACCCCAGTGGCAGCTACGTGTCGATGTGGGTATGCGGTCAACGCCGGGCAGGCCGCGTACCTCGCTGGCGGAGGCGCCGATGATCCGCCCGTCGTGAGACGGCGCTAACGGCTCGGGCCATGGTCCCGCTCCGGTCCGCGCTGCCGGCCATGTTGCTGCATCAGTTCCACGGCCCGCGCAACGTCTCGGCGAGCGTCCTGTAGTCCGCGTCCAAGCATCTCAGTTGCCCCGAGAGTTGCTCGATTCGCCGCCGCAAGGTCTCGTTCTGCGCGGTCTGCTGCTCGAAACGCCGCTGCAAGGCTTCGACCTGCCCGGAGTGCCGCCGCTGTTCCGTCTCGAACTGCCCGGACAACTTCTCCAAGGCCCCGCCATCAACTGCCGTTCTAGCTCGGTCATACAGCTCCCTCACTGAGACCACATCGGCGCGGCTGCGCACGACGCCGTGCTCGACGCGCTGCACCAGGTAGTCCCGGATCAACTCGCGCGGGTCGGCCTCGTGCTCCAGGCCGGCCCGCAGATTCGCCGCCTCGATGTAGGCGCGATGGCCGGGTTGCTGATTCACCGAGGCGGTACGTGGGCTGTTGAGAGATTCAGGCGTGAAGCCCCTGCGCCTTCCCGCCAATAGTCCGAATCTGAACGCATACGCGGAAAGATTCATTCTCTCCATACGTCGAGAGTGTCTCGACCACTGCCGTAGTGATTCTTGCGCCCAACGACAGGTCCCCGCAGAGCACGTTCGGCCGCGTTATTGTCGGGGTACACGAGCGGGTTTTCGACGAACAGCGCCAGCTTCGCCCAGCGCTCCAGCATGTATCGGACCGCCTTGCCGAAGTCGCTTCGCGGCAGTCCCCGCTGGGCCAGTGCCCATTCGCGGATCGAACTCAAGATCGGCCGCGAACGTTCTTTGCGTAGACGAAGCCTCAGCTTCTGAGCCTCGTCATCGCTGGGAAACGGGCCTGGAACCAGACGCTCGACCTCGTACAGCTTTCCGATCAGTAGTACGCAATGTCGGGACTCGACACCCCCCAAACTGTGCCCGCCGATTTCTTCTTCGAGCCCATCAACGGCCACCGGGTTTCGTCCGCGTGGATGACGGGCGATTCCAGCACCTTCTTTCCCATGGCGTCGTACACGGGTTCCAGGTGACGCGCGAGCACGTTCAGCGGTACTGTCAAGTTGACGTTGCGAGAGCAAGCCGGTGCCGTCGGCATGACGTCTCCGTTCGAGTCATGCCGCCCACGTTACTGCGTCCCAAGCGAGGAACGCGCGACCTCGAAGCTGTCGGTGATGACGCGCTTGCAACAGGTGTCGTCCGACGCGGAAGAGGTTTTGGACAAGTCCATGAACGGACAAGAATCGCTGGGCTTGACCCTGAGATTTGAACCGTCGCATTTGCCGTTCACGTTGCCGCGTCAGCTCGTGCGAGACCTCGGCTCTATTGTTTTGGTACTGGTCGGTGCAGTGGACGACGGATGGCATGACCTCGCGGTGAGCGGCGCTGTAGCTTCTCAGCTTGTCGGTGACGAGCCGCCAGGGTGGCCGGCCCTGCCCCTTCAGCAGCTTACGAAAGAAGCGTTTAGCGGCTCGCCGATCGCGTCGAGGCTGGACGAGGATATCGATGACGTCGCCATCTTGGTCCACCGCACGCCAGAGATACTGCCGTTGACCCTGGATGGTTACAAACACCTCGTCCAGGTGCCACGTATCGCCGAGGCGACCTTGCCGTCGCTTCAGCCCGCGAGCGTATTCTGGACCGAACTTGATGCACCAAAGTCGGATCGCTTCATACGAGACGGTGATCCCCCGCTGGGCAAGGAGGTCCTCGACATCTCGAAAGCTCAAACAAAAGCGATGGTAGAGCCAAACGGCGTGGCTGATGATCTCCGGTGGAAATCGATATCCGCGGTAGCTCGGCGACTTGCTGTTCATTGGCTCATTCTGTCAGTTAGAGGCCCAACTTGACAGTACCTTCCAAGTTTGCCTTTGAAGAAAACGCGCCATCGTAGGCAACCTGGCGCGGGGCCCGTTCGTAGAGTTCGACTTGACGGTCGATCATGGTTTCCGCGAGAGTTGAATCGGACGGATTCCCATCCAAGATCACGCAATCCAAAATCATCGAGGACGAGCCACCAGTCATACACACCTTGTGGCCGTAGAGAGTCTCGCGCCGATCTTTGCGAATAATGTCGGTGTGTTCTTCGAAGATAGAAACGACCTTTTCCTCCGCAGGCACACGCTCTTCGTCGATCACTCGGCGTTGGGTTTGGTTGATGACTTTCTTGGTGAGGACGAGAAAGTGCTCAAAATCCGCGGCGATCCTCTCCGCGCTCGCTCGCTTCACCGGCTCGGTCAAGCCCGACTCTTCCAACTGTGCTGCAACGCGTTGAGCGGAGCGATAGGTTTCTTCCGTCACCTTCAGTAGATCTCGATAGACGCCACGCCTTTGTTGCTTATCCTTCGCGTTCAGAACTTCCAGTCGACGTCTCTTCGCTCGACGCGTTCGATTGCCGAAGACCACTACTGTACCCAGCAGTTCGCGAGCTCGGCACATCACGCGAGTGAGAACCCGAACACAGTCATAAAGAAGCTCGGAGTCTGTAGGCGGATGAATGTTTGATTCCACTACCGTGCAGTCCACTCGTACTTTTCTTCCCTTTTCGATCCCAGCATCCTCGGCAACGCTCACCAGCTCTCGGTTGATCTGCTCCAGCGTTTCGAACTTCACGGCTTTGATGTTTGCTGCTAGGGTCGACTTCGACGGGGTCGGCTCTATGATGCCGAGCTGGCAAAACGTCCGATAGCTTCGGGAGTCTGCCAAGTGAAACGCCAGCTCCCGATAGGTGAACTGATTCAGCTGCTTCACCAACAACGCCCGGAGAACCTGCTCCGCGCTCATTCCCCCACGACCAACATCGCTCCCTGCCGGTGGGGTGACCGACCTTAGGTCTTGCAGTACCAGCTCATTGAGCTTAGGATGGGCATCGAGTAGCGACGAGATCGTTTCGAGCTCGCGTGCGTGCTCCAGCTCCAGCCAGGGCTCACGTAGATTTGGCTGTGGGTTGATCGTTTTTCGCATTTAGGGCTGGTCTCCTTTGGAGTTAAGTCATTTAGAATCGGATGTTTTCAACGACACGATCCTAATCGACACCCCCTCAGAAGACTAGCCCTAAATTTGCGATTTCTCCTTTTTTCTCAATCCCTTACAGGCTTCAGGACGGGTACTAGCTAGCTAGTTCCTGTCCAGAAACACCATAACTTGTGGTGTGCGAGAGACCTATCGAAGATGTGGGTATTATACGTTTTCGAAAGGGGCTTCGTGGGGTTGAGAGCGAATGAAAATCTTGGACGAAACGAGAGGCGAATTGTTAGCAATCCATGGCTATAAGGGGCGGAAGAGTAATAGTTGTTATCATAATAAGTGTCTTGCCATCATCAGTAGGTTGCAGGTGATGATGGAACTCCATACGTACGATTTAAAAGAAGGCAATGAGCGCCATGTGCATCGGTCGAGACCAAAGACTCGTTTCAAGAACGAAATGACGCCTTCGATTCCGCAGCGAAATCGCCGCAGGCGTTGATAGACCCAGGAACTCTTGACCATATCGGTCACCGCGAAATGAGCCTTGGTAAAGGCAACATCTTCAACTCCCTTGCCTTTGATGGCTTCCAAGTTTGCCTTTGAAGAAAACGCGCCATCGTAGGCAACCTGGCGCGGGGCCCGTTCGTAGAGTTCGACTTGACGGTCGATCATGGTTTCCGCGAGAGTTGAATCGGACGGATTCCCATCCAAGATCACGCAATCCAAAATCATCGAGGACGAGCCACCAGTCATACACACCTTGTGGCCGTAGAGAGTCTCGCGCCGGTCTTTGCGAATAATGTCGGTGTGTTCTTCGAAGATAGAAACGACCTTTTCCTCCGCAGGCACACGCTCTTCGTCGATCACTCGGCGTTGGGTTTGGTTGATGACTTTCTTGGTGAGGACGAGAAAGTGCTCAAAATCCGCGGCGATCCTCTCCGCGCTCGCTCGCTTCACCGGCTCGGTCAAGCCCGACTCTTCCAACTGTGCTGCAACGCGTTGAGCGGAGCGATAGGTTTCTTCCGTCACCTTCAGTAGATCTCGATAGACGCCACGCCTTTGTTGCTTATCCTTCGCGTTCAGAACTCCCAGTCGACGTCTCTTCGCTCGACGCGTTCGATTGCCGAAGACCACTACTGTACCCAGCAGTTCGCGAGCTCGGCACATCACGCGAGTGAGAACCCGAACACAGTCATAAAGAAGCTCGGAGTCTGTAGGCGGATGAATGTTTGATTCCACTACCGTGCAGTCCACTCGTACTTTTCTTCCCTTTTCGATCCCAGCATCCTCGGCAACGCTCACCAGCTCTCGGTTGATCTGCTCCAGCGTTTCGAACTTCACGGCTTTGATGTTTGCTGCTAGGGTCGACTTCGACGGGGTCGGCTCTATGATGCCGAGCTGGCAAAACGTCCGATAGCTTCGAGAGTCTGCCAAGTGAAACGCCAGCTCCCGATAGGTGAACTGATTCAGCTGCTTCACCAGTAACGCCCGGAGAACCTGCTCCGCGCTCATTCCCCCACGACCAACATCGCTCCCTGCCGATGGGGTGACCGACTTCAGGTCTTGCAGTACCAGCTCATTGAGTTTAGGATGGGCGTCGAGCAGCGACGAGATCGTTTCGAGTTCGCGTGCGTGCTCCAGCTCCAGCCAGGGCTCACGTAGATTTGGCTGTGGGTTGATCGTTTTTCGCATTTAGGGCTGGTCTCCTTTGGAGTTAAGTCATTTAGAATCGGATGTTTTCAACGACACGATCCTAATCGACACCCCCTCAGAAGACTAGCCCTAAATTTGCGATTTCTCCTTTTTTCTCAATCCCTTACAGGCTTCAGGACGGGTACTAGCTAGTTCCTGTCCAGAAACACCATAACTTGTGGTGTGCGACAGGCCTACCGAAGATGTGGGCATTATACGGTTTCGGTAGGGAACTTCGTAGGGACTCGGTTCTCCTTAAGCTGAAGTTCCTTGCTGAAAAAACCAAGATCCGGTGTTGATCCAATAAGATAGATGGAATCAATGGTGCTGGCTTCTGTCTACACGGTGATACCTTTGAGCAAGTCGTAGGCTCTCTGCTGTTTCGAGTCCGGAGTTGTCGTGACATCGAAGGTGGGCTCGTCGGGTCCGGCTTCCGGTCGCCGACATTTGTTTCGGACGATGTTGCTGAGAAGGCGCAGCAGCGTGCGGAAGCTGGAAGCTGGTCTCCCATCGTCAAGCTTCTTGGTGTGTATCTTGCGCAGGGCTGCGTCGGAGCGTTGCGCCGGAGCGACGGGGTCACGCTCGGCCTTCGCCTGCTGCTCCTCGTCAGAGAATACTAGCGGGCGCCAAACCTCCATCATGTGCCACAGGACGTAGTAGGCCAGCATGCACAAGAAGATGTGCGCCCGGACTCGGTTTTCGCGCCGGTGACGAATCGGCCGCACCTTTAGGTCCATGCTCTTGAAGGAACGAAACGCCCTCTCGACCTGGGTCAGCAACTTGTAGCTGCGCACTGTGTCGTCGGTTTTCATCCGCTGCTCAGCAAGACTGGTGCGGATCACGTAGATGCCGTCAAGGGCAGCTTCCGTAGTGACCTTTGTGTCGTCGATTTCGAAGCTAAAGCGGTCGTCGCGAATGTCCAGCTTGAAGTGCTTGCCGACTTTGTACTTGTTGAGAACTTTGCCTACCCGCACACCGATTTTATCTTTACCATGCAGCTGGCCTCGCCCGATCCGTTGGCGAATCCGTTCCAACTGCTTAACGATCGTCCCCATGTGTCGCTTCCACCGCTGGAGCCGTTTGTTGGCGAGCTCAGAGTTGCCGTTGGCGAGGCGCGAGGCGTCGGCAGCCATCGTTGTCTCGTCTAGCTCGAAGTCGAAACCGTCGTCACGGATGTCGAGCCTATAGTACTTGCCGACCTTGTACTTGTTGAGGAGCTTTTTCACCGTAGCACGGATGTCCTCCTTGCCGTGCAAACGGCGCCGCTCGACCATCCGACAAACCTTCTCCAGCTCCTTGCAGGTTGCTTCGAGCAGAGCATGACGCTTGTGACGCCGCCTCTCGGCCAGCTCCGGATTGCGGCAAGCGACCAGCCTCTCGTTGGGGAAATCCGGGTGCGTCAACTCAAACAGGTTCCGCCTGTCGAATAGCCCCATCTGGATCACCCCATCGTTAATGAGCTTGCGAATCGGTTCGGGACGCAGAGCGGTAATCCAGTCGATACCGTCCATCTCCCGTAACTCGTCGATCTGGGTCTGGGTGATCATTCCGCGGTCGCCCACCATCACAAACTGCTCGATGCCGAACCGCTCTTGCGCATTTTCTACCTGAGGCAACAGCGTTTTGGGATCGCCCGTGTTGCCCTCAAAGACCGATACCGACACGGGGATGCC
This sequence comes from Candidatus Marinacidobacterales bacterium, assembly GCA_965197495.1. GTDB lineage: Bacteria > Acidobacteriota > Vicinamibacteria > Marinacidobacterales > SMYC01 > SMYC01. Next base: position 1,048,400 of record OZ240210.1, read on the forward strand.
GCGTTCGTTGGTCAGCAGGCCGTAGTTGACCTGCAGCTTGCCTTTCTTGCCGTCACGGTTGTATCCGAGCCTGGCCAGCGGACAACTCACCCCCTCGAAGTAGCTTGAGGTTAGGTCATAGAGCGCGAGGCCGTCGTTTTGGAGATGGCGCGCCGCGAGTTTCTTTTCGATGACCTCCTGGCGTTTGAGAACCCAGTCCATGGCGGCATAGAGATCGTCTTCGCGGGCATCGCTCACCCCCAGGATTTCGGGCAGTGTGGTTGTGTGCCACCACAGGCTAGTCGCCAGCTTCGACTGCGGTTCGAGGATCCGGGCGACTACCATGGCCACGACCAAATCCCGCTCTGGTGAGTGTCGAGAGCCAACGAGCTTTTCGAAACCGAGCTGTCTCATGGCACTGAGCACCGCGTCGACGTGGCCGTGGTGCCGGGAGCCGTTCTCGACGATTTCGAAGGCGTCTTCGAGCGAAACGAGCTTTTGCCCCTTGAGTATGCGTCGGATGGCATCGACCTGCTCGCTCGGCAGTTTGGACAGGTTGGCAAGTGTGCGCTTGCGCGGTTTCTTGCTCTTGGCATCCCGATAGGACTCACGGAGCAAAACGGCGGGTTTGGAGTTGCGGTTGGGCACGATATCGATATGCATGGCTACTATATACACTATATAGGCATATATAACAACAACAAATACAATACAACATGGCTACTAATTGCAGGCAAAAATCACACCTCTAGCGCTGTAACTCCATGCGACTAAAGGTACTTTACCGAAGCGTGGGAGGGCTTACTGGGCAGAACTTCAGCTTAAGCAAGTAGACGATAGCTGCCTGTTGGTCACGCTGGATCCAACCGCGATGGCGACCACCAACCATGTCAAGGGCTGGATCGGCGTGCTCGGATGGCCTCTTTTCCACTGCCGTACGGCCCCCGGTCAGCACCCGCTCCCCATTTGACGCAAACTTGGCACTCGAAAATCGAGATTAGAGACGAAATCCCAAAATGAGGTCTTTTCAGCCCTTCTTGCGCGTCTCTGGTGCCACCTAATCCTGGAAAACCCCGCCAACCGCGCGGAAAATCCCACCCGTCTCTGCAGTGCCACAATTGGCCAGACTGGGTGGCGGATGGTGCAGGTTGGAGCTATCCGGTCTCGGCAAAAGGTGGTCCAGCTTTTGGCGGAAATCCTCAAACAGAAAAGCCAATGGAGATTCAGGAGGTTTCGAGTTTCGCGCATTTATTGACTTTTCTGACGCGTACACAGGTTTTGCGAAAAGGCTGTTTTACGCCCTCTCGGGTTTCAACCATGCTGCCCATTTCGTTCCATCCTCTTCCCCTACAGTGATTTAACGGCCGCTGTCACGTGCTGGTCCCCGCACGCATTATCGACGGGTGGTCGTTCGAGCCGGAATCGAAGTTGCTTCAATCAAATTTTCTATACGGCAATCTCAACCTCCTGGACGCTTGAAAGAGGGCCGTGTCGTAAACCCTCCGGAGGCGGCTCCGACCGTTACTCATTGTCGCAAACGGCTTTACATCTCATCAGCGAATGTTCGTCGACGGGAACATCTTTCCGGCTATCGCAGTCGGCAGGCTCGAGTGGAGCTTCCGATTCTTGGCTGGAAACGATCAGAAACAGAGCAAAACAGGTCCTTAGCGTGCAATTTGGGGCGATTTTGGGGCTTATCGTGTCGTTTTTCCACTTAATCGCGCAGACAATGAGAAGACGCTCTACGCCTAGATCGCGCCTGAGGAGAAGGCGAATAGCGGAATTCGAATTGGCCAAACCTCGAATTCATCCAGTGGAGTTTTACGGAGGAAACGAAGATGACTCCGCAGACGGTCCAGTACAAGGAGCTATCCGAGTCTGGAAAACATGACAGGGAATTTGGGCCAGTTTGAGGCTGATTGGTGGAGGCCAGTGTCGGAGAGCAGCTTGCTGCTAACCGAGCCGATTCACGGAGTGGGCGCTGGAGGCTCACAGCGTTTTGACGAGCACTCGCTGTTTCTCCCAATCGTCGGGAAGCGGATGATGCAAGAGGTAGCTCGAGGTCAGCCCAACGGGCTGGCGGCCTTCGACAATGGCGCGGACGATGTCGGGAGCCAGGAAGGCATAACGGATTGCCTTGCGCACGCGGTCCGTTGGGATGGCGTTTTCGGTGGCAATCTGCTCATAGGTTTTGCCTGCTTTGATTCGGTCGAGCCAGGAGAGGGCGTTGGCGATATTGCGCAGGAGTGTGCGGTCGACGGATTTCGTGGGGTTGCCCAGAACGAGCTTGGTCTCGACGCCGCGTCGACGCAAGCGGAACGGTGCGAGGATGCGGAGTGCATCCTCGCGAATGCGTTCGGGCCCCATAGAGAGGCAAGCAGCGAACGCATTGCGGTCGAGCAGGATGGACACAGAGCCGGGGCTGATATCGACCCGCCGGATGAGACGGAGCAGGGAGGCTGCCGAGGCACTATCATCATTAGTATCGGAACACAGCCCGTCTAAAAAGCGACGCACCGAGGCGAGCTCTTGCATCGTCGAAGTATGGGTCAGCGAGGCCGAGAAGGTCGTGGCATCCACATGCTGTCGGATGAGATGCACGACGGTCTGTTCCAGCATCGGGGCGGGCAGTCGCCAGCCGGAGAGGTCCTTTTGGCCACTGTGCTGGATGAGGCGCCGGGAGACGTAGTAGCGGAGCCGTTGCCCGTTTTTCTTTTTGGTGTGGCTCGGCGTCAGCCGGTCCCCGGTCTCGTCGAAGAGCTTGCCTGCCAGTGGGGAACGGGCTGCACGGCCCTTCGTCGTGCGTTTCCTCGGTTTGGCAGCCCCTGCCTGCAGCTGCGCCTGGACCGCGTCCCAGAGCTCCGGAGCAATGATCGATGGATGCTGGCCCTCGTAGACACGCCTCTGGTGTCGGATGCGGCCGGCGTAGAGAGGATTGGTCAGCAGGCAGTGGAGGTGTCCGCGACGGAACGGTAGCCCGCCTGTCCGGGTTCTATCCGCGGCGAAGCGTTGCTTGGTGCGCAGTCTCAGACGGTCCGCGTCGGCCTTCACCTGCCGGAGCGTTCCGTGCTTCCGGTACAGCGCATAGAGCGTCCGGACCGTTTCGGCCTCAGCCTCGTTGATGCGCAGCGTGCGCTCGTCCTTCTCATAGCCTAGCGGTACGCGGCCGCCCATCCATAGTCCCCTGCGCTTGGAGGCAGCGACCTTATCGCGGATCCGCTCGGCCGTGACCTCCCGCTCGAATTGTGCGAAGGACAGCAGCATATGCAGCGTCAGTCGTCCCATGCTGGTCGCGGTGTTGAAGGACTGGGTCACCGAGACAAACCCGGTGCTGGCCGCGTCGAGCCGGTCGACGAGCTTCGCAAAGTCGGAGAGGGAACGGGTCAGTCGGTCGACCTTGTAGACCACAATCCGGTCGACGAGACCGGCATCGATGTCGTCGAGCAAGCGCTGCAGGCCCGGGCGCTCCAGGGTTCCTCCCGAGATCCCCGCGTCCTCGTAGACAGTTGGCAGCAGCACCCAGCCCTCCGCTTTCTGGCTCGCGACATACGCGGCGCAGGCCTCTCGCTGCGCATCGAGGGAGTTGAACTCCTGTTCGAGACCCTCTTCCGCGCTCTTTCGCGTATAGATGGCGCAACGGATTTTCTTCATGTTAGGCCTTGCGCTTGGGCGTCAGACCGAAAAAGCGTGGTCCTGACCAGTGGGTGCCGGTGATTCGCTTTGCGATGGTAGTGAGGGACGGATAGGTTTTGCCATCGAACCGATAGCCGTTGTCGATTACCTCGACCTGGTAGGTCCGGCCATTCCACTCGCGGACGAGATGGGTGCCGGCAGAAACGGACCCTGCGGGAGCGGCGGCGCCGTTGCCTGGCGTCCCGTTCGCCATGGCGGCCAGAGCGCGCCGGGTTGCGGCCGAAAGCCCGCCATGAGTCCGGCACTGGCGTTCGTACGCCAGAACACGGCACAGGAAAACGCGAGAGAGCGAGCGTGGGGGAGCAGCCCCGAAGGCCTGCTCCCAGACCCGCTGTAAGCTGGCGAAGTCCAAACCGTCCAAAACGACGTTCCGGCCAACCCCTGTATTCTGCGGCATCACCGAACGTTCGCTCTTGTGCTCGATAAAGTCCAGTCTAATGAGGGGCTTCCGGGTGCGCAGTCCGCTGCCCGCAGCTCGCCTCGCAGCCCAAGGGTCGGCGGATTCCAAGGGCGTCTAAGCTGCTGATTTGTGGTCTATTTCAAGAGGGCCGAGTTTTGGCACAGGACGCGGTTCTCCTCTTGCTGGTAGTCGATCACATCCTGCTGCTGGCGGTTGACCCAGCCAGCTAGAACGAGCAGTAGGAATTGCGCGTGGTACGTCATCATGGATCTGAAGATAACACCCTCGGGCCAGACGATTGTAATGCCTACGGCCCTTGGCCCGGTCGCAAACACAGACACTAAGCTGCTGATTTATGGTCTATTTCAAAAGGGCCGAGTTTTGGCACAGGACGGGGTCGGGTGGCCCGCGAGCTTGACCTCAAGGAAACTTCCTTCAGGAACTGGAAGTTCCGGTAGCACCTTTCTCTTTTACAAAGGGCAATGGCTACCACCGCCGGGGGACCACCTGTGATACGCTTCGGCTCTGCACTGGCTTTGTTGTTTCCAGGAAGGCTGGCGCTCGTTGTGGCCTTGGCCGCGGTTTCACGTCATGGTGGACATCGTGGACAGTGAACGGCAAAGCGAGATCATGTCGAGGACTCGGAGACTAGACACCGCGCCTGGACTTGTCGTTCGTCGTGTTGCGCACAGGCTGGCCTCCGTTTCCGTCTGCACCGGAAAGACTCCTCGGGCCGACCTGACTTGGTCTTTCCGCGACACCGGTTGGTGGTATTCGTGCACGGGTGTTTCTGGCATCGACACAGTGGATGCCGGTATGCGTATCGTACGGAGGTGCGTCATGAGGCATTTCTTGGTTTCCCTCGGTATCGCCCTGACGGTCGCCATTCTTTCCGCTTGCTCCCCCGAGTCGGCAATGGAACCTTTCGATCTCATTCTGGCTGGCGGTGAGGTTGTAGACGGGACCGGCAGCTCTGCTCGTCGGGCAGATGTGGGTATCCGCGGCGATGCGATAGCCGCTGTAGGCGACCTGTCGGCGGCGAGTGCGGCGAGAAGGGTCGATGTCAGTGGTCTCGTCGTCTCTCCCGGCTTCATCGACATGCACAGCCACTCGGACTTCACCCTCCTAGTCGACGGGCGAGGACTCTCCAAGATCACGCAAGGAGTGACGACCGAGCTTCTGGGCGAGTCCGGCTCCGCAGCGCCCGTCGAGGGAGAGGCGGTCCCTGAGATGGAGCGCCGTCTTGCGAACATAGACCTCGAGCTCGGATGGAGAAGCCTCAGCGAGTACTTCGATGTCGTGGAACAATCGGGAACCAGCGTCAATATCATCACCACGGTGGGAAGCGGCCAGCTTCGCGCCTCGGTAGTGGGATACGACAACCGACCCGCGACCGAAGGGGAAATGGCGCGGATGGAAGAGCTCGTCGACGAGGCGATGCGCGACGGTGCTATCGGCGTTTCGAGCGGACTCATCTATCCACCTAACGCCTATGCCTCGACGGAAGAGCTGATCGCTCTGGCCAGGGTTGCGGCCAAGTACGACGGCATCTATTTGACGCACATGCGGGGAGAGAGCGACAACCTGCTCAGGTCTCTGGAAGAAGCTATTCGCATCGGAAAGGAATCGGGTGCCGCCGTAGAAGTGCTTCATTTCAAGCGTTCCGGAATCCGCATCGACGATGAAACGGAGTCGCCGACTATTCAGGACGCGGTGGCTCTCATCGAGAAGGCGCGCTCCGAAGGCGTTACCATCTTCGCCAATCTCTATCCCTACACTGCCTCGCAGACCACGCTCGGGATTCGCCTTCCCGACTGGGTGTACGACGGAGGTCGCGAGGAAATGCTGGCTCGACTGCGCGATCCCGAAACGCGCGAGCGTATCCGAAGCGAGATAGCGCAAAGCTTGTCCGAGGGCATCGCCGGGAGCACCGCCGATACGATCCTCCTTGGTTCCACGACGTACGGCAGCCACCGCGTGTATCAAGGCAAACGGATTCGCGAGATCGCCGAAGACATGGGAGTCGAGCCCGCGGAGGCTATCATCGAGCTCATCGACAAGGCAGACGGAAGCACGCGGGCCATCTACTTCGCCATGCGCGACGAGGACGTTCGTTACCTTCTCGGGCTCGACTGGACGACGATTGGGAGCGACGGCACCGCGGTGGCGCCGGAGGGAATCCTGGCGCGCTCGCACCCTCATCCCCGCTGGTACGGAAGCTTTCCGCGGGTTCTTGGTCACTACGTCCGCGAGGAGAACGTCATTTCGCTCGCCGAAGCCGTTCGCAAAATGACGAGCCTAGCGGCGGAACGCATCAGTGTAACCGACCGGGGGGTCATCCAGGAGGGAATGAAGGCTGATGTCGTGGCGTTCGATCCCGGAACGATCATCGATCGGTCGACCTTCACGGATCCGCATCAGCTGTCGGAGGGTGTCGAATGGGTCGTCGTCAACGGAGAGGTCGTTCTGGCGGAGGGTGAGCACACCGGAGCCATGCCGGGACGGGTGCTTCGGGGCTCCGGCTTCCTCAAACCTGCGTCCTGACTACAACCGGTCGGTACACAATCTGGCCTCAAGCCCATCGAGAACCCCGTATGGTGCAAATAGTACGCCGAGCTCGACGTCGGCCTGTGGAGGGTCGATGACCGAATCTGGGCGAACGCGAGGATTCGATGGGCCGCCGGCGGAGGTCAATGCCACGACGATACGAAACCAAGGGGGCGGCTCGGACGGCACTCGAACGGTATCTACTCAGGCAGCCGCATGATAATAATGAAGTAGGCTGCCGAGTCGCTCGCGGCACTCGACGCTGGGCCCATCTACGTCCTGGGGAAAATCGTCTAGCAAACGGTTGCCGAGACCCTGGTGATTCCTCTCACGCAGATAATGAATACGATATTCGCGGAGAGCGCGTTCCAACGCATTCCGGCCAAGCAAGACGCTCGTGACCTTCGCTGCCCGGCAGATGAAGCGTAAGCGCCTCTTTTGCAACGGGATGCATACGCATCACCAACAGTAAACAGCGCCAGCACCGTCGCAGTTGCAAAACCGTACTGGACGGAACGCGAGGCCGACCTCACTGCACTCCGAGTTCCAGTTGGTGCCCGTCGTGTCCAAAAACACAAACGAACTCAAGACCGGCTCGCCGGGACGTTTCGTAATAAACGGGATCCGTCCCTCTTCTCGTCCGGGCACACCCCGTCCTGTGCGGTGCTTGCGCTGTTTGCTGTTGGTGATGTGTACGCATCCCTTTGCAAAAGAGGCGCTTACGCTCCATTTAGCGCGCAGCGAAGGTCACGAGCGCTATTTTGACTGTAACTTAGCGCACCGTAAAGTCTTAGCGTCATCTCACCAACACTTGATGGCGGAAGCACCGCACAGGACGGGAACAAAATGTCTTGCGTTCATCGTTCCTCCAAGAGTCTGTGACGTGAGGGAGTGAGCCATTTCTCTTCCTCGGTGACTTGCCTTCTGCCGTTGCCGAGGGCGATAGTACTGTCCCGAAGCTCACTGCGGCGGAGTAAAAGCGTCTTCCGGCTTCTTGATCTCGTAGTCGGCTGGCGGCTCCACGTGGAGGAGGTGCTCGACGAAGTAATCCCACAGCAGCCGAATGAAGTACGGGTCCTGGGTGAAGCTGTGCGCCCGGTCCGGCATGATCATGAAGTCGAACTTCTTGTTCGCTTTGATCAGCGCGTCGATTACCTGCAGCGTCATGGCGGGATGCACGTTATCGTCCATGTCTCCATGCACGAGCAACAACTTCCCCTTCAGGTTCTCTGCGAGAAGATAGTTGACCTGATTCTCGTAGTTGTCCTTGCCCGTCGCTTCGTCCTTCTCGAGCAGCCCCTGATACTTCTCGGCCCAGGTGTTGCGGTAGCTGCGATTGTCGTGATTGCCCGCCGAGGAAACCGCTACTTTGAAGAAATCCGGGTACCGGAGGATCGCGTCGGTAGAGGCGAACCCGCCTCCCGAGTGCCCGTAGATCCCGACCCTGTCCAGGTCGATGAAGGAATGTCTCGCCCCCAGTTGCTTGAGCGCTGCGATATGGTCGGGTATCCCGTTGTCGCCCATGTTCCCGTACCAGGTGTCGTGGAACGCCTTGGAGCGGAAATTCGTGCCCATCGCTTCGATGTGCACCACGATGAATCCGAGCTCTGCGAGGGCATGCACCTGGCGGGCCCTGGCCTCGCCGTTGCTCGGGGAGAAGTTTCTCTGCCTGACAATGGTCTGAGGGCCAGGATAAATATTATCGATGATCGGGTACTTCTTGGCGGGATCGAAGTCTGACGGCTTGTACATGACTCCGTAGAGGTCGGTGATGCCATCGCGGGCCTTCACCGTGAACGGCTCCGGCATGCGCCAACTGGTGGCCAACAGCCCGGAAATATCCGCCTCCTCGAGTTTCCGGATCACCTTGCCGTCAACCGGAGACCGCAGCACGGTCACGGGTGGCTTGTCCACGCTGGAATAGGTGTCCACGACGTAATTGCCGCTCGGAGAGAACGCGACGTTGTGGTTCGCCTCTTCCTGCGTCAATAGTTGCAGATGCGATCCCTCGAGGTCCGTGCTGTACAGGTGAGCCCAGTACGGATCCCTACCGGGTTCTCTGCCCCGTGCCGTGAAGTAGATCTGGCCAGCGGCCTCATCAACGTGGAGGAGACTCCCTACCGTCGAGGCGCCGGACGTGATCTGATTCTTGAGATTGTCCTTCGCGTCGTAGCGATAGAGATGGGCCCACCCGTCTCGCTCGGAGAACCAGATGACGTCGTCTCCGTTGTTGGCCACCGTCCAGTTGGGTGGTCCCCTCGAAAGCATCAACTCCACGTACGTCGCGCTCGATTCTTCCACCAGGCGCCGCACCGTGCCGGTCGAGGCGTCTGCCTCCATGAGCCGGACGCGCTTGGGCCCACGGTTGATGTGGGTGAAGTAGAGCTTGTCCGACGACTTACTCCATTTCACTGTCACCCACTGGTCCTCTCGTACGCCCGAAAGACTCGAGACCGATGGCTGCGGGTCGGACTGCACCTTGATGTTTGCCTTCGAGCCAACGTCGATGATGTGTATGTCGAACCGCGGAACGTTGGCGTCGCCCGGCAGTGCGTAAGGATAGGAATAGTGCATGGGGCGCTGATGCGTCGACGAGTACAGGTGCATGTGCTCTACGTTCCGCTCGTCCATGCGTTGCAACACAATCTTTCTCGAGTCCGGAGACCATTCGAGGACCGGCCGCACCTTTGTCTTTTTGATGATCTGGCTCGGGGTGGGGTCCGTGACGCCATACGCCCAGTAACGAACGCCGTCAGTGGTGAGCTGGATTGCTTCGCCACCGCTGGCCGGCCGGACATGGAGGTTGTACTCGTCGATGAACGCCTCCCGGTCACCGTCGGGGGACAAGACGTGCGTCGGTGGGCGAAGCTCTCCTTTCCTGATGGAGCAGTGGTACGCGGTGATGTCGCAGCGGAAGAGCTTCTCGTCGCCGGCTTCGAACTCGATCCCCTGCTCGCCATCCACGAACTCGAAGGTCCTGAACGGCAACTTGCTGGGTTCGTAGTGCTTTTCGTTGTCAGCCAGCGACATAGCGGCGGCCAGTTTCACGTTATCGAACAACGGGCGCTCGGTGTCACGCACTGGATCCACCAGGATGAATTGGGGGCCGTTGCTCGTCGGGACCCGGTACCAAAAACGGTTACCATCCTTCATCCATTCGGGATCGGCAACGTCCCCCGTGATGAGCGGCGCGAGGTTCCAGCTCAGCATCTGCTCCGCGCGCCGATAGTCGACCTGTGCCGAGAGTGGCGGCACAGACATCACCAACGCGAGGGATACGGTCAAGAGCCCGGGTAGAGCCGTCGAAAGGTGTGACATCTCAGCACTCTCTCATGCTTCGAAAAGCAACCTCCGCTATACTCCCCCCAACAAGCGTTGTCAACAACGCTTCGATATTCGCTCTCGACTAGGTGGTCATCTGCATGGTGACGACCCGCCCGCCCAAGACGATTGTAAAGCCCACGGCCCTTGGCCCGGTCGCAAACACAGACACTAAGTTGCTGATTTATGGCCTATTTCAAAAGGGCTGAGTTTTGGCACAGGACGGGGTCGGAAGTCAGCCCTGCGGCGCGAAATACCCTCGATTCTGCGCGGATTCCAAGGGCGTCTAAGCTGCTGATTTGTGGTCTATTTCAAAAGGGCCGAGTTTTGGCACAGGACGGGGTCACCGAGACAAACCCGGTGCTGGCCGCGTCGAGCCGGTCGACGAGCTTCGCAAAGTCGGAGAGGGAACGGGTCAGTCGGTCGACCTTGTAGACCACAATCCGGTCGACGAGACCGGCATCGATGTCGTCGAGCAAGCGCTGCAGGCCCGGGCGCTCCAGGGTTCCTCCCGAGATCCCCGCGTCCTCGTAGACAGTTGGCAGCAGCACCCAGCCCTCCGCTTTCTGGCTCGCGACATACGCGGCGCAGGCCTCTCGCTGCGCATCGAGGGAGTTGAACTCCTGTTCGAGACCCTCTTCCGCGCTCTTTCGCGTATAGATGGCGCAACGGATTTTCTTCATGTTAGGCCTTGCGCTTGGGCGTCAGACCGAAAAAGCGTGGTCCTGACCAGTGGGTGCCGGTGATTCGCTTTGCGATGGTAGTGAGGGACGGATAGGTTTTGCCATCGAACCGATAGCCGTTGTCGATTACCTCGACCTGGTAGGTCCGGCCATTCCACTCGCGGACGAGATGGGTGCCGGCAGAAACGGACCCTGCGGGAGCGGCGGCGCCGTTGCCTGGCGTCCCGTTCGCCATGGCGGCCAGAGCGCGCCGGGTTGCGGCCGAAAGCCCGCCATGAGTCCGGCACTGGCGTTCGTACGCCAGAACACGGCACAGGAAAACGCGAGAGAGCGAGCGTGGGGGAGCAGCCCCGAAGGCCTGCTCCCAGACCCGCTGTAAGCTGGCGAAGTCCAAACCGTCCAAAACGACGTTCCGGCCAACCCCTGTATTCTGCGGCATCACCGAACGTTCGCTCTTGTGCTCGATAAAGTCCAGTCTAATGAGGGGCTTCCGGGTGCGCAGTCCGCTGCCCGCAGCTCGCCTCGCAGCCCAAGGGTCGGCGGATTCCAAGGGCGTCTAAGCTGCTGATTTGTGGTCTATTTCAAGAGGGCCGAGTTTTGGCACAGGACGCGGTTCTCCTCTTGCTGGTAGTCGATCACATCCTGCTGCTGGCGGTTGACCCAGCCAGCTAGAACGAGCAGTAGGAATTGCGCGTGGTACGTCATCATGGATCTGAAGATAACACCCTCGGGCCAGACGATTGTAATGCCTACGGCCCTTGGCCCGGTCGCAAACACAGACACTAAGCTGCTGATTTATGGTCTATTTCAAAAGGGCCGAGTTTTGGCACAGGACGGGATCGAGACCAGACCTACGGAGCGTACTTCGATACTCGCGTCGACGGTCTCGGGATCGAGCAGGTCCTTACCGCACCGCGCTCCCCGTGGCAGAATCCATTTGTCGAAAGGATAATCGGCTCCATTCGACGTGAGTGTCTCGACCACGTGATCGTCCTCGACGAGCGGCACCTGAAGCGAATCCTACGCAAATACGTCGACTACTATCATTCGTGCCGGACTCATTTGTCGCTTGAGAAGGACGCGCCTGAGCCTCGCCGGGTAGAGTCACCGGCGATGGGCAAAGTGAGAGCCATTCCAAAGGTCGGTGGTCTCCATCATTATTACACTCGACACGCCGCTGCTTGAGCCGGTCCGCTCGGAACGGCTGCCGGACTTCGCACCAGCTTACACCTCTACCCCTGAGTAGAGCCGACGCCGGCTCTTAAAACGTCCTACATGAAGACGACCAAAGCATCCTGGTTGCAGGAGGTGCGCCAATCTCATACAGCTCAAGTTTATGGAAGGGACAAGTCGCTCCACTGACCTTTGTGTCAGATCGCCATCTCCCCCGTGCTGTCACCAAAGCTCTCGAGCTCGTCGAGCCCGAGTCGGCGCAGCACGGTCAACATCGTGTTCGCCATCGGCGTACCATCCGCGCCTTTGACGTGGAGGTTGCCCTTGAAGTGGCCATTGCCGTGGCCAGCCAAAAAGAGCGGACAGCGCTTGTGGTTGTGAACGTGCGGGTTGCCCATTGGAGAGCCGTAGAGGACCAACGCCTTTTCCAAGAGATTCGAGTCGCCCTCGGGTGTGTCACGGAGCCTTTCGAGGAAGTACGGGATGGTGCTGACGTGGTACCGGTTGATCTTCGCGAACTCCTCGATCCGCTCCTCTCGCTCGCCGTGATGCGAGGCCGGGTGAAACCCAGTGTTGACGCCGGTCTCCGGGTAGACACGGCCCGAAACGTCTCGCCCCATCTTGAACGCGAACACCCGAGTAATGTCCGACGCGAACGCTGCCGCTTGCAGGTCGAACATCAACTTGACGTGCTCATCGAACGAGTCCGGCACACCGACGGGCGCATCGGGCAGCTCTCTCTCCTCCCCGCTCGCGTTTTGCGCCTCGATCCTCTGGATCCGCCGCTCGATCTCGCGAATGTTCTCGAGATAATCGTCGAGCCGGTTGCGGTCGGCCGGCTCCAGGTCGTTCTTCAAACTAGCCACCTGGTTGGTGACATAGTCAAGAATGCTGCGATCGGTCCGGCGCCTGGCTGCCCGCTCTTCCGGCGTTCCGCCGGAGCCGAACATCTGGTCGAAAACGACCCGGGGGTTCCTGATCATCGGGAGCGGATCGGTCGGCGACGCCCAGCTGATCGCGTCCGTGTAGGTACAGGCATAACCGTATTGGCATCCGCCCGCCTGGTTCACGTTCTCGATCGCGAGCTGCATCGACGGAATGGGCGTGTCTTGACCGAACCGCCGGGCGTAGAGCTGATCCATCGACGTCCCAACGTGGACGTCCGAGCCTTCTGTCTGCTTCGGGTGAGACTGCGTCAGGAACACCGCGCTCGAACGAAAATGGTCGCCGCCTATCTCGGGCAGCGTGAAGGCCTCGGCATTGCGTACGTCCGTGTTGCTGACGATCGTCAAGTAATCCCGAAACGGCTCGAGCGGACTCAAGCTGCTCGGGGTGAGGTCGAACGCACTGCCTTCGGCCGCCGGCGCCCACAGGTTCTTTTCTATCCCGTATTTGGTGCTGCCGGCCGAACCGTGGACCATTTCGATGCACACCAGGCGAGCCGGGTCAGCTGTCGGCTTGCCAAACGCGCTCCGGGCCGGCACCATGGCTTCGAGCAACGGCAGTGACACCGCCGCGCCCATGCCCCGAAGTATCGTGCGGCGAGAGATATGCTTGTTAGTAATGTACATTCTTTTTAGGCCTTCTGGAGCCGGCTCGTATTCTAAGGCGGACCCGATTCTCCCACCACCGTGGTCGGTTCGGTGTTTTCCGACTTCTTCATCTGGAACGCCGCGCTGTTCACAATGCCAAAAATGAAAGAGGACATGCGGTTGCCGTTGTGCGCGGCCTCGAGAGCGATCGCACGCACCGCGGGCATGTCATAATACTCGACTCTCCGCCCCAGCGCATAGGTCATGAGGCTTTCGGTGAAGCTCGTGATAAAAGTGTCTGAAAGGTTCACAAGCGCCTGCCGCAAGCCCGCTGGACCGTCCATCTGCGTTCCGCGGTAGGGTCGAGGGCTGGCGCGGTGCTCCGTAGGCGCGGCCTATCTGTTTCTCCCCGTTTCCTGTGGGAGTGTCTCACTAGCCGCACCGTAAGTCCGTTTCCAGCCCCCGCCACATCGCACGCAGCGTGCGGCTTTCCCGCACTACGCGCTCCTGCACACTTCCCGCGAAGGGTTATGTGACCTATCGAGCCGGGGCGTCTTTCGGCGAATCTACGAGATATCGAACTCGGTAATCTGTGAACAGTCCGACAGTCGCCTACATCCATCGCCTACTCCATCGCTTCCAGCCGAAACCTTGGCGCAAGAAGCGCCAAGACTTCTTGTTGTTTTTTACATTGAATCGCGAAGATTTCTCATTCGTGATTCACCTCGACCGGCAACCACGTACGAGCAGAAGACGGGAGGAGCAGACGGGGTCAAGGGCGCGTAGCGGCTCGCGTAGCGAGCGAACCCTGGACGCCGTCGAGCACTCCCGTACCCTCATGGAGTGGTGGCCGTTCTTGATATTTCATCGCGGTGGATTACGGATTAAAGTGATAAACAACACTTCTCGGCCTTCGCCTTGACGTATATCCTTCGTCTCAGCTCCTGCAGAGTGATGGGTGATTTTGTCATCTCACCCCTGCCTCGCTTGTTGACGAAGGAGTTGTGTGCAGCAGGGCCCCTTTGCTCCACGGGCGTTGCCCCGTTTCAACGCTACTACCGACCCAGCCGCCACCGTCTCGTCTTCGACCGTTTTCCCGGGGCCTCCGGTTATGCGGTCTACCTTGCTCCGTCGATTTCTCGACGGGACGAGGACGGCTTCTCCAGTTGCTTGGCATGTCCTTGTCACCGTGCTGTCCCTACCACCCCGCCAGAGGGATGTGCCTCATCAGATAGTCTGGCGACACATCCTGTTGCCTTCGTCCGACACGAGAAAACTCGGCCTCTGGGGTCTATTTTTTTGTCGGGGCCACCTATGGGTTCACTTGTGTTACGGCCCGGTGACTCGCTCACCATCCTCAAGATGGCTTTGTCAGTCAGCTTCATCCGTCTCGTTTCCTCCACGAACGTGACTCAAGCTACGGGGCGCTAACTTTTTCCCCGGTGGGACTCTCTCCCACTGAACATGCCAGCCTTCGCTGGACGCACTCGTGTCCAAAAACACAAACGAACTCAAGACCCTTGCGTCGCCTTGGCCCGGTCGCAAACATAGACACTAAGCTGCTGATTTATGGTCTATTTCAAAAGGGCCGAGGTTTTGGCACAAGACGGGGTATGACGACGGAGATTGACCGGGCTCGCGGTGCCCAGACCTCTTTAGATCGGAGAGGTGGAAAGCCAATGACACCGCTCACGCTTCTACATTTCTTGATGTCAGATGTATTTATGGGCTATTTCAAAAGGGCCGAGTTTTGGCACAGGACGGGGAAAGCCGACCATTGCCGCGGTAGCGGCTTGCGGTTACCAGCAATAGGCCCGCTGGAGGTGTCGAGAACGCGGTGGAACGCGGTCCAGTAGGCTTTCTGCGTTCTCCTCGTTTCCGACAGGGAGGCATCATCGGTCGCCCGAGCGGCCTGTGCGACTGACAGCGAGTCATTTGGCTTCGAGACGACATTGAACTTTGGTGCGGCGGTTCCGATAAAAGTCGTGCGGGCGATCTTCCCGATGACGTAGGTGCTGGCAGCGTCGAAGGTTCCACCTACGACACCTCCAGCGATCGGGACCATCTTGCCCAAGTTGATGATGCCTTTCTCCCCAAACTTGGTAACGAGGCGAAAGCCCACCTTCTTGTTGATGTTCTTGAGCGTCTTGCCGGCGACTTTCTTGATGGCCTGCTCGGTGAGTTTGGTGCCGAGACTGATGCCGGTGTTTTTGACGATATCCCCAGCCGCCTTTCCACACATGCAGGTGTAGCACAGAGTCCGAACTTGGTCGTTCCGAATATCGTGCCCCCCTAGATGTGCGACCGCCGCGATCATGCGAATCTGAACGTACATTACACTCGCAATGTTGGCCGGAATCGCAACCAGCATCGTGATCACGCCCCCGAGTCCCGATAGAAATCCAGACGTGCCAGCCTTCGTGACCTGCCATCGAACCAATTGACGGGCACGCTCTTCCAGGGAGCCCGTCCCCGCTGCGTAATGATTCCCGATATCCTGTGCAGACTCTAGGATGGGACTGTCCTCCACCACGAGATCGTAGAGCTGGTCGAGCCACTTCATGATGTGGTCTGGGCCGAGCTTCATGATCTCTACATCGATCTTCTTCTTTGCCATGAAAGAGAACTCCTGGGAGCTGGGTTGCGCTTGACGACCTCGCCCGGTGCTTCCGCCATCAAGTGTTGGTGGCCGCCGCGTAACCCGCTCGCGTGCTAGAGTTTGAGCCAGAATTCCGAAGACACAGTTCTCTCCTCGTCAGGGCCAATCCGAAGTGAAGAATAGCAGATGTCTCAATCCCGCATGTGCGTTGCGGGGCAAAGTCAGTTCCGGAAACATCGTTCGCCACGGATTCTACCGAACCAGGTCTGGGAAACGCCGTCGATACCGGTGCGGCGAGTGCGGAAGACGTTCTCCTCGACGAAAGGCACGCCCTACTACCGTCTCCAACATCGAAGAGCTTGTGCCTTCTATTTATTCATCCGCCAGCCCATGGGTCGGAAGTCAGCCCTGCGGCACGAAATACCCTGGATTCTGCGCGGATTCCAAGGGCGTCTAAGCTGCTGATTTGTGGTCTATTTCAAAAGGTTCGAGTCTTGGCACAGGACGGGTTAGGTCAGTTCGAACTTTGGGCGCGGCGTGATGCCGACATCCAGACGTAGACCGGGCTAACCACCATGGACGCGCTTCGACAGCGGGTCCGGTGAATCGCGGAAGCCTGTGGTGCTCCGATTAACTGGACGGTCCAATCGAGCTATAATCTCGATATGCCGATCTTCGAATACGCCTGCTCGGAATGCGACAAGCGTTTTGAGTGGCTTGTCCTGAGTTCAAGCGAGGACGCGCCGCGCTGTCCTTCCTGCGAGAGCGACAAGCTGGAAAAGCAGCTTTCAGTCTTTGCAGTCAGTAGTGGAAACGGAGCTGCTTCTGCAACTGAGGCTCCCGGGGCCTGCGGATCTTGCGGTGACCCTCGAGGCCCGGGCTCTTGCTCACTGAACTGAGTTGACCTTCGAGAGCCGCGGCCGTTTCACAGAACGGCGGAGGACGGCGAGTTGCTGCCGAAGAGCGACTTTCTTGAGAGCCAGCTCACGACGAGCCTTGAAGGCAAAGATGAAGGCGCGAACCAACGACGAAATCATGCCGACATGGTGCCGGCAGACCGGAGATTAATCGAGTTCGTGCGCGCGGATGAATAAATAGAAGGCACAGCACTGATGGCAAGGAAGAAGATCGATGTAGAGATCACGAAGATCGACCCCGTCCTGTGCCAAAACTCGGCCCTCTTGAAATAGCTGATAAATCAGCAGCTTAGCGTCTGTGTTTGCGACTGGGCCAAGGGCTGTAGGCTCTACAATCGTCTTGGGCGGGCGGGTCGTCACCATGCAGATGACCACCTACTCGAGAGCGAATATCCAAGCGTGTTCCTGAAGTTGTGTTTCCACGCTACGCCGGTCGAGTCCACCGAGGGGCTACCATCGTCGGCGACAATCGACGCGGCACGGTAGTAGTACTTGAGAATGCCCAAAAGTCGCTCTCGCGATACGATGAGGCCAGCGTCCTTCGCGCTTGCCGGCAGAGGGGTGATGAGCTCGTTGCCGAGACCTTGGTGGTTTCGTTCTGTCGGTCGCAAAACACAGACGCTAAGCTGCTGATTTATCAGCTATTTCAAGAGGGCCGAGTTTTGGCACAGGACGCCGTCACCCCGCATCCCATCGAGACCCGTCTGGTCAAAATACTCGAACGCCCTGGGCTAGCTCTTCTAGCGAATACGCTTGGAGGCGTTCGATCAAGAGAACTGTGAAGACGCATGAGCAGCCTTACTGATATCGATAAGCGTTATCTTGAGAAGATCCTGAACATGGGCAGCGGCTATGTTCTGGACTATACCGATGCCACTTTCGACGGATTCTTCGCGCGGCATGGTGTGAGCATCCATGGCCAAAAATATCAGACCTACGGTACCTCGAAGGCCAAGAAATTGCGGTCGTTCTGGGAACAGGAACCCGATACTTTGGTCGGGCAGGCGCTCTCCGAAATGCTGGATTCCTACGAAGCAGCTTGCGACTTGGACGGTGAGGAAGTCGATGGAACTGTCCTGGAAAAGGCGCGTGGCGTTGTGGCGCGGCTTTTGGGCAAGCCTCAGAAAACGAAACCGAAGAATACGGTCAAGGATTTTCTCTACCAAGAATTCACGATCCCCAACATTCAAAAACTTCCCGTCGAAGAGGCCGTTGTGCCGATCATTGAAGGCCGTCTGGACGAAGCACGAAAGACCTTGGAAGCAGGTGCTTATCTTTCGGTCGTGATATTATGTGGCAGCATCCTCGAAGCTGTCCTGCTTGGGAAAGCCCAAAGGGAACCAGCCCTGTTCAACAGTTCGCCTGTCAGCCCCAAGACGGCAGAGGGTAAGGTCAAACAGTTCCAGGACTGGACCCTTGCGAACTTCATCAATGTGGCCAGCGATGTAGGCGTCCTGAAGCCGGACGTGAAAAAATTCAGTCACGGCCTGCGTGATTTTCGAAACTATATTCATCCTTACCAGCAGATGATGTCTGGATTCGCTCCAGACGAACATACGGCGAAAGTGTGTTTTCAAGTTCTGAAGGCGGCGCTCGCCAGCGTGGCAGGAGAGCGCCGGTGAAACGGTCGACAATCATGGCGATGTACCAAGAACCTCAAACACAGACACTAAGCTTCTGATTTATGGTCTATTTCAAAAGGGCCGAGTTTTGGCACAGGACGAGGTCATCTCCAAGGTGAAACGGGGACGGAATGAACCGTGCTGGTGTGGTTCTGGACACAAGTACAAGCGGTGTCACCTCGATCGCGAGCGGGAGACACCGATGCCGCCGCCAGCCACGGCCGGTCTTATTCGACCCTTCTTCAAGCGGAAGCAGTGCCTTCACCCGCTCGCATCGAGAGATGTCTGCGGAAAGGTGATCGCAGCCCACACAATTCAGCGCCAAGGGGCACTCGCCAGTATCGTGGACGGAACAGGACACTGCCTCACGTTCTATCGCGCGATGGGCCAGGACGTCTCTGAACCCCAGAGGCGCGGCTGGCGCGAAGCCTCAACATTCGCGGGATTCTGCGAGCACCATGATTCCAAGGCGTTCGCCCCGCTTGAAGGCAAGCCCTTCGTCGGTTCTCGCGAGCAGTGCTTCCTGATGGCGTATCGGGCCGAGTGCCACGAACTGTATCAGAAACAGGCATCTAGTCGCTCCCTCGCTCGCTTGCGGCAGATCGTGGACCGGGGTCTGTCACCAGCGGACCAGATAGCTGTGCAGGAGATACAACGCGCGCTCCGCGACGGCGTTCTGAAAAGTATAAATAATTCAAAGCGCTACAAACGAATCATGGATAGCCAGTTCTTGGAACGTAGGTTTGACGCTTATGAGAAACTGTTTGTCCAGTTTGACGGACCGCTCGCGTTCGCCGCAGCGGGTGCACCGACACCAAATCGGTCGCTCAGCGGCGAAGAGCTGTGTGCATTGCATGATCCAGAAGCTGTAATTCCCCGGCTGTACGTGGGGATGGCACGCGCTGCGTATGGGGACGCGGTCGTCTTCGTCTGGCGGAAGGGCGAGCCTGCCCCCTTGGGCCGCGAGGTGCTGGCCCAGATTGCATCGGTTGCCACACCCGCTACGCTGCTGCGCTGGTACCGCCACCTCATCGCAGCCAAGTACGATGGCAGCAAGAACCGGAGTCCAGGCCGACCTCCGACGGCGAAGGACATCCGTGAGCTCATTGTACGTGTTGCGCGGGAGAACCCGACGTGGGGCTATACGCGCCTGCGGGGCGCACTCAAGAGCCTCGGACATGAACTCGGACGCAACACCATCAAGAGGGTTCTCGCCGAGCACGGTATCGCACCTGCCCCGGAGCGGGGCAAGAGCATGTCGTGGAGCACCTTCATCAAGGCTCATTGGGGCGCTATCGCCGCGACAGACCTGTTCACGGTCGAGGTTGTGAACCCGTTCGGGCTCGTCCGCTACCATGTCCTGTTTGTCATCGATATCGCCACTCGCTGCGTATGCATCGGTGGGATAACCTCGGACCCCAACGGGGAGTGGATGAAGCAGGTGGCAAGGAACCTCACTGACATGTGGGATGGTTTCCTCCTTGGCAAGCGGTACCTCATCCGCGACCGGGACCCGCTATTCACCGAGGCGGTACGTGGGCTCTTGAGAGATTCAGGCGTGAAGCCCCTCCGCCTTCCCGCAAAAAGTCCGAATCTGAACGCATACGCGGAAAGATTCGTTCTCTCCATACGTCGAGAATGTCTGGACCGCTTCGTACCTCTCAGTGAGCGACACCTACGGACAGCAGTAACCGAATACGTAGTGCACTATCACACCGAACGCAACCACCAAGGTCTCGGCAACGAGCTCATCACACCTCTGCCGGCAAGTGCGAATGACGCTGGCCCCATCGTGTCGCGAGAGCGACTTGGGGGCATTCTCAACTACTACTACCGTGCCGCGTAGATTGTCGCCGGCGACGGTAGCCCCTCGGTGGGCTCGGTCGGCGTAGCGTGGAAACAGCTTCAGGAACATGCTTCGATATTCGCTCTCGACTCGGTGGTCGTCTGCATGGTGACGACCCGTCCGCCCAAGACGATTGTAGAGCCTACAGCCCTTGGCCCAGTCGCAAACACAGACGCTAAGCTGTTGATTTATCGGTGATTTCAAAAGGGCCGAGTTTTGGCACAGGACGGGGTCTTGGTAACTCCGAGGTCAGCCAGGAGCAGAGCCACGGGCTTGCTTCTCATCGAGCTACCACGGTCCGCGTGAAGGGTGAGCTGGTCGGGTTCAATGTCCTGCTTGCGACAGCTCTCGGCGATGAGGCGTTGCGCGAGCGCCGCACTTTCTCGGTGAGCCAGCATCCAGCCAACCACGTAGCGGGAGAAGATGTCGAGGATGACGTAGAGGTAGTAGTAGGTCCACTTGACGGGGCCACGAAGCTTCGTAATATCCCACGACCAAACCTGGTTGGGCACTTCGGCCAGCAGCTCCGGCTTCGTGTAGTTCGGATGGCGCCGTTGGTTCCGGCGCTCTCGGACCTCGCCGTGCTCCTCCAAAATCCGATACATCGTGCGAATCGAGCAGAGGTAGGTTCCCTCGTCCAGAAGCGTGGCCCACACTTGGGCGGGCGCCTTGTCGACGAACCGCTCACAGTGCAAGGCCCCGAGGACTTCCTCGCGCTCAGTCTCGTCGAGGGCTCGGTGCGGCCGAGGACGCCGCTTCGGTTCGGGCGTCACCTGGCGCCTGCGATACAGCGTGGAACGAGCCACACCCAGAGCCTCGCAGGCTTCCGTCGTCTGCCCAATCTGCCCCGCCAGCTCCTCGGCCGCCACCATCAGTCGTTCTCGTAGCTGTCGAGTGGATTCAGGGGGATCCCCAGTAATTCGGAGGTTTTTTTTTGGACCTCCAACATCGTCTCCATCCGAGCCAGGCGACGTTGGAGCCGGGCGTTCTCGCGCTCGAGCTCCTTGACCCGTGGATCCTCGGCCTTTGCCTTCCGGCCTCGCTTTCTCGACGCCAACCCCGCTTTGGCGACCTCGTCACGTTGGCGGCGCCAACTCGATAAATGCGACGAGTACGGGCCCTCTCGACGCAGAAGAGCAGCAACGTCACCGTCACCCTTGCAGGCATCGGCCTCACGCACTATCCGCAGCTTGTACTCCGCGGTAAAGCGTCGACGCTTCGCTTGCTCGCTCACTTCGGGATCCGGGACCCCCCCCGCATCGCGGCCGGCGGGATATCCAGTCGCCCTACGGGCTCCCTCCGATCCCGCCGAGGTCTCTCTCTCAATCAACATACTCATGCATTGATCCTCCTCCGCCCTCTACACTAATTTCAAGGGGCGAAGTGTCTCAGCGATGTTGGCACAGAGGGTCGGCACCGTTCGTGTTTTCGGACACGACGGCATCGAATCGAAATGTCACAGGGGCTGTAGATGTCGGAAATTCACGGCCGCACGATGATCCCGTTTCGCAACCGCGTGATACAAGTCAAGGTCGACCGTAAGCAGTGGAGTCTCCGGCGACACGACCTCCAAGAGTGCGGCGTCGGTCAGTCCGAGTCTCGGGAACGCGGAGGTGCGAGAAGCGTCCGCGCTGGCAACCACGATTTCCGTACTGTTCTCGATGAGAAATCTGAGCGTCTTGAAGAACTGGGAGCGTTCCGGCTCTTGATGCTGCGCGAGCAGATTGGACGCTTCGGTCAGCGTGTTCGGGGTGACACGGACAGCACCGACTGTGGTGGGTTCAGTGGAAGCGTTAGGCGACGTCGTGCGAATAATCTGCTGGATGAGGCGTTCGTAATCGCCTTCCAAGAAACTCTTTAGCCGCTTGTGCTTGGCTATCAGGTGACGGCCTGTCGTGCCGACGATGAGCAGCACCAGCAGGTTGGCGTCGATGAACCAACCGGTCGGCACGGTTCAATCCGCCCCCTTCAGAACGCGATGCTTGACGGAGATGACGCGGCCTGATTGATCGTTGACGGTCACGATCTTGTAGGACCGTCGCACGTTCTCGCCGGGACTCAGCTGTGGTGCGATTGCTTGGAGACTGTTGATCGTTCCGGTTGGCCGCAAGAAGCTGAGTGTGATTCTCCAGACATCCGATCCTTCGTCGAACTCCATCTCTTCGAGGGCGATGTAGCTGATCTTGTCGTAGGCGAAGACATCGGCTACGTACTTCCTGGCCGTCTGCGCTGCCTGCTTCACGTCCATGACGATGTCCCTCTCCCCACACACGCCAGAAGTGATCCGACAGCCGGACTATCGCTGCCGTTTCGCTGTGCATTGTGAGGGCTAGCGTAGCACAAAACAGGCTCACTCTTTACTGCGACGGGCGGGTCCGCGTCGGGGCCAAAGCCGCGCGGGTCGATGCCGACTGCGGCGGCGAGGATGGCTTCGGACGAGCAGCCTGCGCGGCACGCCAGTAGCCAGGCCCGTCGTCGTCCTGGCGGATCGACAGCGAGGCATCCTGGTTGCAAACTAAGGCTCCTTCAGCTGTACTCCGCAAAAAGTCGATCCGGCGTTGATTGCACGGTTTAGACCTGCCATGCTCGGCTGCTTTGTGCCGGTCGACCCGACGACGCCACCGGCGTCTTAAGAACGTGGAGAGGCTCGCTCGTGCGACGGTACTGTCAAGTTGAGGCATTCAGGGCCGATCCGACCCCAAGATATTGGCAACGCCGTGCGCTCAAGCCCCATCATCTAGTGGCCCGCTTCGAGCTTGAGACCTCAACTTGACAATACCGTAGAGAGGATTGGTCAGCAGGCAGTGGAGGTGTCCGCGACGGAACGGCAGCCCGCCTGTCCGGGTTCCATCAGCGGTAAGCCGTTGCTTGGTGCGCAGTCCCAGATGGTCTGCCTCGGCCTTCACCTGCCGGAGCGTTCCGTGCTTCCGGTACAGCGCATAGAGCGTCCGGACCGTTTCGGCCTCAGCCTCGTTGATGCGCAGCGTGCGCTCGTCCTTCTCATAGCCTAGCGGTACGCGGCCGCCCATCCATAGTCCCTTGCGCTTGGAGGCAGCGACCTTATCGCGGATCCGCTCGGCCGTGACCTCTCGTTCGAATTGTGCGAAGGACAGCAGCATATGTAGCGTCAGTCGTCCCATGCTGGTCGCGGTGTTGAAGGACTGAGTCACCGAGACGAAAACCGCGCCGGCCACCTCGAGCCGCTCGACGAGCTTCGCAAAGTCGGAAAGGGAACGGGTCAGCCGGTCGACCTTGTAGACCACGATCTGCTCGACGAGACCGGCATCGATGTCGGCGAGCAAGCGCTGCAGGCCCGGGCGCTCCAGGGTTCCTCCCGAGAGCCCCGCGTCCTCGTAGACGGTTGGCAGCAGCACCCAGCCCTCCGCTTTCTGGCTCGCGACATACGCGGCGCAGGCTTCTCGCTGCGCATCGAGGGAGTTGAACTCCTGCTCAAGACCTTCTTCCGCACTCTTTCGCGTATAGATGGCGCAACGGATTTTCTTCATGTTAGGCCTTGCGCTTGGGCGTCAGACCGAAAAAGCGTGGTCCTGACCAGTGGGTGCCGGTGATTTGCTTTGTGATGGCGGTGAGGGACGGATAGGTTTTGCCATCGAACCGATAGCCGTTGTCGAGTACCTCGACCTGGTAGGTACGGCCATTCCACTCGCGGACGAGATGGGTGCCGGCAGAAACGGACTCTGCGGGAGCGCCGGGGCTTGGTGTCTCGTTCGCCATGGCAGCCAGAGCGCGCCGGGTTGCGGCCGAAAGCCCGCCATGGGTCCGGCACTGGCGTTCGTACGCCAGAACACGGCGCAGGAAAACGCACGAGAGCGAGCTTGGAGGAGTAGCCCCAAAGGTTTGCTCCCAGACCCGCCGTAAGCTGGCGAAGCCCAAACCGTCCAAACCGACGTTTCGGCCAACCCCTGTATCCTGCGGCATCACCGAACGTTCGCTCTTGTGCTCGATAAAGTCCAGTCTAATGAGGGACTTCCGGGTGCGAAGTCCGCTGCAGCTCGCCCCGCAGCCGATTTGAGCCAGCCGTGCGCACCCCCGGTGGGCCTGTCGCTCGCCACCCGACCGACGACGAGCGAACATCGATCTTGGTGCTCGAAGCCAACGATATCCAGCTGTCGAACGCTAATGTCGCATTTGAGGCGTTCAGGCAAGCGAATGCTGAGCGCGAGGCATGGTGCCGGCAGACCGGAGACTAATCAAGTTCGGTGCGCGCGGATGAATAAATAGAAGGCACAGCCGATTCGCCTTTAGGCTTACGCGTCTCTCGGCTTCCCCGCAGTTGATTACTTGCGGGGGCTGTTCGACGTTCCCGACGCGCTGCGTCGTGCTCCGCTGCGAAGCGTCACGCACCGCCGGCAGACCAGAGATTAATCAAGTTCGGGGCGCGCGGATGAATAAATAGAAGGCACAGGTGCTACTCGCCATGTTTGCAATGCCTTGCTGGTACGTTCCATCTATTAAAGGAGTTCTGAGGCTGAGAGGTTCGTTCTCACTGCGAAGTCCGACAGCAGTCGAGCCCCTCCGCGCG
The DNA here is from genome assembly GCA_965197495.1 of Candidatus Marinacidobacterales bacterium. GTDB lineage: Bacteria > Acidobacteriota > Vicinamibacteria > Marinacidobacterales > SMYC01 > SMYC01. The sequence continues at coordinate 1,073,255 of OZ240210.1, forward strand.
GCCTAGCGTGCTATCGGCTTCGACTCGAACGCAGGTCAGGACTGCCGGGGTCGCCGGTTCGACCAACTCTTCTTTGCGGCGTCGAGGAACGTCGCATCTTTGGCCGGCTCACCCTGAACGATCTCTTCGAATTTGGGCATGAACGACGTCTTCCGGTGGTGGCGTCGTCGGATATCCTTCACGAGGGAATCCCACTGATCGACCCTACCCGCTTTCTCGTAGCACATTTTGGCTCGCCTCAGATTGGATAGGGCAGAGCGATAGGACTTGCTCTTCCGCTCATTGACGATCTGCAGCGCGATGGCGCGAAAAAGCCGGGCGGCTACGCCCGGGTGTGGACGCGTCAAGTGTTTTGCGGCGTCGCCGAGAGCGTAGCGGCTCACGTCCATGAGAGCTTCGTCCGGCGTGCTCCGGAATCGATCGGTGAGGCGCGTCGTTTCGCGGTTCTCGACAAATAGTTCGATCGTCGACCAAAGTTCGGCGCTCCCGGCGCGGTTCATGGCCCGCCCGTGCCAACGAGTACGCTCGTCTTCCGGTACGTAGCGCATGAGCTCTTCATAGCTGCCGGTATGCGGGCTCGCTTCGAAGTCTTTCCACGCCAACGTCAGCGCTTCCTCCGTGCGGCCGAGCTGGGACAAGAGAGCGCGCTCGCGCCTCTCGAGGTCGTAGGTCGCAAAGTCGTGACTCCCGGCGATCTCGAGGCCACGCCGAACCCACGAGAGTGCCTGATTCGTTTCGTCCTTCGCGTGGAAGATGTCGGCGATCACGAGGCAGTCTTCGCCGCGCATCCCCATTTCCTGGCAGAGGCGGATGTAGGAAAAGGCGTTGTCTTGGGCCCGATACAAGGCGCGGAGCACATCGGCCCATTGCCGTTTGGACGCGTCGCCGCCGGGCTCGTCTTTTCTACGCGTCGCCTCCTGCGCCGCTTGCTCGAAGCGGACCCTTTGCAAAGACGAAGCTGTCGCTGTAGCTGACGAACTTGTCCGGACGGAGGGCGGATTCGATGCGGCGCTCGAATGGGTCCGGTGTGCGAGCTCGACGGCTCATCTTTCGCGCTCTGTCGAGATTCCGAGCTCCTCCCACAGAAAGCCCAAGTCGACGGGATCGCGTCTTTGCATCTCGGCCTGCTCGCGCTCGCCATACTCGTAGCTTCGCAGGAGCTCCACGACCTCGCGCCGGCCGGCTTTCGAACGGATGGCCTGGCGAGGCGTCTTGTCCTTCAACGCGGGAACGGGCTCGTCGGCCCAATTTGCGTAGTTCTGCCGGTAGAACTGTTCCAGGATCGCGGTGTGCGTTTCTGGCGGGATGGCGTCGCCGGGGCCGTCTCCAACATCCGGCTCATTCCTTGTTCGCGCGTGACGATCCTTCCACGCATGTCTCGGGTCGGTCGACTCGCGCGCGATGCGCTCCACCGCGTCGCCTAGAAGCTCCGAGAACCAGCTCTCAGCGGTATCGGCGGCGTCCGTGGTTGGGGCGAAAAGCTCGATACGATCGTCGGCCCTTCTCGAGATGGTGCAAAGAGAGCGACGCGAACCTTCGCGGGCTTCGTCTGGCTGGAACCGAACCCAATGGTCTTCGCCGTCCTCCTCCACGTCCGGTTCTTTGTCGAGCGCTTTGGCGAATCGCGGCCAGTCTTTCACACGGTAGTGGACCGCCGTCAACAGGATCGCCTCGCCCGTCGAAGCATCGATCAATACCGGTGGGGGTCCTACGAGGACCGACAACCACGCGTCGATGATGCAGGCACTCACCCAGTCCGAATCAAGTAGACCTCCGCTCCCTCGCGGTCCATCCAGAATGCGGCCGCGTAGTTCCAGATACTGAGGGCGGTTGAAAGCATACACCGCACCGCTGAGAACACTTGGCTCGCACGGGAGCACCCGCGCCGCGAAAATGTCGCCCTCCCGGAGGGATCGCGAAGCCGACCTCTCGCGAACCCAAACCCGCTTCGGCTCGTGGGCTAGCGTCGAAACGAGCCACAGCCCCTCGCCGGGCTCCGCTTCGACGACTTCGTAGAGATCAATGGGCTCCGTCGCGAGAAGTTGGAGATAGCGCCGCTCGTTGGCCTCCATCAGAGGTCCTCCTTCGCCGAGCACGAGCTCCATCACGGGCACGATGTCGTCCTCGTCTTCGGTGAGGCCGATCTCGCCCTCGGCGAGCACCCATTCGAACGCGTTCAAATGGACCATTTCCAACAAGTCCTCGGGAAGCTCGTCCAACTCCTCGAATTGGTCCGGCGTCAGCGAGTCGAAGTAGTCGAGAGCGATAGCGCGTTCAAACTCATCCGGGTAATGATCGCGAAGCCACCCGAGTGCGCGTGCGACCGCGCCTTCGGAGACAGCGACCGACGCCTCCGCGGCCTCGTCCTTTGCGAGGCAGCACTTCTTGTACTTTTTCCCGCTGCCGCAGGGGCAGGGGGCGTTACGAGATGTTTTGGTCGGCATGATGTGAGCCCTCCGACGCGCGGTCCGAGCCTCCTCGTCGCATGTCGAGAAGCCGTTGGCGAAGGCGACCGCAGTCGCAATCTAGCACGTCATTGGCCGAACTGGTGTTGTTTTTTATATTGAATCGCGAAGATTTCTCATTCGTGATTCACCTCGACCGGCAACCACGTACGAGCAGAAGACGGGAGGCGCAGACGGGGTCAAGGGCGCGTAGCGGCTCGCGTAGCGAGCGAACCCTTGACGCCGTCGAGCACTCCCGTACCCTCATGGAGTGGTGGCCGTTCTTGATATTTCATCGCGGTGGATTACGGATTAAAGTGATAAACAACAAACGCCTCATCGCCGAGAGCTGTCGCAAGCAGGACATTGAACCCGACCAGCTCACCCTTCACGCGGACCGTGGCAGCTCGATGAGGAGCAAGCCCGTGGGTCTGCTCCTGGCTGACCTCGGAGTTACCAAGACCCACTCCAGGCCTTACGTCTCGAACGACAATCCCTACTCCGAGTCTCAGTTCAAGACGATGAAGTACTGTCCTCAGTTTCCGAGCCGCTTTGGTTCCGCCGAAGAACGGCCGGCTATTCTGCTGCGGTTTCTTCGCCTACTACAATTTTCACCACCGGCACTCGGGAATCGGCCTTATGACACCGGCCGACGTTCACTATGGTCGAGCCGAACAGCTCACCACCGCTCGGCGCCAGATCCTTCTCGAAGCTCAACAGGCTTATCCCGAACGCTTCGTTCGCGGAACGCCGCAACCGCCCGTTTTGCCTCCGCAGGTCTGGATCAACCCGCCGCTGGAAAAAACGACCCTCCACGATGCCGCACAAGCCCCTCTCGCGGCGGCGTCCATACCTGGGGTACCCCCTTTTTCTGCTTCACGCAACGAGATCTTGATCGATGTTGACGTCGATCGCGCCGACCTCACGAGTCTCCCCACGGTGCTTCCGCCATTAAGTGTTGGTGATGTGTATGCATCCCTTTGCAAAAGAGGCGCTTACGCTCCATTTAGCGCGCAGCGAAGGTAACGAGCACTATTTTGAGTGTAACTTAATGTACCATAAAGTCTTAACGTCATCTTACCAACACTTGATGGCGGAAGCACCAGTCTAGCGGTAGAACTCTCCAAGGTGGTCGGTCATGCTATCTTTTCGGTCACGGCCTGAATGGCGCATTCTTGTCGCCGATTCCCGGATTGGAAAGATTGATGCCGTCATGCTTAGGTTTCGAAGATGAAGCAAAAGTACTACAAGTCGGCGGATCTCATTGATCGGCTCTGCAATACCGCTGATAGGAAGGACAAGACCGTCACGTTCCTTGTAGGTTCGCCGCTAACGTTTCCCGATCATGTGGGAGGGCACGGTGTACCAGGAGTCTCCGGCATGGTCGACCTCATCCGTCGTGAGTTTGAGGGTAGCGACGCTGAAACTGAATTTGATCAGAGCCTCAAGGGAGAGTCGGCGAATCGGTACCAGAGAGCCTTCGAGTTCTTGCACGGGCGACGAGGGCAAGATGTCGCGAATAGAATCGTCCGAACTGCCGTGTGGCAAGCCTTGGACGCCAACAATTGGCCTTCCTCCCTTCCCGAGACGTTGCCAGACGATGCGGATCCTGCCACCTGCAAGGCCCTAGAGAGTGAATTTGGTGCTTGGGTCTTGCCACGTGCTGTGGATATCCTCGGAAATCTGCTGGTAACTTGCTCGGATACGTTTGGCCGGGCTGTGTTGACGACAAACTTCGATCCCTTGATCGAGGTCAGTGTGTTGAAGCACGGTGGGCGATTCTACAGAACCGTGCTCCACGACGATGGGAAACTGGGGCAGACGGTTTCAGAAGGCACTCATGTTGTCCACCTCCATGGATATTGGCAGGGCCATGACACGCTTCACACGCCGCAGCAGTTGGTTCAACCGCGGCCGCAGCTTAGAAAGTCACTGACGCGGGTGGTCGAGGCATCGACCCTTGTCGTTGTTGGATACAGCGGTTGGGATGACGTGATTACACAGACTCTTGTGGAATTGCTGTCAGATTCGGCAAGCAATCCGGAAATCATGTGGGCATTTCATGGAGATGACACGGCGACCATCGAGGCGTCGAACGAACGGCTACTCGATGTCCTCACGCCGGGAATTGGTCGAGGGAGGGTGTCGCTGTACCGAGGCATCGACTGTTGCTCCGTATTCTCTGAGATCTACGAACAGTTGACGCCAAGTTACCTAGCAGCGTCTGGTCCGACTAGAGGACCACGCATGACTACCGTCGTCTCCGGTTCAGGCGACCAAGATGGAAATCCCGAATTAATGGCCGTGTTGCGTTCCGGGGAACCGCCGCTCGTTGTGTTCGTCAGCAGTCGAATCTCTACACAAACACGATGGGCGCGTGACGCGGTGGCCGACACGCTTCAGCAGTCGAACCAGTTCAAACCCTGGTTATTCGAGCACGCACCCGCCAGCTCCGAGATTCTTGCTGACAGCTATTTGGCCAAGGTGCGTGAGTCAGACTTGGTTATTTGGCTTGTTGAGCAGGAGACGACGGAGCCCGTTCGAGCCGAAATCACCGCGGCCCTTGAGGCCACTCGGCGAATCTTGATGTTCCGGATCACCCCTCCCCGGAGTGACTCCGCGACCGAGTCACTGATCACGTGTGTCGGCACCAAGTGGGACTACGTCGCCGACGCCGCAGATCTGAAGGGAAAACTGCAGGCGGCGCTTGGGGACGAAATCGTACGAGCGTGGCGTGCCGCAGGTCGACCGACGAAGCCTCCAATCCTAGATACTCTGAGCGCTCAAAGTCGAAGCCGGTGTATCGACCGATGGTTGGCTGCCGGGATTTCAGACAGGATCGCCGAGTGCTTTGCCGACGATCCATCGATTGGACTGTTGCAGGTCCCGGTATTCGCATCGAACCGACTCGCCATCCTCCGCGCAGAGATAGGTGCGGGAAAGTCCCTAGCTGCTGAACGACTGTTCCAAGATGCTCTTAAGCTGGCGCGCATACACGAGAACGAAGAAATCCCGATTTTCCTCGAAGCAAAGAACATCATTGGATCACTTGAGCAGAACCTAAGCGGGTCGGGATATAACAGCGTCCCGGTCGGCAGCGTTCTGGTCGTCATCGACGGTCTAGATGAGGCACCAGTAGAACGGCGCGTTGAGCTTGCGCGAGCTGCGAGACGGCTAACATTCGAGTACCCATCGGCTCGAGTCTTGGTCACGAGCCGGCCGCTTTCCGATCTGAGTCCTGAGTTCGATGACTTTTTCATTGATGTCCCGCCGCTAACCCGCGAGCAGACTTTCGCGTTAATAACTCGTGTCGCCGGCCGCGATGTCGATGAATGGACGTTCCGGGACCTCCCAGAATCATTCATCCAAGCTATCGCACGGCCGCTTTTTGCGATTCTCGTAAGTGTGAGTCAACGCGGGGAAGCGCTCGTACCCGTCCCAAAGGGTCGCTTACTCTCCCAATTGGTGGAAGCGAGCCTCGGGCGTGCCAATGCAAGACAAGAGAGTGCTGATCCACTTCTGAGAAAACTCGCGCGCCTAGTGATGGACCGTGGTGGCGCGCCGGTCCCCATTTCGGACGTCTCGACGTACGCTGAAGCTGCGCCGCTTCTACAATCACGGCTCATTGTGGAACGCAAGGGATCGCTCGTGTTTCCCTTGGCGATCCTCGCGGAGTGGTTTGCGGCGCGCGAGCTCGAAACGGGAACACCTAGGGCGGACGAAATGGCTGCCGACGCTGTCCGGCTTCGAAATTGGATAGTGCCGCTTGAGATATGTGTATCCGAAGCGAGCGAGCCGAATGTATCTCGGCTCATGCGACCGCTTGCATCCCAGCGTCCAGCATTCGCGGCGAATATCCTGGCGGAAGCATTTTCCGAGTGGACGCACGATGACACCGATCAACCGTTGCCGCACTGGCGGCAGTTTGGCGAACAGCTTCGCGACGCGATGAAGGCATGGGTTGTGGGTATGGGTCCTTTGGCACCTCTGGTCGCTCCGGTCCACCGCGATGGGCGCCTTCGAACGATCGGAGTTCGCCTATCCGATCCTTCGACCGTTGTCGTCTCTTGGGCGCGCCGCACCGCAGCCGAAGAGGTAGTTGAACTGCCAGACGGCTTTCACGTCGATGAGGAATGGTTGGAATTTACGCAACAATACGGCTTCGCTGTGCACAACGGTTGGGCTTGGCAGTGGGCTCTCGATCATCTGCAAAGCGAAGTGTGCACGTTGTTAGAACGCCGCGTCCTGCCGCAGATCGAGGCACTTCGCGCGGAATTCGGCTGGCGAGCGGCATTGTCGGTCGCTCGACGTAGTGGCTCATTGGATCCAACACCAATCCCGAAGAATCTGCTTGAGAAGCGCCTTAGGTCGTACCCGTCTCGTGGAACCTACGTGGATAGTGGAGACTCATTTGAGGTCGATCGGGTTCATGAGGTACTTGCACGGTTGATGGAGGAAAACGGTGAACGCCATCTGTGTCCACCTTGGCCAGGCCCCGAGAACCTCATCGGACCGTATGTATGGAGCGGATATTCTCCCGAGGCCTTGCTGGCACGCACGCACGCCGTCTACACCGCAGCGTTGGGGGCGTACTTTGAGGTGGTCGATCGCTGGTTTCCCCGTTTTTGCGGCGACTTACGGCTCGAATCCAAACGTCCGTTCAAGTTGATTGGCATGGTCAGGACTGCGACAGAACCTAAGGTGTGGCATAGGGGGCCTTGTATTTGTTATTACCGAGAGCCGAATCTAAGTGGTCCTGACTTCACAGTAAATCTACAACTGGGGAATGAGAGCGCGTGGAAGACCTTCCTCGAGCACGTCAACGACAGACTTGAGAATCGGCAGATCGACAGCTTCAGGTCTTCTGTGCTGGACGTATTCGACTTAGACGCAGCTGAAAAATTGACATACTCGTGGCTCCTTGATGATCTGCGGCAAGTTCACTGGATTCGATAGCCGAGAGGTTGTGCCTTCTATTTATTCATCCGCGCGCCCCGAACTTGATTAGTCTTCGGTCTACCGGCACCATGCCTACATGATTTCGTCATTTGTTCGCGCTCTCATCTCTGTCTTCAAGGCTCGTCGCGAGCTGGTGCCCGCGGATGATTTAAGACGATAGCGGCCTGTTGGTCACGCTGGAGCCAACCAGCGACGGCAACCATCAACAGTGTCAAGGGCTGGATCGGCGTCCTCATGACCGAGGATTCTAGCTCCCATCGGCCAACCAAGCGTATACACGACTATTCCGAAACGTCCCGGCGTGCCGATCTTGAGTTCGTTTGTATTCTTGGAACACGACGGGCAAGGTCAAGTGAGCTGAGCCCGAATTCACGGATCCGCAGGTTGCTTTTTCAACTTTACCCAATGGCTGAGCGCGTTGGGGAGCTTTTCGTTGGAAGGAGTCATCGCGGTGGCGGAGCCGCTGAGAGCTTGCTCTCTTAGCTCGAGCGAGAAGATAAGGGAGTAGCGCTGGCGGTTGGCATCGACAGTGCCAATGTCGCCGTTCGCCCATCCCGATAAAACGTTCATTCGAAACATCGGTCGCCAAAACTTGCTCTCTGGTTGCTCCCCCCGTCCTGTGCCAAAACTCGGCCCTTTTGAAATAGACCATCAATCAGCAGCTTAGTGTCTGTGTTTGCGACCGGGCCAGGGTCGGCTGGCTCGTTCGATGCCAACTAATAAGAAACTCAGGGTGTAGCGTTTTGGGGCAGTGACGTCAAAACCGAGCTCCCTCAGGCGTCGTGTTGAGCCGGTGCCACTTCCAGAGACTACCGCGTTTCATTCATTCGGGGTGGCCGTCAGGCCGTGGAAAACTTGACAGTACCCGCCTGATTCACCTGCCCATGGTAGGCTTCATCCGTTAAGAATCAGGGACGGCACCCGGCGAAAACCTGATGCCCTCGGAGACATTTCCCGGGCATGAATCCAGAGCGCTAGATGAAGGCCTTTCTTTTTGATCGCCACATTGTCGAGAGTTACGCTCGATTCTCCCAGTCTTTCAGCACCACCAAGGCGCCCGACCTACGTGAGGCGATTGAACGCGAGGGTGCTTGCGCTGTTTACTGTTGGTGATGTGTACGCATCTCTTTGCAAAAGAGGCGCTTACGCTCCATTTAGCGCGCAGCGAAGGTCACGAGCACTATTTTGGCTGTAACTTAATGCACCGTAAAGTCTTAGTGTCATCTCACCAACACTTGATGGCGGAAGCACCGCGTTGTTCCGCCGATCGCGTCCGCGTCAGTCATCAAGGTCGACCTTGCAGATACCACGACCGCAGCAGTCGTCACTGCTCGGACAGCTCCGTCAGTCCCCGAGCAGTTCAAAACTCGGATGTGTTTATGGAAGGGACACCCAGAAGGTTTTCGAGAAGCCCTTCCCGCTCTTCGTCCTTTGACGCGAAAGAAGGATCCAGGCCATTTTCTTTCCTTACTGCAAAAACGATGCGCCGAATACGGGGTCGCTGTTGTGGTCGCTCGCTCTCCGATTGGTTGCCGCGCCAGCGGCGCGACGCGATTTCTTGGTCCTACGAAAGCTCTGCTGCTTCTAAGCTTCCGCTATCTATCGGACGACCACTTCTGGTTTGCGTTTTTCCATGAGGCCGGTCACCTCTTGTTGCACGGCACTGGCCTTTTCCTTGAGGGAATCGAATCCGACACGCCGAAACAAGAGGAAGAGGCGAGCGAGTTCGCCGCCAACATCCTTGTTCCCGCCGAGTTTAAGGCAGAGTTCATGGAGCTTCGTTCGAATGTGCGCGACGTCGTAAGTTTTGCGAGACGGGTCGGCGTGTCCCCGGGCATCATTGCAGGGCAGCTGCAGCACTTCGAGAGGATCCCGCGCAACCACTTGAATAGACTCAAACGTCGTTATGAGTGGCGCTAGGATCTCAACCGCTAAAACGCTGGAGTTCATCAGGGCTTTTCTGCCAATTGCACAGGGCGTCTTCGAGCACTTGCAAGCCGAATTCTAAGCCTAACTGCGCGTCGAGCTCGACTAGATAGCGATCTAGCTCCAGCAGACTGCCGGAAGCGTTTTCGGTGTTCTCAAAAAGCAGTTTGGCGCCTTGAAGCGGACCTGTTGAGTTGCTCAAGTACGCTGAACCCGGTTCGATGTGCGCTAGGCGCAGTTTCCCAAGCATCGAGAGGTAGTCAAAACGCGCGAGCCTTCCAAAACTTGCCACCATCTTCATTGATTGAAAGAGGTCGTGGAAAGATCGCCGACGGTCGTTGTTGTTACGTGCACAGGCCTCGGCGATCAAGCCTCCATGTCCGCGCTCAGATCCCACCCAAGATATGTAACTCTCGAACGCTGAACCCGTACCGTTGTTCGAGTACGCATCGAGGCTTTGGTATTTTCTGTGATTGCCGAACCCACGAGAAACGCCATCGTGTCTCAGTTCATCTTGATGGGCTGCCAGCCATTGCCGAAACGCGTCAGGATCCTTGCTCGTATTGTTCCAGTCCCATCGAAGTCGATCACCAAGTCGACCATAGACTTCACGTGCGTAGCGCCAGCCAGCTTTTCGGTGCTTGCCGAAGTGGACGAAAAAGAACACCATCCAACATGCTTCGTCTATCTCCCCTTGACGTTCGGAGTGAATTGCCGCCTTTAGTGGGTCAAAGTGTTCGTCGTGAGGGTCAAGGCGTCGAGGGCTGACAGTGCGCCCACGAATGACTGAGATGTAGCGCACCCTGTGGATGCTTTCTAGCATCTGCTCAATGAACACAGCGCGTCTACCAACATCGCTGATGCCTGGGAGAGGTCGCGTCTGTTCAAACTTGTCCAAAGAACACTGCAGTTGCTGGGTGAGTTCGGTATCTCGAGGAGTCACGATTGATGTGGGATAGAAACTTGAGAAATCCAATCACGAATAGCCGCTACGACTCCTGCAGTCACTCCAAAGCTGCTTTGGATGTTGTGATTGAACCCCAGCACGACGATCTGATGGCCGAGGTCAACTCCAGAGATCCGATCAAGAACGCCACTGTAAGCCAGCCCTCTTACGTCGCGCGATGACTTCCTCGGCAGTGATAAGTCCCGAAGTTCTTGTTTCTGCAGCGTACTCCCAGCAACATCCTGAAAGCAGTTGACAACAGACTGTCCGTTAAGGATCAAGAGGCGAATACTTGAGTCGCGCAAGAGTAGAACCAAAGTATCACCGGCAAAGTGCAACAAGGATGAGCGTTGTACAGCTGTGAGTTCTCCCCACTTGCGGGACGTCGCGTAGGGAATAAGGTCGAGATGGCACGCCGTAACTTCTAAGAAACTGGATTGGAAGATGGAATTGTAGTACGAAGCACCAACGCCGGAAAGGATGCTATTGAGTCTCCTAAACCATCTGTCGTATGGATTCCTGACGAAATACTCTTCACACGACATGACAATCATCCGGAGGTGTCGCACATCAGCTTCGGACCACGAAGACAGACCGAGAGATCTAAGCGTATGGAACCGACGTGATGGTCCCTGCAGCTCGTTCCCTGCATGGTCCATGAATTCCAGATTGCTCGGATTAAGGCCAAGTGTAGCCACGCGCGCCCGAGACAAAGAGCCAAACGAGGGTACGGGACAACCCCATGAGATTACGTTGGTCGACGAGGTATCAAGGTTGTCTAGTTTGTCAATCAATTTCGTGAGCGTGGAATACATCAGTTTTGGAGGCTCCTGATTCTCTGTTCGATGAAGAGGTTATAAATTTGTGAATGCATGTCACCACGAACCGTATTGATACCTTCTATGTCTTTGTCCTTTGAGTACCGAAACACAGCGAGTAAGCGAACAAGATCTGCCCAATATGGATGAATACCTTCTAGGTAACCGGAAGGAAGTCCCTTGCCGTCCCGTATGTCTCGCTCAGCTTTAAGCAAGGTTTCGATCGCCGGCCTGGGATCGCCCTCTGGCATTTGCGGCATCGCCAGATCAGTAGGCTGCCAGCCTTCGTTTATGAACTGTTCCGCTTTTCTCTTGTCGCGATCGTAAAGGTGAATGCTCCCGGCGACATGTTTGTATGTTCCGATCGAGATCGAGAGAGCTCGGGCGACGATCTCTTGGACCATTGTGAAGCAAAAAAGGTCGTGCGGCAGGCCTAGAAACACGTCATTTGACCGCAGATAAGCGATCATATGAAGCGATGGTTTGCTACCGCGAACCATCAATTGCAGAACGCACGTGCAAGGAACGTCTTTATGCTCGCCTACGATGTCAGATGCATTGAATAGTTGGATGACGGCTTGACGCGAGCCGGGCTTCCTTCTCAGAAGGTCTATGACGTTCGCTACTTGGTCAATATCCCCTCCGAACAATCGTGGCCCGTATGCTCCCCAAAGGCTAGATCCTTCAGCAAGATCTATGTACCGCGATAAGTAATACGAAATGAAATCAACATCGTCACTTTTTTCTAAGTACCAGCAGAGCTCCCCAAGACAACTGAAAGGCTTTCCACGTGTCTCGGTTCGGCTTAAACGAGATCTCGGATTCGTGAGTTCGAGCAGCACGCCAGTCAATTCTCGATTAGAACCTTTAGACGATTGAATTGGCTCGCCGTGCGATAGGAGCTCTTCGATGATGCGGCGCATCACATCATCAAGTGTGGCCGCGGCGAAAGGATTTCTAGGCAAACCGATCCTTCCTCAGAAGATGTTCCACTGGTAGTTGAAGGTTAGCCTTGAGGATGCGTCCCTGAAGTCCCCCCAAAAAAACGGCGCTCCTCCACAGGGCATTGGCGAAGGCGTCACCCGTCATGCGGCCTTGCGCTTGGGCGTCAGACCGAAAAAGCGTGGTCCTGACCAGTGGGTGCCGGTGATTCGCTTTGCGATGGTAGTGAGGGACGGATAGGTTTTGCCATCGAACCGATAGCCGTTGTCGATTACCTCGACCTGGTAGGTCCGGCCATTCCACTCGCGGACGAGATGGGTGCCGGCAGAAACGGACCCTGCGGGAGTGGCGGCGCCGTTGCCTGGCGTCCCGTTCGCCATGGCTGCCAGAGCGCGCCGGGTTGTGGCCGAATGCCAGCCATGGGTCCGGCACTGGCGTTCGTGCAAGAGAACGCGGCGCAGGAAAACACGCGAGAGCGAGCTTGGAGGAGCAGCCCCAAAGGTCTGCTCCCAGACCCGCCGTAAGCTGGCGAAGTCCAAACCGTCCAAAACGACGTTCCGGCCAACCCCTGTATCGTGCGGCATCACCGAACGTTCGCTCTTGTGCTCGATAAAGTCCAGTCTAATAAAGGACTTCCGGGTGCGAAGTTCACTGCCCGTAGCTCGCCCCGCAGCCGATTTGAGCCAGCCGTGCGCACCCCCGGTGGGCCTGTCGCTCGCCACCCGCAGCTCTGGGGTCGGAAGCCAGCCCTGCGGCGCGAAATACCCTCGATTCTGCGCGGATTCCAAGGGCGTCTAAGCTGCTGATTTGTGGTCTATTTCAAAAGAGCCGAGTTTTGGCACAGGACGGGGTTCTTGACGAGACTCCCGGAGCACAACCTGGGAAAGTATAATTGAGGTGGCATGGAGAAGCTCACGCTGGCCCTGGCGTACATGTTCGCCGTCGCCCTACCCGCAGCGGCGTCGGTTCAGCAACAGGAACGAGAGGACGATCCCGAGGCGCGCTCCAGTCAGGAGGAGCGCGAACCCGAGGTGCCAACACTCGACGTCACGATAACGGTATCGGCGCGTTCGCTCTCCTCCACCCCCCAGGTGGTAACCGTCATCGATCGCGACATGATCGATGACTCTGGGGCACGGACCGTAGGCGAGTTGCTCCCCTATGCGCCCGCCCTGTTCGTTCTTCCGAGCGCCTCACGCGGTGGCTTGACGACGGCTCAGATAAGGGGGGGAGATTCGAATTTTACCCTCGTGCTCCTGGACGGGGTGCCGCTCAACGACAGCACCGACCCGTTCGGTGGAGCGGTCAACCTTGAGAGCCTGCCCCTGATCGGCATCGAGCGCATCGAGATTGCCCGCGGTCCGATGTCCTTCTACCGGGGCTCCGCGGCTCTGGCCGGCGTGATCAACCTGGTGTCGGAGAGGAGCGAGCGTGACGAAACCGTCGCTCGCGCTGAGATCGAAGCGGGGAACGGGTCTGCGTTCCGGACAGCGGCATCCTTCTCGGACGGCTTCACCGGCGGCGATTATTTTGCCGCGGTGCAGTGGGAAGAAGAGGCGGGCCGGGTGGCCGAGGATCGGTTTCAGCAACTGCACCTTCTCGGGAACCTGAATTTGAATCTGGGCGAAAGCGCGGGGCTCAGCCTGGGCACGCGAGTGGCGAGCTGGGAGAGCGACGATTACCCGGAAGCCTCGGGCGGTCCGCTACTCGGCTCCGGCGAGGTACGGCAATCGGAGCACGAAGAGATGAGTCTGCGTGCGGATCTCCGGCTGGGCGAGCCCGCGCGCCGGCGCCACAAGCTGAGCGCCAGCCTGTACCGACACGACCTCGACCGCCAGAGCCCCGGCGTCGGATTCCTGGTGCCTCCCTCGATAGAAAAAACCCGCTACATGCGAACCCGTGCGGAATGGGCAACGGGACTGCTCACGACCCGCCTCCTGCACCTCAACGCTGGCGTCGACCTGGATCACGAGAGCGCGCGGAACGAGAGCGTGTTCCAGTTGCCGATGTTTCTGGGCGGCGACTACGACTCGAGCCGCACCACGCCGGGTGCGTTCGCGGAGCTCATCGTGGAGCCCGGCCATCTGGTCCTGGACGCAGGTGTGCGATTCGATTTTCCCGGGACCGCCGGTGCTGAAGGAAGCCCCCGCCTGGGAATCGCTTACCGCTTCAACGACGACGCGACCGTGCTCCGTGGCTCGGTAGCCCGAGCCTTCAAGCTGCCCAGTTTCTTCGCGCTCGCCAGTCCCCCTGCTCTGGGAGGGAATCCGGACTTGAGGCCGGAGACCGCCTGGGGTCTGGATGTCGGTGTCGAACAACAGCTCGTTCAGGGTCTCCGGGCCGGTATCAACTTCTTCTATACTCATTACCGGGACCTGGTCGACTTCGACTTCGAGAGCTTCCAGAACATCAATCGATCGAGCGTAGAATCTCGCGGAGTTGAGCTGGCAGTCACGTGGAAGGCGACCTCGAGCATCGATTTCCAGGCGCAGGTCACCTGGAACGAGGTCGAGGACTTGACGACATTGATGCCGCTGCTTCGCCGGCCTCGGTGGCTGGCCAGCGGTCGCCTGCGGTGGAGGCCGACGAGCCACCTCTCTCTATCGTTCGACGCCCGCACCGTTTCAGAGACGCTCGATCGACAGCTCCCGGTTCCAGAGCTCGAGCGTGTCGCCGGATACGGTCTCCTCGGCCTTGCCGGCTCCTGGCACTTTGCCGAGCGGTGGGAGGTTCGCGGCCGCATCGACAACTTGACCGACCATGAGCACCAGGTACTGATTGGCTTTCCGGGCCCGGGATTGTCGGGGAGGGTCGGCCTGCGCTACACGTTTCAGCGAAGCACAGAGCCGGAGGCAGTTCCGTCGAAAGGCAACTAGCTCCCGAAGCCGGTGACAAGCCGCCGGTCGTCCGAATCCCGTCGTGTCCAAAAACACAAACGAATAGCGGCCTGTTGGTCACGCTGGATCCAACCAGGATGGCCCGTCCGCGTCCTGTGCCAAAACTCGGACAGCCACGGCATCCCCAAGCGCCGGCCTACGGGGCTTGACCCGGTCGCAAACACAGACACTAAGCTGCTGGTTTATGGTCTATTTCAAAAGGGCCGAGTTTTGGCACAGGACGGGGTCGACTTTTTGCGGAGTACACCGTGTGACAGGAGGCTCTAAGGTTGAATCCAAACAGAAAGACTACCGAGTGTGAAGTCTGCGGGGGCAAAGCAGAACTTCAGGTCGTTCCAGACGGGTTTGATGACGCCGTCCTGTGCCAAAACTCGGCCTTTTGAAACAGACCATAATATCAGCACAGCTTAGTCTGAAGTTCCTTGGTCGAATGAACCCACTGACAGTGTGAATCCCCAATGATTACGCGTCTTTAGGGACGCCGAGAGGCTAATTTTGGGATGCAATATGTAGGCATGTCTAAAGCCTTTTATAGTTTGATATATATTGATACATAGGCTATTATGGTGGGCATGCATACCCACATCATCCCCAATCGCAACTCTACCCCCGCGGTCCTGCTGCGTGAGTCCTATCGGGTGGGCGGAAACGTCCGCAAGCGCACGCTCGCTAACTTGTCCAAATTGCCCATGGACGCAGTCGACGCCATCCGACGCATTCTCAAAGGGGAAAAGCTCGTCTCGGTTGAAGTCGCCTTCAAAATCGTCGAGAACGGCTCCCGGCACCATGGCCACGTCGACGCGGTGCTCAGCGCCATGAGACAGCTCGGTTTCGAAGAGCTCGTTGGTTCTCGACACTCACCAGAGCGGGATTTGGTCGTGGCCATGGTAGTCGCCCGGATCCTCGAACCGCAGTCGAAGCTGGCGACTAGCCAGTGGTGGCACACAACCACACTGCCCGAAATCCTGGGGGTGAGCGATGCCCGCGAAGACGATCTCTATGCCGCCATGGACTGAGTTCTCAAACGCCAGGAGGTCATCGAAAAAAAACTCGCGGCGCGCCATCTCCAAAACGACGGCCTGGCGCTCTATGACCTAACCTCAAGCTACTTCGAGGGTGTGAGTTGTCCGATCGCCCGCCTCGGATACGACCGTGACGGCAAGAAAGGCAAGCTGCAGATCAACTACGGTCTGCTGACCAACGAACGCGGCATCCCCGTGTCGGTATCGGTCTTTGAGGGCAACACGGGCGATCCCAAAACGCTGTTGCCTCAGGTAGAAAAGGTGCAAGGGCGCTTCGGCATCGAGCAGTTTGTGATGGTGGGCGACCGCGGAATGATCACCCAGACCCAGATCGACGAGTTGCGGGAGATGGACGGTGTCGACTGGATTACCGCTCTGCGTCCCGAACCGATTCGCAAGCTCATCAACGATGGGGTGCTCCAGATGGGGCTATTCGACGAGCGGAATCTGTTTGAGGTGACGCACCCGGATTTCCCCAACGAGAGGCTGGTCGCTTGCCGCAATCCGGAGCTGGCCGAGAGGCGGCGTCACAAGCGCCGTGCTCTGCTCGAAGCGACCTGCAAGGAGCTGGAGAAAGTTTGTCGGATGGTCGAGCGGCGCCGTTTGCAGGGCAAGGAGGACATCCGTGCTGCAGTGAAAAAGCTCCTCAACAAGTACAAGGTCGGCAGGTATTACAGGCTCGACATCCGTGACGACGGTTTCGACTTCGAGCTAGACGAGACAACGATGGATGCCGACGCCTCGCGCCTCGCCAACGGCAACTCTGAGCTCGCCAACAAACGGCTCCAGCGGTGGAAGCGACACATGGGGACGATCGCTAAGCAGTTCGGAGGGATTCGCCAACGGATCGGGCGGGGTCAGCTGCATGGTAAAGATAAAATCGGTGTGCGGGTAGGCAGAGTTCTCAACAAGTACAAAGTCGGCAAGCACTTCAAGCTGGACATTCGCGACGACAGCTTTAGCTTCGAAATCGACGACACAAAGGTCACTGCGGAAGCTGCCCTTGACGGCATCTACGTGATCCGCACCAGTCTTGCTGAGCAGCGGATGAAAACCGACGACACAGTGCGCAGCTACAAGTTGCTGACCCAGGTCGAGAGGGCGTTTCGTTCCTTCAAGAGCATGGACCTAAAGGTGCGGCCGATTCGTCACCGGCGCGAAAACCGAGTCCGGGCGCACGTCTTCTTGTGCATGCTGGCCTACTACGTCCTGTGGCACATGATGGAGGCTTGGCGGCCGCTGCTATTCTCTGACGAGGACCAGCAGGCGAAGGCCAGGCGTGACCCGGTTGCTCCGGCGAAGCGCTCCGAGGCCGCCCTGCGCAAGATACAAACCAAGAAGCTTGACGATGGGAGTCGAGCTTCCAGCTTCCGCACGCTGCTGCGCCTTCTCAGCAACATCGTCCGAAACAAATGTCGGCGACCGGAAGCCGGACCCGACGAGCCCACCTTCGATGTCACGACAACTCCGGACTCGAAACAGCAGAGAGCCTACGACCTGCTCAAAGGTATCACCGTGTAGACAGAAGCCAGCACCATTGATTCCAACTATCTCATTGGATCAACACCGGATCTTGGCTTTTTCAGCCAGGAACTTCAGCTTAGTGTCTGTGTTTGCGACCGGGTCAAGAGCCGTGCTTCGGCTACCCACCCAACTTCTACCGGTCGGCAAGGGGTTCCGACAGCAACCGCCGCGCCGCTGCCAGGAGTCGATCCTTCCAGGCAACGCGTTCCCGCCAGTGGTCGGGGATGGCGTTCAGGCCGTAGAGGGCGCCGGCGAGCTGCCCCGTCACTGCTGCTACCGTATCGGCGTCGTCGGCCAGGTTGGCCGCGAGCAGCACCGCGCTGCGGAAGTCTCCGGTGCGGGCGACTGACCAGATGGCGGCTTCGAGCGTGTGAACGACGTACCCGCTGGAGCGGATCGTATCCCGTGTCCGTCCTCGCCAGCTGCCGGCTATGACCTGAGTGATTGCCGCCGCTCCCGTGAACCGTCTCGGAGCCAGAACGTCCGAGAACGGTGACCCGGCGATGGCGTCTGCCAGGAGTGCGCCGAACGCCCGGCAGGCGTCCACTGCTTCCTCGGCTCCGTGGGTAGTCCGGGACTGGTCGGCGGCTGCTGCGAGCAGGCGCGGCCGGTCGTGCCTGAACCGGAGCGCAACGGGGGCGAGCCGCATCAGCGAGCCGTTGCCTGCGCTCCAGGGATCGGTCGAACCCGCGACCGGGTCACCCGTCCGTAGGTACCGGGTGAGCGCTTGGCAGGTCGTGTTTCCGATGTCGAAGCAGTCTCCGCTCCACGAGTAGTCTCCGTCTCGCCACCACTTCACGAAACGGTCCATCAGGTCCCGGCAGTCGAGCGTCTTGGATTCCGCCAGGCTGTCGACAAGGGCCAGCGCCATGGCCGTGTCGTCGGTCCAGGCACCGGCCGGCAGATCGAACGGGCCGCCACCGACCATGTCTTCTAGACGCGGCTGCGTATCGCGGGAGCAGAATTCGAGCGTCGTGCCGACCGCGTCGCCCACCGCCAGACCGAGGAAGGCCCCGAGCGCCCGGTCGTGGATGTCGTCCGCGGTCCGGGATGGAACCGATGGTGCTTGTGCCGAACACTGCCTCACGTGGGCCAGCTGGGAGTCGTTCTCGATGGTCCCTTCGTGGGCGTCGCGCACGCGGCGGATCGCATCGTCCGGTTGCACACCCAACTCCACCAGTAGGCGAGCTGTGATGGTCCCGGCGCGTCCCAGACCACCCCAGCAGTGGAGCAGCACGTCGAAGCCGAGCCGCAGTCGGTTCCGGATGGACTCGCCGGTGGCCTTCCAGGCGTGCTCGAAGTCCTGTTCCGGTGCCTCTCCGTCGGGAATCGGGGCATGCCACCACTCCATGTGCCGGTCTCGAACCGCCCTCGGGAGATCGTGCACCTTCAGATAGGGGATCTCTTCGTGGGTGATCAGGCTGACCACCGCAGTCGCTCCCCAGCGCTGAATCGCGTCGAGGTCGGTGTCGAGATCCCGCTTCCAGGGCCCGGATATTGCGTAGCGATCGATCCTACCGGGGCACTGCGAGAAGCCGACCCGGCCCCGGCCGTCGCCCAGGGTCATCGCCGTGATGCGCAGTGGGTGGCTCTCGCTGGTTCTTGCCGTCGGCATGGACTCTATTCGGTGCTTCCGCCATCAAGTGTTGCTACGCCGTGTTTGAATGCTAGTGTCAGCTGGCCTGCCTGTGTCGGCGAACGCCATTAATGAGGATGTCGGCGTGCACACGAAGGTGTCTCTGAACGTCAGGCACCGTGCGGTCAGCCCAGCCCGCATCGCCGAAAGAACTGCGTCTCTCGAAATCAGGCTCAAACTCTAGCACACGAGCGGGTTACGCGGCACCAAAACCAGCGGCCGTTTCACGGAATGGTGGATGGTGCAGGTTGGAGCTATCCGGTCTCGCCTGGAAACCATGAAAAACAGGGAATTTGGGCCATTTTTGCGCTGATTGGGCCGTTTTTCCACGTGGTAACTCTTTATATTTGAAATGGTTAGCAGGCAATTCCCTGTTCCAGAAGAACAGCGAATTGAGATGAGCGAACAGGAAATGTCACGACACGGCAACGTCGAAGAAGAAAGCCGCGTGATGAATCAGGAGCCGCAGAACAGTTTCAACTAAGAATGGGCTTGACTCTCATTCCTGTACGCCTAGGTCGTGGATTTGGCTCTAGCCATCCGTTTCTCGTACTTAGCCTTGCCTTTGGCCTTCGCGCGGGTCTTGGTCTTCAGTGCTTCGAGCTCCTGCCGCAAAGCAAGAACCTCAGCATCTGATTCCGTCTTGGCGGCCAATCTCGCCTGCTGTAAAGGGCCGATTTGAGGAACAGCTACCGCGCGGTACGACAAGTCTAACGACGTTGACCGTCGACCGCCTTCCAAGAAGGTCACCGACTCGTAGTAGTCATCTAGGGGAATAAACTTCCCCTTTACAGTTGCCCACTTACGCAAGGTCCGACGGCACGACCTCTTCCAGCTGACGACCTCGACGCCCCAACCTGCCGCGTGCATCCGCTCCATGTCCGCGTGAAAGCCAACGCCGTCATCGTACCCTCGACCGTCGCCGGTCATCAGGACAGCGATCTGAGGGTCACGATGGTCGCTGATCGCCCGAAGCATGTGGACCTGCAGGCACTGCAGGCACTGATCAAGTTCTTGCTCTCCACCTGAGAACTGACCGCGCTCGTAAAGTTCCGGGCGTACGCCAGTGGCAGCCTCAAGCTGCTCCCATACAGCACGCTGCTCGGGAGGTATTGAACCGACGACGAATGCGTTGGCTAGAGGTCTACCGGCGAGTGCGAGCCGAAGCAGTAGATCGAATTGCAGCCGGACCTGGTCCTTGGCTGGCCTGCCTTCGCGACGAAAAGCTTCATCCTTAGCCGAGATGAAGATGTTTGAGTTGTCCACGAAGAGTAAGACTTTCGGCATATTCGAGGGTACTGTCGAGATATTGTCAGAAGTTGTGGATCGTGAATCGGTCAAGCGGCGTTCCCCACGTTCTTCGTTTCGGCTAAACCATCAACGAACTTCTCTCTAAGCAACACCTGTGCCTTCCATTTATTCATCCGCGCGCCCCGAACTTGATTAGTCTCCGGTCGGTGCGTGCGCGGATGCGTCCCCTGAAGTCGTGGAAAAAGAACGTCGCTCCTCCACTTCGTAGAAAGGGTATCAGATCATGCCGCGACGTCGCCTCGTGCGAGGACGTCGGCCAAGTGGTGGTAGCCGTCGATACAACGTAGCTTGATCTGACCGGAAGCTACGAGTCCGAAAAGCAAAGCGATGGCGGACTCTTCGGTGGTGAACGACGCCTGGGTCTTGGTCCGGCGGCGAAACTCGCGGTTCAAGTTTTCCAAGGCGTTGGTTGTGCGGATCGACTTCCACCTCGCACGCGGGAACTCGTGGTCGCTCGCGTTAACTCGGCTGGTCGCCGAGAAGTTCGTCCTCAGCACCTTACCTCGCGCGCTGACCACGCTCTCCAGCATGTGCTCGAGGGCGGTCCGGGCCCTAGAGTCCAGTCCCGGACTAATAATGATGATGGACAACCCACCCTGGCCTCGAATCAGGCCGCCGTCTCGGGGTCGGGCGCGCTCGCATCGACGAGCGCCCAGCTAATGCAACGTTCCGCGTCATCAAGACAACTAGCCGCGCCGGAATCCTTAAGGAATGCTACTCCAGGCTTGACCAGACAGCAGGGAAACTCTAGAGCCAGATCCGCCGGTAGTGTCGCCGCCAACCAGGCCAAGCCCTTCGTCACGCCCCTGCCCGTCCAGGCGGTCACGCAACGAACCAGGACGCGCCGCTCGGCTCCCTCGATAAGCCAGCCCACCGCGCCGGTCCAGGTGTTCCTGATGCTGAGCGCGTAATAGGGGAATCTTGGCAATGGCACCGCCTTGCCACCGATGGCTACCTCGACGGTAGAACGTAATGCGGCCAGCGTCTCGAGTCGTACATCCGAGCGTGGCGTCTTCTCTGTGTGGCAGGTTGATAGGGTGTAGTGGAACATCACCTCACCGCCGCTCATTCTGGGCCATCCTGGCCGGAGATCTGCTGCCTTGGTGCACAACTCCGATAGAGGCCGAGAACTCGCTTGGCCCCGACTCCCATCATCCGATCATCTCGCTATCAGGCATCCCGAGCGCCGTCATCGTGTTGAGAATCTTGCACCCGATCCTTGCCTCGACTCTCTGTGCCGCCAACCCTCTCGCTCGCATTGCTGAGCCCACGATAGCCTTGTAGCGATGGAACGTTGTCTCGACTTTGCTCCGTTTGCTGTAGCCCGATTCTGTGTGCCACTTTCGTTTGCCGAGCCGAGCTTCCCCGCTCTGGCCGAGGGTTTCGACTTAATCATCGGTAGAAGAAGGGTTCTATCCCCGCAGCGTTCGGGGGAAGAATCATATCCCCTGCCTCAGTTCTATGTCCTCCATTACTTTGCGCGGTCTTCCGGGGGTTGCGAATCGCCATCGTCGACCTCTGGCTCAGCAGCCTCTGGCTCAGCAACCTCTGGCTCGGCAGCCTCTGGCTCGGCAGCCTCTGGCTCGGCAGCCTCTGGCTCGGCAGCCTCTGGCTCGGCAGCGTCTGGCTCGGCAGCGTCCGGCTCAGCAGCGTCCGGCTCAGCAGCGTCCGGCTCAGCAGCGTCCGGCTCAGCAGCGTCCGGCTCAGCAGCGTCCGGCTCGGCAGCCTCCGGCTCGGCAGCCTCCGGCTCGGCAGCCTCCGGCTCGGCAGCCTCCGGCTCGGCAGCCTCTGGCTCGGCAACGTCCGGCTCGGCAGCCTCTGGCTCGGCAGCGTCCGGCTCAGCAGCGTCCGGCTCAGCAGCGTCCGGCTCGGCAGCGTCCGGCTCAGCAGCGTCCGGCTCGGCAACCTCCGGCTCAGCAGCGTCTGGCTCAGCAACCTCCGGCTCGGCAGCGTCCGGCTCAGCAGCGTCCGGCTCGGCAGCGTCCGGCTCGGCAGCCTCTGGCTCGGCAGCCTCTGGCTCGGCAGCGTCCGGCTCAGCAGCGTCCGGCTCAGCAGCGTCCGGCTCAGCAGCGTCCGGCTCGGCAGCGTCCGGCTCGGCAGCGTCCGGCTCAGCAGCGTCCGGCTCAGCAGCGTCCGGCTCAGCAGCGTCCGGCTCGGCAGCGTCCGGCTCAGCAGCGTCTGGCTCAGCAGCGTCCGGCTCAGCAGCGTCCGGCTCGGCAGCGTCCGGCTCGGCAGCGTCCGGCTCAGCAGCGTCCGGCTCAGCAGCGTCCGGCTCGGCAGCGTCCGGCTCAGCAGCGTCCGGCTCGGCAGCGTCCGGCTCGGCAGCGTCCGGCTCAGCAGCGTCCGGCTCGGCAGCCTCCGGCTCAGCAGCGTCCGGCTCGGCAGCGTCCGGCTCAGCAGCGTCCGGCTCAGCAGCGTCCGGCTCGGCAGCGTCCGGCTCAGCAGCGTCCGGCTCGGCAGCGTCCGGCTCAGCAGCGTCCGGCTCGGCAGCGTCCGGCTCAGCAGCCTCCGGCTCAGCAAGAACAGCGGTGATTCGTGGAACTAGCTTATGCAGCAGCTTCTCCACCTGTGCCACCAACTCCGATGTCAGCTCGGCAATCATTTTGTTGTCTTTCATTGAAACCTCTCAAATTCCTGGCATTTCTCAAGCCCGTGGACACGTTGCATCGGTTTCCGGACCCAAGAATCTATCACACGACAGCTTGATTTCGGTTGTACCTTCTATTTATTCATCCGCGCGCCCCGAACTTGATTAATCTCCGGTCTGCCGGCACCATGCCGGCATGATTTCGTCGTTGGTTCGCGCTCTCATCTCTACCTTCAAGGCTCGTCGCGAGCTGGCTCTCGAGAATGTCGCTCTTCGGCAGCAGCTCGCCGTCCTCCGCCGTTCCGTGAAACGGCCGCGGCTCTCGAAGGTCGACCGCGGGTTTTGGGTGCTATTGCGCAGAATCTGGACTGACTGGGAGAGCGTCCTCGTCATCGTGAAACCTGAGACGGTCATCCGCTGGCACCGTTGTGGGTTCAGACGATATTGGACTTGGAAGAGCCGACGGCGTAGGCCCGGAGGACCAGGCGTCGCTCCCGAAATACGTGAGCTGATTCGGAACATGAGCAGGGCCAACCCTCTCTGGGGAGCTCCCCGCGTGCATGGCGAGCTGGCGAAGCTAGGCATCTCCATTTCCCAGGCAGCCGTCTCCAAGTATATGGTTCGCCATCGCATCCCACCGTCCCATACTTGGCGGAGCTTTCTCGATAATCATGCAAATGACTTGGTGTCGCTCGACTTTTTCACTTTGCCGACCGCAACCTTCAAGAGTTCTGTTCGTCTTCATCGTCCTTCGCCACGAGCGTCGCCGTATCGTTCATTTCAATGTCACCGAGCATCCTTCCGCCGAGTGGACGGCGCAGCAAATGGTCGATGCTTTTCCATGGGACACGGCGCCTCGGTACCTGGTACGGGACCGAGACCAGACCTACGAAGCGTACTTCGATAGTCGCGTCGACGGTCTCGGGATAGAGCAGGTCCTTACCGCACCGCGCTCCCCGTGGCAGAATCCATTTGTCGAAAGGATGATCGGCTCCATTCGACGTGAGTGTCTCGACCACGTGATCGTCCTTGATGAGCGGCACCTGAAGCGAATCCTACGCAAATACGTCGACTACTATCATTCGTGCCGGACTCATTTGTCGCTTGAGAAGGACGCGCCTGAGCCTCGCCGGGTAGAGTCACCGGCGATGGGCAAAGTGAGAGCCATTCCAAAGGTCGGTGGTCTCCATCATTATACACTCGACACGCCGCTGCTTGAGCCGATCCGCTCGGGACGGCTACGGGACTTCGCGCCAGCTTACACCTATACCCCTGAGTAGATCCGACGCCGATCCTCGAAACGTCCTACATGAAGACGACCCAAGCATCCTGGTTGCAGTCTCCTACTACGATTCCATGGCGTCCGCATCGGGAACAATCGTGGCCCGAAGCACAGTCGTTGTGGACCAGTAAAACTAACACCTCAGGGAGCGTGACCAACACTTGACTAATTGGGGGGCTCCTTGAAAATCAAAGTTGAATATGTACCGGAGACCGAAGCAGAGCGATGGGCATGGCCAACTGAGGAATGGCTTAGGGCTGAATTTGAGAAGTTCATCGAAATAAACAACACGGCCAGGAATTATTCAGCCAACCAGGTCACCTCTGATTCCTCTAGCCCGTGACAGCTTTTCATGTGCTCGTAAACCTTGTGTTTTGCCTGGACGGGTGCTTCCGCCATTAAGTGTTGGTAAGATGACGCTAAGATTTTACGGTGCATTAAATTACAGCCAAAATAGAACTCGTGACCTTCGCTGCGCGCCAAATGGAGCGTAAACGCCTTTTTTACAAAGGGATGCGTACACATCACCAACAGTAAACAGCGCAAGCACCACCTCGGGATGGAGGAGGATCAGCTCGAGGAAATCGAAAAGGAGTTCGATGATCTGGATGATAAGGGATCGAGCTCTTAATCACTATTGACCTCCCCATCGCTTCCAAGCGAGCGCACCAAACATGAAGACCCCGTCCTGTGCCAAAACGCGGCCCTTTTGAAATAGACCATAAATCAGCAGCTTAGTGTCTGTGTTTGCGACCGGACCAAGGGCCGTAGGCTTTACAATCGTCTGGCCCGAGGGTGTTATCTTCAGGTCCATGATGACGTACCACGTGCAATTCCTACTGCTCGTTCTAGCTGGCTGGGTCAACCGCCAGCAGCAGGATGTGATCGACTACCAGCAAGAGGAGAACCGTGTGCTCCGAGCCGGGCTTCGGGGCAAGCGTCTCAGGCTCTCGGACGACGAGCGGCGCAGGCTCGCGAAACATTCGAGTATATCTCCTGCGTGGGTCGGCGAATGCTATCGAGTCTAATAGATGTTGGAGTGATTAAGTGCATAATCACTCAATTCGGGGTAGAGGAGGTTAGCGATGGGAGCAAACGGAGCAGTCGAAGGCAATTCAATTGCCATCCCAGCCGTGGGATCGGCACTGTTTCTACTTGGTGCCCTTGGACCATGGCCTTACGGTTACTACACTCTACTTCGGTGGGTCGTGTGCATCTCAGCTTTGATGGTAGTCTACCGCGCATCCCATGTTGACCGACCTTGGGCCGTTTGGACGTTCGGCTTGGTTGCTTTGTTGTTCAACCCCTTAGTGCCGATATACCTGTCTCGTGAGATATGGGCTCCCATCGACGTTGCTGTTGCCATTCTGTTTGTGGTCGCGATCCTGAGCGTTCGGGAGCGAGATTCAAGAAAGGCTAAAGGGTGAAGGAGGAATCCAGAGAGATCCCATAGCGGATGCTCAGATGGTTGTGCCCGTCGATGAGGCCGGGTAGGAGCGTTTCACCAGAAAGGTCGATCACCTCTGCATCATCGGGAAGCCGAACGGAAGCTTGGGGACCGTGTCCTTGCGGTACCAATGCGTGACCTTGCTAGGTGGGATCTGTAATCTGAGCGCAGAGATCCATCAAGGAGGTCAAATCGGTGATGTCTTAAGATTCCTGTCAAAGAAAAACGATGTATGGTTCCCCAAGCTCAAACCCGTCCCCGTCATGGGGACAGAAAAGGAGAACCATACATCATGGGAAAGGTACTACCGAGTCAGCGATTGCTCAAGCAGTTCGAGGAACGACTGGTATTTGGGGAGATGAATCTCTCGGAGATCGTCTGGTCGGGAGCTCAGATGATGCTTCAATATGCGTTGGAGCGCGAGGTGACGGAGGCGTTGGGTCGAAACTACTATGAGAACGCTCCGGCAACGACGAAGGAGAAGGGACGACGCAACGGGTATGAGTCGCATCGGGTCCTCACGGGCGAGGGAGCGGTAACGGTGCAAGTGCCGCAGGTACGAGAAACAGAGAAGGTGTTTCAGTCAAAGATTCTCGACGCCTACGTGAGCCGGACCGAGAAACTCGATGAACTGATCGCGCGGATGTACGTCCACGGGATGTCGACGCGTGACATTGAGGCGACGTTCGCGGACGTGCTGAGCGGCACGGGTGTCTCGAAGTCGGTGGTGAGCCGGGTCACACGGTGTCTGTCGGAGGATTTCGAGGCGTTTCGAAAACGGGATCTCTCGAACGAGAAGCTGTTGTATCTCGAGCTCGACGGCACGTACCTGCGCTACCACCAAGGAGCGGAGAGGAAAGAGCCCATCCTCGTTGCGACCGGCTATCGCGCTGATGGGACGCGAGTTCTTCTTCATATCGGTGTCGGCAACCGAGAATCCTACGAGAACTGGAAGGGGTTTTTGCAGGAGATGGTGGCCCGAGGAATGAGGGAGCCGTTGCCGTTGTGTCCAAAAACACAAACGCACTCAAGACCGGCGCGCCGGGACGTTTCAGGGCCGACGGCAAAGCAACACCGGAGGCAGGTGACGAGGGCGCTCAGCGCACCTGGACCAGAACGTGCTAGCCCGCTACGCCGCGGTAGCCCTGCCTCGATTCTGGACCCCTCGGGCGGCCTCTTTTCCGACGCTGCACGGCCCTGTCAGCGCGCCTACTCCCTTATTTGGCGCAAACTTGGCACTCGAAAATCGAGATTAGACACCAACAGTAAACAGCGCAAGCACCCTTTTGCTTTTTCTAACGGCTCACGTGGGGGTTGCCTCTCACGAAGAATCGGAGCGGCTTGGACGCCCACACTTCCTTCGCGTAGGCGATGCCAACCCTTGGAGCGACCTCGACGCTCGCGTCTCGGACGCTGCGGCCTCGCACTAGGAAGACCTGCTCGCTGGTCACGAGGTCGATCCTGTCGAGCTTTCGGTCGATGCCCAGGGACTCGGTGAGTTTCGCCGGACCCGAGCAGAGGTTTGTGTCATCTAGACGCGACTCTTGAACCTTTTTCGCGCGCTGACGTCTCATGTGTTCGATCCCTTCCAGCGGCTCCAGGGCACGGATCAAGCATGCCGTGGGGACCTCCGCTCGATTCGCAACGACGTTGATGCAGAAGTGCATGCCGTAAGTGAAGTAGACGTAGGCGTGGCCGCCGTCTAACCACATCGATTCATTTCGTTTCGTTCTGCGTCCGCCGTAGCTGTGGGCCGCCTTGTCCTCGATACCGAGGTAGGCCTCGACCTCGACGATGCGACCGGAGAGCTCCTTGCCGTTGGGAAGGCGCCGCACGAGCACCTGACCTAGCAATGCCCGTGCGAGGGTCTCGGGGTCCCGACGGAAGAAGCGGCGTGTGAGACGTTTGCCGTGGCTCACGAAAGAGACGCCACCATTTCGTTGCGACTGGCGGCGATCGGCGATCGCAACGACTCGACCATGTGCGAATGTTAGTATGGCCGGCGACGAAAAGCTCACGTAACGGCTGGATCGCGTCTTCGGCCTGGTTTAGGGGTGCAACCAGCGGCCCTCCATGCCGCCCGCGATCGGAAGAATGCTGCCGCTGAGGTGGCCGGCCAGCGCGGAAGAGGAGAAGAATACGATGGCGTTCGCCACATCCTCCGCCGTCGCGATCTTCTCCAGGGCCATCGTCGCGGTAGCCTTCCCAATCGCCTCGGGGTCCTCCATCGAGGCCGCCGCCATGGGGGTGTCCACCCATCCCGGACTGACGCAGTTCACCCGTCCGAGCGGCGCGAGTCGTACGATCTCGTTCTTCAGGCTTCGCGTCATGCCGTAGGCCATGGCGGCCTTGGCGGAGGCGTAGTCCGTGTGGTTCTCCTCGCCGAAGAGGGCCGCAGTCGAGCCGACGAAGACGATCGAAGCTTCGTCACGGGGATCGCTCTCCAGATGGCGCAGAAACTCCCGGCAACCCGATTAACCTGTGGCGATGTCCACCTCGGTACCGGGGCGCACGTCAGCTGTCATGGGAAAGGGCGCAAGGCACGAGCCACCCCGCTAACCAGCGCTGTGGTCACTGTCCTCCATAGCTGGATGACTGAACGAGCTGGCGTCCCAGACGATTCGCTGTTCCCAACTCGATACGGCGCATCTCTCAGCCGCGACGCCGTCGAACGCCGGCTTGCCAAATACTCTGGAAGCGCCGCACTAACGTGCACGACTCTTCGCACCAAGAAGATCACGGCACGAAGTGGAGGGCGCCGTTCTTTTTCCACGAACCTCGGGACACATCCCTGGAGCGGATACGGCAGGTAGCCTGCCGGGATAAGGGAGCACGGTTCACAAGAAAGTGAACTGGATACTCGACGCGAACATCCGTGGATTCTTCGATGCCATCGACCACGGATGGCTGATGAAAGTCGTCGAGCATCGAAACACTGCACCCGTATCCCGAACAGCGACTGCGCGTCATGACCTGAGGTAGGAGCCCAGTGCGTTAGCAGCGCTCGCTGGGATCTGTGCGGGGGGCCGCCCGTAAGGGCGGTCCCTACCGCGAAAGCTCAGCATGGTCTTCCAGTCCATCGCGACTCCTTCCGCTGAACTGGAATACGTATCCGACCGCGATGGCGGATTCAAGCAGTCCTTGGAAAGGTGCAGACTGCTGATCCGCTGGGCGTTCGAATATTTTGACCAGACGCCTTCTCGGCGAACGTCCTAGCTGCCCGGAGCGACCATGCGTCTTTCCACGCCCCGACCGAGCATCATCTCAGTGGTCTCCTGGTGATGCAGGCGATGCACATACAGTTGGGATTGTCGTACTCTTTGTGGGCTAAACCATGAACGATTCCGTCCTCCGCATCAAACTTGTCGGCAATGAGGCCAAGGTATTGTGTGTCGCCTGACTCGTATCGTCTGAATACGGCGTAGGCGATGTGGTCGGCAAGCTGGATCACACGAGACGCCCGAGAATCAACGAAGAGGGGCGTGTCAGCTAGGGTCTGAATGACGCCCCACTTGGTACCCAGAGTGCGAAAACCAAGCGCCATCCGCTGAAGCGTCGTCTCATAGGTGCTGTTGTCAAGTATTAGGAGCCCACGCTGATTGTCGCCTGCGGCGCGTAGACGTCGTAAGTAGAGGTCGAATCTTTGGCAGAGGTCTTCGAACGCGATCTCCATTGGATCTTGATTCGGAAACGAGGCCTTATGGACGACGCAGGCGAACGCGCGGGCTGTGTCATATGATTTCGCGAGCACCTGAAGGACAGATTTAATTGCGCCGCGTGCTTCACCCTGTTTCATGCCCCTCCACGGCGCACTTCGGCGAGCGTAGCTTGCTGAAGCGTGAAACTCGACTTCGTGCGGATTTTCACTGATGTCCGCTGCCAGTTTGTCCAGTTCCACGGTGATCCAGTGTGACTGCGCCTCGAATACGGATACGCCGCCCAGAACCAGATACTGTTCCTTTGTATTGCCACTGGAGTCGGCGTCGTCGAGGTAGAGGAGGTGCATTAGTGTGGCGAGGGAGTCGGCTGGTCGAACCAAAAAAAGCGGCCGGGTAAGCCGAAGCTTAAACGAACCGCCGGGGCAGCCCTCCCAACCGCAGCTTCATTGTGGCCCACGGCTGACACTGTTGTCAAGCAGCGAAGTTGCGGTCTTCTGTTTTGCGGACGACAGGTGAGGGACGGATAGGTTTTGCCATCGACCAGGTGGTCGTCTGCATGGTGACGACCCGTCCGCCCAAGACGATTGTAGAGCCTACGGCTCTTGGCACGGTCGCAAACACAGACTCTAAGCTGTTGATTTATCGTTTATTTCAAAAGGGCCGAGTTTTGGCACAGGACGGGGTCGGGAGGTTTGATCACAGAACGGAAGTGGCCTTCAACGAGGCCCACAACGGAAGGCTGGAGACCAGCCCCGCCTTCTTCACGTACATCCTTGGCTTCATGTTGGAAGGTCGACCGTTTGCTTACACTAGAGAGTTCAGGAGTTCAGGTGGGGACGTGGAGATCGGGGCGCGGGAGGATCTGCCCGAGGGTGAGGTAGTATTCATGGGACAGCCCGATATCGTTGACCACCTCTCCAGTGTCAGTATTCCAGATGGTGTGGGGGACCTAGAGAGGCCTTCTAGGCAGGACATAGTCGCGGTGTTTGTAGCGACCATTGATCGCCAAGCGGAGTACATGCCTACCAAGGTCGGTGGACCAGTCGACGTCATCGTCCTAACCGCCAACGGTACTGAGTGGGTGCACCGCGAGCCCGAGTCCGAGTGCCCCGACCGCGAGTAGCGCTACCGAAGAGACACCTGTGCACTGATGAGCGCAGACACGGGCGCCCCGCACCTGCGCCCCGGTCGTTGGTCGTCAGGTCACCATGTTGTCATGAGCATCCCGTCGGGCTAACGCTGATACACGACGGACGAGGTAGCCCAGTGCAACGAAGGCAGAAAGCGTCGGATGTGTTCCGCGAGACGGAGTTTCTCATTGCAGGGCCGCGACGTGGCTCGATGCACGGTGGCCCGTCTGATGCGTGAAATGGGTCTCCAGGGCGCGGTCCGTGGATGTCGATTCAAGACGACGAAGCCGAATTCGAGCGGCGCTCGCCCGATGGACCTCGTGGAGCGCGACTTCAACGCCACACGCCCGAACGAGCTCTAGGTCTCGGACCTGACCTACCTTGCCACGTGGCGCGGCTTCGTGTATGTCGCCTTCGTCATCGACGTCTTCGCTCGACTCATCGTCGGTTGGCGAGCGACGACATCGTTGACTGCCGGCATCGCTCTCGATGCGTTGGAGCAGGCGCTGCACGAGCGCCGACTAAACCCAGAAGATACATTGGTGCATCACAGCGATCGCGGCGTGCAGTACGTCTCGACCCGTTACACCGAGCGGCTCGCCGAGGCGGGTATTGAGCCGTCCGTCGGCAGCCGAGGCGACTCTTACGATAACGTTTTGGCTGAATCCATCATCGGCCTCTACAAGACCGAGGTGATCCGTCGACGCGGGCCCTTGGCGGAAGCACCGGCTTTTCGTCAACTTGACTTGACAGCAATGGCACCGCCCGCGTGGGCGGAGGTCATCGGGGAGTGACCGAAATCGTTCGTTCACTCGAAAGTACCCGTTGCGCCGCCCGTGCCTTCTTCGTCGTCTCCGGAGCGTTCTCGGAGTAGCTGCGACCCAACGCCTCCGTCAACTACTGCCAGGATACTTCCCAGTTGTAGAGGTAGTGGTATTCGGCGTCGGACCCAACGGTAACGCCGGTGATGCTCACAACCCCATCTTCAATGTAAGGGTACGTTGCCCCGGTAAAATTACGGCCCACCTCGTCTCTCGATGAGAGCGTTGTTCCGGCAAGGCTGGTCTTGTAATCGCCTGGCAGAAGCGTTAACCCAACCGGCACGCGCTGCTCGCCGGACTCCGTGATGATGGTCGAGCTCGATCCGACCGGACTGCCACCGGCATCTAATATCTGAATGACCAGAGTCCCGATCCCGTTCGGATACACCTTCACGCTCCGGAGCGTCATCGTTCTGAACACCGTGAATTCCAGGCCATCGGTATAGAAGGGAGGGCGGCCAAACGATACGTCGCCAAAGGTATTATCGGTCGGTCCGACGAAGGCGGTCTGAACCGGGGGTGCTTGGCCGCCGGAAGGCGAAGGTGGCGGACGTACGTCTACCTCACGGTTGCGGGCACATTCACCGCGCAGACCGTCCACCATGACCTGGACACGGACCACGAAAGTCATTAGTTCCGTCAATCCCTCGTAGACATGCTCCAGCACGTCTTCGAAGCTCTCTTCCCCGCTTTCGATCCGCACGTCGCGAGAGACGTCGCGGCGCTCCAGGTAGTTCCACCAGATCCGCAGCCGCTTCTCACCCTCGTGGATACCCCGGAAAAACACGTAGAGCCCGGCTTTGTTGTGCTCCACGTATCCGGGCTGACTGAAGCGGGCGCGAACAATCTCGACGTTCGTGCAGTTAAACTCCTCCGGCGGGGTCGTCTCGGAATTCGACTCAGGGGCCTCTTCTTCCTCTTGAACGATGTTGGACGGCAGCGAGCTCACGCCAGTGGGAGTGGGATTCGAATCCCCTGCGCACGCCGCCACAACGAGCAGCGCAACGATGGGGGCGCCCCAGGTCCAAACCGTTCGTACTCTCATCACGATAGATCTTCCTCCGGTTGTGCCTTCTATTTATTCATCCGCGCGCGCGAACTTGATTAGTCTCCGGTCTGCCGGCACCATGCCCGCATGATTTCGTCATTTGTTCGCGCGCTCATCCGACTGCGGAAATGTGGCTCGACGTCCGCACCACCGGGGTGCTTCCGCCATTAAGTGTTGGTGAGATGACGCTAAGACTTTACGCTGCATTAAATTACAGCCAAAATAGCGCTCACGGCCTTCGCCGCGCGCTAAATGGAGCGTAAGCGCTTTTTTTGTGCATTGGAGTATCGGGTCTGCATGGAGGGTTTCGATCGATGAATCAGCGGGGTAGCATATGAAGGCGTGGTGTTCGTCAGCTCAGGTTCCGAGGGTTTGCTCTCAGGCCGAACGGCCACCCCTCTAAGCTTATTGCTGGCTGTTAGACTCGCACTTTCCTCGCGGCAGCCACCAACAGTTAATTGCGAAAGCACCATCGCCTGATCAACCAAAACACTTTTATGGTATACGGTTATTATGAAGTTTATATGTATTCTTAGCGTAAACAGGTGATGTTTTCGTGAATTCCAAACAGGCTTGCGCGTTGACGCTTACGATCATTGGGATCCGCGCAGCTTGAACCTCGCTCGTCCCTCTTGCCGACGCGTGGCAAGTTCGACGGTTTCGCTGCGGGTCCGAAGGAGATAGGCCATTGAACAGTTCCGACCAACTGAGGCGAGAGAACGAGGCGTTGCGGGACCGCATCTCAAGGCTGAGTGCGGCTAGCCTGCGCATCAGCGCCAGCCTCGACCTCAACACGGTCCTGCACGAAGTCGCCGAAACCGCCCGCGAGCTGACGGGCGCCCGCTACGGCATCATCACGACGATCGACGACTCGGGGCAGGTCCAGGACTTCGTCATCTCCGGCTTCACGCCCGACGAGCACCAGCAGCTGGTGGCTTGGCCCGACGGGACACGGCTCTTCGAACACTTCCGCGACCTTCCGGGAGTGTTGAGACTGCGCGACCTGCCCGGCTACGTCCGGTCGCTCGGCTTTTCCTCGGACTTGATGCGGTCGAAGACCTTCCAGGGCACGCCGATGCGTCATCGGGACGTGCATGTCGGCAACTTCTTTCTCGCCGAGAAGGAAAGCGGCCCGGAGTTCACGCGCGAGGACGAGGAGATCCTGGTGTTGTTCGGGTCCCAGGCGGCGACGGCGATCGCCAACGCCCGCAAGCACCGGGACGAGCAGCGGGCCCGGGCCGACCTGGAGGCCCTGGTCGAGACCTCGCCGGTCGGCGTCGTGGTCTTCGATGCCCGGACCGGCAATCCGATGTCGCTCAATCGGGAGGCGAAGCGGATTGTTGGAGGTCTGCAGACACCGGGCCGTCCCCTGGAGCAGCTGCTGGAGATTATGAGGTGCCGGCGCGCTGATGGGCGGGAAGTGGCCCTCGACGAATTCCCGTTGTCACAGCAGCTGAGCCGCGCCGAGACAGTGCGCGCCGAGGAGATCGTGCTTTCGGTCCCCGATGGCAGGAGTATCACGACGCTGGTCAACGCCACGCCGATCCATGCCGAGGATGGTGGGGTCACGTCGATGGTCGTCACCATGCAAGATTTGGCACCGCTGGAAGAGCTGGAGCGTTTGCGGGCCGAGTTCCTGGGCATGGTGAGCCACGAGCTGCGGGCTCCGCTGACGTCCATCAAAGGCTCGGCCGCCACCGTGCTGGGCGCCTCGCCTGCCCTGGAGTCGGCCGAGATGCTCCAGTTCTTCCGGATCATCGAGGAGCAGGCCGATCACATGCGCGGCCTGATCAGCGACCTGCTGGATGCGGGCCGCATCAAGGCGGGCACGCTGTCGGTCACTCCCGAGCCCGTGGAGGTGACCGGCTTGGTGGACCAAGCCAGGAATACCTTCCTGAGCGGAGGCGGCAGGCACACCGTCCACATCGACCTACCGAGGAACCTGCCCCGGGTGCTGGCCGATCGGCAGCGTATCGTCCAAGTGCTGAACAACCTTTTCTCCAACGCGTCCAGGCACGCTCCTGCGTCGTCTCCAATCCGGCTCGCCGCAGCGCGCGATGACGTACACGTCGCGATCTCGGTATCCGACGAAGGCCAGGGCGTGCCGCCGGATCAGCTGCCGCACCTGTTCCGGAAGCACGCGGTGGTCAGTGGCGGTGGTCGGGAACGCGGCATCGGCGGGACCGGTCTGGGCCTGGCCATCTGCAAGGGGCTGGTCGAGGCCCACGGGGGCCGCATCTGGGCGGAGAGCGGCGGGACGGGCCAGGGCACGCGAGTCACCTTCACGATTCCGGTGGCCGAAGAGGCCGGGGACGGCGCTGCAGGCGGCGTCGCCTCGCGCCGTTTTCGCTCGCGGCGGAAAGGGCGGGAGCAACGGCGCATCCTGGTGGTGGACGACGATCCCCAAGCGCTCCGCTATGTGCGGGACGCGCTTGCGGCGGCGGGCTACGCCCCGCTCGTGACGAGCGACCCGCAGGAGTTGTCCCGCCTCGTCCAGACAGAGAAGCCCCAGTTATTATTGCTGGACCTGGTGCTGCCCGGGACCGATGGCATCGAGTTGATGGAACGCGTCCCCGAGCTGACCGACCTGCCGGTTATCTTCATCTCCGGCTACGGGAGGGACGAAACGATCGCACGGGCCCTGGAGCTCGGAGCCGCCGACTACATCGTCAAACCCTTCTCACCGACGGAGCTGGTGGCGAGAGTGGAGGCGGCCCTGCGCCGGCGGGGCGGGCCTGAACCCTTCCTCCTGGGGGACCTAGCCATCCACTACGAGCAGCGCCGGGTGACTGTGGCCGGCCGGCCGGTGCAGTTGACGGCCACCGAGTACGAGCTACTCCGCGTGCTCTCGGTCAACGCGGGACGGGTATCGACATACGATGCCCTGCTGAGGCAGGTCTGGCGCGAGTGGGACTCCGGTAACTCGACATTGGTGCGCACCTTCGTGAAGCAACTCCGCCGCAAGCTGGGCGATGACGCGACCAAGCCAGCCTACATCCTTACCGAGCGCGGGGTCGGCTACCGCATGGCCAGACCAGGCGACCCGTGAAGGCCGAAGAGGGCCGGTCCACAACCGGCGCCCCATCGCCCGTTATATCGAAGGCTTCTACAACCCGTACCGACTTCATTCGTCGCTTGGTTACGTCAGCCCCATTGAATTCGCAGTAGGGGCGTGCTTTAGAGAACGCTAATGCGAGTTAATCAGCCCATCCCGTCCTCTGCCAAAACTCGGCTCTTTTGAAATAAACCATAAAACAGCAGCTTAGTGTCTGTGTTTGCGACCGCGCCAAGGGACGTGGGCTTTACAATGGTCTGACGCGAGGGTGTTTATCTTCAGACACATGATGACGTACCACGTGCAATTCCTACTGCTTGTTCTGGCTGGGTCAACCGCAAGCAGCAGGATGCCGAGCGACCGGACGTAGCCGGGCAGGTCGCGCAGTCTCAACACTCCCGGAAGGTCGCGGAAGTATTCGAAGAGCCGTGTCCCGTCGGGCCAGACCGCCAGCTACTGGTGCTCGTCGGGCGTGAAGCCCGAGGTGACGAAGTCCTGGACCTGCCTCGAGTCGTCGATGGTCGTGATCACACCGTAGCGGGCGCCCGTCAGCTCGCGGGCGGTTTCGACGACCTCGTGCAGGACGGTGTTGAGGTCAAGGCTGGCGCTGATGCGCAGGCTAGCCGCACTCAGCCTTGAGATGCGGTCCCGTAGCGCCTCGTTCTCTCGCCTCAGTTGGTCGGAACTGTTCAATGGCCCACCTCCTTCGGACCCGCAGCGAAACCGTCGAACTCGCCACGCGCCGGCGAGAGAGGGACGAGCCGGGTTCAAGCAGCGCCGACGCCAATGATCGTAAGCGTCAACGCGCAAGTCTGTTCGGAATTCACGAAAACATCACCTGTTTACACTAAGAATACATATAAACTTCATAATAACGGTTTATTATAAAGCCGACTACGTGATAGTCGACTATGATAGTTCTTCCCCACGTGCCCAATAAGCGGGGTTGAGGAGACCTCACCAAGTCACCCTGAATGCCCAAAAGCTGATCGGACGGCAACTGAGCGGACCGAGATGCCTGAGTCTCATGGATGCCGACATCTCAGGAATTTGGAGCTTGGGTTACGGCAACGGGTTCCTCTATCTGTACCCTGATAGAACGATGAAGTGGTTGGATGGGAATTGCTTGCTCAATGCCGTTGGGACCTGGAAATACGAATATAGGAACCTACGGATCTACCGTGATGGACAGGAGGTTCTTTTCACAACGGTCATTGGATTCAGGCCCGGTCGTACATTGACGGTGGACACGACTCGGGAATGGTTGTTCCTGGGCAGGGATTTTGATGGCAGTGTTAACGGCTCGATGAAATTGTGGGGTGCGCTGGCGAAAATCGGAGGTCTGCTGCGTCGAATCACAGGCCTCTGCCTCCTTGCCGGCGCACCCCATCAAAGATGCTGGCGTAGGGGGTTTGTCGCAATCCCGTCCTGTCCAAAAACACAAACGAACTCAAGACTGGCGCGCCGGGCCGTTTCGATCGTCATCGACCTGTGGCGAGCCCCAGATCTGGGGCGTGTCGGAGGCGATGTCGGCGATTCGCGTTCCCCGTACACGCAGGGAAAACACCGTCCAGCAACGGGATGCCACGCTCCCGGGCGGAGACCTGGATCCAGGCCCGGGCTGCACCTGGACCAGAACGTGCTGGCCGGCTACGCCGCGGTAGCCCTGGCCTTGATTCTGGATCCCTCGGGCGGCCTCTTTTCCGACGCTGCACGGCCCTGTCAGCGACCCGCTCCCCCCCTTTGGCGCAAACGTGGCACTCGAAAATCGAGATTAGAGACCAAAACCGAAAATGAGGCCTCTTCAGCCCTTCTAGCGCGTCTCTGCTGACATCTGCCCCTGCAAAACCCCTGTGCTCCGCAAAAAGTCGATCCAGCGGTACGCGATCTTCTTTTTTGCGGATGACAGGCCTCACGAGTGGAACTCGACGACGGTCGCTCGGAAGAGCGGGCGAGGGGTAAGGGCGGGCGAGTGGACTATCTAAATCACGTGACGTAGAACACGGGACACGTCCGGCGCTCCCCGAGGTCTGAGGTCTCATACGAGATCCTGGTCGAGCTTGCCCCTGCCCTGGCCCAAGCTCGCGCGCGGGGACGTGCAAAGCTTCCCAATTTTCCGGGTTACTTTGTCTCGGTGGACCAGGAGTGGACAGGGGGAGCGGCGTTCACGCTTTCCAAACGACGGCTCCCGCTCGTCCGCTGTGTTGTGGCTACAAACACGGCCTCGGCGTGGCAGGGCCGGGTCTGGCTTGTGGTTCAAGGCGCGGTTCCTGCTCAACATGTGGAGCTCCCCTGGCTCGGAGTGTGGCTTACGCCGGACATGCCGGACGCGCTCAAGGTCTTAGACTGGCTCGGCGATGCGCAGCGGTCTGTCGCGTGGGCGATCCTGGACGGTGTGGCCCCCGATGGCACCGCCGAATGATTCACAGGGGCGGGCATCTCAGGTTTACGGATTCAGAGTTCTTGTTTCGGAGAATGGGGAGGGTCGTAACCGAAGGGCCGGTGCGCGGGGCTTGAGTTCGTTTGTGGCTCATAACTTAGGACGACACGCCATGTCGAAAAGGGTGGCACTCGGTATCAAGGCCCGCTGGGTCGGCTTTGGACGGTTCGCCGCCGCCGACATTGAGTGGGAGCGTCTGCGGAGCCACGCATCGGAACTGCGTCGCGACGGCAGCGAGCCCGTGACGTTCCGCATTCGAACCGGCGATCCTCTGTCATTCGTTAGCGCGAGCCTCTCGATGCGGTACGATTTCTAACACGGTCGTCACGTTGAACGCGTTTCGTTCAGATGCCGACCGAATCGGCGGCAACTCATAACCAATCTGTTTTTTACTGGACATGGGAGACATCGACAATGGCCGAATGACTGAGATCCAACGTGGTACTAACCGTGGGGTCACGTCAAGCCGGCAACAGTAAACGGAGCAAGCACCCATGAATCTGCTTCTGCACAATTTGACGTACACAACCCGAGGTAATAGTCATGACGAGACCACATCTGTCATGCGCCCGGGTAGTGGAGGGTATTTGATGATTCGTCCCATTGGAATTTTGTGCCTTTTCCTGCTCGTCATATGGCCGGCGTCCGGATCGGCGCAGACCGGCAGCGTTGCCGGCAGCGTGATAGACCGGACCGGGCTGGTGTTGCGGGGTGCCACCGTGACATTACGCGGTGAAGGGGTACCGCGCACCACCTATACCGACGAGCAGGGCAACTTCGAGCTAGACGAGGTTGCGTCCGGTAGCTACACGCTTACCGTGTCGCTGGCCAGCTTCTCTGACGTGACGGTCGAAGACGTGACGGTTTCCGGCGGAGCGCTGGAGCTGGCGCCGGTCGAGCTGCAGCTCACCAGCTTTGGGGAGACGGTGGTCGTGACCGCGTCGCGCAATGAGGTGCGAGTGCTTGATGCGCCCGTATCTACATCGGTCATCTCGGCGGCCAAGCTTGAGACCACGTCGGCGCAAAACTACGGCGACCTCCTGCGTGCGACGCCGGGCGTCAACGTTATTCAGCTCTCGGCCCGCGACGTGCAGGTGGCCAGCCGCAGCGCCGGCAACACGCTGACCAACACGCAACTCTTGCTGGTGGACGGGCGTAGCGCCTACCTCGACTTCTTCGGGCTCGTGATGTGGGACCTAGTCTCGACGAATCTCGACGACGTGGAGCAGATTGAGGTAGTGCGCGGGCCAGCCTCGGCAGTGTGGGGCGCCAACGCGATGACCGGGGCGGTCAATATCATCACCAAACCGCCGCGGGAATCGGTGGGTACGACGGTGACCCTCAGCGGCGGACATATCGACCGCAACGACGGTTCGGGGGTGGGACTCGGTGCTGGGTTGATGTTCGGCGCCAACGCAACCGTGACGCGGGCGCCAAGCGACCGGTTTTCGTACCGCGTCAGCGCCGGGTACTTCACGTCCGATGCGTTCTCGCGGCCGGTCGGTCGGATCCCGGTGATCGACGACCCGCGGCAGCCGGGCCAGACGGTGGGCGGGTCATTCTATCCGCTCGACTCGGCCACTGCCGGCTTCGGGACAGGATTTGCGAACCGGGGCACCAGCCAGCCCAAATTCGATGTGCGGGTGGACCACGAGCTGTCCGACGCCACCATCACCTATTCCGGCGGCGTGGCCGGCACGGAGGGGCTTATCCATAGCGGTATCGGTCCGTTCGATATCCAGCGGGGATCGTATATGGGGTACGCCAAGGTGAACTATACGCGGGGCACCTTGCGGCTGCAGTTCTTCACAAACTTCGGGGACAGCAAGGCGCCGAACCTACTGCTGCCGGACATCGCCACCGGGAT
Source organism: Candidatus Marinacidobacterales bacterium (assembly GCA_965197495.1). Taxonomy (GTDB): domain Bacteria; phylum Acidobacteriota; class Vicinamibacteria; order Marinacidobacterales; family SMYC01; genus SMYC01. The sequence goes on from OZ240210.1 coordinate 1,113,016, forward strand.
GCCGCTGCAACTCAACTTTAAAACACAGACGTACGATGGCGAGATCGGCCACTCCGTATTCCTCGGCAACCGGCACCGGCTGAGCTACGGCGGCAACGTGCGGCAGAACAACTTCGACATCACCCTCGCACCGCTTGGCGAGAACCGCCTTGAGGTAGGTGGGTACCTACAGGACGAAATCTTCTGGGAACGGTTCCGCCTCGTTCTGGGCGGACGCGTTGATAAGTTCGGCAACCTGTCGGCCCCGAAGTTCTCACCGCGCATCGCGTTCATCGTCAAGCCGACGGAGGACCACTCCGTCACGCTGTCGTTCAACCAAGCATACCGCGCACCATCGGCTATCAACAACGCCCTGCAGACGAGCATCGTTACCCCAGTGGACCTCAGCGGCTTGGCGCCACTTCTGCCGCCGGTGCTGCAGCCGGCGGTCGCCCAGCTGTTTCCGCTCATCGTCAACGCGGTCGGAAGCGACATCCCGATCGGCCGGATGCCCCAGGACGAGCTGACGGAGGAATCGTTGACGGCGTACGAAGTGAGCTACACCGGCGTACTCCCGCGCGGGACGACATTCGGCGGCTCGTTCTTCGTCAACCGGCGGGATGACTCCATCAACTTCACCGCACTGCCGCAGTCACTCGACCCATATACCGCGGCGAGTCCACCGCCCGGATGGCAGCTTCCGCCGTTCGTTCTGACGCAGATGGCGCAGTTAGGAATCTTTCTGCCTCGAACTGCGTTCACGTACCTGAATCTGGGTCCGATCCGCCAAACCGGCGTGGAGCTGTGGCTCGATCAAAGGGTCTTACGGTCGTTAGCCGCGTCCATCAACTACTCGTGGCAGTCCGAACCGGAGATCCTGGACAATCCGAACCCGTATCTGCCGGCGGAGCTCAACCTACCTCCGACCCACCGGTTCAACGCGGAGATGAGCTGGAACGGGTCGCGACTGCTGGGCTCCGCCTCGGTGAACGCCGCGACCGGCGCGTTCTGGAGCGACGTGCTCACGGCGGGGTTCCATGGCTACACCGAAGGGTACGCCACGGTGAACGGCAGCTTCGGGATGAAGTGGCAAGGAGACACCATCACAACGGCCGTCAAGGTAAACAACCTGTTCAACCAGACCGTCCAGCAGCACATCTTCGGCGACCTGCTGCAGCGGACCGTGCTGGGTGAGGTGAAGTTCAAGTTCTGAAGCACCAAAAATCCGAATCTGAACGGCCCGCCTTCTGTAATTTGGTGCTGATATCATGGCCGGAACAATGGACAAGAAAAGCCTCAGCGAACGTGAGATCTGCACCAAGTTCATCACACCGGCCTTGCGCCACGCCGGGTGGGACGAGACTCCGCCCGTGCTGTGCGCACCAGAAAATGAGTTCTGGAATTCCTATAGATCGAGATGACCGAATCTCCTCTCGCAGGTAGTACAGATACTAAGCTGCTGATTTATGGCCTATTTCAAAAGGGCCGAGTTTTGGCACAGGACGGGGTTGCGCGCCCCAGTGAGCAGGAAAACCTCGATCCGCGACCACAAAGGAATCGTCGTCGCGAAGAAGATGTCTCGAAAGGTGAGCCGTCGCGTCGTCAGACCAGCCTGCATAGCCGGAGTTCGGATCTCACGTCCGAACTTCAGAGCTCCGTGCGGTCGGACGAAGTTGTAATAGCAACGGAGCAATTCCATGTGCTCATCGAGCTTCTCCGTCGAGCGAGCGTGGGAAAGCGTTCGTCTCGAAAGGTATGCCGAGCTTTGCCGGATAGTCAGATTCAACCGCTCGATGAACGACGTGTTCAATGTCGAGGAGTCCTCGGAGTTATTGAGCGCGTCATCAAATCGCCACGCAGCTCCGTGCAGCGCTCTGCGTTCGACCTTGATGATGCGATCGTTCCTGCGCGTTTTGAGGACCTGGCCGTAGAGACACGCTGGCCCGAAGAAGCGACGGATGACCTTCTGGTAGAATTCGAATCCATCCGTGACGATCACGGCGATGGCGGTGTATCAACTCGTTGCCATCGGCGAGGTTCCTGGTAGCGGCATAAATTCGAAATTCCGAATAGTCTAGGCACATCGTCGAACAGGTTGCAGCAGTCCGATCGGGTGACAGCGCTTTTTGAGTGAATCCACAAATAACATAGTGATGCCAAGGAAACGAGCAATTCTCGCCAAGCTGACAGCGGAAGAGCTGCGCGCCAGCATCGACTTCTATGAGCTGGCGGTTGCGGATCGCCGCGTCAAACCGCAACTCGTTGATGCGCTTGCGAACTCGCGGAAGGCGCGGATCGATGAGATTCTACAAGACCTTTCTAGAGAGCGCCTGAAGGAGCTGTGTCAAACGCTCGACCTCGATGATTCCGGCCGGAAGAAGGATGCTCTTATCGCCCGTCTTATCCGACCGGTCGCTGCGTTGAAGAACAACACCGGGGCCGCGCCTGCGCCAACCCGTTCCGTGGCAGATATGCCAAAACCACCGACGGAGACGCTGACCGTCGCGCAGCTCGAGCAGTATCTCTGGTCCGCCGCCGACATCCTGCGCGGTTCCATCGACAGTAGCGACTACAAGACCTACATCTTCGGTCTGCTCTTCCTGAAACGGCTGTCGGACCGCTTCGATGAGGAAGCGGAAAAGCTCATCGCTAAGGGTTTCTCCGAGACGGTGGCATGGAGAGACCCGGACGAGCACGAGTTCTTCGTACCGGACCGGGCGCGGTGGGGCACGATCCAAAAACGGGCGACCAACATCGGGGAGACGCTGAACAAGGCGTGTGTCGCGCTAGAGGAACAGAACGGCGGACTGGAAGGGGTGCTTGCCGGTATCGACTACAACGATGAGCACAAGCTCGGCGACGCCCGAAACCGCGACACCGTGCTGGCGCGCCTGGTGCAGCACTTCTCCCAGTTTTCCCTCCGCAACGACCGCATGGCCGAGCCTGATCTTCTCGGTCGCGCCTACGAGTACCTGATCGAGCAGTTTGCCGACGACGCGGGCAAGAAAGGCGGCGAGTTCTACACGCCGCGGATGGTGGTTAAGCTCATCGTCGCGCTGCTGGCGCCCACCGAACGGATGCGTATCTGCGACCCGACGGCCGGTTCCGGCGGCATGTTGATCGAGTGCGCCCATTACATTGAGCGCAAAGGTGGCAACCCGCGCAACCTAACGCTGCTCCAGGCACGCTCCTGCGTCGTCTCCAATCCGGCTCGCCGCAGCGCGCGATGACGTACACGTCGCGATCTCGGTATCCGACGAAGGCCAGGGCGTGCCGCCGGATCAGCTGCCGTAGCTGTTCCGGAAGCACGCGGTGGTCAGTGGCGGCGGTCGGGAACGCGGCATCGGCGGGACCGGTCTGGGCCTGGCCATCTGCAAGGGGCTGGTCGAGGCCCACGGGGGCCGCATCTGGGCGGAGAGCGGCGGGACGGGCCAGGGCACGCGAGTCACCTTCACGATTCCGGTGGCCGAAGAGGCCGGGGACGGCGCTGCAGGCGGCGTCGCCTCGCGCCGTTTTCGCTCGCGGCGGAAAGGGCGGGAGCAACGGCGCATCCTGGTGGTGGACGACGATCCCCAAGCGCTCCGCTATGTGCGGGACGCGCTCGCGGCGGCGGGCTGCTCTCGGTCAACGCGGGACGGGTATCGACATACGATGCCCTGCTGAGGCAGGTCTGGCGCGAGTGGGACTCCGGTAACTCGACATTGGTGCGCACCTTCGTGAAGCAACTCCGCCGCAAGCTGGGCGATGACGCGACCAAGCCAGCCTACATCCTTACCGAGCGCGGGGTCGGCTACCGCATGGCCAGACCAGGCGACCCGTGAAGGCCGAAGAGGGCCGGTCCACAACCGGCGCCCCATCGCCCGTTATATCGAAGGCTTCTACAACCCGTACCGACTTCATTCGTCGCTTGGTTACGTCAGCCCGTCGTGTCCAAAAACACAAACGCGTTGCCAAGCCCTTGATGGCTGAGCTCTCCATGATAATGATAGATGAACTCGGCGACGGACCGGCGCGTGGGTCTTAGAGTTCGTTTGTATTTTTGGACACGACGGGTGCGGCGAGTACTTACGTTTATGACTCGGTGCGAGAGATGACTTGGTAAGAGCCCGAATCCGGTCTTCCATCGTCCTGGAGGTTGGAGATCTCGAGAGTATATGAGTCGGCTGGTTCTTCTTCCGCAGTGATTCGAGTAGGCTTCGCTGGCGGTTCACCGATTGAAGACGCGACGACGTCTTCGCACGCATTCCTCTGGGAAAGCCGACAATTACATTGGCCACGATAAATGACGGCGTCAAGCCTGTTGGAATCTCGATTCCAGTCAATAACGGCCTCGATGTCACCTAAGGCTGTCGTGCTGAACGAGAAGAACCTAAGGAAATCGCAGTCTAACGTTTGTGAGGACTCGAGAGTGCCAATGTTGAAACTACTCTCAGCTATCACCCTGCTTAAATCGAAAACTGGCGCCACTGCGCCAGCAGGTGGCTTGCAGTGAGTCATCGCCAAGAAGGCGGCTGCAACGATCACATGCCTTGGTGCACAACTCGCGATCTCGGTCGGTGCTTCCGCCATTAAGTGTTGGTGAGATGACGCTAAGATTTTACGGTGCATTAAATTACAGCCAAAATAGAACTCGTGACCTTCGCTGCGCGCCAAATGGAGCGTAAACGCCTTTTTTACAAAGGGATGCGTACACATTACCAACAGTAAACAGCGCAAGCACCGTCGCCTGATCAACCAAAACACTGTTATGGTATACGGTTATTATGAAGTTTATGTGTATTCTTAGCGTAAACAGGTGATGTTTTCGTGAATTCCAAACAGACGTGCGCGTTGACGCTTACGATCATTGGGATCCGCGCAGCTTGAACCTCGCTCGTCCCTCTTGCCGACGCGTGGCAAGTTCGACGGTTTCGCTGCGGGTCCGAAGGAGATAGGCCATTGAACAGTTCCGACCAACTGAGGCGAGAGAACGAGGCGTTGCGGGACCGCATCTCAAGGCTGAGTGCGGCTAGCCTGCGCATCAGCGCCAGCCTCGACCTCAACACGGTCCTGCACGAGGTCGCCGAAACCGCCCGCGAGCTGACGGGCGCCCGCTACGGCATCATCACGACGATCGACGACTCGGGGCAGGTCCAGAACTTCGTCACCTCCGGCTTCACGCCCGACGAGCACCAGCAGCTGGCGGCCTGGCCCGACGGGACACGGCTGTGCCTTCTATTTATTCATCCGCGCCGACCCGAACCTGATCAGTCTCCGATCTGCCGGGACTATGCCTGCATGATTTCGTCGTTTGTTCGCGCTCGGCCCTGGGCACGGCCGCAAACACAGACTCTAAGTTGCTGATTTATGGGCTATTTCAAAAGGGCTGAGTTTTGGCACAGGACGGGATCACGGATATACTCAACCAGAACGTGCCTCCGGAGGACGTGCAGTACCTGGCCGGACGCTCCGACCCCAGGACCACACAGATCTATGACCGGTGTAGACGGCACGTCACTCGCAAACATCGTGGAGCGTGTCTCGATATGAAAGAAGGACCAGGGAAGAGAGACATCCTTTCGAGGGCTGCTAGCAAGAAAGCCGCCGTACGGCCTCGTTCGGCTCCCCTCAATGAGCCCAAGCTGGTGCCGGTTCCTCTGCCCGAAGGTGTCCGCCACCAGCGGGTGGGTGAAACGACGGAACGTTCCACGCCCGCGCATCTCAAGAAACTTAAGCAACGCTTCGAGGCGGCCCCGATCAGCCGCTACCTGGGCATGACACTCGGCTATTGCGAGAACGGCGTGGCACGCGTGCGTTTGCCCTTTCGGGCCGAGTTCGAAGACGGGCATGGCGTCATCCACGGGGGTCTCATCGGTCTGCTCGCCGACACGGCGGGCAACTTCGCGGTGGGTTCGGTCTCGCTGGTCTCCACGGTCAAGACGGTGGAGTTCAAGCTGAACTTGCTGGCGGGAGTCCAGGGAGACTTGCTCGCCATTGGAGAACTCGTACGTAAGGGACGTACGCTGGCCGCCTGCCGTCTCGAGGTCGTCGAGAGCAGCGGCCGTGTGGTGGCGATCGGGCTTGCCACTTACGCCCTCCAGGCCGTTTAGCTATCTGCACCCGTTTGTTGCAGCCCAGCCGTGGATCGGCTACCTCTACAAGACCAAGTGAGCGGTGCATCCGCAAGGTACTGTCAAGTTGAGGTCTCGAGCTCGGAGCGGGCCGCTAGATAATGGGTGTGCTCCGCAAAAAGTCGATCCAGCGTTGATTGCGCGTTTTAGACCTGCTATGGCCGGCTGCTTCCAGCCGATCTTCTTTTTTGCGGATCACAGCCGCGAAATCCTTTTCGTCGACCTGAATCTCAAAGGTGACGTTGTAGGCGCTGCCTAAACCAAAGTTAGCGATCACGAAGTAAAACACTTCGCTGGATTGGCGCACACGGAGGTAGCACTCAATATGCGGCTTAACGCTACGTGTGAGCGTTTGTCCTGATTTTCGCAGAGTGAACGCGAGCACAGCTAGCGTTAGTAGTGCGAGCACAACGGACAACCCTGGCAGGACAACGCGGTTAAGGAAGTCTACAAACGGTTCAGACAGCACATCGCTCATGGCTTTTTCCCTCCCTCTATAAATCAGGATGTGTTCCGAGGTCCGTGGAAAAAGAACGGCGCCCTCCACTCCGTCATCAGGGTATCAGATCAGGCGGCAACCTCCGCGTGTTCGGGAACCTCGCTCAGACGTTGGTAGCCGTCGATGCGTCGTAGTTGAATCTGGCCAGAGGCGATAAGCCCAAACAACAAAGCGACCGCGGACTCCTCGCTGGAGAACGACGCTTGGGTTTTCGTCCGGCGTCGAAACTCGCGGTTGAGATTCTCCAGAGCATTGGTCGTTCGAATCGATTTCCACATGGCACGAGGGAATTCGTAGAAGGTCAGCAGCTGATTACCGCGTATGGTGCAAAAACTCAGCCGGTCATCTTCCGCAGCCGTAAGTGACTTCCGCTATGATGTTTGCGATGAGCCCATTTCTTGCGCAACCATAAAGACGATATCGCCGCCATGGATCTGTTCACCGTGCCCACCGCGTCGCTCCGGCTGCTGTACGGCTTCTTCGTCATCGAGCACGGTCGTCGGCACATCGTTCACTTCAACGCCACGTTCCACCCGACGTCTGCTTGGGTTATTCAGCAACTACGCGAGGCGTTTCCCTACGACACCGCTCCGAGATATCTCATCTTCGATCGCGACTTCATCTTTAACGCTGCGGTCATCGAGTTCATCAAGGCAACGGGCACAAAACCCGTTCGCACTTCGTTTCGCAGCCCATGGCAAAACGGAACCGCGGAGCGGTGGGTCGGCAGCTGCCGTCGCGAGCTCCTTGAGCACGTCGTGGTTCTCGGCGCATGTCATCTCATCCGGCTCGTGCGAGCTTACATCAGCTACTATCATGAGGACCGTTGCCACTTGGGGCTGAACAAGGACACACCGAGCTTGAGAACGGTCACGCACCGACCGTCTCCTACGGCGAAAGTAGTCGCACTGCCGCGAGTCGGTGGACTGCACCATCGATACGAGTGGCAAGAGGCAGCCTGAGTCAGCTTGGTCGCTCGCGTTACTCGGCTGGTCGCCGAGAAGTTCGTCCTCAGCACCTTCCCTCGCGCGCTGACCACGCTCTCCAGCATATGCTCGAGGGCGGTCCAGGCCTAGAGTCCAGTCCCGGACTAATAATGACGATGGACAACGCTCCGTAGGTCTGATCTCGATCCCGTACCAGGTACCGAGGCGCCGTGTCCCATGGAAAAGCATCGACCATTTGCTGCGCCGTCCACTCAGCAGAAGGATGTTCGCTGACATTGAAATGAACGATACGGCGACGGTCGTGGCGAAGGACGATGAAGACGAACAGAACTCTGAAGGTTGCGGTCGGCAAAGTGAAAAAGTCGAGCGACACCAAGTCCTTTACATGATTATCGAGAAAGCTCCGCCAAGTATGGGACGGTGGCATGCGATGGCGAACCCTATACTTGGAGACGGCTGCCTGGGAAATGGAGATGCCCAGCTTTGCCAGCTCGCCATGCACGCGGGGAGCTCCCAGAGCGGGTTGGCCCTGCTCATGTTCCGTATCAGCTCACGTATTTCGGGAGCGACGCCTGGTCGTCCGGGCCTACGCCGTCGGCTCTTCCAAGTCCAATATCGTCTGAACCCACAACGGTGCCAGCGGATGACCGTCTCAGGTTTCACGATGACGAGGACGCTCTCCCAGTCAGTCCAGATTCTGCGCAACAGCACCCAAAACCCGCGGTCGACATTCGAGAGCCGCGGCCGTTTCACGGAACGGCGGAGCACGGCGAGCTGCTGCCGAAGAGCGACATTCTCAAGAGCCAGCTCGCGACGAGCCTTGAAGGCAGAGATGAGAGCGGGAACCAACGACGAAATCATGCCGGCATGGTGCTGGCAGACCGGAGATTAATCAAGTTTGGTGCGCGCGGATGAATAAATAGAAGGCACAGGCGGCGAGCGGATGCCCCAGCACGAGCTTCTCGCCTGCGCCCAGTGCGGCTGTTTCGCGTTTTCGTGCTTCGAAGATTTTGCGATTAGGGTTAATGATGGAGTCGCTCGATCGGGTTTTGGCACACTACGCCGTCGAGCGAGCGTGGGAAAGCGTTCGTCTCGAAAGGTATGCCGAGCTTTGCCGGATGGTCAGATTCAACCGCTCGATGAACGACGTGTTCAATGTCGAGGAGTCGCTCCACTGACCTTTGTGTCAGATCGCCATCTCCCCCGTGCTGTCACCAAAGCTCTCGAGCTCGTCGAGCCCGAGTCGGCGCAGCACGGTCAACATCGTGTTCGCCATCGGCGTACCATCCGCGCCTTTGACGTGGAGGTTGCCCTTGAAGTGGCCATTGCCGTGGCCAGCCAAAAAGAGCGGACAGCGCTTGTGGTTGTGAACGTGCGGGTTGCCCATTGGAGAGCCGTAGAGGATCAGCGCCTTTTCCAAGAGATTCGAGTCGCCCTCGGGTGTGTCACGGAGCCTTTCGAGGAAGTACGGGATGGTGCTGACGTGGTACCGGTTGATCTTCGCGAACTCCTCGATCCGCTCCTCTCGCTCGCCGTGATGCGAGGCCGGGTGAAACCCAGTGTTGACGCCGGTCTCCGGGTAGACACGGCCCGAAACGTCTCGCCCCATCTTGAACGCGAACACCCGAGTAATGTCCGACGCGAACGCTGCCGCTTGCAGGTCGAACATCAACTTGACGTGCTCATCGAACGAGTCCGGCACACCGACGGGCGCATCGGGCAGCTCTCTCTCCTCCCCGCTCGCGTTTTGCGCCTCGATCCTCTGGATCCGCCGCTCGATCTCGCGAATGTTCTCGAGATAATCGTCGAGCCGGTTGCGGTCGGCCGGCTCCAGGTCGTTCTTCAAACTAGCCACCTGGTTGGTGACATAGTCAAGAATGCTGCGATCGGTCCGGCGCCTGGCTGCCCGCTCTTCCGGCGTTCCGCCGGAGCCGAACATCTGGTCAAAAACGACCCGGGGGTTCCTGATCATCGGGAGCGGATCGGTCGGCGACGCCCAGCTGATCGCGTCCGTGTAGGTACAGGCATAACCGTATTGGCATCCGCCCGCCTGGTTCACGTTCTCGATCGCGAGCTGCATCGACGGAATGGGTGTGTCTTGACCGAACCGCCGGGCGTAGAGCTGATCCATCGACGTCCCAACGTGGACGTCCGAGCCTTCTGTCTGCTTCGGGTGAGACTGCGTCAGGAACACCGCGCTCGAACGAAAATGGTCGCCGCCTATCTCGGGCAGCGTGAAGGCCTCGGCATTGCGTACGTCCGTGTTGCTGACGATCGTCAAGTAATTCCGAAACGGCTCGAGCGGACTCAAGCTGCTCGGGGTGAGGTCGAACGCACTGCCTTCGGCCGCCGGCGCCCACAGGTTCTTTTCTATCCCGTATTTGGTGCTGCCGGCCGAACCGTGGACCATTTCGATGCACACCAGGCGAGCCGGGTCAGCTGTCGGCTTGCCAAACGCGCTCCGGGCCGGCACCATGGCTTCGAGCAACGGCAGTGACACCGCCGCGCCCATGCCCCGAAGTATCGTGCGGCGAGAGATATGCTTGTTAGTAATGTACATTCTTTTTAGGCCTTCTGGAGCCGGCTCGTATTCTAAGGCGGACCCGATTCTCCCACCACCGTGGTCGGTTCGGTGTTTTCCGACTTCTTCATCTGGAACGCCGCGCTGTTCACAATGCCAAAAATGAAAGAGGACATGCGGTTGCCGTTGTGCGCGGCCCCGAGAGCGATCGCACGCACCGCGGGCATGTCATAATACTCGACTCTCCGCCCCAGCGCATAGGTCATGAGGCTTTCGGTGAAGCTCGTGATAAAAGTGTCTGAAAGGTTCACAAGCGCCTGCCGCAAGCCCGCTGGACCGCGTCCTGTGCCAAAACTCGAAATAGCCCATATATCAGCAGCTTAGTGTCTGTGTTTCCAATCGAGTTCGCTGCGCACGGATGAATAAATAGAAGGCACAAGCTTCATAAACTGGCCTCCTTGTCTCGCACCTTCGGCGTGGCGTTGGACGCGATCCCCGTACGGGCGTTCAGTTAGGCAACCTAGAAATCAGGTATAGCGTGCCTCCTCACGAGTAGGGGGGGGCGACTTGTAGACGTAAATCTTATACACCAATAAGCGGTCGGATTTCAACTCCAAGTCACATCGCAGCGCTGCTACTTCGACGTGAAAACATCTGGGTGTGGGCTCCGAGATATTGGGTCTGGGAACTAGCTCAGGGTTCGGGTTCCGGTTGCATTCTGGTGAGGAGGCGCCCGACGATTGCAGGTAACTGGGCTTGATCCAGTTTCGTGGACACATTCTGAACGGCGGATACGATGTCCACAATGGCAAAGACAACGCAGCCCCGGCGACCCCTGTGATCCGCAAAAAAGAAGAACGGCCAGAAGCAGCCGACCATAGCAAGTCTAAAACGCGCAATCAACGCTTGATAGACTTTTTGCGGAGCACAACCCATGAGGTCTGTGTGAGCGGCAGGGCTGCCCGATCGAACAACGGTTGCCTGACCAACAGTAGGAATTGCACATGGTACGTCATGATGGATCCGAAGATAACACCCTCGGGCCAGACGATTGTAAAGCCCACGGCCCTTGGCACCATCGCAAAACACAGACGCTAAGCTGCTGATTTATCGGCTATTTCAAGAGGGCCGAGTTTTGGCACAGGACGGGATGCGTACGTATTACCAACAGTAAACAGCGCAAGCACGGTTCTTTGAGCCCAGAGCACCTCACCTAGAAAAAGCGCAGCGAGTACGTGAACTTGATCCCGCGGCCGATTTCCGGTGCAAACTCCTTGATGAAGTTCGTGTGTGTCCGGTAGAGCTCGTTGGTCAAGTTGTACGCCTTCACCGCGAAGATGTGTGCCTGATGCGTCCGCGCCAGCGTGTATTGCGCCCTGACGTTGACGACGGCGTAGCCGTCGGTCGGGAACTCACCAACGCTGAAGACCTTGCCCTGTTTCGCCGACCAAATCAGCTCGGGGGTAACGGTGAGCGCGTTGAACGGCATCTCGACTTCGACCCGGCCGTGGAACGGCGGGACCCTCGGGAGATTCTCGTCTAGCTTTGTCAACTTCGCATCGACGAGCCCGAACCCGGCCTTGAGCCACATGAATTCGGCTACGCGGAAACTCGCTTGCGCGTCGAAGCCGACGTAGCGCGCATCCCCTTGGGTGATCTCCGCCAACCTGAGGCCGTCCAGGATCTCCTCCTCGAAGGACCAGAAGATGGAGTCCTTGATGTCGTAGTAGAAGAAGTTGAAGTTGGCATCGATACCGGACGCACGACCTTTGACGCCGAGGTCGATCCCGTTGATGCGCTCGTGCTCGAGCGACGAGTCGCCCACCTCGAAGGCGAGGTTTCCGACGTGAGGGCCGAAATTGTAGAGTTCCTCGAGCGCCGGCGGTCGGTACGAACTCGTGAAGTTGCCTACGAACGCGGTCGTGCGAGTGAAGTCGTAGCGCAGTCCGACGGAGCCCGATAAACTCGTGAACGAACGTGGTATCGCAGGCGTGGGCTTTTCTTCATGACCGTGGCCCTCCCCTTCGACGACTTCTTCTTGCCCCTCGCCTTCTTGACGCATTTCGGGGTTATAGTCGTTGTGCTCGACGCGTCCCCCGAAAGAAAGCGTCGTCGCCGGTCCGAGCGCCAGCTCTTCGTAGGCGAAACCCGCGAACGCGGTGAGCGTCGTGCGCGGGGAAAGGGCTTCGGCACCGATGGCGTTATAGTCTCGGTTTTTATACCAGATACCGAAGCGACCTGTCAGATCGGACGTACGGCTCTGCTCGAACTCCGCGCGTAGTAAGTAGATGTCGTTCGTAAACTGCGTTCCGACGCTCTCGATGCCCGCGTCGATCTCGACTTCGTCATGGTTCCAGTCGACGCGCTGGAAGACGACTTTTGCGGAGTCGAGCACGGTATTGTTAAAGTTTTGAAGTCCGAAATCGAAGCGTACGTTTTGACGGCGGAAGTCGTTGTCGATGAAAAACTCCTCCTCGCCCTCTTCGTGCTCACCTTCGATCTCGTCGTGAACGACTTCTTCTTCCTCGTGGCCGTGGAACTCGCCGGCGCCGGGTACGCCAAACCGCCCGTCCTCGATGCCGTAACCTATGGCAAAGAAAGCGCGCTCTCCGTAGAAGCCGGCCCCCAGGCTCCCGTTCGAAAGCTCCGTTTTCGAGTTCTCGATCGTGCCTTCGGGCGTGTCGTAGTCCTCGGTGCGTCTCGTGCCGCCGCCTCCCCAGATCATCCAATTACCGTTGCCGTAGCGGAGGTTCGCGTTGCCCCCGAGCTGGTTGTTCGCAGTGCCGCCATCGAAGACCGCCTGCCCGCGCACGCCCTGGGGTTGCGACCGGCGAAAGCTGTCCTGAGGGCTGATCGTATTGACGACGCCGCCAACGGCGTTCGAGCCGTAGAGGAGCGTCGACGGTCCCCGGATGATCTCGATACGCTCGAGATTCGCGGGATCGACGCTCACGTTGTGGTCGCCAGACTGGCTCGACAAATCGCCGGTACGGGTTCCGTCGTTCATGATGAGCACGCGGTCGCCGTCGAAGCCGCGAATGATGGGTCGGCTCGGCCCGGGACCAAAGCTGCGCTTGGCGACGCCAGCTTCGTTCTGGACGGCTTCGCCGAGCGTACCCCACATGTCTTTCGCAAGATCGAACGAGTCTAGCGTCGTGACCGCGTTGAACTGGTCGAGCGCAGTCGATTCGCCGCGCGCGCTCGTCGTCACCGTGACTGACTCGTGGATCGGCGACAGCGCCAAAACGACGGAGCGCTCGACGGTTTCTTCATCGTCAACCGTCACGTCCTGTCGCTCCGCGGTCAGATGCTCGCGTTCGACGAGCAGTTGGTACGTTCCCTTAGGCACGCCATTCAGAATAAAACGTCCCCCGCCATCGGTCGTTGTGAATCGTCCGAGACCTATGAGGAGCACGACGGCTCCATGGACGGGCTCTCCCGTCGCTTCGAGCGTTACGGTTCCCGTCACCGTACCGCTACCTTGCGCGATGGCGTCGGATCCCGAACCGATCGCCACGCACGCAGCCAAAAGGAAACTGAGATACTTCACAGATCATCTCCCTGTTCACACTAAAACCTATGTTGTTGAAACGCGTGGCCTACGATGAGCAGGCCACGTTCGGAGAGGGAGTCAGACCGGAGGTGCTCGCGGCGCGCCGGATTCGACTACGTCGGTCGGCGCGAGGGCCGCACGATAAGCGGGCGTTGTAGACGTGAAGTCAACGGGAGGCTCGGAGACGAGCTCCACCGTCAGTTGAGTGAGTGGCTGGTGACCTGCCTTGCAAACGAGGCAATCCTGGTCTTCGAACTTGCCATCGTCGTGAGGCACGAGCGCCGCCGTCGTGACCGCGAGCGCTGCTAAGCAAACCAGCAGAACCAGCCACCGAGGAGACAGCCGACACTGCGCAAGAAGGCTCATTGGCTAAACCTCACCTTACATATACTACAGGGCTACGCTACCACACGAATGGGGGCCGCACAAGCGGCTGACACGCTACCGCTGCACGGTTTGACGGATTTCTCGGTTGTACCTTCTATTTAATTCATCCGCGGGCACCAGCTCGCGACGAGCCTTGAAGGCAGAGATGAGAGCGCGAACAAACGACAAAATCATGTAGGCATGGTGCCGGTAGACCGAAGACTAATCAAGTTCGGGGCGCGCGGATGAATAAATAGAAGGCACAACCGGCGTCCACTACGGGGCTTCCGAGCCGAGGCACGATGGAGCGGCGATTCCGCAGGCCCCGCCGGTCTTCTCGGAGAAGAAGTAGATTCGTATCTGTAGAAGACCGAGGCGGCAACACAGAAAACCACATGGCAGCGAAGCCGCAACCAATCTTCGCCTCCGCTAGGACGGTAAAGAAAGATCTCCACGGAACCCCGGAGACTGCTCCTCCGGGAGAAGAGCCGGCGGATCGAGCCCAGTTCGATCCGTATTCCGGGTTTCCGGTTCTTCTGGGTTTCCGTGTGATCTTTGCCCACACCGACGACGACGGCTTCTTTAGGCGGCCTTCACTCTGCGCGCGCTGCGCCTTCGCGCCATTGCGTTGAGTCTCCCAGAGCGGCTTTCTGCGGATCGGGTTCGTCCGCAGCCGAGCTCGTGCATCGGAACCCGATGGTGGCGGTGCGCGTGTCGGGATCGGTGAAGTTGCGGTAGTAAACGGAGAGAAGCCGGTCGTCGACGTCACCCCAGCTCCCGCCCCGATAGACCTTGTACGGCGCGCTCTCCGGGCCGAGTGGATTGTCGCGCGGGCTCACCGAGTGGTAGTAAAGCTCGTATCCGTCGGCGACCCCGTCCTGTGCCAAAACTCGATCAACGCCGGATGCTGAGTGTTGGCAGGTCGTTGAAGCGTCCAGGAGCAAGCCCGCCGGGCTCGATGGGCGGCTAGAATCCGGACCCATGCAACCGTACCTATGGCAGTTCTTCGTCATGGCCTTCGCCGGATGGGTCAACCGGTTCCAACAGGACGCGATCGAATACCTGAAAGAAGAGAATCGCGTTCTTCGGGAACAACTGGGTGGACGCCGACTACGTTTTACCGATGCGCAGCGGCGGCGGCTCGCGGCGAAGGCGAGGACGTTGGGTAGGGATGGCCTGAAGGAAATCGCGGATCTCGTGACGCCCGATACCTTGTTGCGCTGGTACAAAGAACTGATCGCGAAAAAGTACGACGGGAGCCAGCGCCGCGGGCCAGGACGGCCTCGTGTGCTGGAAACGATACGCGTACTCGTGGTCAGGATGGCGACCGAGAATTCAACCTGGGGCTATACGAGAATTTGCGGCGCTCTTCGAAACCTCGGCCATGACGTCGGCCGCAACACCGTAAAGCGCATTCTCGCTGAGCATGGGATCGAGCCCGCGAATGAACGAAGTAAACGAATGCTCTGGAGTACGTTCCTGAAGGCTCACTGGGGAGCCATAGCTGCGACGGACTTCTTCACCGTTGAAGCGCTGACGTCTCGCGGGCTTGTTCGATACTTCGTGCTCTTCGTGATCGACCTCAAGACGCGCCGAGTGGAGATCGCGGGCATCTGTCACCAGCCCTACGACGATTGGATGAGGCAAGTGGCCAGAAACCTGACCGACGCCATTGACGGTTTTCTTCGAGACGCGCGGTTTCTCATTCACGACCGCGACCCGCTCTTTTCAGCATCATTCTGCGCCACACTCGGTGCTGTCGGCGTGGAGACGGTGAAGCTGCCGGTGAGGAGTCCGAATTTGAACGCCTACGCCGAACGCTTTGTGCGGTCCATCAAAAGCGAGTGCCTTAGTCGGATGATTCCCTTGGGAGAGAATCATCTCCGCGTGAGTATCCGCGCTTTCGTCGCCCATTATCATCTGGAGAGGAATCATCAAGGTCTCGATAACGAGCTCATCTGCTCGGCGCAGGATTCGCTGGGGTCCGACGGTCGCATCCGATGTCGGGAGCGCCTCGGCGGAACGCTCCGATATTACTATCGAGACGCGGCGTGAGCGGACTTTAACGCCAATATAGTTTCCCAAGCAGTTTGCCGACGGCTGGCACCTTATCAGAGCTCGCCTCGTTTCCCGACAGCCGTCTCCGCATTCTCAACGCCGAGAATGGCCTTCTAATAATGATGGAGTCGCTCGATCGGGTTTTGGCACACTACGCGGTCCATAATTGTCCTGTACTCACGGATTCGAGGTTCCCCATGAGCATTTTCAAACGCACTCAGCGGAAGTATGTGAAGAAGGCCTATCGCGTGAGGAATTGGCGTGAATATGAGGCGGGTCTACGCAACCGCGGGAGCCTGACCGTCTGGATCTCGCTCACCGCCGGCAAGCTTGTGAACTGGGACGCGCCCCGGCCGAGGAGGAGGAAACCGGGCCGTCAACGCAAGTACTCGAACCACGCCATCGAGACGGCTGTCACCCTGGGCATGGTGTTTCATCTGTCATCTAGGCAGAGCGAGGGATTGCTGCGGTCGTTGTTCGCTCTGATGAAGCTAGACAATGACGTGCCCGATCACACCACGATTTCGAGGCGCAAGGCGAAGCTGGGTAAGGTCCCCTTCTACCAAGACAAGCAGAAGACGCCGTTGCACATCTTGTTCGACAGCAGCGGTCTCGCTGCCCACGCCGGCCAGCTGCGCAGAGCACCAAAGAGCAGGGACTATCGCAAGCTCCCGTCTGGTCAAAATACTCGAACGCCCAGCGGGTCAGCAGTTTGCACCTTTCCAAAGGCCGCCTACCGCCCTTGGCCCGGTCGCAAACACAGACACTAAGCTGCTGATTTATGGGCTATTTCTAAAGGGCCGAGTTTTGGCACAGGACGCGGTTGACCCAGCCAGCCAGAACGAGCAGTAAGAATTGCACGTGGTACGTCATGATGGCTCCGAAGATAACACCCTCGGGCCAGACGATTGTGAAGCCCACGGCCCTTGACCCGGTCGTAAAACACAGCCTCTAAGCTGTTGATTTATGGGCTATTTCTAAAGGGCCGAGTTTTGGCACAGGACGGGGTTAACAGTAGGAGCTACCAATGTCCCACCCTGAGTTTTTTATTAGTTGACGTTGCGAGAGCAAGCCAGTGCCGTCGGCATGAAGTCTCCGTTCAAGTCGTGCCGCCCACGTTACTGTGTCCTAAGCGAGAAATGCGCAACCTCGAAGCTCTCGATGATGACGCGCTAGGGCAGAGCTTGTGAAGTGCCCTCTCCCCTGGGGCCACCGGAGTCTAGTCCGTCCTCGCGAGCCACTTCGAGCGGGCGAAATCCACGAAATAGATCACGAGACCGACGCTCATCGTGAAAAGTCCCGCCAGAGACTCCAAGGGCCTGTCGATGAGCATGTAGGCCAAGCTCCAAACGCTCAAAATGAGAAAAATGCAGGGCGGCCATGGATAGCCCCATGTCCGATAGGGACGCTCCATCTCGGGCTCTTGCCGCCGGAGCAGGAACACCCCGGCCACGGTGATTGCCGTGATCAAGTTCAGCGTGAAACCGGCGTAGAGCAGCACTTGCTGAAAGCTCGCCGTATAGATGAAACCCAATGTGATCGCGGACTGCACGAGGATGGCGTAGGTTGGAATGCCCTTCTCGTTGCGATAGGCAAGTTTGCCAAGTAGCGGGATGTCCTCGCCCATCACCTGGACGATGCGCGGTCCGACGAAAATCATCACGCTGATCGTTGACGTCATGACCAGCGCGATGCTAACCGCCATCAAGTTGCCACCCACTTGGCCAAAAATTCTCGAAGCGGAAAGATAGCCGACATCGATCTGCCCGGACAGCTCCGAGAACGGCACCGTATACATGAAAGCATAATTCACGAGAGTATAGAGCATGAGAACGATGGCCGTCCCCGCGAAGAGCGCTCGCGGCAGGGTCCTTGGATCTTCCATCTCCCCGACGATGTAGATCGCGGCGTTCCAGCCCGTATAGGCATAGGCCACGTAGACGAGAGAGACGGCGAAGCTCGGCGTCGCCACGAGACGCCAGTCGCCCGGCCGAGGCAGGGCCGATATCGGCTGAGCGATCCCGGTCCAATAGGCTGCCACGATGAAAACGACCAAGAGCAGCACCTTGATTACAGTGAGCGTATTCGTGAATCGAGTACCCCACAGGATGCTCGCGCAGTGCAGCGCGGTGAAGGTGATGACGACGGAAGCGGCAGTGTGTGCAATGGGGATTTCTTCCACGACCGTTGCGAGATAGCTCGCGAAAGCGATGGCAGCAAGAGCGGTGGGAGCCGCGAAGCCCACCGTTGCAGAGACCCAACCCGACAGGAAACCCACGGCGGGATGCACGATGCGGGACAAGAGATGGTACTCGCCTCCAGAACGCGGGAGTGCCGTGCCTAGCTCTCCGTAGGTCAGAGCGCCGCAAAGAGCGGCCACGCCTCCGAGAATCCACAGGAGCACAATGGGGAAACCGGACTGAATGTCGACCACCTGGAAACCGAGGCTCGTGAAGACGCCCGTGCCGATCATGTTGGCGATGACCATCAAAGTCGCCGTCCAGGTTCCGATCTTGACGGAGCTTGTCATAACTCAGTAGTTCCGCACCTTTTCGGCTCGTTCGCTGGTGCTTCCGCAATCAAGTGTTGGCGGCCGTCGCGTAACCCGCTTGCGTGCTAGAGTTCGAGCCTGATTTCGAGAGACGCAGTTCTTTCGTCGACCAGGCCCACGCGAAGTGAGTAGCCTAAGCTGTCTCAATCCAGAGTGTCCGCTGCATGAATCGCAGTCGAGGAGCTGCAGGCCGACGCGAGCCGCTCCTTCGCCGGCAGCGAGGATCAATCAACGCGGGTCTTCGTCGCGAGCGAAGTGTGGTTTCGACTCTGGCCATCGACCGTGGTGGGACGACGAAGCTACCGAAATACTCTGGCGCTTGTTCGCGACATCGGGAACCGGATGGATTTCGCGCGTCTTGCATTGATCGTCACCGAAGGATTCGATTTCTACGAGAAGCTCACGCGTCGCGTCTTCTGGACAGCTTGTCTCCATGGCCAGGTCCTCAAGACACACGAGGGAACGACCGCGTCGTGAAGGTTGAACGTAGAGCCGTTCATGAAGCCGCGTGGCGATTCGAAGAAGCGCTCAATAACTCGGAGGACTCCTAGACATGAAACACCTCGTTCATGGAGGGTCAGAATCTAACCATTCGGCAAAGCTCGGCGTATCTGTCACGGCGAGCGCTTTTCCACCGATCGGCCGAAGGAAAAGTTGGAAGAGTATATCAAGCTCTTGCACTGCTATTACCATGCCAACTTCGTATTCAAGCCCAACCATTTCGTTCGCCGGTACACGCAGGCCAACTGACACTAGTCCCATGGGTCTTTGATTACTATACAAAGTTATACTTTTAGTCAGCCCATAAGATTCATAAGATTCATGCACTTAGAATGGTGCAGATCCCCAACGAAGCCGACGATGGCGGTCGCGGTCAGAAGTCCGATGCCGGGAATGGTGAGAAGTCGTTGCACCTCAGGAAGCTGCTTGGCGAGCGCCTTGAGCTCGTGCTCGATGCCAGCGCACTTGTCCTTGAGCTCTCGAATCTCGGAGCACGCATCACGCGGGTGCGGACGGAGCACGTCGGGCAAATCAGAATCAGCGTCTTCGACGAGCTCGGAGATGGCGGGCACGACGAAGTGAGCGCCCTTGGGGAT
Source organism: Candidatus Marinacidobacterales bacterium (assembly GCA_965197495.1). Classification (GTDB taxonomy): domain Bacteria; phylum Acidobacteriota; class Vicinamibacteria; order Marinacidobacterales; family SMYC01; genus SMYC01. The sequence goes on from OZ240210.1 coordinate 1,132,697, forward strand.
GAAGAGTCAGAGCTCGCGCAGGATCCCGCGTACGGCATTGATGCGTGCGGTCCGTGTGGAGAGCCATCCTGAGCGTAGGCGATGGAGCGCGGCGAGGGTGTGCTGGCGCACGGACTTGATGGGCACCGAAAGAATCTCCTCGTTCCGGTAAGCCTCAAGCAAAGCTTTGGTGTCTGCGCGGTCGTTCTTGCTCCCGCGTCGATACGGCCTTACGAGGTGAGGGGGGAGCAGGACGACGTCGTGTCCCAACCGTCGCAACGTCCTTGCCCAGAAGTGAGCCGAGCCGCAGGCTTCGAGAAGCACGGTGGCAGCGCTCTGTTTCGCAAAAAACAACACCAACTTGGGTCGACTCACACGGAGTTGCTTGGACACCTTCCCCGCTTCGCGCGAGATGGCAATCTCGAAGACGTTCTTTGCAAGACCCACAGCGATCGTCGTATCTTTCATTCGGACTCCTCCTTTTTCGATGCGTTCTTTCGACTGACTTTGGCACATCGATGCCGTCTATGTCAGCGGAGGAGTCCATCCCATCACTTGATGGCAGAAGCCCCATTGAGGAGTTTCCCCTGAGGCGTTTTAATGTCCCACTCGGGGATGGTTGAAATCCCTCGCCTTTAGGCGAAGCCTTTAGGAGGCTTGGGGTACGATCCCCAGGTGAAAGGATATCGTAAATCATTGCACACGACGTACCAGTTAAACTATCACTTCGTATTTATCACGAAGTACCGCAAGCCGGCCTTGAGAGGGGATGTAGCGGTTCGTCTCCGGGATCTCATCCGGGAGATCTGTGCTCGGAACCAGATAGAAATACTGAAGGGTCATGTGCGGCCTGAGCACGTGCACCTGTTGCTGAGCGTGCCGCCGAATTTGTCGCCGAGTCGAGTGATGCAGTTGATCAAGGGTAAGACGTCGAATCGTCTGATGCGCGACTTACGGACGATGCGGAAGGAGTTCTGGGGTCGGCACCTACGGGCACGGGGTTACTTCGTGGTGACAACGGGCAACGTGACGGATGAGGTGATAGCGAAGTATATAGAGTTGCAGGGTGCCGTGCCCCAGGACGACGATTCTTTCAAGGTCAGTGAGTAGTGAAACGAGGCAAGGACAAGCCGACTTTAGTCGGCGACGTGAACCCATCGCCTTTAGGCGATGGAGCGCACGCGCTCAGTTTCGATGATCTAGAGATCGAGGCACCGCGCGCGAACGAAGAGTGAGCGCGCGATGATGCACTAGATGATGCCGGAGTCCACGAAGATGGTGTTCACGAAGGAGCCTCCGCGGGCGATGTAGCCCTTGGTCTCCATGAAGACCGGGATCTCCGGGATGGTGTTACTAGATCCCGACACAAGAGTCTCGATACAGATCGCTTTCGGACGAAACCGGTCGTAGTCGACGGACTTGAGGATCGCGATATGCCAGCCCTCTGCGTCGATGGACAGGAAGGTGGGTGCGCCACCGAAGTGCTCGTCCATCACATTGTTGATGTTCAGGAGCGGTAGCGTTCGAACTTCCTTGATCGAGACCTCGCCGTTCGTGATCTGCTCCTGATGTTCCGCTTCTGCCCGCGAGAAGGTACTCCAAGACGGCTCGCTCATCACGTAGTACTCGGCATCGGTCACCGCATCTAATCCGATCCCTACCGCGAGGGTTGTGTCTTCCGGTCGGATTGACTCAAGCTTTTCGCACATCGTGACGTTCGGCTCGACGAGAACGCCCCGATGCCTTTTTTTGTAGAAGTAGTACGTGTTGTTGATGAGGATGGGATCGTAGGCGCCGATATCCAGGTACGATACATCCTGGACACCGAGGTAGTCGAGCAGGAACCCGGCGATGATGTCCTCGCCGCTCTGGGCGAACGACATCAGGCCCAGCTCGTTCACTGGAGCCGGAATAACGTTGGCGGTGCCTTCGGGCTCGCCGACGAGATAGCGGTGCCCGAGCACACCCACGGCGGCGCCACCCGAACCCAGAAGGAAGTCTCTTCGACCGATCGTCACGGCGTTCCCTCCATTCAACGGCAATGATGATTCTATTTTGCTTCGGCTGTGTGCTTCAAGTTCTGCAAATTGGGATTAGGTATCTCCGTTTGAGTTAAGCGGCAACGTGACGTACCACTGGTTTCTGCGCCGTGCCGTCGCTGAGTTCATCCATCATTATCACGGAGAGCGCAACCACGTCGTGTCCAAAAATACAAACGTACCCAAGACCAGGGCGCCGGGACGTTTCAGATGAGAGATGTCTAGGCTGGACGGAACGGATGGTCTGGAGGAGAGCTCTGCTCGGCAGCGCCTATCGCAGAGTCAGTGCCGCGTCGGCTGGTCTCCGCCAATTTCGAGAACACCTCCAGGATTCGAGCTTTCGGCTCCGTTCGTATTTTTGGACACGAGTGCGTCCAGCGAAGGGGATGTGTCCCGAGGTTCGTAGAAAAAGAACGGCGCCCTCCACTCCGTCATCAGGGTATCAGATCAGGCGGCAACCTCCGCGTGTTTGAGAACCTCGCTCAGACCTTGGTAGCCGTCGATGCGCCGTAGTTGAATCTGGCCAGAGGCGATAAGCCCAAACAGCAAAGCGACCGCGGACTCCTCGCTGGAGAACGACGCTTGGGTTTTCGTCCGGCGTCGAAACTCGCGGTTGAGATTCTCCAGAGCATTGGTCGTTCGAATCGATTTCCACATGGCACGAGGGAATTCGTAGAAGGTCAGCAGCTGATTACCGGCCTCCTCTAGGCTTCGGACGACGGCCGGCGCGAGAGGCGTCCACTTGGCGACGAGCTCGTCATAGGCTTTGCGAGCATCGATCCCGTTCTTGGCGTAGACGATCCGGTTGTAGTCACGCCGGAGCTCACGGCGTGCGTGCGCCGGGCAATGTTCGAGCAAGTTGGCGCGCTTGTGCTCGGTACATCGCTGCAACCGGCACCCCGGCCACTTCTCCAGCGCTTTCGTCAGCCCCTTGTGGCCATCGCTAATCACTAGCTTGGGAGCCCGGAGTCCTTGAGCCTGAAGTCCCTCCAGCATGGAGCCCCAATGCGTCGAGGCTTCGCTCACCGCCAGACGCAATGACAACAGACGTTTCTGCCCGTCTGGCGCGACCCCGAGCGCGGCCAGTACGGGCACGCTGATCACACGCTTCGCCATCCGCACTTTCATGTGGAAGCCGTCCAGGTAAACGATCGCATAGACCTCCTCGCTGAGATCACGGTTCTGCCATTCTTCGAAGCACTCCTTCAGACGACTTACCACGCGAGACACCGCGCTCTTCGATAGGTGCTCCTCACCGAGCAGTGGTTTCAGCGCTTTGCGGATCCGGCGGCTATTCGCGCCCGACAAGTACGTCCCCAAGATCGCCTCGTCGACCTCACGAGTCCGGCGTGCATACCGGGGCAACAGCTCGCTCCTGAACTCTGTCGTCTCTCCCGTTTCCTCGTCTCGCACGCGGGCTCGTGGCACCCGGAGCTCGCGAGTTCCCACCGACGTCGTCACGCGACGGGTTTCGGCTCCGTTGCGATACCCCGTCCTGTGCCAAAACTCGGCCTTTTGAAATAGACCAAAAATCAGCAGCTTAGACGCCCTTGGAATCCGCGCAGAATTAAGGGTATTTCACGCCGCAGGGCTGTCTTCCGACCTGTGCCTTCTATTTATTCATCCGCACGCACCGAACTTGATTAGTCTCCGGTCTGCCGGGACCATGTCGGCATGATTTCGTCGTTGGTTCCCGCTCTCGTCTCTAGAGGACCTAGAATCGAGGCCGGGGTACCGCGACGCAGCGGGCTAGCACGTTCTGGTCCAGGTGCGGCCCGGGCCTGGACCCAGGTTTCCGCTCGGGAGCGTGGCATCCCGGTAGGGTCGAGGGCTGGCGCGGTGCTCCGTAGGCGCGGCCTATCTGTTTCTCCCCGTTTCCTGTGGGAGTGCCTCACTAGCCGCACCGTAAGTCCGTTTCCAGCCCCCGCCACATCGCACGCAGCGTGCGGCTTTCCCGCACTACGCGCTCCTGCACACTTCCCGCGAAGGGTTATGTGACCTATCGAGCCGGGGCGTCTTTCGGCGAATCTACGAGATATCGAACTCGGTAATCTGTGAACAGTCCGACAGTCGCGTACATCCATCGCCTACTCCATCGCTTCCAGCCGAAACCTTGGCGCAAGAAGCGCCAAGACTTCTCGGCCTTCGCCTTGACGTATATCCTTCGTCTCAGCTCCTGCAGAGTGATGGGTGATTTTGTCATCTCACCCCTGCCTCGCTTGTTGACGAAGGAGTTGTGTGCAGCAGGGCCCCTTTGCTCCACGGGCGTTGCCCCGTTTCAACGCTACTACCGACCCAGCCGCCACCGTCTCGTCTTCGACCGTTTTCCCGGGGCCTCCGGTTATGCGGTCTACCTTGCTCCGTCGATTTCTCGACGGGACGAGGACGGCTTCTCCAGTTGCTTGGCATGTCCTTGTCACCGTGCTGTCCCTACCACCCCGCCAGAGGGATGTGCCTCATCAGATACTCTGGCGACACATCCTGTTGCCTTCGTCCGACACGAGAAAACTCGGCCTCTGGTGTCTATTTTTTGTCGGGGCCACCTATGGATTCACTTGTGTTACGGCCCGGTGACTCGCTCACCATCCTCAAGATGGCTTTGTCAGTCAGCTTCATCCGTCTCGTTTCCTCCACGAACGTGACTCAAGCTACGGGGCGCTAACTTTTTCCCCGGTGGGACTCTCTCCCACTGAACATGCCAGCCTTCGCTGGACGCACTCGTGTCCAAAAATACAAACGAACTCTAAGACCACGCACGCCGGGCTGTCGCCGAGTTCATCTATCATTGTTAAGAAGAGCGCAACCATCAAGGGCTTGGCGACGCGTTTGTGTTTTTGGACACGACGGGGTTCACGACAGACCTTCTTTCAGGCGTCCGGGAGATTGAAATTGCCGTATAGAAAATATTACTAAAGCCAATTAAAATCCCGGCTCGAACGACCACCCGTCGATAATGCGTGCGGGGACCAGCACGTGACGGAGGCCGTTAAATCACTGTAGGGGAAGAGGATGTAACGAAATTGGCATCATGGTTGAAACCCGAGAGGGCGTAAAACAGCCTTCTCACAAAACCTGTTCGTACGCGTCAAAAAAAGTCAAGAAATGCGCGAAACTCGAAACCTCCTGAATCTCCACTTACTTTTCTGGTTGAGGATTTCCGCTAAAAGCTGGACCGCCTTTTGCCGAGACCGGATAGCTCCAACCTGCACCATCCGCCACCCCGTCCTGTGCCAAAACTCGCCCCTCTTGAAATAGACCACAAATCAGCAGCTTAGACGCCCTTGGAATCCGCCGACCCTTGGGCTGCGTGGCGAGCTACGGGCAGTGAACTTCGCACCCGGAAGTCCTTTATTAGACTGGACTTTATCGAGCACAAGAGCGAACGTTCGGTGATGCCGCAGGATACAGGGGTTGGCCGGAACGTCGTTTTGGACGGTTTGGACTTCGCCAGCTTACGGCGGGTCTGGGAGCAAACCTTTGGGGCTGCTCCGCCAAGCTCGCTCTCGCGCGTTTTCCTGCGCCGCGTTCTCTTGCACGAACGCCAGTGCCGGACCCATGGTGGGCTTTCGGCTACAACCCGGCGCATTCTGGCCGCCATGGCGAACGGGACACCAGGCAACGCCGCTCCCGCGGGGTCCGTTTCTGCCGGCACCCATCTCGTCCGCGAGTGGAATGGCCGGACCTACCAGGTCGAGGTAGTCGACAACGGCTATCGGTTCGATGGCAAAACCTATCCGTCCCTCACCGCCGTCACAAAGCGAATCACCGGCACCCACTGGTCAGGACCACGCTTTTTCGGTCTGACGCCCAAGCGCAAGGCCTAACATGAAGAAAATCCGCTCTGCCATCTATACGCGAAAGAGCGCGGAAGAAGGTCTCGAGCAGGATTTCAACTCCCTCGATGCGCAGCGAGAGGCCTGCGCCGGGTACTGTCAAGTTGAGGCATTCAGGGCCGATCCGACCCCAAGATATTGGCAACGCCGTGCGCTCAAGCCCCATCATCTAGTGGCCCGCTTCGAGCTTGAGACCTCAACTTGACAATACCTTGAGTACCAGAGAGCGCAGGGGGCGTCAAGGGCGGCGAAGCCGGCGCGCGCAGCGCGCTTTACCCTTGACGCCCCCGAGCACTCTGGTACGATCCCTGGGACGATAGGGGACATCCTGCCGCCGGGCGTTGCGTTAACGTCCAACCTCGCTGTCATCTTCACGCTGAACCAATACGATGCCGCCATCCGAACAACGGCCGAGACGCCGGGTCAGGTCGATGTCGTCGATGAGGGCTTCCGGACCGATTGACGCCGCAGGGCTCGGATGCGCGCTGGCCTACGGTGTGCTGGCCTGGTTCGCCCGACAGCCGGGAGAGCCCGCGTTGCCCCTCTTTCTGGGCATCGCTGGCTGGACTTCCCTGCTGACGTTTGGCCTGTACGCCTACCACCGTCGGCGGGCCGAGCCGTTTCCGGTGGGCCGCTTGATCGGCTGGGCCGTGGTCTTCCGCGTGTGCGGCCTGTTCGGCGGCCCGTTCTACGAGGACGACTTCTACCGGTACCTCTGGGACGCCCATCGCTTCGTTCAGGACGGCACCCCCTACGGCGCGGTGCCGGAGGCGTTCTTCACCGACCCCGGCGTGCCGGCGCCGTTCCAGCGGATTCTGGATCAGGTTAACCACCCGGAGCTACCGACCATCTACGGACCGGCGACCCAGCTCCTGTTCCTGGTGGGTTACGGGCTGCGACCCGGCAGCGTTGCGGCGCTGCAGACGACACTCATCCTCGTCGATCTCATCACCATCGGGCTGCTGCTCCGCTTGGCCCCGGCGCGCGCGGTGCTGCTCTACGCCTGGTGCCCACTGGTGGTCAAGGAGATCGCCTTCACCGCGCATCCCGACGGCGCCGCCGTCTGTCTGCTGCTCGCGGCCATCGTGCTGGCGCGGCGAGACCGCTTGCGGGACGCAGCCGTCTGCCTGGCGTTGAGCGCCGGCGCGAAGGTGCTGGCACTGCTGCTGGCGCCGTTCGTTCTGGCGCGGGGCCGGCCGGTGCACTGGGCCGCGTTTGCGGGCGTACTGGCGCTACTGTACCTTCCCTTCGTCTGGCAGGGCAGCACCGACCTAGCGACGCTGGCGGTGTTCGCGCGGGAGTGGGAGTTCAACGCCGCCCTGTTCGGGCTGTTGACGCCGTTGATACCCGCCCCCGCCGCCAGACTTGTGTGTGGGCTGGCGCTGTGCGGTGGCCTGGTCTGGTACTACTTCCGCTACCGGCGATCCGCGTCCGGCGCCGTCCCCCGCGGTGACTGGATCTATGGTGCGCTACTCGTCCTGTGGCCGGTCGTCAATCCCTGGTACCTGCTCTGGCTGCTTCCCTTTGCGGTGGTCCGTCCGAGCGCGTGGGCCTGGACGGCGTCAGCAGCGGTGCTCCTTGCCTACGTGACCGGGATCAATCTGAACGACCTGCAGGTGCATCCCTTCGGACATCCGTCCTGGGTGCGCCCGGTGGAGTACGGCGTTATCCTGCTGGCGATGGGTTATGACATGATCCGCCGGGTGCGCCGCGGCCCGGGCGACGGCGCGTCCGATGGCGTGGAAGGGCGGTCGCCGTGTACGCACGGATGACGGTCGGCGCGGTCGTGCCGGCGCGGAACGAGGAACGCAACATCGGTCCAGTCGTCGCCGAGCTGCTCGCGTTGCGCGACGGTCAGGGCGCGCGCCTAATCGACGATGTCGTCGTGTGCGACAACGGATCCACGGACGCCACGGCGCTCCGGGCGAGCGAGGCGGGGGCGCAGGTGGTGCGCCAGGACGCACCTGGGTACGGCATCGCCTGCCTGACAGCCCTCGCAGCGCTCCACCCGGTCGATGTCGTGCTCTTCACCGATGGCGACCGGTCGTTCGAGGCGGCGCAGGGCGTCAGGTTGCTGGAGGCGATCGCCGGCGGCGCCGACCTGGCCATTGGATCCCGGGTGCTGGGGCGGATGGAACGGGGCGCCCTGTCAGTTCCGCAGATCGCGGGCAACCGGTTGGCTGGCTGCCTGATCGGCTTGCTGTGGGGGCGCGTCGTGACCGACCTCGGTCCGTACCGCGCCATCCGCGCCGAGGCGTTGCGGCGCCTCGACATGCAGGACCGGACCTACGGCTGGACCGTCGAGATGCAGATCAAGGCCATCCAGCACGGCCTGCGGGTCGTCGAAGCGCCGGTGGACGCCTTGCGGCGGCGCTTCGGCCGATCGAAGGTGGGGGGGACGGTTCGCGGGGTCGCTGGCGCCAGCGCCGGGATCTTGTCGATGATCGCTAGGCTCCGCTGGCGCCAGACGCGGGCCGCCCGCTCTTGGCGGCGCCGCCAGCGGGGGAAACCCGGCACGTAGGTAGCAAGCCGGAACGGAAGGACAACGATGACACGCACGCCGCACGCGCGAGGAAGATGCGCCTTCGACTCGGCGCTGTCTAGCTTGATTGGTCTCCTGGCGCTGGCCTCGGCGTCCTGTACGTCGCCGCCCGACGATCATTCCTGGGCCGACCACGACGCCGCCAGCAACGAGCGAATCGACCACCGCGACTGGCAGGCGCTCCTGGACATCTATCTGATCACCGATGACCCGTCCGGCGTCAATCTGGTCGATTACCGGGCGTTGCAGGCGAACGTCGCCGACCAGCAGCGTCTCGCCGTTTATCTCGACTACCTCCAGGGGCTCGATCCGAGGCGCTACGCGAAGGCGGAGCAGATGGCGTACTGGATCAATCTCTACAACGCGCTGACCGTGCAGGTGGTCCTGGGCGAGTATCCCGTGGACTCGATCAAGCAGATCCACGAGGGTCTGATCCCCCTGCTGGGGCCGTGGGACGATGTCCACGCGACCGTTGCCGGAAAAGAACTGACCCTGAACAACATCGAGCACGACATCCTGCGGCCCATCTGGCGGGATAACCGGATCCACTACGCCGTGAATTGTGCGGGCATCGGCTGTCCGAATCTGTCCCCGGAGGTCTATACCGCCGCCAACCTGGAGCGTATGCTCGATCAGGGCGCGCGGGAATACGTGAATCACCCGCGCGGCGTCGAGTTTCTGGACGAGGCGTTCGCCGTCGTGTCCAGCATCTACTACTGGTACCACGAGGATTTCGGCGGTTCGGACGCCGGGGTGCTCGCACACCTGCTGAAGTACGCGGACGACGAGCTGGCAGAGCAGCTACGAGGCTTCGACGGGTCGCTGGATCACGAGTACGACTGGAGTCTGAACGCACCGCCCTGCCCATGACGATGACGCGTTCGTTCGGAACGCGAACGGCGGGACGGGGAGTCCCGTGAGGTGGTCAGAAGGTATCGAACGCGATACTCAGGCCGAAGCCGAAGATGCGGGACGCAGCGGTGTTCCGGCCGGCCACGACCTGCCCGAAGAACCCGTTCACGCTCACGACGTCGGTGACGTTGGCTAGCAGCCGTCCTCCCACGATGTGGCGGTCCTCCTGCAACTCGGGGAATCGACTCGGCGAGAAGCCGGGGCCGCCGATGTCGATCCCGGACGTGGCGTTGACCAGCCGGTAGTCGACGCTGAGCGTCACCACGTCGCCGACCGGAATGAAGGCGGCCAGGTTGGCGAAGATGTCCGCCGGGATGTCCAGTTCCGAGGTGCGGTACCGGTAGCCGAGCTCCGTGGAGAAGCCGAACCGGCGGGCGAACCGGCCGGCGATGATCGACGCCTCGGCCCCGCTGCCGCCGTCACCGATGGAGTTGAAGTAGCCGGTGTCGTAACGGCCGGCGGCGATCACGGCCCCGCGGAGCGCGACGCTCAGCGCATTGCCGACCAGCTCGTCAACCAAGCGCCACGTCACGGCGATGTTGGAATCTACCAGGCCGCTGAGGCTTTCCTCCGGGGTCGGCCCGACCGGTCCCGGCACGAAGCTCCGGGCCCATCCCGACTGCACGTCGAGAGCCACAGCATCCGTGAGCGCGTAGTTGACGCCGATCCACACGGTGTTCTGCGACAGGTGTGCGCCGGTGGCTTCGAGTGGCCCCTTCACCTGCGTGGTCTGACGGTAGAACTCGGCGGCGTTCTGGTTCACGTACGACAGGTTGATGGTGCCAGTCCCCGGCTCGGCGATCCACGGCGTGCCCTGCGCCAAGGCTGTCTCGGCCATCAAGCACGCCAAGAGCGCAGAGCCGGCGAGAGCAGTCACGAGTGGGCGGCGAATGCACAGCATCTGTTCCATATCTCCTTGCAACGTTTGGTACATGGACGGGGTCCCACTAAAGCTTGTAGCGGCGGGTGAGAAAGTAGCGCACGACTTCCATGCGCACGTTGCAATCCTCGACCGCCGCGCCGCACAGCGCCTTGACTGCCTCGTCGTCCCGCGACCCGGTCTCGTTGCCTTCATAGGCTGCCTCGAGGCTGGCCGTCAGGCTCCGCGCGCGGTCACGGTTGAGCTCGTTCTTCTGAAGCGGGCAGCTGTCACAGACCAACGCGTCGAACGTCAGCGCCTTGCCTTGGGAGTACGCGGCGCGAGGGCTTATCTTGCCCAGGCCGGGCCCGATCGAGCCGGACGCCGAGACGGACATGTGGAAGTGTCCAACGGTGGCTGCAAGCAGCGCGCAGAGAAACAGTGACCGCATCATTACGTATATCCCTCCAGTCTTTCCAGTCGATCAGTAGTGCGCCAGCGGGTCGGGCCGGGAACTTGAGCGGATTCCCGAGGCTCGTTACCGGTGAGCCGTCTGGCGGGCCATTTCCCATCCCCCAAATTATAGCCGAAACTCGTCGTGTCCGAGAACGCGAACAGAGCGGAAAGCTCGAATCCTAGAGGCGTTCTCGAAATTTGAGGAGACCAGCCGACGCGGCACTGGGTCTGCGATAGGCAATCCCGAGCAGACCTCTCCTCCAGACCATCCGTTCCGTCCAGCTTGCGCTGGTGCGTGAACCCTATGGCGGCCCGTACGAAAAGTGTGCCGTCAGCACCAGAGTGAACAGCGTTCGGAACGACGACCCGGACATTCTTGCCCCAGGTCGGAGACGGGACTCTTTTGACCGGAGGGGCTTACCTGCTCCGCAATACCCTGCGGAATTACAAGACCGAGAAGGCCGCAGTTCCCGGTGTGGACCGCAACGTCCTTCATACACTGAAAGTGCGGGTACCAAGCGCAAACGAGCAGGCTGTCATCGTCTCTATCCTCTCCACCTACGACGACCTAATCGAAAATAATCGGCGGCGGATCGCATTGTTGGAGGAGGCGGCGCGGCAAGTGGCCAGTATGATTCTTCGATGAAAAACACCTCGCCGATAGTTCCGTAACGCCCTGTTACAACGCCCGGCGGAGCTACTTTCGCTTCATTATGAAAGCCAGTTATCCCAGAAGACGAAACGACAGGTACTGACCCAACCACTCTCTTCTTCTCAGGCAAGTCGTGTCCGCGCTTAAGGGTGATGACATCTCCCAGCGTACAGTCTCTCCACGTCACGCTCCCAACTCCTCAAAGTTCCGGGCGATTCGTGCGGCTAGTACCGCTGCCTCTTCATTCAAGCCTGTCAAGTCAACATGGATCGAGCGCAGCACCTCTTCGAAATCGGGTTCTCCTGTCGTTTCGGGGGATCTGATTTGTGTTGGAGGGCATGGCCTATGGACGCTGCCGCGATTGTGGAAAACGCCGGAAACTCCGGGCGAGAGAGGCGTTTAGGGAAAGGTTGTGAGCACGTACAAACGTGGAGCGGCGTTTTCCACAATCGCTTGGAAAACGCTTCGCGTTTCCCACGAGCGCCCACAGGCCCCTCCTGATATATATACAAGAAAGATTAATTCATATGGAATAAGGAAGGGGGGGCTCGATTAGTGGAGGCTATGGAAAGCGCCCTTCCAGGCTTCGAAGAGAACTCAGTCGTGAGCAAGGTCTGAACGACCAGAACCGTGGGGGCGTTTCCCACAGCCTCGTCTCCCGCTGAGGGGCAGTGGCATTTGGTGAGGCCCGTGGGTTGAGAGGGTAAGCATGTGTAGATGCGCATCGGCGAGAACGCTAGAATCTTTTTTCCCGAAAGAGAAAAGAGCGTTCCCGCGATGCGCGTTACTACGTTAGTCAACAAGCTCATCGGATTGCAAGGCCTGTGGGTCCGAGGTTTCCACTTCCAGGCGGACAAAGCCAGAGTGGTGGTGGATGTAGTACCACGGAGGAGGAAGCCTCTGTGCGGGATTTGCGGACGAAAGGTCCGCAAGAACAAAGATCGCTACAATCGCTACTGGCGGCACTTGGACCTGTTCGGAGTCCGGACCTATCTACTCGATCCGACGAGTGGTATGTCGGCGGTGTGGAGTGGTCAGAGAAAAGGTGCCTTGGGCCGACAAGGGAAGCCGCTTTACCAAAAGCTTCGAACAAGAGGTAGCGTGGCTGGCACAGAGGACGGACGTCAGCGCCGTAGCGAACTATTTCCGAGTGACGTGGCGTTCGGTGCGACGGATCATCCAGCGAGTGGTTGCCGAGCAGCGGGATGAGCGGCGCGAGCTCGATGGATTGCGGGTGATTGGGATGGACGAGATCAGCTACCGCAAACGCCACAAGTACTTAACAGTGGTAATAGACCATCTCAGCGGCCGGGTCGTCTGGGCGGGAAAGGAGCGCAAGGCCAAGACGCTGCTGCGGTTTTTCCGCAAGCTCGGACCACAAAGAGCCGCGGAGCTCGAAGCGGTCAGCATGGACATGTGGGAGCCGTACATAACTGTCGTCGGCAAAAAGGCTCCTCAGGCACGGGTGATCTTTGACCGTTTTCACATCGTCAAGCATCTGAACGAGGCCGTGGATAAGACCCGGCGCGAGCTGGTGCGCGAGCTCAAAGGGACTGCCCGGCGCAACCTCAAGAACACCAAGTTTCCCCTTCTCAAGGCCAAACACAACCGCAGCGCGAAAGATAAACGGGTGCTCCGCGAGCAGGTGCGAGCTAATCGTCGCCTCTACCGCGCCATGCTTCTGCGCGACGACTTCATGGACCTCTACACCTACAAAACCGAGACATGGGCCAAGAAGTTTCTCCGAGGATGGCTGCGGCGCGCTATGAGCTTGAGGATAGAGCCCGTCAAACGCGCGGCGAAGATGATCCGCAGCCACTTCGATGGCGTCATCGCGTGGGTCACGTGGAGACTCAGCAACGGCCGACTCGAAGGAATGAACAACAAAATCCGGCTGCTGAGCCACCGCAGCTTTGGACTCCACTCTGCCGAAGCTCTCATCAGTCTCGTCTACCTAAACTGTGGCGGTCTCACCCTTGAGAGGATCCACTGAAATGGCAGGAGAGGCCGAAATCGAAATCCTCGTCCTCCTCCTCTGGCGCGACCCCGACATAGCGGCCAGGCGTCAGGCTCCAGTCGTGCGCCTCGATCTCACTGCGGCCGACCAGCTTCACCAACCCTTCGACATCGCGCAGTTCGGCTGCGGGGAAACGCTCCTGCAGCCAGTCAGCCTGCCGCACGAAATACCGCGCCCGCCGAAGTGACTCGACCGCGTCGTGCCGCTCATCCTCCAGCGCCCGGCGCGCACGACTAATTTCGGCATTGGCCCAGAGGTCCGATTCCCGCGCCTCAAGTTCCTTAACCGCGATGTCGACTGCCCGGCCAGCCAGCTTCGCCGCCAGATTGATCTGCTTGGTCAGGTCCCGGCAGCGTTCGGCCATGTCGCGCAGACCTTCAGGTACTGCATGAAGGGCGGCATTGTCCCGCATCGCGTCGTTCCCACCTTCGTTCCAGTCGGCAGCTCGCGCGGCTATTTCGGCCGCGAATGCCTCGATATCGGCCGATAATGTGGCCTGTGCGGAGGTGAGTTCCTCCCAGGCCTCGGCCAGCGGGTTGGGGTCGTGCTTCTCGGTCGCAAAGGGTTTGGCCAGATCGATCAGCTTGCCGAGGGCGTCCTGTGCCGGTGCTTCCGCCATCAAGTGTTGGTGAAATGACGCTAAAACACTACAGTGCATTAAGTTACAATCAAAATAGAACTCGTGACCTTTGCTGCGCGCTAAATGGAGCGTAAGCGCCTCTTTTGCAAAGGGATGCGTACACATCACCAACAGTGAACAGCGCAAGCACCCTCTCTATGGGACCTGACCGCATTCGCGAAGATGCACTCCGCATACACGCACCGTTCCGCTTGCGTCGACGCGGCGTCGAGACCAAGCTCGTTCTGGGCAACCCCACGAAATCTGTCGACCGCACACTCCTGCGCAATATCGCCAACGCCCTCTCCTGGCTCGAACGAACTGAGCGCGTGCGCTCCATCGCCTAAAGGCGATGGGTTCACGTCGCCGACTAAAGTCGGCTTGTCCTTGCCTCGTTTCACTACTCACTGACCTTGAAAGAATCGTCGTCCTGGGGCACGGCACCCTGCAACTCTATATACTTCGCTACCACCTCATCCGTCACGTTGCCCGTTGTCACCACGAAGTAACCCCGTGCCCGTAGGTGCCGACCCCAGAACTCCTTCCGCATCGTCCGTAAGTCGCGCATCAGACGATTCGACATCTTACCCTTAATCAACTGCATCACTCGACTCGGCGACAAATTCGGCGGCACGCTCAGCAACAGGTGCACGTGCTCAGGCCGCACATGACCCTTCAGTATTTCTATCTGGTTCCGAGCACAGATCTCCCGGATGAGATCCCGGAGACGAACCGCTACATCCCCTCTCAAGGCCGGCTTGCGGTACTTCGTGATAAATACGAAGTGATAGTTTAACTGGTACGTCGTGTGCGATGATTTACGATATCCTTTCACCTCGGGATCGTACCCCAAGCCTCCTAAAGGCTTCGCCTAAAGGCGAGGGATTTCAACCATCCCCGAGTGGGACATCAAAGCAGGCAAAACCTATGAGCAGATTGCTACCGAAGACGCCATCCCAACGGACCGCGTGCGCAAGGCAATCCGTTATGCCTTCCTGGCTCCCGACATCGTCCGCGCCATTGTCGAAGGCCGCCAGCCCGTTGGGCTGACCTCGAGCTACCTCTTGCATCATCCGCTTCCCGACGATTGGGAGAAACAGCGAGTGCTCGTCGCAACGCTGTGAGCCTGCCAGCGCTCACTCCGTGAATCGGCTCGGTTAGCAGCAAGCTGTGCTCTCCGACACTGGCCTCCACCAATCAGACTCAAACTGGCCCAAATTCCCTGTCATGGTTTCCAGACTCGGATAGCTCCTTGTACTGGACCGTCTACGGTGTGCCTTCTATTTATTCATCCGCCAGCCCATGGGTCGGAAGTCGGCCCTGCGGCGCGAAATACTCTGGATTCTGCGCGGATTCCAAGGGCGTCTAAGCTGCTGATTTGTGGTCTATTTCAAAAGGGCCGAGTTTTGGCACAGGACGGGGTCGAGTCCAGCTCCACCACACCTACAATTCGAAGATGACCGCGGTGGCGGTTATAACTTCTTCACGAACTTTCCGGTAGTAGGGGTCGGCACAGCCGGGTGGTGCACATGTTGACGGAAAAGGAACTGTCAGTCGGGCTACTCGTGAGTCACAAGAAGTGGGGTCTCGGGAAGGTGATCCTGTTGGGCTCGGAAGACGTCTGGATCTATTTCAAGGACATCGAAGGCACACCCAAGGATGCCGTCAAGCACTTGAAGCGGCGCGTCGCACCATTGACCCTAGCTGCCCAACAATCAGACAGTGCGCTGGATAACCTACCTCCGATGGTGCGGGACGGCAGACTCGAACTGCGGAATACGCTCCGCCTCACCGAACGGCAGGCGGTGGACATATTCGTTGCGAAATTCCGGCATTTCGATGACCCGGAGTATTGGAAACAAGAGCGCGACTACAAGTGGACGGCTCATTGCCAGGTAGAGGAAGAACTCCTGAGCGACCGTGGCCGACGCTTGGTCGCAGAGGGTCCGCCGGAAGATCTCGTGAACACGCTAAATAATTTGATCCACCAGACGAACCTGTTGGCGGCACAGGAGCAGATGGCTCTGAACGACGCCTTTAAGGACAAGCAGGCTGCACGAAAGTTTGCCGAGGCCGTCCTGAAGTTTGTTGACGAGGGCAGTGATCAGGCATTCTCTGGACTCGTTGAAGCTACGGACAGCCTGCCGGCGGTGCGGGCGCGGGTGCGGACATGGCCGGTCATCACGATTTTGCCGTTCCTGGCGAAGCCCGACTGCCACATGTTCCTCAAACCGATGCAGACAAAGAGGATCGCTGAAGCATTCTCGTTTGATCTCCTGTATTCCACGTACCCGAAGTGGGCCACCTACGACCAGCTCCTAAAACTAAGTGATCAACTTCTAGAGCGGCTTCGTCCTCTCGGGGCTCGAGATCTGATCGATGTGCAGTCGTTCATGTGGGTGGTGGGAGGTTCGCCGTACATGAAAAAGGTCAAGCGTAAGCTCTAGGGCTGATCGACCGTTGCGTCGTTTTGCTCGCCGCCGTCCGAGAGGACGGAACCCGTTCTGTCCAAAAACACCAACGGAGCCGAAATGTCGAATCCTAAAGGCGTTGTCGCATTCGCGGAGACCAGTCTTGGTGGAGTTGAGGTTAGAGTGAGGGGAACGCATCGGCGCTGGTGGGAACGCTCGATTCAGGCCGTGCCTGCGGCGATCGCAACGATCAGGTCGGCGGGGAGCGCGTGCGTGTTGCACGATTTGCCGATGGTGGCGAACAAGCTTCGGTATCGGCGTGGCGGCATCCCGCCGAAATGGCTGCTCCCAAAGATCCAGGGTGGCGTCCGGCTGACCGGTGAGAAGGCGATACGGGACTATCTGAGCAACGGTGCTTGCGCTGTTTGCTGCTGGTGATGTGTACGTATCCCTTTGCAAAAAAAGCGCGTATGCTCCATTTAGCGCGCGGCGAAGGTCGCGAGTGCTATTTTAGCTGTAATTTAATGCAGCGTAAAGTCTTAGCGTCATCTCACCAACACTTAATGGCGGAAGCACCCCAGACGCCACCTCTTGACCTCGCGCCGGGCGGCGTCCAACGCATCCTCCGGGGTCGCGGCGTAGGGGTCCCATTCCTCCTCGAATAGCAACTGCTGGCTCCGACGACGACGTTCCTCGGGAATCTCTCGCGGCGTGCCGCGCTTCAATGGCCAGTGGCGCGAGAACTCCTCCAGCGCGGGGCCGAAGGAAGCAAGATACAGATCGACTCCGGTAATGCCTGCGACTTGGAATTCCTTGACCCGCGTCCGCACCGCTTTGGCGATCCGCGGTTCCACATCCTCCCAATAGAGATCCTGTTCGGCCTCGAAATCACCGCTGCGCGGGCGGCAAACCAGAAAAACGGTACTGTTGGCCGCCGCTTTGTTCTTGATGTGCAGGCTGCCTTCGGCCTCGGTGTTGATCGGCCAGGACGCGGTGATGGCGAAGCCCGCTTCCATCAACCCCTTGGTGAGTGCATCCCAGGCGCCCGTCGCTTTGTGCGTGAACATCAGGGTCATCACGCCGTCGGGCTTCAGCGTTCGGCGGCACTCGGCGAAGATCGATGCCATCCGCTCCTGGTAGTCCCGTCCCGCAAGCGCCCGAGCGCCCTTTTGGTCCCGGAACTTCGCCGGATTGGCGACGGCCTCGTTGTCCTTATCGGTCAGGTGTCGGCGGAATAGCTCCGGGAAGACATGACCGGCGGTACGCTTGAGCCAGACGTAAAAGAAGTCCGACAGCTCCGCATACATGACGTTGTCGTAATAGGGTGGGTCCATGACGACCACGTCGATGCTGCCATCCTCGATATGGTCGAGGCTGTCGCCCGGTTTGCAGGTGATCGTGACAGGCGGAGGGATGTATTCCGCCGCGTTGGCTTCGTCGAACAGACCTCCAGTGTTGCCTTTCGCTTCGGAGCGAACCAGCGCGACGAGTTCACCGATGCATTTGGTGGTCTGTCCGATAGCCCAGTCGTAGCCCAGACCGACGATGAGGGGCGCCATCTCCGCGTAGGACCATTTGAACGAGAAATCGTGGCGATCGAACGTATTGACCATAACCTCACGATTGACGTGCCAACGGGTCATGCGGGAGTTGTAGTCGCGTAATTTATCCAAGGAGAGAGCCAAGTACCCATATGCTGCTTGCCGGACTTCGTTCAGCTTTCCCGCCGCCCGGTCGGCGTCGAGCATTTCGCGAAAAACCTCTACGCTCGTGCCGTGACAAAGAAGCTGACGCGGAGAAAATAGGTCGCGCCATTTGTTGACGCCATAGATCTTTGACCGGTCGCTATACATATGGCCGTAGTTCTCGGTCGGCACGATGTCCAGCGCCTCCCACTCCGGCAGCTTCTCGTCGAGCCGCGCTTTGATCTCGGCGCTGTTGTCGTCCTCAGGCCGCGGTGCCCGGTAGCCGCGAACCCATTTGTCCTTGCCACGCTTGCCGGATTTCAATTTCTTTTCGACGCGTTCCTTGTAAACAACTGCAAAAAGTTGCTCACCCATTTTGCCGGCCTGAGCCTGACGTTTGATTTCGTCGCCATCAATAACGCGACCGCAATCAGAATACGGGCAGGTGCCGTCGCCGCGCGCCACCGTGCCATCCGATTGTTCCTTGACGGATTGAACGATCTCGAAAGAACAGATACGGCCATCGGAACCCAGGCCGGAACCAAGCTCGGGCTTCAACCGGACGCCGGTTCCGTCTGGCGCCAGACGCCAGTTCGGCGATAGCGGCACAAGGCCATCACAGTAGGGGCAGGTAATCGTGCGCGCCCAGAGGTACCCGGTAATCTGAACTCCCTCGGGCTCTGCCGGGAAAACGTGCTCGTACTTTGGTTCCGCCCGGCCAATGAACTCCTTACCCAATTCTTGGAACTGCTCAATCACCGCTGTTCCGTGTTTCGCAGGCCATTCGGCAGTAGCCTTGAGAATTAGAACGGCAACTGGATTGAGGTCGTTGGCAATCGAGGTGAACCCAAGTCGCTCGGTTTCGCTGCGCATCGGGGCCAGCGTGCGGAACAACAGCCCTAGCGTCAGCGCCAAGTCTTCCGTCAGCGCATAGCCACGTTTCCTGGTGTCCGCGCTTCGTCCCAACTTGATGCCGGATTGCCAGAGCTGCTTCAGCACCCGGTGCTCGACCAACTCGAGGTTGCGGCCACGAAGCCCCGCAACACGCAGCGCCGATGTCACCTGCGGCGTGGCTGGCGCGGGCATCTGCCAGATTTCATACTCGGTGTCGACAGGCCCATGACGGCGCACCCGCAACTCGTACTGAGGTGCGGATTTCGGCGTCTCGATTTGGGCGATTCTCTCCAAGCGTGCCATCTTAAGCCTTGACCTCCGCTGTGGCCGACACATAAGCGGCACCGCTTGCGAACCGGGACCCACTATTCACCGAGGCGGTACGTGGGCTGTTGAGAGATTCAGGCGTGAAGCCCGTCCTGTGCCAAAACTCGGCCCTTTTTAAAAGACTATAAATCAGTAACTTAGTGTCTGTGTTTGCGACCGTGCCAAGGGCCTTAGACTTTACAATCGTCTGGCCCGCCAGGTGTGCCTTCTATTTATTCATCCGCGCGCCCCGACCTTGATTAGTCCCCGGTCTGCCGGCACCATGCCTGCATGATTTCGTCGCTGGTTCCCTGTGCTCCGCAAAAAAGAAGATTGGCCAGAAGCAGCCGAACATAGCAGGTCTAGAACGCGCAATCAACGCCGGATCGATTTTTTGCGGAGCACAGGGGGCTGGAAACGGACTTACGGTGCGGCTAGTGAGGCACTCCCACAGGAAACGGGGAGAAACAGATAGGCCGCGCCTACGGAGCACCGCGCCAGCCCTCGACCCTACCGCGGAACGCAGATGGACGGTCCAGCGGGCTTGCGGCAGGCGCTTGTGAACCTTTCAGACACTTTTATCACGAGCTTCACCGAAAGCCTCATGACCTATGCGCTGGGGCGGAGAGTCGAGTATTATGACATGCCCGCGGTGCGTGCGATCGCTCTTGAGGCCGCGCACAACGGCAACCGCATGTCCTCTTTCATTTTTGGCATTGTGAACAGCGCGGTGTTCCAGATGAAGAAGTCGGAAAACACCGAACCGACCACGGTGGTGGGAGAATCGGGTCCGCCTTAGAATACGAGCCGGCTCCAGAAGGCCTAAAAAGAATGTACATTACTAACAAGCATATCTCTCGCCGCACGATACTTCGGGGCATGGGCGCGGCGGTGTCACTGCCGTTGCTCGAAGCCATGGTGCCGGCCCGGAGCGCGTTTGGCAAGCCGACAGCTGACCCGGCTCGCCTGGTGTGCATCGAAATGGTCCACGGTTCGGCCGGCAGCACCAAATACGGGATAGAAAAGAACCTGTGGGCGCCGGCGGCCGAAGGCAGTGCGTTCGACCTCACCCCGAGCAGCTTGAGTCCGCTCGAGCCGTTTCGGGATTACTTGACGATCGTCAGCAACACGGACGTACGCAATGCCGAGGCCTTCACGCTGCCCGAGATAGGCGGCGACCATTTTCGTTCGAGCGCGGTGTTCCTGACGCAGTCTCACCCGAAGCAGACAGAAGGCTCGGACGTCCACGTTGGGACGTCGATGGATCAGCTCTACGCCCGGCGGTTCGGTCAAGACACGCCCATTCCGTCGATGCAGCTCGCGATCGAGAACGTGAACCAGGCGGGCGGATGCCAATACGGTTATGCCTGTACCTACACGGACGCGATCAGCTGGGCGTCGCCGACCGATCCGCTCCCGATGATCAGGAACCCCCGGGTCGTTTTCGACCAGATGTTCGGCTCCGGCGGAACGCCGGAAGAGCGGGCAGCCAGGCGCCGAACCGATCGCAGCATTCTTGACTATGTCACCAACCAGGTGGCTAGTTTGAAGAACGACCTGGAGCCGGCCGACCGCAACCGGCTCGACGATTATCTCGAGAACATTCGCGAGATCGAGCGGCGGATCCAGAGGATCGAGGCGCAAAACGCGAGCGGGGAGGAGAGAGAGCTGCCCGATGCGCCCGTCGGTGTGCCGGACTCGTTCGATGAGCACGTCAAGTTGATGTTCGACCTGCAAGCGGCAGCGTTCGCGTCGGACATTACTCGGGTGTTCGCGTTCAAGATGGGGCGAGACGTTTCGGGCCGTGTCTACCCGGAGACCGGCGTCAACACTGGGTTTCACCCGGCCTCGCATCACGGCGAGCGAGAGGAGCGGATCGAGGAGTTCGCGAAGATCAACCGGTACCACGTCAGCACCATCCCGTACTTCCTCGAAAGGCTCCGTGACACACCCGAGGGCGACTCGAATCTCTTGGAAAAGGCGTTGATCCTCTACGGCTCTCCAATGGGCAACCCGCACGTTCACAACCACAAGCGCTGTCCGCTCTTTTTGGCTGGCCACGGCAATGGCCACTTCAAGGGCAACCTCCACGTCAAAGGCGCGGATGGTACGCCGATGGCGAACACGATGTTGACCGTGCTGCGCCGACTCGGGCTCGACGAGCTCGAGAGCTTTGGTGACAGCACGGGGGAGATGGCGATCTGACACAAAGGTCAGTGGAGCGACTTGTCCCTTCCATAAACTCGAGCTGTATGAGATTGGCGCACCTCCTGCAACCAGGATGCTTTGGTCGTCTTCATGTAGGACGTTTTAAGAGCCGGCGTCGGCTCTACTCAGGGGTAGAGGTGTAAGCTGGTGCGAAGTCCGGCAGCCGTTCCGAGCGGACCGGCTCAAGCAGCGGCGTGTCGAGTGTAATAATGATGGAGACCACCGACCTTTGGAATGGCTCTCACTTTGCCCATCGCCGGTGACTCTACCCGGCGAGGCTCAGGCGCGTCCTTCTCAAGCGACAAATGAGTCCGGCACGAATGATAGTAGTCGACGTATTTGCGTAGGATTCGCTTCAGGTGCTGTGCCTTCTATTTATTCATCCGCGCGCACCGAACTTGATTAGTCTCCGGTCTGCCGGGACCATGCCGGCATGATTTCGTCGTTTGTTCGCGCTCTCATCTCCGCCTTCAAGGCTCGTCGCGAGCTGGCTCTCGACAATGTCGCTCTTCGGCAGTAGCTCGCCGTCCTCCGCCGTTCGGTGAAACGGCCGCGGCTCTCGAACGTCGACCGCGGGTTTTGGGTAACTGTAGAGCCTAAGGACCCTTGGCCCAGTCGCTAAGCTGCTGATTTATGGTCTATTTCAAAAGGGCTGAGTTTTGGCACAGGACGCGGTCCAAACGCAGCTGCAGGCAGGGGCTGCCAAACCAAGGAGACGTACGACGAAGGGCCGCGCCGCCCCTTCCCCACTGGCAGGCAAGCTCTTCGACGAGACCGGGGACCGGCTGACGCCGAGTCACACCAAAAAGAAAAACGGGCAACGGCTCCGCTACTACGTCTCCCGGATGAATAAATAGAAGGTACAGCCGAGTTTTGGCACAGGACGGGGTACCAAAATCCGGAAAGTGTCCAGTTTTCGGTTGTCATAAATGGGAAATTTACAGTTGTCGCCAACATCCCGTCCTGTGCCAAAACTCGGACAGCCGCGACATCCCGTCTGGTCAAAATACTCGAACGCCCAGCGGGTCAGCAGTTTGTACCTTTCCAAGGGCTGCTTGAATCCGGCATCGCGGTCGGATACGTATTCCTTCCGGGTGCGTAGTTCGTTGCCTGCAAGCTCGCCCCGCAGCCGATTTGAGCCGGCCGTGCGCACCCCCGGTGGGCCTGTCGCCCGCCACCCGCAGCCCAGGGGTCGGAAGCCAGCCCTGCGGCGCGAAATACCCTGGATTCTGCGCGGATTCCAAGGGCCTCTAAGCTGCTGATTTGCGGTCTATTTCAAAAGAGCCGAGTTTTGGCACAGGACGGGGTCAAGCTTTCGCATCCTATGTCGAGGACAGACTGTCCGAATACCGCGAGGCGCAGGAGTCGGTCAAAGCATTCAGGGTTGTCCTGCAAGACATGGCGGACACGTTGTCGAAATCCGGGGAAGATCGACCTCTGATCGTGGTTATTGATGAGCTGGACAGATGCCGCCCCTCGTATGCCACTGAGCTTCTTGAGATAGCCAAGCACCTCTTCGCGGTGGACCACATGGTTTTTGTACTGGCGGTCAATCGCGCTGAATTGACGCACTCAATCAGAGCCCTCTATGGAGGCGGCTTTGACGCCGAGGGGTATTTGCGCCGGTTCTTCGATCTAGACTTCCGACTTCCAGATCCTGAACGGGATGCGTTTATCAACGCGATGCTCGATGCGATAGGGCTCAACGACTACGTCAGGCGGACGAGAGATCGGGAGGTGCAACGAGACGTGCAATCCGTTCGAAAGTTGTTGCTGAGATTTTTTCATGCGCCTGATCTCAGTCGTCGACGAATTGCACAAGCTATTCACCGCATAGGATTGGTGTTCGCGTTGTTGCGTAGCGATCAACGGGCGTTCGCTGTAACAGCTGTGGTGGCCCTTATCGTTCGGACGGTCGATTCGGACCTTTATCATCGGTTTGTTCGCGGCGAGGTCTCGGACCTTGAAGTTGTGAACAGGATGTTCGAACGCCCTGAAGCAAAAACTCTTCCAGATGGGAACGAGAGGATTCTTTTTGAGGCAACGATGATTGTGGCCGCTTGTAGGATGTCAGACGTTCCTTTGGAATCGTCGCCGCTGTTTCAGCGGTATAGTAAGCTAGTTAATGCCGGGCAAACAGACAACACAACAACCGACCTGGAGCAAACGCACGCGTTGAAGGTCATCGACTTGGTTCAGCATTTGTTGGCTAAGCGTTTGTCTGAAGGTAGAGGTATTGAATTTTGGCAGTCGGTTCAGCGGATTGAGTTACTATCGTACGGTCTCATTGATGAGTCGCCAAAATGAACACCTGTGCCTTCTATTTATTCATCCGGGCGCCCCAAACTTGATTAGTCTCCGGTCTGCCGGCACCATGCCTGCTTGATTTCGTCGTTTGTTCGCGCTCTCATCTCCGCCTTCAAGGCTCGTCGCGAGCTGGCTCTCGACAATGTCGCTCTTCGCTCGCCGTCCTCCGCCGTTCCGTGAAACGGCCGCGGCTCTCGAACGTCGACCGCGGGTTTTGGGTAACTGTAGAGCCTAAGGGCCCTTGGCCCAGTCGCTAAGCTGCTGATTTATGGTCTATTTCAAATGGGCCGAGTTTTGGCACAGGACGGGGTCAAGGGCGCGTAGCGGCTCGCGTAGCGAGCGAACCCTTGACGCCGTCGAGCACTCCCGTACCCTCATGGAGTGGTGGCCGGTCTTGATATTTCATCGCGGTGGATTACGGATTAAAGTGATAAACAACAGACGAGGGACGAGTTCGGCAATCGGAGCAAGGGCTGGATTCTCGCGCAGCCCCAACTCACCTGGGATTTGGGAGCGTTGTTTGGAGCGGCGAATCAATTGCTGGTGGGAATAGAGTACCAGTACTGGCGGAACAAGCTGGGCGCGGACGAAGATGACAACGTGCCGCAACTGCTGGTGATCTGGCGGTTCTGACGGACTCGCTTCAATGAGGCTCCGTGCCGGCAGGCGTGGAATGCGGTAGAATCCACACCGCACGCCGGCTGGTGTCACCTATGGATATCGAAGTTGCGGAAGAACGGCATCACGATGTGCTCGTGCTGCTCCCCATCGGACGCCTGGACAGCGGGAACGCCAGCGCGTTCGAATCGATCGTCATGGAGCACATCAACAGCGGTGAGCGGCATCTGATCGTCGATTTCAGCCGTCTCGACTTCATCAGCAGCGCCGGTCTGCGGGTCGCCCTGCTCGCCACACGGGCGCTGCAGGCGAGCCAGGGACGGATCGTTCTCTGCGCCATGAGGAAACACATCGAGGAGGTCTTCCGAATCAGCGGTTTCGACCGGATCATCGTGATCAAGGAGTCGTGCCAAGCGGCTCTGGACGTCTTCGCCTAAGCTGCGACACGCCCCGGCGTTACGATACCGGTGCCCCGCTCCATCAGGGCTTCAACGCCGGTAGGCCCGCAACGTCTGGACCAGGGCATCTTCTTTTTTTGCCCAGGCCGACCGGATCATCTGCAACGCCGATTCGGCGGTCGGCGCCTGCAGGGCCAACGCCCGGTTTTTCCCCTTCAGCAGCCCCTCGGCAACTGCGTGGTCCAGAAACTTGAACAGGTAGTCGTAGTAGCCGTCACTGTTCAGCAAGACGCACGGCTTCTCATGCAGCTCGATCTGCGCCCAGGTGAGCGCTTCGAATATCTCCTCGATCGTTCCAAAACCCCCGGGCAAGGCCAGCGACGCGTCCGCCAACGACTGCATCTTGTATTTCCGTTCATGCATGGTGTCGACCACATGCAGTTGGCTCAGGCCGTCGTGGGCCACGTCCTGGTATTCCAGATGTCGTGGGATGACGCCGGTGACGCTGCCGCCGTGCGCAAGGACGGCGTCGGCCAGAGCGCCCATCAGCCCGACCCGCGCCCCGCCGTACACCAGACCGATCCCTTCCGTCGCCATCAGGCGGCCCAGGGTCTCGGCCTGTCGGACATGCTCTTCGCGGTTTCCGATGTTCCCGGCCAGATAGACGCAGATGTGTTTTGCGCTGGGCGACTGAGTTGGATTGCCGCCGCGTTCGGGGCCGTCTCTGTTCGGTGATCCTTTGGTCGACATCTATGCCTGCATCCGAAGCTATGTCCGACCTTCCGATTCCACCTCCGGATCCGCGCTTCCAACTGCGGATGGTGGGGAACCCAGGGACACGGGGGAACTGCTTGCGATCGGCAGGCCCACCTGCACCCAACGTGGAGAGTTTACGCTGGCGACCGTGACGTACTTGTAGACGGCGCCGTCCGAGGCCCGCGGCGCGGTGTCATACACGACTTGCGTCGTCCCTTCCGTGAGCCGAACCCGATCATCGGCATGCGGCAGGCCGGCCGGGAAGTGGCTCGCGGGGAACGACGGAAGGCTGGTGTAGACCGCATCGCCGCCCAGGGTCACGACGTGAATCTCGCCTATCATGGTGGAGTCCACGATGCGGCGCAGCCTGCCGTGGATCTCCTCGGTCGGCCACCCGGCCTCCTCGGCGGCCGCTACGAAGTAATCCACGAGCGTGGCCTGCACGATCATTTGCTGGCCGAGGATCCCCTCAAGGACGATCCTTATTTCGGCCAGCCGACTGGTATAGGTGTTGCTCAGAATCTTCGGCTCGCCAAAGGCCGCCATTACCGCCGTCATGACCGGCGAGGTATAGGCATTGCTCAAGACGTCCTGCTCGTCAAAGGCCGGCGCATTGCCCACTTGCACAATCCGATGCCGGTCGACACCGCTGACTCCGACGTACTTGTAGATCTCGCGATCGATCTCCCGCACCTGCGCCGGCTGTGTCACGGCATCGTCGCTATCGAGGGAAGATGCAAGCAGGGTATAGAACGTCGAGGCCTGCGGCTGCACCGCGGGATCGGGACCGAACCGGAAAGGCACCAGCGCGCCGGTTTCATCCCGGACGGTGGTGAGATAGGCCACGCCCTGCTCGTCCGTGATCCAGATCTCGTCGAGCACCGTGCTCGCGACGATGGCGTCGAGGGTCTCGATCACGCGCGCCGAGTCATCCCCGACCGCTTCGGCCGCGGCCACAAGATGTGCGGCGATACGCGCCTGTGCCGTCATCTGATCGTTCAGCATCGCGTCAAGCGCGCGTGCGATCTTGGCGAGCGAAAGTTTGCCCATCTCAGTCAAGCTGGCGTGTCCTCGACTCGGCCGAAGCGTTCCACGGATTGCCGAACGGCCGGTCAAGAAGGTCCCCGCCCTCTCCGATCCCGGCGATGGTCTCGGCGTACTTGTTCTCGATCGTGCTTTCAGTCAGGTCGTCTTCGGTGAACGTGATCACGTCCTTGATGCTGTTGGGGTCCCTCTTAAGCCCCTCTCCC
Source organism: Candidatus Marinacidobacterales bacterium (assembly GCA_965197495.1). GTDB lineage: Bacteria > Acidobacteriota > Vicinamibacteria > Marinacidobacterales > SMYC01 > SMYC01. Next base: position 1,159,438 of record OZ240210.1, read on the forward strand.
AGGCTCATGATCTCCTTGATCATGATCGGGGTTCTGGAAAGCACCTGCCGGACGCGCAGTTGACCGCGCTCGATCCGTTTCGCGATCTCGACCTCGCCGTCGCGCGTCAACAGGGGAACGGTGCCCATTTCAAGTCCCGCCGGGAAAACTGGTCCAGCGCCTGATGCCTTTCCGCTCTCCCGCTCCATGCCTCCAGTTGCTTCAGCACGGCGACAATCGGAACCGAGTCAAGCCCATTCTTAGTTGAAATTTTCCACGGCTCCCGGTTCGTTTAAGCAACGTTCTTCCTCGACGTATTCTTTTTCGCGGTCTCGATCTTCAGTTCACGCTTGAGCGCTTCACGCAGCTTTGGAAGGTGTCGGTAGCCCATCACCTTCCGGAGGCGCGGCTCGATGTCGGTGAGCGCGGTCGCGAGCCAGCGTTGGCGTTGGTTCGAAGTCTTCCAGTGATCGACCTTCGCGCAACGTTCCTCGATAAGCGCATTGACGGACTCGATGCAGTTCGTCGTCTTTAGTGAGTGACCGAGCACCCCGTACACGCCAAGACGATGCACGGTCAGGGTCTCCTCCAGCCCCTCTTCGAGGCTAGAGGCCGCAGACTGATTCCTCTCTTCCAGCTCGCGGTGGAGTTGCTCGAGGGCCTCAAGCGCCTCCTTGTGCGTCGGCCGGCCGTACGCGCGCTGCAGCCGCTTGCGCCACAACGACTGCTCGCTCTTGGACAAATAGCTCACGACATTCTCTCGTTTGTGCCACTGGCAACGGCCCACGACGACCCGCCTGCGAAAGGCCTTGGTCACGGCTCCTCGCAGCCTGTGCCTTCTATTTATTCATCCGCGCGCACCGAACTTGCTAAGCTGCTGATTTATGGTCTATTTCGAAAGATTCGAGTTTTGGCACAGGACGGGACGCTGCTGGAACGCTGGGCAAACAGCTTAGACAGCGATTTGAATGTGGTATCAGGTTTGCACCACAGCGCCTCGTATGCTCCCATCTCTTGGAACGGCGAGACGGCGCGCGTCTTGAAATCTGAACCTTCAAATGCAAATTCCGGCACTACTCCACATTCCGTCATGCGATTGAACCGATGCTACATTTCATTCGATCTCGTTTTGGAGTATAGGGCAGTGCTGTTACACGATTCAACTCCGGCGCGAGTGGGACCGCTTTCCCAGCCCCCCGTTCACGACATCACGGCGTAAGGTACTGTCAAGTTGAGGTCTCGAGCTCGGAGCGGGCCGCTAGATAATGGGGCTTGAGCGCACCGCGTTGCCAACATCTTGAGGTCGGATCGGCCTTGAATGCCTCAACTTGACAATACCCGTGAAGGTGCTTTCGAAGCCGTCTGGCGACCTTGATCTCAATCTCCTTCGACTTCTTCTTAGGATCGGCAACCCCTAGTATCGCTTCGAGGAGATCCGCATCGACAACCAAAGTCTCTAGATCGTCCTGCACAGCCTCGACATGAACGTTCTCATGGATGAGCTCGATCGTCTTCGCGCCGAGCCGGTGCCAGAGCAGCTGTCCCGTGGTCGAAACCGGTTTGACCGATTCGTAAACCTGTACGGTCCATCGGTAGTCGGCTTCGTACCCACCCAACATGGGGTCGGGTGAGATGGCCTCCCACAGCCGAGCCAAGTAACTGACGTCGGCCGCGAAGCGGTCACGCACGTCGTTGTTCGGCAGGCACTGCTGGGCTGACATCAGCCCTTCGTAGCCTGTCAGCGTCCGGTCGATGCCGGGAAAGTACTCCAGGCACTTCTGGATCGCCTCCGGGAGCTTCTCTTTGAGTTCGGCAATGTTCGAGACCACACGTGTGATGCCTTCTTCATCGAACTGGATCGCTTGAGCCACGTCGTCGAAGATCCCGAGGTAGTCGACGATCAGGCCGTGCGTCTTGAGCTGGCCATACGGACGGTTCGTGCGACATATCGCCTGCAAGAGGGTGTGGTCTCGCAACGGCCGGTCCAGATACATCGTCTGCAAGATGGGAGCATCGAAGCCCGTCAGCAGCTTGGACGTGACGATGATGATTTTCAAAGGATCGTTAGGATCGCGGAAGCGGTCGAGAAGCTTCTCCTCCGCGTCGCGGTCGCGCCGGTATGGGACGTAGCTTTCCTCGCCGCTGTTCACGGACATGACGATGTCCGACATTTCGGGCGCCAGGTGCTCGTCTAGCGCCTGCTTGTAGAGGACACAACTCTCACGGTCGAAAGTGACGACCTGAGCGCCGAAGCCGTTCGGGGCCACTTTCTCCTCGAAGTGTTGTGCGATGTCGGAACAGACCGCCTGGATGCGTTCTGGCGATTTGAGCAGTACGGCCATCTTCGCGGCGTGTTTCGCCAGCTGATCCCGCTCCTCGTCACTCAGGTCGGCCGTAAGCGCTTCGAATTCTTCGTCGATCTGGGCTTGGTCCACGTGAAGGTCGACCAGTCGGGGCTCAAAGTGCAGCTCCTTTGTGGCGCCATCCCGGATGGAGTCCTCGAATCCGTACCGGCTCATGTATCCGTTCGCGTCCTCCTCAGCCCCGAAGGCGTAGAAGGTGTTCTTGTCGGCTCGATTGATCGGAGTGCCAGTCAGGCCGAAGAGAAACGCATTGGGCAGGGCGTCGCGCATCTTGCGGCCCAAGTTACCCTCTTGGGTGCGGTGCGCCTCATCCACCAGTACGATGACGTTGTCACGCTCGTTCAACACACCGTCAGCCTCGCCGAACTTGTGGATTGTCGTGATGATGATCTTGCGGACGTCACTTCCAAGGAGGTTCTGCAGGTCCTTGCGGCTTTGGGCCTTGACCAGGTTGGGCGCGTCTGCGGCGTAGAACGTAGATGAAATCTGACTGTCGAGATCGACCCTGTCGACTACGATGACCACCGTCGGGTTCTTGAGCGCCGGGTGCAGCCGCAGCTTGCGGGCTGCAAATAGCATCAGTAGCGACTTGCCCGAGCCCTGAAAGTGCCAGATCAAACCTTTCTTTGGTTGCCCCGCCACCACGCGTTCGACGAGTTTGTTCGCGCCTTCGTACTGCTGATAGCGGGCGACAATCTTGATGCGTTGCTTGCCCTTGTGCGTCGCGTACGACGTGAAGTTGGCCAATAAGTCGAGGACAACCGTGGGCCTGAGCATCGACGTGACCGCCTGTTCGACCTGCGCCATCGAGGGCAGGGCATCGTCATCCTCGAGACGCCACGGGCCCCATAACTCGACGGGCAGGCGAATCGAGCCGTAACGGTACTCCTTGCCCTCTGTCGCGACCGAGAAGGCGTTCGGCACGAAGAGCTCGGGCACGTTGCGCTCGTAGTCGTCATGCACCTGCAGCGCGCCGTCGAGCCAGCTCTGGCTGGAGCGCACGGGCGTCTTCGCCTCGATGAGCACCATGGGTATGCCGTTGACAAGCAGGACGAGGTCGGCCCGCTTCTCGGTCTTGCCGGCGCGGAAGGTGTACTGCTGGGTAACGACGTACTGGTTCTGCTCGAGGTCTTCGAAGTCGATGAGCTTGATGGTCACGTGCTCGCCGTTCTCGCCGAAGGGCATCGACTTGTCGCCGACGAGCCAAGCGGCGAATTCCTCGTTGGCCTTGACTAGGCCGTCGCTGCGGACACCCATGATGATCGCCCGAAGCCGGTAGAGCACGTCGGCGGCGCGATCAGGCTGGGCCGCGATGACGGGGTTCAGGCGGATGAGGGCATCACGGAGGTGGTCCTCGACGAGCGCTTCTTGGGGCTGGCGGGGGAGGTTCTCGTGGGAAAGGTAGTGCCAACCGAGACCGGAGAGCTGGCCCGCGCGGCGAGCGAGCCCGGAGCCGACGGCGGTGTGATGCGTGACGCCGCCGCAAAGTATGTCGCGGATGAAGGCTTCGACGGTGTTGGCTTCGTTGAAGTTCATACGGAGGCATCCGCGTGGCTAGGTAAAGCGGACCAAAGTAGTTGATCCTTCAATTTGCAGGCAACCTCAAGCCGTCGCTCTGCGTCACGGACGGCGGTATCAAGGCTGCCCAGTTCCTCAACACACCGAGACTGTTCCACAGTATCAAGGAGTGGGAACTCAAAACGCGAGATGTGCTCCCAGAATAGATGTTTGATCTTACTCCCTTCGCACATGCTTATTGCATGCCGTTGGAAGTCGGAGCTCTGAAGTATGCGGAACAAGAACTCGGGTTCAAGCTGGCCTGAAAAACGCCGAAATCGGCCGATTCGTTGATTGAGCAGACTCTGGTCTCCATCGCGAACCAGGCAGACTCTGCCCATGAAGCCGTCTTCGAGTGACTGCGCAGTTAGGTTGATCAGTACGTTGCCCGGCTCAACAACAAAATCACTCGCCTCGTCGCGGTAGTGGTGTGGAACACGCTTGGTCTTGTCTTCGTCCCACGTCAAATACCCGGATGGGGCCAAGTTCCCAGGCCTAAGTAGCCGCTGGCCGTCGTCGCAATATTCGTTGCCTGGAAATGGTCTTCCGTTCTGCATCTCGCAATGTTCGCCTACTTTGCTTATCTTCGCCGCAAGACCGAACGTCAGTTCGTCTATCGAGGATCGACGCAGAGACTCCATCTCGGTGCCGAGCATCCGTAAGGCATTGATCATTCTCTCCGCCGCCTGCAGCACCTCTGCAATTCGCCGCTGCTCATCCAGCGGCGGCAGCAGAAACTCGTAGCTCGCCAAGTCTGAGAAGTTGACATACGGGTTGACGGATCCCTTCGATTCCCTTTTCGAGTGCGCATGAAACGGCTCGTTCTGCATAATGAACGGCAATAGTTCCGGCAGCAGGACATCTGGGTCTCTTGACTCAAGCACATAGGTGGTGTTGGCGGTAATGCCCTCAAAGTCTGCTAGAGCAACTTTCCGCAGATACGTTCGGCGTGAACCATAGAGTACGTGGCCAGGCTTGAAGCGCATATGGAAGGCGGGCCCGAGGTAGTCTACGCCGATCACACCCCAGCGCCGGATGCGGAGATCGTCGGTGTCCATATGTTCTCCGGCGATGTAGCGCTCAAGGCCGGACTCCTCTGGACCAACCTTGTCCTTGACCTGTCGCACGACATCGCCGAATGCAACGGCGGTCCAGCCGGCCTTCGTAGTCGCCACCTCAGGCATCGATCACCTTCTCGGCAACGTCACTGTCCAGAGTCTCGACTAACTCGTCTATCTCCATCCAGAACTCACGGCCGGCTGTATCGAAGTGTTTCCAATTCTCAGCGATAGACTCGGTTGACTTCGCCGTCGATCTTGTGGCTTTTCGAGCAACATAGTGGTGAACCGTGAGATCGCCGCTCTTCGCCAGGATTTCGTCGGTCGTCGCAACGGCGGCGAACTCGGTCTCGTTCTCGAATGCTTGGTACGCGGCGAGGATCTGCGACTGGTGTTCAGATTGCAGGAAGCTCTGAGTGTTCTCCCTCGCGATCTCATGAACGGCGTCGATGAAGAGCGTCTTGCCTTTTCGGTCCTTGGGTTTCTTGGAGCGGCAAATGATGACGCAGGCTTCCATCGGCGAGTTGTAGAAGAGGCTGGGCCCAAGCCCGAGCGCACACTCGACCATGTCGGTCGCGACCAGGTTACGGCGCATGTTGGCCTCCGCCTTCCGAAAGAGCACCCCATGTGGGAACAGAATTGCGCAGCGACCCGTATTCGGGTCCATGCTCTTAAGGATGTGCTGGAAGAAGGCGTAGTCGGCGCGGCCCTGTGACGGTGTTCCGAGAAAGTTGCGGCCCCAATCGTCACTCTGCCACGCCTCGCGGTTCCACTTCTTGATCGAGTACGGCGGATTGGCGAGGACCACGTCGAAGGTCTTGAGTCGGTCGCGCTCGATCAGGGCCGGATCGTGCAGCGTGTTGCCGCTGCGGATGTCGAAGTCGGAGACGCCATGCAGCACGAGGTTCATGCGGGCGATGGCCGCGGTGATATTGATGAGCTCCTGCCCGTAAAGGCCAATGGTGCGGATGTCTCCCCCATTGCGTTTCACTTCGGCCAAGCACGAAATGAGCATGCCGCCGGTGCCGCAGGTCGGGTCGTAGATGGTCTCGCCCGCCTTGGGTTCGAGCATCTGCGCCATCAGGTGCACGAGCGTTCGGTTGGTATAGAACTCTTGCGCGGTGTGGCCGCTGTCGTCGGCGAATTGCTTGATAAGGTACTCGTAGCTGTTGCCGAGTTCGTCCTCGGGCACGTTGGCAAGGCTCAGAGTGTGCTTCGAGAAATGCTCGATGAGATTCTTGAGCTTCTCGTCGGGCATCTGGGCCTTGTCGGTCCAAGCGGCGTTGCCGAAGACGCCCTGCAGCCGCTGCGGGTTGGCGGCCTCAATGGCTTGGTAGGCGTCCAGAAGGGCCCGGCCGATATCGCGTGACGCCTCGCGAGCGTCCTTCCAGTGCGAACCTTTGGGAATGGTGAAGCGGTCGTTTGCGGTTTCGGTGGCGTAGCCTTCGTCCTGGGAGTCCTCGAAGGCCTCGCGGTAGTCCTCGTCCCAGACATCCGAGAGGCGCTTGAAGAAGAGTAGCGGAAAGATGTACTGCTTGTAGTCGCTGGCATCGATGAGCCCGCGCAGAAGCGTGGCCGCGCCCCAGAGGTAGGACTCGAGCTCCTTCTGTGAGAGGTGATCGCTCATTCCAGCCATCCTCCTTCGGTCAGCACCGTGCGGAGGTGATCTTCAGCGGCGCGAGCTTCGGAGAGTGCTTCCTTGAACGCGGCGACGGCCTCGGGGAGCGGAGGTATGTCCTCGCCGATGGGCGGCAGGACGTAGCGGGAGATATTGAGCGTCCAACGTTCCTCTTTGATCTCGTCGAGGGTGACGACCTTGGCGCGGTTCTCGACATCCTCAAAGGCTTGGAACCACTTGACGATCCGCTCGCCGTGTTCGATGTCGAGGAAGTTCTGAGCGCGGCCCTTTCGGAAGAGATTCGAGGCGTCGATGATGAGCACCATGTTCTTCCGCTCGGCAGGCTTCTTGCGACGGAAGATCACGACACAGCCGGCGAGCTGCGTACCGTAGAAGAGGTTCGGCGCGAGGCCGATGACCGCTTCGATCACGTCTTCCTTGAGGAGGGCTTCGCGGATCTTGCCTTCGGCGCTCTTGCGGAAGAGTGCGCCTTGCGGGAGGACGACGGCCATGCGGCTGCTACCGCCGTAGGCCATCGACGCGATCATGTGCTGAACGAAGGCGTAGTCGCCGTAGCTGTCCGGGGGCAGCCCATGTTGCGCCCGGCCCCAGGGATCGTTCTCCCAGACCTCGCGTCCCCATTCCTTGAGTGAGAAGGGTGGATTGGCGATCACGCAGTCGAACGTGGCGAGGCCGCCGGCTCCGTCGGTGAAGACCGGATCGCGGAGAGTGTCCTCGCGGGCGATCTGGGAGTCTTCGATGCCGTGGAGGACGAGGTTCATCCGGGCGACTGAAGACGTCGTGAGGTTCTTTTCCTGACCGTAGACCTTGCCGAAGAAGGTGCGCGGGTCGCCGCCGGCACGCTTCACGTGGTCGATGGCGGCGAGCAGCATGCCGCCGGTACCGCAGGCGGGGTCGTAGATCGACTCGCCTTCCTTGGGGTCGAGGATCTCGACCATCATCCGTACCACACTACGGGGAGTGTAGAACTCGCCAGCCTTGTTGCGGCGGGTAACGTCGGCGAACTTGCCGACGAGGTACTCGTAGGCGTCGCCGAGAATGTCGGTGTCGACGGCGGTGTTGCCGAGCGAGATCGACGAGAAACCCTCGATCAAATCCTTGAGTAGCTCGTCGGTGAACTTTTCCTTGTTGCCCCAGTCAGCGGCCCCGAAGACGCGGTAGAGCGTATCGGAGTTAGCCCGCTCGATCTCCTGCATCGCGTGGGCGAGCGCGGTTCCAACGTTCACCGCTGTCTCACGAATGTCGCGCCAATGACATCCCTTTGGCACCTGGAAGCGATGGACCTCAGGGAACTGTGACGAGTAGGCGTCTCCGTAGGTATCTGTGGCCTCGGAGTTTTCCTCATCCCAGACGTCGCAAATCCTTTTGAAGAAGAGCAACGGCAGGATATAGCCCTTCCAGTCGGTGCGGTCGACGGCCGAGCCGCGGAGGATGTTGGCCGCCTCCCACAAGCGGGACTGCAGTTCTTGAGCGGTATTGTCAAGTTGACGTTGAGCGAGCGAACCTATCGCGTCGAGCTGACTTCCTTTGCTCTCATCGGACGGCACAGGTTACCTCCTGCCAGACGATGAAAGCGCGGTCTCGTAGCTCCCGATGATGATGCGCTTGCAACAAATGCCGTCCGACGCGAAAGAGATTTTGCACGAGTCCATGCACGGTCAAGAATCGTTGCGCCTGCCCAGGAGCTTTAAACTTCCGCATCTGTCGTTCCCGTTGTCGCGTCGGTTCGTGCGAGACTTCGGCTAGGTTGTTTCTGTACTGGTCAGTGTCGTGGACGACGGACGGCATGACCTCGCGGTGAGCGGCGCTGTAGCTTCTCAGTTTGTCGGTGACCAGCTGCCAGGGCGGACGGCCTTGCCCCTTCAACAGCTTGCGGAAGAATCGTTTGGCGGCTTTCTGATCACGGCGAGGCTGGACGAGGATATCGATTACATCACCATCTTGGTCTACCGCGCGCCAGAGGTATTGGCGTTCACCTTGTATCTTTATGAAGACCTCGTCCAGGTGCCATGTGTCACCGAGACGACCCTGCCGACGCTTCAGTCGTCGAGCGTATTCCGGCCCGAACTTAACCCTAATCGCAAAATCTTCGAAGCACGAAAACGCGAAACAGCCGCACTGGGCGCAGGCGAGAAGCTCGTGCTGGGGCACCCGCTCGCCGCCACTATAGGTGATTCTGCTTCCTTGCGCAATTTACTAACCGGACGTGTATCAACTTCGCTTCGTTCGGAAGGTGTCCCGTCGTTGTAGTAGAACGTATGGGTCTGGCCGAAGAACGAATCCGTGGCGCTGATCTTCATGTCGCACTTACCGTTGCGTTTCTCTGCCGTGAATGTCGAGTTTACCGTGGCCGTGACAAATCCGTAGCCAAATCCAAGGTATTCTGATCGTGACTCCGATTGAGTCCCAGGTCCGTCCAGTTCGCAGGACTTCTGCAAAAAGGCCGCCGCTACCCCTCCTGCCACCAGCGCGACCCCGGTCCAGGTACGTGCCTTTGACCTGACTCGCAGTCTCTCCTTCTTTCTCAGTTGTGAAAGTGTGCCAATCTTAGTTGGGAATTGAAACGGCTCCAAACCCCGTGGTTTGATGACGTTTGAACGAACAACATCAAGCGGCAAGAGAAAGGAGCCGAGATGGGAAGTCTGCTACGTTCAGTCAAGAAACGCAAGAAGTCACGTCGTTTGGGTGAGGTCGCGCTCGTGAGTCGCGAGGAGTACGCGGAGCTCGAGCTGGATGCCAAGATAGAGATGATCCGTTCGTTGGTCCCCCCTGGGGCTAATGCGCATTCACGAGTTGCTCGACGACGAAGTGAAGGCGTTGGCCGGGGGGCGATACGCTCGCAAGGAAGAGTCGGTGCGTGGTCGCCGTCACGGAACCAACCCGGGCACGGTAGGGCTTGCCGGCCAGCGGGTACCGATCCGTGTGCCACGGGTTCGGAGCATCGAGGGAGGAGAGATTCCGCTGCGGTCGTACGAGGCGCTGAGCCACGGCGGTGAGGTGAATGATCTACTGCTGAAACGAGTTCTCTACGGAATCTCCTGTCGCAACTACGAGGCGGCAGCGGAAGCGATTCCGGGCGCCATCGGGCTGTCGAGCTCGACGGTGTCCCGAGAGTTCGTTGAAGCAAGCGCGACGAAGCTCCGAGAGATGCAGGAACGGGATCTATCCGGCGAGGATGTGGTGGCGCTGTTTCTAGACGGGAAGACGTTCGCCGACGCCACGATGGTTGTGGCGCTGGGCATTACGCTTTCTGGGGAAAAACGCTTCTTGGGCTTCGTGGAGACGGACACGGAGAACGCGCAGGTGTTGACGCCGTTTCTGCGTTCACTGCTCGAGCGGGGACTCGATATCTCCCAGGGTCTACTGGTGATCATCGACGGCGGCAAGGGTCTCCAAGCGGCAGTAAAGAAGGCATTCCGTAAGCGCGCCCTGATACAACGCTGCCAGTGGCACAAACGTGAAAACGTAGTGAGCTACCTGTCCAAGGGCGAGCAGGGGTCGTGGCGCAAGCGGCTTCAGAGGGCCTACAACAGGCCGGAGTACAAAGACGCCCTCGCAGCGCTCGAGCAACTTCACGGTGAGTTAGAAGAGCGGAACCAATCCGCAGCTGGCAGCTTGGAGGAAGGACTCGAGGAGACGCTGAGCGTGCATCGACTCGGCGTATACGGGGTGCTGGGCCGTTCGTTCAAGACGACGAACTGCCTTGAATCCGTCAATGCCCTGGTGGAGGAACGCTGCGCGAAGGTCGACCACTGGAAGAACTCGAGCCAACGCCAGCGCTGGCTGGCGACGGCGCTCGTGGACATCGAACCGCGCTTGAGGAAGGTGGTGGGCTACCGCCATCTCCCGAAGCTTCGCGAAGCTCTCAAGCGGGAACTGAAGATCGAGGCGAAGACATCAACCGTATCGAAGAAGAAGGTCGCGTAATCGTGAGCCGTGGAGAGTTTCAACTAAGAATGGGCTTGACTCTCAGTTGTTCCTCAGCCCAGGAACGTTCCGACGAGTGATACGATTGTGCCTGGGTTGGTACGACGCAGAGTAGCAATCCCATTAGTACGAATACGGCGGTTCTTCGCATGACATACCTCCCTTTGGTGGGTTTCCGACGAAACCGAAGGTGGGGTCATCGGGTCAGTTGTCACACAAACCGCACGTGGGTACATGCGGGGTCCCGCCTATTTCCCTTGGTAAGAGGGTGTTGTATTCAGCGAGTGGCCCGGTGTCTCGGACCCACGCCGGTTTGTGTGACGGTGGTAAGGTAGGTTAGTTTGGCGGTTCAGTCAAGTCTGTTTCTTTCTTTGCGCTCACCGCCTTGAGCATCTTGATGTCCAGCGCTCGGTCCGTGACCAAACGGATATGACAACCCGTCAGCGCGCTTAATGGCTAAGATTTGAATACGCCACAGAATCTCGAAGCGTCGACGGCCAGGGTGGATCAGTGACCGAACCGCTAAAACGACTTTACGATCCTGAATCCGTAAAGAAGCAGGTTGAGTCCTTGGTCAAGATCATCGATCCGCTTCTCGAAGAAGAAATCAACCGTGCCACGCAGTTGCTTCAACAGTGCCTGGAGGCGATCGCTGAGACGGGGACAAAAGAGAGAGACGAAACGATGCCGGCGATATGTCTCTTTCTTCACATAATCGAGATCTCCGACGGAATCCGTGAGCTACTGCTACAGGTTTGCACTGATGCCGCAGCGCCGCTGCTACGTGCCTTGTTCGAATCGATGCTTAGCCTGCGCTTCATTGTGGACAAGATCGGCAATCCCGACGTTGCGATGGCGTGGTACGTCAACTCATTAAAACAGAGCCGCACCTTTTTGGAAAAAGCGGACCCAGTCACTAAATCTAGAAAGAAAAAAGTGAGGAAGCTCCTAGCTCCGACGCCTACTCTAGACGAGAGGAAAATGTCCAAGGCGATCAAGGCTGAACTGAAGCGTCTTAACCAGAGAATCGATGTTGATTACAAAACGCTCGCACAGAAGATCAAGGACAAGAAATGGTACGCCCCATTCGGTGGCGGCACGAGTCTAGAGCAACTTGCAGCCAATCTACAGTTCAAGAAAGAGTACACTCTCTATCGGATGTGGAGCGCAAGAATTCACGCGACCGGCACAGATTTTCTACTCGGCGGCAGCGAAAAGGGTCGCCCGATCTTTCGCGGGATTCGTGACCCTTCGAAATTGAAAGACTATGGTAGCGTAATATCGTCGCTGTTTATGAACAGCATATGGACGATGGCCAAAGGCTACTGTCCCAAGATCGATATCAGGAGTTGGTACGTCAATAAGGTGAGATCGCTTCATTTAGGGCTAAACCAGATCGAAATCGTGGTCAGTACAGACGCACCTCTCAAGAAAAAGTAGTTTAGCTTCCAATCTCAACCGAAGGGAGACAGTAGCTCTGCGTATCGCAGGTTCCAAACGTCCTTCGACCCGCCGTCCATCATGTCACGCAGGTACGTCCACAGCTCGGCGAGCTTTGGGTGGTGCGCGTAGGAGCCTGCGGACTCAATCTCGGAAAGAATGCACACAAGGAGGAGCAAGGCCGTCGTCATTGAGTTACTTTCGCCATGGCCCGGATTCCACTGTTCCTCCGGGTTGCCGACCAGCATGGCTGTGGCCAACGCTGCCGTCCGTCCATGAACCTGCGCCGACTGTTGTTCGTAGTGGAACTCGTAGAAGTACTTGAGCACCGCCAGTCGAGTCCCGGATACGAACGGCTCACCCCGGCGTCCGCGCACCATGGCTCCAGGGGTTGGCCATTTGGCGTCGATCTCATTGGGGTCTTTGCGCAGCTCCTCGGGAATGCCAAGCTTCTCCCCTAGCGTCGTTACGACGCTTCGATAGACGTCCAAGTAATCCGCCCACTCAGAATCCTGGCCAAACCGTCCCGACAGGCGATCGTACCGTAGCGCCAGCATCTTAAAGAACTCCCACATCAACGTCTTGGTTCGAGGTTCCGGCTTCTCTGTCAGAGCGAGCACGGTAGCGAAAATCTCGAACAGGGAGCGGTTTAGCACTTCGGCTTGCAGCATCAGCGGCTTCGGTCGGTTCTTCGCGAGGAGGATGCAGACCGCTGCATAGGTCTGTGCTGCGGCAACAAGGAAGCCCCTCAGGGCTCTCCAGACGTCAGCCGGCTGAAGTTGTCCGGAGTCAACGTCCCGAAGAAGATGCTCCTTGTAGAACTCAATCGCGATGTTGGCCGGATGGTTGAAGAGGCTGTGGTCAACGGATGGCAGTGTGCGTTTCCACTTTGGTAGCTCGTCCATACATCCCATTGTGTCTCTGGACCGCCGTGCTCCGCAAAAAGTCTAAACCGGCGTTGATTGCACGTTTTAGACCTGCGATGGTCCGCTGCTTCTGGCCGATCTTTTTTGCGGATCACAGGGCTGGCTTGCTCAGTTGTTACCACCGCGCCGCTGCATAGGAGCTCTGACGCGCCAGACGGACGGAACGGATGGTCTGGAGGAGAGCTCTGCTCGGGCTCGCCTACCGCAGAGCCAGTGCTGCGTCGTTTGGTCTCCGCGAAATTTCGACAACGCCTCTAAGATTCGAGCTTTCCGCTCCGTTCGCGTTTTGGGAAACAACGCCAATCCCGTGTTTGAAAGCTACGTGCGGGCACGGAGCCAACCTAGATAGTTCCTGTCCAGAAACACCATAACTTGTGGTGTGCGAGAGACCTATCGAAGATGTGGGTATTATACGTTTTCGGAAGGGGCTTCGTGGGGTTGAGAGCGAATGAAAATCTTGGACGAAACGAGAGGCGAATTGTTAGCAATCCATGGCTATAAGGGGCGGAAGAGTAATAGTTGTTATCGTAATAAGTGTCTTGCCATCATCAGTAGGTTGCAGGTGATGATGGAACTCCATACGTACGATTTAAAAGAAGGCAATGAGCGCCATGTGCATCAGTCGAGACCAAAGACTCGTTTCAAGAACGAAATGACGCCTTCGATTCCGCAGCGAAATCGCCGCAGGCGTTGATAGACCCAGGAACTCTTGACCATATCGGTCACCGCGAAATGAGCCTTGGTAAAGGCAACATCTTCAACTCCCTTGCCTTTGATGGCTTCCAAGTTTGCCTTTGAAGAAAACGCGCCATCGTAGGCAACCTGGCGCGGGGCCCGTTCGTAGAGTTCGACTTGACGGTCGATCATGGTTTCCGCGAGAGTTGAATCGGACGGATTCCCATCCAAGATCACGCAATCCAAAATCATCGAGGACGAGCCACCAGTCATACACACCTTGTGGCCGTAGAGAGTCTCGCGCCGGTCTTTGCGAATAATGTCGGTGTGTTCTTCGAAGATAGAAACGACCTTTTCCTCCGCAGGCACACGCTCTTCGTCGATCACTCGGCGTTGGGTTTGGTTGATGACTTTCTTGGTGAGGACGAGAAAGTGCTCAAAATCCGCGGCGATCCTCTCCGCGCTCGCTCGCTTCACCGGCTCGGTCAAGCCCGACTCTTCCAACTGTTCTGCAACGCGTTGAGCGGAGCGATAGGTTTCTTCCGTCACCTTCAGTAGATCTCGATAGACGCGACGCCTTTGTTGCTTATCCTTCGCGTTCAGAACTCCTAGTCGACGTCTCTTCGCTCGACGCGTTCGATTGCCGAAGACCACTACTGTACCCAGCAGTTCGCGAGCTCCGCACATCAGGCGAGTGAGAACCCGAACACAGTCATAAAGAAGCTCGGAGTCTGTAGGCGGATGAATGTTTGATTCCACTACCGTGCAGTCCACTCGTACTTTTCTTCCCTTTTCGATCCCAGCATCCTCGGCAACGCTCACCAGCTCTCGGTTGATCTGCTCCAGCGTTTCGAACTTCACGGCTTTGATGTTTGCTGCTAGGGTCGACTTCGACGGGGTCGGCTCTATGATGCCGAGCTGGCAAAACGTCCGATAGCTTCGAGAGTCTGCCAAGTGAAACGCCAGCTCCCGATAGGTGAACTGATTCAGCTGCTTCACCAGTAACGCCCGGAGAACCTGCTCCGCGCTCATTCCCCCACGACCAACATCGCTCCCTGCCGATGGGGTGACCGACTTCAGGTCTTGCAGTACCAGCTCATTGAGTTTAGGATGGGCGTCGAGCAGCGACGAGATCGTTTCGAGCTCGCGTGCGTGCTCCAGCTCCAGCCAGGGCTCACGTAGATTTGGCTGTGGGTTGATCGTTTTTCGCATTTAGGGCTGGTCTCCTTTGGAGTTAAGTCATTTAGAATCGGATGTTTTCAACGACACGATCCTAATCGACACCCCCTCAGAAGACTAGCCCTAAATTTGCGATTTCTCCTTTTTTCTCAATCCCTTACAGGCTTCAGGACGGGTACTAGATAGCGCGATGGCGCCAGACCGCCTGCGAAACCGGCCCACTGTTGAGCGGCTTCGGCGATTGGCGCGATGCGGGAAAAAGCGTTACAAGGTTCGCTACGGCAGTTGCCCAGGCTCAAGATCGGTTCGCGGTTTAAGCCTCGAGGCGCTTGGAAGTTCACGTTCTCCAAACATGCCGGATAGCGGAGCTTTGCCGCTCGCAGTCGTCGAGAAAGCTTACGCTGTTCGCGGGCGGTCCACTCGGCATCGACCAGGAGTCCCACACGTTCCTCGAAGCTCAGCTCCTTGTATTCGCTCGAGCTCAACTGGGTTTCGAACGCGGACACCAAGCCGAACAACTTCATGGCGTTCATCTTTTCTATCGTTTCGGGTGTCAGCATCGGGACTCTCCTCCTTCGTAGTGATCCGCGCCTCGGATGTTCTCGTGCTCGTAGTGTGCCAAAACCCGATCGAGCGACTCCATCATTATTAGAAGGCCATTCTCGGCGTTGAGAATGCGGAGACGGCTGTCGGGAAACGAGGCGAGCTCTGATAAGGTGCCAGCCGTCGGCAAACTGCTTGGGAAACTATATTGGCGTTAAAGTCCGCTCACGCCGCGTCTCGATAGTAATATCGGAGCGTTCCGCCGAGGCGCTCCCGACATCGGATGCGACCGTCGGACCCCAGCGAATCCTGCGCCGAGCAGATGAGCTCGTTATCGAGACCTTGATGATTCCTCTCCAGATGATAATGGGCGACGAAAGCGCGGATACTCGCGCGGAGATGATTCTCTCCCAAGGGAATCATCCGACTAAGGCACTCGCTTTTGATGGACCGCACAAAGCGTTCGGCGTAGGCGTTCAAATTCGGACTCCTCACCGGCAGCTTCACCGTCTCCACGCCGACAGCACCGAGTGTGGCGCAGAATGATGCGGAAAAGAGCGGGTCGCGGTCGTGAATGAGAAACCGCGCGTCTCGAAGAAAACCGTCAATGGCGTCGGTCAGGTTTCTGGCCACTTGCCTCATCCAATCGTCGTAGGGCTGGTGACAGATGCCCGCGATCTCCACTCGGCGCGTCTTGAGGTCGATCACGAAGAGCACGAAGTATCGAACAAGCCCGCGAGACGTCAGCACTTCAACGGTGAAGAAGTCCGTCGCAGCTATGGCTCCCCAGTGAGCCTTCAGGAACGTACTCCAGGGCATTCGTTTACTTCGTTCATTCGCGGGCTCGATCCCATGCTCAGCGAGAATGCGCTTTACGGTGTTGCGGCCGACGTCATGGCCGAGGTTTCGAAGAGCGCCGCAAATTCTCGTATAGCCCCAGGTTGAATTCTCGGTCGCCATCCTGACCACGAGTGCGCGTATCGTTTCCAGCACACGAGGCCGTCCTGGCCCGCGGCGCTGGCTCCCGTCGTACTTTTTTGCGATCAGATTTTTGTACCAGCGCAACAAGGTATCGGGCGTCACGAGATCCGCGATTTCCTTCAGGCCATCCCTACCCAACGTCCTCGCCTTCGCCGCGAGCCGCCGCCGCTGCGCATCGGTAAAACGTAGTCGGCGTCCACCCAGTTGTTCCCGAAGAACGCGATTCTCTTCTTTCAGGTATTCGATCGCGTCCTGTTGGAACCGGTTGACCCATCCGGCGAAGGCCATGACGAAGAACTGCCATAGGTACGGTTGCATGGGTCCGGATTCTAGCCGCCCATCGAGCCCGGTGGGCTTGCTCCTGGACGCTTCAACGACCTGCCAACACTCAGCATCCGGCGTTGATCGAGTTTTGGCACACTACGAGGTTGAGATTGCCGTATAGAAAATTTGATTGAAGCAACTTCGATTCCGGCTCGAACGACCACCCGTCGATAATGCGTGCGGGGACCAGCACGTGACAGCGGCCGTTAAATCACTGTAGGGGAATAGGATGGAACGAAATTGGCATCATGGTTGAAACCCGAGAGGGCGTAAAACAGCCTTTTCGCAAAACCTGTGTACGCGTCAGAAAAGTCAATAAATGCGCGAAACTCGAAACCTCCTGAATCTCCATTGGCTTTTCTGTTTGAGGATTTCCGCCAAAAGCTGGACCATCTTTTGCCGAGACCGGATAGCTCCAGACTGCCCCATCCGCCACCCCGTCCTGTGCCAAAACTCGGCCCTTTTGAAATAGACCACAAATCAGCAGCTTAGACGCCCTTGGAATCAGGGCAGAAGCGAGGGTATTTCGCGCCGCAGGGCTGGCTTACGGCCCCTGGGCTGCAGGTGTCAAGTGACAGGCTCACCGGGGGTGCACACGGCTGGCTCAAATCGGCTGCGGGGCTCGCAAACACCGGGCACATCGAATACAGCAAGCTCACTGAGTGATATTGCCTTGGTTAAGCGTCAGCCCGATGGTCTCGCTATATAGAATACGCGCACGATTAACTTGCGAGACAGTAGACAGAAACTCATGCTGTGCCAGAGAGCCAGTGATGGGCAACTTCTTTTCTAGTGAGACACGAGTTAACGGCACGTCGATGTTTGAAAAGTTCATTCCCATGCGTGACATTTCAATCCGAAGCGTTCTTACAAGTAGATCCGCAACGTCCTGTTCCAAGTCGTAAAACTGTTCTCGCTGATCGTCAGATAGGACTATATTTATTCCAATCGACAAGAATCCTTTGAGTCGTTCTCGCTGGATTACTGAAATGCGGACAGCGTTGTTAAACAGAGTCACTTCGAAGGCGATAAGCGCGTTCTCGATCTGTAACGGTCGAGTGCCCCAACCAAAGCTGTCAGCCCAACCCCGAATGGTCTCTTCGAGGTTTTCGTCCGACTGAATTGGTGGTTCTTGCATTAGCGTATTTACGACGCCAAGTTCTTTAAGCGTCGACAGCGACATGACCACCAAGGCGAATCCGGCTGCGCCATACAAGACTGGACCGGCTACTGACGGCCAATACTTCTTGAGGGCCGCTGACACTGCGGCACCCGCAAAACCCAACGTAAGAATGACCCAGTGGGCAACAATTGCTTGAAGCAACCACCCCAAAGCATCAAGTATGCGCGCGATCTTATCACATACCGTCTTCTCGAACTCCCTCGGCCTGCATTAGAATGTCTCGTATCTCCACAGGATGGCGTCCTGTGCCAAAACTCGGTCCTTTTGAAATAGACCGTAAATCAGCAACTTAGTGTCTGTGTTTGCGACCGGGCCAAGGGCCGTGGGCTTTACAATCGTCTTGGGCGGGCGGGTCGTCACCATGCAGATGACCTGTGCCTTCTATTTATTCATCCGCGCGCCCCGAACTTGATTAGTCTTCGGTTTACCGGCACCATGTCTACATGATTTCGTCGTTTATTCGCGCTCTCATCTCTGCCTTCAAGGCTCGTCGCGAGCTGGTGCCCGCGGATGAATTAAATAGAAGGCACAGCCGAGTTTTGGCACAGGACGGGCACGGCGGCGATGCCGAGTTCTTTGATCAGCTGGCTCAGCTTCAGCGAGAAACGGCCCGGTCGTCAACCAGGGCCGAACTTGCCCGCTGCACCCGCAGGCGGCCTGGACCAATTCACAATCCGCTGGCTAGGCCTTTGTGCGCTTCGGCCGAACTGGCACAGATGCCTTGAGTTTCTCGATTCCGTCGCCCAGGACAAATGAGCGATGGAGAAAAGATTCCACGACGTCGACCATCGTGCTCAATTCATCGGCTTTCGGTCGCCATCCTCGGTGAGCAGCGGCGCTGCCCGCGTCCACAAGAACCTGCAGAATTTTTTTCTCGTCGAGACTTATTCTGCCGTCAGCACCCAGCCTATCCAGCTTCTCTTCGAATCGCATTGCGGGATCGACTCGAAGCAGTTCTGATGCACGATCAAAGACAGTCCGCGCGGCGATAGCTGCAAGTACACGAAGATCGTTGTCCAGCGCCGCATACATTTCTTCCAAGAGTCTGCCGAGATCGCGGTCGACCTCTTCAATCTTCTCGAGCCAATGTGGACGTTGACGGCTGACTGGCGCTGGCCAATACACCGTCTCGACGCCGCCCTCCAGTCTTGGCTCCCCGGTTATCGGATGACTGCCAAGCGTTTCCCATTCAGAAAACCAGTAGTCCCTTCGAAAGTAAATCCGCTCACAGCCGCAGCACTCAAGAATCATTCCGGTATCGCTCGCGGAAGTTCCGTCATCTTCGTCGGTTGAGCGGACGACGTGCTCGCGCCGGACGTATGCTTTGCGGCCGCTACCGCAATTCGGACAATGGCCTCTGATGATCTTCGGCTCGGGCGGTGTCATTCGGACATTATCTCAAATCGGGTTAACCCTTGGACCGACCCCGTCCTGTGCCAAAACTCGGCTCTTTTGAAATAGGCCATAAATCAGCAACTTAGTGTCTGTGTTTGCGACCGGGCCAAGGGCCGTGGGCTTTACAATCGTCTTGGGCGGGCGGGTCGTCACCATGCAGATGACCACCTAGTCGAGAGCGAATATCGAAGCGTGTGCCTGAAGCTGTTTTCACGTGGTCAAAATACTCGAACGCCCAACGGGCCAGCAGTTTGAACCTTCAGGGCTTCAAATGCCGGTAGGCCCGCAAGGTCTGGACCAGGGCATCTCCCTTCTTGGCCCAGGCTGACCGGATCATCTACAACACCGATTCGGCGGTCGGCGCCTGCAACGCCAACGCCTGGGTTTTCTCTTTCAGCAGCCACTCGGTTCACTGGACACGGCTTTGGCCATGCGGTAGCCGACCCGAGGCTCGGTCACGATGTAGGCGGGGCTGGTGGCAACGTCGCCCAGCTTGCGGCGGAGTTTCTTCACGAAGGCGCGCACGAGGCGGGCGTCACCGCTGTTCTGTGGTCCCCAGACCCGTCGCAGCAGGTACTCGTGCGTCAAGACCCGTCCGGCGTTGACAGACAGTGCGCGGAGCAGGTCGTACTCGGTGACGGTGAGCGGCACCGGCCGGCCGGCCACGGTCACCCGGCGTTCCTCGTAGTGAATGGCGAGGTTTCCCAGCCGATAAGGTTCGGGCGGCGTGTCCCGCCCGCGTAGGGCCGCCTGGATTCTCGCCACCAACTCTGTGGGCGAAAAGGGTTTGACGACGTAGTCGGCGGCTCCGGCCTCCAGGGCCTTGGCAATCGTCTGGTCCCGGCCGTAGCCGGAGATGAAGATGACCGGCAGGTCGGCCAGCTCGGGAACTCGTTCCATCAACGCGATGCCATCGGTCCCGGGCAGTACCAGGTCCAGCAGGACCAACGCGGGCTTCTTCGTCTTGATGAGGCGGGGCACGTCCTCCGGGTCGCCGGTCACCTGCGGGGCGTACCCCGCGTCAGTGAGCGTGTCCCACACGTACCGCAGGGTCTCCGGGTCGTCGTCCACCACCAGGATGCACGTCCGCTCTTGCCCGGTCCCCCGCGAGTCGCCAGCGGCCCGGGCGGGGCCGGTTGCGGCACCACTGACGGCTTCTTCAGCCACCGGGATCGTAAAGGTGACCCGCGTGCCCTGGTCCGCGCCGTCGCTCTCGGCCCAGATGCGGCCCCCGTGGGCTTCCACCAGCCCCTTGCAGATGGCCAGGCCCAGGCCCGACCCCTCGATCCCGCGTCCCCGCGCCTCGCCGTCGATGCGCGAGAACTTCCTGAACAGATGCGGCAGGCGGTCGGCCGGCACGCCCTGGCCCTCGTCGGAGACCGAGACCGCCACGTGTATGCCGTCCCGCACCGCGGCGACCCGGATGGGGGACGACGCGGGCGAATACTTGGACGCGTTGGAGAAGAGGTTGTTCAACACCTGGACGAGGCGCTGCCGGTCAGCCCGCACCCGGGGCAGGTCCGGCGGCAGGTCGATCTGGACGGTGTGCCGGCCGCTGCTGCTCAGGAAGGTCTTCCGGGCCTGCTCCACCAGGCCCGCCACGTCCGTCGGCTCGGGGGTGACCGACAGCGTGCCCGCCTCGATGTGCCCCGCATCCCGTCCTGTGCCAAAACTCGGCCCTTTTTAAATAAACGATAAATCAACAGCTTAGAGTCTGTGTTTGCGACCGTGCCAAGGGCCGTAGGCTCTACAATCGTCTTGGGCGGACGGGTCGTCACCATGCAGACGACCACCTGGTCGAGAGCGAATATCCAAGCGTATTCCTGAAGCTGTGTTTCCACACTACGCCGGTCGAGCCCACCGAGGGGCGACCGGCGCTGACGACAATCTATGCGGCACGGTAGTAGTAGTTGACGGCGTCCTGTGCCAAAACTCGGCCCTTTCGAAATAGACCATAAATCAGCAGCTTAGCGACTGGGGGGCCAAGGGCCCCTAGGCTTTACAGTTACCCCACCCGCGGTCGACCTTCGAGAGCCGCGCCGTTTCACCGGACGGCAGAGGACGGCGAGCTGCTGCCGAATAGCGACATTGTCAAGAGCCAGTTCGCGACGAGCCTTGAAGGCGGAGATGAGAGCGCGAACAAACGACGAAATCAAGCAGGTATGGTGCCGGCAGACCGGAGACTAATCAAGTTCGGGGCGCCCGGATGAATAAATAGAAGGCACAACGCCATCAGCCATACTAATATGGTGCGGAATTGCAAAGAAGGGATCAGGTCGAGTGGTGACGCCATTCAAGGAGAAACAGCTAACGACATTCGTGGAGTTCGAAAAATGGCTCGACGAAAAACAACTACTTGGCTCCACTGTACTCTACCGCGGGCATAGGGAAAGCAAGTGGAGACTCGAAAGCACACTCTACCGAAGTCGACAGGAATTACTCCCCGAAAGACATCCTGCTCTTGACGTTCCTATTGACAAATACAGCGATGCCGCTAAAAAGATGCAGGTGATCGTAGAAACACACACGAACCGTGTCTTCGGCAAGATCGACAAGAGCGACAACCCTTTTCCGATAGATGGCGAAGCATTATCCTTCGAGTACGCAGTCTATCTCCGACACCACGGATTCCCCTCGCCGCTTCTTGACTGGACGTTATCGCCCTACGTCGCAGCATATTTTGCTTTCGCCGCCGCCAGCCGCACAGGTGCCGATAAGAATGACGAAACGGATCAGTCACGCGCTGCAATCTTCGTAATGCGGCCGCCGAAGCACCGCTACAAGGACTACGTAACTGCGCGCGAACTGTTGCCCGGGCAGGAGGCGGGCATACGCTATTGGCCGAATCCGGTAAAGGGAGAAGCCAGACATTATGACCAACAATCTGCGTACACAATTGCTCTTCGCGATCCAGCGAACAACGGCGTGTACTGCTACGGTTCCCACGAGTACATTATATGCAATTTTGGGCAAATACTCGCACCAGGTACCAACCGGGTCACGTACAATAACGCTATAGAAGATGCAATCTGTTGGAAGATCACACTTCCACAACGAGAGCGGGGCCAGGTATTGCAGCGGCTGGATCGAATGAACATCAACGCCTATACACTATTGCGCACTGAAGACGCACTCGTGAAAACGTACGGGCTGCGAGAACTGCGTCGTGCATTTGAAACAACCTGAGAGTACGTCTCGGCGGCCTCGCGGTTGGCGCTCAGATCCAAGAGGATCGGCGCCGCCCCGTCCTGTGCCAAAACTCGGCCCTTTTGAAATAGGCCATAAATCAGCAACTTAGTGTCTGTGTTTGCGACCGGGCCAAGGGCCGTGGGCTTTACAATCGTCTTGGGCGGGCGGGTCGTCACCATGCAGATGACCACCTAGTCGAGAGCGAATATCGAAGCGTATACTAAACCGTTGCATACTGAGCGCGTGCGCTCCATCGCCTAAAGGCGATGGGTTCACGTCGCCGACTAAAGTCGGCTTGTCCTTGCCTCGTTTCACTACTCACTGACCTTGAAAGAATCGTCGTCCTGGGGCACGGCACCCTGCAACCCTATATACTTCGCTATCACCTCATCCGTCACGTTGCCCGTTGTCACCACGAAGTAACCCCGTGCCCGTAGGTGCCGACCCCAGAACTCCTTCCGCATCGTCCGTAAGTCGCGCATCAGACGATTCGACGTCTTACCCTTGATCAGCTGCATCACTCGGCTCGGCGACAAATTCGGCGGCACGCTCAGCAACAGGTGCACGTGCTCAGGCCGCACATGACCCTTCAGTATTTCTATCTGGTTCCGAGCACAGATCTCCCGGATGAGATCCCGGAGACGAACCGCTACATCCCCTCTCAAGGCCGGCTTGCGGTACTTCGTGATAAATACGAAGTGATAGTTTAACTGCTACGTCGTGTGCGATGATTTACGATATCCTTTCACCTCGGGATCGTACCCCAAGCCTCCTAAAGGCTTCGCCTAAAGGCGAGGGATTTCAACCATCCCCGAGTGGGACATTAATGGTTGGGGATATTATTTCGGCGGCCTATCGACCACGGGAGCCACGATGATCCGAAGGACATCTTCGTAAGCCATGGGTCAACACTACGTGCCTCAACACTACCTACGCGGTTTCGAGGTTTCAGATCAGCCTGGAATGATTTGGACATACGACAAGATCGCAAAGACATCAAAGTCCCTTCCGATCAAGCTAGTGGCTCAGAAGTCGGGCTACTACGAGGAAGCTGATGAGACAGCACTCGCCAACCAGATAGAAGGTCCCGCTCTTCACTCCCTAGCCGCGCTCCGTCGTCGACAACGCGTGGATGATGACAGCCGCATCCGCCTGGCGACCTACATGGCTTCGCTCATGATGCGAGTGCCTCGCCGGAGAGCGAAAGCGAAGGAGATATTCCCGGAAGTGCTTCAGTCGACGGTGTCAAGGTTCCGCAAGCAGTTGGAGCAGTGGGCCGCCAGTCCCGACACCGACCCCGCTCTTGTCGCTCGGAGGTTGGCGGAGATCGAATCAGCGGAGAGGAAGTTTGCCGTTGATCCACCGTCAGAAGTTGTGGAGCGGATACGTTCGCCGTGGCCCTCACGCCGCTACGTTGAACTGCTCTACGCCATGACATGGCGAGTCATCTGCAGCAATTCGGAGAAGTTCATAACGAGCGACAACCCCGCATACTTCTTCGAGGCGTACGGCATCGGCAGTCCTGAATCAGAGGTGTGCTGTCCCCTGGCACCTGACGTGGGGTTACACATGTCACGCCAGGGTGAGCCCGGCGGATTACTTTTTGTTGCTGGCCGTAGAGCCATGGTCAAAGAGATCAACCGTCGAGTCGCGACTGGCGCGGTGCGGTTCGTGTTTAGCGCCGACCGAGCCCCGTGGCTCAAGCGTGTGTGCGACAAACCGAACCCGTACCTGAGCCGTATCCGGTGGTAGACGCCGGATGGCAATTGCCCGTACGTTGCCCTCTGAGAACCGACAGAGGCGCCGGACGCTCGGGATAGCCGACATGTGCGGGGCGGGCTTCCGTCGTATCAGACCGTCCGGGTCAACTTGTGGGGTTGTGGTCCGCAAAAAAGAAGATCGTGTACCGCTGGATCGACTTTTTGCGGAGCACAGGCCACCCGAGAGACCAGAATCGAGGCCGAGGCTACCGCGGCGTAGCTGCCCTAGCACGTTCTGGTCCAGGTGCGGCCCGAGCCTCCTTGATGTCCATCTTTCCCCAGGCCTGGATCCAGGCCTTCGCCCGGGAGCGTGGCATCCCGTTTCTGGACGGTGTTTCCATGCCACGTACGGGGGAACCCGAATCGCCGGCCGCAACGTCACCCTCCAAGGGGCATTGGTGTCACCTCGTTCGAATAAGCGAGGATCTCCACGACCGCCTAGGGTCAACCCTGGCGTCCAGAACAAATAGGCCGGATATTCGAAAACAGTCGCACGAGCGAGCCTCTCCACGTTCCTGAGACGCCGGTGGCGTCGGCGGGTCGACCGGTACGGAGCAGCCGGTCATGGCAGGTCTAAACCGTGCAAATCAACGCTGGATCGACTTTTTGCGGAGCACCGGTACGGGAAGGTGAATGAGCACAACGGCCTGGTGCCGCGGGATCACTGGATCGAAGAATGGGAGCGCCAGTCCGTGATCGACTACTTCGACTGCCACCCGCTGGACGGGTATCGCCGACTCACGTTCATGATGCTGGACGAAGACGTGGTGGCAGTTAGCCCCTCGACGACGTACCGGGTGTTGTCGAAGGCGGGTCGTCTGGACCGTTGGAACCCGAAGTCACGTTGTCGGTATGGTGGGACGTCTGCTCACGCTCGACAAAAAAGGTGAGCTGCTTACGGAGAAAGAGATTCTCGGCGGCGAGGGCACCCTGCGAACGGACAAGATTCCGAGCGAACGCGAGGGCGTTGACGAAAGCGGGCACAATATTCGAGAGCAGACGCAAGACTGCACCTTTCCACGGTTACAATGACGTCGGATCACGTCATCCGTTCGCCACGAAACGGCCAATCCTGGCAGATCTAAACTGCGGAATCAACGACGGATCGAGTTTTTGCGGAGCACAATAGGTTGCGAGCGAACGCAATGGCGTCCAGAACAGTAGGCCGGATATTCGAAAGCAGTTCCACGAGCGAGCCTTTCCACGTTCCTAAGACGCCGGTGGCGTCGTCGGGTCGACCGGCAAGAAGCAGCCGAGCATGGCAGCTCTAAACCGCGCAATCAACGCTGGATCGACTTTTTGCGGAGCACAAGTATAATCCGTTCGCGTGCTAGAGTTTGAGCCTGATTTCGAGAGGCGCAGTTCTTTCGTCGATGCCGGCTGGGCCGAGTTTTGGCACAGGACGGGGTCCGTTTCTGCCAGCACACCTGAGCGAACCCGTTGTCCAAGTCTTTTTTGAGACTCGCCCTCTCTGTGTCGCTTGTGGAGAGATTGATGAACCGACCATAAATGATGTAGAGCGCGGCGATTTGGCCGCGTAGATAATAGATGTCATCTTGTAGCGTCCCTTTTGGTGCCAATACAGCCGTCACGTCTCGTGCCGCCACCGCCTCGGACGGTATATTTGTTGCTGACGATTCATGCACCAACACCGTTCTGGCTTGCTAACTTCGTGTAACGCCACTAAAATAGCGCCGTTTGAGTTTCGCTCGAAGCTTGAGCACCAACCTCCGGTCGCCCACGCGGTGGGTGCACCGCCTAACGTTAAGTTAGCTTCAAAACGAAGGAGACTTGAGGAATGGCGAAAAAACCCATGACCAAAACACAAATCGTGGCCCAGATGTCGGAAACGATGCAGGTTCCGAAAAAGCAGGCCGCGGCATGGTTCAAGTCGATTGCCGATCTCGCGGCGAAGGAGACGAAGCGGACGGGCCAGTTCATCATTCCCGGAATCGGAAAACTCGTGAAGGCGCAACGAAAGGCGCGCAAGGGACGCAATCCCCAGACCGGCGAACAGATTCGAATCCCGAAAAAGACGGTGGTCAAGTTTCGAGTAGCGAAAGCTTGCCTGGACGCCGTCGTCTCACCGAAGAAGTAGCTCACAAGCGACGCCTCGGAATGTCCTACCGAACGACGGATGCACGCTGACGACGCGCCCGGCGTAAAAAGCGGGCGAAGGCGGACACTGAGAATCCGACGGAAACCAAAGCATTACAGGTTCCAGAGCCTGTGCCTTCTATTTATTCATCCGGGCGCCCCAAACTTGATTAGTCTCCGGTCTGCCGGCACCATGCCTGCTTGATTTCGTCGTTTGTTCGCGCTCTCATCTCCGCCTTCAAGGCTCGTCGCGAGCTGGCTCTCGACAATGTCGCTCTTCGGCAGCAGCTCGCCGTCCTCCGCCGTTCGGTGAAACGGCCGCGGCTCTCGAACGTCGACCGCGGGTTTTGGGTAACTGTAGAGCCTAAGGGCCCTTGGCCCAGTCGCTAAGCTGCTGATTTATGGTCTATTTCAAAAGGGCCGAGTTTTGGCACAGGACGCGGGGATGGACCCGAAGGAGGTGAACGATGCGTATTTGCCTGAAAGGCTTCCCCGCGCACGCGGGGATGGACCCTAAACGCGAAAAGTTTTCCACATTTTATCCACGGCTTCCCCGCGCACGCGGGGATGGACCCTGAAAAGTGGCAGCATGACCCCGCAGGAGCTGGGCTTCCCCGCGCACGCGGGGATGGACCCCCGGGCTTTATCGACGATGATCGAGACACATGTGCTATCTCCCCTTGCTTCGGCAAGGGGAGCGGATTGAAACTCGGTAGTGCCTCGCAATCAGCCGACCGCAGTCGACGAATCTCCCCTTGCTTCGGCAAGGGAAGCGGATTGAAACGTCCCAAGACTTGTCGGCGTCACCGTGAAGGAACACTCATCTCCCCTTGCTTCGGCAAGGGGAGCGGATTGAAACACGCACACTCTGGTGTCGAGCAGCAGCGCAGCAGCAATCTCCCCTTGCTTCGGCAAGGGGAGCGGATTGAAACTTAGTTCGTGCTGGATGGTCGTTCCATGCAGTCATATCTCCCCTTGCTTCGGCAAGGGGAGCGGATTGAAACTCGTGTGATCGGCACAAGTGACTATAACTTTGACGAAGATCTCCCCTTGCTTCGGCAAGGGGAGCGGATTGAAACGCATCTTCTCAAGCTCTGGATCATCGGTGAAATTCAGATCTCCCCTTGCTTGGGCAAGGGGAGCGGATTGAAACACGTCGTCATTGGGCGAGCGGGTAAGCTGCTCGAGCGATCTTGTGCCTTCTATTTATTCATCCGGGCGCCCCAAACTTGATTAGTCTCCGGTCTGCCGGCACCATGCCTGCTTGATTTCGTCGTTTGTTCGCGCTCTCATCTCCGCCTTCAAGGCTCGTCGCGAGCTGGCTCTCGACAATGTCGCTCTTCGGCAGCAGCTCGCCGTCCTCCGCCGTTCGGTGAAACGGCCGCGGCTCTCGAACGTCGACCGCGGGTTTTTGGGTAACTGTAGAGCCTAAGGGCCCTTGGCCCAGTCGCTAAGCTGCTGATTTATGGTCTATTTCAAAAGGGCTGAGTTTTGGCACAGGACGGGGTTCACGACACGACCTTCTTTCAGGCGTCCGGGAGATTGAAATTGCCGTATAGAAAATCTTATTAAAGCCAACTGAGCGCGTGCGCTCCATCGCCTAAAGGCGATGGGTTCACGTCGCCGACTAAAGTCGGCTTGTCCTTGCCTCGTTTCACTACTCACTGACCTTGAAAGAATCGTCGTCCTGGGGCACGGCACCCTGCAACTCTATATACTTCGCTATCACCTCATCCGTCACGTTGCCCGTTGTCACCACGAAGTAACCCCGTGCCCATAGGTGCCGACCCCAGAACTCCTTCCGCATCCTCCGAAAGTCGCGCATCAGACGATTCGACGTCTTACCCTTGATCAGCTGCATCACTCGGCTCGGCGACAAATTCGGCGGCACGCTCAGCAACAGGTGCACGTGCTCAGGCCGCACATGACCCTTCAGTATTTCTATCTGGTTCCGAGCACAGATCTCCCGGATGAGATCCCGGAGACGAACCGCTACATCCCCTCTCAAGGCCGGCTTGCGGTACTTCGTGATAAATACGAAGTGATAGTTTAACTGGTACGTCGTGTGCGATGATTTACGATATCCTTTCACCTCGGGATCGTACCCCAAGCCTCCTAAAGGCTTCGCCTAAAGGCGAGGGATTTCAACCATCCCCGAGTGGGACATTAAAATCCCGGCTCGAACGACCACCCGTCGATAATGCGTGCGGGGACCAGCACGTGACGGAGGCCGTTAAATCACTGTAGGGGGAGAGGATGTAACGAAATTGGCATCATGGTTGAAACCCGAGAGGGCGTAAAACAGCCTTCTCGCAAAACCTGTTCGTACGCGTCAAAAAAGTCCAGAAATGCGCGAAACTCGAAACCTCCTGAATCTCCACTTATTTTTCTATTTGAGGATTTCCGCTAAAAGCTGGACCGCCTTTTGCCGAGACCGGATAGCTCCAACCTGCACCATCCGCCACCCAGTCTGGCCAATTGTGGCACTGCAGAGACGGGTGAGATTTTCCGTGCGGTTTGCGGGGTTTTGAGGATTAGGTGGCACCAGAGACTCGCTAAAAGGGCTGAAAGGGCCTCATTTTCGGTTTTCGTCTCTAATCTCGATTTTCGAGTGCCACGTTTGCGCCAAATAGGGGGGCGGGGGAAAATCTAAATCTGTAAAACAAACTATTGGAGGGGAACGGTGGCGAACAGCTGGAGCCCGGAACGGCAAGCGCGCCAAGCCAAGCTGATCCGTCAATGGCGACCATGGGAGAAATCAACCGGGCCGAGGACTCAGGCGGTGCTTCCGCAGGGGGTCGGTCAGCTAGCTTTTCGTCAACTAATAAGAAACTCAGGGTGTAGCGTTTGGGGGCAGTGACGTCAAAACCGAGCTCCCTCAGGCGTCGTGTTGAGCCGGTGCCACCTCCAGAGACTACCGCGTTTCATTCATTCGGGGTCCTCACTGCGCGGTTGTCGGGGGCACGGACGGAACCAGTTCCTTGGGAACGATTTCCGCGATGACTTTGTTTGGTATTGTCAAGTTGAGGTCTCAAGCTCGAAGCGGGCCGCTAGATGATGGGGCTTGAGCGCACGGCGTTGCCAACATCTTGGGGTCGGATCGGCCCTGAATGCCCCAACTTGACAGTACCCCCAGGACACCTTTGCACGCATCCGGGCGTCGTTGTACGACGCCATGCTCGACGAGAGCCGCTGGCCGGCCACCTCGGCCCTGATCGACGAGGCCTGCGGCCTGACAGGCAATGGCCTCATGGTCGGTGAAGGCCCGAAGAACGACGTCCGGGGGCTCTTCGTCGGGCTTTACTATCGGGGGCAGCGCCGCGAAGACCTGGAGCGCGAGTACCTCAAAACCTACCATCCCATCGACGAACGGGTGCCGCGCTTCCGGCAACTGCCGGCCCGGCGCCGTTTGTGTCCCTCAGACCTTTGGTTCTCTATTGCAACCAAATCCCCACACTCATTGCCTTGTCTCGAGAGGCGTTTGGAATGCCAACGGACAGTGGATTCCCGTTCCCTACATTGACACCAACGCGGCCGAGAAGTTGTTCCAACGCAAAATTCTTCACTTCCTCGAGCGTGAAGGTCTGTTGAGTGACGAGCGCATCGAGCTGTTGAACTCATTTCGACATAGCGGTTTCTCGGTCGACACTTCTCCGACCGTTTGGCCTCAAGACTCCGATGGTCTCTAGAGGCTCGGCCGCTACATGTTGAGAGATGCCCTCTGTCCTTGTCACGCATCCAATTGGACTGAAGGCGCACGCACCCTCTTCTACCAAGGCAAGGCCAGAAACGACGAATCCCCCTGGAGCTTGTTCAACCATCCCGACGGAGAGTCCCTCGATGTCTTCGAGTTTATCGCTCGCGTGCTGTGTCTGAATTTGAGCCGGCACGCTCCTCCCCGCATGAATTCCGCTAGCTGAGCGTCGGACTCGGCTCAGCTTTCACCAATGGACTCTTGCGAACCCCTCAAATTGCAATTCTGCCCCTCCACGAAACGCAGACAGATCTTTATCCTTTTGATTTTTCCTATCTTTTATCTTTGCCTCCTGCTCAAAAAGCAGCTTATCACCGAGCAGACCGTGAACAATATGCTCTCGTGGCGCAACAGCGGTTTCTCAGTTAACGCGACGGTTCGAGTAGATACCATTAGAGAAGCTGTCCGGATCGGACGCTATATGATTCGTTGTCCGATAGTGCTGAAGCGACTCCAATGGGACGAAGAGCGTGGCGAGGTGGTCTATGCTGCTCGTCCATCCAGGGCTAAAGGACCCTTTGGTGGTGTGGTGCGCTGGGATGCTTTGGAGTTTATCGCCCGAGTCACCGACCACATCCCCGAGCCCGGACACCAGCTCACCCGCAATTGGGGTTACTACGCAAACGCCTCCCGCGGCAAGCGCCGCCGTAATTCAGAGCTCGAAAGCCCCCATGAACAAGAAGGTACCGACCAGGAGGAGCAGGATGTCGACGGTTGGCGTCGCCGCCGCAAACTCACATGGGCCAAGCTTATCCAGAAAGTGTACGAAATAGACCCATTGCTCTGTCGCTTTTGCGGCACCGAAATGAAGATCATTTCATTCATTACCGAATATCCAGTCATCAAGAAGATACTCACGCACATAGATTTTGAATCGCAGCAACCAGAACCTCTCGCCCATTCGCCTCCCCTCTTCCAAGACACCGTCTACGTCCCTTTCTGAAGTCAGAAGAGCCCATCAGGGTCGTCACCTAGAGCCAACGGTCTGCGTCTCGCCATAGGCCAGCATCGTTTCTTGCGCCTAGTCGGCTGCGCCCTGCTCTGGTGATGGTCCGGGGAGCTCAAGCAAGACGGCTCAGCATCGATCTCGACATTTCCAAGGCCTTCGCGGCACCTCTCTTGACTCTTCGGCGGAAAGGAAATTACTATACGTTACAGAGGCAGAGCGTGGAGAAAAGCGCTAGCAACATTCTGGATGATACCGACCGCGACATGGAGTCGACTGGGCGGGTTCCTACTTCCGTAATCATTTTCGAAAGACGCGGACTCGCCTAGAATCCGCGAAGGAGGCAGCAACGTGAAAGGTCCATGGAAGTGGTTGATAACCATAACTGCGTTCATTCTTTGTGGCTGTGACGGCGACAACATGACGACGTCGTCGACGTCGACACCAATGACGGCTGTACAAAGTCGAATCGTTTTTGGCTTTTCAGGCTTACAACCCTTGATGGGCGGATTTCACTACGAAGGTTGGGCTATTGTAGGCGGTTCGCCCGTTTCGACCGGGAAATTCAATATTAGTGCAAGCGGAGAGGTCGCCTCGCTGGACGGCGGGACGCTCCCAGGCGGAGAGTTCACCGTCAATGCGGATCTAAGCTCGGCGACGACCGTTGTTCTCACGATCGAGCCCGCAGGCGACACAGACACTACTCCGGCCGCCACCAAAATCATGGGTGGCGAGCTCAACAGCGGCTCCGCTTCACTCGTTGTCAGCCACGGCTCGAGCTTGGGAAACAATTTCCAAAGCGCCACCGGAAATTTCATTCTGGCGACACCCACGAATGGTTCTGGCAACAATGAATTGAGTGGTGTTTGGTTCTTGAGCCTAGCCGGCGGTGGCCCCAGCGCCGGCCTTCAGCTCCCGACCCTTCCGGACGGTTGGGCCTACGAAGGCTGGGCGGTAAATCGCGGAGGGCCGATTTCTACGGGTACTTTTCTCGATGTTTCGGCGGCCGATGCCATGGCTCCTTTCAGCGGACCGGAAGCCGGGCCGCCTTTCCCGGGTGAGGACTTCCTCGTCAACGCTCCATCGGGACAAACGTTTCCGACGAACTTGGCGGGCGCCACGATGGTCATTTCGATTGAGCCGTCCCCAGACGACAGCCCGGCTCCGTTCACGCTCAAGCCACTCGTCGGCTCGGCCCCGGGTGACGCTTCAGACCACTTAACGTACTCGCTGGCGAATAACAGCGCGGGATTTCCGACAGGAACGGCCACCGTTCAATAAGATTCCGGCTTGCCCGGCAAGCGCTGGAGCTTGCCGGGCTCACACTTCGGAACAACAAGTCTCATAGGCAGATATTCTCGCCAAGGTGCCGCACCATTGTGGCCATAGCCCAGGAGGTCGAAAGCGCGAGATACACGAGCGCCATCCATCGTGTCTTTTTGGTAAGGATGCGCAATCCCGCGCGACGGCGGCGCTGGTCACCCGATTGCTTTTTCGGGTGTCAAACAGTTGTCTGGCGGTCATTAGCTTAGTGGATAGTCCAAGACATCTTTGAGCACCACCGAGGCACGCTCTTTCGGTGGCAAAGATGTCACGAGGGTAGCGAAGGCTTCGCCGACGCGCACGCGGATCGCCGGCTCCTCAACAGCCTCGACGTCGAGCTCGTCCTCTTCGACTGGAACGAGCTCGACGCCGCGGTGTCGGCGCAGGTGATCGATGCACTTGTTATGCGCGATGCGAAATAGCCATGGGCGCAGTCGCGTCACGTCCTCGAGGGTCGGAAGCTTGTAAAACGCCTGCACCAAGACGTCCTGTACGATATCTTCACCGTCGAGAAGCGAACCACCCATGCGTGAGCAAAAGCGGTGAAGCTGGGGACGTATCCCCGCCATTTCTTCCAGGAAAAGTGCTCGGTGTTGCAGAAGCCGCGCGGGCAAATCGTCGAAAGAAGTCGACGTTGACTCTCGCTCGTCCACCATCGGCGGTCTCTGATGCTCGGCTAAACGGTGCTCGACGCTTCGACGGCGAGCGTCGCTGTGGGTTTGAGACCGAATTGGGCCCGCAGCGTTCCGAGCTGTCCGAGATGATAGGGCTCGTGCCACGCATAAAAAGAAAGGGCTTCGAGAACTGTTTTCTCCGCATGAGGTGAGTCGGCACCGGGACGGCGCTCTAGATCTTCGTCCGATGCGCTTTCGAGAGCGTGCAGCACCTGTGTGGACAGCTCCGACCAGGCGGCTCGAAGCTCCGCCATCTCAGGGTAGCCGCTCCCGTCGCTGGCTCCCGTGCTCGTCTGGTCAATAAACTCAAACGCGCTCCCGTAGGCCAGTTTGAGAGGGCTTGGCCTCGGTCTGTTAGACTGGTTGAATCACAGGTCGTGGTCAGGTACTTACTCTAGTTCTCCGGGGAGACACAATGGACTGGAAGACCATGCTGGCGTACATCACGGGATCGGTCGACCGAGAACTGCTCCTGCGCAACGAGTACCTCGTTACCGAGAATCGTATTCTTCGAGATCAGCTGCAAGGCCGTTTGCGCCTGACCGATGGTGAGCGGAGAACCTTGGCGGAGATCGGAAAACAGCTCGGCAAGCGCGCGCTCGAAGAGGTAGCGAGTATCGTCAGGCCCGATACGATTCTCGGGTGGCACCGCAAGCTCATCGCCAGGAAGTTCGACGGTTCCAAGAACCGGACGTATCCGGGGCGACCACGAATCGACGAAAAGATCGAACAGCTGATTATCCGCTTCGCGAGAGAGAACCGATCGTGGGGCTATGATCGCATTGCCGGGGCCATGGCGAACCTCGGGTATCGAGCGAGCGACCAAACCGTCGGCAACATACTGAAGCGCCACAGTATACCGCCCGCGCCGGAGCGAGAAAAGACAACGACGTGGAACGAGTTCATCCGCTCGCACATGGACGTCCTTGCGGCAACGGATTTCTTCACCGCGGAGGTGTGGACGAAGTCCGGACTGGTCACCTACTACGTTTTATTCTTCATACACCTGGCTACGCGACGCGTTCATATTGCCGGTATCACACCCTATCCAGACGAAAGGTGGATGACCCAAGTGGTCCGGAATGTGACCATGGCGGATGTCGGCTTTCTTTGCTCGACCCGCTACTTGATCCACGATCGCGACTCGAAATTCTGCGCGTCGTTTCAGCGGACACTCGAAGAGGTGGGTATCAAGACCGTCAAACTGCCTGCGAGAAGCCCGAATTTGAACTCCTTCGCGGAGCGCTGGGTGAAGTCTGTGAAGGAAGAATGTCTATCGAAGCTGATCTTGTTCGGCGAGCCAGCATTCAGACGGTGTCTGGCTTCCTATCTCGCTCATTATCATGGAGAGAGGGACCATCAAGGCAAGGAAAACGTCATTCTCTTTCCGTCTGTAGAAAGCAGCGGCCCCCGCGAAGGGCCAATCCTTTGTCGGGAAAGGCTCGGTGGGCTGCTGAGATACTACCACCGAGAGGCGGCATGAAAACTGGAGCCACGGCCGGCGAGAAGGAAATTCAGACCACCGGGTTCTTTGTCTTCGGCGCCCTCACTTTGATCGTGGCACTCCTTAAGCTGGCCGTTTTCAGCGACTGGTCGTGGTGGCGAGTATCACTACCCATCTTGATCTTTGTCGGCTTCAATATCGCTTACATAGTCACGGGCTTTGGCTATCTGTCCTTTGCTGAGGCCAGGGAAAGACCCTCCCGGGACGAAGTCAACCCACTCGGTCAGCATCACGGCCCGCTCTACTGGAGCTCGATGCTCTTCTTCGCGGCGTTTGCCGATAATCTGGTCCGATACCTGGAAGGCACCGAGGACTCATTCTGGTTTTGGGGTCTGTCTGGGCGCCTTGAAGCGGTGTTCATTTTCGGCAGTCTCAGTATCGTCGGCCTATTCCTGTATTGGTCGGCGATCACACGTAGCCTTGTTGAGCCGGAGTAATTCGTGTAACACGGCCGTGTCAACCCGTATTCGGGTCGTGCCACGCGATCGAAGTGACGGACTAATTTCTTGACCAAACGGGGTCTTAGAGTTCGTTTGTATTTTTGGACACGACGGGATGCCACGCTCCCGAGCGGAAACCTGGGTGGCGTTGTTGCACCGCTCTGGCTGAGAGCAAATGCGCCTATGGTGGTGGCCGAGGTATGTTCGACCATGAAGTATCCCAAGCGCAGCCAGTACAAGCACGCGAAGCAGAAGAAGTACCACGTTCGCAACTGGGCGGAATACAACGAAGGGCTGCGCCGCCGAGGCGATTTGACGGTCTGGTTTGACGAGGAGGCAATCGCGAACTGGATGGCCGACAAGACTGGTAAGCCTGGCGGTCAACGGGTCTATTCAGACCTGGCGATTGAAACGAGCCTGGTTGTCCGCATGGTGTACAAGCTCGCCTACCGCCAAACCGAAGGCTTCTTGAACTCGATCGCCTCGCTTCTCGGGCTCGGTATCGAGATCCCGGACTACTCGACGCTGTGTCGGCGCTCGAGGCTGCTCCGCAAGAAGCGGCGTTGTTGCACCGCTCTGGCTGAGAGCGAAATCCGCCCATGGTGGTGGCCGAGGTATGTTTCGAGCATGAAGTATCCCAAGCGCTGCCAGTACAAGCACGCGAAGCAGAAGAAGTACCACGTTCGCAACTGGGCGGAATACAACGAAGGGCTGCGCCGCCGGGGCGATTTGACAGTCTGGTTTGACGAGGAGGCAATCGCGAACTGGAAGGGCGACAAGACCGGTAAGCCTGGCGGTCAACGGGTCTATTCAGACATGGCGATTGAAACGGGCCTGGTTGTCCGGATGGTGTACAAGCTCGCCTACCGACAAACCGAAGGCTTCTTGCACTCGATCGCCTCGCTTCTCGGGCTCGGTATCGAGATCCCGGACTACTCGACGTTGTGTCGGCGCTCGAGGTTGCTCCGCAAGAAGCTGCGGATTCCGAAAGCCGCGAGCACTCAACCCATCCACCTGATGATCGATAGCACGGGCTTGAGGATTCATGTTGGAAACGCTCGCAAACCGCCAAAGCAGCGCGCATGGCGCAAGTTGCACATCGCCGTTGATCGCGAGACCGGCAACATTGTTGCGTCCGAACTGACGGCGTCACGAGCTCGCGACGCAACCCGAGTCCCCGCTTTGCTAACACAGATTCAAGCACCTCTAGTGTCGGTGGCGGCGGACAGTGCGTACGACAAGGAAGCGGTCTACGAAGCCATCGAAGCGCACAGTCCTGGACGAAGGACGCGCGTGGTGATTCCGCCGCAACGAAACGCGACGCTCAGTCAGAATTCGAACACCGCCATGCAGGAGCGCGATCGCCATATTCGTGCAATCGAAAGACACGGCCGACGTGAATGGTACAAGCTCTTAGGCTACACCAAGCGAAGCATGGTGGAGAACGCGGTCTATCGTTACAAGGCGATCATCGGGCCGGAGATGCGGGCTCGAACGTTGGCGAGGCAACGAGTTGAACACCGAATTGGGTGCGAGATACTCAACAAGATGGCTGTGCTCGGGATGCCCGATACGTACTGCGCCGGGTGACTCTGCAACCGGCACAGGGAGGTCAGCGATTTGCTCCGGGCCGTGCAACAACGCCGCTCAAACTCTAGCACGCAGACGGGTTAGGGGCTGGCCGCCAACACTTAATTGCGGAAGCACGTAAGGTCAAAATACTCATGCGGCTTCCCTATGGTAGAAACGTAGCAACCCGCCAAGCCGTTCACGGGAGCGCACCATAGACACTAAGCTGCTGATTTATGGTCTATTTCAAAAGGGCCGAGTTTTGGCACAGGACGCCGTCGGATGATAAGTTGACAGAACCCCTGCGAGAGGTGGCCGAGTACCTCAAGGTCAAGGACCGCACGATTTACCGGGTGGTCGCCAAGAGGGAGATTCCAGGTTTTGAGGTTGGTGGTTCCTGGAGGTTCAGGAAAAGCGAGATCAACCAGTGGACAGCAGGGAACGCGGTCGGGCTGGGTGACATAGGAGAGCCGGTGGAGCGGAAGCAATGACCATTCCAACGATATTCGAGACATGCCGGCCACGCGCGGATGTTCTCAAGGGAGCGATTACGGAGGCCGACTTTGCTGCGGATCTGGCCCAGGTCATCATTGGCACGGGCAATGCTGAATATCTTGACCCGGCCCGTTTCTTTGCCAACACCTATCCCACGAGGGGCCTTAAGAACCTGCTCGCCAACGTGTGCCGGCGGCTGGTGGGTACGGGCGGTGAAGTCGCGTCGATTTTCCGGCTCGACACCTCCTACGGTGGGGGCAAAACCCACGGTCTAATCGCATTGTGCCATGCCGCCCGGGGCATGCAGAGTGTGTCAGGTATTGCGGAGTTTGTCGATCCTTCCCTTCTGCCGCAGAGCCACGTTCGCATCGCCGCCTTCGACGGCGAGAACGCCGATCCGGCCAATGGCCGGAGGATGGAAGCAGGTCTTCTCGCTTACACCCCTTGGGGTGAGATCGCTTATGCACTTGCTGGCAAGGATGGGTACGCGCGGGTGCGCAAGAGCGACGAAAGCGGCATCGCTCCGGGTGCCGAGACCCTGCGCGAGCTGTTCGGTGGTGAGCCGACACTGATTCTGCTCGACGAGTTATCGGTTTACCTGCGCAAGGTGCGCAAGCTCGAGGACGCTCGCGATCAGCTGACGGCATTCTTGACCTCGTTGTTCAAGGCCGTCGAAAGCGCACCCAACGCCATCCTGGTCTATACGCTGGCGATCGGAAAGGATGGCCGGGCGACCGACGCCTACAACGAAGAAAATCAGTTCATCGCCGACCACATGGCGGAAGCGGAGAGCGTTTCCGCGCGCAAGGCGACGCTGTTGAATCCCACCGAGGAAGACGAGACGGTTCAAGTGCTTCTCCGGCGCCTGTTCGAATCCGTCGATACAACCAAGAGCCCGGCGGTGATCGATGCGTACCGGGAACTCTGGGGGGCTCACAAGGGAGCGCTGGCTGGCGATGCTGCCCGCACCGAGACCATCGAAATATTCCAGTCGAGTTACCCGCTGCATCCGGAAGTCCTGGAGACTCTTACTGGCAAGACGGCGACGCTGGGCAATTTTCAACGAGTGCGGGGGATGCTGCGGCTGTTGGCGCGCACGATATCGCATCTTTGGGAGGAGAAGCCCGAGGACGCGACAGCGATTCATCTTCACCATATCGATCCAGGCTACGAACCGATCCGCCAGGAGATCGTGACGCGTCTCGGACAGTCGGCCTACGTGCCGGCGATTACTAATGATATTGCCGCCGGAACGATCGAGAAGAAAGCGTTGGCGCAGGAGATCGACGCTGGGCATCACGGCGGCCTGCCGCCGTATACGGTTTACGTTGCCCGTACCATCTTCATGCACACGCTCGCCTTCAACGAGCCGCTCAAGGGGATATCGCCGGAGCATTTGCGCTATTCGGTCCTGAGTCCGAAAACGGATATCAGCTTTATCGAGGAGGCGCGCAAGAAGTTTATTGCCGAGTCCGCCTACCTGGACGATCGCCCCGGCGCGCCGATGCGCTTTCTGGCCGAGGCCAATCTGCGCCAGATCATCCGCCGCGAGGAACGCCACGTCGATGCTGAGGAAGCGCGCGCGGAACTCAACGACCGCATCCGCCAGATATTCGGGGGCAAGCCGTTCGAGAGGGTGTCATTTCCAGGTGGGCCATTCGACGTTCCCGACGAAGTTGGCGACGGTCGGCCGAAGCTCGTCGTCTTGGCCTACGACGGCGTGAGCATCGGTAGCTCGGTTGAGAGCGTACCGGAGTTGATTGAGCGGATTTACACCCGTAAAGGCTCGGAAGGTTCAGCCTTAAGGGTGCTTCGAAACAATGTGGTGTTCGTGGTCGCGGACGAGGCCCGCAAGGAGGAAATGCGCCGCAAGACCTATCATCGTTTGGCGCTGCGGGAACTGAAAAAGCCTGAACGTCTCATCGATCTGGCGGAGCACCAGCAGGCCAAGGTGCGCGAATTGGAAGCTCGCTCCGAGCAGGAACTCGCGATCGCCATTCAACAGTGCTACCGACACGTTTTCTATCCATCGCGCAACCGAGTCGCCGCGAGTGATGTCGAGCTGGCCCACTCTGCGATCGATGTCCATTCCGCCTCCGATCAGCCGGGGGCGGGCCAGCGACAGATTGTGCGTGCGTTACGTGACCTCAATAAACTGCGCCTGTCCGAGGACGAGCCGGACTCGCCCGCCTATGTGCGTGACCGGACACCGCTCAAGAAAGGTCAGATCACCACGCTGGCGCTGCGCGACGAGTTCAGACGCGATCCTGCCCTCCCAATCCTGATTGGCGAGGACATCTTCGTTCGTGGAGTGCGGCGCGGTATCGAGCAGGGTGAGTATGTCTATCGGCGCGGAGATTTGCTGTTCGGACCGGGCGATCCGTCGGCCGACATCAAGCTTGATGAGCAATCCGTGCTCTTCACCATGGCTTATGCAAAGAATTCCGGTATCTGGCCACGGGAAAAGCCCGAAGAACCACCGGAGCCGGACCAGGGTGGCGAGGAAAAGCCGGACCCACGGCCCGAGCTGCCCGGTGGTGGGCCAGGCGCAGATAAGGCCGTGTCATTCACCGCCGAGGGTGTTCTCAAGGAGGCATTGGTCCGGTTGTGGGAGCAGGCGCGGGCGAAGAAGGTCGAGAACATCGGGGTTTTGACCCTCCGTATGTTCGAGGTGGGTGACGCCTTCCGGCTTCTCGGCGCCGTGGGCGCCGTATCCGGGGCGGACAAGAGCGTCACGATCAAGGGTGGCTATGAAACCCGCGAGAGCGGGTCGTTCGAGTTTGAGTTCCGGGGGCCGGTGTCGGACGCCCAACCGGTGAAGGAGTTTTTGGAACCCCAGCTTCGGGCCGCAAGCTCCAAGAGCCTCGAGGGGGGGTTCCAGTTGACCTTCACCGAGGGTCTTTCCATGCAGGGGGACGTAGCGGAGAAGCTCACCGAGCGCCTTTCCCGGTTCGCGAGCGGTGCCGCCTATGTGTCGGCCACAGCGGAGGTCAAGGCTTAAGATGGCACGCCTTGAAAGAATTGCCCAGATCGAGACGCCGGAATCCGCACCTCGGTACGAGTTGCGGGTGCGCCGTCATGGGCCGGTCGACACCGAGTATGAAATCTGGCAGATGCCCGCGCCAGCCACGCCGCAGGTGATATCGGCGCTGCGTGTTGCGGGGCTTCGTGGCCGCAACCTCGAATTGGTTGAGCACCGGGTGCTGAAGCAGCTCTGGCAATCCGGCATCAAGTTGGGGCGAAGCGCGGACACCAGGAAACGTGGCTATGCGCTGACGGAAGACTTGGCGCTGACGCTAGGGCTGTTGTTCCGCACGCTGGCCCCGATGCGCAGCCGCGACAACATGCGGGCGGTGGCCGAGGGTATCGAGTTGATGGGACGCGAGGAAGCCGCTTATTGGCTTGGCATGGCGATGCATCGCAAGCATCCGCGCCGGGTGCTGACGGCATTACGGTTTCTTCTGACCGAGCCGAAGCGATGAGCGGGCTAGCCGGTATGCAAACGACACGGAGCGACTGCGCAATGGAAGCGGCCTCGGTCTGTGTATAGAATTGACATCGAAGCAGGGTGGCGCGAGGTCATAAAATAGTGGCCAACGTGACCACGCAGGGCGCCGATGGTTACGGAGAGGACGGGTAACATGCGAACCGAGCCAGAGATAAGTGGGGTGACCGTCATCTTGCTCGGGAAGTTCAACCCGACGATTTTCACGCCTGCTTGGTTCGCGCTGCACGACCTTCTACCGGAGAGCGCTGCGGAAAGTGCGGAGTTGAAGATCGGCCACCCGCAGGTAACCGCATTTTCCTACGACTGGCTTCGCTTGGAGGTCACGACTGAGCGTTTTATTGTTGGAACCTCGCTGGCACCGTACATTCGCCTGTGCGACCTCGTCGCGCGTGTGTTCAAGGAGCATTTGTACCATACGCCCCTCAACGCGTTCGGAATCAACCGGGTTGTTCATTTCCGAGTGAAGAGTTTGGCTGTAAGAGATCAAATGGGTAAAACGCTGGCACCGGTGGAGCCATGGGGAGCTTTGGGGCGCGACCTCGGGTTGGATGGTGAGCACGGCGGGATGACGTCCCTGACGATGTCGCAAGTGAGTCCACAAGGAAGGCCAACGGGCGATAAGATCAACGTCACGGTGGAGCCCTCCAACCGGATCGATCAGGGATTGGAGTCTACGTTCTGGTTAACGATCATTACGCAAACGATGACGCCAGCCCTGGAGCCGGGGAGCGCTTGATGGGGCTTTTCGAGGACAACTTCGATACGTCACTCAAGCGTAGCGACAGTATCGTTGATCACATCATGTCCTTGGCAGTGAGTTAGGAGGGTTAGTTCATGCCGGAGTCGGATCAATCCACGGCCACGCAACGCGTCAATGAGCATGCGCTTGAAGGACTCAGCACTTCCGATGACTATGACGCACGGGAGAACTTCGTTCAGAATGACCAAGCTGTCCGCTGGGCGTTGACGCATGAAACGGACGCTCTGACAACAGGTGTCCGTGATGTCCTGGATGCGAAAGCAGCAACCCTGCCGCCGTTCACCGGTCGTGAACAGAACAACAAAGATCTCTCCCAGATTTTTGACTTTCCGACCCTACAACCGTGGCCGGCGGCAACAACTTTCCATGCACTACAAGAGTGGGAAGGATACGTCCTTGAGATTAGCGACACGGACTTTGTTGCGCGGTTGGTTGACTTGACGACCGGCTCGTTGCATGAAGAGGAAGAAGCGGATATTCCTTTGACCGAGATCTCGGACAAAGATTCCGCCAAGATGCGCCCGGGGAGCGTTTTCCGCTGGGTGATCGGTTACGAGCGCTCCCCGGCGGGAACGAAGAAGCGTGTGTCTCATATCGTGTTTCGTGACCTGCCCGTGATCACCAAGAGCGATTTGCGGGATGGCGAGTTGTGGGCGGGCGACACGATTCGGTCGCTCAAGCTGTGATGGAGACGGGAAAGCCTCCTGGGAAAGACGAGTTCGAGCTTACATTTCTCGGTCCCGGTTACGGCGAGAGCATTGTCATTCATGTTGGAGGAGACGTTTGGGTCATCGTCGACTCCTGTCTCAATGCGAATGGAGCGCCGCAAGCTCTGCAATACTTAAAAAGCATCGGCGTCGATCCGGCTGAGGCCGTCGACCTGATCGTGGCGACCCACTGGCACGATGATCACATACGCGGAATTGCAAACTTGGTCGAAGTCTGTAATCAGGCCACTTTCTGTTGCGCCAGCGTGCTATGTCAGGAAGAGTTTCTCGCCGCTGTCCATGCGCTGGAAGGCCGTCATCTTTCCGTTGCCGGTTCCGGACTGCGAGAGATTCACGACGTAATCTCGCGACTTGTTCGAGCGGCGTCGCGCCCCACGCTTGCTCTCGCCAACCGTCGTATTTTTCTCCGAGGTGCGTGTGCAATCTGGTCGCTTTCGCCCAACGACTCAAACTACTTCGACTTCTTGAGGAATATTGGAAAACTGTTGCCTAAAGAAGGTAAGAGCAAGACGCGGATTCCAAGCCTTTCGCCCAACGATGTAGCTGTCGTGCTCTTGGTCAAGGTCGAAGACATCGCGGTGCTGCTTGGTTCGGATTTGGAAAAGTGCGGCTGGGTCGAGATTCTACAGAACGCGGCGCGCCCGAACGACAAGGCGTCGGTGCTCAAAGTTCCGCACCACGGATCGAAAAATGCCCATGAACCGGGCGTTTGGAATCAGATGCTAGAGCCCAACCCTTTCGCGGTGCTCGCACCCTGGCGCAGAGGCGGTCGCGCCTTGCCAAACCAAAGTGACGTGCGGCGCATTCTCTCGTACACGACGAACGCCTACGCAACTGCGAGGATCGGTTCGTCCACACTAGCTCCTGTGAGGCGAAGCAACATGGTTAGACGAACCATCAGGGAAGCCAATGTCAAGCTTCGCCGGATTGCAATTTCCCCCGGTACCGTTCGACTACGGCGCTCACTCGGTGCACAGACGCGATGGAAAGTCGAGACGTTCGGATCGGCGTGTCATCTCAAGGACTTCGCTGAACAATAGTCAATCTCCGCGGCACGAGGATGTGGATTTGAGCCGATGCCCGATACCCGCCTGATCGAACGTTGGCTGCCTATCGCGGCACTCGGAGTAGAAAGTGTTCGTGAACGGACTCCTATGACGCCGTTCCCCGCGCCGAACCGTCTCCACGTCTGGTGGGCGCGGCGGCCTCTGGTGAGCTCGCGGGCGGCCGTTCTGGCGTCCCTGCTGCCCGCAGATGCCGACCGGGAGAAGTTTATGCATGTGCTGGGTATTCATGGGGATCCGGTGGCCGCCAAGAAACGAATCGCTATTGCAACCCGGAAAGGGGAACGTTTAGGCGCAGGTGCCTACGGGTATTCGCGCGCGTTTGGCTACACTCCGGACAATCAGGACAAGGTTTGGCTGGCCGAGAACTCGGTGAACGGAGCTACCGTTGTTGACCCGACAGCTGGTGGCGGCAGCGTACCATTTGAGGCCGTTCGTCTTGGACTCGAAACGCTGGCCAACGACTTGAACCCGGTCGCAGCCCTGATTGAGCGGGCGACGATTGAGTGGCCAACCATACATGGCGTTGGCGTCAAAAGAGCTGTCAAAGAACTCGGGGGTGCGTTCACAGCGGAAGTTCGCAAGCGCCTTGCCGGTGTATTTCCGGAAGAACCGGACGACAATACCCGACCAGACGGTTATCTCTGGGCGCGCACGATTACCTGCCCTCATTGCGACGGTCTTGTGCCGCTATCTCCCAACTGGCGTCTGGCGCCCGACGGAACCGGCGTCCGGTTGAAGCCCGAACTCGGTTCCGGCCCGTGCTCCGATGGCCGCATCTGTTCTTTCGAGGTCGTTCAGTCTGCCAAGGAACAATCGAATGGCACAGTGGTCCGCGGCGCCGGCACCTGCCCTTACTCGGATTGCGGTCGTGTCATCGACGGCGACGAAATCAAGCGCCAGGCTCAGGCGGGCCAAATGGGTGAGCAGCTCTTTGCGGTTGTCTACAAGGACCGCGTCGAAAAGAGATTGAAATCCGGCAAGCGTGGCAAGGACAAATGGGTTCGCGGCTACCGGGTGCCGCGGCCCGAGGACGATAACAGCGCCGAGATCAAAGCACGGCTTGCCGAGAAGCTGCCGGAGTGGGAGGCGCTGGACATTGTTCCGAGCGAGACAATCCCCGACGGCAACAAGACGACGGAACCACAACGCTATGGAATGAACATTTGGCGCGATCTATTTTCTCCGCGTCAGCTTCTTTGCCACGGCACGAGCGTGGAGGTTTTTCGCGAAATGCTCGACGCCGACCAGGCGGCGGGAAAGCTGAACGAAGTCCGGCAAGCAGCATATGGGTACTTGGCTCTCTCTATCGATAAGCTGTTGAACTATAACTCTCGCATGTCTGTATGGATGCCGACGCGGGAGGTCGTAGCGAACACTTTCAATCGGCATGATTTTGCGTTCTGCTGGTCTCATGCCGAAATGGCCCCCCTCATCGTCGGCCTGGGCTACGACTGGGCCATCGGACAGACCGCAAAATGGTATTGTCAAGTTGAGGTCTCAAGCTCGAAGCGGGCCACTAGATGATGGGGCTTGAGCGCACGGCGTTGCCAATATCTTGGGGTCGGATCGGCCCTGAATGCCTCAACTTGACAGTACCCTCGGGTGGCCTCTTTTCCGACGCTGCACGGCCCGGTCAGTGCCCGTTCTCCTACTGGGCGCAAACGTGGCACTCGAAAATCGCGATTAGAGACGAATCCCAAAAATGAGGCCTGTTCAGCCCTTCTAGCGCGTCTCTGGTGACACCTGATGCTGCAAAACCGCGCCAACGGCGCGGAAAATCTCATCCGTCTCTGCAGTGCCACAATTGGGTAGACTGGGTGGCGGATGGCGCAGTCTGGTGCTATCCGGTCTCGGCTGGAAACTTCGAAACACAGGTCGGAACCTGCGTCCTGCCCCATACGTGAGCGTTTTTCGGGCGGATTGTAAAGCCCACGGCCCTTGGCCCGGTCGCAAACACAGACACTAAGTTGCTGATTTATGGCCTATT
Source organism: Candidatus Marinacidobacterales bacterium (assembly GCA_965197495.1). Lineage (GTDB taxonomy): Bacteria > Acidobacteriota > Vicinamibacteria > Marinacidobacterales > SMYC01 > SMYC01. Next base: position 1,204,408 of record OZ240210.1, read on the forward strand.
TCAAAACGGCCGAGTTTTGGCACAGGACGGCATCGATGCTCGCAAAGCCTGTGACGAGCTCGTCGCCAAGTGGACGCCTCTCGCGCCGGCCGTCGTCCGAAGCCTAGAGGAGGCCGGTAATCAGCTGCTGACCTTCTATGAATTCCCTCGTGCCATGTGGAAATCGATTCGAACGACCAATGCTCTGGAGAATCTCAACCGCGAGTTTCGACGCCGGACGAAAACCCAAGCGTCGTTCTCCAGCGAGGAGTCCGCGGTCGCTTTGCTGTTTGGGCTTATCGCCTCTGGCCAGATTCAACTACGACGCATCGACGGTTACCAACGTCTGAGCGAGGTTCTCGAACACGCGGAGGTTGCCGCCTGATCTGATACTCTGATGACGGAGTGGAGGGCGCCGTTCTTTTTCCACGGACCTCGGGACACATCCGTGAATACCTGCTTCGTCTTGTCATGACTCCATCCTCTCAAGAGTTGGAGTCTCCGGGAAACCCGGGGCGGTTCAGTTCCAAAGCGCTTTCGATGGAAGCGGAGATATTGCGAACACGCGAGGGCGACGCTGCGCTTGTGAACATCAAGGGCGGAGTTCTTCGTGCGCTAGCAGTTCACGATAATAGCTTTAAGAATCACACCGATGTCACATAAGATAATGCAAGAATGTAGATGTTCTCCACGGCCGCGACTCGGTGGCGGCGTGTGAGCGGCGCGTCATATTCGCAGCCCGAGTGACGCGGGGAGGGTAGCAATGAGGACCGCTTTGATCGTGACGTGCCTGCTGGTGGCCCCGTGCGCCGCTAGCGCGCAAGACGGCCGGATTGCGGGCACAGTCACCGACGAAACCGGTGGTGTGCTGCCTGGCGTGACCGTCGCAGCCGCGGGACCCGCGCTGGCCGGCGGCCCGCACGTGGTTGTAACCGATGGGGACGGGAGTTACGCGTTCGAGGCGCTACCGCCGGGCGCGTACACCATCACGTTCACACTGCCAGGCTTCGAGGAGCTGGCGCGTACCGTCGAGCTGGCCGCCGCGTCCGTGCCGACGGTGGACGTCAGCCTGCGGGTCGGCGGCCTGTTCGAGGAAGTGACCGTGACGGTGACAGGCACCGCCATCGACGCGCCCGCGATCAACATGCCCCACGCGGTCGTGGTGGTCAGCCGCGACACGATTGAGCAGCAAGGGTCCACACAACTCGTCGATCTCTTCAAGAACCTGAGCGTGAGCCACGGCGTGATCGGCGAGCGGAGCAGTTGGTACAACTCCAACCAGCCCTCGACGCTCACCGAGAACGTGGCCAACGTCAACCTGCGCGGCCTCGGCGCCTCCCGGACGCTCGTGCTGTTCAACGGCCGCCGTCACGTGCCGGTCCCCGCGCGTCTCATTGGCGGGCGTTTCGTCGACGTGAACACTATTCCGGCGATCGCGGTCGGCAGGCTGGAGGTACTGAAGGAGGGCGCGGCGGCGACTTACGGCTCCGACGCAGTCGGCGGCGTCGCCAACTTCGTGACGCGCAGTGATTTCCGGGGGTTGGAGCTCAACGTCTCGCATGACTACTTCGACAGCGCGGGTGATACGACCGTCGCCGGCATCTGGGGCGGACGGATCGGCAATTCCAGCGTAGTATTCGCCGCGGAACGGGTCGGCCGCCAGGAGTTGCAGATGGCGGAGCGTCCCTGGACTCTCGATCGGCTGAGTACGCACGTCGGGGGGAATCGCGCCGGATGGTCCAGCATCGGGAATCCTGGCACGTTCGCCGTCGGGGCCCCCGTTCCATGGACGGCCGATGTCTTCGATCCCCGGTGCACGGAATTCGGCGGCCAGGACGAGGGCTGGACCTGCCGGTTCCGCTACGCGCCGTACGACAATCTGATCGACGAGCAGCAACAGACCCGCGCCTTCGTCGAGCTCAATGGCCCCCTGAACGCGCGGACTAATTACCACGTCGAGGGTCTCTGGGCCACTGCGACGATTCCGAACTGGTACACGACGCCATCGTACCCGCCCTTCCCGCTGACGAGCACCACCGTTATGGAGGTGGCGCCCGACCACCCGGGACGGCAGGCGTTCTGCTCCGGCTACGCAGGTGACGGGAAGGCCGACCCCAGCGGCACCTGCGCCGGCAGCGACCGCTGGTATTTCAACGGCCGTCCGTTTGGGAACTCAGGTCCCGGGCGCAGGCTGAGACGGGAGTCCCGAACCCAGCGGATCGCGGGGTCGGTCGACGGCGACTTCCTGCTTGGGGGGCGGGATGCTCATTGGGATGTCGGTGTCTCCTACTCCCGGGCCAAGGGCAATCTGAACCTGCCGGCGGTATACACTGATCGGATCTTCCGGGCCTTCCGCGGCTTCGGCGGGCCGGACTGCGCCGTCGGCGTGGTGGCGGATCAGACCTCCCCGGCTGGCATGGTGCTCGGAGCACTCAACGGCGCCGTGGCGGGCCAAGGCCCGTGTATGTATTACAACCCGTTCAGCAACGCCGTCCAGTACTCCGATCAACCGGACTCGCCGTTCGAGAACACGCCGAATCCCGACTACGTCGCCGGCCTGGCGAATCCGGAGCAGTTGCGGCTATGGCTCAACGAAGAAGTGAACTTGGTCAGCACGACCGACCTGTTCGTGACGGACGCCACGCTGAGCGGCAACCTGGTCGAGAACGTGGCCGACTTCGCCGTGGGGTACCAGTACCGCGCGATGCGCGCCGACGGCAATCCAAACGATGCCGGGGACGCCACACTGAACCCCTGCTCGGTGGCGGGCGACGCGGGGTGCGCGGCGGGCGACCGGTTCGGCCCCTACCTCTTCACCAACATCCACCGCCCCTATGACGCGGACCAGCAGGTGCAGCGGTTCTTCGGCGAGGTCGCGCTGAGCGTTGGGCCCAGGGTCGACACGCAGATCGCTGCGAACTACGAGTTCTACAATGTCGCCGGCCGCTACGTCAGTAGCTTCGACCCGAAGATCGGCGTGCGCCTGCAGGTCGCCGAAAACCAGGACTACTCCCTGGCGCTGCGCGGCTCGGTGCAGACTACCTTCCGGACGCCGTCGCTCGACGATCTGAACCTCAGCCCACTGACGACCCTCGAGTGGATCTCGGAGACAGGCGCCTTCCAGGCAGTGGACCGTTTCGGGCGCCCTGACCTCCTCCCCGAGCACGCGTTCACCTACAACGTCGGCGCCGTGCTCTTCCTGGAGGGGAGCATCGAAGCGACGGTCGACTACTGGAGCTACGACTTCGAGAACGTGATCGGCTCGATGCCCTACGATGCCATTACCAGCCTCTACAACAGCGACAATCCGGCGACCCAGGATGCCGTGTCGCCATTCATCATCTGTCCGGGAGGCAGGGCCTCGGACCTGATGCCTGAGAGCAGGTGCGCCGCCGCGAACCTTGAGCGCGTCCAGATTGACCTCGTGAACTGGCCGGGGCTCACGACCTCCGGGATCGACACGCACTTCGCCACCCGGTTCGACGCGGGACCGGGCCAGCTATCGGCCAGTTGGGACTCCACCTACACGGTGGAGTACGAGACAAAGGCCCTGATGCTGGAGGGTACGGACCTGACGCTCTACGCCAAGCGGAACACGGCCGGCTACCTGAACTTCGCCCACCCGATCGCGGTGCCGCTGCCGCGCTGGAAGAGCCGGTGGTCGGCTTCGTACGCCTGGAACACGTACACTTTCGCGAACTATGTGAGCTACATTTCGTCCTACGGGGACCGTGGCAGCAACACCACCGTCCCCCGCATCGACCCGTTCCTCACGTGGGATGCGAGCTTCCTGTGGCGCTTCCCAGGCAGCGGGATCGACATCACGCTCTATGCGCTGAACCTGACCGGCACTTTGCCGCCATGGGCCAACATCGAGCAGTCGTACGACGGCTTCACGCACGACCCGAAGGGGCGCCGGTTCAAGGTGGCGCTGACCTATCGCTTCGGAGACTGACAGCTCCGCCACCCCTCCCTTCCATAAACTTTGAGCTATATGAGATTGGCGAACTTGTGATCCGCAAAAAAGAAAACCAGCCAGAAGCAGTCGACTATGGTAGGTCTAACCCGCGCAATCAACGCCGGATAGACTTTTTGCGGAGCACAACTGACGTTCATGCAAGAGAACGCGGCGCATGAAGATACGCGAGAGCGAGCTTGGCGGAGCAGCCCCAAAGGTCTGCTCCCAGACCCGCCGTAAGCTGGCGAAGTCCAAACCGTCCAAAACGACGTTCCGGCCAACCCCTGTATCCTGCGGCATCCCCGAACGTTCGCTCTTCTGCTCGATAAAGTCCAGTCTAATGAGGGACTTCCGGGTGCGAAGTTCACTGCCCGTAGCTCGCCCCGCAGCCGATTTGAGCCAGCCGTGCGCACCCCCGGTGGGCCTGTCGCTCGCCACCCGCAGCTCTGGGGTCGGAAGCCAGCCCTGCGGCGCGAAATACCCTCGATTCTGCGCGGATTCCAAGGGGGTCTAAGCTGCTGATTTGTGGTCTATTTCAAAAGGACCGAGTTTTGGCACAGGACGGGATCGAGCAGGTCCTTACCGCACCGCGCTCCCCGTGGCAGAATCCATTTGTCGAAAGGATAATCGGCTCCATTCGACGTGAGTGTCTCGACCACGTGATCGTCCTCGACGGGCGGCACCTGAAGCGAATCCTACGCAAATACGTCGACTACTATCATTCGTGCCGGACTCATTTGTCGCTTGAGAAGGACGCGCCTGAGCCTCGCCGAGTAGAGTCACCGGCGATGGGCAAAGTGAGAGCCATTCCAAAGGTCGGTGGTCTCCATCATTATTGCACTCGACACGCCGCTGCTTGAGCCGGTCCGCTCGGAACGGCTGCCGGACTTCGCACCAGCTTACACCTCTACCCCTGAGTAGAGCCGACGCCGGCTCTTAAAACGTCCTACATGAAGACGACCAAAGCATCCTGGTTGCAGGAGGTGCGCCAATCTCATACAGCTCGAGTTTATGGAAGGGACAAGTCGCTCCACTGACCTTTGTGTCAGATCGCCATCTCCCCCGTGCTGTCACCAAAGCTCTCGAGCTCGTCGAGCCCGAGTCGGCGCAGCACGGTCAACATCGTGTTCGCCATCGGCGTACCATCCGCGCCTTTGACGTGGAGGTTGCCCTTGAAGTGGCCATTGCCGTGGCCAGCCAAAAAGAGCGGACAGCGCTTGTGGTTGTGAACGTGCGGGTTGCCCATTGGAGAGCCGTAGAGGATCAACGCCTTTTCCAAGAGATTCGAGTCGCCCTCGGGTGTGTCACGGAGCCTTTCGAGGAAGTACGGGATGGTGCTGACGTGGTACCGGTTGATCTTCGCGAACTCCTCGATCCGCTCCTCTCGCTCGCCGTGATGCGAGGCCGGGTGAAACCCAGTGTTGACGCCGGTCTCCGGGTAGACACGGCCCGAAACATCTCGCCCCATCTTGAACGCGAACACCCGAGTAATGTCCGACGCGAACGCTGCCGCTTGCAGGTCGAACATCAACTTGACGTGCTCATCGAACGAGTCCGGCACGCCGACGGGCGCATCGGGCAGCTCTCTCTCCTCCCCGCTCGCGTTTTGCGCCTCGATCCTCTGGATCCGCCGCTCGATCTCGCGAATGTTCTCGAGATAGTCGTCGAGCCGGTTGCGGTCGGCCGGCTCCAGGTCGTTCTTCAAACTAGCCACCTGGTTGGTGACATAGTCAAGAATGCTGCGATCGGTCCGGCGCCTGGCTGCCCGCTCTTCCGGCGTTCCGCCGGAGCCGAACATCTGGTCGAAAACGACCCGGGGGTTCCTGATCATCGGGAGCGGATCGGTCGGCGACGCCCAGCTGATCGCGTCCGTGTAGGTACAGGCATAACCGTATTGGCATCCGCCCGCCTGGTTCACGTTCTCGATCGCGAGCTGCATCGACGGAATGGGCGTGTCTTGACCGAACCGCCGGGCGTAGAGCTGATCCATCGACGTCCCAACGTGGACGTCCGAGCCTTCTGTCTGCTTCGGGTGAGACTGCGTCAGGAACACCGCGCTCGAACGAAAATGGTCGCCGCCTATCTCGGGCAGCGTGAAGGCCTCGGCATTGCGTACGTCCGTGTTGCTGACGATCGTCAAGTAATCCCGAAACGGCTCGAGCGGACTCAAGCTGCTCGGGGTGAGGTCGAACGCACTGCCTTCGGCCGCCGGCGCCCACAGGTTCTTTTCTATCCCGTATTTGGTGCTGCCGGCCGAACCGTGGACCATTTCGATGCACACCAGGCGAGCCGGGTCAGCTGTCGGCTTGCCAAACGCGCTCCGGGCCGGCACCATGGCTTCGAGCAACGGCAGTGACACCGCCGCGCCCATGCCCCGAAGTATCGTGCGGCGAGAGATATGCTTGTTAGTAATGTACATTCTTTTTAGGCCTTCTGGAGCCGGCTCGTATTCTAAGGCGGACCCGATTCTCCCACCACCGTGGTCGGTTCGGTGTTTTCCGACTTCTTCATCTGGAACGCCGCGCTGTTCACAATGCCAAAAATGAAAGAGGACATGCGGTTGCCGTTGTGCGCGGCCTCGAGAGCGATCGCACGCACCGCGGGCATGTCATAATACTCGACTCTCCGCCCCAGCGCATAGGTCATGAGGCTTTCGGTGAAGCTCGTGATAAAAGTGTCTGAAAGGTTCACAAGCGCCTGCCGCAAGCCCGCTGGACCGTCCATCTACGTTCCGCGGTAGGGTCGAGGGCTGGCGCGGTGCTCCGTAGGCGCGGCCTATCTGTTTCTCCCCGTTTCCTGTGGGAGTGCCTCACTAGCCGCACCGTAAGTCCGTTTCCAGCCCCCGCCACATCGCACGCAGCGTGCGGCTTTCCCGCACTACGCGCTCCTGCACACTTCCCGCGAAGGGTTATGTGACCTATCGAGCCGGGGCGTCTTTCGGCGAATCTACGAGATATCGAACTCGGTAATCTGTGAACAGTCCGACAGTCGCCTACATCCATCGCCTACTCCATCGCTTCCAGCCGAAACCTTGGCGCAAGAAGCGCCAAGACTTCTCGGCCTTCGCCTTGACGTATATCCTTCGTCTCAGCTCCTGCAGAGTGATGGGTGATTTTGTCATCTCACCCCTGCCTCGCTTGTTGACGAAGGAGTTGTGTGCAGCAGGGCCCCTTTGCTCCACGGGCGTTGCCCCGTTTCAACGCTACTACGGACCCCGTCCTGTGCCAAAACTCAGCCCTTTTGAAATAGACCATAAATCAGCAGCTTAGCGACTGGGCCAAGGGCCCTTAGGCTCTACAGTTACCCAAAACCCGCGGTTGACGTTCGAGGGCCGCGGCCGCTTCACCGAACGGCGGAGGACGGCGAGCTGCTGCCGAAGAGCGACATTGTCGAGAGCCAGCTCGCGACGAGCCTTGAAGGCGGAGATGAGAGCGCGAACAAACGACGAAATCAAGCAGGCATGGTGCCGGCAGACCGGAGACTAATCAAGTTTGGGGCGCCCGGATGAATAAATAGAAGGTACAGGGGAGCGGGCCGCTGACAGGGCCGTGCAGCGTCGGAAAAGAGGCCACCCGAGGGGTCCAGAATCGAGGCCAGGGCTACCGTGGCGTAGCGGGCTAGCACGTTCTGGTCCAGGCGCGGCCCGGGCCTGGATCCAGGTCTCCGCCCGGGAGCGTGGTATCCCGTTGCTGGACGGTGTTTTCCCTGCGCGTGCGGAGAACTCGAATCGCCGACATCGCCTCCGACACGCCCCAGATCTGGGGCTCGCCACGAGGCGATGACGATCGAAACGGCCCGGCGCGCCAGTCTTGAGTTCGTTTGTGTTTTTGGACAGGACGGCGTTGGAGTATTTTGACCAGACGGGGCCGGGCATTGTTCGACCGGCCGCCCCGTCCACACACTCCTAACAGACCGCTACTTCGGCTTATTTACTGCCGCGAACTGACGGTTCAGCGGAGAGTTTCCGTCGCAGGAGATCGACCGGGCCGCCGTCCGCGAAGAGGGCATGTGGTAGACCAAGAATTTCCGTGCCGAACCTCTCGTCGAGTTCGCGCCGAACAAGATCGGCGTCGAGCCGATGGGCAGCAAGTAGGTCTTTCTTCGCGACCGCGGTGAAGAGCTTCTCAGCTGCGTCGAGCTGTGTTCGGTTCAGCATGGCGACATCGAGTATTGGCAGCGTCTTCAATGGGAGCACGCCGATGCTGCCTCGGCCGGACTGCTGCCGGTTTGCATGATGCCAGTGCACGAGGAAGCCAAGCGAGGTGTTGGCCCAAAGCACGAGGGCTTTCTCCTGCTTGACGGTCGCAAGCTTGATCGAGATCCATGCACGGCCACCGATGGTTGTATTCGGCGTGAACTGCATCCCGGTCGATTGGCTGTTGAACCGGAAGTCCCGGTTGAAGTGGGCATGCGACGCCGATTTCCAGACTTTCGTGACCTTCTCGTTAATGATTGTTCGCTCGTGCTCCGATTTGCTCTTCCGTGGGATGCCTCGGCTCTCGCCCGGACAGGAGATTGACCGCTGGTTCTCCGCGGAGTGTGCCCAGATCACAGGGTAGGTCGGCACGTCGCCCGACTTCACTGGCTCGATGTCGAACGGTCCGCGGATGCTGCCGTCTGGTTGCTTTCCGTTAATGTCGGCGTGGTATGGGCCGATCTTTCCGATCGCTTCCACATTCGTAATCGGGATCGCCAGCGCGTCCGCCTCGTTCATGCTCGGCAGCCAGAGCCGGTGGTGCGTGATCATCTGGTACGCTGACTGCGCAATCGACAAGTCTGCGATCCGTACTGGGTTCCACTCGCCTGCGGGCGGCAGCGGCGCGTCGAGCGCGTAGCCGACGCGGTCATCGCCGAAGTAGAGTGGGCTACCGCCTACCGGCCCGTCCTCGAGTCGTCGCATGTTCTTCGACGCGACGAGGCGCCGGATCTGCGTGGCGATGCCAGCGCCGAGCATCTGGAACGGCGGGCGCTTGTTGAGGATCACGAACGTGGCGCGGGCGCTCCCGCCCACCGACTTCCGGCCGACGACCAGGCATTCACCCATATCCGTGTCCGCAGAGAACGACATCTCGTCGTCCGCAGCGCCCGTGATCGAGACCAGCACGAGATCGAGGTAGCTCTTCGCGAGAAGGCGGCGCGATTTCTCCCACGCCTCACCGGACATCAGGCTCAGCGGCATCACGAGCGCGAGCGTACCATTGGGCCTCAGCTTTTTATTGCCGAGCACGAGGAAGATGGATGCCTCACCTGCGTTGCCGTGCGCACTTGTACCCACGGTGAGCCGTTTCACGGCTTCTGCCATTTTCTTCTGCTCATCCTTCGTGATGCTGAACGCAGCGAACATCGGGTTCGGGACGCCCTTCTTCTTCCCCTCGTGGCCTGTGTCACGGACGAACGGGGGATTCATGATCACTAAGTCGAACGACGAGTGCGGGAGCGCGGCCCACGTCTCGCGATCCTCCTCACCTAGCCCGCCCGCCGCCTTCGCCGTAGTCGAGAAGACAATGTCAAGCTTCGCCTGCGGGTCGAGTAGGTCGAGCGACCCGAGCGCGAATCGCCCGTCCGGCTGCTTGCCGTAGACGACGGTCAGGATCGAGCTCTGGGTGTATTTAGTCGTAGGGTACGCCCCGGCCAACATCGACGCCGTTAGGTGCGCGGCGGCCGGGAGTACGTCGCAGCCAACGAGGCTCTCGGCCATCATCTCAGGGTGAAGCGCCTCCGCATCGCCGCCAGCGAGTTCGTGGATCTGACCGACGCGCTGGTAACTCGTCGAAACCAGTGTGCCGGTGCCGCACGCGAAGTCTGCTATTCGGAGCGCCTTGACCGCCTTGGCGTCGGACCACGCACTGCCTGAAGGTGTCTGGTCTAGATTGATTGACAGGCCAGCGAGGAGCGAGGCGGCCGCCGGCGTCGTATAGTAGGCGGCTAGAAATTTCCTGTCGGCGATGAGGCGTTGGAACACTGCGCCCGTGAGGTCGTGCGAGCGCATTAAGCTCTTTTCGAGGAGGCGGTCGGCCGTCGCGGCGAAGCACTCAATGAGCGGCATGCTGTGCTGCACCGGCACGTGCCCGAAGATCTTGCGAGCAATGTCGAAGATCGGCCAGTAGTTAATCGCTAGGATCCTTTCCCACTCCTCAAGGACTGACTTCTGGCTTAGGCCGCCGCTGTTCCGAAGCTCGTTGATCGACCGGACCTTTGCGAGGCGCCCAGGCCCGCCAGCCAGGCTCTCCATGAATACGAACGCGTTCGCCAAGATCGTAGCCGCCATTCTGCGCGTCTGTTCTCCGTCCTCCTGCCGGAGTTCCTCACTGATTTTGTGGATACGCCCTGGGTGCGACGCGGCCATATCTTCGAGCAGCCCGGCCGCGTCGCTGAGGCCGTTCACCAAATGGTCCGCAGCTTTATCGATAACCTCTGGCGGGACGGCCGCTGACTGCGTGAGGATCGAGAGGTCTGCGATGCTCGCCTGGATCCAGCCAGACTTGGGCCAGCGCTTATATTTCGTCGGCGAGTCTCCGGTGTAGATCGCCACATCGAGGTCGTCGACCTTGACCAGTTCGCTCGTAAGCGTCGTACCGCTCTTCGTTCGCAGCTGCGCGGGCAGCCGGACCGCGACAGACGACAGGATAGCGCGACCATTGGACTTGATTTGCTCGCCGAGCCTGGAGATGGCCTCCACCTCCACGGTCACCGCTGGCATGACCTCAGTCTCGATGACAACGGGTGCGACGTTCGGCTCAGTCACAAGGATGTCCGGCCGTTTCGCTGCGTGCTTCAAGATACCGCTGTTCTCGGAGTTGACAACGCCCATCTCCAACCATGCCCGCCGCGTGGTCCGCAGCACGGCGGCCAGTGCGTCATTAATCGTGTGTTCTGTTGTTATTGGCATTCGCTCCCCGGTACGATTCAGGGCGTCAACTCGAATATCGTTTTCCAGCCTTTAGTCATGCTACAGTGTCTACACAACGCGTTTCAATCGAACAGATTCCCAGTGAATGGATGAGGATGGACGGCTTGGATCTGCCCCACATCGGAGAGGCCGTCCGTGTAGTCCATGGACGGCAGATGGAGACGGACGGAGACGCGGCTGTGATCCGAGTTGACAAGGCGTTGACCGCTGTTTGGAGCCTTCGGCAGGACAATGCTGGCGGCGGCTAGAGGTGTTTTTCTGGAAGACGCATGGTGGACAACCTTACGCCGGAACAACGCAGCTGGTATTGTCAAGTTGAGGCATTCAAGGCCGATCCGACCCCAAGATGTTGGCAACGCGATGCGCTCAAGCCCCTGTCCCTTCCATAAACTCGAGCTGTATGAGATTGGCGAACTTCCTGCAACCGGAATGCTTTGGTCGTCTTCATGTAGGACGTTTTAAGAGCCGGCGTCGGCTCTACTCAGGGGTAGAGGTGTAAGCTGGTGCGAAGTCCGGCAGCCGTTCCGAGCGGATCGGACTCAAGCAGCGCGTCGAGTGTAATGATGATGGAGACCACCCCGTCCTGTGCCAAAACTCGGCCCTTTTGAAATAGACCACAAATCAGCAGCTTAGTGTCTGTGTTTGCGACCGTGCCAAGGGCCGTAGGCTCTACAATCGTCTTGGGCGGACGGGTCGTCACCATGCAGACGATCACCTCGTCCTGTGCCAAAACTCAGCCCTTTTGAAATAGCCCATAAATCAGCAACTTAGAGTCTGGTTTGCGGTCGTGCCCAGGGCCGAGCACGAACAAACGACGAAATCATGCAGGCATAGTCCCGGCAGATCGGAGACCGATCAGGTTCGGGGCGCGCGGATGAATAAATAGAAGGTACAACCGAAGGCAGGTGCTTCGAGCTGCCATCTAGGTCGTTGCGGTGGTGGTGCTGACCGTCTACTCGGTGCAGGTCACGCAGACCAAGTCGTTTGCATGATTACCAAGAAAGCTCCGCCGAGTATCGGCAGTGGGGTGCGATGGCGAACCATATACTTGGAGACGATAGCCTGGGAAATGGAGATGCCCAGCTTTGCAGCTCGCCAGTCTCCGGAAAATCCGGGGCGGTTCACTATTTCAAGAGGGCCGAGTTTTGGCACAGGACGCCGTTGTGGCGAACCTGTTGTTACGCCGAAGTGGCCACCTCGGGACGTACTTCCGCCGCACCAAGAATCCCGAACGACTTGTCGATGACTGTCGCCAAGCCGTCGCGTAACGGCGTCTCTCCGACGCCAGCCGTCAACTCCTTCAGTAGTGCCGCCACCGGCAAACCAATACCGACGATTTCCGCTCCCGCCCCGCCGGACAGCCGACGAATCCGAAGCCGCGTGCTTCTAGGTTCTTCAGCCGTCGCCGGATACAGCAGCAGGGATGTCGGCACCCCACCCGAGGCTGTCGCCCCGAGGGCGAACGCATAGAGGAACGTCTGGTAAATGTCGCCCTGATCGAACCCGCGCTCATCGTACAACTTATACTTTGCGTCGATCGCCACCCGGCAATCCGACTCTCCCCGCCGCTCGACGACGACATCCGGGATGATGCTCGTGTAAGGACGCTGGCTCGAGACATTCCACACGACCGAGCTAAGAGGTCGCGCTTTCATCGCCTGGCACGAGGTAACGTGTGCCTGACGAAATCTCGAAGCGCAACAGCCAACCGGGACCAGTCTGGCTACAATGACGCCAACTTGACAGTACCCTCACCGCCATCACAAAGCGAATCACCGGAACCCACTGGTCTGGACCACGCTTTTTCGGTCTGACGCCCAAGCGCAAGGCCTAACATGAAGAAAATCCGCTCTGCCATCTATACGCGAAAGAGCGCGGAAGAAGGTCTTGAGTAGGAGTTCAACTCCCTCGATGCGCAGCGAGAGGCCTGCGCCGCGTATATCGCGAGCCACAAGGCGGAGGGCTGGGTGCTGCTGCCAACCGTCTACGAGGACGCGGGGATCTCGGGAGGAACCCTGGAGCGCCCGGGCCTGCAGCGCTTGCTCGACGACATCGATGCCGGTCTCGTCGAGCAGATTGTGGTCTACAAGGTCGACCGGCTGACCCGTTCCCTCTCCGACTTTGCGAAGCTCGTCGAACGGTTCGAGGCGGCCCGGCGCGGTTTTCGGTAACCCCACGACGACATCGTGTATTTCTTCTATCTCACCAACAAGCGGGATATTCCGGCTGAGGAGATCGTGTGGGAATCGAACGAACGCTGCAATCAAGAGAACCTAATCGCGCAGCTCAAGAGCGGGGTTCATGCGCTCGAGACACCGCTCGACAATCTATTAAGCAACTGGGCATACATGGTAATCGCGTCTCTTGCCTGGAGCCTCAAGGCGTGGTTCGGGCTCCTACTCTCCGAAAAGGGACGCTGGGCGAGCAAGCACAAGGCTGAGAAGCGAGCCGTTGTCCGGATGGAGTTCAAACCGTTCGTCAACGCGTTTATCCGCGTCCCCGCCCAGATCGTCTGCCAGGGAAGAAAAACTATTTACCTGTGCCTTCTATTTATTCATCCGCGCGCTGTGCTCCGCAAAAAGTCGATCTGGCGTTGATTGCGCGGTTTAGGCCTGCCATGATCGGCTGCTTCGTGCCGGTCGACCCAACGACACCACCCGCGTCTTATGAACGTGGTCGCGACATCGACCCGGTGAGTAAAACCGTTCTTGGGGTGCTTGCGAGGCCAGGGAGAGACTGAACTATTTAGAGGCGTCCTGATACGCTCGAACGATTGTCCGGGCAAAACCACTTTTTGTAAAGTGCATTCGTTCGATGGCGTTCCAGACGATACGGGTGCATTGTGCGTCGTCTATCGCTCGATGTGTCTGGCGGCGTTTCTTCTCGCGGTTTGATGAGAGTGAGAGCGCCCACTTCAGAGCGTCCTGAAGTCGATGCCTCGAATCCGGCACGAAATCTTTGAACAGGCGCATCACACAAACGAACCTTGCGGCACTCTCCGCGACGTACGGCGGGATAAAGCCGAGGTCGAATTCAGCGTTATAAATCGCTACGAGTTTTCCGGCCAGGGCTTTGCGTAAGGCGGGCTCGATAGACTGAAAAGAGGGCGCGTCCTTCACCTTTGCCGGCGAGATTTTGTGAACACGCTGGGCGTCTTCCCATGTAGCGGTGTGCGCCGGCTTGACGAGTTGGTCCATGATGACGTGACCATGCCAGTCCACGATACCGACCTCTAGCACTTCATCTTTTGGGGGATGGAGCCCAGTAGTCTCGAAGTCTAGGAAAATGAGATTATGGTCGGGCTTAGGCTGGGGTTGCCGTCGAGAAAGCCGAACATTGTGGCGGGTTACTTACCATGGCCACTATGAGCGTGTCCAGTTGTAGGTTGTCGTCTGGTCAAAATACTCGAACGCCCAGCGGGTCAGCAGTTTGCACGTCTACCATCACCACGAGAGGAATCATCCAGGCAAGGGTGGATGAAGATACAACCCTACGCACAGCTATGGATGTGAGGTCGCCATCTTAGCTAGTACCCGTCCTGAAGCCTGTAAGGGATTGAGAAAAAAGGAGAAATCGCAAATTTAGGGCTAGTCTTCTGAGGGGGTGTCGATTAGGATCGTATCGTTGAAAACATCCGATTCTAAATGACTTAACTCCAAAGGAGACCAGCCCTAAATGCGAAAAACGATCAACCCACAGCCAAATCTACGTGAGCCCTGGCTGGAGCTGGAGCACGCACGCGAGCTCGAGACGATCTCGTCGCTGCTCGATGCCCATCCTAAACTCAATGAGCTGGTACTGCAAGACCTGAAGTCGGTCACCCCATCGGCAGGGAGCGATGTTGGTCGTGGGGGAATGAGCGCGGAGCAGGTTCTCCGGGCGTTGTTGGTGAAGCAGCTGAATCAGTTCACCTATCGGGAGCTGGCGTTTCACTTGGCAGACTCTCGAAGCTATCGGAAGTTTTGCCAGCTCGGCATCATAGAGCCGACCCCGTCCTGTGCCAAAACTCGGCCCTTTTGAAATAGGCCATAAATCAGCAACTTAGTGTCTGTGTTTTCGACCGGGCCAAGGGCCCTGGGCTTTACAATCGTCTTGGACGGGCGGGTCGTCACCATGCAGATGACCGCCTAGTCGAGAGTGAATATCGAAGCGTGTTCCTGAAGCTGTTTCCACGCTACGCCGGTCGAGCGCACCGAGGGCTCGGCAGCGGTCTGGTAGTGTCGGACGGTATTGTCAAGTTGAGGTCTCAAGCTCGAAGCGGGCCACTAGATGATGGGGCTTGAGCGCACGGCGTTGCCGATATCTTGGGGTCGGATCGGCCCTGAATGCCTCAACTTGACAGTACCGTTCTGTGACTTTGGCAAAGAACTGAATCAACTCTTGCTCTGTCGGTGGCTTTTGGCCAATCTTTTCGGCGAAATGAACTTTGAACAGCGTGCTAATGATGGACTCGTAGATCGGCAACTTCTTCTCACGAAGCTCCTGTCGAACGGCAGCCTTTGCCTCGATGCGCTTAGATACTACAAGGGAGAATACCGACACGACGATCGTGCCTGCCGTCGCCACTACGGCAACAGCAACGTTCGATTCTATCTCTGCAAGAATCGACACCAGCGCCGCCACAGATAGGTAGGCTCCCCAGCCGATCAGGCCAAGCAGGAGGAGACTCAACACCACCTGTGCAGCGGATTTGACGCGCGTATTCATCGCGTCACGGATCCGTTTCGGTTCTCATGGAAATAAGAATGGCGTTGCCCTCTCGATCTCCATAATAGACCGGACGCTGACGCCGATACTAGCGTGCGCGCCGTGCAAGATGCTGTGTCACCGTGTGGGGAGCGGGCCGCTGACCGGGCCCCGTGCGGCGGCGGAAAAGAGGCCATCCGAGGGATCCGGAATCGAGGCTGGGGGCTACCCGCGGCGCAGCTGCCCTAGCAAGTTCTGGTCCAGGTTCGGTCTGGGCCCGTCGTGTCCAAGAACGGTGCTTCCGCCATCAAGTGTTGCTACGCCGTATTTGAATGCTAATGTCAGCTGGCCTGCCTGTGTCGGCGAACGCCATTAATGAGGATGTCGGCGTGCACACGAAGGCGTCCCTGAACGTCAGGCACCGTGTGGTCAGCCCAGCCCGCATCGCCGAAAGAACTGCGTCTCCCGAAATCAGGCTCAAACTTTAGCACACGAGCGGGTTACGCGGCAGCCACCAACACTTAATTGCGGAAGCACCGCGGCGACCGTACATCTGGCGCGGCTGGCACTTAGCGCATTGCGCTGCGGTCCGGTTCCGGTGCTTCCGCCACTGAGCGCGTGCGCTCCATCGCCTAAAGGCGATGGGTTCACGTCGCCGACTAAAGTCGGCTTGTCCTTGCCTCGTTTCACTACTCACTGACCTTGAAAGAATCGTCGTCCTGGGGCACGGCACCCTGCAACTCTATATACTTCGCTATCACCTCATCCGTCACGTTGCCCGTTGTCACCACGAAGTAACCCCGTGCCCATAGGTGCCGACCCCAGAACTCCTTCCGCATCGTCCGTAAGTCGCGCATCAGACGATTCGACGTCTTACCCTTGATCAACTGCATCACTCGACTCGGCGACAAATTCGGCGGCACGCTCAGCAACAGGTGCACGTGCTCAGGCCGCACATGACCCTTCAGTATTTCTATCTGGTTCCGAGCACAGATCTCCCGGATGAGATCCCGGAGACGAACCGCTACATCCCCTCTCAAGGCCGGCTTGCGGTACTTCGTGATAAATACGAAGTGATAGTTTAACTGATACGTCGTGTGCGATGATTTACGATATCCTTTCACCTGGGGATCGTACCCCAAGCCTCCTAAAGGCTTCGCCTAAAGGCGTGGGATTTCAACCATCCCCGAGTGGGACATTAAAGTTTGTGAAGCGGACTTTCCCCACAATCCTGCTTTGCTCTTTTGTCGCGGCCTGTGCCAGCCGCGGACCGTCGGCGACGACACCCTCCGGCACGCCAGCCCCGGCTCCGCTTCGCGGAACCACTTTCGAGGGCCTTGCTTCCTGGTACGGGCTGGAAGAAGAAGGTCGGGCCACCGCGAGTGGAGAGCCGATGGACCCTGAACGGTTCACTGCAGCCCATCGGACCTTTCCCTTCGGCACCGTGTTGCGGGTCACCGACCCCGATAACGGGCGCAGCGTGGTGGTGGTGGTCAACGACCGGGGCCCTTTTATCGACGGACGGGTCCTGGATCTTTCCTACGGCGCGGCGAAGGCGATCGACATGGTCCAAAAGGGCGTAGCGCCGGTCCAGATTGAAGTCATCCAAGTAGATCAAAGTCGTCTGGCCACCCGTTGGAGAGTCCAGCTCGGCTCGTTCCGCGACGAGTCGGCCGCCAAAGAGCTCGCCGATGAGATCAAGCGGGAAGGACATCGTCCGGTCGAGATCTCTGGATTCCGGGCGAGCGGTCGGCTTTACTATCGTGTTTGGGTCGGAGAATTCGTTTATCGGGCGGATGCCGAGGATCTAGCTCGTGAGTTTCGCCGGGAAGGGCGTGAAACAGTTGTGATGCAAACCCCCTTTCGGTGACGCCCGCTTCATGCAGCACCTATCACCTGTTTTTGTTGCCCATTACAGCCTACGCGAGCGATTCCTCGAACAGCTCGACTTGCTTTTCCTGTCGCGGCTGCGCCGACTACCCTTGCCGCTGCCGATTTCTTCACCACAGAAATCTGGACTCCCGCGGGTCTGGTTACGTTCTACGTCTTCTTCGCGATTCAGCTGAAGACCCGCCGGGTCCATATCTCGATACCCCGTTCTGTGCCAAAATTCGGCCCTTTTGAAATAGACCACAAATCAGCAGCTTAGACGCCCTTGGAATCCGCTCAGAATCGAGGGTATTTCGCGCCGCAGGGCTGACTTCCGACCCCTGGGCTGCGGGTGGCGAGCGACCGGCCCACCGGGGGTGCGCACGGCTGGCTCAAATCGGCTGCGGGGCGAGCTACGGGCAGTGAACTTCGCACCCGGAAGTCCCTCATTAGACTGGACTTTATCGAGCAGAAGAGCGAACGTTCGGTGATGCCGCAGGATACAGGGGTTGGCCGGAACGTCGTTTTGGACGGTTTGGACTTCGCCAGCTTACGGCGGGTCTGGGAGCAGACCTTTGGGGCTGCTCCTCCAAGCTCGCTCTCGTGTTTTCCTGCGCCGCGTTCTCTTGCACGAACGCCAGTGCCGGACCCATGGCGGGCTTTCGGCCGCAACCCGGCGCGCTCTGGCTGCCATGGCGAACGAGACACCAAGCTCCGGCGCTCCCGCAGGGTCCGTTTCTGCCGGCACCCATCTCGTCCGCGAGTGGAATGGCCGGACCTACCAGGTCGAGGTAATCGACAACGGCTATCGGTTCGATGGCAAAACCTATCCGTCCCTCACTACCATCGCAAAGCGAATCACCGGAACCCACTGGTCAGGACCACGCTTTTTCGGTCTGACGCCCAAGCGCAAGGCCTAACATGAAGAAGATCCGCTGTGCCATCTATACGCGAAAGAGTGCGGAAGAGGGTCTAGAACAGGAGTTCAACTCCCTCGATGCGCAGCGAGAAGCCTGCGCCGCGTATGTCGCGAGCCAGAAAGCGGAGGGCTGGGTGCTGCTGCCGACTGTCTACGAGGACGCGGGGCTCTCGGGAGGAACCCTGGAGCGCCCGGGCCTGCAGCGCTTGCTCGCCGACATCGACGCAGGTCTCGTCGACCAGATTGTGGTCTACAAGGTCGGCCGGCTGACCCGTTCCCTCTCCGACTTTGCAAAGCTCGTCGAGCGGCTCGAGGCGGCCGGCGCGGTTTTCGTCTCGGTGACCCAGTCCTTCAACACCGCGACCAGCATGGGACGACTGACGCTGCATATGCTGCTGTCCTTCGCACAATTCGAACGCGAGGTCACGGCCGAGCGGCAAGGATCGTAGCCGAAGTCACTTACCGCCGCTGCATATGTCCTGCTACCGTTCGGGACAAGCGCAACTCCGCACACCCTTGCGGCCCTGTCCGACCAGCCGGCCAACCGTTCGTCGCTCACGTTACCCCGGATCCGGCCACCAATGATCCTTCCGCTCACTCCTTCCACCATTTCCTAACACTCGTCCACAAGTTTCCTATTCTCTTCTTCCAGCGAGTCTCGTCCGTTCCGCGCTCCTCCAGCGCTCTAGCGAATTCCCGTCTCTCGGCCTGCTTCGTCTCCCAATCCTCCATCGGTGCACACCAGCGGATTTGATTTTCGATAATCCAGTAGTGACTGCGACACTGTAGATTCGAATTCCCAATGAGCTCCGCGTCACCGAACAGTCCGTCGATGAAGCCTTCAAGCTCCTCGGTGCGGGTCCGGCACAAGCGGCGAATGTCATCCGTATCCGGCTTAGCCTCCATCCGTGTCAAACGGAATGGCTTGGTTGCCGATTGATGCCTTGCCAGTTCGTTCCAAAGCCCCATCAGGGACTCGAATAGCTCACTGGCTGCGCCGACATTGTCGAACCCCGGCAACTCACCTTCCCAAAAGCTCTCTATAGCTCGGAGTGGCGATGCGTCGAGCTTGGGCGTCGCGATGTTGCCGAGGAGTCGTGTGCGGACAACATGGAATGACGTCGGGCACGCATAACGTTCCAATAGAGCGCGAACGGCCTTGTCGCCAGCGTATCGGAGGGAACGTTTCTTCATGCTCGATCCAATATTCTCACGATTGACCTGCTTGACCAATCCGCTCCCTGGATGAAGTGATTGTCCATCAGTAAATTCCCGGCATCTTTGGATTGGCCGCGACTACGGTTCGCAGCGTCTCGATCACCGTCGCGTCCCGCGACGATAGCAGTCCGTTGGTCACGCTGGATCCAACCAAGCGATGGCGACCACCAACCACGTCAAGGGCTGGACCGGCGTGCTCATGACCGAGGATTCTAGTCCCCTGTAGCAGAAAAAACTAGACAAAGCAGAGCTTGCTGAAACCATTCTAAGTGCGTGAATCTTATGAATCTTATGGGCTGACGAAAAGTCTAACTTTGTATAGTAATCAAAGATCCAGGGGACTAGCTCCCATCGGCCAACCAAGCCTAGACACCTTTAATGTCCCACTCGGGGATGGTTGAAATCCCTCGCCTTTAGGCGAAGCCTTTAGAAGGCTTGGGGTACGATCCCTAGGTGAAAGGATATCGTAAATCATCGCACACGACGTACGAGTTAAACTATCACTTCGTATTTATCACGAAGTACCGCAAGCCGGCTTTGAGAGGGGATGTAGCGGTTCGTCTCCGGGATCTCATCTGAGAGATCTGTGCTCGGAACCAGATAGAAATACTGAAGGGTCATGTGCGGCCTGAGCACGTGCGCCTGTTGCTGAGCGTGCCGCCGAATTTGTCGCCGAGCCGGGTGATGCAGTTGATCAAGGGCAAGACGTCGAATCGTCTGATGCGCGACTTTCGAAGGATGCGGAAGGAGTTCTGGGGTCGGCACCTATGGGCACGGGGTTACTTCGTGGTGACGACGGGCAATGTGACGGATGAGGTGATAGCGAAGTATATAGAGTTGCAGGGTGCCGTGCCCCAGGACGACGATTCTTTCAAGGTCAGTGAGTAGTGAAACGAGGCAAGGACAAGCCGACTTTAGTCGGCGACGTGAACCCATCGCCTTTAGGCGATGGAGCGCACGCGCTCAGTCCGAAACGTCCCGGCGCGCCAATCCTGAGCTCGTTTGTATTTTTGGACAGGACGGGGTTGGCCGCCAACACTTAATTGCGGAAGCACCGATTTATGGCCTATTTCAAAAGGGCCGAGTTTTGGCACAGGACGGGCACGGCATCGACACCGAGACCTTCCGGCCGTCAGACTCGAAGCCGGGCTCCGAGCGTTTCGAGCTTCTCTCGGTGAGCCGCATCTCGAAAGTCAAAGAGTTCAATGTCCTCGTCGACGCCGTCGCTGTGCTCGTAAACGAGCTCGGATTCCACCGATTCCGAGTCACCGTCGTGGGCGCACCCGCGCGTCCCGAGGACGACGAATACCTCGAGAGTTTGAAGAAGAGCTCGAGACAAGCGGGCGTGGACGAGTACATTCGTTGGGTCGGATCGATTCCCCATCGGGATGTCGTGCCCTACCTCCAGCGCTCACACGCGTTGGTACGGATGCTCGGCGACGGCGGATTCGGCAAACACGAGCTCGAAGCGCTTTCGTGCGGCGTCCCGGCACTCGTGTGCACGCCGGTATACCGTGACGTCTATGGCGAGTTCGCCGCGTCGTTGTGCTGGCAGGAGAAAGACGCGAGCGACCGCGCAGACAAAATTCGGGCTACCGCGAGCTGGTCGGAGAACGATCGTGAACGTTTCTCCTCGTTGGCGAGAAGCTATGTGGAAAGCCATCACAACTTGAACAATCTCGTGCGTAAGATCGTTGACGAGTTTCAATCTGGAGCTCTGTCTTGACGGAGTGGGACCGTCGCACTAATCTTTGTCGGCTGCTACACTGCGGTCGCCCGGCCTCAATTCTAGACTGCTCCTGGCGACCTACTTCCGCTGTCGCACACGGCGCCAACCCCCATCTGGGTGTCCGGTCGTGTCCGGAGTGGGGCCTTCTAAGCCGCGCCGGTCAGCACCCGCTCCTCTCTTTGGCGCAAACGCTCCCCGTCCTGTGCCAAAACTCGGCCCTTTTGAAATAGACCGCAAGAGCGAACCTTTCGACGTTTACAATGACGTCGGACCACCTCATCCGTTCGCCGCGAAACGGCCAATCCTGGCAGCTCTAAACTGCGGAATCAACGACGGATCGAGTTTTTGCGGAGCACAACCACGTGGTCAGCCCAGCCGGCATCGCCGAAAGAACTGCGTCTTTCGAAATCAGGCTCAAACACTAGCACGCGAGCGGGTTACGCGGCGGCCGCCAACACTTGATTGCGGAAGCACCAAGCCCTCTTCCGAAGTGAGTACGACACCTTGAAGAACGTCGGAGATCGTCGGCGTCAGCTCGAGAGCGCGCTCTTCCTCTCGAATCATCTTCAGTTTTTCCGGATCCAGCGGCTCGAGTGTTTCCAGCGATGCGGTTTCACTGTCCGCTGCCAAGGCGCTCATGGCGTCGATGAGCTCGGCTCCGGATGCAAAGCGCTCATTGGCATCTTTCGCAAGCGCTCTTCGAAAGAAACCATCGAGCGCCGCCGGCTTGCCGAGTGTCTCCCAGTCGATCTGTCGCGGCGGGTCGGGGCCTATGATGAGCGCCATCGTTTCGTTCGGGTTTTTTCCGCGAAAGGGCTTGACCCCTGAGAGACATTGAAAGAGGATGCAGCCAAAAGAGAGGTGCTTCCGCCATTAAGTGTTGGTGAGATGACGCTAAGACTTTACGCTGCATTAAATTACAGCCAAAATAGCGCTCGCGACCTTCGCCGCACGCTAAATGGAGTGTAAGCGCTTTTTTTGCAAATGGATACGTACACATCACCAACAGCAAACAGCGCAAGCACCGGGAAAGGCATACCCATACTCGTTCTGTTGCTGCTCCGGGTCGTGCTCATCAGCGGACTACTCGCCTTTCTGTTCGTGTTCTGGATGGACCGGCCGGTAGAGTTTGTGTGATACTCGATCCTCGCAGGCATGGTCGTAACCGCCGTCATCGCCGCTTTCTGGTTACAGCGCGAGATCGCGTGCGCGGAGGATCGTCCTCGGACGGACGATGGCGTGTTTCTTCAGAGTCCTGAGAGGAATAGCTCCGTCATCTAGAGACGTCAAGAGAGGTAGTCATGCGTTTACCGAACGAGAGGATAGCGGCAATGCTGCTACTCACTGCGGCGGCCGTGCCCATGACCCACGCACGAGCACAGGACTGGACGCCGCCGAGGCTCCACGAAAACAAGAACTACAGTCATGCCTGGATCGATGTCGACGGCGTGAAGACGCACTACGTCGAGGCGGGACAAGGAGCTCCCTTTGTCCTGATACATGGTGGCGGTGCCTCGTCCTCCGGTGAGGTCAACTACTACGACGTCATCGGCCAGCTCCGCAAGAAATTCCACGTCATCGCACCCGACATCGTCGGCTTCGGTTACACCGCACCGCGAGGCGCCCAGGACTACTCCGGAAAGGCGCAAGGAGACCACCTCGTTCGTTTCATCGAAGCTCTCGATGTGGGACCGGTCTATCTCAACGGGAACTCCCACGGTGGGTACCTTGTCCAGTACGCCGCTCTCGAGCGCCCGGACCTGGTCCGGAGGCTCGTGATTACGAACAGCCTGAACGGGACGTTTCCGATCCCCGAGCTCCCCGAAGGCGCAAGCTACATTTACGCGCCGGGGGGCCACCGGTATTCAGCCCGGACAGTGGAGCAGACGAGAGCCTCGTTGGCGCGATTCTATTTCCACGAGGATCTGGTGACCGAGGAAAGGGTCCAACTGGTTCATGACATCTACATGAGAAACTACGGCTACGCCGACAAAAGAGGCCGAGCGGTTTCCTATTCCGTCGAGGCCTCGAACACGAACCTGAGCTACAAGGGCAAGCACATCACGGAGTGGGCGGGGGAGCTACAGATGCCGGTTCTGCTCATGTGGAGCGAGCCCGGCTCGAAGATCGAATGGGGCGTGGCGCACTTTTTCAGGATTCCCGGCGCTGAAATGCACCTTTTTCCCTGGTCCGGTCACCACCTGTTCGCCGATCAGCGGGACCGATGGCTTCAAGTGGTCACGAGCTGGCTGAACAACGAGCCGGCGCGCCGACCGAATGTCGCCCGCTGAGCTATCGTCAACGCTCGACGGGGACGCGGCGCGCGAGCTCTCCGGACGGTATTGTCAAGTTGAGGTCTCAAGCTCGAAGCGGGCCACTAGATGATGGGGCTTGAGCGCACGGCGTTGCCGATATCTTGGGGTCGGATCGGCCCTGAATGCCCCAACTTGACAGTACCGTGTGAAGGCGACAGTCGATTCTCTTCGTTTGCCAACCTTCCAGACGTTCGAGATTCGTGTCCCGGCGACATACGCCGAGCAATCTGCAATCGCCGAGGTGCTGACAGACATGGACGTCGAGATTGCCGCGCTCGAACAGCGTCGCGACAAAACCTACACCCTCAAACAGGCGATGATGCAGGAGATGCTCACCGGCAAAAGGCGGCTCGTCAAACCGGAGGCGGCCCGTGCCTAAGCAGCCCCGCTCCGAACGTAGGACGCAGAACCGCGTCGTTGCCCTGTTCACCGATCCAGGCCACCCGAACTGTCTTGGCTACCGGTACCTCGGCGAATGGCGCGACCGTGTTAATAACCGCGGCATTGAGGCTGACCTCTTGCGAGCCAACCTGCAAGCCCGCGGCTACTCGGAGGCGTATATCGCCGCCGCCCGGCAGAAACTGCTTGCTGCCGCAGACACCACCGGCATCACGCTCTACCAAGCGGCCCTGCGCACCTACAAGTTGATGCGCTACGGCGTGGAGGTGCAGGTCGCGGCTGGAAGCCCTCACGACACGGTACATATCGTGGACTGGGGGCATCTGGAGCAGAACGACTTCGCGCTGGCTGAGGAGGTGACGCTCAAGGGCGGCTACGAAAGGCGTCCAGACATCGTGCTTTATATCAACGGCATTGCCGTGGCTGTGATCGAACTCAAGCGGAGTTCGGTTGAGATTGCCGACGGCGTGCGCCAACTCATCACCAACCAGGAGCCGATCTTCAACCTGCCCTTCTTTCCCACGGTGCAGTTGCTGCTTGCAGGCAACGACTCGCAGGGCCTGCACTACGGCACGGTGACCACGCGGGAGGAGTTCTTCGCGGGGTGGAAGGCCGCGCCGCTGCAGGAGGGCTCGCCCGTCCCACCCGGCGCGTTACTGGATCGGCCGCTGGCTGAACTATGCGACAAGGAGCAACTCTTGGACCTCGTCCTGTGCCAAAACTCGGCCCTTTTGAAATAGGCCATAAATCAGCAACTTAGTGTCTGTGTTTGCGACCGGGCCAAGGGCCGTGGGCTTTACAATCGTCTTGGGCGGGCGGGTCGTCACCATGCAGATGACCACCTAGTCGAGAGCGAATATCGAAGCGTGTGCCTGAAGCTGTTTTCACGCTACGCCGAGCGGGCCCACCAAGGGGCTACCGTCGCCGGCGACCATCTACGCGGCACGGCAGTAGTAGTTGAGAATGCCCCCAAGTCGCTCTCGCGACACGATGGGGCCAGCGTCAGTCGCGCTTGCCGGCAGAGGTGTGATGAGCTCGTTGCCGAGACCTTGGTGGTTCCGTTCTGTGTGATAGTGCACTACGTATTCGGTTACCGCTGTCCGCAGGTGTCGCTCACTGAGAGGTACGAAGCGGTCGAGACACTCTCGACGTATGGAGAGAACGAATCTTTCCGCATATGCGTTCAGATTCGGACTATTGGCGGGAAGGCGCAGGGGCTTCACGCCTGAATCTCTCAACAGCCCACGTACCGCCTCGGTGAATAGCGGGTCCCGGTCGTGGATGAGGTATCGCTTGCCAAGGAGGAAACCATCCCACATGTCAGTGAGGTTTCTTGTCACCTGCTTCATCCACTCCCCGTTTGGGTCCGACATTATCCCACCGATGCACACGCAGCGAGTGGCGATATCGATGACAAACAGGACATGGTAGCGGACGAGCCCGAACGGGTTCACAACCTCGACGGTGAACAGGTCTGTCGCAGCGATAGCGCCCCAATGAGCCTTGATGAAGGTGCTCCACGACATGCTCTTGCCCCGCTCCGGAGCCGGCGCGATACCGTGCTCGGCGAGGAGCCTCTTGATGGTGTTGCGTCCGAGTTCATGTCCTAGGTTCTTGAGTGCGCCCCGCAGGCGCGTATATCCCCACGTCGGGTTCTCCCGCGCCACGCGCACAATGAGCTCACGGATGTCCTTCGCCGTCGGAGGTCGGCCTGGGCTCCGGTTCTTGCTGCCATCGTACTTGGCTGCGATGAGGTGGCGGTACCAGCGCAGAAGCGTAGCGGGTGTGGCAACGGACGCAATCTGGGCCAGCGCCTCGCGGCCCAAAGCCTGGGCCTTGACGGCGAGCCTACGCCGGTCGTCGTCAGAGAGCTTGAGACGCTTGCCCCGAAGCCCGGCTCGGAGCACACGGTTCTCCTCTTGCAGATAGTCGATCACATCCTACTGCTGGCGGTTGACCCAGCCAGCCACAACGAGCAGTAGGAATTGCGCGTGGTACGTCATCATGGAGCTGAAGATAACACCCTCGGGCAAGACGATTGTAAAGCCTACGTGACGACGACTTTGTTCCCGACGCTTCCGTCGGCCACTTTCCTTTTTACGGTAGCGACGTCTACTTTTCGAATCTCTCCATCGCTTCGCTGCCCTACGGCATTCTGCGCCGCAGTAGCGCGCCTGCGCCCGCTGCGGCTCGAACAATCTGCCGCATCCCTTCAATAGACATCGTCGCTTTCTCGGCCGAGACGCACGACGATCCCGTCCTGTGCCAAAACTCGGCCCTTTCGAAATAGACCATAAATCAGCAGCTTAGCGACTGGGGGGCCAAGGGCCCCTAGGCTTTACAGTTACCCCACCGCGGTCGACCTTCGAGAGCCGCGCCGTTTCACCGGACGGCAGAGGACGGCGAGCTGCTGCCGAAGAGCGACATTGTCAAGAGCCAGTTCGCGACGAGCCTTGAAGGCGGAGATGAGAGCGCGAACAAACGACGAAATCAAGTAGGTATGGTGCCGGCAGACCGGAGACTAATCAAGTTCGGGGCGCCCGGATGAATAAATAGAAGGCACACCCAAAACTCGCGGTCGACATTCGAGAGCCGCGGCCGTTTCACGGAACGGCGGAGGACGGCGAGCTGCTGGCGAAGAGCGACATTCTCGAGAGCCAGCTCGCGACGAGCCTTGAAGGCAGAGATGAGAGCGCGAACAAACGACGAAATCATGCCGGCATGGTGCTGACAGACCGGAGATTAATCAAGTTTGGTGCGCGCGGATAAATAAATAGAAGGCACAACTTCATTTTTTCACACACACTGCACTTCGTCCGCCATCGTTCTCACTCTGTCACCGCTCAGCTCGGTTGCCCAGGCGATCCTGTTTCGGATACGATCCACCGATCCCTGCGCCGTTTGTGCCTGCGATTGAATGACGATCTCGATGACGGAAGAGCCTGGTTCTGGATCGAGTTCGCCCGAGGCGCTGTTTCACAAGCAGCCGGGCCGACATCGGAGCAGGCGATTTCCTTTCAGCCCGAGATGGATCCGCCCGGAGGAGAGTACTCAGCTCCTGTCGAAGTCGAGATCTCGGTCCATTTGCCGCTGGAAAAGGTCTGGGTTCACTTCACCACCGACGGCCACGCGCCCACCAAGCTAAGTCCTCTCTATCAGAAGCCGATCCTCCTTGGTCCCGCGAAGGACAAAGACAAGGCCGGTATCCTCCTCCGGGCCACTGCATTCTGGCAGGGACAACAACTGAGCGCCGTCTCGACCCATTCCTATTTCTTCCATGAAGACGACTACCAGCTACCCATCATCTCGATCTCCATGAGCCGGGCGGATTTCAACAAGGTGCACCTGGACTATGGCGCTTACGGGTTCGAGTCGGAGCGAAACGGTCACGTGGAATTTATCGAGAAGAACGGCCGGCGCGCGGCCGCCACGGGTATGGGCCTGCGTTTGCACGGCACCTCGGGAAGATACGGCAACCAGCTTCGGCTCAAGAAATCGTACCGAATGTATTTCCGCAACGCCTACGGCGACCGGAAGCTAGACTTTCGACCATTCCCCGGACTCGAGCGGCGCGCCTTCGACAAGCTGGTGTTACGAGCCAACTCCAACGATGCGTTCCGATCCAGCGACCGCGCCACCTACATCCGTGACCAGCTCCTGCGCGAGTTGCACGAAGACATGGGGGGAATCGTTGCCCACGGAGCCTGGTACAATCTCTTCGTCAACATGACCTACCGCGGCGTCTACAACCTGGTGGAGAGAATCGACAAGAACTTCTTGAGCTCGGTCTTCCCCGAGGAAGGCGAGAACTGGGACGTCTGGAACGGCGAGGCGGTCGACGGAGACGGGACGTCCTGGAACGGGCTACTTGAGTTCTTCCTGGAAGGCGATCTGAGTAACGAAGCACTCTACGAGCGCGCCCTTGAGCTCGTAAACATCGAAGACTTTACCGCCTACATAATCCTCCACATCTGGGCGCAGAACCATGACTGGCCCCACAAGAATTGGATCGCGGTGCGCCCGCGCCGTTCCGGAGCCAGGTGGCGCTTCCTCACCTGGGATGGCGAGTACGCCTTTGGCCTCCACCCGGCCAACTTCACTGCCAACACGTTTGATCGCGCGTTCACCCGAGCCGACTCGGTTCCGGGGGAGATCTTCTCGAGCCTGATGAAAAGTCCGCGCTACCGGAGCTATTTTCTGAAAGAGCTGGACCGGCATCTCGAGGGTGCTTTGCGCCCGGAGAACGTCCTGTCCCGTATCGACGCCATCAAACGACTGCTTGCCCACGATATACGCAGGGATTTGAAGCTGCCTCTCATCGAGAGGCGGTTCGAAGCCTGGGAGGCCAACGTGTCTTTTCTCAAGGAGTTTGCGCGCAATCGCGGTCCGGTGATTCGTGACTGGATCGTCAACGATCCGCGAGCTCGCGTCCAGGCGGGAGACGGGGACGCGACAAGGATGACTCCTTCGAAAAAATGATCGGAAGCAGGAGCGAGGAAGACCGGGCTCCCAGGTCTGGATCCAGGGTCTTCGCCCGGGAGCACGGCATCCTGTTTTCTGGACGGTGTTTCCCTGCGCGTACAGGGGAACCCGAATCGCCGGCCGCAACGTCACCCCCCAGGGCATTGGTGTCACCTCGTTCAAATAGGCGAGGATCTCCACCACCGCCTAGGGTCAGCCCTGGCGCCAGAACAATAGCCTGCGGTTCTTCCCCGGCCACAGCCTGAGACTAATCAAGTTCCGTGCGCGCGGATGAATAAATGGAGGGCACAGGAGGAGCGCCGTTCTTTTTCCACGGACATCGGGACGCATCCGTCGCGACACAGTCACGGAGCTTGCTGTATAGTCCTCCAGAGGCGAGGCGTGTCTGTGTCCACTCGCAGATAGATCGAAGTGTCATGCGCGTATTCTTGATTCACATTCGCGACCCTCAGTTCTACGCGCTGCCTTCAACAACCGCTGCCCGGAACGGCAACATTCGGGTGATGGGGTTCCCTGTGCCTTCTATTTATTCATCCGCGCGCACCGAACTTGATTAGTCTCCGCTCTGCCGACACTTGTGATCCGCAAAAAAGAAGATCGGCCAGAAGCAGCCGACCATAACAGTTCTAAAATGCGCAATTAACGCTGGATCGACTTTTTGCGGAGCACAGCCGCTTTTTCAGATTTCTGGCCTACCAATGCCACGTTTGCACGGAGTCTAGTGGAGACCGGATAGCCCCCGACTTCACCATCCACCACCCCGTCCTGTGCCAAAACTCGGCCTTTTGAAACAGGCCATAATATCAGCAGCTTAGTGTCTGTGTTTGCGACCGGGTCAAGAGCCGTGCTTCGGCTACCCACCCAACTTCTACCGGTCGGCAAGGGGTTCCGAAAGCAACCGCCGCGCCGCTGCCAGGAGTCGATCCTTCCAAGCAACGCGTTCCCGCCAGTGGTCGGGGATGGCGTTCAGGCCGTAGAGGGCGCCGGCGAGCTGCCCCGTCACTGCTGCTACCGTATCGGCGTCGTCGGCCAGGTTGGCCGCGAGCAGCACCGCGCTGCGGAAGTCTCCGGTGCGGGCGACTGACCAGATGCGGCTTCGAGCGTGTGAACGACGTACCCGCTGGAGCGGATCGTATCCCGTGTCCGTCCTCGCCAGCTGCCGGCTATGACCTGAGTGATTGCCGCCGCTCCCGTGAACCGTCTCGGAGCCAGAACGTCCGAGAACGGTGACCCGGCGATGGCGTCTGCCAGGAGTGCGCCGAATGCCCGGCAGGCGTCCACTGCTTCCTCGGCTCCGTGGGTAGTCCGGGACTGGTCGGCGGCTGCTGCGAGCAGGCGCGGCCGGTCGTGCCTGAACCGGAGCGCAACGGGGGCGAGCCGCATCAGCGAGCCGTTGCCTGCGCTCCAGGGATCGGTCGAACCCGCGACCGGGTCACCCGTCCGTAGGTACCCGGTGAGCGCTTGGCAGATCGTGTTTCCGATGTCGAAGCAGTCTCCGCTCCACGAGTAGTCTCCGTCTCGCCACCACTTCACGAAACGGTCCATCAGGTCCCGGCAGTCGAGCGTCTTGGATTCCGCCAGGCTGTCGGCAAGGGCCAGCGCCATGGCCGTGTCGTCGGTCCAGGCACCGGCCGGCAGAGCGAAGGGGCCGCCACCGACCATGTCTTCTAGACGCGGCTGCGTATCGCGGGAGCAGAATTCGAGCGTCGTGCCGACCGCGTCGCCCACCGCCAGACCGAGGAAGGCCCCGAGCGCCCGGTCGTGGATGTCGTCCGCGGTCCGGGATGGAACCGATGGTGCTTGTGCCGAACACTGCCTCACGTGGGCCAGCTGGGAGTCGTTCTCGATGGTCCCTTCGTGGGCGTCGCACACGCGGCGGATCGCTTCGTCCGGTTGCACGCCCAACTCCACCAGCAGGCGGGCTGCGATGGTCCCGGCGCGTCCCAGACCACCCCGACAGTGGAGCAGCACGTCGAAGCCGAGCCGCAGTCGGTTCCTGATGGACTCGCCGGTGGCCTTCCAGGCGTGCTCGAAGTCCTGTTCCGGCGCCTCTCCGTCGGGAATCGGGGCATGCCACCACTCCATGTGCCGGTCTCGAACCGCCCTCGGGAGATCGTGCACCTTTAGATAGGCGATTTCTTCGTGGATGATCAGGCTGACCACCGCAGTCGCTCCCCAGCGCTGAATCGCGTCGAGGTCGGTGTCGAGATCCCGCTTCCAGGGCCCGGATATTGCGTAGCGATCAATCCTACCGGGGCACTGGGAGAAGCCGATCCGGCCCCGGCCGTCGCCCAGGGTCATCGCCGTGATGCGCAGTGGGTGGCTCTCGCTGGTTCTTGCCGTCGGCATGGACTCTATTCGGTGCTTCCGCCATCAAGTGATGGGATGGACTCCTCCGCTGACATAGACGGCATCGATGTGCCAAAGTCAGTCGAAAGAACGCATCGAAAAAGGAGGAGTCCGAATGAAAGATACGACGATCGCTGTGGGTCTTGCAAAGAACGTCTTCGAGATTGCCATCTCGCGCGAAGCGGGGAAGGTGTCCAAGCAACTCCGTGTGAGTCGACCCAAGTTGGTGTCGTTTTTTGCGAAACAGAGCGCTGCCACCGTGCTTCAGGGCGTTGTGCCTTCTATTTATTCATCCGCGTGATGGAGATCACGGATATACTCAGCCAGAACGTGTCCCTGGAGGACGTGCAGTATCTGGCCGGACACTCCAACCCCTCGGGCCACACAGATCTATGACCGGCGTAGACGGCACGTCACTCGCAAACATCGTGGAGCGTGTCTCGATATGAAAGAAGGACCAGGGAAGAGAGACATCCTTTCGAGGCCTGCTAGCAAGAAAGCCGCTGCACGGCCTCGTTCGGCTCCCCCCAATAAACCCAAGCCGGTGCCGGTTCCTCTGCCCGAAGGTGTCCGCCACCAGCGGGTGGGTGAAACGACGGAACGTTCCACGCCCGCGCATCTCAAGAAACTTAAGCAACTCTTCGAGGCGGCCCCGATCAGCCGCTACCTGGGCATGACACTCAGCTATTGCGAGAACGGCGTGGCGCGCGTGCGTTTGCCGTTTCGGGCCGAGTTCGAAGAAAGGCATGGCGTCATCCACGGGGGTCTCATCGGTCTGCTGGCGGACACGGCGGGTAACTTCGCGGTGGGTTCGGTCTCGCAGGGCTCCACGGTCAAGACGGTGGAGTTCAAGATGAGCTTGCTGGCGGGAGTCCAGGAAGACCTGCTCGCCATCGGAGAGGTCGTCCGCAAGGGACGCTCGCTCGCCACCTGCCGGCTCGAGGTCGTTGGGGGCAACGACCATGTGGTGGCCATCGGGCTGGCCACTTATGCCCGCCAGGCTGTTTAGCCATCTGCACCTGCTTGTTGCAGCCCAGGCGGGTCTTGAGTTCGTTTGTGTTTTTGGACACGACGGGGTCAGCTGAACCGGCGAACAGCTTGGCGCAAGTAGATGATTTGGAGAATCTCATCCATGGTGGGTTCACGGCCAACCTTGGCAAGAAAATTGGCCGCAACATCGGTGTCGTTCGCCGGCGCGCTTCCGGAAGGATCTACGAGCAAGTCCACGTACCGAACCGCAGTCACAAGCATCTGGGCATAGTTCAAGAACGTCGTAGCCCACGGCTCGCTCGTAGTAACGCGATTTGAAATGTGAACGTCCAGGAAAGCGGACGAAATGGCATCGAGAGCAGCATGAACAGCGTCGAGTACGCTCTGGATCGAGGCAAGGGTAGTCGGATCTAGAGACTTCGCATCGGGATCGATCGCCAGGTTCAGATCCGAGTGACTGATACGTTGATTACGCCAGTCACGTGCCGATTTAGCGTTTTCAGTTGCAGTAGCAGCAAAAGACTTCACTCGAGCAAGCAACTCTTGGTCGTCACAAACGTCCGGGAACCGAGCACGCAACTCCAGGTCGTCACGAAAGTCCGGGAGCTGCAAAACAGTGATGTTCTGTTTGCCTCCGCTCTCGACAGGGTCGGTCAGCCGGGTGATGTGGAGCAATAGATCGCGCCAGAAAAGTTGCTGCACATCCGACATAAACGGACCACTAAACGTATTGATGAACTCGATATTGGCCGGGTCACCGAAAAGAGCCCGGTACTCGTTGAGTCTGACCAATCCGTTCGCCCAATCGTACGAGACGCCGTTAACGATGGCCCCAAACTTATCGCCGAGCTTCTCCTGATAGTCGCGCTTCAGCTCATCGCTCATGTAGAAGACTCCTTCGGTGAGCTACCGCGGATATCGATTTCCACCGGAGATCATCAGCCACGCCGTTTGGCTCTACCATCGCTTTTGTTTGAGCTTTCGAGATGTAGAGGACCTCCTTGCCCAGCGGGGGATCACCGTCTCGTATGAAGCGATCCGACTTTGGTGCATCAAGTTCGGTCCAGAATACGCTCGCGGGCTGAAGCGACGGCAAGGTCGCCTCGGCGATACGTGGCACCTGGACGAGGTGTTTGTAACCATCCAGGGTCAACGGCAGTATCTCTGGCGTGCGGTGGACCAAGATGGCGACGTCATCGATATCCTCGTCCAGCCTCGACGCGATCGGCGAGCCGCTAAACGCTTCTTTCGTAAGCTGCTGAAGGGGCAGGGCCGGCCACCCTGGCGGCTCGTCACCGACAAGCTGAGAAGCTACAGCGCCGCTCACCGCGAGGTCATGCCATCCGTCGTCCACTGCACCGACCAGTACCAAAACAATAGAGCCGAGGTCTCGCACGAGCCGACGCGGCAACGTGAACGGCAAATGCGACGGTTCAAATCTCCGGGTCAAGCCCAGCGATTCTTGTCCGTTCATGGACTTGTCCAAAACCTCTTCCGCGTCGGACGACACCTGTTGCAAGCGCGTCATCACCGACAGCTTCGAGGTCGCGCATTCCTCGCTTGGGACGCAGTAACGTGGGCGGCATGACTCGAACGGAGACGTCATGCCGACGGCACCGGCTTGCTCTCGCAACGTCAACTTGACAGTACCTTAGTCATTCCTAGTTCGTCGTATTCCAGCCGCACATCGACGCGGCTCGCATCGGCGTCGAGGCCGTTCCAGATCAGCTCGGCGACGGCCTGGACTGGTCTTGCCTTTGACTGCCGCTCAAGGAAGTCGGGCTGGACTTCAACCGTGTAGCTGTGCTCAGTCATTGTCTTCGCACTTTGCACGGTTCGTTACTTGGCACCAGCACGTCCCGAAGAAGCGATTCGAGAAGGTGTTGGCGGCCAGTGTCCGCAATACCAAGATTGATCTCCAGTCGGTCGCACAGAGCCATGAGTTCATCGACCTTGGCGACGATGCGGTGCTGCTCGGCGAGGGGTGGGAGTGGTACCACCTGATTAAGCGCCATCTGCGCTGTAAGTTCCACTTGATTCGTGGAGCCGGTTGCGCGCTCTTCGATTAGACCATAAACATTCCCGGTTCCGGCGGTATGGGGTCATCGCTGTCGCCGTTGGGCGAAGTATCTTCGGGCGGCAGGATAGGGTCGTCATCGCCGGGTTCGTATATTTGCACCGGTTCGCCGTCGAAATCCGGGTCGGCGAAATGGGTGGTCGCGCCCCGAAAATCCATCAAGGTGAAGTAGAACTTGCGGGTGTCCTCATGTACGCGCGTCCCGCGCCCGATGATCTGCTTGAACTCGGTCATGGAGCCGACCTCGCGGTCGAGCACGATGAGCCGGCAAGTCTGCACATCGACACCGGTCGATAGCAGCTGTGATGTGGTGACCAACACGGGGTATCTGGATTCCGGGTCGATGAAGTTGCTGAGTTGCTTCTGCCCCTCAAGGTCGGCGCCGGTGATGCGCATGACGTAGCGGTGGTTCTTTTCCACCAGGTCGGCGTTTTCGTTGATGAGTGCCTGGCGCACGCGAGCAGCATGTTCCTGGTCGACACAGAAAACGATCGCTTTCTGAAAACGGTCTCCACTTTCCTTCAAGAACGCCGTGACCTTTCGGGCCACGAGCTTGGTCCGCTCATCCAGGACCAGCGTGCGGTCGAAGTCCTTGACGTTGTAGATGCGGTCCTCGACCTCCTCGCCATTGCGGTCAAGCTGCCCCTTTTCGGGACGATAGCCCTCCACGTCGCGATCGACATGGCTCTTGACGACCTTGTAGGGTGCCAGAAAACCGTCGCGGATACCCTCCTTCAGGGAATAGGTGTACACCGGCTCGCCGAAGTAGTGGATGTTGGAAACGTAGCGGGTTTCCCTGGGTGTGGCGGTGAGGCCGATTTGGGTGGCTGACGAAAAGTACTCCAGAATCTCCCGCCAGGCCGAATCATCGGCGGCGCTGCCGCGATGGCACTCGTCGATCACAATGAGGTCGAAGAATCCGGGCGAGAACTCACGGAAAATCTTCTGATGTTCTTCCGGTCCGGTGATCGCCTGATAGAGGCTGAGATAGATTTCATAGGCGGGGTCGATGCGCCGTCTTGCGTCGATGGCGCTGGTCAGGTCTTCGGAAGTGCCGTCCGCTCGTTCGATGGTCTTTGCTTTTGTCGAGAGCTTCGCCATCGCCGCGCCGAAAGGCCGGAAGTCGTTGACCATCGTCTGGTCAACCAACACGTTGCGATCTGCCAGAAACAGGATGCGCTTCTTGCGGCCCGCCTTCCATAGCCGCCAGATGATTTGAAAAGCGGTATAGGTCTTGCCAGTACCGGTCGCCATGACCAGCAGGATACGTTCGTTACCTTTGGCGATAGCCTCGATGGCGGCGTTGATGGCGTTGACCTGGTAGTAGCGCGGGGCTTTGTCGCCGCCATTGTCGAAATAGTCCTGCAGGACGATGGATTCGGCCTCGGGCGTCAGCCCCTTCCAGGCGCGATAGCGCGCCCACAGGTCGTCGGGCGGCGGGAAGGCGTCAAGACCGAGGGTCGTTTCCCGCTCGGCGCCTGCTCCCGTCCGGTCGTGGAAGACGAAGCCGTCGCCGTTGGAGGAAAACACGAAGGGGATATTCAGGGTCTCGGCGTAGTCCAGCCCCTGCTGCATCCCGTCGCCAGTGGCGTGGGTGTTGTCCTTGGCCTCGATCAGGGCGATGGGAATGTTGGGCTTGTAATAAAGGATGTAGTCGGCCCGCTTGCCCTTTCCCCGGCTGACCAGCTTGCCGCGCACGATGATGCGGCCCTTGGTGAAGCTGACCTCCTCCCGGATCTGCGCCATCTCGTCCCACCCGGCTTGGCGCAAGGCCGGTGTGATGAACTTGGTGCAGATGTCACGTTCACTGAGGCTTTTCTTTTCCATTGCTCCGGCCATGATATCAGCACCAAATTACAGAAGGCGGGTGCTGCTCGTCGCGAGCTGGCTCTCGAGAATGTCGCTCTTCGGCAGCAGCTCGCCGTGCTCCGCCGTTCGGTGAAACGGCCGCGGCTCTCGAATGTCGACCCGTCCTGTCCAAAAACACAAACGAACTCAAGACTGGCGCGCCGGGCCGTTTCGATGGTCATCGCCCCGTGGCAAGCCCCAGATCTGGGGCGTTTCGGAGGCGATGTCGACGATTCGGGTTCCCCGTACGCGCAGGGGAAACACCGTCCAGCAACGGGATGCCACGCTCCCGGGCGGAGACCTGGATCCAGGCCCGGGCCGCACCTGGACCAGAACGTGCTAGCCGGCTACGCCGCGGTAGCCCTGGCCTTGATTCTGGACCCCTCGGGTAGGTATTGTCAAATTGAGCTGGTGACTGACAGAATGGTCCAATGAAGACCGATGCGCCAAGCTACCACGGCTATCGATTTCCACCGGAAATCATCAGCCACGCCGTCTGGCTCTACCACCGATTCTGCGTGAGCTTTCGAAACGTCGAAGAGTTGCTCGCTCAGCGAGGCATCACGGTTTCTTACGAAGCGGTCCGACTGTGGTGCATTAAGTTCGGGCCGGAATACGCTCGGCGACTGAAGCGTCGGCAGGGTCGTCTCGGTGACACATGGCACCTGGACGAGGTCTTCATAAAGATACAAGGTGAACGCCAATACCTCTGGCGCGCGGTAGACCAAGATGGTGATGTAATCGATATCCTCGTCCAGCCTCGCCGTGATCAGAAAGCCGCCAAACGATTCTTCCGCAAGCTGTTGAAGGGGCAAGGCCGTCCGCCCTGGCAGCTGGTCACCGACAAACTGAGAAGCTACAGCGCCGCTCACCGCGACGTCATGCCGTCCGTCGTCCACGACACTGACCAGTACAGAAACAACCTAGCCGAAGTCTCGCACGAACCGACGCGACAACGGGAACGACAGATGCGGAAGTTTAAAGCTCCTGGGCAGGCGCAACGATTCTTGACCGTGCATGGACTCGTGCAAAATCTCTTTCGCGTCGGACGGCATTTGTTGCAAGCGCATCATCATCGGGAGCTACGAGACCGCGCTTTCATCGTCTGGCAGGAGGTAACCTGTGCCGTCCGATGAGAGCAAAGGAAGTCAGCTCGACGCGATAGGTTCGCTCGCTCAACGTCAACTTGACAATACCTCCGGAAACGATGCCACTCGTTCGATAGCCAGCAGTCGAGAGGAGATCTGGCAGGTAATCGAGCGAGCTACCCGGTTTCTGCCATCGACTCACGCCGTGGATCGAGGGCGGCAGCCCCGTGAGCATCGTCATGTGGGTTGGATGCGTGAAGGAGGACGCGCTGATCGCCGTCTCGAAGACGGTCGACCGGCTCGCGAGCTGGTCGAGACGCGGCGTCGTGTCGCGCTCATAGCCGTAGGAACCGAGGTGATCGGCGCGAAGACAGTCGAGCGAAATGAGAATGAGATTCGGTCTCGTGGACGGGAGGGGTTCGCCGCTCACGACCACCGGATTGGCCCAATAGGGGAGTATGGGCAGCGTCTCACCGCCATCGCCGGTTCGCGCCCGGGTCTCGAGAGTCAGTCGAACCCGCGAGCCGCTCCAACGCGAAAGATCGACTTCCCGGTCGAGCCACTGATTGGGTTGACGCCGCAGCACCGAGCCTTCGAAAACAGCGGTCTCGCCCGATTCGTCGCTCAAGAGCACCCGAAAGTCGACGTGGGCCGCTTGGACCTCGGCTCCGAGTGTCGAAACGGCGTTCGAAAAACGCATGATGGCTTTCGTGGGCAAGTCCACGTCGAAGCTGAGGCGTGATGGCACGGGGGGGATGAGAGCCTGTCTCGTATCCTGCTGGAGCGTAACCTGGCTGACAAGACGCGCATCGCCTCGTATCGAGCGG
Organism: Candidatus Marinacidobacterales bacterium; assembly: GCA_965197495.1. Lineage (GTDB taxonomy): Bacteria > Acidobacteriota > Vicinamibacteria > Marinacidobacterales > SMYC01 > SMYC01. Next base: position 1,242,051 of record OZ240210.1, read on the forward strand.
AGATGTTGTTCGTCGAAATCGCGCTCGGCCTCGGAAACGTGGTCGATAAGCGCGTAAGCGTCGGGCGCGGGAGCCGGGTTACCGCAGGCCGTGAGAAGCGTGAGAGCGCCGAGAAGAAGCGAGAGCGGTCGGCCGGGTACTTTCGAGTTGACGTTGCGAGAGCAATCCGGTTGTCTGCGAGCAGACGCTTGGCGAGGGCGGTGCTCTCCTGGTTGGCCACCATCCAGCCCACCACGTAGCGGCTGAAGATGTCGAGGATGACGTAGAGGTAGAAGTATGTCCACTTGACGGGCCCCAGCAGCTTCGTGATATCCCAAGACCAGACCTGGTTGGGTGCGGTAGGTTCTACAATCCGTATCGACTCCACTCGTCACTCGATTACAACAGCCCAATGGTGTTCGAACGGATTCATGACCTCAAAACGGCTCATGCGAGATAATCAACCTGTCCACTTTTCCTGGGCAAGGTCAAAGCATCCTAGTTGTGGGTAGTGCGCCAATCTCATGCAGCTCGATTTTATGGAAGAGACAGGCAGTGTGCGTTTCATTCGTAGCGCTCAAGGCGCATTTGAGAAATCTGATCCGCGACCAGACCCAGTCCGAAAAGAATCAAACCTGTCACAATCCCCAACATCGAGCCTACGCTCACGCCTCTTCCCGAGATGGCATAAGGGATGCCCCACAGGACTCCAAAGAGACCGATGCCGAAGCTCGCAGGCATGAAAATTCGGAGCGGATCGAAAAGAACTACGATACGGATCAGAAGAATCAAGGTCTCGAGACCGGTCGAGAACGACACGGTGCTACTGCCGACGCGTTTGTCGACTTCGATGGGTACGAACTCGACGTTATAGCCTCGACTCATCAACGCCATCGTCATCGTCGTCGAAAAAGAGAACCCCTGCGGACAAAGATGGAGATACTTTTTCGCCACGTCACATCGCAACACCCGGAACCCGGAATTCAGGTCTGGAATTCGGGAGCGAATCAAATACTGGGCTATGATTTTCAACAGCCACTTTCCCGGCATGCGCCACAAAGGACTGTGGAACCAGTTGGTCCGCTGCCCAACGACCATGTCGTGATCTTTCGCTCGCTCCCACAGGCGAATCAGGTCGGAAACGCGGTGCTGTCCGTCCGAGTCCATCGTCAAAACGAACTCGCTTCGAGCGGATCGAATCCCGCTCTTGAGACTGGCCCCGTAGCCGAGATTTCGTTGGTGGCGAATCACGCGCGCGCCGGCCTTTTTCGCGATCGAGGCGGTCTCATCCGTGGAGCCGTCGTCAACGACGACAATCTCGCGAATGAAATCGGCACGTTGTGCGTTCAGCGCATTGAGTACCCGTTCGAGGTCTTCGGCTTCGTTGAACGCTGGAAGGACGACCGTCAGGTCACTCTGCTGAGTTGGGTCCGGCACGCGCTCAGCTCGTCCCCAGGCAAACTGAAAACACTGTCACGATGCAGCCCGAAACATAAGTCGGATTTGGGACAACGGAGTCGAATCGATAGGGGTCATCCCGAAGGCTAAACTCAACTCGCTCCAAAGCGCGCTGAGTATATCCAGAGCGTTTTCGGGGCGCAAGGCATTGACGACGATGATGCTTTCAGGGAAGATCGACAAGAACCCCGTTGGGCAAATTCTATTGACTCGTTCTGCCCGCCGAAGCAGGGTCTCCGGGAAGGGCAAGGAGAGCGTAAATCTCACTCATCCAAACGATCTCTCGGATGCTTCCGCAATCAAGTGTTGGCGGACGCCGCGTAACCGTCTCGCGTGCTAGAGTTTGAATCTGATTTCGGGAGATGCGGTTCTTTCGGCGATGCAGGCTGGGCTGACCACGCGGTGGCTGACGTTCAGGGACATCTTCGTGTGCACGCTGACATCCTTATTAGATGCGATGGCGTTCGCCGGCACACGCAGGCCAACTGACATTGGCGTTCAAATGCCTCTAGCGGCGTAGCAACACTTGATGGCAGAGGTACCGAAAGCTCAAGCAAAAGCGGTGGTAGAGCCAAACGGCGTGGCTGATGGTCTCGGATGGAAATCGATATCTCTGGTAGCGAGATGGCTGGATGTTCATCGACCCATTGTGTCAGTCACCGTTTCAACTTGACAGCAATGGCACCGCCCGCGTGGGCGGAGGTCATCGGGGAGTGACCGAAATCGTTCGTTCACTCGAAAGTACCATTCCACAAGTTGCGTCAATCCGAACCCGCTCGCGTCCTCCTCCGCTACGACCCGCCACCAGCCGGGCAGGTCAGCCGACCGCTAATAGAGAAACTCGTTTACGCGCACGCCGGCGACGGCCCCGTTATGATCTCACGGATTCCGATACACACCACGCGCTCCACGGATTGACGCCCCGCAATCTCGGGCGGAGGTTCACCGCTGTAGCGAAGGCGGCAGGCATCAAGGCAAGGTTGACCGCTCACAGTGGCCGCGTGGGGTTAGCTTCCGAACTGCAGGCTCCGAACGTTGGCTATACGTACGCCGGCCTTCTCCTCGAATTCGAAGCACAGTAAATTTTCTCCAGGAACCAACAACCGCTGGGGTAGGTCCGTTCTATGTTCCTCCCACTCTTCGCCCCACGCCCATCTGATCAAGCTGTGTCCGTTCAGCGTGACCGTGGCTATCACACGGCCGCGGCGCGGATGGGCTCGGGCCTCGACACGGAAGCTGAGGTCCGATGGGTCGAGGAGGGCAAACCTCACACAGGCTTGATCGCCCAAGATCTCCCGGTACTGGGGAAACCCGGCCTCGTTGCGTGGCACGGACCAAGAACCGGTCAGGAACGTGCGCTCTGGAGTGGCCATGTTGATTCGTCCGTCTCGGGCGGTGCTCCAGAAGAAATACCGGCCAACAAAGTAGTCGTAGACCAGGAAGCGGCCAGAGGGGCCCGTAAGGAAGCCTATCCACGATTCCGCCTTCCGCCGAGCGAGACGCGCCTGCCGGGCCAGAAGGTCGTCAACTGCCGCTTCGTTGGGAAAGGCGTGGTTCCGCCACAGCGTGATGAGCCCCGTATTCCAGAGGAAGAGCGCAGTGAGGACCGCTACTGGGGCCGCCAGAGGAGCGGCGATCGCGCCCTCGAGTAGCGTCGCGTAGCCTAGAGCGGCGAAGGGAACGATGATGTCGAAACGCCGCGCTCCAAACGCATCACCGCCGTTCCAGCCAACGAGAGAGCCGTTCAGCCAAGTCGTTAGCAGAAACGCGAGCAGCCCGGCCACCGCGAGCAACTTCCACCTCCGAAAGCCTATAGCCAGACCAACCATGCCGACAAACATTCCAGGCGTCCAGGAGAAGAACCCGCGATCAGCAGAGAACAGAACCGAAAGAAAGCGGGGGGACCACAGGTGAAGCCAGCTCCCTTCCGATTCCCTGCCGCCGAGGACAATGGGTGAGCCGTAGATGACCAACCAGACGAGAATCTGCGGAAGAACGGCGGCGAGGAATGCTACCACGCTCCCAAGAATCCAGGAGAAGCGCGCCCTGCGGCGCCAGAGCTGAATCAATCCTAGTGAGACAGGCAGTATTGCATAGGCCACGGCTTGGAATCGTACCAAGGTTAGCAGGCCGGTCGCCGTGCCGAGGATGACCCAGGTGCTAAGAGACGGCGACTTCTCAACCCTCAGCCACGCGGCCAGTGCTGCGGCGGCCAGCCCGAAGGCGATGCCGTGAGCCATGCTGGGCTGTACGAAAAGATAGAACACGACCGGCGACGTGAGGACCGCTCCCACAACCGCCAGTAAGGCCACGGCCCACCGGACGCGGCTGGCGATGGCTTGGACGAGTAAAAGGGCTCCGATGATGGCGACTGTGACGGTGCCGAGCAGGGTGGAGCGAAAGTAGGGGATGCTGAACCCGTCTGCGGCGTAATTGACGAGCCCGAGGGCTTGGCCGACCACGACGTAGACATGGGCAACGGCAAAGAAGGGAGCCCAGAACAAGGCCGGCCCGATGGAGCCCCAGTTCTGCCGATGCCCGGTCCGGGTGATCGGCTGCTCGCTGTATCCCCAATGGTCCCACTCGTTGGCGAAGTCGATGTCGTGGTCGAAAGCCAGCGAACGCAAATAGGAGTAGTACACGGGGCCGTCCGCCCGGAGCAGATCGGGCTCCGCCCAGGCCCCTGCTCCGTACCCGGCGGCCAGAACCACCGCCACTGCCCAGTGACGCCATGTGCCAGAACGCCAAGCTTCGGCTAAGTACCCGCAAAGTGTCAGCAGTGGGCCCGCGAGCTGCCCTGCTCGGATCGCCGGATCTAGCGCAGCGGCGAGAGACCAAGCGAGGCCGGCAATCATCAAAGCGCCTGGAGCAATCCTGACAACGCTTGCCCGGAACCGCTGCATGGCGACTATGTTAACAGCAAGGTCCATAGTGATGTCCCGGTCTCTTGTTGAAACGGGAGACGTCAAGCGTAGGAATAACCCTTATGGTGCGAAAACTCAGCCGGTCATCTTCCGCAGCGGTAGCCGAGGTCTCGATTCTGGGCCTTTCGGGTGGCCTCTTTTCCGCCGCCGTACGGCCCGGTCAGCGCCCGTTCTCCTATTGAGCGCAAACGTGGCACTCGAAAATCGAGATTAGAGACGAATACCGAAAATGAGGCCCGTTCGGCCCTTCTAGCGCGTCTCTGGTGCCACCTACTCCTGCAAAACCCCGCCAACCGCGCGGAAAACCACACCCGTCTCTGCAGTGCCACAATTTGCCAGACTGGATGGCGGATGGTGCAGGTTGGAGCTATCCGGTCTCGGCAAAAGGCGGTCCAGCTTTTGGCGGAAATCCTCAAAGAGAAAAATAAGTGGAGATTCAGGAGGTTTCAAGTTTCGCGCATTTATTGACTTTTCTGACGCGTACGAACAGGTTTTGCGAGAAGGCTGTTTTATGCCCTCTCGGGTTTCAACCATGATGCCAATTTCGTTACATCCTCTTCCCCTACAGTGATTTAACGGCCTCCGTCACGTGCTGGTCCCCGCACGCATTATCGACGGGTGGTCGTTCGAGCCGGGATTTTAATTGGCTTTAGTAAGATTTTCTATACGGCAATTTCAATCTCCCGGACGCCTGAAAGAAGGTCGTGTCGTGAACCCTCCGGCGCCACCGCCGGCCGTTACTCATTGTTATAAAAAGCTTTACGTCTCATCAGCGAATATTCGTCGACGGGAACATCTTTCCGGCTATCGCAGTCGGGAGGCTTGAGTGGAGCTTCCGGTTCTTGGCTGGAAATTATCAGAAAGAGAGCAAAACAGGCCATCAACGTGCAATTTGGGGCGATTTTGGGGCTTATCGTGTCGTTTTTCCACTTAATCGCGCAGAACAATGAGAAGACGCTTAACGCCTAGATCGCGCCTGAGGAGAAGGCGAATAGCGGAATTCGAATTGGCCAAACCTCGAATTCATCCAGCGGAGTTTTACGGAGGAAACGAAGATGACTCCGCAGCCGGTCCAGTACAAGGAGCTATCCGAGTCTGGAAAGCATGACAGGGAATTTGGGCGAGTTTGAGTCTGATTAGTGGAGGCCAGTGTCGGAGAGCAGCTTGCTGCTAACCGAGCCGATTCATGGAGTGGGCGCTGGAGGCTCACAGCGTTACGACGAGCACTCGCTGTTTCTCCCAATCGTCGGGAAGCGGATGATGCAAGAGGTAGCTCGAGGTCAGCCCAACGGGCTGGCGGCCTTCGACAATGGCGCGGACAATGTCGGGGGCCAGGAAGGCATAGCGGATTGCCTTGCGCACGCGGTCCGTTGGGATGGCGTTTTCGGTGGCAATCTGCTCATAGGTTTTGCCTGCTTTGATTCGGTTGAGCCAGGAGAGGGCGTTGGCGATATTGCGCAGGAGTGTGCGGTCGACGGATTTCGTGGGGTTGCCCAGAACGAGCTTGGTCTCGACGCCGCGTCGACGCAAGCGGAACGGTGCGAGGATGCGGAGTGCATCCTCGCGAATGCGATCGGGCCCCATAGAGAGGCAAGCAGCGAACGCATTGCGGTCGAGGAGGATAGACACAGAGCCGGGGCTGATATCGACCCGCCGGATGAGACGGAGCAGGGGGGCTACCGAGGCACTATCATCATTACTACCGGAACACAGCCCGTCTAAAAAGCGACGCACCGAGGCGAGCTCTTGCATCGTCGGAGTGTGGATCAACGAGGCCGAGAAGGTCGTGGCATCCACATGCTGTCGGATGAGATGCACGACGGTCTGTTCCAGCATCGGGGCGGGCAGTCGCCAGCCGGAGAGGTTCTTTTGGCCACTGTGCTGGATGAGGCGCCGGGAGACGTAGTAGCGGAGCCGTTGCCCGTTTTTCTTTTTGGTGTGGCTCGGCGTCAGCCGGTCCCCGGTCTCATCGAAGAGCTTGCCTGCCAGTGGGGAACGGGCTGCACGGCCCTTCGTCGTGCGTCTCCTTGGTTTGGCAGCCCCTGCCTGCAGCTGCGTTTGGACCGCGTCCCAGAGCTCCGGAGCAATGATCGATGGATGCTGGCCCTCGTAGACACGCCTCTGGTGCCGGATGCGGCCGGCGTAGAGAGGATTGGTCAGCAGGCAGTGAAGGTGTCCGCGACGGAACGGCAGCCCGCCCGTTCGGGTTCCATCCGCGGCGAAGCGTTGCTTGGTGCGCAGTCTCAGACGGTCCGCGTCGGCCTTCACCTGCCGGAGCGTTTTGTGCTTTCGGTACAGCGCATAGAGCGTCCGGACCGTTTCGGCCTCAGCCTCGTTGATGCGCAGCGTGCGCTCGTCCTTCTCATAGCCGAGCGGTACGTGGCCGCCCATCCATAGTCCCTTGCGCTTGGAGGCAGCGACCTTATCGCGGATCCGCTCGGCCGTGACCTCCCGTTCGAATTGTGCGAAGGACAGCAGCATATGCAGCGTCAGTCGTCCCATGCTGGTCGCGGTGTTGAAGGACTGAGTCACCGAGACGAAAACCGCGCCGGCCGCCTCGAGCCGTTCGACGAGCTTTGCAAAGTCGGAGAGGGAACGGGTCAGCCGGTCGACCTTGTAGACCACGATCTGGTCGACGAGACCGGCATCGATGTTGGTGAGCAAGCGCTGCAGGCCCGGGCGCTCCAGGATTCCTCCCGAGATCCCCGCGTCCTCGTAGACAGTCGGCAGCAGCACCCAGCCCTCCGCCTTGTGGCTCGCGACATACGCGGCGCAGGCTTCTCGCTGCGCATCGAGGGAGTTGAACTCCTGCTCGAGACCCTCTTCCGCGCTCTTTCGCGTATAGATGGCGCAGCGGATCTTCTTCATGTTAGGCCTTGCGCTTGGGCGTCAGACCGAAAAAGCGTGGTCCAGACCAGTGGGTTCCGGTGATTCGCTTTGTGATGGCGGTGAGGGACGGATAGGTTTTGCCATCGAACCGATAGCCGTTGTCGACTACCTCGACCTGGTAGGTCCGGCCATTCCACTCGCGGACGAGATGGGTGCCGGCAGAAACGGACCCTGCGGGAGCGGCGGAGCCTGGTGTCTCGTTCGCCATGGCAGCCAGAGCGCGCCGGGTTGTAGCCGAATGCCCGCCATGGGTCCGGCACTGGCGTTCGTGCAAGAGAACGCGGCGCAGGAAAACGCGCGAGAGCGAGCTTGGAGGAGTAGTCCCAAAGGTTTGCTCCCAGACCCGCCGTAAGCTGGCGAAGTCCAAACCGTCCAAAACGACGTTCCGGCCAACCCCTGTATCCTGCGGCATCCCCGAACGTTCGCTCTTGTGCTCGATAAAGTCCAGTCTAATGAGGGACTTCCGGGTGCGCAGCGTAGCTCGCCCGGCAGCCGATTTGAGCCAGCCGTACGCACCCCCGGTGGGCCTGTCGCTCGCCACCCGCAGCCCAGGGGTCGGAAGATAGCCCTGCGGCGCGAAATACCCTCGATTCTGCGCGGATTCCAAGGGCATCTAAGCTGCTGACTTATGGCCTATCTCAAAAGGGCCGAGTTTTGGCACAGGACGGGGTTATCAATGATGGATAATCCCAGGAGTTCCGCGCGTTCGATGATTTCGGTGCGCGCAGATGAATAAATAGAAGGCACAACTAGTCGCAGTGCAACCAGTGACCTTCCATACCGCCCGCGATCGGAAGAATGCTGCCGCTGAGGTGTCCGGCCAGCCCGGAAGAAGAGAGAAATACGATAGCGTTCGCCACATCCTCCACCGTCGCGATCTTCTTTAGGGCCATCGTCGCGGTGACCTTCCCAATCGCCTCGGGGTCCTCCATCGAGGCCGCCGCCATGGGCGTGTCGACCCATCCCGGACTGACGCAGTTCACCCGTCCGAGCGGTGCGAGTCGTACGATCTCGCCCTGTGCCAAAACTCGGCCCTTTTGAAATAGACCACAAATCAGCAGCTTAGACGCCGTTGGAATCGGCGCAGAATCCAGGCTATTTCGCGCCGCAGGGCTGACTTCCGACCCATGGGGCTGGCGGATGAATAAATAGAAGGCACAGCCGGCAGAAACGGACCCTGCGGGAGTGCCGGAGCTTGGTGTCTCGTTCGCCATGGCAGCCAGAGCGCGCCGGGTTGTAGCCGAATGCCCGCCATGGGTCCGGCACTGGCGTTCGTGCAAGAGAACGCGGCGCATGAAGATACGCGAGAGCGAGCTTGGCGGAGCTGCCCCAAAGGTCTGCTCCCAGACCCGCCGTAAGCTGGCGAAGTCCAAACCGTCCAAAACGACGTTCCGGCCAACCCCTGTATCCTGCGGCATCACCGAACGTTCGCTCTTGTGCTCGATAAAGTCCAGTCTAATGAGGGGCTTCCGGGTGCGCAGTCCGCTGCCCGCAGCTCGCCCCGCAGCCCAAGGGTCGGCGGATTCCAAGGGCGTCTAAGCTGCTGATTTGTGGTCTATTTCAAGAGGGCCGAGTTTTGGCACAGGACGGGTTTTGGTTTTGACGTAACTCGGGAAACTTCATCTAACTCTGTGTTAGGACTTCTTAGATTGTGACGAGTCGGATGAGCGTAAACCGAACTTAGTTCGGATAGTCTAACGTGTTGAAATTCTTCCGACGTGAATCCCGGACTGTTATCCAGAGTAACGGTCTGGGGACGCCGCCGTTCGAACACCTCAAGACTCGCAACCACCTTTTTGAATCTCGGACCAAAGCTAGCCGTCAGTGTGATGCACTCCTAGCTGTACGGAGTCGTCGGCTGTCGTACTGAGCCTGGAAATCTGGATCGGAGCAAAACTGACAGCTTGCTCGTGGTCTCCTTCGATAGGGAACGACGCGAGTCATGAAACGTCCCAATAGAGTGTTGAAGTAATACGAATCGAGGGCGAACTCTGGGAGGACTTGCTCTTTGATGATCTCACCAGCAATGAGAACTCCTGCCATCACGGGACTGAATGGTATCGGTACGTCCCCGTCGATTGTTTTAAGCCGCAACTTGCCGCATTGGGTAGCTTCCCCGTCCTGTGCCAAAACTCGGCCCTTTTGAAATAGGCCATAAATCAGCAGCTTAGTGTCTGTGTTTGCGCCGGGGCCAAGGGCCGTAGGCTTTACAATCGTCTGGCCCGAGGGTGTTATCTTCAGCTCCATGATGACGTACCACGTGCAATTCCTACTGCTCGTTCTAGCTGGCTGGGTCAACCGCCAGCAGCAGGATGTGATCGACTACCAGCAAGAGGAGAACCGTGTGCTCCGAGCCGGGCTTCGGGGCAAGCGTCTCAGGCTCTCGGACGACGAGCGGCGCAGGCTCGCGGTCAAGGCCCAGGCTTTGGGCCGCGAGGCGCTGGCCCAGATTGCGTCCGTTGCCACACCCGCTACGCTTCTGCGCTGGTACCGCTGCCTCATCGCAGCCAACTACGATGGCAGCAAGAACCGGAGTCCAGGCCGACCTCCGACGGCGAAGGACATCCGTGAACTCATTGTGCGCGTGGCGCGGGAGAACCCGACGTGGGGATATACGCGCCTGCGAGGCGCACTCAAGAACCTAGGACATGAACTCGGACGCAACACTATCAAGAGGATCCTCGCCGACCACGGTATCGCTCCTGCGCCGGAGCGGGGCAGGAGCATGTCGTGGAGCACCTTCATCAAGGCTCATTGGGGCGCCATCGCTGCGACAGACCTGTTCACCGTCGAGGTTGTGAACCCGTTCGGGCTCGTCCGCTACCATGTCCTGTTTGTCATCGATATCGCCACTCGCTGCGTGTGCATCGGTGGGATAACGTCGGACCCCAACGGGGAGTGGATGAAGCAGGTGGCAAGAAACCTCACTGACATGTGGGATGGTTTCCTCCTTGGCAAGCGATACCTCATCCACGACCGGGACCCACTATTCACCGAGGCAGTACGTGGGCTGTTGAGAGATTCAGGCGTGAAGCCCCTTCGCCTTCCCGCTAATAGTCCGAATCTGAACGCATATGCGGAAAGATTCGTTCTCTCCATACGTCGAGAGTGTCTCGACCGCTTCGTACCTCTCAGTGAGCGACACCTGCGCACAGCGGTAACCGAATACGTAGTGCACTATCACACAGAACGGAACCACCAAGGTCTCGGCAACGAGCTCATCACACCTCTGCCGGCAAGCGCGAATGACGCTGGCCCCATCGTGTCGCGAGAGCGACTTGGGGGCATTCTCAACTACTACTGCCGTGCCGCGTAGATGGTCGCCGGCGACGGTAGCCCCTCGGCGGGCTCGACCGGCGTAGCGTGGAAACAGCTTCAGGAACACGCTTCGATATTCGCTCTCGACTAGGTGGTCATCTGCATGGTGACGACCCGCCCGCCCAAGACGATTGTAAAGCCCACGGCTCTTAGCCCAGTCGCAAACACAGACACTAAGTTGCTGATTTATGGCCTATTTCAAAAAGGGCCGAGTTTTGGCACAGGACGGGGTCGGTGCCGTGAGGCTGTAGAGGTTAACGACATCGTCTGAAGCACTTCGATACGGGCCGCCAAGGGCGGCGGTTCAGCGACCACGGGGGCCGCAACGTAGTGAACGCCGCGCAGGCCTCGAAACCAATAATGCGGAAGCCGACCAGCTATCGAACGGTTTGAATCTTCAGGTGAAGCCCCTCGCGTTTCTGGAGGTGGCCGATGATCTCAAACAGATTCCGGGCCTGAGGGTTGCCGTTGGGGCTGAACATGCGCATCAGGCTCTTGGGTGACTTTGCAGTCAAACCACTAAGCTCCTGAAAGCCGATGGTGGCGTTAATGTAGTCGCGCAGTACCGCCTTGCCGGTGTCCATGTCGCCGGCAAGCAAGCATTCCACTCCCTCTTTTAGCAGTTCCTCACGGAAGGTAGGGTCGCGCTCGATGCGCGCTTGAATCGTTTCCTTGAAGTTTCGTGTTAGGGACATGGTTCTCAAGTCTCCCGTCTCTTGCGCCGCCTGTATTCTTGCCAGAAGTCTTGGGCAGTCTCGATATCCCGTTGCTGTCGCTTCTTGGTCCCACCGCCCAAGAGGATGATCAGGGCATCGCCGTCCTTGCCGAAATAGACCCGGTAGCCGGGGCCGAAGTCTATCCGGTGCTCGAAGACGCCAGCGCCCACACCCTTAGCGTTAGAGAGATTACCTTGTTCCATCCGGACCAGCGCTGTCGTCACTTTGGCCGCGGCTTGGGCGTCAAGCCGATTGAACCATCTGGCATACGGGCTGCGGCCATCGGGATCGACGTACTCTCTGATCGCAACCATCGATATAAGGTAACTAAAATGTTACCATTCAGCAAGTCTTTCGGCAAGTCTTCGTCGCGAAGAGTAGGCTGTGCCTTCTATTTATTCATCCGCGCGCCCCGAACTTGATCGGTCTCCGGTCTGCCGGGACCATGCCTGCATGATTTCGTCGTTTGTTCGCGCTCAGCCCTTGGCACGTCCGCAAACACAAACACTAAGCTACTGATTTATGATCTATTTCAAAAGGGCCGAGTTTTGGCACAGGACGGGAGCGGCTCGGCGAGCTGTTCGTGCATCGAGGGGTCCCGGAACATATTCGCTCCGATAACGGCCCGGAGTTTACGGCCGCGGCCGTGCGTGATTGGTTATCCCGGTTGGGAGTCACGACGCTGTTGATTGAGCCGGGCTCGCCATGGGAAAACGACTACGTGGAGAGCTTCAACGGTAAGCTACGCGACGAACTGCTCAACAGAGAGATTTTCTACACCTTGAAGGGAGCCGAGGTATTGATCGACAAGTGGCGACAAGAGTTCAATCGCCTCAGACCCCACAGCTCGTTAGGTTACCGACCGCCGGCTCCGGAAACGATTTGGTTGAAACCGCCTCCGCTCCGCGGGCTTCAACCCGCCCTTGTCAGCACCGAATGACTGAGATACAACGTGGTACTAACCGTTGGGTCAGATCAGTTGCCGCCAGAACCGACGCTTTGTCTCCAAGAAGGCCGTCGTGTCCAAAAACACAAACGAACTCAAGATCGGCGCGCCGAGGCCATTTCGATTGTCATCAACCCGTGGCGAGCCCCAGATTTGGGGCGTGTCGGAGGCGATGTCGGCGCTTCGGGTTCCCCGTACGCGCAGGGAAAATACCGTCCAGCAACGGGATGCCACGCTCCCGGGCGGAGACCTGGATCCAGGCCCGGGCAGCACCTGGACCAGAACGTGCTAGCCGGCTACGCCGCGGTAGTCCTGGCCTTGATTCTGGACCCCTCGGTCCACAGAGAGCTGCTTGTTGATGACCCGCCACGCCAGTCGCACGTAGTCACCCACGCGGGTCCGTGCGTCTTTGTTCAATAGGCCATAGATTCTGAAAGAGACCTTCTCCCAACGGCTGAGGAGCTGCTTGCGCTGCTTCGGCGTGATGTCCTCACGCAGGTGGATGGCCGTCGCCAACAGACGCGCCTGAGAAATCCTCGTCACCGCGCTGAGGCGGGGGTTGCCGGTGACGGTTTCGCACGCCTCGGTCACACGAAGGAGCCACTCAGCGACGTCGCGGATCTTCTTCGCGGTCCCCGTGGCTCCTCGCAATTCCGTGACAGCGTCCCGCTCGCCCAGCGGGCGATTAGGCGTGTCCATGACATTGAGAGTGGCCGCAAACCGGCGTTGTTGCACCGCTCTGGCTGAGAGCGAAATCCCGTGAGGTCAAAATATTCATGCGGCTTCCCGATGGTAGAAATGTAGCAGCTTGCCAAGCCGTTCACGGGAGTGCACCTTGCGCTCGGACTGAGATAACTGGTTGCTGGTTGGGAACAGCAGCAGATTCTCCTTGCCTGGATGATTCCTCTCGTGGTGACGGTAGACGTGCAAACTGCTGACCCGCTGGGCGTTCGAGTATTTTGACCAGACGGGGACCGTTCGATACGCGTTTCCGCCGCACGCGCGAGGATGGACCGCGGACGGAGACGGGCCGTTCGCGCCCGTGAAAATCGAGCCGAGGCGCACTTTCAACCGCTATGGTCAAGATTAATCTTCTTTCCCTCTCTCAGATGGGTCGCCACCATTTCATCCAACACAGCGTCGTCGTACGGGTCGAAAGCCGCATAAAAAATGACATCCACGGGTTTTTCCGTTGACAGGTCGCAACCGATCCCAGCCCACTCCACGTATTTCTGCTCATGCTTTTTCAATAATGCCAGTGATCCCAGATTGCGAAAGAGTTTCCATCGATCGCCGCCTGCATCCATAGCGAGATAGGAAAAGCCGCGTTTCTTTGCGGATAGGCCCAATGAAAAGCTTGAGGTCCGCTGATCCCTGTGGGCGCGCTGGATAACGGCCTGCGCCTGCTCAACAAATCTTTGGCGGTCCTTGTAGCCGAAATCTAAAAGAACCATCGCCACATCGATTCCATACGCGGCGTGCAAGGCTTCAACGCCTGAAACGAAATCTTCAAAGCCAGGTGGCATAGGAGGCGTGGGCGTCGCGGCAGCCGCATCCCCCAGAACGTGCTTCCTGAACAGGTACTCATCGATCGTCTGGGACATGCCTGCCAGCCCCACGAGGTCAATCTCCTCGAACTCGTCGAGTTCGAAATACAACCCTTGCGTCAGATAAAAGCCCAAAAGATCTAGTTCGTCGCCGAGGATCTCACGGTGCAGATGCTCAATCGCTAGTCTCCTCGTTGCGAAGTGCAAAAAATGAGCGGGCGAAGGAAGAATCTCGCTCAGCACATCGAGATCCGCTAAGGACAACGCCCACGGGTAATCTCCCTCTTTGAAGAGTTCGAGATGCGGATTCACGCTTGCCCACCGGGTTGTCAAATTCTGTAGCGGAGCGGCCGTGACGGTGATGATGTATACGCCATTGACCTGATCACGATCGATGACGATCTTGTGATTGTTGCCTGAGAACCGCAAGGCGGGGGCGGGCGTCTCGAGAAGATACCGCCGCGCCCGTGCACCTTGTGTGAAGGCGTTCTTGACGGCCTTTTCCAGGTCTGCCTTCAATTGCTCCGAACTCGCGCCCATGCGCGCCTGAAACGTGAGCCCCTTGGACTTGCATTGGACAATCAGCAGCTTTCGGTCGTGGAGAACGAGCACGTCTGAAAGTTCGCTTCCGTCCGGATATAGCGGGTTGAGGAAAACGTCCTTGTCTCCGAACACGCGTCGCAGGTATTCAGCTGTTTTGGTTTCAAGCCAGCGGCCGCGGGCCGCCTCAAAGGTCGGGCGATAAGCCGCATCCTGCATCAGATCGAAATAGAACGTCGTCAAGATCACGGTCTGCATGATCGGATAGAGAACCATCCAATAGCGATCACCGAGTCGGATGAAAGGCCGCTCGTACAGCGTGTTGTAATCCCATGGCGCACTGTGCGGATTGGAGAACGTGTTCAAAAACAGAGGATTCCGGTAACCGAATTCCTGAGACAATCGCTTCAGGATTTGGTCGCACGCGTGCTGGGAAACGCCTGAAAAATCTGAGAGTTCCCGTGACGTAAACGACAAGACGTCATCGGATTGTCCGAAGAACAAGTGGCAAGCGAATGCGATTTTGGCCTGTTCTTTCTTAGATCCAGTCAACCCGCGCTCTTCAGCGAGTTCCTCGGCGTGATGGAGGGCTTCTTCTCGACCACTGTTCATGCGGCGCGCGTACTCTTCGGAAAGCGCGTCAGCAGCCGTAATGACTTCATCAACGGTGAAGCCGAGGGTTGCGCGGAACCATGAGTCATGCGGTCCGTATATGCCACGTGCCATTTGGTAATACTGGTGCTGGTGGGCATCACCACGCACCCAGAGGGCATAGTTTCGAACGGAACCCAGGACCTTATCGGCCTTCGAAGCTATTCTGTCGGGAGCTTTGAATAAAAATTCGCGCTCGCGCGTGAGGGCTGTGAAATAGGCTCGGAGCAGTTCTTCTACCCGCTCCATTGTCTGCCCGGTAACGTCGGTATTGGGCTCAGCGGGAAACTCACGCGTAAGCAGCCTGCCAGCAAGAAATTCGATCCATACCTGCCATCTGTTTACGTCATGACTTTCGCTGATGAACGTGTCGGCAGGTACGCTCAGGTGTGTAAGCGAGAGCTGGGAGAGAAGTTTGATCGGGTCGAATTTGTCCACATACTCAGTGAGCGCGTTAAACGCGTCCTCTACGGATATCGTCCTCTTGTCTTCTGTCCCTCCGTCCATGTCCTACCTTTTCTAAGCGGGTGGCTGAGCTTATCCTTTCCGGTCTAGTGCCCTTGTTTTTCTTGGCAAATCACGCCCACCATAATCACGCCGCCAGTTCGCGTCCACACCCGTACATGCATGTACCGCTTGGCTTCGTCCTCTTCGAACCATGCGCCCATAAAGGAATTGTCACGTTTTCCCAAATCTGGTGCTTCCGCGATTAAGTGTTGGTGATTTGTACGCATCCCTTTGCAAAGAAGTCGCTTACGCTCAATTTAGCGCGGCGAAGGTCGTGAGCGCTATTTTGGCTGTAATTTAATGCACCGTAAAGTCTTAGCGTCATCTCACCAACACTTAATGACGGAAGCACCGAGCAGCGGCTGTTTCACTGAACGGCGGAGGACGGCGAGCTGCTGGCGAAGAGCGACATTCTCGAGAGCCAGTTCGCGACGAGCCTTGAAGGCAGAGACGAGAGCGCGAAGAAACGACGAAATCATGCCGGCATGGTGCCGGCAGACCGGAGACTAATCAAGTTCGGTGCGCGCGAATGAATAAATAGAAGGCACAGCGTCTAAGCTGCTGATTTGTGGTCTATTTCAAAAGGGCCGAGTTTTGGCACAGGGGTGCTTCCGCCATCAAGTGTTGGTGACTGCCGCGTAGCCCGCTCGTGTGCTAGAGTTTGAGCCTGATTTCGAGAGACGCAGTTCTTTCGGCGATACGGGCTGGGCTGACCACACGGTGCCTGACGTTCAGAGACACCTTCATGTGCACGCCGGCATCCTTATTAATGGCGTTCGCCGACACAGGCAGGCCAGCTGACACTAGCATTCAAACACGACGTAGCAACACTTGATGGCGGAAGCACCCAACTGGGGAAAACTGGGTGACCCTTGATACCTCGCCACAAGGGGGCTGGTCATGGACCACACCGCTGGGCGGCACCGCAGATCTTGGTCAAGATGCGGTCGCCGAGCGTTTCTTTGGTCAGGCCGGTTCGCAGCGGACCGTCGAAACCCGAGAGGAGGAGAAACGTGAAGTATCGTCATTCATTCCTGCAGGTACTCGCGGTTGTCTTCCTCGCTGGCACACAATACGCCTGCCGGGCGGATGCACCGAGCCAGGGGCATGCAGAGGACCAGATGGACGCGGAGCGCGCGCAGGGCGCAGCGACCGGCGGGGTTCACTGGAGCTACGAAGGCGACACCGGACCGTACCAATGGGGTGGGCTGGATTCGTCCTTCGCGGTCTGTGACAGCGGGGTCCAGCAATCTCCGATCGATCTGACGGATGCGATCCCGGCAGGCGGAGGGGGACTCGAAATCCAGTGGCAACCCGCGGCGGGCGAGGTCGTGGATAACGGACATACCATCCAAGTCAACATAGACGCCGGGAGTTCCATCACTCTGCAGGGCCGGCAATTCTCGCTCTTGCAGTTCCACTTCCATCTGCGGAGCGAACACACAGTCGATGGGGAAGAGTACCCGTTGGAGGTCCACTTTGTGCATCAGGCCGAGGAGGGTGATCTTGCGGTGATCGGGGTCTTCATGGACGTCGGCGGCGTGCACTCGGCCGTCCAGAGCATCTGGGATGCCATACCAGGCGTCGATCAGGCGCCCACACCGCTGGTCGACCTCGATCCGAACGCCTTCCTGCCCGGAGGCCGGAGCTACTTCCGGTACGCCGGCTCCCTGACGACGCCACCCTGCTCTGAGGTGGTCAACTGGGTGGTGCTTACCGAGGCAATTGCAGTTTCGCAGGCACAGGTCGATGCCTTCGCGGCCCTATATCCGATCAACGCGCGTCCGGTCCAGCCGCTCTATCGGCGGTTCATTCTGACGAGGTAGTGAAGGGGAGTAAGAAGATATATACGATGTTCATGGCCGCTCCGTAGTTACGCGTTATCTGCAGCGCTGGGCCGAGCCAGCCGCGACCACAGCACTATCCCGTCGTGTCCAAAAATACAAACGGACTCAAGACCGGCGCGCCGGGGCGTTTCGGATGAGAGGTGTCTAGGCTTGGTTGGCAATGGGAGCTAGACTGAGAGGTCTGTTCGGGAGCACCGATCACAGAGTCAGTGCCCCGTCGGCTGGTCTCCGCGAATTTCGAGAACGCCTCGAGGATTCGGGCTGTCGGGCTCTGTTCGTATTTTCGGACACGACGGGAAAGGCAGGACGTCTTCCTTGTTGATCAACCAATCACGGAAAAAGGCGTCATCCGCGTCTGCGGCCCCTTCGAGGTCATGTCTCTCGGCCGCTATTCCGTCGAGGACTGGAAGGGCTACGTCGTCCGTGAGCGAGGTATCGATGAAGCAGCGAAGCTGGAGAACTACATCGAGGTGATCTGCCGACGCGGCGATCCAGGAAGCGACCGGGCTCGTGCACGCCGTGGCGGAAACCGAGAAGGAAAAGATCGCGATCTCTGTCGGGCCGCTCTCTGGCCGCGTGACCGGCAAGCAGATCAACGATGCCGTCCAGGATGCGCTCGCCTCGGGCATCCTCGAAGTACACGCCCTCGGCTGGGCCTTCGAAGCAAACGTCGGTGAGGTGAAGTCGGTGCTGGAGAAGCGCGGCAAGGTCAAGGTCGAGCTCATCATGATCCGCCCGGACACGCTCGCCGAGGGACTCAAGGCAACGCAGCCGGAGATGCTCTTTTCGCCGCTCGCCCTGCCGGACATCGAGGTGATGGCCGCGAAGAACGGCAAGGAGAAACAGGTCCGCGTCACGCTGAACGGTGTGGCGCTCTTCGACCGCAAGCGCCGCACCACGGAGTACAAGGCAGCTGACTCGGGCTACGTGTCCGCCTGGTACCTTGACGAGGACTACGACGGCGACTGCTTTGTGGACTGCCAGATGTTCTTTGACTTCAAGAAGAAACCGAACATCAAGGCCGCGCTTAAGGCCGAGGTGGACGCGGAGGAGTTCACGCTCAAGCTCGACTCGGAGCCGTTTCCGGTGCGCGGCTACCAACGCATTGCGGTCAAGGTCGTGGACGTATATGGCAACGAATCCACCGTCGTCCGGGACCTGGCGTAAGGAGACGGGCGATGGCCTACGTTGTCGATCGCGTCGTCATCTGCGACGCCTTTCAGGAGCCGGAGAAACACTACCAGCTCCTGGCTGGCGGCCGGTCAAAGCTCGCCGAGGACCGGCGCCCGTCGATGCGCTTCCTAGCTTCCGCGAAGGACGTGAAGGGCGGCATCGCCGGCGTCGTCGGCAAAGAGGCGGGGCTCTTCGAGGACCTGCTTGCCAGCTCCGAGCAGCGGAACGACTTCGTCAACCAGCTCCGCGTGGAGGTGCGCGAGTGGCGCGAGGCTGGCTACCCTGGCACCGCGGGGGTGACGCGGCGGCTGCTCGAGTGGTGGTTCGAGCGCCATGAGGAGCGCCGGGCGATGGCCAAGCGCTTCTTCTTCTGTCAACAGGAAGCGGTCGAGACCGTCATCTACTTGTACGAGGTACAGGGTCGGCGCAAGATGCCCGAGACTGGCGACCTCCTGCGCTACGCGCTCAAGCTCGCCACCGGTACCGGCAAGACGTTGGTGATGGCACTCCTTGTCACCTGGTCTACACTGCACAAGCGCAAGGTGAGCGGCTCATCCCTCTCGGCCAACTTCCTGGTGCTCGTGCCTAATCTCACGGTGCGCGACCGGGTGAGTGGCCTACCGCGCGGCGACGGGCTCGACCCGACGGGCGAGCACAACCTCTACGACGGCTTTGACGTCGTGCCTCCGGAGTACCGCGAGGAGTTCCGGCCAAACGTGCTGGTGCGCAACTGGCAGGGCATCCCGCTCGAGGGGAAGCACGACGACTGGATAGGCGAGCGGCAGGACACTTCGGGGACGGCGAAGCTGTGGAGCCCGAAGGCTGGATCGAGGCGGACGACGTGGGGAAGCTGAATGAGCGGATGTTTGTCTGCTGTGCCGTCGGGAGCTCGATGGAGCCGACGATTCGCGATGGGGACTACCTAGTCTTCCGTGCCAAGCCCACAGGCACGCGGCAGGGGAAAATCGTGCTGGCGCAGTATCGGGGGCTAGCAGACCCCGACACCGGCGGCACGTTCACGGTGAAGCGCTACTTGTCCGAAAAGGAGGGCGGCAACGAGGCCGACTGGCGGCACACGAAGGTAACGCTCTCACCGACGAACCCGGAGTATTCGCCGATCATTCTGTCCAGGGGCGATGCGGAGTCCGTGCAGGTCGTGGCTGAGTTCGTGACGGTGCTGAGGGGTGATGGATGAGCGGTTCTGGTGGACCCCGTCCTGTGCCAAAACTCAGCCCTTTTGAAATAGACCATAAATCAGCAGCTTAGCGACTGGGCCAAGGGCCCTTAGGCTCTACAGTTACCCAAAACCCGCGGTCGACGTTCGAGAGCCGCGGCCGTTTCACCGAGCGGCGGAGGACGGCGAGCTGCTGCCGAAGAGCGACATTGTCGAGAGCCAGCTCGCGACGAGCCTTGAAGGCGGAGATGAGAGCGCGAACAAACGACGAAATCAAGCAGGCATGGTGCCGGCAGACCGGAGACTAATCAAGTTTGGGGCGCCCGGATGAATAAATAGAAGGCACAGGCCTAGGCGCACCTGGACCAGAACGTGCTAGTCGGCTACGCCAAGGTAGCCCTGGCCTTGATTCTGGACCCCTCGGGCGGCCTCTTTTCCGACGCTGCACGGCCCTGTCAGCGGCCCGCTCCCCCCTTTGGCGCAAACGTGGCACTCGAAAATCGAGATTAGAGACCAAAACCGAAAATGAGGCCAGTTCAGCCCTTCTAGCGCGTCTCTGGTGACACCTGATCCTGCAAAACCGCGCCAACGGCGCGGAAAATCTCACCCGTCTCTGCAGTGCCACAATTGGCCAGACTGGGTGGCGGATGGTGCAGGTTGGAGCTATCCGGTCTCGGCAAAAGGTGGTCCAGCTTTTGGCGGAAATCCTCAAACAGAAAAGCCAGTGGAGATTCAGGAGGTTTCGAGTTTCGCGCATTTCTTGACTTTTTTGACGCGTACACAGGTTTTGCGAAAAGGCTGTTTTACGCCCTCTCGGGTTTCAACCATGATGCCAATTTCGTTCCATCCTCTTCCCCTACAGTGATTTAACGGCCGCTGTCACGTACTGGTTCCCGCACGCATTATCGACGGGTGGTCGTTCGAGCCGGAATCGAAGTTGCTTCAATCAAATTTTCTATACGGCAATCTCAACCTCCTGGACGCTTGAAAGAGGGCCGTGTCGCAAACCCTCCGGAGGCGGCTCCGACCGTTACTCATTGTCGCAAAAGGCTTTACGTCTCATCAGCGAATGTTCGTCGACGGGAACATCTTTCCGGCTATCGCAGTCGGCAGGCTCGAGTGGAGCTTTCGGTTCTTGGCTGGAAACGATCAGAAACAGAGCTAAATAGGCCATTAACGTGCAATTCGAGGCGATTTTGGAGCTTATCGTGTCGTTTTTCCACTTAATCGCGCAGACAATGAGAAGACGCTTAACGCCTAGATCGCGCCTGAGGAGAAGGCGAATAGCGGAATTCGAATTGGCCAAACCTCGAATTCATCCAGTGGAGTTTTACGGAGGAAACGAAGATGACTCCGCAGACGGTCCAGTACAAGGAGCTATCCGAGTCTGGAAACCATGACAGGGAATTTGGGCCAGTTTGAGGCTGATTGGTGGAGGCCAGTGTCGGAGAGCAGCTTGCTGCTAACCGAGGCCATTCACGGAGTGGGCGCTGGAGGCTCACAGCGTTGCGACGAGCACACGCTGTTTCTCCCAATCGTCGGGAAGCGGATGATGCAAGAGGTAGCTCGAGGTCAGCCCAACGGGCTGGCGGCCTTCGACAATGGCGCGGACGATGTCGGGTGCCAGGAAGGCATAGCGGATTGCCTTGCGCACGCGGTCCGTTGGGATGGCGTTTTCGGTGGCAATCTGCTCATAGGTTTTGCCTGCTTTGATTCGGTCGAGCCAGGAGAGGACGTTTCTGATATTGCGCAGGAGTGTGCGGTCGACGGATTTCGTGGGGTTGCCCAGAACGAGCTTGGTCTCGACGCCGCGTCGACGCAAGCGGAACGGTGCGAGGATGCGGAGTGCATTCTCGCGAATGCGCTCGGGCCCCATAGAGAGGCAAGCAGCGAACGTATTGCGGTCGAGCAGGATGGACACAGAGCCGGGGCTGATATCGACCCGCCGGATGAGAGGGAGCAGGCGGGCTACCGAGGCACTATCATCATTAGTACCGGAACACAGCCCGTCTAAAAAGCGACGCACCGAGGCGAGCTCTTGCATCGTCGGAGCATGGATCAACGAGGCCGGGGAGGTCGTGGCATCCACATGCTGTCGGATGAGATGCACGACGGTCTGTTCCAGCATCGGGGCGGGCAGTCGCCATCCGGAGAGGTCCTTTTGGCCACTGTGCTGGATGAGGCGCCGGGAGACATAGTAGCGGAGCCGTTGCCCGTTTTTCTTTTTGGTGTGGCTCGGCGTCAGCCGGTCCCCGGTCTCGTCGAAGAGCTTGCCTGCCAGTGGGGAGGGGGCTGCACGGCCCTTCGTCGTGCGTTTCCTCGGTTTGGCAGCCCCTGCCTGCAGCTGCGCCTGGACCGCGTCCCAGAGTTCCGGAGCAATGATCGATGGATGCTGGCCCTCGTAGACACGCCTCTGGTGTCGGATGCGGCCGGCGTAGAGAGGATTGGTCAGCAGGCAGTGGAGGTGTCCGCGACGGAACGGCAGCCCGCCTGTCCGGGTTCCATCAGCGGTAAGCCGTTGCTTGGTGCGCAGTCCCAGATGGTCTGCCTCGGCCTTCACCTGCCGGAGCGTTCCGTGCTTCCGGTACCACTTCATAAACACTTTTGGATCTAACCTCCTTCCGGCTGGCAATAAAGTTGATTTTCAACTAAACGCGCCGTTGGGTTTTTACCTTGTAATTGGATATAGAGATTACGCTGGAATATGGAAAATTAGAGTAGAGCTCAACCCACCTAGATAAGTTTGCACACTTGCAGCGAGCGAAAAAGCGTGGTACAAAGAAGATGCAAGCTTGCTGGTGGACCGAAAGGTGGATGGTGCAGTTCGGAGCTACCCGGTTTCGGCAAAAGGCGGTCCGGCTTTTGGCGGAAATCCTCAACCAGAAAAGTAAGTGGAGATTCAGGAAGTTTCGAGTTTCGCGCATTTCTGGACTTTTTTGACGCGTACGAGCAGGTTTTGCGAGAAGGCTGTTTTACGCCCTCTCGGGTTTCAACCATGATGCCAATTTCGTTACATCCTCTTCCCCTATAGTGATTTAACGGCCTCCGTCACGTGCTGGTCCCCGCACGCATTATCGACGGGTGGTCGTTCGAGCCGGGATTTTAATTGGCTTTAGTAAGATTTTCTATACGGTAATTTCAATCTCCCGGACGCCTGAAAGAAGGTCGTGTCGTGAACCCCGTCGTGTCCAAAAACACAAACGCGTCGCCAAGCCCTTGATGGTTGCGCTCTTCTTAATGATGATAGATGAACTCGGCGACAGCCCGGCGTGCGGGTCTTAGAGTTCGTTTGTATTTTTGGACACGACGGGATGCCACGCTCCCGAGCGGAAACCTGGGTCCAGGCCCGGGCCGCACCTGGACCAGAACGTGCTAGCCCGCTGCGCCGCGGTAGCCCCGGCCTCGGTTCTAGGTCCTCTAGAGACGAGAGCGCGAACAAACGACGAAATCATACCGGCATGGTCCCGGCAGACCGGAGACTAGTCAAGTTCGGTGCGCGCGGATGAATAAATAGAAGGCACAGGGCCGAGTTTTGGCACAGGACGGGATGGTGTGCCGCTTTCAGCCATCGATTCGCATCCTTGCACCGCGCCAGCCCTAGACCCTACCGAGGTCGGGCTCTAAATCCATTCGGATCGATTAAATGGAAGGGACAGCCACTAGACCTTCATCGCCTGACGGTTTTGCCGCCGCCGGCGGCTTCACCGATGTTCAGGAGGTGATCCTTTATTCTGCGATAAGAATTCGCGATATCCATATAGGAGGTGCTGATCAATGGATCCACCGTTTCCTCGGACAATCGATTCCAGTGACGATCTCTGAGCTCTCTTATTTCATTGGTGATGTCGCGGCTTCTTCGACGAATCTCGGACAAGTAGTCAGCGGACGGATTCTCGAGACCCACATGGACGCCGTCGTAATAGCCGGCAATCAGGTCATGTAACCCCAGTAGCTCGTCTTGCTGTGGGCCCGTGAACCGCACGTCGGCCTCTCGCAATCGCAGATAGAGTTTGAGGACGTTCGAAACGTAGTCGCTCACCGATTCAAACTCGTCCGCCAACTTCAATTGAGCCCGCGCCCCCTCGGCAATGTCATGACTCAGCTCTTCAGAAAGCAGGTCGGTCAAGAAGGTCGTGACCTCGATCTGAACGACGTCAATCGTATTCTCTTCCTCGAATATCTTGTCGGCCAGGCTTCGGTCGCTGCTGTCGTCAGAAATCACTTGACGCAAATCGTTCAGCATGTCCCTCACATGTTGATCCGTCCGCTGAATCTCATGGCGCGATTGCTCGATCGCGGTCAACGGCGAGCTGACCAGATTGGAATTCAGATGGGTCAAATTCGCTCTTGGAGGTTTGGGCTTGTCTTTGACGAGTCTCTTTAGCACGCTCGCGATGGGCGTCACGAAAGGAAGGAACAGGAGCGTGGCGAGCACATTGAACGTGGTGTGTACCGTGGCGATCCCCGCCGTCATGTAAGGAAAGCTTCCCTCCACGTCCTGGATATTCGGATCCACACCGCCCAGGATAACGTTCTGGATGAAAGGCAGGTATACAGGAAGAAACAGGGCCGTGATCACGGCTACGCCTGAAACGTTGAAGAGAACGTGGAAATAGGCGGTACGTTTCGCGTTGATGTCGTCCGCCCCGAGCGACGCCAAATAGGCCGTAATCGTCGTGCCGATATTTTCGCCCAGCACCAAGGCCCCGGCAGTTTGAAAATCGATCACGCCCGTATTGGCGAGGGCTATCGTTATCCCCAAAGTGGCGGACGAAGACTGAACGATGAGCGTCACGACGCAGCCCACGAGGGCAGATTTCAGGACACCGAAGTAGTCGACCGCCTCGAACAGATGGAACAAGGCGGCGAAATCGGGAAGGTCTCGAACGGGCGCGAAACCGTCCTTCATGAGCTCGAGACCAAAAAAGACCATCCCGATCCCGAGTATCGAAAGCGCCGAGTAACGCGGCTTTTCGGCCTTGAGAAAAAGCCACCCGAAGGCAGCCAGTCCGAGCAGCGGAAGGCCGTATTGCCCGATCTTAAGCGCCAATATCCATCCGGTGATGGTCGTGCCGATATTGGCGCCAATGATGACGCCGATGGCTTCGGTGAGCACCATCAATTCACTATTGACGAGACCGATCACCATGACCGAGGTGACGGAGCTCGATTGAACGAGGGTCGTGATGAAAACCCCGATGCCCACCGCCAGGAATCGGTTGGACGTGACCAGTCTGATCAAGCGTCTGATTCGGGAGCCGGCGATGACTTGAAGTCCCTGCTGCATGAACTTCATGCCGAGCAAGAAAATGCCCAGGCCGCCGACTACGTGAAAACCCATATCCAGTATCAAATCAACGTTCATAACGGTACTGTCAAGTTGGTGTCATTGTAGCCAGACTGGTCCCTGTTGACTGTTGCGCTTCGCGATTTCGTCAGGCACACGTTACCTCGCGCCAAGCAATGAAAGCGCGGCCTCTTAGCTCCCGATGATGACGGGCTTGCAACAAATGCCGTCCGACGCGAAAGCGGTTTTGAACGAGTCCATGCACGGTCAAGAATCGTTGCGCTTGTCCCAGAGATTTAAACTTCCGCATCTGTCGTTCCGGTCCTGTGCCAAAACTCAGCCCAGCCGGCATCGACGAAAGAACCGTGCCTCTCCAAATCAAACTCAAACTCTAGCACGCGAACGGGTTACGCGGCAGCCGCCAACATTTGACTGCCGCAGCACCGTGTTCCAGGCAATCCCTTTGATCCGGGAACTCGAGGAAATGCTGACACCCTCGACTCTGAGAGCGATGACTACGTCGAAAGTAGCTCTTCGATGTTGGAGACGGTAGTAGGGCATGCCTTCCGTCGAAGAGAACGTCTTTCCGCACTCGCCGCACCGGTATCGACGGCGTTTCCCGGACATCGTTCTGTAGAATCCGTTGTGAATAATGCTTCTGGAACCGACTGTTCCATACGACGGACATGCGGGATTGAGACATCTGCTATTCTTCACTTCGGCTCGGCCCTGACGATGAGAGAACTGTGTCTTCAGAATTCTGGTTCAAACTCTAGCACGCAGACGGGTTAGGGGCTGGCTGCCAACACTTAATAATTGCGGAAGCACCGCGTACGGAGCACCGCGCCAGCCCTCGACCCTACCGCGCATGAGTATTTTGACCTCACGAGCACCAAAGGCCCAGTCTCTGCCAAACGGCGTAACCGGAGGTCTGTCTCTATAGTAGCTGGTGTCTGAAGACCCCAGAGGTCGGCCTTCGCAAAGGAGACCCGAACCCACTTCTTGCCGAACCCTCCGTAGTAGGGGTCTAGGAAATGAAACCAACGCCAGTAGAGCCTCTGGGAACCCGAGTGGTAGGACACCAGCAGAATCGGTCGGGACAGTGAAAGATAGTAGTCAACGGTTTCCCGACGAAGGCGAACCTGGCTGGCAAATGAACTATCGGGGCGGTCAGTCGCCTTCAGCTGCACATGGAAGCGGAACCCTGTGGGATTCCCGGCATTATCGAAGATCTCTACCTCGCCATCGATGCCGTAGTCTGGGGTTTCATCACGGAACACCCACCCTTCGGGTAGGAGCTCACGAAAATGCCAGCTCGGGGGCAACGCGAACCTCCGCTACGGCAACGGTAATTGGATGATCTGGGGAGGCGGCGGCACGAGACGCACCGAGGACTACGACACGCCCGAAGGCACGATCGAGAACTCGAAAACGGAGCTTTCGAACGGGAGCCTGGGGGCCGGCTTCTACGGAGAGCGCGCTTTCTTTGCCATAGGTTACGGCATCGAGGACGGGCGGTTTGGCGTACCCGGCGCCGGCGAGTTCCACGGCCACGAGGAAGAAGAAGTCGTTCACGACGAGATCGAAGGTGAGCACGAAGAGGGCGAGGAGGAGTTTTTCATCGACAACGACTTCCGCCGTCAAAACGTACGCTTCGATTTCGGACTTCAAAACTTTAACAATACCGTGCTCGACTCCGCAAAAGTCGTCTTCCAGCGCGTCGACTGGAACCATGACGAAGTCGAGATCGACGCGGGCATCGAGAGCGTCGGAACGCAGTTTACGAACGACATCTACTTACTACGCGCGGAGTTCGAGCAGAGCCGTACGTCCGATCTGACAGGTCGCTTCGGTATCTGGTATAAAAACCGAGATTATAACGCCATCGGTGCCGAAGCCCTTTCCCCGCGCACGACGCTCACCGCGTTCGCGGGTTTCGCCTACGAAGAGCTGGCGCTCGGACCGGCGACGACGCTTTCTTTCGGGGGACGCGTCGAGCACAACGACTATAACCCCGAAATGCGTCAAGAAGGCGAGGGGCAAGAAGAAGTCGTCGAAGGGGAGGGCCACGGTCATGAAGAAAAGCCCACGCCTGCGATACCACGTTCGTTCACGAGTTTATCGGGCTCCGTCGGACTGCGCTACGACTTCACTCGCACGACCGCGTTCGTAGGCAACTTCACGAGTTCGTACCGACCGCCGGCGCTCGAGGAACTCTACAATTTCGGCCCTCACGTCGGAAACCTCGCCTTCGAGGTGGGCGACTCGTCGCTCGAGCACGAGCGCATCAACGGGATCGACCTCGGCGTCAAAGGTCGTGCGTCCGGTATCGATGCCAACTTCAACTTCTTCTACTACGACATCAAGGACTCCATCTTCTGGTCCTTCGAGGAGGAGATCCTGGACGGCCTCAGGTTGGCGGAGATCACCCAAGGGGATGCGCGCTACGTCGGCTTCGACGCGCAAGCGAGTTTCCGCGTAGCCGAATTCATGTGGCTCAAGGCCGGGTTCGGGCTCGTCGATGCGAAGTTGACAAAGCTAGACGAGAATCTCCCGAGGGTCCCGCCGTTCCACGGCCGGGTCGAAGTCGAGATGCCGTTCAACGCGCTCACCGTTACCCCCGAGCTGATTTGGTCGGCGAAACAGGGCAAGGTCTTCAGCGTTGGTGAGTTCCCGACCGACGGCTACGCCGTCGTCAACGTCAGGGCGCAATACACGCTGGCGCGGACGCATCAGGCACACATCTTCGCGGTGAAGGCGTACAACTTGACCAACGAGCTCTACCGGACACACACGAACTTCATCAAGGAGTTTGCACCGGAAATCGGCCGCGGGATCAAGTTCACGTACTCGCTGCGCTTTTTCTAGGTGAGGTGCTCTGGGCTCAAAGAACCGTGCTTGCGCTGTTTACTGTTGGTAATACGTACGCATCCCGTCCTGTGCCAAAACTCGGCCCTCTTGAAATAGCCGATAAATCAGCAGCTTAGCGTCTGTGTTTTGCGATGGTGCCAAGGGCCGTGGGCTTTACAATCGTCTGGCCCGAGGGTGTTATCTTCGGATCCATCATGACGTACCATGTGCAATTCCTACTGTTGGTCAGGCAACCGTTGTTCGATCGGGCAGCCCTGCCGCTCACACAGACCTCATGGGTTGTGCTCCGCAAAAAGTCTATCAAGCGTTGATTGCGCGTTTTAGACTTGCTATGGTCGGCTGCTTCTGGCCGTTCTTCTTTTTTGCGGATCACAGGGGTCGCCGGGGCTGCGTTGTCTTTGCCATTGTGGACATCGTATCCGCCGTTCAGAATGTGTCCACGAAACTGGATCAAGCCCAGTTACCTGCAATCGTCGGGCGCCTCCTCACCAGAATGCAACCGGAACCCGAACCCTGAGCTAGTTCCCAGACCCAATATCTCGGAGCCCACACCCAGATGTTTTCACGTCGAAGTAGCAGCGCTGCGATGTGACTTGGAGTTGAAATCCGACCGCTTATTGGTGTATAAGATTTACGTCTACAAGTCGCCCCCCCCTACTCGTGAGGAGGCACGCTATACCTGATTTCTAGGTTGCCTAACTGAACGCCCGTACGGGGATCGCGTCCAACGCCACGCCGAAGGTGCGAGACAAGGAGGCCAGTTTATGAAGCTTGTGCCTTCTATTTATTCATCCGTGCGCAGCGAACTCGATTGGAAACACAGACACTAAGCTGCTGATATATGGGCTATTTCGAGTTTTGGCACAGGACGCGGTCCAGCGGGCTTGCGGCAGGCGCTTGTGAACCTTTCAGACACTTTTATCACGAGCTTCACCGAAAGCCTCATGACCTATGCGCTGGGGCGGAGAGTCGAGTATTATGACATGCCCGCGGTGCGTGCGATCGCTCTCGAGGCCGCGCACAACGGCAACCGCATGTCCTCTTTCATTTTTGGCATTGTGAACAGCGCGGCGTTCCAGATGAAGAAGTCGGAAAACACCGAACCGACCACGGTGGTGGGAGAATCGGGTCCGCCTTAGAATACGAGCCGGCTCCAGAAGGCCTAAAAAGAATGTACATTACTAACAAGCATATCTCTCGCCGCACGATACTTCGGGGCATGGGCGCGGCGGTGTCACTGCCGTTGCTCGAAGCCATGGTGCCGGCCCGGAGCGCGTTTGGCAAGCCGACAGCTGACCCGGCTCGCCTGGTGTGCATCGAAATGGTCCACGGTTCGGCCGGCAGCACCAAATACGGGATAGAAAAGAACCTGTGGGCGCCGGCGGCCGAAGGCAGTGCGTTCGACCTCACCCCGAGCAGCTTGAGTCCGCTCGAGCCGTTTCGGAATTACTTGACGATCGTCAGCAACACGGACGTACGCAATGCCGAGGCCTTCACGCTGCCCGAGATAGGCGGCGACCATTTTCGTTCGAGCGCGGTGTTCCTGACGCAGTCTCACCCGAAGCAGACAGAAGGCTCGGACGTCCACGTTGGGACGTCGATGGATCAGCTCTACGCCCGGCGGTTCGGTCAAGACACGCCCATTCCGTCGATGCAGCTCGCGATCGAGAACGTGAACCAGGCGGGCGGATGCCAATACGGTTATGCCTGTACCTACACGGACGCGATCAGCTGGGCGTCGCCGACCGATCCGCTCCCGATGATCAGGAACCCCCGGGTCGTTTTCGACCAGATGTTCGGCTCCGGCGGAACGCCGGAAGAGCGGGCAGCCAGGCGCCGGACCGATCGCAGCATTCTTGACTATGTCACCAACCAGGTGGCTAGTTTGAAGAACGACCTGGAGCCGGCCGACCGCAACCGGCTCGACGATTATCTCGAGAACATTCGCGAGATCGAGCGGCGGATCCAGAGGATCGAGGCGCAAAACGCGAGCGGGGAGGAGAGAGAGCTGCCCGATGCGCCCGTCGGTGTGCCGGACTCGTTCGATGAGCACGTCAAGTTGATGTTCGACCTGCAAGCGGCAGCGTTCGCGTCGGACATTACTCGGGTGTTCGCGTTCAAGATGGGGCGAGACGTTTCGGGCCGTGTCTACCCGGAGACCGGCGTCAACACTGGGTTTCACCCGGCCTCGCATCACGGCGAGCGAGAGGAGCGGATCGAGGAGTTCGCGAAGATCAACCGGTACCACGTCAGCACCATCCCGTACTTCCTCGAAAGGCTCCGTGACACACCCGAGGGCGACTCGAATCTCTTGGAAAAGGCGCTGATCCTCTACGGCTCTCCAATGGGCAACCCGCACGTTCACAACCACAAGCGCTGTCCGCTCTTTTTGGCTGGCCACGGCAATGGCCACTTCAAGGGCAACCTCCACGTCAAAGGCGCGGATGGTACGCCGATGGCGAACACGATGTTGACCGTGCTGCGCCGACTCGGGCTCGACGAGCTCGAGAGCTTTGGTGACAGCACGGGGGAGATGGCGATCTGACACAAAGGTCAGTGGAGCGACTCCTCGACATTGAACACGTCGTTCATCGAGCGGTTGAATCTGACCATCCGGCAAAGCTCGGCATACCTTTCGAGACGAACGCTTTCCCACGCTCGCTCGACGGCGTAGTGTGCCACAACCCGATCGAGCGACTCCATCATTAACCCTAATCGCAAAATCTTCGAAGCACGAAAACGCGAAACAGCCGCACTGGGCGCAGGCGAGAAGCTCGTGCTGGGGCACCCGCTCGCCGCCACTATAGGTGATTCTGCACGGTGTATGCAGAACCTGGAAAAGGTGCTATTCACGGGGCCAAAGACCTCAGACACGGTGACGTTTATTTGCGATTAGGGTTAATTAGCCCTAATCGCAAAATCTTCGAAGCACGAAAACGCGAAACAGCCGCACTGGGCGCAGGCGAGAAGCTCGTGCTGGGGCACCCGCTCGCCGCCTGTGCCTTCTATTTATTCATCCGCGCGCACCAAACTTGATTAATCTCCGGTCTGCCAGCACCATGCCGGCATGATTTCGTCGTTGGTTCCCGCTCTCATCTCTGCCTTCAAGGCTCGTCGCGAGCTGGCTCTTGAGAATGTCGCTCTTCGCCAGCAGCTCGCCGTGCTCCGCCGTTCCGTGAAACGGCCGCGGCTCTCGAATGTCGACCGCGGGTTTTGGGTGCTGTTGCGCAGAATCTGGACTGACTGGGAGAGCGTCCTCGTCATCGTGAAACCTGAGACGGTCATCCGCTGGCACCGTTGTGGGTTCAGACGATATTGGACTTGGAAGAGCCGACGGCGTAGGCCCGGACGACCAGGCGTCGCTCCCGAAATACGTGAGCTGATACGGAACATGAGCAGGGCCAACCCGCTCTGGGGAGCTCCCCGCGTGCATGGCGAGCTGGCAAAGCTGGGCATCTCCATTTCCCAGGCAGCCGTCTCCAAGTATAGGGTTCGCCATCGCATGCCACCGTCCCATACTTGGCGGAGCTTTCTTGATAATCATGCAAACGACTTGGTGTCGCTCGACTTTTTCACTTTGCCGACCGCAACCTTCAGAGTTCTGTTCGTCTTCATCGTCCTTCGCCACGACCGTCGCCGTATCGTTCATTTCAATGTCACCGAACATCCTTCTGCTGAGTGGACGGCGCAGCAAATGGTCGATGCTTTTCCATGGGACACGGCGCCTCGGTACCTGGTACGGGATCGAGATCAGACCTACGGAGCGTACTTCGATACTCGCGTCGACGGTCTCGGGATCGAGCAGGTCCTTACCGCCCCGCGCTCCCCGTGGCAGAATCCATTGGTCGAAAGGATGATCGGCTCCATTCGACGTGAGTGTCTCGACCACGTGATCGTCCTCGACGAGCGGCACCTGAGGCGAATCCTACGCAAATACGTCGACTACTATCATTCGTGCCGGACTCATTTGTCGCTTGAGAAGGACGCGCCCGAGCCTCGCCGGGTAGAGTCACCGGCGATGGGCAAAGTGAGAGCCATTCCAAAGGTCGGTGGTCTCCATCATCATTACATTCGACGCGCTGCTTGAGCCGACCCGCTCGGAACGGCTGCCGGACTTCGCGCCAGCTTACACCTCTACCCCTGAGTAGAGCCGACGCCGGCTCTTAAAACGTCCTACATGAAGACGACCAAAGCATTCCGGTTGCAGGAAGTTCGCCAATCTCATACAGCTCGAGTTTATGGAAGGGACACCCGTCGGAGCGCTTTCCGTGGCGCCTCTGGTTTGGACGATGTTGTCGACACGCCCCGAAGTTGGACGGTTTCTTCTTGACCAAGTTGCCGGCGTAGAGTCCATGGACCGCGCCATGGCTGCTTGCCTAGACGAAACGGGGCAATCGAACAATTACGACCTCTCGCATGCGTTGATAGCTGCGGGGTTCGTCCAGACTGAGACTGCAACCCTGATAAATCGTCACGATCGCGACTTGGCTGAGGCGCTAAAGGAGGCCTGCGAACGAGATCGGCAGCGATACGGAAATGGTGCGGTCGAACATATCCTTGGACTGATGGAGCCAGCCAGACGGGTGGCTGCGGCTCTTGTCGTCGATGACCAGATCGTCACGGCCGCAGCCGCAGCCGCGGTTGCATCGGCACCAATGCTTTTGGCTGAGCTATCGCTCCGCAAGCCTCAGGTTCAGAAAGTCTGGATTGAAGCATTGAAACGTGAAAACAGCGCCTGGCGGATCAGGACAAATGTCGTTGCGTTGCGCAATGAGGTGTTCGACAGTTTCTTGGGTGACGAACTGGCATCGGACTTGATCGAACACCTGGTGTCGAGCCCCTTAGGGAATGTCTTGGACTATCCACGACGTGCGGATATTTGGCGAGCACTTCCCGACCGTTGCCGCAACGTATGTTTGACTTCGACGGCCGAAGCCTGGGCCAGATCGCTTCCGGATAGAGTTTTCCACGCTGAATATCTTGCTCCTGAGGATGAGCTTTCCATCGTCCTCGCTTCGCCGAAGATGCGACAGGAGATGAGAACCGCACTGGAACGCCTTGCGTTCGACGATGTACTAAATGTGTTCACAGGAAACGCTCAGCTACCGGATGCACTTTTTACGGACGTCTTCGCAGCCTTCTACGGGTCCAACCGGCATCCTTCCAGTGAAGAATTCGCCCGCGCCGCACGATTTGTAACAGCGAGGGACTGGCGCCACTTCACCCGCAGCCTATTGAAGCGTTATGGCCTGACAGACGATTTGCGCGGGTTTTTCCATATTTGCACTAATCATTTGGACCTGTGGGATCGAGTGCGGCATCGGTTGCGGCGTCCGTCGACGAACGACCTGCACGACCTTTTTATCGAAACCGCCTGCGAACTTTATCCCTCAGGCCCGATGGATACCGAGATTTGGGGTCGAGCCGGCGGTAATCCATCCCATCTCGACATCTCCGGAACCGGAAAGCGACAATGGGACGCGGCCATCTGGAAAATCCGCAATGGTAACCGAGTGCGTGGATCATCTTTGATCGCTGCAATGCGCGCCGACTACCCCTTGAACAATCGACTGGACTATTTGGCCAAGGAATACCGTGACAAAACACTTTAGGGGATATGCCTTGATCGTGACAGTCGAGCAGAACACGCATGATCGACTTCCCGACCTTGGTGAAAGCGTTAGTGCTGACGGCGATCTCATCGAACGTGTCCTGTTGGATGAAGAGGTTTGCGGTTATGGCTCAGACCGCGTCGTACGCCTCAAAGGAACGAGTGCGACGGCTGAGAACATACGCGCCGCACTGGACACGCTAGTCAGAACCGTCGCTCCCGAGGATCCGGTTTTCTTTTATTTCTCAGGCCACGGCGATGCGTGTTCATGCGACGGATCCGACGGGGCGTCATTATTTCCCTGGGATGCCGATATTGGCCGGTGTGAGAATGTTCTGACGTCTGGCGCGTTGGCACAGGTCTGGGGCGGCATCCACTCTAAACGTAAACTCGCCGTGGTCGATGCCTGCTATTCGGGTGGCCTCAGAATGACAAAGTCTACAGTGGCGCCGGAGAAACGTCTCTCAAGACCTCAATTGAACGCACTGTCAGACGGAGAAGGATCGGTTCTGATCTCATCGAGCCGGTCTGTCGAGCCATCTCTGATCCTGGAGCGAGACTCCACGAGCCTTTTCACAAAACATTTGGCAAACGGATTGCTGGGGCACGGTGGTCACGACGAAGACGGTTTTGTTCGGGTGTTCGACCTGTTTAATTACGTGGCGATCGAGGTCCGACATGAAGCACAAGGGCAATCCCCGGTCTACGCTGCCTATCATCAAGACCAGAACTTCGCGGTCGCCTGTTGCGTGGATGCAGCACGTCGAAAGAAGCGTACGCCCCTTACAGGGATGGCAGCCAATGGCGACCGGCTACAGGCGATCACGGCGGTTTTCTCCTCCCTCTATCCTTTAGGGCCGACGGACCAGGCGATTTGGGAACGCGCCGGAGGTGATCTTTCGCGGCTGACACTAAGTGGGCAGGGGCGGGCAGATTGGTTTAGGGCCATCCAGTTGCTGGACCGCGGCGGCGGATCGCTCACGATTGAAGGGCTTTGCCGAGAGGCATTGTCAGACTACCCGCGAAATCACGATCTTGAGCACCTGTAACATTTCTTAGAAGGACTGCATGAATACACGCTAAGGACGCTTTTGCACAGAGCGGGGTCGCCTAGGATCACCATCGGCTCGTCGAGACCCGCGCTTTCGTCCCGGGCAATGACCCCGTCCTGTGCCAAAACTCGGCCCTTTTGAAATAGACCGCAAGAGCGAACCTTTCGACGTTTACAATGACGTCGGATCACCTCATCCGTTCGTCGCGAAACGGCCAATCCTGGCAGCTCTAAACTGCGGAATCAACGACGGATCGAGTTTTTGCGGAACACAGGTAGTTGGTTCCTATATGTTATGTCGTGTTCGCGAGGTCGTACTCGCGTACAAGCACGTCGGCAGGAAGGTTCCATCCGATCGACAGGGCTCGGATCATCGGCAGAGTGAGCGGGCGCTGTCGATTGAGCACTTCCGAAGCACGTGGCTGGGAGCCAATCAGCGCTCCGAAGTCTTTCTGGCGCAGGCCACGGGCCTCCATGACGTGCTCAATCGCCGAGATCGGATCCGGTGCCTCTATCGGCCAGCGCTCGGCTTCGTAAGCTTCTACAAGGGTAACGAGAACCTCAAGTTTGTCGCTTTCGGGCGTGTCCGGCGCGGCGCCCATCAGGCCGTCGATCGCGGTTAACGCGGCGTCGTAGTCGGCTTCGCTCTTGATCGGTTTGATGTTCATGTTGCACTCCTAAGCAGTGGATGCATCGACCGCATCGTATTCGGCGTGCGTTCCCACGAAACGCACGAATCCGATCCGGCTCGCATAGTCGAAACGGACGACAAGCCGATACCTGTTCCCGCCGATATTAAATACAACCCGGTCGTTTCCAACGATGCTGGCATTTCCATAAACAGCCTTTACGTCCGCCGGAGAGGACCACTCGGCTTTCGCTGCGATCGCATACCATGCCTTCAGCGGTTGTTCTGCCCTGCGGTCCTTTTCCCAATAAGCGCGCAGTGTCCGCTTCGCGATGACCCGCATGAGGACAGTATAAGTATCCCTGAATGGGATGCCCAAGAGCAATACCGAACTGGGCTGTCCCCTTGTGATCCGCAAAAAAAGAAGATCGGCCAGAAGCAGCCGAACATAGCAGGTCTAAAACGTGTAATCAACGCCGGATCGATTTTTTGCGGAGCACAGGTCGAGCAGGATGGACACAGAGCCGGGGCTGATATCGACCCGCCGGATAAGACGGAGCAGGGGGACTGCCGAGGCACTGTCATTACTGCCGGAACACAGCCCGTCTAAAAAGCGACGCACCGAGGCGAACTCTTGCATCGTCGGAGTGTGGATCAACCGCGCCAGCCCTCGACCCTACCGGGCTTGAGCGCACGGCATTGCCAACATCTTGGGGTCGGATCGGCCCTGAATGCCTCAGCTTGACAGTACCCTCCTCACTCAACGTCCTCACCCGTCAGGGCGTACTCGAACCGGTCGCACTCTTTCGCCAACGTCTCGACATACAACTGCAGCTCTTCGCGATCCAGCGTCGCGGCGGGAACTTCGATTACGCCAATGAGTGCGTCCTGCTCGTCGAAGGAGAACGTGACCAGCTCTTTGGCCGCGTTCCGCCGCCACGCGCGGTACGCGAGGTCCCGCCAAGCCCTATCGGATGTCGTGACTAGCTTCGGTGGAAGCACTGATGATCGAAACACGTACCGGTCTTTAGTCCGCGCACATCGCACGACTTGCGTCCGGGAACGTTTCGTCAACTGAACTTGAATGTTGTGCCCCTCCCGGCGCCACGAAACCAACGCAGACTTAATGAGCTCGTCGATTCGGGGGATCAGTCGTTCCATGGCGCCCCGCCTTCAGTGTTCTCGACGAGCGTTCGTCTGATCGCAGCCGCCGCATGGACAGTCCGTGCCACCAGCAGCTCCAACTCCTCCCATTGGGTGAGTGCAGGACTGAACGGCAGGTCGCCCTCCACCGTCACCCGGTCGAGACGACTGTCATCCCGGTGCACACACACTTTCGCGTGCCCAAGTCTTCGCTGCAGCTCGTACAGCTCATCTAACACAGCTGTATCGTTCCGAAGGTCGAGCCTGCCGACCTCGCTGGTGCAACGGAGCAACGTCGAGTCACCGGACGTCTGGGATCTGAGCTCGAGCAGGAACCTCTTCTCTCCGCTCCCAGGACTATCCGATGCCTGTGGCATCAGGCGGCCATTCGCGAGCATGGCGAACCCTCGCTTCGTACGTTCACTGGTCGTACGAAGCGGTCGAACCACATAGTGCGCCACCAACGCTGACCAGAGGACATCGAAATGCCGTATCTGACTCGCGATGTCGGGCTTCTCGACTGCCGCGGACGTGAGCGCACTATCCAGCCAGCCCTCTCTCACCGGAAACGCCGATTCCAAGCGGCCGGCCGGTGGTTTGATGGCGTCAAGCTCTTCAAGCATCTCGCGAGCCATGTCGACTCGACTCTCACTCGGGATAGCATCGCCCTTTCTGTCGTGAATCAGCTCCAAGAACCGATTCAATCGCCGCAACACGCGACGCACCTGAAGCACCTCGACGGTGTCCTGCAAGTGTGGGTAGTACACCTGCAGCCATTCCGAGGGGAGGGGCGTCGTCTCGCGGCCGTCCAGGTTTCTCTGAATCAGTCCCCCGATGCGGTCGACCCTACCCGTACGCTGCTCCATGGCGGATGGCGTCCACGTGATGCCGTAGTGCACGACACGGCGGCAGAACGTATGTAAGTCCTCCCCTTCCTGCAGCACATCGGTCGTGACGAGTACGAGCGGGAACGCGGGCATCCGAAACTGCCGAACGAGACGCCTGTTCACACCACCCGACATGCGCCCAACCGGAACCTGACGCTGCAGTGTTGCTCCATACCTCTTGGCGAGCGCCTGCAAGGAGCCACTCGGGATGTCCGGAAAGTTCACCGCGAGCAACAGGTCGAAGGTCTCGGAGGCCTGCGACAATTCGTAGAAGGCGTGGAAGCCGGGCGCGTGCATCTGCCCTTCCAAGAGATCGACATAGCTTGTTACCAAGTCGGCACCCGCGGTGTCAGACGAGCTCTCCTGACGCAAGTCGAAGGAACCGAGTCTCGCTATGGCCAGCACGTAGAGGTCAATGTAGGACAGACCCAGTCGTGCAAGAGCGCTGATCAATTCGCGGCGCTGTTCGCGGTGGCGGAACCGCTGCGTGAAGTCCGTGTTCTCTTGGGTCGGCCAGATTCGACGCCGTAGCCCGCCACGCTTGACCAGCTCGGTGAAGAACGTGGTGAGCCCGATGGCCTGGTCAGGATCAGGAAATCCTGGCGGGGCCGAATCGTCACCGGGTTCCAGTGGGGGAAAGCGCTCATCCAGAATCACTCGTGCCGGTACTGTCAAGTTGGGCCTCTAACTGACAGAATGAGCCAATGAACAGCAAGTCGCCGAGCTACCGCGGATATCGATTTCCACCGGAGATCATCAGCCACGCCGTTTGGCTCTACCATCGCTTTTGTTTGAGCTTTCGAGATGTCGAGGACTTCCTTGCCCAGCGCGGGATCACCGTCTCGTATGAAGCGATCCGACTTTGGTGCATCAAGTTCGGTCCAGAATACGCTCGCGGGCTGAAGCGACGGCAAGGTCGCCTCGGCGATACGTGGCACCTGGACGAGGTGTTTGTAACCATCCAGGGTCAACGGCAGTATCTCTGGCGTGCGGTGGACCAAGATGGCGACGTCATCGATATCCTCGTCCAGCCTCGACGCGATCGGCGAGCCGCTAAACGCTTCTTTTGTAAGCTGCTGAAGGGGCAGGGCCGGCCACCCTGGCG
This sequence comes from Candidatus Marinacidobacterales bacterium, assembly GCA_965197495.1. Classification (GTDB taxonomy): domain Bacteria; phylum Acidobacteriota; class Vicinamibacteria; order Marinacidobacterales; family SMYC01; genus SMYC01. The sequence continues at coordinate 1,280,303 of OZ240210.1, forward strand.
GCTCGTCACCGACAAGCTGAGAAGCTACAGCGCCGCTCACCGCGAGGTCATGCCATCCGTCGTCCACTGCACCGACCAGTACCAAAACAATAGAGCCGAGGTCTCGCACGAGCCGACGCGGCAACGTGAACGGCAAATGCGACGGTTCAAATCTTCGGGTCAAGCCCAGCGATTCTTGTCCGTTCATGGACTTGTCCAAAACCTCTTCCGCGTCGGACGACACCCGTTGCAAGCGCGTCATCACCGACAGCTTCGAGGTCGCGCATTCCTCGCTTGGGACGCAGTAACGTGGGCGGCATGACTCGAACGGAGACGTCATGCCGACGGCACCGGCTTGCTCTCGCAACGTCAACTTGACAGTACCTCTCCAAGTTCATAGGACGCAGGTGGCGTCGTCAGGTCGATCGCCGCGAAGCAGCTGATCATGGCAGGTCTAAACCGTGCAATCAACACTGGATCGACTTTTTGTGGAGCACAACAGGGTATACTCGCGACGTGCCCTTTCGCTTTGTGCATTCGGCCGACCTTCACCTCGACAGCCCGTTTAAGGGCATTCGTGAGACGGAGCCGCAGGTTGCGAAGATCCTTCGGCGTGCCACGTTCGATGCTTACGAGCGCGTGATCGACCTCTGTATAGATCGTCATGCTGCTGCGATTCTCGTAGCCGGCGACATATTCGACAGCGCTGATCGCAGTCTCGCGGCGCAGATCCAGTTCGTCCGGGGTCTCGAACGGCTGAAGGACGCTGGCATTCGAGCGTTCTTATGCCACGGCAATCACGACCCACTTGACGGCTGGGGGGCGCGTTTGACGATGCCGTCGAACGCGCATCAGTTTGGGGCTCGTGCGGAGGCCGTGCCGATCGACCCGACGTTAGCTTCTGGGCCGGTGGTCTGCGGCATCAGCTATCCGACACGGGAGATGCGGAGCAGTCTGCTTCCAGGGTTTCCGACCCACGAGCGTGGTCGCTTCACCATCGGGCTGCTCCACGCGAACGTGGGTACGAGCACCGAGCACGAAGCCTACGCGCCCTGCTCGATCGACGATCTTACCGCGACCGGTTACGACTATTGGGCGCTGGGTCACGTCCACACCCCCGCCATCCTGCGTGAACAAGCACCGATGGTCGTGTATCCCGGCAACACACAGGGGCGTCACCCGAACGAGCGGGGCCCACGTGGGGTCTTCGTCGTCGACGTGGACGACCACGGGACGATTTCGCCCGAGTTCGTCGCAGTCGACACCGTGCGGTGGGAACAGCTGGATGTCCCGATCGAGGGTATTGAGGACGAGAGTGCCCTGTTCAATTGTCTGGAGGCTCTCGTTGACGGTCTCCTGAACCAAGCGTCCGGCCGTCATGTCGTCTATCGCGTCCATCTCGTGGGACGAGGGGTGGTGCACGAGTGGCTGTCGCGGTCGGGAACCGTCGATGATCTTGTCAACCATCTTAACGACACGTGGGCCAGCCGCCACCCGTTCGCGTTCTGCGGCGGGATAACGGACACGACGAGATCCGAGCTTGACCGCGAGGCGCTGTTCGCCAGGAGGGACTTTATCGGTGACTTCCTGGCATTGACCGATGAGGCCTCGCGGGACGAGAGCCTCGTCGCCGACCTGCGACACGAACTCGCACTGCTCTACGACAACCCGCGTGCCCGCAGGTATTTCGACGGGAGTCTTCCGCGGGAGGACGACGTCCGGGATCTGGTGGCGGCGGCCGAAGATGTCGCGCTCGGTCTCATCGTTGACGATGAGGTTGGCGGGTAGTCGCCACCATGAAGATTGACCGCATCCAGATCGACGGGTTCGGCGAGTACGGCGGGGCGTCGCTGCCACCGATGGATCGGCCCGTCACGATCTTCTACGGCCCGAACGAAGCCGGGAAGAGCACGTTGCTGGCGTTCATCCAGACGGTGTTGTTCGGTTTCCCGCTGCGTGGCGCGGTCGAGTACTATCCACCGCATGCTGGCGGCAATCACGGCGGACGTATTGAGTTCGTGTCCGACGCGGGTGAGCATTTCACTGTTGAACGCCATCGTGGCCCCAAGGGTGGCCCGATGACCATCACGACCGCAGACGGGTTGGTCGTTTCCGATTTTGCTCGGCCCGCTCTGCTGGGACACGCGACCGCGTCTACCTTCCGGTCGGTCTTCGCCTTCGACCTCGACAAGCTACAGCAGCTCGAGTCTGGAGATGACAGTGGTATCAACAGCCGCATCTACAGTGCCGGTAGCGGCGCGGCACAGTTGCCGCAGGCCCTCAAGCAGCTAAAAGAGCGCGCAGAAGACATCTATGCGCCACGAGGCTCCAAGCAGCCGGTGGCCAGGGTGCTGGCCGAGCTGCAGGACCTCGACGGCAAGTTGCGCGAAACACAGTCACAGTCGCAGGAGTATGGCGAGGCGGTGTCCCGCAGCGCCAAGCTCGAAAGAGAAAGCGTGGCGACCGACGCCGAGCGTGTTGCCACGCGCGCCCTGGTGGAGGAGCTGCGGCGGCGGCGCCAAGCGTGGGACACATGGGAGGCGTTGCTCGAAGTCGAGACGCGGTTGTCCGAGATTCCTGATCGCAAAGGGTTCCCTGATGATCCGATTGTCAGGCTCAGCAACCTGGAGGATCAACACCGCGAAGCCGACGACGGTGTATCCTCCGCTCGCGACCAGTGGAAGCGTGCCCGAGAGCCGGCAGAGCGATCAGTTAACGGTGAAGAGTTGCTGCGCGACGCTGCTGCGGTCGAGGCGATTCGCCGTGTGCGCGGCAGTTTCGACGCGTTGGTACGCGACTTACCCAAGCGAAAGGCGGAACTGCGCGCTAAAGAGCTCGAGGTGGCCAGGGCCTTGCGAGAGCTGGGCCCGGATTGGGACGAGGAGCATCTCGTCGAGTTCGACACCTCCATACCACGCCGCGATGAAGTTGAGCAGTGGAAGGGCCGTCTCGCCTCGGCGAGGCAACGTTTGCGGGACCTCACTGCCGAAGCTGAACGGGTGCATCAGACGGCCGATGAGGCCCGACAGCGGCTTCAGGACGCACAGGAACGGTTGGACAACGACCCGGCCGCCAGCCAGATGTCCCGTGACACACTGGATGCACAACGCTCGGCGCTGCCCACCGCTCGCAGTTGCCTCATCGAATACGAACAGGCGGAACAGCGATGCCGTGACCTCGCCGCGCTGGCGCTCGATGATTCCGAGGCGACCTCGCGCTGGCAACGTTTCGCCATGCCCGTTGTGCTGGGCCTGCTGGGCATCATGTTGGGCGTCCTGGGTTTCACCTCTGGCAGGGAGCCTGCAATTCTCGTTGCGGGCGTGGCCCTCGTGGCTGCAGCAGCGGTTGCCTACGCCCTGACACTGGCGTCGACGCGGGCCGAGGAACGGGGGCCACGCCGACGCATGGAGGGGGCATGTCGCCAAGCCGATGACACACGTGCGGCGTTCGTGGCCGCGTTGCAGCCGTTCACATTCGACCTCGAGGCCAGTCGGCTCCCAGGGCACGACGAGTTGAATGCGGTCGAGGTGGCACTCAAGAGGGATGACGAGCAGCACCAAGACCGTGCACGGCGCGTGGCAGCGCTGGATGATGTCACCAAAGATGCCGAACGCCAACAGGAGCGATTCGAAGCCGCCGGGCGCCAGCGGGATGAGCAGCAAGCAACCGTCGACACGGCGACCGCTGAATGGTCGTCATGGCTCAGACAGCAATGTCTACCCGAGACGCTGATGCCAGATACGATCTCCGAGCTTTTCTCCCGTGTTGAAACCGCGCGTGTCGTTGTTCAGACAGCCAGTGAAAAGCGTGCTCGTATCGCAGCCATCCAGAAGGACATTGATGCCTACAGCACTGACGTCAAGGTTGTTGCCGACGGCCATCCTGGCTTCAGCACCAGTGGGAACGATTCTTCGATGGCGGTCGCACAGCTCGCCGACCGCATCGTTGAACGGTTTAACCAGACGCAGGAGGCGGTCCGAGCCCGGACGGAAGCAGTGCGCGTGTTCGAAGATCGTGAAACCAGTCTGGCCCAGGCCACCAGCCGGCGTACGGGCATAGACAACCGCATCCGCTACTTGTTGTCTCAGGCACAGACCAACGACGGCGAAGAGTTTCGGCGATGGGCGCGGCAGCATCTCGAACGGCAAGACCTCGAACGGCAACGCAAAGAGTATGCGGCCGGCCTGCGCGCCGCCTGCGGGCACGAGCGAGACATTGATGACCTACGAAGCACATTCGCCTCTACAACGAAAGAGGAGACAGACGATGCACTCCGGCAGGCCGAATCAACTCTGGCGGAACTAGGTAGTCGGACCACCGAACAGTACGAAGAGCGCGGGCGTCTCCAGGAGCGGATGCAATCGCTTTCGAGCGACGAAGCCGCGTCCCGCCTGCGCGGGCGACGCGAGGAGCTCGTCGAAGAGCTCCGGGCCCTTGCGACCGAGTGGTCAAAGCTCGTCGTGGCGCGATTCCTGCTCGTCAGGGCCCGTAACAAACATCAGGAGGAACGCCAGCCTGATGTAGTTCGCCGCGCGGCAACCTTCTTTCAGCGTTTGACCGGCGGCAGATATACCAAGATTCACGTCACGGTGGGGGAGCAGGAGATCACAGTTGTCGACAAGACCGGACGCAGAAAGGTGCCAGAGCAACTCAGTCGTGGAACGCTCGAGCAACTCTACCTAGCGCTCCGGTTCGGACTCATCAAGAGCGTGGGCGAAGAGACGGAACGGCTTCCGGTCGTCGTCGACGAGGTCCTCGTGAACTTCGACCTTGAGCGCGCGCGGTGTGCCGCCGCCGCCTTCGTCGAGCTCTCCCGCACCAACCAAGTGCTCGTGCTCACCTGCCATGAGTGGATAGTCGACCTGTTCAGAGGGGCAGCGCCCGACGCCGCCGTCGTCGACCTGTCCGCGGTGTGGGCTGCGCCCTAGTTACTTGTGGCGTTGGTGCATGAATCCGTTCGTACGCGCACGGAACTTTTTTGCGGCCCGACTTGGTCTCTGCCGATCGCTTGTGATTCAGGCTTGCCCAGCTCAGCCATCCCGTCCTCGTCCTGTGCCAAAACTCGGCCTTTTGAAATAGACCACAAATCAGCAGCTTAGACGCCCTTGGAATCCGCGCAGAATCGAGGGTATTTCGCGCCGCAGGGCTGGCTTCCGACCCCTGGGCTGCGGGTGGCGAGCAACAGGCCCACCGGGGGTACGCACGGCTGGCTCAAATCGGCTGCGGGGCGAGCTACTGGCAGTGAACTTCGCACCCGGAAGTCCCTCATTAGACTGGACTTTATCGAGCACAAGAGCGAACGTTCGGTGATGCCGCAGGATACAGGGGTTGGCCGGAACGTCGTTTTGGACGGTTTGGACTTCGCCAGCTTACGGCGGGTCTGGGAGCAGACCTTTGGGGCTGCTCCCCCACGCTCGCTCTCTCACGTTTTCATGCGCCGCGTTCTCTTGCACAAACGCCAGTGCCGGACCCATGGCGGGCTTTCGGCCACAACCCGGCGCGCTCTGGCTGCCATGGCGAACGGGACACCAGGCAACGCCGCTCCCGCAGGGTCCGTTTCTGCCGGCACCCATCTCGTCCGCGAGTGGAATGGCCGGACCTACCAGGTCGAGGTAATCGACAACGGCTATCGGTTCGACGGCAAAACCTATCTGTCCCTCACTACCATCGCAAAGCGAATCACCGGAACCCACTGGTCAGGACCACGCTTTTTCGGTCTGACGCCCAAGCGCAAGGCCTAACATGAAGAAAATCCGCTGTGCCATCTATACGCGAAAGAGTGCAGAAGAGGGTGTGCCTTCTATTTAACCCTAATCGCAAAATCTTCGAAGCACGAAAACGCGAAACAGCCGCACTGGGCGCAGGCGAGAAGCTCGTGCTGGGGCACCCGCTCGCCGCCACTATAGGTGATTCTGCACGGTGTATGCAGAACCTGGAAAAGGTGCTATTCACGGGGCCAAAGACCTCAGACACGGTGACGTTTATTTGCGATTAGGGTTAATTCATCCGCGAGCTGGCTCTCGACAATGTCGCTCTTCAGCAGCAGCTCGCCGTCCTCCGCCGTTCGGTGAAACGGCCGCGGCTCTCGAACGTCGACCGCGGGTTTTGGGTAACTGTAGAGCCTAAGGGCCCTTGGCCCAGTCGCTAAGCTGCTGATTTATGGCCTATTTCAAAAGGGCCGAGTTTTGGCACAGGACGGGCATCAAACACTTCACCGGCAAGGGCCTCGCTGCATATTCGTTTCCCCTCCCGCCTGTGCCTTCTATTTAATTTATCCGCGGGCACCAGCTCGCGACGAGCCTTGAAGGCAGAGATGAGAGCGCGAATAAACGACGAAATCATGTAGACATGGTGCCGGTAAACCGAAGACTAATCAAGTTCGGGGCGCGCGGATGAATAAATAGAAGGCACACCCGCTGGCGTGTTGAGAGCGAGGAACAATAGGTGCAATGAGCCATCGCTGAGCCGGGCCGTCGCCGCGTTCAGCTATCATTTTCATGGAGAGCGCAACCATCAAGGGCTCGGGAACGCGTTGATCTAAGCGGAAGAGTGCGTCGGCAGTCCCTACGAAAACGTGCGATGTTGTAAGCGATTGGGCGGCTTGCTTAGTTATGACCACCGCGACGCCGTCTGGTCAAAATACTCGAACGCCCAGCGGGTCAGCAGTTTGCACCTTTCCAAAGGTACTGTCCAAGGCGCCATGCGCAGCCGGTGGCATGACCTCGACCGGTAGTTCTCACAGCGCCGCTTAGCGCGGCTGTTCTGGTTATGCTCGAGAAATTCGATGAGCAACAGCATGACTAAAGGCTGGAAAACGATATTCGAGTTGACGCCCTGAATCGTACCGGGGAGCGAATGCCAATAACAACAGAACACACGATTAATGACGCACTGGCTGCCGTCCTGCGGACCACGCGGCGGGCATGGTTGGAGATGGGCGTTGTCAACTCCGAGAACAGCGGCATCTTGAAGCACGCAGCGAAACGGCCGGACATCCTTGTGACTGAGCCGAACGTCGCACCCGTCGTCATCGAGACTGAGGTCATGCCAGCGGTGACCGTGGAGGTGGAGGCCATCTCCAGGCTCGGCGAGCAAATCAAGTCCAATGGTCGTGCTCCCATTGAAGACGCTGCCAATACTCGATGTCGGCATGCTGAACCGAACACAGCTCGACGCAGCTGACAAGCTCTTCACCGCGGTCGCGAAGAAAGACCTACTTGCTGCCCATCGGCTCGACGCCGATCTTGTTCGGCGCGAACTCGACGAGAGGTTCGGCACGGAAATTCTTGGTCTGCCACATGCCCTCTTCGCAGACGGCGGCCCGGTCGATCTCCTACGACGGAAACTCTCCGCTGAACCGTCAGTTCGCGGCAGTAAATAAGCCGAAGTAGCGGTCTGTTAGGAGTGTGTGGACGGGGCGGCCGGTCGAACAATGCCCGGCCCCGTCTGGTCAAAATACTCCAACGCCCAGCGGGTCAGCAGTTTGCACCTTTCCAAGGGTCGCTTGAGGAAGGGTCGCGATGGACTGGAAGACCATGCTGAGCTACATCTCAGAGTCGGTGGATGTTGAAGAGGAGGCCTAGAGGACGCGCGCGGTTTCGTACGGCGACAATCCACCGTACGATATGTGGTGCTGTGCGCTGCACTGATCGTCTCTTTCACCTGATCCAGCTGCTTCCGCAGCCGCCGCCGTGCCGTGACGGCATCCTCGCTCGCGGAGCAGCTGGAAGTTTCGGAGCGCACCGTCTACGGCGACGTTCGCGATCCGATCGTCTCGGGAACCCGATCGAAGGTGAGGCCGGGGTGGGGTACCGACTCCGGCCCGAGTACAACCTGCCTACCTTCATGTTGACGCGGAAGAGATCACGGCGCTCGTGTTCGGGCCAGCGATTCGGGTTGCCCCGTGCGCGCAGGGAAACGGGATGCCACGCCCCCGGGCGAAGACCTCGATCCAGGACTGGGGAAAGATGGACATCAAGGAAGGCCGGGGCCACACCTGGATCAGAACGTGCTAGCCCGCCACGGCGCGGTATCCCCGGCCTCGATTCTGGGTCTCTCAGGTGGCCTCTTTTCCGCTGCCCGCATGGCCCTGTCAGCGGCCCGCTCCCCGCTTTGGCGCAAACGTGGCACTCGAAAATCGAGATTAGAGACCAAAACCGAAAATGAGGCCAGTTCCGCCCTTCTAGCGCATCTCTGGTGCCACCTACCCTTGCAAAACCCCGCCAACCGCGCGGAAAATCTCATCCGTCTCTGCAGTGCCACAATTGGGCAGACTGGGTGGCGGATGGCGCAGTTTGGAGCTATCCGGTCTCGGCTGGAAACCATCAAGAACAGGGAAAAACAGGGAATTAACAGGGAATTGGGGCCATTATTGAGGCTGATCGGAGCGTTTTTGATGTGGGAGTGGCTCACTAGCCGCACCGTAAGTCCGTTTCCAGCCCACGCCACATCGCACGCAGCGTGCGGCCTTCCCGCACTACGCGCTCCTGCACACTTCCAGCGAGGGTTATGTGACCTATCGAGCCGGGGCGTCTTTCGGCGAAGCGACGGGTGCTTGCGCTGTTTACTGTTGGTGATGTGTACGTATCCCTTTGCGAAAAAAAGCGCTTACGCTCCATTTAGCGCGCGGCGAAGGTCGCGAGCGCATCGTGTCCAAAAACACAAACGAGCTCAAGGTCGGCGCGCCGGGACGGTTGACTAAAAGCCCCATCCGTACCCGAGTCGCACGTAGTAGTAGGCGCCGTTGAAGCCCCATGGCGTGTACTCGCTGTACTTCTCGCCGACGGACATCGCGCGCGCACTCTCGTCCGGGTAGGTGTTGAACGCGTTCTGCGCACCAACCGTCACCGTCGCGCTGGCGCCGGCGTCAATGGTCAACTCCAGATCGACGACCGGCTTGCCGCCGAAGAAGCCGTTGTCGATACCGCCCGATGGCGTGTAGAGCCTGGCGAATCCGCTGTCGTAGTCGTACCAGCCGCCGTAGTAGTTGACCCGGCCGAGGAAGCTCATGCGCCCCATCCGCTGGGTGAGGCCGATATTCCAGCGGGTCCGTGGCAGCGCGTAGGCGAACTCGGTGAGCCGCCGGTCGTTGAGCAGTCCCTGGTCGTTGTTGGTCACCTTGGTGTCGGTGTAGTTGAAGACGGCGCTGATGACGGTGTTTCCCCGCAGGGCGATCGGCGTGAAGGTCGAGACTAGGTCGATGCCCTGCGACCGGGTGGCGAACGCGTTGGTGAAAAACCTGAATCGTTTCAGGTCGCGTGCGGCGTCCACACCCTGCGCCAGCAGCGCGTCGATCTCGTCATTCTCGAGAGTGAAGTTGCTCGTGATGCCGATCCGGTCCGAGACGTCGATGCGGAAGTAGTCGGCCGTGAAATTGAACAGCCCGGTATCGAAAACCACTCCGGCTGTGTAGTTGATCGACGTTTCGGGACGCAGAGGCACACCGCCGCGAAGTGCCGCCACCGGGGAGTTCGACGGGATGGTGCCGTTGTTCACTAGATCGCCGAGCGCCGGGTCGAAGATGGTCGCAATGTTGAACCCGTTCTGCTGGCCTGGGGTGGGCGCGCGGAAGCCACTGCTCACGCTGGCGCGCACGAAACCGAACCGGCCGGAGAGACCACAAATCAGCAGCTTAGCCCTTGGAATCCTTGCAGAATCGATGGTGTTTCGCGCCGCAGGGCTGGCTTCCGACCTGTGCCTTCTATTTATTCATCCGCGCGCCCCGAACCTGATCGGTCTCCGATCTGCCGGGACTATGCCTGCATGATTTCGTCGTTTGTTCGCGCTCGGCCCTGGGCACGGCCGCAAACACAGACTCTAAGTTGCTGATTTATGGGCTATTTCAAAAGGGCTGAGTTTTGGCACAGGACGGGGTGCCGGCAGAAACGGACCCCGCGGGAGCGGCGTTGCCTGGTGTCCCGTTCACCATGGCGGCCAGAATGCGCCGGGTTGTAGCCGAAAGCCCGCCATGGGTCCGGCACTGGCGTTCGTGCAAGAGAACGCGGCGCAGGAAAACACGCGAGAGCGAGCTTGGAGGACCGCGCAACCCGGTCTCTTCCGCACCTGTACCACTGCCCGCAGCCGCGTAGCAACACTTGATGGCGGAAGCACCCGCCTGACCGTACGAGAGATGTTCAGGCACGTCTTGGACCCGCTCGGTCCCGACGCCATCGTGACGGTCGATCTCGCGCCGTTTGAGGACTACTGGCGGCAAACGATGCTGTCGTATTTTCCCCCAGGCATGCGGTACGACTCGGTGTACGTGAATCGCCGCGTGCAGAAAAAGGGCGCGCATCTGATCGTGCTGCCCGCTGTGAGCGTCCCAGTTCTGTGCGCATCTGGGATGCACTTCGAGGTCGAGACCGCTATAGGGGTCGACGAGTATTGCGCCGTGAGGGTGTCCACACCACCGTCGATGTATCGGCGCAAGAAGGTGCTCGGCCAGATGACTCGTTATCGCGAAGAGGGCCAGATCATCTTCTGTTACGGGGACTCGGCCAGCCTACACCATTTCATTCAAGGGCAGCGTGGCGGTGACGTGCCTGATCTGCACGACGTCCTCCGCCGCTATGCGGTCGATGTCCTCGGCTGGGCTCCAGAAACGGTCGAGCACTACGTATCACAGGATTGTCCTGTACTGGACAGTCTCACGCCTGTGCTCCGCAAAACGCCGATCCAGCGTTGATTGCGCGGTTTAGACCTGCCATGATCGGCTGCTTCGCGCCGAGGGACTCGACGAGGGGGCGTTGCTCGACTGTGGATTTGGGGCGGGAGTAAAAGGGCCGAGTTTTGGCACAGGACGAGGTCCGGCCATTCCACTCGCGGACGAGATGGGTGCCGGGAGAAACGGACCCTGCGGGAGCGGCGGCGCCGTTGTCTGGTGTCCCGTTCACCATGGCAGCCAGAATGCGCCGGGTTGCAGCCGAATGCCCGCCATGGGTCCGGCACTGGCGTTCGTACGCAAGAACGCGGCGCAGGAAAACGCGCGAGAGCGAGCTTGGAGGAGCAGCCCCGAAGGTCTGCTCCCAGACCCGCCGTAAGCTGGCGAAGTCCAAACCGTCCAAAACGACGTTCCGGCCAACCCCTGTATCCTGCGGCATCACCGAACGTTCGCTCTTGTTCTCGATAAAGCCCAGTCTAATAAAGGACTTCCGGGTGCGAAGTTCACTGCCCGTAGCTCGCCACGCAGCCGATTTGAGCCAGCCGTGTGCAACCCCCGGTGGGTCTGTCGCTCGCCACCCGCAGCCCAGGGGTCGGAAGCCAGCCCTGCGGCGCGAAATACCCTCGATTCTGCGCGGATTCCAAGGGCGTCTAAGCTGCTGATTTGTGGTCTATTTCAAAAGGGCCGAGTTTTGGCACAGGACGGGGGCGTGCCAGGCACTATGCTCTCGCACCTTGTTCAAGAATTAATGGGACGAGGTTCAGCGTCCGAGGTCTCCTTTGGGATAGTCTGAGACGAATGATTACATTTCACGACAAACGAGCAAAGATAGGGCGTTTATGTTGTGGTCTCGAGCGCCCGTTCAAAGAGGTGCTATGAACTCATTGCTGACGAAAGACTTCGCTTTGTTGATACTGCGACTGGCTGGGCTGGGACTCGCCTTTGCCCACGGCTGGGGAAAGGTCGATCAGCTTGTTTGGGGTGATCCCACGAGGCGACTCGAGAGCATCGCTCGGTTGGGGTTTCCCATGCCGGGGTTTTTCGCCTGGTGCTTGGCGCTCACCGAATTTGCGGGTGGCTTCTTGATTGCCTCGGGGCTCTTCACACGGGTCGCCGCTTCGTTCGCAGCGTTCGCAATGTTCGTCGCGAGTTTCTTGCGGCACAGATTCCACTTGCATCTCTTGATATCGATCGGCCTACTCGAGGTGCCAGAGCAGACAGTCGATAGCTGGGGAAATCCAGAGCGGGCACTTCTCTTTCTGGTGATCATGCTGGCCTTGATCTTGATGGGTGGTGGACAGTTCTCGCTCGATCACTTCCGAGCGAAGCGGCGTCGTAAATAGAGGCGGGGCGTATTATCGCCCAGCGGAACGTCGTGAGGTCAAAATACTCATGCGGCTTCCCGATGGTAGAAACGTAGCAACCCGCCAAGCCGTTCACGGGAGCACACCATAGACACTAAGCTACTGATTTATACTCTATTTCAAAAGGGCCGAGTTTTGGCACACGACGGGGCCAACACTTCATTGCGGAAGCACCACTTGATGGCGGACCCGACAAGAAGCCTGACTCCGGCAATAGAAAGAGGTCATTAGATGGCTAAACGACTATTAGTGAATGGGCTGATCCTCTCGAGCATCTTCTTGATGGCGGCTGGAGCGCGGGCACAGATGGACCTGCCATTCGAGGTCCAGTCCATTACCTCATTCGACGAGCCCTGGGCCCTGGCTTTCCTGCCGGACGGCCGCATGCTGGTGACGGAAAAGAAGGGCAACCTCTTCATAGTCACCCAGAACGGTGAGAAGTCTCGGAACATTGATGGTGTGCCGGATGTCGCTTACGGTGGCCAAGGCGGCTTGGGCGACGTCGCCCTGCATCCGGATTTTATCGAGAACAACGTGATCTACCTGAGCTACGCCGAGTCCGGTGTGGGCGGCCATACCCGAGGCGCAGCCATCGTCCGGGCGGTTCTGAACCAGACCGAGCGCGGCGGAAAACTGTCCGATGTCGAAGTCATCTGGCGCCAGTATCCCAAGGTCCTCGGCTTCGGCCATTACGGGCACCGGCTGTTGTTCGACGACGAAGGGTACCTGTGGATCTCGTCCGGAGACCGCCAGAAATTCACGCCGGCCCAGGACATGCAGGCGAACCTGGGCAAGATCCTGCGATTGCATCAAGATGGTTCGGTTCCGGACGACAATCCTTTCGTCGATTACTACGACGTGAACCCGCTGGTCGACGATGATGGGGTCTATGGGCAAATCTGGTCGCTGGGCCACCGCAATGTGCTCGGGCTGGCAATCGATCTTGAAGGTCGGTTGTGGGAAATCGAAATGGGGCCGAGGGGTGGCGACGAGCTGAACCTGGTCAAGCGTGCAGCGAATTACGGTTATCCGATCGTCTCCGACGGCGATCACTACGACGGGCGTGAGATACCGGACCACGACACGCATCCGGAATTCGAGAAACCGGCGGTTTCGTGGAACCCCGCCATTTCGCCGGGTGACCTAATGATTTATGGCGGCGATCTGTTCTCCGACTGGCACGGCGATGCATTCGCGGCCGGGCTCTCGTCCCACGCGATCGTGCGTATCGAGCTCGACGGCGTCGATGCCCGCGATGTCGAGCGTTACGAGATGGGTGCGCGGATTCGCGCCGTCGTCGAGGGGCCGGACGGTGCGATCTGGGTCCTGGAGGACGACGAAGACGAGAGTACAGGACGCTTGCTCAAACTCACACCGAAGAACTGATATCTCACACTTTGCGGGTGCTTCCGCCATTAAGTGTTGGTGAGATAACGCTAAAACTTTACCGCGCACTGAGCGCGTGCGCTCCATCGCCTAAAGGCGATGGGTTCACGTCGCCGACTAAAGTCGGCTTGTCCTTGCCTCGTTTCACTACTCACTGACCTTGAAAGAATCGTCGTCCTGGGGCACGGCACCCTGCAACTCTATATACTTCGCTATCACCTCATCCGTCACGTTGCCCGTTGTCACCACGAAGTAACCCCGTGCCCATAGGTGCCGACCCCAGAACTCCTTCCGCATCCTCCGAAAGTCGCGCATCAGACGATTCGACGTCTTACCCTTGATCAGCTGCATCACTCGGCTCGGCGACAAATTCGGCGGCACGCTCAGCAACAGGTGCACGTGCTCAGGCCGCACATGACCCTTCAGTATTTCTATCTGGTTCCGAGCACAGATCTCCCGGATGAGATCCCGGAGACGAACCGCTACATCCCCTCTCAAGGCCGGCTTGCGGTACTTCGTGATAAATACGAAGTGATAGTTTAACTGGTACGTCGTGTGCGATGATTTACGATATCCTTTCACCTCGGGATCGTACCCCAAGCCTCCTAAAGGCTTCGCCTAAAGGCGAGGGATTTCAACCATCCCCGAGTGGGACATTAAATTACAGCCAAGATTAGCGCTCGTGACCTTCGCTGTGCGCAAAATGTCCCCCGCCCCACGATTTCTTTGGACAGTGATTTGAGAAACTAAATCAGAGGAGGATGACGCTCTCGACTAGGAGGTCATCTGCATGGTGATGACCCGCCCGCCCAAGACGATTGTAAAGCCCACGGCCCTTGGCCCGGTCGCAAACACAGACACTAAGTTGCTGATTTATGGCCTATTTCAAAAGGGCCGAGTTTTGGCACAGGACGCGGTCGACGGATTTCGTGGGGTTGCCCAGAACGAGCTTGGTCTCGACGCCGCGTCGACGCAAGCGGAACGGTGCGAGGATGCGGAGTGCATCCTCGCGAATGCGTTCGGGTCCCATAGAGAGGCAAGCAGCGAACGCATTGCGGTCGAGCAGGATGGACACAGAGCCGGGGCTGATGTCGACCCGCCGGATAAGACGGAGCAGGGGGGCTACCGAGGCACTATCATTGTTACTACCGGAACACAGCCCGTCTAAAAAGCGATGTACCGAGGCGAGCTCTTGCATCGTCGGAGTGTGGATCAACGAGGCCGAGAAGGTCGTGGCATCCACATGCTGTCGGATGAGATGCACGACGGTCTGTTCCAGCATCGGGGCGGGCAGTCGCCAGCCGGAGAGGTCCTTTTGGCCACTGTGCTGGATGAGGCGCCGGGAGACGTAGTAGCGGAGCCGTTGCCCGTTTTTCTTTTTGGTGTGGCTCGGCGTCAGCCGGTCCCCGGTCTCGTCGAAGAGCTTGCCTGCCAGTGGGGAACGGGCTGCACGGCCCTTCGTCGTGCGTCTCCTTGGTTTGGCAGCCCCTGCCTGCAGCTGCGTTTGGACCGCGTCCCAGAGCTCCGGAGCAATGATCGATGGATGCTGGCCCTCGTAGACACGCCTCTGGTGCCGGATGCGGCCGGCGTAGAGAGGATTGGTCAGCAGGCAGTGGAGGTGTCCGCGACGGAACGGCAGCCCGCCCGTTCGGGTTCCATCCGCGGTGAAGCGTTGCTTGGTACGCAGTCTCAGACGGTCCGCCTCGGCCTTCACCTGCCGGAGCGTTTCGTGCTTCCGGTACAGCGCATAGAGCGTCCGGACCGTTTCGGCCTCAGCCTCGTTGATGCGCAGCGTGCGCCCGTCCTTCTCATAGCCTAGCCCATGTTTCCCTTTTAGGTGTCTAAGTCATCGAAAACAAAGGATCGAGATCGGCGGTTTGTCTCTACGCTGACAGCACCTCCTCGGAGAAGGCTGGCGGGTCGCGTTCAACGATGCCGAGTGCAGTCAGGATCGAGTTGGCGCGAGCGGTGCCGCGCGTGACGACGCGCTTAGTCCGCCCAGAACCCAGCTGTAAGTCGACGACCCGGACCGAGCGTAGCGCTTGTAGTGCCTCGGTTGCGGACAGGTCGAGTTCGGCGACCTTGAGCTTTTTCTCAAGAGCCCGATGCACAAGGAAGGCCAGCGTAGCTACGAAAAGGTGTGCCTCCACACGCTCATCGGTCTGGTGGTAAACGGGACGCATCTCAATGACATCCTTAAGGCATGAGAAGGCTCGCTCGACCTCGTTTAGGTCCTTGTAAAGGCGCACGGCGTCGACCGGAGAGAGGTTTTGCTCCTCGGTTTGAATAACGTACTTACCCTCGTAGGCTTGCTCGCGCTTGAGGTTGACGGGGTGCTCGAAGAAGCGGAAGCGACCGTTTTTGTACTCCCAGTCGTAGTAACGGTGACCGTGGTGGCGTGCCTGTATGCGCGCGGCGGCGGCACCGATTTTCTCGGGGGCTTTCAATCGTCCGTCGCGCACGCGGCGCTCGAGGGCCTCGAATGCCGCACGGGCACGTCCCATGGCCCGCAGCCTCTGCCCGCGCTCGTAGGCGAGCCTTTCGTCGCTGTGAACGACGAAGATGCGCACCCCAGACTGCTCGGAGCGGACTTCTTGCACACGAGTCTTAGGTGGCTCGGCTTTTTCGCTCACCGTGATGCCACCAGGGCAGTCGATCCACTCTCCGCTGGCGCGCTCGATGTAACGATAGACCTCCTCGCGCCGTCGTCTTTGCAGCCCGACGAGATAGCCCTGCTTGCGCGAGCGCACCACTGCCAGGCTGTCGCTCGTTACCATCCCTCGGTCGCCGACAAAAACCACGCGGTGCAAACCGAATCGTTCGTTGAGATCGTTGAGCACTTGCGGCACCGTTTTCGCGTCACGCCAGTTGCCGGCGAAAACATGGTGGGCGATCGGCCAACCGTCCACCATCACCAGACCGATAAGCACTTGCCGGTTACGCGGTCTGCGGTCGCGACTGTAGCCGTGGGCGCCGAGCCCCGGAGGGCCTTGACCTTCGAAGTACGTCGACGTCAGGTCGTAAAACACCATGTCAACCTCAAGCGAAAACAGATCCCGCAAGCGCAAAAACAGCTCCTTCTCGATCTGTTCTTTGCGGGCATGCAGCTGGTCGAGCGTTCGGTACCATTGCTTGAGTTGGCGAAACTCCACGCGAACCCGCGGGGAGCGACTCGCTCGCCGTTCCCCATCATCGCGCCACTGCGGCACCCACCGCCGCCCCTGCCGGTCGCAGACGAAGTCGGTCTCGAGCCAGCGCGCCAGACCGTGCTCGCTTGACGAGTAGCGTGACGGAGCGGTTCAAGCCCATCAAGAACGGGCAGGGGAACGACGATGAACGAGATATGCCCGTCGTGTCCAAAAATACAAACGAACTCTAAGACCGGCTCGCCGGGCCGTCGCCGAGTTCATCTATCACCATCGTGGAGAGCGCAACCATCAAGGGCTTGGCAACGCGTTTGTGTTTTTGGACACGACGGGGTCGGAAGGCAGCCCTGCGGCGTGAAATACCCTCGCTTCCGCGCGGATTCCAAGGGCGTCTAAGCTGCTGATTTGTGGTCTATTTCAAAAGAGCCGAGTTTTGGCACAGGACGGGGTGCGCCGAGCTGTCGCGAGCTTCGACATGGCGATCATTATGCTTTAATGTAAAGGGTGGGAACGTTCGATAGTGCAAACAGGAGATTCTGATGCTGCACATGCTAGCCCACACCACCCGGAGCGCTGTCGCGGCCCTCGTCGTCGCGATGCTCCTGCCTGCCCTGCTACACGCCGAGACGTCCCAGGCACCCGACGGCCTGCTACCGGTCGAGGCCCTTTCGCCGGGATTCTTGGGCATGTATCGCAAGGTCATGGAGATCGAGGACGACATCTCCAAGTATGCCGACAAGTACGACGTTGACCTGACGTTGGCACGCGCCCTGTGCATCCAAGAATCTGGGGGCAACGCGAACCTGAACTCGTGGGCCGGCGCGAAAGGCTACTTCCAGGTCATGCCATCCACATTCCGGACGCTGAAGGTCAAGACGAACATCGAGGCGGGCATCAAGTACTTGTCGCAGATGATCCGGCGGTTCGACCGTGAGGACTACGCGCTTGGCGCATACAACGGTGGGCCGGGGCGGGTCGCCCGCGGCCGTCCTTTGCTCGAAACCCTGCAGTACATCCTGTTCGTAGGCCAGTACCGCAACGTCCTGAAGCTGCACGAGCCGTCGGTCCGGCATCACGCGTCCCAAATGCAGCTTGACGAGGTCCGTGAGGGCGACGACTGGTGGACGATCTCCGAACGGCTTGATGTGTCGGTGTTGCAGCTCCGCATGCACAACCCGTTTCTGGCAACCCGCGCGCTGAGAGTCGGACAACTCGTCGCGTTCCCGCCGACGCCGCGCACGGATCTGTTCGTGTCCAATGGCGAGGGACTTGAGTATCGGACCCGCCACGGAGATAACTACCTGCTCCTGTCGTTCGTCCTCGACGTGGACCTAGACGCGCTGCGCGATCAGAACGGGCTCTGGCGCCTCCAGACACTTCCGGCCGACCAAGTGCTACAGATTCCGCTGACCTGGAAGGGAAAGTACAACGAGTACGAGACGAAGCCGGGTGACACCCTGAGGTCGGTGGCCAAGGTGATGAAGTCTCAGCCGTGGCGGATCATCCGGGACAACAACTTGTTCTGGGACGAGACGCTTCGGCCCGGTACGGTGCTCAAGGTGAGACCATCGCCGCCCAATCCAACCTACGCCACCCACAAGGTGTCGCGCGGCGACACCCTCCTGGGCCTCGCGAGCAAGTACGGCACGAGCGTCCGAGCGATCCAGGCCGCCAACAACATGGGGCGTAAGACCAAAATCCGAATCGGACATCGCCTTCGGGTGCCGACGCGCGCCAAATAGGGGAGCGGGTGCTGTGCAGGCCGTGCGGCAGCAGAAAAGAGGCTGTGCTCCGCAAAAAAGTCGATCCGGCGTTGATTGCGCGTTTTAGACCTGCCATGCTCGGCTGCTTCGTTCCGGTCGCGTCGTGTCCAAAAACACAAACGAACTCAAGATCGGCGCGTGTGCTCCGCAACAAGTCTATCCCAGTGTTGATTGCGCGATTTATGGCTGCCATGCTTGGCGACCAGTTACCTCAGTCCGAGCGCAAGGTGCGCTCCCGTGAACGGCTTGGCGGGCTGCTACGTCTCTAGCATCGGGAAGCCGCATGAGTATTTTGACCTCACGGGAACAAAGCGTTCTTTCTCAAGCACGTTATTGCGTCGGTGGCCCGGCAGCGACAGAGTGCAGAACCTCCACCGAGGCGAAGACGAGTTCGCAGGACCTCAACTCCCATGGCTGTCTGCCCGTCAATACGCGATCTTCTCTTTTGCGGATCACAGCACAGGTATGTCCAGGCGATGTTGACGAAAAACTAGCTGACTGCCCCCCAAGATAATGGGCTCGAGCGCCTCGTTCCGCCTTAGCGTCTATTCGAGGCGGAGCGAGGAGAGAAAATCCTCGACGCTCGCTTCCCATTTCGCCATCGTCGCTTCGGGGCCGAGCACGCGGATGTACCACGGGCCCGTGCCTCCTTCGGCAACGGCGCCGATCATCCGGTATCCAGGACGGTTGTTGCGCTGTGGCGCTCCGGGCCTTACCGGAGCGACGAACGTCCCGCGCATGTCTGCGACGGTGAGCTCGAGTCCGTTCACGGTGCGCTCGGTGATGATCGCTCTGTCGCGCGTGCTCGAGCCGTCCGGTTGCTCGAACTGGCCGAACCAACGTGCGAGGTTGGCTTCGACACCGCCTCCAGATCCCTCACCGAAATAGAAGATCACGACTTCGGCAGGAGCGTCGTCGCCGGTGAGCTCCCAAACGGCGACGCGCATCGAAGAAGACAACGGCTTCGACACCCACTCCGCTGGGGCGTCAAAACCCAAACCGGAAGCAATGAGTACAGCCGCTATCAAGCTCACGGTGCGAGATCTTTGTACGCGGATTCGAGCATGGCAGCTGCGCCGCCGATACGCCGGCCGCTATCCCAGCGCTCGTCGTATTCTTTCGTCAGCCCTGCAGCTTGTATCTGTTCCAGCGTCTTGCCGTCGGCGATGGCCGACTGAACCCGATCCCGGATGACCAAGAGCATGTTGCGCCACGCTCTTACTTCTTCGACGTTGGACGTCGCACCGTGGCCCGGGATGATCTTGGTGTCGGCGTTCGAAACCTCGACGAGAAGGTCGAGCGCTTTGATCGTACCGAGAAACGTGCCGCCGTTGGCAGTGTCGATGTAGGGGTAGCTCGTCGTTCGGTAGATATCGCCGGTATGGACGGCGTTCGAGTCCTTGAACACGATGTAGGAATCGTTGTTCGTGTGCGCGTCCGGTGTCTTGAACACGTACACGGTCTCGCCGTTGATATGGAACGACATGTCGTCGCCGTAAGTAACGAGCGGCGGATCTTGGTCGTAACCGGCCTTGGCCATCTGCGCCCGGACGTTGTCGTGACCGAAGATGAGCGTTCCCATTTTTCCAAAATTCTCATTGCCGCCGGTGTGATCCGGATGCATGTGAGTGTTGACGAGAAAGCGAATCGGTTTGTCGGAAACGGTTCGCACTGCGGCGACAATCTTGTCAGTCAACGGAGCATATTGATCATCGATCAAGAACACGCCGTCCTCACCGACGAAGAGCCCGATGTTCCCGCCGGCGCCTTCGATGTAGGACACCTGGCCCACGACCGGATACACCGTCATTTCCACGGCGTCGAAGTCCGGTTGGGCGGCCGCGAGACCAGTCACGACCCACGTTGCTGCTGAAACCAAAAACACGGTCTTTTTCATCATCCGTCCCTTTCCCGAGCCAGAATCGAGGCGTTGAGCGCCCGAACCCGCTAATTCTACCGTAAAATTCCTCGTCCTTTTTCGCGCTGGCGGCGTTGCTCCTCGTCCTGTGCCAAAACTCGGCCCTTTTGAAATAGACCATAAATCAGCAGCTTAGTGTCTGTGTTTGCGCCCGGACTAAGGGCCCGTAGGGTTTCCAATCGTCTGGCCGAGGGTGTTATCTTCAGGTCCATGATGACGTACCACGTGCAATTCCTACTGCTCGTTCTGGCTGGCTGGGTCAACCGCCAGCAGCAGGATGTGATCGACTAAGAGATGAGAGCGGGAACCAACGACGAAATCATGCCGACATGGTGCCGGCAGACCGGAGACTAATCAAGTTCGGTGCGCGCGGATGAATAAATAGAAGGCACAACCTTCGTCGGCTCAGGCGGCGTGCGGGACTACGTTGTCGGTCGAGAAGATCGTCCCGCAAGCCTCGAGGAACTCGAAGCGATGAAGAAGCTTGTTGCCGAGGCGATGGAGGACGGAGCGCTCGGGCTCAGCAGCTCGCTTCAGTACGTTCCGAACCGCTTTGCCTCGACGGACGAGTTGGTCGAGCTTGCCAAGGTCGCGGCGGACTATGGCGGCATCTACATCACCCACCAACGCTCAGAGGGGAACCTCATCTTCGAGTCCCTCGACGAAGTCTTCGCGATCGCCGAGCGTGCTCAGATTCCGACCGAGGTCTGGCACTTGAAAACGGCCTACAAGGCGAATTGGGGCAAGATGCCCGAGGTGCTTGAGAAGTTCGAAACGGCACGGGCCCGCGGACTTGACGTCAGCGCCAACCAATACCCCTACGATCGAGCCTCGAACGCCCTCGCTGCATGCCTTCCCGTGTGGGTTCGAGAAGGAACAACAGACGACATGATCGAACGCTTGGCGGACTCGGCGCTGCGCACGCGGATCAAGGCCGAGATGGCGGATCCCTCCATTACCGATTGGGAGAACCAGTGGTACGGCTCGGGGGGCGCTGAAGGAGTGCTGGTGAGTTCGGTGCGCGACCCCGCCTTGCGCCAGTGGGAGGGGATGACGCTCGCCGAGATCGGTCGTGAGATGGGAAAGGATCCACGCGACGCGCTCATAAATCTCGTTATCGCCGACTATGGCGCTACTTCGTGCATCATTTCCATCATGCGGGAGGATGACGTGCGGGCCGCGCTGAAACACCCGCTGATTTCGATCAACACTGACTCCGCGGCCCGTGCGGAAGACGGCCCCCTGTCCGAGAGCAAATCACATCCCCGCGCCTGGGGAACGTTTCCTCGTATCTTGGGCAAATATGTCCGCGAAGAGAAGCTCCTCACCTTGGAGGAGGCCGTTCGCAAGATGACGTCTCGTCCAGCGACGCGGGTCAGGCTTCAGGACAGGGGCATTCTCCGTCCCGGTATGGCCGCCGACATCACGGTGTTCGACCCGGAGACCATTCGTGACGTCGCGACCTTCGAGGAGCCCAATCGCTACTCAGTTGGCGTTCGTCACGTGCTCGTGAACGGACGCCCCGTGGTCGAAGACGGCAAAATTACGGACGAGCGGCCAGGCCAGGTCCTTCGAGGCCCCGGCTATAGAAGTCCGTGAAGAGCCGAGACTTTCTGCTATTCTGGTGCCATGCTGGAATCGGCTTACCTAGCGCTGTAGCGGGATCCGGTAAGCCTCGAGCAAAGCTTTGGTGTCCGCGCGGTCGTTCTTGCTCCCGCGTCGATACGGCCTTACGAGGTGAGGTGGGAGCAGGACGACGTCGTGTCCCAACCGTCGCAACGTCCTTGCCCAGAAGTGAGCCGAGCCGCAGGCTTCGAGAAGCACGGTGGCAGCGCTCTGTTTCGCAAAAAACGACACCAACTTGGGTCGACTCACACGGAGTTGCTTGGACACCTTCCCCGCTTCGCGCGAGATGGCAATCTCGAAGACGTTCTTTGCAAGACCCACAGCGATCGTCGTATCTTTCATTCGGACTCCTCCTTTTTCGATGCGTTCTTTCGACTGACTTTGGCACATCGATGCCGTCTATGTCAGCGGAGGAGTCCATCCCATCACTTGATGGCGGAAGCACCGCTCCCATTGCTAACCAAGCCTAGACACCTCCCATCCGAAACGCCCGCGGCACGCCGGTCTTGAGTTCGTTTGTGTTTTTAGACACGACGCGGTCGCTAGAGGTAGACTTCTGGGATGAGTGGTGCCGTGCACGCCAACTGCTGCCTATCACGCGGCTCTCGGTTGCCCGTCAGAGTCAAGCAGTGGAGGGTGCTAGCCTTTGCGGTGTGTCTCCTAACGGGATGCCAACAGCAGACGGCGCCGGAAGGGCTGGTCCTCGCCTCGACTATCCGCGCCCACATGGAGTTCCTCGCTGACGACCTACTGGAAGGTCGTGAAGCAGGTCACCGAGGCTTCGATGTCGCCGCCGAGTACGTTGCTGCTCAGTACCGAGCGATTGGGCTGAGAGCATTCGATGAAGATTTCTACCAGGAGATGACGTTGCGACGGGCCGTACCCGGGGCACGTGAACTCAACTTGTCAGTTGGCGAACAGCAGCTCGAACTCGAACCCGAAGATTTCTTGCTGAATGGCCACCCGGAGCAAGGCGACGTGGCGCTCACACGCGAGATCGTCTTCGTGGGATCAGGTGTACAAGCCGACACCGTGCGCGATGACTACGACGGCCTGAACGCCGTCGACAAGGTGGTGGCTTACATCGACGACGTCCCCGCCGATCTCTCCGAATCCGTCAGACCGCTCTTCCTCTACACAGATGAACGGTGGCGAACGGCTGCCGTGAGCGGAGCTCAGGGTGCGCTGACACTCATGGTGACCGACGAAGACGAGCCTCGCTCGTGGTCCACGCGACGGGCGGCCGCAGAGGATGGTTCCTATCACTGGATCGATACTGACGGCACCTCGGGTGCGGCTCGACTTGGCGTCACTGGCACTCTGAGCCCCTCGGGAACAGCAAAGTTGCTAGCGCTTGCAGGCTTCCCGTCCGTCGGCCCGAGCACCGCCACGACACAAGAGACCAGCGTGGTCACAGCCGAGTTCAGGCTTCGTACGCAACACGAGGACCTGCCAACTCGCAATGTGATTGGGATTCTTCCAGGGTCCGGCCCGAGGCGTGACGAGTTCGTCGTCTACACGGCGCATCTTGATCATGTGGGCATCGGCCCCCCGGTCGGCGGGGATGCCATCTACAACGGTGCGGTCGACAATGCTTCCGGGGTCGCCACGATGCTCGCCATCGCGCAAGCCTTCGCAACTCACCCGCCCAACTCGGGTCGTTCCCTGCTCTTCCTTGCCACGACCGCCGAGGAACCTGGACTGATCGGGGCGGACTACTTCGTACGGCGGGGCCCCATCCCCGTGGAGAACATCGTCGCGGCCATCAACATCGACGGAGCCACCCTGATGGCGCACCCTCTGCTCGATGTCAATGCTATGGGTAGCGCGGATTCTAGTATGGGAGCGGCGGTGCGTGCGGCAGCGGACCGTGTCGGTCTTGGCATCGCGGCGGAGCCGTCGCTGCCACTGCTCGGCAGTGACCACTTTCCGTTCGCGCGAGCCGGTGTCCCCGCGCTCTGGGTCATCGCTGGCACAGCAACCGGACGAGACGACCTCAACGGCCGCCAGCTTCAGAAAGCATACATGACCACACGCTACCATTCACCCCAGGACGATCTGAGCCAACCACTTGATTTCGAGGCCGCCGCCATTCTGGGCCACCTATTGCTAGAAACTGGATGGGAAATCGCAACGGCCCCTGGCCGGCCGATGTGGCAGCGTACTGCGGTGGCCCTGGTACTTGGCGTCGCACAGGAATGAATCGCTCCTCAGCCCTGAACACTGCGTACGCGTCGGGCGATTCTCGATCCAGCGGGTCTGGCATCGTTCGCGGTAGGGACCGCCCTTACGGGCGGCCCCCCGCACAGATCCCAGCGAGCGCTGCTAACGCACTGGGCTCCTACCTCAGGTCATGACGCGCAGCTGCCTTGGTGCACAACTCGCGATCTCGGTCCACAATTGTCCTGTACTCACGGATTCGAGGTTCCCCATGAGCATTTTCAAACGCACTCAGCGGAAGTATGTGAAGAAGGCCTATCGCGTGAGGAATTGGCGTGAATATGAGGCGGGTCTACGCAACCGTGGGAGCCTGACCGTCTGGATCTCGCTCACCGCCGGCAAGCTTGTGAACTGGGACGCGCCCCGGCCGAGGAGGAGGAAACCGGGCCGTCAACGCAAGTACTCGAACCACGCCATCGAGACGGCTGTCACCCTGGGCATGGTGTTTCATCTGTCATCTAGGCAGAGCGAGGGATTGCTGCGGTCGTTGTTCGCTCTGATGAAGCTAGACAATGATGTGCCCGATCACACCACGATTTCGAGGCGCAAGGCGAAGCTGGGTAAGGTCCCCTTCTACCAAGACAAGCAGAAGACGCCGTTGCACATCTTGATCGACAGCAGCGGTCTCGCTGTCCACGCCGGCCAGCTGCGCAGAGCACAAATAGCAGGGACTATCGCAAGCTCCATCTGTGTGTCGACGAGCAGACTGGCGAAGTCGTCGCCGGCGAGCTGACGAGCAAAAGAGCCCGCGATTCATCGCGGGTTGCATCGCTTGTCGGACAGATCGACAGTCCCATCTCATCGGCCAGAGCTGACACCGCATACGACGCCGGCGGCGTCTATGAGGCAATCGAGAATCACAGTGCTCATCGCTCGCCGAGGGTGCTGATACCGCCGCGCAAGGGCGCCCAGCTCGCATCGGGGCCGGCGAGCAGCCGACAGCGCAATCGCAACATTGCAGCACAAGCTCGGCTCGGCAAACGAAAGTGGCACACAGAATCGGGCTACAGCAAACGGAGCAAAGTCGAGACAACGTTCCATCGCTACAAGGCTATCGTGGGCTCAGCGATGCGAGCGAGAGGGTTGGCGGCACAGAGAGTCGAGGCAAGGATCGGGTGCAAGATTCTCAACACCATGACGGCGCTCGGGATGCCTGATAGCGAGATGATCGGATGATGGGAGTCGGGGCCAAGCGAGCTATCGGCCTCTATCGGAGTTGTGCACCAAGGCAGGCGGGAGACACTCCTCAACCGCCTTGCCCTGTTTGCTCGAGTTCTGCTACCCTCACCCGGACTTCAATCGGACTGCACCGTCCCATCCCAGTGGGGAAATTTCGTGCGGACCGGGGCCGGACAGGTATGAATTTTCCTAATCCTAGTTTCGCCAGAAGGACACTAGCAAGCCTCCGCGTCGAACCGGCGATGCAAGGCTCACCAAGCCTGCTTATCTCTGTAAACAAACGTCTGGAGGAAGGCATGAGAGGTGCGAGAGTATTTTTCTGCTGCTTGAACCTGGCTCTAGTGGTGGCCGTCGGCCTGCTATGCAGCCCGAACCGGGCTCAGGCACAGCTCGTTGATGAAACTATTCTCGACAACCTTTTGTTGCGCTCCATCGGCCCCGCCGTCATGGGCGGACGCATCCATGACCTGGCCGTGGTGGAAGATCGTCCCTGGATCTTCTACATCGGTTCGGCTTCGGGAGGACTTTGGAAGACCACCAACAACGGAACCACCTGGGATCCAGTCTTTGACGATCAGGGGACTTCCTCGATCGGCGACCTCGCTCTCGCGCCTTCCGATCCCGAGATTGTCTGGGTGGGTACTGGAGAGCCCAATAACCGGCAAAGCTCGAGTTTCGGCGACGGGGTCTATAAGTCGACGGATGGCGGGAAGACCTGGAAGCACGTCGGCCTGCGCGACACCCATCACGTCGGACGCATCGTGATCCATCCCCGGGATCCTGACACCGTTTACGTCGCCGCTCTGGGACACCTGTGGGGACCCAACGAGGAGCGGGGCCTTTTCAAGACGACTGACGGGGGAAACACCTGGGAAAAGATCTTATATATCGATGAAGACACCGGAGTCGTCAAAGTAGCCATGGACCCGGTGAATCCCCGGATTCTTTACGCCGCCGCGTACCAGCGACGGAGGACACCCTGGGGATTCAGTGGAGGGGGGCCTGGAAGCGGCCTCTACAAGAGCTCCGACGGCGGGAAGACATGGAAGAAGTTGACCGAGGGCATTCCTGATGGCCCGACAGGCAGAATCGGTATCGATGTCTATCGCAGCGATCCCCGAATCCTCTATGCGCTGATAGAAAACCGTGAGGGAGGGGTTTTCCGATCGGAGGCTCTTGCACCTTTTCTACCTGAGGCAACAGCGTTTTGGGATCGCCCGTGTTGCCCTCAAAGACCGATACCGACACGGGGATGCCGCGTTCGTTGGTCAGCAGACCGTAGTTGATCTGCAGCTTGCCTTTCTTGCCGTCACGGTCGTATCCGAGGCGGGCGATCGGACAACTCACACCCTCGAAGTAGTTTGAGGTTAGGTCATAGAGCGCCAGGCCGTCGTTTTGGAGATGGCGCGCCGCGAGTTTTTTTTCGATGATCTCCTGGCGTTTGAGAACCCAGTCCATGGCGGCATAGAGATCGTCTTCGCGGGCATCGCTCACCCCCAGGATTTCGGGCAGTGTGGTTGTGTGCCACCACTGGCTAGTCGCCAGCTTCGACTGCGGTTCGAGGATCCGGGCGACTACCATGGCCACGACCAAATCCCGCTCTGGTGAGTGTCGAGAACCAACGAGCTTTTCGAAACCGAGCTGTCTCATGGCGCTGAGCACCGCGTCGACGTGGCCATGGTGCCGGGAGCCGTTCTCGACGATTTTGAAGGCGACTTCAACCGAGACGAGCTTTTCCCCTTTGAGAATGCGTCGGATGGCGTCGACTGCGTCCATGGGCAATTTGGACAAGTTAGCGAGCGTGCGCTTGCGGACGTTTCCGCCCACCCGATACGACTCACGCAGCAGGACCGCGGGGGTAGAGTTGCGATTGGGGATGATGTGGATATGCATGCCCACCATAATAGCCTATGTATCAATGTGTATCAAACTATAAAAGGCTTTAGACATGCCTACATATTGCATCCCAAAATTAGCCTCTCGGCGTCCCTAAAGACGCGTAATCATTGGAGATTCACACTGTCAGTGGGTTCATTCGACCAAGGAACTTCAGCCTAGTCGAGAGCGAATATCGAAGCGTGTTCCTGAAGCTGTTTCCACGCTACGCCGGTCGAGCCCGCCGAGTGGCTACCGTCGCTGGCGACAATCTACGCGGCACGGCAGTAGTAGTTGAGAATGCCCCCAAGTCGCTCTCGCGACACGATGGGGCCAGTGTCATTCGCGCTTGCCGGCAGAGGTGTGAGGAGCTCGTTGCCGAGACCTTGGTGGTTCCGTTCTGTGTGATAGTGCACTACGTATTCGGTTACTGCTGTCCGCAGGTGTCGCTCACTGAGAGGTACGAAGCGATCGAGACACTCTCGACGTATGGAGAGAACGAATCTTTCCGCATATGCGTTCAGATTCGGACTATTAGCGGGAAGGCGAAGGGGCTTCACGCCTGAATCTCTCAACAGCCCACGTACCGCCTCGGTGAATAGCGGGTCCCGGTCGTGGATGAGGTATCGCTTGCCAAGGAGGAAACCATCCCACATGTCAGTGAGGTTTCTTGCCACCTGCTTCATCCACTCCCCGTTGGGGTCCGACGTTATCCCACCGATGCACACGCAGCGAGTGGCGATATCGATGACAAACAGGACATGGTAGCGGACGAGCCCGAACGGGTTCACAACCTCGACGGTGAACAGGTCTGTCGCGGCGATGGTACCCCAATGAGCCTTGATGAAGGTGCTCCACGACATGCTCTTGCCCCGCTCCGGGGCAGGCGCGATACCGTGGTCGGCGAGGATCCTCTTGATAGTGTTGCGTCCGAGTTCATGTCCGAGGTTCTTGAGTGCGCCTCGCAGGCGCGTATATCCCCACGTCGGGTTCTCCCGCGCCACGCGCACAATGAGTTCACGGATGTCCTTCGCCGTCGGAGGTCGGCCTGGACTCCGGTTCTTGCTGCCATCGTACTTGGCTGCGATGAGGTGGCGGTACCAGCGCAGAAGCGTAGCGGGTGTGGCAACCGACGCAATCTGGGCCAGCGCCTCGCGGCCCAAAGCCTGGGCCTTGACCGCGAGCCTGCGCCGGTCGTCGTCCGAGAGACTGAGACGCTTGCCCCGAAGCCCGGCTCGGAGCACACGGTTTTCCTCTTGCTGGTAGTCGATCACATCCTGCTGCTGGCGGTTGACCCAGCCAGCTAGAACGAGCAGTAGGAATTGCACGTGGTACGTCATCATGGAGCTGAAGATAACACCCTCGGGCCAGACGATTGTAAAGCCCACGGCCCTTGGTCCGGTCGCAAACACAGACACTAAGCTGCTGATTTACGGCCTATTTCAAAAGGGCCGAGTTTTGGCACAGGACGGGGAAGGTGAACGAACCATAAGCGTTATTTTGAGTATCGTTTGTGTACCATAGCCGTCTCTCTATAAGCTTTACCGTAAGTAACTGATATGGCGCGCCCTGGGCGATTCGAACACCCGACCTACAGATTCGTAGTCTGTCGCTCTATCCAGCTGAGCTAAGGGCGCGTCATGCGGTAGGTGAGAGGCCGATCCTAACAATACCGTCCGGGGGCGTCAAGAGAGCTCGCGTCGTAAAATCTCCCTCTGGAGGAACCATGCCGAAAGCAATGTTTTGGGTGGCCGCCGCTTTCGCGGTCGGAATGTCGGCAAGCTCGCAGCAGGAGCGCTACGTCCCGTCGACGGAACAACTCGTCGTGGAGCTTTTCGTCGATAACCTCGACCGCTCCATTGCCTTTTATCGCGACCTCGGTTTCCTTTTCGTGCGGCGGGACGAGACGTTCGCCGAGCTCTCGTGGGAGGGCCACCTTTTCTTTCTCGATGCGACCCAGTCGTCGCCGGACGGCGACGCTGCCGCCGGAAATCTCCGCATCATGGTCGCCGACGTAAATGAGCATTGGGAGCGGGTGCAGGTCTCGGGAGCGCGCGTGCTCAAGCCGATCGGCGATCGTTATTACGGTCTGCGCGACAGACCCTGATGGCTTCGGTACACGCGGGCCGACAATCTCACGGCGCCGTGATCGCCCGGAACGCGAACGCCTGAACGCCTTCGTCTCCTTCGATCCGCGCGGTAAGGCTTCCGTCCTCGCCCTTTCGGTAGCGGATGATCTTGGGATGGTCGTGCTCGGGGTTCTCGAACACGGCGCTTTCACCTTCGAGCTTGCTGAGCTTGAAGTCCGTTCCCGCTCGCCCGTTCGGCTGGGCGACGTAGTAAACGCCATCGGCACGGACTTCGATTCGTAGAAACTCGAACCCGACGGCTTTGTCACCAACCACCGTTCGGGAAACGCCGAGCATCATCCCGCCGGCCGCCTTTGTCCAGTGCTCCTCGATGACGGCTCGGCCCATCTCGCCGCGCCATCCTCCTGCGAGCCAGCTCAGTCCCGCAAGATCCTCCTGGGCGCCCGCTCGGGCACTGTCACTGGCACTGACACTGAGTATGACAAGGCCAAGCGCGAGCCAAGGACCTTTCATATCCCGACCTCCGGTTGCGTCATGCCTTCGGCCAAATAGGCGTAAGCCATGTGAGGTGTATTGAAAGCATAGCCAAGCTCGCCTTTGGAATCGACGAGGATGATACCGCCGTGTCCTTGGGTCCGGGACTCGAGCATGCGCACGGCTTGCTGCGCCGCTTCTGCGGGGCCGAGTCCCGACGTGATTGAATCGACTGCTCGGATCGCCAACACGACCCGCATGATCCCTTCACCCCAACCCGTCGAAGAGCCGGCCCCTCGGCGGTCGTCGGCATAGAGCCCGGCGCCGATGAGCGGTGAGTCCCCTACGCGGCCTGGAAGCTTCAGGAGCGACCCGCCCGTTGACGTGGCGGCGGCGACGTGGCCGTGGCCGTCGCATGCCACAGCGCCAACAGTATCTGCGGGGCCTCCGACTTGGTCGAGGCCGCCTGACTTCGACACTTCCTTCGCTCTCTCGTAACGCTCCCGCTCGCGCTCCACGATGAGGGACGCGGGCGAGCATGTCGCGACCCCTGCTTCCTCCGCGAAAGCCCGCGCGCCGTCCCCGACCAACATTACGTGGGGCGCGCTCTCCAAGATCCCGCGCGCGAGTGCTATCGCATGCAGCACGCCGGGCACGCAAGCCACGGCCCCAGCCTTCAAATCCGCGCCGTTCATAATGGCTGCGTCAAGCAGTACTTCGCCCTCGGCGTTGAGGACGGCGCCGCGACCCGCGTTGAAGGTCTCGTCGACCTCCATGTGCTCCACTGCTTTTTGGACCGCGTCGAGGGCGGAGCCGCCGGTGAGTAAGGTCTCGAATCCCGCCATGGAGGCTCGATGGACGCCTTTTTGGTGCACCTCACGCTCGATTTCGGGAATCGCCCACGCCCCGCCATGGACGAAAATGGCCGGACGCGCTTTTCGTTTGGAAGGTTTGTCCATCCTCTGCTCACCCAAAAAGCCACGCCGCTACCAGGCACCGATGTTGGCTTGGTAGCGCTACGGGGATTCGAACCCCGGTTTGATGGCTGAGAACCACCCGTCCTAGTCCCCTAGACGATAGCGCCACTGCCAAGCAGTTCGAAAAAAATTAGCACAAGGGCATGGAGCTGTCAATTTTAGTCGGGCCGGGTCGTGGTCGCAAAAGTTACTCAAAATGTTAAGATAAAGGCCAACACCAACAACCCAGTGAGTTTCTTCTCCAGGGGGTATCCCTCTGGCGGCCTCGACTCGATGCTAGACGGTCTTCGCAAACGTTTCGGTAGCCTCATTTCCGGTAAGGTCTCGGTAGTCGAGGAGGAGCTCGCTGACGGGCCACAAGAGCTCTCGACCCAAGAAGAGCAAAAGAAAGGCGCGGTCGAAGCCCTCCTCTGGCACGGCGCGAGTCCCGGAAACGCGAAGCGCGGCTCATCCTCACCGAGCGGATCCACAACCGCGCGGCCATGCTGCTGAACGAGATTCGCACCGACCTCCTGCAGAGGGTCCATGGGCGGATCGAGGGGGAGAATCAAAGCGAATCCTTGCACAGTCTTCTAGAGGTAACGCTCGATCCCGCCTTCACGACCCGTCTCGATGCCGAGATCGACGAGCTTACGAAAAAGTTGCTCGAGACGCTGAAGTCAGAGTTCGCCGGCGAGCCCGACGCCGCGCAGTTATTCCCTAAGGCCGATGGCTTCATCACAGAGCTCCGGAAGTATCGAGACGACGTCCTCCGCAAGCATCTTCTCCAGCGGATCGAAGTTCTAGCCCTCCCCACTTCGGCGCAAGCACTCCCTCTCGAGCCCGGCGACGCGCAAGTGCTGATGGAGCGGATCGCCGAATATTGGGTGAGCTGCCAAGATGCGCTGGACAAATTCTTTCGCTCTGTCGAGATGGTGCTTCTGTCTGGCGCTCGAAGCGAGATTCGGCTGGACCCCGATCTCATTCGGAGTCGGCTCGTCGCGGCGCAATACCGCAACGGCTACCAGGTGCTCGACGAACGGTTCCGGGGCCTTTACGGCGAGATCACTCAGCTCCAGATGAGCACGAAGCCAACAGACAACGAACGTGCGGCGCTCGACCGGCGTGTCGTTAACGAGGTCATCGTCCCATTGGCCTACTTCATCAGGGAGCGTCGCGTGCCCGAGCCTCGGGAAGCCCTCGCGAGCCGCGCGGAGCTTTTCCGCGAGATCGTCGACAAAGTCGTCGCGGTACCGGGGCCGATGAATCAGACCGCCGAAGCGGTCAAACCCGTACTTCGAAAAAGCGTCGCGCAGGCGCGCCCGCTTCTGCAGGACTATTCCTACCTGCGCACCGTTTTCGAAAGCTTGAATCCCGCCGCCATCCATCGCACGACGGCCCTTCTCAAAGTGTTCGAGACGCTGGTGCAGTCCGAGTTCGATGAAGATTCTCTCGAGACCCTCGAGAACGTCATCCGTTTGAATCGTGCTCAGTACCGACTGCTCCAGCAGCTAGAAGGTGATTACGGTGAGAGTTTGCCGCGTCTACAGCCTCTCGACTGTGTCGATGACGAAAGCGCCGCTGTGATCGCGGGCGCCATCGAGCACTCCGCGCCACCCGCGGAGCTCATGGAAGACATCTTCACCGTGCTCGGATATTTGAGGCTGCCTGACGGACTGCCCGAGAAACAAACGCAACTCTTGCGACGTATTGCAACGTTCGCCCTCACGCCCGAGGAGCTCGGCTCGCAATACGCGCTCTACCGGGACAAAACGACATCGACCGAGGACCGTGCCCGCATCGCACAAGCACTCTTCGAACGCCTCGGACCAAGCGCCCTCGGACATGACGAACGCCAGGCGCGCCTCCGGGCATCCCCTCTGCCGATCGATCTAGGAAAAGCGCTCATGGCCATCGGCTACCGGCCCGACGATAAGGATCCGCTAACGGCTTTCAAAGAGGAAGTGCGTAGCGCAGTCGAAGACGGCGACACCTCCAAGCTCGCCAAGGCGATACGGGACATCGAGGGCTTGAAAAAGGCGGTCGAGCGCGAGCGCATCGAGCTCGGCGCAACGGGCATCGACGGCGACCCCTATTCCGTAGAGATCTGGCTCACGGAGTCGGGCGCCATGGTTGGGCTGATTTTCTTTCAGGAAGAGGGTTTCGGACCGAATCCAGTCGAGATCATGAAGCTCAATCCGGGCGAAGGCAACCGCAAAGAGGCCGAAGAAAAGCTCAGGCGCCAGCTCAAGAATCAAGCTCTGATCTACCAAACGTTTTACACGTTGTTCGCGCACGACCAGCTTCTCAGCAAAGATCAGCGTCGCACGCTTCCTTCTTTCGTCAAGAAGCTCTACGAGCCGGTCGAGCCGAACCGTCATCTCTTGCTGTCGCGCGTGCGTTACGCCAAAGAGCTCGTGGAGCTCATCGATTCGTTTGTCGAGCTCATCGTGACTAGCGACACCTCAGCGGCCAGCCAAGGCAAAGCCGCGCGCCAGGTTCTCGGCGGACTCTCGAAGAAAATCACCGAGCTCGTCGCGTCGACGGAGAAAGCTCGGGATCACGCAGAACTTTCCAGAATCTTGAAAGAGTACGACCGAGCGCTCAAATATCTGAACACCGCCGTCGTCCACTCGGTGAACCCGTGGCTCGAGCGGCAAACCGCCGAGCTATCGACCGAGTTCGAGTTTCGCCAGAAGGAAGTGCTCGAGGCGGTACGCGAGCACACAGCGCATCACGGCATCGACTGGGAGCGCGACGTCGAAAGCTTCGAGGCGCACGGTATTCGAGGGACGTTAGGCTGCCGTTCGCTCATGCGTCTGGCGGATGGATCGTCGAAAGTCGTCCTCTTGAACTACCACCGGCGGCGCCAAGCGTGGCAGGTGCGCTTTCTCGGGCCACGCGTCACCGACGTCGTGCGCGAGGCGCTCCGGAAAAAGGGAAAGCTCCTTCCGGACGACTACGACGAGAAGCGTGAGCAGCCAACGTTCAGCCTCGATGAACAGTCTTGTCGGTTCTTCATGCTCAAGCGCGACGTCGCGGAGGTGGAGGCCACGCTCGTGCTCGATGGAAGCCGCGACGAGAACCCATGGGATGTCGTTTTTCTAAAATACAACGACGAGGTTCTCGTGGATCGTAGTGCGTAGCGTTGCTTAACGGCACCTTCCTGGCTTAAGATCCGTCGTGTCGCAACGGCGCGCTCTGCTTCTCCTGACATTCTTTATCAGCGGACTCGCGGCGCTCATTTTCGAGTTCGCGTGGACGCGACTTCTTCTGCTCTCCATGGGAACGACGGCCACGGCCGTCGGTATCGTGCTCGGCGCCTTCATGGGCGGGATGGCGCTCGGAAGCGCTTTGAGCGGACATCCTCGATTGGAGAAGCTCAACCCCGTCTTGACCTTCGCCGCGCTCGAAGCGTTTATCGGAATCTACGCACTCGCGTCACCGACGATTCTCGGCGCTGTTGGGAATGTCGCCGGCCAAGAGCTCCGCTTTTTTCTCGCACTCGTGTCTTTGCTCCCTGCGACGGTGGCCATGGGAGCTTCGCTCCCTGTGCTCGTGCGCGCGCTCTCCGCTTCCGGGAGTGCGATTGCCGTGAGCTTGGGAACCCTCTACGCCGCCAATACGGCGGGCGCGGTGCTCGGACCGCTGCTCGCGGTCTTCTGGTTCTTTCCGAGCGTCGGTCTCACGGCGACACTTTGGGTCGGCGCAGGCCTCGATTTTCTTGTCGCGACGACGCTCGTCGTAGCACATCGACGTTTCTCGTCACTTCCCGTGCACGCAGTTGAAGGGAAGCAGAGCCCGGTGTCGCGGCTCGTACTCACCACAGTCGCGGTCTCGGGTGCGAGCGCAATGGTATACGAGGTCGCTTGGGGACGCACGCTGTCGATGGTCTATGGCTCTTCGGTCTACGGCGTATCGATCATGCTCTCGACGTTCCTCCTCGGCATTACTCTAGGCGCCGGGCTCGCGTCCTATCTCCTGCACCGCCATCCGACAGAGCAACCGCTGCCGCGACTGTCCAAGACCCTCGTGGCCTCGGCTACGCTGGCCTTCTTTAGCCTCATCGTCGCGAGGAGCCTCCCGTTTCTCTTCTTGAACTTCTACACATCGATCGAGGCCCGCGAGGGCACGCTCTTTCTGTCGCAGTTCATCATCGCGGCGCTCCTCATGCTCCCGTCAACCATGGCGCTCGGGGCCACGCTCCCGCTTGCCGCCGATGCCCTCCCCAAACCACGGAGGAGCGCCCACGTCGCCAAGCTCTATAGTTGGAACCTCATCGGCTCGGCGTCCGGCGCCATCACCGCCTCGGTCTTGCTCCTAGCGAGCTTGGGCGTCGAGTTCACGATACGAGGCGCCGCCGTCATGGCGCTCGCCATGGCCATCTTGCTTCTCACGCGCTCCGGCCGGTTCTCCGTCCCCACCGCTGCGATGGCGGCCTCTTTCATTCTCATCATCCTCGCGCTCGATCCGAGCGGCGCGCGCGTAATGAAGAGTTTCGGCATCTATAGCGGAGCACGGACCTATGCGAGCTACGAGATCGGACAGCTGCGCGACATCGTCGCGAGCCACGAGCTACTTTATTATCGCGACGGCCCGACAGCGACCGTCGCGGTGCAACAGATCGAGAGCTTTCGTCTTCTGAAGATCAACGGCAAGACAGACGCTTCGAACGGGCCGGGTGACGTCGCGACGCAGCTTCTTCTCGGCCATCTTCCGTTTCTCCTGAAGGACGCGAAGCGGGTCGGCGTGATCGGCTGGGGAAGCGGCATGACCGTCGGCGCCGTGCTACGGCATCCTGTGGAGCGTGTCGATGCGTTCGAGATCGAGCCGGCGGTCATCGAAGCGTCCCGTTTCTTCGAGCCCTTGAATGGGCAACCCCTCGACGATGAGCGCGTCGAGCTCGTTCTCGGCGACGCGCGCAACCAGCTACAGCGCGGCGAAACGACCTACGACGTCATCATCTCGGAGCCTTCGAATCCCTGGATCACCGGCGTTTCCAATCTCGCCTCTCCTGCCATTTCAGTGGATCCTCTCGAGGGTGAGACCGCCACAGTTTAGGTAGACGAGACTGATGAGAGCTTCGGCAGAGTGGAGTCCAAAGCTGCGGTGGCTCAGCAGCCGGATTTTGTTGTTCATTCCTTCGAGTCGGCCGTTGCTGAGTCTCCACGTGACCCACGCGATGACGCCATCGAAGTGGCTGCGGATCATCTTCGCCGCGCGTTTGACGGGCTCTATCCTCGAGCTCATAGCGCGCCGCAGCCATCCTCGGAGAAACTTCTTGGCCCATGTCTCGGTTTTGTAGGTGTAGAGGTCCATGAAGTCGTCGCGCAGAAGCATGGCGCGGTAGAGGCGACGATTAGCTCGCACCTGCTCGCGGAGCACCCGTTTGTCTTTCGCGCTGCGGTTGTGTTTGGCCTTGAGAAGGGGAAACTTGGTGTTCTTGAGGTTGCGCCGGGCAGTCCCTTTGAGCTCGCGCACCAGCTCGCGCTGGGTCTTATCCACGGCCTCGTTCAGATGCTTGACGATGTGGAAGCGGTCAAAGATCACCCGTGCCTGAGGAGCCTTTTTGCCGACGACAGTTATGTACGGCTCCCACATGTCCATGCTGACCGCTTCGAGCTCCGCGGCTCTTTGTGGTCCGAGCTTGCGGAAAAACCGCAGCAGCGTCTTGGCCTTGCGCTCCTTTCCCGCCCAGACGACCCGGCCGCTGAGATGGTCTATTACCACTGTTAAGTACTTGTGGCGTTTGCGGTAGCTGATCTCGTCCATCCCAATCACCCGCAATCCATCGAGCTCGCGCCGCTCATCCCGCTGCTCGGCAACCACTCGCTGGATGATCCGTCGCACCGAACGCCACGTCACTCGGAAATAGTTCGCTACGGCGCTGACGTCCGTCCTCTGTGCCAGCCACGCTACCTCTTGTTCGAAGCTTTTGGTAAAGCGGCTTCCCTTGTCGGCCCAAGGCACCTTTTCTCTGACCACTCCACACCGCCGACATACCACTCGTCGGATCGAGTAGATAGGTCCGGACTCCGAACAGGTCCAAGTGCCGCCAGTAGCGATTGTAGCGATCTTTGTTCTTGCGGACCTTTCGTCCGCAAATCCCGCACAGAGGCTTCCTCCTCCGTGGTACTACATCCACCACCACTCTGGCTTTGTCCGCCTGGAAGTGGAAACCTCGGACCCACAGGCCTTGCAATCCGATGAGCTTGTTGACTAACGTAGTAACGCGCATCGCGGGAACGCTCTTTTCTCTTTCAGAAAAAAAGGATTCTAGCGTTCTCGCCGATGCGCATCTACACATGGCTTACCCTCTCAACCCACGGGCCTCACCAAATGCCACTGCCCCTCAGCGGGAGACGAGGCTGTGGGAAACGCCCCCACGGTTCTGGTCGTTCAGACCTTGCTCACGACTGAGTTCTCTTCGAAGCCTGGAAGGGCGTTTTCCATAGCCTCCACTAATCGACCCCCCCTTCCTTATTCCATATGAATTAATCTTTCTTGTATATATATCAGGAGGGGCCTGTGGGCGCTCGTGGGAAACGCGAAGCGTTTTCCAAGCGATTGTGGAAAACGCCGCTCCACGTTTGTACGTGCTCACAACCTTTCCCTAAACGCCTCTCTCGCCCGGAGTTTCCGGCGTTTTCCACAATCGCGGCAGCGTCCATAGGCCATGCCCTCCAACACAAATCAGATCCCCCGAAACGACAGGAGAACCCCAATCTCTTCACGAAGGACTTCTTCGAGATCGCCGCCGAGCGGCTCGAGCCCGACGGCCTCCTTTGCCAGTGGTTTCACCTCTACGGCATGTCCGAAGAGTCGACGCGTTCGCTCATCGCGACGTTTCGCGAAATCTTCCCCTACGTCATCGCGTTTCAAGATCGCGACCTCATTCTCATCGGCGGCCGCAACCCTCTCGAGCTCTCACTCGATCGCCTCGACGCGTTCTATCGCGACCCGGAGATCCACGAAAGCCTGACGCGTGCGGAGATGCATTATCCGAGCGATGTCCTCGCGAGCATGACGCTCGACGCCGACGGCACGGCGGCGTTTTCGGATGGCACGAGGCTCAACACCGACGACAACATGTATCTCGAGCTTCGGGCGCCCAGGACGTTGTCAGCACGCGTTCCGAAGGCCCGCCGGTAACCGGCAACCGCATCGGATCTCCCGAGGACCAATGGAGTATCCACGACCCGCTCGCGTCGACCACGGCATACACTTCCTCGCTCGTACTCGCGATGACCTCGGGGTCCGTTTCCTCGAGACCTTGCCTCCAAAGGGCCCAGCTCCCACCTCGGTTGGAGTGGAAAAGAACTTCCCGGCTGTCCGGCATCCAGGCACCTGGTTTGTCGCTCCGCTCGTCCAGTGTCAGGCGGCGAACGTTCATGAGGGTGGCGCCCTCGTCCCTGAGCTCGCCGACGTAGATGTCGGACTGATGGCGCTCCAGAAGGTAACTCAACTTGTGGCCGTCCGCCGTAACGAAAAGGTCCTGGAAGTTGCAGCCGGGCAGTTGAGTCACCCGAGCGGGAGCCCCCAACGTTTCGCCCGAGTCGAGATCGATGGGCAACGCCCACAAATTGGAGCTTTGGTCGTTCGGTGGTAACTCTTGACGCGCGTAAATCAAACGTCCGTCAGGAGTCCACGAGAAAGGAAGGATTCCTCTCCAGTCTTGCCACAATCGTGGGTCCGAAAGGGCTACGTTCGTCCGGCCGCTCTCCAAATGGATGCTTTCGATGCTGAACGCCTCGCCCTCTGGTCCGCTGTGCCACTTGCCGTATGCGAGACGTTCACCGTCGGGCGACCAAGCCAGCTCCACGAACGAGTCCTCTGCCCCAGCTTCGACGATCTTCCGGGGGTTCTCGCCGTTGGGACCCATGACTTGCACCGCGCGTGGCGGGAAAGTAGCGTCGAGGAACGCAATCAAAGGGCATCCGGAGAGACCGCGGCTCTCCAGACTTTTTCGCGAAGCTTCCGCGGTTCACCGCCGAGAATCGGGATCTTCCAGAGGCTCAGCCCGCCGTCCGCGACAGCGCTGAACAGCAGGTTGGTTCCCTCCGGAAACCAGTCGACTTCCCGGACCTCGAAACCCTCTGGAAGAATCACCCTGTGCGTTTCTCCCGAGTCCATGGGTCGAAGGAACAATCCTGAGAGGTCGGCGTAGGCGAGGTACCTGCCGTCCGGGGAGATGGCGGCGCTGACCACCGGGTTCTCGATCGGGTTCGCGGTCAGCTGCACTTGCCGCGCCTCACTGCCGGGCTGAGGGCCGGTCCGATCGCTGCGCCCCACCATCCATAGGGCGACGAGTAGAAAGGCCACGCCCAGAAAGGCGGGCGCCCAACGAGACCATCCGGTGGCGTGCGCTCGGCGAGGAACGCTGTCCGGCGTGTCGCGGATGTCCTCGAGCTCAACCCTTGCGTCACCGATATGCTGGAGGCGACGGCGCGGATCTTTTCTCGAGCACCGTTCTAGGAGGTTCAGGAGCTTTTCCGGTGTGCCGCTAGGTAAGGCGCTCCAGTCGGGCTCTCTCTCCAGAATCCGCGCGAGGGTGTCCGTGGCCGTTTGCCCGAGAAAAGCTGCGCGTCCGGACAAAGCTTCATAGAGGCAGCACCCGAAGGCCCATATGTCGGTGCGTTTGTCGACGGACGTTCCCTGGGCCTGCTCGGGGCTCATATAAGGCGGCGTTCCCAGGATCGCGCCCAGCGCCGTAACTTTCGTCAGGGTGGGAGACTGCGATAAATCCTCCGGACGCGCTTCGGGGTTGGCGAATACCTTCGCCAGGCCGAAGTCGAGAATCTTGATCTTCCCATCCGGTCCGAGCTTGATGTTCGAGGGTTTCAAATCACGGTGGACGATGTTCTTCTCGTGTGCGGCTTCGAGTCCTTCTGCAACTTGAATGAACAAAGTGATGGCCTCACCGCGCGGGATAGGCCCTTTGGCGATGCGCTCGCCCAAGGTCTCGCCTTCGACGAGCTCCATTACGAGGAAACGCTGACCGTCGGCGTCTTCGAAACCGTAAAGCGTAGCGATGTTCGCGTGATTGAGTTGAGCGAGGAGCTTCGCTTCGCGTTCGAACCGATCCAAACGCTCCTTGTCCCGAGAGAACTCCTCCGCGATCACTTTGATGGCGACTTCACGCTCGAGCTTCGTGTCACGCGCACGATACACGTCTCCCATCCCGCCGCTACCGAGAACGGCGACGATCTCGTAGTGGGAGAGGGTTCGTCCAATCATGGCGCTTGGCAGAAGGCTATTTCAGCAGCGTGGGAATGTAAAGGGGGCGGGGCTGCTTACTCTCCGTGCTCCTCCGCGGCGATGAGGTCCTCGAGGAACTGTTTGTCCGCGGCGTCTGAGCCGCGAAACGTGTCTTTGGGTTCGGATGAGCGTTCGCTTGCTGGCTATCGGGATCTTCACGCCATCAATCTCGACATGTTCCTGATCCTTGGCGGCGTCCTCGTAAACCACATCGCAAGCCTTCGCGAGGAGATCGACGATGACTTCATCCGCGATGCGCACGACCGAATATTGTTCAACGTCCGTTTCCTTGACCTCCGCCGCAGCGTTGTCGGCAAGAATGGCGAGGGCCGCTTTGATCCTGGACACGTTCAGAGCGCTCGGTTCGATGAGCAGGTCGATGTCCTTCGTCGTACGGCCCGCACCGTGGGCGATCACCGCAAAGCCGCCGATGAGAACGTACTGGGCGCCGTGCTCGTTCAGGGAGTGGCAGATCCGGACGAGATCTTCGATCTGTGGCGCGCGCGAGTACTCGCTATCGTCCTTCTCATCCAACGGTCCGCCTCCTCGAAGCTGGAAAAGCGATAGATGCCCCGGGGCACGAGCGCATCGACGGGCCGGAGCTCCGCTGCCGTCTTCAGAAGCTGTCGCGCGTCCTCGATCGATGCTGTGTCTTGCTGGCGCACGCCGACGGTTTTCATCGAGAAAGCCGCCCCTCGTGGTCTCGACGTCCGCGTCGTCATTGCTGAAACTAGAATACCGCGTCCAACGGGGATCGTGCGAGCCACACGCGATCCTCGTCGGATCCTCTCACGCCAGCTCCCCATAGAGCTCGAGCAGCTCGTGGATGCGCGTCGACCACGAGAATTCTTGTTCCGCGATCCGGCGGCCTTCATGGCCCCATTCGGCCAGCATGTCGCTCTCCGTGACGGCCGCGGCGAGCGTGCGCGCGAGCGCGTCCACGTCGGCGGGTGGCACCAGGAGCCCGGAAACGCCGTCGACGATCTTGTCGGGGATGCCACCGACGCGCGTCGCGATGACAGGTTTGCTGTGCGCCATCGCTTCGAGCGTGACCATGGAGCTTCCTTCGTATCGCGTTGGGTGGACGAATAGATTCGCCCGTTTGTAGAGCGCATGGAGTTGCTTGTCGGAGACGGAGCCCACGAGGGACGTCTTGGGAGCGAGGCCTCGCTCGTTTACGACGCGCTCGATCGTCTCCCGCTGCGAACCTTCGCCGACGAGGACCCACTTCCAGTGCTCCGGCATCTCGTCCCGGATTTCACCGAGCGCGTTCGCCAAATCCACAAAGCCTTTGTTCGCTTCGAGGCGACCGACGGATAGCAGCACGGTGTCCCGCGCGTCGAGCTCGAGCACGGACACATCGCCGTCGGGTCTTCGATCGATCTCCTCGATGTCGATGGCGTTGGGAATCACCACGATCTTGTCCGGCTCGACGCCGAGCAGCTGCAGCACCTCCACCTTCATCGAACGGTCCGGCGCAATCACGCGCGCCGCTCGGGAGGCCGCATAGCGGATCGCGTTTCGGAGCGGGAAGTAGGCCGCCCGCTTGAGGGCCGTCGTTTTGAACTCTTCCATGCCGTGCGGATGGAGCACGAGCGGAGCGTGTTTAGAGGCGCCGAGCCTTGCATAGCCGAAACCCGCGCCGCCATCCGCCTGGACGATGTCGGGCTCGAAGGATCCGATGAGCTCGCGCGCGGCGCGCACGCTCCAGATCAAGTAGTTCGTGTTGCGCTCGAGCACGACGAAGCCAGGACGGCGCGGCCATGGGAGCATTCGAGACGACGTGAACGTATAGGTCTCGTCGCGCGGCTCCGAGATCTCTTGAAGGGGCGGCGTCGTGAAGACCCGCACATCGCAGCTGGCGCGCTCGAGGTAGCGCTTGAGCGCCGCGGTGTGGCGCTCGAGTCCACCACGGCCGTGCAATGGGTGGATGGCGCGCGTGAGAAGAGCGATCTTCATGGCTCGCTCACGCTCCGGTAGAGAGCTTCGATGCGCGGCAGCACGGCCTTCTCCGAGAAGACGGCCTCTGCGCGGGCCAAAGCACCTTGGCGAAGTCGCTCGGCGAAGGCCTCATCGGTGAGCACACGGGCGAGCTCTTGGCCGAGCGCCTCGACGCCCGTCCCCAACACACCGCTCTCTTCGTGCACCACGAGATCGGCACTGCCGCCCGTGGGCTCGACCACGAGCACCGCGCCGACGGCGAGGCCGTCGAGGAGGACGCGCGAGAGTGGCTCTTGCCAGCGCGACGGGAAGAGCACGGCGTCCGCGTGCTGCATCAACGCGCGGGTTCGCTCTTCGTCGACCCAGCCGAGCCAGGTTACGGTGCGGCCGAGCCGCTCCGCTTCGCGCCGAAGCTCGGCCGTCATGCTCCCGGAGCCCGCGACCACGAGCGGTATCTCGGTCTTGGCTGCTTCGAGGACCGGGAGCAAGCGATCCGGTGCTTTGTTCGGCTCGAGCTTCCCGATAAACAGGAGGTAGCGATCGGGCAGGTCGCTGGGTTTCTCGAACGACGTGTCGAGCTCGCTCGAGAAATTGGGGATGACTTCAGCCTCCGCCTCTCCAATAGCGGGCAGAGACTGCGCGACATGGCGGCTCACGGCCACGACCGCTTTGGCTTCCGCAAGAACCGTCGTGCGCCTTTGAAGCTCGGCGCCGATGAAGGGCGGCACGAGCGGCGTGAGCGGCCACATCCACGGCCGCTGGCGGCCCGCGCAAACGACGCGGCGTGTGTAGCTGCAGCCCGGGCACGCGTTTGTGCCCGAGAGCATCGTCGACCAGATACAGCTCGGCCAGTAGTCGCGCACCGTCACCACCATTGGGAGGCGTGGCGCCGCGAGGCGTGTCGCGATGGCAGACAGCCAGTGCTGCGCGTGGATGAGGTCCCACACTTCTTCACCGAGCTCGCGCTCGAGTCCATGGGCATAGGCCGTCTCGCGAGCGCGGCTTCCTATGCGCGCGGCGGGGATCGCGACTTCGGAAACCGCAACGCCGTCCCACTCCGTTTGGTCTTTGGTCTCACGCCGCGCCACCACGACCCGCACACGATGCCCCCGCCCGGCGAGCGCGCGCGCGAGCGTCGCCGTCGATCGGCCGCTCCCTCCTCCACCAGGTGGGAACACGTCCGTCGTGAGCAGGACATTCATCGCTTCCCCGTCATCTCTTTCAGGATACGATCGAGACCCTCGCAATGCAGTTGCCAACTGTAGTGCGCCACGACACGCTCGCGCGCGGCGTGACCCATGGCCCGGGCCCGGTCGCGGTCTTCGAGAAGCGACCCGATCGCTCGCGCCATCGCCTCGACATCGCCCTCTTCGAACAAAAGACCTTCCTGTTCCGGACGGATGATGGCGCGTAGCGGTGGCACATCGAGAGTGACCACGGGCATCCCCATCGCCATGTACTCGAAGATTTTGAGCGGTGACCAGTAGAAGCCGAGCTGCATCTGCCCGAGCTTCTCGGGCTGATAGGGCGCGACGCCGACGTCACCCCATCTCAAATAGCCCGGCATCGCATCGTAGCCAACCGCGCCGGTGAAGAGAACGCGGTCGCGAAGACCGAGCTCGTCCGCGAGGCGCCGTGCTGGCTCCCATGAAGGACCGGCGCCGACGAAGAGAAAGAATGCTTCCGGCACCTTAGCCGCGGCGCGCACGAGAACGTCAGCGCCGTGCCACGTCCGAAAGCTTCCCGAGAACACCACGACCGGTCGACCCTCTGGAATATCAAGCGCGGCAAGCTCGATCTCGGGGTGGAACCGCTCGACGTTCGCACCCCAGTTCACCTGATGCACTTTCTCGGCGGGGACGTTGTCCGGAATGATAGACGGGAGCGGTGTGACGAGGGCGCCAGCCTTTGCCGCCAGTTCGTCTCGGAGACGACGCATGGGCCGGACGAGAGCCGCGCCGTCGAGAAAGCTCTTCAATGAGCCGCGAGGCTCCTTCAGCGGTGAGTTGACCTCTAGAAGCGACGGGATGTTTCGCTCGTGGGCGGCTCGAATCCCTTCGCCGCCAAAGTTGTAGTAACGCTCGACAACCGCGTCGATACCGAGTCGATCGAGAAGCTCGGCGACTTGGCGCCGCGCGGTCCATCGGAAAGCCCGGTGCTCGAAGAGCATCGCGCTCGGATGAAGCGTGAATGCTTCTTCGGAACCGTCGGGGGAACCGTCGCCGAGCGCGACAACAT
This sequence comes from Candidatus Marinacidobacterales bacterium, assembly GCA_965197495.1. Taxonomy (GTDB): domain Bacteria; phylum Acidobacteriota; class Vicinamibacteria; order Marinacidobacterales; family SMYC01; genus SMYC01. The sequence continues at coordinate 1,324,376 of OZ240210.1, forward strand.
GAACTTCGTGTCCGAGCGTCGCGAGACCGCGGGCCACTTCCTCGACGTGCACCGAACCGCCGGTGCGTCCCGGCACTTTCTGGTCGGACGCGACATAGAGAAGCTTCAAGCTTTAAACCGCCTCGAGCAGCAAGAAAAACGGCCCGGTGCGCACCCGTCCAAAGAGCATCACATCGAGCTTCATCAATTGCGACGCGACCGAGAGCGGCGCGTGCGCCCAACGGCCGACCTCGGGCTTCGTCGAAACGTGATCATCCCCGTCGTGATGCGGCGCCTTCTCCCGGTCTTCTTTCTTCTTCGCGCCGCCAAAGAAGTTGTGCTCGACGAGAGGCAGCATGAGATCTTCGAAGATGGCCTTGAGCACAACGTTGTAATAACGAATATCGGCGATACGGAACCCGGCGCGCACGAGCACCTCGTCGAGCTGCTCGTAGCTTCGAATCACATTCTGATGATCGGATTTCCGCTCGCGTTCGGGCGCATTATCGACGAGGCCTCTTTGGTCGAGCCAACGCACGGTCTTGTTGACACCGCGCTGAAAGGCCGCGAGCCGCGAGCTCATCATCACGTGCGAGTACAAGAAGAGCTTCCCGCCGGGACTCAGGACGCGCCGTGCTTCGGCGAGCATCGCATCGACACCTTCTTCATCGAGGTGCTCGAGGACATCGAGCGAATAAGCTTTGTCGAAGCTCGCGTCCTCGAAAGGAAGCAGGCGGATATCGCCGCGCGTCAGATCCACTGTCGCCAGAGGCTCGGGCGCGAAGTGCGCGCCGGCGTCGATCCCGACGAGCTGTCCGCAGCTCGGCCGGGTGAAGTAGAGAAAGCGGCCGTTGCCGCAGCCGATGTCGAGGATGCGATCGTTTTGCGACGGCGCAAGCATCTTCAGCATCATGTCCATTTTGATCCGCGCCGATAGAAAGAGCGGGCGGATAGCGTCGGTCCGGTAAAGGAACGCTTCTTCCGCGTATTCCGTGAGGCTCTCGAACGTATCGGCCGGTGGTCGCAAGTCGAGATAGCCTCGCCCCGCGAGCGCCGGAAAGAGGCGACAGCAGCTCGGGCAGCGCATGCCTTCGTCATCCGGTTCGAGCTTGGGCGGTTCGAGCTTGGGCGCGCCGCCGTTGGCCTGGGCCCGACAGGCAGGACAGTGCAGCACGCTCTTCAAATATTCCGAGATCATTGCGGGGCGTCCCGACGGCTGCTTCCCGCGAGGTCATCACGCGCCACGAAATAGCGGCTCACGACCGAGACCAACCGCGGGGGCACCTCGTAGATCTGATTGTGAACGATGTCGCTCCATACGAGACGCTGGCGATCCATCAGTCCGAGGCCGAACTGCACCATGAGCGCCACATTCCACAGCACGACGGCGCCTGCGAGTGCGGCGACGCCGGCACGCCTCACGTGAGGCACAAAAAAGGCGAAGAACGCCGCGCCCCACACGGCGAAGATCACGGTCGCTCCAACGAATCGCCTTGCGCCAAAAGCCCCCGCTTGCGTCCATGAGTCCACTGCGCCGGAGATCCAGACTTGCGACAAGAGACCAAGAAAGAGCGCGATCCCCGCCTCGCGCTCGCGGCGCAGAAACACCAACCCGCCAGCCGTGAACAGCAGGAGGACCGGGCTCCAAAAATAGAGGCCATGTTCGGGAGAGAAGAGGACTTGAAAAAAATGCGGCGAGTACCACGCCATCTTGTCTTGCACGTGCGACGATGGCAGCGGCTCTCCGTTCAGAATTTGATACACGACGAGTTGGGGGAGGAAAACGAGAAAAGCGGCGAGCCCGAACGCCGCGAACCGCTTCACGCGATCGTCCATCGCGACCGCCGGGACGAGCGCAGCCACTGCGAAGAGAACATCTTGCTCGCGCACGAGCGCCATGAGGCCAGCCGACGCGCCCCAAACCGCCCAGCGGAAGGCGCTCGGCCGGGCCTGCACCCACGGTCCGAGACTGAAGAAGACGGCGACTGCAAACAAGGAAGCCGCATGGCTCATCCCCGGTGCTATGTACATGTAATAAGCGACGGGGGTGCCCCACCAAAGAACGAGGATGGCGACGAAGCAGACGAAGGGCTCGGCGAAGCGGCGGGCGAGCCGGTAGCTGAGAAAAAGACCGATGGCGCCATAGAGCGCGGAGGCGAGGGTGACCAAAAGCCGATAAGTCTGCGACATACCGTCCGCGGCCACATCCACGCCGTGGCTTCCGACAAAAACGAGCCCGGCATGCGCCGCGACGTAAAAGGGCGACCAGAGCACGGCCGTGCCGATGGGACCGAAGTTCAGCTTCAAGCCGGTTGCCGTCTCGCGGTCGAGGAAGGTCTCTTTGAAGCCTTGCCGGCCGTCCGGGTCCTCTTCGTAGAAATAGGTGTACTCGTCGGTAAAGTCGAGGTCCCCGTCGAAGAGCACCGATGGTAGATAAGAGAAATATTCCACCGCGTCCGATTCGGAGATCCGAGGGCTCACGAGAACGAGCGAGCCGAGAAGCAGCACCCCCAAAACGAGCTCCGTTTTGTCCCGGAAAACCTTCATGAGGACTTTCTGAGAAGGAGCTCCAGGTTACTAATAATGATGTTCTGGGTGAAACCGTTCCGCTCCAGGGCGATGCGCAGAAAGCCCGGAAGGTTCTGCGTGAAAAAACCGCTCACATGGCGCTCTTCCCGCACGACGTCGTAGCCGACTTTCTCGAGCCACCGGTGGACCCCCGACACCGTCACTTTCTGGATCAGGTCGTCTTCTTTGGTCTCGCCGCGCTCGGCCATCAGCTTGAACGTGTTCGACTCCGTTGGCTCTTTCAGCCATTCCGGCCTTTTTCGGGCGATGTAGAAATTTAGCCGGAAGGCCCAGCTCCGTGGCAGCAGAAGATGGATCGGGATCGGGATGCGCAGCCTCGAGAGGTGCGCACCGGCAAAACTGAGATAAGGCGGGGTCTGAAGAAACAAAACGCCACCGGGCCGCAGCACGCGACGGCATTCCGCGAGATAGGACTCCGGTGAGTGCACGTGCTCGATGACCGAGTGGGAGAGCACGAGATCGAAGCTCTCCGCGGTGAATGGAAGCGCGGCGCCGTCGCCCTGCACGAAGCGTGCATTATCGATCTTGCGCTCGCGCGCAAACCGCACACCGGCATCGCCGAACTTGTTCTTGATATCGAGCCCTACAGCCTGATCGCACTCCTCGGCGAAGGAGACCGCGATGCCGCCCGAGCCGCAGCCCGCGTCGAGGACGCGGCCTTTCACGTCGATACCGTCCCATTCGAGCCGCTTCAGGATCTTGGCGCTGCGGTAGTACTCGAAGAGCGCGTAGTGATAGCTCGAGCGGAAGCGGATATCTGCGTGCTCGCGGATGGCGTCGTTGTCGATCTCACGCAAGGCAAGCCTCGTAGAGATCGAGATAGGCCCGAACCGCCGTCGCCGGACGCAGCTCCTTCTCGATGCGCGCTCGCGTCACTTCCGAGGAGCGTGCGCCGCGATCCAGCTCGGTGCAGATGACTTTGGCGAGAGGCTCGATTTGCTCTCGTGGCACGATGCGGACATCGTCGGGAAAGAGCTCGCTGAGCTCCACGCCTCCCGGGTGATCGGCCGAGACGATGCGAAGGCCGGACGCCAGCGCTTCCGCCGCCACCGTGGGAAAGGCTTCCAGCCGCGAAGGAAGCACGAAGAGATCCGCTGCGTGGTAGTAACGCGGAAGCTCGCGGTTGTCGACGAGGCCGAGGAGCGTGACGGAGCTTTCGAGCGAAAGCTCCCGGATCAAACTTTCGAGCTCGCCGCGGGATTCGCCTTCTCCCGCGATGACGAGCTTGGCGTCGGGGAATTTTTGGAGCACGAGCGGCATCGCCTCGACGAGAAAACGCTGGCCCGCCAGAGGATGAAGCCTCTTGACGTTGAGAAGAAGGGGGCCTTTGATGCCGAGCGCTTGGCGTGCTTCTCGGCGTTCGCCCTCTCTCGGCGCGCGAAAACGATCATCGACAGGTGGGTAGATGACCGCGGGATGTTTGGGGACGATGCCGAGCTCGATGGAGCGTTCGAGTAACAGCCGGCTGTAAAAGGTCACATGCTCGGCGTTCTCGTTCATCCACAAGAACGGATCGATCCGGCGCGGCTCGTAGTGCCAGATCTCCGTTCCGTAATGCGTGAGGACGTAAGGCAAACCCCGCCCGCGGGCGATGGCCGCGGCTGCCTGGTTCATGAACGTGTTGCTGTGAATGTGCACGACGTCCACGTCGCGAAACGCTTTGCGCGCTTTGGCGCGGACCGCAAACCACGTCTCGAGCTGGCTCAAGCGAAGCTTGCGGGCCAGACCGTTGCGCGGACGCGGGATGTAGTGGACGTCGGGGTTTTCGGGACGTTTTTCGGGTCGGGGGTCGCGAGGCTCGAAGGCCATGAGTCGTACGTCGTGGCCGTCCGCGACGAGGCCGTCATGCAAAAGCTGTGGCAAGAGCGCGTTGGCCGCCTGATCAGGCGGCAAGTGCGGGGTGACCATACAGATCTTCACGCGTTCACCCACGCCTCTCGAAACCCGCGGAAGGTCGTGCCGCGCGCGCCGTTTTGCGTCAGAAAAGCCAAAAGCGTCTCGAGCTCGCGATAGAACCCGTCTACATCGTCCTGGGTCTGGTTGTACGGGCTTCCGCCCGGAAGAAGCTCGCTCGAGTGAAAGATGATGTTCGCGGTGGGCGCTTCTCCATCCAAGACACGTCGTGCGAGCGCGAGCATGTCTTCGGTCTTGGAGTAGGAAGGTCGAAGCCAGATGGGTCGTGTGATCCGGAGAAGCCTCAACGCGCGGCGAAACTGATAGGCGCGCGTGACATCGGCATAGGCCGTTTGCAGGATTCGCGGCCATTTACGATCGAGCGCGCTCGTGATGGGGATTTCGAGAAGGGTGCTCTCACCCGAGTGCCGCGGATCTTCGCGGCTCAAGAAATACGGCACGAGGGGCGCCCCCGCGAAAGACGGACCGCCTTTGCGTTTCTCGTTGAAGAACGGATCGACGCTCGAGTCCACGAGATAGCCGAGCTCTTCGAGGATCGAAACGTGCCAGCCGGTGAAGCCGTTTCTTCCGGCGCGGTAGGACACAGGCGCTTCGTGCGCGATCTCCGCGACCGCGTCCGTCAAGACTTTCAGCTGCTCGCGAAAGCGCTCGGGCGACAAGTTCAACGGGTACAGGTGCCCGTCGACGAGCGGCGGCGTCGACCACGGATGATGATGGGTCGCGATCTCGGCGCGTCCCGTTTCCGCGAGCTCGCGCAACACTTTCTTGGCGCCGTCATCGACCGCCATCTCGTGCGTCACGAGATAGGTCGGCGGCACACCGTAGTAATCGCAGAGCTCTTGAAGGCGCGGAAGCTCGTACACGTTCCGCACCGGGAGCGCCTTACGCGCGTTCGGCTCCCACTGATTGTCAGCCTCCGTATCGACTCCGACAAGGATGCGCGTAGCATTCTCAATCTTAGTCTCCATCACGCTTCCCGATCCTGATCGGAATCTCCGAACGTTACGTGCCAGCGGGACGTGTCGCGGAAGAACCTCTCGTCGACGTGGTCGCTTCTGATACGCGCGCAAAACTGCATCGGGCTTTCGAGCCGCATGAAACCTTTATTGGCGAGTCGCGAGGCGATTCGGCGATCGAAAGTGAACGTTTGCATGCGTGCCGCGCCTCGCTCACGCGCCCAAGCAAAAGCCTCGTCGAGTAGAGCCCCAATCGTGGCTTTGTCCTCAGGATGCGCTAGCAGGTCGACGAGCAGGGCGAGCGGGACGCCGTTTCTCTTCGTCAACCGCAGCACGATGTAGCCCGAGAGCTCGCCGTCTCGGTGCGCCTCGAAGACGTCATAGCTGACATGCGGTACGCGGCGGTACTTCCACTCCAGGTAGCTCGTCTTGCGTTCGGCAATGAAGTCGAAGTTGGGCGCGACGCGCTCCCACAGAGCGTCATAGGCATCGTCGAAGGGTTCCGTGACGGGACGCGTCTCGACCGTGGCGCGCGCCCGGGTCTTGCGCTCAGGAAAGACGAGCCAAAAAAACAAAGACACGAAGGGCGCGAGCACGGCCGCGCCGGCCGCGCCGAGACGACGTGAGAGAAGGCCACGGAGGTCGAGCACTTTCGAAAAGCACGGCACCGGGCCGACATCCTCCCAATTCAGCTTCCTGAAGAGTGTATAAGAGGAAACCGACAAGCCGAGCCCGAGCGAAGCCTCTACTTGCTGGTCCCAGTAGAGAAAGAGCCGCGAGCCGATGCCCTTTCGCTGGAGGTTGGGACCAACCATGACGTCCATACCCCAGGAGGCTCGCAGGATCTTGTCCAAAACTTTGAGCCGAACCGGCATCGTCGCATATTGGCCGAGCACCCGATCACCTTCTTTAGCCACCCAGATTTCGGGGCCTTCGGACGCGCAGTTCGGGTTGTCTTCGTACTGCCAGCGCCAGCGCTCGCGGCTGTTCTCGGTGGCTTTCGCGCCAAAGATTTCTCGGTACATGGCTTCGAGCGGGCCTCGATCCGCTTCCGAGCGTCGCGCGATCACGATTTTCTCTCCCGGGCGGCTTGCGGCCGTCATCGTCGGTGCAGAAGACATGGTCGAAGAAGAAGATCCTAGCACGAGGCTCGTGCTGGGGCGGCCGGAAGCCGGCCTAATCGCCCGGGGGCATGACGAGAGCGAGGATCACATAGACGAGGATGCCGGGAAAAGCGGCCGAGCAGATCGAGACCAGCACGTAGGCAACCCGGACAATCGTGGGATCCCAACCGAGCCAATTGGAAAGGCCGCCGCAGACACCGAGGATCATGCGGTCGCTGCTGGAGCGCGTGAGCCGATTCGAACTCTTCATCTCGCGAGAAGATTACCACAAGACCAGTTGAACCTGGGGCGGGCGTCCTTTAACCTCCCGTTTCATGGGCTGTCTCGTGGGTTGCGTCGCACTCGCCTTCCCCCGTTTGGTGCTCTTCGTCACGTTCCTCACGAGCAACTACATCGGCCGCGCTTACGAAACGAACCTTTGGCCGGTGATGGGCTTTTTCTTCATGCCGCTCACGACGATTGCTTATGCCTGGGCGGTGAACGCGAACGGCACGGTGACGGGCGTCTATCTCGTCGTCGTGGTCATCGCGGTCCTAATGGATCTGGGGATGACCGGTAACGGCGCCCATCGCGGCGCCAAGCGGTGGGAGTAGCTACTGGTCCGGGAAGAAATTCAGCCCCGTCACGAACGAGACGATCACCGCGATGGCGGTGAGCGCGATGCACACGACGGCGAGGAGCAAGTGGTCGCCTCGCTCCGGCTTTAGCGGGTCGAGAAACTTCGCCACAAAATAGCCGCCAACGAGCCCGCCGAGATGGGCCTGGTTGTCCACGCCGCGCATCACGATCCCGAAGACCGCGAACATGATGGCGTAGAACTTCATCTGCTGCTCGAGGGCGGAGCTTCCCGTGCGGCGACTGTAATACCAGAGCGCGCCAAGGAGCCCAAAAACCGAGGCGGACGCCCCGATGGTGAGCTGCGCTCCCGCGAGACCAACGAAGGATAGAAGCCATCCAAACGGTAGGTATGGGTAGATCAGCATCGCCACGCTGCTGAACGTGAAGCCGGTGATACAAGCCACGGTATAGATGATGATCATTCGGCCTGCGCCGTAATACTCCGCGACGGCGGGCGCGAAGCTTCGGACGATATACATGTTGAAGCCGATATGCATGATCCCACCATGGAGCCAGCCCGCGCTCAGGACCGTCCACCAGCGGCCGAGCTCGAAGACGGGGATCTGGCCGCTCGCCCCGAAGATAAAGAGCGCGTTGGTGCTCGGGCTCAGCATGTTCATGAACCCGCCCATCTGGACGCCGGAGGGGTCCACGGCGAGCGTGGCGATGTAGAGGAAGACGGAGCCGGTGATGACGAGCTTGACGAAGCCCATGTCGCGCCCGAGCGCACGGATGGCCCCCCCGAAACCCCACATGCTGGGATTGCTGCGCCCGCAGTAGAAGCACGTCTCGTCGTTGACGCCGACGAGCTGGCCGCACGAGGAACAAAGGACGGAGCCCGACTTTTGTCGTTCGAACATCTTGGTGGCATTCTAGCAGGCTCACGATTTGTGGGCACGCATATAGGAGCGCAGGATTGCGTTGATGCGAGTCTGGTATCCCCTACCCTGCTTTCGGAACCACTCGAGTACATCCGCATCGAGGCGAATGGTCATGGTCTCCTTGAGCTGAGGCATGACGACTTTGGCTGTTTTCCAGAAATCCTCATCCGTCGGGTGAACGTCCGGATCCGCTTCAATGCCGCCACGGACTTGTTCATCCGTCAAGGCATCGAACTGATCCCAATCAGTCTTGGCCTTCGAGATGGTTGAAGTACGCTTTTTGCTCATGCTTTTCAGCCTTCCAAGCCGAGATGATGCGGCGTGTTTCTTCGTCCAGGTCGGTATAGATCACAGTCACCGGGCGACCCTCAGCCAACCCAATTGCATACCAACGTTCGTCCGGATAGTCGAAACGGTCATCGAGCCGTTCGAGGGTTGGCCCGTCAAATATCTTAACAGCGTCCTCGAAGGTGACTTTGTGAGCGCGAAGATTCTGCGACGCCTTATCTACATCCCAAGTGTACCGCATTTGGCGCATTTACACAATGTATTGACAACCGTCGGTGCGGAATAATAACTTTAGGTTTATGTAGCACTTGTAGCTATAAAAATAAATCCTCTCGGCCAAATTACTCGTCACCTTCTGCTCCGTCCCAGCGACGAGCCGAAAGCCGAGCATAGGCGCGGGAGTCTTTTTGTGGGCCGTGCTCCCGCGCCGGCTTGACATGTTTTACCGCTTCCCCTCGTCCTGCCGCATCACTCGATAGAGGGCATCCTGTGCTCGGCTGAAGATGAGTAGCCCGCAGTGTGCCGCGACCCACAGAGCTTCGGCGACCGTGGCTCCGACGAAGAACTTTCCCTGACCGTCTTTCCAAGTCATGGGAAGGTGAAGCGTGCTTGCCGGCGACCGTGATTGAGCGGCGATCGTCGAGATAGTACGGACCGTTCTCGGCATCGTGCGGATCCCTCTGATCACAAGAGAGACAGCCGATGGATCTATACGTAAGAGGTTGGGACCGAGAGCTTCAGCGTCGACTACGCACCGAGGGCCTTCGCCGCGGGCTTACGGTGCGTGAGCTTCTTGAGCTAGCCGCGGAAGAGTGGCTCTCGCGAAATGAGGGGAAGCGACTCAGAGCATCCAAAAATCTAAAGACCAAGTCGGAAGGAGGTCCTTCTCCCGAAACGCCAACGCGCCGTGCGGACTAGAGCTGTATAACTCACGCTGCAGCGGACGATCGGCGATAGTATTTCCGGAATGGCTAGTCTCACGGCGAGCGCCGCTCGCAGCTGAGTCCTGACGTTAGGTGGTCGACGACACACCGAGCGGGCCCTAAGCACGCGAATGGAATCGACGCGGAAGCGATGGATGGATACGGGCGAGGATCTCGTAAGCGATGGTGTCAGCCCAAGCGGCGACTTCGTCCGCGGTGATGGAGGCGCCGTTCTGCTCGCCGATGAGCACGACCTCGTCCCCTTCGACAGCGTCGATGCCCGTGACATCCACCATGCACATATTCATCGCGACGCGGCCCGCAATCGGAGCGCGCCGGCCGCGCACGAGCACAGCGCCGTGATTCGAGAGCCCGCGATCATATCCGTCGTAATAGCCTACCGGAAGGATGCCGATCCGGCGATCCGACGTCGCGCGGAAGGTAAGGTCGTAGCCAACCGTGGCGCCCGCCGGCACGTCTTCACCTGCGCGAGCCGGCACTTCCACGAGAGCACGGGGTGGAGGTCGAGCGCTTCGGCACCGCCCCTCGTCTCCCTCGATGGCCAGATGCCATAGAGGCCGACCCCAACGCGGCCGAGAGTCAAAGCGCCTTGCTCGTGGAGCAGGACCCCTGCGGTCGGAGACGCGTGCAACGCGGACGGCCCGAGTCCGCGGCGCCGCATTAGCGTTATCGCGATTTCAAAGCGAGCAAGCTGAGCTCGGAAAAACGTCGCGCTCGGATCTTCCACGTCGGCGAAGTGCGTGTACGCGCCCTCCACTTCGAGGCCGTCGAGACCCGACAAGAACGCCGCCCACTCTTCGAGCCCATCCAGGCTGACCCCAAGGCGATGCAGACCCGTCTCGATCTTCAAATGAACGCGCGCCGGACGGCCGAGCTTTCCGGCCGCCTTCGACAAAGCCTCCGCGACATCGCGGCGAAAGAGCACTTGCCGAAACCCGAGTTCGACCACGCGTTCCGCTTCTGACGGGTCCGTATGCCCGAGAATCAAGATGGGTTTTTCGAGCGCGCGCAGCTCTTCAGCCTCCGCGAGCGCATCGACCGCGAACCAGTCGACGTGGTCTCGAATCGCCGGCGCGATCAAGCCGGCGCCGTGTCCGTAAGCATTGGCCTTCACGATCGCCATGAGTGCGCGGTTACCGAGGCGTAATCGGAAGGTTTCGAGATTGCTGAGCAAGCATTCCCGGTCTAGCTCGATCCAAGAGCCGGTCAAAAGGCCCGACCCGGCATGGCTAAAACCTCGCTCTCGGTTTCCGACATCAGACGCCTACGGCTCGAGAGCCCAAATCTCGATCTTGGGTCCTTTGCGTGAAAGCGACGCTCGTGGTGGCCAGTCTTCATTGTCCAAGTAAGGGGGTCCGTGCGCATCTTCGAACGGGGAGACGGTGTGGAGCAACGTTGCTTCCCGCGCGACGCGCTCGAAAAGGGCTGTGACTTCGGGCGGAGGCGCTACCGGAGGATGCCGCAAGACGACCCTGGAAACACCTAGCTCTTGGAGGGGTGTGAGCCCATCGAGGAGCTCGTCATAGCCGACATAGATCCGGTTGAGCTCGTCGCCTTTTCCGAAGAAATAGAGCCCGTAGGACGTTGTCTCTCGCTCGGCGACTTCGAGGAGGGAGGCATATCTTCCTCGTCGCTCGAGCTCCCGGAGCCCGTCATTGGCTTCGAGGTTCCCCCGAAAGCTAGCCGCGGATTGCGGGAGCGGCACCGAGTAGGACTGCAGCACCAGCGTCTCGCCTGAGGGAACGTTCTCGACGATCCAATGACGCGCCAAGGTGCGTGTATCGTCCCCGGCAAGCAAGCGGTCGATCTGGATCGATTGATACAGCGGCTGCAGGCACGCGAGCCCGGCGACGAGTCCCGCGACAGCTTTTCCAAAACGCGTCTCGAGGCTCGCGATCGTAAGGCCGGCGAAAACGGCCAAGCAAGGCAAGATGGGGTTGAGATAACGCCCCGCGAAGAACGTATAAGTAATGAACGCTAAGAAAAGCGCTGGAAAAAGGCCCCAGAGCGCGAGCTCCGTGAGGCCGCGCCGCCAGGCGAGGAGGACGCCCGCGATTGTTATGCCAACGAGCAGATAGCCGAGCCCTTGCGTAAGAAGGAAGTCGACATAGAGTCCGAGGCTCGGGAAGATCCTCGCCCCCATGTCGAGGCTGCGATCAACGACGATCTGCCGGTTCGCCCGCATGTGCTCGAGCGCCACCGGAAGATGGAGAACGACGAAAGGCGATAGTAGAAAAAACGTCACCGCCGACACCGCGCCCGCGGCGATGACGTGCGAGAACTGCTCGAGCCCTCGGCTCGCCCACTGAAACGCGACAAATGCCGGCGCGAGAAAAATCATGTAGTAGTGCGTCGCGAACGCGACGCCGAGCGCGATGCCGGCGACGCCATAAGCCTGGAGCGTTTTTCGGTCGATCGCGCGGTCGATGGCCCAAAGCGCGAGAATCAGAAGAAAGCCACTCGGCACATCGTGCTTCAGGTAGTGCGCGTCCCGAACATGGAAGTAGGCCACCGCGACGAAGAGCGCGCTCGCGCGGCCGGCGGTGCGACCGAAATGTTTCGCCGCGAGGTGGTACGTGAGCACGACCGTCGCGAGCGACGCGGCCACGCCCACGAGGCGCCCCGCGAGGTAGAAGTCAGTCGGGTCGGTAAAGAACCGCTCCTGAAACGCGCCGAGACTGTCGTAGCGGCCGACCGCCCGGCCCGCCAGGTAGAGCGCTCCCATGACGCCGAAAAGGAAATAGAAAAAGAAGCTCGGGTAGAGATAGTAGCCAGGGTCGAGACCGCGGACGACCGCGAGCGACCGCGCCATGATGTTCGCTTCGTCCGGGTTGTAAACGAAAGGAAGCCCGTGGTCGAGACCGTAGAGCCGCAGTGCCGCGGCCACCACCAGAACAGCGAGGAGAAAGAGATCTCGCATCAATAATCAATAGAGACGAGCTCTAGCCTCTAACCGCCCAGAAACAAGGATCTTGTTCACACTTTCGAACTTCGTCCAAGCGCCGCCTGCGGCCGCAACCAAAGGATATTATACGCTTGACTTGACCAACGCATTCGTGTATCCTTTTACCATGATGAAGAGACACAAGGCACCTGGCAAAGCCCACCGCGAAGGTATCACGGTTGTCCAACTGATGGACATGTTCCCCAACGAAACCGCTGCGCGTCAGTGGTTTGAGCAAATGTTCTGGAACGGCGAGCGGAGCTGCGGACACTGCGGTAGCCTCAGCACCAGCGAAGTCCCGAACGAAAAGCCGATGCCGTACTGGTGCGGGGGTTGCCGCTCATACTTCAGCGTCCGCACGGGTACGGTGCTCGAACGCTCCCACGTTCCTCTGCGCAAGTGGGTGATCGCCATCTACCTAGAACTCACGAGTCTGAAGAGCGTTTCGTCAATGAAGCTGCACCGTGACATCGGCGTTAGGCAGGCAACCGCTTGGTTCATGCTGCACCGCATTCGTGAAGCCTGGAAGGTTCCTGGCGGCAACTCCTTCGGAGGCCCCGTCGAGATCGACGAAACCTACTTCGGCGGCAAGGCTCGAAACATGCACGCGCACAAGCGCGAGCAAGTCATCAAGGGACGCGGGTCCGTCGGCAAGACCGCCGTCGTCGGAGCGAAGGACCGCCAGACCAACCGCGTGAGCGCCGAGGTCATCGACAACACCGATCGGTTGACACTCCAGGGATTCGTCTCAGCTAACGTCGAGCCTGGCGCGAAGGTGTACACCGACGACCACGGCGGCTACGTCGGGCTGCCGAACCACGAAACGGTCCGCCACTCGGTGAAGGAGTACGTCAACGGGCAAGCCCACACGAACGGCATCGAGTCCTTCTGGGCGACGCTAAAGCGAGCGCACAAGGGAGTTTTTCACAAAATGAGCCTGACTGCGTATTCCAGCCATCGTGAACGCCGAATCCAGAGCAAGCTGAACAGCGAATCCGGTGAAGCCGAACGCTCATCGAAGCGATGAAGTGTTGGGTGACCTCCTTTCCACTGATTGAAAACGTGAACCTATCTTACCTGCGTGTTGTGTAGCAAGGGGCAGCGACCTGCCGCGGCCGAACCCCGGGCGATGTGGGGCTGGTTTCGGGGGGTTGCTGGGGTATGGCCTGGCTCGAGAAGACGCTTCCTGAGGCATTCTCGCGCGTCGTTTTGGCGCCGCATCGTCTGGTACCCCGGGTTTGGCGGTTTCACCCGTTTTTATCGCATCGACGCTGTGGTCCCTCGCTCGCTCATGCATCGGCGTTGTCAGATGCCTTTGGCGCAGCCTTGGTCTTTCTCAGAGAAGCTTCTTTGAGAGTGATGCGGTGCGCGCTGTGGAGAATGCGATCGCAGATAGCGTCTGCCTGGTTTGGGTCGCCAATCGCTTCGTACCACTGCTTGAGCGGAATCTGGGTCGCGATGAGTGTGGAGCCACGCTCGGCGCGGTCTTCGATGACCTCCATTAGATCCCGTCCTGTGCCAAAACTCGGCCCTTTTGAAATAGGCCATAAATCAGCAGCTTAGTGTCTGTGTTTGCGACCGGACCAAGGGCCGTAGGCTTTACAATCGTCTGGCCCGAGGGTGTTATCTTCAGGTCCATGATGACGTACCACGTGCAATTCGTTCTAGCTGGCTGGGTCAACCGCCAGCAGCAGGATGTGATCGACTACCAGCAAGAGGAGAACCGTGTGCTCCGAGCCTGGCTTCGGGGCAAGCGTCTCAGGCTCTCGGACGACGAGCGGCGCAGGCTCGCGGTCAAGACCCAGGCTTTGGGCCGCGAGGCGCTGGCCCAGATTGCGTCCGTTGCCACACCCGCTACGCTTCTGCGCTGGTACCGCCACCTCATCGCAGCCAAGTACGATGGCAGCAAGAACCGGAGCCCAGGGCGACCTGATTTGCCCGTCGATACGCGATCTTCTTTTTTGCGGGTCACAGCAGTCTGGAGCCATCCGGTCTCGGCAAAAAGCGGCCTAGCTTAGGCGGAAATCCTGTACACCGGGAATCAGTTATTTCAATGACGGTTATCGGGTAGCTGCCGCTCTCGGGTTTCAATCCGCCCCTTCGACGGCAACCTGCCAGCCGATCCTTCAGGCCCGTACGTTCGGGGACATCTTCGTGGGCACGCCTGTGTCGTCGGTTCGGCCAGGTCGGCTACTACAGCAGTCCGTTCAGAACCTTGAAGGCAGCCTCGAAGCGGTCAAGGGTCGCCCTGTTCAGTTTCGGTCCTAGCCCATGTTTCCCTTTTAGGTGTCTAAGTCATCGAAAACAAAGGATCGAGATCGGCGGTTTGTCTCTACGCTGACAGCACCTCCTCGGAGAAGGCTGGCGGGTCGCGTTCAACGATGCCGAGTGCAGTCAGGATCGAGTTGGCGCGAGCGGTGCCGCGCGTGACGACGCGCTTAGTCCGCCCAGAACCCAGCTGTAAGTCGACGACCCGGACCGAGCGTAGCGCTTGTAGTGCCTCGGTTGCGGACAGGTCGAGTTCGGCGACCTTGAGCTTTTTCTCAAGAGCCCGATGCACAAGGAAGGCCAGCGTAGCTACGAAAAGATGTGCCTCCACACGCTCATCGGTCTGGTGGTAAACGGGACGCATCTCAATGACATCCTTAAGGCATGAGAAGGCTCGCTCGACCTCGTTTAGGTCCTTGTAAAGGCGCACGGCGTCGACCGGAGAGAGGTTTTGCTCCTCGGTTTGAATAACGTACTTACCCTCGTAGGCTTGCTCGCGCTTGAGGTTGACGGGGTGCTCGAAGAAGCGGAAGCGACCGTTTTTGTACTCCCAGTCGTAGTAACGGTGACCGTGGTGGCGTGCCTGTATGCGCGCGGCGGCGGCACCGATTTTCTCGGGGGCTTTCAATCGTCCGTCGTGCACGCGGCGCTCGAGGGCCTCGAATGCCGCACGGGCACGTCCCATGGCCCGCAGCCTCTGCCCGCGCTCGTAGGCGAGCCTTTCGTCGCTGTGAACGACGAAGATGCGCACCCCAGACTGCTCGGAGCGGACTTCTTGCACACGAGTCTTAGGTGGCTCGGCTTTTTCGCTCACCGTGATGCCACCAGGGCAGTCGATCCACTCTCCGCTGGCGCGCTCGATGTAACGATAGACCTCCTCGCGCCGTCGTCTTTGCAGCCCGACGAGATAGCCCTGCTTGCGCGAGCGCACCACTGCCAGGCTGTCGCTCGTTACCATCCCTCGGTCGCCGACAAAAACCACGCGGTGCAAACCGAATCGTTCGTTGAGATCGTTGAGCACCTGCGGCACCGTTTTCGCGTCACGCCAGTTGCCGGCGAAAACATGGTGGGCGATCGGCCAACCGTCCACCATCACCAGACCGATAAGCACTTGCCGGTTACGCGGTCTGCGGTCGCGACTGTAGCCGTGGGCGCCGAGCCCCGGAGGGCCTTGACCTTCGAAGTACGTCGACGTCAGGTCGTAAAACACCATGTCAACCTCAAGCGAAAACAGATCCCGCAAGCACAAAAACAGCTCCTTCTCGATCTGTTCTTTGCGGGCATGCAGCTGGTCGAGCGTTCGGTACCATTGCTTGAGTTGGCGAAACTCCACGCGAACCCGCGGGGAGCGACTCGCTCGCCGTTCCCCATCATCGCGCCACTGCGGCACCCACCGCCGCCCCTGCCGGTCGCAGACGAAGTCGGTCTCGAGCCAGCGCGCCAGACCGTGCTCGCTTGACGGAGCACATAGCCGGTTGGCGACCAGCACCAAAGCTCGCTCGCTTAGCGCCACTCCGTCCCGCTTGCCGCGGCCCCCGAGCCGGTCGAGAATCTGCTCCAGCCCGAACTCGCGCCACAGCGTCGCCGTCACCAGCATCGGACCCCAATCCCACGCGTCTGCCCCCGCGACCTGCTCGGCTGCTCGCTCGGTGTCGGCCGGTTCACCGGCCCCAAGCAACCGATTGAGGGAGTCGAGATTGGCAACTAGGAGATCCTTGCGCCCCAAGTTGCACACTACGCGTTGCTTCGGCTTGCCGTGCTCCCGATACGACTCGACCAGGCGGACATACCCATGTTGAACCCCTTTGCCGCCTGCGGCCCGAACGATGCGGAAGAACATAACCTGTCCTCACGCATACTACATGTCATTGTCCACGATTACAACGTATTAATGGCGCTCAAAGCACAATCTCTGTCTCTACGTTTTGGGCGAAATCCAACCCCCGTTCCTTTGAATTCAGTCACTTACGAGCGTTAGGGTGCTCCTAAAGGGTAAACATGGGCTAGCGTGGCGATGTTCTCGGCGAAGTAGCGAGCTGGAGCTCGTGACCTTCGCTTCGCGCTAAATGGAGCGTAAGCGCCTCTTTTACAAAGGGATGCGTACACATCACCAACAGTAAACAGCGCAAGCACCCGCGAAACCGGAAACTAGACTGAAGTTCTGCCCAGTAAGCCCTCCCACGCTTCGGTAAAGTACCTTTAGTCGCATGGAGTTACAGCGCTAGAGGTGTGATTTTTGCCTGCAATTAGTAGCCATGTTTTATTGTATTTGTTGTTGTTATATATGCCTATATAGTGTATATAGTAGCCATGCACATCGATATCGTGCCCAACCGCAACTCCAAACCCGCCGTTTTGCTCCGTGAGTCCTATCGGGATGCCAAGAGCAAGAAACCGCGCAAGCGCACACTTGCCAACCTGTCCAAACTGCCGAGCGAGCAGGTCGATGCCATCCGACGCATACTCAAGGGGCAAAAGCTCGTTTCGCTCGAAGACGCCTTCGAAATCGTCGAGAACGGCTCCCGGCACCATGGCCACGTCGACGCGGTGCTCAGTGCCATGAGACAGCTCGGTTTCGAAAAGCTCGTTGGCTCTCGACACTCACCAGAGCGGGATTTGGTCGTGGCCATGGTAGTCGCCCGGATCCTCGAACCGCAGTCGAAGCTGGCGACTAGCCTGTGGTGGCACACAACCACACTGCCCGAAATCCTGGGGGTGAGCGATGCCGACGAAGACGATCTCTATGCCGCCATGGACTGGGTTCTCAAACGCCAGGAGGTCATCGAAAAGAAACTCGCGGCGCGCCATCTCCAAAACGACGGCCTCGCGCTCTATGACCTAACCTCAAGCTACTTCGAGGGGGTGAGTTGTCCGCTGGCCAGGCTCGGATACAACCGTGACGGCAAGAAAGGCAAGCTGCAGGTCAACTACGGCCTGCTGACCAACGAACGCGGCATCCCCGTGTCGGTATCCGTCTTTGAGGGCAACACGGGCGATCCCAAAACGCTGTTGCCTCAGGTAGAAAATGCGCAAGAGCGGTTCGGCATCGAGCAGTTTGTGATGGTGGGCGACCGCGGAATGATCACCCAGACCCAGATCGACGAGTTACGGGAGATGGACGGTATCGACTGGATTACCGCTCTGCGTCCCGAACCGATTCGCAAGCTCATTAACCCTAATCGCAAATAAACGTCACCGTGTCTGAGGTCTTTGGCCCCGTGAATAGCACCTTTTCCAGGTTCTGCATACACCGTGCAGAATCACCTATAGTGGCGGCGAGCGGGTGCCCCAGCACGAGCTTCTCGCCTGCGCCCAGTACGGCTGTTTCGCGTTTTCGTGCTTCGAAGATTTTGCGATTAGGGTTAACGATGGGGTGATCCAGATGGGGCTATTCGACAGGCGGAACCTGTTTGAGTTGACGCACCCGGATTTCCCCAACGAGAGGCTGGTCGCTTGCCGCAATCCGGAGCTGGCCGAGAGGCGGCGTCACAAGCGTCGTGCTCTGCTCAAAGCAACCTGCAAGGAGCTGGAGAAGGTTTGTCGGATGGTCGAGCGGCGCCGTTTGCACGGCAAGGAGGACATCCGTGCTACGGTGAAAAAGCTCCTCAACAAGTACAAGGTCGGCAAGTACTATAGGCTCGACATCCGTGACGACGGTTTCGACTTCGAGCTAGCCCATGTTTACCCTTTATGAGCACCCTAACGCTCGTAAGTGACTGAATTCAAAGGAACGGGGGTTGAATTTCGCCCAAAACGTAGAGACAGAGATTGTGCTTTGAGCGCCATTAATACGTTGTAATCGTGGACAATGACATGTAGTATGCGTGAGGACAGGTTATGTTCTTCCGCATCGTTCGGGCCGCAGGCGGCAAAGGGGTTCAACATGAGTATGTCCGCCTGGTCGAGTCGTATCGGGAGCACGGCAAGCCGAAGCAACGCGTAGTGTGCAACTTGGGGCGCAAGGATCTCCTAGTTGCCAATCTCGACTCCCTCAATCGGTTGCTTGGGGCCGGTGAACCGGCCGACACCGAGCGAGCAGCCGAGCAGGTCGCGGGGGCAGACGCGTGGGATTGGGGTCCGATGCTGGTGACGGCGACGCTGTGGCGCGAGTTCGGGCTGGAGCAGATTCTCGACCGGCTCGGGGGCCGCGGCAAGCGGGACGGAGTGGCGCTAAGCGAGCGAGCTTTGGTGCTGGTCGCCAACCGGCTATGTGCTCCGTCAAGCGAGCACGGTCTGGCGCGCTGGCTCGAGACCGACTTCGTCTGCGACCGGCAGGGGCGGCGGTGGGTGCCGCAGTGGCGTGATGATGGGGAACGGCGAGCGAGTCGCTCCCCGCGGGTTCGCGTGGAGTTTCGCCAACTCAAGCAATGGTACCGAACGCTCGACCAGCTGCATGCCCGCAAAGAACAGATCGAGAAGGAGCTGTTTTTGCGCTTGCGGGATCTGTTTTCGCTTGAGGTTGACATGGTGTTTTACGACCTGACGTCGACGTACTTCGAAGGTCAAGGCCCTCCGGGGCTCGGCGTCCACGGCTACAGTCGCGACCGCAGACCGCGTAACCGGCAAGTGCTTATCGGTCTGGTGATGGTGGACGGTTGGCCGATCGCCCACCATGTTTTCGCCGGCAACTGGCGTGACGCGAAAACGGTGCCGCAGGTGCTCAACGATCTCAACGAACGATTCGGTTTGCACCGCGTGGTTTTTGTCGGCGACCGAGGGATGGTAACGAGCGACAGCCTGGCAGTGGTGCGCTCGCGCAAGCAGGGCTATCTCGTCGGGCTGCAAAGACGACGGCGCGAGGAGGTCTATCGTTACATCGAGCGCGCCAGCGGAGAGTGGATCGACTGCCCTGGTGGCATCACGGTGAGCGAAAAAGCCGAGCCACCTAAGACTCGTGTGCAAGAAGTCCGCTCCGAGCAGTCTGGGGTGCGCATCTTCGTCGTTCACAGCGACGAAAGGCTCGCCTACGAGCGCGGGCAGAGGCTGCGGGCCATGGGACGTACCCGTGCGGCATTCGAGGCCCTCGAGCGCCGCGTGCGCGACGGACGATTGAAAGCCCCCGAGAAAATCGGTGCCGCCGCCGCGTGCATACAGGCACGCCACCACGGTCACCGTTACTACGACTGGGAGTACAAAAACGGTCGCTTCCGCTTCTTCGAGCACCCCGTCAACCTCAAGCGCGAGCAAGCCTACGAGGGTAAGTACGTTATTCAAACCGAGGAGCAAAACCTCTCTCCGGTCGACGCCGTGCGCCTTTACAAGGACCTAAACGAGGTCGAGCGAGCCTTCTCATGCCTTAAGGATGTCATTGAGATGCGTCCCGTTTACCACCAGACCGATGAGCGTGTGGAGGCACATCTTTTCGTAGCTACGCTGGCCTTCCTTGTGCATCGGGCTCTTGAGAAAAAGCTCAAGGTCGCCGAACTCGACCTGTCCGCAACCGAGGCACTACAAGCGCTACGCTCGGTCCGGGTCGTCGACTTACAGCTGGGTTCTGGGCGGACTAAGCGCGTCGTCACGCGCGGCACCGCTCGCGCCAACTCGATCCTGACTGCACTCGGCATCGTTGAACGCGACCCGCCAGCCTTCTCCGAGGAGGTGCTGTCAGCGTAGAGATAAACCGCCGATCTCGATCCTTTGTTTTCGATGACTTAGACACCTAAAAGGGAAACATGGGCTAGACGAGACAACGATGGCTGCCGACGCCTCGCGCCTCGCCAACGGCAACTCTGAGCTCGCCAACAAACGGCTCCAGCGGTGGAAGCGACACATGGGGACGATCGTTAAGCAGTTGGAACGGATTCGCCAACGGATCGGGCGAGGCCAGCTGCATGGTAAAGATAAAATCGGTGTGCGGGTAGGCAAAGTTCTCAACAAGTACAAAGTCGGCAAGCACTTCAAGCTGGACATTCGCGACGACCGCTTTAGCTTCGAAATCGACGACACAAAGGTCACTACGGAAGCTGCCCTTGACGGCATCTACGTGATCCGCACCAGTCTTGCTGAGCAGCGGATGAAAACCGACGACACAGTGCGCAGCTACAAGTTGCTGACCCAGGTCGAGAGGGCGTTTCGTTCCTTCAAGAGCATGGACCTAAAGGTGCGGCCGATTCGTCACCGGCGCGAAAACCGAGTCCGGGCGCACATCTTCTTGTGCATGCTGGCCTACTACGTCCTGTGGCACATGATGGAGGTTTGGCGCCCGCTAGTATTCTCTGACGAGGAGCAGCAGGCGAAGGCCGAGCGTGACCCCGTCGCTCCGGCGCAACGCTCCGACGCAGCCCTGCGCAAGATACACACCAAGAAGCTTGACGATGGGAGACCAGCTTCCAGCTTCCGCGCGCTGCTGCCTCTTCCGCGCTCTTTCGCGTATAGATGGCACAGCGGATTTTCTTCATATTAGACCTTGCGCTTGGGCGTCAGACCGAAAAAGCGTGGTCCTGACCAGTGGGTTTGCGTATTCCGGGGCATCGTGAACGCAGATTCCAGCCGAAGGTGAACATCCATTCCAAAGCATCGTGAACACGGATTCAGGGGATCGTGAACATCGATTCCGGGGAAGGTGAACACGAATTCCAGGCAACGTGAACGCCGGTTCCGGCATCGCGAACGCTCATCGATAGCACGTTTCAAGGCACTCTAGGTCGTACCCGGAAGGAGGACGATCTAGGAAATGGCAGCTAAGAGGTTATCGATGAGAAAAATACGAGAGGTTCTAAGGTTAAAGTACGAGCTGGGTTTTACTCACCGCACGATCGCAAAGGCACTTCGCGTGGCGGTTGGAACGGTGAGTGAGTACCTGGCCAAGGCGAAGAAGGGTGGTCTGAGCTGGCCGCTCCCGGAGGAGCTGAGCGACGGGGAGCTGGAGGCAGGGCTGTTTCCGCCGCCGGGCTCGTCTGGCGCACGGCCGGGCCTGGACTATGCCCACATCCACGAGGAGCTGAGGCGTCACCGAGAGCTGACGTTGCTGCAACTGTGGGTGGAGTACGCGGAGAATAAGCCGGGAGCGTACGGCTACAGCCGTTATTGCGAGCTGTACGGTCAGTGGAAGAAGAAGCTGAACCCGACGATGCGTCAACGGCATCGAGCAGGCGAGAAGACATTCGTCGATTTTTCGGGGAAGAAGCCTCACATCGTCGATCCGAAAACGGGAGAGCTCGTCGAAATGGAGCTGTTCGTCGGGACGTTGGGCGCGAGCAGTTACACCTACGTCGAAGCGACACTGAACCAGTCGCTGGAATCGTGGGCGAAGGCCCATAAGGGGATGTCGGATTACTTCGGTGGCAGTACGGAGATCTGGGTTCCGGACAACTTGAAGAGCGGCGTGGATGGTGGACCGTTACGAGCCAGGGATCAACCGGACGTACGAAGAGCTGGCGACGCATTACGGTGCGGTAGGCTGAAGAACGTGCGATGACGAAGCACCGCCAGGATCCAGCGCTGCGCCACCTGCACTGCCGGGCGGAACTGAACGAAGCCATCTGGGAGAAGTTAGAGGTCCTGAATGCGCGTCCGATGCAGAAGCTCGGTGCGGAGCAGTCAGGTCGCGCCACGGGAAGGCTGGTTGCGGGGATTCTAGAGAGTCGGCCTCACCCGGAGCAGGGATTTCGCTCTTGCCTGGGAGTCATGCGACTAGGCAGCCGCTGGGGCAGTGAGCGTCTCGAGGCCGCTTGCGCACGAGCGGAAGCTTTGAGCTCTTACAGCTATCGCACGGTGAAAAACATTCTCTCGGCTGGTCTGGATCGTGTGGTGCTCGAATCGGACGCCGAAGCGAAACCGCGAGAGGAGCACGAGAACATCCGAGGCGCGGATCACTACGAAGGAGGAGAGTCCCGATGCTGACACCCGAAACGATAGAAAAGATGAACGCCATGAAGTTGTTCGGCTTGGTGTCCGCGTTCGAAACCCAGTTGAGCTCGAGCGAATACAAGGAGCTGAGCTTCGAGGAACGTGTGGGACTCCTGGTCGATGCCGAGTGGACCGCCCGCGAACAGCGTAAGCTTTCTCGACGACTGCGAGCGGCAAAGCTCCGCTATCCGGCATGTTTGGAGAACGTGAACTTCCAAGCGCCTCGAGGCTTAAACCGCGAACAGATCTTGAGCCTGGGCAACTGCCGCTTTGTCGGTGAGCGCCATAACCTGCTCATCACCGGCCCGACGGGGATTGGCAAATCGTTCTTGGCTTGCGCCTTCGTGGAGCGGGCCTGTCGTCGCGGCTTCACCGGATGCTACGTGCGAGCACCGCGCTTGCTCCACGAACTCGCGGTCGCTCGTGGTGATGGTTCCTACGCCCGGCTTTTGACGAAACTCGCCAAGCTGGACTTACTGGCTATCGATGATTGGCTGCTTCACCCGCTGAAAGAATCGGAGAGACGGGATCTAATGGAGGTCATCGAAGACCGCGCCGAGCGTGGCTCCACACTCATCGCGACCCAGATTCCGCTCAAGCAGTGGCACGAAGCGATTGGCGACCCAAACCAGGCAGACGCTATCTGCGATCGCATTCTCCACAGCGCGCACCGCATCACTCTCAAAGGAGCTTCTCTGAGAAAGACCAAGGCTGCGCCAAAGGCATCTGACAACGCCGATGCATGAGCGAGCGAGGGACCACAGCGTCGATGCGATAAAAACGGGTGAAACCGCCAAACCCGGGGTACCAGACGATGCGGCGCCAAAACGACGCGCGAGAATGCCTCAGGAAGCGTCTTCTCGAGCCAGGCCATACCCCAGCAACCCCCCGAAACCAGCCCCACATCGCCCGGGGTTCGGCCGCGGCAGGTCGCTGCCTACGGGAGCGGGAAGGTCGCTTCGCGTCTTTCCTTACGCCCGCTCCCTCCGGCACCGACCTGCCGCCCCTTGCTACACAACACGCAGGTAAGATAGGTTCACGTTTTCAATCAGTGGAAGGAGGTCACCCAACACTTCATCGCTTCGATGAGCGTTCGGCTTCACCGGATTCGCTGTTCAGCTTGCTCTGGATTCGGCGTTCACGATGGCTGGAATACGCAGTGGGTTCCGGTGATTCGCTTTGTGATGGCCGTGAGGGACGGATAGGTTTTGCCATCGAACCGATAGCCGTTGTCGAGTACCTCGACCTGGTAGGTCCGGCCATTCCACTCACGGACGAGATGGGTGCCGGCAGAAACGGACCCTGCGGGAGCGGCGGCGCCGTTGCCTGGCGTCCCGTTCGCCATGGCAGCCAGAGCGCGCCGGGTTGTGGCCGAATGCCAGCCAAGGGTCCGGCACTGGCGTTCGTACGCAAGAACGCGGCGCATGAAAACGCGAGAGAGCGAGCGTGGGGGAGCAGCCCCAAACGTTTGCTCCCAGACCCGCCGTAAGCTGGCGAAGTCCAAACCGTCCAAAACGACGTTCCGGCCAACCCCTGTATCCTGCGGCATCACCGAACGTTCGCTCTTGTGCTCGATAAAGTCCAGTCTAATCTGAAGTTCCTTGCTGAAAAAACCAAGATCCGGTGTTGATCCAATAAGATAGATGGAATCAATGGTGCTGGCTTCTGTCTACACGGTGATACCTTTGAGCAAGTCGTAGGCTCTCTGCTGTTTCGAGTCCGGAGTTGTCGTGACATCGAAGGTGGGCTCGTCGGGTCCGGCTTCCGGTCGCCGACATTTGTTTCGGACGATGTTGCTGAGAAGGCGCAGCAGCGTGCGGAAGCTGGAAGCTGGTCTCCCATCGTCAAGCTTCTTGGTGTGTATCTTGCGCAGGGCGGCCTCGGAGCGCTTCGCCGGAGCAACCGGGTCACGCCTGGCCTTCGCCTGCTGGTCCTCGTCAGAGAATAGCAGCGGCCGCCAAGCCTCCATCATGTGCCACAGGACGTAGTAGGCCAGCATGCACAAGAAGACGTGCGCCCGGACTCGGTTTTCGCGCCGGTGACGAATCGGCCGCACCTTTAGGTCCATGCTCTTGAAGGAACGAAACGCCCTCTCGACCTAGGTCAGCAACTTGTAGCTGCGCACTGTGTCGTCGGTTTTCATCCGCTGCTCAGCAAGACTGGTGCGGATCACGTAGATGCCGTCAAGGGCAGCTTCCGTAGTGACCTTTGTGTCGTCGATTTCGAAGCTAAAGCTGTCGTCGCGAATGTCCAGCTTGAAGTGCTTGCCGACTTTGTACTTGTTGAGAACTTTGCCTACCCGCACACCGATTTTATCTTTACCATGCAGCTGACCCCGCCCGATCCGTTGGCGAATCCCTCCGAACTGCTTAGCGATCGTCCCCATGTGTCGCTTCCACCGCTGGAGCCGTTTGTTGGCGAGCTCAGAGTTGCCGTTGGCGAGGCGCGAGGCGTCGGCATCCATCGTTGTCTCGTCTAGCTCGAAGTCGAAACCGTCGTCACGGATGTCGAGCCTGTAGTACCTGCCGACCTTGTACTTGTTGAGGAGCTTTTTCACTGCAGCACGGATGTCCTCCTTGCCCTGCAAACGGCGCCGCTCGACCATCCGACAAACTTTCTCCAGCTCCTTGCAGGTCGCTTCGAGCAGAGCACGGCGCTTGTGACGCCGCCTCTCGGCCAGCTCCGGATTGCGGCAAGCGACCAGCCTCTCGTTGGGGAAATCCGGGTGCGTCACCTCAAACAGATTCCGCTCGTCGAATAGCCCCATCTGGAGCACCCCATCGTTGATGAGCTTGCGAATCGGTTCGGGACGCAGAGCGGTAATCCAGTCGATACCGTCCATCTCCCGCAACTCGTCGATCTGGGTCTGGGTGATCATTCCGCGGTCGCCCACCATCACAAACTGCTCGATGCCGAACCGCTCTTGCGCATTTTCTACCTGAGGCAACAGCGTTTTGGGATCGCCCGTGTTGCCCTCAAAGACCGATACCGACACGGGGATGCCGCGTTTGTTGGTCAGCAGGCCGTAGTTGACCTGCAGCTTGCCTTTCTTGCCGTCACGGTTGTATCCGAGCCTGGCCAGCGGACAACTCACCCCCTCGAAGTAGCTTGAGGTTAGGTCATAGAGCGCGAGGCCGTCGTTTTGGAGATGGCGCGCCGCGAGTTTCTTTTCGATGACCTCCTGGCGTTTGAGAACCCAGTCCATGGTGGCATAGAGATCGTCTTCGTCGGCATCGCTCACCCCCAGGATTTCGGGCAGTGTGGTTGTGTGCCACCACAGGCTAGTCGCCAGCTTCGACTGCGGTTCGAGGATCCGGGCGACTACCATGGCCACGACCAAATCCCGCTCTGGTGAGTGTCGAGAGCCAACGAGCTTTTCGAAACCGAGCTGTCTCATGGCACTGAGCACCGCGTCGACGTGGCCATGGTGCCGGGAGCCGTTCTCGACGATTTTGAAGGCGTCTTCGAGCGAAACGAGCTTTTGCCCCTTGAGTATGCGTCGGATGGCATCGACCTGCTCGCTCGGCAGTTTGGACAGGTTGGCAAGTGTGCGCTTGCGCGGTTTCTTGCTCTTGGCATCCCGATAGGACTCACGGAGCAAAACGGCGGGTTTGGAGTTGCGGTTGGGCACGATATCGATGTGCATGGCTACTATATACACTATATAGAATATATAACAACAAAAAATACAATACAACATGGCTACCAATTGCAGGCAAAAATCACATCTCTAGCGCTGTAACTCCATGCGACTAAAGGTACTTTACCGAAGCGTGGGAGGGCTTACTGGGCAGAACTTCAGTCTAATGAGGGACTTCCGGGTGCGAAGTTCCCTGCCCGTAGCTCGCCACGCAGCCCAAGGGTCGGCGGATTCCAAGGGCGTCTAAGCTGCTGATTTGTGGTCTATTTCAAGAGGGCCGAGTTTTGGCACAGGACGCGGTCGGAATCTCACTGACCCGCTCGATGGCTTTCTGCGCGGCAAGCGATGGCTCATCCTGGACCGCCACCAGAAGTTCACCACGGAGTTTCGCGACTTGCTCGAGCACGCCGGAACAGATGTCGTTCGGCTGCCGTACCGTTCGCCGAATCTGAACGCTCACGTCGAAAGGTTTGTTTTGTCGATCAAGAGCGAGTGCTTGGAGCGGACGCTCTTTTTCGGTGAGCCATCGCTGCGCCGTGCCGTCGCTGAGTTCATCCATCATTATCACGGAGAGCGCAACCATCAAAGGCTCGGGAACACGTTGCTCGAAGCGGAAGAATGCGTCGGCTCGAATCTAAATGCTGTTTGCGGATAGTCAACGAGTTCGAGAACGTGGTGCGCCGTGAGCGTCGCCAGGACCGTCGGCCCTCCCACCGGCTCGATTTGCCCACTGTTCGTAAGCTCTCGTGCGATGGCAGCGACGATAGCGCGGGCATCAGCCTCGGGTAATGCCACCGCGCCGCGGCAGGTCATTTCAGTTGCGAGGGCCTTCAGGTAGTCCCTCTGCAGGCCGAAGATCGGTGCCGCTTGTAGCGCGTTTCTGTCCGGAGCTATCTTCGCTACTCGATCCGGCGAGTGGTTTGTCGGCGTTGTGGCGTGGTCAAAGAAAAGGTGCCTTGGGCCGACAAGGGGAGCCGCTTTACCAAGAGCTTCGAACAAGAGGTAGCGTGGCTGGCACAGAGGACGGACGTCAGCGCCGTAGCGAACTATTTCCGAGTGACGTGGCGTTCGGTGCGACGGATCATCCAGCGGGTGGTTGCCGAGCAACGGGATGAGCGGCGCGAGTTCGATGGATTGCGGGTGATTGGGATGGACGAGATCAGCTACCGCAAACGCCATAAGTACTTAACCCTAATCGCAAATAAACGTCACCGTGTCTGAGGTCTTTGGCCCCGTGAATAGCACCTTTTCCAGGTTCTGCATACACCGTGCAGAATCACCTATAGTGGCGGCGAGTGGGTGCCCCAGCACGAGCTTCTCGCCTGCGCCCAGTGCGGCTGTTTCGCGTTTTCGTGCTTCGAAGATTTGCGATTAGGGTTAACAGTGGTAATAGACCATCTCAGCGGCCGGGTCGTCTGGGCGGGAAAGGAGCGCAAGGCCAAGACGCTGCTGCGGTTTTTCCGCAAGCTCGGACCACAAAGAGCCGCGGAGCTCGAAGCGGTCAGCATGGACATGTGGGAGCCGTACATAACTGTCGTCGGCAAAAAGGCTCCTCAGGCACGGGTGATCTTTGACCGCTTCCACATCGTCAAGCATCTGAACGAGGCCGTGGATAAGACCCGGCGCGAGCTGGTGCGCGAGCTCAAAGGGACTGCCCGGCGCAACCTCAAGAACACCAAGTTTCCCCTTCTCAAGGCCAAACACAACCGCAGCGCGAAAGACAAACGGGTGCTCCGCGAGCAGGTGCGAGCTAATCGTCGCCTCTACCGCGCCATGCTTCTGCGCGACGACTTCATGGACCTCTACACCTACAAAACCGAGACATGGGCCAAGAAGTTTCTCCGAGGATGGCTGCGGCGCGCTATGAGCTCGAGGATAGAGCCCGTCAAACGCGCGGCGAAGATGACCCGCAGCCACTTCGATGGCGTCATCGCGTGGGTCACGTGGAGACTCAGCAACGGCCGACTCGAAGGAATGAACAACAAAATCCGGCTGCTGAGCCACCGCAGCTTTGGACTCCACTCTGCCGAAGCTCTCATCAGTCTCGTCTACCTAAACTGTGGCGGTCTCACCCTCAAGAGGATCCACTGAAATGGCAGGAGAGGCATTCTTCTTAGCAGTATTCGCGTCGTCAGAAATCTTCCTCAGCGTTGGCGTGATCGAAGCGGCGAGTCCCTTGCCGATCTTCTCAGGCGTCAGGCTCGCGGGCGCATAGGCGTCGAGGCCGAGATCCTTCTTTCGCGGGCGGGCGATGAGTTCGGGCCAGCGCTTCTTGCCGAGTACTACCGCTAGCCCCTGAAAACGCATCCCCTCTTCTTGAGAGGTGAGCTCATTGAGGGCCTTCTCGATGTCGGTTCTCAGAATAACCATTCGAATCCTGCGCTACCAGTCGGAGGAATCCGGTGCAATATGCCACGGCTGGCTCGACCGCTCCGACTGCCTCGGTGACCACCAAGACCTGGATGACGCCTTCGCGAAACTGCTGTTCGGGTGCTCCCCGTCCTGTGCCAAAACTGTCTCACCGCGACGATGGGGCTCACGGCGGGTGAGATAGTAGGCCAGGTGGTACTCGCGATGCGAGAGGCTTGTTTTGCGCATCTTCCCGCGATCCGAAACGTTGTCTTCATGGGTATGGGCGAGCCTCTCGATAACCTCGACCCGGTGAGAACCTCCGTCGCCGTTCTCTGTGATCCTTCGGGTCTCGCGCTTGGCCCCGCGCACATCACGCTCTCGACCGTTGGCACCACACCGGACACCATCCTTGCGACGCGCGATCTTCCCGT
The DNA here is from genome assembly GCA_965197495.1 of Candidatus Marinacidobacterales bacterium. GTDB lineage: Bacteria > Acidobacteriota > Vicinamibacteria > Marinacidobacterales > SMYC01 > SMYC01. Next base: position 1,353,152 of record OZ240210.1, read on the forward strand.
GCAGCTCGCGTGGTCGCTTCACGCGGTCGACGACGCACTGCGCCGGCGGCTCGTCCCCACGATGCGACATTCGACCGAATCCCTCAGACAAGCCTTCCTCGAACGGCTCTCGGGAACCGGAGGGAGCCTCTTTGTCGAGATGACTCTGATGGACGGCGTGAACGACGCGCTTCACCACGCGGATGAGCTCATCGAGTTCCTCGCGCCGTTCTCGCCCTCCGTGCGGGTGAACCTTCTTCCCATGAACGCCGGGCGGGAGGGCTTGCGCGCGAGCCCCGAGCCGCGCGTCGTGGCCTTCCGTCAACGGCTCCGCGACCGGGGCTTGTTCTGCGCCATTCGCCGCCCACGCGGCGTCGAAGCGAGCGCGGCCCGCGGTCAGCTCGCCATCGGCCGACGAGCGTTATAATCGGCCGTTTCAAGGAGCGTGGTGGTGACGGAAGTCAAGAACGTCGGGTTCGTCGGCTTGGGCATCATGGGAAAGCCCATGGCGCGCAATCTTCTCAAAGCGGGTTTCGAGCTCAAAGTACACAGCCGTTCGAGGCCGCCCGTGGACGAGCTCGCTTCCGAAGGCGCGACCGCCGCCGATTCGCCGAGCGCCTGCGCTTCCGGGATGGACGCCATCGTAACGATGCTCCCGGACTCGCCGGACTCCGAGGCCGTTATCCTCGGTGACAACGGCGTGCTGTCTGGAGCAAGGGCGGGTGCCACCATCATCGACATGAGCTCGATTGCGCCTGCTATCTCTCAGACGATCGCCGCCGCCTGCGAGGCGAAAGGCGTCGATGCGCTCGATGCTCCCGTGAGCGGCGGCGAGCCCGGTGCGATCGCAGGCCAGCTCGCCATCATGGTCGGCGGCAAGCAAGAAGTCTTCGATCGGAGCCAGCCGGTCTTCGAAGCAGTCGGAAAGAGCTACGTCCTCTGCGGCGGCTACGGCGCCGGCAATACGACAAAGCTCGCCAATCAAATCATCGTGGCCGCCAATATCGAAGCGGTTGGCGAAGCGCTCGTGCTCGTGAGAAAAGCCGGGCTCGATCCGAACGACGTCTTCGAGGCGATCCGAGGCGGGCTTGCCGGAAGCAACGTGCTCAACGCCAAAGCCCCGATGATGATCGCAGGCAACTTCGATCCAGGCTTTCGCATTCGTCTGCACCAGAAAGATCTCAACAACGCTTTGCTGACAGGAAAAGAGCTCGGCGTGCCTCTCCCGGTGACAGCGCTCGTGCAACAGATGGTAGGCGCGCTCGTCGTTTCTGGTAAAGGCGACCGAGACCATTCCGCCATCGCCACGTTTATCGAAGACATGGCGGCGACGAAAATCCAGGGAGACTAGACTCATGGGGCGAGACAAACGCTATCGCGGCTACCGGTCCTTCCAATACCTGGAAGAAGGTATCGACTATCCGACTTTCGAGCTCGCAAGCGAGGTCGACCGCGTGTCGTCTTACCGGCTGCCGTTGAGCGACGCGGAAGAAGAGCGCGCCGAGCGCATCGCGAGCGAGCAGGTCCTCGTTTCTCTTCACGATCACCTTGGCCGTTTCCCTGAGCCCATATCCGAGACGCCTGCCTACGTACGCGAAGGTCGGCAAGCCACCGCTTTCGAAGGATTGTCCCATTGTCACTGGGACTGCATCTTCGAGAACTTCATGGACGGCGTTTGTCAGATCCACTCGAAGAGCGGCTGGAAGTGGACCGAAGTGCTGCACGACCTGGGGATGCGTTTGTGCGATCTCGCGCATCAGGACTTCGTGACCTGTGCCGCGGTGTCGACGACATATCACGCGCTCACGAAGAGGGCAGGGTAGCGCTGGTGGCGTCGATCGATGGCGCCGCGCCCATCGAGAACGAGCTCGATCGCATCGAGATTCTCTACGGTTTCGGCGTCCGTGCGATGGGTATCACCTATAGCGAGTCGAATGGTCTCGGGTCGGGTTTGAAGGAAGCGAAAGATGGCGGTCTCACGGCCTTCGGACAGCGCGTTGTCGAGCGGATGAACAAAGTCGGTATGCTCATCGACTGCTCGCATTGCGGCGACCAGACGACGCTCGGCGTCATCGAGGCGAGTGAGAAACCGGTAGCACTCACCCATATAGGGGCGCGCTCGCTATGGAACACGAATCGTATGGCGCCCGACGACGTGCTGAAGGCTTGCGGCGACAAAGGCGGCGTCATCGGGATCGAGGCGGCGCCGCACACGACGATTACAAAGAGCCATCCGCGACATAACCTCGAGGCCTGTGGTAGGCGCTTACAGCCACGATGAGAACGAGAGCGCCCGCGGCGGCCATCGCGATCTGGACGCGATGAGGAAGGCGCTCGCTCTTCGTTACGAGCGACCATACCCCAACCCAAATCAACGCGGTGACGAGCAGGCTCACGAGCTGCCCGAGCGCCGACCCCGCCGTCGTGGCGTACGGGATCGGGGCGTAGGCTTCGACGTCACCTTGATTTGCGTAGAGCTTGTGAAAGGCATAGTGCACTCCGGTCGCCGGAACGGTGATGTGAAGTGGCGCGGCGTTCGCGACCCCGTTGACATCGTTGAGCTGCGAGAGAGCCCGCGCCATGTCCTCGTGCGATACCGCGCCTGAGCGCGCATCACGTTGAGATTGCTCGTCGCCGGGCGCCAGCCTCATGCGTCAGTTGGCTCCGGGCGCCTCGGTGGTCGCTCCCGGACTCGCCAATGTCGGGAGCTGGCGCGATTGGTTCGACGAGGCGATGACCGCAAAGTCGGTCATCGACATCATCAACCACCATAACTATCCGCAGAACGGGAGAGACGCTATCGTCGAGCTCCGCACCGACCGATTGTTCCAACCGTCGCTGCGCACGAAGATGCGCGATCACGGCGTCGACGACAAACCGTTCTGGCTCACCGAGACCGGTCGCAAGACGTCGGACGGGAACCAGCGCCAGTACTACGACGACTGTCTGCGCACGCTTCAGCAAGAGCTCTGGGTCCAACGTCTTTTCTTTTTTCACTACTGGGACGGCCCGGGGCAAGGAAACGGTGGGTTCGGGATCGTGAACGAGAACTTCTCGCCGAAGCCCGCGTACCACTCATTGAGAGCCGCGGTGAATACCGAGGCCTTCGCCGCGGCCACCTGATGCCCGATTTCACGCCCATCATCGCCGACGCGTACCGGGAAATCCTCACCCGCGAGCCCGACGCCGGTGGACTGTCGTTCTACAACGAACGCATGAACGCGGGCATGAGCGAAGCCGACCTCAGGGAAACGCTCCTTCGAAGCCCAGAATACGAAACGAAGCATCCCGGGTTCCGCCCACTCGTCATCCAGGGACGGTTCAACTTCGATTACTACGGCTACACGAGCTTTGGTCTTTTTGGCCGCTCGCTCGACGAGCGCATGGCGTGGGTCGAGCGCGGGCTCAACGAAGGGATCAAAGTCTTCCGCGTATTCTCCGATACGTCCTTCTGGCCTCCGGACCCGCTTCTCGACCGCGTCCCGAAACACCGCGCCGTCGATGCCAGCGGGCTGCGTCCCTCGGCCCAGCACATCCGTACCGTGCGCGAAACGATCGAACACGTCTTCGCTCCGAGCGGGGCCATCATGGAGTACGTCATCCTGGTGACGCAGTTCGAAAGCAGAGGATCTCTTTTCCGTCGCTTCCCCGAGACCGAGCAGTACGTCCTCGAGGTCGTGGATGCGTTCCAGGATCTATCGAATCTGCTCCTCGAGCTCGGAAACGAAGTCGAGGCCCACGGGAAAGGCTGGGGTGCTCCGCGGGTGAACCGGATGCTGCGGCAAGTCCGCAACCGCTGGCCCTACGTGATGATGTCGTGCTCCTCGGGGCGTGCGCCCGACGACGCCGGCTACGGCGACTACATTTATCCTCGGGCGTCCTGGGCGAACGTTCACTACCCGCGCAGTGATTTTCCAGAGCTCAGCTTCGGCTGGCCGACATTCGCGGGACCCATCGTGGACGATGAGCCGGAGTTTTACCCGCAGACGACGATCGACGCCTACGTCCGCCACTTCCAGCTCATCCAGGAGCAAGACGGCTTCATGACCGTACACTCCGAGACCGGTTTCGTCACCGATCCGAACGACTCGTCGGATACTCCGCTGCTGCGCGCCCTCTTGCAAGCGCGGCCGCGTCCGCGGCTTCCCTGTCTCCCAGAGTTGCCCGCTTGAATTGAGGGTTTTTCGGGGCGTTGGTGCATGAATCCGTTCGGGACACGCACGGAACGGGAGGCAATCGACGATGAAGCTTGTAGAAGGGAGTCACAGCTTCCGTGTAGAAGGGGAGTCACAGCTTCCGAGATCCTGAGAACCCTCATCCGTGACGCCGGCTACGGTCGGGAATCACCGGCGGGACGCAGACCACACTGACCGTGCAAGCGCTACCGGACGGCGACGTGGCACCGCCCGGATGGTACTTGCTGTTCATCGTCACAGGGCTCCGCGTTCCGTCGGTCGGCGAGTGGGTGCGGCTCGCGGCGCCCTGGACCCATTCGCGGCTAGGAAGACCGCCCGGCCAGGGGTGAGCCCGCCCGCGCTGGAAGTGAGCCCTGCGACGGCCTCGGCAACGGAGGGGGGCTTTGGTGTGGATCGTCAAGTCGCGTGCCGTTAGAGTAGGTTTTCGCACGAAAGGAGCCTGTGACCTAAGCTGGTCAATGTAGCTTCGCCGTGCACCAAAGCCGAAAAGCGCCTTTCTTGCAAGGGGATGCGTACATACCACCAACAGTAAACAGCGCAAGCAAGCGAACTGCTATTCTTCAAGAACGCTCGAATGCAAACGGCGCTGGCCGGTCCCGCCGTCGCGCGCCATGCTTGGGGCAGTGTAGAATCATCGGAGTGTCTTGACCCTACGGGAGGGACGTTGCCATGAGCAACACGACTTTCGAAATCGAGCATTATCTCACCGAGATCAAGGTTGGCCCGTACCGGGGGCATAAGCCCTGGAAGCTGGATGCGAACCGTTCCATCTACTTCAAGTCCGGTGACGAGCGCAAATACGAGGGCGAGACGAAATCCGTGTACGCGGGGACGGCCGGTAAACTCCGACGCACGGTCAAGTTTGCGGCCGACAACCGCTACAAGAATCCATTTGAAATTCGGTACGGGACGTTGGCAAGCGGGGCAATTGTCGTCCACCACGACGTAGAAAACGAGGCGCACGGGAAACAACTCACTCCGTTCCTACGGAACGCCCAGGAATACGTGCTCAAGTTCACGCCGCCAAGCGAAGAGCCGTGGCCCTATCTCGACCTCGAAGTCTACAAGGGATTCGACCGGGGCGATAGTCGAGCCCCTCCGGCAAGTACAAATCCCAGCGCGTCTCGGTAACGAGGATATCAGGACGCGGCAGGCGCGCGCGCACCGTCCCGCGCCGTCCGATCGAATCTGCGCGCGTGGCGAAGATGACGTCCACGGGGAAGCCTTCCGTGCGGTTCACGATCTTGATGAGAAGCGAGCCGTCTTCATCCTCCCCCTCCGCGAGGGCGGGTTTCTCGGGACGTCCCGCGACGAAGACGGACCACACCTCGGAGTCCTCGGGCAGATCAATCCGGAGGAACTGCTTTCGCGCGTTGCGCACTATGAAGCGCGCCGTCGTGACCGAGAGTCCGTCCCGGGTGAAGAGTGTTTTGTACTCGGCGGAGTCGATGGCTGCTTCCTGCACGTCGACGACACGGTGACGGGTGACACGGAGCGCGAGGCGCGGCTCGGGCTCGGCGCGCACATATTTGAACGCGAGGAGAATCGGGTTCGTCGTTTGAAGGACGAGCTGCCGGGGAAGCTCGTTCACTTCGATAGGCGAGAGCTCATCCGCTGCTGAAGGCGTGACTTCGGCCGCGCTCAACGCTTCCACCGCGATTCGGCCTTGCTCTACATCGGCCCCGCGCACACGGACGGTGGAGGCATCGATGTCGACCTCGTCTTCTCCGAGGATGCGTTCATAGGTAAGCTCGATCCGAAAGTGCCCTTCCATTTCCTGAGTGAACTCGAGCTCGACGACCCGGTCGTCATCGTCGCTGATGCGGTGGCTGCGGAGTGACGGCGCGCTGAGGTTCAGAAGATTCGTTCCTTCCGGAAGCACGAGCTCCATCTGATCGACGCCGCCGGACTTGACGTGAATTTCGACGCCCGCGGCGCCCGTCAAAGTGACGTCCCCGAGCGAGAGAAGCGAGTCGACCTGGGCGTCGAAGCGTCCCGCCACGCGCTCGGGGACCGAAGCGGTGACCGTCATCGTCGTCGGCACATCCGAATACTTGAAAGTATGCGCGATCGTGAGCTCGATCCCATCGCGGACAAAGCTCGGTAGCTGGTTCTCGCCGACGCGCGTCGACTCACCCTCATCCACTGGGTCGAGCGTGAGCTCCCGGCTCGAGAGAAGTGCCACCATGCCGCGCTGCCGTCCGACGCCGCGTGCCGTCAGAAGCGGCAATGCTTCGCTGTCCTCGGAAGTGAGGGACCGGTCGTAGAGCACGTCGAAGAGCAGCTCACCCTGAATCTGACGGTCGAGGAATATCTGCAGGAGCTGAGCGTTGCCATTCCGCGTCAAGCGCCAATCGGCGATGGCGCCCGTCTTGGAGGTGACCTGATTGACTTGCACATCGGCGGGGACGACGAGCTCGAGCCGGTTGGTCTCACCGCGGCGGACTTCATAGAGAACCCGCGCCCGCGATAAGAGTACGCCTTCCTCGGCGGAGACGATGTGATAGAGCGATGCGTTCGCACGAAGCTCTCGGCGCACGACCTCGGGCACGGACTCTGACCAGGTCAAGCTGACGTGTCCAGTGAGCGGCACATGAACCGTGGCGACGGTCCCGCCGGCGCGCGTTTGCGTCGTGGCGCTGCCGCCCGGCTGTGCCGAGAGCTCTTTACGTCCGGGTAGCGTGAGCTCGAAGCGGGAAACGGGCACTTTCGGGAGGTCGAGCTCGACGCGCGGCGGGCCGTCGGACTGGATGACGGGCGTTTGAAAGGACGCGACGACTCGGTGGACACCACGCCCTTTTACGAGCGTCGTAAAGTGCTTGCCGTCGACGAGGATGGACGCTTCCTTACCGTCGACTTGGAAGTTTGTGAGCGTGACCGCTCTCGGCAGTAGCTTGAGCGTCGCCGTCTCGTCGGAGAAAAGCTCCACGCGAAACTCACCACGCCACACGATAGCGTCGCCCGAGAGCTTGCCGCGATAAAGGGCGCGGCTGAACGCAGCCCCGAGCTTCGACGGGGTTCGCCAAGAGATTTGAATCCCTCGCGCGCTCGGCACCGTGGCGGTGACGCGTGTCGTTGCACCACTCACGTTCGTCGTCATCCCGGCTGCCGGGATGACGGCGACGTCGAGTCCTGTTCCGGGAAGCGTCGCGGAAAGATTGATCGACGCCGCCTCGGGCACGGGCACCCCGAGAACGTAGCCGTTATCGGAGGAGCTCGCATCCACGCGGTAGTTGAGCTCCATCGTGTAGGCACCTTTCTGATTGGTCGTCCAGGCAAGACCCTGGGGTGTCGCGACCAGCTGAACCGGGCTCCCTTGAATGGTCGCCCGGCTCACCGGTGTGCCGGCGGGAAGCACGGGAACGAGCGCCCAGCGGTCTTCGAAGATCTGGATCGAGAGGGTCACTGAGATCTCGGCACTTGCCCGCGGCTCGGTGGAACGCACGACGATGTTCACCTGTGCGTTTCCGAGCGCGAAATTGACCGGGGCTCGCGGGTCGTCCGCCGCCTGCGCCTGCTGGAGAAGCTGCGTGTAGATATCGAGCGGGATCTGCACCTGGCCTGGCGTGTTTTCCTGAGCTCGCAGCGACGGCGCCAAGACGAGCAGTAGTAGAGCAAACCATGTCCGTTTCATCGTCACACCTCGTTCCGGTTGGGGGAGAAAAACTGAGCGCGTGCGCTCCATCGCCTAAAGGCGATGGGTTCACGTCGCCGACTAAAGTCGGCTTGTCCTTGCCTCGTTTCACTACTCACTGACCTTGAAAGAATCGTCGTCCTGGGGCACGGCACCCTGCAACTCTATATACTTCGCTATCACCTCATCCGTCACGTTGCCCGTTGTCACCACGAAGTAACCCCGTGCCCGTAGGTGCCGACCCCAGAACTCCTTCCGCATCGTCCGTAAGTCGCGCATCAGACGATTCGACGTCTTACCCTTGATCAACTGCATCACTCGACTCGGCGACAAATTCGGCGGCACGCTCAGCAACAGGTGCACGTGCTCAGGCCGCACATGACCCTTCAGTATTTCTATCTGGTTCCGAGCACAGATCTCCCGGATGAGATCCCGGAGACGAACCGCTACATCCCCTCTCAAGGCCGGCTTGCGGTACTTCGTGATAAATACGAAGTGATAGTTTAACTGGTACGTCGTGTGCAATGATTTACGATATCCTTTCACCTGGGGATCGTACCCCAAGCCTCCTAAACGCTTCGCCTAAAGGCGAGGGATTTCAACCATCCCCGAGTGGGACATTAAGTAATCGCCGGGAGCGGGCGTCTTTTGCCCGCTCCCGCATAGCGCAAAGAGTCCGCGAGATAAGCCACCAAGCTCGGCGTCGTCGAAGACGTCAACGCGGTGACATATTCCGAGAGCATCGCGATATCGCGGGCCGTTTCCCGGTCGCTCGCGAAAGCCGCGGAAGGAAGTCCGGCCCATAGGCTTCGAAGGTGCTCGATGCGCGCGAGCGCGCCGCGCTGGTCGCCGCGGTCGAGCATGTCAGCCGCACCTTCGAGCTCGCGCGAAAGATGCAGCGCGAGGTAGTTTTTGAGAACGTTGCGCTCGAGCGGACCTTCGGTCGCCGTCGTGCCCGAAAGCGCCAAGCTTGCTTTGGCGACCGTGTTCTCGAGCGCCGCGAGATCCTTGTAGCGCACCGTTACCTCGGCGATGGGGCCGGGACCGGGTGCGACCACGTCGAGTAGGATGGTGTGGGCGTCGCCCGCGTAGAAGCTCGGGATGACGATCTGGATGCCGTCTTCGTCCTCGCCCCGATCGGCCTCGATACCCAGATTGCGCGAAAGCCGAAGGTCGATGCTCTTCTCGGCTTCCCTTACCCGCTCGGCCTGGCGCTCGCTCAAAGGCGACGAATCGAGAACGTCCACAAGCTTCACGCCTTCCGCGAGCTTGATGCGAAGCCTGAGGGCCCGGGCCACCGCGCGACTCGTTGCGGCAAGCTCCTGGTCCACGATGCGATTCGCGTCCGGGCTCTGCTCGAGAAAGTAGCGACGTCCTTGACCCGAGAGGGCGAGCCGCTCAAGCTCGCCGCGATCGATGTTGTCGCCGACGCCCACGGCGCTCAACGAAACGCCGCCCACAGCACTCTGGTGCGCAAAATCTGAAAGCGCCGCGAGGTCGTTTCCGAGAGCCCGCGTGGTAGCGACGAGAACGAGGCTCGTCCCGAGCGGCATGGTCGGATCGTCCCCAGCATGCACTTTCTCGATGGCAAGACGCACGGCGTCGACAAGATGGCCGCTCGAAGGCTGACTCAAGGCGAGCGTGAGAGGCCCGTGACGGAAGGCGTCGGGAGCGACGACTTCGCCGCGGCCCGGAAGGATCAAACGAAACCGATCGCCCGGTGCCTTCATCGCTTGAAGCGCTTCGACGAGCGCCCGCATCTCGAGACCGTGGCGGCCGTCGCGATCGAGCACGATGCCAACATTCATGGGAGGCCGACGACGGCCGTGGCTCGTGGTGGCCTTCAAGGCGACTTGAACGAGAAGACGACCCGGCTCGCGAAGGCCCCGCCGATCGGCATGGAGGGAAACAGAGAGCGCCCCGCGCGATGGCGGATCGAAAGGCTGGGCCACCGGTCGCGCCAAAAGATGCGGCGTCAGGGTCTGCTGTGCATGGGTGAGCCGAGCCGCGAGGAAGCGGACCTTGGGGTCTCCGGGAATGTAGCTGTTCGCCCAATAACCGCGCGCTTCGTGAAAGCTCAGGCCGTCGAGTGTCCTGCGCGCTTCGAGAAAAGAGAGTGCGGCAGACTCGTTGCGCTCTTGCTCTTCGACATCGAGCTTGACCGTGACATCGAGGATGCGCGTCTCCTCTTGATCCTGGGGCGCATACTTCCATTGCATGACGGCATCGATGGCCGCTTGGTCGAGAGGTGGGACCGAGCTCGAGACGCGTGCGTCGATGACGTTGCCGGCGCGATCGATTTGGATCCGCAGGCTTACCGTACCGCGGATATGCGCGCCCCCGGCGACTTCGGGACGCACGGGATCGACATAGACTAGCTTCTCGGGAGCTCGTCGTTTCGGCTCAGGGGCCTGTTCGCGGGATGAGCTCAGGCGCCTTTCGAGGGTTTCCACGCCTTTGAGGTCATACGAGCGGTCATTGGAAGCCCACCCGGTCGCATCGCCGCCCACGACTATCTCGACATTTTCTTCCGTTTCACTGACAGGAGAATCGTAGCGGCCTTTCTGTGCATCGAGATGCACCGCGCTCTCTTTGCCCTCCTGAGGTACGGCGGGCCGCGGGCGTGATCGCGCTGGTGGCGCAGCCGCCGCGGGAGCCCTCCGCATGTCCATGGGAGCGTCCTGCTTCTTGGGTGCTTCCTCGAGCCTCAGCGTGCGGTCTCTGTCGCTAGAGGCGAGCGAGTCCTCCGCCTCGTCGTCGGCCTCGAATGTATCGTTCAAACGGTTCTACCGAACTGGCTCGTTCACGCTACTGAAATCGCCGACGGCCCCCTCGCGTTGGAAATACGTTGACTCGTGCACTGAGATGCGCACCGCGAAACCAATGACGGCCGCCGCGGCCAGCCCCATCGCCCAATAGTGCTTCGTGCGAGCGTGGGTGTGACCTTTCAGCTCTTCGCGTTCGAGGAGTTTGGCGACAACGTCGTCATCGACATCCGTCACCGGCAGCGAGCCGAGCTCGGCTTCCACGGCAGAGAGACTCTTCAGAAAGGCCGCGCACAGAACGCAAGTCTCGAGATGTTCTCGAAGGCCATCGTTCTCGGGCACCTTTCCTTCTAGAGCGAGGACGTCTCGCACCTCTTTGCATTTATCCGTCATGATTCAACCTCGTCCGTCGTTCATATCACTCCACGAGCCGAAGGCGCGCGCGCCTCACGTGTGTCTTCACGGTGTTCAAGGGCATGTCTAGAACCGACGCAATATCTTTCAAAGGCAAGTTCTCGATCGTGGCGAGAATCAGGACTTCTCGCTGCGGCATGGGAAGCGCGGCGATGGCGCGCTCGAGCCACAGAGCCGTCTCCTTGGCGGAAGCTCGCGCTTCGCTATCGGGCGCCGGATCTTTCACATCCTCTGGTGCCGGCTCCCAAACGAAGAAGCTTCGCAGCTTTTTCTTGCTGAAATAAGAGCGCACCGTATTGGCCACAACGGTGAAAAGCCAAGGATGAAGCGGCCGCGCCTCGTCGTACTGATCCGCTCGCTGATGGACCTTGATGAAGATCTCTTGGAACAAGTCGTCCCGATCCGATTCGGGAACGCCGCAATGAACCAAGTGGCCGAAGACCGGTCGCCGGTAACGCTGGACGAGCTTCGCGAAGGCGTCGCTATCGCCGCCGCGGTGCGCGACGAGCCACTGTTCCGGGAGCTCCGGCACCGCTTCGATTTGCATTCGGGCTAGCCCCCTCATATCCCGACATACCGCGGGAGGTCAAATAGTTTCAGAAAATTACGACCCGTAGGTGTTTCACCCCGAATCACTTACGGCACGTCTTTTGCCCTTTTCGTCGAAGGTAGTCGGCAAGCGCGACCGCCTGGTTGTGTGCTTCGTCGCGTGCGCTATAGACGAGCGTCACCGTGCCGCTCTTGAACGCGGCGAGGATCGGCGCCCAAAGCTCGCTTCTGTCGGCGAGCTCCGCGCTGTAGCGCTTCTTGAACTCGGACCATTTCGCAGGATCGTGCGCGAACCAGCGTCTGAGTGCGTGGCTCGGACCGAGCTCGGGGAGCCACGCTTCGATGTGGACCCGATCCTTCGCGACACCGCGCGGCCACAGGCGGTCAACAAGAAACCGCCTCCCGTCCTCGGCGCTCGCGGCTTCGTAGACGCGCTTCGTTCGAATCGGCACACTACGAGTATAGAGGATAGAATCGCTCTCACCATGACTGAGCTTCAGGGTTCACGCGTTTTGATCACGGGTGCGGCGAGCGGCATCGGAAGGCGCATGGCTTTGGGCGTTGCGCGGCGCGGCGGCACGCTCGCTCTTTGGGACTTGAACGGTGAGGGTCTCGAGTCCGTGAAGTCCGAAGTAGAAGCGCTCGGAGGGAAAACCACCGCTGCTGTCTGCGACGTCTCCGAGCGCGAGGCGGTTTACGCGGCCGCGGCGGCGGAAGAGCCGGTGGACGTCCTCATTAATAATGCTGGCATCGTCAGCGGCCAAGCGCTCCTCGATATCTCGGACGAGCAGATCGAAAAGAGCTTCGACGTGAACGCGCTGTCCTTGTTTTGGATGACGAGAGCGTTCTTGCCAGGCATGATGGAGCGCGGGCGTGGACATGTGGTCACGATTGCCTCGGCAGGGGGCCTCCTCGGCATTCCGGGTCTCACGGACTATTGCGCGACGAAGTGGGCCGCCATCGGCTTCGACGAGTCGCTTCGCGTCGAGCTCAAAAAGAAAGCCTCCGGCGTTCGGACCACCGTCGTCTGCCCCTACTACATTGATACCGGGATGTTCGAGGGCGTGAAAACCCGCTTTTCGTTTCTTTTGCCCATCTTGAACGAGGAGCGTGTCGCGGAGAAGGTTCTTCGCGCCGTCGAACGCAACCAAGCGCGTCTATGGATGCCTCCTTTTGTCTACAGCATCCCACTTCTTCGCCTGCTCCCAGTGTCGTGGTTTGATACCGTCGCGAAACTGTTGGGTATCAGCGCTTCCATGGACGAATTCAAAGGCCGAACGACAAAATAGCCTTACAATTCTGGTGGCCGCCTGCTTGCAAAGACTGGCCTTATGGATTAAAATCTAACTATGCGGTCAGATCTTGAGCCTGTCGGCCAAAAAAAGCCCACCTTCATTGAAGAGGCCCGCCGCCGGCAGATCGTGGAAACGGGAATCCAGACGATCGCCAGCCAAGGCTTCTCCCAGGCTTCCCTGGCGGAGATTGCCCGCAAAGCGGGTATCAGCAAAGGGGTTATCTCGTACCACTTCGCGGGCAAGGAGGCGCTCGTCGATGAGATTCTGCGCTCGCTTCTCCGCCAGCCGGCTGAGTTCATCAAAGAGCGCGTCAGCCGCCACGAGAGCGCGCTCGATCAGCTGCGCGCTTATATCGAAGCCAACTTCGAGTTCATGAAGACCCATCGCGATAACTATGTCGCGCTCGTGGATCTTTGGGGGCGGCGCGGAAGCTCGGGGGGCCACAGCCGCTTCAACGCCGAAGCCCACGAGCCCGCGCGCCACTACCTCGCGCATATCCTCGACGCGGGCCGTGAGCGCGGGGAGCTGCGTCAAGTTCCGGTGCGCACGACAGCTTCACTCGTCCAGGCCGCCATCGACGGCGTGATGCTCCAGTGGGTCTTCGACGAAGAGGCCATCGATCTCGATGTGAGCCGCGCCGAAATATTGGAGATGGTTACCCGTCACGTAACGCCCCAAGCAACAGGAGAACTCCGATGAGCCCTATCGACACCACAGGCATGTCCGAAGGCAAAAAAGCCGCTCTCGAGCTCACCGAATCGTCGCGGGAAAGCTTCCACGGCTATCCCACGTTCGCGGGCGCGATCTTTATGGGCGAGCTCCACATGGACCTCATCCATCCTTGTTCCGAAGCGGCGTCCAACCGTGACGCTCGCGGCCGTGAGTTCCTGACGAGGCTCGAAGCGTTCTTGAAAGATCATACCGATCCCAATCAGATCGATCGCGATGGCGAAATCCCCGACCACGTCATCGAAGGTCTCGCGGCGCTCGGCGCATTCGGGATCAAGATCCCGCGGGAGTACGGAGGCCTCGGCCTGAGCCAACAAATCTACACGCGTGCCGCCGTCCTGGTCGGAAGCTATTGCGGGAGCATCTCGGCGCTTCTGTCCGCGCATCAATCGATCGGCGTGCCGCAACCTCTGCTTTTGTTCGGAACTGAAGAACAGAAGAGCCGCTTCCTCCCACGTGTCGCGGGGGGCGAGATCTCGGCCTTCGCGCTCACGGAAAACAGCGTCGGCTCGGATCCCTCGCGCATGGAGACCCATGCCGAGCCCACCGAGGACGCCGAGCACTTCATTCTCAATGGCGAGAAGCTCTGGTGCACGAACGGCACCCGCGCGAAGCTGATCGTGGTCATGGCCAAGACGCCGCCGAAGGAGATCGACGGTAAAAAGCGCAACCAAGTCACCGCTTTCGTAGTCGACACCGACACGCCCGGTGTCGAAGTGACGCACCGCTGCCGTTTCATGGGCCTGAAGGCGCTCTATAACGCCGTCATCCGCTTCGACAACGTGAAAGTCCCCGCCGAGAACATCATCGGAGCCGAAGGTGCTGGCCTTCGCGTCGCGCTCACGACGCTCAACACCGGACGCATCACGCTACCCGCGATGTGCATCGGCCTGAGCAAGCGTGCGTACCAATATGCGAGAGACTTCGCGAACGAGCGCGAGCAATGGGGCGCACCGATTGGAAAACACGCCGCCATCGCCGACAAGATTGCGCGCATGGCATCGTCGATCTTCGCGATGGAGTCGATGACCTACCTCACTTCCGCGCTCGTCGATCGCAAGCAAACGGATATCCGCGTGGAAGCAGCGATGGCGAAGCTGTACGGAACCGAGGCCGCGTGGAAGAACGTCGACGAAGCGATGCAGACCCTTGGAGGCCGCGGCTACGAGACCGCCCAATCCCTCGGGGCTCGAGGCGAAAAGCCCTATGTCACCGAGCGCGCGATGCGCGATGCGCGCATCAACCGCATCTTCGAAGGCTCGACAGAGATCATGCGCTTGTTCATCGCGCGTGAAGCGATGGACCCGCATCTGCGCGTAGCCGGCGACGTCATGGACTCACGGCTGCCGCTCTCGAAACGCCTCGCCGCGACGCTTCGCGCCGGCTGGTTTTACATGCGGTGGTACCCGAAACAATGGCTCCCGGCCTTTCCCAAAACACCGGGGATGGACCCTGCCTTGAAAAGGCATGTGCGCTACGCGGCCCGCACGAGCAAGAAGCTTGCGCGAAAAATGTTCCACGCGATGTTGAAACACGGACCCAAGCTCGAGCGCGAGCAATTACTGCTCGCGCGATTCGTCGACATCGGCACGGAGCTCTTCGCCCAAACGGCCTCGGCAAGCCGCGCCCAAGCACTCATCGACCAAGGTGCAGATGCCCGTGAAGTGAAAGCTCTCGTCGAGCACTTTTGCGCCGAATCCCGCCTTCGCATCGAAGCCGCCTTCCGAGGCGTGGGCCAGAACAACGACGGAATGGGCTATCGCCTGGCACAAGGCCTGCTGAAAGGCGACGCCGAATGGCTCCTCGACGGCATCCTCGAGGAGACACTCGAGCCCGGGGAGCCGAAACCTGCCGAAGCGGAGCGCCTGACGCCGGAGCTCGAAGAGGCTCGGCAGTGATCGCGTTTGCCTGAAACACCCTATCGGAGTATTCTTACGGTCTTCCGGGTACAGCGTCATCGGATGCCGGCATGCGCCTGTAGCTCAGCTGGATAGAGCGTCTGCCTCCGGAGCAGAAGGTCGGAGGTTCGAATCCTCTCAGGCGTACCAGTCGAAGCATCCCACCCACGTGGGCCGCTAGCTCAATTGGCAGAGCAACGGACTCTTAATCCGTAGGTTGACGGTTCGATTCCGTCGCGGCTCACCAATATTTTCAAAGACTTAGACTGAAGTTCCTTGCTGAAAAAGCCAAGATCCGGTGTTGATCCAATGAGATAGATGGAATCAATGGTGCTGGCTTCTGTCTACACGGTGATACCTTTGAGCAAGTCGTAGGCTCTCTGCTGTTTCGAGTCCGGAGTTGTCGTGACATCGAAGGTGGGCTCGTCGGGTCCGGCTTCCGGTCGCCGACATTTGTTTCGGACGATGTTGCTGAGAAGGCGCAGCAGCGTGCGGAAGCTGGAAGCTGGTCTCCCATCGTCAAGCTTCTTGGTTTGTATCTTGCGCAGGGCGGCCTCGGAGCGCTGCGCCGGAGCGACGGGGTCACGCTCGGCCTTCGCCTGCTGCTCCTCGTCAGAGAATACTAGCGGGCGCCAAACCTCCATCATGTGCCACAGGACGTAGTAGGCCAGCATGCACAAGAAGATGTGCGCCCTGACTCGGTTTTCGCGCCGGTGACGAATCGGCCGCACCTTTAGGTCCATGCTCTTGAAGGAACGAAACGCCCTCTCGACCTGGGTCAGCAACTTGTAGCTGCGCACTGTGTCGTCGGTTTTCATCCGCTGCTCAGCAAGACTGGTGCGGATCACGTAGATGCCGTCAAGGGCAGCTTCCGTAGTGACCTTTGTGTCGTCGATTTCGAAGCTAAAGCGGTCGTCGCGAATGTCCAGCTTGAAGTGCTTGCCGACTTTGTACTTGTTGAGAACTTTGCCTACCCGCACACCGATTTTATCTTTACCATGCAGCTGACCTCGCCCGATCCGTTGGCGAATCCGTTCCAACTGCTTAACGATCGTCCCCATGTGTCGCTTCCACCGCTGGAGCCGTTTGTTGGCGAGCTCAGAGTTGCCGTTGGCGAGGCGCGAGGCGTCGGCATCCATCGTTGTCTCGTCTAGCTCGAAGTCGAAACCGTCGTCACGGATGTCGAGCCTGTAATACCTGCCGACCTTGTACTTGTTGAGGAGCTTTTTCACTGCAGCACGGATGTCCTCCTTGCCCTGCAAACGGCGCCGCTCGACCATCCGACAAACCTTCTCCAGCTCCTTGCAGGTTGCTTCGAGCAGAGCACGACGCTTGTGACGCCGCCTCTCGGCCAGCTCCGGATTGCGGCAAGCGACCAGCCTCTCGTTGGGGAAATCCGGGTGCGTCAACTCAAACAGGTTCCGCCTGTCGAATAGCCCCATCTGGATCACCCCATCGTTAATGAGCTTGCGAATCGGTTCGGGACGCAGAGCGGTAATCCAGTCGATACCGTCCATCTCCCGTAACTCGTCGATCTGGGTCTGGGTGATCATTCCGCGGTCGCCCACCATCACAAACTGCTCGATGCCGAACCGCTCTTGCGCATTTTCTACCTGAGGCAACAGCGTTTTGGGATCGCCCGTGTTGCCCTCAAAGACCGATACCGACACGGGGATGCCGCGTTCGTTGGTCAGCAGGCCGTAGTTGACCTGCAGCTTGCCTTTCTTGCCGTCACGGTTGTATCCGAGCCTGGCCAGCGGACAACTCACCCCCTCGAAGTAGCTTGAGGTTAGGTCATAGAGCGCGAGGCCGTCGTTTTGGAGATGGCGCGCCGCGAGTTTCTTTTCGATGACCTCCTGGCGTTTGAGAACCCAGTCCATGGCGGCATAGAGATCGTCTTCGTCGGCATCGCTCACCCCCAGGATTTCGGGCAGTGTGGTTGTGTGCCACCACAGGCTAGTCGCCAGCTTCGACTGCGGTTCGAGGATCCGGGCGACTACCATGGCCACGACCAAATCCCGCTCTGGTGAGTGTCGAGAGCCAACGAGTTTTTCGAAACCGAGCTGTCTCATGGCACTGAGCACCGCGTCGACGTGGCCGTGGTGCCGGGAGCCGTTCTCGACGATTTCGAAGGCGTCTTCGAGCGAAACGAGCTTTTGCCCCTTGAGTATGCGTCGGATGGCATCGACCTGCTCGCTCGGCAGTTTGGACAGGTTGGCAAGTGTGCGCTTGCGCGGTTTCTTGCTCTTGGCATCCCGATAGGACTCACGGAGCAAAACGGCGGGTTTGGAGTTGCGGTTGGGCACGATATCGATGTGCATGGCTACTATATACACTATATAGACATATATAACAACAACAAATAAAATACAACATGGCTACCAATTGCAGGCAAAAATCACACCTCTAGCGCTGTAACTCCATGCGACTAAAGGTACTTTACCGAAGCGTGGGAGGGCTTACTGGGCAGAACTTCAGCTTAGAGAAAAGACCCATAAACTCGCCACGTAGGAGGGGAACACCAGGGGAACCTTCCAGACTTACTTAATGAAACCGCACGAGACGGGATGCACCGGGCGAGATGTGCAACTTCTGGAACAAGAGATCGAAGGAGAGCATGCAACTCGCGCTGGAACACTTTCAGCAGGCGGTCGATCTAGACCCCGGCTACTCTCTGGCGCATGTCGGCATCGCTGATACATTGATAAAGATTACCCCCAGGCGGTCGGAGTTCTTTTGTCATTTTTCAGAATCATGACCCCACCTTTTTCATAAACATGCCCCCGGGGTCAAAGGCCTACCCGAGAATCAATACCACAACTTCCTCGGATCTGTAACAGATCTCTGTCGTCGCTCCTGTGTACCAACATCCTTGAGACACTTGGGCCTTTGAAAATTAGTGTAGAGGGCGGAGGAGGAACATGCATGAGTACGTTGATAGAGAGAGAGACCTCGGCGGGATCGGAAGGAGCCCGTAGGGCGACTGGAGATCCCGCCGGCCGCGATGCGGCAGGGGTTCCGGCGACAGCCCGGATGTCAGCGCCGAGGGGGGTACCGCAGGTATGGGCCGGTCCACGGGAGGCTGTTGTCGGGCGATGGTGGAGCTTGTGTTCGCGCTTCGGTGGTTGGATTCGCAAGATTCACTCCTTTTCAGGTTTGGTGGACATTTTCGAGTTTCGAGGCCAAGAGGTCGGGACGTTGTCCCTTCCTGTAGCTTTCGCCTTCGATCTGGACTTGGTAAGCGTTGTGGGACAAACGGTCAAGAGCGCTCTGGGCAAGAATCGGGTCATCGAACAAAGGAATCCACTCGTCGACGTGTCGATTTGAGGTGAGGATTGTGGACGAACGGCGGTGGCGCTCGATGACGACTTCGTAGATGTCGTTGGACTGTGTGGTATCGAGCCGACGCAGAGCGAAGTCGTCGAGGATGAGCAGGTCGGGGGCGAGAAAGCGTCTGAGCGCCTTTTCGTGAGAGTAGTCGGCACGAGACTGCTTGAGCTCGAGGAACATCTGATCGGCGCGGATGAAGAGCACGTCGTATCCGGCCCGGCAGGCTGCATGGCCGAGAGCGGGAGCGAGGAAGGTTTTGCCGACGCCCACGCTTCCCATGAAGAGAACGTCTTGCTTGGCCTCGATAAAACTGAGCGAGAAGAGGTCGCGAACGCGATGGCGATCGAAGCCCACCGGGGCATCCCAGTCGAAATTCTCGAAGGTTTGCTCCTCGGTGAAGGAGGCGCGTTTGAGACGCCGTTGCAGATTGACTTGGTCGCGTCGGTCCACTTCGTCCTGCAGGATAAGTTCCAGGAGGTCTTCACTCGGTAGTTTTGCCTTTTGAGCGTAGGCGATCCTCTCCGGCAGCGTCGCAAGGATCCCCGAGAGCTTGAGCCTCTTCAGAATCGTTTTCAGTGAGTTTTTGATTTCCATCTGGATTCTCCTTTCGTTTCGGTTCATGAGAGAAACTTTCGTTGGGGCGAAGGAATCTCAAGGGCATCGAGATCAGCTCTCCTGTTTGTGGTGGGTCGTCCGACGGCGCGACGGCATTCTTGAGAATGCGCTCCACCCTTTGGACATTGATGAGATCGAAGCCCAGGGCTCGCTGGCAAGCGGTTTCCACGCGAGCATGGCCGTACTTGTCGGCCAAGCGCATGAGCTTCTGAGCCTGTCGGAGCTTGGCCCATGGAAAGACGCCGCTGAGGAGCAGACTCATGAAACGGCCGATGTTGTTGCCGAGTTTCTTGGCTTGGCGCACCATACGCTCCGGGTCGCGCCTGGCGTAGGC
This sequence comes from Candidatus Marinacidobacterales bacterium, assembly GCA_965197495.1. Lineage (GTDB taxonomy): Bacteria > Acidobacteriota > Vicinamibacteria > Marinacidobacterales > SMYC01 > SMYC01. The sequence goes on from OZ240210.1 coordinate 1,372,890, forward strand.
CTCGAGGTCTGGGGGGTAGTCTGTGTAGTCGGTCGCTCTTCCTCCGGCTGGTTTTCTAGGGTGGGTTTTGATGAGCTCGCCTTTGTAGTAGATGCGTACGAGCGCTTTATCGCCTCGTACCGTGACCTGCTTTCCCACGTAGACCGTGGGAACCGAGTACAGGGCCTTGAGGAACTTCACGTGGTGGTCGTCATGAACGGACGGCTCGGCCCACTGAGGCGTATCGAATCGAGGCCCGTTCACGGGCCGAAGGCAAGCAAGCTCGACCTCTTCGAAGACGACGAGAGGGCGTTTTTGGGTGGTCCCGTGAATACGCCGGCCCGCGACTTCCAGACACCAACGTCGAGCTTCCCGCTGGACGTGAGCCAGGTCGAGCCACTGCTCACCGCGGAAAAAGCTCTCTCGAACGTACGGCACCCCTCTCTCGACGATCGGCTTGCCCTTCGGTTGGCGTACGACTGCCGGGTCGATGACAAAGCCTCGGAGCTCTGCATACTGCTCCATGGTGCGCTGAAAACTAGGCTCATAGCGGTCCGCCTTCACCACCGCCGTCTTCATGTTGTCGACGACGACCCGCTCAGGCACACCTCCGAAAAACTCCCACGCCTCTTCCAGTCCATCGATGACAACGTCCAGCTTCTGAGAGAAGTTGACGTGAACGTACTGGTGGCGGCTGAAGCCGAGAGTGACGAGCAACGCCCAGACGAGTCGCTTCCGATCCGACTCCGGGTCGTAGATCTTGCCGAGTTGACCAAAATCCACTTCGGCGAGCTCACCCGGTGAAACCTCGGCTCGGCGCAGTGTCAGCCTGGACCGTGCCAAACCGAACTGCTCCACCGCGTAGCGATACACCGAGCTGTAAGAAACGTCGACTCCCTCGCGGGTCAATAGCTCATGGACCTTGGTGAGCTTCAGGCCCCTCTCTCCCTCGGGGCCTTCCACCCATTGCTGGATGCGATCATGATGGGCGCGTAGCGCCTTTTCCGATGCAGAAGCCTCGCTCGAACTCGGGCCCGGCTGGCGTCGCTGCGCCACCCGCGACGCGAACTCGTCATCCGGTGGAACCTCCTTCGACCAGCCTAGTTTCTTCGCCTCTCGTATATACGCGCGAATCGTCTTCCGGCCCCGACCGGTGGCTACAGCTATCCTTCGCTGGCTCTCCCCTCGATGGTGCCGTTTCAGAACATCCAGAACTTCCCACATACCGTGCTCCCTGTATGCCAATACGACCTCCTTGTTTCCAAGAAGGCTCGCACAGCCGAGCTCGGCCTCAAAGGGGTGGGGTCATGACTCCGAAAAGTGGGGTCATGTTTCTGAAAAACTCACCCCTTTGCCGGGGTCATGTCTCTGAAAATGGGGTGGGGAATGTTTCTGAAAAACACGCCCTCAAGTGGGGTCATGATCCTGACAAATCACATCTTTCAGCGTCGTCAGGACCGGGCTCACATAAGGTACCTTCGGCGATTCGTACCCTGGCTCAGGTTCGCCGACTGTTGCTCCCACCCTTCCAAGTGAAAATAGGGACGCAGCAGGTGAACGCGATGCAGGTCGTGGCGGAGAGTAGACGGGAGCTTTAGTCAGTTCGTCCGTTGTGTTACAGCTCCGCGGTTGCCCCGTTTACGAACTCTCAATCACGTGCCCGCGTGGTTTGTCGGGCCGATCCTTCACACCGCTCCATGATCTCTTCTGACGTTGGTGGTGGGCCGGTGTGGGCGCTCAATGAGGGATCGAAAAATGCGCCCGTTGTTCGGTGGTGTCCAAGCGTCGCGCGCCTCGTCTGAGAACCAAACGGTGATGTCGCCACGGCTCCTGCTTCACTTGGTAAAAGCAACGTTTCTTGGTGTATAGTCTCTCCACAATCAAGCGCGCCGAATAGAGGACGGTTTCATGTGTCTTGCCTGCCTGGTCCGCTCGGTGAGCATCCCTAAGATTTCACGAGGAGGACGGTCGTGCCCGATTTCAGTCCCGTGATCACGCAAGCGTACGTGAGGATTCTCGGGAGACCCCCCGACGCCGGCGGGCTCGAATCCTACAACCAGGCGATGAACTCCGGGCTAACCGAGGAGCAGATGCGCGAGTCGCTTCTCCGGAGCAACGAGTACGCGATCAAGAACCCCGACACGTTGCGAGCCACGTCCGTATCTTCGAAAAAACGCAAGAAAGCGACGAAGAAAAAGCCCTCCAAGAAAAAATCGCGCAAACGCTAGAGCAGCATGCCCAGCTTTCGGCCGATCATTCGCCACGCCTACGTCGAGATTCTGCGACGAGAGCCTGACTCGGGTGGGCTCGAGCACTACAACCGTCTCATGAACCAGGGCATGAGCGAAGCCGACATGCGCGAAGTGCTTCTTCGAAGCGACGAGTACGCGCGGAAGAACCCGTTGGTCCCGCTGGCGCCGCACGTGGGGCTGAACGTCCACATCCCCACGAACGCGATGCTGAACGACGTCGCCCTCAATCTCGGCGTCCGGTGGATCCGCGTGGACTTCGACTGGTACCGCATCGAGCCGCAGCAAAGCGTCTTTCGTTGGCAGGACACCGACAGGGTCATCGATCACGCGACCAGCGTGGGACTCGATATCCTCGCGACGCTCTCGTACACGCCGGCGTGGGCGTCATCGAATCCAGCGAACCCTCTCATCGGGGATCCCCCTGCTTCGGTGACGTATTGGACCGACATCGTGCGGGCGACGGTGGAGCGCTATCGGGATCGCGTCGGGTTTTGGCAGCCGTGGAACGAACCGAACATCCAAGAGTTTTGGAACGGCTCGATGGAGCGGTATCGAGCTGAGATTCTGCAGCCGGGGCAATCGTAACGCCCATTTTCACCTCACGGACCGAAATGAGAAAGAATTCGGAGTCAAGCGCCACTATCGTCGGATGACTTACGTCCTGGACCTGTCCGCGTTCCGGGAAGGCGGACGGATCCCGCCGTTCCGGCGCAACGCGGGATCCCATCCGCGCTTGTGGCACAGCGTGAAGGACCTTCAACACAACTGCCGGAAGCGTGCCGCGTCGATCCTTGCGCAGCCGGATCGTCACCGGAAGAATCTGAAAGAACCGGACAGGAAGGACTCCAAGCCGGAAGAGTGGATATGGACCTGGAAGCTCGACGGCGTGCGGGGAGGCATCATCGACATCATCTGGGAGGATTTCCTGATCCCTCCCTACGACGTGTTCGTCTCGCACGCGAGCGAAGACAAGAAGTTCGTCCGTAAGCTAGTTCGAAAACTCGACGGGAAGGGGCTGGAGGCCTGGTACGACGAGGACGAACTGGCGATCGGCGATCACCTCACGCAGAACATCGTCCGGGGGATAGGGTTTTCGCTGACCGGCGTCGTCGTCCTGAGCCCCCGTTTCTTCGATCACAAGAAGACCTGGACAAAGAAGGAACTCGAGCTGATCTCAGCCTCGGAGGGCGACACGAAGGTGGTGCTGCCGGTCCTCCATGAAATGCCTTTGGAGGACCTGCGCAAAGAGAATCCCGATCTGGCAGAGCTGGTGGGCGTGAAGACGGAAGACGGAGTCGACAAGGTCGTTGAAGCCATCGTCAAGGAGGTTGAGACCATTCAGGCGCAGAAGAAGATGAAGAAGAAGGCTGCCCAAAAGCGCGCGAAGAAGGTTGCACGAAAGTGACGGGTGCCGGGGTCGAGAACGTCGCTACCGGGCCGCAGCCGAATCTGGCTCGATGCAATCGGACATATCAGGCTATGCGGAGAACGGGATGTTGTATACCTGCGGAGAGCTGTAGGTGACGGCCGCGTCCACGAATCCTGTCGCCGTGGCCGTGTTGGCGGCGGTCCACGCCGGCAAGGTTTGGGACGAGCCGGGTCGAGAAAGTTTCGCGCAGCGAGTGGCTGCGATTCTGGACAGCGAGGGAGTTGAGGTCAGCGACTGGAAGGGTGCCGTCAGTTCCCTAGGAGATCTGGACCAGACTCCGGCGGCCCGAAATCAAGCCGCTCGGACGCTCAGGCAACATCGAGAGGTACTGGATCGGGTCTCGGATCTGGTACCGAAGTCGCCAGGATGTGCTCTGTGAAACCTTCTGAGACGTACTCCGAACGAGTCGCGGACTGGATGTTCCAGAACGGACTGGCGCCCGGCGTCCCTTCTATCGGCGAAGTCATCCTCGATCCGAGGTTCCTGGAAGCCGGTCGGTTCGCCTCGCTTCCGGGGGGCGCCGAACTGCCGTGTGAAATCTACGTTGCACCCGGCGGACCAGACCAGGCGCGGCCGATTCCCGTCCGGAGTTCGGCATCGCCCTATCTGGAGGCCCTTGGCCAAAGCATGACCGAACAGTGGAGCTTTCCCTACGACCGGGCATCCCGACGGGCCAACGATGGCGCGCTGAACGTCAACACCTTGACCCGACACGCCTACAACTGTTTCGGCGTCCGGCGGATTCTTCAGGATCTGGAAGAGCGTGACGTTCGTGGCGCCAGAATCCTCCTGGTGTCGGGCTACGAAACGCCCGTGCACGACTTGGTGGAAAGCGATCAAGTGGGCGAAGTGCTTGCCGTGGACCTATCGCGGCAAGCCTGTGAAGTGATCGCGGAAAAGTACGCTGGCCACCCGAATGCGGAAAAGCTCAGACTCAAACTCTTCGACTATTCAGGGCTCGATCCGCGGTTTCAAGAATGTGAGAGCAAGGAGCTGGCGCAGGGACTGAACAACGACAGACTTCGGGTTGATGCCGTACGTCAGCATTTCTCCGGATTGATCGGCTTTGTTGCATGGCTCGACCGTCGCCATGCACCAAAGCCGGTTTTCGTTTCAAATGAGCTGCTGACACTAGACTAGACTAGACTCGAAACAGCAGAGAGCCTACGACTTGCTCAGGCCGAGTAGCAGGCCCATCCCGAACATGGTGACGCCGAGGAAGATTCCGGAGCCGAGGCTCACGGCACCGATCGCTTCCGGGCTCAACCGCCCCACCATCAAGGTATCGACGGTCGCCATCGCGGTCCAGCCGAGCTCCGCCACCACGACGGGAAGCGCGAGACGCAGCATCGGCGCCCACTCTTCCTTCCAGGAACCGAGGAGTGAGACTGAGAACGACGCGCTCAAATACGGTGGCCTAGATCGGTAAGAGCGCTCCGAAGAGCGCGAAGAGCGGCCTCGATCTCGGGCTCTTGCACCCATCCGAGGTGGCCGAGGCGCAGGATCTTCCCGCGGAGACCCTCCTGCCCTCGCGCATAGACGGTGTCGTAGCGCGTGCGCAGGAGCGCAACGAGCGCGCTTTCGTCGATGCCCTCTGGCACTTTCATCGCGGTCACGGTAGAGGATGCGCGCGCCGGATCGGCGAACAGCTCGAGCCCGAGTGACCGAACGCCCTCGCGAGCGCGCTCCGCGATGCGCGCGTGACGGGCGAAGATCCCCTCGGGCGTTTCGCGCAGCATGAAACCGAGAGCGACCGAAAGCCCGTAGATGACGGGAAGCGCCGGCGTGAACGGAAAGCTTCCGCGCGCCTGCGCGTCACGATAGCGCGGGAGGTCGAAGTAGAAACGAGGCGACGTCGCAAGCTCTGTCGCCTTCCAAGCTTTCTCGGACAGCGCGAGCATGACCATTCCCGGAGGTACGCCCCAAGCTTTTTGCGACCCGGAGATGACGACGTCGATGTCGAGCTCGTCGATCGGAAGAGGCATGGCGCCGAGGCTCGATACTGCATCCACAAAGACGAGGGCGTCACTTTCCTCACGCACCACACGACAAAGATCCTCAATCGGATGGGCGACGGCCGTCGAGGTCTCGTTATGCGTGAGCAAGACCGCGCGACAGTCTTTTTCTTCATGGAGTGCGCTCTTTAGCGTTTCCGGATCGAGCGCGCGCCCCGCTTCGACCTCGATCGTGCGCAACGAGGCTCCGAAGGCTTCGGCAACGACACAGAATCTCTTGCCGAAGACACCCGCGTTCACGCCGAGGACGCGGTCGCCGGAGCTTACCGTATTGGCGATCGTCGCCTCGAGACCGCCGGTGCCGCTCGCGGTCACGAGCAGCACGTCGTGCGTCGTGTCGAGAAAGCGCTTCAGATTGCCGGTGAGCTCTTCCATGAGCTCCGCCATCTCGGGACCGCGGTAGTTCATCATCGGCCGCGCGACCGCCTCGAGGACTTCCTCGCGGCAAGGGGTCGGACCGGGAATACGAAGATTGATCTCAGCCAAGATAAATGCCTTTCGGATCGAGCTCCTCGCGAAGGAGGCGCAACGTGTCGGCGTCTGGAAGCTCGGTCTCGCCGAGGGGCTCTCCTACGCGAAGCGGCCATCCGACCTCGGCTCGCACTTCATCGAGGGTGACCCCCGGGTGGATCTTCTCAAGCACCATCTCCCGCGTTTCGGGATAGAAACCGTAAACGCCGAGGTTGGTGATCACGCGCTCGGGCCCGCCACCTGGTGCTTCGAGAGACTCACGCGATCGCTCCCCTTCGTGGAAACCGAGGCTCGTTCGAAAATCGAGATGTTCGGGAAACTTGCTCCGCTTTTGCGGCAGCAGGATCACGGACTTCTTCGCAAGCCAAAAGATCTCCGCCGCGCCGCCGGCACCGGGAAGCCGCACTTTAGGCCGGCGGTAATCGTCGCCGATCACGGTCGTGTTCAAGTTGCCGTAGCGATCGATTTGCGCGGCGCCGAGAAAGCCGACATCGATCCTCCCGCCTTGCAGAAAGTAGAGAAATGTTTCCGCCATCGGCATGACCTGTAGAGCCCCCGTCACTAGGCACGGATCGCCGATGGAGATGGGGAGACGGATCGGCTGTGCGCCGTAGACCCCGGCTTCGTAGACGAGTTGTACGCCGCCGGCGTGGGTACGCCGCGCGAGGTTGACGGCGAGATTGGGAAGCCCGATGCCGACGAAGATGACGTCGCCGTCCTTGATCTCTCTCGCGGCGGCGAGTGCCATCAGCTCCGAACGCCGAACGTCTTGCATGGGCATATATCAATGTCAGCGATAGAGCCCGTAATCCACGGGCCGGGCCGGATGGGGCTCCGGCTTCAAGCGCAATTCGAGGGCGGCGCCGTGCTTTTTCATGTACGCGTCCCGGCCGGAAACATTGTGCACCCATTCATCGAGATAGGCGTTCAGACTCTCGGCCGAGCGGCTCACCCGGTCCCACGCGACGTAGAAATCGTTGTCGCGGTCGTAGTAGCCCTGGACGTAGCTCGGATGCGCGCCGAAAGGCTCTTCGACGACCGCATGGACGATAAGCCCGGGCACGAGCGTCCGATTGGGGTCAGAGCGGATTACTTCTTCGTCGACGATCTCTTCCACGACGACGACGACTTTCTTCGAGGCGAAGGCGACTTCTTTCTGGATACCGAGCAAGCCCCACACTTGTGTATTGCCCTCGGTGTCGGCGCGCTGCGCGTGGATGATCGCGACATCCGGATGAAGAGCCGGAACCGCCGCGAGATCCTCGCCGGTGAAGGGACACCGCACCGTCCGCAAGCTCTCGTTGACGGAAGGCAAGTCCGTCCCGCGATAGTTGCGAAGGGGCATGAAAGGAAGTCCTGAGGCGGCCGCTTGGATGCGGGAAAGCAAACCGAAGTGAGAATATTCCTCGATCTCGACGGGACGCGGCTCCCCTTTTTCGACCGCGCGGCGGATGGCATGGAGCGAGCCCACGCCCGAGTTGCCGATCCAGCCGAAGATGAGCTTCTGCGCAAGGCCGGCCGCGACCATCTGATCGTAAATAAGATCCGGCGTGAGACGGCAGAGCACGAGGTCTTTTTTCTTCTGCCGGATCATCTCGTGACCCGCCGCAAACGGAATGAGATGGGTAAAACCCTCGGCGGCGACGACGTCGCCGTCCTGCACGAAGCGGGCGATCGCTTCTTTCATCGAAAGAAGCTTGGTCATAGCATCCCGGCTGCAAAATCCAAAAACCGATTCCCGTCCGGATCGGTCACCGCCAATCCCGAAGCTTCTTGTACGACCAATGGGTAGTCCCGGTGATAGTGCTGCGACACGACACGGTGGTCGCGCTCGATGAGGGCTCGGGCTTTGGGGCCGGGAAGCTTCGTCTGGATCGAAGGTGCTGACAGCGTCGTCACAATGGCCAAGAGTCTACATCACCGGTTCGGCTTCGTTGAAGGTTTGTTCGCGGCTCGGCTTTGCTTTTGAGCCGACCATGCTATAGTGCTTGCCCTTCTCTAAATTTGGCTCGAAATTTGGACCCGTGACCACGACGCATCTCGACCGCGACGCGATAAAGGAGATCCTTCCGCATCGAGACCCGTTTCTTTTCGTGGACGCCGTTATTGAAGTGGAGCCGGGAAAGCGCATCGTCGGCGAGCTCTACGCCGACCGCTCGAAGTTCTTTTTCGAGCGAACCAAGCTCGTGCCCTCGACCTTGCTTACCGAAGCGATGGCCCAGGTCGGCGCGATCCTCGTGCTCTACCCCGAGGAACATCGCGGCCGGACCATTTATTTCCGCTCGATCAAGGCATGCAGCTTCGAAGCACCCATCCCCATAGGCTCCAAAGTAAAGATCGAAGCCGAAGTCAAAAAAATGCGGGGGCGCTTCGGAAGCCTCTCGGTAACCGCCTATCTCGACGACGCCGTGGCGGCGACCGGCGTACTGAGCTTCGCGCTCGAATAGCCTTTCACTATTCCCGCCCATCCACGTCCATTCAGTCCTGGGTGGTCGATCATCATCCGGGTCGAAGTGCTCGCGCTCGTACCCTCGCTTCTCGAGCCCCACGGGATCGGGCGGGTGGAGCTCTTTAGCCAGGACGCGGACGGGTGCTTTCTCGCGGCCCCCTTTCCGCCAACGACCATCGTCACCAAACGCGAAGCCATTTTCCTTTGGCAGCGCGAGCTCAGCGAACGTGAGCGTTGATGCATCTCACATCCCAAAGCCGCCTGCAGGCGGGCTGACACCCATCAGCGTGGGGGTCGTGAGCATTCCGTGGTCGATTCCCCTCACACCGTGGGGGTTTCACAACAATTCAGCGCGAGCACGATCGCCGTAAATGCTTGCATTAACGTGTCTTATATCCCGCGAACTAGGGCATGATTCTTGCTATGACTTTGACGGCACCCGTGCCGTCGGATCCTCCCAACGGTGTTTGTACGGTCTGATCGGACCTCACCCCACCGGCACTCGCGTTCGCTCGGGGGGGGACCAGTTTTCCCGGGAAGCCGCGGTTTGGCTCCCCCCGATCGTAAATGAGGATAGATGACCGTTCAATCTCATGACGCCCGAGAAGAGCACGCTTACGACGCGGAGCCCCAAGTCTCCATCCACTCCTACTACTACACGGTTCTCAAGAGACGGTGGATCGTGCTCGCCGTCGCCCTCACCACTTGGCTCGTCACGGCGATCTTGACCTTCGTACAAACGCCGCTCTACAAGTCGACCGCGTTGATTCAAGTCGATGGTACCCGCATCAACCTGGTCCAGGACGTCATGATCGACGATGGTCGGGCGAGCTCTGCCGATCTCTACGCGACCCAGGAGAAGATACTTCGAAGTCGTGCTCTCGCTCGACAGGTTGTAGAGAAGCTGGAGCTCTGGAAACTCCCGTTGTTCCACGGCTCTATGGATCCATCGGACACCGAGGGCCGTGCCCGCCTCGTCAAGACGGCCGTTGGCAAGCTACTCGCCACGATGATGGCGGTACACATACGGCGGACCCATCTGATAGAGGTCAGCTTCTTGACACCAGATCCAGAGCTGAGCGCACGCCTTACCAATACAATGTCACAGCAATACATCCGCTTCAACATCGCTGAAGAATCCGGCTTGGCGCGGAATACCTCCACTTTTATCCTGGAGCAAGTCGAAGAGCTCCGTAGCCAGATTCGAGAAAAGGAGAAATTCCTTCGTGACTACAGTCGGAAACAAGAAATCGTGATGGGGGAGTCTACGGATCGCAATATCGTTTTCCAGCGGCTGCAGGAGCTGAACCGGAAGCTGACTCAGTCCGAAGCGGAGCGTGCGGCTGCCGAGGTTCGTTTTCGGAGCATGCAGAATGTGGACCCGCTGACGATCCCCGAAGTGCGCAACGCCGCTTCGTTGAGGGGCCTCATCCAAACGCACGACCACCTTGCTGAGGAGCTCGCGAGGGCCTCGACGCGATTCAAATCGGATTGGCCTGAAATCCAGAGACTCGAGGGCTCTCTCGAGCAAGCTCGGGCTCGACTCGACGCGCGCGTGAAAGCCGAGGCAGCACAAGTCAAAGCGGAAGCACGAATGACCTACCATGCTGTACGACGACGCGAAGTCCTCTTGAGACAATCACTCGACGAGCAGAAGGTGCAAGCTCGCAAGTTGAGGCGGGTTGCTGGGGACTATGGACAGATGCAGAGCGAGCTCGATAGCCAGCGCGACATGCTCCAGAGTCTCTTACGCAAACAGAGTGAGGCGAACTTGAGCGCCGAGCTCGGTGAGCGCCAGCCGGTAAACATGCGCATCGTTGACCTAGCCGAAGTCGCCGAATCTCCCTACTCACCCAGCGTCTTCTTGAATCTCTTCGTCGGCGGGCTCCTTGGCATTGCTCTCGGAATCGGCCTTGCGTTCGTTCTGGATTCTATCGACCGGTCTATCTTTACGCCCGAAGATCTGAGGCGGCACTCGCATTTACCGTATCTGGGAATGATCCCTCGATTAACGGCCTCTGAATCGGGACGTGCTTTGCTTTTGCCCGCGGGGCCGCTAGAGCCGCAGCGTGCGATCCGTGCGAACGGGGCTCGCTCCGCTCGCTCCCAGTTGGCTTACCGCGAGTCGTCTCGTGCGGAGACGACGAGCTGGAACGTGATCGGAGAACGCTTCCGATTCTTGCGAGGCTCGCTTCTCCTCAGCACACCCGGCCTGGTTCCCAAGGTGGTGCTCGTCTCTGGCCCCGACCAGGACTGCGGAAAGACTTTCGTGTCGTGCAATCTCGGGGGCGCCTTCGTTCAGCTGGGAAAGCGTGTGTTGCTGGTGGACGCAGATCTGAGGAGTCCGAACCTACACAGGGTGTTCAAGTATCAGAACCGCGTCGGCCTCACCAACGTTCTAACTCGGCAGAAGCCTCTCGCCGATGGTTGCGTCAAGCGCACCGCTGTCCCGGACCTGTTTCTTCTCATGGCTGGACCGAGGAGCCCCAACCCTGGCGAGCTACTCGGCTCAGATGCCATGGCGGAAACGTTGAAGGAGTGTGCCCGCCACTTCGACGTCGTCATTGTGGATTCAGCGCCATTGCTCCCAGTTTTCGATACACACACGCTCACGCGACTCTCCGATGCGACGATTCTCGTCGTTCGGAGCGAGATGACGACGCGCCAGGCGCTTCGAACCAGTACCGAGCTCATCGAGCGTGCACAGGGTAAAGTCACGGGCGTAGTGCTAAACGATGTCGACCTCGCGGATTACGCACAATCGTACTACCACTCGTCCTATACGTACGAGTCCAGCCACTATACCTACCTGGAGGCCGAGACAATTGGGTGAAGAGCGCTTCCGCCGATCAGTGGTGCGCGGGCACTGCCTGCGCCGCTTTCGCGTCGCGGTACCAGCCCAGGAACACGGTCCACAAGAGCCACACTTGCGCTCGCAGTCGGTAGGCGGTTCCTGCGTTTCCGATGAACAGGCCGTAGAAAACCAACATGCCGAGCGTGATGGTCAGGAGCAGCGCGCTTCCCGCGAAGTTGCGGCGCAAGCCCGCCTTCATTCCCAAGAAGAAATAAGGGTATTGAAGCAACCAAAAAATCATCTCCGGGATGACGAGATTCTGTCGCAACGACCCCAGCTCCCATGGCCACGGCACGGTGAGGAAGTAGGCGATCCCGAGGGGCAGAAAACGCACGGCCCGTGCCGGCGTCGAGACGTCCGCGCCGAAAAGATATCCGGAGGACGCACCGGCGAGATCGTCCCGGGAAGATTGCAGTTGTGTGAACGTCTCCCACGTGTCTTGCGGCAAAATCGCGCCGAGTCGACTGTGAAAACCCGTCTTCGTCAGTATGACGACCACGGCGACCGTCGTGCCACACTGTCGCAAGAGGCGGACAGCGATATCGCTTCGCGGCCGGCCGCCCTCGCCTCGCTTGCTGCGCCCCAGGATCAGCGCGAGCCCAATCGCGGGGGCGATCAGAACGCTCATGTAGAACCTCAGACCGAGCAGCGCGAACAACGAGAATATCAGAACGACGAGCGAGCGAAACCGAAACGACCTCTGCAGGGTAAGCACATGAAGGACGACGAGCGCCAGGGCGAGCTGAACCAGGCCCTCTTTGTAGAGTGCGCCTCCCCAGAAAGCGAAAACGGGGGAGAACATCACCAGATAAGTGGCCCGTCTTGCCGATTCCCTAGAGATCCCGAGCTCGCGACCGATGCGGTAGGTGATCACCGGCACCCACGCTGTCCCGAGGTTGAACAGCAAAACAAGCAGGGGGAGCGCACGGACTCCTCCCAACAAGTACGAGAGCGCAGCCATGACAAAGAACATCAACCATGCATTCCGTCCGGCAGCCGCGAGAGCCGCCAACGTCGGCGAGGTTCCGTGCTCGTACCATTCGGACGCGATGGTCGCTCCGATGCGCTCATAGAGCATCGCGTCATCGATGAGTCCGAGTTGAAAGAACTGGGAGAGCCACCACGCGGCAAGTCCGAGACAAACGCGCACCAGAAAGCTTGCCCAGTAGATCGGTTTTTCGTCGGGAGTGAGGTACACGTTCCGCCGTTCTTGCACCGGAGCGGTTCGGCGCTTCGGGTAGACGGTGTTTTGTGATGTTCGAGACGTTAACTGGTCGCTTGTTTCATTCTGGAAGCGGGTGCGGGTCTTGTCAACATCGTTTTGACGCTCCCGCGACGGAGAGCTGATATGAAGAGATATTTTCCGAACGCTTGGATCGTCTTGTCGATTCTACAGCTCCTGACGGGAAGCGCTGCTGCCGAGGGAGGGACCGTGGACGTTGTGGGGATGCTCGGCGGACGCATCGTGGACCGGTCGTCGCAAACGCCACTCGGGGAGCTGAGCGTCGAGGTTCGCTCGCTCGCGACGGGCGAGCGTTTCGAAGCGACGACGGATGCGACAGGGACGTTTTTCGTATCGCGACTCCCGGCTGACATGTATGCGTTTCGCATCTCGGATGCGAGCGTCACGTATGACATCGATGAGGTCTTCGATGTGCGTGTTCGCATGCCGTTCGTTCTCGAGAGCTGTTTCGAGATTGATGCGAGTGCGAAGGAGGCCTATCGAGCCGAGCGCAACTGTCGCACGCGGGTCGTTACGTTGGGTGCACAACGCTTTCTTGTTCCGGAGGCGATATTCTCCAATCTGAACCAGCCATCCACCGATTTCACGACCATCGAACACGAGCCACTCGAATGTCTCACGCGAGACGAGTTTCCGATGTTGAACGCGCTGATCGAGCCGCCGGCCGACGTCCAGCTGGCGCGCTTGTTTTTTCGCGCGGCCCAGCACTCCGATCTCTACTTCGTGGATATGGCCCTCTCGGCAGTGGATGGCAAATTCCATGTCGTGCTTCCGAAGGCCTCTCCGGAGACAACGAGCATTCACTACTACGTCGAAGCGATCGACCGTGAATTCGACTCGGTTCGCACCGAAGAGTTCGTTGCTGTCGTCGAGACCGCCATCGCGTGCAAACGACGTGGGCCCGTCGCATGGTTCACCGGCTCGAATCCGGGCATCGTCGTGAACGCCGTGGCGCCCGGCGCGCCTGCAATCCCGGCAGGTTTTCAGGCAGCTGGCATTAGCGCCTTCATCAGCTCTACGGGTATCGTGACGGCGGCGACGGCGGGCGCTGCTGTGGGGGGCGGGTTAGCCGTGCCCGGTGTCCTCCTGGTGGTTGCGGGCGGCGCCGTCGCTAGTGGTGGAATCGTTGTGGCTGCGACCGGCAATGACGAGGCGAGTCCGCCGAACGAGTAGGCGCGGCAGGCTCCATTCCTACGACCACGCCCAGGACGATCGCAAGCAACATGAAGTTGGCGGGGAGGTGGAGGCTGAAATCCGTAAAGCTGTGGAAGGCGATGACAGAGGCCGCGCAGATATAGCCCGCATGTAGGTGCGCGGACGCAGGGTGGGGAGCGAGCCTTTCGCGGGCGCGCCGCCCGAGCGGCACGATATGTGCCATCGCCCAGAGCAGGACCACGAGTCCAGGCACGCCGAGCTCCACGAGCAGCTGAAGGTAGTCGTTGTGGGCCCACGAGTAGAATACGCGGCCCGGGAAGCTGCGATACTGCGCCGTAATGTAGCGATAGGAGCCCAGGCCGGCCCCGGTTATCCAGAAATCGCCCGCCGCCGGCAAGGTGTCGACGGCGACTTGGAGACGGCTCGAGTCGGTTTCCAGGCTCTCGGATAGTCTCTCGAAACGGTCGAACACCGGACCGACGCCCATCCAGGCCGCGAGAGCCAGAGTAGCGAGCATGACGATTCCGAGAACGGCCTTCGAGGGGCTACCGTCGCCACGCCGCGTGAGCACAAAAAAGAGAGCCGTCGTCGGTATAGTGAATGCGATGGCAGAACGGGAGAGAGAGAACAGAATGCCGAGGGCGATGAGAACCAGCGCCAAACCGATGATGATCGTCTTCGCTAGATCCTCCTGGTCTCGGACGCGCAGGCTCGAAGCCCTGGGGCGCCGTAAAGAACGAGACCGCGAATTTCCTGACTCGGAGTCCCGTCGAGACGCGATGAGAGCTCCGAGCCCACAGAAAAAGATCATGCAAAGAAACGCTGCATAGTGATTCGGATTGCCGAAGCTCGCAACCGCACGGAGCTGTACCTCAGCGATCCTGTCTCCGAGAAAATGACGCCATCCGACCAAAGACGACACGAGACCCCTGGCCGCGAGTAGCGCTCCAAAGATGATTAGGCCGCTCGTGAGCCGGCGGACACCATCCCCGCGCGTCGAAATCCAAAATCCCGCATAGAAGAACACCAGATAGGCTAGCCACAACCAGAGAGCTCGAAGCGTCAGAAACGGAACGAGACTCATCGGCGCCCGGCGAGCGGCGTCGGTGGTGAATGGTGCTACCTCGGAGCGCAGCGCATGTGCTTCGGGTGACAGGAGCTCGAGGACACAGCCCTCGAACGGAATGACGGAGAGACCAATCCAAAGCGTCAGCACACATAAAGGTGCGCCGAGCCCTGTTCGTTGTAACGGCGTGCCGAACAGCAGCGTGTGCCGCCTCGGCATGATCGTCCCGGGCGTCAGGATTTCAACGTCGCTCTGGTGCGTACGACGTCCGGTACCACTGAGAGTGAGACGTGACCAGAAGGGATGCCGAAGGCTCCACGGTAGGTCCTTCCAGGCAAGATGCTCCTCGAGGAGTTTTTTCCTGTCGCTACTGGGAAAGCGCGACAGGAAAACGATCGCGATCGCGCAGCCGGCCGCGCCAATCTCCAGAGCCAATGCGGACCAAGGCTCGTATCCTCCCCTGCCCATGACGACGACTACGAGAATGAGGATAACGATGGCGATCATCGTGTGTGCTGGAGCTCTTCGAGCTCGCGCCTCGCAGAATCGTTCTCGACGTCGAGTCGAAGCACCTTTTCGTACTGCTCGATCGCGGCCTGCAGTTCGTTCCGTCGGCGATAGATTCGTGCTAGCCCGAGTGCAGCGGGAACGAATGCGTCGTGTCGGAGGACGGCCTCGGCGTAGAAGCTCTCCGCGAGAAGCAGCTCTCCGCGTCTGAGGTACTGGTCGCCGGCAGCGCACAGGAGGTCGAGCCTCGCGGTGCCTTCGACACCGACTCGGCTTTCAATGATGTGGAGCGCGTCCTTGAAACTCTCGTAGGCGGCGTCGGGCTCGCCCAGTGCCCAGTGAGCGCGTGCGATAAGCAACGTGACCCGAACGAGTGCCGTGCTCGGCGCGTGCGACGAGACGCGACGGGCAGCCTCGATAGCGAGCCTGGGAGCTTCCCAGTCGAGAGCCCAACTTGCTGCCTCGATCAGCTCCTCGACCTGGGTCGTCGATGCGACGAGTGCTCGCAGCGTTTCCAGTGCCTGCTCGCGATGACCGTCCTGTCGAAGCGCCAGAACGAGGGCGCGCTCGGCGCCGGTGTACTGAGGCATGACGCTCTTCCAGCGCTCCGGCGCTATGCGATGTAACGAGAGCATGGCCAGGGCGCGCGGTGACAACTCGGGCTTGAGCGCGAGAGCATTCCGCATGTGTGATTCCGCGTGCGATAACGGATCGGTTCCGTCGAAAACCGTGATTGCCGACAAGTCGGTTCGAGCAACGAGAAGCCACTCCGCGTAGGCGAGGTGGAGCCGTCCGTTCGCCGGGAAACGGCGCACCGCGATCTCGAACAGCACGCGGACCTGTCGGGGCTCTTCCCGGCGTTGCGCGAGGAAGTCGGCGTAATAAAGCGGGCCTTGATAGAAGGAAGGTGCCAGCTCCAAAACGCGGGGCAACGTGGGGCGGAGCTCGTTCGGGTAGACGCCGTCGCTGTGCTTGCGGAGGATCCCGAGAACCGCCTCAGGATGGTGTAGCTCGGCGAGCGATCGTGCCTCGGCTCGAGATGGGGAGAGCGCCCATCTCTCCTGCACGAAAAAGAAAACTGCACCGACGCCGTAGAGAACGGCGACGACGACAACGGCGCCGAGAGCAGACCATCCGGTAGCTTCAGATCGAGGGTGCGAGGCCATCCGATGACTTGTGGGCGGATCGCGTGTCGGCGACCGTCACTGGAGGCCGCACGCGTTGCGCTCCTTTGATTTTATTGCTTTTCTAAAATCCTAACATACATCCTAACGGCATCGGCAGCAATGATCTCCACCGGCCTACTCAGAAAAGAGGGCGTCGAGCTGGCTCAAGATCGACGCGTCCTTCACGATGCCCGCGAAAGTCTCGACGTGGATCGTTTGGTGCGCATCCGAATAGGCCGTATCCGGGTGCGTATGCACTTCCATCATCAAGCCGTGCGCCCCCGCGGCGAGCGCCGCGCGCGCGAGTGGTCGGACGCGGTCGCGCTTGCCGACGCCATGCGACGGGTCCACGAGCACCGGCAAGTGGGTTATTTTTCGCGCGAGGGGCACGACGTTCAAATCCAAGGTGTTGCGTGAGTGATTGTTGAACGTACGGACGCCGCGCTCGCACAAGATGACATTCGAGTTCCCCGCGGCTAATAGATACTCGGCAGCCATCAGCCACTCCTCGAGGGTCGCCGCCATCCCTCGCTTCAAGAGCACGGGGCGCTTCAGCTCGCCAAGCTTCGTCAAGAGCGCAAAGTTCTGCATGTTGCGCGCACCGACTTGCAGAATGTCGACATGCTCCGCGACTTTCTCCGCGAGGCTCGAGTCGATCACTTCGCTGACGACGGGAAGACCGATCTCGTCCCGTACTTGTTTCAGCGTGAGCAGACCCTCCGCACCCAGTCCCTGAAACGCATAAGGGCTCGTTCGCGGTTTATAGGCGCCGGCTCGAAATACGTGGGCGCCCGCTTCCTTCACTTTCCGCGCGACGGCGAGCGTTCGCGATTCGGTCTCGACGCTACACGGGCCCGTGATGAAAGTCGTGTCGCTGCCCCCGATGCAGTGGCCGCCGACCTCCACGATCGTGTCTTCGGGATGTACCTCGCGGCTGACGAGCTTGTAAGGCTTCGTCACCGGGATACATTCGAGCACCCCCGGCATCTGGTTCAAGAAAGCGGCCTCGATAGGGCCTTTGTTCCCGGTGACGCAAATCGCGGTGCGGTTCTCTCCCTGTACGGGAAGTGGTATATAGCCCATACGCTGAATCTGCTCTTCCACGGCGTCGCATTCCTTCTCCGTACTTCCTTTTCGCATGATGACGAGCATGTCTTGGCCTATCCTTTCTCGCCGATTGTCATTAGTGCTCAGTGCGCGCTCACTCCTCGTTCGCGCGCTTGGCGCCTCGCTCTTCGCTCGGCTTTCCGCTGTCGGCCCTTTCGGGCCGGGCTCGCTCCGCTCGCGCAGGGTGCAGATGACTTTTTCATCACCCTGCTAGTGCCAGTCGACGAGGGGCCGAAGCGCCTCGTCGAAAGTCGTGAGTAAATGGTCGCCGCGCGCGTTTTGGTCGATCACTCCGGCGAGGTAGCTCCCCACGACCGCGAGTCCCACGCCCGCTTTGAACACACGCCGAATTTGCTGCGGCTTCGAAAGACCGAAACCGACGCAAAGCGGGTTTTTCAACTGCCACGCCGTCCGTTGTACGAGCGCCTCAACATCGTCGAAGCCTCCGCCTCGGACACCGGTGACGCCCTGATGCGCGACGAGGTAGATGAAGCTCGTGGCCGCGGCATCGATCCGCTTCAGCCGCTCCGGCGATGTCAAGGGTCCGACGAGCTGGACGTGGCCGAGGCGCGCGCGGCGGCAGGCCTTGGTGAGAGGTTTGCTTTCCTCGAGGCAGATATCGGGGACGAGCAACGAAGAGGCGCCGGCATCGACGACGTCATGGCAAAAGCGCTCGAAGCCTCTCGCGTGAACGAGGTTTCCATAGACGAGCAAGTTGAGCGGTGTCTTGGGACAGGCGTCGTGGATGCGCGCGAGGATCCCGATCGCTTTCGACGTGGACGTGCCAGCTTCGAGGGCGCGCATGTCCGCCTTCTGGATGGCAGGGCCGTCGGCGACGGGGTCGCCATAAGGAAAGCCGATCTCGATCATGCCTGCGCCCGACGCCACCGCAGTCTTGGCGAGCTCGACCGAAAGCTCCGGTGTCGGGTCGCCGAGCACGAGAAACGGGCTCACTTGCGGGCCTTCGGCGAGACGCTTTTTCAGGAGAGCGCGGCTCATGCGTGCCTCCCGGCGAAATGCGTGAAGTAGGTGTCGAGGTCTTTGTCCCCGCGGCCGCACAAATTTAAGAGCACGCGCGCGCTTTTGGGAAGGGCGTCCTCCCGCACCGCTTTCATCAAGAAAGCGAGCGCGTGAGCTGGCTCGAAGGCAGGGATGATGCCTTCGAGCTCGGAGAGCTTTTCAAAGGCGTCGAGGGCTTCGTCATCGGTGATGGCCAAATATTGGGCGCGGCCGCTGTCTCGAAGATAAGCGTGCTCAGGACCTACGCCTGGATAATCGAGACCGGCCGAGACACTATGCGGCTCGAGGATCTGTCCCTCTTCGTCCTGGAGCACGCTCGTGCGGGCACCGTGCAACAAGCCGGAGGTCCCGGCAACGAGCGTCGCGCCATGTTTCTTCGTGTGGACGCCTTCACCACCAGGCTCGACGCCGATGAGCTTCACGCGTTTTTTGGGAACGAATGCGTGGAAGATACCCATGGCGTTGCTTCCGCCACCCACGCAGGCGACGACGGCATCGGGAAGGCCACCGAAACGCTTTCGCCATTGCGAGCGCGCTTCGCGGCCGATCACGGCCTGGAAGTCGCGCACGAGCCGCGGGAACGGATGCGGTCCGCACACCGTCCCGAGCAAGTAATGCGTCGATTCCAAGT
Organism: Candidatus Marinacidobacterales bacterium; assembly: GCA_965197495.1. Taxonomy (GTDB): domain Bacteria; phylum Acidobacteriota; class Vicinamibacteria; order Marinacidobacterales; family SMYC01; genus SMYC01. The sequence continues at coordinate 1,392,234 of OZ240210.1, forward strand.
TGGCGGTCCAGTCGCGGAGAGCTTCGTTGATCGCGTCTTTCAACGTGCGCGCGCCAGCGGTCACAGGAACGACGGTAGCCCCGCAAAGCTCCATCCGCTTCACGTTCGGCGCCTGCCGCTCCATGTCCTTCTCGCCCATATAAATGATGGCCTCGAGCCCGAGCCGTGCGGCTGCCATGGCGGTCGCGGCGCCGTGCTGTCCGGCGCCGGTCTCGGCGATGACGCGCTTTTTTCCCATGAACTTGACCATGAGCGCTTGGCCCGCCACGTTGTTCGTCTTGTGCGCACCGCCGTGAAGAAGGTCTTCGCGTTTGAACACGACTTCGAGCGCGCACGCTTCCGAGAAAGCGGGCGCGGTCGAGAGCGGCGTGGGGCGGCCCGCCCATTCCTCGAGAAGTAGAGCGAGCTCTTTTCGAAACTCGCGGCTCGGGAGGACCTCTCGGCGCACTCGCTCGAGCTCTTCGAGCGCGGGCACGAGAAGCTCCGGCACGAAGCGGCCACCATACTCTCCGAAAGCTCCGACGCGGGGACGAAGTGCTTCGACCATCAGAACACCTCCTCGAAGAGCGCGCGCAGCTTGGCTTCGTCCTTTACGCCAGGTGCGCTCTCGATGCCGCTGGCCAGATCGATGCCGTAAGGCTGATAGCTCAAGAGCTCGCGAACGTTGCCCTGGCGGATCCCGCCCGCGATGAACGTTGCCTCCGGCGCTCGCGCGCCGAGAAGCGCCCAATCGAAGCGGTGTCCGGAGCCGCCGCCGCCGACATCGAGAAGCGCGGGATGCGCTAAAGAAGGCGGTGGGTCGAGCACAGGCAACGCCCGAGAATCTTCATCCAAGCCGAATACGCGATAGACGCGGAGCCCGGCCGCTTCGGCGGCGCGCACGTTGGCTTCCGCCGCGTCGTAGAGCTGCACCGATCGCACGCCGCTTGCGGCCGCGTCTTCGAGCACCTCTTCGATGGGGAGGCCTCGAAACACGAACACCGTCTCCACACGGTCGGACACCGCGTCGAAAATGGCGCGCGCTTTCTCGACGCTCACCGCGCGCGGCGAGGTCGGGCTTCGAACCGCACCGATATGCGTTGCCCCGAGCGAGGCCGCGAGCACCGCGTCTTCGGGACGCGTTATCCCACAGATTTTGACGAAAGGTCTCACCCGACTATCTCCTGAATCCTTTGCGAAGGATCGTCGAGCTTCATGAGCGCCGAGCCGATCAAGACCGCGTCGGCGACGCCGCGCAATTCGGCGACGTCCTCGGCGTGCTCATAACCGCTTTCCGCGACGACGACGCGTTCGCGCGGGACGCCTCTCAGCACGCGTGGCGCAAGGCTCGTATCGATCGCGAGCGTGTCGAGGTCGCGATTGTTGACCCCGATGACCGCGTCTTCGATCTCGAGCGCGCACTCGAGATCGCGCGCGTGGTGACATTCCACGAGGGGCGTGAGGCCGAGCTCGTCCGCGGCTTGCGCGAGCTCAGAAAGCTGCTCTCGGGACAGACAGCGGACGATGAGAAGCACGGCGCTCGCGCCGAGAAAGGCCGCCTCTCGAATTTGCGCGAGATGCACGACGAAGTCCTTCATGAGGATTGGCACATTGACGCTCGCGACCGTGCGTTCCAGATCCGACAAGGAGCCCTTGAAGCGCGACGGCTCCGTGAGAACGCTGATGGCCGCGGCGCCGGCCTGTGCGTAACGTCGCACTTGGTCTTCGAGTCCGCGCTCGGCAATGGCGCCAAGACTCGGGCTCGCTTTCTTGAACTCCGCGATGACATCGAGATGCGCCTTTCCGCGAAGAGCCTCTCGAAAGGACGGACGGCTCCGCTCGGCCCGCTCGGCCCGCTCAGAAAGACGCTCCCGTGACGGCAGAGCTTCGGCGCGCTTCCGTGCGCTGGCGACGAGCTCGTCGATAAGGCTCATCAGGCTTTCGTCTCCAGAGCGGCGAGACGCTGGCTCGTTGAAACGAAGCGCTCGAGTACACGGGCCGCGCTTCCGTTCGCGAGCGCTTCGCGCGCGACCTTCAACCCTTCAGCGAGATCGCGTGTCAGTCCCGCGACGCCGAGCGCGGCGGCGGCGTTGATCGCGACCACGTCCGCCTTCGGACCTTTTTCGCCATTCAAGACCGCTTCGAGGATCTTTGCGTTCTCCTCGGCGTTGCCGCCTTTCAAAGACTCGATGGGCGCGGGCTCGAGATCGAGGTCCTTGGGGTCCAAAGTGAACGGCTCCACTTTACCCTCGTTCACGAAGTGTCCCCGGGTCACGCTGTGCAAACCGATCTCGTCGAGGCCGTCACAATGGATCACGAGAGCGCCTTCCGTTCCGAGCTCCAAGAGTGCCTTCGCCATCACTTTAGTCATCGAAGGGTCGTAGACGCCCATCAACTGGCGCTCGGCCAAAGCGGGGTTCGCGAGCGGCCCGAGGAGATTGAAGAGCGTGCGCACGCCAAGCGCCTTGCGCACCGGAGCCACGTTGGCCATCGCGGGATGAAACACGGGCGCGAACAGAAAGGCGAAGCCGGTCGAATCGAGACATTTCTCGACCTCTTTAGGGCCGAGGCTCAACGCCGCGCCGCTCGCTTCGAGCACGTCGGCGCTCCCCGCCTTCGACGAGACGCTACGGTTGCCATGCTTCGCCACCGCGCCCCCCGCGGCCGCCACGACGAGCGCGGCGGCGGTGGAGATGTTGAAGCTCCCCGCGCGGTCACCTCCCGTACCGCAGGTATCCACGAGCGGCTGGACTTCGCTTTGCACCGCGATCCGATGCGCCCGCATCGCGCGCGCGCAGGCCGCGAGTGTTTTGGCGTCGGGCTCCTTGACGCGGAGAGCCACGAGCAGACCCGCGGTCTGCGGCTGCGGCACCTCGCCCATCATGATGCGATGGAGCGCATCCTCGAGAGCTTTCGGTTCAGCGGTCTCACCCCCGAGTAGTCTTTCGATCAGTTCAGGGATCATCATGTCTCTCCATGACGTTTGGCTTCGTCGAGAAAACGCCAGAGGAGCGTGCGCCCCCCGGGCGTCAGGATGGATTCGGGATGAAACTGAAGCCCCAGCTGGCAGAGACTTCTGTGTCGAAGCCCCATGACCAAGGTCTCGCCGCGATCTTCGACGGTGGCGACGACCTTCATTGTCTTTGGGACGGTACTCACCACGAGGCTGTGATAGCGGGCCGCCAGAAGCGATCCTCCGAGCCCTTCGAAAATCGGCTCGTCCTCGAGGACGGTGACCCGGTCTTTCCGGCCGTGTACCGGCCGCGGCGCTCGGCGCACTTCGCCGCCCGCGGCAAGCGCGAGCGCCTGGTGCCCGAGGCAGATGCCGAGCACCGGGACCGACGGCGACGTTCGCAGCCATTCGACCATCACGCCCGCCTCCTCAGGCCGTCCCGGGCCCGGAGACAACACAACGAGGTGAGGCGTGAAGGCATCGAGCGCCGCCGTCCAAGCGTCGGGGGATAGATCGCTTCGGAGCGTTCGCACCGACGCACCGCGCGCGCGGAACTCGTCGACGAGATTGAAGACGAAGCTATCGCGGTTGTCGAGAACGAGAACACGGTCCGCAGCATGGTTGGCGCTCCGACTTCGCCAAGGCTTCGTCGAGACCTCGCCGAAGCCCGAAGGGCGGCGGCGGGTCATGGCAACGCCTCCGCCATCGCGACCGCTTGCCGGCAAGCGCACGCCTTGTGCTCCGTTTCTGCGAGCTCACGCGCGGGCTCGCTATCGGCGACGATCCCCGCGCCGGCTCGGGTATGGTAGACGCCATCTAGCCGGTAACGCATCGAGCGGATCACGATGCAACTATCGAAGCTTCCGTCTTGGAGCAGATAACCGACGGCGCCTCCGTAATAACCGCGCGCGAAGGGCTCCGTTTCGCGGATGAGCTCCATCGCGCGCAGCTTGGGGGCGCCCGTGAGGGTGCCCATGTTCGCTGCCGCACGATAGGCATGAAGCGCGTCGAGCTCGGGCGGCAACTGCCCCGTCACGCCGCTCACGAGATGCTGCACGTGGCTGTATTTCTCGATCGTGAAAGGCTCCGCCACCTGGCGCGTCCCCGGAAGACAGACACGGGCGACGTCGTTACGGGCAAGATCCACGAGCATCGCGTGCTCGGCTTGCTCTTTCGGGTCGAGCAGCAAACCGACGGCGAGACGTGAGTCGAGCTCTTGGTCGATCGAGCCGTCTTCGCGAAAGCCGCGCGGCGCCGTCCCCGCAATCGGCCGGATCTCGAGACGGCCGGACTCGACTTTGACGCACGTCTCGGGGGAAGCGCCGAGAAGAACGCCGCCCTCGAGATCGATATGAAACATGTAGGGCGAAGGGTTGAGCTTTCTGAGAACACGATAGACATCGAGAGGGCAGGCATCGCTCTTCATCGAAAGGCCCCGAGACAAAACGCCTTGGAAGATGTCGCCTTCGTCGATGTGATGTAGGAACTTTCGCACCGAAGCGAGAAAGTCTTGGTCGCTGATGTCGGGCTCCGCGCTCTTCTCGGGAACGTTTGCGGGTAGACGAAGTTCTTTCGACGAGCCGCGCAAAGCTTCGACGAGACTCCGATGCCTCGCCTCCGCCTCGCCGTCCTCCGAAGGGTCGAGAGAACGCGTCACCACGCGGACTTCACGGCTCAAGTGGTCATAGAGGATGGTATCGAGCGCGAGCACGACGTTGATGTCGGGCTCGTCCCATGGGTCGGGAGGCCGGGCGGGAAGATCCTCCCATTGATCGACGAGCTCGTAGGAGAACGCGCCGTAGACCCCCGCCGGAAGTGCTTCGCCGGGCTCCTCGTCTTCGACGATTCCGGCGAGAGCACGTACGGCGTCGAGCACCGAGCTCGCCTTTAGCCGTTCGTGATCCGGAAGCGAGGGATCGCCCGCGCCCGTCGGCAGGCGCCGCACGTCGCCGAGCTCGCACATGAGCCGCGTCGCTCGAGGCGAGAGCGGGCGGAATCGTGCCTCACCGCCACGGACGGTGAGACGCAGGACGCCCTCGGGCACGACGAGACTTCGCGTACCGCCCGGGCTTCCCGTTGCCGCGCTCTCCATGAGAGCGGCGCCTTCGACCCCGGAGCGCGCACGAAGCTTCTGAAAAAGATCGAGCGGCGCGCGGCAGTCCGAGTCGTCGAGAACGCTCACGCGTGTTCTTGCTTTCATGATCCTGTCGCCTTACGAAGTCCTTTTGTCGGGAGGCGCCTCGTAAAACACGAAAGAGGCAACCCCCAACGGGTTGCCTCTTTCCTCGAATCCTAATTTAGTCGGAAGGGCTCCCCGTTAAGCCGCACCACCACCGCCAAAAGCGGTCCTGGGCCGAACGGGCACGATAGAACATGATATCTACGGGATCTTATAGCGCCGTTCTGACACTCGCGTCAACTGTGTTTTTTGCAACGGACGCAATGAGAAAGGTTTTGTTGACGCTGCGAGCTAATTCTGCGTAAACTGTTTAGAGTGCCGATCTACGAATACGAGTGTAAAAAGTGCGCGCACCGCTTCGAAGTCATCCAGAAAGTCAGCGACGCTCCGCTCAAGAAGTGCGAAAAGTGCAAGGGCAAAGCGGAGCGGCTAATCTCGTCGCCGGCGATTCAGTTCAAGGGCAGCGGATGGTACGTGACCGATTACGCCCGTAAGGGCTCTGGGTCGGACCGCGAGAGCTCGAGCGAATCGTCGAGCTCGAGCGAATCGTCGAGCTCTTCGGACAAGAAAGCCTCGGACAAGAAGAAGGCCAAGACGGGGTCTTCCAAGTAATTGGCGAAATAGGCCCTGGCTTTCGGCCACTGGCCGGATTTGCTAAGATCCTCCGACCACATGAGCGCGATCCCAGCCATCTCAATCATTCTGCCTGCCCTCAACGAAGAGGGCAATATCGAGCGTGCCGTTCGAAGCGCCGCCGCCGCCGTGGCGCCGCTCGTAGACGCCTATGAAATCGTCGTCGTCGACGATGGAAGCCGAGACGAGACGCCCACCATTTTGAAGCGGCTCGAGCAAGAGCTCGGCCCAAAGCTTCTCGTCGTCACCCACGAGTCGAATCTCGGATACGGCAAAGCGCTCCGGGTCGGCTTCGAGTCGGCGCATGGGCGTTATATTTTCTACACGGATGCCGACAACCAGTTCGACCTTCGAGAGCTCGAAGGGTTCTTCCCCGCGATAGAGGGAGTGGACGCCATCCTCGGCTACCGGGTGGGCCGGCGAGACGGCGCCTTCCGCTTGATGGTCTCGAACGGGTACAACGCGCTGGCCTCTTTTGCGTTCGGCATGGACGTCCGCGATTTGAACTGCTCGTTCAAGCTCTTTCGCCGCGAGGCTCTCACGTCCCTCTATCTCGAAGAAGATTATTTCTTTATCGACACCGAGATCGTCGTGCAGCTCCACCGCGCCGGCTACAAGTACGAGCAGACCGGAGTGCGCCATTACCCACGCACCGCGGGAAGCTCGACGGTGGGGCCTACCGATATCCCCCGTACTTTTCTCGCTCTCATGCGGCTCTGGTTGCGCCTCAAACTCTCTAGCTTCCGCAAAACCAAGGTCGCCGCGCGCGACTGATTCTCGTGGGGCTAGACTCCCTTTCCACATCGTGGAAAGTAGGCGCGGCTGCCGCTTTTCTGACCGCGCTCGGCGTCGCCCTTGCCTATCAGGTTCCCACCACTTTGGACCTCCAGATGGGGAGGGGCTTCACGAGCAGCTTCGCCGTCGAGAACTTTCATGACGCCGAGCTCGGCTATCGCTGGTCACGCGCGCGGAGTCGGCTCGTCTTCCACGATCCCGGCGCGAGCGGGCGCGCGCGCCTCGAGCTGACGCTCGCGGGTTTTCGTCCGCGCGGCCAAGAGCCGCCGCTCGTTTTCATCGACGCCGGCGGGGAGCGCTTGCGCCTAACGCCCTCCCGCCGGATCGACGACTACACGCTCGAGGTGTCGACCAGCGGTGTTTGGAGCTCCGATCTCGCGGTCGAAATCCGCTCCGAAACCTTCTCTCCGGGAGCGGGGGACGAACGTGCTCTCGGAGTTCGCGTCCATCGTGCGCGGCTCTTTCTCAATGGATGGCTCGATGGATGGCCCGACGGAGGGGTGGTTCCGCCCATACGCCAAATGCTCCTCTCTGCGCTCGTCACCTTGCTGTTATTCGCGCTGAGTGGAAGCCGAGCTGCCGCCATCCTTGCCGCGCCCACGTTAGCCGCGAGCTTTGCGCTTTTTCGCGGCTTGGCAACATTCGTTGTCCCGGCCCTGGCGGCGTCACTCACCGCGCTCGCGCTCGTGCGTTGGCTGGCGCCGTCGTGCGAGCGCTTCGTGCGCTCGGTGCTTCGCGGCAGCGTGCAGTCGGTCGCGGTCGCGCTGACCGGTCTTTGGAGCTGGACCGTCGTGCTCGTCTCAGGGGTGGCCCTCGTCGGCGTGGTGGCGAGTCACTGGAGCGTCTCCAAACTGGAGCTCGACATCGGAAGCGGCCGGCCCGACGCCGTGTCGCGGCGTTTCGGGGCTTTCGACCAGGAGGCAGGGGTGAGCTTTCGACGTGCTCTGGCGGGCGCGTCGCTCGACCTCAGAGATTTTGGTGCGGGCGGCCCCTGGACCGTCGAGGTCCACGCTTCATTGGCTCCTGGGGCGTCGGGCGCGTCACGCGGGCTGCTCATCAAAGCTAGAGGCACCGAGCTGTTCGCCGACGTTTCGAGCACGTGGAACGCCTTCGTGCTCGAGCTCCCTCAATCGTCGTGGGGATGGCGCGCGGGCCATCGGCTCGAGTTCCCCGGTCTCGGCGCAGGCAACGTGCTTCGGATCGATCGTGTTCTCGTCGACCGCGGTCGCGCCATGCCTCCCCTGAGAACGCTCGTCACGGTTCTAGCCGCCGGGCTTCTGATCCTGACGGCCTTCCTTGCGACAGGCTTGCGGCAACGGTCAGCGCTCGCCGGGGCCGGCCTTTACTGGGCGGCGGCCATCGCGGGGCTCGCGCTCGACCCGGTGCTCGTCACTCCGTTTCTTCCAACCACGCTCCTCGCAGCGGTCGCGGCCTCGATCCTGGCGGCGCTCACCCGGGGCTTTCTGGATGCCCTCGAAGCGCGCGATCTCGCTCCCGCTCTGTCTCCGCTGGCGGTCGCGGTCGCGGTCGCCGGCTTCTTCCTCGCCTTCTTGACGACCGCCTCCCCGCTCTATGAAGGCGGGCATTTCGACTTCCACACGGCGATCGCCGAGGAGATTTGGCAAGGGCAGTTTCTTCTCTACTACCTTCCGTTTCCGGGCAGCATGCTGAGCCGCCAGCCGCAATGGGCGAACCTCATCGTGCCGCACTCGTGCCTGTACCACATCCTCACCTCTCCCTTCGCTGCCCTCCCGCCACTCTGGTTCGTCCTGTTGACGAAACTCTTCCTCGCGTCGCTCCTTTTCGGTGTCACTGTCACATCGGCACTGGTGGCCACGCGTGTCGGCGACGGCCGCGCGGGTGTCGGCGCCGCTCTGGCCGCAGCGTTTCTGCCTATCGGCTACCAGCTCCTCGGACTGGGCCACTTGATGACCCTGTTCGGGACCTGGGCCGGGGTGCTGGCGCTGGGATTCGTCATCGTGCACGTCGACCGGCTTTCGGAGCGCGCGATGTTCTGGTGCGCCACGGCGCTATGGACGTTTTGTTGTCTCTCCTATACCGGCTCGCTGCTCTTCGCGTCCTTGGCCATGATCGGTGCGATCTCGATTTTCGCTTGGCATCGGCAGCTCGATCTCGCCAAGCGACTCGCCGCACTGCTCCTCATCGCGTGGGGGATGTCCTTCGTTCTTTACTACATCCACTGGGCGCTTCCATTTGTCACCGAATCTCTCCCGGAGCTTCTCACCGGCTCCGACCGAGGCGTTGATGTCACAGCGCGCCTCGCGGCTCAGCCTCGGAAGCTCGCCTACACGTTCGGCACCTGGCTCGTTCCCGTGGTCGGTTTAGTCGGCTTGACCCGAGCCCGCCCCCGCGAGGCACGGGTGCTCCTCTACGGCTGGGGCGCCATCCTCGCCGGCTTCGCGCTCTTGGATTTGGCTTTTAACTTCCTGTTGAAACATCATTACTTCACTTATCCTGCGCTCGCGATCGGCTTGGGCCTCATTTTTGTGTGGCTCTCGGAAAAAGGCCTCGCAGGAAGGGTGATTCTCGCGCTTCTTGTCGTCTCTATAGTGTGGATGGGTTTTCATGAAGCGCTAACCGCCGCGCGGGGCGGAGTCTGACGAGGCCGCGAAAAAAGTTCCCTGTTTGCTTTCTCCTACACGAAGCGTGGAAGGCCCTTCCAAAGTAAATAGGAAGAGGGATTTATGCCTGAGACGCCGCAGGGATTTCACTGGGGGTGTTTACCCACACCCTCGAATTAGCGTAGACGTGGGGATGGGGTCGATGCTATACTCCCGCCCAATCCAACATCTTGGGTTAAGTAAATCTGGGGCTACAGAATGTAGTGGGCCCTGAGGATCTGCCTTGACTGTATGGATCACGCGCGCTAGACTGAAGCTCTGCCCAGTAAGCCCTCCCACGCTTCGGTAAAGTACCTTTAGTCGCATGGAGTTACAGCGCTAGAGGTGTGATTTTTGCCTGCAATTAGTAGCCATGTTTTATTGTATTTGTTGTTGTTATATATGCCTATATAGTGTATATAGTAGCCATGCACATCGATATCGTGCCCAACCGCAACTCCAAACCCGCCGTTTTGCTCCGTGAGTCCTATCGGGATGCCAAGAGCAAGAAACCGCGCAAGCGCACACTTGCCAACCTGTCCAAACTGCCGAGCGAGCAGGTCGATGCCATCCGACGCATACTCAAGGGGCAAAAGCTCGTTTCGCTCGAAGACGCCTCCGAAATCGTCGAGAACGGCTCCCGGCACCATGGCCACGTCGACGCGGTGCTCAGTGCCATGAGACAGCTCGGTTTCGAAAAACTCGTTGGCTCTCGACACTCACCAGAGCGGGATTTGGTCGTGGCCATGGTAGTCGCCCGGATCCTCGAACCGCAGTCGAAGCTGGCGACTAGCCAGTGGTGGCACACAACCACACTGCCCGAAATCCTGGGGGTGAGCGATGCCGACGAAGACGATCTCTATGCCGCCATGGACTGGGTTCTCAAACGCCAGGAGGTCATCGAAAAGAAACTCGCGGCGCGCCATCTCCAAAACGACGGCCTCGCGCTCTATGACCTAACCTCAAGCTACTTCGAGGGGGTGAGTTGTCCGCTGGCCAGGCTCGGATACAACCGTGACGGCAAGAAAGGCAAGCTGCAGGTCAACTACGGCCTGCTGACCAACGAACGCGGCATCCCCGTGTCGGTATCCGTCTTTGAGGGCAACACGGGCGATCCCAAAACGCTGTTGCCTCAGGTAGAAAATGCGCAAGAGCGCTTCGGCATCGAGCAGTTTGTGATGGTGGGCGACCGCGGAATGATCACCCAGACCCAGATCGACGAGTTGCGGGAGATGGACGGTGTCGACTGGATTACCGCTCTGCGTCCCGAACCGATTCGCAAGCTCATCAACGATGGGGTGCTCCAGATGGGGCTATTCGACGAGCGGAATCTGTTTGAGGTGACGCACCCGGATTTCCCCAACGAGAGGCTGGTCGCTTGCCGCAATCCGGAGCTGGCCGAGAGGCGGCGTCACAAGCGCCGTGCTCTGCTCGAAGCGACCTGCAAGGAGCTGGAGAAAGTTTGTCGGATGGTCGAGCGGCGCCGTTTGCAGGGCAAGGAGGACATCCGTGCTGCAGTGAAAAAGCTCCTCAACAAGTACAAGGTCGGCAGGTACTACAGGCTCGACATCCGTGACGACGGTTTCGACTTCGAGCTAGACGAGACAACGATGGCTGCCGACGCCTCGCGCCTCGCCAACGGCAACTCTGAGCTCGCCAACAAACGGCTCCAGCGGTGGAAGCGACACATGGGGACGATCGCTAAGCAGTTCGGAGGGATTCGCCAACGGATCGGGCGGGGTCAGCTGCATGGTAAAGATAAAATCGGTGTGCGGGTAGGCAAAGTTCTCAACAAGTACAAAGTCGGCAAGCACTTCAAGCTGGACATTCGCGACGACAGCTTTAGCTTCGAAATCGACGACACAAAGGTCACTACGGAAGCTGCCCTTGACGGCATCTACGTGATCCGCACCAGTCTTGCTGAGCAGCGGATGAAAACCGACGACACAGTGCGCAGCTACAAGTTGCTGACCCAGGTCGAGAGGGCGTTTCGTTCCTTCAAGAGCATGGACCTAAAGGACCGTGGCGTTCTCGATTCGGATATCGTCAAGGATCTCGTATACAGCATCTTGGATGACGAAGTTCGCGAGACGTTCGAAGAACATCGCGACGCGGATTGCGCCTATGCGATCCCCGGTTTGTCACGCTTCCGTGTGAACGTGTTCGAAGATCGCAAAGGTATAGGAACGGTCATACGAACCATCCCTGTAGAAATCTTGACCGCCGAGCAGTTGGGTCTTCCGCCAGCGGTCTTGGAGCTGTGTTTTCTCACGAAAGGGCTCGTGCTCGTCACCGGTCCGACCGGCTCGGGCAAGTCCACGACCTTGGCCGCGATGGTCGATCACATCAACAAGAACCGGGCGGATCACATCATTACCATCGAGGACCCGATCGAGTTCGTGCACCAGAATCAGAAATGTCTCATCAATCAGCGGCAGGTCGGCAATCACACGGGATCGTTCAAAGCGGCGCTTCGCGCGGCGCTCCGCGAAGACCCCGATATCGTCCTCGTGGGCGAGCTGCGCGACCTCGAGACCATCGCGATCGCGATCGAGACCGCGGAGACTGGGCATCTCGTGTTCGGGACCCTCCATACGTCCACGGCCATGGCGACGGTCGATCGCATCATCGATCAGTTCCCGGCCGATCAGCAGGAGCAGATCCGCACAATGATTGCGGCCTCCCTCAAGGGCGTGATTGCCCAGGTGTCGTGCAAGAAGAAAGAAGGGGGCCGCGCCGCCGCTCTCGAGATCCTTCTCGGAACCTCCGCGCTCGCGAGCCTCATTCGTGACGGCAAGACGTTTCAAATACCATCGATCATGCAGACGTCGAAAGGACAAGGCATGGTTACGATGAACGACGCCCTCATGAAGCTCGTGAAATCGGGCAAAGTCGATCCGAAGGAAGCTTGGATGAAGTCGACGGATAAGACGGGCCTGATTGGTTTGTTCAAGAGCAACGGGATCAAAGCCGACTTCACCGAAAAGTAAAAGGGCCCGGCGACATCGGCCTCCGGGCCTTCAGGAACTTCGAACGAATCTCAGTTGCCGGATCCGGCCTCTGAGAGGTCGGACAAGAACTGCTTCACTTCTTCCGCCTGAGCTCCGTTGGGCTCGAGCTCGAGATACTTCTCGAAGTGGCTCTTGGCGGTAGCGTCGTCCTCTTTCTGCGCAGCGAGGCTTCCGAGAATGTAATGCGCCTGAGACGATTGAGGCGCTTTGGGTTTCGCGACGAGAAACTGCTCGAGATGAGTGATGGCCAGCTGGTGCGCGGCTTCGGCATTTCCGGAGGAATCCGCGTTCCGGACGGCGATGGAACCCACCATGAAGTGAGCATCCGGCGCGAACTGACCGTCGGGCTCGAGCTCGAGGAACTTCGACAGCCGCTCTGTGGCGGTATCCCATTGCTGCCCGTTGAAGTTGACGCGTCCAGCAAAATAGTACGGACGGGCACGCTTCGGGTCGAGCTGGATGACCTTCGCAAAAGCGCGCTCGGCTTCCCGGTCGTTCTTGGTTTGCATTTGCGCCATGCCGAGCACGAGCTGCACCTGCGTGTCGTTCGGTTTGTTCGAGGCTGCCTTTTGCAGCAACGGGATGGCTTTCGCGGGCGCCTTGCTTCTCGCGTAGCAGAGCCCCCCTTCGCGGTTCGAGTTGTTGATCATGTCGGCGGCATCGGCATTATTGCCCACTTTCTTGATGAAAGTGTCGAAGTTCGCCGCGCACTTCTCATACCTCTTTTTGGCTCGATACGCGTAGCCTAAGTAAAAGTTACCTGCGAAGAGGTCGCCGTTTGCCGAGAGCGCTTTTTCACATGATGCGATGATACCGTCGAAGTCATTTGTCTTGACGAATTCCTGGCAAGCACGAAAATCGGCTTCCCCGGGTTGTTGAGCGAAGGCGGCGCCCGCGACGAGCGTCGCGACGGCCAAGCCTAACCATTTGTTCATGAAACTGTCTCCTTTGGTCTCGAGCTGAGGCGAATTTGCTGGGCTTTGACTATGCCCAAGGAACGAACGCTACCACAAGGGCTAGGCAAACAGCAACACCCACCATGCCACCCTTGCCATCTGACCGTCGAGGTCGAGCGCTTTCCGCTTGCGGCTTGCATCAATGTTCCCACGGTCATTTTAGCTCAACTTCGCAGGAAGAGCTTGCCCCCCCAGGGGGACGCCGTATAGATTCTTGGCGTGGATAAAAGCACGAATATCGCCATCGTTGCCGGGTGCCGGACGCCGTTCGTGAAAGCGGGCGGATTCCTTCGCGACACGTCCTCGCTCGATCTCGCCAAAGTGGTGCTCGCGGAGATTCGTCAGCGGGCCGAGCTCCCGGATGGCGCCATCGACCAGGTCGTGCTGGGGACGGTGGTACCGAATCTCCAAACACCCAACATCGCCCGCGAGGCGGCGCTCGCGGCGGGGTTCCCGGCGACGATCGACGCCTATACCGTGTCCCGCGCTTGCGCGTCCGCGAATCAGGCGATCGCGAGCGCGGCCGAATCGATCGCTTCTGGCCACGCGGAGATCGTCATTGCGGGCGGGACGGAGTCGCTCTCGAATATCCCCATTCCTGTCTCGAGAGCCATGAGCCAAGCGCTCGTTTCGGCGAGCAAGGCGAAGACGCTTCCAAAACGTCTCGGGGCGTTTCGAAGTTTGAAGCTCAAGGACCTCCTCCCGGTGCCGCCGGCCATTGCGGAACACTCCACCGGTCTTACGATGGGGCAGTCTGCGGAGAAGATGGCAAAGGAGAACGGGATCTCGCGAGCATCTCAGGATCGTTTTGCCGCGAAGAGCCACGCGCTCGCCGCCGCGGCGACCGAAGACGGCCGACTTCCCGCGGAAATGGTGCGCGTCTACCTGCCGGGCTACGAGAGCTCGCTTTTGCCGCTACTAGAAGATGACGGCATCCGCCGCGACACGAGCGCCGCTGTGCTCGGAGCGCTTCGTCCCGTTTTCGATCGCCGCTTCGGGTCGCTCACGGCCGGCAACTCGTCCCCCCTGACCGACGGCGCCGCCGCCATCGTTTTGATGCGCAAGGACAAGGCACGGGCGTTGGGCCTCGAGCCGCTCGGAACCATTCGCTCCTATGCCTTTGCATCCGTCGATCCGTCGGAGCAGCTCTTGATAGGCCCCGCCTATAGTACGCCCATGGCCCTCGATCGCGCCGGGATCACGCTCTCGGATTTGAACCTGATCGATTTTCATGAGGCCTTCGGGGCTGCCGCGGGCGGTGCTGATGGGGCTGCCGCGGGCGCCTGTAACGATGGGGCGGCTGCCGGCGGCGCTTTCAGACCGGAGCCGGCATCGATCCCGCGACGGGAGGAGCCGCAGCCCCCACGGGGACCGTTCGCCGGATCGTCACTTGGATCGCGCCATTCGGCCTTGTAAATTCCACTTGGGAATTTTCGTCCAAGTGCTCGCGCTCCATGGTATGCGGTTTTGTGTCGAGCGACGAGATCTGGAACGGCTTGAGCGATTCGTTCGCCATCTGAAGCAGCGCGCCAGGCGAAACGGGCTCGCGGCCGATGAAACTTTTCTCCCCCGCGTGGAGCATGTAAATCTTCTCCCCCGGCTCGAGACGGATCTCCTCGCCGTCCGCAGTCTTGAGGGCCTCCATGAGGGGCTCCATGCGCATCAAAATCCACCTTTCATGACTGTTACAGCCACACGATTGAAATGAAGTCCCGGTTGACGAAAGTGACACCCTCCTCGACCGCGAGCGGTACGAAGGCTGTGGCTCGACTGTTGAAGTAGTCCGACAGACGCGGCTTCTGTGGAGGTAATACCGTCGCCAACGTACCTTCGATCGTTTCGCCACCGGTAAGCTCGAGACGCACGAGGTCCACACACGAGAAGGCTTCATCGTGAGCGCGGCATTCGGCAGCAACGTCGTCGGACACCGTCACCCTGCGGATCGCTCGACGACGGATGAGAAACGTTTGCTCTGTTTCGTTCGAGCGCACCGGGATAAAATCCCGCTCGTGATTCAAGGCCTCGTCGAGAGTTTCAGGGCCTGCATGGGTCTCCGACAAAGTCGAGAGGAACAGAGAAACGGTCTCGTACCTGTCACCGTCGAGAGCAATCTCGACTTCGACGGCGCGTGTAAGCGCGCGGTAGGGGGACTCTGAGACTTCCATAGCTAGAGCTCTCTATTCCGGCTAAATTTCGCTCGTTGTCGGTGGATCAGCAATAGAATGCCGAGTTAAGCGGCAAGTTGCAAGTGAGCGAGGGGCTCAGCTCAGTCGGAGCAACAAATTGGCCAGGAGGTTCTGGCGCTGTCCCGCGGCGACGAGGCGCTTGCGGAGCACGAGGGGCTGCAAGGGCGGCTCTTCGAGGGCGAGGCGCTGACGCTCCACTTCCCAAAGACGGCCGAGCAGCTCATTGAGCCAATCGAGCTCCTCGAGCGAGTAGTGGACTTCCGTCGATTCGTAGCGCTGCATCCAGTGATTGGGATCTTCCTGAACGATCTCGGACCATAGATTGTCCAGACGCCGAGTCCTCAGGCGCGCAACCTCGAACTCTTCAGAGAGTGTGTCGAGAAGACCGTCTTGACCGAAAAGGTGATTACGCCCGGCGAGGTAGCCGATCCCCCGAATCAAGTAGAGGAGGCACCAGCGAATCTCGGGAGTCAGTGAATCGGGATCTGCGAGCATGCGAGGGACGAGCGCCGACGCAATACCTGCTTCTTCATCGAGAAGCAAACGATAAAGCTCGTTACGTACGCGAACTTTCGTCGTCCATTCAGGCATCCAGTAAGAATCGTTCAACGCGTATTCCCGACGGTGTCCAATGACACCACCCAGCTACAGAATATCAAACCCGCGGCAAAAACAAGGAGAAAATTCGTTCTATCTTTTCTTGCGCGACTATCGGATGTAGCCTAAAGAGCGAAGTCGTTCCCGCTCTTCGGGATCGAGCTCGACGGCCGGAATATCTTGATTGCCTTCGCGCGCCGCCGCCATGTCACGCAGATATTCCTTGAGGCGTTTTTCGAAAGCTTTGCGCGTCTTGTCGTTGATCAGGGTGGGGCCGAGCGCTTGGAGCTCTCTGGGGTCCCGGGCGAGATCGAAAAGCTCGATATCGATGCTTGCATCCCGCAGGCTGAAAATCGTCTTTTGGCCTTCCGCGCCGAGACGCAGTGACAGCTTGCGAGAATCGTCGATGGTGTGTTCGGTCTCGGACCACGCTTCCCGACGCCCGCTTTTTGGCGCGGCGCCCAAGAGCTCGAACAAGCTCCGGCCTTCGAATGAGGGTGGCCGCGATACTGAGAGCGCTTCGAGAACCGTGGGCGCGACATCGACGAGCGACACCTGCTCGGAAACACGCCGGCCACTCCCTTTACCGTTCGGGAGCTTCACGAGTAGTGGGATGCGAAGCAGCTCTTCATAGAGTGTCTTCTGGTGCTCCCAATGGCCGTGCTCGAGAAACTCCTCCCCGTGATCCGACGTCACGACGATGACACTCTTGTCGAAAATCCCGAGCGACTTCATCTCGCGAAAGAGGCGCTCGACATGCCGGTCGGTATAGAGAATCTCACCGTCATAGAGCGCTTTGATGTGATGGAGGTCGCGCGCGTCGACCTCGTCCGCGGCGAGCTCTTCGAAGTCCCACCACACGCCTGTCACTTCGCCCTCATAGGAGGGATCGAACTCTGTGTCGTAGGGCGGTGGCGGGTCGTAATGCCAATGTGGATCGTAGTAGTGAACGAAGAGGAAGAAGTCTCGGTCGCCCATGGCCGACAAGAAACGCACGGCGCGATCGGTGAGCTCTTCCGCACGCGTCTCGGGCAAGAATTGATGGCGGTCAAAGCCTTCATCGAACCCGTATTCGGGGGCGAGATAGACGTGGGTCACCATAGCCTGAGTGGTAAAACCGCTCTTCCGGAAGAGCGTCGCGAGGTTGGGCCACGAGCGCGAGAGCCCCACGTTCGAGTTCACGGCGCCGTGAACGCTCGGATAGGTCGACGTCAATAGCGACGCATGAGCCGGGAGTGTCCACGAGGACGTGCTAACCGCGTCGTCGAACACGATCGCTTCCGTCGCAAAGGCCTCGAGCCCGGGCGTCGTCTTGCGGGGATAACCGTAGACGCTCATGTGGTCGCGCCGCAGCGTGTCGATGGACACGAGCACGACCCCGCGCCCTTCACGAAATCGTGCGCGGTCATGGAGGACCGGGTCGCCGAAAACACCGATGAGCGGGAGCGGCTCCTCCCGATCTTCCGCGCCGGGAAAGGACGACTGGAACACGAGCCACACTTCGCGCCCGGATAGCCTGCGCAGATCTACTTGCTGCTCGATCCATTGTCCACGACGCGCCACGTGGATCTCGCGCTCGAAAAACAGCTCGTCTGCACCGTCCTCGCCGGCCCGCACCTCGAAGCGCATACGGTTGCCTGGGAGTGGCTCATCTTCCTCACTAGGCTCACTCTCACTGGTCGTTCCCGGTGCTTGCAGAATTCCGAGAGCGAAGGTGAGCGTCGCCCGCTCCGGCACGTGCACGCGATAACGGAACTCTGCCGGCGTTCTTGCGATGAGCGCGGGGCGGCTTTCGCCACCGAGTGCTATGGGCGACACCAAATCTTCGTCGCCCCCAGGAGAGAAAACGAGGTAGGTTTGGTCCATCAAATCCTGGGGCGGTCCGGGGGGTGTCGTGTCGCGGCAGGCGTTCGACACAAAGATCATCAACAGCAGCATTCGCGCGACGGCGTGTCTTCGCATCCGGCTACTGCTGAGCAGACATACCCGTCTTTGGACGGGACGTAAACGGATTGGCGGCATCGGGGCCAACATAGCGCGTGTTGTAGCGGCGATGAAGCTCGGAATCCGGAAAGGTCTCATCTTCCGGATACGGGTAAGAAGTCATGCCGTGAAACGGCAAAGGCTCGATGCGATAGGGCCGCGCCGAGTTGAGATCCATGTCCTTTCCGAAACCGTCCGCGAAGGCAAGAAAGCTTCTCGTCCAGCCATCGGGAAGCTCGGGAAGCTCCGACGCTTCGAACGTCAAACGAAGCTCGTCACCGTGATGCGTGATGACGTATTGATCGTCGATGGCGGCAACGAGAGGACGCACGTCACCGTAGCTTGTGTAGTAGCCTTCGTGGGCGCCCCAGAGCTCCGTCTCCAGAATGCGATCATAGGTATAGAGCGATGGCGCTCGCCCGTCTGGGTTGAAGGGCGCGGGGTAGCCGATGGATCTCAAATCCGCCCGTGCAGCGTCGAGCTTCGTCACCCGCAGCCTGGCAGCCTCAGCCGGGACGCGCTTGGCCACGAGGATTTGATCCCAATGAAGGCGCATGCTCGTGGTGATACGCACGCGATTCCTCTCGGGCGTCACGAGACCTGAGAGGTCGACGAGCATGGTCTTCGGCAGCCCCGCGGGAAAGCCCATTTGTGGGAGACCCATCTCGAAATTTCCCACTTGGTCGCCGACTTCGAGATAAGGCGTCACCAAAGTGACGCCTGCCTGGGATGCAGCGAGGTTCGAGCTCGAATCGGCATAGTCGACCCAGCCAAATAAGAGCAGCACGTAGCTCTCGCCGGGCTCGAGAGCACCCAGGTCCAGCGTCAACGCATGCTCTTCCGCGTAGCCTTTGAGCTCGAGAAGCTCGAAGCCGTCGGGATAGAGGCGATCCTTCTCCGCGATGAGGGCACTCACATCTTCGCCTCGATGATCAACGGCGCGCTCTGGCACGCGCATCTCGGCCACGGCGTAAAGACGGTCATCGGGATAAGGCGGCCCCGGCATGAGACGCTCGTTCGGGAAGACTTCGATCTCCTTTGGGTGGTCCACGACGACGAGAGAAGCCCGATCATAGATGAGGACTTCTTCGAGCTGATTGACCCAGCGCATTTCGAAGCGCCCGTCGCGAGCGACGAGAGGGAAGGACTCCATCTTGACGGTCTCGGACGTATCGGGATAGTTGTACTTGTTCCGAGCGTGGAGATATCCGAACGCGCTCCCTCCGAGAAAGTCCGTCACGAATCGGATCTTCTCACCATCCCACGCATAGAGAATCGGGCACGAGGTGCCCTTGCGGTTGAGCTCTTCGATCGAAGCCGTCTGACCGCTCTCGAGCTCCATCTCGATTTGCTTGACGCCTCCCGGCCAGAGAAAACGCACATAGTCCGCGCGCGGGCTGTCTCCGAGACCGAAATGAAGCAGGAGCTCGTTCTGCGAGAAATAGCCACTCGAGGAGCGCACCTCGCGCTTCGTACCGGCCGCGCCGGCTTTGACCTCGACTTTCGCACCGAGTCCATCGAGATTGCTGCGCAGTCCGCGCGCCCGGATGCGGAGGAAGCCTTTCTCGTTGCCGCCGTCGTTGCGAAAATAGGCGAGCTCTCCGAGGTCCGTGGCGACGACCACGTCCACATCACCATCGGCGTCCACATCGGCAAGTGCTAAGGCGCGGCCTTGTCCCTCCACCGCGGCCTGAAGAGATAGAGCGCGCACGTAGCCGTTCGGCGTGCTCTCATAGTAAGCAGCGAGCGCGTCCGCCTCGTTGACGACAACGAGCAAATCCAAATCGCCGTCGTTATCCGCATCGACGAAGCTCGCGCCGTAGCGTGCCCCTGGCGCACCGGCGGCGAGAAGCCCCGGTGAGAGCACGTCGGGGCGGAACCCAGACTGGGCCGGTCCTCGCAAGAGACTGTTCAACGCGGCGCCTTCCGATGTCAGGAACAGATCGAAGCTTCCATCCCGATCGAAATCCGCCGCGTCCAGCCCGCGCATCCGCGAGTTCGTCTCGAGCCCCCAAACCCGAGAGCTTTCCGTAAAAGTCCCGACGCGATCGTTCGAGAAGGCGAGCGCGGGCGCTCCGTCATTGACGACGACGAAATCGATGTCGCGATCGTTATCGAGATCGGAAAAGACCGCCCCGAGGCTTCTCCGTGCGCCACCATCGGTACGGGTCTCGCTTGAAATCTCGGTAAACGATCCGTCACCGTTGTTCTGATACATGCGATTGGGCGCTCCAGGAAGATCGTCGGGCAGTACGAGCACGCCCACGTTCGCCGGCGCTTGGCGAGCGAGATAGTTCGCGACGTAAAGATCGAGGTCGCCGTCGTGATCGACATCGGCAAAGGTCGCGCTCACCGACACGTCGTCGCCCTGAACGGTTTCGTCCTCGGACGGCGTGAAACGTCCTCCGCCGTCATTGAGGAAGAGTGCGTTCGGCCCTGCGCCTGTGAGGTAGACGTCCCCGTCGAGATCGTTGTCCACGTCAGACACGACGACGCCGACGAAATGGCCTTCGTGGGGAAGCCCGCTCGCCTCGAACGCTTCGAAACGGCCATTCGTGTTTTTCAGAAAGACAGGAGCCCCGCTTTTGACGAACAGTATATCGGGATCGTCATCGCCATCGAGATCGCGAAAGGCGAGACCCGTCCCGAGCCGGGGGAGCGCGCGATCACGAATCCACTCGAGTGTGTACTCGGAAACGTCGAGGCGTTCGGGAAGTGCTCTGTGAGCTTCGAGCGCAGGGAGAGAAAGACCGGCACCTCTAGTCGCTTCGACGAAACGAAGCAAGGTCTCGGTCGTGCGCTCCCGAGTCATGGGTTGAAGCAGATGCTGGACCACTTCCACGGCTTCGGCATATTTTCCGAGTTCGGTATATTGGAGGCCCGCCGCCGTCCCCTCTCCGTGAAAGTTTCGCTTCAGATCTTGAAAAATGAGAAGCTCGGCGCGCCCCTCGTCGCGCCGGCCTTGTCGGATGAGAATATTCCCGAGGCTGAAATGCGCGGACTCGTTGTTCGGCTGGAGCTCGATCGTGCGCCGCAAGGTGGCCTCGGCCTCCTCGAGGCGACCAAGATTGGCGTAGAGCGTACCGAGATAGTAGTGCGTCATCGCGTCGATCGGATCGATCGGGAGCACGCGCTCGAACGCCGCCACCGCCTCCTCCGTTTCGCCCTGCAGCTTGTAAACGAGCCCCAGGTTGTAGTGAACGTAGGGACTCGAGGCATCGAGCTCGCGGGCCCGCTCGAACGACGCGAGGGCTTTCTCGAAGTCGCGTTCGTTGAAATAGGCGATCCCGAGATTGATGTGTCCGGCCGCCCCATTCGGCTCGAGCGCAACGACGGCTTCAAAAGCTTCAATGGCCTCGGTAAAGCGAAATTGTTCGAGCAGGGCGACGCCGCGATTGGCCTGGGTATAAGCGGCGGCGCTTTGTCTGGCCCGCGTCCCCGGGGGCGCCATAGGGAGCCCGACACCCACTGTGAAAAGCGCCAGGACAACGACTTGCAGAGGTTGTTTCATATCTTGCCTTCGACTCTCCGTTTTCACGCTATTATATTTTCAGAAACGTCCCGGCTCGCGAGGGTCGGGCCTTTTTTTTATGTGACATGCTTCAAATCCAAAGCCTGACCAAAGCTTACGCCGGCCGCGTTCTGTTCGAGGACGTCACGTGGAACGTGTCCGACGGCGACCGCGTGGGCCTTGCCGGCCCCAACGGGTCCGGAAAGACGACGCTCTTGCGCATATTCGCGCGCAGCGAATCGCCGGATAGCGGGAAAGTCACGACCCCACGCGGCACGACGGTGGGCTATCTCCCGCAGGAAGGGCTCGCCCATAGCGGCAAAACCCTTCGAGCAGAAACGCTCACCGCGTTTGAAAAGCTTCTCGCCATGGGCGAAGAGATAAGGGAGCTCGAAGAGCAGATGGGCGCGGACAATGCGGAGGGCGCCGAGAGTGCTTCGCATGAGCGGATTCTCGAGCGCTACGGCGAGTGCCGCGACGAGTGGGATCGGCGCGGCGGCTTCAGCATCGAAAGCCGGGCGGAAGAAGTCCTTCTCGGCCTCGGTTTCAAGACAGAAGAGCTCGACGCCCCCACGGAGACGTTTAGCGGGGGCTGGCAGATGCGCATCGCGCTCGCCAAGCTTCTTTTGTCGCAGCCGAATCTTCTCCTTCTCGACGAGCCCACCAACCATCTCGACCTCGAAGCCCGCAATTGGCTCGAGGACTACCTGGCCAATTACCCGCACGCGGTCGTGCTCGTCTCCCATGACCGCTATTTTATCGACCAGGTCGCGACGCGCATTACCGACATCGATCGCCGGCGACTCGTCGACTACACCGGTAACTACAGCACGTTCATCAAGACGCGGGCAAGCACACTCGCGGAGCTTCGCGCGAAAGCCGCGCGCCAGCAAGAAGAAATCGAGAAGACAGAGCGCTTCATCAACAAGTTTCGCTACAAGGCGACGAAGGCAAAGCAAGTCCAAAGCCGCGTCAAGATGCTCGAGAAGATAGAGAAGATCGAAGTCCCTCCCGAACGCAAGCTGATGCGGCTTCGGCTACCGGAAGTCGAGCGCTCGGGTCGCGTCGTGCTCGAGCTCGAGAACATTCACAAGAGCTACGGCGACAATCATGTGTTCAACGGAGCAAACCTTCTCGTCGAGCGCGGAGAGCGCATGGCTCTCGTCGGACCGAACGGTGTCGGAAAGTCCACGCTCATGCGCTTGCTCTCGGAGACCGAAAACGTCGACTCCGGAAAGCTCCGCCTCGGACATAGTGTCAAGACGGGCTACTTCAGCCAAGATCGCTACGACCTCGACGAAGAGCGCACCGTCCTCGAGAACATGACAGACGGCGCTCCCACCGAAATGATCCCGCGACTTCGAAGTCTTCTGGGTGCCTTTCTCTTCCACGGCGATGACGTCGACAAGAAAGTGAAAGTGCTCTCCGGTGGCGAGAAGAGCCGTCTCGCGCTCGCGCGCATGCTGCTTCGCCCTGCGAACGTGCTACTCCTCGACGAGCCCAGCAACCATCTCGACCTCGATTCGAAAGAGATCCTTCTCGATGCTCTCCGGGCCTATCAAGGAACGCTCGTTTTCGTCTCGCACGATCGTTACCTTCTCGATCAGCTCTCGACCAAAGTCGCGGAGATTGCCGACGGCCACATACACGTGCACTGGGGAGGCTATCCGGATTTCATACGCGCGAAAGAGGCCCAGCTCGAGCCGAAGAAGCTCGAGACCCCCGTTTCGGTCAAGAAAGAGATCGTCCCGTCAAAAGCGCCCGCCGAGCCAGAGGCGAGGGGCAAAGCTTTTTCCAAGAACAAAGCGCGCGCGATCCAGGAGAGGCTCGAGGAGATAGAGATGACCATCTCGGAAACGGAGATCGGCATCGACAGTCTCGAAGGCCGCATGTCCGTGCCGGGATTCTACGATGACGATCAGGCGGCCGCCGACGTCGTCAAGACGCACGAAGACCTCAAAGCCAACCTCAAAGCTCTCTACGCAGAGTGGGAAGAGCTCGCCCAAAAAGCCTCCACATTCTGCTAGTGCTCGAACCCGCTAATCCTGTCGGTGAAGTCCTAGGCCATTTTTGGTGCTGACAAGGCGAGCCGACGACGTCATATCTAGATATGTCGAGCCGCCTTCCGCAGCGACCCTGTCCCCTTCGCCAAGGGCTACGGGGACCCGCCGAAGCCTTGAGCGAAGGCGGGTCGAGCGGAGGGCTAGGCCGAAGGCCGAACTGGAATTAATGCCGCAACGCAGTCAGCGCCGAAAAGGGCCAGGAATTCACGGCAGGATTAGCGGGTTCGGGCACTAGCCGGCTCGGCCCCGCTCGGGCTAAGCTACCGCGCTATGAAATTTTTGATATTGCACAACCCAGCCTACACTCTGGCGCTAGCCATAATCGTAACTCTCTTTTCGAGCGTTGGTTGCGGCGGCGGAGAATCCACGGGCGGCGCAGAGCCGGCCGCGAGCGCGCCGCCACGCGCCGACCTCTGTGCGCTCCTCACGAGCGCCGACATCGAAGCGGCCCTGGGCACGGCCGCGGGCGAGCCCGCGCCAGGCGACGACGGCAAAGGCCAATGCACGTGGGGCGCGGCGGACGGCTCGGGCACCTTGGTCGTGCTGACGCTCGAGCGCGCGGGGCTCGACTCGTTCGACGAGTTCGTGGCCGATTTTGGCGAGGAGTTCGGTGGGGAGGATCCGCCGCGCGAGGAGTACCATCCCGTCGAAGGCGTTCCGGGCGATTGGGCGATGTATGTCGCCGAGGATCACATGGTGCGCGCCTTTCGCGGTGACGACGTCCTGGAAGTGAGCTCGCCGTCCGTGCCGTCCGTAGAAGAAGCGCAAGTCGTGGATCTCGCGGCCCGCGCGATGGCGAACCTCCCGTAGAAGCGTCAGCGGGGGATGGCCTCTTTGGCGAGGGTATCGGCGCGCTCGTTGCCGGGGTGGCCATCATGGCCGCGCACCCACTCCCATTGGACCCGGTGGCGTTTGGCGAGCGCGTCGAGTTCTTCCCAGAGCTCGCGGTTTTTGACCGGAGTGCCGGAAGCGGTTTTCCAGCCCTTGCGGCGCCAGCCATGGATCCAGCTCGTCATGCCCTTCGCGACGTATTGAGAATCCGTCATAATGCGCACTTGAGACGTCTCGTCGAGCGCCTCTAGCCCGGCGATCACCGCTTTGAGCTCCATACGGTTGTTCGTCGTACGGGGCTCGCCGCCGGTGACATCTCTCGTGTCGCCCTCTTCTTCGATGATGGCGGCGAAGCCGCCGGGCCCTGGGTTCCCTTCGCAGGCCCCATCCGTATAAATCGTTACGCGTTTCATCTTAGCCTCACGAACGTACCGAGATTCCTTCCATCGTCGGACGTGCCTTCTTCCCGTGGGACGAAGCTTCCCGTCGAGTGCACCTGGAATCGGTACAGAAATCGCTCCCCGTTCTTGCCGTCGAAGCGGTAGGGCTTTCTCAAGAGCACCGGCCGGTTGTGCGGTCCAAAAGAAGGAAGCGCTAGGCTCTGCTTCGGCTCGCGGCGCTCACGAAACGCGACCGTATTGGCCACGGGTCCGTTCCTCAAACGCAGCGTGATCTCCGAGAGCGGCTTGTCCGCGAGCAAGAGAAAGCTCGTCGTTCCGCCTCCCGGGACCCACACGCCGCCGCTTTCGAAGCCGTGCTTACCAAACACCGAGAGCGTTTCTCCGCCTCGAAGCACGCGCGTTTCCCGAAACAGAGGCCCGCGCTTCTCCGACCCACTTCCGGGCCAGCGTTCTAGAACGATGCCGGCTGTAATCAGCGCGAGCAGGACGGCACCCGCACCGAAGCACGCGCGCCGGTGGTACGCCGCGGCTTCCGCTTCGACGGAGAAAGGCTCTTCGTAAACGCGCTCGCGGAGAAAGTAGACGAGCGCACCGACGGCCAAGAGAAGCATGAGAAACTTTGGAAAATGCGCCGGGCCCGAGCCAAGGAACCCAACGCTCTGAAATGACGGCAAATATTGGTGCGGATCGCTATAGAGAACCCGAGCCCAGAACATCGGCGGTTGGTAGCTCGGGATGAGATCCCGAACGAAGCTCGCGCTATAAGACAGAGTTCCCGCGAGAAGCGTCGCGCCCACGCCCGCGAGCACGCCGTCGGTGAAGCCTCGGCCCACGACGAGGGCCATGGGAAGCGCGAGCAGCGGGAGGATGCTGAGTATGTAGCGCCCCATCGTGCTCACGGCGCCCGGCCAGTACGGAAAGGAAGCGATGACCACGATGTAGGAAGCGACAACGAGAAGCAGCGGTGTGAAAATCGTACGGTGTCTTAAGAAAAACCCCTGCAAGCCGACGAGAGCAAAGACGTAGATCGGCGCGAAGATAAGAAGCCCGTTCTCGCGATCGAGCAGAAGACCCGAAAGGCCTTTGAAAAAGTTCCACGGCTCGAACGAAGAGCGCTCGGCGGCGCTGAACGTCGCGGTCGGTGACAAGCTCCCGGCGAGGGCGTGATTGTAGAGAAAAATGGAATAGGCGGAGATCGCGAGAGGAAGCGCCAGCAAAACGAATTTATAGAGATGAGGACGCGCCCGCGCGCCGGGAGACGTTCGAAGAAGACTCAACCCGGCGAGGATTCCGAGCACGGCCGACGCGACCGAGTACTTTTGATGGAGCCACGGTAGCGCTGCGAGCGCGAGCGCGCCGGCGAAGACCGCGCCTCCCGTGGGCGCCGGGTCGAGCACCAGCTTGCGAAAGGCGAACAACAGAAACAGACCGCCGGGAAGCTCCGGATAGATTTGAAACGTGTAGAACAGAAACGGGACCGCGAGCGCCATGGCAAGAGCCGTCACCACGCCTTCAGGTCGAGCGTCCATCGTCGCGACCGAGGCGACGATTTCGTAAACGAGCAAGGCCCCCAGTAGCTGCCAGAACACGATGATGGCGATCTGGCGGTCTCCGCCCAACCAGCGGTTCAAATGCTGATCCACGATATAGGCTGGGACGAGCAGAAGGCCGGGGCCCGGCGCGTTGATGTAATACACGCCGCCATCGACGCCACGGAACATCGAGCGGTTGACCTTCGTGCCTTTCGCCTCACCGCCGGGACGGGCGAGAAGACTTCTGGAGGCGCGAACATAGCTCGAAGCGATCCGAGGAAGATGCCCGATAAACTCACCGACGGTCGGGTCCGGGTTCTCGCCGGCGCGCTCGATATTCAGCGTTCCCGTCCCCGCAACGGCCTGCGCCATACGCACATATCTGTGCATGTTCCCCTGCCCGACCCCCGCTTCAAAGAAGCGAGCGGGCGTTGCCACGAGAAAGCAGACCATTGCGAGCCCGAATATCCCGAGCGCGGGGAGGCGTCTCTCCCAAGGACCGAGCAGCTCGAGGAGCGCATGCACGAGCGCGCCGACGAACAAGAGCACAGCGAGGAGCGTCGCGAACGCGCCTTCGAGCGCCAGCGTCACCGCAAGATTCGCCCCGTAGGGATAGCTCGGCGACACCACGAGCGAGCCCGCGGCCAAGAAGGTGAGCCCCGCGGGAACGAGTAGCGTGAGGTAAGGCCGTGCCAGCACCGCGAGGACATCCGACCGCTCGAGGTCGATCCGACGCGCCAAGAGAGTTCTGAGCCCGAGTGCCGCGGCCAGACCAAGGGTGGTCCAGCCCAAAAGTGGCCCGACCCACTCGGCGAAGGCAGCGTTTCGGGCCAGCGCGGGCAGGAACGCTTCTCCGGAATCCTGGCGCAGGAACAGCCGCAAGAACCCGTCGAGGGCGCGAGAGAGACCGAAGAGGGCGGAAAACGCTGCAATGAACAGTGTGGGCCGGAACACGAACCGGCTATTATAGTCACCATCGACATGCCCCGCGAGCCGCTTTGGTACTCGGACGGACTACGCTTTTCCTGCCGCCAGTGCAACAACTGCTGCCGTGGAGCTCAACCGGGTTGGGTCTATGTGAGCCCGGCCCAAATCGAGCGTCTCGAGCGCTTTCTCGAGTTCGGCCCGCGAGCTTTCAAAAAGCGCTATCTGACCCAAGACGAGGATAATGACCCCGTACTCCAGCTGAAGCCGAACGGCGACTGCATCTTTTGGGAGGACGGCTGCAGCGTCTACCCGGCGCGGCCTCGCCAGTGCCGCACGTTCCCGTTCTGGCCGGAGACCCTCGAAAGCCCCGAAGCCTGGAAGGAGCTTCGCACGTTCTGCCGCGGGGTCGACGAAGGCCGGCTCTACGCCCTCTCCGAGATAAAGAGCACGCTCAAAGGCCGAGCGACGCAATCCAAAGGATCTTGATTATGCGCACCGTGGCGCTCGGCGCGGATGTTGCTCGCCCACGCGCCGGCGCGGGAGAGAACGACGCCCGTTTGCTATTGCGCTAGCCGGAGGCCTCGTGTGGGCTCGAAGAGCGAGATGCTAGAATGAGCTCATGACGGAGAAAAAAACCAGCTTCCCCCTCGAACGTGATCCCGTGATCGAGGCATACAAGAAGGATGTGGATCGCACGATACTTCACGAGAATTTGAAGCTCTCCGTCGAAGAGCGCCTTCGTGCCCTCGTGAACCTCCAACGAGCGGCCAGAGAGCTGCGCCGAGCCGGCCGCGATGCAAGACGAGTCCCCGAGCGCGTTTGAAAGCCTTCTAAAGACCCTGTCGAAATCCGGCGTCGAGTACGTCGTTGTGGGAGGCGTTGCGGGGGTGATCCACGGCTCCGTTCGTCTCACTCAAGACCTGGATATTGTTTATCGACGAACGTCGGACAATATCGAACGGCTGGTGTCAGCCCTCAAGCCGCACGAGCCCTACCTTCGGGGAGCGCCGCCGGGACTACCGTTTATTTGGGATGCCCGAACGATCGAATCCGGGCTCAACTTTACGTTGACGACGGCACTCGGGCTCGTCGACCTACTCGGTGAGATCGCGGGTGGAGGAACGTACGAAGATTTGATGCCTCACTCGGTGGTCGTCGACGCGTTCGGCGTAGCGTGCCGTTGCCTCGATTTGGTCGCTCTCATACGCGCAAAGCGAGCCGCCGGGCGCCCGAAAGACTTCGAGGCCATCGCCGAGCTAGAGGCGATTCTGGATGAGACGAACGATGAATAGACCCGTCGGATTTCCATTCGTCTGGCTCATCGCAGACATTGCGTTCAGCGTGAGGCCGAGAAGATAGCACCTGCCTACCTCAGATATGAGAGACGAACGGGCTCACTGAAATCGTAAAGGACGGGATAGAGCAAGCTCTCCTGCCGATAGCGGATGCCCTGCGCGTCGAGCCGGCGGCGGATCCGGCGCGCGAAACGAAAGCTTCGCGGCACGAGCGCGACGTCTTCGGCCTTCGCCACCTGATCGCGGAAAGGAAAATACCACTCTGTCTGCGCCGGGCCGAGCTCAGAGGTCCAAACCATCCGGCCGTGGCTCAAGAACACATATTTGTAGGAGAGATGATAGTCGGAGCGCACATAGCGAATGCCGAGCTTTTCGAGCTCTCCTATGAACTCCCGGTTGACACCGTCGCTTTCGAGCGCGTCTCGAAGATAGGCGACATCGCCGCGCACGTTCACGAACAGTAGAGACAACAGGGCCACGCCCGCGAGCAGGCGCGATCGATTCCAGAGTGCTATGGCCGCGGAGCCCAGGAAGATCGGGACGACGGAGAACAAGAACAAGAGGTAGCGGGGCTCGTCGGTCATCCACCCGAAACTACTTTGCGCGAACACCAGGACCACGAGCACCGCGAAGCCGAGAAGCATGGCTTCGGGCGAGATCGATGTCAGCGCGCGCCGGTGCCGCCAGGCGAAGAACAGAAAGACCGCTGGGATGAGAAATCCCAGCGCGACGTGCCAAAACGGCGCAGGCCAGGGAGGCGCTTCGCGAGGCCAGTAGCCGGACAGCACGGAGAGAGAGGTCGTCGCGACTTGCTCGAGCTGCGTCAGCGTACGGCCCACGCGGTCGACGGCTTCGACCGTCTTGGCGTCGAGACTCCACCAGCGAAAGCTGAGCCACTCGTGGCTCGCGTTCCATAGAATGCCCGGGAAGTCCCCGACGATAAAGCCGCTCGCGAAGCTCGCGAGTCGCACCAAGCCGTCCCGCCCAAAGCGATGTAGTGCCAGGACCCCGATCGTCGTCAAGAGGTAGTAGGTCGCAAGGATGTGCGTCCAAAAGGCGAGCCCCCCGAGCACACCGATCCAAAACGCCTCGGAGAAGCCCGCACCGTCGCCTCGCATCCACCGAGCTGCAATTGCAAGCATCATGGTCCCGAGAAGCATCACATCGACATAGTTCCCTTCGTTTCCCATCCCCCACGCCGTGAGAAAGCCGGGCGCGGCGATGACATAGATCGCAGCGACGCTTGCCTCGGCGCGTGGAACCACGGTGCGCGCGAGACGATAGATCGCCGCGGTAAAGAGCGCGTAGATGAGAGTGGCCGCCGCCGAAAAGCTCACGACCGGCTCGCCGAAGATCGCGGCGACGAGCGCCGTCAAGTGTGCTTTGAGACTCCCTACATAGGACCAGTTATAGAGAAAGATGGGGTGGTGCTCGCCTTCGAGAATGTGGAGCGCCATCAACCCCTGTGCCGAAGCGTCGGAGCTGAACAGACCATAAGCGCCCCAGAGAAAAGGAAGACGCAACCCGAGCGCGAGCGCCGCGAAGCCGAGCGCTATGGCGTCATCGTTGTCGAAGCGCGGCCGCCACGTCGCGATGGCGACCCCCAGCAGGAGCAGCGCGGGGATCCATGCAGGCGTCGCGGCCAGAAAGACATCGAAGTCGTGATCGAACCAGCTGAAGCTAAGCCAGAGGTAGGCGATGAGAGCAAGAGCTCGAAGGGAGACCGTCCGCATTCGGATAAGCGAGAGAATAGCAGATCGCGGCGATCCGCTGAGGGCGACCTTTCTTCCAGTGCCGGGATACACTCTGCGGGTGCGCGTGCTCGTCATTCGAAATGCCCGCTCGGGAACCTCCGGCCGCCGCTCGCAAGTCGACAAGCTCGTGACCCGCCTGGAGTCGGGCGGCGCTTCTGTCGAGTTGGCGTCGCCGGCGAGCCCTGACGACGCGCGAGCTACCGCCGCTGCGGCAAGGCGCGCGCGGCACGACGTGCTCCTCGCCGCGGGAGGCGACGGGACCTTGAGCGTCGTCGTCAACGGGCTCGTTCAGACACCGAAAGCAGAACGGCCCGCCCTCGCGATCCTGCCGGCGGGGCGCGGTAACGATTTTGCCGCGGAGCTCGGCATCCACGCGATGGAGCACACCCTCGACGCACTTACCCGAGACGAGCGGCGTTTCGTCGACCTCGGAAAAACAGAAACCGGCGTTTTTCTTGGCGTCGGCGGCACGGGCTTCGATGCCCAAGCCGCGCGCCACGCCCAGAACACGCCGTTTCTATCGGGTAGATTGGTCTATGGCTACGCCGTTTTCCGCACGCTCCTCGATTTTCGCCATCTCGAAGCTCGGGTGCGCTATGACGGCGGCGTTTACGAAGGGCCTGTGACCTTCGCGGCGGTCGGCAATGGCCGGCGCTATGGCGGCGGGATGCACATCGCGCCCGAGGCGAAGCTCGAGGACGGGCTTCTGGATTTGTGCCTCGTACGGGACATCTCCAGAGCGGGGCTTCTCTTCATGTTCCCGACCGTGTTCTCGGGTTCTCACCTCGGGCACTGGAGCGTCGAGTACCGCAAAACGAAGTTCGTCGAGATCGAGACCCAGGAGCCCGCAGAGTTCTTCGCGGATGGCGAGTTCCTTCAAGAAACCCCGGCGCGGATCGACGTGCTGCCCGGCGAGCTCGAAGTCGTCGCGTGACCAGATACTACTATGTAGCAAACCACTAGCAAAGATGAGACCGACGCCCCACAAAAACGCTGTGAGTGCCAAAGCTCAATGGATCATTCGCCGAGCGTCTTATCTCGCTCTTTTCGATCTAGCCGTCGTCGTGATGACCGGCGGCATATCTCTCATCGGTCCTGTGACCCCGGTCGGTTTCGCGGCCCGCATGCTCATAGCGCTCGGACTCGTCGCCTTCGAGGGATTTCGGCAGAACGAGCGGTTCTACGCCTATGTGGGTCTGCTGCTGCTCCTCCTTCCGCTTCTTCACTTTCGCGGCTTTCGTCTGCGCGGCGATGGACTTTGGTACTACTCCTACGCGCATTCGGTCGCCTTCGATGGAGACATCGATCTTCTCAACCAGTATCAAAGGCTCGGCATCGATAACGGGAGAGGCTCGCAACCGGTGCGAGAGACCGGTCGCGCTCGCTTTACCTTTCCCGTCGGAGCCCCGCTGTCCTGGGTTCCGTTCATTTGGCTCGGCCATGTGAGCGCGTGGTGGTCGAACGTTCACGGTATAAGCGCCGCCTATGACGGGATCAGCGATCCTTATTTACATACGGTCGCGCTCGGAAATCTCTTTTTGGGATGGCTCGGGCTTCTCGTGCTTGATCGCTTCGTTCGCCATTGGTTCGAGCCGGGAGTGGCTTATCTGACGACGGTCGGGATCGGACTCGGGAGTTTTCTCGGCTGGTATATCACTTACCATTCCATCTATACACATGCGTTGACCTTTCTTCTCGTTGCCCTCTTTTTGAAGCTCTGGATAGGTGGACCGGAGAGCTTGCGGGACTACGCGGCGGCCGGCCTCGTGCTCGGCGCAGCCGCTTGTGTACGGTGGCAGAACGGTGTTTTCGGAGTCTTGCTCGCGCCAAGCCTTCTCGCTCAGCTCGGCCGCAAGAAACTGCTGCCCGTCATCGTTTTCGGTGCCGCGGCGTTCGCGATGATCGCGCCGCAATTCCTGAGCTGGAAGATTATTTTCGACCGCTTCTATATCGGTGTTCCCTTGGGCGTCGACTACATGCGCTGGGGGGAACCGTTTTTTACCGAGACGTTGTTCTCGTCGCGGCACGGCCTTTTTGCTTGGAGTCCAATTTTGCTGCTCGCCGTTTTCGGGCTCCCCTGTTTCGCGCGTCGCCACCCGCGCACGGGTTTGCCGCTCATAGGCTTGCTGCTTCTTCTGACTTACGTGAACAGCTCGGTTTCCGACTGGTGGGCAGGCGGTTCGTTCGGAGCGCGCCGCTTCGATTCCGTGCTTCCGGTTTTTGCGCTCGGGCTCGCGACGAGCTTGGCCTTCGCGATCGATCGCGTCAGACGGTATCCCCGTGCGGTCGTCGCCGCCTTGTTAGTGCTGGTCGTCGCTGGTAACGGTTTGCTCATGGAGCAGTACCGGAAGGGACGCATCCCGCCGGACGGCACGATCTCGTGGCAAGCGGCGGCGGAGGCTGGGCTCGAAGACATCTTCGATGGCATCGGCTATCCGTTCTCGTTTCCCATGAACTGGCTCTTCGCCGTTCGTTACGATCGGCCGAAGACGCAATACGACATCCTCGTCGGCAAATATCTCTTTCACAGCATGCTCAATCTGGAGGGTCTCATCGATCTCGGCCCGAGCGATCCTGCTTTCATCGGAAACGGTTGGAGTGGTCTCAAGGATTGGGAAGATCTGGAGCGCGAGGTTCGACATGCCGAGGGGCCGCGCGCGGGGATTTTCGTTCCGACGGATCGATCCAAGCCGCTGCGCGTGTACATCGAGTGCGCGGTGCCGGCCGGGGTCGAGCCGGCACCGGTCGAGGTCTGGCTGAACGGTGCGCGGATTGGTGGTCTCTTTCCGCGCGCGACGATGGAAGAACATATGCTGGTCGTGGATGCCGGCTATTGGCAACGTATCAATTTGCTCGAGCTCGTGCCGGGGATCCCGACCGAAGGTGAGCCGTTTCTCGCGGTCGACAAACTGCGCTTCGAGCGCGTTGTGCCCTAGAGTATGCGACGAAGACACTCAGAAGCAGGTTGCATCCTTTTAGGGTAGTATTTCCTGTCTATGAGGGAGTATCACTTCTTCCAGGCCGACGTCTTCACGGATCGTCCTTTTACCGGAAATCCACTCGCCATTTTCCCCGATGCCGAGGGGCTCAGCTCCGAGGACATGCAATCCATCGCGAAGGAGATGAACCTCTCGGAGACGACCTTTGTTCTTCCGGCGACGGATTTGAAGGCTCAGTTCCGCTTGCGCATCTTTACCCCGACATCAGAGCTGCCGCTAGCGGGCCATCCCGTCGTGGGAACGTGTTTCGTGCTTGCCAAGCACGGGATCCTCAAAGTGGAAGAAGGCCCGAACCGTATCTTTCAGGAGTGTCAGGCGGGCGTGCTTCCGGTGGACATCGTCGTAAAGGACGGCCGCGTATATCAAGTCACGATGACGCAATCCCCGCCGCGCTTTTTCGACGAGTATAGCGACCGTAAACTTCTCGCGGGTGCGGTTGGTCTCTCGGAGGATCAGCTCCTCCCCGACGACCTGCCCGCACAAGTCGTCTCCACCGCGGTTCCGCAGCTGATGGTTCCGGCGCGCTCGCTCCGCCACCTGGACAAGATCGAGCTCGACCTCGTCGCGATGAGGAAAGTCCTCGCGGAGACGCAGACCGATTCCTTCATGATCTTCACACGCGAATGCATTCACCCCGAAAGTACCGTGCATGCCCGCATGTTCGCCTCGACCGTCGGCGTCGTGGAGGACCCGGCGACCGGGAGCGCCTCGGGCGCACTCGGGGCCTACCTCGTCCACCGAGGGCTCGTGACAGCGGAGCCGACGGCGCACATTATCGTGGAGCAAGGTTACGAGATGGGCCGTCCGAGTGCTATCCACGTGGACGTGGATAGCAGCGAGAAGGGCCCTTTTGAGGTCCGCGTCGGGGGTAAGGCGGTGGAGATCGCCGAGGGAAAGCTCTCATTCTGAGAGACTTATCCCGAGTTGCGCGGCCCGCGGCCGTAAACTAATCTAGGGCTGGGACTCGATAGGGACGCCCCTTGGTCCCCGCAGAAACGTCGCTATGAAACAAGCATCAGACCCGGAGGAGCCGCTCTCCCGACGGCGGGGAGCCATGGGCAAGAAGAGCGCCTGGCTCATTCCCGGAGGCCTTTTGTGCCTTTTTATCGTGACGGCTTTCGCCGGGCGCCTCATCAAGAAGGAGACGCTCAGAGCAAACATCCGCGGCGCCGAAAACCTAGTGGAAGATCCCGTACAGGGCGGTGTTTTTCGCTACCCGCTCTTGGAAAAGATGCGGACGCTGGACCCCGCAAAGGCGATCTTCAGCACGGACGTCATGCTCGTGCAGCAGCTTTATGACGGCCTGACGGCTTTCGACGAGCACCTGAATGTCGTTCCCGCACTCGCCAAGTTCTGGGAGATCTCTCCCGATGGCAAGACCTATACGTTCGAGTTGCGCGAGGATGCCCGCTTCCACAACGGACGCAAAGTGACAGCCGAGGATTGTGTCTTCAGTTTCGAGCGGCTTTTGATTCGTGGTTTGAACGACCACAACTACAGTTACTTCAGCCGCATCGAAGGCGCCGAAGATTTCCGCGCGGGACGCGCCCGCCACGTCAAAGGACTCGAAGCTCTCGGCGAGAGCGAGTTCCGAATCACCTTCGTCACGCCTTTCGTTCCGGCGCTCTCCGTGCTCAGCATGTACTCGTCCAAGATCCTCCCCAAGGAGGAGCTTCTCGATCAGGGCGACAGCTTCTTCAAGGCTCCCATCGGCACCGGCGCGTTCCAGTTCTCGCGCTGGATCACGCCTTCCGAGGATGCGGGCGTTCCGATGCTGGGCGCGGTCTACCAAGGCATCCGTCTCGAAGCCAACCTGCAATATTTCGAAGGGCGTCCGCACCTCGACGCCGTGGTCTTCCGTGCAGCCTGGAACGCGCGCGACTACGAAGGTGTTTCGCGACCCCTCAACCAGGTAGCCGATTGTTTCGAGACCAACTGGGTCGATAGCTATGCCGACTGGGTCGCCGTCGAAGCCGAACGGTTCTTGGCTTTGCGCTACCTGTATTTCCCGAACCACGTGCCACCCTATGACAACGCGAAGGTACGCCTCGCCATCAATTATGCCCTCGACAAAAGAAGTTTTCTCGACGCTCACAAGGTGACCGCGGGTACGGCAGCGGCGAGCGGTGTCGTTCCCCCTGGTATTCCTGGCTTCATCCCCAAGGAATCCCACTATGGTCGAGACCTGGCCAAAGCACGCGAGCTGATGGCAGAAGCCGGCTATCCCGGAGGAAAAGGTCTTCCGCCGCTCGTGCTTCCTGTCTTGCCGAGGAACATCTATTCTTCCGATCCCGGCTCGGTCGCTCGCGACAGCTGTCTCGTCTCCTGCTTGAAGGAGGTCGGGGTCGAAGTAAAGCTCGTCGAGATGGACGGTGTCATCGATTTCGACGTGCCGCGATTTCGCGATCGCGCGATCCTCCGCGTAAAGATCTGGTACGCAGACTTTCCCGATCCGGACAATTTCTTGAGGCCGCTATTCCACTCCCAAGGCCACATGAATACGTTCGGCTACAAGAACCGCCAGGTCGACAAGCTACTCGACCAAGTGTGGTCAGAGACGAGCTACACGAAAAGGAACGAGCTCTATCATAAGATCGAGGAGATCGTTCTTCTCGATTCGCCCATCATCCCCACGGATTACGGCCGGCTACGTTATCTGCTGCGGCCCAACGTGCGCGGTTTCAAGCTCACCCCGCTAGGAGCGCCTTACATCCAGATGAAGGACATCTGGCTGGCGAAGGAGGGGCGCGAGACCGAAGTCGAGCTCTAGTGCCCTGTATCAGAAGTTCGTCACCTAAATCTCGGGCCCTTTTGCGCGCTGGCTTCGTTGCGGCATTATCGCAGTTCGGCCTTCGGCCTAGCCCTCCGCTCGGCAGGTTCGCTGCGGAAGGCGGTCGAAATATCCAGATATGGGTTCGTCGGCGCGCCTTGCCAGCACACAAAATGGCCTTGAGAGCGCACAAAATAGCCTCGAGCTTTAGGCAACGAACCTCTGATACAGGACACTAGGCGGATGTGGCGCATCGCTCCTCTCAGCCTCAGGGATCGCTTCATTCTCAGCTCGACCGCGCTCATCACCGTGCTGATGAGCATCGTTATCTTCTTTGTGGAGATGGAGCGCACCGCGGCGCTCAAGGAGCGTGCCGAGGAACATGCATCCTCGATCGCGCAAATGATGGCGGACCTCTCCGAGAACCGCATCATGTATTACGACCTCGTCGCCCTTCAACAAAACGTCGAGCGCGCCGCGGAGGACGAGGATGTCGTCTTTGCCATCATCTTCAATCGCGAAGCGCGCACCCTCGCCGCGAACGCGGAAGCGAAGGAGATTTTCCCCGAAGAGCTCTTCGAGATGAGCGCCGAGATGGGCCGTTTGGAGCGCGACGAGGTGATCAAAAGGGAGTTCGGTTTCGACACCACGGACGGCCGCATCGTGGAAGTGCTAGAGGTCATCGCACCTGTCTTCGTCGAAGGCGAACTTTGGGGCGCCATCAAGCTCGGCTTGTCCCTCGAGGAAGTCAATGCCGAGATCCAGAGAACCCGGATCGGTCTCATCAGCCTCGGCTTTCTCGGGCTGACTTTCGGCGCTCTCGGCTCGGTGTTCCTCGCGAACCGCATCAGCCGGCCGCTCGAGAGTCTCGTCGAGGGCACGATTCGTGTGGCGCACGGGGACTTGCAGCACCGCATCGACATCCCGCCCGGGGATGAGATCGGAGAGCTCGCGGCCAATTTCAATCGGATGACCGCCCAGATCCTCGATGACCGCGAGAAGCTCGAGGAAGCGTCCCTCAAGCTCAGCGAAGCCGAGAAGCTCGCCACCATCGGCCGCCTCGCGACGGCGCTCGCGCACGAGGTTCGGAATCCTCTGACGGCGGTCAAGCTCAATATCCAGAAGATCGGTAAGCACCCCGCTCTCAACGAGATCGAGCGCGAGCAGGTCGGGATCGCCGAAAGCGGCGTGCAACAGGTGGAAAAACTCGTCAAGGACATCTTGAGCTGCGCGCGCGCGCCCCAGCTTTACAAAGAAGAGTTTGGCCTCGAGAACCTTCTCGAAGACGCGCTTCGTTTCGCCGAGGAACCTGTCGAGGAAAAGCACATCGAGATCGTCACGGAATTCGACAATCTCCCGCCCATGAATGTGGACGGGGACCAGCTTCGATCCGCCTTTTTGAACACGCTCTTGAATGCTACCGAAGCGGTACCGACAGGAGGCGTCATTTTCGTGCGCACGAAGCAGCAGGAGACCGACGACGGTCCGGTGGCGGTGGTGACGATCGAAGATAACGGCGCCGGTATCGAGGAAAGCGACATGGGCTCGATCTTCGAGGCCTTTTTCACGACCAAGAGTTTGGGCACCGGACTCGGACTCACCAACGCGCGCAAAGTCATCGAGCTTCACGGTGGCCGCATCGAAGTCGCGAGCGTGGCCAGGCAAGGGACCACGATTACGGTGACGCTTCCTTATGAGTCAGCCGAGGAATCTGAGATCGCCATCGGAGAAGTATGAAATCGATTCTCGTCATCGACGACAACCGTTTGATACGGCAAACGTTCAAAACGCATCTCGCCAGTGAAGGCTTCGACGTATCGCTCGCCGCCGACGGTGGGGAAGGCGTCGAGAAGTTCCAGCAAGGCGAGCCGGACCTCGTCATCCTCGACATCCATCTTCCCGTCATGGACGGCATCGACGTCTTGAAGCGCATCCGCGAGATCGATGACAAAGCTTACGTCATCATGATCACGGCCTTCGACGACATGAAGACCACCGTCCAAGCGATGAAGCTCGGCGCCTTCGACTACATCTGCAAGCCCATCGACTATGACGAGCTTCTCCTTAGCATCCGAAAAGCCCATCGGATGAGGGAAATGGACACGAAGCTCGACTACCTCGTTACCGAGGCCTCCCAAGGCTTCAGCATCGACAATATCGTCGGGCGCACCCCGGGGATGCGCGAGGTCTTCAAGACGATCGGCATGCTGTCGCGAAGCACGACCACCGTATTGATCGGTGGCGAATCCGGCACGGGCAAGGAGCTCGTGGCTCGAGCGATTCACTATAACTCCGTCAACCGAGAAGAGCCCTTCGTCCCCGTCAATTGCACAGCGCTCGCCGAAGGCGTTCTCGAAAGCGAGCTCTTCGGCCATGTTCGAGGGGCGTTTACCGGCGCGGTACGCGACAGCCGTGGGAAGATCGAGATCGCGCAAAAAGGGACGCTCTTTCTCGACGAGATCGGCGACATCTCGCCCAGTCTCCAGGCGAAGCTCTTACGCGTAGTGGAGAATCGCGAGTTCTCACGCGTGGGCGGCGAGCGCATCCAACGCACCGAGGCTCGCATCGTGGGCGCCACGAACCGCAACCTCGAAGAGTCCGTGCGCAAAGGTATCTTCCGCGAAGACCTGTACTACCGACTCAAAGTCGTCGAGATCAAGCTTCCCGCGCTCCGCGAACGTCGTGAAGACATCCCCGATCTCGTCGCCTACCTGCTCGAGAAGATCAACCGCCAGCTGCACACGAACGTGCGTAAAGTACCCGACAGCGTCATGACGATGCTCGTGAACTCCGCCTGGAAGGGCAATGTTCGCGAGCTCGAGAACGCGCTCACCCGCGCCGTGACGCTCGCTCATGGTGACGTCTTGCTTCCGGAGCACTTGCCGCTCTTGCGCTCCGAAGCGTCGGGCACCGGCCTCGTGACCGAAGAGCTCACGACGCTCAAGGAGATGGAGCACCGCTACATCGATCACGTTCTCGAGCAAACGCGCTGGAACAAATCCCGCACGAGTGAAGTCCTCGGCATCACCCGCCCCACGCTCGACAAGAAGATCAAGGATTACGGCCTCATCGATCTCCGAAAGCAGAGGGACGCGCAGGAGAAGGAATCCGTATCGGGTACGGGCCCCTAGGGGCCTTAGGCTCTAATCCATCAGAATCGTTGGATCAATACTGAGCGCGTGCGCTCCATCGCCTAAAGGCGATGGGTTCACGTCGCCGACTAAAGTCGGCTTGTCCTTGCCTCGTTTCACTACTCACTGACCTTGAAAGAATCGTCGTCCTGGGGCACGGCACCCTGCAACTCTATATACTTCGCTATCACCTCATCCGTCACGTTGCCCGTTGTCACCACGAAGTAACCCCGTGCCCGTAGGTGCCGACCCCAGAACTCCTTCCGCATCGTCCGTAAGTCGCGCATCAGACGATTCGACGTCTTACCCTTGATCAACTGCATCACTCGACTCGGCGACAAATTCGGCGGCACGCTCAGCAACAGGTGCACGTGCTCAGGCCGCACATGACCCTTCAGTATTTCTATCTGGTTCCGAGCACAGATCTCCCGGATGAGATCCCGGAGACGAACCGCTACATCCCCTCTCAAGGCCGGCTTGCGGTACTTCGTGATAAATACGAAGTGATAGTTTAACCCCAATCGAACAATAATTCATGACGCTAGCGCGAGTTCGATTCTTTCAAAGAGTGTCTGAGTGGAGGAGTTTGTGGCCATTCGGAGCGCGTTTCGACCACTAACGTGAACGAGGCGGCCGGCTTTGTTGATGATGCGGAAGCGGATGGTGCGGATGGTGTGCAGCAGATGGGTGCATGTACGCTTTCGAGAGATGCCTTTCGTTTCAGCGATGGTGTCGAGCTGAAAGCTGCGACACAGGTTGTGTGCGAGCACGTTCAACTGTTGCCAGGCGCTATTGGCGGCATAGTTTTTAGTGGGCACGACGTCGAGAGCGAACTGGCTGCGCAATTCGGCGAAGGTTTTCTCTTGGCCGCCTCGCCCAGCAGCGAAGTATCAAAGGCGTTGGACGGTGAGCGATTTGTTGGTGGCGACGGCTGAGTACTCGAAGTAGCCGTCGTCTGGAGAAAACAGGTCGAGCTGGAAGTTCTTCGCCGTTCGATGTCGAACTCGCTTCCGATAGATCGCGATCCGGACGGTGATATTCCAGGGCTCGATGAAGTGTTTGATGGAGAAGCCGTCGATTTCGTCACTCACGCGGTGCCATCGCTTGCGCCCAGCGACGACCTCCTTTAGGCCGAGCCACGGCCAGAACGGAGCCTTGATCGCGAACTCGCTTCGGGAGCGCTCTAGCCTCTTGAGAATCTTTTCGTTGAAAAACGCGGCGTCCGTGCGGAATTCCAGCTTTCGGGACCGACCGAACTGGCCCCGTAGCTCGCCTATCAGTTCCCGTAGAAACGCATCGGCACCCTTGGAGTCGTGAACGTTGCCAGGACGATTTCTGGATTTGAGAATCTGGCCCGTCTGAGCCAGGTGAGCGAACAAAGGGTAGTAACTTTTATTCTTCTTGCGATGAGGATTGAATCCTCGAAACGCCCATCCAACCTGATTGCCTGCCTGAACCACGGTGCCGTCCATATCTACCGTCAGACGGTTCAGACCCAATCGCTCGATCTGCTCGTGGACCAATACACCGTTCAACTCCGATAAGCCCTTGAGCCGCTCTCCCGTGAATTGCTTCAGCCAATTCACGATCGTCGGACGGCTCGGTAGTCTTCTCAACCCACAGAAGCGAAGCAGCATCGGGTCATCACAGACATACTGCAGGTGCTCTAGACGACGAGCTCCCACGAGCAGCATCCCAACCAACACCAGAACCAGTCGGACGCTCCCGTAGTCCGACCGAATGCCTTTTCCTCTGCACGCCTTTCCTACCCGGCGGCTTAGCTCAACGCGGCGCAAATATCGTGAAAACAGTTCCAGTCCACCAAACGAGCTCAGGTTCTGCTCTGTGAACTCGATCGGAAGATCCTTGTTGAAGTTCCGGCGAAATCGAGATAGTTTCAAGCGCACTATAGGGGCCTCTGGTCGTTTGGTGTTTTGTTTGAAAGCAACGCTCCAAACATAAACCCAGAGGCTCCTTTGTCAATACTTTCGCGCTACTTTGCTCTCTTTTTTTTGCGATTAGGGTTAACTGCTACGTCGTGTGCGATGATTTACGATATCCTTTCACCTCGGGATCGTACCCCAAGCCTCCTAAAGGCTTCGCCTAAAGGCGAGGGATTTCAACCATCCCCGAGTGGGACATTAAGCGGACCTTCCACGGATGAACAAGCGTAAGTGTGGGCATCATTGGCTTTGTTTTTGAAGAGAGGTGTGTGTACTGCTTACATCGTGCGGGGGTTGATTTCGAGCAGGTTGAATGCTTTGTGCTGCAAGGGTGTGGGGCGAGTGATGCTGACGAAGGACAGGCTGCGGGCTTCGTTTTCGACCTGATTTTTCGTGACCGTAGCAAGATCAGAAAGAAGCGTTCTGAAACTGTGGACGGGCAACCCGTCGGGAGTCTTCTTGGTAGAAGCCTTTGCCTGGGCGGAGTCTGAAGGCGTTGCTGGGCTGACGATGGATGAGCGTTTGGCATGGGCACCGTCAGGGTCGTCGTCGTCAAACAAGATCGGGACGAGGGCTTTTCGCATGTGCCATTCCACGTAGTAGGCGAGCATGCAAAGAAAGATGTGAGCTCGAACTCGCTCAGCGTTGTAGTGATAGATGGGCCGTACTTTCAAATCCACGGTTTTGCAGCAACGAAAAGCGCGTTCAACGACTGCCAAGCCTTTGTAGGTCCTGACAGCTTCGTCTGCGGAGATGGCCTCTTCGGTGAGGCTTGTTCGGATGATATAGATGCCGTCGAGGGCCGCCTCACGCTCGATGTTTTCGTTGTCGCGCTCGAAGTCGAAGCCGTCGTCCGTAATGGTGTAGCGAAAGTGCTTGCCCATCTTGCTCCGAGCGAACACTCGACCCAATCGTATGCCGATGGTATCTTTGCCTCGCAAAGGACGTTGGTCTCGCTTCGTCGCTTTGCTAATCACTTCTAGCTTTGACTCCGTCGACACAAGCATCTCTTCTCGCTTCCGCGCCCGCTCGGTAGCAAGAAGAGGGTTGCGGCAGGCGATGAGTCGCTCACCAGGGAAGCTAGGATGATGGATCTCCGCTAGGTCGAGTTCATCGAACAGAGAAGGCTGCAGCATTCCGTCTTTTGCAAGTCGCTGAATCTGAGGGGCACGAAGT
This sequence comes from Candidatus Marinacidobacterales bacterium, assembly GCA_965197495.1. GTDB lineage: Bacteria > Acidobacteriota > Vicinamibacteria > Marinacidobacterales > SMYC01 > SMYC01. The sequence continues at coordinate 1,434,460 of OZ240210.1, forward strand.
GAGCTGATCCACTCGAGACCTTCCTCCGGTCGAAGTTCCTCGCGAATCCGGGCTTCGGTGATCATCCCTCGGTCACCTACGAAGACGATACTGTCAAGCTCAAAACGTTCTCGGACTTTGCGAATTTGGCTCCCCAGTGTTGCGGGATCTCCGGTGTTGCCTTCGAACACATCTACCCCGACCGGCCGACCATCACGCTCACACAGTAAGCCGAACACGACCTGCAACTTGTTTTTCTTGCCGTCTCTCGAGTAACCGAGCTTCGCCAGAGGGCACGACCGACCTTCTACCCAAGTCGACGTCAAGTCGTAGAGAACCAGGCTGCCCTGCTGCAGATGGCGTTTCGCCAGTTTCTTCTCTATGGCTGCTTGGCGGCTCAAAAGCCAATCCAGGGAATCATACAACTCATCCTCGTTGGTGTCTTCAACTCCAACACACTCACCCAATGACGAAGTCAAGGTCTGTTTCGATAGACCACGGGCCGTGGCCAACTTGGAGCCCGGCTCTACGATTCGCGCCACAATCATCGCCACGACAAGGTCACGCTCTCGGCGCTGGCGGCTATGGATGATTCGCTCGAGGCCAACTTTGCGCAGCGTTCCCAGCACGGCCGCAACATGTCCGTGAGACTTGCTTCTGGTGATCTCGAACTGCTGAGCCTCACCCAAATCCACGTTGCCCTTCAGCAACTGGCGAAGAGCTTCAATTCGAGCGGGCTTCCACTTCGAGATGTTGGCGACGGTCCTCGTTTTGGGCGCACCGCCTTCGCGGTAGCTTTCGCGGATGAGAATCGCTGGGGGCGAGTTGCGGTTCGGCACCTTGGCGATGTACATGCGCCGACTATACAGGATTAAATCAGTAAAATAAACTGTTCTGTCACTATTACATGCTTACACATAACATTTCGAACCGCCGCATCTGCTTTAAACGTACGGGTTTACATGCGTCTAGCCGGCGGAAGTTCCGTTTAAGAAAAGCGGCCTCTCCTGCCATTTCAGTGGATCCTCTCGAGGGTGAGACCGCCACAGTTTAGGTAGACGAGACTGATGAGAGCTTCGGCAGAGTGGAGTCCAAAGCTGCGGTGGCTCAGCAGCCGGATTTTGTTGTTCATTCCTTCGAGTCGGCCGTTGCTGAGTCTCCACGTGACCCACGCGATGACGCCATCGAAGTGGCTGCGGGTCATCTTCGCCGCGCGTTTGACGGGCTCTATCCTCGAGCTCATAGCGCGCCGCAGCCATCCTCGGAGAAACTTCTTGGCCCATGTCTCGGTTTTGTAGGTGTAGAGGTCCATGAAGTCGTCGCGCAGAAGCATGGCGCGGTAGAGGCGACGATTAGCTCGCACCTGCTCGCGGAGCACCCGTTTGTCTTTCGCGCTGCGGTTGTGTTTGGCCTTGAGAAGGGGAAACTTGGTGTTCTTGAGGTTGCGTCGGGCAGTCCCTTTGAGCTCGCGCACCAGCTCGCGCCGGGTCTTATCCACGGCCTCGTTCAGATGCTTGACGATGTGGAAGCGGTCAAAGATCACCCGTGCCTGAGGAGCCTTTTTGCCGACGACAGTTATGTACGGCTCCCACATGTCCATGCTGACCGCTTCGAGCTCCGCGGCTCTTTGTGGTCCGAGCTTGCGGAAAAACCGCAGCAGCGTCTTGGCCTTGCGCTCCTTTCCCGCCCAGACGACCCGGCCGCTGAGATGGTCTATTACCACTGTTAAGTACTTGTGGCGTTTGCGGTAGCTGATCTCGTCCATCCCAATCACCCGCAATCCATCGAGCTCGCGCCGCTCATCCCGCTGCTCGGCAACCACTCGCTGGATGATCCGTCGCACCGAACGCCACGTCACTCGGAAATAGTTCGCTACGGCGCTGACGTCCGTCCTCTGTGCCAGCCACGCTACCTCTTGTTCGAAGCTTTTGGTAAAGCGGCTTCCCTTGTCGGCCCAAGGCACCTTTTCTCTGACCACTCCACACCGCCGACATACCACTCGTCGGATCGAGTAGATAGGTCCGGACTCCGAACAGGTCCAAGTGCCGCCAGTAGCGATTGTAGCGATCTTTGTTCTTGCGGACCTTTCGTCCGCAAATCCCGCACAGAGGCTTCCTCCTCCGTGGTACTACATCCACCACCACTCTGGCTTTGTCCGCCTGGAAGTGGAAACCTCGGACCCACAGGCCTTGCAATCCGATGAGCTTGTTGACTAACGTAGTAACGCGCATCGCGGGAACGCTCTTTTCTCTTTCGGAAAAAAAGATTCTAGCGTTCTCGCCGATGCGCATCTACACATGGCTTACCCTCTCAACCCACGGGCCTCACCAAATGCCACTGCCCCTCAGCGGGAGACGAGGCTGTGGGAAACGCCCCCACGGTTCTGGTCGTTCAGACCTTGCTCACGACTGAGTTCTCTTCGAAGCCTGGAAGGGCGTTTTCCATAGCCTCCACTAATCGAGCCCCCCCTTCCTTATTCCATATGAATTAATCTTTCTTGTATATATATCAGGAGGGGCCTGTGGGCGCTCGTGGGAAACGCGAAGCGTTTTCCAAGCGATTGTGGAAAACGCCGCTCCACGTTTGTACGTGCTCACAACCTTTCCCTAAACGCCTCTCTCGCCCGGAGTTTCCGGCGTTTTCCACAATCGCGGCAGCGTCCATAGGCCATGCCCTCCAACACAAATCAGATCCCCCGAAACGACAGGAGAACCGAAAAGCGTAACGCAAAGGCGCAAAGACGCGAAGACGCAAAGAAAAAAGAGCAAGAAAAGAAGATGAGAGGTCGCTGAATTCTTAGGTCCAGCGGAACCAGCGGAGCGCGAGGGCGAAAGTTACGATTGCGTAGACGGTCAGGATCGTGAGCTCGGTCCCTTGTGACGCCAAAGGGAGACCCTCGAGCATGAGCGCTCGCAGTGCGTCGTTCAAAGGCGTGAGCGGCAAAGCCCGGATAAAAGGCTGTGTGACTTCGGGAAAGCGCTCGTAAGAAAAAAAGATACCGCCGAGAAGCCACATGGGCAGCATGACGAGGTTCATCAAGCCCGAAACGGTCTCGAGCGTTTTAGCGCGCGAAGCCACGAGAAGGCCGATCCCCGAGAAGGTGACCGCTCCAAGGAGAACGACGACACAGAGGGCGACCCAGCTGCCATAGTTCTTAACGCCGAAGGCGTATCGAGCAAACACGAGCAGGATGAAGATCTCGGGGATTATGAAGAGCATCCGGCTGAACATGATGGCTATCAGAAAGTGGCTCTTCTTCATCGGGGTGGCGACGAAGCGCTTGAGAAGCTTGCGGATGCGCATGTCGACGGTGACAAAGCCGACGCCCCAAAGCCCGCCGCCCATCAAGTTCATCCCGAGTATGCCAGGAATGAGAAAGTCGATGTAACGCGCTCCTGGTTCCTGAATTTCGACGTCGCGGACGCGAGCGACATCCTCCCGGCCGCTCGCACGCTGCAGCGCGTCATCGGCCGAATGCCGCGCGAGGACACTTTGCGAGCGGGTCGGATCGAGCCAATATTCGAGCTCCAGACCAGAGGTGTCGCGCCCCACGATGACGAGCGAAGTTCGACCGGTTCGAAGACGGCGCCGCGCGGTGGCTGCATCCGAGATCGAGACGACGAAGCGCGCGTCTTGCCGCAAGCGTTCGCTAAGCTGCCCCGCAGTCTCGCCTTCGAGCACGTCCACGAGGACCTGCTCTGCCGGCGCTTGACGAAAAGCGATCCCGAGGCCGATGGCGAGAATGATGGGAAAGCCATAGACCCAGAAGATGGTCTCGGGCTGGCGATAGAACTCGCGAACGCGCGCCAGAACGAGTTGTGCCAAGGGGTCAGACGTCATCGTCATCGGCATCGTCGCGGAGGTGGCGACCCGTGAGCGCGACGAAGACATCTTCGAGGCTTGCGTGACGGGTCGTCAAGTCGGTCAATGTTTTTCCGGTAGCACCCAACCGGTCCAGCAGAGTGGTGAGGGAGATGTGAAGCTCGGCGACGGTGAGACGCAAATGGTCGCCCTCACGTGTCGTCGATTGTACCCCCGGAAGATCGGCAAACGACGCGTGGTCCGGCGCTTCACCTTCGAGCGCGAGCTCGATGACGTGCTCACCTCCGAGGCCGAGGATGAGCTCGCGGGGCGAGCCGAGTGCTATTACTTTCCCGTGATCGACGATCGCCACGCGGTCGCAAAGCCGCTCGGCCTCGTCCATGTAGTGCGTTGTGAAAAGAACCGTACGTCCCCGCTTGCCGAAGCCGCGGATGATCTCCCAGAGCTGACGGCCTGACTGCGGGTCGAGCCCCGTCGTGGGCTCGTCGAGAAACAAAAGATCGGGATCGCCTACGAGCGCGCAAGTCACCGAAAGCCGTTGCTTCTGGCCGCCAGAGAGCTTACCGACCCAGCTTTCCGCTTTCTCGCCGAGCGACACAACGTCGATCGCTTCGTCCGGAGAAATCCCGTCTTGGTAAAAGCTCCGGAAAAGCGTCAACGTTTCCCGGACCGTCAGCTTATCCGCGAGCTCCGTTTCCTGTAGCGAGATCCCGATACGTTGTTTGATGGCGTCGTTATGCGCGCCCCATCCCATTCCCAAGATTTCCACTTCGCCCGAGCTCGGCTCGAGCAGCCCTTCCAGGATCTCGATCGTGGTCGTCTTGCCGGCGCCGTTCGGTCCCAAGAGGCCGAAACATTCTCCTTGCTCAACACTGAGATCGAGAGAGCGCACCGCTTCCACCGGAGGCTTGGCGGGATAGGTCTTACGCAGATCGGCGCATCGGATGGCCTGGGACATAAGGGCCTATTGTAGCGCTCGCCTCTTTAGTATTTCGCTCGACCTTGGAACAGGTTCCTAGGGTTGGTGCTTCTGAAATCGAATCCCCTGGACGACATTACAAACACCCTCGACATCGAAGGCGTCCTGCGCCGCGGCGAGTGGCTCGACCGCGAGGCGCTCCACGCCCTCGAGGGCCGCCCGTGAAGGCCGCGCACGTTCAGATGCAGCGACTACTGACCTCGCCGACGCCGATGAGCAAGTGTTTGCCGACAGCGCGAACGGAGCCGACCACGCCGCCCCGGAGCGTTGTCAGCTCGACATGGTCTATCTCCACGCGCGTGAGACGGGAGCCTTCGAGGCGCGGGCCCATGGCGCGCGAGTCGGTGAAGGGTATCGCCTTCTGGCATGGCGGCATCCGGCAGGGGTCAGGACTCGAGCTTGCGCGCGATGTGGATACCGTCGCGGATCGTCGCGAGCACGTTCTCGACCCGCGGGTCGTGCTGGATCGTTTCGTTGAGCTCGTGGATCGCGCGTCCCGCCTCGTCCTGAGGGTCGACGACTTCACCGCTCCAAAGAGTGTTGTCCACGACCATGAGGCCGCCCGGGCGAAGGCGCGCGAGCACGGGCTCGTAATAGTTGGGGTAGTTCTCTTTGTCGGCATCGATGAAAACGAGGTCGAAGGGCCCAGGTAGCGTTTCGAGCGTCTCGAGAGCCGGCCCCATATGGATTCGGATCTTGCTGCCATGGGGGCTCTCTGCGAAATGACGGCGAGCGATGGTTTCGGCCTCGGGGTCGACATCGCAAGTGTGAAGCTCGCCATGGTCGGGCAGCGCGGACGCCATCATGAGAGCGCTGTAGCCGGTGAACATGCCGATCTCGAGGATGCGCCCCGCGCCGATGAGAGTGGCGAGCATCCGCAGAAACTGCCCTTCCGTGCGACCCGTCAACATCTCGGCGCCGCGCATCGCGAGCGTTTCTCGTTCGATCCGTTCTAGTAGCTCGGGGGCTTCCTGCGTATGCTCCCGGGCATAGGCCACGACGGCTTCATCCACGATTGGCTGCATCGGGCTCTCCCATCATCTGGACCACATATTCGCGCGAGCGGGGTCGGGTGTCGAAATCGACGAGAATGATTTGCTGCCATGTTCCGAGCGTCAGCGTCCCTTTCACGAAAGGAACCGCAAGAGAAGGTCCGAGCATGGATGCGCGCACGTGGCTATGGCCGTTGTCGTCGCCCCACTTCTCATGGTGACGATACTCCATCGCTTGCGGATAGAGGCGTTCGAAAGCCGCGGTGAGATCATGCACCAGACCGGGCTCGTACTCGATCGTGGTCAGGCCGGCCGTCGACCCGGTGACAAATATCGTCGCGACGCCGTTGATGAGACCCGAGCCCGCGACGGCTTCGGCCACGTTTCTTGTTATATCGAGGATATCTCCGTGGCCGCGAGATTGAACAGCGCTTCGGACGGTAGTCACGGACACCATAGCGCTCTATGATACAGCCTTGAACGATTTAGAGACCTTGGAATTCGCCCAGCGTCTCGTCCGGATCGACTCGGTGAACCCGAGTCTGGTTCCGGGGGCGGCAGGAGAAGCCGCACTCGCCCATTTCGTGGCGGGCGTCCTCGAGAATCGCGACGTTGACGTGGAGCTTCGCGACGCCCTGCCTGGCCGGCCGAACGTCATCGCTCGCATCCCCGGGACGGGAGATGGACCGAGCCTTCTTCTGTGCTGCCACCTCGACACCGTGAGCGTCGAGGGCATGGAGGCGCCGTTTTCAGGCGAGATAGACGAGGAGGGCCGTCTGCACGGCCGGGGTGCGCAGGACGTCAAAGGAGGCATGGCGGCGATGCTCGCCGCTGCGGTCACGCTTTCGAAAGTACCTCCCAAGGGCGACGTGATTGTCGCCTGCGTTACTGACGAGGAGGCTTACTCGGCAGGCACGGAGGCGCTCTTGAAGTGGGGTATCCGGGCGGATATGGCCATCGTTTTCGAGCCGAGCGAGCTCGACGTCGTGGTCGCCCACAAGGGCTTTCTGTGGGCCCACGTGACCACTCGGGGTGTCGCTGCCCACGGAAGCCGGCCGCGCGAGGGGGTCGATGCCATTGCCCATATGGGCCGTGTTCTGGCCGCGATCGAGGCCTATGGGGTGCAATTGTCTCGGAAGACACCGCACGCGCTTCTGGGAGAGGCCTCCGTCCATGCGTCGTTGATTCGAGGTAGCCGCGAGCTGTCGAGCTACCCGGATGCCTGCGAGCTGGACATTGAGCGCCGCACCCTGCCGGGCGAGTCGCGGCACTCGGTACGGCGCGAATTGGAGCCGATCATGGAATCTCTTGCACGCGATCCGCAATTTCAAGCCGAGATGGAGCTGAGTTTTTTTCGGCCGGCTTTCGAGATCCCGGAAACCGAGCCCCTAGCGCAGAAGCTGAAAGCGGCGACCGAACGGGTCCGCGGTTCATGCAGCTTCGTCGGCATGACCGGCTGGACTGATTCTGCTCTGCTGGCCGAAGCGGGGATTCCGGCCGTCGTCTTCGGGCCGGGAGGCGCGGGCCTTCACGGGCTCAAGGAGTATGGTGACACGCGCCAAATCTGTCTGTGCCGAGACGTGCTTGTCGAGTTCGCCAATAATTGGTAAATATACATATTTCTGGTTGCGCAGGTCTGAAAGCGTTTGAACCGCAGAGACGCCGAGGACGCCGAGGAAAACCGGGATTATCGATGAAGCTGAGGCTAGTCACCAAAAAAAAGGCGTGGATTCCAAGTGGAATCCACGCCCGAAAGACCTAATTACTGGATGTAGTCGTGCAAGGCACGGCGGTTGCCCGCGGCCCGGAGACGACGCAGCGCCTCGACTTCGAGCTGCCGCACGCGCTCACGGGTCAGGTTCAACACTTTGCCAATCTCTTCGAGGTTGTACTCGGTGTTGAAACCGATACCGAAGCGCATCCGCACGATGAGCTGCTGCCGCGACGGGAGAAGCTCGAGCGCCGAGCGCACCTTTTCGCGCATATCGCGGTCGAGAACCGCCTGCCAGGGCGTCTCCGAGCGCTCGTCGGACTGGAGCTCCCAGCGGGGGCTTCCGTCCTCGACAGCAAGCGCGTCGAGTGACTCGAGGTGCGGGATGGACTTCATCGCGGTTTCGACTTGTTGCTCCGGAGCGCCGACGGCTTTCGCGATTTCCTTCATTGAGGGCTCACGACCCTCTTTTTCCTGGAGCTTGTTCTTGGCGCGCGTGGCGATGCGGACCATCTCGAGCTTGTTGATGGGAACTTTGATGGTCCTGGATTTCTGCGAAAGGGCGCGGGTGATCGCTTGGCGGATCCACCACGTCGCGTAGGTCGAGAACTTCAAGTTACGACGAGGGTCGAATCGCTCGACCGCCTGCATCAGGCCGATATTGCCTTCCTGGACGAGGTCGCTGAGCTCCATCCCCATGTTCTTGTAGCGTTTCGCGATCGAAACCACGAGCCGGAGATTGCTCTCGATCATCGTGGCGCGGGTCGCGTCGAACTCCTTGCGCGCTCCCCGGCGGCCGGTACCGGACTTCTTTTCTTCGAGGACGGCTTCGGAGCGCCGCATCGCGCGAGAAACTTTTTGCTCTTCCTCGCGAGAGAGCAGAGGATAGCGGTGCGTCTCTTTGAGGTATTGTCCCAGCACGTCGAGCTCAAAAGCTGGCTCTTCTTCCTGGGCGGGCTTCTCGACTTCGACCTCGGCCCTGCCAAGCTGGAGCTCTTGTTCTGGGACTTCAATAGTGGGTGCTCTCATGATTGTTTCCTGTCCTTTCCTCTTCGCTTCCCGGACACGCTACATGTCTTCACGTTTCGTGCCAAAAGCCAGAGGAAGAACAACTCCTTTCATGGTAATCAGTTAAGCAAAACTTGGTTCCGCGTGCCGGGGTCCAAACGCTGGCAAACTTTACAGTATGTGTCCACTTTTTACCCCCTGCCTGATTTCGCTTTTAATTTATATCATATTAGTCATATTTATGTAAAGCCCCTCTCCCGGCGCATACTCATTGACACTCCCAAGACGACGTTAGAAACTTGCCTCGTGAGCTCCGCCGAGGACGACAAACAGCAAGACGATTTGGTTCAAAGTATGCGTTCCGTTCGGGCGGCCTCCCGGGAGAAGACTCCGGATGCGCGACCGAAGCTACCTCGCTACGAAAGCGATGCTCGACCGGGATCGGCTCTTCCCAAGCTCGGGAGCCCCGCCTCTCGAGAAGCAGACTCGACGCCTAGCTCACCAGGGCGCGAGGAGCTCAACGAGCTTTGGGACCTGTCCACCGCGTATCGCGACGCGCCTCCGGGGCTCATGGGTCGTCTCCTGGGTCCGATCCGCGGACCGCTTAGGCGGCTCGTACGTTTCGCGCTCGGCTCAGTCATCGAACGCCAAGTTCAAGTGAACTCGGCACAAGTGCGCTTCGACAATGAAATAGTGCAATACGTCGATGAGCGGCTCGATCGCGTGAGCCGGCACTACGACGACATCCTAGGGCAGCACGGCAAACGGATGGAAGAGATCGACGAGCGGCACTTGATTCTGCAACAGGAGCTTGTGCGTCACGTCCATGACCTCGTCGAGCGCATCGAGTTCGTCTTCGAGACCGCGGAGACCAACCATCTACATGTCGAGGCGGTGCTCCGAGAGACGCGCGAAGAGCTCAAGGCGCTCCTCGAGAAACTCGACGCCCTATCCCGCCCGGGACAGGACTAAGCCTTTGGCGCGGCAAAGTATTTGCGTGTGCTCGGTGCAAGCGCCTTTCATTACCGGCGGCGCCGAGATTCTCGTCAGCGAGCTGACCGCGCAGCTCAAGGCGCGCGGCTTTCTCGTCGATGTCATCAATATCCCCTTCAAGTGGTACCCGGTCACGGACATCGTCAAGCAAGCCTTGATGTGGCGCTTCGCCGAAGTCACCGAGTCGAACGGCGCGCCCATTGACATGGTTATCCCAACCAAGTTCCCGTCTTATCTCGTGAAACATCCCGTCAAGACGACGTGGCTCTTTCACCAGCACCGGGAGGTCTACGATCTCTACGGGACGCCCTATTGCAGCTTCACCGACGATTCCGAAGAGCAGGAGATCCGCCAAACGATCATCGGGATGGACAACAAGACGCTTCGAGAGTCGCAGAAGATCTGCACGATCTCGAAGAACGTTTCGGCGCGACTCGAGCGATTCAACGGCATCGGATCGTCGCCTTTATATCCACCGCCTCACTATGCGGGGCATTACCGAAGCGGCGCGTTCGGCGACTACGCTCTTTATGCCGGACGACTAGAGCAGCTCAAGCGCTGCGACCTCCTCGTCGAAGCCTTTCGCCACGTCGACCCGCCCGCTCGGCTCGTGATCGCGGGGCGCGGCCCACAGCTCCAGAATCTAGAGCGCCAAGCCGACCGCCTCGGCTTGACGGATCGGGTGTATTTCGCCGGCTTCGTTCCCGAGGAAGAGCTCTTGGATTTGTACGCCGGCGCCTTCGCCGTGCTCTACGCGCCGGTGGACGAGGACTATGGCTACGTTACGGTGGAAGCTTTCTTGTCGGGGAAGCCGGTCGTGACGTGCAACGACTCGGGAGGCACCCTCGAATTTGTCGAGGATGGTCAGTCGGGCTACGTCGTGGCGCCCAGCGCGGAGGAGCTCGGTGCGGCGGTCAATCGACTCTTCGCCGACCGCGACAAAGCCCGCGATATGGGGGCGGCGGGCAGGCCTCGCGTCGACGGCATCGGCTGGGACCACGTCATCGACGAGCTGACCGAGCCGCTCCGATGAAGCTCGCCTTCTGGAGCCCGCTCTCTCCGCAAGGAACAGGTATCGCTGACTATAGCGAGGAGCTTCTTCCGTACCTCAAGAAGGGCGGCGCCGACATTCACTTGTTCGTCGAAGACTACGAGCCCAAAAACCCCGAAATCCTCGAGAGCTTTGAGTGGCACTATGCGCGCGAGTACGAAGAGGTGGCCGCGCGCGAGACGTTCGACCTCAACCTCTATCAAATTGGCAACAGCGCTTTTCATCGCTACGCGTTGAACGCCGCGCTGCGCTTCCCAGGTGTCGTCGTGCTTCATGACCTGGTGCTGCAGCATTTGTTTCTCGGCTTGTCGGTCGAGCGCGGGGATGCGGCGCTCTATGTATCCGAGATGAAGCGTGCCTATGGCGTACGAGGTGCTGCGCTCGGTCGTCAGATCGCCGCCGCGCTCGGAAGCGAGCTCCTTACCTCGAAGTTCCCGCTTTGCGAGCGGATGGTCGAGCGCAGCTACGGCGTTTTGGTCCTGACACGATTCATGCAGCGCTGGCTGGAAGAGCGTTTCGGGTCGATACCGGTGGGAAAGTTCATCGGCCGCGCCCCACATCACTACGCTCCGCCACCGCCACTTCCGGTCGAAACCCCTTCGGCAGCGCGACGCATGCTCGGCCTTCCAGACGACGCGTTCCTGGTCGCGGCCTTCGGACTCGCGACGCGCGCGAAGCGCATCAACCGCGCGCTTTTAGGCTTCAAGCGTTTCTTGGAGACGGGAGCAGACGCGCGCTTTCTCGTTGTCGGCGAGGTACAAGAGAGCTACGACCTCGAAACGATCGCGGGCACCGCGGCTTTCGGCGACAAGCTCGTCCTCACGGGCCGCCAGCCCATGGACAAGTTCTATCTGTACATGCTGGCTTGCGACGTCGTCGTGAACCTCCGCTTTCCGTCGACGGGCGAGCTCTCGGGGACGCTCATCCGGACGCTCGGCATGGGAAAGCCCGTGCTCGTGTCGAACACGGGCCCGTTTGTCGAGTTTCCCGAGCACACCGTGGCTCGCATCGATCTCGGCCCCCCCGAGGTCGAGGCGATCGCGCGGACGCTCCAGTTGTTCCACGAGAGGCCGCAGCTTCGAGACGCGATGGGCCGCTTCGCCCGCGAGCACGTCGAGTCCCAATACAAGCTCGAGGACGAGGCGGATGCCTATCTGGCGTTTCTCGAACAGGTCGCCGCTGCCCGGCGCGACGGCAAGCTATTGGACCCACCACCTTACGACCAGGCCGACTTGGCGGCGTCCGTGATGACGACGATCGCGGACATGCCGTTGGGGAAGACTTTCGGGCTCGAGACCGTTCGCGAAACCCTACGTGACGTCACCGACGAGTAGGTGTTCTTCTCTAACCTGAAGTTCCTTGGTCGAATGAACCCACTGACAGTGTGAATCCCCAATGATTACGCGTCTTTAGGGACGCCGAGAGGCTAATTTTGGGATGCAATATGTAGGCATGTCTAAAGCCTTTTATGGTTTGATACATATTGACACATAGGATACTATGGTGGGCATGCATACCCACATCATCCCCAATCGCAACTCTACCCCCGCGGTCCTGCTGCGTGAGTCGTATCGGGTGGGCGGAAACGTCCGCAAGCGCACGCTCGCTAACTTGTCCAAATTGCCCATGGACGCAGTCGACGCCATCCGACGCATTCTCAAAGGGGAAAAGCTCGTCTCGGTTGAAGTCGCCTTCAAAATCGTCGAGAACGGCTCCCGGCACCATGGCCACGTCGACGCGGTGCTCAGCGCCATGAGACAGCTCGGTTTCGAAAAGCTCGTTGGTTCTCGACACTCACCAGAGCGGGATTTGGTCGTGGCCATGGTAGTCGCCCGGATCCTCGAACCGCAGTCGAAGCTGGCGACTAGCCAGTGGTGGCACACAACCACACTGCCCGAAATCCTGGGGGTGAGCGATGCCCGCGAAGACGATCTCTATGCCGCCATGGACTGGGTTCTCAAACGCCAGGAGGTCATCGAAAAAAAACTCGCGGCGCGCCATCTCCAAAACGACGGCCTGGCGCTCTATGACCTAACCTCAAACTACTTCGAGGGTGTGAGTTGTCCGATCGCCCGCCTCGGATACGACCGTGACGGCAAGAAAGGCAAGCTGCAGATCAACTACGGTCTGCTGACCAACGAACGCGGCATCCCCGTGTCGGTATCGGTCTTTGAGGGCAACACGGGCGATCCCAAAACGCTGTTGCCTCAGGTAGAAAAGGTGCAAGAGCGCTTCGGCATCGAGCAGTTTGTGATGGTGGGCGACCGCGGAATGATCACCCAGACCCAGATCGACGAGTTGCGGGAGATGGACGGTGTCGACTGGATTACCGCTCTGCGTCCCGAACCGATTCGCAAGCTCATCAACGATGGGGTGCTCCAGATGGGGCTATTCGACGAGCGGAATCTGTTTGAGGTGACGCACCCGGATTTCCCCAACGAGAGGCTGGTCGCTTGCCGCAATCCGGAGCTGGCCGAGAGGCGGCGTCACAAGCGCCGTGCTCTGCTCGAAGCGACCTGCAAGGAGCTGGAGAAAGTTTGTCGGATGGTCGAGCGGCGCCGTTTGCAGGGCAAGGAGGACATCCGTGCTGCAGTGAAAAAGCTCCTCAACAAGTACAAGGTCGGCAGGTACTACAGGCTCGACATCCGTGACGACGGTTTCGACTTCGAGCTAGACGAGACAACGATGGATGCCGACGCCTCGCGCCTCGCCAACGGCAACTCTGAGCTCGCCAACAAACGGCTCCAGCGGTGGAAGCGACACATGGGGACGATCGCTAAGCTGAAGTTCCTTGCTGAAAAAACCAAGATCCGGTGTTGATCCAATAAGATAGATGGAATCAATGGTGCTGGCTTCTGTCTACACGGTGATCCGACAAACCTTCTCCAGCTCCTTGCAGGTTGCTTCGAGCAGAGCACGACGCTTGTGACGCCGCCTCTCGGCCAGCTCCGGATTGCGGCAAGCGACCAGCCTCTCGTTGGGGAAATCCGGGTGCGTCAACTCAAACAGGTTCCGCCTGTCGAATAGCCCCATCTGGATCACCCCATCGTTAATGAGCTTGCGAATCGGTTCGGGACGCAGAGCGGTAATCCAGTCGATACCGTCCATCTCCCGTAACTCGTCGATCTGGGTCTGGGTGATCATTCCGCGGTCGCCCACCATCACAAACTGCTCGATGCCGAACCGCTCTTGCGCATTTTCTACCTGAGGCAACAGCGTTTTGGGATCGCCCGTGTTGCCCTCAAAGACGGATACCGACACGGGGATGCCGCGTTCGTTGGTCAGCAGGCCGTAGTTGACCTGCAGCTTGCCTTTCTTGCCGTCACGGTTGTATCCGAGCCTGGCCAGCGGACAACTCACCCCCTCGAAGTAGCTTGAGGTTAGGTCATAGAGCGCGAGGCCGTCGTTTTGGAGATGGCGCGCCGCGAGTTTTTTTTCGATGACCTCCTGGCGTTTGAGAACCCAGTCCATAGCGGCATAGAGATCGTCTTCGTCGGCATCGCTCACCCCCAGGATTTCGGGCAGTGTGGTTGTGTGCCACCACAGGCTAGTCGCCAGCTTCGACTGCGGTTCGAGGATCCGGGCGACTACCATGGCCACGACCAAATCCCGCTCTGGTGAGTGTCGAGAACCAACGAGCTTTTCGAAACCGAGCTGTCTCATGGCGCTGAGCACCGCGTCGACGTGGCCATGGTGCCGGGAGCCGTTCTCGACGATTTTGAAGGCGACTTCAACCGAGACGAGCTTTTTCCCTTTGAGAATGCGTCGGATGGCGTCGACTGCGTCCATGGGCAATTTGGACAAGTTAGCGAGCGTGCGCTTGCGGACGTTTCCGCCCACCCGATAGGACTCACGCAGCAGGACCGCGGGGGTAGAGTTGCGATTGGGGATGATGTGGATATGCATGCCCACTATAATAGCCTATGTATTAATGTGTATCAAACCATAGAAGGCTTTAGACATGCCTACATATTGCAACCCAAAATTAGCCTCTCGGCGTCCCTAAAGACGCGTAATCATTGGGGATTCACACTGTCAGTGGGTTCATTCGACCAAGGAACTTCAGCCTAAAGGTGCGGCCGATTCGTCACCGGCGCGAAAACCGAGTCCGGGCGCACGTCTTCTTGTGCATGCTGGCCTACTACGTCCTGTGGCACATGATGGAGGCTTGGCGGCCGCTGCTATTCTCTGACGAGGACCAGCAGGCGAAGGCCAGGCGTGACCCGGTTGCTCCGGCGAAGCGCTCCGAGGCCGCCCTGCGCAAGATACAAACCAAGAAGCTTGACGATGGGAGTCGAGCTTCCAGCTTCCGCACGCTGCTGCGCCTTCTCAGCAACATCGTCCGAAACAAATGTCGGCGACCGGAAGCCGGACCCGACGAGCCCACCTTCGATGTCACGACAACTCCGGACTCGAAACAGCAGAGAGCCTACGACCTGCTCAAAGGTATCACCGTGTAGACAGAAGCCAGCACCATTGATTCCAACTATCTCATTGGATCAACACCGGATCTTGGCTTTTTCAGCTAGGAACTTCAGGCTAACCACCGCGGCTCGAGCTACCAGACATAGCGCCTGATGCGGGCACGTTCTTTCAGCCCGTCGAGCCACTGCTCGACGCGCTCGTTGAACTTCTGCTCTTCGAGGACGCGGCGGATTTGGTCGACTTCCTCAATCGTTGGCTCAAGCGTCGGCGCGCGCTCCGCGGGAAGCTCGGGAATCACCTCGGCGTCAAAGAAGCTCTGGATTTCCTCTTCGGTAACATAGGTGAGAGCGCGGAATCGGCGCTCAAGGTAGCGGGTGACGGTGAGCTGACGGCGAAGCTCCGAGAATAGCTCTTCCTCGCTTACGCCGCGCTCCGCGAGCATCGCCTCGAAAGCGTCCTCGGTAGTGAACCCTGCACGCAGTGACGCCACCGCTTCGAGCACCAGCGCCTCGGGCAACGGATTGTCCGTGAAACGCGACACGTCCCGCTCGATGAGCCGCGCCTCGATGAGCCGCTCCACAACATCCGCGAGGATGACGTTCTCGACGCCTCGAAGCTCGAGAAACCCCGCAGCTTGCTCCGCCTCCGAAAGCGTCACCACATCGCGATCGATAATCGCCACAATCCGATCCACCAACTCCGGCTCCGAAAAACCGAAAGCCCCCCGAAGCAAGAGAAGAGCAACGAAAAACAACAGCCTGAATGCTGAATGCCGAATGATGAAACCTGACCTAAAATGCATGTCCCAAACTGATATGCCACCGCCCGAGCGATTCCGTGCAAGGAGTCGTGATGTCTGGGCAAGTGACGGAATGACGGGTCCGTCGGTCGAGCTTCATCCCGTAATCGACCCGCAGCGGACCGAGCGGCGTGTCGAAGCGAAAACCGAACCCGACATTATAGCGCCAGTTCAGAAGCTCGAGGATCTGTAGGCGTCGATAGACAGTGCCGTTGTCGGAGAAAAGGACCCCTCGCAAGTTGCCGAAAATCGGGAAGCGCAGCTCGAGGTTGAGCAGTGTGAGCACGTTGCCGCCGATGGGCTCACCATCGACGATGATCGTTTTGTCACCAATATCTACTTCGATCTTCGCCTTGGGGCTTGCCTGGTCGAGCGCGAATCCGCGGAGCGTCGTCGCGCCGCCCGCCCAGAAGCGCTCGGCGATGGGTAAGAGCGCATCACGGTCTTCGCGGAACGTCTGACCGATACCGACGCGAAGGCCGAGCGCTAGGACCATGTTCTTCGACAGCTTCAAATAGAAAAACTGCTGCGCGAGTCCCTTCAGATACGGCGCCTCGGTACCCAGAATCCGAGAGGACCATTCGAGATCGAGAATCCGAAACTGGCCCGCCGAAGGGTTGAGAGGATCGTCTCGTCGATCCGTCACCGACGCGGCCGAAAGCGAGGCGACACGCACGTTGCGGAAGCGACGGTCGATCTCGTCGATATCGACGAGAAGGTTGAAGACTTTCGTGCGGTCGAAGCGATAGCGGAACAACAGATTCTGATGCTCGCTGAGGCGTTTCGATATCTGGAGGCCGACACCGACGCGGTTGTAGTCGAAACTCGTACGCTGCTCTTCTTCCGCAAAGAAGCTCACGAAGAGCGGCAGATTCTGCACGAAGCTTTCGGGCTGGCGGTAGGTTGTGATGAAGCGGCTGCCACGAAAGCTCGCGCGGGTAAAAACACTCACGGTACGGTTACGTCCAAAGAGATTTCGGCGCGTGACCTCGAACTCCGCGCGCGCGAGTTGCCTCTCCTCGAAACCGAATCCATAGGCGAAGGTCGTGCGTGGGCCCTCTTCGACGGAGATGAGAATATCGCTGCGATTCGTGATGGGATCGGCCGGAAGAATATCGATGTCCACGCTGCGAAAAAGCCCCGACGAGACGAGCTGCTGGCGCGTATCCAAAACGGAAACGGGCGACAACGGCTCTCCCGTCTCGAGCGCAACGAGCTGGCGTACCGAAGACTCCTTTGTGACTTCGAGGCCGGTGACGATGACGCGGTCGACCAGGGTGCGCTCGCCTTCACGAATGCTGAAATCGACGCTAGCCGCGGTTCCTGTCTCGTTCCAAGTCGTCGATGACTGCACGTCGACTTGGCGAAAGCCTTCGTTGTAGTAATGCGTCACGATGCGGTCGCGGGCCTCGACGACGCCGGCAGCGTCGAACGGGCCGCCTGGCTCGAGTCCGGAGACCCGAATCACTTCCGCGGGCTCGATCGCGGCAGCGCCCTCGACCCCTTTAATTTCGATGGCCTCGATCGCCGCTCTGGGACCCGGGTCGACACGGGCGACGAGGGTGAGCCTGAACGGGGTCTCCGGTGCGGCGCGAAGCTCGCCTTCGACACGCACGCGGTGATAGCCGTTTCTCTCCATGTAGCTTCGAACGACTTTGACGTCCTGCTCCCAGAGATCCTCCTGAAAAGGTGCCGCGCGAAACCGGCGACGGGTCGGCGTGGCCAATAGCGGGCGGATCTCGGCTTCCAAGGCGGCGTCGAGCCCCTCGAGCTCGATGGCGACGACGTCGTATCGCAGGCCCGTGTCGACGACGAATCTCAAGTAGAGATAGCGGCCTAGAGAGGCGCTCTCGCGTTCGGTCTCGACGCGCGCGTCGCGATAGCCTTTCTCGACGAGATGGTCTCGGAGATTGACGCGGGATTCCTCGATGAGGTCTTCCGTCAATCGGGTCTCACCGTAGAGGGGTACGAGGCGCTCGATCGTCTTCTCGGAAAGGTCACCCCCCATGACCTCGATGTGAACGCGGGGGCCGAGCTCGGCGGCGAGGTGCAAATCGACGAGAGCGCCGTCGCCCGGCGTCGCTTCGACTTCGATCCGCGCGCGGTAATAGCCGCGTTCGTGCCACGCGGCAGCGATTTTCTCGACGCTCGCGTCGAGCTCCGTTTTGGAGTACATGCTGCCTTCACTTATTTCGAGCTCTCGCCGAACATGCGCTTCCACATGAGGTGCGACCCCAGTGATATCGAGGGCGGAAACGCGCGCCTGCCGCCCCGATTCGATGTGAAAGACTACGGTGGCGGTCGGGGACTCAAACGAAGCTTCCGGCTCCACTTCGGCCCACAAGAAGCCTTCTTCACGGAGCAGCGAGCGAAGGCGTTCGGCCGCCGCCCTCAGAAGCTCGACGTCCAGAGGATCCCCGGAGCGTAGGCGACTCTCTTCGAGAAGAAGCGGCTCGAGGTGCCTTAGACGCGTGCTCACGCCCTCGACGCCTACGACTTTCACTCCGTTTACCTCGATGCGAGGAAATAGATGAAAAATAACGTCGACTTCCTGGCCGTTCTCCCCGACACGATCGGCTTTGACCTTGATGTCGCTGAACCTTTTCAGTGCGAAGAGCTGCCGGATCGAGCGGCGTACCGCCTCGGGGCTATAGATGTCGCCGGGCGCGATATCGATGAGCTTGCGCGCCGCCTCGGGGAGCGCCGTGTCTCGAAGCGCCAAACGAACGTCGCGCACGCGCACACCGCGATAGCTCTCGCTCGCTCGCTCGCGAGCTGTTTGGGCCGAAAGGCTCGTGGCCCCTAGGCAAGCCAACAGGCAAGGGACGCCGCAAGCGATGAACCGGAGCATCAGAAACTCTTGCGAAACTTGACGTCGATACCGATGTCACCGTCTTCGTCCCGAGAGAGAATCCAAGACATACTGCCCTCGGGCGTGTACTCGATGACGATGAGGGCTTCTTGCGTCGAGTTGAGGTTCGACGAGTAGTTGACGCTCAGACCGCGCGTAATCTGTTTTCCGATGTTGACACGCGCTGTGGGGTTGGCGAAGCGGCCCACGAGAAACGGATTGATGCTGAATCGATCGAGACCAAAGAGTCGCTCGGCGCGTCGGCCGACTTCCGCGGTGAGGCGCTCGGTTAGGAGCGACGCCACACCGACGCCGGCGAGCTCCTCTTCCTCGGTGCCGATGAGGATGTCGCGCTCGCTCGCGCCCGAAAGGAGCCGCAAGATGTCCACGGTGCGAAGCGGGGGGTCGGAGCTGAGATCGGGGTAGATGCGATTGGCCGTTCCCGTCAGCCGCAGCTCGACACGGTAGCTACGAACGCGCGTTTCTGCCGTCAGCTCGATGAAAGGCTCCACCTTCGTCGGGTCGACGAAATCCACTTTTCCCGAGGTGATGTCGTAGCGCTGACCTAGCAAGAAAACCTCCCCTCGCTGCGCTTCCACGCTTCCGAGAAGAACGGGCTCGGCTACCGTTCCCCGAAGCTCGATCTCGGCGCTCGCGTTAATCTTGGCAATGGAGTTTCTGAGCCGAAGGCTTTCAGGAGCCTCGATAGTGACGTCGAAGCGAAGTTTCTCGAGAAGCTCAGCGCCTTCGAGCTCCTCGAATAGCGCAAGCCCTTCGCTATCCGAGAGAAAGCCGGACACGAGGTCGTATTCGCGCGACCAAACGGCATCGCGGAGGGTCACGCGGCCGCTCAAGACTTGTTCGTCGCGGCTCCCGACTAGGGTGAACTCCGCATCGAGGGTTGCCACGAGTCCTTCGGGATAGCGAAGCCGCATTCCCGTACCGCTCGCTCGAAGGTCGAGCGAGCCCGGTCTCAAGCCTTCCAGCGAGATAGCGCCCGCGATAGTGATCGGTCCCGATCCGAAAACACCGGTAAGCTCGGGGATGCGGATCGTTCGATTGTCGAATACGAGACGGCCGCGCAGATCGCCAATGGTTTGGCGAAAGCCCTCGACCCTCAACGAGCTTCCGGCAAGGTCCGCGTGGCCGCTCAGCGACGGTCGGTCCCAGCTGCCCGTAATCCGCGCCGAGAGATCGACGTCTCCCGTCGCGGCCATGCCGGGATAAAAAGACCCCAATAAGCGGAGACTCGTCACCCCCTCCGCACGCAAATCGAGAGTCTTCGCGGGGAAGTTCACCGCGCCGCCCACGGCCACACGGCTCGTATCCTCCGCGAGCGAGAGCGTTGGGACACGGAGAACACCATCGGCCAAGTGCACCTCGATAGGCGCAAGAGAGTCGAGGCGGAAGCTCTCGCTCTCGACGATCACGTTCGCGAGCGTGGCATCGAGGCTCACGGTCTTGGGCTGCTTCAAATCCACGGCGAAGCTCGATTGGCCGCTCGCGCGAATCCGCACCGGCTGCGGCAGCCATTCAGACATCCGGTCGAGCCACGGGCCGACATCGAGGTCTTGGAAGCGAACGGTGCCCGAGGTAGGGAAGTCGCCCTCGAGCCGGCTCGTTACCTCGAGCGCATGTCGCTCGTCGAGCTCGATCGAAAGCGCGAGCTCCGTACCGCCAAGGCGTCCTGAAATAGAGGCCTCGCCGAGCGACATCCCGTCGAGCAATAGCTCGCGCGCGCGCCCGCGCAGATCGACGACGGGAACATCCACCCGGCCGGCAATAGTGGCTTCGATTTCGAGCCGGCCGTCGAGGTCCCGATCGAGAACGGTGTGCCCGGTGAGCGCAAAGCTGTCGGTTCTAAGGGTTCCTTCGATAACGCCCGTCTCCACGTCCATCGTGAGATGGCCACCGAAGCTCGATTGGCGCTGCACCAGCTCGGCGTCCTCGAGCTTTACCGTCGTCCCGTCGAAGACGGCGCTAGCCGTGGCGCGGTCGAACGGCTCGCCAAAAAAAACGGGCTCGACGATCGTCAAGCTCGCCGCACCGGCGAGCTCACCGCCGATGCGGGCAACATCGAGATCGCCCGATGCGAGACCCTCGGCGGATGCCGACCAGTCGAGAAGTGTCGTGAGATCCGAAGCGGGCCAGTCCGAGAAGCGAAGGCTGACGTCGAAATCGCGCGCGTCGAACGGACCTTGGAGCGAAAGCTTGCCCGCCCCGGCGACGACGCCTCCGTTCTTGTTCGCGACGAAGTCTTCGAATCGCAGCACCTCGCGCGACAGCACGCCCCGGCTCCGCACGTCTCGGATGAGCAGGCGATCGAACTGCAGTACTCCGGCGGCGACTTCACCATCGAAAGTGAAATGTGGGACGCGTTCGCTGAGCCGGCCGCGGGCGAAACCTGTGCCGGAGATACCCCAAAGCTCGGGGTCGGGCTCATCGTCGGGCCGAAGTAATCGCCGAACGTCACGCGCGAGCTCGTCCGCGCGCGCAAGATTGTCGGAGCGCACATCGACGAAGAGCTCGGCGGACCCGACCCGCGGGTAGAGGCCCGACCATGTGCCCGAGACCGCATCGGTATCGACCAGGGCAGACTCGATCTCGATATCGCCATCCTGCACACGACCCGAAACCTCGAAAACCATGGTCTCGGCGCCGCTCGGCGTCGTTCCCTTCAGGCCCTTCAGGCCCTTCAGCTCGAACGTGCCATCTGCGCGGTGCGGCTCGGTGGTGGGGAAGCTCAGGCTAAAGCGGCCAGACACCAACGAGTCGACCGGGCTCGGCCGTCCGCGCACGCCAGCCACCATTTCGGCCAGGGCGGCGCCGTCGATGGCGATCTCGAGGGAAGCGGGGTGCTCGACGAGAGGCAAGGCTTGGTGCAGCTCGACGCGGCCTCGTCCCGAGGCGACGATGCCTTCAGCGCCGCTCAGCTGTAGGAGCTGTCGGTCCCAGAAGAAATCGCCGCTCCAATCGGAGGCGGCAACACCGAGCACCCGGCCGCGCGCCCACCGAACCGACCCTTCGAGCAGCTGGTTCTCGGGCGATAGATCCAAGGTTCCGTTGAACGCCATCATCCCCGTTATCGCGTGGGGGCTCGACGAGACCCCAAAGATCGAAGCCATGGCCCGCTCGACGGGACCTTCAGCCGAAACTTCGAAGCGGCCACGCACGCCGCCTCCCAGTCCCAACTTGCCCTTCGCACGAAGCTCCCCTAGCTCGGAGAGAACGCGCGCTTCGTGAAGCAAGAGCTCTCCCGCCGCGATCTGGAACTGCGCGGACACGCTACCCCGCATCTCGGGATGATCTTTGATGGCGAGACTGCCGTCTTCGTAATCCAGCCTTCCCGCGTGGCTGAACGGGCCCGCGCGCTCGACGGAGATGCCCAAGTTCGACGCTTCGAGCCGCCACGGGACCGTCTCGTTCGCTACGAGGATGGACGCATCTTCGAGCGCTACCCGATCCGCGGTGATGGACACGCCCGAGCTTGCCAGCGGCACCGCACCGGTGGCGCGCGCTAAAGAGACACCTTCTTCGGAGCCCTCCGACAAGCGGAGCGTCAGCCCTTGCACGAGGAGCTCCGTCCAATGGAGCCGAAAACGCAGGATTTCGGACAAGCGCAGCTGGCCCCAAACGCGGTCCACCGTCAAAAGAGGGTCTTCGTCGGGTCCCTCGACCGAGATGTTTCTCAGCTCAAAGGCGTAGCGGGCCGGATTTAGGTTAATCGACCCAATTGTAACCGGAGAGCCCGCAACAGCCGAAAGCTCTGCTTCTAAGCCTTGGCGCAGCGTCTCCGGGTAGTCGAAGAAAATGAGATAAGTGGCAAAGACTAGCAGCAGAACTGCGGCCACGGAGGCGAAGGCTGCAATGCACCAACCGATAAACCGGACGAAACGCTGACGGGGGCTAACCATTATTTTTGGTAAATAAACCTAATTAAATTGCACGACGAATAGTGTCTCTCGCGCCTGGATCGCTTGCCCTTCTTCCACGGCAAGCTCCGTGAGCACACCGTCCTGTGGGCTTCGCATCTCGCTCTGCATTTTCATGGCTTCGAACAGCAAAATGACCTGACCGGCCGTCACCGTCTCACCCGGGGACGCGAGAAGCTTAACGATCCTGCCGGGCATGGGCGCTTTGACTTCGCTGCGCCCAGAAGTGCTCTGACCCACGGCGCCTTCTTGGCGGCCGGCGCCGCTACCGAAGCGAAATCGCTCTCCTAGAACCTCGACAAGGGTCTCCCCGTTATCTCGTTCGACAAGGGCCTCATAGGACCTCCCGTCGATAAGAACGGACCAGGCAGAGCCCCCGCTTCGGACCACGCTCGCAGCAAATGGCGGCGAGCTCGAACGGACGCCGTAGCCCGCGTCTTCTTTCGTGAGCTCGACGACAAAGCCTTCCCCGTCAGGCAACGCGTGAAACTTCTTTTTGTACGACATGCCCGCTACAGCCCATTCCCGACTTGCTCACGCAAGCTCATTTGCTTCCAGGCCGAGGCTTTGGCTCTGGGACCATCTTGCCTCGTCGCGCGGCTAGACCCATCCTCCGCTGCTGCGGCGGCGAGCGCGGCGGCGAAAAGCTCAGAGCGTCTTTCTGAAGGACGAGCCGCGATCTCGCTCATCCAGTGGCGGTCCACGAAAGACACGTCGACGTCGCCGGCGATGAATCGCTCGTCCGCAAGCATACGCTCGAAAAACGGCAGGGTCGTTGCAATACCATCCACTTGATATTCCCGAACCGCTCGCCGTGCCCTACCGAGACAATGCATCCGGTCATCCCCTGCTACGATCAGTTTAGCAATCAGTGGGTCGTAGTGTGGAGCCACTTCGAAGCCGGCATAGACCCCGCTGTCGTTGCGGATCCCCGGTCCCTCGGCGGCCCGAAGAAAGCGGATCCGGCCCGAGGACGGGATGAAGTTCTGAAACGGGTCCTCTGCGGTAACGCGAAACTCCATCGCCCACCCGCGCGCTACGATGTCGGACTGCTCGAGCGGCAGCACTTCGCCGCACGCAATCTGGAGCTGAAGGCAAACGAGATCCCATCCGGTGACGAGCTCCGTTACGGGGTGCTCGACTTGAAGGCGGGCATTCATCTCCAGAAAATAGAAGTTGCGATCAGCATCGACGAGAAACTCCACTGTTCCCGCATTGACGTAGCCCGCCTCGCGCGCGAGGGCCACGGCGGCGTCACCCATGCGACGGCGAAGCGTGTCATCGACGGAAGACACAAACGGCGAGGGGGCCTCCTCGATGAGCTTTTGATGCCGCCTTTGCACCGAGCACTCGCGCTCGAGTAGATGCACGACGTTGCCGTTTTGGTCCGCAAGAACCTGAAACTCGATGTGGCGCGGCCGGTCGATGAGCTTCTCGAGAAACACCGACGGGTTCGAGAAGCTCGACTGCGCCTCCGAGCTCGCTTGCTCGAAAGCCGAAGACAGCTCCTCAAGCGCGCTCACTTGGCGCATGCCTTTACCACCACCCCCGGCGGTGGCTTTCACGAGGAGCGGGAAACCGACGTCGGGCGCCTTTTGGAGCGCGTCGTCGACGGAAGTCAACGCCCCGGTGCCCGGCACCGTGGGTACGCCCGCGCGCTCGGCGACGGCGCGTGCCTCCACCTTGTCACCCATGAGGTGCACCGCTTCCGCGGGCGGCCCGATGAACACGACCCCGGCATCCGCACACGCTCGCGCAAAGTCTGCGTTCTCCGCGAGAAAGCCGTAGCCCGGGTGAACGGCTTCGGCGCCGGCGCGCTCGGCGGCTTCGAGAATCTTGTCGACCCGGAGATAGCTCAGAGGAGACGGCGCAGGTCCGAGGCGGTAGGCTTCGTCTGCGAGACGCACGTGAAGGCTCTCTCGATCCGCATCCGAGTAGACGGCGACCGAGCCCACGCCGAGCTCCCGCAAGGCCCGCTCGATACGAACGGCAATTTCACCACGATTAGCGATCAGGACTTTTTTGAACATAGGCGTTTTGTCTCGGTCGGTTAGGACCAGCCCTGACTAGAGCGGAATGTTTCCGTGTTTCTTGGGCGGGTTCGAGTCTCGTTTGGTTTCGAGCGAGCGAAGGGCGGTAATGAGCTTTGCTCGCGTGCGGCGGGGTGCTATCACCTCGTCGAGATAGCCTCGCTCGGCGGCGACATAAGGGTTCGCGAGCTTGTTACGAAACTCGGCGATCTTTTCTTGGCGCAGAGCGCCCGGATCCTCCGCTTCCGCGAGCTCGCGTTTATACAAGATATTGACGGCGCCCTCGGGCCCCATGACCGCGATCTCCGCTGTCGGAAACGCGTAGTTGAAATCGGTACGGATGTGCTTGCTCGCCATGACGCAATAGGCGCCGCCATAGGCCTTGCGGGTGATGACCGTCACTTTGGGGACAGTGGCCTCGGCGAAGGCGAACAAGAGCTTCGCACCGTGGCGGATGATGCCTCCCCACTCTTGGTCGGTCCCCGGAAGAAAACCCGGAACATCTTCGAAGGTGATGAGCGGGATGTTGAAAGCGTCGCAAAAACGCACGAAGCGCGCGCCTTTGACGGAAGCCTTGATATCGAGAACGCCGGCGAGCACCGCCGGTTGGTTCGCCACGACACCCACGGAGCGCCCGTCGAGACGTGCAAAGCCCACGACGAGATTCTGCGCGAAGTGCTCGTGCACCTCGACGAAGATGCCGTCGTCGACGATCGCGGTCACGAGCTCTTTGATGTCATAAGGCTTGTCCGGCTCCTCGGGAACGAGCTCGTCGAGCGCCGCGTCTTCGCGATCCCACGGATCCGAGCTTTCGATGAGCGGCGCTTCCTCGAGGTTGTTGCTCGGTAAATAGGACAGCAAAACTCGGATGCGATTCAGGCAGTCGCGATCGTCTTCGGCGAGAAAGTGCGCGTTCCCGGAGATTTCGTTGTGGGTCACAGCACCGCCGAGCTCCTCCATCGAGACCTCCTCGTGCGTGACGGTCTTGATGACATCGGGGCCGGTCACAAACATGTAGCTCGTGTCACGCACCATGAACGTGAAATCGGTGATAGCCGGCGAATAGACAGCGCCGCCCGCGCAAGGACCCATGATGGCGGAGATCTGAGGCACGACCCCGGAAATGGTCGTGTTGCGCAGGAAAATGTCCGCATAGCCGGCGAGGGAAACGACGCCTTCCTGGATGCGCGCTCCGCCGGAATCGTTGAGCCCGATGATCGGCGCCCCTTGCCGCATCGCGAGGTCCATGATCTTCACGACTTTCTCGGCGTAGCCTTCGGATAACGAGCCGCCGAAGATCGTGAAATCCTGCGCGAAGACATAGACAAGACGGCCGTCGATGCGACCGTACCCGGTCACGACGCCGTCGCCGGGGAACTTCGTCTTCTCCATCCCGAAATCATGGGATCGGTGGGTCACGAACCGGCCGAGCTCCTCGAAGCTGTCGTCATCGAGGAGTGCTTTGACACGCTCGTGCGCGGTCATCTTACTGGCCGCGTGCTGGCGGTCGACACGCAGATTGCCCCCCGCCTCCTCGGCGGCGAGATTTCTTCTTTCGAGCTCTTTCGAGCGGTCCCCTGGCGGCATGCTCAGACGGCGGCGCCGACCTTCTGCGCTTTACGGTGATCTTCGAGAAAGCGCTCGAGGCCGATATCCGTCAAAGGATGTTTCAGGAGAGCTTTGTACACCTTGCCGGGAATCGTTGCGATGTCCGCTCCGATGCGGGCCGCTTCGATGACGTGAAGCGAGTTGCGAATGCTGGCGACGAGAATCTGGGTCTCGAAGTCGTAGTTCTGATACACCTGACGGATGTCGCGGATGAGCGACACACCGTCCGTGCCGATATCGTCGAGGCGGCCGACGAAAGGGCTCACGATGTAAGCGCCGGCCTTCGCGGCGAAGATCGCCTGGGGCACCGAGAAACAGAGGGTGACGTTCGAGCGGATGCCGTCGTCTTTGAGCGTCCGCACCGCCTTCAAGCCTTCCGCGATCAGCGGACACTTGACGACGATATTGGGCGCGATCTTCGCGAGTTCGCGGCCTTCGCGCACCATCCCCGGGGCGTCGGTGGAAACGACCTCGCCGGAAACAGGACCGGGAACGATTGCGCATATCTGCTCGAGAATCTCGCGATCCGGCGCCGGCTCCTTGGCGAGCAAGCTTGGGTTCGTAGTGATGCCGTCGACGAGCCCGAGCTCGGCGAGCTCCCGAATCTCTTCTACGTTCGCGGTGTCTAGAAAGAATTTCATTTATCGTGGCCTCGGTTCAGTGATTCAGCGCGCGACCTTCGGATAGGCGGCCGGTCGCTGCCCGTTTGAGATGCCCTAATATACTACGGAGGCGTGAGCGTGACTTCGTCATATTCACTCGGTTCGCTCTCGTTCTGGGCGGGAGCGTCATCGATGGCGGTGACGTAGTAGAGATAGTCCACGCCGGGGCTCGCCGTGTCATCCCGGAAGATGGGCGCGGTTAGGAGCTCTTCATTCAGGAGCTCGAACGGACCGTCATCGTTCTCGCCTCGATAGATGCGATAGCCGGCCGCGTCCGGCCGCGGGCTCTCGTCCCACGTGAGAAGAATGGCGTCTCCGGCGGAAACGCCGACTAGGCCGGTCGCAGGCGGAAGCGCGAAGGTGTCCACGGGGGTCAAACAAACTTCGGGCGAGGCGGCGCTTTCGATGCGAACCTCATTCTTGAGCGGAGGCGCTTCGGGCACGATGATGACCGGCTCGAGTGGATCGGTTTCGAGCAAGACTTCCGCGCTTGTCTCGCCCTCGGGTGGCCCCTGCGGGTCGGATGGGTCATGCTCAGTGGTCTCGGGCTCAGTGGTCTCCGGTGTCGCGGGCTCGGTAGCCGCAGGCTCGTCGATGAGCTCGGACTCCGGTGCGAGTTCCTCCATGCCCTCCATCGTGTCGATGACCGCCGGCAAGGGAGGTGGCGGTGGCACGGTCCTGATGATGTAACACGACGGAACATCGAAGACGGCCGTGCGGTCAGAGTAAGTCGTCATCGGGATCGGCCGCCCGTTGAGCGGACGGTCCGGATAACTCTCGTCGGACTCGGCGCGTCGGAAAACCGCGTAGTGCGGGACGCCCTGAACGACTTCTTCGTCGAGCTCGGCGGTGTCCGGCCCCGCCAGACTTTCTGTCTCCTCTTTTTCGTCGAGCTCGGCGGTCTCCAGATCGTCCGCCTCGTCTTCCTCGACGGGAGCGGGCTCGACGGGAGCGGGCTCGACGGGAGCGGGCAAGTCTGGCGGGGCCGGCCAACTCAACGCCACAAGCAAATCGTCCGCTTTGGCGGCAGGCTCCCCAGGAGGTGGAAGCGCCTGGACGGGGTCGATTTGAAGCACCGTCGACCGAGGCCCACGCCGATTCTTCTGGTTGGTGTAGATGACGGCATATTCGATCCGCTGGCCGATCCAGGCCGGGTCGATCGGGTCATCGTAGGACATGCGCTCGCCGAGCACCGTCGACTCGAGGGTGACGAGAGGCCGCGAGCTCGGCGCGAAATTCGGGATGGTGATGAGCGGCGGCGGAGGCGGCCCGAGGTCCACGGGCGGTTCGGGCGCGAGCGCTTCGGGATCGCTGAGTCGATCGAGCGCGTCCGGAGATTCGAGCCCTGCCCGCTCCAGGACCTCGTCGAGATCGATCACCGGTTCCTCCGCGGCGACGGTATCCTCAGCCTCCTCCTCTTCATCCAACGGGTCAGGCCTGACAGGCACGTCAGGCGCGTCAGGCCTGACAGGGACGACAAGTGGGAGAGGCGGAGGCTCCTCGTCCGACTCTGTTTCCGGGGTGGTGGCCTCTACCGGCTCGCCGGTAAGCGGGTCGATGGTGACTTCCGCGTCCGCGTCTTCCTTAGTTTCCTCCGGCTTAGTGTCCTCCGGGTCTTTGGGCTCGATGATCTTCGTTTGCTCTTCGATGAGTGCCGGGAGGTCGATGATACGACGGCGAATATCGACGTCGCGGAGCAGGACGTTCTCGGTGGACCGGTCTTGGTTTACGGACGGAGCCGTCCATTCGAGGCGGATGACGTCGCCGACCTGCCGGATCGTGAACGCTTCGGCGGGCGCCGGTACCGGCCGCAATGGGGGAAGAGGGTCACCACGCTTGCCACAGGCCACGAACGCCGTGGCCATCACAAGCGTTGCTAACAGCGCCTTTTCAGAGAATGTAGCGCGAGATGTCGTTGTCCTTCGCAATCTCGTCCAGCATATTCTTGACGTAATCGCCGTCAATAACCCACTTTTTTTGCGCAAGCTCGGGCGCTTCGAAGAGAAGCTCGTCGAGCACCTTTTCCATGATCGTGTGCAGGCGGCGGGCGCCGATGTTCTCGGTCCTCTCGTTCACCATCATCGAGTAGGACGCGATCGTCTCGACTGCGTCATCGGTGAACTCGAGCTCGACGCCCTCGGTCGCGAGTAGCGCTCGGTATTGCTTCAAGAGCGCGTTGCGCGGCTCGAGCAGGATGCGCACGAAGTCGTCGTGGTTGAGGGACGAAAGCTCGACGCGGATTGGAAAGCGTCCCTGAAGCTCCGGGATCAAATCCGAGGGCTTCGCGACATGAAAGGCGCCGGCCGCGATGAAGAGAATGTGATCGGTGCGCACCATACCGTACTTCGTGGCGACCGAGGTGCCCTCGACGATGGGCAGGAGATCGCGCTGCACGCCCTCGCGCGAGATGTCGGGTCCATGCCCGCCCTCGCGCCCCGCGACCTTGTCCAGCTCGTCGACGAAGATGATACCCGACTGTTCGGTGCGCTCGACCGCAAGACGCCCGACTTGATCCGGGTCCACGAGCTTCTGCTCTTCCTCTTGGATGAGATATTCGAGCGCTTCTGGCACTTTCATTTCGCGCTTGCGCGTCCGTCCGCCGAAGATTCCGGGGAGCATGTCCTTCAAGTTGATGTCCATCTCCTCGACGCCCGACCCGGAGATAACCTCGAAAGACGGCGTGACACGCTCGCGGACGTCCACTTCGACGTTGCGATGGTCGAGCTTGCCTTCACGAAGCTGCGCTCTCAGCTTCTCCCGCGTGGCTTTGAAATCTGTCGGGGGCGCGGCTTTCGCGGGCGCTCTCTCTCTGCTTTCCTTGACGTCCTTCACGGGCTCCAAGGGCTCCGAGATCTCCAAGGGTGTGCCTACGGGACGAATCGGCGGCAGGAGCAAGTCGAGCAGCCTCTCTTCAGCGTTCTCCTCCGCCTTGTCTTGGATCTCGTAGAGCTTTTCCTCGCGGACCAGGTCGACCGCGATCTCGACGAGATCGCGCACCATCGACTCGACGTCACGGCCCACATATCCGACCTCGGTAAACTTGGACGCCTCGACCTTCGTGAACGGAGAGTTCGAGAGACGAGCGAGACGGCGGGCAACCTCCGTCTTACCGACACCGGTCGGGCCGATCATGATGATGTTCTTGGGCGCGACCTCGTCCGCCATTTCGGGAGGCAGCTTCAACCGCCGCATGCGATTGCGCAACGCCACCGCCACCGCGCGCTTGGCCTCGTTCTGGCCAACGACGTACTTGTCTAGCTCGAGGACGATTTGCCGGGGTGTCAGATGGTCGAGGCCCGGCTCCCCGTCCGTCGATTCGGGCAGATAGAACACCATGGATTCCTACTGGCTCCGAGCTCGGCTCAGAGCTCCTCCAACAAAATGCGGTCGTTCGTGTAGACGCAAATCTCGGCGGCGATCTCCATCGCTTGTTGCGCCACCTCCGCCGCAGAGAGAGACGTATTGGCCATCAGCGCGCGCGCCGCGGCGAGCGCAAAGGGCCCACCCGAGCCGATGGCAAGGACGCCGTCATCGGGCTCGATGAGATCGCCGTTGCCGGACAGGAGCAGGATGTGCGCTTTGTCCGCGACGAGGAGCAAAGCGTCGAGACGGCGGAGAGCGCGATCGGTTCGCCAGTCTTTGGCGAGCTCGACGGCTGCGCGCTCGAGATTGCCGCTGAACTCTTGGAGCTTGGCCTCGAACTTGCTGAACAAAGCCTGCGCGTCGGCGGTCGTTCCCGCAAATCCGGCCACGACATTTCCATCCGACAGGCGTCGGAGTTTTCTCGCACCGTGTTTGACCACGGTGTCGCCGAGCGTCACCTGACCGTCCGCGGCCAAAGCGGTTCGCCCGTTGCGGGTGATGGCAAGCACCGTGGTCGAGCGCGAGCGCGTCGGTGTCGCCGATTGGGACATCCCAGCAGTATACCTTGAACTCAGGAGGCGCCTCATCCGCGACGCACTTTTCAGACCCCATCGCACCCTTTATTATGGATAGACCACCCGAGGCGACAGACATAAACCGCAACCCCAAATGCTCTCCCAGTACCGCGACGTGATGACGCCATGACCGACCTGAAGCGCCTTGCCAACCGCGACCTCATCCAGCGCCTCACCCAGGCCGGCGCGGACGATCCTCTGTGGTCTGAGTTCATCGCTCGCTTCCGGACGGGTATCCGGGTCACCGTGCTCCGAACGCTTCGGACGGAGGCGGAGAGAACGCCGGGCGTCGATGCGAACGAGTCTCCGGAGCTCATCGAGGACTTGACCCAGGAAGTATTCGTCAGGCTCCTCGAGTGGAATCGTCGCGCGCTCTCGCGGTTCCAAGGACGGAGTGAGCTCTCGGCCCATACTACTTGAATACGATCGCCGTCAATCTGGTGCGCGACCATTGCAAGAGCCTCCGTGCACTGAAGACACCAAAGGTCACCGCCTCGCTCTCCAACCCGGCGCCCACGGAGACCCTTACGGAAGGCCCCAACTACGCACAGACGCTCGTAAGCGACGGCCCAGGGCCCGAGCGCTTCGTCGCGGCGCAGGAGCTCCGCGAGCAGATCCGGGTCGCGATCGATCAAGCGGCCCCGCGGGCGTCGACCGTCCCGCGGGATCGGTCGATTTTCCAGCTTTTTTTCGTCGAGCGCTTGACCGTCGATGAAATCGCTCGAAAACGCTCGATCCGGCTCTCGGCGAGCGGCGTCGAGAAGCGCATTCGCCGCATCCGCGAGGCCCTAAAAGAGAAATTTTCGACCGAGTGAGGGAGGTAAAGGCTCCAAAAACTCGTCTATTAATGATTGGAGGCCGAATTCCATGGCAGCAGAGCCAGCGCGTGAAGCCCGTCCGGAAAGCACGCCGTTGCAAGACACCCCGTCCGATCACCTCTCTCCTGAAGAGCTCTACGAGCTCGTCGAAGACCGCCTTTCCCGGCGTAAGCTGAAAGTCGTCGAAGCCCATCTCGCGGACTGCGCCGATTGTGTCGAAACCCTCGCCATGGTGCTTCGCGCCGAACGTCCCGCCTCTCGCGAAGAGCAAGAAATCCTCGCCAAGGCGCCGGAGCTATCAAATGACGAGCTCCTCTCTCGATTGCGGCCGCATATCGATGCGGCTGGCTCGCGAGTTGTCGAATGGAAGCCTATCATCATTACGTTCGTTCTGGCCCTACTGATCCTTTCCGGCGGTTTTGTCGTCCGGGCGCGCTCTTGGCTTCCGGCCGCCAGTCGTCGCGCCGCCGCGGAGACGCTCGGGGCGCTCGTGGAGCTGCGCCAGGCCACAGGAAGCATACCCCTCCGCTACATCATGGAGTTCGAGCGGGCCGGCGTCGTCCGCAGTGGGTTCGATACGGTCAATGACGCCGAGTTCCAGCTCGTGGCGAATCTTCGTGCGGCCGTCGAGCGCGCTCCGGAGACCGAGGCGCTGCTCATGCTCGGCCTACTACTCCTCGACGACGGGCAACTCGACGAAGCGGAAGAGCTTCTCACTCGTGTCCGCGAGCAAGCCCCCGGCTCCGTCAGCGCGGTCAACGGTTTGGCTGTGGTTCACTACGAACGCGCGCAGAACGATCCGGATGGAGGCCACGCATTCCACCAGAAAGGCCTTGCTCTTCTGCGCGAAGCCGAAGCCCTCGATCCCGAAGACCTAAGCGTGCTCTACAACTACGGCAAATTCTACCAGGCGATGGACATGCACTTCCCCGCGGTCCGCGCCCTCCGGCGCTACATCGAGAAAGACCAGGCGTCCCAATGGGCCCAGGAAGCTGCCTACGACCTTGCCAAGCTGACAGCCCCGCCCTGAGTCAGCCCGATCATCAAATCGTTGACGTTGGTGCCCGTGGGGCCTGTTTTCAACAGAGCGTCCAGGGCATCGAAGAAAGGGTATGCATCGTTGTTCGCGAGATAGTCGCCAGGCTCTAGGCCTGCCTCGCGGCCCCGCGCCCAAGTGTCGCCATCGGCGAATGCGCCGGCGGCGTCGGTCGGACCGTCGGTGCCGTCGCTCCCTGCCGCCAGCACGGCGACGCCTGCCACACCACGAAGCTCGCGGGCCGTGACGAGCGCGAATTCCTGGCTTCGTCCGCCCAATCCGCTACCCGTAACTTCGAGGGTGAGCTCGCCGCCGGCGATGAGAGCGACGGGCTCCGGCCTCTTTTGGCACGCGCGAAGTGCTTTGGCAAACGCTAGGGCACGTTCGTGGACTGAGCCTACGAGGTCCTCGGCAAAAACCTCGACATCAAAGCCGAGCGCCGAAGCGGCGGCGCACGCCGCCTCCACGAGGTCCCGATTACTGCCGAGGATGATGTGCTCCACGTTCTCGAGCGCCGCCGCGCCCAGCTTCGGTGTCTCGGGAATAACGCCTCGCGCTCCCTCCCGCAGATGCCGCATCACACGCTTGGGCGCCTCGTCGGAAAGGTGGTAGCGGTCCAAGATGGCAACCGCCTCTTCGAACGTCGATGGGTCGGCCGTCGTCGGACCGGACCCGATCGAGGAGAGATCGTTACCGATGACATCGGAGACGACGAGCGTCAGGATCCGTGCCGGCAAGAGTTGTTCGAGAAGGCGCCCTCCTTTAACCGCCGAGAGGTGCTTGCGCACCGCGTTGAGCTCTTGGATGGTCGCGCCCGAACGCAGGAGTAGCCCGGTTATGGAGACCTTGTCCTCGAGACTCAGTCCGTCCGCGGGCGCGACGAGAAGCGCCGACGCGCCGCCCGTGAGCAGGAAGAGAACACGGTCGTCGGCGTGTGTGTTCTTCAGGTCGTCGCGAAGCCGCGCCGTCGCTTCGAGCCCGGCGGCGTCCGGGAGTGGGTGCCCGCCCTCCTCTACGCTCAGACGCGACAATGCTGCGCCGTGCCCGTGCTTGACGAGGACGCGTCCTGTGTAGTCCCGGCCTTCGAGATGGTCCTCGAGCCCAGCGGCGAGATGCGCCGCGGCTTTTCCCGCGCCGAAGACGAGCAGTCGGCCAGAGCCCGCCGGAACCGGCAGCGAGACGTCTTCCACCAAACGGGAGGGCTCCATCCGTGCGAGACCCGCTTCGAAGATGGCCGTCGCTTTTTGTCGCAACATGGAGCCGTAGTATCGCTTCTTGCCGAGGCCCCTGCTACAATTTTCCGCTATGAGCTCAAAAGTCGAATATGTGTTCAAGCAGCTGAACGTGGCGCCGGCTTCGAGAACGTGCTCAACATGACAGGCGGCACGCTCGCGTGGAGCAAAAAAGGCTTCGCCGTCGATCGGTGAACCCGTAACTACTTCGACTCGCGAACCAGCCGAAAGGAAAGATCCTCGTAGTCGTAGGCCGAGTCGGCCGCGGGGGAGAAGGGTGCAAGGTCCATGGCGTCAACGGAGCCGTCCGCCCCGAGCGAGAACGTGACGAACGCGTCCGCATTCGAATGATGGCCCCAGCGGACCACGAAGGTGTCGTGGTGCCAGTGCTCGAGGGAACCTTTGAACGAGGGCGATCTGGAAAAGCGCATCACGAGTTGGCCACTCGATGCCTCCACCGTGACATTCCCATACAGGGCATCGTTGAAGGTGCCGGCATAGCTGTCGAGACTCAGCGACGGTGAGGTCCCTTCGCCGCGTGCGGCGAGAAGAGCGTCCATCCGCTCGTGAAAGCGCCGGTTCAAGATCTTGCCCGCCTCCTGGCGCGCGGCAATCCAGTCGGTGGGCGGCGCGTCGTCCAGATAGGCGTCGAGGATCCAGTAGGTCAAGGAAGATTGAAACGAAGTTTCTTGATTGGTCAAGATCACGATGCCCAAGCTCTCTTCGGGAATGAGCGTCGTGAACGACGTCATCCCGGCCAGGCCGCCGCCGTGATAGACCATCTTTTGTCCCTTGTAGTCCTTGAGCCTCCAGCCCAGGCCGTACGCGTACCACGTCGGCTTCAGCGCCCTGAGAGGACGCAGTGGATTTCCGATACCGATGGCGGTCTGCGGAGACCACATCTCCTTCGATTGCCTCTCGCTGAAGATACGCGTCTCGCCGAGCTTGCCGCGGCCGAGCTGAACGAGGAGCCACTTCGAAAGCTCGGAGACGCTGGCATTGATGGCGCCGGCGGGGCCGAGCGTGTCGACGTTCTCGATCTCGATCGGCTGGACTTCAGAATCCATGAATACGTGAGGCATCGCCCAATTGCCGTCCGGCGTGCGTTGGGTAATGCTCGAATTTGCGTGCGACATCCCGAGCGGCGCGAAGATACGCTCCGCGACGAACGCGTCCCAGCTCTTTCCGGTCACCGCCGGAATGATTTGCCCTGCGACGATGACCATGACGTTCGAATAAGCGTAGCGGCTGCGAAAGCCCCGGACCGGCTTCAAGAAGCGGAGCCGTTCTATCAGTTCGTCCCGGCTGTAGGTGGAGCGCAACCAAAGCAAATCACCTCCGCCCGAGCGGAAGCCGCTACGGTGGGTAACGAGATCGCGGATCGTGACCTCACGCGTGACCCAAGGATCGTAGAGTCGAAACTGCGGCAGATGATCGATGACGCGATCGTCCCAAGAGATCTTCCCTTCGTCGACGAGGATGGCGAGCGCGGCGGTCGTGAACGCTTTGGAGCACGACGCGATCGCGAAGAGGGTCTCGGGGTCCACCGGCGCGGGGCTACCCAGGGTTCGCACGCCATAACCTTTGGAGAAAACGACCGCGCCATCTTTGACGACTGCGATGGCGGCCCCCGGAACGTCGAAGGTCTCGAGCGCACGTTGGGCGTAGGTGTTCAGCGCGTGAACATCGAACTCGCGAGCTTGAACGCTAAGAGCGATGGTCCAAACAACGACGACTGTGGAAAGCTTGATGAGCGACCTCAAATGAAACTCCGCAGAGATTGTACTTCCGAAAGGGGAGCCGAAGTATATTCTCACTTATCGGGGAACTTCAGGAGGAACGGTCATGAGGACGTTGGGACGCACGTAAGTGATACTGCTCGTTTTCGGAAGCGCGAGCAGCATCGAAGCCGAGACGCATCGCTTCCACCCCGAGGTCGGCTATCAAACGTACAAAGCGCGTGAGCCTGTCCTTCGCGTGCGGCCGGGCGACATTGTGGAAACGAGCACGCTCTTCTCCCCGCTTTTTGTGCAGCGCGAGGGTGCCTGGCCGGGTGAAGTCGGACCTATTTACATTGAAGGCGCCACGCCGGAGGACACGCTCGTCCTCAAGATCGTCAAGCTGCGCCCGAATATCGTCTCCGGCCGCTCGGGGACGTCGCAGGGATATGCGGCGCTACGCAAACACGGAACACGCCGATGCTCCACGAGCCCGTTCCAGACCGCGTGTACCTCTGGCGTATCGATCGCGAGAACATGACGGCGACTCAAGTGGCTCGAAGCCGATTACGGGTTCGAGCGCTGGGAGGCGATGCAGCTGCTTTCGCAGGTAGGCGAAGCTCAAATCGCAAATGTCGTCGACCCGAACTACACGGTCGTTTCCAAGTTCCAAAGAAGTACTTGCCGAGATCGACACGCTACCAGTAGCCAGGTAAACCTGAAAGCTCGGCCGCTCCTCAAATCGTGTGCATGAGGCGCCTTAAGAATGGCCACAGAGACACAGCGCGGCGGAGCCGCAACCAAATTGGAGGACGGCTCCGCCGCGAGCGGTCAGCGGTCAGCATTCAGCGGTCAGCTCCGGATTCGAGCCTCCGGATGAGAGAGGCGAGCATACGCTTGACCTCGGTGGTTCGCTCGGCAAGCTCCTGAAGACTTTGGCTATCGAGCAACCCGAGCTCGTGGGCAAGGAGCAGTTCGTATTCGAGCTCGCTTGCTGAGCCCATACTCATTTGAAGAAAGCGGGCCATATCCCGGTCTGAACCGCGTCCACAGCCCTCAGCAATATTCGCCGGGATGGAAACCGCCGCTCGGCGCATCTGAGCCGTCAAGCCGAACTTCTCTTCGGTTGGGAAGTGGCCGGTGGCCTGGTACAAACCCTTGACTAGCTGATGGGCCTTCTCCCAAACCTTTAGATCTCGAAAGTCTTTCATCCTGACTCTTCGCTGTCGGCTCGCTCACCACGTCAGCCCAACGCGGGCTCGATGCACAATCTGGGCGTGAAGTAGACACGGCGCCACATCCAGAGTAGGAAGATGTCACGACAACCCTTTCCCACGCTGGAGGACGCCGTGAAACAGTTTTTATCACGTCACGAGGATCGAATCACAGGGGTGCTGAGCGGATTCGACCGGTTGGTGTTCCGCGGAACCCTACGCCACATTTCTTATACGGACGGCATGGGTAAGTACCTTTCCTACCAGAAAATCCTTCTGAAGGAGTTCGCGGAGTTCGCACTGCAGCGTACCTCCGAGCTCAAGCAGGCCTTGTATCAGCAGGCGGAGCGACTCGAGCGTCCGGTCGTCTATCTGGAGTCTTCCCGTAAGAACAAGGAGGCCATCGCACGCGAGATTGCACAACAAGACAATGTCCGCAGTGGTCTCATCGCAGTTCTGAGCTGCGTGGAACCTTGTATCACCTTCAGCATACGTCGCAACCGCCAGAAGAAGCGGTTGGAGCTCGTGCAATCCCTCAGAAAGTGCCTAAACTTTTACCACTACTGCATGGACCCTATTTTTGGTTTCATGCATGCCCGTATCCAAAGCTGGTTTCCATTCAATGTTCAGGTCTACGTCAACGGCCGTGAATGGCTCGCCGTTGAGATGGATAAGGCTGGCATTCAATATCGGCGCCGGGAAAACTGCTTTACCTGGGTTGAGGATGCCCACGCGGCACAGCAGCTTCTCGATGAGCAGCTCAAAACCAACT
This sequence comes from Candidatus Marinacidobacterales bacterium, assembly GCA_965197495.1. Taxonomy (GTDB): domain Bacteria; phylum Acidobacteriota; class Vicinamibacteria; order Marinacidobacterales; family SMYC01; genus SMYC01. Next base: position 1,472,030 of record OZ240210.1, read on the forward strand.
GGCCTCACATCCTGAATCGCCTGAGTCGATTCGTCAATCCATTGCAAGACAAATTATTCCCGCCGAGTGGCCTCGACTACTACTGGAGTGTCTACAGCAGCGAATGGGCCACCGACGTCACGTTTCGTAACAGCTCTAGCCTCGCGGAGATCTATCCCGCTCTTGTACATCATGCGATCACAAACTTTTCGAGCCCCGACGTGATGCGCTTTCTCGGAAAACGGATTCGAACCGACTTTTCAGGGGAAGTCGTCAGCCGATTTCGCGACCGGCCCGAGGGTCTGCGTATCAAACATGCCCTCGACCTCAATTCCGTCAAACTCTACGACAAACAAGGTTCCGTGCTCCGTGTGGAGACAACCATCCAGCGTGCCGAGGGTATGCGCTGCTACCGGCCAAAGGAAGGCGACCCCAACGGCCCTCTCGAGTGGCGTCCGCTCCGTCGTGGCATCGCAGACCTGCATCGCCGTGCCCAGCTCTCCCAGGACTCCAATGAGCGCTACCTCGACGCTCTCGCCGCTTGTGATACCTCAACCCCACTCGGTCGACTCCTCGCTCGCGTCAGTCAAAAAACTCAATGGAATGGCTCCACCCTCCGAGCTCTTCGCCCTTGGGACGCTCTGGACGCCCGACTCCTCGCCGCTATTTCCCGTGGAGAGTTTCATCTGCGAGGCTTTCGCAACAGGGAACTCCGTGCCTTGCTCTTTCCCAAGACTTCGGACGACCCTCTCGAAACCAGGCGGCTAAGCGGACGCGTCACCCGGCTCATTCGTATCCTCCGAGCCCACCGTCTTGTCAAAAAGTTCCCAAAACTTTTCGCTACAGACTCACAAAGCGCGGTCAGCAACTTTGCTCCGCATTACTTACTGCAAACTCTCTCTCCCTCGATAAACTCCACGCTGCTGCCGCATGATTTTTCTTCTTCTCAAAACAAGCTTTTCAGGGTTAGTAGTACAGAGACACAGCGGCGAAGAATTGGGACGGCGCACACTGAGAATGGGACCGAGGCGCGAAGCGCCGAGCACCACGAGCTGACCGCTGAATGCTGACCGCTGACCGCTCGCGGCGGAGCCGTCCTCCAATTTGGTTGCGGCTCCGCCGCGCTGTGCCTCTGTGGCCATCCCCGTTGGTTGCGGCCGCAGGCTGCGCTTGGACGAAGTTCGAAAGTGTGAACAAATCCTCGTTTCTGAGCGGTTAGAGGCTAGAGGCCGATACGGGACCCTGCCGATAGCAGCCATCGGCTCCGACCCGCGATCGGATCGAGCGCGTAAGCGACATCGATGCGGATGCCTGGTCTCGATGCGGCGACACGGTTCGTGCCCAGCAACAAGCTCACGCCGATATCCGAGTGCATGTCCGAGAGACGCATCGGCTGGCCTCGAGGCCAGGCGAAGCCGGAATCGAAGAAGGCGGCCACGCCGATCGACACGAGCTGGGCGATGTTATCCGTGAGGAACCAGCGGCCTTCCAAACTGAGGAGAAACGAGCGATTGCCGCTGAACTGACGGACGGGGTAGCCGCGAAGACCGCTTTCCGCCCCGAGCCAAAACTGCACTTCTGGATCGAGCTCGGTCCCATAGAGAAAGTCGGCCTTGGCGAGAATCAGCTTGCGGAGTGACAACTTCTGCACAAGGTTCGCGCGAGCGTGGAGAACCCCGTTCTCGATCCGGTCGTTTCGATAGCGCGCCCGCCAGGAAATTTCTCCGAGAACGAAGCCGTCCCCAGGAAGCTTTCGCCCTCGGCGCTCGCCGAGAAAGAAGGAATACGACGTCTGATCCTCGCCTCCGAGCGCGGGGATCGAGATCCCAAAAAAGGCGGAGGCCACGTTCGCGAGATTGAAATCTTCGATCCGCTCGAAGCGGTTGATATGGGTGAGCTTCAGGAAACGGTGGCCGACGCTGCTTACGCCGAGCTGCAGGAGGCCAAAGCGCCGGACGTGCTCGCCTTCGGCGATGTCGTCCTCGGAGCTCACGTAGGCGAGATGAAGCCGCACGGCGCTCGTCGGGTTACGCTTTACGGCGCGGGCGGCGTGAAACTCGCCTCGTCGTCTGTAGTGTCTAAGCTGAGCGACACGCTCGCCATCCTTGAATAGTGGGTCGAGGCGAGCGAAGTCTTCGAACGCGGTGTGGAAGCTCCAAAGCGTGCCGATCGAAAAGAACGGGCGGGTCGCGGAGAGGTTGACGCGATGCCCGTCGGAGGCGCTCGATAGCAACACACGGCTCGTGACGCGCGAGCCGAAGGTTCGAGGATCGCGATAGAACACGAAAGTCTCGTCGCGATCCAGACCGGAGTCATGCAGTAGCCGGAGCTGCTTTCCAAAGCCCAACAGGTTGGTCTCGGACGCGCCCGCTGCCCAGACCCACTCGTTCCCGACTTTGGCTAAACGAAACTCTGGTAGCGTCGACCATGCGTCGGAGGTGATGACCCGCACACGGACGCGGCCGTCCGCCGTGGGAATCGTTTCGATTTCTGCTCGTCGCAAGAAAGGTAAAGCGCGCAAGTTTCGCTCGGTTTGGGCTACCGCTTCCGTGTCGAGATGGTCCCCTACCGCAAAGAGAAGCTCCTGACGGATGATGCCTTCGCGTGTCTCGATATGCAGTCGGTTGGCCGTCCGGTACGGCCACAAGTCGGGTGTCCGGCCGTTGTCCTCGAACACGTCCTCGACGCAAATTTCGACGCTCTCGATGATCGGGGCCGGCGCTTCGTCTTGTGCAGAGGACCCCGCACAGACGAGAAGCGTTGCAACAAGAGGGAAGACGCGGAGCATTGGCGGCCCATAATCTACGGGGCGCGGGCGCGCGACGCAAGTCTGTTATACTTCGGCCCGTCCCAGACAGCGGATCCACACGAAAATCTTACGGGGGAGTAATCAAGGATGAACGACGCGAAGGTGTGGTACGTCGCTCGCGGCAGTGAAAGCCTCGGTCCTTTGACCCGGGGCGAGTTCGCGAGCGGGTTTCGATCCGGCGACTTCGGTCCCGAGTCTCTCGTTTTCAAACAAGGGATGAGTGGCTGGACGGCCGCCTCCCAGGTCGCCGAGTTCAGAGATGTGCTCTCTGGTGGCGGCACCAGCGCCGCGCCACCACCGCCTCCGCCGTCGGGCCGCCTCGCGCACGAGGTCGACTACGACATCGTAGGGGAGGAGATGCAGTTCGTCGAGATCGAGCTCGACCCGGGTGAAGGCGCCGTCGCCGAGGCGGGCGCCATGATGTACATGACGTCCGGGATCGAGATGACTACGATCTTCGGAGATGGCAGCCAAAAGGGCGAGGGGCTCATGGACAAGCTTCTCGGAGCGGGAAAACGCGTGCTCACGGGAGAAAGCCTCTTCATGACCGAGTTCGTGAACCAGGGCTCGGGAAAGCAACAGGTCGCTTTCGCTTCGCCTTATCCAGGCAAGATCATGGCCACCGATCTCGGGAAAATGGGCGGGAAGCTCATCGCACAGAAGGACGCGTTCTTGTGCGCGGCCAAAGGCGTCTCGATCAGCATCGCGTTTCAGAAGAAGATTGGCGTGGCGCTCTTCGGCGGAGAAGGCTTTATCATGCAGAGCCTCGAGGAGACGGCCTGGCTTTTCTGCACGCCGGTGGCACGACCATCGAGCGCCGGCTCGACGTCGGCGAGCATCTTCGCGTCGACACCGGCTGTATCGTCGCGCTCGAGCCTAGCGTGACCTACGACATCCAATTCGTCGGCGGCGTCAAGTCGGCTATTTTTGGCGGAGAGGGGTTCTTCTTCGCAAGCCTCACCGGACCAGGCAAGGTTTGGCTTCAATCGCTTCCCTTCAGCCGGCTCGCGGGTCGGATCTGGGAAGCGGCGCCGCGGACGGGCGGCGGCGGCAAAGGCGAGGGCTCGGTGCTCGACGCCATTGGCGAGCTCAGAAGCATGTTTCAAAAGTAAGGATTTGCGGCCTGGGTCACCGTTTGTCGTCGTAATAGAATGCATCGGAACATGAAATCGATTCTCATTCCGGCCGTGCTCGCGGCCGCCACCGGCGCCCTCGGCGCGCAACCGAACCGTATCAGTGTCTACACGTTCAGCCGCGACAGCGAAGCGCGCCTCCACGACGAGCGGCTGGACACATTTCGACGCGAGCTCGGCGAATACGCGGAGCCTGTCATGGAGCTCGCCTATTCCCGCGAGAGCGCTCACGTTACGGTTCTGTATCTGGGGCAGGGACGGCTGGCGGTGGAGCTCGACGAGGCGGGTCGCGCCGTGCGTCACATGTGGACTCCCGACGAAGGAGCGAAAAAGATGTGGGCTGTGCTCCGCATGGGAACCTTCAGCAAGGAGTTCTCCGAAAGCGGCTCTGGAGGGCGGGATTTGAGCCGCCTCGCGAAGTCCATTGGGGACTGGCTCCAAGCCAACTCGACGGTGATTCGCGAACAAATGCCCTGAGCGACGGCGGGGGAAAATACCATGGGGCTGCGTTCTAAGTCCCACACGCGGCGCCCAAGGGCGCGCTCGGCTGGCCTGGCAATTCCGCGCAACCCTTTATGAACAAAGCGTTTCCACGTTCGCTTGGGCGCGAACCCATGCACCCGGCTGGTACGCATCCTGCATTCACATACGGTAATAGACGCTTGGAGAAGTGTGGGGCTTGCGCTAGCGCTGTGCATCCAGGGCTACGCCATCCAGATACGGGTTCTATGAGAGCGTGAATACGCAAATTCTTAAAGCACTGCAAACACTCGCGCGCGAGCGGCGCACCGGTATCTTGACGTGCCAGGGAGCGTCGGTTACGCGCCACGTAGTGTTTCAAGAAGGAGGCGTGACGTCGGCCCGCTCTTCCAACGACTCGGAACGGCTGGGCGAAGTGATGGTGCGCCAGGGCGCCATCACGGAGCAACACTTGAAAGACGCGAGCCTTTTCGCAAGGAAGGGTAGGCGCCTCGGCGAAGTGCTCGTAGAGCTGAACATCATCACGTCGGAAGAACTCGAGAATTTCATTCGGATGCAAATTCTCGAAGTCTCTTCGAACGTGATGATCCAACCTCCGAAGAAGATGGCCTTCAAAAAGACGACGGACGTGATCCAAGTTGTCGTCGAGCCCGTCGCCATTCTCGATATCATCATGGAGGCGGCCCGCCGAACGCCTTCGATCGACAATCATCTCAAAACGCTCCTAGAGGATGACCGTCATCTCTCGCTCACCAAAGACTCCATCGTGCTCATGGAGCGCGTGACGATGAAACCGCATGAAGCGTTCATCCTCTCGCGCATCAACGGCATGGAACCGACACGTTCCGTGTTTGCGCTGAGCCCACTCACCGAAGAGCAGACCAAGAAGCGCAGGAGTCGCGGGGAGGTTCAACCCTTGAAAGGCCGACGTCGGTAGTCTCTCGCTTCGCGCTTGAGGTCGTCAGCACAATCCAGCACGAGCACGGCGTTGTACTGCTCCAGCGCCTCGGCCCGCTGATTGCCGGAGTCGAATATCTTCCCCATCCACAGGTGGGACCTTCCCTTCAGGTTGTCGCCCGCCTCATCGCTGATGACGACCTTCTCGAACGCATCCACGGCCTCGTCGAGGCTCAATCCCTCGGTCTCGAACCCGTGAACGTTGATCTCACCGATCTTTAAGAGCACAGAGTCGACTTCGAGACGGTCGTAATCATCCTGCCCAGTCTGAATCTTAGCGAGGACGGAACGGTAGACTTCGCTCGCCCGGCCCCATTCTTCTTTGCGTTCGTAGAGGGATCCCTGGATCAGTTCCAGGAGGAAGTTCCTCGGGTAGCGCGAATGCAGGTCGTTCAGAACAGCGAGAGCCATATCGTATTCCTTCTCGCCCTTGTAGACGACGACCAACACAATCTTCGCGTTCGTGCTGGCTCGACGGCCGAGTTGGGCGGCATATTCCAGCTGCTCGATACCGCCCTCCTTGTCACCGCCCCGGATACCGATGAACCCGAGCAGAAAGCGGACGAAACCCGGGATCGCGCCCAGGGTGTAGTCGTAGGTGCCGATCGTCAGCCGGGCGTCGTTGTAGGATGGATCGATCGCGAGAACCCGCATGTGGTATTTGCGAGCCTTCTTCGCCTCGCCGCTGGCTTTGAAGAATGCACGTTTGACCGTTGCCTCGAAACCGGCGAGCGTGCCGTGAGCGACCCCCAATGCGTAAAGCGTCTCGATGTCCTCGGGATGATCCGCCAGAATCGCCTCGCCCGTTTCGATGGCCCGGGCCAGCGTGCAGCGAAGCCGGGCTTCGGTCTCGGCGTCGACCGCGTCCTCGGAGTCGCTCGTCCCGCGTCTGGAACCTGTGTAGCCCACCAGGTTCATCTTCTCCTGCTGGTAGACGATCTTCAGCCAGATGGATGACGCCAGCAGGTTCCAGTAAGTCGGGTTGGTCGGATCCTCTTCTATCAGCTGCAGGAATTTTCCTTCGGCGACGTCAAAATCGAGACTGTACAATGCTTCTAGAGCCACCGAATCGATCGTTTGACCCGCCACGCCTCCAGCATCGACCAACAGGACCAACAGGCCCAACAGGAACGATACGACCAGAAGCCCTACCGGGACCCAGCGAGAAACTATGATCCCTTTTCGAGACAACATTAAATCCCGAACGCGTCCGGTCGTCACGGTATCGCTCATCATCTTCAATTCGCTCGTCTTCCGTTTACGAACTATCTCTGGGCTGCCTGATGCTCCTTCAGCCAAGTGGATACCAAGCGAAGGAAGGAATTACGCGGCGCTTCTCGATACCGGCTCTGAAAAACCGATCGAGTCCCAACGATTTTCACAACACCGGAGGAAGCGTCCCGGTAAGTTGGCTCCCCGGGTTGGACTCGAACCAACAGCCTACGGATTAACAGTCCGTCGCTCCACCAATTGAGCTACCGGGGAACGAGAGCCGCCAATTGTAGCACGGGTCTACTTACGTCGTCTTGGTTAAGTCCTGCAAGACGAGCTTGGCGACCACCTTGAGCGTGTCGAAGACGCCGATCCCCTCATCCGAGGCCGCAATCGCCTTGAGCACGGGCTCGTTGTTGAGGCCGAGCTTCGCCTTCATCTCTTCGACGGGAAGCGCACTCGGCAAGTCGCGTTTGTTCAGTTGAAGGACGTAAGGCAGGCTTCGAATCTCGTAGCCTTGAGCCTTCAAGTTCTGTTCGAGGTTTCGGAGACTCTCGACATTCGCGTCCATGCGCTCGCGCTGGGAATCGGCAACGAAGATGACACCATCCACACCCTTTAGGATGAGCTTTCGGGAAGCGTCGTAGAACACTTGCCCGGGCACCGTATAGAGGTGGAAACGCGTCTTGAAACCGCGCACGTTTCCTAGCTCGAGAGGCAGGAAGTCGAAGAAGAGCGTACGGTCGGTCTCCGTCGCCAGCGAAATGAGCTTGCCTTTGGCGTTCGGATTCGTCTTTTCGTAAATGAATTGCAGGTTGGTGGTCTTCCCGCACCGGCCGGGACCGTAGTACACGATCTTGCAGTTGATTTCACGTGAGGCGTAATTGATGAATGTCGTCGCCCGGCCTCACTCACTGAACAAGCTATCGATGTCTTCGTCGGTAATCTCCGCGAATGGGGATTCGAAACTCCCGCCGGAAGACTTCTCGGCTTCGACCTTCTGCATGATGCTGTCGAATACACCGTTGAGCTCCACCGCGGCCTTTTTGACACGCAGCCGAACCAGGCCGAGAGACGAACGCTCGTCGAAAATCACCACGAGAATGACACGCAGCCCAACGATGGAAATATGGATATTGTCTCTCTCACCTTCGTGAAAGAGCACCGAGAATTCCTTTTCACCGATGAGCTTGGCGAGAGCATCTGTTGCCGCAACATTGCCGGCAGTGAGAGATGCCAATGACGTGGTGTCCAAATTGTCGATATTGCCGTGCGCGGCGATTTGCTGACCGTTCTTGTCGACCAGAAAAACCAATTTCGCGTTGGCGTCGGTGCGGAGCTTGCTCAGAATCGTCTTGATCTGATTAAACTCCTCGTCATACATCACCACATCAGTGGTCGCCATGACTCTGATATCCTCCGTCCGAGACCTGCACGCGGGATTTAAGACTGCGGGCTTGTTTACCTTACAGATATATCGAAAAGATCGCCACTTGGCAAGCGGCGTAGCGCTCTAAATCGCGGAGATTCAATACTCGCGGCGGCCCTCCAAGGCCTTTCCGACGGTCACTTCGTCGGCATAGTCGAGCTCGCTGCCGACGGGAATCCCCATGGCGATGCGGGTCACTTTGACTCCTAGAGGCTTGATGAGCTTCGAGAGATAAATAGCCGTCGCCTCGCCTTCCACGTTGGGATTCGTCGCGAGAATCACTTCTTCGACCTCACCGTCCGCGAGCCGCGACAAGAGACCCGCGATTTTGAGCTGCTCCGGACCGATACCGGAGAGCGGCGAGAGGCTTCCCATCAGTACGTGATAGCGCCCTTTGAACTCGTGGGTCTTCTCGATGGCCACGACGTTGGGAGGCTCTTCGACAACGCAGACGAGCCGAGAGTTCCGATCGGGGCTCGAACAATAGGCACAGGGGTCCTCGTCGGTCACGTTGTTGCAGACAGAACACGAGACGATTTTGTCCTTCACGTTCTGGATCGTCTGAACGAGATGTTGCGCCTCGTCCGCGCTGGCTCGTAGGATATGGAAGGCGATGCGCTGTGCCGATTTCGCCCCGATCCCCGGGAGCTCCTTCAGCTCCGCAATCAAGCGGGACACGGGCTCCGGAAAGTCCTTCACGCTAAAAGAGGCCAGGGATGTTGCCCGCGATGGAGCCGAGCTGGCTTTGGGCTTCTTCGTCGACTTTGCGCGACGCCTCGTTGACGGCCGCGGTCACGAGGTCCTGGAGCATTTCGACGTCGTCCTTGTCGACGACTTCCGGGTCGATCGTCACTCCGAGGACGGTCTTGTTACCGCTCATTTGGACCCTCACCATCCCGCCTCCGGCCGAAGCTTCCACACGGAGGTCGTCGAGCTGTTTCTTGAATTTCTCCTGAAACGCTTGGGCTTGCTTCATGATTTGGTTCATTTTCATCATGGACTCCAAAGGTTTGGGGTTCGAAACTCACGCCTGCGGTTTCTTCACGCTCTGGATCTCACCCTGAAACGTATCGATGAACTGCCGCACGAGAGGGTCGCGCCGAGCCCGCTCTTGAAGGTCTTCCGAGGGTTTGTCTTCCTTGATGGGCGCTTCGATGGGTGCCCGGGGCGCCGCGTCCTTGCTGGCGCGGTTTTCCTGGACCCGGACGGTGACAGATAGCTTCCGGTTGGCGAGGCGCGAAGCTTGCTCTTCGAGAAGAGCCTTCGTCTTCTGCTCGAGCTGCTCGGCGACAGCTTTGTGACTAGAAAGAAACTTCAATGTCAGGCGGTTGCCCTTGAGCTCATAGCTCGCGTGCTGACTCACGATCGCGTGGAGCATCGGCTTGGATGTTTTGAGCTGCTCGACGAGTTCGCTCATAAAATCGCTCGAAGGCTCGACCTCGGCCTCGCCGAGAGGCGGGAAGTCGTCCCGGGCTCGCTCCGCTCGTGGCTCAGGCTTAGTCGGTTTTGCGACCGTGCGGGGCTTCGCCACCGGTTTGGGCGCCGACCCTGAGGAGGGTGGCGGTGGCTCCCCTGCGACGAGCGCCTCGAAACGGGCGAGTAGATCTTCGAAGGAAGCAAGCTTGCGGAGCTGCGAGAGCTTCAAGAGAGCGACTTCGACGTGGAAGCGCGGCTCGGGTGACGTACGAAGCTCGATCTCCGTCTGCGTGAGCACCTCGAGCCCGCGAAGCAAGTCTTCCTCGGAGAGCTCGACCGCGAGCTCCTGGAGCTCCGAGGTCTCATCAGGAAGCTCAAAGAGCTCGGAAGCTTCGGGCGCGACTTTCGCGACGAGGATATCGCGGAAGTATTGCATTAGCGCTGATATGAAGTACCGCAGGTCACGCCCGCCGCGGACGAGCTCTTCCACGATCTTCAAGATGCTCGCGGTGTCCTGGCCGACGAGGGCGTGGGCGGTTCGACGCAGCACGTCGCGCTCGATGAGGCCGAGAAGCTCGGTGACGTCGTGCTCTTCGATCTTTTCGCTGGAAGCGGCGATCACTTGGTCGAGCGCTGAAATCCCGTCCCGCAGGCTTCCGGTGGCCGCACGGGCGACCGTGCGGATGGCCCCTTCGGTGATCTCGATGCCCTCGGCGCGCGCGATCATCTGGAGCTGCTGCGCGATCTCGGCGGGCGCGACGGTCCGAAACTCGTATTCCTGGCACCGCGAGAGGATCGTGTCCGGGATCTTGTGATGCTCGGTCGTGGCGAAGATGAACTTCACTGCCGGCGGCGGCTCTTCGAGTGTCTTCAAGAGCGCGTTGAAGGCCGGCGTCGACAGCATGTGGACTTCGTCGATGATGTAGATCTTGAAGCGATCCCGCGACGGCGCGTAGCGTGCTGCATCGATGATCTCGCGAACCTGCTCGACGCCGTTATTGCTCGCACCGTCGATCTCGAGTACATCGAGCGAGCGCGCGCGCGCGATTTCTTCACAAGCTGCACACGTGCCGCACGGCCGCACGGTAGGACCGCTCTCGCAGTTGAGCGCTTTCGCGAGAATACGTGCCGTTGTCGTTTTCCCGACCCCACGAACGCCCGCGAACAGGAACGCGTGGGCAATCCGGTCTTGCTGGATCGCATTGGTCAGCGTGCGCGTGACCGCGTCCTGACCCACTAGGTCTTCGAATAACTTAGGCCGGTACTTGAGAGCTAGAACTTCGTAGGGCATGCCTCTGAGCTAGATGCTATCCTTTTTGCTTCGACTTCGGAGAATCTGGAGCCCCGCGGCTCAGGCGGCCTGCGGCATAATCGAGGGTCCGCTTACCGCTGCTCCCTTTCGGGTCTGACGGGGTTCACAGGCTCGACTCGCACAGGACCTGAGCCGCGGGACATTGGCTCGTATTTCGGTGATGGCTACCTGCTATCCGCTACTTGCTACCTCTTTCTTGATTGACAAGATTGGCGGAGGGGGTGGGATTCGAACCCACGGTACCGTTGCCGGTACACTAGCTTTCCGGGCTAGCCAGATAAGCCACTCTTGCACCCCTCCTCCGGGCTCGTGCTCAGGCAAGGGGCAATTATACCGCAGGCGGAATCACCGAGCCTCGCGGACTTCTCGCACTTGAATCTCCGCTCCCTCGGGGAGCCCGGAGCCCGCACGATCCGCGCGGCCCCGGCGCCATCGATCCGGGATGGTGGTCAAAGCACTGGAGAGCGAGTCCAGGCTGTGATAGGTCACGGGCACGACCACGAGCGTCAGGACCGTCGCGACCGTCAAACCGAAGATCACAGCCACGCCCATCGGTGACCACCACTGTGAGGACTGGCCTCCGGGGCTCAGCGTGCCGCGGAACAAGTCGATATTGATCCCGAGCGTCAGGGGGATGAGCCCGAGAACGGTCGTGACTGCCGTGAGCAGCACCGGCCGGAGGCGGATGATCCCGGCTTCGATCACGGCCTTGGTCTTCTCCATCCCGCTCTCGCGGAGTTGACGGATGAAATCACACAGTACGATCGCGTTATTGACCACGATGCCGGCGAGCGAGATCACTCCGATCCCCGTCATGATGATGCCGAACGGCGTCGCCGTGATGATCAAGCCCCACAAAACTCCGATGAGCGACAGAAGCACGGAGACCATGATCGTGATCGGCAGGATGAGGGAGTCGAACTGCGTCACGAGCACGAGCGAAATGAGCAGTACCGCAATGACGAAAGCTCGCTGAAGAAAAGCCTGGGATTCTTGCTCGTCCTGATTCGATCCCGCGAAGGACCAGCGGTAGCCCGGAGGAAAGTCGATCTTCGTAAGCCGTGCCGCGACTTCTTGCCGCACGGAATCTTCTGTCCGTCCGGGCGCGCGCACGACGTCTCCGTCGATGGTCACGACGCGCTTCAAGTCGACGCGGTTGACGGTCGCGGGGCCGACACCCGGCTCGAGCTCGACGAGCGTCCGGAGCGGAATCGGGATGCTGTCTTCATCCGGCACGGTGAGATCGCCGAGGTCGTCGAGCGAGCCACGCGCTTCGGGAGCGAGCCGCACGGTAATATCGTACTCGTCTTCACCGATGCGATATTTCGACGCCTCCGTGCCGCGCAGCGCGGTCTGCACCATCGTCGCGATCTCCTGAGTATTGACGCCGGCGAGCATGGCTTCGATGCGGTCCACGTGCAGCCGTAGCTCCGGCTTGCCGCGATCCAAGTCGTCGTCGAGATTCACGAGACCGGGCACACTCCGTATGCCGGTCTTCACTTCCTGAGTGAGCCGCGCGAGCTCGTCGAAGTCGTCGCCGACGATGCGGATCGTGACGGGCTTTCCGACTTGTGGGCCTTGTTGGGGCTTTTCCACTTTGATCTCCGCCCCGTCGAGATTCGAGATCGCTTCCCGCACTTCCTCCATCGTGAGGAGGGAGTTTCTTCGCTCGCGCTCCTGGCGATCGACGAGATCTAATGTAATGCGGCTGTTGTTCGAAACCCCGCCCCCACCGCCCCCGAGCGCTTCACCGCCCCCGATGCTGATGCCTTTTGAGCCGATATTGGCCACGGTATGTAGAAGGGGATGGAGTTCTTTCCCGAGATGGACCCGGAGCAAATCTTCGTGGACGTCGAGGCGCCGAGCGGCGCGACGCTCGAGACCTCGGACGAAGTCGTGCGCCGCATCGAAGCCAGAACCGGAAATACCAAGGAACCGAAGCCGGCATTCGCCGAAATTTGCGGCAAGAGGTCGGACTTCGTCACGCCGACGCGCGCGTCGAGGACTCTCCGGTCCACCGCGTAGCGCCGGAGCTCGGGGCGATGCTGGCCTGCGATCTCGACGAGCGCTTCCGTCCTCATGATTCTGGGAACGGGGTCTTCGATGCCAAGCTCCGCGACGACCTCGATGGGCGCGTCGATCGGCCGACCGAGCGTGGTGTTTACCGACGCGAGTGCTATTTGAAGATTGTTGTCGGCCACGAGGATCTCGGGCTGCAAGTTCGCGAGCGCGACACGAGCGCGCAGAACATCGAGCTTGGTGGCGTCCTCGAGCTCGAACCGCGTTTGCACTTGATCGAGCTGGCGCTCTCGGGCATCTCGTTCGGTCTCGAGCACGCGCAAATTGTTCTGCGCGAGGAGGAACGCGTAAGCGGCGCGCACGGTGCTGAGCGCGACCTGATTTTCCAGACCCTGAACGTCGCGGTTGACGCCGCCGCGCTCTTCGCGCGCCGCCGCCATCGCGTTCGACACGCGACCGAAGGTGTAGATCGGCTGCCGCGCTTCGATGTTCCACACATAGTTCGAAAAGAAGAACGCGTCGAACGCCTGGCAACAGTTGAACGTGCTCGCACACAACCTGTGTCGCAGCTTTCAGCTCGACACCATCGCTGAAACGAAAGGCATCTCTCGAAAGCGTACATGCACCCATCTGCTGCACACCATCCGCACCATCCGCTTCCGCATCATCAACAAAGCCGGCCGCCTCGTTCGCGTTAGTGGTCGAAACGCGCTCCGAATGGCCACAAACTCCTCCACTCAGACACTCTTTGAAAGAATCGAACTCGCGCTAGCGTCATGAATTATTGTTCGATTAGGGTTAGGAATCAGGTTTGCTTGAAGGCGGGCACGTCACCGGCGCCGAAAAAGAAATGCTCGAGGGCCACGTCGAGCGACATGGCACTGACGCGGCGTTCGAGAGCCTCACGGCGCTCGGGGTAACGTTCGGCCAAACGGTCGACTTTGAAGCGGCAGCTCACATGGGCGTGGATCAAGTTGCCGAGCTGCTCGACGAGAAAGCTCGGGGTGACGCCAGGACGCGGCACGAGCTCACCCGAATCGATGCCGCGCTCGAAGACGCTCTGGATCCTTTGGCGCGTACCCCCATAGAGCGACTCGAGATCTGGCGTCGGCTGGCCCTCCTGGGGTCCGTAGAGCATGCTAAACATGAACTCGACGGCTGCAGGAGAGCGCTCGACGAGCCCAATATGGGCTTGAACGATCGATACGATGGATTCGTAAAACGGCCGGGGCGTTTCGAGAGCGCGGGCAACCTCCGATTCTAGGCTCGCCATCACGATCTCCGCGACTTTCAAGTGGAGGTTTTCCTTACTCTTGAAGTAGTAGCTGACAAGAGGCGCCGTCACGTTCACCTCGGCAGCAATACCTCGAAGCGTCGTGGCCGTATAGCCGCGGCGCCCAAAGCATCGCATAGCGTGCTTCAAGATGAGCCGCTCGATGGCCGAGTGTTCTTCCGATCCCCCAGCCTGGGTGGCTTCGATCTCATGCAAATTCAATGTTGTCAATGGCTTACGATCTATAAAAGAGAAAAACTGAGCGCGTGCGCTCCATCGCCTAAAGGCGATGGGTTCACGTCGCCGACTAAAGTCGGCTTGTCCTTGCCTCGTTTCACTACTCACTGACCTTGAAAGAATCGTCGTCCTGGGGCACGGCACCCTGCAACTCTATATACTTCGCTATCACCTCATCCGTCACGTTGCCCGTTGTCACCACGAAGTAACCCCGTGCCCGTAGGTGCCGACCCCAGAACTCCTTCCGCATCGTCCGTAAGTCGCGCATCAGACGATTCGACGTCTTACCCTTGATCAACTGCATCACTCGACTCGGCGACAAATTCGGCGGCACGCTCAGCAACAGGTGCACGTGCTCAGGCCGCACATGACCCTTCAGTATTTCTATCTGGTTCCGAGCACAGATCTCCCGGATGAGATCCCGGAGACGAACCGCTACATCCCCTCTCAAGGCCGGCTTGCGGTACTTCGTGATAAATACGAAGTGATAGTTTAACTGGTACGTCGTGTGCGATGATTTACGATATCCTTTCACCTGGGGATCGTACCCCAAGCCTCCTAAAGGCGAGGGATTTCAACCATCCCCGAGTGGGACATTAAACGGTCGTTAATATAGTTTAACGCTCGTTTAAAAAGAGCGCAAAATTTTTTGCGGCTCGTCTCGACGAAGCCAGGATGAACAGCATGGGCGAAGTCGGACTTGTCCGACGAAGCCACGGATGAACAGCATGGGCGAAGTCGGATACACTCTGCGACTCGAGGTGGATCGACACATGCGTTCACGAATGGGCTCCTTGCTGCTGCTCGCACTAACTCTAGTCACGGCCGGCCCGTCTGCGGGAGAGCCGGGCATACGTTTCCGGCTCTCCTATCCCGAGGAGTCCCATGCGGGGCCGATCACGGGGCGAGCCTTCGTCATGATTTCGCGCACGAACGAGAAAGAGCCCCGGCTTCAAGTCGGCCGCACCGGCGTGCCGTTCTTCGGGCGGGACTTCGACAACGTCTTACCCGGTGAAGCCATCGAGCTCGACGAAAGCGATCTAGGCAGCCCCGTTGACTCCCTCTCCGAGATTCCGCCCGGCGACTATTTCGTGCAAGGCTTCATCAACGTCTATTCCGAGTTCTCGCGCGCCGACGGTCACACGGTCTGGATGCACGACGACCAGTGGGAAGGCCAGCGCTTTTGGATCTCTGCCGGAAACCTGCACAGCGTGCCGGTGCGACTCACGCTCGACGCCGAAGCCGGCTACGATCACGAGCTCGTCCTCGACCAAATCATCCCAGAGATCGAGCTCCCGCCGGATACCGTGTGGGTCAAACGCTTTCGTTTCAAGAGCGAGATCTTGACGAAGTTCTGGGGACGGCCGATCCATCTCGGCGCCACCGTGCTTCTGCCGCGTGACTACGAGCGCGACAGCATCGACTACCCCGTCATCTACTACCAGGGGCACTTCCAAATCCAAGACCCGATGCGATGGAAGGAGGGCGAGGACTTCAATCGCGCGTGGAACCGCGACCACTTCCCGCGCATGATCGTGGTGACGTTTCAGGATCCCACCCCCTATTTCGACACGTCGTACTCCGTGAACTCGGTCAATGTCGGGCCCTACGGCGACGCGATCCTCGAAGAGCTCATCCCGGAGATCGAACGTCGCTTTCGCGTCATCGACGAGCCTTATGCGCGGATTCTGACGGGCGGCTCGACGGGGGGTTGGGAAGCGCTCGCGATGCAGATCTTTTATCCCGACTTCTTCGGCGGGACCTTCGCCTATGCGCCCGACCCGGTGACCTTCACCAATGTCGAGGGTATCAATATTTATGAAGACGTCAATGCCTTCTACAAACAGCACGACTGGCGCCGGGTGCCGATCGCCAATTCGCGTGAGACCAACGGTGAGATACGCCTGACCTCCAAACAACGGAACACGTTCGAGCTCGTCTCGGGCACGAAAGGCCGCTCTGGCCAGCAGCTCGATATCTGGTCCGCCGTCTTCGGGCCGCTCGGCGACGACGGCTATTTCAAGCCGCTCTTCGACAAGAGCTCGGGGGAGATCGATCCCGAGGTCGCGCAATATTGGCGGGAGAACTACGACTTACTACACCACTTGAAGAACAACTGGGCGAGCCTCGGCCCAAAGCTCTTCGGAAAAGTGCACGTCTATTGCGGCGATATGGACAACTACTATTTGAACGTCGCGGTGAAAGAGCTCCAGGAGTGGATGCGGCAGACGGAGAGCCCGCATTACCCAGGGGTCTTCGTTTGGGGCGACGGCGCTGGACACCGCTTCGGCCGCGAGTTCAGCAGCGAGGCGGAGCGCACCCGCCGGATGGCGGAGCACGTGCTCTCGATGCGCCCGGACGGCGCCCCCCACCCTTGGTGGCAGTTTTGATCCGCTAGCTACCTTCTTCTCTCAATCGCGACATACAGGGGACTCGGCGCCTGCGTTAGAATATCCGCGATGAGCCAAGACCCTACGTTTCGGATTATCGGAAACGTTCCGTCCGCTCGCAGCATGCGCTACGAGGCCTATCGGCGCGAATGGGACCGCCGCGGCGAAGAGCTCGACGGCGCGGACCACCCGGTCCATGTCGACCTCGAATCCGTCGCCGTTTGCGATCTGCGCTGCGGAAGCTCCGAAGAGGATCCTCAGGGGTTTTGCCAAATCTGGACCCACGAGCACATCCGCAAGCTGGGGTTCGACGAGCACACGTACCAGAGGGGCTACATGGACCCCAAGCTGTATAGCGCGCTGCTGCGGCAATGCGCCGAGATGGGGGTAAGCTCCATCAAGCTCAACTATCGCGGCGAGCCGTCGCTTCATCCCGAGATCGTGTCTTTCGTCCGCCAGGCCGCCGAGCTCGGCTTTCCGGACATCATGATGAACACGAACGGTAATGGCGGCGCGCGGACGCGGCCCGAGCTCTTTGGGGAGCTCGTAGAAGCTGGCATCACGGATCTCATGTTCTCGGTCGACGCCGCAGACGAAGCGTCTTACGACAAACAGCGCGTCGGCGGCGATTGGAAGATCTTGCTCCACTCCGTCCGGAGCGCGGTCGAAGCGCGCGCTCACGGCGGAGGCACGACTGATTGCCGGATCCGTGCGTCGGTCGTGCGAACTTTCCTGAATGCCGCCGATGTCGATAGCGGCCGCATGGAAACGTTTTGGCGAGACGAGATGGCCGTCGACTGGATGTCCATCAGCGAGTGCTACTTTCCTGCCGGCGCGACCCACCATTGGAAAGCGGCCGAGTGGCAGTCGCTGAGCGCGGCCGAGTTCCAATGCCCCGACCCCTTTCGCCGGATGGTGATCACGTGGGACGGCAAGCACACGATGCCATGCTGCCAAGGATTCACGCTCGAGATCGACGGCGGCCCTGTGACAGAGGTCGCGCAGAGCGCGCAGACGATCCAGGAAGCGTGGATAAGTGAGAACTTCGACCGGCTGCGCCGAGCGCATCGAGATCGCACTTGGGATCGGGAGGGTCAAGAAGGCGAGCCCATCTGCCTCAACTGCGCCGTCACCAAGAAGCCGACACCCATCACTATCTCGGTGTAAGCAGGGTGCCGGAAAAATCAACTGCACCCTGCTGCGAGCGGAGCGAGCCCGGCCCGTATGGGCCGATGACACGCCGAGCGAGCGAGGAGCGAGGGAGCATTACCTAATCGCAAATAAACGTCACCGTGTCTGAGGTCTTTGGCCCCGTGAATAGCACCTTTTCCAGGTTCTGCATACACCGTGCAGAATCACCTATAGTGGCGGCGAGCGGGTGCCCCAGCACGAGCTTCTCGCCTGCGCCCAGTGCGGCTGTTTCGCGTTTTCGTGCTTCGAAGATTTTGCGATTAGGGTTAAACACTCCAATGGCGACGGCGGCTCTCGCACTCCTCCTGCTCCAAGCGCTCGTTCCTTGGAGGGACGGGGAGCTCGATATCCATCACATCAGTACCGGGCGCGGCAACGCCACGCTCTTCGTGCTCCCCGACGGGACGAGCTTGCTCGTCGACGCGGGGCCCAGCCCTGCCAGCCGTGCCAGGCCTGCCAGCCCTGAACGTCCCCAGGCGCCGTCGCGGCCGAGCAATGCGCGGCGTCCAGGCGAGTGGATCGCCCGTTATATCGCACGCACGCACCCGGAACCGAAGCTCGACTATGTGCTCATCACGCACTTTCACGCCGATCACATGGGAGGCCTCGCCGACGCTGCGAGCGCTCTCGAGATTGGCAAGGTCCTCGACCGAGGCTGACCGGACTACGACTACCCGCGCCCGCTCGACTTCGAGGGCGTACGTGCGTACCGCCGCGTCGTCGAGAAGCTCGACGTCGAAGCGTTCGAGCCCGGTCGCGATGACCAGATCGTCTTGAAGCGTCGCCCGTATCCAGAGCTCGAGATACGCAACCTCACGGCTAACGGCGTGTACTGGTCAGGACAGGGCGGCGAGACGTACGAGCGGTTCCCGGCCCTCGACACTCTCGCGGACGAAGACTATCGCTCCGAGAACATGTGCAGCCTGTCCTTCCGTCTCCGCTACGGTGCTTTCGACTATTACACCGGCGGCGACCTGACGGGTATCCCCAACGTCGGCCACCCGGATTGGCAGAACATGGAAAAAACGATCGCGGACGCGGTCGGCCCGGTAGACGTCCACGTCGTGAACCACCACGGCTCCGTCGAACCCCGAGTTCTTGGCGGCGCTCCGGCCTCGCGTCCATATCGTCCCGGCCCACTCTGCAAGCACCCCGCCCCGAGTGTCCTGAAGCGGCTGCTCTCCCAACGCGCCTACGAAGGTCCGCGCGACGTCTTCATCTTGCAGTTCCGAGAACCGACAAAAGCGGCGATCGGCCCGCGGCGGACCAGGTGCAAAGCGGCGCCGGCCACGTCATCGTGCGCGTCGCGCCCGGGGGCGCGTCCTATCGCGTCTTCGTGGTGAGTGACGCCGACGAAAGCGGCACCGTCCTGGCCGAGCACGGCCCTTACCGTTCCCAATAAGCTAGATCTTCTCCGCCTTCTTCCTCTCCCAAAAGGCGCGGAAGTTGGCTTCTTCCCATTGATCTGGACCTCAGGAAGCGATGGACGATGACGGACTCGTACCGCACAATGAAAAGAAAACAACTCAGAGAGGACTGGAATGAAGAAAGTACTCGTTCTCGCACTCGTGGCGATCGCTGGCTTTGGTGCCTGGAAAGTCGGGCTCCTCGAGGCCGCACCGGCAAAGGCCTACAAGATGCATCGGCAGCGTTACCTGGAGGCCAGAGGCTTTAGCCAAGAGCTCGTGGCGCAAGCCAAGTGGTCGATCGAAATAGAGCGCTGCGAGCAATCGGGCTCTCATGCAGAGGTGCTGGCTACCGAGAAAACAGCCAAGATCCCTCACAACGCAGCTTCCTTTGCCTTCGCAACCATCGTCACGAGGCAGCTGGAGGCTCAACTTGCGCTCGAGAACGGAAAGTGGGTCGTCGTGAGTGAAGAGGTCCTGAAGGAAGACGTCAGCACCTACGACGATAGGAAAAACGCCCGCCGTTGATCGGCGGGAGCAAAGCCTAGTCAGTCTACTCCTAGTCCGAAAGGCTGGGACCGGTTCTACTGCCCTTTCGATCTGCTAGGATCGAACTTACTTGAGCTCCATAACTGCCTCGGCTCTGTCGTTCGCCGGCCTCATCTTACTCGGTTTGGGTGCCGACTGGCTCGTACGCGGATCGTCCCGGCTCGCGACCCATTTCGGGGTGAGCCCGCTACTCGTTGGCCTCACGGTCGTCGCTTATGGAACGTCGTCGCCCGAGATCGTAGCGAGCGTCATCGCGGCGCTCAGCGGCCATGCGGAGATGACGGTGGGAAACGTGCTCGGAAGCAACATCGCCAATGTCGGGCTCATCCTCGGATGCGCCGCGATCGTCGCGCCGCTGAAGGTGGCGGCTTCCGTGCTCAAGCGCGAGCTTCCGCTTCTCGTCGGCGTGACGGTGCTTCTCTTTGCCTGCGCATTACGGCTCGAGCTCGGGCGTGGCGTGGGGCTCGTGTTCATCGCTCTTCTGGTCTTCTTCAACTACCTGTCGATCCGCTGGGCTCGCGGCGAGGCACCACCAGCCGGGCCAGCCAAGCCAGCCAAGGATACGCCGCCCACGCATAGCCTCGCCTGGAGCTTGGCGTTCACCGTCTTTGGTCTCATCCTTCTGCTCGGCGGCGCGCAACTTCTCGTTACGGGTGCGGTCTCGCTCGCACGCTCGATAGGCCTCTCCGAGTTCATCATCGGCGCGACGCTCGTAGCGGTGGGCACGTCTATGCCCGAGCTTGCGACCGCCTTCGTCGTGGGTCTTCGGGGTGAAGCGGATCTCGTCGTCGGCGCGATCATTGGCAGCAACATGTTCAACACTCTGGGCGCGCTCGGGGTTTCCGCGACCTTGCGAACGCTTCCCATCGACGAAGCGCTGTTCCATTTCGAGCTTCCGGCGCTCGTCGGCTTCACGCTCTTGATGGCGGTCTTTCTGTACACGGGACGGCGGCTCGTGAAGTGGGAGGGGATTGTGCTCCTCTGCAGTTACGGCGTGTTCATGGGAATTCTCTTCCGTTGATCGCGCTGATGCGTCGGGTGCTTCTACGATCCTTCGCAACCCAGAGAGAAAGCTATGGCGTCGCAGTCGAGTTTCATTTTCTCTTCGCTTACTTTGGTGAGTCGACGCCCGATCCCGACCGTCGCGACGGTCACGATATTGTGAAGATTGATGATGCACGGCGCCTTCATACCATCGTCGACATCGAGCTGAACCTCGGAGGCCACGTCTCGAATCGTGGATGTGATAGGCGCAACCGTGATGCGCGAGAGATATTTGATGGACGCGCCGCGAGTCAACAGCAGAACCGGTCGGGACTTGTCCGGCGGGGCGAACTGATAGAGACGAATCTCGCCGCGCTCTAGTCGTCCGGCCAATCGGCCACCCTCTCCCAACGCCTAACCTCATCGAGGTCGTCCGGTCGTTGCTCGTATGCAGCGCGCTCCTGGTTCTCCAACTCCGCGTAGCGCAGCCTCTTCAAATGTGTGCGCAACGCCTCACGTATCAGCGCCGAGCGGTTGATTCGCTGCCGCTTGGCGAGCCGATCGGCAAGCTCGAGCAGAGCATCACCGAGCACCACCTGTATGATCGCCATCGTATGTTGAGTATACTCAATATGCCTCTCCTGCCATTTCAGTGGATCCTCTCGAGGGTGAGACCGCCACAGTTTAGGTAGACGAGACTGATGAGAGCTTCGGCAGAGTGGAGTCCAAAGCTGCGGTGGCTCAGCAGCCGGATTTTGTTGTTCATTCCTTCGAGTCGGCCGTTGCTGAGTCTCCACGTGACCCACGCGATGACGCCATCGAAGTGGCTGCGGGTCATCTTCGCCGCGCGTTTGACGGGCTCTATCCTCGAGCTCATAGCGCGCCGCAGCCATCCTCGGAGAAACTTCTTGGCCCATGTCTCGGTTTTGTAGGTGTAGAGGTCCATGAAGTCGTCGCGCAGAAGCATGGCGCGGTAGAGGCGACGATTAGCTCGCACCTGCTCGCGGAGCACCCGTTTGTCTTTCGCGCTGCGGTTGTGTTTGGCCTTGAGAAGGGGAAACTTGGTGTTCTTGAGGTTGCGTCGGGCAGTCCCTTTGAGCTCGCGCACCAGCTCGCGCCGGGTCTTATCCACGGCCTCGTTCAGATGCTTGACGATGTGGAAGCGGTCAAAGATCACCCTAATCGCAAATAAACGTCACCGTGTCTGAGGTCTTTGGCCCCGTGAATAGCACCTTTTCCAGGTTCTGCATACATCGTGCAGAATCACCTATAGTGGCGGCGAGCGGGTGCCCCAGCACGAGCTTCTCGCCTGCGCCCAGTGCGGCTGTTTCGCGTTTTCGTGCTTCGAAGATTTTGCGATTAGGGTTAAGTACTTGTGGCGTTTGCGGTAGCTGATCTCGTCCATCCCAATCACCCGCAATCCATCGAGCTCGCGCCGCTCATCCCGCTGCTCGGCAACCACTCGCTGGATGATCCGTCGCACCGAACGCCACGTCACTCGGAAATAGTTCGCTACGGCGCTGACGTCCGTCCTCTGTGCCAGCCACGCTACCTCTTGTTCGAAGCTCTTGGTAAAGCGGCTTCCCTTGTCGGCCCAAGGCACCTTTTCTCTGACCACTCCACACCGCCGACATACCACTCGTCGGATCGAGTAGCGAAGATAGGTCCGGACTCCGAACAGGTCCAAGTGCCGCCAGTAGCGATTGTAGCGATCTTTGTTCTTGCGGACCTTTCGTCCGCAAATCCCGCACAGAGGCTTCCTCCTCCGTGGTACTACATCCACCACCACTCTGGCTTTGTCCGCCTGGAAGTGGAAACCTCGGACCCACAGGCCTTGCAATCCGATGAGCTTGTTGACTAACGTAGTAACGCGCATCGCGGGAACGCTCTTTTCTCTTTCGGAAAAAAAGATTCTAGCGTTCTCGCCGATGCGCATCTACACATGGCTTACCCTCTCAACCCACGGGCCTCACCAAATGCCACTGCCCCTCAGCGGGAGACGAGGCTGTGGGAAACGCCCCCACGGTTCTGGTCGTTCAGACCTTGCTCACGACTGAGTTCTCTTCGAAGCCTGGAAGGGCGTTTTCCATAGCCTCCACTAATCGAGCCCCCTCTTCCTTATTCCATATGAATTAATCTTTCTTGTATATATATCAGGAGGGGCCTGTGGGCGCTCGTGGGAAACGCGAAGCGTTTTCCAAGCGATTGTGGAAAACGCCGCTCCACGTTTGTACGTGCTCACAACCTTTCCCTAAACGCCTCTCTCGCCCGGAGTTTCCGGCGTTTTCCACAATCGCGGCAGCGTCCATAGGCCATGCCCTCCAACACAAATCAGATCCCCCGAAACGACAGGAGAACCATATTAAATATGCCTCTCCTGCCATTTCAGTGGATCCTCTCGAGGGTGAGACCGCCACAGTTTAGGTAGACGAGACTGATGAGAGCTTCGGCAGAGTGGAGTCCAAAGCTGCGGTGGCTCAGCAGCCGGATTTTGTTGTTCATTCCTTCGAGTCGGCCGTTGCTGAGTCTCCACGTGACCCACGCGATGACGCCATCGAAGTGGCTGCGGATCATCTTCGCCGCGCGTTTGACGGGCTCTATCCTCGAGCTCATAGCGCGCCGCAGCCATCCTCGGAGAAACTTCTTGGCCCATGTCTCGGTTTTGTAGGTGTAGAGGTCCATGAAGTCGTCGCGCAGAAGCATGGCGCGGTAGAGGCGACGATTAGCTCGCACCTGCTCGCGGAGCACCCGTTTGTCTTTCGCGCTGCGGTTGTGTTTGGCCTTGAGAAGGGGAAACTTGGTGTTCTTGAGGTTGCGCCGGGCAGTCCCTTTGAGCTCGCGCACCAGCTCGCGCCGGGTCTTATCCACGGCCTCGTTCAGATGCTTGACGATGTGGAAGCGGTCAAAGATCACCCGTGCCTGAGGAGCCTTTTTGCCGACGACAGTTATGTACGGCTCCCACATGTCCATGCTGACCGCTTCGAGCTCCGCGGCTCTTTGTGGTCCGAGCTTGCGGAAAAACCGCAGCAGCGTCTTGGCCTTGCGCTCCTTTCCCGCCCAGACGACCCGGCCGCTGAGATGGTCTATTACCACTGTTAAGTACTTATGGCGTTTGCGGTAGCTGATCTCGTCCATCCCAATCACCCGCAATCCATCGAGCTCGCGCCGCTCATCCCGTTGCTCGGCAACCACCCGCTGGATGATCCGTCGCACCGAACGCCACGTCACTCGGAAATAGTTCGCTACGGCGCTGACGTCCGTCCTCTGTGCCAGCCACGCTACCTCTTGTTCGAAGCTCTTGGTAAAGCGGCTCCCCTTGTCGGCCCAAGGCACCTTTTCTTTGACCACGCCACAACGCCGACAAACCACTCGCCGGATCGAGTAGCGAAGATAGCTCCGGACACCGAACAGGTCCAAGTGCCGCCAGTAACGATTGTAGCGATCTTTGTTCTTGCGGACCTTTCGACCGCAAACCCCGCACAGAGGCTTCCTCCTCCGTGGTACGACATCCACCACCACTCTGGCTTTGTCCGCCTGGAAGTGGAAATTTCGGACCCACAGGCCTTGCAATCCGATGAGCTTGTTGACTAACGTGGTAACGCGCATCGCGAGAACGCTCCTTTTTCTTGCCGAAAAAGGATTCTAGCGTTCTCGCCGATGCGCATCTAAACATGGCTTACCCTCTCAACCCACAGGCCTCACCAAATGCCACTGCCCCGCAGCGCGAAACGAGGCTGTGGGAAACGCCCCCACGGTCCGGATCGTTCAAGGCCTTGCTCACGACTGAGCTCTCTTCGAAGCCTGGAAGGGCGTTTTCCATAGCCTCCACTGATCGATGCCTCCCCTTCCTTATTCCAAATGAATGAATCCTTCTTGTATATATCAGGAGGGGCCTGTGGGCGCTTGTGGGAAACGCGAAGCGTTTTCCAAGCGATTGTGGAAAACGCCGCTGCTACGTTTGTACCTGCTCACAACCCATCCCTAACGCCTCTCTCTCCAGGAGTTTCCGGTGTTTTCCACAATCGCGGCAGCGTCCATAGGCCATACCCTCGCGCCCAAATCAGATCCCCAGAAACGACAGGAGAACCCTCAATATTTTACTCCACAGTCAAACCAACAGTCTTGGTTTACCAGCTGCGCTCGTCTCGGATCGGCGCCGCGTCACCCGAGAGGGTACCTGGCGGCACGAGCTCGACGTCGACGCGGAGCTTGAGCTCGTCGCGGAAACTCTGGGCGAGCGCCTCGACCTCGACCTCAACCGGGGCTTCCACGCGGATCACCATCGCATCGCGGCGATCCACGCGGCGCACGATCGCCTCGTAGCGGGGCACTTCGCCGAGCGCGGATGCAAGCGCCCGCGCGATCGATCGCGGGTGGACGAACATCCCGCGCACTTTTACGCCCTCGCCCACCCTTCCTTGGAAGCCGAGAAGCCGCGGGGTCGTGCGCCCGCACGCACAGGGTGTGGTGTCGAGCGCCGATCGATCGCCGGTGCCGAAACGCACGAGCGGATAGACTTCGTTCTGTATGCTGACGACGACTTCGCCTGTGGGCTCGAGCACCTCGACGACGCGCCCGGGCGTGATATGCCACCCGCGCGACGCTTCGCATTCGAAAGCAATCGCGCCGACATCGGCGGTGCCATAACCTTCGCGGACCGACACGCCGAACTCACGCAAGAGGTCTTCTCTGAGCGACGCCGATAGCGGCCCGCCGCTGACGAAGCCGCGCTCGAGACAAACGTCGATGCTCTTCTCCCGCGCGCGGTCGAGAAGCGTCCAGATAAAATCCGGTGTTCCGCAATAGCCGGTGCTCCCCGAGCGCGCGAGCAGATCGACCTGCGCGTCTGTATTCCCGACACCGCCTGGGACGACGGTACAGCCGATCGCGCGGAGCCCTTCTTCCATCATCGCCCCCGCCGGCGTCAGATGGTACGAGAAGGTGTTGTAGACAGTTTCGCCTTGACGAAAGCCAGCGGCCCAAAGCGCGGGCGCCCAGCCCCAGAAGTCCGGGCCTTCCCCTTCCGGGTCGAGGATCGGGCCGGGAGACAGGAAGACACGCTTCAACGTCTTGACGTCGCACGCCAGTAGCCCTCCGAAGGGTGGCGACGCTTCCTGCAGCTCGGGCAGGTCGTCTTTCGACAGCACCGGCACATCGGCCAAGGCAGCGACGGAGCGGATGTCCTCCGCGACGAGTCCCGCGCCCTTCAGCCGGCGCTGAAACTCTTCGGTGTGCTCGGCGGCATAGGCCACGATGTTGCGCACGAGCTGGTCTTGATAGACCTGCCAAGCTTCGGCTGCGGCGGCTTCGATCTCGGGCTCGTAGATCGGATTCACGACAACCAGCGCTTTCGCCGGCGATAGTGTTTGACGGCGCGATAGGACTTGCGCCCGCCGAGCTCCGAGAGGCCGAGATAGAACTCCTTCACGTCCGCGTTCTCGCGGAGCTCTTCCGGTTTGCCTTCGAGAACCACACGGCCGTTCTCCATGACGTAGCCGTAGTGCGAGATGTCGAGCGCGCGGGCGGCGTTTTGCTCGACGAGAAGAATCGTCGCGCCGTCGGCCTCGTTGAGGCGGCGCAGAACGGCGAAGATCTCTTCGACGATGAGCGGAGCGAGACCGAGAGATGGCTCGTCGAGCAGCAGAAGCTTAGGCTCTGACATCAGAGCTCGGCCGATCGCGAGCATCTGTTGCTCACCGCCCGAGAGAAAGCCCGCGAGCTTCTTGCGACAGTCGTTCAAACGCGGAAAGGTGTCGAACACTTTGTCGAGGTTCATCGAGGCGCGCGTATAAGCGCCCACGCGCAAGTTTTCTTCGACGGTGAGATGCTCGAAGACGCGGCGGCCTTCCATCACTTGAAAGACCCCGCGCCGGACGACGTCGTGAGGCGGCAAACCGTGGATGGGCTCGCCTTCGAGCTCGATGGAGCCGTCGGTCACCTCTCCATCTTCCGGCGCCAGTAGGCCCGAGATGGCTTTGAGGGTCGTCGACTTCCCCGTACCGTTCGTGCCGAGAAGACAGACGATCTGACCTCGGCCGACTTCGAGAGAAAGCCCGCGGAGGACGAGCACGACGTTGTCGTAGACGACCTCGACGTTATTCAGACGGAGCATGGCGAAATTCCGTCAGCGGCGCCCAGCGGCCTTCTTCGACTCGAAACAAACGCATGCCTTTCGCGCCGCGGTGATTCTCGCCCGTGAACGTAATCGGAAAGGTCACACCGCCGGTATCGAAATCAGCGAGCCCCTCGAGCGCCGCTTTGACGTTCTCGCCGGTGAGAGGCAAGCGGTCGTGGACGACGCGACGGATGCCCTCCGTCATGACCGCCATCGTCCACCAACCCTGTCCATAAGGAACACCTTGGTCTTCGAGAGCACTCCCGTCTTTCGAAAGGAGATAGGCGCGCGCCTCTTCGAGCCCGCTCACGCCCTCGGAAGCTGGCGGCGCAAAAGGCATCGCCCCGACGACACCTTCGCTCGCATCTCTCGCGAGCTCGACGAGAAGCTCATTGGCGCACCAGTTCAAACAAAAGAAGGGGATCGTCATCGAGAGGCTCGCCGCGTTCTTGAGCACGACCGAGACTGGAGCCGACGTGTTTTGAAAGAGGATGTACGCCGCACCCCATTCGCGCACGCGCGTGAGCTCTGACGTAAAGTCCGTGCTGCCTCGAGGCATCTCCTGCGCCATCAGCTCGATGCCTTGGGCCGCGGCGTAGTCGCGTCCGAGCTGCTCGTAAGGCGACAAGCCGAACGGCGAGGCGTGGTGAAGAAGTGCTATTTTCGGGCTTCCCTCCGGATGGTTCTCGACAATCCAGTCGAGAACGATCAGAAACTGATCGCTATAGGTCGTGCCCGCGAGGAAGTTGTAGGGCGCTTCCGCTGGATCACCGAGCACGTGCGAATAGGACGCCGACATGAACGGTACTTGATCGTCGGCGATGCGGCCGCGGAGTGCTTCGGTGTCTCCCGTGCCCCAGCCCATGAAAGCCACGACGCCTTCGTTGACGAAATCGCTGTAGAGCTGCTCGGCGCGGTCGACCCGATAGCCGTAATCCTGATACAGGAGCTCGAGCGGGCGGCCGTCGATGCCGCCCTTGCTGTTGACCCAGCCGACATGGTCGCGGACGCCGTCGGCATAGATCCTCCCGACATCCGAAGTGGCCCCGGTGAGCGCGAAGATGGCGCCGACGAGGATGGCATCGTCTTCCTCCGAACCGCCGCCTCCTCCGCACGCCACGCAAAGCGCGAGCGCTGACGCACCGAGGAGTCTTTTTTCCATGGGAGATTCTAGTAGGAAAACGGCCGTGGGCGGAAGTAATCGCACTTGCAAAAAAGTCACGTACCCTTGACTTATTGTCTGTGTTACTTTACACTTCGGTTCTTGAGTCAAAGGAGGAAACGACGATGGAGCAGACCAAACGATCACTTTGGGTGTGGTGTGCGATGAGCGAGCGGGATCGCCGAAATCAGTTGCGACTCGTTGGCTGGATCTTCGCCTGGGCGGCCACCTGGGTCCTGGCTAGCGCCGCGATCAGTAGAGGCTGGGTGCCCGGCGGCGCTGCGGCGATCACGGTCACGCTACTACATGTCCTTCTGGGCGGCGCGATGATGTTGGCCTACCGAAGGTTTCTGCGGGAGGCGGATGAGCTGCAGCGGAGGATTCAGCTGGAAGCCCTCGCTTTGGGCTTCGGCGCCGCTCTGGTCGGAGCCGCGGCCTATCGGCTCCTCGAGCGCGCCGGCGCCATCGGCGCCACAGATGTCTCCGATGTGATTATGATCCTGGCGGTCGCCTCTTCCGTCGGGGTTCTTGCGGGCCAACGGCGATACGCGTGAAGAACCGGCTCAAGGTTCTGCGCGCCGAGCGAGACTGGACTCAGGCTCGGCTGGCTCTGGAGCTGGACGTCTCGCGCCAGACCGTCAACGCCATCGAGACCGGCAAGTTCGATCCGAGCCTTCCTCTGGCGTTTCGCATCGCCGACCTGTTCGGCCTGTCCATCGAAACGGTGTTCAGGCCTAATGGGAAGGAACCCGCCTGACGTGTCGACGCCGCGACGTACGTTTCTAGTTGCATGTCTTTTGACGCGGGCGATAACATCGGCACCTTCTTATGTTCGATCGGGCGGCCTTTCTCAAAGCTAATACACTTCTCGCTGAGTTACCGACCGATATCGTGTCCGATCTCGCGAGCCGGATGGGCGAGGTACGGGCAACGGCAGGCGAGGTGATTTTCAAGGAAGGCGAACCTGGGGACGCGGCGTACTTCATCGTCGAGGGATCGCTCTCTGTCGAGAAAGACGGCATCCGCCTCGTCGAGATGTCGACGGGAGATTGTGTTGGAGAGTTCGCACTCATCGATGAAGGGCCGCGAAGTGCCACCGCGATCGCCCAGACGGACGTCCTTCTTCTCGAATGGCGGCACGCTGAGTTCGAGAGGGCGCTGACGCTGAGTAGCTCCATCGCGAAGGGCATCTTCCAATACCTCACCTCCAAGCTCCGTCGCGACGTGTCTCTTCAAGTAGCCGCCGGCCTCGAACGGGAGCGCTGGCAGCAGGATCTGAAGCGAGCCCACGAGATTCAAATGGCGATGCTGCCGCAGGGAGACCTCCTCATCGAACACGCCGAGATTTCCGGATACTGCAAGCCTGCTGCCGATGTCGGCGGGGACTACTACGATTACGTGGAGCTCGGGACGGACGCCACCGGTGTCATGCTCGCTGACGTGACCGGGCACGGATTCTACGCGGGCCTGCTCGTCGCCATGGCAAAGAGCTGTTTGCATACGCAAGCCAAGATCGATGCCTCGCCGAGCGCGGTCATGGCGGCGATGAATTGGACCGTGTTTCATTCGGTGCAAAGCGGGCTTTTGATGAGCGGCTGCTACGTGTGTCTCGAGCACGAGGCGCGCACGTTGAGCTATGCGAACGCGGGGCATCCTTATCCGTTTCTCTACCATCGAGCCTCCGACCGCATCGATAGGCTCGAGTCGACGGATGTGCTTCTCGGCATACCGGGCTTCGAAGAAATGTCGTTCTCCGCCCGCGAGAGACAATGGGAGCCGGGCGATCTTCTTGTCCTCTTCTCGGATGGCATTCACGAAGCGCTTTCGGCCGACGACGAAGAGTTCGGCGAAGCGCGTCTCGAGCGCGTGATCTTGGAAGCCAAAGACGAGGAGCCACGACAGGTGCGCGATCGGATCTTGCACGCTGTCGCCGAGCACTCGCGCGGCGTTGCGCCAGCGGACGACGTGACCGTCGTCGTGGCGAAGGCGCGTTAGCGGCCTATTCCTCGTTTACTGAACGGGAACGAGCCGCTTCAGCTCTTGGAGCCAGTTCTGGACGTAGATCAACTCAGTGTTGACGCCGCCGGGCGTATCTTCCCGGATCATCAGGAAGCGCTTACCGTCGGGAGACACGTCGTAGTTGCGGCCGATGAATCCAGCTGTGAAATAGGTTTGTTGAAGAACGACCTCGGCTTGTCCCAAGCTGATACTTGCGCCCTCGGCATTCTCAAAAGGGACCGCCATGAGGCGTTTTTCGTGACTCAAATAGAACAGCTCGCTACCATCGGACGCCCAGAGCGGCTGGTTCCCTCCCTGTCGTGAGATCTGCCACTGGCCCTCGTCGACGTTGGGAAAAGGACGCACGTAGATTTCGGTTTGGCCCGACTCGTCGGACGAGTAGGCGAGCCAGCGACCGTCGGGCGAGATCTCCCCATCGCTCTCGTTGAAATCCGTCTGGAGCAAGGGTTGTGGTACACCTTCACCGGTTAAAGAGAGGAGCACAAGGTTTCTAGAGCTGGGTCCCTCCTCGAACACCAACCATGAGCCATCGGGTGATATCGAGCCCGGAGTTTGGTGATCGTCGCTCTCCGTCAGGCGCTCGACCTGTCCTGTTCCACGTGCCGACTTGGCGAAAACGTTACCTTGGCCGCCGCGATGCGATTCGAAGATCAACTGCTGTCCATCCGGACTCCAGACTGGACGGCCGTCGACACTCGGGCCGAATGTGAATCGGCTCAACGTCTCGCGGGTGAAGTCCCAGATCCAGACATCGCGCTCCTGATCGCGTACGTCGAGAGCGAGACGACTCCCATCAGGGGAGATGCGAAGGAACGTGTAGTCTCGCGGCTCAGCCGTCAGTACCTCCTCCCTTCCGTTTCGATCGACCCACACCAGCACGCGTTCGGCCCCGCTCATACGGCCGGCTACGTACACGAGAGACCCGTCGTCCGATATGCGGAAGTTCGCCGCGCCGCCGGTCTTGGTGACGACACCGGAAAGCACTGGGATGGGGGCACTCGTGACTTCGAGCCGAGCGAGGTCGAAACCCACGGCGCGGAGCGTGCCATTCGCACCATAAACGATGTGTCCCGACGACGCGTAGCGGGGATTGCTGCCGCCACCAGGAACGAGGATCTTCGGCTCGCCGCCTGCGAGCGACGCCACCGCAATTTGATCGTTCTGGACGTTCCGGACGGCCCCACGCGTTACCGTGAAGAGGACCGCCTTACCGCCAGGGAGGATCTCGGGAAACACATGGTTCTGGCCATTTGCCGAGGTGATCTCCTCTGGCTCGCCGCCGCCCGCCGCGACGCGCCACAGTCCGCTCGACGCGTTCGTCGCGAAGATGATGGTGCCATCGCGCCCCCAGCTCCCGCCGCGTGAACGTGAAGACCCTCCGGGGAGCGTGCAGATCGTCACCGGCGGTCCACCGAGTATGGATACTCTCCGCAGGAGTCGTGCGTCGTCAAAATATCCGACCTAGTTTCCATCCGGAGAGATGAACGGCGCGCGCAGACCCAGGCCGAGTCCAGTGAGTGGCGCGGCCTCGAGCTCGTGCAGAGCTGCATACACGATGCGCGTGCCGTCCGGCGTGATCGCCAGGTCTCCGTCCGCCGATTCGGTGTTCGGTGGAGCAGCGGATGGTGGTGTGGCCACGAAGCGCGCCACGCGGGCCGGAGCATCGGGCTTCGAGCTCCAGGCGAAAGCGCCGACGATCGCGCCGAGAGCGAGCGCCGCGGCGATGGACGGCCACGTGCGTTTGGAGCTCCGTGCTGCCCCGACCGATGAAACAACGGGCGCCTGCGAACCGCCTTCGCGAATCCACTTCAGCTGTCGGAAAACGTCCCCCGACGTCTGCCAACGCTCGTCGGGATTTTTCGCAAGGCACGTCCGAACAACGTGGTCGAGCGCCGGAGGCGTTAGCCCTTGAATCTGGGAAACGGGCGGAGGCTCCGACGTCATGATGGCGCTGATCAAGCTGGCCTGACTCTTGCCTTCGAACGCTTTTCTGCCCGTCACCATTTCGTACAAGACAGCCCCCAAGGCAAAGATGTCGGACCGAGCATCTACCTCGTCGCCTTCGAGCTGTTCAGGCGCCATGTAATGTAACGTGCCGATGATGGAACCCTCGGTTGTGAGGGGCTTCGCTTGCGTGGGCAGAGCGGAGAGCCCCGAAAGCGCTGACACATTCTGGATCGGGTCGGATGTCGCGAACTTGGCGAGCCCGAAGTCGAGGATCTTCACTCCGGGGACGGTGAGCATGACGTTGCCGAAAGAGAATGACGTTCTCCTTGCCTCGATGGTTTCTTTCACCATGATAATGAGCGAGTTGTGATGGCCGTTGTCGCGCAGTCCAGAGGTGACGCGGCGACCGTGCTCAGCGAAACGCCGCCTTCAGTTTGGCGAGGGCGTTGCGGCTAATCGGGAGGATCCGGTTCACGGGCGGCTGCAGTTTCAGTTCCCAGTCCAGCGATCCCTTCCGACGACGGATCTGGCGGATGCGGGCGAGATTGACGGCGTGGTTGCGGTGGACTCGGAGAAACCCGTGGCGCCGAAAGAGGGGAAAGAGCTTGCCCAAGGGGCGCACGTCTTTCAGCGGCCGTGAGCGCCGGATTCGAATGACGGTTTCGCCGCCCACGGCTTCGAGATAGTACACGTGAGAAGGATCGATGGGGACGAGTAGGGAGTCCGCCGGGTGAAGGAGAATGCGGGCGTTTTCGGTCATAAGGGCTTTTCTAGCATGAGAAGCCGAATTTGGACATGATATGTTGGGTTTGGTTGATGACGTGCGGATTTTGCGCATGGATGGCACCGGGCCGCGGAGTCGGTGGACGTCCCTTCCGGTGGACCGACGCTGACGTGCACGGAGGGTTTTCGGCCCCATCGCCCCGAAGTCGACATCCGGCGTAAACTCGATCATCCCGTCATCGACGGTGACGTGCACCTTCTCGAAATCGGCCCGGTCGTTCTCGATTTTCTAAAGCAAGTCGGGGCCCCGATATCGTCCGCCGGTACCAGCCATGCTAATAGGAAAACGGCCACAGCTGGAAATAGGTCTTCACGTTCGTAATGACGCGCCGACGACGTTTTGGCTAGCGACACTCGCGAGTGCAACCTTGACCCGTCCACTTACAGTATGTACGATGCGTCTGGAATGAGGAGAAGAATCGGGAGAACCGACGGAAGCATGGTGTTTCGTTCGAGGAGGCTGTAACGATCTTTGTAGGTTTGCCGCTGGAAGTGTTCCACGACCCAGACCACTCTATGGACGAGGATCGCTTCCTGGCGGTGGGCGTTAGCGAAAAGAGCAGGGTTTTGCTGGTGGTGCACTGCGAGAACGAGACGGGGAGTGAAGTTCGAATTATCTCGGCACGTAAGGCAACGAAGCGGGAGCAACGGAGTGCTTTTGGAAGGAACTGGTCATGAGGAAAGAGTACGACTTCAAGACGCTCAAGAAAGCTGAGCCCAAGTACATGAAACGACTCAAGGAATCAGTCACTATGCGACTCGATCCGCAGGTCATTACCTATTTCAAGCGGCTGGCGAAGGAAATGGGGATCCCCTACCAGCCACTGATCAATTACGTGCTGAGGGATTACGCCAATCACGGTTTGCGGCCGACCGCCAACTGGGATGAGCTGGGGACCGAGTAGAGATTACCGGTTCTTGTGGGCTTGTGTTTCGCGTTCGGGCGGTCTCGAATCGACGGAAATAGGGGCCCCGTCAAAGGCGACCTCCTGGTCCCCTTGGCCGCATCGCGACACCACGTGCTCTGGAAAGGCTTCAAGCTTGAAATTGACTATCCTCAGCGCGATTCGCTGAGCGCCGTCGCCCAGTTGAGAACGTCCGCCGGTACCAGCCATGCTAATAGAAAAACGGCCACAGCCGGAAATAGGTCTTCACGTTCGACCAGAGCTTGGCGAGTCCACGGGGCTCGAGGATGAGCACGAGCAAAACGACGAGCCCGAATACACCTTCTTGCACCGCGGGCAAGATCTCGGCGACGGTTGGGAAGCTCGTCTGAAGCGCGCGGCCGGACGTGGCGATGAGCGCGGGCAAGAGCGTGATGACCGAAGCACCGAGAAACGAGCCCACGATACTTCCGAGCCCGCCGACGATGACCATCGCGAGATAGAGAATGCTCACCTCGAGCGTGAACCGCTCCCACGTCACGATCGTACGGTAATGCGCGATGAGCGCTCCCGACATGCCGACGAAAAAAGACGACACTGCGAACGCCGTGAGCTTGTAGCGGAACAGGTTGACCCCGGAAGCTTCGGCCGCGATGTCCTGGTCGCGGATCGCGAGAAAGGCACGTCCCACCCGCGAGCGAAAAAGATTGGCTGCAAAGAGCGCCGTCCCGCTCGCCGCGAGCACCGCGAACCAATAGAAACGGAAATCGGTGTTCATCCGCTCGCCGAAAAGACGCGGCGCGGGCACGACGAGCGCTTCGGTGCCGCCGGTAAGCCCCGTCCAATGAGTGACGATCCATTCGACGATCTGCTGCGCCGCCAGCGTCGCGATGGCGAGATAGAGCCCCTTCAACCGAATGGAGGGTAGACCGAAGAACACACCGACGGCCGCCGTGAAAAAGCTCGCGAGCGGGATGCTGAGCCAGAAGGGAAGGCCCCACTCGATGGTGGCGAGCCCGCTCGCGTAAGCGCCCACCGCCATGAAAGCTCCTTGGCCGAGCGAGATCTGTCTCGTGTAGCCCACGAGGATATTGAGACCGATGGCGCCGACGGTGGCAATAGCGATCTGATTCGCGAGCGACAAGCCGTAAGAGGTCGCGACGAACGGAAAGACGATGATCGCGACGGCAAAGAGGCCCATTCGCCACCGCTCAAGCGGCGTACGGAAGAGCGCCATGTCCGCCGCGTAGCTGGTGAAGAAATTTCCCGAGCGCAAGGCAGCCTACACTCTTTCCATCCGGCGCTTGCCGAACAGCCCGTACGGCCGCACCATCAGCACGACGAGAAGAAGCGCATAGGGGACGAGCGTCTGAACGCCCATGCCGACATAGCCGCCCGCGTAAGCTTCTACGAGACCGATGAGCGCCCCGCCAATCACCGCACCGGCAATCGAATCGAGTCCGCCGAGGATCACGACGGGGAACACGCGAAGGCCGATGGCGGTGATGTCTTGGCTCACGCCGACGAGACCCGCGAGCAAGATGCCTCCTAGGGCTGCTGCCGCCGAGGCGAGCGCCCATGCGAGCGAAAGCGTTCGAGGAAGGCTGACGCCCACGCTCATCGCGGCTTGCTGATCGTCGGCGACGGCCCGCATCGCGAGCCCTTCACGGCTTTTGCGGAAGAACCAGCCGAGAGCGACGAGCGACACCGCCGCCACCCCGATGACGACCGGCCGATCCACGTTCAAAGGAAAGTTTCGCGGCCGTACGCCCCAGATGCCTTGAATCAAGGCGTGCAAGATGCTGGAGAGCGCGACCGTCGCCATGATCATCGAGATGACCGGCTCGCCGATGAGAGGACGGAGCGCGAAGCGGGCAATCGCGACGCCCACGAGGGCGGCAACGCCGAGCGTGAGGCCGATGCCGAGCCAAACGGGAATCTGCAGCGAAAGGAAGGTGTAGCCGAGATAGGCCCCGAGAAGAAGGAGCGGCCCTTGCGCGAAATTGATGACGTCGGTGGCTTTATAAATAATAATGAAGCCAATCGCGATGAGGGCGTAGATCATGCCGTTGGCGAGGCCCGCCAGGGTGAGCTCGGCTAGAACGTCCATCACTAGAGCCCCACGATCGGGATGGAGACCGATATCTGCGCCGAACGGCCGTCCTGATAACGAATCTCGGTCTCGAGCGCCACCGTCAGCGCGTCCCCACCGAGCGCCGTGACGAGATCGCGATAACGCTCCGCCACCGTTCGGCGACGCACTTTGCGCGTACGCGTGAGCTCGGCGTCGTCCGCGTCGAGCTCCTTGTGAAGGAGGAGGAACCGCTTCACCCGCATCGCTTCGGGAAGCTGCTCGTTGACGCGGCGAAGCTCCGCCGTCAGAAGCTCGAGCACGGCTTCTTGTTGGGACAAGTCGACGAAGGTCGTGAACGGCACTTGCCGCCTCTCCGCCCAGGTGCCGACATTCTGGAAGTCGATCGAAACGAGCGCGGTGACGAAGGGACGGCCATCGCCGCCAAAGACGACCGCTTCTCGAACGTAAGGGCTGAACTTGAGCTTGTTCTCGACGAATTGCGGGCTGAAGGCGGTGCCGTCCGTGAGGTGAGCGACGTCTTCGACGCGGTCGATTACGACGAGCTGCCCTTCCGCATCGAGATAGCCGGCGTCGCCCGAATAGAGCCAGCCGTCCCGGAGCACTTCCCTAGTACCGGCGTCATTATGGTAGTAGCCGACGAAGACCGCTTGGCTCCGCGAGATGATCTCTCCGTCCTCCGTAATGCGAAGCTCGGTCCCGGGGAGGGGCTCGCCCATGGTGTCCGGCTTCACCGCGCCGTCACGATGCACGACCGAGATGCCGGAGACTTCCGTCTGACCGTAGATCTGCTTCAAGTTCACGCCAAGTCGTGAAAAAAGCGTAGGGTATCGGGTCCGAGCGCGGCGCCGCCGGTATAAGCGTGTTTCAAACGCCGGAGCCCGAGCCCGTCGCGAATCCAATACAGGCAGACGAGATCCGCGAGGCTTTTTCGAACGCCGTTATGATTCCCGTCGAGCACCCAGTCGAGCACACGACGCTTCAGCCAGGTCGCGTCCTCTCGCTTCATTTGCACTTCCGACAAGAGGCTTTCCCAAATCCGAGGCGGCGAGAACATGACGTGCGGCGCAATCTCCCGAAGGTCTTCCGTGACCGTCTCCGGCTCCTCGGGAAAGTTCACCGTCGCGCCTGCCACGAGCGCGGAAGACACCGACATCATCTGCTCTCCTACCCAGGCGAGCGGAAGAAACGACACGAGCTCGTCCCCAGGGCCGAGCGGATCGACCGCCATCAAGCTCTCTGCCATCGAGACAAGATTGCGATGGGTCAGCATCGCGAGCTTGGGTGTCCCCGTCGTGCCCGACGTGGTTGCAAAAAGCGCGACATCGTCGGGCGAGGTCTCGGAGACGAGCGCATCGAACCGGCCCGGGTCGTCTTGGCGGGACGCGCGTCCAGAGGCAGCGAGCTCCGAGAGCGCCATGAGGCAAGGATCGTCGTAGTCTCGCATCCCGCGAGGATCGCTTACGATGACGCGCTCGAGCTTGGGAAGGCGGTGGCGCACCTCCAAAGCCTTGTCGACCTGCTCTTGATCCTCGGCGATGAGAAGCTTCGCGTCGGAGGCATCGGCGAGCACGACGAGCTCCTCGCTGACGGAGTCCTGGTAGATACCGAGAGGGATCGCGCCCAACGCTTGCGCCGCGAGCTCCGAGAGCACCCACTCGGGTCGGTTGTCCCCGACGATCGCGACTTTATCGCCCCGGCCGATACCCAGAGCTCGCAAGCCGAGACAAAGCTCCTCGACGCGGTCGCGATAGCCGCGCCACGTGATGGCGCGCCAGATCCCGTAAGACTTCTCGCGAAGCGCCTGCGCATCCGGTGAAGCTGACGCGCGCTCGCAAAGAAGCTTCGGAAGCGTATCTTGCTCAGTCATGCGCGCACCGAAGCGACGACGTCGCGGATAGCTTGCACCACGAGCTCGGCCTCCTTGAGTGGGATCCAATGATCGCTTGTCTCGGCGATGACATGACGCCCCGACCGGCTGAGAGCGACGGTCGAGAGCTGATCTTCGAGACGCTGTGGGCTCGGATCGGCCGCGGTCAGCACGACGAGGGGGATGTCGCCGAGGGAGGTCGTTTCCGCCACGAGCGAGGCGGCGCTCTCCGGAGCGTTCTCGATTTGACTCGCGAGCGCTTCGAGAGTCGTTCGCCGCACCCAGAACGAACGCAGTTGTGGGCGGATGGACGCAGGTGTTTTGCCGAGGAGCAGGCCCACTCGATTGTGCTCGGACGAAGAGCGGAAGCGGCCGAGCTGCAAGAAGGCGCGCATGAGCCCAAAGCGCGCGCCAAAGGCTGCGAGCCGCGCCGTGCGGGCACCGCGCGCCACCCGCGCGCGTTGCGCGTTATCGGGCTCGACCCACTGTCGCGGATGCGGGGTGTCCACGAGCACGAGGCCCGCGACGAGATCCGGCCGCCGCGACGCCAAGAGCTGAGCCATCCATCCGCCATAGGAGTGCCCCACGAGAACGAAAGGCCCCTCGACGTTCGCCTTCGACAAAAGCTCGTAGAGCTCGAGCGTCATGTGATGGAGCGTGCGCGGATGCGGGCTCGCGTCGCTCCAACCGAACCCGGCGCGGTCGTAGCTAAGGACTTTGGTGAAGCGCGCGACCTCCGGCTGAATCTCCGACCAGCTCAATGACGACCCCGCGAGCGCCGAGTCGAGCACGACGGTGGGGCCACCCTCACCGAGAGCGTGAAGATGCATCCGATAACCGCCGACATCGATGAGCTCGCCTGGCGGAGGGAATCGACGCCGCTCGTGAATGGACGCGAGCCAATGATAGAGCCAGGCAGACGCCGCCAAGAGAAACACCAGCACGGCCAGAACGGCGGGCATCAAGAGGCGGCCTCGCCAAGATAAGCCTGAATGACGCGCTCGTCATTGCGAACGGCCTCGGGCGGCCCCTCGGCAAGCTTCCTGCCAAATTCGAGAACGACAATCCGCTCCGCAAGATCCATCACGACGCCCATATCGTGCTCGATCAACACCACCGCGACGCCTTTCTCTTCGTGAACGTCGAGGACGAAACGCGCCATGTCTTCTTTTTCTTCGGTATTCATCCCGGCCATCGGCTCGTCGAGAAGAAGAAGTGTGGGATCCATAGCGAGCGCGCGGCCGAGCTCCACACGCTTCTGAAGTCCATAGGGAAGGGACGCCACCGTCTCGTCGCAAATGCGCTCGATCTCGAGAAAGTCGATGATCTCCTCGACGACCTGCCGCTCCCGGATCTCTTCTTTTTCTTGAAGGCCCCAATAAAACCCCGAGCCGAAGACTCCGCCTTTCATGTGGGCGTGCCGGCCGAGCATGAGGTTCTCGAGCACGCTCATGTGCCGGAAGAGCTCGAGATTCTGGAACGAGCGCGCAATACCGAGCGCGGCCATGTGATGTGTCTTCTTGCGGGTGAGCTCGCGGCGAACGCCCGTGCGATCGATGAACCCGATACCACCCGTCTGAGCCCGGTAGAGGCCGCTGATGCAGTTGAGAAGACTGGTCTTGCCCGCGCCGTTCGGTCCGATGACCGCGAGAAGCTCGCCGGGATGGACGGAGAGCGAAACGTCTGAAAGGGCCGCGAGCCCGCCGAAGCGAAGCGTGAGATGGTCGACCTGTAATGCTCCGGGGCGGCCCGAGCTCATGCTCACCCGGAAACGATACACCAAACCATTGGCGCTACGATTCTGTGCCCGACGAGGTCCTTGAATTCGGTCACCAGCCGTCGAGGAGCCCACCGTCGAACCACTCCCACAAAACGTAGAGGAAAAACTGCTTCGGCCGGGAGCTTTCGTTTACGGGCCGGGAGCTTTCGTTTACGGGCCGGGAGCTTTCGTTTACGGGCCGGGAGCTTTCGTTTACGGGAATGAGCAGCCCCACATTGGCGAGGACATGTTGACGTAGGTTGAGAGAGATCTGG
The DNA here is from genome assembly GCA_965197495.1 of Candidatus Marinacidobacterales bacterium. Classification (GTDB taxonomy): domain Bacteria; phylum Acidobacteriota; class Vicinamibacteria; order Marinacidobacterales; family SMYC01; genus SMYC01. The sequence continues at coordinate 1,511,712 of OZ240210.1, forward strand.
AGTTGAGGGACGACATCCCAATGAGTGCTGCCATCTTCGGCTCGACCAATGACCTCCACCATCGGAGAGAAACTCCGTCCCCAAGTGTTGGCGATGAACGTCCGCCCGAAGACCGCCGCCCATAAAATCTCTTGCTCGACTCGGTCACGATCGCTCGGTAGCTCGATTCCAGCTTGCAAATGCACGAAAGCATCGCCAGGCAGCAGCTGACCAAAGGATACGGAAGGCTCGAAAACAAAGACGCCCTTTCCTTGGCCGTTTTCTTCGCTTCCCGTCGGGACGGCGACCTCGGCGTTCAAGCTCAGAATATTGCCGCGGTCCAATCGATGATAGACGGTACTCTTGACGCCCACCGGTGACGTCGCCGACGCCTCCGGCCCAGGGACCCCCGCTCGTGCTCTGCGCCGCGCCGAACGGGACCGCGAGCTCCCATTGGTAACGCGCACCGAAGCGGCGCTCGTATAAAAGCTCGTTCGTGAGCTCACCCTTTCCTTCCGCTGCTATCCCAACAGTCCAAATGAGCTCGTCTTCTGGGTAAGCTTTTTCCGTGAACAGTGGACGCGGCAAATTGAGCTCTCCACTTGGCCACGCGTCCTCCACGCAGAATGTGCGAATGAAGTCCACGACCTTTTGTAGCTGCTCGATGTCGAACGCCTCGCCGAAAGCCGGCATGCTCGAATCGAATCCCCGGACCGGCCCTCCTTGATGGGAGACGGCAATCCAATCGAAATCGGGCTCCCGCGTCGCGAAACTGCAGTCGGCAAAATCAGGAAGAGGCACGTCGAAACCGACTTGATCGAGCGGAACACCTGCGCCCGTTTCACCGTGACACTGGGCGCAACCGATTCGGTACAGGCCTTGGCCGGTCGTGGGAAGCTGCGAGCCGTTCACGGCGAGCGAAGAAAGAAGCACGAACAGCACGGTGCACCTGGGAACGAAACGCATGAGAGCGGCGAACACGGTACCACGCCGAAAGGTGTTGCCGCCGTCGCACAGTTCGGTAATCAGGATGTATGGACATCGAGCGCGCTTTCCCAGGATCGAGAACGGGGAGACAATGTGGATCGAAGTGCCCAATGTCGCCGACGACAATGACCGGCACTTCCCGACCATCGGAGAGCGCTACGTCGCGGCGGGAAGAGCTGTTCGCGGCAAGGTCGGCGAGGCGACCTCCTCGCTCTTCCGAATGCGGGACTTGGTGGATTTCGCCGTCGACTATTTCGATACGACTCTCTAAAAGCTCCGGCTGCTAGACTTCGCGGATGGATAGTCCGTTTCGTCGCGCTTCCGCCGTGGATGTCTCCCGCATCCTTCAGCTGATGCGCACATATTACAGGGAAGATGGCTACCCGTTTGATGAAGCCCTCGCGGCACGGGCGGTTCGCGAGCTCCTTGCGAACGAGCGGCTCGGCTGGTTATGGGTGATCGAATCAAGCCGGAAGATCGTCGGCTATCTCGCCGTTACGCTCGGCTTCAGTTTGGAATATCGCGGCCGCGACGCCTTCATCGACGAGCTCTACCTCGAGCCAGAGGCTCGCGGTAAGCGGCTCGGGACCGCGGCGCTCGACGCCGCCTACGAAGCGTGCCGTGCGGCCGGAGTGCACGCGCTCCACCTTGAAGTCGAACGCGACAAGGACCGCGCGATCGACTTCTATCGCCGGGCGGGCTTCGAGGACCACGATCGCTACTTGATGACGAAGCGCATTATCCAACGAGTCGCGCATTGAGCACGATAGACGTCTTCTTGGCTGCGTAGTAGGATGGCGCCGTTCCAGGAGGCGCCGCTGATCACCGATATCCTGCTTCGTGCTCTAGCCAAAGATTCGTCCGATATCGTCAGCTTGCACGCGCCGCATACCGATGAGACCGAGAAGCTCTTGATTGCGAAGCGGATCGCATCGATGAAGAGCACCGCGATCCTCGTCAACACGTCGCGCGGCGGACTGGTGGACGAGGAGGCGCTCGCGGAGGCACAGATCGGCGCCGCTGTCCTGTGTTCGTCGAGGCTTCCCAAAGCCCACCCGCTTACGAAGCTGGACAATGTCGTTCCTGGCCCCTCATACGGCCGGCGGCCAAAAAGGACTCATCGAGCAAGTCCTCGCGAACATCGAACGCTTCGCGCGAGGCGAGACATTGGAGAATAAAGTGGAGACCCTATGAGCACCATCAACATCGGACCCCTACGTTGTGAGACCGGGACGAAAGTCTCCGGAATGGTTCCTGCTGTGTCCCGCGTCGACGGCAGCGATCTCGGCTTTCCCGTGATCGTCGTCAACGGCGCGAAAGACGGACCTGTTCTTCTCGTGGATGGCGGTATTCATGGCGACGAGCAAGAAGGGACGCTCTCCATCATCGAAGTCGCGAAGAAGCTCGACCCGAAGAGTTTTCGCGGCACGTTCATCGGTGTCCCTGTCATGAATGTCGGTGCTTTCGAGGCGATGTCACGCGGCAACCCGCGCGACGCGCACACGTTCGACATGAACCGGATGTATCCGGGAAAGCCCGCGGGTTATCTCACGGACCGCATCGCACATGTTCACAACGAAGAAATCGGCAAGCTCGCCGATATGGAGATGACGATCCACTCGGGCGGCAACATCTGTTATCTCGGAGAGACGATCTTCACGAAGTCCGGCGATGACAAGAGCTTCGAGCTCGCGCGCGCGATGGGCGAGGGATGGGAGATCATTCTCGACACGCCGCACCCGGTGGGATCGCCCATGGCAGCGATGGTCGATCGCGGCAAGATCGCGATCACGGTCGAGCTCGGCGGAAGCGCTGCGCTCATGCCCGATGCGCTCCAACACAACGTCGACGTGCTCGAGCGGGCGCTCCTGAACGTCTGCCGCCACTACGACATGATCGACGGCGACGCGACCTATGCCGACACCGCGTGGCGCGGCAGCCAGATTGCGGTCATGGCGTCGAGAAGCGGCATCCTGCTTCCCAACCCGGACCTCCCGCGGAGCAAGCTCAAGAAACCCATCACTGAAGGCGAAGTGCTCTTGACGCTCGCGGATTTGTTTGGCGAGACCGTCGAGGAGCTCAAAGCACCTTGCACCGGTGTCTTGTTCGGCTTCCGCACCTATCCGAGCACGACGGTAGGAGACTGGACGCTTTTTTGCGGTAACGCGGAACGACAGTCCATCGGTTGACGATGATCACCGACCCCACCGCGCTTCTCGCCTTCATGTTCCTCGTGGTGGCGTTCGCGCGTTTTCTCGAAGGCCGTTTCGCGTTCGTCCAAAAGGTAAGCTCCGCCGTCGTTTGCACGCTTCTCGGCATTCTGCTCGCGAATATCGGCGTCATCCCGCACGACTCCGCCGTCCATGCAGGTGTGGGAACCTACGCCGTCCCGTACGCGATCGTGCTCGTGATTCTCTCGTCGCGCTTGAAGGATTTGCGGAGTGCCGGAAAGCCGCTCCTCATCGCTTTCGTGCTCGCGGGCGCTGGCACGTTCGTGGGCGCCTTCGTCGCGAGCCTCGTCTTCGCCTCGAGTCTCGGGCCCGAGACTTGGAAGCTCGCAGGGACGTTTGCCGGCGCTTTTTGGGGCGGCGGTATGAACTTCGCCGCCGTGGGGAAAGGGCTCGACATGTCCGAGAGCCTCTTTGCCGCGGCGTTCGTGGCGGACAACCTCTCCACCGTGCCCTGGATGCTCGCGCAGGTCGGGCTCTTTAGGCTCCTCGCACCGTATTATCGAAGCGCGAGCCATGCGAAAGGCTCGGATACCAAGAGCGAAGACCCGCACAAGGCGTGGTCCGAGACCAAGGTCAGCATCACGGACCTCGCGTGGCTGGCCGCGCTTCCACTCGCATTCCTATGGGTCGCGGAGCGTTTTGGCGCGAGCGGTCCCGGCCAAGTCCTCTGTTTGACGACGCTCGCTCTCGTGGCCGCGCAGCTTCCCATCGTCCACCGCCTCCGAGGCGCGGCGGTCCTCTCTTACTTCGCGCTGCATCTATTTTTCATCGTCATCGGCGCGGTGTCGGATGTCCGGGAGGTGGTGAACGCAGGTCCGGTGCTCTTTATCTACATGCTCGCCATCATCGCGTTGCACGCTCTCTTCGTCTACGGCATCGGCTTTTTCGCGCGCCTCGACCTGCCGACGCTCACGATCGCGAGCCAAGCGGCCATTGGCGGACCGGGTTCGGCGCTCGCGCTCGGCATGGCCATGAAGTGGAGCGACCTCGTCACGCCCGGGATCATCGTGGGCATTTTCGGCTACGGGGTTGGGAACTATCTCGGCTTCGCGACTGCCTATCTTCTTCAGCAGTTGCTCTAATGGGACGGCTCGCGGGAATGACGGCGGTCGTCACGGGGGTGGCCCGCGGGCTCGGCCGCGCGGTCGCACGTGGTTACGCCCATGAGGGCGCCACGCTTTTTCTCTGCGACCGCATCCCCATCGAGGACCCCGCGCTCGAGATCGCGAGGCGGTTCGAAGTGGACTTGAGAGACCGGGAAGCCTGCGCTCGTTTCGTGAACGACGTGCTGGCCGAGGCGGCCACGATCGACGTCCTCGTCAACAACGCCGCGATCCTCACGATGAGCTCGTATGACGACGTCACCGACGCGGCGTGGGACGAGACGATCGCGACCAACCTCACGGCGCCGTTTCTTCTTTGCCGCGGCTTCTTGCCTGCGATGCGAGAAACGGGCGGCTCTATTATTAATGTATCGTCGCGCGCTGGCGTTCTCGGATTCGAGAAGGAAACCGCTTACTGCGCTTCGAAATTCGGCATCGAAGGGCTGACGCGGGCGCTCGCGGCGGATCTCAAAGGAACGTCCGTGAGCGTCAACTCGATCACGCCGGGTCTTCGCATCAAGCCGACGATGATGACCGACGATGAAGAGTCGGCGATGCCGCTCAGCGCGCGCGCGTGGCAAGACGCGGACGCGATCGCGAATGCGTTCGTGCTGCTAGGACTCGCCCGGGGCAACCCGACGGGAAAACGCTTCGACGCGGACAAGCTGAGCGAAGAGTTGGAACGTCAAGGATGGACCACATGAGTGACGCCATTTGGACAACACGATACCGGGAACCGAGGAAGAGCGCGGTCTCACCGCGTGGAAGTCGACGTAAGGCTTGCGACCCTCAGCCGCCGGTTCGAAGAGATGCTGGACGCGTCGTTCCGGCGAGCGTAGCGTCGGTGTCTGTCGCGGTCGCGAAGACACCCTTACGGAGTAACGAGTCGATAAGACGAAGGACACGCACGTCCGCGAGGGCAGAAGTCTCCAGCACCGTGCCGATTGTCTCGTGGCGAACGATGAGCTGGAACATCTCGATCTCTTCGGGCGAATGCGCCGTCATGGGAAGCGGGCAATCTTCTTTGATTCGAAGAGGCGCTCCTAGAGGCGGTAGCGTTGCGACGAGCCTGCCGAGCTCGACCGCATGCCCCATTCCCTCCATGATGAGCGTTTCGACCGGTAGCGAAATCGTTCGAGAAATGGCGTTGGCAGGTTGCAGCGCTTCGATTTCGTAGCCGCCGTCCCGCCATCCAAAGAGGCGGTAGAGTGCTTTCTCGCCGACGGCATCGCCGTATTCGGCGTGGACGACGTTTTGTTTGTGGATCACGACCCGGGCAACCTCGTCGCCTCGTCTGACGAGCGCCCGAACCGATTGCGTATTCGAAGTCAGGAGCTTGAGCAGGTCGGGAAACGTGAAGTCGTTCGGGTCTACACCGCGGATCGTCTTTGCCGCGTCGGCCGAGCGCCCGCTCAGCGAAATGATGCGTCCGCGGGTTCCGGGGCCGAGGACCTGTGGGCTTTTTTGATATCGCAGGAATGCGTCTTCGGGGCCGTCCACCGGTTTGAGCTGCAACGTCATCACGTGGTTGCCGACTCGGACCTGCTGACGGAGCTCAAAGACATGGGCTCGCTGATTGCGCTCGATGATTTCGGTACCGGCTATTCGTCTCTCGGGTTTTTGAAAGCGTTCCCCGTCGACACGCTCAAGATCGACAGGACTTTCATTCGTGACATTGCGGAAGACGAGGACGATCGCAGCATTTGTTCCGCAATCATCACGCTGGGATTGGCGTTGAGGCTCCACGTCCTAGCGGAAGGTGTCGAAGACGACGAGCAAGTCGAGATCCTGAAGCGCCAGGGCTGCCACCTCGTGCAAGGCTTTCTCTACGCACGGCCGATGCCGGCAGAGGACGTGTGGTCGTGGTTGACGGCGGAAATCACTTCCAACGCCGTCGAATGACGCACTGACGCTAGCCCGCCGCGCTCCAAAGCCGATCCGGGTTTCTCCGATTGCGGCTAGACTGAAGTTCCTTGGTCGAATGAACCCACTGACAGTGTGAATCCCCAATGATTACGCGTCTTTAGGGACGCCGAGAGGCTAATTTTGGGATGCAATATGTAGGCATGTCTAAAGCCTTTTATGGTTTGATACACATTGATACATAGGCTATTATGGTGGGCATGCATACCCACATCATCCCCAATCGCAACTCTACCCCCGCGGTCCTGCTGCGTGAGTCCTATCGGGTGGGCGGAAACGTCCGCAAGCGCACGCTCGCTAACTTGTCCAAATTGCCCATGGACGCAGTCGACGCCATCCGACGCATTCTCAAAGGGGAAAAGCTCGTCTCGGTTGAAGTCGCCTTCAAAATCGTCGAGAACGGCTCCCGGCACCATGGCCACGTCGACGCGGTGCTCAGCGCCATGAGACAGCTCGGTTTCGAAAAGCTCGTTGGTTCTCGACACTCACCAGAGCGGGATTTGGTCGTGGCCATGGTAGTCGCCCGGATCCTCGAACCGCAGTCGAAGCTGGCGACTAGCCAGTGGTGGCACACAACCACACTGCCCGAAATCCTGGGGGTGAGCGATGCCCGCGAAGACGATCTCTATGCCGCCATGGACTGGGTTCTCAAACGCCAGGAGGTCATCGAAAAAAAACTCGCGGCGCGCCATCTCCAAAACGACGGCCTGGCGCTCTATGACCTAACCTCAAGCTACTTCGAGGGTGTGAGTTGTCCGATCGCCCGCCTCGGATACGACCGTGACGGCAAGAAAGGCAAGCTGCAGATCAACTACGGTCTGCTGACCAACGAACGCGGCATCCCCGTGTCGGTATCGGTCTTTGAGGGCAACACGGGCGATCCCAAAACGCTGTTGCCTCAGGTAGAAAAGGTGCAAGAGCGCTTCGGCATCGAGCAGTTTGTGATGGTGGGCGACCGCGGAATGATCACCCAGACCCAGATCGACGAGTTGCGGGAGATGGACGGTGTCGACTGGATTACCGCTCTGCGTCCCGAACCGATTCGCAAGCTCATCAACGATGGGGTACTCCAGATGGGGCTATTCGACGAGCGGAATCTGTTTGAGGTGACGCACCCGGATTTCCCCAACGAGAGGCTGGTCGCTTGCCGCAATCCGGAGCTGGCCGAGAGGCGGCGTCACAAGCGCCGTGCTCTGCTCGAAGCGACCTGCAAGGAGCTGGAGAAAGTTTGTCGGATGGTCGAGCGGCGCCGTTTGCAGGGCAAGGAGGACATCCGTGCTGCAGTGAAAAAGCTCCTCAACAAGTACAAGGTCGGCAGGTACTACAGGCTCGACATCCGTGACGACGGTTTCGACTTCGAGCTAGACGAGACAACGATGGATGCCGACGCCTCGCGCCTCGCCAACGGCAACTCTGAGCTCGCCAACAAACGGCTCCAGCGGTGGAAGCGACACATGGGGACGATCGCTAAGCAGTTCGGAGGGATTCGCCAACGGATCGGGCGGGGTCAGCTGCATGGTAAAGATAAAATCGGTGTGCGGGGCAGAGTTCTCAACAAGTACAAAGTCGGCAAGCACTTCAAGCTGGACATTCGCGACGACAGCTTTAGCTTCGAAATCGACGACACAAAGGTCACTGCGGAAGCTGCCCTTGACGGCATCTACGTGATCCGCACCAGTCTTGCTGAGCAGCGGATGAAAACCGACGACACAGTGCGCAGCTACAAGTTGCTGACCCAGGTCGAGAGGGCGTTTCGTTCCTTCAAGAGCATGGACCTAAAGGTGCGGCCGATTCGTCACCGGCGCGAAAACCGAGTCCGGGCGCACGTCTTCTTGTGCATGCTGGCCTACTACGTCCTGTGGCACATGATGGAGGCTTGGCGGCCGCTGCTATTCTCTGACGAGGACCAGCAGGCGAAGGCCAGGCGTGACCCGGTTGCTCCGGCGAAGCGCTCCGAGGCCGCCCTGCGCAAGATACAAACCAAGAAGCTTGACGATGGGAGTCGAGCTTCCAGCTTCCGCACGCTGCTGCGCCTTCTCAGCAACATCGTCCGAAACAAATGTCGGCGACCGGAAGCCGGACCCGACGAGCCCACCTTCGATGTCACGACAACTCCGGACTCGAAACAGCAGAGAGCCTACGACCTGCTCAAAGGTATCACCGTGTAGACAGAAGCCAGCACCATTGATTCCAACTATCTCATTGGATCAACACCGGATCTTGGCTTTTTCAGCCAGGAACTTCAGCCTAGAATATCGTCGCGTGCGAGCCGGGAACAGATAGGCATTTCTATCCCGAGGAACAATCCGTGGGAGAGCTAGATTGAAGCCCGATTCTTCGGCCGCGGGACGTCGGAATTTAAGCAAACGCGTTGCGCCCTCGACGATGAATGCGGCAGGCCCAGAGCGCTGGCACGGCTCGCTCAGACCGGCCTGCGGAAGGCGACGTGAGCGAGCGCGATCTTTGTCGCAAGCTGCTCCGCCTTCTCCCGGGTGAGTTCCGGCGACGAAACGGAGCCGAGATCGAAGAGACCGCACTCGCTCTGCTCGCAGAGAGCCGTGGGCTGTGAAATCGGATTGAGCGCGGAACGAAACGGTAGCGGCCGGCCCGGGCTGGATCAGTTGCTCGCGTAGCGGCACCGCGCCCGTAGCGGACAAGCCTCACAGATCGGCTGTGCTCGTTTGCAGAGCTCTTTGCCGTGCAGGCGGAGAAGCTGGTGCGCGCGGATCAGCTTCTTGCAATCGTTCGGAAGCTGACCTTCGAGCGCGGCGCGAACCGAGCGATAGGAAGCGGCGTAGTCTTTTTGCTCCTCGCCAAAACCGAAGCGCAGAAGCACCCGCAAGCCATTCGATTCGAGTGCGAGAACAGGATGCGTTTCGGTGAAAAGGAGAATCTTCTCCGCTCCCGGGTCCCCAATGCCCGGAAACTTCTTGAGCGCTCGCTTGGCGCTCGAAGGGATAGCTCGAGGCAGGCCTCGAGGTTGCCGTCGAACTCTTCCATCACGGTCTCGGCGATCGTGATCAAAGTCGAAACGCGACGCTCGGGGTGCATCCCACCCAACTCCGCGACGGCGAAGAGGTCCTCGCGCGAAGCCGTGAGGATGCCTTCGGGCGCCGTCCCTACGCGCTTGTCCAGCATGGCGAAAGCCTAGGCGCGCCTCTTGGGCCACGTTCTCCCACAGCACGAGGCCGAGTGCCGTGGTCACGGGGAGCGCGGGAGGCCGTCCGTGGTGTTTCTCGAGAGCATCGATAACCTTAGCGAACGACAGGCCTCGAGACATGGGGCACGGTAGCGACGCGCTGGCCGTCTGTCAATGGACCGTGCTCGCACGCAAAGCGAGGGGGCTTAGTCGCGGATTTTTTCAAAGAGCTTGAGCTGGTCGCGGCCTTGGGTGGGAAGCTCGATCGGGTAGTTGCCGGAGAAGCACGCCGAGCAGTAGCGTTCGCTGTCCTCTTCGACCGCTCCGAGCAGGCCGTCTAGCGAGAGGTAGCCGACGCTGTCGGCGTCGATGTACTCCTTGATCTCGTCGATGCTGTGGGTCGAGGCGATGAGCTCTTCGCGTTTCGGCGTGTCGATGCCGTAGTGGCACGGGCCCGTCGTCGGTGGGGACGAGACCCGGAAGTGCACCTCGGCGGCGCCGGCGTTTCTCACCATACCTACGATCTTGCGGCTCGTCGTGCCGCGCACGATGGAGTCGTCGATGAGAATGATACGGCGGCCTTCGATGACGGAGCGCACCGGATTGAGCTTGACCTTCACACCGAAATGGCGGATGGATTGACGGGGCTCGATGAACGTTCGGCCGACATAGTGATTGCGGATGAGGCCGAACTCCATGGGGAGGCCGGATTCTTGCGAGTAGCCGACGGCGGCCACCACACCCGAATCGGGAACCGGCACGACCACGTCGGCGTCGACAAGGCTTTCGCGTGCGAGCTGCCGGCCCATCGCGAGGCGGGTCGCGTGGACGTCTCGGCCAAACACGTAACTGTCCGGGCGAGCGAAGTAGACGTGCTCGAAGATGCAATGCGAGGGCTGCACTTCGCTGAAGGGTCGGAGAGACCTCACGCCGTTCTTGTCGATGACGACCATCTCGCCGGGCTCCACTTCGCGGACATATTCGGCGTCGATGAGGTCGAGGGCGCAGGTCTCCGAGCACAGCACGTGGCTCTCGCTGAGCTTTCCGAGGACGAGCGGACGAAAGCCTCTCGGGTCGCGTACGCCGACGAGGGCGTCGGGCGTTTGGAACAGCAGCGAGAACGCGCCCGACACGGTGCGCACCGCGTCGAAGATGGCATCTTCGCGATTGCGCTGCATCGATTTAGCGTAGAGGTGGAGGATGACTTCGGTGTCGCTCGTGGTGCGGAAGATCGAGCCGTGCTCGACGAGCTCGTGTCTGAGAAGATGGGCGTTGACGAGATTTCCGTTGTGGCAGACGGCGATCTCGCCGAACTTGCACTCGATGTAGATGGGCTGGGTGTTGGAATCGTTGTTCTCGCCGGACGTCGAGTAGCGGGCGTGTCCGATGGCGCTCGTGCCTTCGAGCTTCTCGATCGAGGCCTCGTCGAAGATGTCGGCGACGTAGCCTCGGCGCTTGCGGCTCCGAAAGCCCGTCGGGCTCGAACTCACGATGCCGGCGGCTTCCTGGCCGCGGTGCTGCATCGCGTAGAGGCCGAGATAGGTGACCCGTGCCGCATCGGGGTGGCCGAAGATCCCGAAGACAGCGCATTCGTCTTTGAAACCACTCGTCATTCTCGTCATTCTCGTCATTCGAGCCCCTTTTCGATAGCGTTCCACCAGACTTCGCGTAAGTCGTCGACGTTCTTCGAGATGGCGGACGCGCCGTTCACGCGTATCTCCAGCATGTCACCCCCCGTTACGCCGATGCGCTGGACGGGTACCCTGTGCTCCTCGGCGAGGGCGAGGAACGCTTCCGCCGAGGCGGAGGGGACACTCGTCAGTATCCGGCTTTGCGTCTCCGAAAACAACACGCCGTCCGCGCGCCGCGGGGTCTCGAGTGCGATGGACGCCCCCATCGTCTCCCCGAGCGGGCCAAAGAGGCTTTCCACGATCGCGACGCCGAGCCCGCCATCGCTCAAATCGTGCGCCGAGTGCATCAGCGCGCGGGAGGCCGCTTCGCGCGTGAACCTTTGGAGCGCGGCTTCCGTGTCGAGGTCGAGCCGCGGAGGGCTTCCGTCGTTTCGCCCGTGGACGAGCTTCAAGTACTCGCTCGCCCCGAGCTCTTCGTCGGTCTTGCCCATCAAGTAAATAATGTCACCGCCCGCTTTGACCGCTTTGACCGTTTTAAAATGATGCGTTACGCGTTTCGTCGCGTCTTCGAGAAGCCCGACGACACCGACGACGGGTGTGGGGTAGATGCCTTCGCCTTCGGTCTCGTTGTAGAAGCTGACATTGCCGCCGGTTATCGGCACGTCGAAGCGCTCGCAAGCATCCCGGATACCGTCCACTGCCCGGGCGAACTGCCACATGATCTCGGGCTTCTCGGGATTGCCGAAGTTGAGGCAATTGGTCGCGCCGACGGGCGTCGCGCCGACCGCGGCGATATTGCGGCACGCTTCCGCGACTGCGGTCGCACCACCTAAGTAAGGATCGAGATAGGTGTAGCGGCCGTTGCCGTCGAGGCACATCGCGAGCGCCATCGGCGTGCCTTTGATGCGGATAACGCCCGCATCGCCTCCCGGCATCACGATCGTGTTGCTCCGCACCATGTGGTCATATTGCTCGAAGATCGAATGCTTGCTCGCGATCGTGTGGCCTCCGAGCATGCGGACGAAGGTCTCTTCGAGATCCCTCGGCTCGGGAAGCTCGACGGCTTCGATCGCGTCGAGATAGCCCGGGCGCTTCATCGGCCGCTCGTAGACGGGACCTTCATCGACGAGCGCTCGGTTCGGCACTTCCGCGACGGCCTTTCCGGCGGCGAGCACGCGCAGCAAGCCGTCGCCCGTGACCTTGCCGATCGCCGCGGCGTCGAGGTCCCACTTCTCGAAAATAGCTTCGACTTCCGCTTCCCGCCCCGCCTTGGCGACGAGGAGCATGCGCTCTTGCGATTCCGAGAGCAAGATCTCGTAAGGCGTCATGCCGGCCTCGCGCTGCGGGACGTGGTTCAGCTCGATCTCGATCCCAAGGCCCCCACGTGCGCCCATCTCTGCGGTCGAGCAAGTGAGCCCTGCGGCGCCCATATCCTGGATGGCCACCAGCGCATCGGTCGCCATGAGCTCGAGGCACGCTTCGAGCAGAAGTTTTTCGAGAAAAGGGTCGCCGACTTGAACGGTGGGCCGCTTCTCTTCAGCGGCTTCGTCGAACTCCGCTGAGGCCATCGTGGCGCCGTGGATGCCGTCTTTTCCCGTCTTGGCGCCCACGTAGAAAACGGGGTTGCCTTCGCCTTCGGCTTTCGCGAGAAAGATGCGGTCTTTGGGTGCGAGGCCCAGACAGAAGGCGTTTACGAGCGGGTTCAAGTTGTAGCAATCCTCGAAGACAACTTCGCCGCCGACCGTCGGGATGCCCATGCTGTTGCCGTAGCTCGCGATCCCCGCGACGCAGCCGGAGAGAAGCATGCGGTTCTTCGGGACGGCGAGCGGTCCGAAGCGGAGCGAGTTCATGAGCGCGACAGGACGCGCGCCCATCGTAAAGATGTCGCGGATGATGCCGCCAACGCCAGTCGCGGCGCCTTGAAAGGGCTCGATAAAAGACGGATGGTTGTGCGATTCGACTTTGAAGACCGCCGCGAGGCCGTGGCCGATATCGACGACGCCCGCGTTCTCGCCCGGCCCTTGAAGAACGCGCGGCCCGCGAGTAGGAAGCCGCTTCAAATGGACACGCGAGCTCTTGTAGCTGCAGTGCTCGGACCACATAACAGAAAAAAGGCCAAGCTCGTTCCCGTTCGGCTCGCGCCCAAGCTTCTCAACGATAGCGCGGTACTCGTCGGGAGTCAGGTTGTGCGCTTCGAGAGTCTCTTCTAAAGGCATGGAGCTCCAAAAGCAAGAAAAGGGGATGTGGGGATAGGAGGGGATAAGGGGATAAGGGCTCGTCTTTTTATCCCCACCTCTCCTTTCATCCCCACCTCTCCTTTTCTTTTTCGCCTCTCCTGCCATTTCAGTGGATCCTCTCGAGGGTGAGACCGCCACAGTTTAGGTAGACGAGACTGATGAGAGCTTCGGCAGAGTGGAGTCCAAAGCTGCGGTGGCTCAGCAGCCGGATTTTGTTGTTCATTCCTTCGAGTCGGCCGTTGCTGAGTCTCCACGTGACCCACGCGATGACGCCATCGAAGTGCCTGCGGATCATCTTCGCCGCGCGTTTGACGGGCTCTATCCTCGAGCTCATAGCGCGCCGCAGCCATCCTCGGAGAAACTTCTTGGCCCATGTCTCGGTTTTGTAGGTGTAGAGGTCCATGAAGTCGTCGCGCAGAAGCATGGCGCGGTAGAGGCGACGATTAGCTCGCACCTGCTCGCGGAGCACCCGTTTGTCTTTCGCGCTGCGGTTGTGTTTGGCCTTGAGAAGGGGAAACTTGGTGTTCTTGAGGTTGCGCCGGGCAGTCCCTTTGAGCTCGCGCACCAGCTCGCGCCGGGTCTTATCCACGGCCTCGTTCAGATGCTTGACGATGTGGAAGCGGTCAAAGATCACCCGTGCCTGAGGAGCCTTTTTGCCGACGACAGTTATGTACGGCTCCCACATGTCCATGCTGACCGCTTCGAGCTCCGCGGCTCTTTGTGGTCCGAGCTTGCGGAAAAACCGCAGCAGCGTCTTGGCCTTGCGCTCCTTTCCCGCCCAGACGACCCGGCCGCTGAGATGGTCTATTACCACTGTTAAGTACTTATGGCGTTTGCGGTAGCTGATCTCGTCCATCCCAATCACCCGCAATCCATCGAGCTCGCGCCGCTCATCCCGTTGCTCGGCAACCACCCGCTGGATGATCCGTCGCACCGAACGCCACGTCACTCGGAAATAGTTCGCGACGGCGCTGACGTCCGTCCTCTGTGCCAGCCACGCTACCTCTTGTTCGAAGCTCTTGGTAAAGCGGCTCCCCTTGTCGGCCCAAGGCACCTTTTCTTTGACCACGCCACAACGCCGACAAACCACTCGCCGGATCGAGTAGCGAAGATAGCTCCGGACACCGAACAGGTCCAAGTGCCGCCAGTAACGATTGTAGCGATCTTTGTTCTTGCGGACCTTTCGACCGCAAACCCCGCACAGAGGCTTCCTCCTCCGTGGTACGACATCCACCACCACTCTGGCTTTGTCCGCCTGGAAGTGGAAATTTCGGACCCACAGGCCTTGCAATCCGATGAGCTTGTTGACTAACGTGGTAACGCGCATCGCGAGAACGCTCCTTTTTCTTGCCGAAAAAGGATTCTAGCGTTCTCGCCGATGCGCATCTAAACATGGCTTACCCTCTCAACCCACAGGCCTCACCAAATGCCACTGCCCCGCAGCGCGAAACGAGGCTGTGGGAAACGCCCCCACGGTCCGGATCGTTCAAGGCCTTGCTCACGACTGAGCTCTCTTCGAAGCCTGGAAGGGCGTTTTCCATAGCCTCCACTGATCGATGCCTCCCCTTCCTTATTCCAAATGAATGAATCCTTCTTGTATATATCAGGAGGGGCCTGTGGGCGCTTGTGGGAAACGCGAAGCGTTTTCCAAGCGATTGTGGAAAACGCCGCTGCTACGTTTGTACCTGCTCACAACCCATCCCTAACGCCTCTCTCTCCAGGAGTTTCCGGTGTTTTCCACAATCGCGGCAGCGTCCATAGGCCATACCCTCGCGCCCAAATCAGATCCCCAGAAACGACAGGAGAACCTCTTTTTCTAATATCGATCTCTTGAACATCCTTCAGCTGCGGTCCTTTGTCCACGCTATTAAGGATTCGAAGAGTTTGCGGCCGTCTTCGGTTCCTAAGGCTTTGTCGTAGCAGCGGTCGGGGTGGGGCATCAGGCCTAGGACGTTTCCACGTTCGTTTCGTACGCCGGCGATGGCGTTGGCGGCGCCGTTTGGATTTGCGGCGTCGTCGCGCGCTCCTTGGGCGTTCACGTAGCGGAAGACGACTTGGTCGTTGTCCTCGAGCGTTTCTAGGGTTTCGTCGTCCGCGTAGTAGTTGCCATCGGCGTGGCCTATTGGGATGCGCAGTAGCTCGCCTTCGGTCAGGCCCAACGTGAGGGGGGAGTCCAGGTGCTCGGGGTGCAGATACAGGTAGCGGCAGATGTAGGTCAGTGTTCGGTTTCGGAGCATGGCGCCAGGTAAGAGACCCGCCTCTTGCAGCATTTGGAAGCCGTTGCAGATTCCGATGACGGGTTTGCCCTCGTCTGCCATTTTCTGGACGGCGGTCATGATTGGCGAGAAGCGCGCTACGGCGCCGGGGCGGAGATAGTCGCCGTGGGCGAAGCCTCCCGGGAGGATCGCGGCGTCGTAGCCGTCGAGGGATGTGTCTTTGTGCCAGACGAGATCGGTGAGCTCGCCGAGAACGTTCTGCAGGGCGTATTGAACGTCTTCTTCGCAGTTGGATCCGGGGAATACACAGACAGCGAAGCGGGGCAAGTTAGGTTTCTACCTCCACTTGGAAGACTTCCAGAACTGGATTGGACAAGACGCGCTCAGCGATCTCTCGCGCCATCTGTTCGGCTTCTTCTTTCGACGACGCGTCGATGGTGAGCTCGAAGAACTTTCCTTGGCGGACGCTCTCGACCTGGTCGAACTCGAGCTGCTCGAGCGCGTGGCGAATGGTCTCGCTTTGTGGATCGTGGACGGCGCTCTTGAGCTTGACGACGACGTTCGCTTTCATGAGCGTCATCCGAATACCCGTTTGTAAATCGTGTCGACGTGCTCCATCTGTTTCTCCAAATCGAAGGCCTCGTCGAGCTCTTCGCCGGACAACAACTTGGCGATGTCTTCGTCCGCGCCGAGAAGCTCCCGCAATGTGCCTTTGTTTTGCCAGACGGCCATCGCGTTTCTCTGCACGAGGCGATAGGCGTCTTCGCGCGCAAGGCCCTTTTTCGCGATCAGAAGCAGCACTTGTCCGCTGAAGACGAGGCCTTTCATCGAATCGAGGTTCTCGCGCATCTTCTCGGGATAGACGATCAAGTTGTCGAGCACCGAGGTCGCGCGCCTCAGGATGTGGTCGGTCAGGATGTAGCTCGAGGGCAGGATCATCCGCTCCGCGGAGGAATGCGAGATGTCGCGCTCGTTCCAGAGCGGGACGTTCTCGAGCGCGGTTTGCATATTGCCGCGCACGACCCGCGCGAGTCCGGAGATTTGCTCGCTCGCCACCGGATTTCTCTTGTGCGGCATCGCCGAGGAGCCTTTTTGCTTTTCAGAGAAGAACTCTTCGACTTCGCGAATTTCCGTTCGCTGCAGGCTTCGGATCTCGACCGCGATTTTGTCGAGGGTGCTCGCGAGGATGGCGAGCGCGGATAGCGCTTCCGCGTGGCGGTCGCGCTGCAGCACTTGAGTCGAGATGGGCGCCGGGGAGAGCCCTAGCTTCTCGCAGAGTCGTTCTTCGATTTCAGGCGGCAAGTGGGCGAAGGTGCCGACAGCGCCCGAGAGCTTCCCGACAGCGACAGCGTCCCGGGCGGCGACAAGGCGCGTGCGGTTGCGCTTCATCTCCGCGTACCAGAGCGCGAGCTTCATCCCGAAGGTCATGGGCTCCGCATGGACGCCGTGGGTACGGCCAACCATGATGGTGCGCTTGTGGTCTCGAGCGCGGGCCTCGAGCACGCCTAGAAGCTTGTCGACATTCTGAATGATCAAATCCGTTGCATCCCGGAGTCGGATGCCGAGGGCGGTGTCCACGACGTCGTAGCTCGTGAGGCCGAAATGGACGAAGCGGCCCGCCTCACCTACGTTCTCGGCGAGCGCTTGGGTGAAGGCGATGACGTCGTGCTTCACTTCTTTTTCGATCGCGTCGATGCGCTCGATCGAATAGGCGGCTTTTTGCCGGATCTCGGCGGCGGCTTCTTTGGGGACGATGCCTCTATCCGCCATGACTTCGGCAGCGGAGACTTCGACTTCCATCCAGGAGTCGAACTTGGCCTCTTCGCTCCAGATGCGGCCCATCTCTGGGTGGACGTAACGATCGGTCAGCATATTTAGAACGCTAGGACGCCCTGTTTGGCATCTTCGAAGAGCTCACGGCTCTCCGTCAACCGAAGTAGCGGCGTCGGTCGGTCGGCATAGGTGAGATGAATTTTGGGTTTGCGGCCGCCGCGGCGCGTGAGCGCTTCGACGCAACAGTCTAAAGCGAGCCGCTCGTGGTTGTTCTGCTTCGAGAGGTGCGCGAGGAACAAGTGTCGCACAGCGCCCGGGAGCCGGCGCTCGAGATAGCGCGCGAGCGCGTCGTTCGAAAGATGTCCGAGGCGGCTCCCGACGCGACTGCGCAGCGATTCGGGATAGTCGCTCTCGCGCAGCATCTCGACGTCGTGGTTCGCTTCGATGAGGATAGCCGAGCATCCGCGGAGCCCGTCGACCACGGCCTCGGAAATGTGGCCGATATCGGTGACGTGTCCGAACGAGAGGCGCCCGCGCCGGATGCGGAAGCCGATAGGATCCGCGGCGTCGTGAGGCGTCGGGAAGAAGTCGACGGTCATCCGCCCGAATTTCTTGCTCGAGCCGGAGCGGATGCGTACCCAGTCCACCGGTTTGTCCGTAAGCGGTTTGAGGCACCGATAGGTCCCTTCTGTCGCGTAGAGAGTGACGTTGTGTTTTGCGCAAAAGCGCCAGGCGCCGCGCACGTGGTCACCGTGCTCGTGTGAGATGAGAACGCCGTCGATGCGGCGCGGGGCGACGCCGAGGGTGCGGAGGCGTCTTTCGATCTCGCGGCAGGCGAGGCCGGCATCGAGTAGGAGCCGGGCCGATCCATCGGAGACGAAGGTGACGTTGCCGGAGCTACCGCTTCCGAGGACGGAAATATGGAGCTCAGGCAACCAAGCTCTCCGGTACTGGGTCTAGGTGCTCGAGCCTTCCGAGCACGGTCATAGCGAGCGAGCGCCCGTCGAACATTTCTGTCGCGAGGCGGAGAACGTCTTCGGAGCTCACCGCCTCGACGCTCGCGATGGTCTCCTCCGGCGTCACGTGACGGCCTTCGGTCATTTCTAGGCGGGCGATCTGCGACATGCGCGAGCCCGTCGACTCGAGGCTCATCAAGATGCTGCCCCGCATGTGGCTCTTCGCTCGATCGAGCTCGGCGGCCGGGACGGCTTCGGACTTGATGCGACGGATCTCTTCGAGCGTGAGGTCGACGACTTCGGCGACGTGTTTCGGATCGGTTCCAGCGTAAATCGAGAACTGGCCGGCGTCGCGGAAGCAGTTCAAGCCCGAGTACACGGAATAAGCGAGGCCGCGCTCTTCGCGGATGACTTGGAAAAGACGCGAGCTCAAATTGCCGCCGAGTATCGCGTTCAATACGTAGGCGACGTAGCGGTCGGGCGAGGCCTGTGGGGGAGCTACCGTCCCGATGACCAGATGCGTTTGCTCGAGGTCTTTGGGCTGCAGGCGGATCGTCGGACGCACGTTGGGAGGGCTCTCGATGGCGTCGTCCGGAGGGGTGTCCAGAGACGCGAAGTGGGACGAGGCGAGCTCGAAAAGGGCGTCGTGCTCGACATCGCCCGCGGCGGCGACGATGATGTTGCTCGGCGCGTAGATCTTGCGAAAAAAACGCACGAGGTCGTCGCGCTCGAAGCCTCCCACGGTCTCGGGTGTGCCGAGGATCGGGCGGCCCAACGGGTGGTTCGGCCAGAAAAACTCGACGAACAAGTCGTGCACGCGATCTTCTGGCGCGTCCTCGACGCTCTTGATTTCTTCGAAGATCACCATCCGCTCGCGCTCGAGCTCTTCCGCGTCGAAGCTAGGTGCGGGCACGATGTCCGAGAGCAGGTCGATGGCGCGGGGCACGTGCTCGCCAAGCACTTTGGCGTGGAAGCCCGCATATTCCTGGGAGGTAAACGCGTCCGACTGGCCGCCAATCTCGTCGAGCTCCTGGGCGATTTGGGCTTGGCTCCGCCGCTCAGTCCCCTTGAACACCATGTGCTCGATGAAGTGCGCGAGGCCGCTCTCGGAAGCCCTTTCGTGGCGGCTTCCCCGCCTCAGCCAGACCCCAAGCGCCACCGAACGCACATGCGGCATGCGTTCGGTGAGAATGGTAAGTCCGTTGTCCAAAACTTGTTTTCGGAACATCGGAGAAAGTGAAATCTATCACAGCCGCCTCGGCGGGGCAAAAACGGTGTTTTGGCGCTAGTGCCCCGTATCAGTGGTTCGTCACATAAATCTCGGGCCCTTTTGCGCGCTGGCTTCGTTGCGGCATCGTTGCAGTTCGGCCTTCGGCCTAGCCCTCCACTCGACCCGCCTTCGCTCGAAGCTTCGGCGGGTCCCCGTAGCCCTTGGCGAAGGGGACAGGCTCGCTGCGGAAGCCGGCTCGAAATATGGATATAATTTCGTCGTCACGCCTCGCCAGCCCACAAAATGACCTCGAGCTTAATGCAGCGAACCACGGATGCAGGACACTAGGATATCTGCGATGAACTTGTTCGGATTGTCGCGCGAAGCGCTCGAGGAAGTGGCCACTTCAGCGGGGCTCCCTGCGTTTCGGGGCCGTCAGATCTATCGCTCGATCTATGCGCGCGCCGTGAACACGTTCGACGAAATGACGGATTTGGCGCGCGGTCTTCGCGAGAGCCTCGCCCGCGAGCACGAGATCCGCCATCCCGAGATTACGAGCCGGCACGTGTCGAGTGACGGCACGATCAAGTTCCAGCTCGCGCTTCACGACGGCCGGCACGTCGAGACCGTCTACATCTCGGACGGTGATCGCCATACGTTTTGTTTGTCGACGCAAGTCGGTTGTCCTCTCAAATGCACGTTCTGCTTTTCGGGCACGATCCGCTTCGAGCGCAATCTCGAGCCGGGCGAGATCCTCGGGCAATTTCTTTTGGCGCGGAGCGCGCTTCCCGAGCTGCCGGCTCGGAGCAACATCGTCTTCATGGGGATGGGGGAGCCGCTTTTGAACTCCGAGGGCGTTTTGGCAGCGCTCGAAATCCTCACGGATGACGACGGCTTCGCGGTCTCGTCGCGCCGCATCACGGTCTCGACCGCGGGTCTCGTCGACGAGCTCGAGCGCTTCGCCGAAAAGGCCCCGAGCGTGGGTCTCGCGATCAGCTTGCACGCGACGACTAACGACGACCGCAGCCGCATCATGCCAATCAACAAGAAGCACGCGATCGAGGTACTCATCGCCGCCGCCCGAAACTTGCCGCTCCCGAAGCGCCGCCGCATCACGTTCGAATATGTGCTTCTCGGTGGTGAGAACGATCGCGTGGAAGACGCGAAGAGATTGGCCACGCTTCTCGAAGGCGTGAAGTCCAAAGTGAACTTGATCACCTACAACCCGTGGCCGGGCGCGCCGCACAAAGGCTCCACGCGAAAAGCGACGGAGCGTTTCATGGAGATCCTCACCGATGCCGGGCTGACGGCAAGCTTGCGCCGGAGCCGCGGCGACGATGTCCTCGCTGCCTGCGGCCAGCTCGCGAATCAGTCGGCCAGCTGAACTCGACCGTACCCCTGAAAGGCTTGCCCGTTCTCGCAGGGTGGTGCTGGCCTCGTTCGCTGTTGATCGGTCTCCCTCAAGCACATGAGATCGTGAGAGATATAGCGGTTTTGTCAACCCGGTACACTTGAGTGATCGGCGAAGTCTTCGGCCAACCTGCCTGCCTGGTTGACTGCGGCGGTGTGCCAGCTTACAATGCCGCCCAATTGGGCCAGCTCGCTGGGTTCGCGAGGATGTGCTCAGGCGCGTTGTGCCATCGGCTCTTGGGACGACCGGAGTGCGGGGATGGCAGGTTACTTCAAGGTGACCGCGGTCAGCGGCTGGCCCTGCGCGGTGCGGATGGTGGCCGGGAGGACCAGTCTTCTTTCTACTTTCGCGACCCCGCGGATCGCTGACAGGTCAGGTAGATTGTTTGCGTCCTCAGGAACAAAGCGCACTTCCAGATCGGCAAACCTCAGCCGATCGAACTCGTGCTCCCTCGTCCAAAGAAGACTCCCGATCGCCATGTTCGCGCCGCCGTATATCGCCACCGCGCTGGCGATGGTCATGACGATCGCCAGGGCGCGCCATTTCATACGGTAGAGATCGCGCCACGCCTTTACCTTGAGCTTTTTCACCTCAATACCCTGCAAGCAGACACAGGAACTGCGTCAAGAAAGAAGCGAAGGAAGGCCGCGGCCCGAGGCGCCTCGACGTCTCTCTTGCGCCTCCGCAATTCTGCGCCGTGTCTGCGAGGCGGATGGCTCGCCGCGTCTCGTTCGCGGGCCTCGAGCCGTTTGTCGAGCGCCCCCCGGAGCCCCGATCCGACGAGCCAGTCGTGGGAGCGCCTTCTCGACTGCGGATCATGTCGCCGAGACTTCTCGGTGAGCGAGAATCCCCGGCGACGAGCGCAGAGCACCAGGACGCGGAGGCGAGGAGCCAGAGCGTGTCCAAGGGAGCCTTGTTCGAGGGTGTATCGCCATACACCCTCAGCCTACGGGGTCGCTCGTCACCTCCTTGCGCATCGCCTCCCCATCTGCCTGGTAGCGGCGTATCATGTCCGCGATCTCGCCCACGGTCGCCATCTTATGCCGGGCCGCGTACCGCTGGATCTGGTGCATCTCGATGTCGAGGTCGAACTCATCTTGTAGCTCCTCGAACAACTCGAGGTAGAGGAGAGAGTCCCCGCCCAGATCGTCCTCGAGATTCGTATCCGCCTTGATCTCACCGGCGTCGATCTCCAGAAGATCCGCCAGAATCGCCGAGATTCTGCCGACGACTTCGTCGCCCGGCGCCGAACCAAAATCGAGATCCCGCTTCCCTGTGCTCATGTCATTCCTCCGTGTTGATGCCTAGACCTTAAAAACACGGCTACCGTGCCGTTGAGACTTGACCTGTATCATGGCAACCCCGCTCGTCATCCGGCAGCGCTGATGAGCGACCGCATCTCCCGATGGACCGCAACCGCAGCCACGGCGGAATCCGGACGCGCTCGCTTTGCCTGCCTCCCGGCGCGGGTTCCCGCAAGTCGTCCAAAGGCCTTCGCTTCAAGCTCCAGTCCCGCTTCGATGGGAAGCTCCATTCCGTCGCGGACGGTCCGCAGCACGGCATCGACCACCGATGGGTCTCTCCCCGCCAGGCGACGAGCGAGCGCGACGGCCTCCTCCAGGACGTCCTTCCGGGAGACGATCCGATCCACTAAGCCGATTTGGAAGGCCCGCTCGGCGCCGATCGTCTCCCCGGTGAGGATCAGATCGAGAGCCCGCGACAACCCCACCAGTCGCGGCAGGCGCTGTGTCCCTCCGAGGCCGGGGATGATGCCCAGTTGAACTTCCGGTAGTCCCAGGCGTGCCCTGTCGCCACAAAAGCGGATATGACAAGCCAGAGCCAGCTCCAATCCTCCTCCGAGACACAGGCCGTTGATCGCAGCGATGACTGGGGTGCTCGCGCGTTCGATTCTGCTAAGAAGCTCCTGCCCCTGCCGCGACCGGAGCCGGCCTTCCTCAGCGGATCGGAGCGTGCCGAGCTCCGTCGGATCCACGCCGGTCGAGAACACTCTGCCCGCGCCCACGATCACGACCGCTCTCACCCCGTCGAGCTCGGCTCGATCCAGCAGTTGCAGAAAATCGCCGAGGAGCCGAATGGTCAGAGAATTCGCGGGCGGGTTGTTCAGCGTGAGTATGGCCACCTGTCGCTCGATCTGCACATCCAGACTGGAAGAGGAAGGGACACCCTTACTTGCCATCGGCTCGCGAGCGGCTACCGGCCGTCGGTTCGGAAATGCCGCGAGCGTGTCGGTTGGCGCCGGCCCCTCGCCTGCTGCCGGCCCCTCCGCGAGAGTCTCCGGACCCGCAATCCCTCGCTTCCGCGCCAGAGCCAGAGGGCCAATCGGCATACGGAGACATTCCACAGCTGCCAGCTCCAGGTCATCGGCGGAAGCAACCCCTTCACGAAGGCACGCCAGGGCCTCCTGAATCAAAGGGAGAATGATTTGATCCACAATCGGCGCGTCCTGAGAGCGGCGTTGTTCGTCGCCATCGCAAGTGTTTCCGCCCCGGGTCTCGGCATCGTAACGCTCGGGGTCGCTCTCGAGCCATTTTTCGATATGGATGCTCTCAGCGCCCTCAGCTAGGTCATCGAGACGGAAGCGCTCGCCGTAGGCGGCGCTCAAACGCCACGCGATCTTCACGACAAGATCGACGCCTACCAGTTTCATGACCTCGAACGGACCGAGCTGCATTCCCCAGTCCCGGAGGACTCGATCGATTCGCTGGGGGCTCTCCGTCCCCTCATGGGCCAGACGCCCAGCCGCAAGGAGGTAGGCGGCGAGCATCCGGTTCACCAAGAAGCCGGAGCAATCCCGGACGCGAATCGGGGTCTTGCCCACACGACGAAGAAGCTTCTCGACACGAGACAGAGTTTCCTCTGTCCGTTATGCCGATATCGGCATAAGACACATAATGCCGAGTCCGTGATTATGCCGAGTCGGACGGCCTGAGGCGCTTTGCGACTGCCTTTCAAGGGGTTTTGGTCGGCATAATCCCATCCATTCTTTGTGCCATGGTACGGCCTTCCGGGCATGTGCCCGGGGAAGGAGGTCCCATGGCGATCGTGCCGAAAATCCGTTTTCCCGGCCAGCTTGCGCCTTACATCGGTGAAGTGTGGTCGTACCTACTCGCGCAGGGCTATACACCGCTTGTTAGCCAGTGCAAATTGCGGCTAGCGAGCCAACTAAGTCGCTGGCTTGTCGACGCCGGGGTGCGGCTGAGCGCTCTTACGCGTGAACATGTCGAGGCGTTTTTTGGCGAGAGAAGACGTGCTGGTTACAGAAGGAATGTAACGCCACGGTCGCTCGATGCGATTCTGCGGTATCTGGAAGCAAAGGGAGTTGTGTCGCTTCCGGAATCTGTGGTGCCGCGCAGCGCGGGCGACGATCTTTTGGATGAGTACGAACAGTTCCTGGTCAAAGAACGTGGGCTCCAAGCTTCGACGGCCCGCGGCTATTATCGTTCCTACGCCAAGAAGTTCCTATCGCATCGGTTTGACTCGAATAGCCTTGAACTCAGCTGCCTGAGCGCTAACGACATCACCGGTTTCATCCTGCACGAGTCTGAAACATCGAGCGTAGGCACCACGAAACTTATGGTCAGCGTGGTGCGTTCACTACTTCGCTTCCTGCATCTTCGCGGCGATCTCCAAAACGATCTGGTGGGTGCTGTACCTGCAGTTGCGGGTTGGCGGCAAGCGGGTGTACCCAAGTTCATTTCGCCTCGAGAGCTTCAACAGCTTCTGAAGAGTTGCGACCGCCGGACCCAAGTAGGTCGCCGTAACTTCGCCATCATGCTTCTGCTGGCGCGACTCGGACTTCGTAGCTGCGAGGTGGCGGCTATTGAACTGGACGATATCGATTGGCGCGCAGGCGAACTCGTTCTCCATGGCAAAGGCGATGCCGACGCACGGTTGCCCCTGCCCAGTGATGTTGGACAAGCGATTGCTGGATATCTGCAACGAGGACGTCCATCCGCATTCTCAACATCTAGATCGCTTTTTCTTACCACTCGGGCGCCTTATCGGCGTTTGACTGGCCATCGCGTTACTGCGAGCGTCGCGGACGCTTCAGCGTGTGCGGGCCTACCTCGAATCGGCGCTCATCGTCTCCGCCATACTGCAGCAACGCAGATGCTCCGCCACGGAGCATCGTCTCACCGACGTTGCGCTTGTTCTGCGACATCAAAGCATTCTGCCGCCGGCGGGACGCGCGTCCCTACGCCAGGATCTGCGGTTACGGGGCGACGACGGAAGCCCACCACATGGTGCACCCGGCGGAGAACGGGACGAAAATGGCGCGAACGATGGTGAGGGCTCTGCGCGACGCGTCCATCGAGCGCGAAGCCGTCGATTACATCAATGCTCGGCCGATTCCAGGATCAGGACTCCCGCACCATCCCCGAGGACCAGACCGTCACGATCCCTGTCGAAAGGGCGGCTGGCCTTCTCCGGTTCCGAATTCCGCTCCGACAGAGCCTGTAGCTTGTTGAAGGAGGAAATAGCTGCACGACAGAGTATCGCTTCGGCTCCTCCCGCAATCGCCATCTGCACCCGACCGAGCTTTATCCAGTCGTAGGCCTGGCAGAGCGCTTGAGCCCCCGAGGCGCAGGAGGCCGAAATGCTGACCGACGGTCCTTCGAGCCCGAAATGCAGCGACGTCATGGCGCCGGGGGCTTCGACATGTACTTGACCACGGCCAGCGATTCGGCCTTTCGGACGCCCTCGACGTAGTCCTCTCCCAGGAGCTGCTGCTCCCAGTAGCTCAGCCCGCCTCCTCCCGTGCCGATGGATACCCCGATCTCCTCACGGTCTTCGTCTTCGAGGTGCAACCCGCCATCCTCCAGCGCGAGGGCGGTGCCGGCGAGGCACAGCTGAGTAAATGTCGCCGAATGGCGCCTGACCCGCTTGTGAAATCGCTCGGCGAAGAAGGCCTCGAAGGCGTCCGGGAGCTCTGCGCCAAAGCGGGTATAGTAATCCGAGACGTCGAAGCGCTTGATGAGCCCCACCCCCGAACGACCCTCGCGAGTCTTTCGCCAATTTTCTTCCTTGCCGATGCCCAAGGCGGTGATGAGACCGATTCCCGTGATGTAGACTTCACCGCTCATTCAGCGTCCGTTTGTCTCGCCGGCGAAGTGGCGGCGTCCAATTCCACGACATCGAAACTCGTCCTGCGCAGCCCGGAGAATCCGAACCACGCTCTCTTCTTCCCGCATAGGCGGGGACCACCGCCGCACAGCAGAGCTGCTCAGATTTCTCGGATCGACCGTTTGTGCTTGCATCGCACAACCCCCCGGCATCGGGAATGCAGCCAACGCTGCCCACCTAAATGCAAAGTTGTACTACACGACTGTTGGCGTTTGCAAGTCGGAGCCCGTTCGCGGCGGCGAGGTTTGGAACCGCGGACGCGGCGAACGGAGGGTGCTGGGCGGGCCAACCCGGGGGCGTTGACAACGGCGAGCGAGTCTCACCTTTGCTCTACGGCAGCGCGGCTCACCTCGGCGCAGGTGCGGTGCTCGATGAGCAAGATTCAATCCGCGAAAGCGGTGAGCCGCGGATTGTGGGTGGCGAGCACCACCGTCGTCCTTCTCTCCCGTTGGAGTTTCCGCATCAGATCAACGATTCGTAGCCCGGTGTCCTCATCCAGATTCCCTGTCGGCTCATCGGCGAGGACCAGAGCCGGTTCCTTCGCCAGTGCTCGTGCGATGCCTACGCGCTGCTGCTCTCCCCCCGATAGCTGGGAGGGAAACTTGTCATTCTTGTCCTTCAGTCCGACGGCTTCGAGATAGTGCCGGGAACGAGCGGCGATCTCCACCTGGCTCAAGGGCAGAATCTCCAAAGCCGCATCCACGTTCTCGCGGGCGGACAACGTCGGCAACAGATTGTAAAACTGGAAGATGAACCCTACTTTCTTGCGGCGAAATCCGGTGCGCGCGATCTCTCCCGCAGCGGAAACCTCGTCCCCGTCAATCCAGATGCGTCCGGAAGTCGGCGCGTCCAACGCTCCCATGAGGTTGAGGAGTGTGGTCTTGCCGGAGCCGGAGACTCCGAGCGCGACGACGAACTCACCGCGCGGAATTTGGAGATTGATGTCGCGGAGCACCTCGACGGTCAGGTCCCCGGCCAAATACTGCTTGGAGACGTGCTCCATGCGCACCAGCAAATCGCTTCCGGTCTCCACGGTGAACGTCATCGCTTTTTCTCTCGCTCCCACTTCACTCGTCGCTCCCCCCATATGTTCGACAATCCTACACCACGTTTTGGTCCTGCGATTGGAGGTTCGAATCTCCCGGGTAACCCTTCGACTCGCCCCGCCTCCGGCGTGACTCGCTCAGGGCGGAGCCTACAGCTGGGCGAGTTTACCCGAGCGAAGCGAAGGGCTCAGGGCGGAGCCCTGTGACGGGGCGAGGTGAAGGGCCTAAACAATCAGCGCGCTCGGATCTTTGAACGTATCCGGAGGGCCTTCGAGGGCGACCTCGAAGCTGTAGACTCCAGCCAGCTTCTCGTCGAGCAATCGCGCCGATTGCACCAAGGGGCTTTCGTCGGGAAAGAACTCGATTGTGATTGGTGCTTCCGATCGTACGGCGCCATGAAACGCGCAAACCGCGCTAGCTGTGCACCGAGTCGTTCTCCCGGAAGCGACTCCAAAGGACAGATGGCTAGTGTCCTGTATCAGAAGTTCGTTGCCTAAAGCTCGAGGCCATTTTGTGCGCTCTCGAGGCCATTTTGCTGGCAAGGCGTGCCGACGAACTCATATCTGGATATTTCGAGCCGCCTTCCGCAGCGAGCCGGTCGAGCGGAGGGCTAGGCCGAAGGCTGAACTGCGAAGATGCCGCAACGAAGCCAGCGCGCAAAAGGGGCCCGAGATTTAGGTGACGAACTTCTGATACAGGGCACTAGAGGTTTTCGAGCGTCTCGGAGGCTTCTTCGACTTCTTTCGCTTTTTGAGCGCGGAAGGTGCGAATTCTCTCCGCGACCGCCTCGTCCGACGTCGCGAGAATCTGCGCCGCGAGATGCGCCGCGTTGCGCGCGCCTGCTTTCCCAATGGCAACGGTCGCGACGGGAAAGCCCGCGGGCATTTGCACCGTAGCGAGAAGCGCGTCCATGCCGCCAAGGGAGGTCGCCGCAAGCGGAACACCAATCACGGGAAGCGTCGAGTGCGCGGCGAAAGCGCCCGCGAGGTGCGCCGCGGCGCCCGCGCCCGCGATCAAGACTTTGACCCCGCGTCCGGCCGCTTCTGAGGCGAGCTTCGCCGATCGCGCCGGCGTGCGATGCGCCGAGTAGACGCCCATCTCGTAAGGGATGTCGAGCTCGCGCAGAACCGTCGCGGCTTCAACCATGACGTCCTTGTCGGAGAGGCTCCCCATGACGATGATAACTTTTGGACCAGACAAACTTCTAACCTCCCGCGATGCGCGCTAGCGCCTTTTGTCCGATGTCCTTTCGGAAATGTTGGCCTTCGAACTGGATGCGGGCCACGCCTTCGTAAGAACGAGCGATCGCGGTTTTGAGATTTTGGCCGAGCGCTGTCACCGTGAGCACGCGGCCGCCACCGGTGACGAGCTTCCCGTCTTCTTCTTTCGTTCCGGCGTGAAAGACGCAGATCCCTTCGTCGAGCTCGACCTGGCCGTCTTCGAGGCCATGGATCGCTTTGCCGGTCTCGTATTGACCGGGATAGCCGCCCGAAGCGAGCACGACGCTGACCGCGGGCTCGCGCGTCCATTCGGGCCGGTGCTGTCCGAGCCGGCCTTCCGCTACTTCGAGAAGGAGCGGCAAGAGGTCGTCTTTCAGGCGAGGCAGGATCGCCTGCACTTCCGGATCGCCGAAGCGCACGTTGAACTCGAGCACTTTAGGGCCGTCCGCGGTCAGCATGATTCCGCAATAGAGGATGCCTTGATACTTGCGGCCTTCGCTAGCAAGGCCCTTGATCGTCGGGTTCACGATGTCCTTGACGATGTGCTTGAAGGTCTCTGCCTTCATATTGGTCGCGGGGCAGATACAACCCATGCCGCCCGTGTTGGGTCCTTCGTCGCCGTCATAGGCGCGCTTGTGATCTTGCGCAGCCACGAGCGGCAGCACGTTGTGCCCGTCCGAGAGCGCGAAGAACGAGACTTCGTCGCCTTCGAGAAACTCTTCGAGCACGAGCCGCGTGCCCGCGCTTCCAAGCTGGCGATCGTTCATGAGGGTCGCTGCTTGCTTGAGGGCCTCCTCGCTGCTCGTGGCGATGGAAACACCTTTGCCGCCAGCGAGTCCATCCGCCTTTACGACGAGAGGCATGCCGATTTCACCGCTCTCGATGACGGCAGTGGCCTCGTCCATCGTGCTCACGACGTGATAGCGGGCCGTCGCGATGTTGTTGCGCTTGAGAAAATCTTTGGCGAATGCTTTGCTGCCTTCGAGCTCGGCGGCGGCGCGATGGGGGCCGAACACGGTCAGGCCGCGTCGTTGAAACTCGTCCGCGAGCCCGAGGATGAGCGGCAGCTCCGGGCCAACGACCGTCAGGCCGATCGAGAGGTTCTCGGCAAAATCGGCGAGCTCCACGATGTCGGAGGGGTCGATATCGATGCAGTCGGCGAGATTCTTGATGCCCGCGTTCCCCGGAGCGCAAAAAAGCTCCGTGACTTCAGGGCTCTGTTTGAGCTTCCAGGCGAGGGCGTGTTCCCGCCCGCCACCTCCGACGATGAGCACTCTCACTTGGTATCCGTCAAGCGTAACAATATCAGTGGTTTACACGGCCCCTGTTTCGGCTTAATTATCCCACGGAGTTTCTCGAAGTGTCAACAATGTGGCGTACAGAACGGAGAAGATCCAGTTGACAAGCTGTAACCTGATTACTTATAGTAATTTCGAGTCGAGCGGGCTTCGAAAACCGCACCATCGCGATCAGTCGGCGTCCAATCTCCTCCTCAGAGCCTCGGGTTACTTGTCTCTAGCAGTGGGGAAGTTGTGAAGTTCTCTCAGTGGTCGCCGTGCCGGCTCGATGTTCCTTGGAAGGAAGGGAGGTGCTCCGAACTTGGCCGAGATTAGAGTCAACGACAACGAGTCGATCGAAAGTGCTCTGCGGCGCTTCAAACGGAAAGTGCAGCAAGAGGACATCATCAAAGAGATCAAGAAGCACTCGTTCTACATGAAGCCGGGTGACAAGAAGCGCGCGAAACAAGCGCTCGCTCGGAAGCGGCAGCGCAAGAAGATGCGCCGCGAGACCACAGACTAGAATCAAGCGACGGTCACCTCTCTCCTGCTTGGCCTGCTTGGAGAGAGGTGATGGCCGCGACGTTGACGATATCCTCTGCACTGCAGCCGCGCGACAGGTCATTCGCGGGCGCGGCTAACCCTTGGAGAATCGGACCGATGGCGGAAGCTCCCGCCAGTCGCTCGACGAGCTTGCACGCGATGTTCCCCGAATCCAGGTCTGGAAAGATGAGCGTATTCGCTCGCCCGGCCACAGAGCTTCCCGGGGCTTTTTTCGCGCCCACTTCGGCAACGATCGCCGCATCGGCTTGAAGCTCCCCGTCGGCGGCGAGCTCCGGTGAACGTACCCGCAGCGTTTCGGCGGCCCGAACGACCTTCCTCACGCGCGGATGGTCGGCGCTTCCTTTCGTCGAGAACGAGAGAAGCGCGACGCGGGGCTCGGTGTCGAGGAAAAGACGGGCACTTTCGGCCGCGAGCTGCGCGATCTCGACGAGCTCTTCGGCCGTGGGATCCGGCAGCACGGCGCAGTCCGCGAACACATACTGCGCGCCGTCGGCAAAGCTCATGAGAAAGAAGCTAGAGACTCGTCGGATACCAGGCTTGGTCCCGAAGACCCGGATTGCCGCTCGCAGCACGTTAGCCGTGCTGTTCTCCGCGCCTGCGACGTAGCCTGAGGCGTCCCCGGCAGACACCATGAGCGCGGCGAAGTATAGAGGGTCACGTGCCTGGCGTCGCGCTTCGTCCTCAGAGATGCCTTTGTGGCGGCCCCTTTGGTAGAGCGCGTCCGCGTAAACGTCGGCGCGCGCATCGCTGGCAGAGCGTATCTCGATGCCGGTCAGCTGAGCGCGCGCAACACCCGCCGCCTGGGCCGCTTCGGCGATCGCGTCGGCCTCGCCGATGAGGACGGGCTCGGCGACCCCGCGCCGCTTCATGGCTACTGCTGCTTCGAGCGTTCGCGACTCGCTGGATTCCGGCAAGGCAATCCGCTTCTTTTCGGAGGCGGCGCGCTCTTGAAGCCTGGTTAGAAACGGGTCAGGCCGGTCAGGCATCGTCACGAAGTCTAGCATAGGGTAAATGCATCAAGCTCAGGAAGTTTGACAGGTTCTCTCCGAGTGTGATAATCCTGAACGGCTAAATCGGGGGTCGTTTGACCCTTTTCGGGTTTTGGAGGAATTCTTGGCAATGAAAATCGAGGAAAGAGCCGTCGAGGGCGTCACCATCTTGGATTTGCAAGGCAAAATGCTCATCGGTGAGGGGACGAGCTGCTGCGCGAGAAGATCAACAGTCTTGTCGAGAACGGGACCGAGAAAATCGTGCTGAATCTAGAAGACGTTCCCTATGTCGACAGTGCCGGTTTGGGTGAAATCGTTCGCTGCTACACTACGGTGAGCCGCAAGAACGGAGAGCTCAAGCTTCTGCATCTCACCAAGTGGATTCACGATCTGCTCTCGATCACGAAACTTCTCACGGTCTTCGACACCTATGAAACGGAGTCCGAGGCCGTCAACAGCTTCAAATAGCGAAGCGCTTGATTTGCAAGGGACAGCCTTACATCGAGAAAAAGTAAGGAAGCTATCGCGCGAGCGATCTCGTGGATGTCCTGCGGCTATCGGGCTCACCGGCTCGTAAGCTGCAGGGAGAGTGGCGGTGAGCCAGCTCGAGCAGCTGTTCCTTTCCCTGCGCCCACAACAGTGGACCAAGAATCTCGTCGTACTGGCCGCGTTGGTCTTCGCGGAGCGTCTATTCGACGGCCCGTCGGTTTTGGTTGCGAGTGGCGCCTTCGTTATTTTTTGTCTGCTGTCGGGCGCCGTCTATCTGGTCAACGACCTAGCAGACCTGGAGCAGGACCGAAAACACCCGGTCAAGCGCAACCGTCCTCTGGCTGCGGGGAAGCTGTCCGCGCGCTTTGCCACCGGCGCGGCGGTCGTTCTTCTCATAGGGGGGCTCGCCGCCTCTTTTTGGCTCGCGCCGGGATTCGGAGTCGTCGCCACGATTTACTTCGTGACGATGGCCGCTTATTCCTTTATTCTGAAGAATATCGTTATACTAGATGTTCTCATCGTAGCTTTTGGTTTCGTGCTGAGGGCTGTCGCCGGAGTTCTGGCGATCGACGTAGCCTTCAGCAATTGGCTTTTGATTTGTACGCTGCTGGTTGCTCTTTTTCTCGCTCTCGCCAAACGGCGACAGGAGCTAACGCTCCTGGCGAGCGGAGCGGCGGAGCATCGGAGGATTCTGGGAGAGTACAGCCCCTATCTATTGGATCAAATGATAGCGGTGGTAACGGCCTCTACCCTGGTCTCCTACGCCTTGTACACCTCGGCGCCGGAGACCGTGGCAAAGTTCGGTACGGATCGACTGATATGGACCTTTCCTTTCGTGCTTTACGGGATTTTTCGCTATTTGTATCTCGTCCATCGAAAGGAAGAAGGAGGAGACCCTACAAAGGTGCTCCTCAACGATAGGCCGATTCTCGTGACGGTGGCGCTCTGGGCGGCGACGATAGTCACGTTGATCTACCACAGAAGCCAGTCGGGTTAGACTCTCCAAAACAAAGAACCGCCCAATCGACGACACGCTCGCGCCTGACGGCCTGACAAGAAGACAAGAAGACAGGAAGACAGGAAGACGTCAGGCGGCGGCGGTAAGGAGGCCTATGTCTACCTTCAGTGCGAAGGGCTCGGACATTGATGTCGAGGCCATCATGGCCAACATCCGGAAGAAGATCGAGGAGAAACGGAAAGGACTCTATACGGAAGAAGAAGTCAAGGAGATCGCGGAAATGCGGCTCGACGCGATCCTGGACAGTAACGAATTCAACAGCGATTTCGTCGCCGCGTTCCGCGCGCGCGACGCGCAGTGGAACTACTCGTTCACGCCGGAGACGATCTACCAGTCTTCGGCCGGAAGCAAGGGTGGGCTCATCCGCAAGCTGCGTTCTCTCCTGAACCCGGTCTTGAAGCTTTTCTTCAACCCGAACCCGATGATCAGCGCGCTGACGCGTCAATCGGACTTGAACCGCTACTACGTTCTGCTTCTCAACAACATGACGACGGAAGTCACTCGTCTGAACCTCAAGCTCACCAACCTCAAAGCGCGGCTACGGACGCTAGGCGTGCGCGTCGACTTTCAGACGAAGCGCGAGAAGACGTTCGAGCAGATGGCGGGCGCCAAGAGAGATTCTCGAGATTCTCAAGAGTCGCGAGAACCGCGGGCGTCCCGAGAATCGCGGGAATCCCGGGATTCGGGTTCGAATGACGGGCGTCGCCGTGGCCGTGGAGGTGCTGGGCGGCGGCCTTATCGCCGTCGTCGCGGCGGACGGCCCAACAGTGGCCGTACGGGCGGCGAAGGTGGTACGAAAGAAGGTGGTGGCGGTGGCGGCGGAGGCTCGCGCTAACACGGCGCCGGGAGGCTCTAGAGAGTCCGGGGCAGCGAACCGCCGAACGCGTAGCCAAACCGCTCCGCGCAACGACCCTGCGCCGGAATCGCTTCGGCTCACCTTCGTCGTGCAACGCTACGGCGAAGACGTCAATGGCGGCGCGGAATATCACTGTCGGCTTATCGCGGAGCACCTGGCGAGTCAGCACCGTGTTGAAGTCCTGACTTCCTGCGCCAAGGACTACATCACCTGGAAGAACGAGCATCCGCCCGGCCTTCACGACGTCAACGGCGTCGCGGTGAGGCGGTTCAAGGTGAAGAGGCCGCGCGACCCGGATCGCTTCGGGCGCTTGTCGCAGAAAGTCTTCCTGGGCCGCCATGTCGATCAGGACGAGCTCGACTGGCTCGACGAGCAAGGACCGACCTCGCCCGCGCTGCTCCGATACCTGAAGCGCCGACAAGACGCGTACGACTACATCGTCTTTTTCTCCTATCGCTACTACCACAGCTTTTACGGCGTACGGGCGCACGCGGACAAAGCGATCCTCGTGCCCACGGCCGAGAAAGACGACGTCATCGACCTGCGGATATTCAAAGAGCTCTTTCAGCTACCACGCGCCATCGTCTACAACTCGGTAGAAGAGCGCGCGATGATTTGGAAGGCTACGAGCAACCGCGGCGTCTGCGGTGACGTCGTGGGCGTCGGCTCCGAAGTCCCGACCTCGATCGACGCCGGTCTGTTTCGCGAGCGCTGCGGAGACCTTGCCCCCTACATGATTTATATCGGGCGGATCGATCAGAACAAAGGCTGCAATACTCTGTTCAACCACTACCGTCGCTACCGCGAAGACACGGGCTCAAACCTTTCGCTCGTGCTCGTCGGCGTCAAGAAGATGGAGATACCGGACACACCCGGCATTGTTTATGCTGGGTTTTTGTCGGAGGAAGAGAAATGGAGCGCTCTCGCGGGCGCCGAATTGCTCGCCATGCCTTCGGAGCTCGAGAGCTTGTCGATGGTGATCAACGAGGCCTGGGCGGTGGGAAAGCCCGTTCTCGCGAACGGAAAGTGTGACGTTTTGAGAGGGCAATGCCGCCGATCGAATGCCGGCCTTTACTTCGACGACTATTACGAGTTTCGAGAAGGGCTCCAACGGCTCGAATCCGATCGGGACCTGCGGGCGGGGCTCGGAGATAACGGCCGTGCCTATTACCGCGATCACTATCGCTGGCCGGTCGTGGAGGGTAAGTACAACAAGATTCTCGCTTCGCTCCGCCAAAACGATCGAAGGAATCCGCGAGCCCCGCGCCGAGGCCTGTTCGCGAGAATGTTCGGGTAGCAGAGAGCGATGCAGGTTCATCAGATGCTCGCGGCGCTCTCTTACGGAGACGCAATCGGCAATGAAGCTTTGCGGATCCAGCAGGTCCTGCTCGACGCGGGCTTGGACTCCGAAATTTTTGCCGAATCCGTCCATCCAGAGATGGCGGGAAAGGCGAGAAAGCTCTGGAACTATGAGAAGGTCTCGTCACCGGACAACCTTTTGATCCTGCACTTCTCGATCGGCGCTGGTGTCAGCACGTTTGCCTACCACCTGCCGGATCCGATTCTGCTCATCTATCACAACATCACGCCGGCGCGCTGGTTTGCCTCGTTTCACCCGCACTTGGCCGGGCTCTGCTATCACGGACGGCGTGAGCTCGCGGCTTTCGTCCCACGCACGCGGCTCGCGCTGGGCGACTCGACGTTCAACCGCGCCGAGCTCGAAGCCGTGGGCTTTCACCCGACGGGTGTCTTGCCGCTTCTGCTCGATCCAGACCGGCTCTCGGATCCGCCGAGCCCCACCGTGCTCGAGATGTTCGGCGACGACAAGACCAACTTTCTCTTCGTCGGCCGCGTCATCCCGAACAAGTGCTTCCACGATTTGATCAAAGTTTTCGCGTTCTACCAGAAGTTCATCGACCGGAACTCGCGCCTCTTGCTCGTGGGCGAATGGGTTGGCTTCGAAAAATATTTCGAGGCGCTGATGCGGCTCGTGGACGACCTGGAGCTGAAAGACGTCGTGTTTGCGGGCCACGTAGAAGACGACGATCTGACGGCCTATTACGAAGTCGCGGATCTTTTTCTTTGCCTGAGCGAGCATGAAGGTTACTGTGTGCCGCTCGTCGAAGCCTTTCGCTTCGGTGTGCCGGTGATGGCGGCCGATGCGGGCGCCGTCCCGGAGACGATGGGCGATGCCGGCATTTTGATTCGAGAAAAGCGTATCGACGAGATCGCGTTGATGGCGCATGCCATTGTGAGCGATGAGAAGCTCTCCGCGACGATCGCCCTCGGCCAGGACCGGGTGCTCGAGCGCATGAGCGCGCGCAGCGACCAGGAGCTCTTGATGGGTTTCGTGCACCAAGCGCTCTCGACGGAGAAAGTGGGCAGCTGAAGGTGCGCGTCGATCAATGGCTTCCGGCGGCCCACCGCGGCGACGCGATTGGCGACGAGGCCATGCGCATTCGCGACGTCTTGAGGCGTTCTGGAATGACATCGGATATCTTTGCCCTCGACATCGACGAGGACGCGGAAGGCGACGCGCTCCCGTTCCCGGATAGACCGGACAGCGACGTGACCGTGCTCCACTTTGCGCTCCCTTCCCCGCTCACGGCCGCTTTGGCGGAGGCGCCGGGCAAGAAAATCGTCATCTACCACAACATCACGCCGCCGGAGTTTTTCCGCGGCTATGACGACGAGCTCGTCCGCATCTCGACCGCCGGCACGGCCGAGCTCGCGACCCTGGCGGATGTTTGCGACTTGGCGCTCGGGGATTCCGAGTTCAACCGCCTCGAGCTCGAAGAGCTGGGCTTTGAACGCACGGGTGTCCTCCCGATCTTGATGGACTTCGAGCCCTTTCAAAACGATGAGCCCGGGCCAGTGATGGAAGAGATCTTGAGCGACGGACGCGCGAACTTCCTATTCGTGGGGCGCGTCTATCCGAACAAGCGCTTCGAGGATCTAGCGAGGCTCGCGTTCTTCTACAAAAAATATATCTCCGAAGACTTTCGTTTCATTTTGGTGGGTAAGGCCGGCAGGATGGAGCGCTATCAACAATCGGTCCAGGCACTCGCGGATAGGTGGGGCCTGCGGCCGAGTGAGTTTCTTTTTACCGGGCATGTGAGCTTCGAAGACTTGCTCGCCTGCTATCGTTGCTCCGACGTGTTCGTCAGTATGAGCGAGCACGAGGGCTTTTCCGTCCCGCTAGTAGAGTCCATGGTAACGGAGCTTCCGATCATGGCGTTCTCTGCGGGGGCGGTGCCCGACACGCTGGGCGCCGCCGGCATTCAATTCAACGAAAAGCGATACGAGGAGTTGGCCGAGATGGCCCAATTACTAACGTTCGATGAAAGCTTGAGAGAAGCGGTGATCCAATCCGAGCGCACGCGCAGCGAGAGGTTCCGTCCCGAACGCGTGGAAGCGGAACTGTTAGGCTACGTCGAGGAGGTGTGCTCGTGAAAATCGCATTCATCGTGCAGCGCTACGGCCGCGAGATCCTCGGAGGATCGGAGACTCTCGCCCGCCAGCTCGCGGAGCGGCTTGCACGGCGTCACGAAATCACCGTCCTCACGACCACGGCGAAGGACTACATCACGTGGAAGAACGAATATGAAGCGGGCGAAGACAAGCTCCGAGGCGTGCGCGTCCATCGTTTTCCGGTGGAAGGCGAGCGCGACATCGAGGAGTTCAATCATTTCTCGGAAGCGATCTACAAGGAAAAGCCGACGCGTGAGCAGGAGCTCGAATGGCTTGACCGGCAGGGGCCGATCACGCCGGAGCTCATCGAGTTTCTGAAAAAGGAGCACGAACGCTTCGACCTGCTCCTGTTCTTTACCTATCTCTACTATCCGACTTATTACGGGCTGCAGGTGGCGCCCGAGAAGAGCGTGTTGTTGCCGACCGCCCATGACGAGCCGCCGCTTCGGCTCGGGATTTTCAAAGAGATGTTCCAGCTTCCCAGCTCGTTTCTTTTCAACACCGAGGCTGAGGAGCTGCTCGTTCTCGATCGCTTTCCAGTCCACAAGAAGATGCGCGAGACCGTGGGCGTTGGGGTCGATCTTCTCGATCAGCCCGACCCGTCCATCTTTCGCAAGCGTCACAACATCTCGGCCAAGTACTTCTTATATGCTGGCCGCATCGACGGAGGAAAGAACCTCGAAGAGCTCTTTCGCTTCTTTAGCTTTTATAAAGAGGAGTATCCCGCGTCGGGCAGCTTGCAGCTCATTCTCATCGGCAAGCTCGGCATGAAACTTCCCGAGGACTCATCGATGCGCTATATCGGCTTCGTCGACGAAGCCGAGAAACTCTCGGCGATGGCGGGGGCTATAGCAGTGATGCAGCCGTCGAAGATGGAGAGCTTTTCCATCGTGTTGCTCGAAGCTTTCTCGGTGGGGACGCCGGTCGTCGTCAATGGCGCGTCAGATGTGCTCGTCGACCACTGCCGCAAATCGAATGCGGGTTTCTACTATCGAGACTTCGAAGAGTTCGAAGAGATATTCAAGCTCCTGCTTTCCGACCGGAATCTCGCACGCTCCATGGGCAAGAACGGCCAGCGCTATATCAAGGAGAATTACGGGTGGCAGAAGCTGCTCGCACAATACGAGCACGTGTTTCGCGCTTCCGCGCGTCCGGCGAGAGAGCCTAAGGACAGCCGGCGTCGGGAGCCGAGTGCTCTGCCCTCTAAGCCTGAGCCGAAGCGACGCGAACAGAAAGCGCCGGAAGCCGGGGCCGCTGACGACGTCGCGCCGACCCGGGCCCAGATCGAAACGGTCGAAGTCGACCGCCCGAAGGCTGCGCCTGAGCCTCCGCCCGAGTCTGCGCCCGAAGCGCCCATCGAGGCGAGCGCTGCGGAGGAAGCCGCGCCCGCCGAAGCTCCGGCGAGCGATGCCGGGACGGTACAAGCCGAGGCGCACTCCGCTTTCGAAGAGCAAGCACCCGAGCACCCTGTTGCCGGCGCGGAAGCTCCCGCCGCCGCCGAAGAGGCTGCTCCCGAGGAAGCTCCCGTAGAGGCAGCGCCGGTTGTCGAAGCTCCTCCCGAGGAAACACGGGACGAGCCAACCGCTCCCGAGGAAAAAGTCCCGGAAGAGATCGCCCATCTTCCGAGCTTTTTCCAGTCCTCGGTCCCGCCGCGTCCAGTCAGCGCTGAAGCTTCCGAGCCTGAAGCCGCGCCGCCCGCGTCGCCTGCGCCGCCGCCCACACCCGCGCCTCCCAACGCCGAGCAAGCGCGGCGCGGCGAGGAAGGCGGGCTACCGGCCTTTTTCCAACCAAAGCCCAAGAAGGAAGAGGTTGTCGAACCTTCGAGTAGCGACGATAGGCCAGAGCCGTCTAGCGACGAACCGCCCGAGCGGTCATAGCCTGGTCACAATTTCCGGGCGCGGCGTTTTTCGACCCAGTCGAGGAATTTCTTCCGCGGCCAACTATTCGCGACGCGCGCGGGATCGACCCAGCCCCGGGTCGCCTGCAGAGCGCCCCACTCCATGCGTGCGAGCTCGCGTGTGTGGTGTGCGTCCGTATTGATCACGATCGGCACATCGAGGTCACGGGCGCGGAAGAGCACGTCGCTCGCGGCATCGAGCCGGGGAAGCGCCGCGTTAATCTCGATCGCCGTATTCGTCTCGACCGCCTGTTGCAGGACGGCGTCGATATCGAGCTCGATCCCCGGCCGGCTTCCGATCTTGCGGCCGGTGAGATGCGCGATGGCGCCCACGGTCGGATCTTCCATCGCCTTCAGAATCCTCTGCGTCTGAAGCTTGACGTCGAGATCGAAGTGCGAATGCACACCCGCGACGCACCAATCGAGCTCGCGCCGGAAGGCTTCATCGTAGTCGAGGCCGCCTTCGGGCCCGATGTTGAGCTCGACGCATTGAAGCAAGCTCATCTTGGGATATTGGCCCGCGAGCACGTCGATTTGTTTGCGTTGCTCTCGGAGCTTCTCGCGGTTCACCCCGTTGAGAGCGAGATCCTCGCCGTGATCGGTAATCGCAAGATAGGTGTAGCCCCGCTAAGCCGCACTCGCGACGATCTCTTCGAGGGAGCTCTTCCCGTCGCCGGATAAGCTCGTATGCACATGTAGATCGCCCTTCAGGTCCTCGAGTGCTATCGCGGGCGTGAGCGCTTTGGCCTGGGCTTGCTCGATCTCGCCGTGGTCCTCGCGCATGGGTGGCGGCACGAGCGTGAGCTCCAAAGCTTCGTAGATCTCTTGCTCCGTCTCAGACGCGATGACCTTGCTACTCTCGGCATCACTGAGCCCGTACTCGTTCAGAAGCCAGCCGCGGTCCATGGCTCTTTGCCGGAGCTTGATGTTGTGCGCCTTCGAGCCCGTGAAATACTGGCACGCGGCGCCGAATTGGTGGGCTTCCACGATACGGAGGTCGACTTGCAGTCCGCTAGACGTCAGCACGGAAGTCTTGGTCTCGCCGTGGCCGATGACGTCGCGCACGCCGGGCAAGTTCACGAACTTCTCCATGACTTCGACGGGTTTTTTGGAAGCGACGACGATGTCGATATCCGCGATCGTCTCGCGAAAGCGTCGCAAGCTCCCGCAATATCGCGCGCGCTCGACTTCGGGGAGCGACTCGAGCTCCGAGACGAGCGCCCGCGCGATAGGTAGCGCTTCCGCGATGGGCGTACGCTTGTCCTTGCCCGTCAGCCCCATCCTATCGATCGCCTGGGAGAGCTTCTCTTCCATCTTCGCGCCCAGGCCCTTCAGCTCACGAAGCTTCTGATCGGTGATGGCGGCGCGCAAGTCGGCCACTTTGCGGATGCCGAGCTCGTCTCGGAGGCGCAGCAGCGTTTTCGGGCCGAGCCCTGGGATCTTGCTGAGCTCGACGAACGCCGGTGGATATTTCTCGCGCAGCTTGTCGACTTTCGAGATCTTGCCCGATTCGAAGAACTCGCGGATCTTTTGCGCGGTGCTCTTGCCGATCCCGTCGATCTGTGTCAGCTCCCGCTCGGAGAGCGCCGACAAATCGCCGCGATGCGTTTGGATGGCTTCGCGCGCGTTCTCGTAGGCGCGTACGCGGAAAGCATTGGGAGAGCCTTCGTCGAGAACCGTGAGCTGGGCGAGCTCACGGAACAAAGCGACGAGGGCGTCGTTGGGACCGCTCACAAAACGAGTCTATAGTCATCCGCGCGACGACGAAAGCGCGCGACTCGCCGACGCCGCGTCATGGCGGAAGAACACCAACATGTTCGAAGCGAATCACTCCGGGCTCCGAACCGTCGCCCACGAGCTCGAACCCGGTCTTGCGGAGGACGCCCATCGAAGGCTCTAGCACCGGCAGGGTCTCCGCTATCACTCTCGTAATATCGCCGTCAGCGTAGGCGATGTCCAGCAAGCCACGCACCGCTTCTGACGCGAAGCCGCGGCGTTGGTAGTCGGCTAGGATCGAATAGCCGATTTCCACCGTACCTTCAGGCGTGGGTGGGCCCTTATATCCGCCGGCGCCCACCGCCACCGGCGTCACGGATTCTGACGGCCCGCGGAGCACGAAATAGCGAAAG
This sequence comes from Candidatus Marinacidobacterales bacterium, assembly GCA_965197495.1. Taxonomy (GTDB): domain Bacteria; phylum Acidobacteriota; class Vicinamibacteria; order Marinacidobacterales; family SMYC01; genus SMYC01. The sequence continues at coordinate 1,552,609 of OZ240210.1, forward strand.
CCCCAAGCCTCGAACCCAGAATCTTCGTCGAGTCGCGCGAGCATCCACCGCGTCGGCGTCATACAACTCCGGCGGCCATGCGTGCGGGGTACGAATTCCGAGCGCCGTCTCCAATGATTCCCGCCCCTCGAGCTCCGCTCGAAGAGCCGTCGCACCGCCCGCGATGAGATCGAGCCGTGCCGTTCGGATGAGTTCGGGTTCGTTCGTCAATTCCGGATAACTCTCTTCGAAGCGCGCTATGGATGTCGTTTGGACCGCTCACGGACCGCGACTATAGTCACCGCGTGGCCAAGAAAGTCGAGGCGGAGATCCTGTCCATCGCCGGACAGGACGTGAAGATCTCGAATCCGTCCAAGCTCTATTTTCCGACGGCAGGGCTCAGCAAGCTCCAGCTCGTTCACTATTATCTCGAAGTCGGTGAAGGAGCGCTCCGCGGGATTAGAAACCGGCCCATCGTTTTGAAACGCTACGTGCACGGCGCGGAAGGCGCGTTCTTCTTCCAAAAACGCGCTCCCGACAAGCGGCCCGATTGGGTAAAGACGGTGCAACTGGCGTTTCCATCGGGCCGCACCGCCGACGAGATCGTCGTCACGAATCTCGCCCAGCTCGCGTGGATGGTCAACTTGGGCTGCATCGACCTCAACCCACACCCGGTGCGCGGCGATGATCTGGATCATCCTGACGAGCTGCGCGTCGATCTCGATCCGGGCCCAGGCGTTACCTGGCCCGCGGTCCGCGAAACGGCCGTTCTCGTGGGCCATGTGCTCGACGAGCTGGGACTGACCGGCTGGCCAAAGACGTCGGGCTCGCGCGGGATGCACGTCAACATCCGCATCGAGCGACGGTGGAGCTTCGACGAGCTGCGCCGCTCCGCGCTGGCCCTCGTGCGCGAAGTCGAACGCCGCGCGCCCGATCTCGTCACGAGCAAGTGGTGGAAAGAAGAGCGCCAGGGCGTCTTCATCGACTACAACCAAAACGCCAAAGACCGCACCGTGGCTTCAGCCTATTCCGTCCGTCCGACGCTGGATGCGCGCGTGTCCGCCCCTCTGACATGGGACGAAGTTCCCGATTGCGAGCCGGGCGACTTCACCCTCACCACGATGCCAGCGCGCTTCCACAAGCTCGGTGATTTGACCGAGGGCATTGACGATGCCGAGGCCGGGGCGGTCGGCTCGCTGGAGCCACTGTTAGAGCTCGTGAAACGTCACGAAGCGGAAGGCCTCGGCGACGCGCCGTGGCCGCCGCACTACCGCAAGCAAGCGGGGGAGCCGCCGCGCGTGCAGCCGTCGAAGCGCAAAACGATGCCGCTCATTACCGTCGCGAAGGCCGTCAAGAAAGAAGATGCGCTCGACGGCGTGGAGCGTTGGAAGAATCGCCACCCCGAAGCCGCCACCTTCATCGAAGTGGAGGACGTTCTCGTCGACGCCATGCGCGGGCGTTACACGACGTGGACGCGCATCCGCGTCAACCTTCGAAACGTGCCGAAAGACAAACGGCCCGCGGAGGAGCCGCCGGACCCCGACTACGATCCTTGGGAGAAAATGCGCTCGAGCTCGTAGGGTGGGGTGATGTCGATCTGCTCGTAGGTGCAATCGCGGGGTGGTTTGTCAGGTCGCCACCGGACGAAATGCGCCGTGTGGCGAAATCGTCGCCCCTGCAAATGATCGAACGAGACTTCGAGCACATGCTCGGGGCGCAGCGGTTCCCACTCGAGGGTCTTGTCCGCGCTCCAACGGCTTTTCATTCCTGGGACACGCTTGTCGCTCGCCCAGGATTGCCAGGGATGGTTATCGAGCGCGTTGTCTCGGAGCGGCGCGAGCTCTTCGATGAGCTCCGCGCGGCGCTTCGCGGTGAAGCTCGCGGCGACCCCGACATGATGTAAGACGCCCTTGCTGTCGAAGAGTCCAAGCAACATGGACCCGAGGGCTGTCCCCGCTCCGTTCTTGTGCCAGCGAAACCCAGCGAGCACGACATCGACAGTCCGTTTGTGTTTAACCTTGAGCATCGTGCGTTTGCCGGGCTCGTAGATGCCGTCGGCCGGTTTCGCCATCACGCCGTCGAGGCCCGCTCCTTGGAACCGCTCGAACCAATCGGCGGCGACAGCACGGTCGCGAGTGGCGGGTGTGAGGTAGAGGGGTGGTCGGACGTCCGCGAGCACCTTCTCGAGCCGTGCGCGGCGGGCGGCGAAGGGCTCCGTGCTCAGATCCGTGTCGCCTTCGCAGAGGAGGTCCCAGAACACCAGAGAGGCCGGGTTTTTCTCAGCGAGCATTTGGACGCGCGACGCGGCCGGGTGCAGGCGCAGCTGCAACGCGTCGAAGTCCAGTCCGTGATCGGCAGCGATGACGAGCTCGCCGTCGAGGACGGCGCGCGAAGGCAGCTGGGATAGCACGGGCTCTTCGAGCTCGGGGAAGTAGCGCTTCAGCGGTCTCAAATCACGGCTTTGGAGGAACCATTCATGGCCATCTCGAAACACAAGAGCGCGAAAGCCGTCCCACTTCGGCTCGTAGAGCCACGTGTCGCCTTTCGGGAGGGCGTCGACGCGCTTTGCCAACATCGGTTTGACCGGCGGCTCAACGGGTAGCTGCATCAGCCGCGCTTCATGCTTTCTATCGACGCAGCGTAGAGCTTGGCCGTGAGCTCGAAGTTCGAGGGCCGGTTGCGCGCGAGCCAAAGCTCGTGGTGCCGCTCCTTCAATTGTGACTGCGCTTTCGCGAGCTTCGAGAAAGTCCGTCTCGGCGCGTCGGCGGCATAGGCAAGGCCTTTTTCGGCCGCGAGGATGGAGGCGTTGATGGCGAAGCTCACTTCGTCGCGCGTTTGCCTTTGTGCTCCGAAGGACGCATGGGCATCGCGAAAGTGCTCTCGTTGCTCTTGCAGTCTCGCGAGGGTGCGCTCGAGGACATTCTGCTTCACCTTGGAGATGAATTTAGCTTCGCGGATGTCGTCGAAATAGGTGGTCTTGAGAGGAGAGTGGTTGAAGTGTTTGAAGCCGGTCTGATGGAGCCCGCCGAGAGCTCGATAGAGTCGTGCCGTTTTCCCGGATCGGTCCCCAAAGAGATGTTGCGAGTACGCCCGGTCGAACGCCCGCCGGGGGATGCCCGTGTTGCCCCAGCTGGCTTGTGCGCCCCAGGCAAATCCGAACAGAGAGTTGCCGAGCAAGTTGTAGTGTCCGTTGTCGCCCCAGTCCGTATTGATGAGACCCCGCGCACCGTATTTCTTACCCGCTTTGGCGTGGCCAGTGATGTTGGCAAGCGAATCCGCCACCCGTGGGAAGAGGGTGTTCCAGCTGCACGTTCCTGAGCAGACCATGAACGGGATGTGGTTTTTCTTGAAGACCCGAACACGATTGAAGTCATGATCGGGCTCGTACCACCAATCGAGCAGCATGAGCTCGCGGCTCAGTAGAGGGATCTGCTCAGGGTGCTCGTGGACGACGTCGCCCCAGAACATCGTCTTCTTTCCGAACTTGGCGCCCAGCGCGGCGACGCGATCGAGATGCGTCCGGAACACAGCGCCGCGGCCGTCGCGCTCCGCCCAGCTCTTCGAGCGTCCTTTACCGAGGTCGACGGGCTCGTCGCAGTTCGCGTTGAACCACTCGGAGCGAAAGTTCGGGAGGTACTCGGCGTAGAGCTCTTCGAGCAGCTTGTAGCTGTCTTTCACTGCCGGCGAAATGGACCATCGGCGCTCGCTTTCCGCGAGATACCGGTAACGCGGGATCTTCAGCAAGTGATGCATGTGCCCAAGCGATTGGAGTGTCGGCACGAGCTCGACGTGGCGCTCCGCCGCGTAGCGATCGAGCTCGCGGAGCTCGGCGGCGTTCATCGGCGAGGCGCCTTTTCCAATCGCCGGATGTCGCCGAAAGCGAAAGACGTGCTCGGTGTAGAGCATGAGCACGTTCAGCTTGAGCCGAACCATGAGGTCAATGAGCTCGAAGAGCGTCCTCATCGTCGGCACCTTACCGCGCGAGATGTCGATAAGAAGACCGCGCTCGGGAAGGTCTGGCCGGTCGTCAACATCGCAAGCGCGGATCCTAGCTCGCGCGAGCTGCGAAAGCGTTTCGACCCCATAGCGAAGCCCTGCAGGGCCTTCACCGTCCACCCTGATGCGCTCGCCCCGCACCCGAATGCGATAGCCCTGCCCGTTCCCATCCCGCTGGCGGAGCTCGATCCTCCGCCCAAGATCCGCGACCCGCGCGTGCGTCTCGACCGGCAAGAAATGTCCCGTGCCCCTCGCGATCGCGTCACGAAGCGCGCACGCAGACCGAAAGCTGTAGTCGTCGCTCTGCGGAGGTAAGACGATAGGCGTGCCTTCCGCCACCGGAAAGGCACCGTCGCGCCATCGAAACTTCCAAGGCGTAGGAACAAGCGGAGGCACTTCCAACATGCCCCCGATTCTAACGTGCCGACGCGCAGAACCGCACAAAGACCCGAAGAACCTGAGTCCCGAGCCCTGAATGCTGAATGCCGAATCCTGAATGCTGAGACTGAGACTGAGTAGTGATACACTCCGCCACCACAATGTCGAACGACATATGGCCCATCGCCGTGGAAGCGGCCGATATGGTGAAGTCGGGCATGGTGGTCGGGCTCGGGACCGGCCGCGCCGCCGCGATGTTCGTCCGTGCGCTCGCGGGGCGCCTTCGCGGAGGTCTCGATATTCGAGCTATCCCGACCTCGATCAAAACAGCGAAGCTTGCCGAAGAGCTTTCCGTGCCGCTCACGACGCTCGATGATGTCGACACGATCGACATCGATGTGGACGGCGCCGACGAGGTCGACCCCGAGCTCAATCTCATCAAGGGTCACGGCGGCGCTCTTTTGCGGGAGCGGGTCGTGGCGTCGATGTCGAAGTGCTTCGTCGTGCTCGTCGGTGAGGACAAGCTCGTCCTGCATCTCGGTGCGAAGATGTCGGTCCCAGTGGAAGTCGTGCCCTTCGCGGTTCCCGCCGCGCGCCGGGCTTTAACCGCGCTCGGCGCGAACGCTATGCTGCGGGTGAATGCCGGGATCCCGTTCGAGTCCGATAACGGTAATCAGATCATCGACGCGCGCTTCGAGGACATCGCGAACGCCAAAAAGTTAGAGACGAGCATCGACGAAGTACCCGGCGTCGTCGATAGCGGTCTCTTCGTCGGTATGGCGGACCTCGTCCTCGTTCAGTTGGACGGTTCTTCTCGCAGGATGGAGCGGCCCTAAGCCCACAGTGCGCTCAACCGGCCCCTATCGGCGACCCTCCGATTCGAGGAACTCCATCGCAACTTCGTCGGGCGAGCGTTTGTCCTCGTCGACCGCCCGATTCATTTTTCGCATGCTTGGGGCCGATATCGTGTCTATCAACTCCTCGAGACTCGCGATCACCTCGCTACGATCCATTCCGAGCCCGGGGGACGTCAAGAGAATCGCGTCGTAAGGCGGGATGGCATTCCGGTCGTCCTCGAGTACGCGCAAGTTGAGTGCGTCGATGCGGCCATCCGTTGTGTAGGCCGAGATGATGTCCACGTTGCCGAGCTCCACCGCTTGATACATCAGCGACGAATCCATCGCTCGCCGGCCCGCGAACTCGATGCCGTAGGTTTCTTGGATAGCCGTCCACTCCGCCCGGGCGAAAAACTCGTAGTCGCCGCCGATCTCCATGTCCGACGCGTAGGGAACGAGGTCGCCGATCGTCGTGATGCGCAACCGCTCGGCCTCGCTTTCGGGCATCGCGAGGACGTATGAGTTCTCGAAACCGAGGGTGCCGACGAGAGTCACGCTGTGGGTCTCGCTGACCCACTGCGCTACCTCATCCAGCACCTGGCTTCGACTCTCTCCCAGCGACGGGCGGTTCATGACCGTGGCCCAGATCGTTCCCGAGTAGTCAACATAGACGTCGATCTGACCGCTCCGAAGCGCGTCGTAGGCGACCGTCGAGCCGAGGGACGAGAGGACCTCGGTTTCGAGTCCGGTCTGCCGCTCGATGTGGTGTGCGAGAAGCTCGCTCAGGATATATTGCTCCGTGAAGGTCTTCGCGCCGATTCGGATCGGTCGCCCTCTGTCGTCGAAAAAGGGGAGGGCAAACGTGACGGTTGTGTACACGAAGAGGGCGGCGAGCACCGAGGTGGCGCCTACCGTATAAGCGCGCTTTCGCAAACGAACACCGTGCTCAAGGGCGAAGACGATCCCGTCGAGCAGAATGGCGAGCGCTGCCGCCGCCACGCAGCCTACGAGGACGGCGGCATAGTTTCGGGTTTGAAGCCCGCTGAAGATGTAGTTCCCGAGGCTCGTCGCGCCCACGGGCGTCGAGAGCGTTGCGGTACCTACGATCCAGACTGCGGAGGTTCTCAGGCCGGCAACGATGACCGGAGCTGCGAGCGGAAGCTCCACGCGGAACAGCCGCTGCCTCGGTGTCATGCCCACGCCGCGAGCGGCTTCGATGAGCGCGGGGTCGACGCCGGCGATACCAGTGACCGTGTTCCGCAGGATGGGCAAAATACTGTACAGCATGAGGCCGATGAAGGCCGGCAAAAAACCGATGCTCTGCAGGTTGATCGCCGCGAGCACCGGCACCATCACCGCGAGGAGCGCGAGGCTCGGGATCGTTTGAATGATGCTCGCCACCCCCAACACGGGTTGCTCGAGCCAGCCTATCCGGGTCGCGACCACGCCGAGAGGGACGCTCACCAGCGCTCCGAGCGCGAGCGCGAGAAGAGAGAGCTGCAGATGAGCCGTTAGATATTCGGGCAGCAATGCGAGCTGGTCGCTCACGAGACCTCCTCGTCATTGAACGGACGGAGCAGACCCTCGACCGCATCTGCTTGTCGCTTCGGCGTGCTCATGAGCTGCTCCACGTAGTCCGTGGCGGGGGCTTGCATCAGTTCGCTCGGCGTCCCGATTTGAGCCAGCTTCCCCTCGTGCATCACCGCGATCCGGTCCCCCATGAGCAGAGCCTCGAGCATGTCGTGGGTCACGAAGATCGCCGTCAGATCGAGCTCCTTGCGAATGCGCACGAACGATTGCTGCAGTCGCTCGCGCGTGATCGGATCGAGCGCGCCGAACGGCTCGTCCAGTAGCATGAGCTTCGGCTTGGCCGCGAGGGCCCGCGCGACCCCGACGCGTTGCTGCTGGCCTCCCGAAAGCTCCGTGACGGGACGCTCGCGCATGTCGATGTCGAGCTCGACGAGCCTCAGCAGCTCGTCGACCCGCGAACGCGTGCGCTCGGCGTCCCAACCGAGAAGCGACGGTGTGACCGCGATGTTCTCGGCTACCGACATGTGTGGGAAGAGCCCCAATCGTTGGAAAACGTAGCCGATGCCACGCCTGAGAGCGTGAGGCTCGATGTCGGCGGTATCCTCGCCGTCCAGCAGGATGGCGCCCGAGCTCGGATCGACTAGGCGGTTCACCATCTTCAGGGTGGTGGTTTTGCCCGAGCCGGAACCGCCCAGAAGCACCAACAGCTCACCGGGCTCGACCGTGAGCGAGAGCGAGCTGACCGCCTCGAGCTCCCCGAATCGCTTGGTCACCTCACGAAGCTCAATCAAAACGAGGCTATCGTATCGGCTTCGAGCGACGTGCGAAAGCTGGTGTGTGTTTTACTTGTGATCACCTCGTTCCGAGGCCGTGGCGCAGTTTCGCGGAAAAGAGGGGTTCGTCGTTTCGTAACGCGCCTTGCGCTGGGCTATACTTGGCGCCCTCAACTCGGACGCCTAATCTAGTCCCTTCGCCATGATGGAAGTGATGATGCGACGTTTCAACTTCGTCTTGATGGCCGTAACCCTGACGGCGCCCGCCCCTGCGCAGGACCCGCCGGAGCCCTGGGGCTACCTCTACGCGTTCCGTACGCTCCGCGTCTACGCGCTTACGAGCGACCACAGCCGGATCGGACGGCTGCCGGAGAACGAAGTGGCGCTCAGCTCGGCGCGTGTTTCCAGGCGGCACGCCGCAATCCGTAGGACCGATACTGGTGTGGTTTTCGTCGATATTGGGAGCTCGAACGGAAGCCGGCTGAACGGCGATCCAGTGCGTGCGCAGGAAGAGCGGCCCTTGCGCCCCGGCGATCGGATTCAGCTCGCCGACGAGCTTCTGCTCTACCACGACACGCTCGACAAACTGTGGCTCGACGAGCTTCGTCTTCGGCTGCTCTCGGGGCTAGGCATGCTGCGCATCCATCTTCCGGAGGACCAAAGACTCAAGTCCTTCGGGCGTGACCGGCTCGAGGCCGCGGTCACGGAAGCGCAGTTGAATCCGGAGACGCTGAGCCTCACACTCCGGCACACGGCCGACGTTAATGTCGAGTCCGGTGGCGGGTTTCCCGCCGATAGTGGCGCTTTTATCGGGAACGTCATGCTCGAAGACGGTGTTCTGGAGCTGAGCCTCTGGGCCATTTCGGGCCGCGGCTCGATGACGTCTCGGCGCTCGTCCATCTCACGCCTCAAGCACGCGACGCTGAGGATCAGTCTGGAAGAGGGCTCGTCGGATGGCGGCGGTCCAGGTGGACGAGGACCTTGGTTTCCTCCTCACTACTTGGAACAAGTGATCGGTATGGCCGCCGATGACAAGAACATGACGCTCCGGTTCGCCACCAGTCTCGCGAGGCAGGAACACCCCGAAGCGCTTCGGGACGCCTCCGAAGTCTACTATTTCCGCTATCGTTTGGCGCCCAAGGATCCGAAGCTCCTCTTGAAAGCGATTGAGGCCAAGGGCTCCTGGATCGATGCGTTCGTGACGTCCAAGCGGCTCAGCTTGACGACGCTCGAGATGGACGAGCTCGACGAGGAGCTCGCGACGGGTCGTCGGTGGCTCCAAAAGGCTGTCGATGCGGGAGCGAAAGAGAAGCCGGCGCAAGAAGCCGCTAAGGTGCTCGATCAGGCGGAAAAGCGACTCGCCGCCGTTCGAGAATCAAAATCGTGAGGCACGCTTCGCTCACACGCTTGGCCCTCTGTTTTCTGGCGGTCCCGGTCCTCGGCCAGGATCCACAGGCGGATCGTCCTCAGTTCCGCGTGGGCGTGAATACGGTGAGCGTCGCGGTCACGCTTCTCGACGGGGAAGGCCGCCTCGTGACCGGGCTCGACGAAGACAACTTCACCATCTTCGAAGACGGCGTGGAGCAGGACATCCAGTTCTTTTCGCACGGCGAGCTTCCTTTGAAGATGGTCATCTTGCTCGACGTCTCGACGAGCATGCGTCAGAAGCTTCCCATGGCGCAGGAAGCCGCGATACGTTTCGCGGGATCACTCAAGCCTGGCGACGAAGTTCAAGTTGTCGAGTTCAGCCAGCGCGTCTTGACGCTGGTCGAGTTCACTTCGGATTTCGACGATGTCGCGAACGCCATCCGCTCGACGAAAGTGAAAGGAGCGACAGCGCTCTACCGCGCGATATATATCTCGATCAAAGATCTCGAAGCTTATCGACGGGACGAGCTCGACCGGCGCGCGGTGGTCGTTCTCTCGGACGGTAATGACACGCGTTCCAGGCTCGGTTTCGAGGACGTCAAAACACAAGCCCGGAAGAGCAATGTCATCATCTACGCGATCTCGCTCCGCGCGAACCAAGCGGATCTCAAGAAGGAAAAATATCGAAACGCTAAATACGAGCTCGACATGCTAGCGCGTGAGAGTGCCGGGAAGTCCTATGCGCCGGGAAAGCTCAAAGACTTGGCCGGCGTCTATGACGAGATCGCGACCGAGCTCAAGAGTCAATACAGCCTCGGCTATGTCTCGACGAATAGCGAGCACGACGGCAAGTGGCGGCGGCTTCAAATCCTGACAGCAGCTTCGGGAACGGTCGTGCGCGTCCGCGAAGGCTATTACGCTCCCAGAAAATCACGCCTGCGCCGCCGCCGTCGAAGTAATCCGTGAATCAGTTGTCGGCTATCTGCGGTCAGTTGGGCGCTTTCGACGAGCTCGTTTCGCGGTTAGCTTTCGCGTAGCGCGTCCGGAATCTCGCAGACGGGGATGGGCTCCATTTTGTGGCGGTTCGCTTCGTGGAAGCGCCGGTAAATCGCGAGCACGTCGCGCTCGCGGGCCTCGAGCATGTCTGGGTCTCCCGAGAAGCTCATCGCCCATTCGAGCTCCGGATAGCTCGCTCCCAATTGTTCTTCGTCGGTCCGATTGTCGCCCCATAGGCCATCCGTGGGGGGGGCGTCCAGAATCGCGTCGTCGATCCCGAGCTCGGCGCCGAGCGCTCTGACTTCCGTCTTCGTCAAATCGGCGATGGGGCTCAAATCGACCCCGCCATCTCCGTATTTCGTAAAGAAGCCGACGCCGAAATCCTCGACTTTGTTCCCCGTTCCGACTACGAGTCGGCGGTCGCGCGCGGCAAAGTAGTAGAGCGTCGTCATCCGGAGCCGGGCGCGCGTGTTCACGAGCGAGAGCTCCGTCGACTTGGCGTCAGCGCCTTCGGGCAAGAGCTCCACGAGCTTCTCGTAGACCCTGGTGAGCTCGATCTCGATCGACGTGACCTGTTCGTGCTCTTGCTCGAGCTTTTCGATGTGCTCCCGCGCGCGGCTGACGTGAGCCGGGCTCTGGTGGATGGGCATCTCGACGGCGAGAAGCGGCTTTCCCGTGCGCGCCGCCAAGGCCGAGGCCACCGCCGAGTCGATACCGCCCGAAACACCGACGACGAAACCGTAGCTTCTCGACCCTTCCAGATAGTCGGAGAGCCATTGGGTAACGTGCGCGATCACTTCTTTGGATTTCATCGGATCTTTCATTTTAAAGTCGTGAGCTCTCCTCCGCAAAAAGTGAATCCGACCCGCCCGGGGCCCGTGGCCAGGATCGAGGGTGTTCTCTCGAGCGTGCTGACGAGGGCTCGGGACCGCCGCGCCCGCTATTGCAGCGGGGCCACGTTTGTGAAAATATGCTCGCATTCGCGCCGTCGCCCCAGCCGCGGCCAGAGGAGCTCACCATGAGAGAACGAACCATCAGGTTATGCGTCGCCATTCTCATCTTCGTTGTCGCGCCGGCTGCAACGGACGCCGCGGGGCAGACTCAGAGTCAACAGGAGCCACAAGAACCGCCGACAGAAGAGGAAGAGGAAGAAGAACCCATCCCTTCCTACTCGGAGACGATCGTGGTCACGGCCTCGAGGACGGAGCATCAGATCATCAATGCCCCCGGCCACGGTAAGCGTCATTACAAGCAACATGATTGAGAACTCACCGGCCCAAAATTTCGGTGACCTCCTGAGCTCGGTTCCAGGAATGAACGTGAGTCAGACGTCCGCCCGCGACATCAACCTCATCACGCGCGGCGCGATGTCCACGCTCGCCACGTCTCAGCTGGCGCTTCTGGACGGACGCTCCATCTACTTGGACTTTTTTGGCTTCGTTGCCTGGGACTTTCTGCCCGTCGATACGAGCGAGATCGCGCAAATCGATGTCATTCGCGGTCCGGCTTCGGCGGTTTGGGGCGCCAACGCGATGACGGGTGTCGTCAACGTGATTACCAAGACGCCGCGTGAGATCGACTCGACCTCGGTGACCTTCGGCTTCGGCGCGATCAACCGGGATCATACGTTCCGGGTCTCGTACAATCGAGCCTTCCGCGCGCCGTCGCTCGTGAACAACTTTCTCGGCGTGACGATCGTGCAGGCTATCGATCTTGGGCTAATCAATCCGGCGCTTCAGGGCCAACAGTTTGTCTTCCCCATCCGCGCCAGCGGGAACCAGGGTCTCAGCGAGGAGAGCTTGACCGCGTATGAGATTGGCTATACCGGAACTTTTGACAACAAGTACACGGTCGGTGCGACGTTCTATGTGAACGAGACGAGCGACAGCATCATCTTTACCCAGTCAGCGACCTATAACAGTGCCAATCCGCCACCGGGCTGGCCCTTGCCACTGGCTGTTCTGGATCTGCTCAATTTTTTGGGCTCAGGCATCCCGTCGGCATTCACGTATCTCAACTTCGATGAAGTGAGGGACAAGGGCGTCGAGCTTTCGCTCATCGCGCAAACTTCACCGGACTTGAACGTGTTCGTCAATTACACGTTCCAAGCGGATCCCGTCGCTGAGAGCGCGGACACGCTGGCCGAGCTAAACTTCCCCTCCAAAAATCGTTTCCACGTCGGCTTCAACTACAGCCGGGGACGCTATTTTAGAAATCTCTCTGCAAACTATACAGATGAAGCGTTCTGGACCGACGTTCTGACGGCGCGCTTCCACGGCCCGACCGATTCCTACTTCACCATTAGTGGTGGATTCGGCATGAGGTGGGCGGAGGACCGGCTCACGACGGCCATCAAGGTGACGAACTTGAACAACGCGGACGTCCAGCAGCACATCTTCGGAGATTTCATCAAGCGGCAGGTGGTCGGGGAGGTGCGCTTCGAGCCGCGCTCGCGCAGCGTGATGAGGATGCCGTTTCGCGGGCGAAAGGTAATCGCCGGGCTCAACGCGACGCTTTGACCGGGCATCAGGTCGACGTGCATCTGTCGCGCGAGTTGTCGCCACGACGAGCTGCATCTCCATAATCGCGAAGCTGTTCGCGATGCACAGGCGAGGCCCGCCGCCGAAAGGGAAATAGGCAAAGGGCGGCAGCTGTTCGAGGCGGCCTGGTCTCGTGACTACTTGATATAGCCGAGCGAGCGCAGCTCTTCGAGCGTGCGCGCGTCGATCTCCGCGTCGCGGCGATGCTCTTTCGGCTCCATGAGCTCGCGCGCATAGCGCTTCTTCCCCGTATCGCGCTCCCAGGTGAGTGCTGTGGTAACGGCGCTTCCGTCCATGTCCTCCCCAATGGGAAGGTCGAAGAGATGGAGGATCGTGGGGGCGATGTCGTAGACGCTCACCGACGGCACGAGGCCCGGCTTCGTTCCGGGTCCCTTCATCATGAAGATGCCGCTTGGAGCGGGGAAGCTCTCGGGGATGTGATAGTGGTCGTAGCCTCCGCGGTGCAGTGAGAAGCCGTGATCCGAGACGACGATGAGATAAGCGTTCTCCGGCATCGAGCTCAAGTACGATTCGATGAGGCGCTCCATGTAGCGATAGAACGGCTCGAGCACGGCGGCAAGGCTCTCCTGGAACAGAGCGCGGTCGTCACTGGCGAGCTCGCCCTTTCGCATCGCGGCGAGTGTTTTCTCGACTCGGGCGGGGTCGATCAAGCTGAGTGCTGTATGTTGCACGATGTCGGGCAAACGAAAATAAGCGGCAAAGAGATCGAAATCTTCGCTCTCGTAAAGATGCTTGGCGACGTTCTCGTTGAGCGCCTCTTGAAGGACGTAGATCCGATAGTCCTTCAGCACTTGAATGTCTTCGGCGTTGTTCGACGGGCTCAAGCTTTCGTGCAAGCGCGGGAGATCCGGTAGCTCGCGTTGCGCACGGATGTCCTCGTAGTCGAGGTTCAAGAACGGTTTCAGCTCGCGGAAATAATGCGGCGGGTGCACGGAGTCCGCCATCCGTGGGCGCTGGTCTTCTTTCAAGAGAAGCGTCTTGCGAAAACGGTTCGACACCATGACGCCGTCGATCGTGTCCGGCGGGTAGGTCACGAACCAATTCACGATGACGGAGCGGAGCTCGGCGTGATCGAGGATCTGCCAAATCGAAGGCTCGCGGCGCTCGGAATTGCTGTAGGGGACCTGGATGTCGTTTTGCTCCATGTAGACGAAATCGAGGATGCCATGCTTCTCCATCGACTTTCCCGTCGCGATACTCGTCCAGATGACAGGGGATTTCGTGGGTTTGAACGTTCTGAGAGGCGCCCAGGCGGCCTCTTGTTTCAGCTTCGCGAGGAGCGGTAGCTTCCCAGCTTCGATGAGCGGGTCGATCGTCTCCCAGTTGGCGCCGTCGAAGCCGAGGACGACCACCTGGACTTTGTCGGCTGGCCCCTGAAGCCCGGTTCGGCAGGAGATGGCAAGCGCCGCAGCCAGCACTAGCGCGGCCGGTTTCCCCGTGGGCACGACGCGATCCTAGCACGCTGTCCCGAGCATGCAGGCCTGCATGAAATTCGCTGCACGGGTAACACCGTAAGTTATTGAATTTAATACTCTTGCGTTTGGTACGGCTCTTGCTCCTAAGTTCTCCATTAGGAGGAAGAGATGAGTCAGCTTCAATTGATTCGCGAAAGGCGCTTCGGCCCCTTGTTCTGGACCCAGTTTCTAGCCCATGTTTACCCTTTATGAGCACCCTAACGCTCGTAAGTGACTGAATTCAAAGGAACGGGGGTTGGATTTCGCCCAAAACGTAGAGACAGAGATTGTGCTTTGAGCGCCATTAATACGTTGTAATCGTGGACAATGACATGTAGTATGCGTGAGGACAGGTTATGTTCTTCCGCATCGTTCGGGCCGCAGGCGGCAAAGGGGTTCAACATGAGTATGTCCGCCTGGTCGAGTCGTATCGGGAGCACGGCAAGCCGAAGCAACGCGTAGTGTGCAACTTGGGGCGCAAGGATCTCCTAGTTGCCAATCTCGACTCCCTCAATCGGTTGCTTGGGGCCGGTGAACCGGCCGACACCGAGCGAGCAGCCGAGCAGGTCGCGGGGGCAGACGCGTGGGATTGGGGTCCGATGCTGGTGACGGCGACGCTGTGGCGCAAGCTCGGGCTGGAGCAGATTCTCGACCGGCTCGGGGGCCGCGGCAAGCGGGACGGAGTGGCGCTAAGCGAGCGAGCTTTGGTGCTGGTCGCCAACCGGCTATGTGCTCCGTCAAGCGAGCACGGTCTGGCGCGCTGGCTCGAGACCGACTTCGTCTGCGACCGGCAGGGGCGGCGGTGGGTGCCGCAGTGGCGCGATGATGGGGAACGGCGAGCGAGTCGCTCCCCGCGGGTTCGCGTGGAGTTTCGCCAACTCAGGGGATGTCCCGCCGGATGTTGAATTTGGGGTAGCGGCGGCTCCTTGGCCGGCCTAAGAATAGGTCTGCCAAACCAACCGTCTCCAGAGGGGGACAAGGAGCCACCATGCCAAGGAAATCAAAGAAGCCAGTAAGAAAGCAAACGCACTCGCCTACGGGCAAGGTAGTTGGCCAAGTCGGTCAGATACTGCTACCGATGATAGCTGGGATCGCGGCCACGAAGGCGGACCTGACGGAATGGGTGTACGAGCAAGGACTGACCGCATTGCACCTACTCCTGAGAGAGGACGCGGAGAAGATCGCGGGGCCGAAGGGCAAGCACGAGAAGGAGCGAACTCATAACCACTGGGGGAGCACGGATGGGGAGCTGAGCTTCGGCGGTCGTCGAATCCAAGTGTCGCGACCTCGAGTTCGTTCGAAGTCGGGCGAGGAGGCGTCGCTTCCACACTTCGAAGCCTTCCGCGAAGAAGACCCGCTTCCGGAGCGAGTGCTGAACCAGATCTTGGTGGGGGTATCGACCCGAAATTACGAATCGAGTCTGGACAAACCCTCGGCGAAGTTGAAGTCTCGTGGCACGAGCAAGAGTGCCGCCAGCCGTCACCTCGTGAGCCAGACGACTAAGAAGCTCGAGGAATACCTATCTCGGAGGCTAGAGGAGTTCGAGCTTGCGGCACTAATGATGGATGGCCTTGAGGTGGCCGGACAGACCGTCGTCGTAACTCTCGGTATCACAATAGATGGAACGAAGGTGCCCTTGGGTATATGGCTGGGCTCGACGGAAAACTCTCGGGTGTGCACCGCGATGTTGCAGAACCTTCTCGAGCGGGGATTGCGGATCGACGAATCGATTCTCTGCGTAGTGGACGGAGGCAAAGGGATCCGCAAAGCACTCGTCGACGTTTTGGGGGATCTCGCGGTTATCCAAAGATGCCAGCTCCACAAACTCCGAAATCTTCGCTCGTACCTTCCCAAGTCCCGTCACGCCTACGTGCTCCAGACAATGAAGGAAGCGTACAAATGCAAGAGTGCCGACAAGGCGCGCAAGCGACTTCAGGCATTGGTGTCGTGGCTCGAGCGAAACGGCTACGACGAAGCTGCCGGAAGCCTTCGCGAAGGGATGGAAGAGACCCTCACGGTTGTGAAGCTCGCTCTACCCGAGTTACTTCGCAAATCTCTGGCCACGACAAACGCCATCGAGAATCTCAACGGCACCATCCGCAGAGTCTCGAGAAACGTCAAGCGGTGGAAGAGTCCTTCCATGATTCGCCGATGGACCGCTCTCGGCGTCGTCACGGCGGAGAAAAAGTTTCACCGTATCAAAGGCTATCGCCATATGGGCGCTCTCGTTCACGCGCTTAGAAGCAAACAGAAATCTCTTGACAGCGATGAGGTTGCTGCCTAAGAGTATTCACAGGTGCCGCCGCTACCCGACCAAATTCAACAGCGGCCGGGACATCTCCCCAACTCAAGCAATGGTACCGAACGCTCGACCAGCTGCATGCCCGCAAAGAACAGATCGAGAAGGAGCTGTTTTTGCGCTTGCGGGATCTGTTTTCGCTTGAGGTTGACATGGTGTTTTACGACCTGACGTCGACGTACTTCGAAGGTCAAGGCCCTCCGGGGCTCGGCGCCCACGGCTACAGTCGCGACCGCAGACCGCGTAACCGGCAAGTGCTTATCGGTCTGGTGATGGTGGACGGTTGGCCGATCGCCCACCATGTTTTCGCCGGCAACTGGCGTGACGCGAAAACGGTGCCGCAGGTGCTCAACGATCTCAACGAACGATTCGGTTTGCACCGCGTGGTTTTTGTCGGCGACCGAGGGATGGTAACGAGCGACAGCCTGGCAGTGGTGCGCTCGCGCAAGCAGGGCTATCTCGTCGGGCTGCAAAGACGACGGCGCGAGGAGGTCTATCGTTACATCGAGCGCGCCAGCGGAGAGTGGATCGACTGCCCTGGTGGCATCACGGTGAGCGAAAAAGCCGAGCCACCTAAGACTCGTGTGCAAGAAGTCCGCTCCGAGCAGTCTGGGGTGCGCATCTTCGTCGTTCACAGCGACGAAAGGCTCGCCTACGAGCGCGGGCAGAGGCTGCGGGCCATGGGACGTGCCCGTGCGGCATTCGAGGCCCTCGAGCGCCGCGTGCGCGACGGACGATTGAAAGCCCCCGAGAAAATCGGTGCCGCCGCCGCGCGCATACAGGCACGCCACCACGGTCACCGTTACTACGACTGGGAGTACAAAAACGGTCGCTTCCGCTTCTTCGAGCACCCCGTCAACCTCAAGCGCGAGCAAGCCTACGAGGGTAAGTACGTTATTCAAACCGAGGAGCAAAACCTCTCTCCGGTCGACGCCGTGCGCCTTTACAAGGACCTAAACGAGGTCGAGCGAGCCTTCTCATGCCTTAAGGATGTCATTGAGATGCGTCCCGTTTACCACCAGACCGATGAGCGTGTGGAGGCACACCTTTTCGTAGCTACGCTGGCCTTCCTTGTGCATCGGGCTCTTGAGAAAAAGCTCAAGGTCGCCGAACTCGACCTGTCCGCAACCGAGGCACTACAAGCGCTACGCTCGGTCCGGGTCGTCGACTTACAGCTGGGTTCTGGGCGGACTAAGCGCGTCGTCACGCGCGGCACCGCTCGCGCCAACTCGATCCTGACTGCACTCGGCATCGTTGAACGCGACCCGCCAGCCTTCTCCGAGGAGGTGCTGTCAGCGTAGAGACAAACCGCCGATCTCGATCCTTTGTTTTCGATGACTTAGACACCTAAAAGGGAAACATGGGCTAGGGGCGTTGAACGACAATCTGTTCAAGACGGCGTTCGTGTTCCTCATCACGTTCGGCGCGCTCTCGAGCGCGCATGACGGGGGGCTCTGGACCCCGCTTCTGAACGGCCTTCTCATCCTTCCGTTCTTTCTGTTCTCCGCTTTCGCCGGCCAGCTCGCGGACAAGTTCGAAAAGGCCAAGCTCGTGCGGCTCATCAAGCTGTGGGAGCTCGCCGTCATGGCGGTGGCTGCGGCCGGCTTCGTCACGCAGAACGTGTGGTTGCTCGCGGTTGCGCTCTTTCTCATGGGGACGCAGTCGGCCTTCTTCGGCCCTGTGAAATACGCCATCCTTCCGGAATCTCTCGACCCGAAGACGCTCGTTTCAGGAAACGCGCTCGTTGGTGGAGCGACGTTTCTCGCCATCTTGATCGGGACGATGGTGGGCGGGCTTCTTATGGAAGCGGGTGGCTGGGCCTCGACCGCGACGGCTGGGCTTTTGCTCGTCGTGGCGGCCGCCGGATACTTCACGAGCCGGCGGATTCCGGAAGGTCGTGCGAGCGATCCTGAGCTGCGCTTCGACTGGAATCCCGTTCGCCAGGCGATCCAAGCGTGCCGCTTCGCGGCCGAAGACCGCTCGGTGTTGCGTTCGATTCTCGGCGTGTCTTGGTTTTGGTTCTTCGGCGCCACGCTGCTCACCCTCTTCCCCACCTACGGAAAGCAAGCCCTCCACGTCAATGAACAAGTGGTCACGTTCTTTCTCATGTTGTTCTGCATCGGCATCGGCATCGGCTCACTCGCCTGCGGGCGTTTCGCGCGGCATCGAATGGAGAGCGCGCTCGTGCCAGTGGGCGCCGTGGGATTGAGCGTGTTCTTGCTGGACCTTTTCTTTGCGAGCCTCGCTTACGAGCCGATCGTGACGAACGGACTCGCTGGCCTCCAGACGTTCCTGCTAACGGGCGGGAGCCTTCGGATCGTGCTCGACTTGCTCGGCATCGCCATATGTGGCGGTTTGTTCGTGGTCCCGCAGAGCGCGCTCGTGCAGGAGCGGTCGCCCGCGCGCCGGCGCTCGCGGGTGCTCTCGGCGAGCGACATTCTCTCCGCGCTCTTCATGGTCGTTTCCGCGGCGATGACCTATGGCTACGCGTCCTTGGGCATCCCTTCGATCTATGTCTATCTCGTGGTCGCTTTGATGAACGCCGCGGTAGTCGTCTATATTTTCAAGCTCGTGCCGGACTTGTTCGCCAGTCTGATCGTCTGGCTCGTCGTGCGCCTCGTGTACCGTCCTCGCGTCGAGGGACTCGAGAACATCCCTCGGAACGGCCCGGTGCTCCTCGCCGCGAACCACGTGACCTATGTGGACGGACTCATTCTCGCAGCGACGCTCGGGCGGCCGGTGCGCTTCGTCATGTATTACAAATTCGGCGAACTGCCCCTCGTCGGCTCGTTCTTGCGCTGGGCCCGCGTCATCCCGATCGCGGGACGGAGCGAGAACCCCGAGATCTTGAAAAGCGCGATGGATGACATTGCTCGGGCTCTCGACAACGGTGAGGCCGTCTGCATCTTTCCCGAAGGCAGCCTTACGGATGACGGCGAGATGCGCGCGTTTCGCAAAGGCATCGAGCATATCGTCGCGCGCACGCCGGTCCCGGTCGTGCCGATGGGCCTTTCGGGGCTCTGGGGCAGCTTGTTCTCACGCGCCCGCAAGCGGCTTCGCGACCTGACGCTCGGGAAGCTCTCGAGCCGCGTCGGCATCTCCGTGGGCGCACCGATTCCAGTTGGTCACGTGTCGGCGGATCATGTGCACGAGCAGGTCGCAGCGCTTCGAGGGGCTTTGGCCTGAAGATCTGACGCGCTACTCGCGAACGCGGATTCGGTTCTTCACCGAAAGCACGCCGAAGGTCGTACGCACGATCGCCTCCGCCGCCATTTGTTGAATGAGCGTGTCCACGGCGCCCGTCAAGGTCACGTGCTTGCCGTCGACGACGATGTGGACGGGAGGGTTAGGTTTGTCGGCAAACTCGGCGAAGGAAGGATCGTCATAGATGCGACGGAACAGGTTCCGTCGCAGCCTTTGATCTGCGGAAGAGTCGGATTGGACGCGGATGTCGCTCCTTACCGAGACGACGCCCGAGATGTTCGCGATACTGTTCTCGAGCGCATCTTTCTTTTCTTGAGTCGTCAGAGAGCCTTCGATCTCCACCACGCCCTCATCGAAGCCGAACTGGATGTGGTCGAACACTGTGTAGTCCGCCGAAAGGATTCGTTGGGCGATGTCGCGGGCGATGTCGGTTTCGCTCCGAGCCGGAGCAACGTTCCGGGCGGGTGCGGCTTCTGAGTTCGGCTCCGGCTCCGGCTCGGATACGGGTGCGAGCACGGGCTCAGGTTGCGCTTCTGGCTCTGGCTCAGGTTCGGGTTCTGGCACGGGCTCAGGCTCAGGCTCGGGTTCAGGCTCAAGCTCAGGTACAGGTACGGGTTCGGGTTCTGGCACGGGCTCAGGCTCGCGCTCAGGTTCAAGTTCGGATTCAGGCTCGGGCAGCGGTGCGGGCTCACGTTCGGGTGAGGGCTTGGGGGTCGTCGCGATTGCCGTCCGCGCGGGCTCGGGCGTTTTGGGGGCGGCGTCCGCGATGATGAGCGCGCTCGTGACGGCTTCAACTCCCGGGACGCGACGCACGATTGCGAAGACTTTGTCACGTGTAGCTTCGTCGGGGGCACGGCCGCTCACTTCGGCGACCCCGTTCTCGACGATGATTTCTTCGAGCTCCCCGCCCAGCCCTTCTTGAAAGAGGGTCAGCCAGATCTCCTCCTCGAGCTGCGGTGTACCGCTGACCCGCAGTTGAAGATCGGTTTCGATGGCCTCGACTTCAGCGACGGTGAACGCGGCCTGGATGATGAGGATCTTGTCCCGGGCGCTGCGAACCCGGCCGGTGACCGTGACGACGCCGCCCTTTGCTCGCACCTCCAAGGATTCGTAGCCTCGGCGCGCAAGGACCTTCTGAATGGTCTCTTGAAGCCAAACATCCTCTTGGTCCGTCTGGGACTGCGCTTGCGCGAGCCCGGCCCATAGCGATGACGCCAGCACCCAGAGTGAAAACCATCTTCGCATGTTGGCCTCCGGAGACATCTTAGCTCGAAGCGGTGTCGGTCAGGGTGGTGCTGACCTGGCCCACGTCGACCGCGAACAGCACTTGAAAGCCCGCCGTTCCGGTCATGGCGACTCCGCCGCCCACAACCATTGGGAACAGCGCGATCGTCCGGCACACGGGGCGGAACCAAATAACTTCCATGGATGCTTGCATCACTCGTTGTGTCTCAAGGCGTCGCCGCCATGCGGCGGATAGCGTCGTCCCGTCCAGTGAGCTCCCAGCGGACGAGCGAGACAGGAATCACGCCGACGGCGCTGAACTCGTCCATGAAACCGCGAAGCGTGAACGCGTCTCCGAGCTCATTGGCTCTCTCGGCCAGGAGCTCCTCGATCTGGATCTTGCCCATCAAGTAGCTCGTCCCGTATCCGGGCTGTGCCAAGTACAAGTGCTGCTCGCCCCAAACGGTGTTGCTGTCGGCCGGCATCCAGCCGCGCGGCGTCCAAGCGGCGGCGAACTCGACGGCCTCTTCGATCGTGTACTCGTTGCCGTGCATCATCAGACCGCCGATCGCCCGCGCGGCGCGTTGCGCGAGCATGATGTAGATCAGCTCGCGCGCGCGTGGACGCTCGTCGAAAAGACCGGCCTGCATCAACCACTCTTCCATTCCGGTTGCGAGGCCTTCCGACCGTGCGTCGAAAATGTTGTAGAGCGACGGGATCCGGCGTATCGGGCTCGCGTGCGGATCGTTCTCCATCGTGGCGAGCTCGACCCAGTGGTAGCTGTGGGTGCGCATGGCGACCGGATCGCGATAGGACACCTCGTTGAAAAAGCCGCGAAGACCTTCGGCGGGCGCGAAACTTCCAATTTTGGCGCGGAGGGCGGCGTCCATGTATTCGCGGACCGAGACGATTTCTTCCTCCTCGAGGAACGCCAGGAGCTCGCTCACCGAGTCGTTGAAGCGTCGGTCGTACTCTTCCGCGCTTCCGACAGGCTCGAGCTCAGGCCGGTTGCGATTGCGGTGCTCTTCGAGGGCGAGTGCTGTTCTGGATCGCGAAAGCTCGTGACGCATGAGCGTCAATTCTTGCTCCCACGTGTAAGGCACGAGGTGAACGTTTTTCAGGTACCACGTGTAGTTGTCTTTGCCGACGCCAGACGGGCGGTTTTTTGACGGCAGCTCGGCTTCGAGCCATGCGTGAAAGCCGTCCGTCGCTTCGCGCGCCTGCGCGACCGCCTCGTCCAGTGCTGTACTCGTCCCCGCAACCGCGGCGCCGAAGGCCTCGAGATCGGCGCTCTGGCGTGCCATGGCGCGGATGCCACCCATCCAGAGATCTCTCGCATTTTCGACGAGGTTGGTCCGCGCCTGTTCGAGTAATGAAGGGATCCTGCCGATGACCTCGGCGAGCTCAGCCGCGTTCGCTTTCCCTAGAGGATAGTCATACGTCCAGAGATCGACGAAACCGTGGATGACGGGTCCTTCGTGGGCGGGGACGTCGCTCTGGGCGGGAAAAATCGTTACATAAAAAGCGGGGTTCTGTGCCCACGGACGGCGCACACGATGATCGAAAACGAGCCCGTTCATTTCGGCTCGCACGAGGTGGTGGTCGATTTGCTGTGCGACCAGCCAGCCGCTTGCGTCGATGGCATCGAGCCGATTGCGATAGTGATTTAGCTCGCGATGCTGCTCTGCCATATTCTCCGCGGAGTAGTCGGGGACCCCGTCGACCAGGCGAGGTTTCTCGAACTTGCGCCAATCGGCAAAGAGCACGACGAGATCGTCGTAGCTCGTGCTAGAGACCGTCGCGGCCGGGACGGGGTCGGTCTCGGCGCAGCTGACGGCGGTAACGAGTGCCGCCACCGTGAGTGTCGTGGCGAGCCAAAGTGGGGAGCGGGAACGTGTTTGCGAAATCATGGGATCCTCCGAGACAATCGGGCCAACTTTCTTCCTCGGCCATCGAGATGTCAACCGTCTCGAGCTCGATGGGATCGAGAAACGGGTCTGGACTTTGAATCCTGAACAAACAAAAAGGCCCTCCCCTCCACGAAGGAGGAGAGGGCCTGTCTCCGAAGAGACGCAAGCGTTACCGCAGCTTCATCGGGTAGATGAAGTGGCTGGTCGAAGACCAAGCACTCTCGTAGCCTTGGGCGTCGAGAGCTGAGACACGCCAGAAATACGTGCCGGGCTCGATATCGCTGAGATCGAGGCTCTGCACTTGAGCGGAAGATCCATCCACCCAAGCCTCGTCGACGAGCTGCTTGAACCCGCCATCCGCGGCGACTTCGAGGTGATAACGAGCGGCGTTCGCCACCGTGGCCCACGCGAAGTTGTAGTTCGCGAGGTTGCCCTGGAGAACCTGACGGTCCTCAGGAGTGAGCAACTGAGCCGGAGCGGCGGGAAGCTGGTGAGGCTGCGCGGGCATGGCGCCCTGAGCGTTCACGAGCGAGCCGAAGTTACCGTCCACGGAGACTTGCTGGCTTTCGTCGCCGAAGTCTACGCGGCCCTCGAGAACCTCGAGACGGGTGGCGCCTTCGGGCTCGACCTTCACGCGGAACTCGGTTCCGCGGATGAAGGACGTGGCCGTGGGCGTGGAAATCTCGAAGCGGCTATCGCGCTGTGCGAGCTTTTTCACCCGAGAGAGGATCGAACCCTGGTCCAGCTTGATGCGGGTCGTGCGAACTTCGCCACGAGCCGTTTTGGCCGAGCCGTTGGACTCGAAGAGGATCTTGGTGTTCGGACGCAGCACAATGACGCTACCGTCATCCTGCTTGATCTCGACGGAAGACTTGGCGCGCGTGCGAATCCAATCGCCTTCCTGAACGAGCATGTTGTCCACGACTTTGACCCACTTCCAGTCGAAGTTTCGGGCGATCTCGACTCGGCCACTGAACTTCGTGACCTTGGCCGGGATCAACCCTGCCTTGAGCATATTCTTGGGCACCTTGACGGTAACGCCCTTTTGCAGAAGATTGTGCTCGGTCAGCTGACGCCATTGGTCGGCGCTCCCCAGATATTTCTGGTACACCTTGAGCGGCGTCGTATCTTTGTCCGTCATGACCACCACGTAATCCTCGCCGGAGGTCCCGGCCGAAGCCTGGATCTCCATGGGTGAGTCGATCTTCGTGGCAGGTGTCGGTTTCTTCTCCTGCTCCTCGGAACGCCCCCCATCAAATGCAGCGAGGTTTACAGCGATGGACATGGCGAACGCGAAGGTCAGGACCTTCCCCCATTTCATGTTCATCGTGACTTACCCTCCTTGTTGAAACAAAACGCGAGCTCGAAAGCTCACTTTTTGGCTGAGGAAACCCAAAAATTCTCTAATCACGCTTACCACTAGTCCAGACCGACAGCGCGGACACGCGTATTGAGTGTCTCGGCCTGACCGCGGCCGTTCTCTGCTGCTGTTCTTTTGCCGTTGGGACCGCCCTCGGTCTTGGGCCGGGTCTTGCCAACACGTAGAAACCCTAGCTCGGCGAGAGTCTTGAGAGCCGTCGCCATCTTGCGCGGGGATAGACCAACGAGTTGCGTCAGCGTCCCGAGGTCGCGCTTGCCATCGATATAGGCCAGGAGCTTCCATTGGATGGCCGTTAGCTCGAACTCCTCGTTCTTGGGCTCATCACGAAGCTCCGGTACCGCGTCGAAAAACGTCTCCCGCTCCAGTTTTTCGGCTTCGAAGGCCAAGATCCCAGCCGTGAGCAAGCCGAAGACGGTGCGGGCGACTTCGAACAGTTCCACATCCGTTGCTTCGCTGACTTCGCGAATGCTTCTTCTGCCGTCGACGTGGCTCAGAATCTTCCAGTCCCTCTTGTTGAACTTGATGGTGTCGGTCACGCCGGAGGCGATGCGATGTGGGGCGATATCGAAGTTCGGAATCTTCGCCGAGATGAGGTTCCATTCGTCCAAGCGGCGCGCAGCCTCCATGAGGAGAGCCTGACCCTTCGCCTGGATGGTTTTCTTCGAAGAGGCTTCTTCTACTTGATAGCTGAACTGGCCGTGCTTCCAGACGGACATCGCATAGAACGCGTCTTTGCCCGTCCGTCCGTCGTACTCGGCGTGAACGGCGTCGCCCTCGACGAGGTAGATGCGTCCGAGCTTGTCGCCATCCTTGAGGACCAGTGTGCCGCTCTGCCCATAGGCCATGGCGAGCTGGAACGCTTCGGGAAAGCTCTTCTCCTCGAGTGAGCCGCTGAGCGCTGCCGCTTTGCGGCTGTCTTTCCCATTCCCATTGGCGTTGGCATTGGCGGGCTGTTCGTTCTTGATTTTTTGTTCGTAGCGCTTAGCCCGCCGGAGGATCATCTCGATGCGCGCCTGGATTTCCTCGGGATCGACGGTCTTCACGACGTAGTCGTCGGCGCCTCCGTTGATTCCTTTGACTTTGTCCGAGGTCGCCTCGAGTCCTGTGAACATGATGACCGGGATGTCCTCGGTGTCTGGATTCTCTTTCAGGCGTTTACAGGTCTCGAAGCCGTCCAAGACGGGCATTTCGAGATCGAGCAGGACGAGCGCGGGCCGCTTCTCGTCGACCTTGCCGAGCGCTTGCTCGCCGTTCTCGGCGAGCTCGACCTCGTAGCCCCAGGACTCAAGGAAGTAGCGCATCATCACGCGGTTGTCGAGCTCATCGTCGACCATCAGGACCAGCTGTTTAGACATTTCCGCTCGTCACCCCTCAGTTGGTCAATACCGCGGTCGTTTCGACGAGATTGGCCGTCTCTTCGACCACCGGTTCCATGCCCTCGACATAGGCGGGAATCGTGAATGTGAACGTGGAGCCTTTGCCGTGCTCGGAGTCGACGCGAATCGTGCCCCCGTGCACTTCCATGATCTGCTTCGCCAGCGAAAGCCCTAGACCGGTTCCAATGATGTCTTTGCGGTCGTCGTCGCGGAGCTGGACATCGTTGTCGGGCTCGCGCCGATCTGGCTCGAAGAAGCCGATATCCACTCCGATGACCTTCGCGCCGTTCGCGCTGACCTGACGCAGAATCTCGGCGTGGAAAGCGCGCGGCCAAGGCCAGCTTCCCAATCGTTGGAGCGAGGGTTGGTCGATTGCGACGATGACGATGTTGCCTGGAGCGGGTCGCTCGTTCATCCGGATGTTCTGGTCGTAGAGCTGGTACTCGAGCGCCTCGAACACCTGGAAGAAATAGAGCGTGCACGCGATGACGGCGGCAATAGCGCCCGCTATCAGGCCACGGAGCACGAGAGCTTTGCTATCTTGCACTGCCCAACCCTTGGCTCACGGTGACCGCGTTAACGTTTTGCTCCCGCACACCTCGTCGCTCGGAGAGATAGTTGCTGCCTGCATATTTCTTCAGATACTTCTTGAGCTCCGCCGCGCGTTCGGCAATGACGTGCGTGCTCGGGAAATCGCCCTTCGAACCGCTGACGATCGCTACCGTGATCGACATGATGGGGAACCTCTCGAGCGTTCCGGAGCGGTTCTCGATTTGAATGCTCCCCCGCTCGAGGTCTTCGGCGTGGTAGAACTTGCCGATGGAGCGGTCGAAAGTTTCGGCGATGGCTTGGCACGTCAGGTTGTCCCGCGCCGGCGTCGTGACGACGACGAAATCATCGCCTCCGATATGTCCAACGAAATCTCCGTTGTCGCCGAGAGCGCGTACGCTGTTCATGATCGTTTCGGCGGTATGGAAGATGACGCGATCGCCCGCCTCGTAGCCATACTTGTCGTTATAGGCTTTGAAATTGTCGAGGTCGCAGTAGCAGACGGAAAAAGGCTCACCGCTATCGAGCCTTTTCTTGATCTCGCGCTCGAGAGCGAGGTTGCCGGGTAGACGCGTCAACGGATTGGCGGCCGACTGCTCTTGAGTGCGGCGTATGACCATCTCGATCCGCGCCTGGAGCTCGAGCGGATCCACGGTCTTGATGACGTAGTCGTCGGCGCCCTTGCCGAGGCCGTGCACTTTGTTCTGCACTTGGTCTTGGCTCGTGAGCATGATGACAGGGATGAACGAGGTGGAGAAGTCAGTCTTGATCTTCTCGCAGGCCTCGAAGCCGTTCATCTCTTCCATGTTCACGTCCATGAGAATCAGATCAGGTTCTTCCGTTTGAGCTCTCTCTACAGCTTCCCTACCGCTCGTTGCCGTCGAGACTTCGTATCCCCACGACTCGAGTAGGAACTGTGTGAGCCTCAGGATGTCCGGCTCATCGTCTACGGCGAGGATCTTCTGCGGCAACGCTATATCCTTCCTCTAGGCCAGAGAGGCCCAGACCAGGTAGGAAGTGGCAATATCCGTACCAGTGCGACGCCCGCCGCATGGCGATTCGACTCTCCGACACGTCATCCTTGTGATGGCTTAAGTGTTTATTCAAGTGTCGCTTGCAAGAACGAACTTGGGAGGTATTGGGAACTCCCCACTCAAACAGGCGATCCGGTCACGAGGGCTTTTCCCTGCGACGTGCCGGCAAACCCCTACAACGCGAAGCTTTGGAGCGATGGTCTCGGCGGTCAATAGCCGGGACCCGTTTTGCCGCCTGCGGGAGAAAGCCCATGTCCTGAAGGCGTATTTCGGGTGGAAATGACCGCACGGCGAAGGTAAGGGTCGCGCAAGCCTATTAGATGTAGCAGTAAGCCCAGTCCTGTTTTGGCATAACGGTTGCTATGTCTAAGGGTAGGTGATTATGAAGGCTCGCAAGGAGAAGTGTTCAATGACTCGGGAAAACGTAGCTAAAATCGGCGAAGATTCCCCGCTAGCCTTGCAGATCCTCGATTACTTCCGTCGTCACCCTCAGGCCAAGGACTCCGTCGAGGGCATTGCGAGGTTTTGGGTTGATGCCGATCCTGTCGATGTTAGTCAAGCGTTAGAGAAGCTGGTCGAGCTCGATCTCATCTCGAAACGCAAGAACGCCGCGATGGATCTGTACGGCACGGGCGTCGACAAGAAATCCGCTTAGATAGCGCAGAACAATGTGATCGTCCCCCGCGGCGAAGGTGCCGCCTCGGGTGGGCGTTCTAGACGCTCTCCGTCTTTCTTTCGTCCGCAAGCTGGCGGCGTCCCTTCCGCGCCATCCAATAGAGAGCGACGGACGCGGTGAGCACGACGAGCCCAAGTGCCGTGCCCAAAACGATGACTGTCGTCGCCAATACGGAGCGGTGCTCGAATCGCGCTTCGATCCGCAGCTCGTCTCCGCCGAAGAGCTCTTCCGCCGTGCGTTGCCAACGGATGATGTTGCCCCTTTCGATATCGTGTCGTGAGTTGTGTAATCGAACCGAGCTCGGAAAATGAAAACGAAACGCGAGGACGTCGTCCGGCTCGACATGACTCGGCCTTTCGGCAGTGATGGCGGGCATGGAGAGAAAAAGCGAGAGATCTCGGTCATCTTCCCGGCGGAGCCCGCAATCGCGAGCGCGAAACGCGGGGTGGCAGCAGAGCGCATTGAAGTCCTCGAAGCTTCCCTGCACATGTATATAGCGCCGGCCGTCGCGGCTCGTCTCGCGAACGGAATCGACTCTTAGAGCGGGGTCCTCGAAACGGGCGCGCATCGAGCTGACGCCGGGTGCCTCCACATCGTGTATCACGCCGAGTAGCTCGTGCGTGCCACTGATGCGGATGTTGCCCGAGCCGTCGGTCTCGAGAAAAACCTCTTCCTCATATTCGTAGGATTCGCACGCGGCAAGAGCGAAGGCAAAAACACATAGGAAAACGAGACGCATCGCCTCGATTCTATAGCGTGTCGGTCGGTGGGATACAATGCGCTCCCCATGGCCGAGCCGGACAGCCGTAATCGGGATCAGCGGGAAGTCCTTCTTCTCGTCGATGGGAACAACCTGTTTTACCGCTCTTTCTATGCGATCCCTCCTCTCGCTATTCGATCGGGACTCCCAACCAACGCCGTCTACGGCTTCGCCAACATTTTGCGAAAGCTTCTCGCCGACGAGTCGCCGGCCCTCGCGGCCGTCACCTTCGATGCCGGGGGAAAGACCTTCCGCCACGAGCGCTACGACCAATACAAGGCGAATCGTCCTCCCATGCCTTCCGATCTGAAAGCGCAGCTACCCTATACCCGCAAACTCTGCGACGTGCTCGGGCTTCCCATCGTCGAGATCTACGGCATCGAGGCTGATGACATCATCGGAACACTCGCACGCCGCGGGATGGATGCCGGTTACGAGATTCTCATCGCGTCCTCGGACAAGGACTTGTTCCAGCTGGTGCGCGAGGGCGTCACGATCATCCACCCCGTTCAATATCAGCGTCTCGATGCCGAGGGTGTACGCGCGAAGCTCGGCGTGCCTCCCGAGGGCGTCATCGACTTGCTCGCGCTGAAGGGGGACTCCGTCGACAACATTCCGGGGGTCCACGGGATTGGCGACAAGGGTGCCGCGAAGCTCCTAGCGGAGTGGGGCTCCCTCGAGGGTGTGCTCGAGCACGCGGCAGAGGTCAAGAACAAACGCCAGCGCGAAGCGCTCCTGGAGCAGCGCGACGCTGCCCTTCTCTCCAAAGATCTCGTTACGATCGATACCAGGCTCGATTTCGAGCTCGATTTCGACGAGCTGAGATACAGAGGCGCCGATAGGGAAGCGACGTTCGCGCTCTTCGACGAGCTCGAGTTCACGTCGCTGCTCAAGGATTATCTTCCGAGTGACGAGCCGGCGGATATCTCGGCGACCTTTCGGGCGCTCCCATCCAAAAAGGAGCTGGCCGCTTACTTGGCGCGCGCGCGCAGGAAGGGAAGCCTCTCGCTTTGGCTGGATCTCGGCGCCCAGCACAGGCTGAAGCGCTTCGATCCTTGGAACGCCCCGCTGAGCGGAGCGGGCCTCGCCATCGAGCCCGGAGAAGGCGTTTACGTGGCGTGTGGTGGTGGCGTGAGCGAAGACGAACTCGTGGCCGAGTTGAGCGCCATCGCTTCCGAGCCCGAGACGCTCATTATTGGACACGATCTCAAACAGGCCGTGACCTTCTTCGGGGCGCGTGGCGTCGTGATGAAAAGCATCGACTTCGACACCCGCGTCGCGTCCTATGTCCTCAACCCGTCGCGCCGATCGCAAGAGCTGAACGACCTGCTGCTTGAGTTCTTGCAGACGCCTTTGACCAAGGAAGGGGAGGCCGCTTCGCCTCAAGGGGTTCTGCCCGGCTTGGAAGAGCCGGGCGCCGAGGCCGCCGGCCCGCTCAATGCGGAGCGCGCCGAGCGGATCCTGCGGCTCCAGGAGAAGATGGAGCGCCGTCTCGAAGTGGAGGAGCTCACGAAGCTCTATCGTGAGCTGGAGCTCCCCCTGATTGGAACGCTGGCATCGATGGAGCTTGCTGGGATCGCGATCGACCACCAGGCCTTCGACGACATGTCGCGAGAGATCGAGATCGATCTCGAGAAACTGACGAAGGAGGTTTACGAGCTCGCCGGCCAAGAGTTCAATATCAACTCTCCCAAGCAGCTCGCCGAAGTGCTCTTCGTCAAGCACAACCTCCCTTCGTTCAAGAAAACCCAGAAACAGCGGGTGGCGTCGACGAGCGTCGAGGTTTTGGAGGGGCTCGCGCGAAGCTTCCCGCTCCCAAAGAAAGTCTTGGAATATCGGAGCCTCTCGAAGTTGAAGGGGACCTATGTCGACGCGCTACCGCAGCTCATCCATGCCAAGACGCGCCGCATCCACACGACCTTCAATCAGACCGTCGCCGCGACCGGTCGTCTGTCGAGCAGTGATCCCAACTTGCAGAACATCCCCATCCGCACGGAGTTGGGCCGGCGCATCCGCCGCGCCTTCGTTGCCGAGCCGGGCGGTGTCTTGCTCTCGGCCGATTACTCGCAAATCGAGCTCCGCGTTCTCGCGCATCTCAGCCAGGACGAGAACCTGATCGAAGCGTTCCGCGCGGGCGAGGATATTCACGACCGCACCGCGCGTCAGATTTTCGGGAAACAGGCGGACTTGAGCGAGCACGAGAAAAGGCGTCGCGCGAAGATCATCAATTTCAGCATCATCTACGGGAAAACAGCCTTTACCCTCGGGAAGGATTTCGGCATCCCCACACGGGAAGCGGAGGCGTTCATCGAGAGCTATTTCGAGCGCTACCCGAGAGTTCGCGAGCTCCTCGATACGATCGTCCGTGATGCGCGCCGAACCGGCAAAGTGCGGACGCTCTTCGGACGTCAGCGTTATGTACCGGAGATTGGCTCCCGGAACCGGAACACGCGTGCGGCGGCCGAACGCGTCGCGGTCAATACACCGGTCCAGGGAACGGCGGCAGATCTCATTAAGAAAGCGATGATCGATTTGCACCGGGAGCTCGAGGCCGGCAGCTACGGCTCGCGTCTCCTGCTGCAAGTGCATGACGAGCTGGTGCTCGAGGTACCGGAAGAAGAAGTGGCGAAGGCGACGGTGCTCGTGCGCGAGACGATGGAGAACGTTTACCCGATGGCGGTGCCGCTGACGGTCGATATCGCAACCGCCCGGTCCTGGGAGCATTAGCACCCCGCGTCGAGGGACGCTATTCGAGGCCTAAGCTTTTGGGGAGGTGGCCCGCGTGCGGGAGGATGAGGTTGGGCTCCGCCTCTACGAGGATTTCTCGAGGGCCGTACTCGCTTTCGACGCCGACCGTGAACGATCCGACCCTACGACCCATCTCGATGTCTTCTGGGCGATCGCCGACGAAGACGGCCATTTCCGGCTCGATGCGAAGCTCGTGCAGTGCGCGCTGGAGCGGTGCAGGATGCGGTTTCTTCTCTTTTGTATCTTCGAAACACACTACCACCGCAAAAAAGTCCGTGAGAGCGTTGTTTTTGAGCTCGCCTAGTACGCGGTCACGGTCGCCGCTCGTCACGAGCCCAAGGGTGCGGTCCGCTTCGCGCAGGCGCGTCAACATAGTCTCCACGAAGGGAAAGGGCTCGGAGACCTGCTCGCGATAAGTGCGTCGCCACATCTGATCGGCGTTGTCCCATTCCGACCTCGGAACGCCGAGCTTTTCGTAGGAGTCGTACCAATTGGGGCTATAAGTCTCGAGGAACTGCTCACGGTCCACGTCTATACCAAAATGCTTCAAGACCGTGATGGACGCGCGGTAGCCGGCTGAGTAGGAATCGATGAGAGTTCCGTCCCAATCAAATAGGATTGTGGTCGCCTGTTTCATTCGAGCGTTCAGTCTAGTCAGTCTAGTCAGTCTAGTCCGCGCGAGCATCGTTTGTCGCCTGGCGTTCTTCGCGCTAGAAGAGGCTTTGAGCATTCGAGAGGGCCCACCGGCCATGCTTCTCCATTCCACCCTCGAGATCCCCGACCTGGAGCTCGAGATATATTCGAGTGAAGCCGGACTCGTCGCTATCGGTCTCGGCTCGGGGGAAAAATCCAAGCTCGAGGCGTGGCTTGGCCGTTTCTGGCTATGGTTGGCGGGCTTCCCCTGAAGCGACGCCTGCTCGCGCTCGAGGGCATCCTCGAAGTTACCTGCGGTGCAGATGCGCTTGTTCTAGAATGGTGTTTCAAACTAGGAGATTTCGAATATGCCCTCGACTCGATTGATATGGCTCATCGCTTTCGTAATGCTCGTCGCGCTTGGCTTCGGATGTAGCAGCGGCGAGGAGGCGCCAGCTACCGAAGATGCGAGCGCTGCCGAGACCGCGCCCCACCCGGAAGAAGCGGCTCCGCCGCCGGAAGAGGCGACTCGGCCGCCGGAAGAAGAAAGCGCCGAAGAAGCCGTGGAAGACCTCGCCGATGTTGGCTCCGGTTATCCAGTGGTCGAGATGAGGACGAGCATGGGCATGATCAAGCTCGAGCTCTACCCGGACAAAGCACCCAAGACCGTGGAGAACTTTCTCACCTATGTCCGGGATGGGTTCTTCGATGGGACGATCTTCCACCGCGTCGTGCCCGGATTCGTGATCCAAGGAGGCGGCTTCACCCCGGACATGACGAAAAAGGAAACGCAGCCTCCCATTATGAACGAGGCGGATAACGGGCTCAGGAACGATCGCTATACGATCTGCATGGCGCGTACGAACGATCCCCATAGCGCCACGTCGCAATTTTTCATCAACACGGAAAACAACGACATGCTGAACTACAGAAGCAAAGACGTGTCCGGCTGGGGCTATGCCGTTTTCGGCAAGGTCACCGAAGGTACCGACGTCATCGATGCGATCGAGAAAGTGCCGACGTCGCGTTCGGTAGGGTTTTCTGACGTGCCGGTCGACGCGGTCGTGATCGAGAGCGCACGGATCGCTTCGTGAACGGCGCTCCGTCGTCAGCTCTCGCAAACGGCGATGACGACTTCAGGGATTCCAGGTTTGTCGAGGTCTCTTGGTTCGTGGCGGGACTCTCGCTCCCACGGTAGCCTACAGATATTGCGCAGCTGGTGAAGGCGAATCGCCAAAAGGTTGGAGCGCTCGCCCGCGTGGGCCAGCCTTCGTCGATGGGCGTCGGAGAACCGTGTTTGGCCCCAGAGCTCGACGGACGCGAAGTGTCTCTTCAAGAGGTCGTGAAACTAGTCGATCGCATATTCCCGTACGTGATACGGGTTCTCGGGGCGGTCGGTTAGGCTGTTCCCGGGACTCAGAAGGTTGCGGTTCGGCGTCGAGCAAGGAATCGACCCGACGGCTCGAGAACGCGCTTGGCTTCACGCAGGAGCGCATCATCCGCTTCGACGTGCTCGACGGTCTCGAAACAGGTAAAGAGATCGTATTTTCCAGAGATGAGCGGCAGACGCGTCACGTCGCCGCGAACGAGAGAAAGATCGTTCGTGACACGTCGGGCTTCGTCGAACGCTCGAGGCGACAGGTCGAGCGAGGTCACATGCCGGGGGCCGCATGCAACAGAAGACTCGAGCCGTAGCCGCTACCGCAGGCCGCGTACAGAACCTGGGCGCCTTGGGCGAAGCGCGCCGCCCATCGATAACGCACGACGTGTTGATGCCTGAGCCACGGCGAGGACCAACGGTCGAGCGCGAGACGTTCCATTGACGTGGATTATACGAGCGGCCGTCGTCCTCGGCGCGCTCGTCGCGTTGCAAGCGTCGGAAACGCCTCGAGACCGTGTGGCTCGCTGTTGGGGCGAAGTCCGTGCAGCCGCGGAGGATGAGACGCCATCCTGCTTGCTGCGCCAGTGGACAAAGGATTACGAGATCCTCGTCGTCAATGACGGGAGCGAAGACACGACGCGGGAAATTCTAGAAGAGCTAGAAGGGATCGTTCCCGAGCTGCGCGTCTTGCACCACGACGTCAACAAAGGGTACGGAGAAAGCCTTCGAACAGATCCTCGAGCTGAATGTCGAAGATGTGGAAGCGCGGTTTCAGCTAGGTCGGCTCTTGAGCGCGATGAATCGTTACCCGGAGGCCGAAGAGCAGTTTCGACGGCTGGTCGAGATCCGCCTCGAGCACGGGCCGGCTCACTTCATGCTGGGGCTCGTCTCGTACCGTCAGGACGATCCTCAGGGTGCGCTTCAATCCTTTCGCAATCTGCTCGAGATCGAGCCGGACCATGCTGAGGGCAGCTACTATGTTGGTTTGATTCTTCAGAAGCTCGGCGAGCGCAAAGAGGCCCGGGAAGCCTTCGAGCATGCCCTTCGTAGCGACCCCGAGCACGTGAGCGCCAACTACAACCTGGCATTGCTCCTCGCCAAGCTGGGCGAGAAAGAAGAATCCCAGAGGAGGCTCGAGCTCTTCCGCGAGCTCAGCGAGAGACGCGAGCGGCTGGACTTCCTCGAAGAGCGCGTACGGCTGAATCCCACCAACGCAAAGTACTACTTCGATTTGGGAGAAGAGCATTCTCGCCAGGGCCGGACCCGAGAAGCCCTTCACACCTACCAGAGGACTCTCGAGATCGACCCCAACTTCGCCGCCGCGGATGTTGCCATCAAAAACCTTCTCAGTAGCTCCAACCGTTAGCCGCGAGATGCGCAGCGAGATCGCTTGGACCTTGTTGATGCTGGCATCCGTGCTCGCTACCGCGGTCAGCGGGAACGACGGCGCCCGGTTCGTGGATTTTACCGAAAAGGCGGGCATCACCTTCGAGCACCGCCACGGCGGCGGAGGCGACAAGCACATCATGGAAACGGTAGGAGGTGGGGCGAGCCTTGGGAACTACGATGGCGACGGTGACCTCGACATCTATTTTCTGAACGGAGCACCTCTTCCCGCATACAAAGGGCCGCAGCCCCTGAGTAATGCTCTTTATCGAAACGACGGCGGGCGCTTCGTCGACGTTACCGCGGAGGCGGACTTGACGGAGTCTGGTTACTCCATGGGGTGCGTGGTCGCCGACTATGACAACGATGGCGATCTCGATGTCTACGTCACGAGCTTTGGAAAAAACCGCCTGTACCGTAACAACGGCGATGGCACCTTCGCCGACGTGACGGAGCGAGCGGGGGTCGCGGACGCGCGGCTTGGCTCGAGCGCCGCTTTTGGAGACATCGAGGGTGACGGCGACCTCGACCTCTACGTCACGAACTATGTCGCCTACACTCTCGAAAATCCTATCTATTGCGGTAACCGAGCGGAAGGCATTCACACCTACTGCCACCCGAACAACTACGAGGGCGCCTTATCTGGACAACGACGGCGATCAAGACCTCTTCGTCGCCAACTGGCACGTCATGGACCACACTCAGTTTCTCTCGGACGCCACCAGCTACGCGCAGAGGAACCAACTCTACGAGAACGACGGGGGGCGTTTTTCCGACATCTCCGCGGGGGCCGGCGAGTACTTCCGCGAGGAGCTCATAAGCCGCGGAGTCGCTTTCGGTGACTGGGACAATGACGGGGATCCGGATCTACTCGTGGCGAACAACAACGAGGCGCCCCAACAAGCTCAGGGCGTTCGCGAGGTTGTAGTGCGCCTCGGCGTAGTCCGGCTTGAAATCGAGAGCCTGCCGGAAGTGACCAGTCGCCTCTTCGAGCCGGCGAGCCACGGCGAGCGACATGCCGAGATAATAGTGCGCCTCCTCGAAGCGCGGTTCGAACTCGAGAGCGCGACGGAAGTGGACCATGGCCTCTTCGAGCTCTCTTCGTGACGTGAGCGCGACGCCCAAGTTGTGGTGTCCTTCGGCAGAATCGGGATCGGTCGACAGTACCCGGCGAAAGCGCTCGATCGCCTCATCGACCTTCCCCTGCGCTATCACGGCGATGCCCAGATTGTTGCCGGCATCGACGAAATCGGGCTTGGCCTCGAGCGCGCGGCGAAAGTAGCGGACGGCTTCGTCGATATCGCCTGCCGTCTCGAGGGCGTTCGCGAGGTTATAGTGCGCTTCGGCAAAGTCCGCGTCGGCTTCGATGGCGCGGCGAAAGTGCTCGATGGCCTCGTCGTTCCTTTTCGGCAGGAGCTCACGCAGCCACCCGCTGAAAGAAGCGGTATCGTCGTACGGCCGGCCATAGGTGGTGGAGCCGCCCAAGTTGAAGATCCGGTACGTTCCCGAGGGCTTGTCGCGCAGGAACCGCTGCTCGGTGAACCAGCGCAGCTTGTTGGCTGCTGTGACCATTTCGACGCGTCCGTCAGACGTCTCCTGCTGACGTAGAGCACGTTCGAGGCAAATCCGACGTAGGGATCTTCCTCATAGAGGACGGGCCGAATGCCAGCGACGGCTAGGACGACCTCGATGAGCAGAAAGAACAGGATGCAGGCCGAGAGAGCGAACAGGGACTTCTTCCACAAGGAAAGCTCCCGCTTCGGCGAAGGAGGAGGAGCTTTCTCCTTGTTTCTGCGCGTCACGAGGGATTTATACTGAGAGCCAACCCGAGGTCGACGCGATGAAGGCGTGGTACGTCTCGAAGCTCGGCGCGAAGCCGGGCCAGCGTGCCGGGATGGAAGCGGCTGATGTCGGCGGTGTGAACTTGACCTTCTCACCCGCGGACAGGAAGCTGGCCGGTACCAAAGGGCGGGCGCTCGATCACATCGGCTTCGAGGTCGACGGGCTCGAGGCGTTTTGCAAGAAGCCCGAAGCGCAAGGCGTTACCTTCGATCGTCCCTATCAGAAGATCCCGGAGCTCGGCGTCGCGGTCGCTTTTTTCACGGATCCGTGGGGGACTTACATAGAGCTGACCGAAGGCCTCGACGAGTTATAGAAGACCGTTCAACGCGCGCGTAATAGCCAGCTCGAGCTTTTCCACCAGCTCGTCGAGATGGTGAGCTTCGACGTTGTACGGTGGCGCCAGAAGAACGTGATCTCCTCTTTCGCCATCCGCGGTCCCGCCTCCCGGATAGCAAAAGAAGGCCCGCGCGAAGCGCCTCGCGCCGAACGCGTGCGTGTAGCTGGTGCTCCGGATCGAAAGGCGCTTTCGTTGCTCGATCGCGTACGAGCTCCAACGCCCAGAGCAATCCGCGCCGGCGCAACTCGCCCACGTGGGGGTGGTCACCGAAGGTACGATTCAATCGATTGGCGAGCGCCTCTCCCATGCGTCGCACGTTCGCCAGTAAGTCTTCGTCGAGGATGGAACGCACCACCGCCAATCCCGTCGCGCAAGCGACCGCGTGCCCCATGTAGGTCTGGCCGTGACGAAGCTTTCCGGAGCCTTGCCGCACCGCTTCGACGATGGATTCGGAAACGATCATGGCGCCGATGGGTTGATAGCCCGCGCCTAGCCCTTTGGCAATCGTGACGATGTCGGGCACGACGCCTTCCTGCTCGAAAGCATTGAACGTACCCGTCCGTCCCATCCCGCACAGAACCTCGTCGAGAATGAGGAGGATTCCGTGGCGATTGCAGATGGAAGCTATCTCGCGAAAGTAGCCCGGCGCGGGAACGACCGCGCCTGTGGTCGCG
Organism: Candidatus Marinacidobacterales bacterium; assembly: GCA_965197495.1. GTDB lineage: Bacteria > Acidobacteriota > Vicinamibacteria > Marinacidobacterales > SMYC01 > SMYC01. The sequence goes on from OZ240210.1 coordinate 1,589,894, forward strand.
CCGACGATGGTCTCGGCGACGAACGCCGCCACCGTATGCGGCCCCGCGCTCACGATGGCGCGCTTGAGCTCCTCGGCCGCCCGTTTTCCATACTGCTCCGGCGTTTCGTCCTCGCGCTGGTGGCGATACGGATAACAGGGAGGGATGAGCTCTGTTTCGAGGAGCAGCGGCGCATATAGGGCGCGGCGCAGCGTGTGGCCGCTGACGCCGAGCGCGCCGAGGGTATTTCCGTGATAGCTCGCGCGCCGCGAGATGAACAGTGTGCGCTCGGGCGCGCCTATTTCGACGAAGTACTGGCGGGCCAGTTTCAACGCGGCCTCGACTGCTGCCGAGCCGCTCGAGACGAACAAAGCATGCGTCAAAGGCGCAGGGGCGAGCTCGGCCAAAAGATCCGCGAGCGACTCCATGGGCTCGTTCGTGAAAAAGCCCGTCCATGCATAGGCGAGCGTCTCCGCTTGTGTTTTCAGCGCTTCGATGACGGCGGGGTGCGAATGTCCGAGACAAGAGACCCCAGGTCCCCCGGAGCCGTCGAGGTAGCGTTTGCCTTCGCTATCGACGATGTACGGGCCGTCGCCGCGCACGGCGCGTGGAAGAGTGTCTCCGAGGTCGCGATGGAATACGTGGCTCACGTCTTTAGGGTCCGCATACCTAGAGCGAGCACGACGCGGGTATTATACGCTTGGAAAAATGGCCTCATGAGCAGACGGCCCAACAAGAAAAAGCCACTGAGCAAATGAGCCTCGCGGATGTCGTGCCCCATGAGATCTTGCTCTATCTCGAGCGTTTCGCTAGCGAAGCGCTGCCAGGGCGCTACCGGGCCGACATCGCTCGCTCGCGCGTCCAGATCCGAGAGATCGAAAAATGATGAAACTCGTCGTCCTACTGCTCGCCGCGGCGGTCGAAAGCACCTTCACGTTCACCGAGATCGGCGAGTCGAGCGGCATCGCCTTCCGCCATGACCGCGCGAGGAGGGAAAGTACCTTTTTCCCGAGATTATGGGCTCCGGTGCGGCTTTCGTCGACTATTGACGGCGACGGCGACCTCGACGTCTATCTCGTCCAATCGGGCGTAGATGGCAATAGACTCTTTCGACAAAATGCAAACGGCGCGTTCACCGACGTCACCTCCGAGGCGGGCGTGGGTGACATAGGCTACGGGATGGGCGTGGCCGTCGGGGACTTCGACAATGATGGCGACGTGGATTTCTATGTGACCAACGACGGTCCCGATGTGCTCTATCGCAATCTCGGGAACGGCGGTTTCGAGGATGCCACTCGGGAGCTCGGGATCACGGGAGACGCTTGGTCGGCGTCGGCGACGTTTTGCGACCAGGACGGCGACGGTTTCCTCGATCTGTACGTTACGCAATACGTGACCTCGACCTGCTCGTCACGAACACGGCCGCGCGGGTGCGCCTCTATCGGAACGACGCTTCCAAAAAGGGCGGGTGGCTCCTCGTGCGCGCGTTCGATCCGGTGCGAAAGCGCGACGCCCACGGCGCCCGCGTTCAGGTGGTGGCGGGCGGGAAGTCCTATTTGCGCCTCGCGAGCCCGGGCTATAGCTATCTCTCGAGCAACGACCCGCGCGCCCATTTCGGCCTCCCCGGGGGGGGCGCGATCGAGCGCATCGACGTCAATCCAGATATATGACCGACGAGCAACGCAGTCAGACGGGATGCATCGGCGTTCTTCGAATTTATGAAAACATTGATCGCGGAATGTTGAATCTCCGTCATGCGCTAGACTTTCGTGAGATGCCTCCTCGCGTTGTGCTGTTGTTGCCGACCTCGACTTATCGAACACACGACTTCATGGCAGCGGCAGAGCGACGGGGAGTGCTCGTCGTGGTCGCTTCGGAAGAGCCGAGCACGATGGAGCGTTTAGCGGGCGAGTCGCTTCTTACTTTGGACTTCGGCGACCCGGAAGGATCTGCGCAGAAGGTGGCTGCCTTTCACGAGAAGTACCCTCTGAGAGCTGCGATTGCTGTAGACGACGAGACCGCTGTCGTCGCTTCGGTCATCGCCGAACGTCTCGGGTTTCCCGCCAACGCCCCCGAAGCCGCCGAGCGCGCGCGTTTGAAACATGCCATGCGGGAAGCGCTCGCGGCTGCAGGCGTTCCGGCACCGGCGCATCGCGTCTTCACGACGGATGACGACCCACGCGCCGCCGCGCGCGGAGTGCGGTACCCGGCCGTCATCAAGCCCGTCTTTTTGTCGGGAAGCCGCGGAGTGCAGCGGGTGGATGACGAGGACGCCTTCGTGCGCGCATTCGAATGGACCCGCGAGCTTCTCGCGCGTCCGGAGCTCGCGAAACGCGGCGGCGAGCATGCGAAAACGCTTCTGGTCGAGGACTTCGTACCGGGCCCCGAAGTCGCTCTCGAAGCGATTTTGACCGACGGCGAGCTCACACCGCTCGCGCTCTTCGACAAACCCGATCCGCTGGACGGACCGTATTTCGAAGAAACGATCTACGTCACTCCGTCCCGCTTGCCCGCTGAGACTCAAGCGAAGATCGCGAACGTGACCGCTCAGGCCGCGGCCGCGCTCGACCTGCGACACGGACCCATCCACGCAGAGCTGAGGCTCCCACCGAGGATGAGCCCTTCCGTTCTCGAGATCGCCGGCCGCTCAATAGGCGGCCTGTGCTCACGCACGTTCCGCTTCGGATTGGGACTGTCTCTAGAAGAGCTGATCCTGAAGCACGCGCTAGGCGAAGACGTGACGACCGAGAAACGCGAATCAAAAGCCGCCGGGGTAATGATGATCCCAATCCCAAAAAAAGGCGAGCTCATGAAGCTCGAAGGCCTAGAGGACGCAAAAGCCGTGGAGGGAATCGAGGAGGTAACGATAACCGTCCACCGTGGCGCAAATCTGATCCCGCTCCCCGAAGGCTCGACCTACCTAGGCTTCATCTTCGCAAAAGCCGAAACCCCGGAGAAAGCGGAACAAGCGTTGCGCGAAGCGCACAAGCGCCTCGATTTCACGATCCTGAATGCTGAATCCTGAATGCTGAATGCTGATCACTTGGAAGGCGCGTAATAAGGATTACGCCCCGAAGCGTGATCCGTCGTATCCATGATCGCGCCGATACTCGGGATCACCTGCCGGATCGATTTCTCGACACCTTGCTTCAAAGTGACGTCGGCCATGCCGCAACCCTGACACCCGCCTCCCATCTTGATGAAGAGCTCGTTCTTGCGCACGTCGATGAGCTCAACCCACCCGCCATGAGACGCCACCGCAGGGTTGATTTCAGTGTCGAGAACGGCCTGGACCTTCTTTTTGATCTCGTCCGGATCGGGTAGCGACGCGAGCGCGTCCGTCGAGACGGCGGCCTCGCCGCTTTGAAGAACCGAGCGGATGGTGGCGCCGACTTGTTTCGCGATGGGCATCCAATCGTCGCCCGCAGAGGCGGAGACGGTCACGACGCTGTCTTGGATCAGAACGGACGAAACACCGCCAATAGCGAAGATTTTCTCAGCTAGAGGCGAGCCTGCCGCCTGCGCCGCGTCGCCGAAATACATGGAGCTGTCGGGGTAGACCGGCCGGTCCACGCGAAAGTTGCAGGTTTGATTGTCTTTGGGCTCTGCCGTGATGCGAATCTCGTCCATGTCGTCTCCTGTCTTTAGACCGTACTATTATAACGCCTGCTGGCGCTGCCTTCATTCGAGAGGACCAAACTGGTCCTCGGTGGGCTCCGCTCAACAAAACCACGCCTCGGTGAGCCGCGGCGCCTTCGAGCTGGCAAGAAAAGCGGCTTCCTGGCGGAGGCCCACGCGCCCCGCCAGATTTCGGAAAATCTCTCCGTTCGTATGCCCTTCGCGAACACTGCTTTCGACCACTGCTTCCACGTCTTTTTGGAGCTCGTCCATCGCCGGATCCGGATGCGCCCAGCGATAGGTGAGCGCATCCGGACTGTCGAGCTCACCCAGAAAAGGCTGCAAGCTCGTATTCTCGAGAAGGAGAGAGCCCGGAGGTATCAGAAGCCGTAATGTCAGCTGGATGGGGTCGACGTGCTCGACGAGATCCTCTTCGAGCACCCAACGAAAAAGCTCAAGGTAGTCCTCGCGCGTGGTCCACGGCGTGAACGCGACGAAAGTGGGCCTCGGCGCGATGCCGGCCTCACGCACGCCGCGGAACGCTTCGCGGGCGTCGCGGCTCGTATGGCCTTTGTCGAGCTCGGCGAGAACGCGATCGCTCAACGACTCCACCGCCGAGACGATGAACGCGCACCCCAAAGCGGCGAGCTCCGGCATCCGCTCGCGGTGCTTCAGCAGGTGCTCCACTTTCGCGGTGAAGTCGAAGGTGACGTCAGGATGCTCGCGATGAAGCGCGCGCGCTACCCCGAGCGCATGGCCTGGGCCATTCAGAAAGTCGGGATCCGCGAAGTTGATATGCCTGGCGCCATGGGCAACGAGCTGGCCGATGTCTTCGAGCACGGTCGCCTTCGGCACAATGAAAAAGCGCCCTCCGTAAACGGGCGGAACAGGGCAGTGCCGGCACGAGTGAAGGCAACCGCGACTCGTCTCGACCGTGCCCACGCTTCGATGTGAGCCGTCGGGGAGTTCGAGGTGGACATATTGCTCGAGCGGCGGGAGCCCTTCTCGATGGGGCACCGGATAATCGAGCCTGTCGAGCACAGGTGGTGGCGCTTTTTGGACGGGCGCCCCGCGTCCCACGAGCCCCGAGAGCCCCAAAAGATCGATACGCTCCACGAGCGCCTCTTCGCACTCGCCGCTCAAGACGCTGTCGGCGCCGGAGGATATCAACAACTCTGCGTTCAAGGTGGCGTAAAGGCCGAAGAAGCAGAGATGGGCCGTCGGGTTCAACTCTCGGACCCGTTCCGCCACGCGAAGGCCCAGCCGCAGTGCCGTGTGCATCGGAACGGACACCGCGATGAAATCCGCACGCGCGATGGCGCTCTCGTCGAGCGATTCAACGCCCAGATCGAAGCTCTCGGCCGAATATCCAGCTCTCTTCAAGAAGGCGAGGGGGCTTGCGAGCCCGAGAGGCTGGCGCCCGAGCTCGTAGCAAGAGATCAGTAAGACCTTCGGACGCATCCTGCTATTTATGACTAATTTGATATCAAAAGTCCAGGACATATACGGAGCTGGCATTCCTAAGGCGCCCGAGTGCATAATGCGAGAGCATCTTGCGAACAACGGGGTCTTTCTCGAACGTGTTACGTGGCCCATTGCTACTATGGGTGCTCCTCGCCGCAGCGCCTTCGACGCTGGCGCAACCTTCGGGCGAACTGACACTTCTCGCTGAAAAACAGCAACAGCTCGAAGACGGGCACGTTCGAGCCGAAGGCTACGTCTCCATCCGGCTCGGCAATACCCACATCACCGCGGACATCGTCGACTTCTGGCCGGACGAGCTTCGCGTCGTTGCGGAAGGCAACGTCGTCTTCCGACAGGACGACCAAAAGATCGTCGCGACACGGCTCGAGGCCGAGCTCGGCTCGAAGACTGGGCGTTTCTTCAACGCTTATGGGATGGCTGGGCGCGACTTGTACTTCTACAGCGACGTCATCGAGAAAGAGTCCGAAGATGTTTATGTGATCGAAGGCGGCGCTTTTACTTCGTGCTCCCAGCCGACGCCCCGTTGGCGTTTCACCGCGGGTAAAGCGCGGGTGAAGCGCGACCACCATGTCGCTCTCCATCACGCGCTCTTGCGGGTGAAATGGCTTCCCGTGTTCTACATGCCGCTGCTCTACTACCCCATCAACGATGACGGCCGCGCGACCGGCTTTCTCATGCCGCAGATCGGGAACTCCTCTCTAAAGGGTTTCATCATCAATCAAGCTTTCTTCTGGGCGATCAACCGATCGATGGACGCGACTTTTACCTTCGAGCGTTTTTCCCAGATCGGCAATGGAGGCTCGATCCAATATCGCTACCTTCAATCTCACAGGTCGCGCGGCCAGGCCGATACTTTTTTTATCAAGAACGACGCGACCGGAAGCCAGGAATATACGATCCGAGCGAGCGCGAACCAGGAGCTACCCGGCAACTTCAAAGCGGTCGCGCGCGTCGACTTTTTCAGCAGCTTCAATTTCCAGCAATCGTTTCAAGAGAACTACAACCGCGCCACCCAGCGCAGGAAGCGAGCCTCCGGTAGCATCTCGAACAGCTGGAAGCAATACAGCCTGCGCGTCAACTTCGACCGCAACGATACCTCGTTCGGCGAGCGTGTCGCGGTCCGAAAGGTGCTTCCCCAAATCACTTTCAACTCGCGCCCGAGCCCCATTTTCAACACCCCGATCTTGTTCTCGTTCAACTCGGAAGCTGCCTCGCTCTCGAGAACGAATCGCGGCGAGCTTTTCGAATATGAACGATTCGACATCGTGCCGACGGTCGCCTATCCCTTTACCGGCCTCAGCTATTTGACGCTGCGGGCGAGCGTCACCGGCCGTGTGACGCATTACACGTCGTCTCTCGAAGGACGCGACCTCGTCGACGAGTCTGTCGATCGCAAATATTTCGAGACCCGCTTCGACATCCGGGGGCCGACTTTCGCCAGGATCTTCAATACGCCCGATAACTTCTACGCGGCGCGCTACAAGCACGTCATCGAGCCTCAGATCGTATGGAGCCGGCGCTCGCTCGTCGATACCTTCAACCAGGTCCCGAAATTCGACGGCCAGGATTACATTCCGGGTACGAATCAAGTATCTCTCTCGATCGTCAACCGCGTCTTGGCGAAACGCTTGGTCAACGGGGAGGAACAACAGACCGCGACCGAGATGCTCACATGGACCGTCTCCCAGCGCTATTTCTTCAACATCAACGCTTCGCTCTACGACCGCCAATTTTCGACGCCCTATTTCTCAGAAGACGGGACGCCGAGCAACCGCTCGCCGATCACGTCGAGGGTGAACTTCCGGCCTTCCAGAAATCTCACCGCGAGCTGGAACTTCGACTACGACATCAATTTCAACGCGATCCGCTCTTCGAGCACGTCGGCGTCCTATCGTGGCCGCTGGGGTTTGGTGCGGGGTCTCTGGACCCGGCGCAACATTCCGGATCGCGACGTGACGCGCAGTAACTTTCGATTCGGCGCCCAGCTCAACGTGGCTCACGGTCTCCAGGTGAACTTCGATACAGCCTTCGACGCCACGAACAAAGTGGTGAACAACCTCCGGGCCGGCGCGGTGTACAACGTTCAGTGCTGCGGCTTCATGGTTAGTTTCAACCGTTTCAACTTCGTCGGCCTCCGCGTGGAGAACATATTCCGGTTCGGCATCACCCTCGCGAACATCGGAAGCTTCGGCACCTCCCTCGGAGGCTCGGGGCGGCGATCCTATTAACGTTGGACGTAAACGGTGCTCTCAAAAGCGGGTCTTCAACGCGCAAAAGCCATTCTTCGAATCACGGAGCGGCGCCGGTCTTTGCCGCGGGGGCTGCGGCGTGAAAAGATAGCTTTGTATTGAAGATTTTGATTATCGGGAGCGGTGGGCTTCTCGGTCGGTTTGTCTCCGCGGTGGCGGCTCCGCGGCATGAGGTTCTTGCGCTTTCGCGCGCGGATCTCGACGTTACGGACCGGGCCGCGGTGAGCCGTGCCGTCGGGCGGTTTTCGCCCCAGGCCGTGTTACACTGCGCCGCTTATACCGATGTGGACGGCGCCGAGCGACACGCGGAGCTGGCCATGGAGGTGAATGCGGCCGGTGCCGAGTCGGTGGCGAAAGCTGTGCATCGTGAAGGCGCCGCCATGGTTTTCGTGAGCACGGATTATGTTTTCGACGGCGAGAGACGCACACCCTATGAAGAGACGGCGCCGACCTGTCCGCTCTCGAGCTATGGTCAAACCAAGCTCGAAGGAGAGCGCCGCGTCGCAGAAGCTTGCCCCGACGGCTGGCTTACGGTCCGGACGGGTTGGATGTACGGGCCTTCGAAGGGTTTCGTGGACTGGGCTAAGAAGCGCCTCGTGGCTTCGGAAGAGCTTCCGCTCGTCGAGGACCAGACAGGCTCACCGACCTACGCGCTCGATCTGGCGGAGGCGCTTCTCGCTCTCGTCGAAGGTGAGCATCGAGGGCTCTTTCACTTCGTGAACCGCGGAGAGACGACATGGGTTACGCTCGGACGTTTTCTCGCTAGCGAGCTCGGCGTCCACGAGCCCCGGGTGAAAACCATCTCGAGCGAAGCGCTCGGCCGGCCGGCGCCGAGGCCGGCCTATTCGGTGATGTCAGTCGGAAAATTCGAAGACGCGACCGGGATCCCTGTGCGAACTTGGCAGGATGCTTTGAAACGCTATCTGGCGGATAGCCGATAGCGGAAATCGGAAATCGGAAATCGGAAATCGATCAGGGAGGCAACTCGTTGCGTGTTTTGATTACTGGAGTCACGGGCTTCGCGGGCAGCCACCTCGCCGAGTTTATTCTCGCGGAGCATCCCGATGCTGAGATTTTCGGCACGATGAGATGGCGCAGCCGCACCGAGAATATTCGCGACATCGAATCCAAGATCCAGTTGCTCGAGTGCGATTTGCGGGATTTGAGCTCCGCCAAGCAGTTGATGGAGCGCGTGCGCCCCGATCGGATCTTTCATCTCGCCGCGCAGAGTTTCGTGCCTTCGTCCTGGAACGCGCCCGCAGAATCGCTGACGACGAACATAATCGGACAACTGAATGTTTTCGAAGCCGTGCGCGCGATGAAGACGGAACCCTGGATCCAGATCGCTTGCTCGAGTGAAGAATACGGCATGGTTTACGAGAACGAGCTTCCCATCAAGGAGACCAACCCGTTGAGGCCGCTTTCGCCTTACGCCGTCAGCAAAGTGGGGCAGGATTACCTCGGCTATCAATATTGTCAGAGCTTCGGCCTCAAAGTTATCCGTACGCGCGGTTTCAACCACGACGGTCCGCGGCGTGGAGACGTGTTCGTCTCATCCAATTTCGCGAAACAGATCGTGATGATCGAAAAGGGCAAGAAGCCACCGGTGATGTATGTCGGTAACCTCGAAGCCCGACGAGACTTTACCGATGTGCGGGACATGGTTCGTGGCTACTGGCTTGCGCTCGACGGCAATTGTGTGCCGGGCGAGGCCTACAACCTGTGCAGCGGCACCGATTACCGCATTCAGGACGTCCTCGACAAGCTCATCGAGATGTCGGGCCAGAAAGTGGAGGTGCGTGAAGATCCCAAGCGCTTGCGCCCCTCCGACGTTCCCGTGCTCCTCGGCGACGCTTCGAAGTTCAAAGCGGTCACCGGTTGGGAGCCAATCATTCCCTACGAGCAGACTCTTCAGGACATGCTCGATTACTGGAGAGCGGAGATTTCCTGAGTGCGTGCTCTCGTAACGGGAGCGGCCGGATTCGTCGGCCGTCATCTGACAGCACATCTCAAAGAGGAGGGGCACGACGTCTTCGGACTCGTACACCCGAGCGAGCAGAATGACGGGCCGAGCGGGATCCGTGTGACCTCCGCGGATCTTCTCGACGATGTGGCGTTCGCGAAAGCCGTTCAGGACGTCGAGCCCGACGTCATCTATCATCTCGCGGCGTTCTCCAATCCCGAGAGCTCGCTGCGCTACGCGCGGCTTACGTTCGAGACCAATTTTCTCGGCACGCAAAATCTGCTCGAAGCCGCGAAGGATACGGGGCGGAACCCGCGCATTCTGCTCGTCGGCTCGGGTCAGCAATATGGTCAAGTCGCGGAGGCCGAGCAGCCTATCGGCGAAGATCGGCGGCAGCGCCCGTTGACGCCCTACGCTGTGAGCAAGGCGTCTCAGGAGCTTCTCGGCCAGCGTTATTTCCTCTCGGAGGGCTCCGCCGTTTTTTGGACGCGCTCGTTCAACCATACGGGTCCGGGGCAGGCCGATTCCTATGTCTGCTCAAGTTTCGCGCGGCAAGTCGCGGAGATCGAAGCCTTGGGCCGCGAGCCGGAGATTCGCGTCGGAAATCTCGCTGCGCGGCGGGATTTCACCGATGTACGGGATGTGGCGCGCGCCTATACGGCCATCATCGAGCACGGCGAGCCGGGGCGAGCGTACAACGTTTGCCGTGGAGACGCTGTCGCCATCCAAGAGATTCTGGACGTTCTTGTCTCACTCTCCACGGTGCCCGTCGAAGTGAAGGTCGACCCGGAGCGCTACCACGCTCTGGACGCGGCACTCATCGTGGGAGACGCCACGCGTCTCAGAGACGAGCTCGGTTTCTCGCCGAGATATTCACTGAGGGAGACGCTCGAGGATCTCTTGAACGATTGGCGGCAGCGGCTCGCTGTGCAGAAAAAGGGGATGGAGGAGCCAAAGGAGACGCCTTGACAGCAGTCGTCGCCCTTCTCGCCGCTCTTTTTCTCCTCTCGCTTCTCGCGTTTCCGTTCGGAATCTACGGTACGCTAGTAACGATTGGCTTAGCGGCCGGCTTGGTGGTTGGCGCCTTTCTCATCGCCGGCCGGAGGACGAGCCCTCCACTTCATGTCGCGTCGCCTCGACACCACAGTCTTTGGGCCGCGCTCGTTCTCGGCGGGGTGTTCGTTCTCGCGCTCGTCGCTCGATGGCCCATCGCGACCCATGATGTCGAGCACTATGTCGGGCCCGACGAGGGCGAGGTCGTCGAGAACGTTCTGGAGATGATCAAGACCGGCGATTTCGATCACCGGCATCCGGGCTATCCCGGGCTTCACTTTTATCTCCAGATGATCCTAGCCAGGGCTCACCTCGCGGCGTCGGGCCGGACCATCCCGGAGCTGCCACGTTCTGGGTTCTATCTCGTGGCGCGGCGGCTGACTCTGGTCGCGGGACTCTTGGCAGCGGTGGTCGTGTTTTGGATCGGCCGCGCTTGGCTCTCGTCGTGGAGCGCGGCTTTCGCTGCGAGCCTCGTGCTGGTTTCACCTCTCGCTTTTCGAGAGTCGGCCGTCGTCAACCCGGACCTCATGTTGATGTTGTTTGTCTCGATCTCCCTTTGGCTGTCGCTGCGGCTGCTCGAGCAGCGGAGTGCGGGGGCGTTCGCGCTCGCGGGAATCGCAGTCGGCCTCGCATGCGCGATCAAATATACGGGGGGCTTCGCGGTCGCACCGTATCTAGTGTCCTGGTGGCTCGGTCCGGAGAGGCGCTCCCACACGGCGAGAGCTTTCTTCGGTCTCCTCTCTGCCGGCGTCGCCTTCGCGGGTGTGAGCCCGTACACGCTTTTGAATCTTCCCTTGTTCTACCGCGGCCTCACCATGCATGTCGGCTACTACCGCGCGGCCGAGCTCAATGCGCCGCTCGCGCTGTCGCGACAACTCGCAACGCGCGGCGTCGGCGTGCTGGCTTCGGTGGCGGCTTTTGCCGCTTCCGTGCGGGCGCTCGTCGTGTTTGACAAGAGACTTCTCGTACTGCTCGCCTACCCTCTCACCTATTGGGCCGTCTTTTCGTTCTTCGATCGAGCGTTTCCGCGCCACGCGCTCGTGCTGCTGCCATTCGTGGCGCTTCTCGCGGCGGCCGCGACCGAGCGCATCGCGCGTCGTAGCCGCAAAGCCGGAATCGTGGTCGCTGCCGCACTTCTCGCGGCGCCTGCTTACGCGACGCTCGACGTCGCGGCGCGCGCCCGCCGCTCGACCCCGGCGGAGAATGCGGCTTCATGGGCCGCGCAGAAGCTTCCAGCGGGAAGCCGCGTGCTCCAGGACCAATTCACGCCGAGCTTGGATCCGAAGCGATTTCGCGTCTATCGTCTACGCGTCGAAGAGAAGCGTTTCGTCGGCAACTACGACTACGTGTTTCATTCGGGCTACCCGCCTGGATTGAGCACAGTGGGGCTTCGGGAAGTCGCGCGCTTCGACAACGAAGAGGCGATTGGAAGCGGCGTCGCGGTCTATCAGGTTCCGGATCGTGCGAGCCTGATGCCGGTGAGCATGCCCGACGTCAGGATCGGGGCAGGGGAGGTCCCGTTCTTTGGAGAGGGCTGGTACCCGCCCGAAGCAGGCGCCTACGAGACCTCGCGGTTGTCGCAAGGACAACGCTCCGAGATCTACTTCAAGCTCCCCGACACCTTCGCGTCCGATTTGACAGCCGAGCTTTCCGTGAGCGCCGTGTCGCGCGAGCCGACTCGGGTGAACGTCTTCCTGAACAAGCATCGGCTCGCCCCGTTGAGCATCGAGGGTGAGCGCGGCCAATACCCGATGAGCTTTCCGACCGAGAAGCTGAACCGAGGACTGAACCGGCTGGAGCTACGCTATGAGACGTTGACCCGAAGGAATCGCCGCCGCCGCGATACGGCGATAAGACTGTACAGCGTGGCCCTCTCGAATGTTCCCTGACCTCGCCGCGGCAAAGCCCGTTACTCCCCGCTAAAATCGAGTCCTTCGTCGCCGAATTTGAGCTCATGGCCGACTTCGTCCGTCTCCCACTTTGCTTTCTTTTCGTCTTGGGTGGCGGATTCCGCTGCCGGCGGGGTCGTCGATTCAGGGGGCTCGGGGGGGCTTCCGTGTTGGCCAACGACCACCGGGCCGCTCGGATGAGCGAGTCTTTCAGCATATAGCCCGGCTGCAGCTCTTTGATGACCACTCCGTCTTGTGACTCGTCGGAGACGTCCACCATTTCTGCCGCCTCGCTGTGCATGGGATCGAAGGTCTGGCCACGGACGAAGATCTTCTCGAGACCTTCTGTTTTCAAGAGCTGCACGAGGCGTGAGCGTACGAGCATGATGCCTTGTAGGACGGCATCCGGATCGACGCTGCCTTCGATCGAATCGATGGCGCGATCCAGGTTGTCGAGCACTTCGACGAAACGCGCGATGAAATCGCCCTTGGACTGCTCGAAGCGTCGGCGTTCGGTTTTTTCGATGCGCCCGCGCTGCTTTTCGGTTTCCGTCTTCTTCGACCGGTAAGCCTCCATAACCTGCTCGATTTGCTTGTCTTTGAGTTCGAGCTGGGCTTTGAGGCTGCGAATCTGCTCAAGCGCTTCTTCCGGGAAGTCAGGCTCGGCTCGTCGCGCGACCGGCGGCGGCGCCTCCACTGCGGGCGCCGGGTCGTCCACGATTTCGATGATTTCGTTCGCTTCTTCGGGAATACCCAGCATAGACTCCGACGGTTTGGTTTCGGGCTCAGGGCCTATGGCGGATTCCGGTTCTCGGGCCTTATCCTTCTGTTCTTCCAAAGCTCAAGCATCCCCTGGTTTCAGGGTCAAGACGGATCATGTCCTTTAATTGAGAGACCACTAACATCTTACACAAAAACACCAGCTAGGGTAGCGTGTGAAAGGACGACGGATCGCCTCGGCGGCACGGGCTGAAAACCGCTAAGATAGAGCGCTATGAGCGACCCGCTGGCGTTTCTTCGTGCGACGGATCCGGAGATTGCGGATGCCTGTGACCGTGAGGCTCAGCGCCAGGCCTCAGAGCTCGAGCTGATCGCGTCGGAAAACTTCGCGAGCGAAGCCGTTTTGGCGGCCACGGGCTCCGTGTTCACCAACAAATACGCGGAGGGCTACCCCGGGCGACGTTATTACGGTGGCTGCGATGTCGTGGACGATGTCGAGCGTCTCGCGATCGCGCGCGCGCAGGAGCTATTTTCCGCCGAGCACGTCAACGTCCAGCCTCACAGTGGCACCCAGGCGAATATGGCTGTGTACATGACATTGCTCGAGCCGGGTGACACGTTCATGGGAATGGATCTAGCCCATGGCGGCCATCTCACCCACGGGCACCCGCTGAACTTCTCGGGCCGTCTCTACCGCGTCGTCCCTTATGGCGTGAGGCGCGACGACGAACAGATCGACTACGACGCGATGGCGGAGCTCGCGCGCGAGCATCGTCCCAAGATGATCGTCGCGGGAGCGAGCGCCTATCCACGTTTCATCGACTTCGCCCGCATAGGCGCGATCGCGGACGAGGTGGGCGCCAAATTCGTGACGGACATGGCGCACATCGCCGGCCTCGTCGCCGCCGGCGCTCATCCGAGCCCCGTCCCCCATTCGGACGTGGTGACGTCGACGACGCACAAGACCCTTCGAGGCCCGCGAGGAGGTCTGATCCTTTCGAAAGAGGAATACAAGAAAGACATCAATCGGGTGACCTTTCCCGGCATTCAAGGCGGGCCGCTCGTGCACGTCATAGCCGCGAAGGCCGTGTGCTTCAAAGAAGCGCTTCAAGACACGTTCAAGGACTACGCCCATCAGGTCGTGGCGAATGGCAAGGCCTTGGCCGAGGCTATCGGGGACGAAGGCTTTCGGCTCGTCTCGGGCGGAACGGACAACCACTTGCTTCTTGTCGATGTTGGGGCGAGCGAGATCACGGGCAAAGAGGCCGAGGAGGCCTTGGGTTCGGCGTTCATCACCGTGAACAAGAACGTGATCCCGTTCGATACGCGACCGCCGCTCGTCGCGAGCGGGGTCCGGCTCGGGACGGCGGCATTGACCACGCGCGGGATGAAGCAAGACGAAATGAAGCTCATCGGAAGCCTCCTCGGACGCGCGTTGCGGGGCCGCGAGGATGCGACCGAGCTCGAGCGCGTACGCGCGCTGGTCGAGGAGCTTTCTGACGGGTTTCCACTCTATCCGCACTTATCGACCCACCTTCGCCAAGGCTCCGGCGAGGCGAGGGGCGAGATCAAAGACGCCGGCTTGCCTCGCCGGAGCCTTGGCGAAGGCGGGAAATGACCGAAAGTACGAGCCTCAGCCCACCGGAGCGCGACCTCCATAGGCTGGACGTCGACCATGTGCGGGAGCTTCTCGGAGAAGACAGCCCGCTGAGGACGTCGACGGCGCTCCCCGCCTTCGAGTATCGGCGCTCGCAGCAAGACATGGCGGTGGCGGTGGCCGAAGTCTTTCGAGACGGAGGCGAGCTTCTCGTCGAGGCGGGGACGGGCACCGGCAAGACGCTCGCTTATCTGATCCCGGCCGTGCTCTCCGGTCAGAGGGTCGTGGTCTCCACCGGCACGAAGAATCTGCAAGAACAGCTCTTCTATAAAGACATCCCGTTATTGAGAAAGGCGATGAAAGTGCCTTTCACCGCGTGTTTGATGAAAGGACGCGGCAACTATCTCTGCCTCACGCGCCACGCCCAATTCGCGATGCAGCCCACGTTTCGTCTCTTTCAAGAGGCGAGTCACTTCGACGCGGTCGAGCGCTGGGCTGGAATCACGAAGACCGGTGATCGGGCTGAGATCCCCGGCGTTCCCGACCGACTGGATTTTTGGAAAGGCATTTCCGCGAGGAGCGAGAACTGCACCGGCAGAGACTGCTCGGAATTCGAGCGCTGCTACGTGACCAAGATTCGGCAGCGAGCTACGGAAAGCGACATCGTCATCGTCAACCATCACTTGCTCTTCGCCGACCTGATGGTGCGTGAGGGAAGCTATGGGGAAGTCCTTCCCGAACACGACTACCTCATCCTAGACGAGTCCCATCAGATCGAAGACGTCGCGACACAATATTTTGGACTCTTCGTGAGCAATGTTCGCGTCGACGAGCTCGTGCGTGATTGCGAGGAGGCATGGAAAACGCGCGCTAAGGGCAAGCGCGTGTCGCAAGCCCAACTTCAGCTCGGACGTCTCAGAAACTCGGGACAAGAGCTCTTCGAGTCCTTCCGGGGCCGTGACGAGCGTTACCGTCTCAAGCCTAAAGCGATGACGCCCGCTCAGGAGCGTTTGCGCGACGCCTTCGTCAAAGAGATCACCAAAGTTCGAAGCGAGCTTTCTGGAATCCCGAAGCCGGACGAGGCTACGGTCGCTCTATCCCGCCGCTCGAGCGAGATCGAGCTGGACCTTTTGTCGATTCTCGCGGCCAGCGACCCGGAGGCCGTCTCGTGGTGCGAGCAGAGAGAGCGCTCCGTCGCCTTGCGCTCGTCGCCCATCCATGTCGCACCCTTGCTACAGGCGAGTCTCTTCGAGCGCAAGCACGCGGTCGTGATGACGTCGGCGACGCTCGCTGTCGACGACTCGTTCGAATATATGGGCTCGCGGCTCGGGGTTGCTACGGACCGCTGCACGACCCTTGCATCCCCCTTCCACTATCGCGAACAAGCGCTCTTATACGTTCCGCGACACCTCCCCCCGCCGCGCGAGAAGGCGTTCATGGATGAAGCCATCGCGGAGATCCGATTGCTTCTCGACGCGAGCAGGGGCCGCGCTTTCGTGCTCTTCACCAGCTTTCAGAATCTACGCGCGACGAAGCGCGCCTTCGAGGGCAACCTGCCTTATCCTTTGCTCGTCCATGGAGACGCGCCCCGTGGCGAGCTGCTCGAGCATTTTCGCGAGACTCCCGGAGCCGTGCTGCTCGGAACGTCCAGCTTTTGGGAAGGGGTCGACGTCATGGGTGAACAGCTGTCCTGCGTCATCGTGGACAAGCTGCCATTCGCTGTGCCGGGCGACCCGCTCGTTTCGGCGCGGATCGATCTCGTGGCCAGCACCGGAGGCAATGGATTCGCAGACTATCAGGTGCCCATGGCGATTCTGTCTCTGAAGCAAGGCCTCGGCCGGCTCATCCGCTCCAGGTCCGATCGCGGCATCGTGGCCATCCTGGACAGCCGTGTCGCAAACAAGGGCTACGGTAAGCGCTTCTTGTCGAGTCTTCCGCCCTATCGTCTGACCTATGATCGGCGCGACGTCGAGCGCTTCTTCGAAGCCCCTCGAGCCCCCAGTGCCTAGAGACCAGTTCGAAGTAACCGTGGAGGTTACGTTTGCCGCGTCGCACCAGCTGCGCGGCTACAAGGCGGATCTCGAGCCGCTGCACGGGCACAATTTTCGTGTCGAGGCCTTCGTCGATGCCGAGACGCTGCCCGACAGGGGCTACGTCGTCGACTTTCTGGAGCTCGAAACGACCCTCCAACAAGTCGTCGCGCCTTACGACCACCGCCACCTGAACGACATCGCGCCCTTCGACGACATCAACCCCACCACCGAGAACATGGCCCGTTTCTTCTATCAGGAGCTCGAGAACAAGCTCCCCGAGGGAGCCTCTTTGGTCCGCATCCGCGTCTGGGAGGCCCCCACCTATAGCGCGAGCTTTAGTAGGCGCTAATGTGTGGAGTAATTCCCACACGGGGCGGAAAAGGCGCTATAATAAGCACTTCTAAATTCCTGAGTCGACAACCCATGGATATTTCGGCGCGTTTCGAGGATATACGTGACCGTATGGAAAAGGCGGTAACCCGTTCGGGGCGCGAACCCGACTCGGTCCGGCTCATCGCCGTCAGCAAGTCAAGAACCGTCGAGGAGATCGCCCAAGCTGTCCAGGCCGGAGTGACCGATGTCGGAGAGAACAAAGTCAAGGAAGCGGAGACGAAAAAGCCCGATCTTGAGGCATCTCCTCGCTGGCACCTCATCGGCCACCTGCAGAAGAACAAGGCCAAAAGGGCCGTCCAGCTTTTCGACGTCATCCACTCCGTGGACAGCGTCGCGATCGGCGAGCGGATAGACCGCCTCGCCGGCGAGCTCGACAAGGTTCAGCCCGTCTTGGTGCAGGTCGATCTTGCCGGTGAAGAGACGAGGTCCGGCCTCCCGGAAGAAAAACTCTTCAAAGCACTCGAAACGCTCGGGCGTTGCGCTCGTCTACGGATGGAAGGCCTGATGGTACTGCCGCCCTATTTCGATGACGAGAACGAAGTGAGGCCCTTTTTCCGTCGCCTGCGAGAGCTCTCGGAGACAGCGCGTGGGCACGGCGTGCTCACGGGAAAAGATCTCTCGATGGGGATGAGCCACGACTTCGAGATCGCCATCGAGGAAGGCGCAACCCTCATCCGAGTAGGAACGGCAATCTTCGGCCCACGGCCGAACAAGCCCCAAATCACCGAACAGCTCGCGTAAACAGATGAAATACAGTCAAATGCGTTTAGCTGAATGCCGTATGCTGAATGCTGAATGCTGATAAAAAGGAGTCGAGGATGAAACTAACCCCCCTGGACATCCAGCGACACGAGTTTCAGCAGCGCTCGTTCCGAGGACTCGATTCGGACGAGGTCAGAACGTTCTTGAACGATGTGTCCGAGGAGATGGAGCAGCTCCGTTCCGAGCACGAGAAGCAGTCGGAAGACATTCGCCGCGTGAACCTACTCTTGTCGGAGCACAATCAGCGCGAGGAGATTCTGAAGAACACCCTCGTGGCCGCGCAGCGCACGTCGGAAGAGCTGAAGGATAACGCAAAAAAGCAGTCCCAAATGCTTCTGAAGGAAGCCGAGCTCGCCGCCGATCGACTCGTCGAAGCCGCGCAAGCGCGGGCTCACGACCTCAAAAAAGACATCGTCGAGCTCAAGATGCAGAAGCGACAGGTTTTGAACTCGATCCTGGCCGCCATCGCGAATCTCAGGAACTTGATTCAGCTGATGAGCGAAAGCGACGCCCAGCAAGACAAGCTGAGCTTCCTGAAGCGCAAAGCCGATCCCTAAGGGCACTAGGCCGGCAGTCTGCTAGACTGAAGTTCCTTGCTGAAAAAACCAAGATCCGGTGTTGATCCAATAAGATAGATGGAATCAATGGTGCTGGTGTCTGTCTACACGGTGATACCTTTGAGCAAGTCGTAGGCTCTCTGCTGTTTCGAGTCCGGAGTTGTCGTGACATCGAAGGTGGGCTCGTCGGGTCCGGCTTCCGGTCGCCGACATTTGTTTCGGACGATGTTGCTGAGAAGGCGCAGCAGCGTGCGGAAGCTGGAAGCTGGTCTCCCATCGTCAAGCTTCTTGGTGTGTATCTTGCGCAGGGCTGCGTCGGAGCGTTGCGCCGGAGCGACGGGGTCACGCTCGGCCTTCGCCTGCTGCTCCTCGTCAGAGAATACTAGCGGGCGCCAAACCTCCATCATGTGCCACAGGACGTAGTAGGCCAGCATGCACAAGAAGATGTGCGCCCGGACTCGGTTTTCGCGCCGGTGACGAATCGGCCGCACCTTTAGGTCCATGCTCTTGAAGGAACGAAACGCCCTCTCGACCTGGGTCAGCAACTTGTAGCTGCGCACTGTGTCGTCGGTTTTCATCCGCTGCTCAGCAAGACTGGTGCGGATCACGTAGATGCCGTCAAGGGCAGCTTCCGTAGTGACCTTTGTGTCGTCGATTTCGAAGCTAAAGCGGTCGTCGCGAATGTCCAGCTTGAAGTGCTTGCCGACTTTGTACTTGTTGAGAACTTTGCCTACCCGCACACCGATTTTATCTTTACCATGCAGCTGGCCTCGCCCGATCCGTTGGCGAATCCGTTCCAACTGCTTAACGATCGTCCCCATGTGTCGCTTCCACCGCTGGAGCCGTTTGTTGGCGAGCTCAGAGTTGCCGTTGGCGAGGCGCGAGGCGTCGGCAGCCATCGTTGTCTCGTCTAGCTCGAAGTCGAAACCGTCGTCACGGATGTCGAGCCTATAGTACTTGCCGACCTTGTACTTGTTGAGGAGCTTTTTCACCGTAGCACGGATGTCCTCCTTGCCCTGCAAACGGCGCCGCTCGACCATCCGACAAACCTTCTCCAGCTCCTTGCAGGTTGCTTCGAGCAGAGCACGACGCTTGTGACGCCGCCTCTCGGCCAGCTCCGGATTGCGGCAAGCGACCAGCCTCTCGTTGGGAAAATCCGGGTGCGTCAACTCAAACAGGTTCCGCCTGTCGAATAGCCCCATCTGGATCACCCCATCGTTAATGAGCTTGCGAATCGGTTCGGGACGCAGAGCGGTAATCCAGTCGATACCGTCCATCTCCCGTAACTCGTCGATCTGGGTCTGGGTGATCATTCCGCGGTCGCCCACCATCACAAACTGCTCGATGCCGAACCGCTCTTGCGCATTTTCTACCTGAGGCAACAGCGTTTTGGGATCGCCCGTGTTGCCCTCAAAGACGGATACCGACACGGGGATGCCGCGTTCGTTGGTCAGCAGGCCGTAGTTGACCTGCAGCTTGCCTTTCTTGCCGTCACGGTTGTATCCGAGCCTGGCCAGCGGACAACTCACCCCCTCGAAGTAGCTTGAGGTTAGGTCATAGAGCGCGAGGCCGTCGTTTTGGAGATGGCGCGCCGCGAGTTTCTTTTCGATGACCTCCTGGCGTTTGAGAACCCAGTCCATGGCGGCATAGAGATCGTCTTCGTCGGCATCGCTCACCCCCAGGATTTCGGGCAGTGTGGTTGTGTGCCACCACAGGCTAGTCGCCAGCTTCGACTGCGGTTCGAGGATCCGGGCGACTACCATGGCCACGACCAAATCCCGCTCTGGTGAGTGTCGAGAGCCAACGAGCTTTTCGAAACCGAGCTGTCTCATGGCACTGAGCACCGCGTCGACGTGGCCATGGTGCCGGGAGCCGTTCTCGACGATTTCGAAGGCGTCTTCGAGCGAAACGAGCTTTTGCCCCTTGAGTATGCGTCGGATGGCATCGACCTGCTCGCTCGGCAGTTTGGACAGGTTGGCAAGTGTGCGCTTGCGCGGTTTCTTGCTCTTGGCATCCCGATAGGACTCACGGAGCAAAACGGCGGGTTTGGAGTTGCGGTTGGGCACGATATCGATATGCATGGCTACTATATACACTATATAAGCATATATAACAACAACAAATACAATAAAACATGGCTACTAATTGCAGGCAAAAATCACACCTCTAGCGCTGTAACTCCATGCGACTAAAGGTACTTTACCGAAGCGTGGGAGGGCTTACTGGGCAGAACTTCAGGCTAGAAAAGCATGCTTTCTTCGTCGATCTCGACCGTCCATTTGTATGGACGACCCGGGAGCCACTCGGCCTCGAGTTCGTAGCGAACCTCGATGCGAGTGTGCGTCGGCTGCCGCGTGATCTTGATCATATCGCGGCTAATCGGTAGCTGAAGCTCCGCCGATTTCTTCAGCACCTCTTGCATGACGACGGCAGCGGTCTTCGCGCGGGAGAACTTCGTCGTGTCGATCACCGCGTCCAGAAACTGAAACTGCGCGAACAAGGGGGGCCGAACTGTTTGACCTCGTAAGCGACGAACAGAAGCACCAAGAGGAAGATCACTAACCCCGGTGGCACCACCGCCTCGCTCACTTCTGAATCTTTGCATCGCCTTCCCTCCTAAGGGTGTCGTGCAGGAGTGTTGGGCCTCATCGCACGAGATGGAAGAAACGCTTCCAGCGCGTTTTGGTCAAAAAATAGGGTATGACGGAAATTAGTTCCTTGACACGATCCCAACCCTGCTTGAAATAGGCGTCTCGTCCATCTGGAGCATCGTAGGACCAATAAATTATCAGCGCCCGCCCTTTGAGAAGGTCTCCCGAAAGCGTTCCCCAGAACCGGCTGTCGTGGCTGTTGTCTCGATTGTCACCCATTACGAAATAATGGCCTTCCGGAACGACGATCTCCGGCATGTTATCGCGACGCGCGTCGGAGAGGATCCCGAGCGAGGAAGAACCTGGCGGCTCGCTGAAATGGACGTAAGGCTCGTCGAGCGGCTCGCCGTCGATATAGACCTTCTTGTTCTGAAGGTGGAGTCGCTCGCCGGGAAGCCCGATCACGCGTTTGATGAAGTCCCTCTCGGGCTCTCCTGGGAACTTGAACACGACGATGTCGTGGCGACGCACGTTCCGAACAGGCGCGAGCTCTTCCTCGAGAGCGGATGGCGCATTCGTGTAGAGCATCTTGTTGACGATGAGATGGTCGCCGATTAGCAGATTCTCTTCCATCGAGCCGGTCGGGATCTTGAAGGCCTGAAACACAAACGTGCGGATGAACAAGGCCAAGATGACAGCGACACAGATCGATTCGAAATATTCGCGAAGGGTGGACTTTGCCGGTCCTCGAGCCTCGGTCTCTTTTTTCGATTTGTCTTTCTTACTCACAGATAGGCCCTCAAAAGCCTGTTCAGGACTGCCTTTATGATAACTTGAAGTCAGCAAAAAGTGGGACCGACGGGCGACTCACGGAGCCGCGCCCAAAAGCAGCGACATCCACTCCCGCACCGCAGCGTCTAGCCCAACCATCATGGCGCGCGCCACGAGGTCGTGGCCCACATTGACTCGATGGATGCTGCCGAGCCCGATGAGCGCGGGGGTATTGCGAAGTGTCAGCCTGTGACCGACTCCGACGTGAAGGTCGAGCTTGGCGCCGAGCTTGGCGCAGTCGGCGACGCATTGGAGCTCGCGGCGAATGGCTTCCTTGTCGCTTGCCATACCGATGCCCTCGCGCGCCGCCACATAAGCCTCGGTCGAGATCTCCACGCCGAGAGCGCCGACGCCGTGAGCGGCTTTGACCTGATCGATGGAAGGGTCGATATAGATCGATGGGAAGATGGAGCTCTCGCACATATCCCGGACACGCTCCTTGAGCTGGGAGCTGTCGAGCATGACGTCGAGACCACCACCGCCCGCGGTTTCGAGGCGCTCTGGAATGAACGTCACGCGCGTCGGCTTGGCGGTGAACGCGAAGCGGGCCATCTCCTGGCGCGGCGTCACGACGAGGTTGAGCTCGACGCCGACCGTCTCCCGAAGGTGGTCGACATCGCGCTCCTGTATCCCTACCCTATCGCCTCTAAGCTGGATGTTGATCGCGGCCGCGGCCGCCTGCTCGGCGGTGAACGCCGCGAAGACCGGGTCGGGATTCTTGGCTCTGCGCGACTCGCGCAAAGCGGCGACCGCGTCCAGAGTGACACCTCACTCAATCACGAGAACTCCCAATCGTGCTCTCCACCGCGTCGCGAACAATGGCTGTCAAGGATTCGATCTCTTCTGAGTCCGGACCTTCCATCATGATCCGAAGCAGTGACTCCGTGCCCGAATAGCGGATCAGCACCCGCCCGCGCCCGTCGAGCTGGGCTTCTGCCGCCTCGATCGTACGGGTGATTTTTGGGATGGTGCGGACATCCGGCCTCGAGCTCACCCCGACATTAACGAGAACTTGAGGAAAGGGATCGAGGTGCGCCAGCTGATCTAGGCTTTCTCCCTCGATGGCGATCGTTCGGAGCACTTGGATGAGCGTCAATAGACCGTCGCCGGTCGCAGCGTAATCGGAGAAAATGATGTGACCCGATTGTTCGCCACCGATAATGATATTACGGCGGTCCATATCCTGTGCAACGAACTTGTCGCCCACCTGAGTTCGAAAGAGCGTGATATCCTCTTGTGCCAGAGACACTTCGAGGGCCATGTTGCTCATGACGGTGGCCACGACGCTGGATCCCGCCAGTAGACCTTCTTTCTTGAGACGTCTGGCGCACATGAGCAGCAGGGCGTCCCCGTTCACCGTTCGCCCCTTGGAATCCACGAGCAACAGACGGTCCCCGTCGCCGTCGAGAGCGGCTCCGAAATCGCATGCGTGGCGCCTAACCACTTCGGCCAGCCCGTCGAGATGCGTCGATCCGCAATCTCGGTTGATGTTCTCGCCGTCGGGCTCCGTCGCGAGCAGGATGGGCTCGAGCCCGATGGATTCGAGAAGCTTTGGTCCAACGCGGTAACACGCGCCATTGGCGCAGTCGAGAGCCAATTTGAGCGGAGGAAGCGACACGTCATCGCCCAGACTCCGTTTCAAGTGCTCTAAATAGAGGTCGCTTTCGAGGTGCAGGCTCGGGATCTTCGAAAGTCCGCTCTCCTCGGGATCGTCTCGCGAGGCGCCGCCGGCGCCGGCGGCGGCGTACTCAATGGCTTCTTCGAACGCCTCGCTCGACTTTACGCCGGTGGCGGAGAAAACCTTGATGCCGTTATCGTGATACGGATTGTGCGAGGCCGAGATGACGACACCGGCGTCGAAGCCCTGGTCCCGCGTCAGAAAGGCCACTGCAGGGGTCGGGAGAACACCCGCGGATACCGAAGCGCCTCCTCCTGCGGCGATGCCTGTCGCTAGCCAGTTCTCGAGATCCGCTCCCGAGCTCCGGGTGTCCCTGCCGATAAGAATGCGAGGTGCGTCCGGCGAGAGCTCTTCCGCAAGAGCCCGGCCCACGCGCTGCACGGTGGCACGATCCAAAGGCGGTGCATAGGCTTCGCCGCGGATTCCGTCGGTTCCGAAGAGCTTTGCCACTTATCGGACCTGGACCGCGAACTCGTCCGGAGTGACGCTGACGATATGCACGGCCGCTAACTCGTCGGGACGGATCACGTGAACGATCGGCACGACTTTGTGGCGACCGGGCCCGAGACCGTCGAGGCGCACTTCGACTTCGAGATCTTCCGCGCGCAGCTGTTCGATCATGCTTCGCGGGCCCTCCACGACGACGCGAACGGATTTGGGCTCGAGACTTGCGCTCACGGCTTCCGGCCTGGTCAAGACCTCGATCTCAGAGAGCTCCTTCCGAAGCCGGACTTCGCGCACGTCGAGCGTGAGCTCGATGCTCGTCCCGGATTCGAGCCGGACGAGAGGATGGAGCTCGAGACCTACGGCGCGCGAGAAAGGCTGGCGCAGGCCGTCGGCCGATACGGGCTCCGTCGTGACTTGCTCGAGCCCGCGCACTTGTGAGGCCGGTCCGACAACCGTGACCACCTGCGGCGAAAGCGCGATGTTCTGGAGCTCGAAACCCTCCGCGGGCGCACCGAGAACACGCGGGATCACGTTGATTGTGCGCTCCATCGTTCGGTCGAGCTCGATTTTGAGACTCGACGGCGTCACGCGCATCACGCGGGCGCCGAACGGCACCGCCACGTCCTCCGGCGTGAGATAGGCGATGCGCTCTCCAGGCTCGGCATCCGAGAGATCCACCGCCACGCTCAAATCCTGAGCCGAGATGCCTCGAAGAATCTCCGCGGGACCTCGCAAGCGCACGTCCACTTGTTGGACGGACTCCTCGACCACTTCGAGCCCCTCGGGGACGTCCCGGAGTTCGAAAGGGATGGAGAAAGCGAACTCCACGCCTGACTCCCGTGCCACCGCGTACCAGAAGGCGAAGCCGAGCAGTAGCGAGAATAGCTTCAGGGCGATATTGTCGGTCAGAAACGACTTCATGTGATCGGCCTTTCGGTCGCGGAGACAGAACCAGTGCGTGTCTCAGCCGGGCTCGCGTCTTTTTGTCCCATCGCGTCCCGGAGCTTCGAGCGAAGCTGCTTTGCGTCGAGGCCAGAAACGATCGATCCGTCCTCCATGAAGCTCACGAGCCCTGTCTCTTCAGAGACCACGATCGCGATCGCGTCCGTGTCTTCGCTAATGCCAATGGCGGCGCGATGGCGGGTCCCGAGCTCTTTGCCGAGCTGCGGATTGATCGAGATCGGAAGAAAACAGGCCGCGGCCGCGGCGCGGTCTCCTTGGATGATGACCGCGCCGTCATGGAGCGGCGATTTCGGGTTGAACACGGACAAGAGAAGGTCGTAGGTCACGACGGCATCGAGCATGACGCCGGCTTCGACATAGCTGCGAAGGCCGATATCCCGCTCGAGGACGAGGATAGCGCCCACGCGCCGCTCAGCGAGCGTGAGCAGGGAAAAAGCGACCTCGTCGAGAGTTCCTTTGCTGCTCGTGGGATTCAAGAATCGAAAAAGTGGCGCCCGTCCAAGATTGGCGAGGCCGCGCCGGAGCTCCTGCTGGTAGAGAACGATGATGGCGAACCCAATATAGGCCAGCGTATTCCGGAGCAGCCAATTCACGGCGGTGAGGTCGGCCCAACGTGAAGCGAAAAAGAGCAGAACGAGCAGCAACGTGCCGACCACCATCTGGAACGCGCGCCCGCCCCGGACGAGCTGAAAGAGCTTGTAGAACAGAAAGCTCACGAGCAGGATGTCGATGGCGTCGTTCCAGGAGAGCTCCCGCGACAAGCTCTGCCAAAACTCGACAAACGCCGCCATCAGCTCAGGCTCCCTGCGGGCGAGGCTGAGGTGGTGCTCTGGGAGGGGGCGTTTCGAATCGCGTCGGCGACGGTCGCAACGTCCCGCATTTCGGAGACATCGTGTACGCGCACGATGCTCGCGCCGCGAAGGATGGCGGCGGCGACACTCGCCGCCGTGCCGAATATCCGAGCTTCGGCTTCGCTCGAGAGTAGCTTCCCGATGAAACCTTTCCGAGACGTCCCCACGAGGATGGGTTTCCCGAGCTCTGCGAGCGTCGCGAGCTCGTTCAAGAGCGTCAAGTTATGTGAAAGCGTCTTCCCGAAACCGATGCCAGGATCGACCACGATCGCATCGCTTGCGATGCCCGCGCGCTCGGCGCGCGCTATAGCCTCGCTGAGGCTGGCTTTTACCTCGGCCACGACATCGTCATATCGGGGCTCGGACTGCATCGTTTCGGGGGTACCTTGCATGTGCATGAGCACGACGCCCGCCCCGGCGCTCGCGGCGACCTCGGCCATTCGGGGGTCGCCTCCGAGCGCGGTGACGTCGTTGACGATATCGGCGCCCTTCGCGAGAGCGCCTTCGGCGACCTCGGCCTTGCGCGTATCAACAGAGAGCATCCGATCGGTCTGCGATCGCAAGTTCTCGAGCACCGGTAATACCCGATCCAACTCCTCTTTCGTCGAGACCGGCGGCGCCCCGGGCCGTGTCGACTCGCCCCCTATGTCGAGGATGTCCGCGCCCGCTTCCGCGAGACGAAGAGCCCTGGACGTCGCAGCGTCGACGTCGGGATAGCGGCTACCGGCGTAGAACGAGTCTTTTGTGACGTTGACGACGCCCATGATAGCGGTTCGACGTGAGAGATCGAGGCGCTTAAACCTGGCTCGAAAGATTTGACAACACACGATCAAATGAAGCTCCGGCGACCGAAGCTGATCCCGGGCTGAGTCGTCGTTAACTCTGTGGGACGCTACCGGGGTTTTGGAGGATCGGCGGCGTCAGGGGCGCCTTACGCTTTTTCTCCTTCTCCGTGGCCTCCGGTTCGTCGCGAACGACTTCGTCTACCGCCGTCTCGCGCTCCTTGAGCGGAAGGCCTTCGATGAGCGTCTTCACGTCCTCGGCGTCGAGCACTTCTCTCTCGAGGAGCGCCGCGGCGACTCTTTCAAGCACCTCACGATTCTCGCTCAGAATCTTCTTCGCCCGATCGTAGCTTTCGCTAACGATGCGTTTGACCTCCTGATCGATCTGGAGAGCGGTGTGCTCGCTATAGTCCTGATGCCTCGCGATGTCGCGACCGAGGAAGACCTGCTCTTCTTTACGTCCAAACGTGAGCGGTCCCATTTTCTTGCTCATGCCCCACTCGCACACCATCTTCCGGGCGAGCTCCGTCGCTTTTTCGAGATCGTTGTTTGCGCCGGTCGTGACCTGATCGAGAAAGAGCTCTTCCGCTAGACGGCCACCCATGGCCACGGTGATGCTGGCTTCGACGTAATCCCGATCGTGGCTGAGCCGGTCCGCCTCCGGCAAGAGCATCGTGACGCCCATTGCCATCCCGCGCGGGATGATCGTGACTTTGTGAATCGGATCCGCATCTTCGAGGAGCGCCGCGACGAGCGCGTGGCCGCCCTCGTGATAGGCCGTCGTGCGCTTTTCTTCGTCGCTCATGATCAACGAACGGCGCTCCGAGCCCATGAGGACTTTGTCCTTCGCTTCTTCGAAGTCCTGCATCCGAACGACTTTCAGCCCATGCCGCGCCGCGTAGAGCGCGGCCTCGTTGACGAGATTGGCGAGATCCGCGCCAGAGAAACCCGGGGTCCCCCGCGCCAGGATGGTGAGATCGACATCGTTCGCGAGCGGGATGCGGCTCGTATGGACCTTGAAAATACCTTCGCGTCCCCCGACATCGGGAAGCGAAACGACGACGCGACGGTCGAAGCGGCCGGGCCTGAGCAGTGCCGGGTCGAGGACGTCGGGACGGTTGGTAGCGGCGATGAGAATGACGCCTTCGTTGGACTCGAACCCGTCCATCTCGACGAGGAGCTGATTCAGTGTCTGTTCGCGCTCGTCATGCCCACCTCCGAGACCCGCGCCGCGATGGCGGCCGACGGCGTCGATCTCGTCGATGAAAATGATGCACGGTGCGTTCTTCTTGCCTTGCTCGAAGAGGTCGCGCACGCGGCTCGCGCCCACGCCGACGAACATCTCGACGAAATCGGAGCCGCTGATCGAGAAGAACGGCACGTTGGCTTCACCGGAGATGGCGCGCGCGACAAGCGTCTTGCCGGTTCCTGGAGGTCCCATGAGAAGAACGCCTTTGGGGATACGGCCGCCGAGCTTCTGGAATTTCTGAGGCTCTCTCAGAAAGTCGATGATCTCTTGGAGCTCTTCTTTGGCTTCGTCCACGCCCGCGACGTCTTTGAACGTGACCTTTTTCTGTTGGCTGCTAGATAGCTTGGCTTTGCTCTTGCCGAAAGACAAGGCTCTATTGCCCGATCCTTGCATTTGCCTCATGAAAAAGATCAGAAACGCGATCATGATGACGATGGGCGTCCAGCTTATGATGTGGCCGAGCCACGACGAGCTGTTCGCATCTCGCGCGTGGACCTCGACCCCCTTGTCGAGCATCAAATTGACCAGGTTCTCCATCTGCGGCGGAGCGA
This sequence comes from Candidatus Marinacidobacterales bacterium, assembly GCA_965197495.1. GTDB lineage: Bacteria > Acidobacteriota > Vicinamibacteria > Marinacidobacterales > SMYC01 > SMYC01. The sequence continues at coordinate 1,618,135 of OZ240210.1, forward strand.
AAGTGCGGATCGCCTGGCCGTTCTTGAACTCGCCGACGATCTGGCTTCCCGCACCCGTTCCGGTGATGGTCACTTTGGCGACGTGGCCCCGATCGAGCTGAGCCATGAAATCGCTGAAGCTGAGCGGGCGTTCGTTCTTCTGGATACGGGAGGAAACACTATAAAATAGAAAGATCACAAGTGCTGCGACCATCCAGAACATCAAGTTCTTCATAGTGGAGTTCAAAAGCCGCCTCCGATAAGAGAAATTTCTGGCGATTCCTTCTTCATGAGTTCGAAGCCTCGGCGAAGCCGAGATAAGGCGCGCCGCGGTGATGCTCCGCGAGGCCCAAACCGTAGCCTGCGACGAAGCCTTCTTTTTCGAGCTCGAAACATGCGTAGTCCACCGGGCAGTCGACCTTCCGGTGGTTCCCGCGATTGATGAGCGCGGCCACTTTGAGCGACCGAGGCTTCCATGTTTCCTGGATATGCCCCGTGATGAAGCTCAAAGTGACTCCAGTGTCGACCGCACCCTGTATGAGTAATACGTCACGAGCGCTGAAATCGTTCGCTCGGCCGAACGCGATATCGACCCGTTTCGAATCTTGTGTGCCGACCTTCATAAAATCGCAGGTCAGCGAAAGGTCGATCGTGCGGATGCGATCGGCCATGAAGACAATCGAGTTCGGGAGGACGCCCACGCAGGCGATGTTCCCGTCCGGGAAGTCCGCAGTAATCTGCTGGCCGAGCTCGCGCACACGTGCGCTGATCGTCTTCTCGTCGTAAACCACGGATAGTCTTGGTCCTTGGCTCATTGGCTCACCCACTCGAGGCGAAGGTGCACGCGGGCCGCACCGAGCCGCGCGGTTTCCGCGACCCCGTGACCCACGACCCAGAGGATGTCGTCACTTCGATTCTCAGATCCTGGCCTCACCACCAACGGCACTTGTTGCCTCTCTTCCTTAGCGACCTTCCGGTCCATCAGATAACGTGCGAGCGGCTTCGCTCCCGGGGCCCCAAGGGGTCGAAACCGGTCCGCGCTGCGGGGGCTTCTCACGACGAGGTCCTGAGCCTCACCCTCGACGCCGACCACGACCGCGTTTCCCGCGGCTTTTGGAGCCTCGTCCCCACTTCGAATCGGCCCTACAAGATGCGCCGTCAGGAGACCCTGCCTCTCCAGGATTGGAAGCTGTGCAGGGATCCTCAGACGGTACTCATATGTATTATAGCCGTTTGGGAAGCGTTTGCGCCGGGAACGGCCCGACCCCGGAGAAAGGGACAGCCGATCGAACGATCGCGCCGCCACGAGCCCGGGGAGATGGATCTCACGCCCGCTCTTGCCGTTTTCGAGAAGCGAGAGCACGTCTTCGACATGCCGCTGGCTCAGATTGCGGGTGTGGCCCCGCAGCACCTCGACGGCTCGGCGCACCACACGGCGTTTGATAGCGACCTGAAGGGCGGCGAGTGCTTCGACGGAGAGCGTGATGGTGGCGCCGTGGGCCGAGGCGAGCTCGTCGAAAGCGAGACGCGCCGCCTTCTCCATGAAGTCTTCCTCGTTTCGAAGGATCTCCGCGTTCCGCGCAAGCGTCTCGACCAGTTGAGGATTGAGCTCGCCGAGGCGTGGGAGGATATCGTGCCGCAGGCGGTTTCGCGTGAACCGCAGGTCGCGGTTGCTCGGGTCGTCGCGATAGCCGAGCTCGCGCTCGCACAGAAAAGCGAGGATTTCGTCCCGGCGGAGCTCGATGAGAGGGCGGATGCGCTCATCCGTGACCGGGCGCATCGAGCCGAGGCCTCGTGCGCCCGATCCGCGCAAAGCTCTCATGAGAAAAGTCTCAGCCTGGTCGTTCATCGTGTGCGCGACAGCGATCCGGGTGCAGCCGCGACGGGCCGCCTGTTCGGCGAGGAATCGATAGCGGGATACACGGCCCTGCTCCTTGAGCGAACGCTTCGAACGCGCCGCAAGGCTCTCGACGTCGACGCGCGCGGAAGTAAAAGGTAAGCCTAGTCGCTCCGAAAGCCCGCGACAAAAAGCCTCGTCGTCGTCGGCCTCGGGCCGGAGCCCGTGATGGAGGTGGGCGAGCTCGACGTCGATCTCGAGCGTCCCGCGAAGCTCCGTGAGCACGTGCGACAACGTCACGGAATCCGCCCCGCCGGACACCCCGACGAGGACGCGGTCCGACGGGCGGACCATGCCGACACGGGTGATCGTAGTCAAGACTTTATCGAGCAGCATGGCCGGACGGGTTTGCGGAATCCAAGTGCACTTTTTGTATAAGTGTAGTATAATATGAGGGTTAGAGCTATCTGTCAAGAACGAAGCGGGAGCCGAGCACCATGGACAACAAGTGTTGCCACTGTGGGGTTAGTGAAGACGAACGCCCGGAAGCCGTGAGGGAAAAGCCCTAGCCTAGCTCCCTGACGACCAGTGGCTGGAGTGTTCAATGATTTAAGGGCCTTACGGTTAATCAAGCATTCTTTCTTAGCCTCTCCTGCCATTTCAGTGGATCCTCTCGAGGGTGAGACCGCCACAGTTTAGGTAGACGAGACTGATGAGAGCTTCGGCAGAGTGGAGTCCAAAGCTGCGGTGGCTCAGCAGCCGGATTTTGTTGTTCATTCCTTCGAGTCGGCCGTTGCTGAGTCTCCACGTGACCCACGCGATGACGCCATCGAAGTGGCTGCGGATCATCTTCGCCGCGCGTTTGACGGGCTCTATCCTCGAGCTCATAGCGCGCCGCAGCCATCCTCGGAGAAACTTCTTGGCCCATGTCTCGGTTTTGTAGGTGTAGAGGTCCATGAAGTCGTCGCGCAGAAGCATGGCGCGGTAGAGGCGACGATTAGCTCGCACCTGCTCGCGGAGCACCCGTTTGTCTTTCGCGCTGCGGTTGTGTTTGGCCTTGAGAAGGGGAAACTTGGTGTTCTTGAGGTTGCGTCGGGCAGTCCCTTTGAGCTCGCGCACCAGCTCGCGCCGGGTCTTATCCACGGCCTCGTTCAGATGCTTGACGATGTGGAAGCGGTCAAAGATCACCCGTGCCTGAGGAGCCTTTTTGCCGACGACAGTTATGTACGGCTCCCACATGTCCATGCTGACCGCTTCGAGCTCCGCGGCTCTTTGTGGTCCGAGCTTGCGGAAAAACCGCAGCAGCGTCTTGGCCTTGCGCTCCTTTCCCGCCCAGACGACCCGGCCGCTGAGATGGTCTATTACCACTGTTAAGTACTTGTGGCGTTTGCGGTAGCTGATCTCGTCCATCCCAATCACCCGCAATCCATCGAGCTCGCGCCGCTCATCCCGTTGCTCGGCAACCACTCGCTGGATGATCCGTCGCACCGAACGCCACGTCACTCGGAAATAGTTCGCTACGGCGCTGACGTCCGTCCTCTGTGCCAGCCACGCTACCTCTTGTTCGAAGCTCTTGGTAAAGCGGCTCCCCTTGTCGGCCCAAGGCACCTTTTCTTTGACCACGCCACAACGCCGACAAACCACTCGCCGGATCGAGTAGCGAAGATAGCTCCGGACACCGAACAGGTCCAAGTGCCGCCAGTAACGATTGTAGCGATCTTTGTTCTTGCGGACCTTTCGACCGCAAACCCCGCACAGAGGCTTCCTCCTCCGTGGTACGACATCCACCACCACTCTGGCTTTGTCCGCCTGGAAGTGGAAATTTCGGACCCACAGGCCTTGCAATCCGATGAGCTTGTTGACTAACGTGGTAACGCGCATCGCGAAACGAGGCTGTGGGAAACGCCCCCACGGTCCGGATCGTTCAAGGCCTTGCTCACGACTGAGCTCTCTTCGAAGCCTGGAAGGGCGTTTTCCATAGCCTCCACTGATCGATGCCTCCCCTTCCTTATTCCAAATGAATGAATCCTTCTTGTATATATCAGGAGGGGCCTGTGGGCGATTGTGGAAAACGCCGCTGCTACGTTTGTACCTGCTCACAACCCATCCCTAACGCCTCTCTCTCCAGGAGTTTCCGGTGTTTTCCACAATCGCGGCAGCGTCCATAGGCCATACCCTCGCGCCCAAATCAGATCCCCAGAAACGACAGGAGAACCCTTTCTTATTTGGGGCGCTTAGCGGTTGCTGGAGCTCGACATAGTGCCCCAGGCGACTGCCGAATTCGAACACCATCGACCACCGGCCGTCAGTTATGACTGATTATTCGCGAGGAGGTTCTCCGGATAGCGTCAGATGCGAGACTTCGAGGTGTTCGGCTCGACCATCGGTGCTTTCCTCCTCAGTGCACACGTGTGCACTCGCGCCACGGTCGGGATAAAGCCTCGCTCGCCGTTTGCGTTTCCGTGATCGATCTTCCAGCTCACTTGCTTTCTTCTGCTCGATCCACGTCGCAATCCAATTGCCGTAGTCGATTTCCGGCCTAGGGGGTTTCGGAGAGGGCGGCCTGTCGAAGATATCAGCGACGACTTCATCGCGCCAGGATTCATCGTCATCGTTGCCGTCATCCACGTTCGGCTCATCCACGTTCGGCTCAGGCACGTTCGGCTCAGGCACGTTCGGCTCAGGCACGTTCGGCTCAGGCACGTTCGGCTCAGGCACGTTCGGCTCAGGCACGTTTTCGTCCAAAACGTCTTCGGCGGGATCGTCGACGACCAAGGACTCTGCGGGCTCGTGCTCCTGCTCGCTGACCAACCGCGGCCGCTCGAACCTCAGATCCACACCAACGCGGAAGAGCTCCCCGTCACCTCGGGACGACGGCGACGACGTACTGGCTGCGTCCTCCGTCGCCGAAGTCGGCGCCGCTCGCACTCGTCGCACCGAGCGTGACCTCGCCTTTCGAGAACCGACGCCGGTAGAGCTCGAAATAGCCCATCACGTCGCCGTTCACGTGAACGCGCTCGCCGAGCTCTTCCCAGTCGCGCAGCCAATCGGGCAAGTGCGCAGCGCGACGGTCGAAGCCGACATAGACGACGACGTCGCGTGTGACTTCGAAGGTCAGGAGCGGCTCGCGGCGGGCCGCCTTCTCGTCGTTCATCGTGCGGATCCACACGGCGCTCTCGAGAGCCGGGGGCACGACGGCGAGGGTGTAGTCGCGGTCCGTGTAGTAACGATCGCCTTCGCTCAAAACCGACACCGGGTAAGCAGATCGCACGAAGTCGCTGGGTTCGGGAGTCGTCGGTGGCGGCGGCGCCACGGCGGGCGCTCGCGGCGCCGCCACAATGGGCTCTCGCGGCGGGCGCTCGAAGACGCCGACCGCGATGGCCCAATCCGAACGGTACGGCGCTCGCCATAGGTGACGTTTCCGATCGAGCTCGCCAATGCGAATCTCCGCGTAGGGCTTGCGGGTGTCGACGGCGACCGCCGGCTGCACGCCGTCCATCGCGTCGAGACCGAGCGCGAGCTCTTCCGTGTCCTCTCTATAAAAGATGTAGTGCTGCAGCGCGGCGGACCGCAGACACAGCGTGGTGGCACGCCTGGGATTGCAGCGCTCCATGTCCCGCAGGAAGCGTCCGCGCATAACTCGAAATAGGTTCGCACTTGGCCGCGATTCGGGAACGGCGCCGAGCCGCGCTCGTGACTCCCGCCCTCCATCAAGTATCCCCAGATATTCGCAACGCCTCCCGCGAGGGTCGAGTGCCAAAGCCCGCGCCGGATATCTTGCAACGAATAATGCTTCCGATCCGAGCTCTCCAAAACACGAAAACGGTCCTCTGACATGATGGGCTTGTCCGGATTCGCCTCGAGCGCCCTCGAGTAGACCTGATAGCTCGGCTTGTGATGCTCATAGCTCGCATAGTCGAGCCGACGATTCCATTGGCGCGCGCCTCGATGATTCTCACCCCGGTTCGGGCCTTCCGGCCTGCCGCCGAGAAAATGAAAGCGCGGCAGCAATGCCTGCATCCGATCGCGCCAAGCGTGGAGCTCGTTCGCGCTCACCCATTCATCGAGATCGAATCCGTAGCCCATGCTCCAGCCAGGCAAACCGCCGAGCCGTTCAGCCACCGCGGCTTCCACCTTCCTCGCGACCGGGCCGTCGAGCCCTCCCCAGTCCGCGCGGGCGGAAGGGGTCTGGCCCCGCTCCTCGTCGCCCCACATCCAAAGGTGCACCATGCCTCCGGCGCGATAGGTCTTCACGATGAGCCTCTCCAGCGCATCGAACGTGCGTGGATCGATCGCAGGATCCCTTCCAGGCACGTTGCGGCAGTCCTCTTCCTCGATGTCGAACCAGCGGCAGGATAGGAACACATGAAAGCCGTGAAAGCCGTGCTGAACGAGAAAGGTGTGGATGTCGCGATCGACTTTGTCGGGCTGTCCATGAAAATTGGGCGGCGTCGCATACATGACGAGCTGCGGCACGAAGACTTCTTCGCGATCCGGACCGCGCCACGCCCATTTGTTCCCGAAGTGGGTCAAATCGGCGCCGCTCTGAGCGAGCGCCAAAAGGAGGACTAGGTGCACCGTTCATTCAGTTTAGCTCGATGCATCACGTCCCCGACACCAACATGCCACCAACATGCTAAAGTTTCGGTCCCCAGATGCGTCACTGGATTCTGCTACTCGTCCTGGCAATAGGCTCGGCCGATGCGGCGCAGATCCAGATCGGAACCGTCGACGGCGCCGTCCAGGATCCGTCACATGCGGCTGTCGCCGAGGCGCGGGTCGTTCTTTACGACGCCGCCTCGGATTTCGAGCGGCTCGCGACGACCGACGATCGCGGCCAGTTTCAGCTCAGCAACGTGCCTTTCGGCCAATACGGTGTGCGGATCGAGGCGGATGGGTTCCGACCGTACGAGACAACGATCGCGGTGCGCTCGAACCTGACCGTCACGCTCGAAGTCGTGCTCGAGATTGCTGGCCCGCGCGAAGAGCTCACGGTGCGCGCAGCGCCCCCTCTCGTCGAGCCCGATCAGGTAAGCTCGACAACGAGGCTCGACCAAGGGTTCATCCAGCGTCTGCCCGGGGCGCGCCCGGGAAGCGGCATGCAGGAACTCGTCGCGACCGCGCCCGGATGGGCGACGGAAGATAACGGTCTTTTGCACTCGCGCGGTGTGGATGACGGCTTCTTGTATGTCAGCGACGGGATCCCGCTCAGCGATCGCATCGATACTTTTTTTTCGAGCGCTCTCGACCCCGACGCGTTTCAGACTATCGAGATCCTCGACGGTCATCTGCCCGTGGAATATGGCAATGCGTCGGGCGGCGTTATCAACGTCGTCGCCAAGTCGGGACTCGGCGAGTCCTGGAGCGGCACGACCGCACTGCGGGCCGGATCGCTACAGAGCGGCGAGGTCGCCGCGACCGGAGGCGGCCAGCTGATGGGCGATAGCGTGGGCGCCTTCTTCGCTCTGTCCTATGGCGGCTCCGGCAAGCGCTATCTCGACCCCGTTGACCCCGGCAACTTCAACAATCGCGGTAATGCGTTTCGCTTCGCGACGCGCCTCGACTGGAGGCCCACGCCCGAAGACCTCGTCATCGCCAACATCTCGGCCAACGGAAGTGCTTTTCGTGTCACCAATTCACTCGAGCAAGAATTGGCGGGGCAGCGCCAAAGCCAGGAGCTTCGCGACGATCACCAATCCGTGATCTGGCAGCGCAGCGCGTCCCAGAACACCGTGACCGATATCGGATGGTATCGCCACGCTTTCGTCGCCGAGCTTTTCCCGAGCGAGGGCGACACGCCGATTTCAGCGAACCAGGATCGCCGGCACACGCGTCACGGCGTGCTCGTAAACGTCACGCATGCGGTCGGCGCCGAGCACGTCCTCAAAGCGGGAATCGACTATCAGCACGTCACGCCTCGCGAGCTCTTTTCGTTCTTCATCACCGACGAAGACGGCGCCGAAGATGCCGGCATCAGCAAGGAAGCGCTGGCGTTCGATCGGAACAACCCCTTCATGTTCGAAAAGGCAGCCTCGCGCGATCAGTTCTCGATCTACGTCCAGGACACGTTCTCGCTCTTCGATCGGTTGACGATCAATGCCGGCTTGCGGTTCGACCACACCGAAGTCCTCGTCAACGCTTCCGCACTCAGCCCGCGCATCGGTGCGGTCTATTTCATCCCGAAATGGAGCACGACGGTGCGCGCCTCCTACAACCGTCTGTTCATGCCGCCCCAAGTGGAAAACCTTCTGCTCTCCTCGTCGGCAGAGGCGCGCGCTCTCTCGCCGTTCGTCACCGAGGAACGCGCCGGCGGCGCCGACGTTTCTCCTGAAAGGCAGCACGCGTTCGAGGTCGGCTTCGTTCGGGCCCTCGGCAAGCGGGCGTCGCTGGACGCCGTCTACTGGAGGCGCTCGGTCCGGAACTACGCCGATCCCAATCTCTTTTTCGGCACGACCATTATCTTTCCGAACTCGGTCGCCGAAGGCACCGCCTCGGGCGTCAACGTGCGGGTGGACTTCCCTTTTCAGAAGAGATTTACCGGTTTCGTGAGCTATGGAAATGCACTCGTCTATCAAGTCGGGCCGATCAACGGAGGACTCTTCCTCGAAGAAGAGGTGATCGAGATCGGTCCGGGAACCCGCTTCACCCCCGACCACGACCAACGCAATGTCGGTGCTTTCGGCGTGACGTTCCAGCACCGCCCGAGCGGGCTCTGGGCGGCATTTTACGGCCGGCACGAGAGCGGCACGCCGATCGAGCCGCTCGATATCGACGACGATCTCGACGAGGCCATGGAGCGCCGGGGTGCGGCACTGGTCGACTTCGACCGAGGCCGCGTCAAGCCGAGGACACTCTTCGATATCTCTTTCGGGCTCGGACTCTTCGAAGGGCGGCGTATCGCTGTCGATCTCCAGCTCGATGTGCGCAATCTGACCGATCGAGCTTTTGCGTATAACTTCTCGAATCCCTTCAGTGGGACCCACTTCGGCCATCCCCGGCTCGTTAGCGCGCGCGTACGGTTCTCGTTCTTCGAATCACGCTAGCAGGCTGCAGAGTCAGGGCGCAAGGACGGCCATCACGTCGGGGCCGTCGAGCACCTCGCCCGAGGCGACGAGGAGCTTCTCGACCCGTCCTGCGATCGGCGCGTGGACTTCGAGCTGCATCTTCATCGATTCCACGACGATGAGAACCTCGCCTTCCTCGACGACAGCACCTTCTTCGACGCGGATCTCGAGGACCTTCCCGGCCATCGGCGCCCGCACTTCTCCATCGCTCGCGGCGAGCTTTACGCGGCTGTGGCTGAGCGCACGCGGGTCCTTGAGACGGAGGGTCTCGCCGAACACACTGAGCTCCATGCGGCTCGGGTCGATTACTGTCGCGGTGGCCTCGACGCGCACGCGCGAAGGCTCCCGACGAGCCTGATCCATCGCGCTTTCGAGCGCCGCGGCAAAGCGCGCGTTCATCGTCGACTCCGCCAAAGCGTGCGTGATCCCGTCGCCCCACAACATCGCGCGCCCAGTGACAGGATCCACCTCGACATCGACACCGCGCTGCTCGCGATCACTCCCAACGCGCGCGCGGTCGTTCCCGAGCCTGCGAAAACACGCCGCGAAACGGCCGATGGGGCGAGGGCCGCGAAGCGCTACGGAGAGCTGCTCGCGAAAGCCGGGTGTCAAAAGCCGTGCCTCGAGACTTTCCGGTAGAAGCGACCGGTTGAGCTCTTCGAGGTGGTCGCCAATCCAATGGGTGGAAAAGTCCCCGCTGCGAAAATCGGGGTGCCGGAGGACTGCTTGAAGAAACGGGATGTTCGTCGTGGCGCCGTGCACGACGAACGAAGCCAGAGCGGTCGCGAGCCGCTCGATGGCTTCGGCGCGGGTCTCGGCCGTGGCGATGACCTTTGCGATCATCGAGTCGAACTGCGCGTGGACGCGGCCGCCTGAACGGACACCTGAATCAACGCGCACGCCCTCGCCAGAGGGCTCGCGGTATCGGAGGAGCGGCCCCGGCGTCGGCAGAAAGTCCGCTCGAGGATCTTCCGCAAGCACGCGCGCTTCGATGGACCAATGCCGTGGCTCCAGAATCGGATCCGAACCAGGAGCGGGGAGCTCGGCCGGCCACCTGCCTTCGGCGAGCTCGAGCTGAGCGCCGACAAGATCGATGTCGTAGACGGCTTCGGTCACGGGGTGCTCGACTTGAAGCCGCGTATTGACTTCGAGGAAGTAGAACTGGCCGTCGTCATCGAGCAGAAACTCGACCGTGCCCGCGCCGCGATAGCGCGTCTTCGCTACGAGCGTGAGCGCGGCTTTGCCCATCTTCTTCCGGAGCGGCGCGTCGACGATAGGACTCGGCGCTTCTTCGATGACTTTCTGGTAGCGGCGCTGCATCGAGCACTCGCGCTCGCCGAGCACGACGCCCTTGCCTTTGCCATCGCCGAAGACTTGGATCTCGATGTGGCGCGCGTTCGGCAAGAAGCGCTCGACGAAAACGGTGGGGTCAAAAAAACCCGCCGCGGCTTCCTCCGAGGCGCGCTCGAGCGCCGCGGCGAGTGTGTCTCTTGTGTCGACGATGCGCATCCCGCGGCCGCCGCCGCCTCCGGCCGCCTTCACGAGATAAGGCGGCTCGAGACCGCTCGCATCGAGCTCATCGAGCGCGTCCGAACGCACCGAAGGAAGCGTCGGCACCCCGCTCGCTTCGGCGAGAGCTTTGGCGCTCTCTTTGTTGCCGAGCCGGCGCATGGCATCGGCGGTGGGACCGACGAATCCTATCGAAGCGCTCTCGACAGCTTCGGCGAAATCCGCGTTCTCCGAGAGGAAGCCATAGCCTGGATGCAGAAGGCTCGCGTTCCACTTCTTCGCGGCAGAGACGATCGCTTCCGCGTCGAGAAAGCTCGGGACTTCGAGGACTTCGTCCGCTTCCAGGCGCACGAGAGCGTCGGCGTCTTCGGGCGTCGAGATCACCGCAACGGCGTAGCCGCGATCGCGCGCCGAGCGCAGAATGCGCCGCGCGATCTCGCCTCGGTTCGCAATGACAAGCCTGTTGAGCCTGACGAGCTTATTCACTTGGAGGACGACTTTCTGAGCAGCGTCACCCGCGCGGCCCAGGCCGGCGGCGCTTTGCTGAAAAAGGCCTCGAGGCCCATCTTGCCTTCCGGTGAGCAGCGCGCTTCCGCTATCTGACGCGCGGTGAACTCGATGAGCTCGGGGCCAGGCAGAGGAGCCGCTTCCTTCTGGAGCGCTTTAGTGCGACGCGCCGCTTCGGGGCCCGCGGCAAGGAACTCGAGCACGACGTCTTGAAGCGCCGCGGCTCGGTCACGGGCGCTGGTGAGGCTGTGGACGAGACCGAGCTCCATCGCTTCAGACGCCGAGAGTCTCTTGCCGGTCATCATCATCTGCGCCGCACCGAGCCCGATCTTCCGGATGATGTATGGGCTGATGACGCCCGGGACGATCCCGAGAAGCACTTCAGACGTCGCGAAGCGCGCGGCTTCCTCGGCGAGCACGTAGTCCGCGCATACGGCGAGACCGAGCCCGCCGCCAATCGCCGCGCCTTGGACGACGGCGATCACAGGCGCCGGGAAATCCGCGAGACGATAGAAGAGCTGGGCGAGTGTTTTTGCATCTTCGAAGCTCTCGGCTTCACTCTTCGCGGCGAGCCGCTTCATGTAGCCGAGGTCGGCGCCGGCGCTGAAGACTTTGCCTTCGCCTTCGAGGATCAAAAGACGCATTTGCTGCGCGTCGGGTATTCCGGCGAGTTGGTCGACCGCGTCGCGAAGCTCTTGCATCATCGTTTCGTCGAAGGCGTTTCGCACCTCGGGGCGTGCGAATACAATCCGCTTGACCCCGAGCGAGAGCGATTCCACGCGCAGCGTGGACGCTTCGGTGAGGATCCGATCGACGGGAAAGTCCTTCACGAAAGCTCCTTCCCCGAAGGCCGATCTTCGGCCGCAATCGTCTCGAGAAGCTTTGCGGGAACGAGCACCCGGCAGCGAAGAAGCGCTTGGCCGTAGGTCTTGCCTTGAGCGTCGGTATAGAGGCTGACGGTGCCGCCGCCTCCAAGAGACTCATCGAGCAGAAAATTCAACGCCCAAAGATTCGGCACGAGATAGCGGTGGACCTCGCCGTGTACGATGCCTTCGAACCAACCGCGCAAGCGCTCGGCGCTCACGTGCTCCCGCAGCCAGACATAAGACGCCGCGCTCCGGCCGATGAGGCCGATATTGGCCGTGTCGCCTTTGTCGCCGCTTCGAGCATGGGCGATGGCCATGAGCGGGACTTCCACTTGGTCGCCCGCGAGGGCGTCGAGCATCGATGTCGGATGCGGATCGTCGAGGGTGATGGGGGGGTCCATCGTGCCACCCGTCTCGGGCCAGCTCAGATTTTCTCGTTCGAGGACGGCCTCACCGTTCTCGTACACGCCTAGCGACGCAGGCGCCGCCGCTTGCTCGATGAGGCTCGGCCAGTAACGCACGACGTTCGAGATGTACGGCGCCCCACCCGTGACCGCCACGCCACCGGGTCCACTCAAGATGAGGCCGGGCAGAAGCTTGCGAAAGATCCCGAGCTTGCGCCGTTCGTGATCGCGCGCCGCGAGGCGCAACAAGATCTCCGCGGCGCGGTGCTCGGGCGTGAGGCCGCGATGAGTGGCGTCGTCGCCGATGAACTCGGTATGGGTGGCTTCGAAAGACGTCAGGCCTTCGCGCTCGAGCTCGGCGGCGAGCCGCGTCCAAAAGATCGACGCGAACATTTCCGCTTTGGCGCGGGCGTCAGGGCCCGAGATGATGAGGGTCCCCGCGGATTTGAAGCCGTCTTCGAGCGCTGTCGAGACTTTCAGCTGGTCGGTGGGCGCCCGTCCCCGGGCGCCTGCGATGCGCACGCGGTTCTCACCATCGGTCTCGAGCGTCATCGTCGTAAAATCGGCGATGGCGTCGGGGGTAATGTAGACCTGCGGATGGCCCATCTCGTACAGAAATTGCTCGCGAATCGTCTGGAGGCTCACGAGGCCTCCCGAGCCGGGATGTTTCGTTACAACGAACGTCCCGTCGGGCTCGAACTCCACAATGGGAAAGCCGACGTCGATATAGCTCGACACTTTCTCCCAATCGGTAAAGTTCCCGCCCGTCGCTTGGGCGCCGCACTCGATGAGATGCGCGGCGACGATGCCTTGCGCGAGGCGATCGTAGTCGTCCGGCGACCAGCCGAACTCGTAGATCAGTGCCGCGAGCGTGATGCCCGTATCGGTAACGCGTCCGGAGAGCACGATGTCGGGCTCTTCTTCGAGCGCGGCGACGACCGGCATGGCTCCGAAATAAGCGTTGGCCGAGAGCACTTTGTCGCGATAGTCCCCGAGCGCCTCGCCCGTTTCCATGTTGTCGAGGGCGAGTGTTTTGAGCTTGGGAACGACGTCGTCGCCGCCCACGACCGCTACTTTGAGATCGACGCCGCGCGTCTTCGCAACTGCGAAGAGCGCTTCGGCACAAGCTTTGGGGTTGGCGCCGCCCGCATTCGTGATGATGCGGATCCCGTTTTCTTTGATGTCTTCGAGCAAAGGATCGACCTGCGTCACGAAGTCTCGTGCATAGCCCGCGCTCGGATCGCGGGCGAACTGTTTTTGCAGGATGCTCATCGTGATCTCGGCGAGAAAATCCATCGAGACGTAATCGATGGGAAGCTCGCCGAGTACCTGCCGGCGCATCGCATAGGGATCGTCACCCCAATAGCCGCCGGCATTCGCGATACGAAGCGTTGTCGTTCGTGGCATGAGCTACATCCGGAAGACGCCGACGCGCGTCTCTTCGATCGGTGCGTTCAAAACCGCCGCGAGGCTCAAGGCAAGAACGGTGCGGGTGGCGCGCATGTCCACGGCACCGTCATCCCATAGACGCGCGGAGGCATAATAAGGATGGCCTTCGCGCTCGTATTTCTCTCGAATCGGATCGGCAATCGCGCGGGCGTCGTCGCTCGAGAGCGTCTCGTTCTTGCGCGCGAGCTGGTCGCGCTTGACCGTGACCAAGACTTGCGCCGCTTGCTCGCCGCCCATGACGGAGATGCGGCTCGTGGGCCACGTCCAGAGAAAGCGGGGATCGTAAGCCCGCCCGCACATGCCGTAATTACCCGCGCCGAAGCTGCCTCCGAGGATGAGCGTGAGCTTCGGGACGCGTGCGGTGGCGACAGCGTGCACCATCTTTGCGCCGTCTTTCGCGATACCGCCGCGCTCGTATTGCGCGCCAACCATGAAGCCAGTGATGTTCTGCAAGAAGAGAAGCGGCACTTTCTCCGCGGTGCAGAGCTCGATGAAGTGGGTCGCTTTCAAAGCACTCTCGCTGAACAGAACACCGTTATTCGCAATGATGCCCACGCGCATCCCTTCGATATGCGCGAAGCCGGTGACGAGCGTTGTCCCGTAGCGCTTCTTGAACTCGAAAAAGCGGCTCCCGTCGACGAGGCGCGCGATGACTTCACGCACGTCGACTTGCCTTCTCGAGTCGCGCGGCCAAACGCCGAGAAGCTCGTCGGGGTCGTAAGCGGGAGGCTCGGGAGGTTCGAGAGAGAACGCCGCCTCGGCCGCGTCAGGACGCGCTCCGAGATGGCCGACAATGTCGCGCAAAATCTCGAGAGCGTGCTCGTCGTCTTCGGCAAAATGATCCGCGACCCCCGATATCTCCGTGTGGACGCGCGCGCCGCCGAGATCCTCGGCCGAGACATCTTCACCCGTCGCGGCTTTCACGAGCGGCGGGCCCGCGAGAAAGATGGTGCCAGTGCCGTTGACGATGACCGATTGATCGCTCATCGCGGGAACGTAGGCGCCCCCGGCGGTGCACGTGCCCATGACAGCGGAGATCTGCGGGACGCGCGCAGCGCTCAGGATCGCTTGGTTGCGAAAGATACGGCCGAAGTGATCGCGGTCGGGGAAGACTTCCGCTTGGAGCGGAAGGAAAGCCCCGCCGCTATCGACGAGATAGACGCACGGAAGCCGGTTCTCGAGCGCTACCTCCTGTGCGCGAAGATGCTTTTTTACGGTGATCGGGTAATACGTGCCGCCTTTCACCGTTGCGTCGTTCGCCACGATCATGCACTGGCGCCCGCGCACGAGACCTACCCCGGTGACGAGCCCTCCGGCGGGAACGGCGGCGCCGTAGAGCTCGTGGCCTGCGAGGGCGCTGAGCTCGAGAAACGGTGTTCCTTCGTCGATGAGCAGCGCGATGCGGTCGCGGACGAAGATCTTGCCTTGGTCGCGGTGCCTCGAATGGGATATCTCCCCGCCGCCTCTTCGGATCGTTTCGAGCTTTCTCGATAGGTCTTCGTTGAGGGCGCGGTTGGCCTCGTCGTTCTGCCGGAACTCTTCGGAGCTCGTCTTGATCTGGCTTTTGATGACGCCCATTACCTCAATCTTGTCACCCGCGGCGGATGTAGGGAAGCACTTCGCGGCCAAGGAGCCTTATCGCTTCGAGAGGATCGGGGCCGAGCTGCGGTCCGAAACTCAAATGACGGGCGCCGGCCTCGACGAGGGCCTCGAGCCTCGGGATGAGCTCGCGCGGCTCGCCGGTCACGCCGATCCTCAGCATGCGATCGTCGACGAGCGCGCACGCTTTGTCTATGTCGCGCTCCTGCACGACCGCGCGGCAGATCTCGGCAAAATCCTTCCGGGTCAGCTCGAGCCGCTCGAGGATGAGCGGTGAAAGCGCCGAGCCGTAATAGGCGACCTTCTCCGCGAGCGCGCGGCGCGCGGCGTCGCGGTCCGGAGACAGCGATACCCAGATGCACGCGGCAAAGTCGAGCTCAGACAGAGCGCTGTCGCGTTCGCGCGCGCCCTCGGCGAGAAGATCGCGCACGGTGAAATAGTGCTCCGGCGGGAAGAGGAGCGGAAGAGCGCCGTCGGCGATCTCGCCCGTAAGGCGGAGCATCTTCGGCCCGAGCGCGCCGATATAGATCGGGGTGACGCGTGGCGCCTCGAACCTCAAGTAAGCTTCATCGGTCCACTTCAAGTATTTTCCGTCGAGGCCCGCTTTTTCTCCGGCGAGGAGCTTCCGGATCACGCCCACCGATTCGCGGACAGCCGCGAGCGGGGTTCGGTGCTCGATGCCGACCCAGTTGACGAAGTCGCGCGCGCCGGCGGCGAGGCCAAGATGAAAACGGCTCCCGCTGAGCTCGTCGAGGCTCGCCGCGATCATCGCGATCTCGCTCGGGTCGATCGTATAGGGATTCAAGATGCACGTGCCGAGACCGATGCGCGTCGTCGCCGTCGCGACGGCCGCGAGGATGACGGGCGAGCTCTTGAAAAAAAGATCGTTGCTCACCCAGAACTGATCGAAACCCGACGCCTCCGCGGCGCGGGCCAGCTCGACATAGTCGCCGAGCGGGAGGTCGTTGTTGAGACGGAGACTGAAGCGGATGGGCTCGCTCATTCCGAGGTCGCACTGCCGATGACGGCCTCGGCTTCGATCTCGACGAGATAGTCTTCGCCGATGAGGTCGGCGCGGACGAGCGTGTTCGCGGGGCGAATCTTGCCGAAGCGCTCACCATGGACGGAAGCGATGGCGTTCCAGTCGTCCACGCTGGCCACGAAGATGCGCGTGCGCACGACGTCGCCGAGCGTACCGCCGAGCGCGTTGATGGCTTTTTCGATCTTGTCGAGCGCATAACGCGCCTGGCCCGCCGCGTCGCCGCGCGCCACGAGCCCTTCCGGGCCGGTCGCGGTCGTTCCCGAGACAACGATGCGGTCGCCGACACGGACCGCGCGGGAATAGCCAAATTCCTCTTCCCAAGAGACGCCGCTCCCGACCGATTTTCGCTCCACCATGGATTTCGTACCTCCGTTTCGCGAGCTATATCATAGTGCTTAGCGGCACTCGCGACGCGGGCGTGAATTGCCCGCTCGATGCTGCGCAAGGTAGAATTGGCGGAGAATGATGACCAGAACCGGAGTGCCTGTAGATGCGACGCTATCCGATGCGCTCATCGTCAACCTCAGGTCGCTCCGCGTAACGCACCGGCAGTTTTTAGGGCTCTGCAAGGACAACCCCGAGCTGCGGCTCGAACTCACAGCTCAGGGAGAGTTGATCGCCATGTCACCCACGGGCTCCAAGACGGGATTGCGGAACACTGTCATCATTCGCCAACTCGCGGAGTGGGCGGAAAGAGATGGAAACGGCGTTACGTTCGATTCGTCGGCGGGTTTCTCGCTGCCGAACGGGGCCCAGCGTTCGCCAGACGCGTCCTGGCTTCGGAAGGCTCGGTGGCAGGCGCTCAGCCCGGAGGGACAAGAAAGTTTCGCGCCGCTCTGCCCGGACTTCGTCGTCGAGCTGCGCTCCCCAAGCGATGCGGTGGAGGTTCTCCAGAGCAAAATGTCCGAGTATCTCGATAACGGCGCCGAGCTCGGCTGGTTATTAGACCCGCAGACGAAACGCGTCTACGTCTTTCGTCCGGGGAAGGAAGTTGAATGCCTCGAGAGTCCAGCGAAGGTGGAGGGTGACAACCTAATGGAGGGATTCATCCTCGACGTAGAAAAGGTGTGGGACGTTTGAAGACGTTCTCGTCGTAGCTTCAGTGCACCACGCGGCCTTTTATACGCGCAGCCCCTGAATCAGCAGGGGAAGCATGAGCTCGTGGTGGCCAACGAACTCGAACCCTCGGCCCGAGCCGGTCACGGGCCGCTGCACGACGTTGACGCGCGGCCGGTAGTGGCGAATGAAATCGAAATTAGCCGTAGAGAAATCGGTCAAAGGGTGCCCGAGGTTTCGCACGACGCTCACCGCTTTCAGGAACACTTCGGGCAAAAGCACCGCCGAGCCGACATTCAAGTAGACCCCGCCGCCGTTTAGCCCTTGAACCATCCCGGCAAAGAGCTTGAAGTCGTGCAGACTGGCTTCGCCGATGGCCGCGCCCGACGCTTGCGGGTGCATGTGGATGATGTCCGTCCCCACCGCAACGTGCACGGTGACGGGGATGGCGAGACGGTAGGCGTTCCAGAGAAGGCTCGTCTCTTTATATGGAGGGTCCTGTTCATGGAGGAGCACGCCGATGGCTTCACCGAGGCCGAGCCCGTTCTCGACACCCTTCAGGGTCGCTTCGTTCAGAAGCGCCCCTGTTTCTTCAGCCATCCCGAACTTGCCTTCGCCGAGACCGTCCGCAACTTCTTCGGAGGTCTGGCCCACCATCGCGAGCTCGAAGTCGTGAATGATTCCCGCGCCGTTGAGCGCGAGAGCGGACACGAAGCCGCGATCCATCAAGTCGATGAGAAGTGGCGAGAGGCCGACTTTGATGACATGTGCACCGAGTCCCCAGATGAGCGCCCGCTCGCTCTCGCGCGCGCTACCCATCCGCTTCACCAACTCGCGCAAGTCGCTCGCGGCGAGGATATCGGGGAGCCCATCCCAAAACTCCCGGAAGCTCGCCTCTTCTGAAACGGCTTTTCCGAGTTGCTCGCGGCCGACTTTGCTTTTCCGCGAAGCGAGCGGATAGGTGTCGAGACCATCGAGGTCGAGTGGCTTGACGGAATATTTGGACGTCATGGCCGTCATGGAAAGAGCTCGTCTTCGATGACTTGACAAAAGAAGTGGATCAACATGCCGTGCACTTCCTGGATGCGCGCCGTCTCGGGATGATTCACCGTCAAACACAGATCGACGCTCGCGCCGAGCTTGCCTCCGTCATGGCCCGCGAGGGCTATCGTCGTCAGGCCTTTCTCACGCGCGACGGCCGCTGCTTTCAGCACGTTCGGCGAGTTGCCGCTCGTGCTGATCGCGACCGCGACGTCCCCTTCGGCGCCGAGAGCTTCGATCTGCCGGCTGAAGACAGCGTCATAATCGGCGTCGTTCGCAATGCTCGTCAAGACGGACGTGTCGGTGGTCAGCGCAATAGCGGGAAGCGCGGGCCGGTCGTTCACGAAGCGATTGACGAGCTCGGCCGCGAAATGCTGCGCGTCGGCAGCGCTCCCGCCATTACCGAAGACGAGAAGCTTATGGCCGTCCGAGAGCGCTTGGGCGAGACGGCGGCCTGCCTCCAAAACAGAATCCGCTTCCGCTGCGAAGAAAGCACGCTTGAGCGCGGCACTCTCTTCGACCGTCGAGAGTAATTGCTCGCGATCCATCAGCGAATTATAGCCGAGCGAGCGGGAGCAGCATGCAGTCGCCGTAGCTGTAGAAACGATACCGCTCCTTCACCGCTTCGCGATAGGCGGCGCGCACACGGTCGGTACCACCGAGCGCCGAGACGAGCAGGAGAAGCGAGCTCTTCGGAAGATGAAAGTTCGTAACGAGCCCGCCCACGACGCGGAACTCGAATCCCGGTGTGATGAAGAGGTCCGTCTCGTGCCAGCCGGGCGAGAAGTCGATGCGGGCGGCCGATTCGAGCGCGCGCACCGTGGTCGTCCCGACGGCAACGACCGTTCGGCCCGAACGCACGAGCTCGGCGGTCTCGCGGGGCACGTGGAAACGCTCTACGCCCATCGCGTGCTCCTCGACGATATCGGTGCGGATGGGCTCGAAGGTCGCGTAGCCAACATGGAGGGTGAGCCGCGCTACGTCGATGTTGCGCTCGACCAGACGCTTCAAGATGTCCTCGGTGAAATGCAATCCGGCCGTCGGGGCTGCAATGGAACCGCGGTCGGTGGCGTAGACGGTCTGGTAGCGGCCGCGGGTCGCGCGCTCGCTCTCGCTCGAGCGGATGTAAGGCGGAAGCGGCGTCGTCCCGAGCGCGTCGACGACATCGGCGAAAGCACCGTCATGCTCGAAGCGGACCACCAGCGGGTCAGGTTCAGTGTCCACGACTTCGGCGACGAGACGGCCCTCCCCGAAATTGAGCTGCGCTCCCACACGTAGCTTGCGAGCCGGCTTGGCGAGCACGCGCCAGCGCGCTTCGCCGAAATCCTCGAGCAGCAAGAGCTCGACGCTGCCGCCGCTCGCGCGGGCGCCGGTGAGACGCGCTGGAAAGACCTTCGTGTCGTTGACTACGAGCACGTCACCCGGCTCGAGAAGATTGGGGAGGGCGTCGAAACGCAGGTGCTCGAGGCTTCCTTCCGGCAACATGTGCAGCAGCCGAGAGCCGTCGCGCTCGGACAAAGGTTCTTGCGCGATGAGCTCGTAGTCGAACTCGGAGAGTTTCAAGACGTCAGAAGAGGCGTTTCTGCGGATCGATGGGGGTGAGCCCGAAATGGCGATAGGCCCGCTCCGTAGCGACGCGCCCGCGCGGGGTGCGATCGAGAAATCCGATCTGGATGAGATAGGGCTCGTAGATGTCCTCGATCGTATCCGGCTCTTCCCCGACGACGGCCGCTATGGTGGAAAGGCCGACGGGACCGCCGGAGAACTTCTCCATGATGGTTTGAAGGATGCTGCGGTCCATCTGGTCGAAGCCAAGCTCGTCGACTTCGAGAAGCGCGAGCGCTTCCGCGGCGACCCCTTCGGTGATCGTCCCGTCCGCTTTGACTTGCGCGTAATCCCTGACACGGCGCAGAAGTCGGTTCGCGATACGCGGCGTGCCTCGTGAGCGCTTCGCGAGAGAGACGGCCGCCTCTCGGTGGCACGAGACGCCGAGGATCGTTGCCGAGCGCTCGATGACAGCCGTCAAATCCGAGACGGTGTAGAAGTCGAGGCGGTGCACGATGCCGAAGCGCGAACGGAGAGGCGAGGTCAAGAGGCCCGCACGCGTCGTGGCGCCGATGAGCGTGAACGGCGAGACGGGAATCCTCACCGACTTCGCCGAGGGCCCTTGGCCGATGATGATATCGAGCTTGAAATCCTCCATCGCCGGATAGAGCACTTCCTCGATCGAAGGATGGAGGCGGTGGATCTCGTCGATGAAGAGCACGTCGCGCGCTTCGAGATTCGTCAAAAGCGCCACGAGGTCCCCGGACTTCTCGACAAGCGGCCCCGCGGTCGTCTTGATGTTGACGCCGAGCTCGTTGGCCACGACATGCGCGAGCGTCGTCTTGCCGAGGCCGGGCGGCCCATAGGTCAGAAGATGGTCCATCGCTTCGTCCCGCTCGCGCGCCGCTTGCACCGCGATCTCGAGCTGCGCCAGCACCTTCTTTTGGCCAATATATTCAGAGAAGCCGCGTGGCCGGAGGCTCACATCGAGGGAGCGATCCTCGTCGGTGGGCCCTAGAGACACCAATCGATCGGACATGTTCGAGAAAGTCTACCTCATCCCTAGCCGGCTAGGCTGAAGTTCCTGGCTGAAAAAGCCAAGATCCGGTGTTGATCCAATGAGATAGTTGGAATCAATGGTGCTGGCTTCTGTCTACACGGTGATACCTTTGAGCAGGTCGTAGGCTCTCTGCTGTTTCGAGTCCGGAGTTGTCGTGACATCGAAGGTGGGCTCGTCGGGTCCGGCTTCCGGTCGCCGACATTTGTTTCGGACGATGTTGCTGAGAAGGCGCAGCAGCGTGCGGAAGCTGGAAGCTCGACTCCCATCGTCAAGCTTCTTGGTGTGTATCTTGCGCAGGGCGGCCTCGGAGCGCTTCGCCGGAGCAACCGGGTCACGCCTGGCCTTCGCCTGCTGGTCCTCGTCAGAGAATAGCAGCGGCCGCCAAGCCTCCATCATGTGCCACAGGACGTAGTAGGCCAGCATGCACAAGAAGACGTGCGCCCGGACTCGGTTTTCGCGCCGGTGACGAATCGGCCGCACCTTTAGGTCCATGCTCTTGAAGGAACGAAACGCCCTCTCGACCTGGGTCAGCAACTTGTAGCTGCGCACTGTGTCGTCGGTTTTCATCCGCTGCTCAGCAAGACTGGTGCGGATCACGTAGATGCCGTCAAGGGCAGCTTCCGCAGTGACCTTTGTGTCGTCGATTTCGAAGCTAAAGCTGTCGTCGCGAATGTCCAGCTTGAAGTGCTTGCCGACTTTGTACTTGTTGAGAACTCTGCCTACCCGCACACCGATTTTATCTTTACCATGCAGCTGACCCCGCCCGATCCGTTGGCGAATCCCTCCGAACTGCTTAGCGATCGTCCCCATGTGTCGCTTCCACCGCTGGAGCCGTTTGTTGGCGAGCTCAGAGTTGCCGTTGGCGAGGCGCGAGGCGTCGGCATCCATCGTTGTCTCGTCTAGCTCGAAGTCGAAACCGTCGTCACGGATGTCGAGCCTGTAGTACCTGCCGACCTTGTACTTGTTGAGGAGCTTTTTCACTGCAGCACGGATGTCCTCCTTGCCCTGCAAACGGCGCCGCTCGACCATCCGACAAACTTTCTCCAGCTCCTTGCAGGTCGCTTCGAGCAGAGCACGGCGCTTGTGACGCCGCCTCTCGGCCAGCTCCGGATTGTGGCAAGCGACCAGCCTCTCGTTGGGGAAATCCGGGTGCGTCACCTCAAACAGATTCCGCTCGTCGAATAGCCCCATCTGGAGCACCCCATCGTTAATGAGCTTGCGAATCGGTTCGGGACGCAGAGCGGTAATCCAGTCGACACCGTCCATCTCCCGCAACTCGTCGATCTGGGTCTGGGTGATCATTCCGCGGTCGCCCACCATCACAAACTGCTCGATGCCGAAGCGCTCTTGCACCTTTTCTACCTGAGGCAACAGCGTTTTGGGATCGCCCGTGTTGCCCTCAAAGACCGATACCGACACGGGGATGCCGCGTTCGTTGGTCAGCAGACCGTAGTTGATCTGCAGCTTGCCTTTCTTGCCGTCACGGTCGTATCCGAGGCGGGCGATCGGACAACTCACACCCTCGAAGTAGCTTGAGGTTAGGTCATAGAGCGCCAGGCCATCGTTTTGGAGATGGCGCGCCGCGAGTTTTTTTTCGATGACCTCCTGGCGTTTGAGAACCCAGTCCATGGCGGCATAGAGATCGTCTTCGCGGGCATCGCTCACCCCCAGGATTTCGGGCAGTGTGGTTGTGTGCCACCACTGGCTAGTCGCCAGCTTCGACTGCGGTTCGAGGATCCGGGCGACTACCATGGCCACGACCAAATCCCGCTCTGGTGAGTGTCGAGAACCAACGAGCTTTTCGAAACCGAGCTGTCTCATGGCGCTGAGCACCGCGTCGACGTGGCCATGGTGCCGGGAGCCGTTCTCGACGATTTTGAAGGCGACTTCAACCGAGACGAGCTTTTCCCCTTTGAGAATGCGTCGGATGGCGTCGACTGCGTCCATGGGCAATTTGGACAAGTTAGCGAGCGTGCGCTTGCGGACGTTTCCGCCCACCCGATAGGACTCACGCAGCAGGACCGCGGGGGTAGAGTTGCGATTGGGGATGATGTGGGTATGCATGCCCACCATAATAGCCTATGTATCAATGTGTATCAAATCATAAAAGGCTTTAGACATGCCTACATATTGCATCCCAAAATTAGCCTCTCGGCGTCCCTAAAGACGCGTAATCATTGGGGATTCACACTGTCAGTGGGTTCATTCGACCAAGGAACTTCAGGCTAGGCGGCGGGAATAATTTGTCTTGCAATGGATTGACGAATCGACTCAGGCGATTCAGGATGTGAGGCCAGTTGGTTTTGAGCTGCTCATCGAGAAGCTGCTGTGCCGCGTGGGCATCCTCAACCCAGGTAAAGCAGTTTTCCCGGCGCCGATATTGAATGCCAGCCTTATCCATCTCAACGGCGAGCCATTCACGGCCGTTGACGTAGACCTGAACAAGCTAGTCAAGGGTTTGTACCAGGCCACCGGCCACTTCCCAACCGAAGAGAAGTTCGGCTTGACGGCTCAGATGCGCCGAGCGGCGGTTTCCATCCCGGCGAATATTGCTGAGGGCTGTGGACGCGGTTCAGACCGGGATATGGCCCGCTTTCTTCAAATGAGTATGGGCTCAGCAAGCGAGCTCGAATACGAACTGCTCCTTGCCCACGAGCTCGGGTTGCTCGATAGCCAAAGTCTTCAGGAGCTTGCCGAGCGAACCACCGAGGTCAAGCGTATGCTCGCCTCTCTCATCCGGAGGCTCGAATCCGGAGCTGACCGCTGAATGCTGACCGCTGACCGCTCGCGGCGGAGCCGTCCTCCAATTTGGTTGCGGCTCCGCCGCGCTGTGCCTCTGTGGCCATCCCCTTTGGTTGCGCCAGCAGCCTGCTAGACTTCGAGGCCGATCGAGCGCATCAAATCGAGCGCGTTGCTCTTCTTCACGACACCGTCCCGCATGATGTAGTCGAAGTGGACTTTGCCGTCTACGATCTCGTCTTCGAAATGCACGTTGATCGCTCGGTCCCCGAGCGCATCGGCGAGCTTCGAGAGCGCGAGGTCGTGGGTCGTGATGAAGCCGACGGCGCCACGATCGACGAGACCACGCACAACGGCGTCCGCGCCGATGCGACGGTCGTGCGAGTTCGTCCCATGAAGGATCTCGTCGAGCAAGAAAAGAACGGTCCCCTCTTTCGCTCCGGAGAGCTCCATGACTTGTCGGAGCCGGAGGATCTCGGCGTAGAAGTGTGAGATGCCGTCTTGAAGCGAGTCCACGATCCGGATGGATGCGGCGACGATGAGAGGCGAGAGCGTCAGCTTGCGCGCACGAACAGGCGCGCCCGCGAGCGCGAGCACCGTATTGACACCCACAGCGCGCAGAAAGGTGCTCTTCCCCGACATGTTCGAGCCCGAGATGACGAGAAGCCGGAGCTCGCCGCCGAAGCGCACGTCGTTGCGCACGACGAGGTCCTCCGGTATCAGGGGATGCCCGATCCCTTCGGCATCGAACAAGACGCGATCCTCCACGATCGTCGGAAAGTAATCGTCGGGATGCTCGAAGGCATAAGTCGCGAGCGCGAGAAGTGCTTCGAGCTCTCCGACCGCGTCGAGCCAGCGCGCCACTTCGCTCCCCGAGTCGCGGCGCCACGACTCGATCGCGAAGGCGAACTGCGTACCCCAAAGGAGGATCGCCGCGAACGGCAGGAATAGCTGATTGCGGCGCGCATCGAGGTAGTCGACGAGGCGGCCGAGCTGGCGGATGCGTTTCGAGGCGGTCGAAGATCCCGAGAAGGTCAGCGCCTTCTGAAGCGACACGAGCCGCGGCGCGCTGAAGCTCTCGCCTTCGAGCCGCTCGAGCAGGGACGACAACACGCCGAGATCGCTCGCGGGACCTGCGGCCCCCGCGAGCAAGGAACGCACGCGCGGCCGGTACAAAAACGCAAAGGTTGCGCTCACGAGAATCAGCAGAAGAAAAGGCAGCCGCGTCCACCACGACGCGAGCCAGCCGATGCCGGCAATGAGCGACGCCACGCCAAGAGCGAGCGCGAGCCCGCGCGCGACCATCGACGTGAGCACGGGCGGCTCGGTGGCCCAGCTCGAAAGCGTCTCGGAGTCGGCCGACTCCCCGAGCTCGTCGTGCTCGCTCGCGAGGCTCTCTCGGAGATCGACGAGCGGCGCGAGCTCGGCCACAGCCGCCTGGCGCGCGCGCACGGTGTCAGGGCTCGCCGGCGCGAGAAGCCAGGACGCGAGTGTTTTCGTCCCCCAAGGGCTTCCCGTCGTCGCGAGAAGCTCGAAGAGCGACGCTTCCCCAAAGATGTCGAGATCGCCTGCATGAGGATGTTTGGGGTCGAGGTAGGAAGCGCCCTGATAGCCCTTCCCGATCCACGCATCCGATAGACGGTCGAGACCTCTTCGATAAAAGCTCGCCGCCCGCTCCATCCGCCGCAGCGCCCCGTAGAGACCGCCGTGCCAATAAAGCAGCACAAAGAACACGATGACGGGAAAGAGAAGCCACGGCCACGCTACTTGTTCGGTCTCGAAGACGAACCAGGCAAGTGCTATACCCGCGACGAAGATCGCGAGCCGCGCGTAGGCGACCAGCGCGACGTTCTTGCGGCGCGCCTCGGCTTCGGCCTGTTTCTGCACGAGCCGGTTCTGGTAGAGCTCTTCGACCTCGGCGCGCGGCGTCATCTATCCGGAGAGCTCGCGCAGTACTCTTTTGAGCGCGTCTTCGAAGGACAGCTCCGGCTCGTCGCGCGCGACGGCGAGAGCCGCTTTCTCGGATTGCGGCCTCGGGAAGCCGAGATTCACGAGCGCCGAAATGAGATCCTCACCGAGGGAAGACGCGAGGTCCATGTCCTCGCGGGCGACGCCGTTATCGTAAGCCGCGACTTCCGGCATCTTGTCCCGAAGCTCGAGGATGAGTCGCTCCGCCGTTTTCTTGCCGACGCCGGGGATCGCGTATAAACGGCGGCGGTCCCCGCGCCGGATCGAGTCGATGAGCGTCTGTGGCTCGAGACCCGACATCACTTTGAGCGCGAGCGACGGGCCGACCCCCGCAACCCCAATCAGACGATGGAACAAAAGCTGCTCTTTGCCGGAGAAGAAGCCGTAAAGCGCGAGCGTGTCTTCACGCACATGAGTGTGGATCTGAAGCGCGACGCCCTCGCCTTGATTGGGAAGCTCGTAATAGGTCGATACCGGGATCGAGACTTTGTAGCCGACGCCGCCCGCGAGCACGACCACGTGGTCGGGTTTTTTCTCGTGCAGCTTGCCTTCGAGATAGGAGATCACGTGGACGACGACACTTTCGCAGCAAAGCGAAGCTGATTTGCGTGGCAAATGGCAATCGCGAGTGCGTCGGCCGCATCGTGAGGCTCAGGCGGGCGCTCGAGCTCGAGGAGCACGGCAACCATGCGCTGTACTTGCTCTTTGTCCGCGCGCCCGTAGCCGACGACGGCCAGTTTGACCTCGAGCGGTGAATATTCGTGAACCGGGATGCCTCGCGTCACCCCGGCGAGAATAGCGACGCCGCGGACATGACCGAGCTTGAGGGCGCTCTTCACGTTCATGGCATAGAACAGGCCCTCGACCACCATCTGCCCGGGGCGATGCTCGTCGAGCACCTCCACGATGCCATCGTGGATGAGTCGGAGCTTTTCCGGAAAGCTCCGCATCGAGTGCGTCCGGATGACACCCTCGGTCACGAGAGCGGTGCGCGTGCCGTCGGACTCGATCACGCCGTAGCCAGTGACCTGAGAGCCAGGGTCGATCCCGAGAATCCTCATTGGCTCGAGCCCAAGGCTATTTGGACATTGCGGCTTCGATCTCTTCTTCGTCGATATCGAAGTTGGCCCAGACGTTCGTCAGATCTTCGAGATCTTCGAGGGCGTTCATGAGCTTGAGCATCTGCTTTGCCTGCTTGCCGGTGAGCTTGACGCTCGTTTGGGGAATCATCGCGATCTCTTCGGCTTCGATGCTGATGTTCTTCGCCGTGAGGGCGTCATGAACGGCTTGAAAGCTTTCGGGAAGCGTTAAGACTTCCCAGTGGCCGCCATCTTCGTTGACGTCGTCGGCGCCGGCTTCGAGAGCGGCTTCGAGAAGCACCTCTTCGTCTACGTTCTCCCGGGCGACGACGATGTAGCCTTTCTTGTCGAACAGCCAGTTGACCGACCCGGACTCACCGAGATTGCCACCATATTTCGAGAAGAAATGGCGCACTTCGCTCACGGTGCGGTTCTTGTTGTCCGTCGTCGCTTCGATAAAGACCGCAACGCCCCCGGGACCATAGCCTTCGTAGTGCACTTCTTCGAGGTTGTAGCCTTCGAGCTCGCCCGTGCCTTTTTTGATGGCACGCTCGATGTTGTCCTTCGGCATATTGGCCGCTTTGCCCTTCTCGACAGCGAGCCGAAGACGAGGATTGAACTCCACGTCACCGCCGCCGATCCGGGCGGCCACGGTGATTTCCTTGATGATCCCGGTAAACGCTTTACCGCGTTTGGCATCCGCCGCCGATTTCTTGTGCTTGATGGAATGCCACTTAGAATGTCCAGACATAGCCGCAAAATCGTAGCACACCTCTCCTTTCCTTCAAAAGATGGGCTCGGTGCAAATGAGGATGAAAGGGGAGGTGGGGATAACTGAAAGAGGCCTGGAGATAAGGAGATTGTACTAGCCGTTTTTCACCCCCACATCCCCTCCTATCCCCACCTCCCCTCGCCTTACCAAGCTCAATCATCAAAAACGAACGTCGGCTCCTGGTAGTAGCGGACTTCGTGCTTTCTGACCTTGTGCTGGATCTGATCGGCGAGCCAACGCCTTTTCTCCTCGAGGGGAAGGTTCGACTTCAGAAGCGGCAGGCGAAGGTTGAAGCCGAGAACACGGCGGGGGACGAGGATGCGGGTCACGCCCGAGGGCAGGCGGTCCTCTGCCTCGGCGACGGCGCGCAGCACGTCCTTCGAAAAATTCGGAAACATCACGACAGCTCCGAAATGCGGGTGCTGCTCTTTGAGCGATGCGATATCTGAGTGATTGACCCTGTCCATCCGCGCTTCGCGGCTGTAATAGATGTCTACCATCGCGCGCAAGTGTTGCACCCGATCTTTCATCGACCCCGGAGCTCTCAGGTGTAGAGCCTCAGAACCCCCGGTCAAGATGCTTCCGAGATAGTCGAGATCGCCCTTGGGCGCATTCTCAACGAGCTCGATGCCGTCGGCGCCCCGCACGTACTCCGCTAGCTCGCGCGCTTCGATGTCCCGAACAACATGGTTCCAATGGCGCACTTCGAGTGCGGGGTCCTCGAAGGACTCGACTTGAACGAGCAGGTGCGGGATGTCGAGATGCTCGAGGGCGGAAACACGATTAGCGCCATCGAGCAGTAAGAATCGATCGCTGCCAGGAAGACTCGCCACGATGGGCGGATTTCTCAGAATACCGTCCGCGGATAAGCGATCGAGAAGCCGCGCGACGCGCTCGAGATCGACTTCCTCGTGTAGCAGAAGATCGGAAACAGAAACAATCCGAAGATCGGGAAACCCTCCGTGAGACTGACTCATGGGACAGTAGTGTAACGAGCTTCGGATGTTCGGTCGACGCCTAGTTTGCCGTCTTCTTCCGGGGGTTGTTCCTTTTCTTCACCCTCGTCACGAGCTCGTCGATCTCTCTTTCTGAAAGCCCGTCGATAGCGCGCAAAACGCGTCCGGCGCTCGCCGGCTGGCGACGGATGATGCGTCTCAAGTCGGCGCCGACCCGGCCGGCGAGGGCGAGAAACTCGTCCGTGTTCTGATCGAGCGCCTTCGCGATCTTGATAACTTTCTTCTCGGCGGGAGGCGGGAATACGTCACGCTCGATGGGCGCGAGATAAGTCGGACTCATCCCGACTTTTCTAGCAAATTGAGCGATGCTGACGTTTTGTTCCTCTCGCAGCTTACGAACCGTCCTTCCGAATTTCATGGTGGATCGCCTCCCTCCTGAGTTGGCGTTCTCGCAGGCTGCGGCCACGGATGGGCAGAAGGTCGTACTTGCTACCAAAGGGAGTACTGAACCTTACTTTGATTCCGGACCGCGTGAGCTTCAGAAGCCTAGGACGAGAGGATTCTAATCGGCTTGA
Organism: Candidatus Marinacidobacterales bacterium; assembly: GCA_965197495.1. Lineage (GTDB taxonomy): Bacteria > Acidobacteriota > Vicinamibacteria > Marinacidobacterales > SMYC01 > SMYC01. The sequence goes on from OZ240210.1 coordinate 1,647,182, forward strand.
CGTCGGAGCGTCAAATTTAGCGTCCGGGGACCCTCGAGGACGATCTCAAGTCGAGCCAGTCCGACAAGCGAACGAGCCGCCCACCCTCGGCTTTGCTGAGGTGGACGGAGTTCAAACCTTGGTGGTTCTCGGCGCTAAAGCTGATGGGCGTGCCCAGGAAGTTGTCGCTCCAGTCTTTGATAGCCTCGAGGGCCAGGATAAATTTTAGCCGGTTGATGTCGGGTCCGACCCGGCGCAAACCTTCGACCATGACTTCAGCGCGCGCGAGGCCCCACATGGCGTAGGTGCCGAACTCGATCCCGTTGCCGTATTTTTCGATGATCTCGCGACCTTTGACAACGCCGGGCTCATCCGAGTTGGTCTCGGGAACGCTCGACGCCACGATCGCGCCGTCCCAGTTCTCGCCCGCGAGATCGAACATCACGGGATCGGCGAGAACCTGGGTCGCCACGATCTGAGGATCGTAGTCTTCGAGTGCTTCGATCGCGTTCACGAGGGCGGCGGCGCCTTCTGTGATCGTCCATACGAAGATCACGTCGACTTCCTCGTCTTTGAACTTCTGGGCAACCTCCGCCAGGTCATTGTTGCCGACCGTATAGGCCTCCGCGACCGCGATCTCGTTTTCGCTGCGGCGCAAGCCGAGGCGCACACCCTCTTGCCCTTCACGCCCAAAGGAATCGTCCTGGTAAAACATGCCGTACTTTTCCGCCTCCAGCTCGTCTGTGACATATTTAGAGAGAATGCGCCCCTCGGTCACGTAAGACGGGAAGGTCGAGAACACATAGGCGTTCATGGGAGACGTCCAGACGCGCGCGCCCGAACCGGGGTTTATCCAGGGAAGCAGTTTGACGGCGATGTAGTCTTTCACCGCAAGGCAGTTCATGGTGCCGTTGCCCCCCAAAAGGGCGAAGACACGGACTCCGTCGACGAGCTCCTCCACGACAGCCGGCGTGCGCGTCGGGTCGTAGCCGTCGTCTCTAATGAGGAGTTTGAGCTTGCGCCCATGGACACCACCCTCCTCTTCATTGACGTAAGCGAAATAGGCGTCCATCCCTTTGGCGATAATGGAGAGATTGGAGGCAGGGCCCGTCAATGGTGCCCAGGTTCCGACGAGAATCTCTTCACTCGTGACGCCGACTTCCGGAGCACCGCAGGCTACGGAAACGAGGAGCGCGAGTACGGCGACCAAGGCAAGCATTCGTGTCTTTGGTTCCATCTTGATTCTCTCTTGGCTGAATAGGAGATACGCGCTTTCACATCTCAGACGGAGAGCAGTCCAAGTACCCACCCCGCTTCGGGGCGATGATTTGGAGCAGCCAGGAGGCGAATCTTATCACGAAACGGCACTTTCCGAAATCGACCACTAGGAAGGGTGAGATGCTATACTTTTCTAGGTTCTCCGAAACCCGCGTTTGAATCTCAAGGAGCGTCCCATGAGCGGCGAATTGGAAGTCGAGGACGATGTTTTTCTCGAAGAGGGCGTGTTCTACTGCATTTGCGGCAACCCGATCGAAGGGGAAGATGCGAGTGGCATGATCCAAAAGGAAGCCGGAAAGCAGTTCGTCGCCTGTCCGACGTGCGATACAAAGCATTTCGCCAAGAGCGGGCGGTTCAGACTGGACGAGTGATGGCCCATCGGCAGCGCCCCTGGCCAGTTAGGCCGAGGGCGCTCCAGACGATGGTGGGTTCTAGCCCGATTTAAAGCCGGAACCTGTCCCGCCACCGAAGTCATCGTCACTCTTATCCGAGTCCGTTTCGGGATCGGCAACGCCCGGTTTGTCGCTGCGTGCGTCCGCCGATTCGGATCCCCACGGCGACGGTGTCTCCGTGCTCAACGCACCGCTCCCGCTTTCCCACGGCGTCTGGGTAGGCGCAATGGGCGCAAGCTCTGGCGCGGCGGGCGCAGGGGCAGGCGCAGCTTTCTTCGGCGACGCGACGGCCTTCCTTTTCGCGGCCTTCTTTGGAGCCGCTTTTTTCTTGGCGGTCTTTTTCTTGGTCGCCTTCTTCTTAGCGGACTTCTTTTTAGCCTTCTTCTTTACCGCTTTCTTTTTCGTCGCGACTTTGCGACCTTTGCGCCTCTGCCATGCTCTTTTCTTATTGGAAGTTTTTTTCTTAGCCCTGCGCTTTGTAGCCTTTTTCTTTTTCGTAGCTTTCTTCTTGGCTACTTTGCGCTTTGCCGCTTTCTTCTTTGTAGCTTTTTTGCCTCTCCTGCCATTTCAGTGGATCCTCTCGAGGGTGAGACCGCCACAGTTTAGGTAGACGAGACTGATGAGAGCTTCGGCAGAGTGGAGTCCAAAGCTGCGGTGGCTCAGCAGCCGGATTTTGTTGTTCATTCCTTCGAGTCGGCCGTTGCTGAGTCTCCACGTGACCCACGCGATGACGCCATCGAAGTGGCTGCGGATCATCTTCGCCGCGCGTTTGACGGGCTCTATCCTCGAGCTCATAGCGCGCCGCAGCCATCCTCGGAGAAACTTCTTGGCCCATGTCTCGGTTTTGTAGGTGTAGAGGTCCATGAAGTCGTCGCGCAGAAGCATGGCGCGGTAGAGGCGACGATTAGCTCGCACCTGCTCGCGGAGCACCCGTTTGTCTTTCGCGCTGCGGTTGTGTTTGGCCTTGAGAAGGGGAAACTTGGTGTTCTTGAGGTTGCGCCGGGCAGTCCCTTTGAGCTCGCGCACCAGCTCGCGCCGGGTCTTATCCACGGCCTCGTTCAGATGCTTGACGATGTGGAAGCGGTCAAAGATCACCCGTGCCTGAGGAGCCTTTTTGCCGACGACAGTTATGTACGGCTCCCACATGTCCATGCTGACCGCTTCGAGCTCCGCGGCTCTTTGTGGTCCGAGCTTGCGGAAAAACCGCAGCAGCGTCTTGGCCTTGCGCTCCTTTCCCGCCCAGACGACCCGGCCGCTGAGATGGTCTATTACCACTGTTAAGTACTTATGGCGTTTGCGGTAGCTGATCTCGTCCATCCCAATCACCCGCAATCCATCGAGCTCGCGCCGCTCATCCCGTTGCTCGGCAACCACCCGCTGGATGATCCGTCGCACCGAACGCCACGTCACTCGGAAATAGTTCGCTACGGCGCTGACGTCTGTCCTCTGTGCCAGCCACGCTACCTCTTGTTCGAAGCTCTTGGTAAAGCGGCTCCCCTTGTCGGCCCAAGGCACCTTTTCTTTGACCACGCCACAACGCCGACAAACCACTCGCCGGATCGAGTAGCGAAGATAGCTCCGGACACCGAACAGGTCCAAGTGCCGCCAGTAACGATTGTAGCGATCTTTGTTCTTGCGGACCTTTCGACCGCAAACCCCGCACAGAGGCTTCCTCCTCCGTGGTACGACATCCACCACCACTCTGGCTTTGTCCGCCTGGAAGTGGAAATTTCGGACCCACAGGCCTTGCAATCCGATGAGCTTGTTGACTAACGTGGTAACGCGCATCGCGAGAACGCTCCTTTTTCTTGCCGAAAAAGGATTCTAGCGTTCTCGCCGATGCGCATCTAAACATGGCTTACCCTCTCAACCCACAGGCCTCACCAAATGCCACTGCCCCGCAGCGCGAAACGAGGCTGTGGGAAACGCCCCCACGGTCCGGATCGTTCAAGGCCTTGCTCACGACTGAGCTCTCTTCGAAGCCTGGAAGGGCGTTTTCCATAGCCTCCACTGATCGATGCCTCCCCTTCCTTATTCCAAATGAATGAATCCTTCTTGTATATATCAGGAGGGGCCTGTGGGCGCTTGTGGGAAACGCGAAGCGTTTTCCAAGCGATTGTGGAAAACGCCGCTGCTACGTTTGTACCTGCTCACAACCCATCCCTAACGCCTCTCTCTCCAGGAGTTTCCGGTGTTTTCCACAATCGCGGCAGCGTCCATAGGCCATACCCTCGCGCCCAAATCAGATCCCCAGAAACGACAGGAGAACCGCTTTTTTCTTCCTGGCTTTCGTCTTCTTCTTTTTCTTCGTCATTTCAGCTGCCCACCTCCATCCACGTTCAGCAGTTCTTTGAACTCGATCACGTTAGACGAATCTTCCCGCACAACGAATCGAGAATAACATCGTATGCGGGTTTCGTCATCTCGTTGGCGACAAGGAATTGCGACTGGCTCTTTTGGACTATCAGCTCTGGAACCTCTCGAGTCCGCTCAGTAGATTGGTCGGAATTCTAAGGGGCATTGATTCCGAGTGTCAAAGAGGTTTCTAATGAACGCATGCAAGATCGTTTGAAGACCTATAGCCGTTTCGTAAAGATCGAGCACACGCTCTTCTCGTTTCCTCTATTGCTCAGCGGCGCTTTGCTCGCAGAAGAGGCTTTGACCTGGCGCGTACTCTTGCTCATTCTCCTCGCCGGAACGGGAGCCCGGACGGCAGCGCTCGGGACGAACCGCATCCTGGACCGCGCGATCGACTGCCGCAACCCGCGCACCGCCGGCCGGGAGCTTCCAAGCGGGCAGATGACGCTCGCCGAGGCCTCGCTCGTCACCGGGATCGGCGCAACGGTTTATCTCGGCGCGGCCTTTGCGATATCGCCCAAATGCCTCTTGTTCAGCCCCATACCGCTCGCCATATTCCTCCTCTACCCGATGATGAAGCGGTTCACGATGTGGGCGCATTTGGGCGTGGGTGCGGCGCTCGCGATGGGCCCTCTCGGCGCTTGGTACGCCGTCCAACTAGATTTTCACGACTACCCGCGTGTCCTGCTCTTGTGCCTGTTCACTTTGTTCTGGGTCGCGGGGTTCGACATCATCTATGCCACGCTCGACGTCGATTTCGACCAGAGCGACAGGCTCTACTCTCTGCCGTCCCGGCTCGGCAGGAAGCGCGCGCTCGCGGTCTCGTTCGCGTTCCACGTGGCGGCGTTCTTGCTCTTGGGCGTGCTGTACTGGACGGCCATGGAAGGATCCCTCGCCGCCGTGTTTCTCGTCGGGATCGCCGCGCTCTTGCTGCTCGAGCACCGCAAGGCGACCTTCGTCGAGCTCGCCTTTTTCAAAATCAACGCCCTTATCGGTTTTGTCGTGCTAGGTTTCGTCTGGGCTGGCGTCGGGCTCCATTTTTGAGCTGCCGAGATGGGCTGTCGGCGTAACTAGTTATTATGAAACGAATTACGTCGAGCGGGGCAAGCCCCGATATAATGAGGCTGGAAACTCCATCGCGGTTTTGTAAGAATTTCCAGTCAGGAGCATTCTAGTGACATTGACCGCGCAAGAAGAAATCGTATTTCAAGACGAGGCGCTCATCCCTATATGGGAGCGCGTGCTCTCCGGCCGGCGTCTCGGCCGCGAAGACGGGCTCGCGGTCTTGAATAGCTGGGACCTCACGGCCATCGGCAAGATGGCGGACCACGTGAAGCGCAAAAAGTCGGGCGACCGGGTTTACTTCGTCATGAACCGGCAAATCAACCCGACAAATCTCTGCGTTCTCGACTGCACGTTCTGCGATTTCGCTGCGAAGCCGGGCGATGACCACGCTTATGAGATGTCGATGGACGAGATCCTCAAAAAGCTCGGCGACGAGCTTTCGGAAGTGCACATCGTCGGAGGCCTCCACCCCACGTGGAAGTTCGAAGATTACCTGAACATCGTGAAGCGCATCCACGAGGTCTTTCCTTCCATCCAAATCAAGGCCTGGACCGCCGTCGAGATCGACTGGTTCGCGCGGATCGCGAGGATCTCCATTGAAGAAGTGCTCGAGCGCCTGCGCGAGGCCGGCCTGCAATCGCTTCCGGGAGGTGGCGCTGAAGTTTTTTCGGAGCGGGTGCAGGAAGCGACGTTCAAGCACAAAATGGGCGCCGACCGCTGGTTCGAAGTGCACCGCATCGCCCACGAGATGGGCTTTCCTTCGAACGCGACGCTTCTCTACGGCCATATCGAGACCTACGAAGAGCGCGTGGATCACATGCTGCGGCTGCGCGACGCGCAAGACGAGACCCCGGGATTCGTGTCCTTTATCCCGCTCGCCTTCCAGCCCGGCAATACCGGGCTTGCGGAGCGGCAAGCCTCGGCAATCGAGGACCTCCGGACCGTGGCTTGCGCCCGGTTGCTGCTCGACAACTTCGACCACATCAAGTCGTACTGGGTCATGCTCGGAGAAGAAACCGCGTCCGTGGCTCTCAACTTCGGCGCGAGCGACCTCGATGGAACGATCGGCGAAGAACGGATCGCGCATTACGCGCAAGCGAAAAGCGCCATCGGGCTCGCGCGCGACAAGCTCGTCGAGATGATCCGCGAAGCCGGCAAAGTCCCCACCGAGCGCGACGCGCTCTATAACGTCCTGCGCGTCTATAACTGAGCCGACGTGCGACTTCTGATCGGGCAAATCTCATACGTGAACAGTCAGCCGTTCTACCCGCTGCTCGGAGAGCATCGACTCATCCCGACACCACCGCGAGAGCTGGGCCGGATGGCCGAAAACGGCGAGATCGATGCCGGCATCCTTGCCACTGCGGATTACTTCGTCCACGAGGACCGCTACGAGCCCATCGCCGGCCTGGGCGTGGCCAACCGGGAAGAAGTCCGCAGTATCTTGTTCCTGAGCCGCCGGCCCATGGCCGAGCTCGACGGCGCGCGCATCGGGATTACCGAAGAGACCTCCACCTCCGTCCGACTGCTCCGTGTCTTGCTCGAGCTTCGTGACGGGAACCGCCCGGCAGAATATGCGCGCGGGCTTCGAGACGAAGCCGACGCTTTTCTCGTGATCGGAAACGAAGCCCTCCGGCGCAACACGACGGCGACGCCGGCCTTTCCGTATCGCTACGATCTCGCGACGGAGTGGTGGAACTGGACGGGGCTTCCTTTCGTCTTCGCGCTCTGGGCCGTGCGACGCTCGCTTCCCGACGAGACAAAAGGTGAGCTCGCCGAGCTTTTGGAGCGTTCGTTCGTGCTCGGCATGTCCCAAATCGACCACATCGCAGCGGAGTTCGCGGGAGAGCTTGGAGGGCGCGAAGTCCTGGCCTCCTACCTCCGGAATTTTCACTACCGACTCGGGTCCGAAGAGATGAAAGGCTTCGAAGAGTTCCGCCGTTTGACCAGCGAGAACCATTTTCTCGACCCCATTTGAGCCAGCATGACCACGACTTTCGAAGTAGTCCGCGACAAAGTACTCGCCGGTGAGCGCGTCGACCGTGACGACGGTTTGTTCCTTCTCTCTGAGGCGAGCCTCCTCGATCTGGGCCAGCTCGCCATGGAAGTTCGGCGCAAACGACATCCCGAACCGATCGTTACCTTCGTCATCGACACCAATCCGAACTACACCAACGTGTGCAACGTCGACTGTACGTTTTGCGCGTTCTACCGGAGCCCTGGCCACGACGAGGCCTACACCCATTCGGTCGAAGAGATGCTCGAGCGCATCGGCCGCTCCGCGGAAAAAGGCGTCACGACAGTCTTGATGCAAGGGGGCGTCAACCCGGCGCTGCCGTTCGATTATTATCTCGAGCTCATCCGTGCCGTGCGCAAGCGCTACCCGCAGGTCACACCTCATTTTTGGAGCGCGGCGGAGATCGAGGGCATGGTGGCGGTGTCCGGACTCTCGTTGCAAGAAGTGTTGGGCGCACTCAAAGACGCCGGCCAGACGACCATCCCCGGCGGCGGGGCCGAGATCCTCTCCGAGAGGGTGCGCAAAAAGATCTCGCACAAAAAAAATGTCGCCGAGAGCTGGCTCGACGTGCACCGCGAGGCGCATGCGCTCGGATTCCGCTCGACGGCCACCATGATGTACGGCCACGTCGAAACACCCGAGGACGTCGTCGAGCATTTCGAAGTAATCCGATTGCTCCAGGATGAGCACGGCGGCTTCACGGCCTTCGTTCCGTGGAGCTTCAAGCCGGGCAATACGCCTCTAGTCAAGAAGATCCCGCGCCACGCGGGCCCCAATTCATACCTCCGCATGCTGGCAGCATCGAGAATCTATCTCGACAATTTCGATCACATCCAAGCGTCGTGGTTCTCAGAAGGCAAGAAGACCGGCCAGGTCGCGCTCCACTGGGGCGCGGACGATTTCGGCGGCACCCTCTTCGAGGAGAACGTACACGCTGCAACGGGGTTCGTGAACAAGACGTCGACGGATGAAGTAAAAACGCTCATTCGAGAGGCCGGATTTCGCCCGGCACAGCGAACAACGTTGTATGAAATTCTGGAAATATTTTAATCCACCATTCAGGATTCAGCATTCAGCATTCAGGATGCTCTCAAGACTGCGGCCACTAGCCATGCTGCGGCAGTCCTGAGAGTTTCCTGAATGCTGAATCCTGAATACTGATTATTCGGAGCCTACGGGGCGCTCCAGGAGCTCATGCATCGCTTCTCTGGCGGTTGCTTCTCCCTTCAGTAGGCGTTCCATCTGGAAGGCTATCGGCATCTCTATTTGGTGGGCGCGGGCCAGGGCGGCGGCGGCGTGGGTAGTGGCGACGCCTTCGGCGACTTGACGCATCTTGGACACGATATCGGCGAGGGGCTTGCCTTCGCCGAGCGCGACGCCGACGGTGCGGTTTCTAGAGAGTTGGCCGGTGCAGGTGAGCACGAGATCGCCGACACCAGAAAGCCCAGCGAGCGTCTCGCGCTTGCCGCCCATGGCTTCGGCGAGTCTCGAGATCTCGGCGAGGCCACGTGTCATCAGTGCGGCCGCAGGGTTGTAGCCGAGGCCGAGGCCGCGCACGACCCCAACGGCGATGGCGATGACGTTTTTGAGCGCGCCTCCCAGCTCGACACCAATCACATCGTCACTCGTATAAACCCGAAATGTGCTCGTCGTCAAACGGGCTTGGACTTTCAGCGCCGAGGCGTCGTTCTCGCTCGCGGCAACGAGGGCCGTCGGCTCTGCGCGCGCGACCTCCTTCGCGAAGGTCGGACCCGAGATCGCCGTGAGATCGGGCGAAAAGGGTAGAACGTCGGCGACGACTTCGCTCATGCGAAGAAGAGTTCCTTCTTCGATGCCTTTGGTTGCGCTCACGAAACCTTGGCTCGCGCTCACGTGGGGTGCGAGCTCCTCGAGAACGCGTCGGAGATATTGGGACGGCACCGCCAGGAGAACGAGCTCCTTGTCCCCGACGCACGCTTCGAGCGCCTGCGTCACGTCGAGTTTCTCGGGCAAACGCACGTCGGGAAGAAACGGCTCGTTGACGCGCCGTTCGCGGAACCCGGCGAGGACTTCGGGCTCACGGCACCAAAGCGTGACGGACTCGCCTTTGTCTGCAATCAACTTCGCGAGCGCCGTCCCCCACGCGCCCGCGCCCACAACGGCCACCGCCATACGCTTAGCGGTCCTGATTCAGAGATTGGTAGAGGAAGTAGGCGAACCCCCCCCAGGTGCCGCCGAGGACGAGACCCATCATAACGATTCCACTGAGCTCCATGCCCGAATTGTACCCCGATGCCAAACGCGGCTGCGGACTCTATAATTGAATCACTGACCTTCGATGCTCATCGCCATCGTCCTCGGACTCGTCGTCATACTGTCCTTGTCTGCCTTTTTCTCCGGCTCCGAGACGGCGCTCATGTCCCTCGACCGATTTCGGCTCCGGCATTTGGAGCGGACCGAGCCGCGCGCGGCGCGCCTCAGGGAAGTCGTCGCGCATCCCGAAAAAGTTCTAGGCACGATCTTGACCGGGAACGTGTTCGTCAACACGGCGGCCGGCGCGCTCATTACTTACGCCATCACGGTCCTCGTCGCTTCGGAGGACCGGCGGGGCCAGACGATCTCGATCGCCACGATCGTGCTGACGGGACTCATCCTCGTCTTCGGTGAGATGGTCCCGAAAAGCCTCGCGGCACGCCATCCGGAGGCGTGGTCGTTGCTCGTGATCCGTCCCCTCTCCGGCCTCATCCGCTTGCTCTCCCCCGCGGTCAAGGTCTTGACGATGGTCTCTAACGGCTTTCTCTCGCTGTTCGGCGTCAGCACGGGGGCTCTCGGATCCGCGGTCTCGCTCGAAGAAATCAAAGCGATCCTGTACGCCGGCGGCGTTCCCGAGGACGAGCGTGGAGCCCGTCGGCAAATGCTCCGCAAAGTCATCGAGCTCGCAGAAAAACGCGTGGCGGCAGTCATGATCCCGCGCACGGAAATAGTGGCCGTCGAAAAAGACACGCCGCTCGAGGAGATCGTCCGCATCATCCAGAACCAGCGGTTTTCCCGCATGCCCGTCTTCGACGACACGCTCGACAACATCATCGGTCTGCTCTTTTCCAAAGATGTTCTCACCTATTGGGGCGCCCGGGTCCCTTTCCGGCTCGAGCAAGTGCTCCGAAGGCCATACTTCATCCCCGACTCCGCCAGAGTCGAGCAAGCGCTAGAACAGCTCCAGCAGCAACACACGCACATGGCGCTCGTTGTCGACGAGCACGGGGGTGTCGAAGGCCTCGTAACGCTCGAAGATCTACTCGAAGAGATCGTGGGCGAGCTCTTCGATGAAAAAGACGTAGAGGCGTCTCAAATCTTCGAGCTCCCGGATGGAAGCTACCTATTAGACGGTGTGCTTTCGATCGCGGACGCCAACGAGCATTTGTCGCTGGAGCTTCCCGAGCACGCCGACTACCACACGCTCGCCGGTTTGATCTTGGACCGCTTGGGCCACATCCCCGTCGCCGGCGAAGAGCTCAACACCGGAGGCGCCATCCTCTCCGTCGACAAAGTGGTAAGCCATCGCATCCTGAGAGTAAGAGCAAAAAGAACCGCTAGCACTCGATCCTAAAACTCCTAAATCGTCCGCATGAGGCGCCTTAAGAATGGCCACAGAGACACAGCGCGGCGGAGCCGCAACCAAATTGGAGGACGGCTCCGCCGCGAGCGGTCAGCGGTCAGCATTCAGCGGTCAGCTCCGTTCGAGCCTCCGGATGAGAGAGGCGAGCATACGCTTGACCTCGGTGGTTCGCTCGGCAAGCTCCTGAAGACTTTGGCTATCGAGCAACCCGAGCTCGTGGGCAAGGAGCAGTTCGTATTCGAGCTCGCTTGCTGAGCCCATACTCATTTGAAGAAAGCGGGCCATATCCCGGTCTGAACCGCGTCCACAGCCCTCAGCAATATTCGCCGGGATGGAAACCGCCGCTCGGCGCATCTGAGCCGTCAAGCCGAACTTCTCTTCGGTTGGGAAGTGGCCGGTGGCCTGGTACAAACCCTTGACTAGCTGATGGGCCTTCTCCCAAACCTTTAGATCTCGAAAGTCTTTCATCCTGACTCTTCGCTGTCGGCTCGCTCACCACGTCAGCCCAACGCGGGCTCGATGCACAATCTGGGCGTGAAGTAGACACGGCGCCACATCCAGAGTAGGAAGATGTCACGACAACCCTTTCCCACGCTGGAGGACGCCGTGAAACAGTTTTGGTTCTCCTGTCGTTTCGGGGGATCTGATTTGTGTTGGAGGGCATGGCCTATGGACGCTGCCGCGATTGTGGAAAACGCCGGAAACTCCGGGCGAGAGAGGCGTTTAGGGAAAGGTTGTGAGCACGTACAAACGTGGAGCGGCGTTTTCCACAATCGCTTGGAAAACGCTTCTCGTTTCCCACGAGCGCCCACAGGCCCCTCCTGGTATATATACAAGAAAAACTGAGCGCGTGCGCTCCATCGCCTAAAGGCGATGGGTTCACGTCGCCGACTAAAGTCGGCTTGTCCTTGCCTCGTTTCACTACTCACTGACCTTGAAAGAATCGTCGTCCTGGGGCACGGCACCCTGCAACTCTATATACTTCGCTACCACCTCATCCGTCACGTTGCCCGTTGTCACCACGAAGTAACCCCGTGCCCGTAGGTGCCGACCCCAGAACTCCTTCCGCATCGTCCGTAAGTCGCGCATCAGACGATTCGACATCTTACCCTTAATCAACTGCATCACTCGACTCGGCGACAAATTCGGCGGCACGCTCAGCAACAGGTGCACGTGCTCAGGCCGCACATGACCCTTCAGTATTTCTATCTGGTTCCGAGCACAGATCTCCCGGATGAGATCCCGGAGACGAACCGCTACATCCCCTCTCAAGGCCGGCTTGCGGTACTTCGTGATAAATACGAAGTGATAGTTTAACTGGTACGTCGTGTGCAATGATTTACGATATCCTTTCACCTGGGGATCGTACCCCAAGCCTCCTAAAGGCTTCGCCTAAAGGCGTGGGATTTCAACCATCCCCGAGTGGGACATTAATTCATATGGAATAAGGAAGGGGGGGCTCGATTAGTGGAGGCTATGGAAAACACCCTTCCAGGCTTCGAAGAGAACTCAGTCGTGAGCAAGGTCTGAACGACCAGAACCGTGGGGGCGTTTCCCACAGCCTCGTCTCCCGCTGAGGGGCAGTGGCATTTGGTGAGGCCCGTGGGTTGAGAGGGTAAGCCATGTGTAGATGCGCATCGGCGAGAACGCTAGAATCTTTTTTTCCGAAAGAGAAAAGAGCGTTCCCGCGATGCGCGTTACTACGTTAGTCAACAAGCTCATCGGATTGCAAGGCCTGTGGGTCCGAGGTTTCCACTTCCAGGCGGACAAAGCCAGAGTGGTGGTGGATGTAGTACCACGGAGGAGGAAGCCTCTGTGCGGGATTTGCGGACGAAAGGTCCGCAAGAACAAAGATCGCTACAATCGCTACTGGCGGCACTTGGACCTGTTCGGAGTCCGGACCTATCTTCGCTACTCGATCCGACGAGTGGTATGTCGGCGGTGTGGAGTGGTCAGAGAAAAGGTGCCTTGGGCCGACAAGGGAAGCCGCTTTACCAAAAGCTTCGAACAAGAGGTAGCGTGGCTGACACAGAGGACGGACGTCAGCGCCGTAGCGAACTATTTCCGAGTGACGTGGCGTTCGGTGCGACGGATCATCCAGCGAGTGGTTGCCGAGCAGCGGGATGAGCGGCGCGAGCTCGATGGATTGCGGGTGATTGGGATGGACGAGATCAGCTACCGCAAACGCCACAAGTACTTAACAGTGGTAATAGACCATCTCAGCGGCCGGGTCGTCTGGGCGGGAAAGGAGCGCAAGGCCAAGACGCTGCTGCGGTTTTTCCGCAAGCTCGGACCACAAAGAGCCGCGGAGCTCGAAGCGGTCAGCATGGACATGTGGGAGCCGTACATAACTGTCGTCGGCAAAAAGGCTCCTCAGGCACGGGTGATCTTTGACCGCTTCCACATCGTCAAGCATCTGAACGAGGCCGTGGATAAGACCCGGCGCGAGCTGGTGCGCGAGCTCAAAGGGACTGCCCGACGCAACCTCAAGAACACCAAGTTTCCCCTTCTCAAGGCCAAACACAACCGCAGCGCGAAAGACAAACGGGTGCTCCGCGAGCAGGTGCGAGCTAATCGTCGCCTCTACCGCGCCATGCTTCTGCGCGACGACTTCATGGACCTCTACACCTACAAAACCGAGACATGGGCCAAGAAGTTTCTCCGAGGATGGCTGCGGCACGCTATGAGCTCGAGGATAGAGCCCGTCAAACGCGCGGCGAAGATGACCCGCAGCCACTTCGATGGCGTCATCGCGTGGGTCACGTGGAGACTCAGCAACGGCCGACTCGAAGGAATGAACAACAAAATCCGGCTGCTGAGCCACCGCAGCTTTGGACTCCACTCTGCCGAAGCTCTCATCAGTCTCGTCTACCTAAACTGTGGCGGTCTCACCCTCGAGAGGATCCACTGAAATGGCAGGAGAGGCAACTGCTTTACCTGGGTTGAGGATGCCCACGCGGCACAGCAGCTTCTCGATGAGCAGCTCAAAACCAACTGGCCTCACATCCTGAATCGCCTGAGTCGATTCGTCAATCCATTGCAAGACAAATTATTCCCGCCGAGTGGCCTCGACTACTACTGGAGTGTCTACAGCAGCGAATGGGCCACCGACGTCACGTTTCGTAACAGCTCTAGCCTCGCGGAGATCTATCCCGCTCTTGTACATCATGCGATCACAAACTTTTCGAGCCCCGACGTGATGCGCTTTCTCGGAAAACGGATTCGAACCGACTTTTCAGGGGAAGTCGTCAGCCGATTTCGCCACCGGCCCGAGGGTCTGCGTATCAAACATGCCCTCGACCTCAATTCCGTCAAACTCTACGACAAACAAGGTTCCGTGCTCCGTGTGGAGACAACCATCCAGCGTGCCGAGGGTATGCGCTGCTACCGGCCAAAGGAAGGCGACCCCAACGGCCCTCTCGAGTGGCGTCCGCTCCGTCGTGGCATCGCAGACCTGCATCGTCGTGCCCAGCTCTCCCAGGACTCCAATGAGCGCTACCTCGACGCTCTCGCCGCTTGTGATACCTCAACCCCACTCGGTCAACTCCTCGCTCGCGTCAGCCAAAAAACTCAATGGAATGGCTCCACCCTCCGAGCTCTTCGCCCTTGGGACGCTCTGGACGCCCGACTCCTCGCCGCTATTTCCCGTGGAGAGTTTCATCTGCGAGGCTTTCGCAACAGGGAACTCCGTGCCTTGCTCTTTCCAAAGACTTCGGACGACCCTCTCGAAACCAGACGGCTAAGCGGACGCGTCACCCGGCTCATTCGCATCCTCCGAGCCCACCGTCTTGTCAAAAAAGTTCCCAAAACTTTTCGCTACAGACTCACAAAGCGCGGTCAGCAACTTTGCTCCGCATTACTTACCGCAAACTCTCTCTCCCTCGATAAACTCCACGCTGCTGCCGCATGATTTTTCTTCTTCTCAAAACAAGCTTTTCAGGGTTAGTAGTACAGAGACACAGCGCGGCGGAGCCGTCCTCCAATTTGGTTGCGGCTCCGCCGCGCTGTGCCTCTGTACTACTAACCTGAAGTTCCTGGCTGAAAAAGCCAAGATCCAGTGTTGATCCAATGAGATAGTTGGAATCAATGGTGCTGGCTTCTGTCTACACGGTGATACCTTTGAGCAGGTCGTAGGCTCTCTGCTGTTTCGAGTCCGGAGTTGTCGTGACATCGAAGGTGGGCTCGTCGGGTCCGGCTTCCGGTCGCCGACATTTGTTTCGGACGATGTTGCTGAGAAGGCGCAGCAGCGTGCGGAAGCTGGAAGCTCGACTCCCATCGTCAAGCTTCTTGGTTTGTATCTTGCGCAGGGCGGCCTCGGAGCGCTTCGCCGGAGCAACCGGGTCACGCCTGGCCTTCGCCTGCTGGTCCTCGTCAGAGAATAGCAGCGGCCGCCAAGCCTCCATCATGTGCCACAGGACGTAGTAGGCCAGCATGCACAAGAAGACGTGCGCCCGGACTCGGTTTTCGCGCCGGTGACGAATCGGCCGCACCTTTAGGTCCATGCTCTTGAAGGAACGAAACGCCCTCTCGACCTGGGTCAGCAACTTGTAGCTGCGCACTGTGTCGTCGGTTTTCATCCGCTGCTCAGCAAGACTGGTGCGGATCACGTAGATGCCGTCAAGGGCAGCTTCCGCAGTGACCTTTGTGTCGTCGATTTCGAAGCTAAAGCTGTCGTCGCGAATGTCCAGCTTGAAGTGCTTGCCGACTTTGTACTTGTTGAGAACTCTGCCTACCCGCACACCGATTTTATCTTTACCTTGCAGCTGACCCCGCCCGATCCGTTGGCGAATCCCTCCGAACTGCTTAGCGATCGTCCCCATGTGTCGCTTCCACCGCTGGAGCCGTTTGTTGGCGAGCTCAGAGTTGCCGTTGGCGAGGCGCGAGGCGTCGGCATCCATCGTTGTCTCGTCTAGCTCGAAGTCGAAACCGTCGTCACGGATGTCGAGCCTGTAGTACCTGCCGACCTTGTACTTGTTGAGGAGCTTTTTCACTGCAGCACGGATGTCCTCCTTGCCCTGCAAACGGCGCCGCTCGACCATCCGACAAACTTTCTCCAGCTCCTTGCAGGTCGCTTCGAGCAGAGCACGGCGCTTGTGACGCCGCCTCTCGGCCAGCTCCGGATTGCGGCAAGCGACCAGCCTCTCGTTGGGGAAATCCGGGTGCGTCACCTCAAACAGATTCCGCTCGTCGAATAGCCCCATCTGGAGCACCCCATCGTTGATGAGCTTGCGAATCGGTTCGGGACGCAGAGCGGTAATCCAGTCGACACCGTCCATCTCCCGCAACTCGTCGATCTGGGTCTGGGTGATCATTCCGCGGTCGCCCACCATCACAAACTGCTCGATGCCGAAGCGCTCTTGCACCTTTTCTACCTGAGGCAACAGCGTTTTGGGATCGCCCGTGTTGCCCTCAAAGACCGATACCGACACGGGGATGCCGCGTTCGTTGGTCAGCAGACCGTAGTTGATCTGCAGCTTGCCTTTCTTGCCGTCACGGTCGTATCCGAGGCGGGCGATCGGACAACTCACACCCTCGAAGTAGCTTGAGGTTAGGTCATAGAGCGCCAGGCCGTCGTTTTGGAGATGGCGCGCCGCGAGTTTTTTTTCGATGACCTCCTGGCGTTTGAGAACCCAGTCCATGGCGGCATAGAGATCGTCTTCGCGGGCATCGCTCACCCCCAGGATTTCGGGCAGTGTGGTTGTGTGCCACCACTGGCTAGTCGCCAGCTTCGACTGCGGTTCGAGGATCCGGGCGACTACCATGGCCACGACCAAATCCCGCTCTGGTGAGTGTCGAGAACCAACGAGCTTTTCGAAACCGAGCTGTCTCATGGCGCTGAGCACCGCGTCGACGTGGCCATGGTGCCGGGAGCCGTTCTCGACGATTTTGAAGGCGACTTCAACCGAGACGAGCTTTTCCCCTTTGAGAATGCGTCGGATGGCGTCGACTGCGTCCATGGGCAATTTGGACAAGTTAGCGAGCGTGCGCTTGCGGACGTTTCCGCCCACCCGATACGACTCACGCAGCAGGACCGCGGGGGTAGAGTTGCGATTGGGGATGATGTGGATATGCATGCCCACCATAGTATCCTATGTGTCAATATATATCAAATCATAAAAGGCTTTAGACATGCCTACATATTGCAACCCAAAATTAGCCTCTCGGCGTCCCTAAAGACGCGTAATCATTGGGGATTCACACTGTCAGTGGGTTCATTCGACCAAGGAACTTCAGACTAACCCGAAAAAGCTTCTATTTCTTGCAAGAATTTGAGCGGCTGCGGCCGGATCCGCAAGAGGGTAAATTAGTTAGGAGAGGCACCGCGGCGAAGAATTGGGACGGCGCACACTGAGAATGGGACCGAGGCGCGAAGCGCCGAGCACCACGAGCTGACCGCTGAATGCTGACCGCTGACCGCTCGCGGCGGAGCCGTCCTCCAATTTGGTTGCGGCTCCGCCGCGCTGTGCCCCTGTGGCCATCCCCTTTGGTTGCGGCCGCAGGCTGCGTTTGGACGAAGTTCTAATCTTCATCCCCGAAAAAGAAGAACTCGGAGCACTGCTTGGTGCAAAAAGGCCGACCCCCGCGATCGAACTCGCATTCCTTGCAGTAGTAGCGGAAGCAGATAACGCACTTCACGACCGGGTTGGACTGGAGTCTTTTTTCCTTGGAATGTCTTCGTCGACCACTCTAGAGAGATCCGTTACCCTTCGATCGCATCAATAAGGAATCGTGGCAGCGCGAAGGCGCCTTGGTGGATCTCGGGCGTGTAATAGCGCGTCGAGAGCTCCGCTCGTGCGTAGCGCTCACTTAATACGGCGAGCGATGTGGCTCGGTGCGATGCATCGTCGCTCGCCCAGGCGAACGCCATGATGCCGCCCACGTAGGTAGGTACGGCTGCTCGGTAGAACGCGCAGTCCTCGAACAGCGGGGCCAGCCGCTTCGCCGTTGTCACGACTTCGTCCGTCTGCACGAAGGCACTCCCGTTTTGCGTGACGAGAATGCCGTTCTCGCGAAGACAACGATGGCATCCAGCGTAAAACGAACGCGTGTACAGAGCTTCTCCCGGACCGATGGGATCCGTCGAGTCGGAGATGATCACGTCGTAACGTTCCGGCGTCTCGTTCACGAAGTCCACGCCGTCGGCGATGACTTGCTTCACGCGCTCGTCGTGGAAAGCGCCATTCGAGTGGCGCGGGAGGTATCGCTCGCAAATGTCGATCACGTCGCGGTCGATCTCGACATGGGTTACCTCCGCGACGCCAGCGTGCTTCAACACCTCGCGCAACATCGCCCCATCGCCACCTCCGATGACGAGCACATGCCGAACGTTGCCGTGCGCCAAGATGGGAACGTGTGCCAACATCTCGTGATAGACGAACTCGTCTTGCTCGGTCGTCTGGATGACGCCATCGAGCGCCATGACCCGCCCGAAGGTAGCGCTGTCGAAGATGACGAGATCCTGATGCTCCGTTTTCTTCTTGAACACGACTTCTTTGACGGAGAAGATCTGGCCCCAGCCCTCGAACAAGTTTTCTTTGTGCTCCAGCATTTCAGCGAATTTTCCAATCTTTAGGGTCCGCGCAAGAATAAATTCGCATTTTCGGGCCCAATCTAATAAAGGGCGCCCGCATGGCGAGGCGCGAGCGAATAATATCCAGATATATGAGCAATCTTCCAGTGCGGCCGCTGACGCGGCCTAGCCCTCCGCTCGACAGGCTCGCTGCGGAAGGCGGCGAGCAACGAAGCCAGGCGGGATGCATCGGCGTCCTAAAATGTGAAGTTATTCTTGCGCGGGCCCTTAGTTTCCGACGGCCGTTTCGAGCTCGCCGGAAAGCTGCCGGTAATAGGAAGCGAGCTCGTCGAGATCGGTCGTTGTTCCCATCGCGGCCACGAGTACGAGCCGTGCTTTCAACCCATCGAGATCTTCGCCAGAAAGGACGCCGATCCGCTTGGTCTCGCTTCCGAGCTCGACCCGTCCGCCGCCGGTGCGGGTAGTGAAAACGACGACGACGTCTTGCTTGCGTGCCTCACGTACGGCGTCGAGGACCTTCGGCGGAACGTTGCCTCGACCAAACACTTCGAGCACAATGGCGCGTTGGCCCGACCGCACAGCCGCCTTTACTTGGCTGCCATCGCTTCCAGAGAACAAACGGATGAGCGTCACCAGCGGCTCGATGCGGTCGACATCGAGCTCGAGGCGCCGCGCCGGCCGGTGGAAGAGATAGATCCGATCGCCATCCACTTGGCCTAGCGGGCCGATCCACGGTGACGAGAAAGCGTTCAAAGCGATGGAGTGCGTTTTCCGTACGTCGCGCGCCGCATGGATCTCGTCGTTCAACGTGACGAGAACCCCCAGGCCTCGCATGCCTTCGGCGGCGCCGATACGGACGGCGTTCAGGAGGTTGCGGGGCCCGTCGGTATCGCTTTGACGCGGCGGCCGTTGAGCGGCGGCGAAGACGACGGGCTTTTCGGCGACGCCGAGAAGATCGAGGAGAAAAGCTGTCTCCTCGAGCGAGTCGGTCCCGTGGGTAATGACGATCCCCGAGAGCTCAGGACGCTCGCGAAACAATGCCCGGACGCGGCGAGCCAAGCGAAATTGGAGGTCGGGCGTCATGCGCGAGCTTCCAATCGTGACGAAATCCTCGACGCTCAGTTCGGCCACGGCGTCGAGGCCGGGGACGAGTTTCGAGATTTTGCTCGCCGAAAGCGACCCAGAGCTTCCGCCGGAAATGGTGCCGCCGGTGCCGAGGAGGTGCACGCGGGGAAGCTCTTCGGATCCCAGAGAGCCGGCCCATAGGAGCAGCGCGCACAACGCGTTACAAATCCTCCCGCTAGACACGATGAGTGTTTTACCACACGTAGGGGAAACACGGACGGTCTGGATCACGGACACGACAGGGCGCGCTCTTCACAATGATAGAATACCCAACTTTTTATCCGTTCCGAGTCCGGAGACGCGCGGGGGACTGCATGAACACCGTATTGGATCTCATCGGAGAATTCGGCGTGCTGAACGACGCCAAGGGGATTTGGGGCGGGAAGCTCCCGCCCACAGCAGAACGGCGTTGGGAGGAGCTCAAAGGTTTTTACGATTTATTGATGTCGAAAAACGGCGTCGGGCCGCGCCCGGTGACGCGTCGCTTCACGGCTGAGGAGGTCGAGGAGAAAGTAACCGCGCGGGAGCGGTTGCGCGTGCCGCTCGAGCGCGACATGTTTTTTCGGGCTGACTCGGAATTTCACACGGCGATGGGCGTGAACCTCAGCCGCGGCGGCATTTTCGTGACGTCGCCCGTGATCCTTCCGGTCCATACGAAGCTGAGCGTGTACCTGTCGAACCCGGATGCCTCACACGAAGCGCTGCTCGAGGCAGAGGCGGAAGTCGTGTGGACGACGAGTGAAACCCGCGGAAAGGATGTATCGAGGGAAGGTATGGGTCTCAGCGTCCGAGGCGACATGGGCGAGATCATCAAACACCTCGATGCGTATCCACGTTGCCCTTCAGCAACTGGCGAAGAGCTTCAATTCGCGCGGGCTTCCACTTCGAGATGTTGGCGACGGTCCTCGTTTTGGACGCACCGCTTTCGCGGATGAGAATCGCTGGGGGCGAGTTGCGGTTCGGCACCTTGGCGATGTACATGCGCCGACTATATAGGATTAAATCAGTAAAATAAACTGTTCTATCACTATTACATGCTTACACATTACATTTCGAACCGCCGCGTCTGCTTTAAACGTACGGGTTTACATGCGTCTAGCCGGCGGAAGTTCCGTCTAGTCAAAGCCCCGGATAGGGATCGGGCTCGATGTGCACGAAGGCGCCGAGATAGCGCCAATCTTTCTGAGCGCGGCCCTGAAGAAGCGGCACCGCGCCGGTCTCGGTCTCGATCGTCACGAGATAGCAGTAGCTGCGGTGACCAAAATCCTCGTAAGGAAACGGCTTGCCCGCGGGTAGCTCGATGATCTCTTTGTCGCCGGGGGCGATGTCCCGCGCTTCACAGCCTCCCGGCACGCATACACGAACGCGATTGGGTTTTCCCGCGACGTTCGTGACGCGCACGACGATCTGCGTGAGCTCGACATTCGTACGCACGACCATCTCGGCCGTCGAGCCGCCGCGCACATGAAAACCTAGCCCCCCCGGGCTTCGCCGCTCGCGGCCCCAACTATTGTTGTCCAGGAAGTAGCCGAGATAGCCGTCGTCGAATTTCTGGCGAAACTTTCTCGGGTCGCTGTTGGTTGGCAGGTCGTTGATGAGCGACAGCTCGGGAGGAAGCCACTTGAACGCCCCCGTCGTCGCGTGTTCGCCGGGACGCCGGCCGGCTTCGAAGGGCCCCGCGAGGATGGACGTCACGAAGAGCGAAGCCGCGACCCAGGACGCGAAAAGAGGCACTAGAGGCCTCGATAGCGTCCCGAGCAAAAAGAAATAGAGCGGGAAGAGATTCATGAAGTAACGATTGCCGAGGGTCCCTGAACCTCCGAAATAGTTCGTCGGGCTCCAGGTCACGAGCAAGAGGCCGCCGAAGGTCGCGACGCCAAAAACGAGCCACTGGTCGAGCGCCTTGTTGCGGGATAGCAAGAACATGATGAGAGCGGCGGCCGCGGGAAAAAAATAGACGGCCATCCCCGAAAAGCGCCCGATATGGAACAAATAGATGTCGTGAACAACGATGTCCCACGGCTGATGCGTGTAGATGACGTCGGTCCTCTTGGAGAGGCCGGTGTTCTCGAACGTGAGGTCGGATCGCTGATAAGGGTAAGTGCCGCTGAAGGTCTTGCGCTCTCCCCCTTGATAGTTCATCTCACCGGCGGCGAATAACGTGACGAGAAAAAGGCCGCCGAGAAACAAAGAGAAGACGGCGCCGACTCGAATCGTGCGCATCCACTGCCGGCGCCACATGAGAAGCGCGACAAAGGGCACGATCAAGAAAATGTTGTTGGGTTTCGAATAAGTGACCGAGCCCCAAATCGCGGCGGCGATGAGGTCCGACGTCAAGCCACTGAGAGGCCACGGCGGATGGTCGGCGCGTTCCTTGTAGAGCCAGAAAAACGCTCCGAGAAAAACGAGGCACAGGTTGAAGAGCTCCGGCGTGAGCCAAACGAAGTAAGCGGGCGCCACCGATGTGAAGAAGAACGTCAACGTGAAGGCGAGCGCGACCCCGTTCGCGTTGTTCGCCGCAAGGAAGAAGTAGCCGGCTGTCAACACCGCGGTAAGGAGGACCGCGTGGAGCAACAGCATTCCATTTGTCCCGAAGAGACGAACGAAAGGCGCCGCCGCGAGTGAATAGATGAACGCCTTCGCAAAATAGAGGTCTTGGGTGAGAGGTCCAACGCTTACGAGAAAGGGGATCTGGGTCGTCAGCGTCAGGTCGAGCTCGCGTCCCTTCTTCAAGAAGATGCCCGACGGCCCGTTTCGGAATTCCTGGAACACGCGCTCCACATCGGCCCGCTCGAAGCGAAGATCTCCGTCGCAGGCGAGGCTGTGCGCCATCGTGTAATACGTAGCCGCATCGCTCCAGAAAGCGCCGGCCCTACGCGGGTAGTCCACCGTCAGCGCGAAACCGGCGAGGAGGATCCCGATGGCCGCGATCACGAGAAGCGGCCCCCGATGCGAGCTCATGGGAGCAATATTAGCAATCTTCCCGAGCCCGGTCACCGGGGGATGAACAAAGCCAGTGAGAACCAATCCTTGTCATCGGTGAAGACCTCGCGAACGCGAAACCCCGCGTCGTCGGCGAGCTGGTCAATGATCGGTCGCGTGTATTTGTAGGAGTTTTCCGTATGGATGGTCTCGCCCGCAGCGAGCTCGAAGCTGCAACCGCAGGCCTCGACGTGGACGACTTGATGTTCGTCCGAGCGTAAATGCATCTCGATGCGCCCGGCCTCTTCGTCGTAGAACGCGTGGTGCACGAAGCGCTCCACGTCGAACGTCCCCCCGAGCTCACGGTTGATGCGGACGAGCACATTGCGATTGAACCGCACGGTGACGCCTGCTGCGTCGTTATAGGCGGCGTTCAGCGTCTCCACATCTTTCTCCAGGTCGAAGCCAATCAAGAAAGCGTCTTTCGGCTCCAGATGGGAGCGAATGCCTTTCAGGAAGTGTACGGTCTCGTCGGGCTCCATGTTCCCGATGCTGGAGCCGAGAAAGAGCACGAGCTTCTGGTCTGGGACATGTTCGTATTCGGCAACGAGCGTGCTCGCTTGCCTGAGCCCCGACTCGTATTGCGACGCGATGGGCGTCACGCCGAGCTCGGGATAACGCGCGTCCAGGCGGTCCGCCGTCTCGCGCAATATCGTCGGCGAGATGTCGATCGGAAGGTAATGCAGCGCGTCCTGGCTCTCGATGAAGCTATCGAGCAAGATCGTCGTCTTCGCCGAGCTTCCGCTCCCAAGCTCGACGACGCTCACATCGTCTCCCAGAATCGAGCCGAGCGCGGGCGCCGAGCGCCGCAAGAGCTCCGCCTCTGTGCGGGTCTGATAATATTCGGGCTGCTCGGTAATCAGCTCGAAGAGCTCCGATCCCGCCGCATCGTAGAAATACTTGGGATACAGAAATTTAGGTGAGCTTCCCAGGCCACGCGCAACGTCCTGGGCGAACGAATCCCGGCTCGAATCCGGCGGTTTGGGGGGCATCGCGAAATTATACACGTTTCTTGAATCGTGCTCTGTCGCTTGCTACACTCCGCGCCGCTAAATATGGCAGCCGCTCACACTTTGGAAGACGTGCGTTCCTATTGGAACGAGTACGTCAACGACATCGAGATCACCAAACATCCAGTCGGCTCTCCGGAATTTTTTGAAGCCCTCGAGAAGTATCGCTACGACAAAATCGACTACTTGCTCGACTATGTCGACTTTCCGCAATACAAAAGCAAGAAAATTCTCGAGATCGGCTGCGGCGTCGGGAACGACTTGATGCAGTTTGCCCGCGCGGGAGCGGATGTCTCGGCCCGGGACCTCACCGAGAACGCGGTCAAGCTCGCCGCGGCGAACCTGGCACGCGAGGGCTATAAAGGCGACATCCAGCAAGGCAACGCGGAAGCACTCGACTTTCCCGACGACACCTTCGATGTCGTTTATTCACACGGCGTCCTGCACCATACGGTCGACACAG
This sequence comes from Candidatus Marinacidobacterales bacterium, assembly GCA_965197495.1. GTDB lineage: Bacteria > Acidobacteriota > Vicinamibacteria > Marinacidobacterales > SMYC01 > SMYC01. The sequence continues at coordinate 1,670,977 of OZ240210.1, forward strand.
AGAAGTCGATTCGTGAAGTTCGCCGCGTATTGAAGCCGGGCGGCGAAGCCATCATCATGCTCTACAACCGGATCTCGTGGCTCGCCTTCGTCGCTTGGATCTCGGGAACGAATATCGAGCACGCGGAGAAAGACGCGCCCATCATCCGCAAATATTCGACCAAGGAATGCCGCGAGCTCTTCCACGAATTCTCGGATCTACGCATCCACGTCGACCGCTTCCCCAAGCGCACCCTCAAGTTCGACAACCTCGCCGGCAAGCTCAACAACTACGTGCTCGTCCCGTTCTTCGACATCCTTCCCGATGCGATCCGCCGACCGTTCGGATGGCACATCATGATCCGAGCGAACAAGTAGAGCGGTGCCCGTCGCGCGCCGCTGGTTCACCGGCCACGAAGCCTGGCTCGTGGGCGCTGCTCTGGGCTACTTGGTGAGCTCGCTCGCGACGAGCGTGCTCTTTCGTTTCGAGCTCGCAACGCCTTCCGCCGTCATCGCGATATCGGTCGTCGTCTTGGCACTCGCGCTCCGATTAATGGGCGCGGGCCGCATCGAGGCGTCAGAGCTCCCATGGCTCGCGGGGACGTGGCTCGTGGTGATGCTCATCGTGGTCGTGCCATTTTCAAGGGTCGGCGCTTCGGTAGCCGACGGCGCCGTCGCCTATCGCGCCTACTTTAGCGCCGATTTGATGACGCACCTTTCGGTGGTCGCCGAGCTCCAGAAAGGCGCGTTCCCACTGCAGAACCCGTTCTACGAGGGCGGAGGGCTCGGCTATTACTGGCTCTTTTTCACGTTCCCGGCGGCGTTCGGTGTTTGGCTCGGCAATCAAACCGCGCTTGTCGCAACCTACTTCGCGGGTGGCTTGCTCTTCGCCGGGCTGCTATACGCGGCTGCGCGCCGGTTCGACCTCACGCCTGCCCGCGCCTTTCTCGCGGTGAGCGTCATGATGGGTGCGGTGAGCTATGAAGGCCTCCTCGCCCTTCCGCGAAGCGAGTCGTGGATGAACATCAACGTGGACGCTTTCTCGCGCTGGGTGCTCGAGCTCATCTCGCTCGATGGGCTGCATCGCGGGCTCCTCTATACGCCGCAGCATCTTTTCAGCTACAGCCTGCTCGTCATCTTGATTCTGCTCGTCCATAACGGCGAGCCGCGGCGAGTTTCGGCGGCGGCGTTTTGCGGCGTTCTTCTCGGCGGGATGGCAGGGACGAGCATCGTGACGGCGATGCTCGCGGGTCCATGGCTCGTGCTCGTGCTCTGGCGGCGCCGACGAGAGGTCCCGTTCCTCGCGATGGCCTCGGCGGCGACGGTGACGTCGCTCGCGTTTCTCGCGTGGTACGTAGCCCTCGGCTTTTTCGGAGACGCGGGCGCGGCGCTCACGCTGCGCACGCCGAAGCTTCTAGAGCTTCCCTCCATTTTGCTCATCGATTGCGGAGCGCTCTGTCTGCTCGCGTGGCGTCACGCGCGGAAAGAAATCGAGCTCGTCCTGCTCGCCGCGCTTGCGCTCGTCGCCGTGCTCTTTCTCGACCTGCGTAGCTACGAAGGTGTCTGGATGGCGTGGCGCGCGGGGAGCGTGCTGCTCGTCGCGTTGGGATTGGTGGCGGCGCGCGCTTTGTCGGAGCCGCTCAGCCTGACGCATGCCATCATCCTCGCTCCGGCGCTGCTCACGGTGTCGCTAGACGTATACAACGCCGCGGACGTGACGAACCGCAACCCGTCCCCGGGCGGGTTCCCGTGGACGACGGTCGTGCCGCGCGCCGAGTGGGAAGCGCTCGACTGGATCCGGCGAGAGACGCCACCCGATGCGGTCGTGCAGTGGGACGTGCGGGCGCGCGAGCTCGGGGAATGGGCGCTCGTTCCCGCTCTCGGCGAGCGCCGCATGGCGGTCGGCTTTCCCATTTTTCTTCTCGACCTTCAGAAATACCGGCAGCGCGAACGTCGCCACACCCGCCCGATCTTCAACTCGGGTGATGCGGCGGAGGCCCACCGGAAAGCGCGCGAGCTCGGGATCGACTACCTTGTCATCGGCGCGGCCGAGTTCCGCGTCCGGGAAGAGAGGATACGGCCTCTTTTCGAGGCCGAAGACCGCTTCCGCACCGTCTTCGAGAGCGACGGCGTGGCGGTTTTGGCGGTGCTCGCGCCTTGAACGTATACTGCCCGATCGGAAGCGTATGCCAAAGAAAAACAATTATGACAAAAAGGATTTTGTTGTCGTTGGCGCGGGAGTCGCCGGTCTCAGCTTTGCCCATACCGTTTTAGGTGAGGAGAGCAGTACGGTCGTCGTCGAGCGGAACGACCACGTGGGAGGGCTCGCGCGCTCCTTCCATTACGGCGATTTCGTTTTCGACGTCGGGCCGAAACGCTTCCACACCGAAGACGAGGAAGTGCTCGATTTTCTGTTCTCGATTCTCGAAGAAGACTACATCGTTGTCGACCGCTCGAGCGCGGTGCATCTATTCGGCCGCTATTTTCCGTGGCCGCTCGACCATCGCGCGCTCTTTCGACTGCCGTTCAAGGTCATGGTCTCCTCGGGGCTCGACCTTCTCCGCCGCCAAGAGCCCCAGGACGAGAACTCCTTCACCGAGTACACGCGCTCGCGCTATGGCGATACGCTCTACCGTCTCTTCTTCAAGCCCTATACCGAAAAATTTCTACAGATCCCGTGCGAAGACGTGCACGTGGACTGGGCCAAGACGGGCATCAACCGTGCGGTCATCGACAAACGCGTGAAGAGCGAGACGCTCTTCGATCTCGTGCGCGGCGTTTTGTTGCCGAAGCCCGTCGACACGAAGTTTCTCTATCCGAGCTATGGCGGGTTCGGGACGTTCAGCGAGAAGCTCGGCGAGCAAGTGCGCGGGCGCGGCGGCGAGATTCTTCTCGACAACACGGTCGCGTCGCTCGAGCTCGGAAAAGGCAGGGTCGAGACCGTGGTGCTCGCCGACGGCCGACGCATCCAGCCGAGCTACCTCGTTTGGAGCGGCAACCTCAGAGCGCTCGCCCATCTCATCGGAAAAGAGCCGCCGCCCCTTCGCTACCTGAGCACGGTTCTCTACAACATGGAAGTGAACGCGGACGTGCTGCAGCAAGAGCAGTGGATCTATTACGGCGGTCAGGACACGGTGCTCTCTCGCGTTTCCATCACGAACGAGATGGCCGACTACATGGCGCCCGAGGGAAAAGCCGGACTCTGTGTCGAAGTGACCGGCTTCGAAGGACAGGGGAATTGGAACGACGCCAAAGCCCTCATCCCGGAAATCCAAGCCGATCTCGTCCGATTGAAGCTCGTCCGCTCCGAGTCGGATTTCGGTGGCGTCTATATCGAGCGCGTCCGTGACACCTATCCCATCTACGACCTTTCATACAAAGTAAGCTTCGCCGCGGCTGCAGGCATGGTGAAGCCGTTCAAGAATCTGAAGCTACTCGGCCGTACCGGGGCCTATTGGTATAACAACTCCGACCATTCCATGAAGATGGCACTCCAAATGGCGAAGCACCTTTTGAAAGGCACGCCGATGGAAGCGAAGGAAGCTTTGTTTCGAGTTTGACGAGGGCGGCGCGATGCTGTTCCTCCTGGCACTTCTTGCCCTAACCGTCGCTCAGTTTCTACCGGGCCTCGTCGCCGTCAAGCTTCTCGACATCGGGCGCGATCGCGAGGAGTGTTACGTTCTCTCCGCCGTCCTCGCCGGCCCGATCGCCGCTGCCGTCTACCTCGTCACCCTGCTCGCCGACTGGGAGCCTCTTTATTGGATCCTGACAGGAAATCTCGGCCTTCTCGCTGTGGTCGTTCCCTGGCGGAGGAAGCGCAGCTCCGGATGGCCGCGTGCGACCCGGATCACTTTGGCGACCCTATTGGTCGTCCTCTTCGTCCCGTACTTCCTGATGACGGGGAGCCTCTATCGGACCGATGCCACCGGTACGTTGCTGCTCGACCGCGCGCTTCAAACCGACGTGCTGTTTCACCTCGGCGTGATCCACTCGCTCGAGAGCGCTTATCCGCCGTCGTTGCTCTCGGTCTCGGGACAGCCGATCGGCTACCACGTCGGCTATCACTTGCAGCTCGCGGCTTGGGCGCGCTATTTCGGGATCGCAGCTTTCGATGGGCTCATACGCGTCGGAACGGTATGGCAGGTAGCACTTCTCGTGGCGAGCGCTTTCATGCTCGCTCGGCGCTTTACGGAGCGTATCTCGGCGCACGTCGTAGCACCCGTCCTTGTGTTCGGCGCGGGGTTCGGCTTCGCGTTTTTCTACCGGCCTTCGGTGGACTGGTGGAGTCTCGTCTTCATGGACGCGACGCTCGTCTCGATATTTCTGTCGAACCCGCTACTCCCGGCGCTTCCGCTTCTGTTCGCGGGGCTCGCTCTTTTCGACGACTACACACGAGGTTCGGGCCGCGGCGCTCTCGTAGGAAGCGTTCTTTGTATCGCGTTCATGCTCGTCGTGAAGATGTTTCTCGGCGCGCAAGTGCTCGCAGCGATGGGGATCGGGGCGATCGTGAGCTGGCGCGACGCGCGTATGCGCGCCGCGTTCGTCGCGACCGCGCTCGCGTCGCTCCCGCTTCTCGCGCACACGTTTCTCGCGGCAGGGGGCTCGAATACGAGCATCGGCCTCCGGCCGCTCGAAATCGTTCGCTACTCGATGGAGAAGCTCGACTGGCATGCCGCGATCAACGCTCTCGCATCGGTCGGGCGTTTCGAGCTTTCCGTGGGCGCATGGTCCCTCGCCGTCGTTGCCACCCTCACGTGGGGGATCGGTTTTCTCGGAGTGCGCCTCGTTGGCCTCGGCGCGTGCGTGAAGGATTTGTGGCGCGGCGCCGCACCACTCCGCCGGACGATGGCGTGGTTCGTCGCGATCGGATTCCCGCTCGCGCTCGTCTTTCGCATCGCGCCCGTAGAATCCGAGGGTCTGTCGAGACTCGAATCGCAAAACGACGTGCTGTGGTTCGCCACGGCGAGCGGGGTGTTGCTGTGGTTCTGGACCGCGGACGCGCTTCGCCGCGCAAGCGCTACCGCAATCGTGACGCTTCTCGCCTTGACCGCGACGGTGCAGCACTTCGTCTATACGGCGTCGCTCGAGCCGGATCGCATTGCTGCGTCGCGCGTCCGTACCGCGAAGGCCGCCGGCATGCTGTCGGGACCGGACGCCATTTGGCTGGATCCGCTCGACCGATCCCGGCCGTCGTTGCTTCCATATGTCTCGGGACGCGCCGTCGTGTACGACCCCTATGTCGGCTACGACTACATGTTCGTCGGAAGAGACGAAATCGCCTATCGCCGCCATGCCGTCGTGCAGTTTTGGTCGAGCGGTGATCCAGCCTATCGCGCGTGGATGCTCGACTATTTCGATGTCGACTTCGTGTGGGAGCAGGGAAGCGACGTCGCCCCTTTGCGCGGTCTCGAGCCGATCTATTCGGACGAGGCGGAGCATCTTTATCGCGTGCGCGATCGTGCGTTCCGGGCACCCATCGTCGAGATGGAGACCCCTGCGACCATCCCTCTCGGCAACCGAGGCTCGCCCTATCTCGGCGCGGGCTTTCGCCGCGCGGACCGCGTACGCAGGCTCCCTCCCGAGCGCCGAGCGTTCGTGTACTTGCCGCGCGGAGAAGCGCACTCGCTTCGCATTCGCCTCCGTGTCGACGCGCGTCACGGCGGGGGTGAGCTCGTTGTCGAAGGCCAGCGTGTTCCCGTCGAGTTGGCGTCGATGACGATCGACGTCGAGCTCCCACCGAGGGAGGTGTCCGGCCTTCACGCGATCGCGATCGAGTGGCGCGGCAAGCGGCCACTCACGATTCTGGAGATTCTTCTTCGCTAGTTTTCCAGGAAGTGATCCATCGATACGTCGCCATCGATCGAAGGGCTGCTATGGACGACTGCTTTGGGCTGCTCGACGAGTTGGTTTCGCAAGTCTTTCCCGTCACGAAATCGGACGTAGATCGAGCCAGACAGATTTCTCATCAGCAGCATCGCCTGTCCGGGCGAGATTGCCTCCACGTTGCCGTGATGGACCGTCACGATGTCGAACGCATCACTTCGAACGGAAACCCGACAAACAAATCCAGATGCCCGTCGGCATCGAAGTCCCCCCAGGAAGCGACGCGGGTGTCGTCCATGAGTTCAGGCCGACCTCCGCCGCAACATCGCGGAAGACGCCGTTGTCGTTCTTGTACAGACGGTTCGACGAATGTCGAAACCCGACATAGAGATCGAGGTCGCCGTCGTTGTCATAGTCCGCCCACGCGTTCGGTTGCGCGCCGTAGGCTCCGAAGAGCTCGGGCTGGACGGATTCGAAATGCGGCTCCGTGACGATAGTCTCGGCCGGCTCCCGCGACGCGCAGGATAGGAGGAGGACGACGGCGGTGAAGCCGACCCAGCGTTGCATGCGCTTAGCCTACTCGAAAGATCGTACGCTGCAGCGAAGATCTCTATAGAATCGCCGCATGGGCCCGATTGAAGGCGCGTGGATCCGTAGCCCGTCTCGCCGCCAGGCGTTGGTTGCGCTCGGTGCGTTACTCGCGGGCTCGCCGAGGGTCCACGCGCAGCTGGACCCGCGATCCCTGAAGGGACACCGTCGTGTGCCTGGGCTCGGCGAGATGATGACGGCTTTCGACTTCGAGCCGATTTGCTTCGCCAACATGCCGCTGAGGTTGTACGACTACATGGCCCATGGCGGCGACTCGGAATGGACCATCCGAAGGAACCGTCAGGTGTTCGAATGGGTCGATATCGTTGCGCGCGGCGGCGTGAGTCCAGAGGCGGTCGATACGACGACCTCGATTCTCGGACTCGAGATGGACTCTCCGTTGATGATTGCGCCGAGCACGCGGCACCACCACCTTCATCCCGACGCCGAGGCGGGAACCTATCGTGGCGCGACAGCAGCCCACGTGACCATGATCGTCGCGAACGGTCCGAGCATTCCTCACGAGGAAATCGCGTCTGCCGCGGACGGCCCGCGCTGGATCCAGTTCTATCCGACCCCCAACCTGGTGCTGTCCCGGCGGCGGCTCGAAGGGTTTCAAGGGGCGGGGGCGCAGGCGATCGTCGTTACCGTCGATCAGCAGGCGACTCGGTTCGAACGCGATCTCCACGACCGCCATCTGGGTGGAAACCCGCCGAGCGAAAGCGAGCGTGGCGTGGACGATGAAGACGACGAAGAGGCCCCCACGAGCGGCCCGGAGCTTTACGGGCTGCCCGTGCCTGGACGCCTGTGGTACACGTGGGAATATCTCGACCAGATCAGGGCTTTCGTCAAAGTCCCGATGCTCATCAAGGGCATCCTGACCGCCGAGGACGCGCGTCTTTGTGTCGACCGCGGATTCGACGGCGTCATCGTATCCAATCACGGCGCTCGAACCCTGGACTACGTTCCCTCGACCCTCGAGGTGTTGCGGGAAATTGTCGCTGAAGTCGACGGAGCCGTTCCGGTGCTCATCGACAGCGGCTTTCGCCGTGGCAGCGACGTTTTCAAAGCGCTGGCGTTGGGTGCCGATGCGGTATGTCTCGGACGGGCGGCGCGCTGGGGTCTCGGCGCGTTCGGCGCTCGCGGTGTGGAGCGTCTGCTGCAGATTCTCCAGATGGAGCTTCGCGACTCCATGGCGAGCGCCGGACGCATGTCTCTGGCCGACATCGATGCCACCGCTATCCGGACGGACTTCCCCTGACTCGAGGCGAACCAAGATGCGCAAGGGCACGCTCACACGACGCGAAGCACTCGAGTACGCCGCTCGTGTGTTTGGGCAGCAGCTGGATGGGAAAGCACCGGGACCCTCCGTTCCCCTCGGCGAGCTCGTGAACAGTCTCGAGTTCGCCGAGCAAGCGAAGCTCGTGCTCTCCGAGGAGGACTTTTCGTCCATTGCCGGAAGCGACCGCTCGATTTTCGACCAGTACACCTTCCGCCCGCGGATGAACGTGTCGACCTTGGATATGGATCTATCCGTGGACCTCTTCGGTCATACGCTCTTCACGCCAGTCGTGGTCGGGCCGGTCTCCAATCAGAAGCGCTACCACCCCGAGGGCGAGCGCGCCACGATTGCCGGCGCCTCGGCGGCTAAAGCGGTCACGATTGTTAGCAGCCATGCAAGCACGCCGATCCCGGAGATGGCCGCGATCGCGGCGGAGGCCGCGATGCCCTTGTGGACCGCGGTCTACGCCGACGAGGAAGGCCGGCGCGCGCGCAAGCCGCCGCGTCCGCTGGGGCCCAAGCCGTCTTCGTCACCGTCAGGGCTTCCTACGAGGACACGCACGCCAAACGAAGCGCCGAGATTGATTGGAGCGTCGTCGAGACGATTCGGAAGTCGGTCGATGTGCCGGTGGTTCTCAAGGGCGTCATGTCGGAAGCCGATGCGACGAAGGCGGCTGAGCTCGCTATGGACGGTCTCGTCATATCCAACTTCGGTGGCTTGTTAGGGGGAAGCAAGACGGCCCCGCTTCCAGAACTGCTAGCGATCCAGGGCGCCATCGGAGGCGATCTCCCGATCCTGGTGGATGGAAGTTTCCGCCGTGCGACCGATATCCTCGTCGCGCTGATCCTTGGCGCGCAAGGCGTACTTCTCGGTCGCCCGATCATGTGGGCGCTTGCGTCTTACGGGGCCGAAGGAGTGAGTGCGCTCATCAAGATGCTGCAACGGGACCTCGCGCGCTGCTTTGCCATGCTAGGCGCGTCGAACCTGCGAGCATTAACGCGGAGCCACCTTAAAATCCACGCGCGAAGATAACGCATGGCATCGAGCCGTTCCTATGCCAAAACGCATGCCAACCCGATTCGGAGAGCTCACCGTCGCTGACGCCCACGGACACTTCTTCTCGCACCGCTTCTTCGCGACACTCGCTGCCGGGCTTCCGTCGCCGCCCGACGAAGGCGAGCTCTTCGAGGTGCTCGGACAAAGCCTGCCGTTCGAGTTTCCCGATAAGGACCCGGAGACGCTCGCCGCGCGATGGGTGGACGAGCTCGACCACCATGGCGTCGCTCGCATCGTTCTCATCGCGAGTGTTCCCGGTGACGAAGCCTCCGTCGCCGCTGCCGCGCGCGCCTTTCCCGATCGCGTCATCCCGTACTTCCTGCTGAACCCCAAAGCGCCCGACGCGCTCGAACGAACAGAGCGAGCGTTTCGCGAACTCGGGATGAAGGGACTCTGCTTGTTCCCGGCGATGCACCACTTTCATATCGCCGACGATACGTTGAAACCCATCCTCGAAGAGGTCGCCGCACATCGCGGGATCGTCTTCGTGCATTGCGGCCGCCTCGTCATCGGCGTACGCGACAAGCTCGGGCTCCCGAGTCCGTTCGACATGAGCTTCGCGAGACCGCGCGGCCTCGAGAACGTAGCACTTGCTTTCGATACGATCCCTTTCGTCGTCCCTCACTTCGGCTGCGACACGTTCGAGGAGCTTCTCGACGTCGCCGCAACTTGTCCCAACATCTACACCGACACGTCGAGCACGAACGCGTGGATGTCCCACTTGCCGGAGCCTCTGACGCTTCCACGAGTCTTCGAGCGCACGCTCGAGGTCATGAGCGCCGAGCGCATCCTCTATGGGTCGGACTCGAGCTTTTTTCCTCGAGGCTGGCAAAGAGATCACTTTCGAGCGCAGCTAGAGGCTTTCGATATCACCTCGGAGCAGGCCGCCGCGATCTTCGGCGGCAATTTGTCACGACTTGCGGCCGAAGCCGCGGGTTAATTGACAGGCAAAAATTTGGCTTCGGCCTTTACTTTCCGAAGCGACTAAAATACGTTCTCTACTCGGAGCCGTTCCTTCATGATCGGACAAACCCTCGCCCACTACGAAATCCTGGACAAGCTTGGAAGCGGCGGCATGGGAGTGGTCTACCGCGCGCGGGATACCAAACTGAAGCGCGACGTCGCGATCAAAGTGCTTTCCGAGCGTTTCGCGGGCGACCGTGAGCGAATGGCTCGATTCGAGCGCGAGGCTCGCGTGCTCGCATCGCTGAATCATCCCAACATTGCCGCGATCTATGGACTCGAAGAAAGCGAGGGCGTGTTCGCGCTCGTTATGGAGCTCGTCGAAGGGCAAACGCTGGCACAGCGGATCGAGCGAGGCGCTCTCGAGCTCGAAGAGGCGATCGACATTGCCGCGCAGGTAGCGGCAGGGCTCGATGCGGCGCACGCAAAAGGCATCATCCACCGCGACCTGAAACCGGCGAACGTCATGATCACCGACGACGGTACGGTGAAAGTGCTCGACTTCGGGTTGGCGAAAGCTCTCGAAGGTGATGCGCCCGAGAGCATCGACGACTCCAACTCTCCGACGTTGAGCCGGGCGGCGACCCAAGCGGGCGTGCTCCTGGGCACGGCCGGCTATATGAGTCCCGAGCAAGCACGAGGAAAGCCCGTCGACAAAAGGACCGATATCTGGGCTCTCGGCGTCGTGCTGTTCGAGATGCTGACAGGAACACGCCTATTCCACGGCGAGACCATGTCCGACACCCTCGCAGCGGTTCTCAAGACCGAACCGGATTGGACAGCGCTTCCGGCGGAGTTCTCTTCTATCGACACTCCGGACGCCAACAGATTCGAGCGCTCTCTGAAACGGGCGAGGACTCGTCGCTCGTAACGTCCGAGGGCAATGTGCGAACGCCTCGCGTTTCTCCGGATGGAGGCTTTATCGCGTACGTGTCCGACATGTCCGGCCAGAACGAAGTCTACGTCGTTCCTCTCCCCGAAGCCGATCGTCGTCTTACGATCTCTGCCGACGGTGGAGAGTCGCCGGTATGGTCACGCGACGGACGCGAGCTTTTCTACGTTAGTGAGGACCGCTTGATGACCGTCGCTATCGAGACGGCCGATGGGTTTAGGGCGGGTACGCCTCAGGAGCTCTTCCGAGGCCACCTCGTCAGAGACAACACCGCGAACTACGACGTCAGCCTCAATGGAGAGCGATTCGTCATCGTACAGAGCGAGAGCGCGGCGGAACCGCGCACCGTGTTACATTTCGTCCTTCACTTCGACGAGGAACTCCGCCAGCGCCTTCCCTAGCTCGTCCGTGGTTTCAAAGCATTGAACACCAGATAGAGTGTCGGCTCTGCTAGAGTGGCCAGGAGGAAAGACGATGGGTGGGGCTCGTGACGCAAACGATGCGGGGTCGCCGCCGATCGTCCACGTCAAGTTCGAGTCCGTTCGGATAACGGACGAAAAATTCTATCAGCTCTGCAAGGACAATCCTAAAGCTCGTCTCGAGCTGACGACTGACGGCGAGTTGATAGCCCTGCGCCCTATTGGAGCCAAGACTGGCGCACGCGGCAAGAAACTGAGCCGCAGGCTAAAGAGCTGGAGCGAAAAAGACGGGCGTGGCATCGCGTTCGACGCCTCCACCGGCTTTACTCTCCCGAACGGCGCCAAGCGCTCTCCGGACGCTTCCTGGCTCCCCGTTGAGCGCTGGGACGCACTCAGCGACGAAGAGCGGGAAGGATATGCGCCTCTTTGTCCCGATTTCGTGGTGGAGCTGCGCTCGCCTAAAGACCGGTCTCAAACGCTGACCCACCTGAAACGAAAGATGGCGGAGTACATCGATAACGGTGCCAGGCTCGGCTGGCTCATCGATCCAGTGAAAAAACGCGTCCACGTTTATCGCGCCGGACAGCCCGACGAGTGTCTCGAGAACCCGGCGGAAGTCTCCGGCGAGCCCATCCTGCGCGGCTTCACCTTGCGCTTGAAGGACATCTGGTAAGGCGCCGAGGAACTCGTCACGCCTTGCGGCCGAAGCCAGTCACAACTGCGAAAGCCAGGACCCCGAGTAGCGCCCACGAGTGAAAATTGACGAGCCCGATCTCGAACGGGCCGAGCCGCGGCATTCCGTGGTGTTCCTTCATCTCTGGATCGGCCCAAAGAGTGGCGTAGGGCGGACGGGGCTCGAAGGGGTCATGAGGATCGTAGAGGTGGAGGAAAGCAAAGAAGGGAACGTCCTGGTGCGCTTCGAGCCAACGCGTGAACCGATCGATGTACTCGCGAGACGTTTTGCTTGAGCCTATCTCCGGGAGCGACCCGTCTTCGTGCAGCTCTTCGAACCCTTGGTGGAGGTTCGTGAATTGACCGGTGAAGAGGTTCGAAGAGAACGAGACGGTAGCGTAGCCCGCCTCGCGGTACAGCTCGGCGAGCGTGACCGCGGACGCGGGGAGAAAGTCGGAGAATTCCTTGACACCGTGCGTCGATGGATAGAGCGACGTCGCGAGAGACGGCGTCGAGACTTTGGTCCACGTCGCCTGCGAAACGGTGTTCAGGAACAACACACCTTGAGAGGCCATGCGTTTCAAGTTGGGGGCCGTCTCGCGCTCGTAACCGTAAACGGAGAGATGATCGATCCGCAGCGTATCGGTCCAAAGGACGATGACGCCGCGCGGTCGCCTGGAATCTGCGCCTGCGGTTTGACGCACCACCGGCGTACCCCAGATACCAATGGCGCCTTCCTGATCGGAGTCGAGGGACAAGGAAAGATTTGCCGAACGCCCGGCGTGGGGCGCGAGGTCGATGACGCGATGCTCCCAACGATAAGGTGTCGTGACCGTTTGCTCGAACACGACGTCGTCGTCCAAGCTCACGCGGAAGGTGACAGGCACGTCGTCGACGGTGCCCACGGCAAGGTCGAGCGACGGACGAGAGGGAAGCTCCAATGGGATACGGATCGTCTCCGGAGCTCGCGAGACGATCGACCCCCGATAGATATCCGACATCCCTTGGAAACCGATACCGCTCTCGATGCCCGCCAGGTACTCTTCGCGGAAGATGAAGCGGATGGACTCGATGGCGAAATCTGCCCCGGCTACGTCCGTTGGGCGGATGTACATGTGTCGGACGCGGGACGCCGTAACCGGAAGCGGGCTCCGGAGCGTATACGTACGAACTTCATCGCCCGCTACCAAGGGAGTGCTGATGCCGAATGTCGTCATCAAAAAGACGACGGGGCCGGGGCCCGGCAAGGCCTGCGGCGGCGGGATCGGTGTCGTGGACCCCCCTGGGACGATGGAGAAATTCGCGCCCGGCGACACGCGGATTTTGACTTCGATGGAATGAAGCTGATCCTGGTTTTCGAGCCCAGTCGTGCGCTCGATGTGGATGAGGGGGGTGTCGCTCGTCGAGCGGCCGACGAGAAGCCCGTCGCGCACGGCGAGCCCGGAGACGTTGGCGAAGGCGCTGAATCCATTCGTTCCTGCGGTGGGGTCGGCGAACGTCCATTGGGTTCGCGGCGGCGGTGGAGCGGGGTTCGAAGGGCCTCCCTGCACCATCTCCCCGGCGAAGGCGTCGACCAATCGAATCGGCATCGGGTCCGACGACGGCGCGCAGGCCGCCGTGACAACGAGTAAAGAGAATAAGATAACCAATCGCATTCGTTCCTCCGGCGGTGCGTCCGCCATCAAGTGTCGCTACCCGGCCATCGGCATTCGCATGATAGCGGCCGCTGCCGGCCTGCGCGAGTCGGCGAACACCGAAAGGCAAAACGTGAAAGACAGCATCGCGCTGTAGAATCGCGTGGCTCGTGTCGCTCCATAGATCTTGACCCCGGGGAGGTTCTACCCGATAGTTGTCTTTTAGCGAAGCAAAAAATGAAACGTGCACCGAATCGCGGGAACGCGCTCGTCCTCGTCATTAGCCTCAGTGGCCTCATGGTCCTCGCCGTGGTCGCTTTCGGTTGCGCCCCGAAAACCGATACCAGTCTACCCGTGGAAGATCGTCTGCTCGAGAACGTGATGGAGGTCTATTTCGCCGAGCGTTTTCGCTTCTTTCCTGTGGAGTCGACGCTGTCGGGCCTTCCTGGCAACGACGATCGTCTCGGAAGCTTCGCGCGCGCCGATATCGACGCGCGCGTTTCATGGCTCTCTGATTTTCATTACAAGCTCATGGGGCTAAGGCTCACAGAGCTTTCGCAGCTGGCTTATCTCGACGCGATCTGGCTCACGAGCCTCGTGAAGGCCGAGCTATTCGAGCTCGAGCAAAGGCAGCTTTGGAATCGGACCGCCGCGTTTTACGGGGACCAGATCCGCCTCGGGCTCGTTTCCCTGCTCGCGGAAGGGGAGCTTGCCACGCGCGCGGACGCCCTTGCCGGCAGGCTGGCGGCCATCACACCGCTCTTGGATCAAGCGCGGGAGAATCTCGGTCCCGCCCACCCCATCTGGCGCGGCGATGGTGTCCGGTCGCTTCAGAGCTGCCGGCGTTTGCTGCTCGATCTTCCTCAGATGATCGAAGGCCGCTTGCCGCCCCCGACGGTCGCGGAGCTCGCCGAGCTCAGCCGCGCCGCGACGCGCTCGGTGCAGAGGCTCATGGCCAACGCGCCACCGCCCACCGGTGACGACCCCGCTGGTTTCGTCCTCGGTGAGGAAGGCCTGCGCCGCTATTTTCTCTACGGGCACATGTTGGATTGGTCGCCGGACACCATCCTCGCCCTCGCGGAAGCCGAGCTCGAGCTCGCCACGCACGAGCTCACAGAGCTTGCGTTGACCCAATTTGCGTCGGAGTCTTTGCCCGCACTCCTCGCGCCTAAGCCTCCTCTCGAGGCGGTCGAACTCGAAGTCGCCGAGGCTTCCGAGCGTGTCGCTGCCTTTGTTCGCGAACGCGGCCTTTCGCCCTCGTCCGAAGTCTCGCCTCCGGTACGTTTGGTGCCGTTTTACTTTCCTGGCCGAGCGCCGGTGGTGTTGTGGCGTCCCAAGGCGCTCGAGCCGGCTCGAGGCACGTTTCTCATGGTTCGCGGCGCGGAGCTGGGCCGCGCGGACCGCAGCGAGCTCCAGCTTCTCACCTTGCGCGAAGTGGGTGGGCGCGCGCGTCAATTCGCTTACCAGGCTGAGTCTGCGAGCTTGTTGCGGCGCGTCCTTGCGACCGAGACCACGAGCGAGGGGTGGCTTTTGGAGTTCGAGCGTGAGGCTCTCGATGGAGGGTTCGATCCGGACAATCTCGAGCTGCGCCTGCGGCACCATCACCGACGCATGCTCGCCTTCGTACGATTGATCGCCGTTTTCGAGATGCATGCGCAGGGCCGGAGCTTCGAAGAAATCGTCACTCTGTTTCGGGAGCGAGGACTTCTGTCTCTTGCTGCATCGCGGAGCGAAGCGACGCGTGTCGCGGTCGATCCTGGCGCTTCGAACCCCGCTGCCGGATGGTTGGCTCTAAACGAGTTCGCGGCCGACTACGCTTCGGAGCACCCGCTCGCAACCCGCGCTGAGCTCACCCGCCGGCTCCTCGCCGAGGGGCTCCCGCCGATGCGACTCATCCGGTTCCGCTTGCTGGGAGCTTCCTCGGGCTTTCAATTGAGAGACTGACAGGAGAGACTGACAGGGCACGCCCCGTGGCAAGGACGGCAGGGAGGACTATAATTCCAGGGCCGCATGCGCATCCTCATGATCGCCCCTCAGCCATTCTTTCAGCCGAGGGGTACGCCGTTCAGCGAGTTCTACCGGATCCGGGCGCTGACTGAGCTCGGGCATCAAGTCGATCTCGTCACCTATGCGATCGGCGAGGATGTCGAGATGCCGGGGCTTCGCATTTTCCGGACCCCCGCGGTGCCCGCCATCCGTTCGGTCCGGGTCGGGCCGTCCCTCGCGAAGCTCCCGCTCGATACGCTCGTCTTCACATCGTCGCTCAGGCGGCTTCTTTCCGAGCGTTACGACGTTCTCGACTGTCACGAGGAAGCGGGGCTCATGGGTGTCGTCTTCTCGAAGCTCTTCGGCGTCCCGACCATCTACGACATGCACTCGTCGCTTCCGGAGCAGCTCGACAATTTTCGCTACAGCCGCTCGCGCGTGTTGCGTTCCCTGTTCGACTTCGCCGAGCGCGTTACCATCCGGGGCTCCGAAGCGGTCATCTATGTTTGTCCCTATCTCGGTGAGGTCGTCGATCGCACCGACGCCGAAAAGCCCAAATTCCTCATCGAGAACTCGCCGCTCGCGGAATCGGGTGACCCGCTGAGCGAGGAAGAGGTGAAGCGGGTCCGCGGCGAACTCGGCTTCGACGACGCTTTCGTTCTTCTCTACACGGGAACGTTCGAGGCTTATCAGGGGCTCGAGCTTCTCTATGAAGCCGTGGCGCGCGTTTCGGATCCTTCCGTTCGGTTATTGATGGTCGGCGGCAAGCCCGATCAAGTCGAAGCGGCGCGAAAGAATGACGCGCGTCTCGCTATCGCGGACCGGGTCGTTTTTATCGGACAGAAGCCGCCTTCGGACATGCCGCACTACCTCGCCGCGGCCGACGCGCTCGTCTCACCGCGCTCACACGGCAACAACACCCCGCTCAAGATTTATTCCTATCTTCATTCGGGAAAGCCGATCGTTGCGACCCGCATCCTCACGCATACTCAAGTTCTCGACGATGCGATCGCGGTGCTGACAGAGCCCGAGCCCGAAGCTTTCGCGAAAGGCATCGAAGCCCTCGTGGCGGATCCCAAGCGCGCCCGTGAGCTCGGCGCGGCGGCACGGCGGCGCTCGGACGAAGAGTACAGCTACGAGCGTTATCTCGAAAGAACCCGGCGCGTGCTCGACTACGTGTCGAAAAAGCTCGCTTTACCCGTGCCGCGCGAGACACCGGCACCTTCGGAGTAACCCATGAGAATCTATCTTGCTATCTTGACAATCAGTTTCGCCGCTAATCTCTCGGCCCAACCCGATGCAACGTCACGCCCCCGCGCGCGAGAGTTTGGTCTCGCTCCCGGTGTGCTGCTGACCGGCGAGCTCAATGCGATCACCGATGTCCCCGGTGTGAAAGTCGGCCAGGTCACGATCTGGCGCGGGAGCGACGTGCGCACCGGGGTTACGACCATCCTGCCGCATGATGGAAATTTGTTTCAGGAGAAAGTGCCCGGCGCGATCCATCTCGGCAATGCTTTCGGGAAGCTCATTGGCTACACCCAGGTGCGGGAGCTCGGCTACATCGAATCACCCATCGTGCTGACCGGAACGCTGTCGGTGTGGAACGCCGCGAACAGCGTTTTGAGCTACCTCATGGGGCTTCCGGGGAACGAGAGCGTACGCTCGTTCAACCCCGTTGTGGGGGAGACGAACGACGGCGGTCTCAACGACATTCGCGGCCGCCACGTCAAAGAAGAGCACGTGCTCAAGTCGATACGGAGCGCGAGCGGCGGCCCGGTTCAAGAGGGTGTCGTTGGCGCGGGCACGGGCACGAGCGCTTTCGGGTGGAAGTCTGGCATCGGAACGTCGTCGCGGAAGCTTCCGAAAAGCCTCGGTGGCTATACGGTGGGTGTCCTCGTGCAGAGCAACTATGGCGGCATCTTGCAGATGGATGGCCTCCCCGTGGGCGAAGAGCTCGGTCGTTACTATTTGCGCGACGTCACCACCGGCGACGAAGAAAATCCCGACGGCTCGATCATGATGGTCGTGGCCACCGATGCGCCCGTGCTCTCCGCGGGGCTCGAGCGCGTTGCGAAACGCGCCATGCTCGGTCTTTCGCGGACGGGCGCGACGTCTTCCAACGGAAGCGGCGACTACGTCATCGCGTTCTCGACTGCGCCCGAGCTTCGAAGCGCCTTTACGAGCCGAGAGCTCAAAGACGGCGCGCCCTCGCTCCGCAACGACAAGCTCTCGCCGATCTTTCAAGCAACCATCGAAGCGACGGAAGAGGCGGTTTACAACTCGATGCTGAAAGCGGTCGACGTCACCGGAAGAGACGGCAACCACAGAGAGGCGCTACCGCTCGACCGCCTCCGCGAGATCATGAAGAAATACAATCGCTAGCAGGGCGATGAGAGACTCATCTGCACCCTGCGCGAGCGGAGCGTCCGACTTCGCCAAGGCTTCGTCGGGACCTCGCCGAAGCCCGCAGGGCGTAGGCGGGAGCACTAATCACTGAGCGCGTGCGCTCCATCGCCTAAAGGCGATGGGTTCACGTCGCCGACTAAAGTCGGCTTGTCCTTGCCTCGTTTCACTACTCACTGACCTTGAAAGAATCGTCGTCCTGGGGCACGGCGCCCTGCAACTCTATATACTTCGCTATCACCTCATCCGTCACGTTGCCCGTTGTCACCACGAAGTAACCCCGTGCCCATAGGTGCCGACCCCAGAACTCCTTCCGCATCGTCCGTAAGTCGCGCATCAGACGATTCGACGTCTTACCCTTGATCAACTGCATCACTCGACTCGGCGACAAATTCGGCGGCACGCTCAGCAACAGGTGCACGTGCTCAGGCCGCACATGACCCTTCAGTATTTCTATCTGGTTCCGAGCACAGATCTCCCGGATGAGATCCCGGAGACGAACCGCTACATCCCCTCTCAAGGCCGGCTTGCGGTACTTCGTGATAAATACGAAGTGATAGTTTAACTGGTACGTCGTGTGCGATGATTTACGATATCCTTTCACCTGGGGATCGTACCCCAAGCCTCCTAAAGGCTTCGCCTAAAGGCGAGGGATTTCAACCATCCCCGAGTGGGACATTAAATGTCCAAGATCAAGGTTCTTCAAATTTGCGATCACCTCGGATGGGAAGGATCCCGGATGCACGGAGTCAAGCGGCTCTTTGCATGGATGATCCCCCGCTTCGACAAAACCCGTTTCGACGTATCGCTTCTGAGCTTGCGCAAAAAGGATCTTTCGGAAGACAAGCTCGAGAGCTGCGGCTTCCGCGTCTACTATCTCGAGAAAGGCAAGTTCGATCCGTCGACGCTTCCCGCGCTCATCGGGCTCTTGAAGCGTCTCGAGATCGACGTTATCCAGACGCATGGCTATGGCGCGACGACCTTCGGTCGCGCGGCCGCGGTCTATCTCGGGATCCCGAACGTGCTCCACGAGCATGCGAACCTCACCGACACGCCGTGGTTCCAGAAGATCCCCGACAAGATTTTCGATCCTCTGACCGACATCGCGGTGGCCGTTTCCGAATCCACGCGGGAGTTTTGCGTGAGGGGTCGGCAGCTCTCGCCGAAGCGAGTGAAGAAAATTTTTCTCGGCGCTCCGCTCGACGAGTTCCAGCCGTTCTCGCCCGAAGCCCGGCGCGAAGCGCGCCATCGCCTCGGCTTCGAGGATGACGGTCTGAAGCTTTTCGGCACCGTCACCCGCCTCCACGAGTCGAAAGGCAATCGCTATTTCGTGGAAGCCGCTTTTGAAGTCGCGAAGAGGATCCCGGAGGCTCGCTTCGTCGTCGTGGGTGAGGGCCCGCTCGAGCCGGAGCTCGAAGCGCAAGCAGAAGGCCTCGGCATCGGCGATCGCGTCGTCTTTCTCGGCTTCCAGCGCGATGTGGCCGCATGCTTTGCTAGCTTCGACGTCGCCGTCTTTCCCTCTCTTTGGGAAGGCACCCCTTTGACTGTTTTCGAATGTATGGCGCTCGCACGGCCGATCTTGTCGACGGATGTCGATGGCTTGCGCGAAGTGCTCGTGCACGATCAAAACGCGCTCGTCGTGCCGCCGCGCGACGCAAGTGCGCTCGCCGAAGGTATGGTGCGCCTCATCGAGGACGAAACCCTCGCGCGGCGACTGGCCGAGCGTGCGCATGCGACTTCGAAGCGGTTCGGCATCCAGACCTTCGTCGATACGATGGCGCGCCTCTACGACGTGCTCGTCGAGCGCTACCGCGCGGAAGGCCGGCGCCCCCGCTGGGACTACGCGAAAGACTTCGAGTTTCTCGAGGAGCCTTGGCGCGTTACCCCCGTCCAAGACGGCCAGTGTGAGCCCCAACCTATAAGCTCGTGAGCGCTCTCCGCGGAAGACTCTCGTTCGCGCTGCGCGTAGTGGTGGGCCTCGGACTCATCACCTTCATGCTCTCGCGGCTCGACCTCGAGAACATGCTCCGCTTTCTCAAGCGCGCGGATGCGTTTCTCGTCTTTCTCACGCTTACCGCCGTCTTCATCGATCGCTCGTTCATGGTCACGCGCTGGATCCAGCTCGTCGAAGCGCTCGACGTACACGTACCGCGCTGGCGCATGGTGAAGATCTTCTTTCTCAGCACGTTCTTCGGGAGCTTCCTCCCGAGCGGTGTAGGCGGCGAAGCCGTGCGCGCGGTATCGTTCTCGCGGCTCACGGAGCGCGGCGTCGAGTCGGTCGCGTCGGTCGTGATGGACCGGCTCCTCGGGCTGCTCTCGATGCTTCTCACGGGGCTCCTCTCGCTCAGCTTTTTCTACCGCGTCTACCCGCATCCCGCGCTTCTCGCCCTCGTCGTGGCGGGCTCGATCGGGCTCGTGGCGGCGCTCGCCCTTGCTCTTTCACGCCGCGTGCATGCGAAGATCCTAGCGACCGGCAAAGAGAATTGGTGGACGAAGGCGGCACAAGCCATGGCGCGCTACCGCGCGCGGCTCACAACACTCGGTTTCGTTCTGCTGCTCTCTGTGGGCGTTCAGCTGTTGCGCGTGCTCCAAGCTTATTTGCTCTCGGAAGCCATGGGCCTCGGGACCCCCGCGATTTACTTCTTGTGTTTCATCCCGCCCATCCTCATCGTCACGATGCTCCCGATCTCCATCGGCGGCTGGGGGACGACGAACGTCGCTTATGTCGCGCTCTTCTCGCAAGTGGAGATGGATCCGGACGGAGCTTTCGTACTCTCGGTGTTAATCCTCGCGCTCGGCATCATCGGCAATCTTCCCGGCGGATTGATTTACGCTGGGGAAGGATTCAGCTCCACGCATGCTGCGAAAGCTGCCGAGCGGAATCCAGAGAACGCATGACGAAGACGGCTGCCTTCGCTTCGGTGTGCCGCCGTGTCGTCGTCGTGACCTCGGACGTGCCTTTCGCCGCGGGCGGCCATCGCGTTATTGCCGAGGAGCTCACGAAAGCACTGAAGCGGTCAGGCCACGCCGCCGAACTCGTGCGCACGCCGCAAAATCCTTTCGGCCGGCAGTTCTCCGCTTACATGGCCAACTGGTTCACTGACGTTTCTGAGACGGGTGAGAGCGAGCCGGTCGATCAGCTGATCTCGCTCCGCTATCCGAGCTTTGCCGTCCGCCACCGGCGCCACATCTGCTGGCTCAATCACCGCATGCGTGAATATTACGACTTGTGGCCGGCGCTCAAGCGGCGCATCTCGAAAAAAGGCGTCGTGAAAGAATCGGTGCGCCGTTTTCTCATCCACCAAGCGGACCACTTCTTGCTCACGCGAAACGTGGACAAGCTCTACGCGCAGTCGAAAACCATCGCCCAGCGTCTGCGCGATTTCGGCGATATCGACTCCGAAGTTCTCTACCCGCCGCCGCCGGAGCGTCCGTACCGTACCGAGGGCTACGAAAGTTTCGTTTTTGCTGTCTCGAGGCTGCATTCGCTGAAACGTCTCGACCTTCTCGTGAAGGCGATGAAGCATGTCAAGACGGACATCCGCGCCGTAATCGCGGGTGCGGGCGAGGAAGAAGACACGCTCAAAGCGCTCGCGGGCGAGCTCGGGGTTGCAGAACGGGTGGACTTCGTCGGGCGCGTGGACGACGACACGCTCGTCGACTACTACGCCCGCTGCCGCGGTGTCTTCTTCGCGCCCTACATGGAGGACTACGGCTTCGTCACGCTCGAAGCCTTTCGCTCGAAAAAGCCGGTGATGACGTGCATGGATAGTGGCGGGCCCGCCGAGCTCGTGTCGGTCGGCCGCTCGGGCTACGTGCTCCTCCCTGAGCCGATGCAAATAGCGACGCAGCTCGACGTTTGGTCGGACAATCGCGAGCTCGCGATCCGCATGGGGGAAAACGGCGAGGCGGATACCCGCGCCGTCCAATGGGACCAGGCCGTAAACGTGCTCCTGTCATAAACCGGGGTCGTCAATTACGGGCGCGGATGGCGAACCCGTTTGGGGAGGTCAGAGGCACGAGTCAAGTCAATATGGATTCGCAAAGGGATGTGACATGAAACGTGCTTTCTTCTTGGTTTCCGTTCTTCTAATAGCGGCCCTCGCCTGCGCTTACGTACAAGGCTCGCGGGTCGACCGCGACGAGCTCGCGCGCGTATTCGAGCTCCTCGATATCGAGAGCGGGGACATCGTCGCCGATGTCGGCGCGGGCGACGGCAAGTGGTCAGTGGCCGTGGCCGAGCAAGTTGGCCCCGAAGGACAGGTATACGCCACCGAAGTCGACCCGAACGACCTGAAGAAAAACCGCGACCGCGTGGCCCGCGAGCGCGCGACAAACGTAAGCGTGGTCGAAGGCCGAGCGGACAGCACCGGCCTACCCGATGCCTGCGGCGACGCGATCCTCCTCCGCCGTGTCTACCACCACTTCACCGACCCAAAAGCGATGCAAGAGAGCCTCCGAAACGCACTCCGTGACGATGCCCGCCTCCTCGTCGTCGACTTCGATACGAGGCGCCAGTGGAACTGCCCGTCCGGAATCCCCGAATCGCGCGACGGCCACGGCATCGCCAAAACGCTGCTCGTCACCGAGATGAAAGACGCGGGCTTCGAGCCCGTCTCCGACCTAAAGTGGCACAACGGCGACTATGCTCTCGTTTTCCGGGAGGCTGTGCAGGATCAATAATAAGAAAAAGCGTAAAGATCAATATTAAAAAAGCGTAACGCAAAGGCGCAAAGTCGCAAAGGCGCAAAGGAAAAAAAGAAAGAAATGAAAGTACCGCTTACCGCGCAGTCCCAAAAACCAGCGACAAGAGCGCTCCCTCTCATCTTCTTTTCTTTTCTTTTTTTCGCCTCCTCAGCAAAATCTGTGGGTCATCTCTGGTTCCGGTAGATCTCCAAGTGTGTGAAAAAGAGCAACTTCGGCAGCTTTGAAGGTCCGGAATCCGAAGGCTTTTCTGGTAGTGAGTTTGGCTTTGTTGTTGAAGCCCTCAACAACACCGGCGGAGATGGTGCCTTTGGCGCGGAACCAGTTGAGGAGAAGGACACGATGTTTACGCAGCGAGCGAGCCACCTTCTTCATCGGTTCGATTTGGGAGCGCATGACTCGAGTGCACCACCGGTCGAGGAAGCGACTTACCCAGTAAGGAGAGACGTATTTCCAGAAAAACTGGAAGTGTTCCTTCAAGAGATAGCTCCGAACGGAGCGGAGGTTGTATTGGAGCAGCTCGGCGAGTTTGACGTCCTGGGAATCCGTGAGGTTGTCCGGCCGCTTGAGTAGCAACCAGCGCGAGCCCTTGAGCACTGGCTCATACCCACGAGCGTGGAGCTGTTTTGCTTCCTCGGCCCGGACTTTGTCGATGGCCTTGCTCATCATCGACATGATGTGGAGCCGGTCCAGGACATGCACGGCTTGGGAGGCTTTCTTGGCGATGACCTTCAGGTAAGGCCGCCACATATCGGAGCAGATGAGCTCAAGCGCACCACTTCGTTCCTTGCCGAACCAGCGAAAGAACTTGAGCAACGTTTTAACTCGACGTTTGTTGCCCAACCACAAAAGCCGCTTGCGGTGCTCGTCAATCTGATAGACCACAGTGAGGTATTGATGGCCTTTGTGCCATAGGATTTCGTCGATGCCGATGGCCTTGATGTCGTCGAGATCCAGATGCTTGCGGCCCCAGTGAACGGCCATCTCAACCGACGGAACACGTTTTCCCAGCTGGTATGGAAGGTTTGGACGACCTCTGTCCAGCTCATTCGCTTTGCCCACGTCGCCAAAAACCAAGCATAGGCCTGGGTGAGCCGACGTTGGCCCTGGGCCCAAGGCAGATGCTCGACCTTCACGCCACAACGTGGGCACTGAAGTCGTCGCCGAGCATAAACGAGGAAAACCTTCAGGTTCCACAAGGGAACGAACTCGAAGCGACGTGGAACTAGGGTATCGTAGCCTGGGGCCGGCCGAACGCAGACGGAGCAAAGGGCCTTGCTGTTTTTTCGAGCTCGCACTTCGACCTCGATACATTCGTCAACGAAACGTATCGACTCGTAAACGAACCCCCGATGTTTTTGAATGCGATTCAGTATAGTCTTGAGCTGCATCCCGTGGCCGTCTCCTTGAAAGATGGTTTGCTTTTGACAGCTTCATCTTCTCAGAGCCGGCAACGGGATATCAGCCTCCCCGCGGTGAGACCGAGCGGGTTAGGGTAGGACTAGATTAAGCAGGCGAGGCTGTGGGAAACGCCCCCACCGCCGCTGAGCGTCCCAAGCCTTGCTCAACAACTCAGCGGTCTTCGAAGCCTGTGTGGGCGTTTTCCATAGCCTCCATTAAATCAATGCCCCCCTTCCTTATTCCAAATTAACCACACTTTCTTTTATATATCAGCAGGGGCCTGTGGGCGCTGTGGTAAACGCGTAGCGTTTTCCAAGCGATTGTGGAAAACGCCGCGCCTGCCTTTGTAACCAGCTTACAACCCATCCCTAACCTAAACCTAGCCGCTAGCGCGCGTGCTTCCCGTGTTTTCCACAATCGCGGCAGCGTCCATAGGCCACATTGTCGCGACAGCGGCGAGCGCGTTGGTTTGAAGGGGCGATGTCAGACGGTTTCTACTCACAGATTTGGCCGAAGACCCAAAAATATCGAGAAAAAGACTTGACAGGTTTCGCACGACAAAATATGTCGCGGGGCCATCGTGTCTAGAAACGGCGCTCACATTCGCACTGTAGGGCACTGCTGCGCTCCTATCAGACATTTTGACTTTCGTTTCGATTCGCTCCGTTCGTAACGGCTCGGAGCCGTCTCAGGGCGTACAAAAAGACCGGAGTATAATTCATTACTGCGGGAGAGATGATGATCGAAAAATTCAAGTCCTACTTCACCAAGCTCGAACGACTTTCTCACGACGAGCTCGATCGGTCCGCCCAGACGCTGGTCAAGAGCGAGAATAGGAGCGTCGCCAAGCTCATTGCGCATCTCGCCGAGATGTCCGAGCGAAAGACGGCGCTCGAGCTTGGGTACAAGAGTCTGTACGACTATGCCGCCAGGCGGCTCAACTTGAGCGAAGGGGCCGTGCCCGCGCGCATTCATGTCGCAAACGTGTCGCGGCGTTTCCCTCAGCTACTCGCCGCGCTGGCCGAGAGTCGTATCAGCCTCACGGTCGCGTGCCTTCTCGCACCCCACCTTACTGAGGACAACATCGAAATGCTCATTTCCGACTGCGCCGGGATGAGGCGCCGGGAGACAGAGGAGTACCTCGTGGCGCTTAAGCCAAAGCCTGTCTTCGAGCCGTCGATCCGCAAGCGCCCCGTGCGAGCCGAGTCCAGTCGACCCACTTCGACGCCGCCGCCATCGCCGCCATCAACCCCTCCGCCCGCGGACCCGCCGAAGAGCTCTCCACCCATCCTGCAGCCCGCAACTCCGGAGTTGTACAACTTTCGCTTCTCGGCGACACGGGATTTCAAAGACAAGTTCGAGCGACTGGCCGAGGTCGTGGGGGTCGACAACGCCCAGAAGAACATGGCCGAGATCTTGGAGAAAGCGCTCGACATCGCGCTCGACAAAAAGGACCCGAAGAAGAAACTCGAGCGGCGGAGGAAGAGGCAGGAAGCAGCCTCTGAGCCATCTCGTTCAGAACGAGATGGCGAAAAAGACGAGCGCGCCGAGAGTCGCTACGTCGCCTCGGAGGTTTCCGAGCGGGTTCACGAACGTGATGGCTATCAATGTTTGTATTTTGCTCCGGATGGGACGCGGTGTACGTCGCGCGTGGGACTGCACCTCGACCATAGGTCTCCTTTTGGCATCTTTCATAACAACGGTGAGCAAGTTCTCAGACTCTTGTGCCCAGCACACAATTTGCTGATGGCGGAGCGGGTCTACGGGGTGGACTTCCTCCAGCAGAAATTAGTGAAAGGCGCAAATCCCGCTCCCCGTGACGCCCGTGGAATCAGCTCACAATCGATCCCTAACCGCCGCTCGCGGACGTGCTTCTGGCGTTTTCCACAATCCCGGCAGCCTCCAATAGGCCATACGTGCCCGCAACGTCGGCGAGCGCCATGGTCTGATGAAGGGGCGCTCGCAAACGGTTTCTACCCACAAATTTGGCCGAAGACCCGAAATTTTTTGTGGCCTCTTTTTACGGGCTCCACTCGGCGACGAGCTCTTTGGCTATTTGGCCGATTGTTTCTTCGAGCTTTGTGAAGTCGCCTCGGTTTTGGTTTATGAAGATGGACACTATTGTTGGGCCGCCTTTGTGGAACAGGATGCCGACGTCGTTGCCGGCTACGGGGGGCCAGTCGCCGGTTTTGTGGGCGACGGCTACGCCTTCGAAACGGACTAAGCGCGGGAGTCGCGAGCGGTAGAATTGTCGTCTCAGGATCCTGATCATTGCGTCGCTCGACGTGCGGGACGCTAGCTCAGCGTTGTATATCTCTTCTAGTAGCTTTGACATTTCTTTCGCTGTTGTCTGTCCGAGCCACTCTTTTGGATTGCCCTCGAAGGCGAAGGTTCGATCCGAGGCACCTGGGTCGTTGGGGAAGCCTCTTTCGAAGACTTCCGCGTGGGACAGGCTTTTCAGCGATGGATCTTGCATCTCCCAGACACGGCGGAAGAGATCGCCGGTCGTGGCCAGTAGCCGCGTTGAGCGATAGCCGCGCTCGGAGAGAAGGTCGTTGACGCGCTCGAGGCCCAGACGGTCGATCATGATGTCGGTCGCGGTGTTGTCGCTCGTGACGATCATCTGTGTGACGATATCGCGATAGGTTGGGTTCAGGCCGGGGGCAAAGGTTTGGATCAGGCCGCTACCGCGGCGGCGGTCTTCGGGCTTTACCGTGTAGCGGGCGGCGAGGTCTAGTTTGCCTGCTTCGCTGTCGCGAAAGGCGAGTGCCAGGATCGGGATTTTGATGACGGACAGCGTGTTCATGAGCTGATCGCCACGCACCGCGACTTCCCTGCCGGTCGGGAGATGCTTCGCGTGGAGTGAGCTTTTGGCCGGGAGGGCGTCGAGCTTGGCGGCGAGGCGCGCTTCGAGTGTCTGGCCGCTGACAGCTGCGGCGCTGCAGGTTGTTAGGAGGACGGTGAGGAAAGTTGGTCTCATGCGGCATTCTATGTTGAAAAATGGCGCCAACGGGTGTATCAACTTAGATCTGATGCGTTGCCTGTGCGCCGTCGCTGTCTTGCTGGGCTTGGCGGTCCCGGTTGTGGCTCAAGAGGCGGTCAAGAAGAAGGTTCTTTGGCCGGAGCGCGAGAAGTTGGAACACTTTCTCCGCAAGGCCAAAATCACGGAACGTAAGAAGATAGGTAAGGGCATCACTAATCCGGAGAAAGTCACCTTGGAGATGGACGGCGTCGTCATGAACGCCATCTACAAGAAGGTCGACAAGAAGCACGACAACTGGCGTAACGAAATTGCGGCCTATGAGCTCGACAAGCTTCTCGGTCTCGGCATGGTGCCGCCGACGGTGAAGCGGAGCGTTCGCGGCCGCAAGGGCTGTTTGCAGCTCTGGGTTACGGGCACCGTGATGAATGACTACGAGGAAAGCTTTCTCGATATGGATGCATGGCATGAGCAAGTCAGCGTCATGTGGCTTTTCGACGATTTGATCGCCAATATCGATCGCCACTTGAACAATGCGATGGTCTCGCCAGGCAAGCGGCTGATGCTCATCGATAATTCCAAGACGTTTCGTACCCAGAAAACGCTGCTCAACGATTTGAACGGTGTGGGTACCGGTACCCACGCGCGCTTTTGGGGCGTCGAGTATGACGGGGCCCGAGAACGTTACGACACCCATTACCCGCCCGAGCTCATCGAACGGTTGCGGACAATATCCAAGGACGAGCTCAAGAAAACGTTGAAGAAGTTCGTTTGGGGCCGCAATCGTGGTCTTGTTTCCGATAGGCTGGAGCTTATCCTCGAGCGCATCGACTCCATGGGGCAAGCCGCTTATCGGCGCGAGTTAGCACCCCCCCTTGGTCCGCCTCGCTCCGCGCATTGAAGATGCTGCTTCCCAATCGCCAAGGTTTTACGGGAGAGCTCTGGGCGGCGGCCGAGCCCATATTCCAGGAGATTGTCCGACACCCTTTCGTGACCGGTCTCTCGGATGGAACGCTCGATCAGGCGGCGTTCCGTTTCTATATTGTCGAGGACGCTTACTACCTCACGGAGTTCGCCCGCGCCTTGTCTATTGCGGCGTCGAAGGCTCCTCGCGACGAATGGATCGTGCGCTTGAATCGCGACGCTATCGGCTCACTCGAAGCGGAGCGCGCGCTCCACGAAAGCTACTTTCGCGATTTCGGACTCTCCGAAGAGGAGATTCGAAACCGCCAGCCGGCTCCTTCGACCCTTGCCTATACGAGCTATCTCATTGCGTCCGCCTATTCCGGTGCTTTCTCAGAAGCCCTTAGCGCCGTGCTTCCCTGCTATTGGATCTACTTGGAAGTCGGCAAGGCGCTCGCAGCCAAAGGCTCGCCGAATTCTCTCTACCAAAGGTGGATCGACAATTACGCGAGCGACGAGTACGAGGCCGAAGTCCGCTCCATCCTCGACATGATGGACGAGGTCGCCGAGCACGCGTCCGCGCTTGCCAAGAAGAAGATGCTCGAGCGCTATGTCACGACCTCTCGTTACGAATGGATGTTCTGGGACATGGGTTACCGGCAAGAAGCGTGGCCGGTGTGAGCCCTTCCGAAGAGATCCAGGCGATCGTCGACCGCGAGACGCGCGCCTGGGACGAGCGTGACGCGGAAGCTATCGTCTCCATCTTTCACCCCGACATGGTCTGGCCGTGGCCACCCGATCCACAGGCCCACGATCCAGAACGGTGGGTTTTTCCCTGGGGGCGATACGATCGGGAGCGCTGGCGCTTGGGATGGCAAGAGCTCTTCGACACCCATAGGCTCCGAGTGGAAGCTCATCCTGCATACCGGTCTGCTCAAATATTGAGCGCACCGGTTTCATGACTGCCCTTTGTTGGATAAGGCGGCCGTCCGTTCTCTCGTGGCCGCCACAAGCTCACCGCGAGCGCCAACGCGAGAAGGGCGAAGGCGCCTAGTATCGCCGTGAGGCCGAATTCGAGCTGGCTTCCCGGGACGAGGCGCATCCACGTCATGCGCATCGTCGAGAAAGAATGGCCCGTGAGCGCGAGCGCGAGCGAAAGCGTTGCGCCCACGGCGAAGCAAGGCTGCCCCGACATCGAGCGATGCAGCCAAAAGACGAGCGCGATCCCACAAAGGGCCATCCGGGTCGGCGACATCACGACGGCGTCGAAGAGCAGAAAATGAAGAGATTCGGGCGAGCCCGAGGACAAATAGAGCGCTAACAGCGGCGCGCCCCATTGCAAAGCATGACGGAGGCCCGAGGCGTCACGAACTACGACGAGTCCCACGTTCCCCACTACGACTTGCCGGATCCACTCGTGCTGATGGGCGGCACACGCGTCGAGGATGCCGCAACTTGGCGGTCTCGACGACGCCCCGAGATTCTCGGGCTCTTCGAAGAGCATGTCTATGGTCGCACGCCGTCTCGCCTTCTTGGGGCCCGCTACGTCGAAACGGGTTCGGATGACAACGCGCTGCGGGGGACGGCGACGCGCAAGGAAGTCACCGTCTTCTTCACCGATCGCGACGATGGGCGCGCATGAATCTTCTTACTTACATTCCGAACGCGCGCACCCGGCCCGTCCCCGCCTTTCTCGGTTTGAACTTCTACAACGGCAACGCGTCGATCCATCCCGACCCGGACATCACCCTTCCGATCAGATGGATGCGGGCCGGCGACGAGTTTGGTGTCGTCGATCATCGAGCGACCAAGGCGACGCGCGGTGTGCGCGCGCATCGTTGGCCCGTCGAGCGGATCGTCGAGCGCGGCTATGCCCTCGCGGTGATCTATTACGGCGATCTCGATCCGGATTTCGACGACGGGTTTGCGAACGGCGTGCAACCTCTGTTTTACGAGCAAGGCCAATCGAGACCCGCTCCGGATGAGTGGGGGAGTATCGGTGCCTGGGCCTGGGGCCTTTCGCGCGCGCTCGATTACTTCCAAAGCGAGCCTGAAATCGACCCCGAACGCGTGGCGGTAATCGGTCACTCACGGCTCGGAAAAGGCCGCCCTTTGGGCGGGAGCCCAGGATGAGCGCTTCGCGCTCGTGGTGTCGAACGAGTCCGGCTGCGGCGGGGCCGCGCTTTCGCGACGGCGCTACGGCGAGACCATCGAGGACATCAACGATCGTTTTCCGCATTGGTTTTGTACGAACTTCAAGCGATATAACGGGCGCGAGGACATGCTCCCAGTCGATCAACACATGCTCATGGCGCTCATAGCACCTCGCCCCGTCTATATCGCGAGCGCGGAAGAAGACAGGTGGGCCGATCCGCGCGGCGAGTTTCTGTCCGCGCGGCATGCGAGCGCGGTCTACGAGCTTCTTGGTACGGGTGGGCTGGCCGCCACCGAGATGCCGGGCGTCGAAAAACCCGTTTCGAGCACTATCGGGTACCACATGCGTCGCGGCGGCCACGACGTGACCGCCTACGACTGGGAGCGCTTCCTCGACTTCGCCGACCGCCACCTACGCTAGCGAGCATTGATTAGAGATTAGGGCCGTCAAATGATGTCAAATGCCGAAAAGCGGCCGCGCCAACTGAAGCGTCAAGATACTGATCAAAATCACGCCGATGATGTTCACGCCGATGCCGGCTTTCACGAGCTGGGGTATGGTGAAATAGCCCGTCCCGAAGACGATGGCGTTGGGCGGTGTCGCGGCCGGCAGCATGAAAGCGCACGACGCGGCGACCGTGGCCGGGATCGCGAGCACTAGCGGCGAGAGCCCCATCGTCGTTGCGGTTGCGGCGAGGATGGGGACGGACATCGCCGTCGACGCGACGTTCGAGGCGAACTCCGTGAGGGTGACGATCAGTAACACGACGATCACGATGAAGACGGGGAGCGGTAGCTCGGCGAAGAACTGAAGCTGCCCGCCGACCCAGGTCGACAGGCCGTTGCGCTCGAACCCCGCGGCGAGCGAAAAGCCGCCGCCGAACAAAAGCAGCACGTCCCAAGGCAGGCGCGAGGCCCACTGCCAGTTCAAAAGCTTCTCGCCGTTTCCGGCCGGAGTGAGGAAGAGCACGACGGTCGCGGCCATCGCGATCGTCGAGTCCGAGACGAGATTTCCCGTTGGGATTGCGGCCGTCCAGTATGGGCGAAGTGTCCACGCCGCGGCGGTGAGTCCGAAGACGATCGCCAGCCGCTTTTCTGGAATCGTCATGGCCCCGAGCTTGTCGAGCTCCGCCTCGATGCGGGCCGCGCCGCCGGGAAGCGACTGGATACGGATCGGGAGCGCCACCCGTGTGAGCCACAACCACGTCAAGGGCAGAAACAAGAGCACGAAGGGGATTCCGAAGCCGAGCCATCTGAGAAACGAAATCTCGATCCCGCGGGTCTGCGCCATGGTTCCCGCGAGGAAGACGTTCGGCGGCGTGCCGATAATCGTCGCGACGCCTCCGATGGAAGCGCCATAGGCGATGCCGAGCATGAGGTTCGCGCCAAAGTGGAAATGGCCCGGCCGGGTGTCGATAGCCGCACCTTCTTTTTCGAACGCTTCCACCGCTTGTTGGATGACGGCGAGGCCGATGGGCATCATCATCGCGGTCGTCGCCGTGTTCGAGACCCACATGGACACGAAACCCGAGGCGCACATGAAGCCCAGCACGATGCGCGATGGCGACGTGCCGATGCGATGCACGATGGTGAGCGCCATGCGGCGATGGAGGCTCCATCGCTGCATGGCTTGCGCGAGCATGAAGCCGCCGAGAAAGAGATAAACGAGGTGGTTCGCGTAAGGCGCCGCTGACTCGGACGCCGTGCCGAGCCCGAGAAAAGGGAAGAGCGCGAGCGGCAGAAGCGACGTCGCGGCGAGCGGAATGGCTTCGGTGACCCACCAGGTGGCCATGAGCGCCGCTACCGCCATCATGCGTTGCACTGTCGGTGGGATCCCCGACGGCGCGAGCGCGAGAGCGAGGAAGAGCGCCGGTCCGAGAACAAGGCCGACGCCCTCGCGGGTGAGCTTTTTACTCACCCGTGCCGACGCCAGCTTTCGGTAGGCTCAGCAAGTTTGCGAAGAGCCGATAGGCCGAAGGGACACCTGCTGGAAGCTGCCGAAAAAAGCCGAGCCCGATATAAATCCAACGTCCCTTCCCGTACTTCGCTTCGACGAGCATCCCCGTCTTGACGCCTTCGTTGTACTCCCACGGATCTTCCGATGCGAGCAGCTCCGTGTAGCGTGGATCGCCTTCGGGGTCGAGGAAGTAGAGCCCGCGCTCCTGAACCCAGCCGCCCCAATCGTCTGCGGTGATTTTGTTGGGAGCGTTGAAGGCCGGGTGGTCGGGCACGAGGATGTCGATGGGCGCTTCCTCCACAGTGACGCGGTTGCGGCTGACTTTCTTCGGATAGGGTCCCCACTGAGCGCGGTTGAACTCGAACTTGTTGTACTGAACGAGAAGGGTCCCGCCGCCCGACACGTAGTCGAGCAGCCGATGGTTGTAGGAGCGCAGGTCCTCCCGGCTCAGGTAAGCGCGGATGCCTGTCATGATGACGTCATATTGCGATAGGTCACCCTCGGCGAGGTCCTCGGTCGTCAGCAATGCGAGCTTCGCCCCGAGCTGCCGAATGGCGGTCGGGATCTCGTCGCCGACGCCCATTACGTAGCCCACCGAGACGGGGGCGATCGCGAGGTCGAGCGCTTGCACCGTAGCTTCGGCCGGATGGTAGAGATAGCGCGTTTGGATGTGATCGTAAGCGATCGTCTGGACACCTTCACGAAACGCTTCGCCGTTCAGTTGTGCTGTTGCTTTGACGCGATAAGTGCCGCTCGCGACGCCCTCGGGGGGCGTGATGCGAAAGCGTATCGACACGGCTTCGTTCTCGCGCTCGAAGCCGAGCGCTGCTTCGACTGGCTCGACGGTCCAACCCGAGGGAACGTCGAGAGACAATGTGCCTTCGGTGGGCTCCGTGCCTTTGTAGAGGGCGTTTACCGAAATGGGCCGCGTCTTGTCGTCGGCGCTCGTCGGGAAAACGATGACGCCCGGTGATAGCGTGACGGAGACGAGCGGCAAGACCGAGACCTGTTTCTGCTTTTCGCCGCCGACCCACGGACCGGGATAGCGATACTGGACGGGGCGCTCCACGCTGAATGCGGTCGTTCCCGAGCGCAGCGCGATCGTGGCGTGAAGGCTCGGCCGCCGCCACGGCAGGCCGAAAAACTCCGGCTCGGTCAGATCGAAGCGGTCGATGGTTTTGTCGTTGCGCGTCCAGTACGGGCGGTCGTAACTCGCGTCCTGTGCTACCGTGACGCTGTAGCCTGCGTCGAGCGCGTGGTTGTCGGACAGCGTCTCCGGAAAATCGGGAAAGATGTCCTCGCCGTCATCGTTTTTTTCTATCGGCGCGACGCTCCATCCCTTCGGCGCCTCGATGTCGATCGACCGAAGCTCGACGGGCTGGGGACTTCGGTTCGTGACGCGGACGTCGACTTTCAGCTTCGAGCCGCGCGTCACTTCGCCGCGATCGGCCACGGAGTCCAAGCCGATCCCGTGCGCGAGCCCGAGGGCGATCTCGAAGTCTCTTTCTTTCGGTGCGAGACGGTGCTCGAGCTCGTAACGCGCGGTCTCCGAGAGGCCGCTCCCGGCGACCCCGGCGCGCAGCTTGCGCACGGCCTCGAGTCCTCGCCGCAAAGCCGGGACCGTCTTCCACGGCGCGGTGGCATCGAAAGCATTGTTCGCCGCGTCGACCTCCTTTTGGATGGCGTGCAAGCCGAGGCCGACGAACTCTGCGTCTTCACCTTCGCCGGCCACGAAAGCTTCGAGGCGGGTGAGTCCGGTCTCGATGCCGTCGAAGAGGTCCGTCTCGTCGGAAGCCACATCGATCACATGGTCTTCGAGCCGCCAAACCGATTGTCGCGAGCCCGGGAAGGTGCGCAGCTGACCCATGCCCTGGCATCTGTGGTTCGAGCGGCCCTCGAGCCCCATTTGATAATAGGAACGGCCGAGAATGGGATCGTAGTGGCCGGTATCGAGTCGCACGAGATGGAGATCTTCCTCGGGCTTCTGCTGCGGGCGCCTTTCACCGACTCCCACACTCGTACGCGAATAGAGCTTGAGTGGCTGCCATGGTCGAAGCCCGTTCTCGAATTGCTCGGGAAACCGATTCGGATCCGCGGCCGCGCGGAACGCTTCCGCGGTGAGAAGCCCTGCGGTCTGGTGATGCTGGTGACCGCCCGAGCCGCGAGGGGACTGCATCACGACGACGTCAGGCCGAACCGTGCGGATGATGCGGACGATGTCCTCGAAAATCTCGTTTTTGCCCCACTTTTCGAGGGTCTCCTCGACGCTGAACGAATAGCCGAACTCGTAGGCGCGGGTAAAATATTGCTCGACCCCGTCGTAACGGTGCATCGCCATGAGTTCTTCGGTTCGCAAAATACCGATGGCTTCGAAAAGCTCGGGGCCGATCTCGTTCTGGCCCCCGTCCCCGCGCGTCGCGGTGAGAAGCGCGGTGCGAAAGCCCCTGCCGCGGCTCAGCATCACGAGGAGGCCGTTATCTTCATCATCAGGGTGCGCCGTCGTATGCAAAAACGTCGCGCCCGCGCCCAGCTTCCGCAACTGCAACGCGAGCCCGCTAGCGCCGCGGTCCTCGGGAATAGGTTCAAGCTGCGCGAGCGAGAACGTCGCCGTCAGAAGAAGTGCAAGAGCAATCAAAGAAAGCCTTTTCATCAGAGCTCCTCGTCGACCTCGTAAAATCGATACCTTCGAGCAGCATATTGAGCGGCCCGAGAGATGTCAAAACACCGCCCCGCGAACCGGCTTTGCCGGTCGACGCAAAAAGAAAAGGAGAGGTGGGGATAGGAGGGGATAGGGGGATAGGTGGGATGTCTTGCTTTTCATCCCCACCTCTCCTCCTATCCCCACCTCCCCTTTTTCTCTTCTTAAAACATCGACCGGCGAAGCCGGTGTGTTTTCTTTGCGCCTTGCCGCCTTTGCGTTACGCTTTTAGAAACAGCGGATACAGTGCGCCGATCCTCTATAATGCGCCGCCGAGCGAGGTTTTATGGATAAAGAGCCTGATCTGCCGCCGCCCATCTTCAAGACTTGGGGGCGCTTCTATGCGGTCGTCATCGCGAATACGCTCGTTACCTATCTGCTGCTCGTTTTGTTCTCAGCTTACGCGCGCTGATCGCTGATGCATCCCATCGACTGGCTCGTCGTCGTTACTTACTTTGCGTTCATCGTCTTTGTTGGCTATCGGACGGGACGCGGCAATAAAGGGATCGAAGACTTCTTTCTCGCCAGGCGTTCGATGCCGTGGTACGCGATCGGGCTTTCGGTCATGGCGACCCAGGCGAGCGCCATCACGCTCGTCGGCACGACCGGTCAGGGATACGTGGACGGCATGCGCTTCATCCAGATCTATTTCGGCATGCCGCTCGCGATAGTGATCCTTTGCGTCACGCTCGTCCCGTTCTTCTATCGCGCTAAAGTTTTCACGGCCTATGAATATCTGGAGAAGCGGTTCGACGGGAAGACTCGGAGCCTGACGAGCTTTCTTTTTCTTTTGGGACGAGGTCTTGCGGACGCCGTTGTGATCTATGCGCCGTCCGTCATACTCGCCATCGTTTTCGGCATCGATGAAAAAGTCATCATCATCGCGATCGGTCTCGGCGCCACAATCTATACAACGCTCGGCGGCATGCGCGCGGTCATGTGGGTCGAGATGTGGCAGATGTTGATCATCTTTCTCGGGATCTTGTTCTGCCTCGGGTCGGTCATCGTGGGCCTTCCCGACGGAGTCTCGCTCACGGACGCGATCCAGATCGTGGGCGCGACCGGGCGCGCGGAGACGGTGGACTTCAATCTGGATCCCAACGTCAGGTATACGTTTTGGACCGGCGTCTGCGGCGGTATATTTCTCATGCTCTCTTATTTCGGGACCGATCAGAGTCAGGTGCAGCGCTATCTCACGGCGCGTTCGCTCACGGAAAGCCGGCTCGCGCTTTTGTTCAGCGCGCTCGTCAAGATCCCGATGCAGTTCGTCATCCTTCTCACCGGCGCGCTCTTGTTCGTCTTCTATCAATTCGAAAAACCACCGGTCGTGTTCAACCCCGTTGCGCTCGAGCGGCTCGCCGACGCTCGGGATGTGTCGCAGCTCGAGTCCGATTACGACGAGGCTTTCGAGATCCGCAAAGAGGCCGCGCGAAATTTCGCCGACGCTCTCGGAGGTATTCGCGAAGACGAGATGCGCAGAAGCTTCCAGAAAGCGGATGCGGAGCTCGGCGGCGTTCGTTCCGAGGTGCTCGGGCTCATCCGAGAGAGCGAGCCCGGTTTCAGCGACACGAATTACGTGTTCCCGACCTTTGTTCTCACGAAGCTTCCTGTCGGGATCGTCGGGCTCATCCTCGTCGCGATTTTTGCGGCCGCCATGTCCACCGTGGAGTCTGAGCTCACATCCTTGTCGACAGCGACGGTCGTCGATTTTTATCGGCGCTACGTCCGAAAAGAAGCGGAAGACAGCCACTTCCTCGCCGTCAGCCGCGTCGCGACCTTGTTCTGGGGAGGCTTCGCGACATTTTGCGCCCTCTATATGGGCCGGCTCGGCTCTGCCATCGAGGCCGTGAACCGCATCGGATCTAACTTTTACGGCCCCATACTCGGTGTTTTTGTCCTCGCCATCGGGGCGCGGCGGGCGAACGGCCACGGCGCTTTCGCGGGTGTTCTGCTCGGCATCGTCGCCGTACAACTAACGGCCCAATATTCCGGGATCTCCTATCTTTATTACAACCTCGTCGGGACCGCTGTTTCAGTCGTTTTTGGCTACCTAATTAGCCTTGTCTTTGCAACGCCTGAGCGGTCTGTATAATGGGAGTACACGAAAAGGCCAGGTCTGATCTTCATCCAGCCGGCTACTCTGTCCATGTATGTCTTGAGCCAGTTCATTTTTTCCGTCGAGAGTCTC
The DNA here is from genome assembly GCA_965197495.1 of Candidatus Marinacidobacterales bacterium. Classification (GTDB taxonomy): domain Bacteria; phylum Acidobacteriota; class Vicinamibacteria; order Marinacidobacterales; family SMYC01; genus SMYC01. The sequence continues at coordinate 1,707,658 of OZ240210.1, forward strand.
GAGCCCCTCGTTTTTCTGACGACGCTCGTCCTTCTGGGAATGGCCAAGGGCGGCTCCGGGTGGAAAAAGATGTTCGGCCGCGGCAAGAACGAGCCGAAGAGCCAGGCTTCTAGTACGGCCGCGGGCGATTGGGAGCGGGCCGCCAAGATCTTCGAAAAAGACGGACGTTATCGTGATGCGGCCAAGCTCTATCGAGGCAAAGGGCAGAACCACGAAGCAGCGCGTCTTCTCGTCCGCGCTGGAGCGCTTACGGAAGCTGCGTCCATCTTCGAGCGCGTCGGACATTATCAAAAGGCCGCGGAGGTGTGCGCGCAGTCCGGGGACAACAAAAGAGCGGGCGAGAACTACCGGCGCTACCTGCAAGACCGGTTCAACACCCTCGCGGATGCGCGTTCACCAGCGGACCATGCGGAGTTCACGAAATATTGCCGGCTTGCGGGGCAAGCCTTCGAGCGCGCCGGACTTCTCGAGCAAGCCGCGGAAGTGCTCGAGCGTGGCGAGCAGTGGGAGGATGCGGCTGGGTTGTTCCTCAAGCTCAATCGTCACGTAAAAGCCGCCGATCTCTATGAGCGTGCGGGTGCGGTGGATCACGCCGCCGACGCCTACGCGCAAGCGGGCGACCGTGTGCGCGCCGCGCAAATGCGAGGCGAGTATCTTTACAAGCAAGACCAGAAAAACGAAGCGGCGGTGCAGTTTCTCCTCGGTGGCGATCCGCTTCGAGCCGCCGAAGTCTACGAAGAAGCGGGGAATTATCTCGACTCCGCACGCTGCTACGAGCATTGCGGCGCCCACCGTCAGGCCGCCGAGGCCTATGAGCGCGTGGAGCAATTCGATCGCGCGGCGGAAATGTACGGCCGGAGCCAGGAATATCAAAGAGCCGCGGCGCTCTACGAGAAGGCCGAAGACTGGGGCCAGGCGGTGCGGATGTTCGCCGAGTCGGGCGAGTATTATCGCGCTGCGAATAGCGCGCGCAAGGCGGGTCTCACCGAGCTCACCATCGACTGCCTCCAGAAGATCGAGCCGAAGAATCCACATTATCAAGAATCCCTCGTCCAGCTCGGGCAGAGTTTCATGGAGCGGGATCTGCCGGGCGTCACCGTCGAGAAGCTGAAAAAGGCGCTTCACGATCAGCCGCTCACGGCCAAGAATCTTGATATCTATTACACGCTCGCGGTCGCTTCTGAACAGATGGGCGGCTACGTGGAAGCTGCGGAGATCTTCAAGCAGATCGTCGCGGAAAACTACGGCTATCGGGACGCCGTCGGGCGGCTACAGGAGCTCGAGAAGAAGTCGGCGAAAGGGGCTACCGAGCGGTCACACCATCAAGCTGCCCAAGAAGAGCTCGGTGGCAAGCGCTACGAGTTCATCGAGAAGCTCGGCGCCGGCGGGATGGGCGTCGTCTATCGCGCCAGAGACACGCGGCTCAATCGCATCGTGGCCTACAAGATGCTCATGGAGCAGTTCATGGAGGTCAAAGACGTCCGCGAGCGCTTCTTGCGCGAAGCACAATCGGCCGCGCAGCTCAACCATCCGAATATCGTCACCGTGTTTGACGTGGACGTCGATCCGGAGCAGAAGCGGCTCTTCATCGCGATGGAGTTCGTCGCCGGTGAAAGCTATTTCGAGATCCTTCAGCGCGAGAAGAGACTCTCGATCCAGCAGACCGTTCAGTTCGTCGGAGGCGTTCTCAAAGCGCTCGCCCACGCGCATCGCCACGGCGTTCTCCACCGCGATTCAAGCCTTCGAACGTGATGCTCTCGAAACAGCACGCCGTCAAGATCATGGATTTCGGCCTCGCCAAGATACTTCGAGACGCGAAAGCGCAGGGAAGTGAGAAGGCGAGCGGGACGCCGCTTTACATGTCTCCAGAGCAGATTCTCGGTAAGGCACTCGACTTCCGCACGGACATCTACGGCTTTGGAGGGACGGTGTATCACCTCCTTGCGGGTGAGCCTCCTTTCGTTGATGGCGAAGTGCTCTACCATCACGTGCACACACCCGCCCGTCCGCTGAAAAACTTACGGCCGGACGTTCCGAAGGTGCTCGCCAACATCGTGATGGCTTGCCTCAAGAAAGAGCCGGCCGGCCGGCCGACCGCCGAGCAAATTCTGAAGATGTTGAAGAAGTAATGCCTCTCCTGCCATTTCAGTGGATCCTCTCGAGGGTGAGACCGCCACAGTTTAGGTAGACGAGACTGATGAGAGCTTCGGCAGAGTGGAGTCCAAAGCTGCGGTGGCTCAGCAGCCGGATTTTGTTGTTCATTCCTTCGAGTCGGCCGTTGCTGAGTCTCCACGTGACCCACGCGATGACGCCATCGAAGTGGCTGCGGATCATCTTCGCCGCGCGTTTGACGGGCTCTATCCTCGAGCTCATAGCGCGCCGCAGCCATCCTCGGAGAAACTTCTTGGCCCATGTCTCGGTTTTGTAGGTGTAGAGGTCCATGAAGTCGTCGCGCAGAAGCATGGCGCGGTAGAGGCGACGATTAGCTCGCACCTGCTCGCGGAGCACCCGTTTGTCTTTCGCGCTGCGGTTGTGTTTGGCCTTGAGAAGGGGAAACTTGGTGTTCTTGAGGTTGCGCCGGGCAGTCCCTTTGAGCTCGCGCACCAGCTCGCGCCGGGTCTTATCCACGGCCTCGTTCAGATGCTTGACGATGTGGAAGCGGTCAAAGATCACCCGTGCCTGAGGAGCCTTTTTGCCGACGACAGTTATGTACGGCTCCCACATGTCCATGCTGACCGCTTCGAGCTCCGCGGCTCTTTGTGGTCCGAGCTTGCGGAAAAACCGCAGCAGCGTCTTGGCCTTGCGCTCCTTTCCCGCCCAGACGACCCGGCCGCTGAGATGGTCTATTACCACTGTTAAGTACTTGTGGCGTTTGCGGTAGCTGATCTCGTCCATCCCAATCACCCGCAATCCATCGAGCTCGCGCCGCTCATCCCGCTGCTCGGCAACCACTCGCTGGATGATCCGTCGCACCGAACGCCACGTCACTCGGAAATAGTTCGCTACGGCGCTGACGTCCGTCCTCTGTGCCAGCCACGCTACCTCTTGTTCGAAGCTTTTGGTAAAGCGGCTTCCCTTGTCGGCCCAAGGCACCTTTTCTCTGACCACTCCACACCGCCGACATACCACTCGTCGGATCGAGTAGATAGGTCCGGACTCCGAACAGGTCCAAGTGCCGCCAGTAGCGATTGTAGCGATCTTTGTTCTTGCGGACCTTTCGTCCGCAAATCCCGCACAGAGGCTTCCTCCTCCGTGGTACTACATCCACCACCACTCTGGCTTTGTCCGCCTGGAAGTGGAAACCTCGGACCCACAGGCCTTGCAATCCGATGAGCTTGTTGACTAACGTAGTAACGCGCATCGCGGGAACGTTCTTTTCTCTTTCGGAAAAAAAGATTCTAGCGTTCTCGCCGATGCGCATCTACACATGGCTTACCCTCTCAACCCACGGGCCTCACCAAATGCCACTGCCCCTCAGCGGGAGACGAGGCTGTGGGAAACGCCCCCACGGTTCTGGTCGTTCAGACCTTGCTCACGACTGAGTTCTCTTCGAAGCCTGGAAGGGCGTTTTCCATAGCCTCCACTAATCGAGCCCCCCCTTCCTTATTCCATATGAATTAATCTTTCTTGTATATATATCAGGAGGGGCCTGTGGGCGCTCGTGGGAAACGCGAAGCGTTTTCCAAGCGATTGTGGAAAACGCCGCTCCACGTTTGTACGTGCTCACAACCTTTCCCTAAACGCCTCTCTCGCCCGGAGTTTCCGGCGTTTTCCACAATCGCGGCAGCGTCCATAGGCCATGCCCTCCAACACAAATCAGATCCCCCGAAACGACAGGAGAACCGAAGTAATCAGCATTCAGGATCTCTCACGACTCTGAAAAGAAAAGGGGATGTGGGGATAAGAGGGGATAAGGGGGATGAAAGACATCCCCACCTCTCCTCCTATGCCCACCTCCCCTTGCCTTTTGGCAGTCCCGAGCGATGCGGAAAGCTGAATGCTGGTTCCGCGCTATAATGCTCGGCCGCACGACATGAGCCGACTCTCGGACATCACGCACCGCATTCAGGAGCGTGTCCGTGAGTCGATGGCGCACAACGAGAACCAGGTTTTCATGGGGCTCACGCTCGTCATCGGCGCGGTCGTGGGACTGGCGATCGTCGCCTTCATCGTCGTCACGGATAGTCTCGAGGCGTGGCTCTATGCCGAGGGCGCCGCGCAGTGGCGTCGTCTCGTGACGCCGATCGCGGCGACGCTCTTCGTGGGCTATCTTCTTTATCGATTCTTTCCCGACGCGCGCGGTAGCGGTGTCCCGCAGACGAAAGCAGCCATGTTCGCGCGGCGCGGGCTCATCCCGGGGCGAACGGTGATCGGCAGGTTCATCGCTTCGTCGGTAACACTCGCGAGCGGAATCGCTCTCGGCCGTGAGGGCCCTTCGGTGCAGATGGGCGCGGGACTCGCTTCGACTATCGGACGCGGGCTCGGGCTGAGCGGCGACAAGCTCCAAATGCTCGTCCCCGTCGGCGCGGCCGCCGCGCTCGCCGCCGCCTTCAATACGCCTCTCGCCGCGATTCTCTTCGCGCTCGAAGAGATCATGGGGAACTTGCACGCGCCGATTCTCGGCTCGGTCGTCGTCAGCGTTTTTACGTCGCTCTTCGTGATGCGCCTCTTGCTCGGAAACGAGCCTCTTTTTCACGTCCCCGAATACGAAGCGGTGCACTCAGCCGAGTTCATCGTTTACGCGCTTTTGGGTATCGTGGGCGGCTTCGTCTCCGTTTTCTTCGTCAAGCTCATGCTGCGCATGCGCGAGAAGTTCTTGAGCATGCCGCGCAGAACGCGCTGGCTGCAGCCGGCCGCCGGCGGGGTTGTCGTGGGCGTTCTCACGTTCATACTTCCGCTAATTTTTCGCTTCGATTTTCGCTTCGGACATCACACCGTAGGCGAAGCGCTCAATGGCTCGCTCCCGCTTTCGCAGATGGTCATTCTCCTCGTGCTCAGCGTCTTCGCGACCGCGGTGTGCTACGCCTCGGGAAATGCGGGGGGCATCTTCGGGCCTAGTCTTTTCATGGGTGCTATGGTCGGCGGCAGTCTCGGGGCCGTCGCGCATGGCTACTTTCCTGATATGACCGCGACCCCTGGCGCCTATGCGCTCGTCGGGATGGGGACGGCCTTCGCCGGGATCTTGCGTGTGCCGATGGTCTCCGTCATCATGATCTTCGAGCTCACGCACGACTACGCCATCATCGTGCCACTCATGATCTCGAATCTCATCAGCTTTTTCGTTTCGTATAAATTTCAGAAGACGCCGCTTTACGAAGCGCTCGCGCTTCAAGAAGGCATCCACCTTCCGACCTCCGAAAGCGAGAAGCGCCACCTTCAGGTGCGGCTCGCCATGCGTCCGCCCCACGAGACATTCTCGTCGGACATGACGGTTGCCGATTGTATCGAGCGAGCCGGCCATAGCAGCATGCGCGCCTGGCCCGTCACCGACAAGAACGGGGTATGGGGTGTGGTGTCTCTAGAGCAGCTCGAAAAGGCCCACGACGAGGATGGGAGCGACGCCAAAGTCGGTAACCTTCTGGACTCCCGCCCTTTTCCTCATTTGCACGCCGACCATTCGCTCGACCTCGCACTCGAGCGCATGGGCAAAGTGGGCTACGATCTCTTGCCCGTGGTGAGTCGAGCCAACGTTCACGAGATGGAAGGGGTTTGCTCGCTTCTCGATGTGCTTCGGGCGTTCGGCGTTCACGGCCGACAACCGGGTGCTCCTCCCGACGCCGATGACGTGGCCGAAGACGTGGCCGAAGACGTGGATCGTCGCGGCGCGTGAAAGCCGTTGTGCAGCGCGTCAGCAGCGCGCGCGTCGAGGTCGACGGCGAGCGCGTGGGCGCGATCGATGCGGGGCTTCTCGTGCTGCTCGGCGTGGCCGATGGTGATACAGAGGACGATGCGCGGTGGATGGCTGAGAAGATCGTCTCGCTGCGTATCTTCGAGGACGAGGACGGCAAAATGAACTTGTCACTCGCCGATGTCGGCGGGTCGCTTCTCGCTGTGTCCCAGTTCACGCTGCTCGGCGATTGTCGTAAAGGCCGGCGGCCGTCCTTCGTAAAAGCCGCGCGACCTGAGCTTGCGGAGGAGCTCTACGAGCGCTTCGTGCGCGTCGTGGCCGAGCGCGCTATCCCAACCGCGAAAGGAAGGTTCCAAACCCACATGGCAGTGTCTCTCGTGAATGACGGGCCCGTGACGATATTGGTGGAGAGTCCGTAATGTCGGCGTGGGCGCTCGTTTTGGTCCTCGCTGCTTGGCAGCCAGAGATCGCCCAGTCGCGGCTTTTTGCTGCGACGACGGAGGGCGCGTTCGTGACCTATAGCTGGGGAGAGCACTGGACTCGGCTCCGCCCGGATCTGCGCGGCTTCTCGGGTGAGCTCCGCGCCTTCGCCTGCCTCGGGTCGAACGTGTTTGCCGGCGGCTCGGACGGGATCTTCGTCTCCGACGATTTCGGAGAAAGCTACCGGCCCGTCGAAGCCTTCGAAGGCAAGAACGTGACGACGTTTCAGGCGGCGCGCCTGTTCGCGCTCGAGCCCACGCTGTTCGCAGGCACCGCGACAGGACTCTATCGATCGAAAAATGCCGGAGTCGAATGGGAGCAGATTGGAGCGGACACGATTCGAATGGCCGTCCGTGCTTTGGCTTGGCCAGGGCCGGAGCTCTTCGTCGCGAGCGACGGTGGGCTCTTCGTCTCGGATGACGCCGGCGATAGTTGGGAGCGTGTCGAAGAGGGGCTTCCTCGTGTCCCGATTCTCTCGATAGCGCTGTCTCAGCTGTTCGGGCTCGACCCTACGATCTTCGTCGGGACCCGCGACGCGGGACTCTACCGCAGCTCTGACGGCGGCGCGGCGTTCGAGCTCCTCGAGCACGAGGTGCTCGAGGACAAGTCGGTCGAGGCTCTTTTCTGGTGGGGCGAGCTCTTGTTGATCGGGACGGAGGATGGACTGCTGCTTTCGAACGACGGCGCGTCGACGCTGCGCGAGGTCGAAACGTTTCGAGGGCAAGCCGTTCGGACTATCAACGTGCCGTCCCCGGAAGGATTTTCGCAGAGCGACGTTCTCATCGGCACGGATGCGGGTGTCTTCAAGAGCTCGGACGGCGCCATGAGCTTTCGCCTGGTGAACGAAGGTATCGGGACACCGCGCGTGCTCGAGCTCGCGACGTTTCCCCAACCTCCGCAAAGCTCCGAGCCGTCACGTCACTGACACGTCGCATCATGGAGCTACCTCTGCGATGGCTGGTCTTGGCCGAGGCCGTCCTGGGTCTCGCCACGCTCATATGGGTGCGCTTGAGTGATACAGCGCTGCCATACGCACTCACGGCCCGTACCGTCTCTCTTGCGCTTGGCCTCGCGCTCGTTTTCACGCTCTCTAACTACAGTTTGTTCCGCGTCAGCGCGCGGTTCGCCTTCACGCGACCGGTGCGAGCGTTCTTCGAAGAGGAAATCTTCCCGCTGGTGCGCCAGGCGAGCTTCTTGGATATCGTTCTCGCCTCGGCCGCCGCCGGTTTCGCCGAAGAGCTCTTGTTTCGCGGCATGCTCATGCCGCGTATGGGACTCGTGGCGTCGAGCTTGCTGTTCGGTTTTCTCCACGGCCCCGAATACAAGCTCTGGCCGATGGCGCTCTGGGCGTCGATTGTGGGCTTTGGCTTCGGTGTTCTATACGACGAAACGTCGAATCTCGCGGTCCCGATGATGGTTCACGGCGTCTATGACGCGTTGGCGCTGACCTATATCCGCTTGACGCCCGCGAAGACAGGTGCCTAGTGCTCGAACCCACTAATCCTGTCGGTGAAGTCCTAGGCCATTTTTGGTGCTGACAAGGCGAGCCGACGAAGTAATATCTAGATATGTCGACCGCCTTCCGCAGCGAGCCTGTCGAGCGGAGGGCTAGGCCGAAGGCCGAACTGGAATTAATGCCGCAACGCAGTCAGCGCCGAAAAGGGCCAGGAATTCACGGCAGGATTAGCGGGTTCGGGCACTAGTGTGGCGGACATGCCGCCCCTCGCTTTCGCGAAGACCGAAGCGCACGGAAACGACTTCATCGTCGTCTCGGAGAAAAGTGTTCGAGAAGCCGCGCCGGATCTCGCGCGTGCGATGTGCGACCGCCTGCGGGGCGTCGGCGGCGACGGGCTGATTTTGTTCCGCGTCGACGGCGAGCGCTTCGTGATGACGACCTTCAACAGCGACGGCTCGCCGGCCGAGATATCCGGGAACGGGCTCCGCTGCCTCGGCGCCTATTTGAGCCATGCGGGCCTCGCGACCGGTCCGGAGATCGAGGTATCGACCGGTGCGGGCCTCTTGAAGCTGACGGCGCTCGGGCAGAATGACGCGACGTTTCGTTTTCGCGCCGACATGGGGCCGCCGCGAGAGATTGCGGTTGGGGTTCAGCTCGCTGTCGGCGCCGAGACGTTCCTGGCGACAACGCTATCGATGGGGAACCCACACTGCGTCGTGTTCACGGAGCGCTCGAGACTTCGCGACATCGGTCCGATCCTGGAGAGCCATCGGAACTTCCCCGATAAAACCAATGTGGAGATCGTCGAGCCGATCGATGGCCGTGCGATCCATATGGCCATCTGGGAGCGCGGCGCGGGCGAGACGGCATCCTCAGGGACGGGCTCAGCCGCCGCCGCCGTCGCGTCGATCGTAAACGGACATGTAGAAAGCCCGGTCCAGGTACACTGTCCTGGAGGCATGATCGAGGTCGCGTGGACGGAAGGCGGGAGCGTTACCGTCACCGGAGATGCGTCGGTCGTTGCTGAAGGGCACTACCTCATTGATTGGAGAACACCATGAAGAACACTAGGCAGACCTTGCGATCGATGACCTCGAAATCTTTGTTCGAACAAAAGAAGCTCTGGCTTGAAAGCTTCCGCTTCCGCGATCGCGGCTAGGAGGTCGCCGCTCTCGCCCAACGTTCTCACGCCTTGATAACGAAGCTCGAAGGGCGCGAGCTCTTCGGGCGTGGCGCCACGGGATCGCGCGATCGAGATCAAGCCTTCGATCTCGCCGAGACAGCGCGCGAGCTTGCTCACAACGACGCTCTTCTTCATTGTGGATTGCCTGAAGGCTTCGTCCGCGTGCTCCACGGCTTCGCCAGCGACGAGGATGGCGCTGCGGTAGGCCTTCTCCTCCTCCGCGAGGCGCCGGGCTTCTGCGAGCGCGGCCTCGGCACTTGCGAACGGCTCAGCGGCAAAGAGGGCAGCTTCCGACGCCCGAGCGACTTCGATCCTTGCCGCGGCCATGTCCAGCTCTTGATTAGGTGGCTGCGCGCAGCCGGCGGCTGAAACGATCCACAGAAAGGTGCAAAGTCGCGAAGTTTTTCTGAGAAGCATGACTAGCTTTTGCGTCGAAGCGTTTTGCGGTAATTCGCGAGGACACGATTGACGAGCGTCTTCGTCTCGCCCAGATAAGCGCGGTAGTTGACGCAGTCCTCGATTTCTTTTGGGCGGAGGTGCTTCCGCACGATCGGGTGCGCTCGCACGGCGTCGGAAAAAGAGGCTTCGTTTCGTCGCGCTTCGTCCGAGAGCTCTCTCACGATGGCATGCGCGCGGTCTCTTCCAACCGCAATGGCGAGCTTCATGAGGAGTGCCTCGGAGCACACGAAGCCTCCTGCGCGCTCGAGATTGCGCTCCATGTTCTCCGGTTTGACGATCAAATTCGCGAGAACACGTTCGGTGAGCTCGAGCTGCGCGTCGACGAGCAAGCAGCTTTCCGGCACGAACTTCCATGCCGTCTCGCCCTGGCGATGGTCGTCCTCCCACTCGGCGTGAATGTAGTCGAGTGCGGGGAGCATGTTCGAGCGCAAGAGCCGTCCGAGAAAAACGACCGATCCTGAAGCGACGGGGTTTTGTTTGTGGGGCATCGCCGAGCTACCGACCTTGCCTTCGGCAAACTCCGTCACTTCGTCGACGTCGGTTTGCTGCAAGTTGTAGATGTTCTGCGCGATCTTGCCGAGGGTGGCGGAGAGCATCCCGAGGTGGACGACGAACTCGGCGAGGCGATCGCCGGCCGTTTTGACGGGGATGGCGGCTACGCCGAGCCCGAGGCGCTTCATCAGCTCTTTATGGATGCGCAATCCTTTGGGGCCGAGCGAGGCGAGGGTGCCCACCGCGCCGCCGAACTCGCCCACGAGAACGCGCTTTTTGCCTTCTCGAAGCCGGTCTTGCTGGCGCAGGATCTCGTCGAGCCAGACGGCCGCTTTGAAGCCGAAGGTCACCGGTAGCGCGTGCTGCCCGTGCGTGCGTCCCGCCATGATTGTGTCGCGATGTTCGTCTGCGAGGCCTGCGAGCAAACGCGCCACGGATGCGAGGTTATTCTCGATGATCGCATAGGCATCTTTGACCTGGATGGCGATACCCGTGTCGAAGATGTTCTTGCTCGTCGCGCCCCAATGGACATAGCCGGCCGATCGCGGGGACAGTCGGCGCCTCAAGCCGTCCACGAGTGGGACGACGGGATTCCAGGTCTGGTCGAACGCTCGTTTCAGAGCTCGCAGATCGAGATTTTCGATCCGTGCTTGTTGCTTGATCTCTCTCGCGGCTTTTTTGGGAACGATACCGAGCTCCGCTTCGACCTCGGCGAGCGCGACCTCGACGTCGAGCCATCGCTGGAGGGTGACGCGATCGTTCCAAAGCTTCCGCATCGCGGCGCTTCCGAAGCGATCCTTGAAATAGAAAGAGTCGAAGACAGTCGATGGCATCGAGCCGATCCTAGCCCCTCACCTCAGGACTCTTGCTCGCGCACCGCGGAGACTTTCGTCTCCATCTCTCTCTCGAGGCGCTCTTTCTCTTGGGACACTTCGGCGCGAAGCAGCTCGAGCTCTTCCATCGAGGCGACGGCCCGCATCTTCGCCTCCTGCTGGATCTCGAACTCGGCAATTTTCGCGCGACAACGGCTGCGGATGTCGGCAATCTCGGCCTTCTGCTTGTCCGTGAGTTTCTTTTCTTCGAAGCCGTCCGCGCGAAGCTTCTCCATCGCGAGCTCGACGGCGGATTTGGGTGCTTCGTCGTCTGACATGGGTTATGTGTGTCTCCTGCTCTAAAGAGATTCGACACGATGATATACTACCGCCCCTCGAAAGGAGACACCGGATGGCCGAAATCACTGTGCTCAACAACGGACCTTTGCGGGTGAAGGGTGGCTTGACCGTGAAGGACGCCCAGGGGAACAACTACGACCTCAAGGGCCGCGATGCGATCTCGCTTTGCCGCTGTGGGCACTCGGAGAACAAGCCTTTTTGCGACGGAGCGCATAACCGGCAGGGCTTCGCGCACACATCTGAAGCGTTCGGGCTTCCCGAACCCAAAGCCTGAAGGGAGTTGACCGTGGCAGAGATTCCGTCGGACTATCACGACATCCTGGACAAAAAGGCCTTCGTGCATCTCGCGACGAAGATGAAGGACGGGAGTCCACAGGTGAGCCCGGTATGGGCCGAGCGTGACGGCAACACAATCATCATCAACTCGGCCAAGGGCCGTCTCAAAGACCTGAACATGCGCGCCGATGATCGCGTAGCGCTCTCGGCGACGGACCCCGACAATCCCTACCGCTCGATCATGATCCGCGGCCGTGTCACGAAGGTTACCGAAGAAGGCGCTGACGAGCACATCGATGCTCTTGCCAAGAAATATCTCGACAAAGACAAGTACCCTTTTCGACAGCCGGGTGAAGTCCGGGTGAAATATTTCATCGAGCCTCTCAAAGTCGCGACGATGGGGTGAGCGTCATTCGCTGGCTGTGGATTGCATCCAAGCAGCGACGCGCGTGGCCGCCGAGCTCGCGGGTATCGAAGACCGCACGGGCTCGATCCAGCAAGGGCTCGAAGCCGACCTCATCGTCGTCGATCAGAACCCGCTTGACAACATCCTCTCTCTTCAGGATGTGCTCATGGTCGTGAACAACGGCAAAGTGGTGCACGACCCGCTTGAGCTTCGCTCTCGAATAAACATGCGGGGCAAATCCCGTATCGAAAAGAACTACGAACCCACCGAAACCGACTGGACCAAATTCAAAAAGATGTTCCCGAAGACAAGCAGGTAGCCGGCAGCCGGCGCCAACACCGAGATCAAGCCCATCGACCGATGTTCTTCAAAAAGTCCGCGCGGAGACCTGCGTCCTCGCTGAATTTGCCGGTGAAGTGCTGGCTCACGGTGCGAGCACCCGTGCGCTCCTGGCCTCTCGCCGTCATGCAGGTTTGATCGGTGTCGAGCACGACCGCGGTGCCGGCCGCGTCGAGATGTTCCATGAGAGCCTCCGAGATCTGCCGGGTGACGGTCTCCTGGATTTCCAACCGATGGGCAAAACAATCCACGAGCCGCGCGAGGCTCGAAAGCGACGCCAGCTTCCGTCCCGGAATATAGGCGACATGCGCGAGTCCGTGGAAGGGAAGCAAATGATGCGGGCACATCCCGTGAAACGGGACGTCCTTCACGAGCACGGTCTCGGCAGCGCCCGCGACGCCTTTTGACGCGTAGGCCGCCTTCAGGATCTCGGCAGGATCGGCGTCGTAACCGTCGATGAAGGATTCGCTCCAAGCCTTCGCGACGCTCTCCGGCGTCCCTTCGAGCTCAGTGCCTTCCACGTCGAGGCCGCAAGCGTCCAGGAAAGAGCGGATCGCTTGGCGCATCGCCGAGAGGCGATCAGTTGGGTCCGTTTTCGCCACGGGGCTCTCCGCGATAGATCACGGCGCTGTCATTCGTCTCGTAGAGCTGCATTTCCTTGAGACCGGGAAGTCGGGGCTCGAGTCGATCCCACATCCACATGACGACGTTCTCCGCGGTGGGGTTATCGAGGACCTGGTTGAGATCGTTGTGGTCGATGTCGCGAAGCACGTGCTCTTGGACGAGCTCCTTAACTTTGACGAAGTCGATGGAGAGCCCGGTTTTGGGATCGACCGGTCTTTCGGCGAAAACGAGGAGCTTGTAGTTATGCCCGTGCGTGTGGAAGCACGGGCCCTCGTAATAGGGAAGTCGGTGTGCGGCGGTGAACTGAAACTCGACGCGAAGGATCACGTTCGCGCGGCGTCTCAGACGCCAATGACCTGGGCCGTGACGCTGCGCTCACGCGGCCCGTCGAGCTCCGCGAAGAGGATGCTCTGCCATTGACCGAGATGAATTTTTCCTTCTTGGATCGGGAGCGTGACGTTGTTCCCGAGTACGAGCGCCCTGATGTGGGCTTCCGCGTTCTTGCGCTCACAATCCGAGCAATCCTCGCAATTGTGGAGGTAGCCATGGTCGCGGTTCGCGATCCGCTCGAGGAAATGCTTAACGTCGGCCATGAGCGCGGCCTGGAACTCGTTGATGAAGACCGCCGTCGTCGTGTGGAGTGTCGAGATGATGAGGAACCCCGCTTTGACACCTGAGGTCTTCACGAGGTCTTTGATGCGGTCGGTGACGTTGAAGAGCTCAACTGGGGAGTTGGTGACGACCTTCAGCGTGTGAGATAGCATTTTCAGCGTACCGTTGAGTTCCTGCACGGAGTCATCCGTCGACCGGAACGCGTCATTCTCGAGCGGCTCAAGGGCCTCGAGGGCGTAGCTCACTCCACCTGAACCATTGGCTCCGTTCGATCCGTTGGGGCTATCGGAAACCGGGGCGGATGCGGGGGCGTCCATAGTGTGCTCGTCGTTGATGTCGGTGATGTCGGTGCTCGGCCCGTTTTCGCCGTAAAAGTCATTCATAGTCATTCCACTCACTAGGTACTATTCGGGAAACGGGAGGGTTTCGCAAGCGAGATCCCGCGCGAGCGTGAAACCTTCGGTTCCATAGTCGAGGGTGCTGTCCTGGGCGATCTCGAGCGTTTTGACGTCCGTAACGACATCGACGCCCTCCATGGACAAAGAAACGTCCTGGTCGCGAGGGCTGTCGAAGGCCAATCCGACGTCGAGCACGCCCTGGGCACTTCGCTCCGCGAAGACCCGGACCGTACCACGTTCGTGATCGCTGGATTTCATGAGCTGTCGAATCTTGGCTTGGGCGCGGTCAGAGAGCCGCAGGCGGTCGTGGTTCACCTCTGTCATGACTTGGGGTTTCGGTACCCATTTCGCTCGAGAACGAGGCTACCAAAACGGTTACTCTAATACAGCAGGGTCCTCGGCGCAAGGCCGTGCGCGCCATCTTCGTGTCAGAGAGGAACATACGGCGCCACCTCTTGTCTTGGCGAATCCACCCGTGTTAGCGTCGTCTCCTATGCTGAGCGCGTCCTTCCTCGAGAGACTTACGGGCTGCCTCCGCCCGGAGTCCGTTCTCGTCGAGCCGCACCACGTGCTCGTTTACGAGTGCGACGGCAGCACCGCCTTCAAGTCGACGCCCGATGCCGCCGTGCTACCGCGCACGACCGAAGAGGTCGCCGCCGTCGTCCGGCTCTGCTCCGAGGAGAAGGTTCCGTTCGTGGCTCGGGGCGCGGGCACGGGCCTGTCGGGCGGCGCGACCCCGAGCGAGGGCGGTGTCGTCCTCTCGCTCGCAGGGATGAACCAGTTCCTCGAGCTCGACCTCGACAACCGTGCCGCTCTTTGTCAGACGGGCATCATCAATCTCGAGGTTTCTCGGGCCGTGGCCCCGCACGGGCTCTATTTCGCGCCGGATCCCTCGAGCCAGTCGGCGTGCACGCTCGGCGGGAACATCGCCGAGAACTCCGGTGGACCTCATTGCTTCAAATACGGCGCGACCACGGCGCACATTCTCGGACTGACGGTCGTGATGCCGGATGGAGAGATCACAAACCTCGGCGGACCGCGGGATACGGTCGGCTACGACCTCGTGGGTCTGTTCGTGGGCTCCGAAGGAACCTTCGGGATTGCGACCGAGGCGCTCGTTCGCTTGATGCCGGTGCCGGAAACCGTGAAGACCTTCCTCGCGCCGTTTCGGAGCATGGAGGCCGCGTGCGAGGCGGTGTCGGACATCGTCGCCGTCGGGATCGTCCCCGCGGCGCTCGAGATGCTCGACCGTGCGACCATCGAGGTCGTGGAGGCGAGTGTAGTCGCGGCAGGCTATCCCACGGATGCGGAAGCAGTCCTCCTCGTCGAGCTCGACGGCGCCGCGCACGGCATGGTGCGCATGGAGCGCGAAATTCGGGACATTTGCATGCGCCGGGGCGCGGCGTCTTTCACGGTGGCGCGCGACGAAGAGGAACGCGCGCGTCTTTGGCTCGGGCGCAAAGCCGCTTTCGGCGCGATGGGTCGTCTGTCGACGGACCTCTACGTTCAGGACGGGGTCGTCCCGCGCTCGCGGCTTCCGGAGATGCTGGTCAAAGTCGGGGAGATTGCGAAGCGCTACCGCATTCGTGTGGCGAACGTGTTCCATGCGGGTGACGGAAACCTCCATCCGTGCATCCCCTATGACGGCCGCGACGCCGATGAGCGCGAGCGGGTGATCGAAGCGGGGCGCGAGATTCTCGAGCTCTGTGTCGCGGTCGGGGGATCCATCAGCGGCGAGCACGGTATCGGGACGGAAAAGTCGAGCTACATGGGGCTCTTGTTCTCGGAGCAGGACCTCGATCTCATGAGCGCCTTGCGCGACGTTTGGAATCCCGAAGGACTCTGCAATCCTGGAAAGCTTTTTCCGACCTCCCATGGATGTGGCGAGGCGGCGAGCCTTCCGAGCGTCGCTGCCATGCCCGGGGCATGGATTTGAACAAGCTCCCCGAGAGGGTTGGCGCGCGCGCGCCGAACGGCAATGACCCGCGGATCGACGGTCTCGTGCCGTCCCTTGTGCTCGAGCCAGAGGACGGCGCGGCGACGGCCGAAGCCCTCGCGCTTTGCCATCAAGAGTCGATGGCGGTGATCCCGATTGGCGGAGGGACGCGGCTCGAGCTCGGCAACGTTCCGAGCCGGCTCGACGCTTATCTCATGACATCGGGTTTGAAGGGGATTGGGATTGACGAGCACATTCCCGGCGATTTCACCATGGCGGTCCGCGCCGGCACGACGCTCGGCGAGACCCAGAGATATTTGAAAGAATTCCGTCAGTACCTCCCGCTCGACATGCCGCATCCCGACGAAGCCACCATTGGCGGCATCTTCGCGCTCGGCGAGCCGGGGCTTCGCCGGAGGCCCGGCGCCCGCCCGCGCGATATCCTGCTCGGCTTCGAGGGCGTTCTCGCGGATGGCACGCCGTTCAAAGCCGGCGGCCGGGTCGTCAAGAATGTCGCGGGCTATGAGCTGATGAAGCTCTTCGTCGGCTCCGCCGGAACCCTCGCGGTCATGACGCGGGCATTTCTCCGGCTCAGGGCGTTGCCGGAGGAGGTCACGACCGTGGCGATTCGGGCCCGCCGCCCGCGCAGCATCGCCGCCGCATGGCGTGAGCTTCGAAACTTGCCGCTCGCGCCGGAAATGGCCGTGGCCTTGAACCCGACCTATGCCGAGAGCCACGGCTTGCACGAGTGGAACCTTCTTCTTCGTTTCGAGGGGCTTCACGAAGAGACACGCGGCGCGCTCCATGACGTTCGAGAACGATTCGACGCCGAAGTCTTGCCGGACAACAAGAATCCTTGGGACGCGATACGCCATTTCCCGAAAAGCGACGCCGCGCTCGTGCTGCGGGGCCAAGCGGCGCCCGCACGGACGATCCCGCTCGCGGAAAGCTGGCAAGATGGAGGTGCGCTCATCGCTTATCCGGATACGGGAATCGTCTACAGCCGCATGACGGACCCAGAGGCGCTTTCCGACCGGCGCCTACGAGCGGAAGAGAACGGCGCCGCGGTCGTGATCGAGAAAGCGCCTTTAGAAATGAAACAAGAGCTCGACGTCTATGGAGAAACGCCCGGAGGCTATGAGCTGATGAGACGTATCAAGGAGAAGCTGGACCCGAAGGGTATTCTTTCTCCGGGCCGCTTCGTTGGCAGAATCTGATGATCGAAAGCTCTCTCTACCAGAAAACGCTCTCCTGCGTGCATTGAGGCTTGTGTTTGCCGGCGTGTCCGGCATACGAAGCCGAGCCGCGCGAGTCGCTCGCGCCGCGGGGACAGGTCTACAACGTCCGCGCGGTGCTCGAAGGCCGTCTGCCTTTGACAGAGGGTCTCGCGGCGGAGATCTATGGGTGCCTCGCCTGCCGCGGGTGCGAGACTGTGTGTCCCGCCGGCGTTCCCGTTGGCGCGATCATGGAGGAGGCGCGCGGGCTGATTACCCAAGAGGCGAAAGAGAGCGCGTGGCTCCGTTGGTCCAAACGGATTTTGCTCGGCGGCGTGCTCGCCCATCCGTGGCGGCTTTCGTTGTTTATGGCGCTCGCCCGACTCGGCGAGGCGCTTGGGGCGAGGCGGCTCGTCGCGATGTTGTCGCCGGCACTGGCCGAGCGGCAAGCTCTGCTCCCCGCGATCCCGAAACGTAGCGTTTTGCCGGAGCGTCTCATGCCGGAGCGCGTGCCGCGCGGGCCGGAGCGCGTGCCGCGCGGCCAGGTGGCACTGTTCTCTGGCTGCATCGCTGCCCATCTTTTCGGCGACGTCAACGAAGCGACGGCGCGCGTGCTTCAGCGAAACGGCTACGAGGTCGTCGTGCCTAAGGCGCAAACGTGTTGCGGTGCGCTACATCTTCATAACGGGCTTCCGGATACCGGCCGCGAGCTGGCACGGAAGAACATCGAGGCCTTCGGCGATGTCGAGGCGATCGTCGTAAACGCCGCAGGGTGCGGCGCGGCGCTCACGGAATATGGCGAGCTTCTCGAAGGCGACGCGCGCGCGAAAGATTTTGCGGCGCGCGTGGTCGACGTTTCGGCTTTCCTCGTCCGCGAAGGATTCGAAGCGCCCAAGCCGTCGGCGTCGACGCGCGTAAAGCGTGTCGCCTACGACGCGCCGTGCCATCTCTTCCACGCGCAAGGTGTGAAGAGCGAGCCGAGAGAGCTTCTGTCGCAAATACCCGGTGTCGAGCTCGTGGACTATCCGAACTCGGAGCGTTGCTGCGGGAGCGCGGGCATCTACAACGTCACGCATTACGACATGTCGATGGATGTGCTCGAGAGCAAGATGAAGGACATCGTTCCCGCGCGACCGGACGTCATCGCCACGGGGAATCCCGGATGTCACATGCAGCTTACGGAAGGCGTCCGCCGCGCGGCGCTCCGTGCGGAGGTCGCGCACCCGGTGGTTCTTTTGGATCGGGCTTACAGGGAAGAGGAGCGAGGCTAGGTTATGCGCTCACCTCTATAGATTTCGAAGGTGACGCTGGAATCGGGAAAACGCGTCGGTCCTTAAGGCTTCAGAATAAGCTTCCCGCTAGTCTTTCGTCCCTCGAGCAAGCGATGCGCCTCCGCCGCCTCCGCGAGCGGAAGCTCGCGATCGATGGCGATGTCGAGCTCGCCCCGCTCGACCCGGCCGAGAACGTCCCCGGCCCGCTCGAGAAGCTCCTCGCGGTCGAGCATGTAGTGTGCGAGCGTCGGCCGCGTTATGAAGAGCGACCCTCCTGCGGCGAGCTTCGCAAGATCGAACGCCGGGACCGGCCCGCTCGATTGCCCATAGAGCGCAAGCACACCTCGCGGGCGCAAACAACGCAAGCTCTTCTCGAACGTCGTCTGCCCGACCGAGTCGTAAACCGCGTGCAACCCCTCGCCGCTGCTAGCCTCCCGTACAGCCGCCTCGAAATCCTCTTCCGTATACCGGATAACGACGTCAACCCCAGCACCCTTGGCCGCTTCCGCCTTGGCTTCCGTCGACACCGTGCCGAAAACCTGTGCACCGCGCCGCTTCGCCATTTGCGTGAGCAGAAGCCCGACCCCGCCCGCGGCGGCGTGTACGAGCACACGGTGGCCGGCCTCGATAGGAAACGTGGCATGCGAGAGATAGTGGGCCGTCATACCTTGAAGCATGATCGCGGCCGCGAGCGAGCTCGAGACGCCGTCGGGCACAGGCACGAGCTTCCACGCCGGCACGACCGCCATCTCGGCATAGGTCCCTGGCGTTAGCGCATGAGCCACACGATCCCCCGGCCGAACCCCGCTGACATCCTCGCCAACAGACTCCACGACCCCCGCCGCCTCGCGCCCCAGTGTAAACGGCGTCTTCTGCGGATAAAGCCCCGTCCGATGGTAGATATCGATGAAGTTGACCCCAATCGCCTCGACTCGAACGAGCGCTTCCCCCGCTCCAGGCTCTGGCGTAGCGATATCCTCGATCTGAAGCGCGTCCGCGCCCCCCGTCTGATGCACCCGAATAGCTTTCATAGCGAGGAGTATAGCAATGAGCCGGCAGCAGGAAGCCGAAAGCAGGTAGCTGGACCCCGGCACAAGTTGCTGCATCCGGGCCAGTTTGCTAGCATGACCTGTTTGCGCTGCCCGAGAGGTGTGCAAACGAAAGATCCAGCATGGCGAATCTTCCTCTGGCGAACATCTTCAACCGCAAAACCCGCACTACGGTCGGTATCCTCGCGGTGGCTCTGGGTGTGGCGCTGCTGCTCGTGCTCGTGGGGCTCGCGAATGGGAGCCTCGAGGAGACCGCCGAGCGCATCATGAATGTCGGTGCGGATGTTCTCTTTCAGCCTCCGGATTCTTCGCCGTTTCTCGCGTTGAGCTCCGGCGTTCTCTCCGAGCGGCTTGGCGAGCGGCTTCTCGACGTTCCCGGAGTGGCTTCGGTGGCGCCCGTACTCATCGGTTCACTCACCAAGGTGAAGGGGCAGAGCAAGATCGTCATGATGTTCGGCGTGGACGAAGCGGCGTATAACGAGGTCGGCGTGGGCCTCGAGATCTTGGAGGGCCGCGGCCTGGAAAGACCGCTGGATCTCGTCGTCGACACCGTTCTAGCCGCGGCGGACAACCTCGTTCTCGGCGAGAAGATCACCATCATGAACCGGGAGTTCGAGATCGCGGGCATCTGTCGGGCGGGCGCGGGCGTGCGCGTTTTCATGAGCATCACTGACATGCAAGAGGCGACGGCACAAATCGGGAAGGCCTCGTTTTTCTTCATCAAAGCCGCCGAGGGCGCTTTGGTGGACGACGTGAGCGCGTCGCTCAAAGAGCGCTTCGAAGGCTACAAAGTGACCGCGCTCGCGGGTTTTTCGGAAGCGATGAAGGAGAATGCGCTCGGGCTCAAAGAGTTCATCCGCGCGCTCTCGATCTTCGCGGCGCTCATCAGCTATCTCGTGATCCTGCTCGCGATGTATACGACCATCATCGAGCGCACGCGCGAGATCGGGATTCTCAAAGCACTCGGGGCGAGCAAGCCCTATATCATTCATCTCGTCATGGTGGAGTCGTTTTTCATCTGCGTGATGGGCGTCGGTGTCGGCTTTCTGTTTTCCGTTCTCGGCCGCTGGGCCATCCTCACGTTTTTCCCCACCCTTTCCGTGGATTTGAATCCTCAATGGTTCGCGATGTCAGCTATCCTAGGCATCACCGGAGGACTCTTGGGGGCGCTCTATCCCGCCTATCGAGCGGCGAAGCTCGATCCGGTGGAAGCGCTCAATTTTGAGTAGACTCGACCGCAATCGTCAATAATCAGTAATCATCCATGTCGCAACGCGCCTCCATCTTGAAGACTATAGCCCTCCGGAAGGTGTACCGGACCGGTTCCCTCGATGTGCCCGCTCTTCAGGGCATCGACATCGAGATCAAAAAGGGCGAGTTCGTCTCGATCATGGGTCCTTCCGGCTGCGGCAAAACGACTTTGCTTCAGATTCTCGGCGGCTTGTCGAGCCCCACTTCGGGCCACGTCTTCGTGGACGGCGTCGACCTCGCCAACGTGTCCGATTCCGAGCGCACGCGACTGCGCTGCAATAAGATAGGCTTCGTCTTTCAACGGTTCAACCTTCTTACGACGCTCACCGTCCAGGCGAATATCGAGATCGCACGGCAGATTTATGGCGGGCCTCCGGTAGGCCGCGAAGAGGTGGGTGATCTGCTCGAGATCGTGCACTTGCGCCACAAGCTCGACTACAAACCGCTCGAGCTCTCGGTAGGCGAGCAGCAGCGGGTGGCTGTTGCCAGAGCACTCGTGAACAATCCGGCCATCATTCTTGCCGACGAGCCCACCGGCAATCTCGACTCCCGCAACTCGGAGCAAGTGCTCCGGCTTCTTTCGGATTTGAATCGCGAGAAAAACCAAACGATCGTCATGATTACGCATAATCCCGCGGCGGCGGAGATGAGCAACCGCATCATCGAGATGCTCGACGGGCAAGTCAAGAGCCACGGCACCGTGGCCGAGCTCGTAGAGCCGGAACAAGCGCACTCTCAAGCGCGGTAGACTGCGTTCGGGGCAGGCTGATGCAGAAACTCTTGTTGGTGGTCTTGTCGCTGGTGGCCGCGCCCACTGCAGCAGATCGTCTCGATGAGATCCTCTCCGAAATGCAGAAAGCGGGTGCCGAGCTCAAGACCCTTGCGGCCAATTTCGAGCAGACCGATCACGATTTCGTCCTCGAAGAAGAGGAAGTCAGCCACGGCCGCCTCTATCTGGGACTTCCCGGACGCATCCGCTTCGAGCACCTTTCGCCGGCTCCCAAAGTCCTTCTCATACGGGACGAGCGCGTGCGCCTCTACAACGCGACCTCCAATCAAGTGATGGAGTTCGACCGAGGGAAAGGCGGCGGCTCGAGCGGCGCCGACCTTCTCGTCGGCTTCGGCACCGGCAACGACAAAATCGGCGAGAACTACGACGCGAGCCTCGTCGACGAGACCGATGAGGCCGTCGTTTTGAAGCTCTTGCCCAAACCCGGGTCGGCCGCGTCGATGTTCGCGTCCCTCGAGCTCACCATCGCCAAAAAGACGTGGACCCCGATACGCTCCGTGTTTCACGAGCACAACCGGGACCACACGGTCATCCGCTTCGAGAATACGATCATCAATGGCGTGCTTCCGAACGGAGCCTTCGAGCTCGACCTTCCATTCGACATCGAGATCATCCGGAACTGAACGATGAAGTGGAGCGACAAGACCAAGATCCGGGTGCACGAGCTCTCGAAGATCGGGAGCGGTCTTCTCTCGACGAAACATCCGGTGCTCGCGCACATCATTCCGATGCGGCGCTGCAACTTGGCTTGTACTTATTGCAACGAGTACGACGATTTTTCCCCGCCCGTTCCTATCGACGAGATGCAGCGCCGCGTCGACAAGCTCGGGGATCTCGGCACGTCTATCGTCACCATCAGCGGTGGAGAGCCGATGCTCCACCCCGAGCTCGACGCGATCATCGCGCGCATCCGCAAGCGAAGGATGATCGCCGGGCTCATAACGAACGGCTATTTTCTGACGCCCGAGCGCATCCAGAAGCTCAACGCCGCCGGGCTCCAACATCTTCAGATCAGCATCGACAACGTCAAGCCGGATCGAGTTTCGAAGAAGTCTTTGAAAGTCCTGGAATCCAAGCTCTGTAATCTCGCCGAACATGCCGAGTTCTTCGTGAACATCAACTCGGTCATCGGCAGCGGCATCGATCAGCCCGAGGACGCGGTCGAAGTCGCGAACCGCGCCGTCGAGCTCGGCTTTTCCACGACGCTCGGCATCATTCATGACGGCGCCGGCAAGCTCGTTCCTCTCAGCGCTCGCGAGATGTCGGTCTACGATCGGCTGCGCCAGCAGGGAAAGAAGAGCTACGCGCGCTTCATGGGCTTTCGTGAGGATCTCGCCCACGGCAAACCCCATAGCTGGCGCTGCCGCGCCGGCGGGCGCTATCTCTACATTTGCGAAGACGGTCTCGTTCACCTTTGCTCCCAACAGCGGGGTTATCCGGGGACAGCGCTCGCGGAGTACACGAAAGAAGATCTCCGACGCGAGTTCGACACGCCCAAGACGTGCGCGCGCTACTGCACCGTCGCTTGTGTCCAGATCGTCGGCTTGATCGATAACTGGCGCTCCCCGCAAAAAGGCGATCCTTACGTGTCACGACGCGCGGAAGATCCCAAGCCCGTGATAGCGGCGCCCCAATGCACGTCGCCGGCCGAACGAGAGCACCAGCAAGTCTAGTGTCCTACAGGGCACTAGTGCCCGAACCCGCTAATCCTGCCGTGAATTCCTGGCCCTTTTCGGCGCTGACTGCGTTGCTCCTCCTCGACATATCTAGATATGACGCCGTCGGCTCGCCTTGTCAGCACCAAAAATGGCCTAGGACTTCACCGACAGGATTAGCGGGTTCGAGCACTTGCCCCCGATTCCACGGCTATACTGGCGGTCAGAAATGGACCTCCAGAAAAAGCTCGACGAACTCCCCAAAAGCTCGGGCGTCTACCTGTTCCGTGGACAAGGTGGGGAGATCCTCTATGTTGGCAAAGCCCGCTCGCTTCGAAGCCGGGTGCGCTCGTACTTCCAGGTGGCGCGGGTCGAGAGCCCGCGGCTCGACCGCCTCGTCGAGCGAGTTGTTGACGTCGACATCGTCGTCACCGATACCGAGCGCGAGGCACTCGTGCTCGAGAACAGCCTCATCAAGACGCACAAACCGCGCTACAACGTTCTTCTTCGCGATGACAAGAACCATCCATACTTGAAGCTCACGCTGAACGAAGGTTACCCGCGCCTCTATATCGTGCGTCACCCCGGCTCGGACGGCGCGGCCTATTCCGGGCCCTACGTTCCCGCGAGCCTCGCCCGCAAGACTGCGAATCTCGTCCATCGGCTCTTCGGCATACGCAACTGCCGCGAGAAGCTGAACGGCAAGAGGTCGCGGCCGTGTTTGCAATATCAGATCAAGCGCTGCATCGCGCCTTGTGTCGACGACATCGTGACCCTCGAGACCTATCGCAAGGCTGCCGAGGACGCCAAGCTTTTTCTCGAAGGCAAGAACGACGATTTGATCACCTCGCTCAAAGGCAAGATGTGCGCGGAGGCAGAGGAGGAACGTTTCGAGGAAGCGGCGCGGCTTCGCGACAACGTGAGCATGCTCGAGGATCTCGGCATCCGTCAGAAGATGGCTTCAGTGCGCGGGGACGAAAGCGACGTCTTCGGCCTCTACCGAGAGGGCGAAAACGCCGTGCTTCAAGTCTTTTCGGTGCGCTCGGGGAAAGTCGTCGATCGCGACAGCTTTCTTCTCGAGGAGCTCGAAACGCAGGAGGACGCGGAGCTCGTCGAAGCGTCGCTGAAACAATATTACGAGCTTGGCCGGTTCCTTCCGTCCACGATCCATCTTCCGTACGATTTCCCCGAGCGCGCTCTCGTAGCGGACTGGCTGAGCTCGAAAAAAGGCTCGAAAGTGGACGTCCTCGTCCCGAAGAAGGGTGGCAAGCGACGGCTCGTCGAGCTGGTCAACAGGAACGCGCGGCTCGCCTACGAGCTCGATTTCCGAGAAGAAGGCCGTCAGACCAACCGACGGCTCGAAGCCCTTCGCGACGTGCTTGAGCTCGTCGACAAGCCCGAGCGTATCGAAGGCTTCGATATTTCGAACGTCCAGGGAAGCGAGGTCGTGGCCTCGATGGTTACTTTCGAGCGCGGCCAGCCCAAGAGGAGCGATTACCGGAAATACAAGATCCGGTCGATCGAGAAGGGTAAGCCCGACGACTTCGCTGCGATGCGCGAAGTTGTGCTCCGGCGCTACCGCCGGGTGCTCGAGCAAGGTGACGAGCTTCCCGACCTCGTTTTGATCGATGGAGGCAAAGGCCAGCTGAGCGCGGCTCTCGAAGCGCTCGAGGAGCTCGGCCTCTCGCATTTGCCGATGGTGAGCCTTGCCAAGAAAGAAGAGTGGATCTTCCGGCCCGAAATACCCGAGCCTCTCGTGCTCGACCAGCATTCGCCGGCCCGGCAGCTTCTCCAGCGCGTCCGCGACGAGGCGCATCGCTTCGCGGTGACGTTCCACCGCCAGCAGCGGAAAGCTCGGGACATGAGCTCGTCGCTCGAGTCCATCCCCGGTGTGGGTCCCAAAAAACGCCGACGGCTACTGATACGTTTCAAAAGCCTGAAGGGTGTGAAAGCGGCTTCACTCGAGGACCTTCAAGAGCTTCTCGGTGAAAGACTAGGCGCCCAAGTGCACCAAAACCTCCGCGAACTGCTTTAGCTTTTGTGCTAGTGTCCATCATTAAAAAGGCATTAAAGGCCAGCTCAGCATACTATGACTACGAAGAAACGTGTTTTATCTGGAATGCGTCCAACGGGCCCTGCTCATCTCGGCCATCTAGTGGGGGCGTTCGAGAACTGGGAGGCGATGCAGGACGACTACGAGACGCTCTATTGCATCGTCGATTGGCATGCCCTCACGACGGATTACGCTGATACCTCGGAGCTGAAGGCGAACACCCGCGAGCTCGCCCTCGATTTTCTCGCCGTTGGGCTCGACCCGGAACGATCCACGCTCTTCGTCCAGTCCCACGTGCCGCAGCACGCCGAGCTCCATCTCTTGATGTCGATGGTGGTGCCGCTCCCGTGGCTTACGCGCGTCCCCACCTACAAGGAGCAGATGACGCAGCTTCGCGAGAAGGATCTGACGACCTACGGGTTTCTCGGCTACCCGCTTCTTCAGTCCGCGGACATCCTTATTTATCGCGCCGACACGGTTCCGGTCGGGGTCGATCAAGCGCCTCATATCGAGCTCACCCGTGAGATCGCGCGTCGCTTCAACAATTTCTACGGGCCGGTGCTCCCCGAGCCCGAGGTCAAGCTCACGCCCACCCCGAAGCTGCCCGGGACCGACGGCCGCAAAATGTCGAAGAGCTACGGCAACACGATCGAGCTCGCGGAAGACGAAGCTTCGGTGCGGAAGAAGCTGAAGACGATGGTCACCGATCCGGCCCGAAAGCTGAGGACAGACCCGGGTGACCCGGCCATATGTCCCGTCTTCGATCTGCACAAAGTCTTCTCCACCCAAGAGACTCGAGATTGGGCCGCCGAGGGCTGCCGGACCGCCGGCATTGGCTGCATCGAGTGCAAGAGCGCCCTTGCCGACGCGCTCGTACCGCGCCTCGAGCCCATCCGCACCCGCCGCGAAGCCTTCGAGAAGCGTCCCGACGACGTACGGGATATCTTTCGCGAAGGCGGACGGAAGGCACGCGAAGTTGCCGAGTCGACGATGGTCGATGTGCGCACCGCGATAAAGCTTCCAACCGAGGACGATCTATGAGCCTTACGGAGCTCTATCTCGGCGCTAGCACGGACGAGAGCGGGGACGTCGAACCGAAATATCACGTACGGCTCCCGATTTTTGTCGGGCCGCTCGATCTGCTGCTACATCTGATTCGAAAGAGCGAAGTCGAGATCTACGACATCCCGATTGCCGAGATCACGAAGCAATATCTCGAGATTCTCGAGCTCATGGAAGAGCTCGACTTGGACCTTGCCGGCGAGTTCCTCGTCATGGCAGCGACGTTGATTCACATCAAATCGAAGATGCTGTTGCCGCCGCCGCACGAGGACGGCACGGAAGACGAAGAAAGCGAGGATCCTCGCGCCCAGCTCGTCGCGCGGCTGCTCGAATATGAGCGTTACAAGGAAGCCGCGCAGCAGCTACACCAGCACGAAGAGATCCGAGACGCCACTTTCGTTCGTCCCGATTCCGTCATCGATAGTTTGGCCCCCGGCAACGGTCACGACGCTCTGGCGCAGGAGACCTTGATCGATGTCGACTTGTTCGAGCTTCTGAGCGCGTTCCGCGAAGTGCTCTCTCGTGTCCGACAACGGACCGATCTCGTTTTCGAGCGCCAAACGATCTCGATGGAAGAAATGATCCGGAGGCTCGAGGTGCGCCTCGACGCCGACGAGCCATGCACTTTCGTCGACCTCTTCGATGACGCGACGAATCGCGGCGACGTCATTTTGACCTTTCTCGCCATCCTCGAAATGGTTCGCCTTCGGACGCTGAAGATTTATCAGAAGGAGCTGTTCGGAACCATCCACGTCATGCGGCACTCGGATGCCGGATAACAAGGAGAACGAAGTGGCTGTCAACGGAAGTGGGGAGACCCATGAGCCCGCGGAGCCTGCTCTGCCGCTCGAAGAGGTGCAAGCGAGCGTCGAAGCGCTCCTATACGCCTCGGGCGAGCCGATTTCGGTGCGCAATTTGAAAAAAGCAATTCCCGAAGCCCCCGAGCTCATCGTAGGAGCGCTGCGAAGCTTGAAAGAGCTCTACGACCAAGGCGGCCGCGGTCTTCAGATCGTCGAAGTCGCCGGCGGCTGGCAGATCACGACCCGGCCGGAGCTCCACGAATGCGTCGGGCGCCTCTTCGATAGTCCCCGTCCCGCACGCCTTTCGATCCAGGCGCTCGAAACCCTTGCCGTCATCGCCTACCGCCAACCGACCACAATCCCGGAGATCCTGGAGCTGCGCGGCATACACTCCGCCGGCGTCGTAAGAACCCTCCTGGAAAGAAAGCTCGTCAAGATCGTCGGCCGCAAAAAAGTAGTTGGCCACCCGCTGCTATACGGCACCACAAAGGAGTTCCTAGTCCGCTTCGGCCTGAAGAACCTGAAGGACCTCCCGCAACTAAGAGACATGTCCGAAGTCTTCGGCGACGAAGTAGCCCAACAACTAGAAGCCCTGGACCAAGCACAAGCAGAAGTAGAAATAGAACCGCTAGCAGATCCGGAGGACCAAACCGACAAGAAGCCCGAAACCCCCAATGAAGACCAAGCCTCCCAGAAACGACCCTGAGTGCTGAATGCTGAATCCTGAATGCCGAAATGAAACAACGCCTCCAAAAAATCCTATCTCACGCCGGCATCGCGTCTCGTCGTACGGCTGAGCAGTTGATGCTCGAAGGACGGATCCAAGTGGACGGCGAAGTCATCACGGAGCTCGGAAGCGTTGCCGATCCAGATCTGCAAGATATCCGAGTCGATGGCTCCCGCGTGCGTGCCCGAGTCACTCGGCGCTACGTCGCGATCAACAAACCGCCCGGCTATGTCACGACGAGGTCGGACCCCGGCCGGCGGCGGACGGTCATGGAGCTACTGCCCATCGCCTATCAGAGCTTGTTCCCGGTAGGCAGGCTCGACATGGCGAGCAGCGGCCTGCTGGTCCTGACCGACGACGGTGAGCTGGCGCAGAGACTGACCCATCCAAAATATCGAGTCGAAAAAACCTATCTCGTGAGTGTCCTCGGGATTCCGGGACCGAGCGTATTCGCGAAGGCGGCGCGCGGCATCGTCGTCGAAGGCGAGCGTCTTTCCATCGACCACGTGCGTGTCCTTGGCTCGAGACAAAGCAGGGATGCTGCTGCCAAACCTCGAACCCGTATGCGGGTGACGTTGTGCCAGGGTAAGAACCGGGAGATCCGGCGTCTGTTTCGCGCTCTCGGCTACCCGGTCGTCGAGCTGCATCGCGAGCGCATCGGGCCGCTCTCCGTGCGAGGCCTCGCGCCTGGCGCTTTCAGGAAGCTGACCCCCGCCGAGGTAGCCGCGCTCCAAAGCGAGTTGCCGACGCGGGCGCGTCGGACAAAGGTCAAGTGAGCACCCGCCGCCGCCCCATCATCGCTATCGACGGACCCGCCGGTGCCGGAAAGACCACCGCGGCCCGGAACATCGCGGAGCGGCTGTCCTTGGTCTATCTGGATACGGGGGCTACGTTCCGGGCCGTCGCGCTCAAAGCGCTGCGCGAGAGCATCGACATGAACGACGGCAAAGCGCTCGCCGCTCTGGCGGCGAATTCTCGGATCGATTTCGCTGGGGAGCGTTTCGAGCGCATCCTTCTCGACGGGGAGGACGTGAGCGAGGCCATTCGGGAGCAGCGTGTCGCGAACGCCTCGTCCAGGGTGGCCGTTCACGCAGAGCTCCGGGCCCACCTCGTCGAGCTATGGCGCGCGATTGGAGCACGAGGCGGGGTGGTTCTGGAAGGGCGCGACATCGGAACCGTCGTCTTCCCGGACGCCGACATCAAATTCTTCCTCGATGCGAGCCCCGGTGAGCGAGCGAAACGCCGATTCACCGAACAATCTGAAAAGGAGTCCGTAAATCTGGACCGAATAACCAGAGACCTCGAAGTCCGAGACGAATCCGACCGCAACCGCGCCCATTCCCCTCTCCGCCGCGCCGAAGACGCCATAGAAATCGACACAACCAACCTAACCCCCGAACAAACCCTCAAAAAACTCCTAGAAGCCGCCACCCAAAACTAAACTGCCTCTCCTGCCATTTCAGTGGATCCTCTTGAGGGTGAGACCGCCACAGTGTAGGTAGACGAGACTGATGAGAGCTTCGGCAGAGTGGAGTCCAAAGCTGCGGTGGCTCAGCAGCCGGATTTTGTTGTTCATTCCTTCGAGTCGGCCGTTGCTGAGTCTCCACGTGACCCACGCGATGACGCCATCGAAGTGGCTGCGGATCATCTTCGCCGCGCGTTTGACGGGCTCTATCCTCGAGCTCATAGCGCGCCGCAGCCATCCTCGGAGAAACTTCTTGGCCCATGTCTCGGTTTTGTAGGTGTAGAGGTCCATGAAGTCGTCGCGCAGAAGCATGGCGCGGTAGAGGCGACGATTAGCTCGCGCCTGCTCGCGGAGCACCCGTTTGTCTTTCGCGCTGCGGTTGTGTTTGGCCTTGAGAAGGGGAAACTTGGTGTTCTTGAGGTTGCGTCGGGCAGTCCCTTTGAGCTCGCGCACCAGCTCGCGCCGGGTCTTATCCACGGCCTCGTTCAGATGCTTGACGATGTGGAAGCGGTCAAAGATCACCCGTGCCTGAGGAGCCTTTTTGCCGACGACAGTTATGTACGGCTCCCACATGTCCATGCTGACCGCTTCGAGCTCCGCGGCTCTTTGTGGTCCGAGCTTGCGGAAAAACCGCAGCAGCGTCTTGGCCTTGCGCTCCTTTCCCGCCCAGACGACCCGGCCGCTGAGATGGTCTATTACCACTGTTAACCCTAATCGCAAAATCTTCGAAGCACGAAAACGCGAAACAGCCGCACTGGGCGCAGGCGAGAAGCTCGTGCTGGGGCACCCGCTCGCCGCCACTATAGGTGATTCTGCACGGTGTATGCAGAACCTGGAAAAGGTGCTATTCACGGGGCCAAAGACCTCAGACACGGTGACGTTTATTTGCGATTAGGGTTAAGTACTTGTGGCGTTTGCGGTAGCTGATCTCGTCCATCCCAATCACCCGCAATCCATCGAGCTCGCGCCGCTCATCCCGCTGCTCGGCAACCACTCGCTGGATGATCCGTCGCACCGAACGCCACGTCACTCGGAAATAGTTCGCTACGGCGCTGACGTCCGTCCTCTGTGCCAGCCACGCTACCTCTTGTTCGAAGCTTTTGGTAAAGCGGCTTCCCTTGTCGGCCCAAGGCACCTTTTCTCTGACCACTCCACACCGCCGACATACCACTCGTCGGATCGAGTAGCGAAGATAGGTCCGGACTCCGAACAGGTCCAAGTGCCGCCAGTAGCGATTGTAGCGATCTTTGTTCTTGCGGACCTTTCGTCCGCAAATCCCGCACAGAGGCTTCCTCCTCCGTGGTACTACATCCACCACCACTCTGGCTTTGTCCGCCTGGAAGTGGAAACCTCGGACCCACAGGCCTTGCAATCCGATGAGCTTGTTGACTAACGTAGTAACGCGCATCGCGGGAACGCTCTTTTCTCTTTCGGAAAAAAAGATTCTAGCGTTCTCGCCGATGCGCATCTACACATGGCTTACCCTCTCAACCCACGGGCCTCACCAAATGCCACTGCCCCTCAGCGGGAGACGAGGCTGTGGGAAACGCCCCCACGGTTCTGGTCGTTCAGACCTTGCTCACGACTGAGTTCTCTTCGAAGCCTGGAAGGGCGTTTTCCATAGCCTCCACTAATCGAGCCCCCCCTTCCTTATTCCATATGAATTAATCTTTCTTGTATATATATCAGGAGGGGCCTGTGGGCGCTCGTGGGAAACGCGAAGCGTTTTCCAAGCGATTGTGGAAAACGCCGCTCCACGTTTGTACGTGCTCACAACCTTTCCCTAAACGCCTCTCTCGCCCGGAGTTTCCGGCGTTTTCCACAATCGCGGCAGCGTCCATAGGCCATGCCCTCTAACATAAATCAGATCCCCCGAAACGACAGGAGAACCACTAAACTAACACCCAACCTGTCCCGTGTGGCGAGGGACGCTCCGCCGGAAATCGGGGCCCGCCGCGGAGTGAGGGGTAGCAGGTGGCAGGCAGCCGGCAGCCGAATCAAGCTTGACATAAACCAATTAAATAGAGTAGGATAACGGCTTACAGGTTAGCCCGCCCCGTTAAAAGCGAGCCCATCCCAAAAAAGCATTCTCGGCCGTTCGCGCGCTCACCTGTTAAATCGTCGAGTTCTAGGAGGAAACAAACCAGGCATGGTGGAAACCAACAACGCAACGCAAAGCCTCGTCGAAGGAGGTGACGGGGAGCTAGCCGAAGATTTCATTCCCGCCGCGGAATACGAAAAGCTTCTGGACGCGTATAACAGCAACATCACCGAGGGCGAAGTCGTCCCGGGCAAAGTGCTGCAGGTCTCGGACAGCGAGGTGGTCGTCGATGTCGGCTACAAGTCCGAAGGTATGATCAACATCAACGAGTTCCGGGACGAGACCGGAGCGATCACGGTAAAAGCCGGTGACACCGTTGACGTTCTTCTGGAGAAGGCCGAAGACAAGAACGGCTATCTCGTGCTCTCGCGCGAGAAAGCCGAAAAGATGAAAATCTGGGATGTGATCGAAGACGCTTATAACAGCAAGGCGATCGTCAAAGGGCGTGTCATCGAACGCATCAAAGGCGGCCTCGCCGTAGATATCGGGGTGCGTGCGTTCTTGCCCGGATCTCAAGTGGATGTGCGCCCGGTACGTAATCTCGACAGCCTAAAAGGGCAAGAGCTCGAGATGCGCGTCATCAAAGTCAACAAGAAGCGTGGCAACATCGTTCTGTCCCGCAAAGTCGTGCTCGAAGAAGGTCTCACCGAGCGGAAGTCCGAAACGCTCGACGCGCTCGAAGAGGGTCGCGTCTTCCGTGGGGTCGTCAAGAATCTCACCGATTACGGCGCTTTCATCGATCTCGGCGGCATTGACGGTCTTCTCCACATCACGGACATGTCCTTCGGGCGTATCCAGCACCCGTCGGAGCTGTTCAATGTGGGCGACCAAACGGAGGTCGTCGTACTGAAGTTCGACCGTGACCAAGAGCGTGTCTCGCTCGGCTACAAGCAACTCTCGCCCGACCCGTGGGAATCCGCCCAGTCGCGCTTTCCCACCGGCGAGCGGGTCAAAGGCAAAGTCGTCAGCCTCACCGATTACGGCGCTTTCATCGAGCTCGAGCCCGGCGTCGAGGGCCTCATCCACGTCTCCGAGATGTCGTGGAGCAAGCGGGTGAAGCACCCTTCGAAAGTACTCACGGGCGGCGACGAAGTCGAAGCCATGGTGCTCCAGGTCGACAGCCAAGAGCGCCGCATCAGCCTTGGCCTCAGACAAATCGAGCCGAACCCGTGGCAGCAGCTCGCCGAAAAATATCAAACAGGTGCGCGCATCGAGGGCAAAGTACGAAACCTCACCGATTTCGGCGCCTTCGTCGAAGTGGCGGATTGTATCGACGGCCTCATCCACATCTCCGACATGAGCTGGAACAAGCGCATAAGCCATCCTTCGGAAGTTCTAAAGAAGGGCGACACGGTCGACGCCCTCGTTCTGAACATCGACGCCGAGAACCAGCGCCTCTCGCTCGGTTTGAAGCAGATGGGCGAGGACACGTGGGAAGAGTTCTTCAACCGTCATCAGGAAGGCGATGTCGTGGACGGCAAAGTGGTCCGGTTCACGAATTTCGGAGCCTTCATCGAGATCGAGGAAGGGATCGAAGGTCTCTTGCACGTCTCGGAAGTCGATGACGAGCGCATCGAAAAAGCCGAGGACAAGCTCGTGGTCGGCGACTCCTATCGCATGAAGATCATCAAGATGTCGCAGCAGGAGCGCAAGATCGGCCTCTCGATTCGAGCGGTCAACGTGGAAGACTACGAAGCGCATTACTCGAGCCAAGGCTCTCCCAATGTCACATTAGGAGACGTCGCGGATTTCGGGGCGGACTGGGGCTCGAGCTCTCGAGCCAATCCCGAGACCGACTCGGCGGACAAGACGGAGAGCGAGTCGGAAGGATAGGATCTCTGTAGTGGCTCGGCACCGGTGCCGGGAGCTACCGGGCCGGGCCGCTCCGGTATTTGAGAAGGGAGTCTTTCAGTCATGACGAAAGCGGAACTGATCGAAGAAGTGTCGCGAGTGTCGGATCTAACCAAAAAACACTCTGAGATCATCGTGGATACCGTTTTCAAGAGCATCATCAATGCTCTTCACCGTGGCGACAAGATCGAGCTTCGAGGCTTCGGTAGCTTCCGGATCCGGCAGCGCGAGTCCCGCAAAGGACGTAATCCGAAGACGGGCGAGCGCGTTGACGTGCCCGCGAAGAAAGTTCCCTATTTCAAACCGGGCAAGGAGCTCAAAGAGCTCATCAACCAGACTCAGGAAGAGCTCGCGCCGCCGCCTCAGCCTGACCTCTAGCGACTCCGTTCTTCTCTGCCCACGCATATCGGGTGGCCCGGTTTCTGTTTGCAATAGTTCCGCCCGGAGTAAACTGAGGCCATGACGACGTCCGAGACGCGCTACGAGCCTACTCATTCGGTGCGTTTTGTGACAGCCGCGTCGCTTTTTGACGGCCACGACGCTTCCATCAACATCATCCGCCGCCTACTCCAAGCGCGCGGCGTCGAAGTGATCCACCTCGGACATAATCGCTCCGTCTCGGAGATCGTGGATGCCGTCTTCGAAGAAGACGCGCAGGCGGTCGCGGTGAGCTCTTATCAGGGCGGCCACAACGAATATTTCCGTTATCTCGTCGACCGGCTTCGCGAGCGTGGCGCGCGCCACGTCAAAGTCTTCGGTGGCGGGGGGGGCGTCATTATCCCGAGCGAGATTAGAGCGCTAGAAGCCTACGGCGTGACCAAGATCTACTCTCCGGAAGACGGTTTGAGTCTCGGCCTAGCAGGCATCATCGACCATATGGTGCGAGAAGCGGACTTTGCGCTCGCGCCCGTCTCCGGAAACGGCGATCTCTCCTGGCTCAAAGCCGGCGAAGTCGGGAAGCTTGCGCGTCTCATCACCCAGGCCGAGCTCGACGAATCCGGGCTGGGCGCCGAGCTCGACAAACGTCTCGGGAAGCTCGCGGAGGAGCGGAAAGTGCCCGTCCTTGGCATCACGGGCACCGGAGGCGCAGGGAAGAGCTCTTTGACGGACGAGATCGTAAGGCGGCTCGTCGCGGACGCGCCCGAGCTTCGGATCGGAGTCGTGTCGGTCGACCCGTCGAAGCGAAAGACGGGCGGTGCGCTTCTCGGTGACCGCATTCGGATGAACGCTATCGATCACGAAGGCGTCTTCATGCGGAGCCTAGCGACGCGCGGCTCGGGCTCCGAGCTTTCCCACGCGACCGTCGAAGCGATCCGGATTCTCAAAGCCTCTGGTTTCGACGTCATTTTCGTCGAGACGAGCGGCATCGGGCAGGGGTCGTCAGCCGTTGCGGACATCTGCGACGTGAGCCTCTACGTCATGACCCCGGAATACGGCGCACCGTCCCAGCTCGAGAAGATCGACATGCTCGACTTTGCCGACATCGTGGCGATCAACAAGTTCGATCGTCGCGGCAGCGATGACGCGCTTCGTGACGTGCGCAAGCAGTTTCGCCGGAGCAAACAGATCGCGCACGACGTGGCCGATGACGCGCTGCCTATTTACGGAACCATCGCGAGCCAGTTCGGCGATCGCGGCGTCACCGCTCTGTACCTGCATCTGCTGGATCGTATGCGCGCTCTCGTTCCTGAGCTGCCGGCATCCTCGTTGAGCGTCCCTGCCGGTGTCTTGACCGGGGTACGTCATGCGCTCATCCCGGACAAGCGCGTACGTTATCTCGGCGAAATTGCCGAGCTTGCTCGTAGCGAGCGCGCCCACGTCGAGGAGCAGGTGAGTATTGCCCGGCGTTTGCAACATCTCGATGGCGCCGCCAAAGAGTGTCGTGAGCCAGAGGTCGAGGCTGCCCTGCGCCGAAGGTACGATGAGCTTCGGAAAGCTCTCGATGATGAGAGCTGGCGGCTCATCGAGAGTTGGCCCGAGCTCAAGTCGCGTTACGCCCGGGAGACGGTGGGCTTCGAAGTGCGAGGACGCGAGATCCAAGTCGAAGCTCGGACAAAGACATTGAGCGGGAGCGTCGTTCCCAAAGTAGCTCTCCCTCGATTCGAGGATTGGGGTGAGATCCTGCGCTTTCGTTTGAATGAGAACATCCCCGGCGAGTATCCGTTCACCGCTGGTGTCTATCCCTTCAAACGCAACGAAGAGTCTCCGCGCCGCCAGTTCGCCGGTGAAGGTGGGCCGCGGCGCACGAGCGAGCGCTTCCACTTTCTCTCGCGGAACGACAAAGCGAAGCGTCTTTCGACGGCCTTCGATAGCGTTACCCTCTACGGTGAAGAGCCGGACGAGCGCCCCGACATCTACGGAAAGATTGGCGAGGGGGGCGTCTCGATCGCCACCCTCGACGACATGAAAGAGCTCTATGCCGGATTCGATCTCGTCGACTCTCTGACGAGCGTGTCGATGACGATCAACGGCCCCGCGCCGACCATCCTCGCCATGTTCTTCAACACGGTCATCGACCAGCAGGTGGAGCGATTCGAGCGTGAGCAGGCAAGGGTGCCGAGCGCCGAAGAGCGCGAGCGTATCGCGAGCGACGCTCTCCGCGTGGTCCGCGGCACCGTCCAAGCGGACATATTGAAAGAGGATCAGGCGCAGAACACATGCATTTTTTCGACGGAGTTCTCGCTACGCCTGATGGGGGATGTACAGCAATATTTCATCGACAACAACGTGCGGAGCTTCTACTCGGTATCGATTTCCGGATACCACATCGCAGAAGCCGGGGCGAACCCGTTAACGCAGCTCGCCTTCACCCTCGCGAACGGCTTTACCTATGTCGAGTACTACCTCGCTCGAGGCATGCCGATCGATTCCTTCGCGCCGAACTTGTCCTTTTTCTTCAGCAACGGGCTCGACCCAGAATATTCGGTCATGGGACGCGTCGCGAGACGGCTTTGGGCGCGCGTTTTGAAGCACTGCTACGGTGCGAACGAGCGCAGCCAAAAGTTCAAGTACCACATCCAGACTTCGGGCCGCGCGCTCCATGCGCGCGAAATTCAATTCAACGATATCCGCACGACGCTCCAAGCGTTGACCGCGGTCTACGACAACTGCAATTCGCTTCACACCAACGCATATGACGAGGCCATCACGACGCCGACGGCGGAGTCCGTGCGCCGCGCGATGGCCATCCAGCGGATCATTCACAAAGAGTTCGGTGTCGTGAAGAACGAGAACCCGCTCCAAGGCTCCTACATCATGGAAGAGCTTACCGACGTCGTAGAAGAAGCGGTGCTCGGGGAGTTCGACCGCATTAACGCGCGCGGGGGCGTCTTGGGCGCGATCGAGCTCCAATATCAAAGAAGCCGCATTCAGGAAGAGTCGTTTCACTACGAGCTCAAGAAAGACAGCGGCGAGCTACCCATCGTGGGCGTGAATTGTTTCCTCGACCCAGACAGCGCCACCGCCACTTCCGAAGACGAGCCGCCTCGCGAGGTACAGCTCGCGCGCGCATCGGACAAGGAAAAGCGCGATCAGATCGATCGCCTGCGCGGCTTCCAGGCCCGTCATGCAAGCGAAACGGCGGATGCGCTCGCGCGTCTCAAGAAGGTGGCGCTCGCCCAGGGAAACGTCTTTGCCGAGTTGATGCACACGGTTCGGGTAGCGAGCCTTGGTCAAATCACCCATGCGCTCTACGAAGTGGGCGGGCAATATCGGAGAGCGATGTGACCGCTTCCCCTCGCCCCCTTCGAATCCTGGTCGCGAAACCCGGGCTCGATGGACATGACCGCGGGGCGCTCGTCGTCGCGCGCGCGCTGCGAGATGCGGGCATGGAAACGATTTATACGGGGTTTCGTCGGACGCCCGAGCAGATCGTGGAGGCTGCGCTTCAAGAAGATGTCGATGCCATCGGCGTGTCAATCCTTTCGGGTGCGCATCAATATCTATTGTCCCGCATCCTCGAGCTCCTGAAAGAGAAGGAGATGAGCGACGTGCTCCTCTTCGCGGGCGGGATCATCCCCGACCAGGACGTCTCCGGTCTTTTGGACATGGGCGTGGCGGCGGTTTTCCAGCCGGCCTCGTCCACGAGCGAAATCACCGACTTCCTATTCGAGCGGCTAAAGCCTTCGTAAGGAAGGAATTATAATGGGTTCTCCTGTCGTTTCGGGGGATCTGATTTGTGTTGGAGGGCATGGCCTATGGACGCTGCCGCGATTGTGGAAAACGCCGGAAACTCCGGGCGAGAGAGGCGTTTAGGGAAAGGTTGTGAGCACGTACAAACGTGGAGCGGCGTTTTCCACAATCGCCCACAGGCCCCTCCTGATATATATACAAGAAAGATTAATTCATATGGAATAAGGAAGGGGGGCTCGATTAGTGGAGGCTATAGAAAACGCCCTTCCAGGCTTCGAAGAGAACTCAGTCGTGAGCAAGGTCTGAACGACCAGAACCGTGGGGGCGTTTCCCACAGCCTCGTCTCCCGCTGAGGGGCAGTGGCATTTGGTGAGGCCCGTGGGTTGAGAGGGTAAGCCATGTGTAGATGCGCATCGGCGAGAACACTAGAATCTTTTTTTCCGAAAGAGAAAAGAGCGTTCCCGCGATGCGCGTTACTACGTTAGTCAACAAGCTCATCGGATTGCAAGGCCTGTGGGTCCGAGGTTTCCACTTCCAGGCGGACAAAGCCAGAGTGGTGGTGGATGTAGTACCACAGAGGAGGAAGCCTCTGTGCGGGATTTGCGGACGAAAGGTCCGCAAGAACAAAGATCGCTACAATCGCTACTGGCGGCACTTGGACCTGTTCGGAGTCCGGACCTATCTACTCGATCCGACGAGTGGTATGTCGGCGGTGTGGAGTGGTCAGAGAAAAGGTGCCTTGGGCCGACAAGGGAAGCCGCTTTACCAAAAGCTTCGAACAAGAGGTAGCGTGGCTGGCACAGAGGACGGACGTCAGCGCCGTAGCGAACTATTTCCGAGTGACGTGGCGTTCGGTGCGACGGATCATCCAGCGAGTGGTTGCCGAGCAGCGGGATGAGCGGCGCGAGCTCGATGGATTGCGGGTGATTGGGATGGACGAGATCAGCTACCGCAAACGCCACAAGTACTTAACCCTAATCGCAAATAAACGTCACCGTGTCTGAGGTCTTTGGCCCCGTGAATAGCACCTTTTCCAGGTTCTGCATACACCGTGCAGAATCACCTATAGTGGCGGCGAGCGGGTGCCCCAGCACGAGCTTCTCGCCTGCGCCCAGTGCGGCTGTTTCGCGTTTTCGTGCTTCGAAGATTTTGCGATTAGGGTTAACAGTGGTAATAGACCATCTCAGCGGCCGGGTCGTCTGGGCGGGAAAGGAGCGCAAGGCCAAGACGCTGCTGCGGTTTTTCCGCAAGCTCAGACCACAAAGAGCCGCGGAGCTCGAAGCGGTCAGCATGGACATGTGGGAGCCGTACATAACTGTCGTCGGCAAAAAGGCTCCTCAGGCACGGGTGATCTTTGACCGCTTCCACATCGTCAAGCATCTGAACGAGGCCGTGGATAAGACCCGGCGCGAGCTGGTGCGCGAGCTCAAAGGGACTGCCCGGCGCAACCTCAAGAACACCAAGTTTCCCCTTCTCAAGGCCAAACACAACCGCAGCGCGAAAGACAAACGGGTGCTCCGCGAGCAGGTGCGAGCTAATCGTCGCCTCTACCGCGCCATGCTTCTGCGCGACGACTTCATGGACCTCTACACCTACAAAACCGAGACATGGGCCAAGAAGTTTCTCCGAGGATGGCTGCGGCGCGCTATGAGCTCGAGGATAGAGCCCGTCAAACGCGCGGCGAAGATGATCCGCAGCCACTTCGATGGCGTCATCGCGTGGGTCACGTGGAGACTCAGCAACGGCCGACTCGTAGGAATGAACAACAAAATCCGGCTGCTGAGCCACCGCAGCTTTGGACTCCACTCTGCCGAAGCTCTCATCAGTCTCGTCTACCTAAACTGTGGCGGTCTCACCCTCGAGAGGATCCACTGAAATGGCAGGAGAGGCTTATAATGTTGCCTCGGTTGACACGATCCCTCCCTGGTGCTACCATTTTCAGACTCACGGAATCACGCTCTCTAAATCGCGATTCGCACGCCAAGATAAGGCCGATCGATCTCGGATAGCCGGAAGGAGGGGCGATGGGACATAAAGTCCTGCTCGCCGACGACAGCATTACGATACAAAAGGTTATCGAGCTAACATTTTCCGACGAGGATTTCGAGCTCCATACGGTTGGAAACGGGCAAAAGGCTATCGACGAGATTCGTTCCGTCCGACCGGACATCGTTCTCTGCGACATCATTATGCCGGAGAAGAACGGGTACGAAGTTTGCGAGTTCATCAAGTCCAGCGACGACTTGAAGCAGATTCCCGTATTGCTTCTGACCGGAGCATTCGAGCCTTTTGATCAAGAGC
Source organism: Candidatus Marinacidobacterales bacterium (assembly GCA_965197495.1). Classification (GTDB taxonomy): domain Bacteria; phylum Acidobacteriota; class Vicinamibacteria; order Marinacidobacterales; family SMYC01; genus SMYC01. The sequence continues at coordinate 1,747,060 of OZ240210.1, forward strand.
GCGCTAAGGCTGCCGGGTGTGAAGGCTTTCTCGCGAAACCGTTCGAGCCTCAAACACTGATCTCGAAGGTCAAGGAGCTTCTCGCGGGAGCGACGGGCGGCGTGGCTCAAGCTGCGGCCCCGCCCGCACAGCCACCTGCGCCAGTGCCAGTCGCTCCGCCGCCAGCACCGGTGCCTGACTTCGCCAGTATGCCCATCGAAGACGAGACCGTGCTCGTTGTGCCTCCTTCGTTGGGCGCGCCCCCGGCCGTGAAAGGGCCGCAAATACCTGCGACACCGGTGCCGCTGCCCATTGACCCGCCTGGAATCGAGGGTTTCGAGGGTCTCGATGAAGCTTTCGCCGTGGAAGCGGGTGAGCGTGAGCTCGCGATGGACCCCGGAGACCACACGATGCTGCTCGCGGCTCCGGACGCGCCGGCGGCGCCACCACCTCCGTCCACGAGCGGCGATGATATCTGGAGCGAAATGCCCGAGGCACCAGCTCCGCCCGCCGCGCCGGCCCCCATGGCGCCCGAGCCGTTGGCGATCGATGAGGACGCACAGGCCGCCACCGTCTTCATGTCGCCGCCGCTCGTATCCGAGTCCAGCGACGCCGGTACAGGCGCAACCATCGAAGAAGAACTGAACCCGAGTGAAGCCGAAGATCCCGACGCGACGTGGCAAGCGCCGAGCGAAACACCGGCGGCCATACCGCCGACACAGGTCGATGGAGACTTCGGTGACGCACCTTCGTCGCCGGCGCCCGTGACCGACGCTCAGCCGCCGGCCGAGCCACCCACGATAGCGATCCCGATCGAGCCTCCCCTTGCTGCCAACCCGTTCTCGGAGCCGACGGGCGATGATGTGGCCCAGCCCATCCCGTCCGTCGATGCTCCCGCCGTCGCGACGCCGCCTGAACCGCCTATTCCTGAACCGCCTGTTCCGCCTGTTCCCATTGCTCCATCGAACATGACGCTACCCTCGCCCGCACCAGTCGCGAGCTCGGAGCCGGAGACGCCCAAGCTGGGTGGCGCGGACGACGATCTCGTCGAGCGCATCGCGCAACGTGTCGTCGACAAGCTCTCTTCCAAAGTCATCCAGGAGATCGCTTGGGAAGTCGTTCCGGATTTGGCCGAGGGCCTCATCCAGAAAGAAATCGACGTGTTGAAGTCGAAGATGCCGAAATCGGGGTAGCGACCTCGAACGCGAAACGTTCCCTCGGCGCGAGACTAAGAGCCCAAGGTGCCGGTTTCGGCGCCTTCATCCTTCACGTCGGCCGCTGTGTTTCCACGAACGACTTGGCGCTTCTTTACGCGAAGCACGCGGCGCCTCACGGAAGTCTCTTTCTCGCGCGCGAGCAGAGTGGCGGACGTGGACGTTTCAAACGACGCTGGGAATCGGCCCCAGGTGGCCTCTATCTGAGCATCCTCCTCCGGCCCGAAGGTGACTTCCTGCCCTCGCTCCTGCCTCTTCTCGCTGCGGTCTCGACGGCGGAAGCGATTCACGAAATCAGCGGGCTCGACGTGCACTTGCGATGGCCGAACGACCTCTACGTGAACGAGCGAAAGCTCGCCGGGATCCTGTGTGAAGGTTCTTTTAAAGGCTCGCGGGCTGAGATCTTCGTCGTCGGCATCGGGATCAACGTGGGTCAGCCGCACGAAAGCTTTGGGGCGGACGTCCGGGCTCGAGCGACGTCAATTAATGGGATTCATAGAGGAGCGCTCGAGACGGAAGCGGTCGCGGCTCGCGTCGTGTCGCGCTTCGAGGTTTGGTGGCGCGAGCGCGAAGCGGCGCGCGTTTTGGCCCGGTGGCGTGAGCTCGCGGCAGGTGATTGCGGGCGGACGGTTCTCGTGCAGCCGCGCGAAGGAGAGGGCTATCATGCGGTCATCCGTGGTCTTGCCGATGATGGCGGGCTGGCGGTGGAGGTTGCCGATGGGACACGTCGAGTGCTTTATTCGGATGACGTGCTTTATCTGAGGTAGGGACGCTCTCTTGGATGGCGAGGGGAATTACTATGGGTCGGTCGAGGACTATTTCGTCGAGCGCCGTGGAAGCCCACTCTTCATCACTCCGGCAGAATGGTTTCTCATCTTTCGCTGGGAAGAGCAGGGGATACCGCTACCGGTCGTCAAAGAAGGGATCGATCGCGTCTTCGAGCGGCCGAAAACGCGCGCCAAGCCGCGTAAGCTCGGCTACTGCCGGCAAACAGTGGAAGCGACCTTTCGTCGTTTTCGTGAGGTGAGTCTCGGCGGGGGAGAGCGTGAAAAGGACGTCGAGCCGCCCTTCGACCCTAGCGGACATCTCGAAGAGATCGCGGCCGCGATCGAAGGGCTCAACGTCCCATCCACGAGCGGTCTCGCCTCACGAGTCCGTGACCTGATCGATTCGGACCAAAGCCTCGTCGGAATCGAAGACGACCTCACCGCAATCGACCAAAGGCTTCTCGAAGCGATCGAAGCCGAGCTCGAAGACGACGTGCGGAGCGAGCTGCTCCGAGAGTCTCAGGACTCGCTCGCCTCCTATCGGGAACGGATGCCGAAAAAGGTCTATGACGCGGCGGTGAGGAGCGCTTATCGCCGCAGACTTCGGGCGAAGCTCGCCCTGCCTCACGTCACTCTTTTCGACGTCTAGTGACTAGCCAGGTAAACCTGAAAGCTCGGCCGTCCGCATGAGGCGCCTTAAGAATGGCCACAGAGACACAGCGCGGCGGAGCCGCAACCAAATTGGAGGACGGCTCCGCCGCGCTGTGCCTCTGTACTACTAACCCGAAAAAACTTCTATTTCTTGCAAGAATTTGAGCGGCTGCGGCCGGATCCGCAAGAGGGTAAATCAATTAGAAGAGGCACCGCGGCGAAGAATTGGGACGGCGCACACTGAGAATGGGACCGAGGCGCGAAGCGCCGAGCACCACGAGCTGACCGCTGAATGCTGACCGCTGACCGCCCGCGGCGGAGATTTGGTTGCGGCTCCGCCGCGCTGTGCCTCTGTGGCCATCCCCTTTCGTTGCGGCCGCAGGCTGCGCTGGACGTATTCCGAAAGTGTGAGCAAAGTCTCTGACCGGTAATAGCCTAAGAGAAATCGCTTGAAGCGTTTCGAGGTCGAGATCGAGAAAATTGTCGCCGGCGGCGACGGTCTCGCCCGTCACGAAGGACGCGTGGTCTTTGTTCCCGGGACCGTCCCCGGTGAGAGACATCAGGTCGAGACCGTCCACGAGAAGAAAGACTTCATCAGAGCGAGAAGTGTGGCGCTCTTGGAATCGTCGGAGCACCGGCGCGAGGCTGCGTGTCCTTATTATGGACGGTGCGGTGGGTGCTCGCTGATGCACCTCTCGCCCGCGGCCGCGCTCGAAACGAAGCGTGACATCCTGCTCGAAAGCCTCGCGCGCCAGCGGATCTCGCATGACGCCGTTCTGGCGACGCCATTTCCGGAAACGGGCTATCGCACCCGAATTCGACTGCATCTCTCACGAAGTGGAGACGAGCTCGTGATGGGATTTCGCGGGCGGGCGAGCCACGACGTGCACGACATCGAGCATTGTCTTCTCGCTTCGGAGCCGCTAAACGCGACCTGGCGCGCCATCCGCTCCTGGTTCCACGAGGATCCGACGCGAGCGCGCGGATTGAAATCGATCGAGCTTCAAGAATCCAGCCACGAGCCAGGGAGGGTTATAGGTCGATTTCTCGTCCAATCTAGTCATGACGTACGTGAATTCGAAAAGCGTGAGCCTTGCGAGCTTCTCGAGCACGCGGCGCTTCAGGGCTTCATCGTGCAGGCGGAACGCGGCGGCCGGCGTGAGCTTCGCGTCGGGAGCCCCATCGTGGAGCATCGTCTGGGCGAGCTCATGCTTCGGCAAACCGCGGGCAGCTTTTTTCAGGCGAATCGGTTCGCTCTCGACCGGCTCGTCCAGATCGTTGCTCCGAAGTCGACGGTGGCGCGATGGATCGACCTCTATTGCGGGGTCGGTCTTTTCTCGCTTCCCTTCGCCTCCACGGCAGGAGAGGTCCTCGGGGTCGAGAGCGCCTCACGATCGCTCTCGGACGCCCGGGCCAATGCGGAAGCTGCCGGACATCAGAACGTGGGGAACGTGGGGAACGTGCGCTTCATCCAGCAAGACGCCGCCGCCTTCGCGGAGGCCTTTTCCTTCAATCGTGACGATATCGTTGTCGTCGACCCGCCGCGCGGCGGTCTTCCACGGGCCCTCTGCGAGCGCCTTCTGGCGAGTCCGGTTGAGCGCCTGCACTATGTCTCCTGTGATCCACCCGCTTTCGCGAGGGATGCGCGCTTGCTTGTGGAGCGCGGTTTCGAGATCGACGCGCTCGAGCTCGTCGATCTCTTTCCAAATACCCATCACTTCGAGACCGTCGCGTCCTTCATCCGCCGTTGAGCACTCTCCGGACTTGATTCTGTGCCCCCCGGGGGTCGATACTAGGCACGCAAAAGGATTTGGTGGGGGAGCTTTTCATGAGAAACACACTGTTACTGGTTTCCCTATGGGTTGCCGGAGCGTCCGCCGCCGCGGCGCAGCAAACCATTGTGGCCTCTCCTGCCATTTCAGTGGATCCTCTCGAGGGTGAGACCGCCACAGTTTAGGTAGACGAGACTGATGAGAGCTTCGGCAGAGTGGAGTCCAAAGCTGCGGTGGCTCAGCAGCCGGATTTTGTTGTTCATTCCTTCGACCGATCCGGCTTCGAACGATAGAACCCTTGTCGTATTAATCGAGTAGGATTCAAGACTATTTTGTTTCGGTCGGCACGACTACACGTTGGGGCGCTCCTTCGCCTCGCTCTCCTCGTCGCTCGTTGCGCGCTCCTCGTCGCTATCACTCTTTCGACGCTCGGGACGACGGCATCGGCTCAGCTCGACGAGGCGGAAGGAAACGAGTCTCTCTCTCCATACGTCTTTCGACCATTATTGGAGACGCTACCTCGAGTCTTCGAGCATGGGCGACACGGATACGGCGCGTCGCATGCTGGAAGAGATCAAGCGGCTCCGTGTCGAGCGCGGTGTGTTCGCGCTCCATGACATCGCTCAGTCCTTCGCATATAGAGGATTCACCCATCTCGAAAGCGGCGACGTCGAGCAGGCGCGCGAGCATTTCGAGATCGTCTTAGACTTGGGCCCGAACCTACCCACGGCGTATCAGGGGCTCGCCGCGCTCGACGAACGTGAGGGAGGCCTCGGTCATTTGACCGCCTTGGGTCACCGCGTGCAGGCTCAGCTCGCTGCGCTTCGCTCGGAGCGCGATGGGCCTTATGCTGCTTGGAATCTCGTCTTCCTCATTTTTGCCGCGATGACGCTCGCCTTTTTTGTTTTCGCGGCCTTGATGACGTACCGGTACGGCACGCTCTTGTATCACGACGTCGCGGAACGTGTCGGGGAGCTCCTCGGAAGCAAAGCTGTTCTCGCGGTGACCCTCGGCCTGCTTCTGGTTCCGGTAATCGCCACGGCTGGCAAAGGTTGGCTGGCGCCGTATTGGCTCGCGCTCACTTTTGACTACCAGTCGATCAAGGAGCGCGCCGTCACCGTCTCGAGTCTCCTGCTGCTCCTCGCTGCCGCGCCATTCATGGAGCTCTATGCGACGTGGTCGCGTACCGTTCCCAACCCTGTCTATCAGGCGGCCTTGTCGTCCACGACGGGCACTTTTGATGTGGATGATGTAATCGTCCTTCGCGAGGCAGTTCACAAAAGCCCAGGTGATCGCGAGCTTCAGTTCTTGCTCGCGGCACAGTACAAGAACCACGGTGACTACGAGCTTGCCGCGCAGCAATATCGAACCATCATCCAGAATTTCCCGGGGGATGTCGAGGCGAAGGTCAATCTCGGCAACATCTACTTCGCGCAGCGTGACTGGGAAGGCGCGCTCGTGCAATACAACGAAGCGCTGCAGTCCAACTCTCAGCTCGCGATGGCGTATTACAACAAGAGCCTGGCGCATGCAGAGAACTTCGAATTTTCCGAGCGCGAGCACGCTCGCGCACAAGCGGAAGGGCTCGACGCGCTCGCGGTGGCCTCCCACGAGAACCAGACGGGCAGCTATCGCGTCGTCGCGGATTTTCGTCTCGACAAAAATATGATTCTCTCGAAGTTCTATGGGCTTTCCGACGGCATGCGAGAGCAACCGGTCCAGGCCTTCTTGGATGCGTCGGTTCTGAAAGGCTGGGGCCTGCGCTTCGTGGCGGCCCCCATCTTGCTCGCGGTTTTGATCGTCGTGCTCGAGGTGATGTTCAAGGAGCGTAGGCTAACGCAGCGCTGCTGGAAATGCGGAAGTGCTTTTTGCGGTCGTTGCCAGATTGGAACCGGTCGTAAGGGCCTATGCACGCAGTGCTATCACCTGTTCTTCATGAAAGACGGCGTCTCGGCGCAGGCCCGGAACGAGAAGCTGCGCCAGGTCCAAAACGTTTCTAAGACGCAGTCCATCATCTTTCGCGCTCTTTCGATCTTGGCTCCCGGCTCGGGGCATATCGGGGCGGGGACGCCGTTCATTGGCCTGATTCTCCTCTTCGTGTGGATACTGAGCGCCTGCGCGATTTGGCTCGAAGGGGCCGTCTACGCACTTCCGGACGGTATTCTCGGTGGAATCAGTCTTCCGTCCTATGCCTTGATGGCGCTCATGGGACTGGCTCTTCTCATGGCGAACATCACTCCTCGTTCGATGACGCGCGGATAAGACATGGCACTATCGGGAACTCTGAAAGACTTCGCTCTTCCCGATATTTTTCAGCTCATCGGGATGCAGCGAAAGACGGGCCTTCTGACGCTCGAGAGCGACCGCGAGACGGTGAGCGTCATCTTCGAGCAAGGAATGGTCGTTCATTCCGACTCCACCATCCGCCGGCTCGACGATTTGCTCGGAAGCGTCCTCGTGAGACAAGGGAAGATTCGCAAAGAGCATCTCGAAGAGGTGCTTGCGAAGCAGAAAGTCTCGATGCAACGGCTCGGCTTCATTCTCACGAACCAGGGTTATATCGATCGGGATGATCTGAAGACGGCCCTTTCCGAGCAAGTTCAGCAGATCGTCTTTCGCGTGTTTCGATGGAAATCGGGCAACTACCATTTCGACCCGACAGCGGACGCGGACTACGACCGCGAGAATGTATCCCCGGTCAGCACGGACCACATCTTGATGGAAGGGATCCGTCGCGTCGACGAGTGGCCGATCATCGAAAAACGCATCCCGTCGCTCGGGGTCGTGTTTCGGCCGCTCGTATCTCCAAAGCAAATCAAAGAAGTCGTGGCCGCCGCCGAGGGAGGCACGCTCGAGGATGCCTTCGGGAGCCTTGATGGCAGTGGTGCCGACGAGGCGAGCAATACCTCGAGCTTCGAAGTCGTCTTGAACCCGCAAGAGAACGACATCTTCAAGCTCGTCGATGGCAAGAGGTCGGTCGCCGCCATTATGGACCTGACGGGGCTGTCGGACTTCGACGTTTGCCGAACGCTTTTCGACTTCATCGACCGGAACCTCGTTTCTCCCGCGGCTCAGGGACATGCTCGAAGGGAGCGACGTTCGGGGCCGCGGCAGAGTGTCGGCGTTGGGCCGGACTATATTGTGGGGATAACGGCGCTCTTATCCGTACTCGTCCTGAGCGCGGTCGGCCTCTTCGTCTCGTTCGGAACGCCGTTCCGGATCCCCGCCGCTCCGAGTTTCCTCGAGACAGAGTCGGCGACGATCCAAAAGAGCCGTGACTTGGCGCGGATGCAGCGCCTCGCGAGCGCGCTACGTACCTATTACATGGCTTTCGGTTTTTACCCCAACACGCTCGACGATCTCGTCAACGCCAACCCGCCTCTCGTGTCTGCCGAGGATTTGCGCGGTGCCGGCGGCGAGACCTACCGCTACCAGTACGGCCCGGACAGGATCATCCTACAGGCCATCGGCCCAAGTGGCGAACCCTATCTGAATGTGGTTCGCGGAGCCCTACCCGATGAGGTTATCCTTCCGGGTCCTCCTCCGGTAGGATCCCAAGACCCGTAAGTCGGGTCCGAGCCTGTATGCGAATCTGTTATTTCCCTGGCGTCGATCTGCTCGAGAACGCTCGGCCCGTGCTCACGCTCGGGAACTTCGATGGCGTGCACCTCGGACATCAGAAAGCGATGGACCTGGTCAAGGTCCGGGCCAAGGCCCTGTCCTGTCCGGCGGCGGCGTTGACCTTCGAGCCCCATCCCGTGAGCGTGCTCCGTCCCGAGAAAGCGCCGAAGCGCATCTTGACCCCCGCGCTCAAGCAGGAGGTCATTGGCAAAATGGACCTCGATTTTCTCGTGATCGTTCATTTCACGAAAGAGTTCTCGAGGATCGGCCCGGAAGACTTCGTGGAGCAAGTGCTGGTCGAAAAGCTGCGGGTGCGCGAGCTCGTGCTCGGAGAGAATTTTCGTTTCGGACGGGGCCGCTCGGGCGATCTCGACGCGCTCCGCAAGCTCGGAGAGCGGCATGGGTTCGTCGTGCACCAGATCGAAGCCTCGATTCACAAAGGCGCCATGATCTCGAGCTCCCGCATTCGGGAGATGCTCCGAGGCGGCCAGGTCGACGAGGCAGGGGCCATGCTGGGACGGCCCTTCTTTATCGAAGGCGAGGTCATCGAGGGCGACGGGCGCGGGCGCTTGATGGGTTTCCCGACGGCAAATATCAAAATGGACGGGGATCTTTTGCTCGATGACGGCGTCTACGTTACCGAGGCCGTCGCGGACACCGACCGGTTCACCGGCATGACTCATGTCGGACGTCGCCCCACCTTCGGGCTCGAGGAGCGAACGGTGGAGACGCACCTGTTCGACTTCGATCGGCAGATCTACGGTTTAAAAGTTCGCCTTTACTTTCACCGTCGCGTTCGGGGAACCGTGGCTTTCGACTCGGCCGAGGCGCTCAGAGCGCAGCTCAAGCGCGACCAGGAGGCCGTCCGCGCCTTCTTTCGTGACGCAGGCCGGAACCTTGTGGTGTAGAATCCGTACCCACATTAGGATGGTAGGAGACTTAATGTCCCACTCGGGGATGGTTGAAATCCCTCGCCTTTAGGCGAAGCCTTTAGGAGGCTTGGGGTACGATCCCCAGGTGAAAGGATATCGTAAATCATCGCACACGACGTAGCAGTTAAACTATCACTTCGTATTTATCACGAAGTACCGCAAGCCGGCCTTGAGAGGGGATGTAGCGGTTCGTCTCCGGGATCTCATCCGGGAGATCTGTGCTCGGAACCAGATAGAAATACTGAAGGGTCATGTGCGGCCTGAGCACGTGCACCTGTTGCTGAGCGTGCCGCCGAATTTGTCGCCGAGTCGAGTGATGCAGTTGATCAAGGGTAAGACGTCGAATCGTCTGATGCGCGACTTACGGACGATGCGGAAGGAGTTCTGGGGTCGGCACCTACGGGCACGGGGTTACTTCGTGGTGACAACGGGCAACGTGACGGATGAGGTGATAGCGAAGTATATAGAGTTGCAGGGTGCCGTGCCCCAGGACGACGATTCTTTCAAGGTCAGTGAGTAGTGAAACGAGGCAAGGACAAGCCGACTTTAGTCGGCGACGTGAACCCATCGCCTTTAGGCGATGGAGCGCACGCGCTCAGTTGCCTGATTTGATGATGGAAAGCCGGCAAGTCGGCGACGTGACCGTGATCTCGCCTCGCGGCTTCATCAACGCCCATACCGTCCGCCAATTCGAGCAGTCTCTGACCCAGGCTCTTGAAGACGGTCACGAGAAAATTCTCATCAATGGCTCCGGCCTCGCTTATATCGCTAGCGCGGGACTCGGGGTGATCATGGGGTTCATCGAGGACGTCCGGGCCAAAGGGGGCGATATCCGCCTCGCGGAGCTCAACGACACAGTGTTCAATATCTTCGAAGTCCTCGGGTTCAACCACCTCTGCCAGGTCTTAACCTCCGAGCAAGAGGGGGTGGAAAGCTATCAAGCGGGCCCAGCCAGCTGACATCGCTTATGTCCGACGGTTCCGACAAGCGCGCGCTGATGGAGCTTCGCTTTCCAAGCGACAGCAAGTATCTGAACATGGTCCACGAGCTCGCGAGGCTCATGGCGGAGTCGACCGGCTTCGAAAAATTGGAGGCCGAGAAAATCGCCCTCGCCGTGGACGAAGCCACGACGAACGTCGTGCAACACGCTTATGCCGGTGAGCCAGACCACGAGATCGAGATCCACTTCGACCCGGAAGGCGAGAGCCTCGATATCGTGATCTTTCACGAGGGAGAGCCGCTCGACGCTATGCCGGTACCGGATTTCGATCTCGACAAGCTGGTGGCAGAGCGCCGGACCGGCGGTCTCGGCCTGACCATCATGCGCCAGATGATGGATAAAGTCGAGCACTCCAAAGCCGGCACTGGCAAGAGCATGTGCGTGATGGTCCGCTACAAACAGCGCGGTCAAAACGAAGGCTAGGCGAGTCTAGAGATAGTAAGATGAGCCCATGTCTTCGGACCCAACGCCCGCATCCTATCGCTACCAAGAAGCGCTAGCTCCGCTCGCGCGGCGCATCGACGACCCGAACGTCCAGAAAAAGCTCTCCGAAGTCCTCGCGCTTCTCGACTTCAACTCGACGCTCAACCGCTCGCTCGAGCTTCCCGAGATTCTCGACCTCGTGCTGTTCGTGGCGATGGGGGAAACGCGCGCCGCCTGGGCGGGACTGCTGTTGCTGGACGGAGAGAAAAAGCGTCTCGTACCGTCGGCGCGTCGCGGCCGCGGCGACGAGCGGTGGGCCTCTCTCGAGCTTCCCGAGCCTTCTCTCGAGCCTGAGATTTCGAGTGTTGGGGATCCCAGCCCGTCTGATTGGGCCAAGAGCGTGCTCACCACGACTGGATCCGCGCTTCTCGTGCCGCTCGTGAAATCGACACGCTTGGTGGGCGTGCTTCTCTTTGGCGATCGCGGCGAGCCTTACGGCGAAGACGACCGTCTCTTTGCCGAATTGCTTTGCGTGACTGCGGCAGCCTCGATCGATAACGGCCGTATTTACAAAGAGCTCCAAACGCTCAACCGCAACCTCTCCCTCAAGGTGTATCAGCTCGATGCGCTGTTCGACATCGCGCGCGAGCTCAATCGAAGCCCCGATGTCGACCGGGTTCGGGAAGTGCTGATGACGAACGCCATGGGGCACGTTTTGACGACGCGCGCTGTGCTGCTTCACGACGGCAAAGTGGCCGAACAGCGCGGCTTCGCGCTTTCCCCCGACGAGCGCGCACTTCTTTTGCGCGGAAGTCGCGAGCTCTCCGAGATCCCCCAGGATCAGACGGTTTCCGAGCTTCCCGAGGGTGCCCTGAGGGATCTTCTGAGCGGCCTCGAGCTCGATACGGTCGTCCCGTTGCGCTCGGGAGAGAGCTCTCATGGAGCGCTCCTGCTCGGCGCGCGCGCCTCGGGACAATCGCTTGCGGAGGAAGACCGCGGCTTTCTGCGCTCGCTCGCTTCGCAGGCCGCCGCCGCGCTCGACAACTTGAGGCTGACGGTCGAGTGGATCGAGAAGCAGAAAATCGAAAAGGAAATGACGCTCGCGCGTGAGATCCAGAGCCGCCTGCTCCCGGATAGTGAGCCCGGCATCGACGGCTGGGATATCGCCGGCATCAATATTCCTTGTCTCACAGTCGGAGGCGACTACTTCGACTATGTTGCGCGCGGCGACGACCGGCACTGGCTCGTGATCGCCGACGTTTCCGGAAAGGGCACCGGGGCGGCGCTCCTCATGGCGTCGGTTCATGCGGCGCTTCACGCCCTTGCGGGAGTGGGTGAGATCTCGCTCGAAGCGCTGACCGAGCGTTTGAACGAGATCGTCTATTCGAGCACGGAGGTCAATCGCTACGTCACCGCGTTTTTCTCGACGCTCGACGCGAAGACGGGCGAGATGATCTACCTCAACGCGGGCCACTGCTATCCGTTGCTTCTTCGAGCGGACGGCGACGTCGAGCGGCTCGTGAAGGGTGGAGCTGTCGTCGGAATGCTCGCGGAGCTCACCCTCGGCGCGGGCAAGACGAATCTCGAGCAGGGGGACGTGCTCGTTCTTTACACCGACGGGCTCTCCGAGACAACGAACCCCGACGGCGAGGAGTTCGAGGACACTCGTATCGTCGAGGTCATGCGAAGCTGCCGCGGCAAGCCGTCGCGTGAGATCATGGCGCGTCTCGTATCGGGCGTACGGCTTTATGCAGCCGAGGCCGGTTTGGCGGATGATTTGACGTTGATGGTCGTGCAGAGGAACTAACACTAGATGTCGCAGCTGAAGCTCACGAATACTCTCGGCGGGAACGTCGAGCCCTTCGAGCCCTCGGAGGAAGGACATGTCCGCATGTATACGTGCGGGCTGACGGTCTACAACCGGGGGCATATCGGGAACTTTCGAACCTTTGTCTCGCAGGACGTGCTGAGACGCTATTTGAAGTACAAAGGCTACAAGGTTACGCAAGTAACCAATTTCACCGACGTCGATGACAGGACGATTGCCGGCGCGCGCGAGGCGGGGGTCCCCCTTCGCGAGTACACGCAAGAATATATCGACAATTTCTTCGAGGACTGCGCGGCGCTCAACATCGAAAAGTCGGAATACTATCCGCGTGCCACGGACCAGGAATATCTCGACGCCATGGTAGAGCTCGTGCAGAAGCTCGAAGAGCGCGGCCACGCCTATCGCAGCGACGGATCGATCTATTTCAAAGTGGACTCCATTCCCGATTACGGAAAGCTCTCGCGCATCGACGTCGCCGGTATGAAAGCGGGCGCGCGCGTCGATGCGGACGAATATACAAAGGAGAACGCCCGAGATTTCGTGCTGTGGAAAGGCCCGAAAGATGGAGAAGATTCCTGGGACACCGCCATCGGGCCCGGCCGTCCTGGATGGCACCTCGAGTGCTCCGCGATGGGGATGAAGCTCCTCGGCGAGACCTTCGACCTCCATGCAGGCGGCGTGGACCTCATCTTCCCGCATCACGAAAACGAGATCGCCCAGAGCGAAAGTGCCACGGGGAAGCCTTTCGTGCGCCATTGGATGCACACAGAGTTTCTTCTCGTCGAAGGCGAGAAGATGTCGAAGTCCAAAGGCAACCAGTTCCATGTGCCAGACTTGATTGCGGAAAACTATTCGCCGATGGCGATTCGCTATCTCCTGCTTTCGGTCTATTACCGGCAGCAGCTCAACTTCACGCGTGAAGGCCTCGAGCAAGCCGCGACCGCGATCCGGCGCGTGGACGATTTTCTCGACCGCCTCGGCGAAGTCACCCGCGAGGGCGACGCCTCCCCCGAGACCGAGCAAGCCGTCAAGGCGGCCCTCGAGCGATTCGAGACCGCGCTGGACGACGACCTCAACACGTCGGCGGCACTCGCAGCACTTTTCGACCTCGTCAAGGGAGGGAACACGGCTCTTTCTTCGTCTAGTATGACGAAGGGGGATGCGGAAGGATTCAAGGGCGCGATCGAGCGCATGAATACGGTTTTCGGCGTCTTCGGCCAAGGCAAGAAAATGACCTTGGACGATGAGGTTGCGAAGTTGATTCAAGAGCGCAAGGAGGCCCGCGCCCGCCGCGACTTCGCTCGCGCGGACGAAATCCGCGACGAGCTCGACGCCCGCGGGATCGTTCTGGAAGACACCTCCACCGGAACGCGCTGGAAGCAGAAGTAAGCGACGAGCGCGGTGAGGGAAGCATCGGACTGTTCGACCACTTTCGATTCCACCATCGATTCGGGCGACAGGACCTAGGCCGCTACGGCGAGCGCCTAGCCGCCAAAGAGCTTCGAAAGCGCGGCTACAAAATCCTGGAACGCCGCTGGCGCTGCCGCCTGGGGGAGATCGACCTGATCGCCCAGGATGGTGACACGCTCGTTATCGTCGAAGTCAAAACCCGCTCCCGCCGTGACTATGGCGCGCCAGCCGACGCGGTGGATGCGCGCAAGCGGCGAAAACTGATCCAGCTCGCCGAGGCCTATTTACGCGCCCGCGGGCCGCGGGACGCTACCGTCCGATTCGACGTCGTCGGCGTGGCGTGCGTCCCCGGCAAAAAGCCTGAAATCACCGTTCTACGCTCAGCTTTCGAGGCCTGACACAGGGGTGACGCGCTCATGACTTTGACAAAGCCTTATCCCCGTGCTACATGTACCGTTTGCCCGTTAGCTGGGCGGGACTAACTCAGTGGTAGAGTGCGACCTTGCCAAGGTCGAAGTCGCGGGTTCGAATCCCGTGTCCCGCTCCAACTAGCTGCTCCGGAGAAGAACACAAATTCAAGGCGGCGTAGCCAAGTGGCTAAGGCGGAGGTCTGCAAAACCTCTATTCGGCGGTTCGAATCCGCCCGCCGCCTCCAACCCGGTCGGGATCTTCGGCGGTTCGAATCCGCATGGTGCCTCGAAGCCGGTGCACGTTGGTCAACTCTCAAAGCGCTCGGACATCAGTTGAACGTTGTACCTGCCTGTGCCTCGGATTGGCGGATATTGAGACGGACCGAGGAAAGATAGTCTCTTAGAGACATACCATGAGCTTTTGCCAAGATCTCAAGCGTGGACAGGCGAGGCCGCGTATCGCCTTTTTCGATCCTGCGGATCTCCCGCTTCGATAGGCCTTGGAAAGCTCAGCGCCAACCGAGAGAGAGGATCTCGAAATCATCGGATGTCAGTACGCGAAAGGCGGGATTCAGCACATCATTGTTCCAGCGCGATCCATCGTGCCGGTGACGAACATATCGCTCCCGTTGTCGGCGACAATGAGGCCGTAGGTCTTCATCGCGCGGAAGATTCTCTGCATCGGCTCGGAAAAGCCCGAGAGATCTTTGCTAGCGCGCAAGCGCAGGCGCGTCCCCATCGGGGGAGCGCCGATGGTGGCTCCCGCGGTGTGAGACGCGGGCCATACGTGGCCGTCGGTCACGCGCACGGTCACGCGAAAAGCATGCTGGATCTCTCCCGAACCATGGACTTCGTCATAGCGCACGAGACCAGGAAGAATCGCGAGCCCGGCTGCGTCTGCGGACGTCCAACCTTCGGGCCGTCGCGTGTTCGAGGTCAAATCGAACACCGCCCCCGAGCCTGCTTCCCACCGGTTCTCAGTAGCGTTGAACCGCGTGGCCCATGTCTCGAACAAGAGCCGTTGGCCTCGATCGAAGAGGAGAAGATGGCGGTCGCCGTCGCTTCCGCCTCCAGGCACGCCGCCCTCGATGTAGTTTGGCTGCGACTTCCCTTCGTCGGGAATAGGGTACCCCGAGCTCCCCGGCGCTCCCGCGTCGCTCTCTTCGGGATAATCGACGAAAGTGATCGGCACACGGCGCGTACTCGCAGAGACCGTGACATACGGGATGCCGTATGGCGGCGGCCCAAAGTCGGGATGGAGCCGTCGTCCGCCAATCCACCGCAGCATGTCATCGGACGTGGGATCGACGGGCGCTACGGATATCCCGGCCGCTCTCCAAAACCTGATCAAATCTGATCAAGCCCCGGTTCCTGCTTCACAGAGGATCGTTTCACCCCAGCGTCCGCTGGGGCCAGAGCGTTCCTCTCCACAGGCTTCAGTTCCGGTGGAGCTCACCGTACATAAAAGATTCTTCGCGGCGTTGAAATCACGATCTTTCGTAAGTCCGCACGCCGCACATTGAAATTGACGCTCACCCAGCGACAAGCTCTCCTTGATGGCACCACAACCGCTGCACATCTTCGAAGAAGCGAACCAGCGATCGGCAACGACAACATGGTTCCCGCGAAGCGCCGCCTTGTATTCGAGCTGGCGGCGAAACTCATGAAAGCCCATATCCGAGATCGCCCGTGCCAATCGACGGTTCGCAAGCATGCCTTTGACGTTCAGATCCTCGATAGTGATCCAGCCGTAGTTGTTCGTCAAGTAAGTCGTGAGCTTGTGCAGAGAGTCTTGTCGGACGCAACTGAGCCGGTAGTGGAGTCGCGCTAGCTTCAGACGCACTTTTTCACGGTTTTTCGACCCCTTCCATTTACGAGATAGTTGACGACACAATCGTCTCAGCTTCTTGAGCCCGCGCCGGAGCGGTTTCGGTCCTTCGATGGTCTCCTCGTCTGACAACGTGGCCAGGCTCGCCAATCGATGGACCCCCAAGTCCACGCCCACCGCTGCTTGGCTCTCGCAGCATTCGGGCCTGTCCTCGAGCTGCACCGTCAGGCTCACGAACCACTTGTCCGCCCTGCGCGATATCACCGCTGAGACCACAGTGCCTCGGAAGCGAAGCTCTTCTCGCATCCGCACCCACCCTAGCTTCGGGATCCAAACGCGTTTGCCGTCGAGCTTCAGGTGATCATTGCCGATATAGAAACTGTCATGCACCCCCTTTCTCTTGAACCGTGGATAGCGTGCCCTTTTGGCGAAAAAGTTGCGGAAGGCCGACTGAAGATGAAGAAACGGTTGCTGGGCCGCATACTTACTGACTTCATAGATCCATGGGAAATGCTCGCCCTTGATGGCGTTGAATTGTTTCTTTAGAGACAATCCCGAGGGTTTGCCGCCCGCTTCGAATTCTTGCCGCCATCGCTCGAGAGCCCAATTCCAAACGAAGCGAGGCCCGCCGCAGGTAGATTTCTTGGCCTCTCCTGCCATTTCAGTAGATCCTCTTGAGGGTGAGACCGCCACAGTTTAGGTAGACGAGACTGATGAGAGCTTCGGCAGAGTGGAGTCCAAAGCTGCGGTGGCTCAGCAGCCGGATTTTGTTGTTCATTCCTTCGAGTCGGCCGTTGCTGAGTCTCCACGTGACCCACGCGATGACGCCATCGAAGTGGCTGCGGATCATCTTCGCCGCGCGTTTGACGGGCTCTATCCTCGAGCTCATAGCGCGCCGCAGCCATCCTCGGAGAAACTTCTTGGCCCATGTCTCGGTTTTGTAGGTGTAGAGGTCCATGAAGTCGTCGCGCAGAAGCATGGCGCGGTAGAGGCGACGATTAGCTCGCACCTGCTCGCGGAGCACCCGTTTGTCTTTCGCGCTGCGGTTGTGTTTGGCCTTGAGAAGGGGAAACTTGGTGTTCTTGAGGTTGCGCCGGGCAGTCCCTTTGAGCTCGCGCACCAGCTCGCGCCGGGTCTTATCCACGGCCTCGTTCAGATGCTTGACGATGTGGAAGCGGTCAAAGATCACCCGTGCCTGAGGAGCCTTTTTGCCGACGACAGTTATGTACGGCTCCCACATGTCCATGCTGACCGCTTCGAGCTCCGCGGCTCTTTGTGGTCCGAGCTTGCGGAAAAACCGCAGCAGCGTCTTGGCCTTGCGCTCCTTTCCCGCCCAGACGACCCGGCCGCTGAGATGGTCTATTACCACTGTTAAGTACTTGTGGCGTTTGCGGTAGCTGATCTCGTCCATCCCAATCACCCGCAATCCATCGAGCTCGCGCCGCTCATCCCGCTGCTCGGCAACCACTCGCTGGATGATCCGTCGCACCGAACGCCACGTCACTCGGAAATAGTTCGCTACGGCGCTGACGTCCGTCCTCTGTGCCAGCCACGCTACCTCTTGTTCGAAGCTTTTGGTAAAGCGGCTTCCCTTGTCGGCCCAAGGCACCTTTTCTCTGACCACTCCACACCGCCGACATACCACTCGTCGGATCGAGTAGCGAAGATAGGTCCGGACTCCGAACAGGTCCAAGTGCCGCCAGTAGCGATTGTAGCGATCTTTGTTCTTGCGGACCTTTCGTCCGCAAATCCCGCACAGAGGCTTCCTCCTCCGTGGTACTACATCCACCACCACTCTGGCTTTGTCCGCCTGGAAGTGGAAACCTCGGACCCACAGGCCTTGCAATCCGATGAGCTTGTTGACTAACGTAGTAACGCGCATCGCGGGAACGCTCTTTTCTCTTTCGGAAAAAAAGATTCTAGCGTTCTCGCCGATGCGCATCTACACATGGCTTACCCTCTCAACCCACGGGCCTCACCAAATGCCACTGCCCCTCAGCGGGAGACGAGGCTGTGGGAAACGCCCCCACGGTTCTGGTCGTTCAGACCTTGCTCACGACTGAGTTCTCTTCGAAGCCTGGAAGGGCGTTTTCCATAGCCTCCACTAATCGAGCCCCCCCTTCCTTATTCCATATGAACTGAGCGCGTGCGCTCCATCGCCTAAAGGCGATGGGTTCACGTCGCCGACTAAAGTCGGCTTGTCCTTGCCTCGTTTCACTACTCACTGACCTTGAAAGAATCGTCGTCCTGGGGCACGGCACCCTGCAACTCTATATACTTCGCTATCACCTCATCCGTCACGTTGCCCGTTGTCACCACGAAGTAACCCCGTGCCCATAGGTGCCGACCCCAGAACTCCTTCCGCATCGTCCGTAAGTCGCGCATCAGACGATTCGACGTCTTACCCTTGATCAACTGCATCACTCGACTCGGCGACAAATTCGGCGGCACGCTCAGCAACAGGTGCACGTACTCAGGCCGCACATGACCCTTCAGTATTTCTATCTGGTTCCGAGCACAGATCTCCCGGATGAGATCCCGGAGACGAACCGCTACATCCCCTCTCAAGGCCGGCTTGCGGTACTTCGTGATAAATACGAAGTGTTAGTTTAACTGGTACGTCGTGTGCGATGATTTACGATATCCTTTCACCTGGGGATCGTACCCCAAGCCTCCTAAAGGCTTCGCCTAAAGGCGAGGGATTTCAACCATCCCCGAGTGGGACATTAATCTTTCTTGTATATACATCAGGAGGGGCCTGTGGGCGCTCGTGGGAAACGCGAAGCGTTTTCCAAGCGATTGTGGAAAACGCCGCTCCACGTTTGTACGTGCTCACAACCTTTCCCTAAACGCCTCTCTCGCCCGGAGTTTCCGGCGTTTTCCACAATCGCGGCAGCGTCCATAGGCCATGCCCTCCAACACAAATCAGATCCCCCCGAAACGACAGGAGAGCCATTTCTTGTTTCGGCGTCGGGTCGAGACGTATTTTGTGGCCGAGCGTCGTCGGTAACGTACGGTGCAGCGGTTCCACGACTGGTGCATTATAAGTAAATGTAAGGAGTAGATCAAGTTTTCCCGAAAATTCCACAATCTAGTAAAATAAGTATATATAATCCTATAATATAAGATAACTATCAGCTGCTGTCAGCCCCACCAGTTGCCGGGAGGGTAGAGTGCTCCCGCAGGGAGATCTTCGAGCAGGACGGCGTGCGCACCCGCCGGAGTCGCCGGCATATCCACCGGCTCGACATCCGAAGGCGCGGAGGCCGTAACGGCACCCGAACAGGCTTACGCCCCACACGAAAGCGAGCACGCGAATGGTCACGGTACCTGAAGCCTACCGTACGGACGCATCTAGCAACGTGACGGGAGTCACGCCGGCGCCACTGCTGCGCTATGATCGTCCTACTCACGCCGGGGTGGCGGAATGGCAGACGCGGGGGACTTAAAATCCCCTACCGCAAGGTGTGCGGGTTCGATCCCCGCCCCCGGTACCAATGACTTGCGGGGATTCGCACGGCATGATCCGCCGTGACTGTCCCCGAACTGTCGTCGTTCCCTTCATTTCTTGGACACCTTTAGCTCGTAGTCAGGGAGGGTGCAACAGTGTGTGACACGGGCGAGCCATAGCCCCGTGCCCCACGAAAACGAAGATCGCGGAGCGACGAGCGGACAGCCAACGAGCGCGAGGTCATGCGAATTCGTCTTCGACGCGGTCGACGTGCTGAACTCCTTCAGCACCGGGTCGAATCGGACCAGAAGCACGCGATGCTCCATATCGCCGCGGCCCGTTACGACGATACGGTGTCCACTGCGGTCGGCGGCCATCCAGTGCGGACGATAGTTCTCACCGAGCTTCAGCTCTTGCACGAGTCTCGGGGCTGACGGGTCCGAAAGGTCCAGGCTCACGAGCGCCTCCGATGTCGGCACGGTCCGCACCAGAAGTCTCCGATGCGTGCGGCCAGCGCACATCGGTGGGGCGGCTCGTAGGGAAACGTGCGCAGGTGGATGGCCACAGGCTCGGCAGTTTCGAGCTCGGTGAGCAAGTAGAGGCCGCACGAGAACGTGTTCACGACAACGCTGCGACCGTCCTGCAGCACGCGAGGCTCGGCGGGCATCAGGTTTTCGTTGCCGCGCTCGCCGGGCGGGAGCAGCACTGTCTTCAGTAGTTGGAGCTCGGAGAGCTGCCACAGCTGTACGGAGGTCGGTAGCAGTTTCCCGCGCATGTCTGCGGTCGTGCTGATCACGCGGTCGATCTCCGGCAGGATCGCCAGGCTATAGGGACGAATGTGCGGGTCGACATCGGGGTCCGCGGCGTCGGCGCCTCTCAGATAGCGCCCTTGTGGATCGAGCTCGACGAGCCCGCCCGGCTCTAAGTTCCCATCCCCTCGATTCTGGAAGGTTGCGAGCACGTTACCGTTCGGCAACTGCTCGGAGCTGTGGAGGAATGTATAGGCGCCTCGCTCGACGAACGAGCTTGCCACGCCTGGCGCGCGAGGACGCGTCACGTCGAACAAGAACGTTGTGCCCGCGGGGAAGGCATTCGCGAAGAGGATGTTCCCATCGGGCATGCGATGTTCGGTGTGGTGTGCGCCTCCGACCAAGCCGACCGGGAGCGTGTCTAAGATGGCGCCGTACGTTGACGCCTCGCGGTCCGCGTCGATGACGGTCAGGAAGTCGCTCGCTTCCCGGTTCGTGTCGAACGCCCAGACATAGAGAAGATCGGGGGCGAGCGCCCTATCGGACGGCGCGCAGCTCAGAAGCGACGCCGTCGCGCCGATGAGGACCGTGAACCGTCTCAATCCTCGAGCCGCTGGTGGGATTCTTCGAAGACCCGCAATGTGTGCTCGACGTCGTAAGGATGCTCGTCGAGTGTTTCGGGGTCGCCCACGGAAAGGTCTTCACGAGCTCGACCTCCGGTTCGGCGTGAAACCCTCGGACGAGATACATCCCGCATTGGAAAGTCATCACGATGACGGATTCCCCATCCCCCAGCACCCGCGTTTCGCCCGGATGAAGGTGTTCGTCGCCTCGCGGGGCTCGAGGAAGAAGCATGGTATGAAGGAGCGTGAGGTCGAAGAGCCGCCACACTTGAAACGATTGCCCTGCTTATCGCCTGTCATGTCCGCGCTCGTCGTCAACACCCGGTCCAACCGCGGCAGTAGCGTCAAGCTGTACGGTCGTAGCTCGGGATCTATGGGATTCGCTGCATCCGCACCTCGAATAAAATTGCCAAGAGCATCCAACTCGACCAATCCTCCGGGCTCGGCGCGGCTGTTCGCTTTCGCCTGGAATGTGGCGAGCACTGTGCCGCTCGGGGTCCGCTCGAAGCTATGCGGGAATGCGTAGCCGCCCGCGGTCGTAAACGAGGACGCGACGCGCGGCGCGAGCGGGTTCGACACGTCCATCACGAAAGTGCGGCCCGCGGCGAACGCGTTCACGAAGAGGCGGTCGCTCGCCCCCATGACATGTTCGGTATGATGGGCTCCGCCAACGACCCCAACCGCGATCGACGAGAGAACCTCGCCATAGCTCGGGGAAGCCGGATCGACGTCGAGGACGGAGAGGAAATCACTGTCGCGCTCGTCGAAGTCCCAGGCCCAGACATACAGGTACCTGCTGCCGGTCGTGTCCTCGGCGCGTGCGTTCGTCTCAGCGCAAGCGCACGCGAGGCTAAACGCAAAGAGCGACGTAAGGATCGTCGCGCCCATCCACAGCTAAGGGTCCGCGGTCAGGCCGGTCACGATCTTCGCCACCGCCTCATCCGCGATGGCGCGGACTTCGTCGTCGGTTCGATCTTGAATGGGATGCGGTACGAAGATACCGATAGGCTCGACCACGAGCGCTCTCGCTTGCGCTTCGGCGCCGTCGACGAACGGCTCGGTCGCGATGAAGACGGTCGGGACGCCGCGGCTTTCGAGGTCCGCCGAGTCGTGCACACTGCACGACGTGCAGCTACCTCAGTCGGCGAGCGCTTCGACGACCGCATCGCACCGCGTAGCGATCTCGTGCCGAAGATCGACGGGAGCCGGCTTGGCGAAGGTCGGCTTCTGGAAGCGCTCCACGGCGGCCCCTAGCGCGCGGAGCTCTTGCTCGACGCGATCGAAAAAGACGTTGCCTTTCGGCTTGCTGATGTCGAGCAAGCCGATGGTGCGCTTCTCGAGAGACGCGAGGCGTGGCGCGCGCGGGATGCTCTTTGGCTTTTGCTCGCTCATGGGGTCGAGCACTATGCGTTGTGGGTTCGTCATGGTCGAATCTCCTGAACTGCGGGCTGGCTTCCTTTCGGGCCGCTCGCCCAGCCACCGAGGATGGCGGAGAAGAGGCCGGCGCTACCGCTGCAGTGGACGACAAGAAGGCCGCCCGGACGGAACTTGGTCACGGTCTGGCTGCGAAACGACTCGGGCATGCCCTCCGCGACGGCGTCCACCCCACGCATCATCTCTTCGCCCGGAATCGTCAAAAGCTCTGTCAGTCTTTCGATGAGTTGCTCTTTGCTCCAGGCGGCCTCTCTGAAAACGCGCGCGTGCTCGGGGCCAACGACGAGCATCGCGTCGTAGCCGATGGCGAGCTTTGGGTGCTGCACGGTGCGAAGCGTTGCGGCTAGGCTGCGCGCCAGAGACATCGGCTCACGCGACCTCTGGTCGATGACGTTGCGCGGCCCTTCACCGGCGAACACCGTGACCGTGTTCGTGCCCGGCTCGGCGCCGAAGTCGGCCGACAAAGGTCCCCAGGGGGAGTTTTCGTCGTCTTCCGCAAAACAGAAGCCGAGCTTCCCAGGGTTCCCGTAGGTCGCGCGGTCGACCTCTCCTGGGCGTCCACCGCCGACGTTCCGGACGACGAGCTGCAGCGCGCGTCCAATCGTCGCGTTGGCGCGGTTGCCTTGCCCCAGCACGTTCATCCCGGAGTTCAGCCCGATCGCGCGGCGGATTGGACCGTTCACGACAACAATCGGCCCGACCCCCATCGTGGTGGCGATAACGCCGTGCATGTTGAAGCGATCGGTGCACGCGGCTTCCACCGCTGCTAACACCACAGGCAAGTACTCGGGTTTGCAGCCGGCCATCACGGCGTTGATCGCGACCTTCTCGACGGTGCACTCGACGAGATCGGGCGGGATAATCGCGACAACGTCGTCGGGCGCACGCGTCGTTCCCTCGAGCATCGCAAGCACACGTTTTTCCGTCGGCGGCACGATAGGCAGCCCGTCGCTCCAGCCTCGGGCGTACATGGCCTCCATTTCGTCTTCGAGCGCGGCGAGCTCGACACGGCGTGCGTGAAGCTTAGAGCCGCCGAAGCGCACCCGCAGCTCCGACACGCGGGAGGGATCGACGCTGAGCGAGCCGCATCCTGGGCGAAGCCCGGGAAGGCCGGCGCCGAGCGCAGAGATGCCTGTGAGCGCTTCCCATTCCTCGCGCTGCCAGCCCAATACGCGCTCGCGCTCCTCGCCGCCTTCTACGCGGATGAGCGTCGGCACTGTCTCGATCTGGTGGTGCCACGATTGCTCGAGCGACGTGTCGTCCACCGCCGGGATACCGGGTGGGAATGCCGGATCATCTTGCGTATAGACCGTCAGCGATTCCTTCGCGGAGATTTGCTCCAAGACGGGCACGACGAACTCGCAGGTCGGGCAATCGCGTTTGACGAAAGCGACGAGGCCGGACGGCAGAGGAGTGGACGGGCTCACAGCCTTAGCCTATCAGCAAGACCCGCTCCTTTGTGTCAGAGTGACCACAAGTGGCTGTTCACGAAAAAGACCCGCTGGCACGTCTTGCCGATCTTGCAGACGCCGTCGACGAGGACTTCGCGAGAATACAAGCGCGCCGGGGGGCGTGTATGCAGTGTCGCGCGGGATGCACCGATTGCTGCCGCGCGCGCCTTTCGATCACACATGTCGAAGCAGTATTTTTTCGCCGCGGCTTGGCGCGTCTGTCCGAGGCCGAACGGAAAGAGCTCGCGCGTCGGGCGCATGACGAAACGCGGGAGATGTGCCCGGCTTTGGACCCTGAAGGGCGTTGCCAGCTCTACGATTCGCGGCCTTTGATCTGTCGCTCTCTCGGCGTTGCTCTACGGCGCCGCCGCGAGATGGTCCTCGTGAATCCGCCCGTCATCGACGTTTGCGACCTGAACTTTGTCGACGTGCCGCTCGAGACGCTGCCAGCGGAAGATGTGCTCGATCAAACGAGCCTCGACGCCGAGCTAGTCGCCATCGACGCCGAGTTCTGCGCACGTCATGATTTGCGAACCGATGAGCGGATCGGCATCGCCCAAATCCTCGCGAGCCTCGATTAGCCTGCGAGAAGGGTTCCCCTGGTTGCCCACTACCCACCATTGGCGTAACATCCTCGCCCTGAAATGTCACTCTCACCCGGCCACAAACTCGCCCACTACGAAATCCTCGCGCCCATTGGGAAAGGCGGGATGGGGCAACCTGGCAATGGTTGCCTGTCTAGGGGGAGCCCGCGAAGCGGGTAGCCCCCCTGAGTAAGGTCTAGTCAGCCGCTCAGTAGCGTAACGACTGAAAGCGAAAGCAAGAGGGAGGATAAACGAGAGCAGCGAGGTGAAGGGTGTAGCCCTGAATCTGACACATAGCCCCGAGAACCTTCTATTTTGGGAACGTGCCGATCCCTTCCATCCGGGCGCAGGCCAAGCGGTGAGCGCGTAAAAGACGAGCGCAAAGCCGACACCCCGGGGTCCCAGACAGCATCGAGCTACTCAAAGACAGGCAAGTAACCAGGCGAGCGACGTTACCAGGGCTCTTGGGTAATCGACCGCACCATGCCCGAGTACCGTACCCAACGTAAAAGGAGGATGCGGGATGGCCGCGTCGCAAGTGATGGGGACCGGTGTGCCGCAATGGCCTAGCGATGAAGCGACTAATGACCGCTGAGCGAAGGTCCCCACGGAAGGTTGACCGCGAAAGGAGAAACATCGACGCTATGCAAGGAGTGATAAAACGGTGGGAACAAACCTGACATGGATAGGCGAAAAGGCCCGGAAGGATCGCAAGCTGGTATTTACCAGCCTGTACCACCACATCAGTGATATCGACAACCTACGGGCCTGCTACGACGACTTGCCAGCAAGAAGGCAAGTGGGGAGGATGGAGTAACCAAAAGCGAATACGGACAGCACCTCGAAGATAATCTTCGGGACCTATCGGCGCGGCTGAAACGAATGGGCTATCGCCCAGGAGCGAAGCGACGCAGTTACATACCGAAGGCAGGCAGCGAGAAGGGCAGACCGCTAGGCATCAGCAATCTAGAAGATAAGATAGTTGAAGCGGCGGTCAAACGGACGCTAGAGCCAATCTACGAGGCTGTATTCGAAGACAGCAGCTACGGATACCGACCGGGACTATCGGTGGCGGTGGAGCTTTTGCTGCTCGAAAGAAGGTTGCCGTCGTCGACGAACACCACCATCGTTTTTATTTCTAGGACGGAAAGTGTATTTCGCTGCCGTGGTGGTTTTGGTGAGTGTATTACGCCAGGGTCCGACACCGATGAAGGTTTCGGAGCTCGAGGAACTGGTAGGTGTGAGCGCGCAGACGATCAACCGATGGCGACGGTGGTGGCTCGAGACGGTTGCGCGGAGCCGATTCTGGGCGGGGGCGCGAGGTCACTTTCGCACTCCGGTCGACGAGAAGAGCTTGCCGCTTGCGTTGCTCCGGGCTTTTGAGGGGGAGGGGGAGCAAGTGGCGCTCGTGCGCCTCTTGTGTTTTCTCCGACCGTTGACGTTATCAACGGCACGAGATTTTTGATGGTCGTTCAAGATCCGCAGAAGATGCGATCGACGGAGTTCGAATAAGCGGATAGGTTGGTGCGTACTGAGCCTATGGGCTCGAGAGAGCGTACGTGCCATGCCGGATCACGAACAAAGTCGAAGTCGAAGTCGAAGGCGCTGGGCGCAGTTGCGCTTCTCGATCGTAGGTCCCCTTCTGTCTTGTCCACCGCACCGAGGTCTGCTTCACAAAGAGATCAAACGGCTGTCGGAAAACCTGTGGCGGCATCCGACGAGCGGTGAGCTGATGCAGTTTTCGTTTACGACCATCGAGCGGTGGTACTACATCGCTCGCGCGGAGAGAGTCGACCCTGTGCGTGTGCTGGAGCGCAAGCCGCGACACGACCTGGGTCAGCAGCCTTCGCTGAGCGAGTCGTTGCGCCAAGCGCTGGTCGCTCAGTACCGGGAGCACACCGGTTGGAGCTATCAGCTACACCACGAAAATCTCGCAGTGCTTGTCGAACAAGACCCTTCCCTTGGTTCAATGCCTTCCTACTCGAGCGTACGTCGGTTTATGAAACGTCACGGCTTCAGAAAAAGGCGTCGAAGAAAAGGCGGCCCAGGTGTTGAGAAAGCGGAGCAAAAACTCGAGAGCCGAGAAGTGCGCAGTTTCGAGGCCGAGTACGTGAGTGGACTCTGGCACCTGGATTTCCATCACGGCTCTTTGAAGGTTCTGACCGCAAAGGGCGAGTGGGTGCATCCTCTGCTGTTCTGCGTCATCGATGACTGTTCTCGGCTCGTGTGTCATCTGCAGTGGTATCTGAGAGAGACGGCCGAGGTGTTGGTTCATGGCCTCATTCAGGCCTTTCTCAAACGGGGTCTTCCGCGTGCCTTGATGTCCGACAACGGTTCCGCAATGGTCGCCGCTGAAGTGCGTGAAGGTCTTTTGCGCCTCGGCATCGTTCACGAAACCACGCTTCCGTACTCTCCGTACCAGTATGTGGCGCCGAAAAATATGTGGCCTCCAACCTTCCGGTACCCGCAAACTGCTACCGGGATCCAGTTGAAGACCACATAAGTTTTTCCGATTTACAGCCCGCGGAGGAACTCCATCAAACCTGGCCGATGTCGCCAGGGCTTTGTCTCTTGGCTCCCGTCCTCCGGTGCGCAGGTGGCTAGGGCGCGCGCTTTGGTATCCAGGTCCGTCTCTGCGTAGATGTTCGTCGTGTTGAGGGAGACGTGACCCAGCCAGGAACGGATTGTGTTGATGTCGACGCCTGCACGCAAGAGATGGGTTGCTGTGGTGTGCCGGATCACATGCGGGCTGACGCGCTTTGTGCCGAGTGACGGTGCACGCGCGGCGGCTCGCAAGGCATGGCGCTCGACCAGGGTGTAGATGCCAAAGCGAGTGATGGGTTGCCCGTTGCGGTTGAGGAAGACGCGTTGCTCCGGCCCGCGCTCCGCGGCAATCCGATGCAACTGGTCCATAGTAATAGCCCACAACGGGCAGGTGCGCTGCTTGTTGCCTTTGCCGAGGAACCGGACGGACCGAGCATGCCAGTCGATGTCCGAGATTCTAAGTGCGGCCGCTTCGCTCGCACGCGCCCCCGAGTTGTAAAGAAACAGCAGCAGGGCATAGTCGCGTTGGCCTTGAGACGTGCGACGGTCTGGCGCGGCCAGGAGGGCATCCATCTCCGGTTTATCTAGGTAGATGATGCTCGGGTATGTGGTCTTCTTGAAGGGAATGAGGCGGACCTGCGCACACCATTCGACGTGTTCGGGGCTGCTTTGACCGATGAATCGAGCCAATGCATGGAGGCCGCCCAGGCGCTGGTTGCGAGTGGCAATGGAACAACGGCGATCTTGCTCGAGATGGCTCAGGAATTCACGGACCACCGCTGGTGACAGGTCGACCACCGTCAACCGTTCTATAGGCTTCTTTTGAAGGGACGCCACGTAGGGCAGGAGAAGAATCAGCATGTCGCGATAGCTGATACGGGTGTTGATCGCCAGGTGTATTCGAAGACAGCAGACCGGGGCGCAGCCAACACATGTGTTTGGACGCGCTCGGCCGGACCATCCAACAGACACGAGTCAACCGCATAGTGGAGGCCGACATCAAAGGGTTCTTTGATACGGTCAATCACGAATGGATGATCAAGTTTCTGAGGCACCGAATAGGAGACGAGCGCGTGATACGGCTGATCCACCGGATGCTGAAGAGTGGCATTCTGGAGGATGGGCTGTTCAGTGCGACCGAACAAGGCACACCGCAAGGCTCCATTCTGTCGCCGCTGCTGTCGAACATCTACCTGCACTACGTGTTGGACCTTTGGTTCGAACACCGTGTGCGCAAGCAGTGCCAGGGAGAACCGGAAGCTCCACTCGCTCCCTGTGCCTTCTATTTATTCATCCGCGCGCACCGAACTTGCTAAGCTGCTGATTTATGGTCTATTTCGAAAGATCCGAGTTTTGGCACAGGACGGGGATGGACCCTGCTCTAGCTTCGCCACTATGTTTGCTCGTGAGTTTCCCCCACATGCGCGGGGATGGACCCGATCGGCGGCGAAAAGTTCGTTCAGCGCTTTCTCGAGCGGATCACTCACTGCGGCTTTCGCGTTCCCACCGAGTCCATCGCCGAGTTCTACGCCATCACAGGCGCTTTGGAAAACCTCGCGGCAAAGCGGCCTTTCCGCAGATCGATGCCGAGACCCTTGCCCAGCTCAGAAAGCTCAATGGAAGAGATTTCCAGTAAAAGGGGCAGAAGCTTCATTGGAGTATCCTAACCCTAATCGCAAATAAACGTCACCGTGTCTGAGGTCTTTGGCCCCGTGAATAGCACCTTTTCCAGGTTCTGCATACACCGTGCAGAATCACCTATAGTGGCGGCGAGCGGGTGCCCCAGCACGAGCTTCTCGCCTGTGCCCAGTGCGGCTGTTTCGCGTTTTCGTGCTTCGAAGATTTTGCGATTAGGGCTAAGTCAACTAAATATCGTTCCCACGACCGCGACGACGAACCTGCGAAAACATGCCCCGACGAAAACTAGCTGGACAGAGTTGCTCGGGATCACAACGGACTCTCCTCGCGCCTATAGAGTCACGTATAATTCTTCCTCTTTACTGGAGTATCGTCATCTAACATTCATAGGAGGCAGCTTGATGTCTGACGAAATGAAAAGCGCATTTGAGACAAGAAGCAAAACACTTATCGGTCTGGCCATTTTCTGTAGTGTGGCTATCCTAAGCTGCGCGCAAGTTGATAAGGAAACTGTGACGGCCACACCTGAAGAAGAGGTTCCGGCAGCCGCCAACCCATTGATTGGCACTGCACAAGAGATACTCGAAGCGTTCAATGCAGACGATTGGGAAGCGTTCAAGACCCTCATGACGGATGACGCCGTCTACGAGGAGGTGGGAACATCTCAGACAATCAAGGGGGTCGATTCAATCATCGCGCAATTGAAAGGGTGGAAAGGAGCGATGCCCGACGTCAAAGGTACCGTAGACAATTTAGAACTCACGGAAAAAGGAGTCCTCCTCGAAGTGACATGGACGGGTACCAACACGGGTCCCTTAGTCGGACCGCACACGGTTTCAAAATATGGTCCCGAAGGCTTTCCGGCTACCGGAAAGGTCCAGACTACGCGTGCAGCCTGGGTACTGGAATTCGATGGACCAAAGGTCAGTCGGAGCCGCCACTACTTCGACATGCTCTCATTCATGAAACAGCTTGGTGTGATCGAGTAGCACGTTCCGGGTTCGCATCGGTCCGATAGATTTGCCGACCTGCTTGCTGCCCGTGCAACATGCTTCCCATCCTGCTCGCCGCTTCCTTTTGATCGCTCGGCAGCGTATGAGCGTCGATATTCATCATGACCCTGCCCGGGTTTTGTGGACACCAACCGAGGCGCGACAATGCGCCTGGAGGCGTCCATGGGAAAGCGACGACGCAGAAAGTTCACGGGGGAGTTCAAGAAGGAAGCGGTCCGGCTGTTCAGGGAGGGCGAGCGCAGCATCGGCCAGGTCGCTAAGGAGCTGGACCTGACGGAATCAGCCCTTCGAAACTGGGTGAAACAATACAAAGTTGATCACGGTGAAGGTCCACGCGAGGCTCTGACGACGGCGGAACGTGATGAGCTGGGTTCGCTACGACGTCGAGTGCGCACGTTGGAGCAAGAGCGAGAAATATTAAAAAAGGCGGCGGCCTTCTTCGCGAAAGAAAGCGAATGAGATTCCAGTTCATTCACGCGGAGCGGGTGTTGTTTATCACTTTAATCCGTAATCCACCGCGATGAAATATCAAGAACGGCCACCACTCCATGAGGGTACGGGAGTGCTCGACGGCGTCAAGGGTTCGCTCGCTACGCGAGCCGCTACGCGCCCTTGACCCCGTCTGCGCCTCCCGTCTTCTGCTCGTACGTGGTTGCCGGTCGAGGTGAATCACGAATGAGAAATCTTCGCGATTCAATATAAAAAACGCCTCTCCTGCCATTTCAGTGGATCCTCTCGAGGGTGAGACCGCCACAGTTTAGGTAGACGAGACTGATGAGAGCTTCGGCAGAGTGGAGTCCAAAGCTGCGGTGGCTCAGCAGCCGGATTTTGTTGTTCATTCCTTCGAGTCGGCCGTTGCTGAGTCTCCACGTGACCCACGCGATGACGCCATCGAAGTGGCTGCGGGTCATCTTCGCCGCGCGTTTGACGGGCTCTATCCTCGAGCTCATAGCGCGCCGCAGCCATCCTCGGAGAAACTTCTTGGCCCATGTCTCGGTTTTGTAGGTGTAGAGGTCCATGAAGTCGTCGCGCAGAAGCATGGCGCGGTAGAGGCGACGATTAGCTCGCACCTGCTCGCGGAGCACCCGTTTGTCTTTCGCGCTGCGGTTGTGTTTGGCCTTGAGAAGGGGAAACTTGGTGTTCTTGAGGTTGCGTCGGGCAGTCCCTTTGAGCTCGCGCACCAGCTCGCGCCGGGTCTTATCCACGGCCTCGTTCAGATGCTTGACGATGTGGAAGCGGTCAAAGATCACCCGTGCCTGAGGAGCCTTTTTGCCGACGACAGTTATGTACGGCTCCCACATGTCCATGCTGACCGCTTCGAGCTCCGCGGCTCTTTGTGGTCCGAGCTTGCGGAAAAACCGCAGCAGCGTCTTGGCCTTGCGCTCCTTTCCCGCCCAGACGACCCGGCCGCTGAGATGGTCTATTACCACTGTTAAGTACTTGTGGCGTTTGCGGTAGCTGATCTCGTCCATCCCAATCACCCGCAATCCATCGAGCTCGCGCCGCTCATCCCGCTGCTCGGCAACCACTCGCTGGATGATCCGTCGCACCGAACGCCACGTCACTCGGAAATAGTTCGCTACGGTGCTGACGTCCGTCCTCTGTGCCAGCCACGCTACCTCTTGTTCGAAGCTTTTGGTAAAGCGGCTTCCCTTGTCGGCCCAAGGCACCTTTTCTCTGACCACTCCACACCGCCGACATACCACTCGTCGGATCGAGTAGCGAAGATAGGTCCGGACACCGAACAGGTCCAAGTGCCGCCAGTAGCGATTGTAGCGATCTTTGTTCTTGCGGACCTTTCGTCCGCAAATCCCGCACAGAGGCTTCCTCCTCCGTGGTACTACATCCACCACCACTCTGGCTTTGTCCGCCTGGAAGTGGAAACCTCGGACCCACAGGCCTTGCAATCCGATGAGCTTGTTGACTAACGTAGTAACGCGCATCGCGGGAACGCTCTTTTCTCTTTCGGAAAAAAAGATTCTAGCGTTCTCGCCGATGCGCATCTACACATGGCTTACCCTCTCAACCCACGGGCCTCACCAAATGCCACTGCCCCTCAGCGGGAGACGAGGCTGTGGGAAACGCCCCCACGGTTCTGGTCGTTCAGACCTTGCTCACGACTGAGTTCTCTTCGAAGCCTGGAAGGGCGTTTTCCATAGCCTCCACTAATCGAGCCCCCCCTTCCTTATTCCATATGAATTAATGTCCCACTCGGGGATGGTTGAAATCCCTCGCCTTTAGGAGGCTTGGGGTACGATCCCCAGGTGAAAGGATATCGTAAATCATCGCACACGACGTACCAGTTAAACTATCACTTCGTATTTATCACGAAGTACCGCAAGCCGGCCTTGAGAGGGGATGTAGCGGTTCGTCTCCGGGATCTCATCAGGGAGATCTGTGCTCGGAACCAGATAGAAATACTGAAGGGTCATGTGCGGCCTGAGCACGTGCACCTGTTGCTGAGCGTGCCGCCGAATTTGTCGCCGAGTCGAGTGATGCAGTTGATCAAGGGTAAGACGTCGAATCGTCTGATGCGCGACTTACGGACGATGCGGAAGGAGTTCTGGGGTCGGCACCTACGGGCACGGGGTTACTTCGTGGTGACAACGGGCAACGTGACGGATGAGGTGATAGCGAAGTATATAGAGTTGCAGGGTGCCGTGCCCCAGGACGACGATTCTTTCAAGGTCAGTGAGTAGTGAAACGAGGCAAGGACAAGCCGACTTTAGTCGGCGACGTGAACCCATCGCCTTTAGGCGATGGAGCGCACGCGCTCAGTCTTTCTTGTATATATATCAGGAGGGGCCTGTGGGCGCTCGTGGGAAACGCGAAGCGTTTTCCAAGCGATTGTGGAAAACGCCGCTCCACGTTTGTACGTGCTCACAACCTTTCCTAAACGCCTCTCTCGCCCGGAGTTTCCGGCGTTTTCCACAATCGCGGCAGCGTCCATAGGCCATGCCCTCCAACACAAATCAGATCCCCCGAAACGACGGGAGAACCTAAAAAACAACAAGCGGGCCAACCCGGTGCGAGTGATGTGCCGAGTCCTGAGGGTATCGACCAGCGGCTACTACGCTCAGATGAAGCGCGCGCCCAGCAAGCGACAGTGTGAGGATGGGAAGCTGAAGCTGTGCATCCAAGCGATCCACGCCCATAGCCGTGGTACCTACGGCAGGGAGCGTGTACGTCGCCAGCTTGACGGAGAGAACGTCGAGGTGGGTGTCAGCGCCGGTCTCGCGGTGGTCCATTTCGGCGTTGATGGGCTGGTCCAGGGCGGCGTTAGGGAATGGCATTAAGGGGTGGTCCACGTGGGGTTGGGGGTTAGATAGAATATCTGTGAGCGTGAGCTGCTGAGGTAACTTCGCCGAAGCGTCTCGGAGGAGAGTAGGAGCTCTCCCCCGAGACTTGACCCGCTGGGAGCAAGACCTCCCGCGCGCCCACCGAACGATCGGCCAAGTCGAGGACAAAGGCAAGTACGGGATCGTCGTGCGTCTCGGCCGAGAAAGCGACGATGTCTACTGAAGGGATGCGGCAGATTGTTCGAGCCGCAGCGGGCGCAGGCGCGCTACTGCGGCGCAGAATGCCGTAGGGCAGCGAAGCGATGGAGAGATTCGAAAAGTAGACGGCGCTACCGTAAAAAGGAAAGTGGCCGACGGAAGCGTCGGGAACAAAGTCGTCGTCACCGACGACGTCAACAGGAGCGAAAGCGTAGAGGGGAAGACGTTCTTGTCGCGGTGGAAGCGCCCGCGTGGGTCATCACCCAGGAAAAAAGATCGAGCTCGTGCGACCGTCCTGGCTGCTACGAGAGTTTTGAACGTACGCGGCGCTCACCGCTTCAGCGATTCTGCACAGGTGCTTGTCGGCGAGCACTTTTATAGAGTTATCGAACGAGAACGAAGGTGGGAGGTTCGTTATCGTGCAGGGCGACAACGAATCGGTGCGGTCCAAAGCGGTTGAGCGTGAGGTATTGCCAAAAGGATGGAATGAGTTCTAGTTTGACGTAGCCCAAGGGGAGGAGGGGGGCGAGCCGGCGTGAATGGCCCGTCCCTCTTCTCTCGATTATAGAAGAGAAGGAGCTTTGTAGCAGCGATGGCGTCGCCAGTGGAGTTGGTCGAACTCGATCTCGAGGAGCTGGGCGAGCACTTTGGTCGTCTGCGAGTTCACACGCCGGACTCGGAGCGCGGGATGGCGCGGTCGATGCGTCTTTATGGGCAGCTGTCTCCGGTGGTTGTTTGCTTGCGCGAGAGGCGCTACGAGTTGATCGATGGCTTCAAACGTCTGGCGGCGGCCCGAAGCCTTGACGGTTGGGCTCGATTGCTGGCGCGAGTGATGGCGGTCGATGACAAGGCGGCCAAGGCGGCGATCTACGGTTTGAACCGGGAATTCTAATTGTCGTTGACCGGGAAAAGTAGTTGACGCTGGACATCCGGGATGGGATTCGACGCCGACTCGGGTCCGGTGGTGGACATTCGACCCGAGAGCTTCGAGCCCGATCCGCCGAAATACAAAGTGCATTGACCGTCTTCTGGCGCTACTGGCTCCTCCAAATTCCCGGATGGATCGTCTTGGCCGGTCTGGATCGGGCGTGCTCATGACCGAGGACGCTAGCTTTCCAACGTTCGGGTAGTGGTCTAGTTTGAACTAGACCACTACCAAAGATTTGTGATACGAAGGCCGCAGCGCACGAGCGAGCCGTGCCATCGTAAAGGCCGATGCCCACGAGCGAGCCAACATCCAGGTGAAATGCGTGATTTTTGTGCGCGGACAAAAAAAGAAGGGTTCTCCTGTCGTTTCTGGGGATCTGATTTGGGCGCGAGGGTATGGCCTATGGACGCTGCCGCGATTGTGGAAAACACCGGAAACTCCTGGAGAGAGGAGGCTATGGAAAACGCCCTTCCAGGCTTCGAAGAGAGCTCAGTCGTGAGCAAGGCCTTGAACGATCCGGACCGTGGGGGCGTTTCCCACAGCCTCGTTTCGCGCTGCGGGGCAGTGGCATTTGGTGAGGCCTGTGGGTTGAGAGGGTAAGCCATGTTTAGATGCGCATCGGCGAGAACGCTAGAATCCTTTTTCGGCAAGAAAAAGGAGCGTTCTCGCGATGCGCGTTACCACGTTAGTCAACAAGCTCATCGGATTGCAAGGCCTGTGGGTCCGAAATTTCCACTTCCAGGCGGACAAAGCCAGAGTGGTGGTGGATGTCGTACCACGGAGGAGGAAGCCTCTGTGCGGGGTTTGCGGTCGAAAGGTCCGCAAGAACAAAGATCGCTAATGTCGCTCTTCGGCAGCAGCTCGCCGTCCTCCGCCGTTCGGTGAAGCGGCCGCGGCTCTCGAACGTCGACCGCGGGATCGAGACGTGGCTTAGCTTCAATGAGGCCGCGGTCTCTCAACCGCCCTCCAGGCGGTCGAGCTGAACGGATGGAACCGGAATGAAGTGTCGTCGCCCGAACGGCCGTTCGTTCGAACCTGGACGGGCTCGCAGGACGACCTACGGTAACGCCTTCCAAATGTAGCTTAGGCCGAGGTAGTAGTAGGCGCCGTTGAACCCCCACGGCGTGTACCTGCTGTAGAGTTCCCCGGTGCGCAACGCGATGGTGCTCTCTTCCGGGTAGGTATTGAACACATTGCGTGAGCCGAATCTCAACGTGGTGGAATCGGAGAGTGGCAGGCTGAATTCAAGATCGACGAGGGGTTTACCGTCGTAGAATGCCGGGTCGTCGCCATCGAACCAGCCGCCGTAGTAACTCAAGCGGCCAAGGAGGTTCATCCGTCCGATGCGCTGTTTGGCGGTGAAATTCCAGCGGGTTTCGGGCAATGCTGCTTCCAGTCGACGGATTCGGTTGAGCGAGAGCGTCTGCTGGTTGAACTCCGTGACATCGGTGTTTGTGTGGTTGGCGGCGACGCTGAACACGGTGTCGCCTCCGAGGGCTGGCGGCGTGTAGGTCAAGACCACGTCGATTCCCTGGGTTCTCGTTGCGAAGTCATTAATGAAGAACCGGAAGCTCCGCAGGTTGCTGGCGCTGGTGATTCCTTCCGCGACGAGGATGTCGACTTCGTCCGGCGAGAGATTGATGTCTCTCGAGTTCCCAAAGCGGTCGGATAGAGCGATGCGGAAGTAGTCAGCCGTGAAGGTGAAAGGGCCGGTATCGACGGTCGTCCCGACCGTGTAGTTGAACGATTTCTCGGGCTGGAGCGCCCGTCCACCGTACCGTTGCGCGAGCTCGGAAGTTGACGGAATCGTGCCGCGGTTCACCAAGTCCATGAGCGTCGAGTCGTATAGAGTCGACACATTGAACGCGTTCTGCTGCCCGGGCGTCGGCGCACGGAAGCCGCTACTGACGCTGGCGCGGAGCGCGACGACCCGGTTGAGCCGGAACCTTCCGGCGAGCTTGCCGTTGACCGTGGTGCCGAAGTCCTCGAAGTTTTCGACCCGCACAGCAGTGCCGAGGTTCCACCGTTCTTCCAGGCCCTGCAACTCGACGTCGCCGTAGACCGCTAGGTTGCTGCGACTCCACTTCCCCGCTGCGATCGGACTGAAGCCGGGGAAGCCGTTGGACGCGGCGGAGAAACCCTGCGCGGCGAAGAGACCGAAGTCCCACGACTCGCGCTGCCCAAGGCCGATCGTGAACTGCTCGTCACGCCATTCGGCACCACCGGCGAGGTGGACCCTGTCGTTGACGGCATAGGAGACGTCAACGTTAATGCCGAGTTCCTGCTGCTGGTAGAGGCCGGGATCGAACGATGTGGGCGTATCCGGACCGAAGGAGGCATTGACGGTGTTATGGATGAAAAAGTCCGCCTCGTTGGAGCCGACGCTGAAGCTCGCATCCCAGACGATGCCACGGGACATGAACCCGCGCAGGCCGGCGACCACCGACCCATCGGTCACATCGCCGCCGAAACTCGGAGTGAAGCCGCCCGGAAAGCGTTCCTGGAAGGAAAAACAGTTTGGATCGGCAAAAACCTGGCCAAGGGCCGTCGGATCGGGCACATGGTTGGTGATGCTCACCGTGGGGCAGTTGGCGGAGGCTTCGCCGTGCGCAGCAAGCACGTCGCCGATGAGCAGGGTTTTGCCGCTGTCATTGCTGAACACCCCACCGCGGGTGTTGGGATTCCTGAAGAAGAAGCCGCCGGTCACCTTCTTGCTGGCGTAGTTCGTGTGGCCGTAGAACTGCAGGCCATTGCTGAACAGATACCCGAAATTGCCAAAAAACTTGACGTCGTCGTCGATCTCCGGAGAGCCCCAGATCTGGGCCGGATTGCGGACATGGTTGTTACCGACCGCGATCAGTGCCGCCGCATCGGCGCGCTGTATGCTGCGGTCGGTCGGATTGGAGTTGCCGTATTCGAAACTGAGGTTGGCGAAGCCGGTTGCGCCGAGCGGCAACCCGACGTTGCTGGCAATGGTGTACCCTTCTCTTCCACCGTCGTGGTGGACCCCGTTGCGAACCTCGACACTGCCGCCAGACCGGGCGTCCTTGAGCTGGAAATTCAGAACACCGGCTATGGCATCCGAGCCGTACTGCGCTGCTGCGCCGTCGCGCAGCACCTCCACCTGCCGCAGCGCGATCGATGGGATGGCCGAGATATCCGGACCCTGCGCGCCGTCCGCCACGCCGTTGCCACCCCAGATGATGATCGCCGAGCGATGGCGGCGTTTGCCATTGACCAAGACCAGCGTGTGGTCGGGCGCCAGGTTGCGCAGATTCGCCGGACGAGAAATTTTGGCCGCGTCAGAAAGCTGAGTATTGACATTGTAGGACGGAATGATAGTCCGCAACCGATTGCTCAAATCGGTGTCGCCTTGATTAACGAGTTCCTCGGTCAAGATGACATCAATCGGTACCGTCGACTCGGTTACCGACCGTGGCCGCGCGCGTGTTCCGACCATGACGGTCGTGGTCACCGCGCCCACATCGAGGATAAAGTGCAGCAGGATCGGTTGGCCCACCTTCAGTTCGACATCGCTGTAGATTCCAGTTTCAAAGCCAGGCACCTCCGCCGTTAGTGTGTAGAGCCCAGGCGGCAAACTGAACTCGTAATTTCCGATTTCGCGCGTCACACGTGTAGCAACAATTTCAGTTGTGTTGTTGGTCGCCGTGACGACCGCACCGGGAATGACTGCTCCAGTGCTGTCCCTCACGGTTCCACTCAATGTGGCATTCTCCTGGGCAAACGTGCTGGGAGATGGACCCAACAGCAACACAACGCCCGCCAAGACGACCACACAGATTCCTCGCATGAACCGCCCCGGGTTGCCCGGAGACTCGTTAGTTTGAGTCAAGCCGCTGACCCGTGCTGTTGCTGACTTGATGAGGTGGCCGCGGAAAATCGGAAGGTGTTTAATCCACCGCATTAGGAGAGATACGCGAATGACGAAGAGACGCAGGTTTTCTGGTGATTTGAAAGCGAAGGTCGCACTGGAACGCTTCGGGGCGACCGTACGCTGCAAGGAGATTGCCTCGAAGTACCAAGTTCATCCAAACTAGGTTAGCACATGGAAGCGCCAGGTGATCGAAGGGCTTGGCGAGGTTTTCTC
Source organism: Candidatus Marinacidobacterales bacterium (assembly GCA_965197495.1). Classification (GTDB taxonomy): domain Bacteria; phylum Acidobacteriota; class Vicinamibacteria; order Marinacidobacterales; family SMYC01; genus SMYC01. The sequence goes on from OZ240210.1 coordinate 1,784,915, forward strand.
GAACGGTGTTGAACGCCAGCGGCGAGATCATGAAAGCGAGGTCCGTGAGCTTCACGCCAAGATCTTGCACTGCGTCATCGGATGGGACGGCGTCCTGTGCCAAAACTCGGCCCTTTTGAAATAGACCATAAATCAGTATCCCGAACTCTCGGTCGACGAACCGTCACCGTGCCAAGGTTCATCGTGAGCTTCCTAGGCTGAAGTTCCTGGCTGAAAAAGCCAAGATCCGGTGTTGATCCAATGAGATAGTTGGAATCAATGGTGCTGGCTTCTGTCTACACGGTGATACCTTTGAGCAGGTCGTAGGCTCTCTGCTGTTTCGAGTCCGGAGTTGTCGTGACATCGAAGGTGGGCTCGTCGGGTCCGGCTTCCGGTCGCCGACATTTGTTTCGGACGATGTTGCTGAGAAGGCGCAGCAGCGTGCGGAAGCTGGAAGCTCGACTCCCATCGTCAAGCTTCTTGGTGTGTATCTTGCGCAGGGCGGCCTCGGAGCGCTTCGCCGGAGCAACCGGGTCACGCCTGGCCTTCGCCTGCTGGTCCTCGTCAGAGAATAGCAGCGGCCGCCAAGCCTCCATCATGTGCCACAGGACGTAGTAGGCCAGCATGCACAAGAAGACGTGCGCCCGGACTCGGTTTTCGCGCCGGTGACGAATCGGCCGCACCTTTAGGTCCATGCTCTTGAAGGAACGAAACGCCCTCTCGACCTGGGTCAGCAACTTGTAGCTGCGCACTGTGTCGTCGGTTTTCATCCGCTGCTCAGCAAGACTGGTGCGGATCACGTAGATGCCGTCAAGGGCAGCTTCCGCAGTGACCTTTGTGTCGTCGATTTCGAAGCTAAAGCTGTCGTCGCGAATGTCCAGCTTGAAGTGCTTGCCGACTTTGTACTTGTTGAGAACTCTGCCTACCCGCACACCGATTTTATCTTTACCATGCAGCTGACCCCGCCCGATCCGTTGGCGAATCCCTCCGAACTGCTTAGCGATCGTCCCCATGTGTCGCTTCCACCGCTGGAGCCGTTTGTTGGCGAGCTCAGAGTTGCCGTTGGCGAGGCGCGAGGCGTCGGCATCCATCGTTGTCTCGTCTAGCTCGAAGTCGAAACCGTCGTCACGGATGTCGAGCCTGTAGTACCTGCCGACCTTGTACTTGTTGAGGAGCTTTTTCACTGCAGCACGGATGTCCTCCTTGCCCTGCAAACGGCGCCGCTCGACCATCCGACAAACTTTCTCCAGCTCCTTGCAGGTCGCTTCGAGCAGAGCACGGCGCTTGTGACGCCGCCTCTCGGCCAGCTCCGGATTGTGGCAAGCGACCAGCCTCTCGTTGGGGAAATCCGGGTGCGTCACCTCAAACAGATTCCGCTCGTCGAATAGCCCCATCTGGAGCACCCCATCGTTAATGAGCTTGCGAATCGGTTCGGGACGCAGAGCGGTAATCCAGTCGACACCGTCCATCTCCCGCAACTCGTCGATCTGGGTCTGGGTGATCATTCCGCGGTCGCCCACCATCACAAACTGCTCGATGCCGAAGCGCTCTTGCACCTTTTCTACCTGAGGCAACAGCGTTTTGGGATCGCCCGTGTTGCCCTCAAAGACCGATACCGACACGGGGATGCCGCGTTCGTTGGTCAGCAGACCGTAGTTGATCTGCAGCTTGCCTTTCTTGCCGTCACGGTCGTATCCGAGGCGGGCGATCGGACAACTCACACCCTCGAAGTAGCTTGAGGTTAGGTCATAGAGCGCCAGGCCATCGTTTTGGAGATGGCGCGCCGCGAGTTTTTTTTCGATGACCTCCTGGCGTTTGAGAACCCAGTCCATGGCGGCATAGAGATCGTCTTCGCGGGCATCGCTCACCCCCAGGATTTCGGGCAGTGTGGTTGTGTGCCACCACTGGCTAGTCGCCAGCTTCGACTGCGGTTCGAGGATCCGGGCGACTACCATGGCCACGACCAAATCCCGCTCTGGTGAGTGTCGAGAACCAACGAGCTTTTCGAAACCGAGCTGTCTCATGGCGCTGAGCACCGCGTCGACGTGGCCATGGTGCCGGGAGCCGTTCTCGACGATTTTGAAGGCGACTTCAACCGAGACGAGCTTTTCCCCTTTGAGAATGCGTCGGATGGCGTCGACTGCGTCCATGGGCAATTTGGACAAGTTAGCGAGCGTGCGCTTGCGGACGTTTCCGCCCACCCGATAGGACTCACGCAGCAGGACCGCGGGGGTAGAGTTGCGATTGGGGATGATGTGGGTATGCATGCCCACCATAATAGCCTATGTATCAATGTATATCAAATCATAAAAGGCTTTAGACATGCCTACATATTGCATCCCAAAATTAGCCTCTCGGCGTCCCTAAAGACGCGTAATCATTGGGGATTCACACTGTCAGTGGGTTCATTCGACCAAGGAACTTCAGCCTAGGCTGGCCGTATCCACGGATTTGGGAAGCTCCGAGGCCTCCCAGAAGCGAACCGCCCCGTATTTCTTCGTGGTGCGGAGCTCGTGGTACTCGGGAGGGACGAGAGAAAAGTAGGCGACGGACAGCACGCGCCCGCTGGGATCGCGAGTCTCCCCATCAAAAGTGTAGAGCTGCTCGAGATACACGCGCTTTACGCCCGTCTGCTCCTCGAGAATGCGCGCCGCGGCGGCATCGAGAGTCTCGCTATCTTCGATGAGCCTACCAGGCAAGGCCCACATCCCGTCCTGTGCCAAAACTCGGATCTTTTGAAATAGGCTACAAATCAGCAACTTAGTGTCTGTGTTTGCGACATCCCCAAGGGCCGTAGGCCGGCGCTTGGGGATGTCGTGGCTGTCCGAGTTTTGGCACAGGACGGGGTCGAAGGAAAAGTGTCTCGAACTTCTGAAGGCAGCTACAATTAATCAGGATGGGCAAGCTCAGATTGCGGAAGCCACCGAAGGCGCATGGAGCCTGATCGATGGGGCAATGCGTCGGGCCTGGGGACCAAAGTACGACCAACGTACAGAGCCTGCAAGTGAGTGACGTGAGAGCCGAACATCTCTTCCAATAGCTCATCCTTAGAACCAAAGCATTGCAGGTCGCGGAGCCCCCACCCATCCGGCCGGAGGTGCTAATGGGCGAGGGAGATGTTGGCGAACGGGTTGCTACCCTTGGGCGCTGTTTCGCCGGCGAGTTGACGATGCTCCTGTCCCTTCCATAAACTCGAGCTGTATGAGATTGGCGAACTTCCTGCAACCGGAATGCTTTGGTCGTCTTCATGTAGGACGTTTTAAGAGCCGGCGTCGGCTCTACTCAGGGATAGAGGTGTAAGCTGGTGCGAAGTCCAGCAGCCGTTCCGAGCGGATCGGACTCAAGCAGCGCGTCGAGTGTAATAATGATGGAGACCGCCGACCTTTGAATGGCACTCACTTTGCCCATTGCTGGCGACTCTACGCGGCGAGGCTCGGGCGCGTCTTTCTCAAGCGACAAATGAGTCCGGCACGAATGATAGTAGTCGACGTATTTGCGTAGGATTCGCCTCAGGTGCTGCTCGTCGAGGACGATCACGTGGTCGAGACACTCACGTCGAATGGAGCCGATCATCCTTTCGACAAATGGATTCTGCCACGGGGAGCACGGTGCGGTAAGGACCTGTTCTATCCCGAGACCGTCGACGCGACTATCGAAGTACGCTCCGTAGGTCTGGTCTCGGTCTCGTACCAGGTACCGAGGCGCGGTGTCCCATGGAAAAGCATTGACCATTTGCTGCGCCGTCCACTCAGCAGAAGGATGTTCGGTGACATTGAAATGAACGATACGGCGACGGTCGTGGCGAAGGACGATGAAGACGAACAGAACTCTGAAGGTTGCGGTCGGCAAAGTGAAAAAGTCGAGCGACACCAAGTCGTTTGCATGATTATCAAGAAAGCTCCGCCAAGTAGGGGACGGTGGCGTGCGATGGCGAACCATATACTTGGAGACGGCAGCCTGGGAAATGGAGATGCCCAGCTTTGCCAGCTCGCCATGCACGCGGGGAGCTCCCCAGAGCGGGTTGGCCCTGCTCATGTTCCGTATCAGCTCACGTATTTCGGGAGCGACGCCTGGTCGTCCTGGCCTACGCCGTCGACTCTTCCACGCCCAATATCGTCTGAACCCACAACGGTGCCAGCGGACGACCGTCTCAGGTTTCACGATGACGAGGACGCTCTCCCAGTCAGTCCAGATTCTGCGCAACAGCACCCAAAACCCGCGGTCGACCTTCGAGAGCCGCGGCCGTTTCACGGAACGGCGGAGGATGGCGAGCTGCTGCCGAAGAGCGACATTCTCGAGAGCCAGCTTGCGACGAGCTTTGAAGGCAGAGATGAGAGCGGGAACCAACGACGAAATCATGCCGGCATGGTGCTGGCAGACCGGAGATTAATCAAGTTTGGTGCGCGCGGATGAATAAATAGAAGGCACACCCGCCAGGATTGCCCGTTTCGCGACGAACGGATGAGGTGATCCGACGTCATTGTAAACGTGGAAAGGTTCGCTCTCGCGTCTGCTCTCGAATTTTGTGTCAGCTTTCGTCAACGCCGTCGTGTCGAGATTGTTCTCTTCCGATGGCGATACCAGAACGTTCTAGCCTCGTTCTGACATCTTGACGGCATGGGCGAGCTCCGTCGCGATGTCCAGCCACGCGGCTAGCTCGGTGGCGCTCGGCGCCAGCTCGTAGACGTGGTGATGGCACGCGTTGCTCAGCCCGGACCAGGTGTAGGCAACCCGACCGGCGAGTCCGTCCGTCGTGAGATAGGGCGGAAGACACACGAGCTGGGCGCGCATGGAGGTGGTCTCCATGCCGGGAAGTCGCTTCGTCCACCACTGCGCCAGTGAGGCTTCGAGGGCCTGGCGGCCGAGATGGGCGGCGGCACGAGGCCAGATTCCCTTCGCGTTGGCGTCGGGCCGCGAAAGTAGACCTTTGGCGGCGTCGAGGAGGTCCTCGGGGGTGTAGTCGGTGACGGCGATCATGCGAGTTTCACGAGCTCGCCTGCGAGCTTGTCCACGTTGCGCACGAAGCTAAGCGCGTCGCCTCCGGGAAAGCCCTTGTGGGCGCCCTCGTTGCAGAGCTTGACGGTGTCGATCTGCCACGGACCGAAACGGTTTTTAATGCCGTTGTAGACGTCGCTGGCCTTTTCCGCGTCATCGAAAAGCGCAAGGGCCAGGCGCGGGACGAGCTTCGTGTGGGTGTCGAAGAGCTCCTCGACGGATTCGTGCGAGTCGCCTCGTGTGAGATGACGGCGACGCACGACGTCGAGACAAGCGGCCTCGAGACTATGTCGGCACAGGCTCGGGACGACGCGCGCGCGCGCGATCTTGGGCAGGTCCTTGGTGCTTACGAGGGAGAAGGCGTCATCCAGGTACTGACGCATGGGATTTTGCACCTTGCGGAGCTCGACAAGCGAGCCTTCTCGTCGCAAGACCTCGACGATCGTGGCGGGGACCTCGAGGCGCCGCACGGCATCGGGCAGGCGGTCGTCGTGGGTGAAGACGACGACCTGGCGATCGATGGCCACCTCGCCTAGGACTTTGGCGAGGCCGTCGACGCGAGCGGGGTCCATGGACTGAACCGGGTCGTCGATGACGAGGAATCGGAACGGGCTCGCCTCAAGGGTCGCTCTGGGGAGAAACAAAGCGAGCGCGAGCGAATGAAGCTCGCCCTGGCTCATGACGCCGAGGGCGGCACCTTCGGTGCCGTCGACGGTCACGTCGAGGCTCACTTTGCGGGACGTCGCCTTGCCTTCGAAGGTAACGTCTTCGAGTTCGACGCTGCTGCGGGTTCTCAAAAGCTCCCAAATATCTTTGACCTTCTCTTTGATGGGCTGGAAGCGCTCATTTTGGATGGCGGTGGTAGTGGTCCGGACCCAGTCTTCCGCGGCCTTCAGGTGCTTGACGGTTTCGGTTTCGGACTGCATCTGGCGGGCAGCGGGAAGCCATTCGGCGAGGGAGAGGGCCATTGGTCTCCACTGGTCTTCGCGCTTGGCGAGCTTTTGTTGCGCCTGCTCGCGGAAGAGCTCGAGGGCTAGATTGAGCTCGGGAGCTTGCGTCTCGAGGTGGTTGGCGAGCTCCTCGCCCGTCGAGCTCGACACCTGGTGCCACCCGCTCCAGGCGAGCTGGACGGCGTCGGCGTCGACGCCGAGCTCGCTGGCCATCAATAAGAATAGAGGCAGGGGTGTCGCCGCCGCCTGCGCGACCTGCTCCGCGTCACGAAGCGCGCGGTGCGCTTTCTCGGCAGCGGCAGCCTCTTTTCTGAGCGCCTGGGCTTCCGCCTCGGCCTGGCAGTGCCAAACCTCGTTGAGTGCCGAGGAGCGTCCACAGACGGGGCAGTCCCCGTCTCCGTCGTGGCGGTGGAGCTCGAGGGCTTTGTCCAGAATCTCGGCTCGTCGGCGGGCTTTGTCGGCATCCGTCCCAGCGAGACTCTGTCGATCCTGGACTGCCTGCCGGAGCTGGGCGACGATCTCGGAGACGCGCTCGGGATTCGGCCCCTGAAGCTGGGTGAGCTCCCGAAGCCGCGCGACGGTCGAGTCTGCCTCAGAGACCGCGCCGCCCGCGACGAGGCCTTCGACGGCATCGAGGTTCCATTTCGTGCCCTTGGTGGTCTTGAGGCATTTTGCTGCCCGCTCATCGGGATGCGCCTTGAGCGAGGCGCGTAGCTCTTTGAGTTTGTCCTTGGCCTTCTTGTGGATCTTGATTCGTGAACCGCGCGCGTCTTTGAGCGCGGCGGCGGCGGCAACGAGCTCTTCGAGCCCGAGAATCGAGGCGAGGGCATCGAAGAGCTTTGAGGGGCCCTCTTCGAGCATGGAGCCGAGCTCGTTGTAGGAAAGAAAAGGACGGTAAGTGGCGAGCGGTGTTGCCCAACCGAGCTGAGAGAGGGGACCGGTCTTTCTCTTATGGGCGTGGGTGATCGTGGCCTCGCCAGCCTCGAGCGTGTCGTTCGCGCTCCATTGCCGCGACGCGACGTAGGGGCCCGCCTGGCCGTCAATGAGAAGCGTTGCCTCGATCTTCGTTACGTCGGGTTCATGGAGATTGCGCCAGCCGTCCTTCCAGACCCTACTGCGCTTGGAGCTCCATCTCTGATTGTCGCCGGTAAGGAGGAGCTCGAGCGCCTCCGCGAAGCTCGATTTGCCCGAGCCGTTGCGTCCGACGACCAGCGTCAGCCCTGGACCAGGGGAGAGAGCAAGCTCAGCGCTCGGTCCGACACCGCGAAAACCTTGAACGCGCACGGCGTCGATGTACGCGCGAGCGGGATCTTCCGGTTCAGCGGATTCGGTGGCGGGCGCGGCCGGCGTTTTGCCGCCGAGGCATACCTCGACCTCGCCGAGGAGCGCCGCGAGCACGAGCTCTCTTGCCGTCTCGGACAGGACGATATCCTGCTGGAGGCGTTCGAGGACGTCTGAGTGGAGTTTCGGTGCTTCCGCCATCAAGTGTTGCTACGCCGTGTTTGAATGCTAATGTCAGCTGGCCTGCCTGTGTCGGCGAACGCCATTAATAAGGATGTCGGCGTGCACACGAAGGTGTGCCTGAACGTCAGGCACCGTGTGGTCAGCCCAGCCCGCATCGCCGAAAGAACTGCGTCTCCAGAAATCAGGCTCAAACTCTATCACACGAGCGGGTTACGCGGCAGCCACCAACACTTGATTGCGGAAGCACCGATTTATGGCCTATTTCAAAAGGGCCGAGTTTTGGCACAGGACGGGATCGACTTTTTGCGGAGCACAACTCCCACAGGAAACGGGGAGAAACAGATAGGCCGCGCCTACGGAGCACCGCGCCAGCCCTCGACCCTACCGGGAACGAAAAAAGACCGGGCCGCCTGAGCGACCCGGGCTCCCGGAAAGTATGTAGCCTAGTAGTCGCCCATGCCTTCCATACCCGGCATGCCACCGGGGGGCGCGCCGCCAACGGCCTTCTTGTCTTCCTTCTCGGGCAGCTCCGCGACCAGAGCTTCGGTCGTGAGCATGAGCCCCGCGATGGAACTAGCGTTCTGGAGCGCATAGCGAACGACCTTGGTGGGATCGATGACCCCGGCGTTCACTAGGTTCTCGTACTTGTCCTTCGCCGCGTTGTAGCCCTGCGCGCCCTCGAGCTCCTTCACCTTGTTGACGATGATGGAGCCTTCTTGCCCGGCGTTCTGGGCGATCCAGCGCATGGGCTCTTCGACCGCGCGCCCGACGATACCCACACCGATGCGGACGTCATCGCCGAGGCGCTCGTCCTTCTGGAGCCTCTTGAGAACCTTGCTGGCGCGAAGGAGAGCGACCCCGCCTCCGGGAACGATGCCTTCCTCGGCGGCTGCCTTGGTGGCGTGCATCGCGTCCTCGACACGGGCCTTCTTCTCCTTCATCTCGGTCTCGGTGGCAGCGCCGACCTTGATCAGAGCCACGCCGCCGACGAGCTTCGCGAGACGCTCCTGGAGCTTCTCGCGATCGTAGTCGGATGTCGTCTCTTCGACCTGAGTCCGGATCTGCTTGATGCGGCCTCCGATGTCGGACTTCTTCCCTGAGCCTTCGACGATGGTGGTGTTCTCCTTGGTGATGATGATCTTCTTGGCTTTGCCGAGTTCCTGCATCTGCAGGTTCTCAAGCTTGATGCCTAGGTCCTCGAAGATCGCTTTGCCACCGGTGAGGATCGCGATGTCCTCCATCATGGCCTTGCGGCGGTCACCGAAGCCAGGAGCCTTGATGGCGACGACCTTCAGTGTGCCACGGAGCTTGTTGACGACGAGCGTGGCGAGGGCCTCGCCCTCGATGTCCTCGGCCACGATGACCAGCGGCTTGCCGGACTGGGCCACCTTCTCGAGCACGGGCAGGAGATCCTTCATGTTCGAGATCTTCTTCTCGTGAACGAGGATGAGACAGTCTTCGAGCACACATTCCATCCGCTCGGGGTCGGTTACGAAGTAGGGGGAGAGGTAGCCGCGGTCGAACTGCATACCCTCGACGATGTCGAGGGTCGTCTCGAGCGTGCGCGCCTCTTCCACTTGGATGACGCCGTCCTTGCCGACCTTCTCCATCGCCTCCGCGATGATGCTGCCGATGGTGTCGTCACCGTTGGCGGAGATGGTCCCGACCTGCCCAATCATCTTGCCCCGGACCGGCTTCGAGATCTTCTGGATCTCGCCGACGATCGACTCGACGGCGGTGTCGATGCCCCGCTTGAGCTCCATGGGATTGCTGCCGGCGGCAAGATTCCTGAGCCCCTCGCGGTAAATGGACTGTGCCAAGACGGTCGCCGTGGTGGTGCCGTCACCGGCCACGTCGGAGGTCTTGGATGCGACCTCGCGCACCATCTTGGCGCCCAGGTTCTCGATGGCGTCCTCGAGCTCGATCTCCTTGGCGACGGTGACGCCGTCCTTAGTGACCACAGGCGAGCCGAACTTCTTCTCGAGAACGACGTTGCGGCCCATGGGGCCGAGGGTCACCCGCACGGCGGTCGCGAGCTGGTTGACACCGCGGAGAATCCCCTGCCGTGCTTCCTCATGATAAACAATCTGCTTTGCCATTTCTTAAACTACCTCCAAGCTATTCCACGATGCCGAGTACTTCGTCCTCTTTAAGGATGAGGTACTCAGTTCCGTCCAGTTTCACTTCCGAGCCCGAGTACTTGCCGATGAGCACTCTGTCGCCCACCTTCACGTCGAGCGCAACCTTCTTTCCGTCCTTCAAGGTCCGGCCCGATCCGATAGCTATGACTTCGGCCGTCATCGGCTTTTCCTTCGCGGTGTCGGGGATGATGATGGATCCGACTTTCTTCTCATCGCTCTCCTCGAGCCTCTTTACGACGATGTTGTCCCTGATCGGTGCGATCTTCATTTCTCGATTACTCCTCCTTGTTTTTCAGGACCTGTCGGCGGGGTCGAGCTCCCGACGGCGGTCAACTACTGATGGGAATCTGACGGCTTTTCTCGCTCGCCTTCTTCGGTATGGTCACCGTCAGCAGAATGCCCTTCTTGAAATCGGCCTTTACTCTGTCCGTTTCGACGCTCGTCGGGAACTCGAACGTACGATGGAACGGGCCGTAGGAACGTTCCATCGTACGAACTGTTTCTCGTTGATGGCTTCGTTGACCGGGCGCTTGCCTTACAGCGTGACTCGATCGTCGTCGATGTGAAGCTCGATGTCGTCTTGATCTACTTCGGGGAGCTCGGCCTTGAGAACGAGGCTCTTCTCGGTTTCGTAGAGATCCATGGCGGGGGACCATGCCCCTGTGGTCGAGAACTTCCCCTCGGAGCGCGTGCGCGACAGCGTCTGATCGATTAGCCGGTTCATCCGTTCTTGGAGCGCAAGAAGCTCACGCACGGGGTCCCAATGGGCGAGTGGCATGTGTAATCCATCAACGTCGACATATTAGCACTCTACACACCCGAGCGCTAATCGTACGAGATAGTAGTTATTTGGCACTTTCGAGTGAACGAACGATTTCGGTCACTCCCCGATGACCTCCGCCCACGCGGGCGGTGCCATTGCTGTCAAGTCTTCCACGGCATGATGGCCACCCCGTCCTGTGCCAAAACTCGGCCCTTTTGAAATAGGCCATAAATCAGCAACTTAGTGTCTGTGTTTGCGACCGGGCTAAGAGCCGTGGGCTTTAGAATCGTCTTGGGCGGGCGGGTCGTCACCATGCAGATGACCTCCTAGTCGAGAGCGAATATCGAAGCGTGTTCCTGAAGCTGTTTCCACGCTACGCCGAGCGGGCCCACCAAGGGGCTACCGTCGCCGGCGACCGTCTACGCGGCACGGCAGTAGTAGTTGAGAATGCCCCCAAGTCGCTCTCGCGACACGATGGGGCCAGCGTCATTCGCGCTTGCCGGCAGAGGTGTGAGGAGCTCGTTGCCGAGACCTTGGTGGTTCCGTTCTGTGTGATAGTGCACTACGTATTCGGTTACCGCTGTGCGCAGGTGTCGCTCACTGAGAGGTACGAAGCGGTCGAGACACTCTCGACGTATGGAGAGAACGAATCTTTCCGCGTATGCGTTCAGATTCGGACTATTGGCGGGAAGGCGCAGGGGCTTCACGCCTGAATCTCTCAACAGCCCACGTACCGCCTCGGTGAATAGCGGGTCCCGGTCGTGGATGAGGTATCGCTTGCCAAGGAGGAACTCATCCCACATGTCAGTGAGGTTTCTTGCCACCTGCTTCATCCACTCCCCGTTGGGGTCCGACATTATCCCACCGATGCACACGTAGCGAGTGGCGATATCGATGACAAACAGGACATGGTAGCGGACGAGCCCGAACGGGTTCACAACCTCGACGGTGAACAGGTCTGTCGCAGCGATGGCGCCCCAATGAGCCTTGATGAAGGTGCTCCACGACATGCTCTTGCCCCGCTCCGGGGCAGGCGCGACACCGTGCTCGGCGAGGATCCTCTTGATAGTGTTGCGTCCGAGTTCATGTCCTAGGTTCTTGAGTGCGCCTCGCAGGCGCGTATATCCCCACGTCGGGTTCTCCCGCGCCACGCGCACAATGAGCTCACGGATGTCCTTCGCCGTCGGAGGTCGGCCTGGACTCCGGTTCTTGCTGCCATCGTACTTGGCTGCGATGAGGTGGCGGTACCAGCGCAGAAGCGTAGCGGGTGTGGCAACCGACGCAATATGGGCCAGCGCCTCGCGGCCCAAAGCCTGGGCCTTGACCGCGAGCCTGCGCCGGTCATCGTCCGAGAGACTGAGACGCTTGCCCCGAAGCCCGGCTCGGAGCACACGGTTCTCCTCTTGCAGGTAGTCGATCACATCCTGCTGCTGGCGGTTGACCCAGCCAGCTAGAACGAGCAGTAGAAATTGCACGTGGTACGTCATCATGGACTTGAAGATAACACCCTCGGGCCAGACGATTGTAAAGCCTACGGCCCTTGGTCCGGTCGCAAACACAGACACTAAGCTGTTGATTTATGGCCTATTTCAAAAGGGCCGAGTTTTGGCACAGGACGGGCTGGGAACAGCAGCAGATTCTCCTTGCCTTGATGATTCCTCTCGTGGTGACAGTAGACGACGTACTCCCTAAGCGCGGATGCGTCCCAAATGTCGTGGAAAAAGAATGGGCGCTCCTCCACTTCAAGAGACTGTATCAGATCATGCAGCGACCTCGGTGTTGCCGCGAACATCGTCGAGGTGTTGGTAGCCGTCGATGCGTCGTAGCCTGATCTGGCCGGAGGCCACGAGCCCGAACAGTAAGGCGACCGCCGACTCCTCGGTCGTGAACGACGCCTGAGTCTTCGTCCGTCTTCGGAATTCGCGGTTAAGGTTCTCCACGGCATTGGTCGTACGGATCGACTTCCACAGGGCTCGTGGGAACTCGTAGAAGGTGAGCAGGTGTTCGCCCGCCTCCTCGAGGCTTCGAACGACAGCCGGTGCCAGCGCCGTCCACTTGGACACGAACTCGGCATAGGCGCGTCGAGCGACGATGCCGTCCTTCGCATAGATGATCCGGTTGTAGTCACGCTTGAGCTCTCGTCTGGCGTGGACTGGACAATGCTCGAGTAGGTTCGCGCTCTTGTGCACAACGCAGCGAGGCAAAAGCTCGCTAGGGAACTCCTTCATCTCGCCGGTTTCCGCATCCTGTAGCCGAGCTCGGGGCACTCGTATCTCGCGCATTCCCACCGCCGTCGTCACTCGACGGGTCTCGACCCCATTCCGGTAGCCGCGCCGCTCACCCGATCGTTCGTAGGCTCGGCAGCCAAGCGCTTGTTCGACTTCTTCCTCGATGACAAGCTCGATCGCTTCCAGCACACGCTTGCGAAGTTGCAGCTGCACGAGCTCCCGGTACTCGCTTACCGTGTCGTTCGATATGGTGGTAGGCTTCTTCATGGCGTAATCCTCCTCCTCGCCTTTCCAGGCGGGTTTGGTTTTTGCTAACCGGAGGTTACGCCATTTTATTTCCACGAGAAGCGGGACGGATCCCTAAGCGCATGACGGAGCGACTTCTCGCCGAACAGGATGAGCTTCGAGAGACATTCCTCTTTGACTGACTTCACCCAGCGCTCCGCGAACGAGTTCAAATCCGGGCTCCGTGCGGGCAGCTTGACGGGCGCGACGCCAATCGCCTCGATGGTCCGGTGGAACGACTGGCAGAACTTCGTGTCCCGGTCGTGAATGAGGTATCGGCTCGAGGACAGAAAGCCGACATCCGCCATGGTCACGTTGCGAGCCACTTGAGTCATCCACTGTTCGTTCGGATGCGGCGTGATGCCGGCAACGTGGACTCGACGGGTAGCCAGGTGTATGAAGGACAGAACGTAGTACGTCACCAACCCGCCCTGAGTCCACACTTCCGTGGTGAAAAAATCTGTCGCCGCGAGGACGTCCATGTGCGAGCGGATGAACTCCCTCCACGTCGTGGTCTTCCGACGCTCTGGTGCGAGCGGAATGCCGTGGCGTTTCAGAATGTTACCGACGGTTTGGTCGGCCACTTCATGCCCGACGTTGGCTAGCGCCCCTGCAATCCGGTCGTAACCCCAGGACTTGTTCTCCTTGGCGAGACGCACCACCAGCTCTTCGATGTCGGCGTCGACCCGCGGTCGCCCTGGATACGGACGGTTCTTGGAGCCATCGAACTTCTTCGCGACAAGCCTCCGGTGCCAACCTAGGATCGTGTCGGGGTTCACGATACTCGCGACCTCATCAAGGGCTTGCTTACCCAGACGCTTTCCGATCTCGGCCAGAGACCGCCGTTCGCCATCGGTCAGGCGCAAGCGACCCTGGAGCCGATTTCGAAGAACTCGATTCTCTGCTACAAGATACTCGTTGCGCAGGAGCAACTCCTCATCTACGGACCCTGAGATGTAGCTCAGCATGGTCTTCCAGTCCATCGCGACTCCTTCCGCTGAACTGGAATACGTATCCGACCACGATGGCGGATTCAAGCAGCCTTTGGAAAGGTGCAAACTGCTGACCCGCTGGGCGTTCGAGTATTTTGACCAGACGGCATCGCCTTGTTGAGATCTGCTCGCGTCATCAATCACCTGCGTACATGTTCCCGAGATACAGCTACGACCCGGCTTTGTTGAGGAAATCCACCACCGTCATCACCGGAATACCGTAGTCGCGCGCTTTGCGTGCTTTTCCCGACTGACTGGAGGAATCAGCCACCAGCAGCAGATCACAGCCGTTCTTCGTAACGGAACCAACAGGTTGCATTCCGGACAGGGCGGCAGTTTCCTCCAGGAAAGATCTGTAGATCGAGTTCCCGGCGACGGTGGCCTCGCCCGTGAAGCAGACGCGCATCCCCTTGCGAAGGCTGGTTGTGTCCGGGAGGTCTGTCACCTCGGGGATGGTCACTCCGGTGACTCCCAGCGTGTCCGCGACCTCACTGATGAGGTGGTGCTCGGCTTCGGTGACAACGCCATCACGTTTGGCGGCAGCGATAATCGACGCCAGATAGGCACGGTGCGCTTCCCGGCGAACCTCGTTGGAGATGCCAAGTGTCGCGGCGAACTTATCAATGGCTGCGCGTTCCTGATCATCGATGTGGTTATCGTCCAGCGCCCAGTCTAGGGCGTCAAGGTACTGGAGTAATGCCTCATCCGAGGACGGGTAATAAGCGAGAGACACGACGCGTGCTAACTCGCTAATTCCGACATCCGTGCCCTCCCGTCGCAGAGTCCTTGGATTGGCAACTCCGGAGACATACCCGACCGTCGCCGCTTCGGAGTCAGACTCGTCACCGGCCAAGACCTCTCTGGCAAGGGCGGCGGTGGCGCGGGCGTCGGCGAGCGCTCGATGCTGGAAGTTCAGCGCGATCCCAAACCTGTGGCACGCGGCTACGAGTTTCTCGCCAGTGGCTCTGAGGGTGCACAGACCTGAGCCGACGTTGAACGCAACTCCGAGCCGGTCAAACTCGTACCCCAGCATTCGGGTATCGAAGGGAAGGTTATGCGCGACCAGGATCGAGCCATGGAGACGGCGGGCCAGTACAGTGGCAACCTCGGGAAAGGTGGGCGCGGCCTCGACCATTGATGCCGTTACTCCATGGATAACCACCGGGCCGACATCGCGCTCTGGGTTAATCAGGGTGTCGTACTCATCCGTCGGTTCCCATGTCAACGGATCGAGTGTAATCGCCGCGATCTCTACAATACGGTCATGTTGCCCTAGGCCAGTGGTCTCACAGTCAATGACGACAAGGCGGGGTATCGATACGGGCAATGCTCCTCTCCTCAACTGCCCCAATAATTCGAGATTACCTTTTCAACCTTCGCTGTCAACGTGACCTGACCCCGCAGTTAGTAGCACATCCTATCTCAGTAACTTGATACTGAAAAAGAGTATTGTCAAGTTGACGTTGATCGAGCGAACCTATCGCGTCGAACTGACTTCCTTATGCTCTCGTCAGGCGGCACACGTTACCCGTCGTGTCCGAAAATATGAACGGAGCCCGAAAGCTCGAATCCTGGAGGCGTTCTCAAAATTCGCAGAAACCAGCCGACGTGGCACTGGCTCTGTGATAGGTGCTCCCCAGCAGACCTCTCATTCTAGCTCCCATTGCCAACCAAGCCTAGCAGCCCGTGGAAGAAGTCTGTTCGCTGAGCCGGCCTGTTTCAGGCAGCTTGGCGATGAGCGATTGAGTTGACGAGCGCCGCCGGTGTCCCTTTGGACCCCGTCCTGTGCCAAAACTCGGCCCATTTGAAATAGACCATCAGTGTCATGAATTGACGGACACGAGCTACCCTCAAAAGGAGTGGAAATGAAGTAAAGGAATTGGAATCCTTCGTTCAAGGGGAAACCGTAGTACCCTAAGAGCGTCTTTCAATGCAGAAGGGGGCAGTGCCATTTGGAGGAGGACTATGGCCAAAGCGCGAGTGTTGACGAGGTCGGAACTAGCCGAGCATTTGGGCGTCGATAAAAAGATGGTAACAAAATGGGAGCGGTCTGGGATGCCGGTCCACACTAGAGGGCGCGGCGTGGCGTCTCAATTCCGTCTGCGGGAGGTCCGGGCGTGGCTAAAGGTGCGGGAAGCCAAGGCCAAAGCGGCGGAGAAGGCAAAGGTGCGAGAAGCCAAAGCGGCAGAGAAGGCGAAGAAGACAGCGAAGCAATAAGACGCGGCGGCGATGAGATGAGACAAGTCTGACTGCGCGAGTCCTTGGAACTCGCTAGTCTCGCGGTACCGGTTGCCAACGACGCTGCTCGGGGAGCGCGATGACGTCGTTGTGCTCCGCAAAAAGTCTATCAAGCGTTGATTGCGCGTTTTAGACTTGCTATGGTCAGCTGCTTCTGGCCGTTCTTCTTTTTTGCGGATCACAGGGGTCGCCGGGGCTGCGCTGTCTTTGCCATTGTGGACATCGTATCCGCCGTTCAGAATGTGTCCACGAAACTGGATCAAGCCCAGTTACCTGCAATCGTCGGGCGCCTCCTCACCAGAATGCAACCGGAACCCGAACCCTGAGCTAGTCCACTGAGTCTTTGATTACTATACAAAGTTAGGCTTTTCGCCAGCCCATAAGATTCATAAGAGGCATGCACTTAGAATGGTTTCGGCGAGCTCTTCTGTGTCTAGTTGTATCTGATACAGTGGACTGGTTCCCAGACCCAATATCTCGGAGCCCACACCCAGATGTTTTCATGTCGAGGTAGCAGCGCTGCGATGTGACTTGGAGTTGAAATCCGACCGCTTATTGGTGTATAAGATTTACGTCTACAAGTCGCCCTCCCCCTACTCGTGAGGAGGCACGCTATCCCTGATTTCTCGGTTGCCTAACTGAACGCCCGTACGGGGATCGCGTCCAACGCCACGCCGAAGGTGCGAGACAAGGAGGCCAGTTTATGAAGCTGCTCAAGATCGCCCGGACTCCGGCGGTGACGATCGGAACCGAGTCCACGGTCCGACACGCCGTGGAAACAATGGTTGACTGCGGTGCCGGCGCAGTCGTGGTGGTGGAGAACCAATCGGCGAAGGGCATCTTCACCGCTAGCGATCTCCTGAAGCGTGTGGTGGCCAAAGGAAGCCACTTGGATGAGACCCCAATCCGCGACGTGATGACCTCGCCGCCCATCGTTGCTGCCAGCAACATCCATCATCGCGAGGCTCTCGCGATGATGACGAGCAACCACATTCGCCATCTTCCCATCATCGACCGCGGGGGGAACGTCGCCGGGATGCTATCGACGCGACACTTGTTGAGGAACATGGTCGACGACCTGTCGCAGGAGCTCCACTCGCTCGACGCCTACTTCTCTGCCGACGGCATCGGCGGATGATCCCGACTCGTGCTCGGGCCCCGTCACCAATACCATTCCGTACGGCTCGCGGATGAAACGGCGGATGCGTTTGACCTCACTGTCCGAGACACCCCGTCCTGTGCCAAAACTCGGCCCTTTTGAAATAGACCACAAATCAGCAGCTTAGAAGCCCTTGGAATCCGCGCAGAATCGAAGGTATTTCGCACCGCAGGGCTGGCTTCCGACCCCGTCCTGTGCCAAAACTCGGCCCTTTTGAAATAGGCCATGAATCAGCAGCTTAGTGTCTGTGTTTGCGACCAGGTCAAGAGCCGTGCTTCGGCTACCCACCCAACTTCTACCGGTCGGCAAGGGGTTCCGAAAGCAACCTCCGCGCCGCTGCCAGGAGTCGATCCTTCCAGGCAACGCGTTCCCGCCAGTGGTCGGGGATGGCGTTCAGGCCGTAGAGGGCGCCGGCGAGCTGCCCCGTCACTGCTGCTACCGTATCGGCGTCGTCGGCCAGGTTGGCCGCGAGCAGCACCGCGCCGCGGAAGTCTCCGGTGCGGGCGACTGACCAGATGCGGCTTCGAGCGTGTGAACGACGTACCCGCTGGAGCGGATCGTATCCCGTGTCCGTCCTCGCCAGCTGCCGGCTATGACCTGAGTGATTGCCGCCGCTCCCGTGAACCGTCTCGGAGCCAGAACGTCCGAGAACGGTGACCCGGCGATGGCGTCTGCCAGGAGTGCGCCGAACGCCCGGCAGGCGTCCACTGCTTCCTCGGCTCCGTGGGTAGTCCGGGACTGGTCGGCGGCTGCTGCGAGCAGGCGCGGCCGGTCGTGCCTGAACCGGAGCGCAACGGGGGCGAGCCGCATCAGCGAGCCGTTGCCTGCGCTCCAGGGATCGGTCGAACCCGCGACCGGGTCACCCGTCCGTAGGTACCGGGTGAGCGCTTGGCAGGTCGTGTTTCTAGTGAGGCACTCCCACAGGAAACGAGGAGAAACAGATAGGCCGCGCCTACGGAGCACCGCGCCAGCCCTCGACCCTACCGCGGAACGCAGATGGACGGTCCAGCGGGCTTGCGGCAGGCGCTTGTGAACCTTTCAGACACTTTTATCACGAGCTTCACCGAAAGCCTCATGACCTATGCGCTGGGGCGGAGAGTCGAGTATTATGACATGCCCGCGGTGCGTGCGATCGCTCTTGAGGCCGCGCACAACGGCAACCGCATGTCCTCTTTCATTTTTGGCATTGTGAACAGCGCGGTGTTCCAGATGAAGAAGTCGGAAAACACCGAACCGACCACGGTGGTGGGAGAATCGGGTCCGCCTTAGAATACGAGCCGGCTCCAGAAGGCCTAAAAAGAATGTACATTACTAACAAGCATATCTCTCGCCGCACGATACTTCGGGGCATGGGCGCGGCGGTGTCACTGCCGTTGCTCGAAGCCATGGTGCCGGCCCGGAGCGCGTTTGGCAAGCCGACAGCTGACCCGGCTCGCCTGGTGTGCATCGAAATGGTCCACGGTTCGGCCGGCAGCACCAAATACGGGATAGAAAAGAACCTGTGGGCGCCGGCGGCCGAAGGCAGTGCGTTCGACCTCACCCCGAGCAGCTTGAGTCCGCTCGAGCCGTTTCGGGATTACTTGACGATCGTCAGCAACACGGACGTACGCAATGCCGAGGCCTTCACGCTGCCCGAGATAGGCGGCGACCATTTTCGTTCGAGCGCGGTGTTCCTGACGCAGTCTCACCCGAAGCAGACAGAAGGCTCGGACGTCCACGTTGGGACGTCGATGGATCAGCTCTACGCCCGGCGGTTCGGTCAAGACACGCCCATTCCGTCGATGCAGCTCGCGATCGAGAACGTGAACCAGGCGGGCGGATGCCAATACGGTTATGCCTGTACCTACACGGACGCGATCAGCTGGGCGTCGCCGACCGATCCGCTCCCGATGATCAGGAACCCCCGGGTCGTTTTCGACCAGATGTTCGGCTCCGGCGGAACGCCGGAAGAGCGGGCAGCCAGGCGCCGGACCGATCGCAGCATTCTTGACTATGTCACCAACCAGGTGGCTAGTTTGAAGAACGACCTGGAGCCGGCCGACCGCAACCGGCTCGACGATTATCTCGAGAACATTCGCGAGATCGAGCGGCGGATCCAGAGGATCGAGGCGCAAAACGCGAGCGGGGAGGAGAGAGAGCTGCCCGATGCGCCCGTCGGTGTGCCGGACTCGTTCGATGAGCACGTCAAGTTGATGTTCGACCTGCAAGCGGCAGCGTTCGCGTCGGACATTACTCGGGTGTTCGCGTTCAAGATGGGGCGAGACGTTTCGGGCCGTGTCTACCCGGAGACCGGCGTCAACACTGGGTTTCACCCGGCCTCGCATCACGGCGAGCGAGAGGAGCGGATCGAGGAGTTCGCGAAGATCAACCGGTACCTGTCCCTTCCATAAACTCGAGCTGTATGAGATTGGCGCACCTCCTGCAACCAGGATGCTTTGGTCGTCTTCATGTAGGACGTTTTAACCCTAATCGCAAAATCTTCGAAGCACGAAAACGCGAAACAGCCGCACTGGGCGCAGGCGAGAAGCTCGTGCTGGGGCACCCGCTCGCCGCCACTATAGGTGATTCTACACGGTGTATGCAGAACCTGGAAAAGGTGCTATTCACGGGGCCAAAGACCTCAGACACGGTGACGTTTATTTGCGATTAGGGTTAAGAGCCGGCGTCGGCTCTACTCAGGGGTAGAGGTGTAAGCTGGTGCGAAGTCCGGCAGCCGTTCCGAGCAGACCGGCTCAAGCAGCGGCGTGTCGAGTGTAATAATGATGGAGACCACCGACCTTTGGAATGGCTCTCACTTTGCCCATCGCCGGTGACTCTACCCGGCGAGGCTCAGGCGCGTCCTTCTCAAGCGACAAATGAGTCCGGCACGAATGATAGTAGTCGACGTATTTGCGTAGGATTCGCTTCAGGTGCCGCTCGTCGAGGACGATCACGTGGTCGAGACACTCACGTCGAATGGAGCCGATTATCCTTTCGACAAATGGATTCTGCCACGGGGAGCGCGGTGCGGTAAGGACCTGCTCGATCCCGAGACCGTCGACGCAAGTATCGAAGTACGCTCCGTAGGTCTGGTCTCGATCCCGTCCTGTGCCAAAACTCGGCCCTTTTGAAATAGGCCATAAATCAGCAACTTAGTGTCTGTGCTTGCGACCGGGCCAAGGGCCGTGGGCTTTACAATCGTCTTGGGCGGGCGGGTCGTCACCATGCAGATGACCTCCTAGTCGAGAGCGAATATCGAAGCGTGTTCCTGAAGCTGTTTCCACGCTACGCCGGTCGAGCCCGCCGAGGGGCTACCGTCGCCGGCGACCATCTACGCGGCACGGCAGTAGTAGTTGAGAATGCCCCCAAGTCGCTCTCGCGACACGATGGGGCCAGCGTCATTCGCGCTTGCCGGCAGAGGTGTGAGGAGCTCGTTGCCGAGACCTTGGTGGTTCCGTTCTGTGTGATAGTGCACTACGTATTCGGTTACCGCTGTGCGCAGGTGTCGCTCACTGAGAGGTACGAAGCGGTCGAGACACTCTCGACGTATGGAGAGAACGAATCTTTCCGCATATGCGTTCAGATTCGGACTATTAGCGGGAAGGCGAAGGGGCTTCACGCCTGAATCTCTCAACAGCCCACGTACCGCCTCGGTGAATAGCGGGTCGCCGTCCTGTGCCAAAACTCGGCCCTCTTGAAATAGACCACAAATCAGAAGCTTAGACGCCCTTGGAATCCGCCGACCCTTGGGCTGCGTGGCGAGCTACGGGCAGTGAACTTCGCACCCGGAAGTCCTTTATTAGACTGGACTTTATCGAGCACAAGAGCGAACGTTCGGTGATGCCGCAGGATACAGGGGTTGGCCGGAACGTCGTTTTGGACGGTTTGGACTTCGCCAGCTTACGGCGGGTCTGGGAGCAGACCTTTGGGTGTACCTTCTATTTATTCATCCGGGCGCCCCAAACTTGATTAGTCTCCGGTCTGCCGGCACCATGCCTGCTTGATTTCGTCGTTTGTTCGCGCTCTCATCTCCGCCTTCAAGGCTCGTCGCGAGCTGGCTCTCGACAATGTCGCTCTTCGGCAGCAGCTCGCCGTCCTCCGCCGTTCGGTGAAACGGCCGCGGCTCTCGAACGTCGACCGCGGGTTTTGGGTAACTGTAGAGCCTAAGGGCCCTTGGCCCAGTCGCTAAGCTGCTGATTTATGGTCTATTTCAAAAGGGCTGAGTTTTGGCACAGGACGGGGTTCCAGACCCACTCGGCAAGGCGTATGTACAGCTCCTGCCGCTCAGCCTGCGCCTCCGGTCCGAACGCGCCGTAATGCCGGAAAGGGAGCCCTGCCGACCTCGAGCGGGAACGGACCGGCCGTACTGGTCTTCCCAGATGTGCTCGATCTCGAAGGGCCGGGCGCGGCCCTTCGAGATGAGATCCTCGAAATTGGAGGACAGGTCGCACTGGGTGTCGAGCCAGTGCGTAAGGCGCGCCAGGATGTGGCGAACCTGCCGATAGTTCTGATTGTGCAGGCGGAACCGAGGCTCGCGCGCGAAGCTCTCCGGCTGCTCGTCGAGCTGCGCTCGCAGATACTCCGCGAGACTCGCCACGCCACGCCCTCGCAGTTCCTTCGTCAGGATGAAGAGCGTGTACTTGACCGACGAGTAGCTGATCGTGCGGAAGTTCCAGACGCGGCGAGCAAGCCAGATGTCCAGAAAGTCAGCGACCAGAGCGACCTTCTGGTGGAGTTCTTCCGGGCCGTCATCGGGGCTGAGTGGAGCCAGCAGCGCCTGGGTCTGTAGCGTAAAGCTGCCTTGGTGCACAACTCGCGATCTCGGTCCACAATTGTCCTGTACTCACGGATTCGAGGTTCCCCATGAGCATTTTCAAACGCACTCAGCGGAAGTATGTGAAGAAGGCCTATCGCGTGAGGAATTGGCGTGAATATGAGGCGGGTCTACGCAACCGCGGGAGCCTGACCGTCTGGATCTCGCTCACCGACGGCAAGCTTGTGAACTGGGACGCGCCCCGGCCGAGGAGGAGGAAACCGGGCCGTCAACGCAAGTACTCGAACCACGCCATCGAGACGGCTGTCACCCTGGGCATGGTGTTTCATCTGTCATCTAGGCAGAGCGAGGGATTGCTGCGATCGTTGTTCGCTCTGATGAAGCTAGACAATGATGTGCCCGATCACACCACGATTTCGAGGCGCAAGGCGAAGCTGGGTAAGGTCCCCTTCTACCAAGACAAGCAGAAGACGCCGTTGCACATCTTGATCGACAGCAGCGGTCTCGCTGCCCACGCCGGCCAGCTGCGCAGAGCACCAAAGAGCAGGGACTACCGCAAGCTCCATCTGTGTGTCGACGAGCAGACTGGCGAAGTCGTTGCCGGCGAGCTGACGAGCAAAAGAGCCCGCGATTCATCGCGGGTTGCATCGCTTGTCGGACAGATCGACAGTCCCATCTCATCGGCCAGAGCTGACACCGCATACGACGCCAGCGGCGTCTATGAGGCGACCGAGAATCACAGCGCTCATCGCTCGCCGAGGGTGCTGATACCGCCGCGCAAGGGCGCCCAGCTCGCATCGGGGCCGGCGAGCAGCCGACAGCGCAATCGCAACATTGCAGCACAAGCTCGGCTCGGCAAACGAAAGTGGCACACAGAATCGGGCTACAGCAAACGGAGCAAAGTCGAGACAACGTTCCATCGCTACAAGGCTATCGTGGGCTCAGCGATGCGAGCGAGAGGGTTGGCGGCACACCTCGAGCTCCCCGTATCCCTCTTGCTCCATGACCTCTACTTCACCTAGACGACGCGTCTTCTTGCGTTCCTTGACCCTTCGTAGCAGACTTCCCATATCGGCTCCTTTCTTGAGCGGCTTGATTTCGCTTTTCACAACGTCATCAAACCACCCGAGAGGGAGCCGTTTCAAATTTCAACTAAGAGTGGCACACATTCGGACGCGGTTCGCCGTGCCTTCACCGACAAGGACAATAATCTGACGGGATGGCGGACGCGCTCCAGATTTCTTGAGTGGATGGAACGCGAATCCGACACGTGCAAGGGCGCGCTGCAGGCCTTGTGGTCGACCACTGGGCCCCCTCCCCCACCGGAAGAGCGCCTACGAGGCTTCTTCGATACTACGAAGAACCGTGGCTATCGGACGGTGGTAGGATAGGCGTCGTAAAGGAACTCGTCGATCGTGCTTTCGTTTGGGCTAAAGGTCTGGGTAGTGACACTGGTGACGGTTGCTGCCGCCTACATCGGAGTCGTTGGGTGGAGCGCCCGCCCACTCCCTCTCCCGCTTGAGCTTCGCTTTTCCAAAGCCATGCCCCGCCCGGTTAGCTTAAGCGGTTTTTCCAGTGCTGAGCCCTGGGGTCGCTGGTCGGCAAGCAAGGAGGCCTCGGTCAGCTTCATGGGGAGGCTTCCAGGCAGCTTTTCGCTGATCCTCACCGCGAAAGCCTTTGGACCCAACACCAGCGAACCGATTGGCGTCACGGTTGGAGACGCGTACCAGGCGTTACCTCTATCGGCAGAGCTGGAACGGCACGAGATCTTCTTCGAGGGGATCGGCGCCTCTCGAAGCGTTCACTTCACGGTTCCTCACCCGATAAGCCCGCGAGAGTTCCAGGGAGGCGACGATTCGCGTTTACTGGGCCTGGGCATCGCCTCGATGGAGATCGTCCCGCTCCCCGGCCGATAGAGATCATGGTTGCCGTCACGGCGCAGCCTGCCCCTCCCACGGAAATGGCTCCCGATTACGAGAAAAGCCGTACGCTCTTTCTTTCCCTGCTGTTCTTGGCTACCGTGGCTCCTCTCGTTCTCATGCCGCTCCTGGCACGGGTTTCGCCTGCCTCTACCAGTATCCAGTCAGTTACCAACCTGATGATCTTCCTGGGCGCCAACGGTCACGTCGCGACGACCTTTTTCTTCTATACCGACGGACCGCTGAAGAGCTACATGCGTGAACATCGCGGCCGCTATTTGGTGGCGCCTCTGGCTCTGGTTCTGGTCACCGGTCTCCTCTATCACTCGCTGGGAACAAGCATCTCATGCACATCAGCGGCCGTCGAGGTGATGTCCTGAGCGACTGGTGAGACGCCGTGGGCCAACACGACCAAGTCGGTCGACTGGCAGCCAGACAATACGCCCTCAAGGGCGTCTGCCTCCCGTTGGTCTATCGTCAGACCGTACTTTCGGCGGACCGCAAGGCTACGGTCTGCAAACCAGCACCGGTTCCGGTCCGGTAGCCACTCCGCGGCGTCGCGAGCACGCTTCTGGTTCCGGTTCACGCCGGGACTTGCCAGCGTCAGATTCAGCAGATCTGTTGCAAAGCGTCGTCGAGTTGCCTCATCCGCCGCACAGAGCCCACTGTCGTGCGCCTCGGAGCGTGCGACGATATGCTCAATGTCCGTCTCCCGTTTGTTGGCGAACCAGCGGCCCGTATAGGGACCATAGACGCCGCCAAGCTCAGCTATGATCCGGTCCTCCACGGACTGCGGATACCGATAGTCGTCCGCGTCGTACGGGGAGCAGCGAGATTCTGGGGCAACCACCAAGCCCCGCCACAATGTCTGGGTCGCTACGAGGTCGTCCCAAGGGCCCATGGCGAGCACGGCGACCCATACAGGAATGGAAAAACGTCGCATCCTTATGCCTCCCCTTTTCAGACTGGCCGCCGCGTCGGGATGATGCGGTCGCAGCCAGTCGGCCTACGCCCACCCGAGAATCAGTGGCCGACTGAGAAATCGTTCCGTCCCGAGCGGTCGCGCCCGCGCAGGAGGAACAAGGCCCGCTTGCCGTAGTCGTGGGCCTTGTGCGGTTCTGCCAATCGGAGGCCCAGCTCGTGGTCGTAGTGGCAATGGCCGGGCATGAACCGCCCCACCAGTGCCGCGCGCCGGTGGCCCGAGGGGTTGGCGCGCGAGCCGTGGATGATGTAGACGTCGTGAAACGAGATCTGGCCGGCCGCGAGAACTAGATCGCGCGCCGACGCCTCGTCGAAGTGCTCCGAGTCGCAGACCCGGTTGATCGTGAGATCCTGATCCTCTTCCCAATGATGAGAAAAGATTTTGCGGTCCTTGTGGGAGCCGGGGATGAAGCGCATGCAACCGTTGTCCGGTACGGCGTCGTCGAGCGCAATCCAGATTGACAGCGTCTCGAGTGGTCGAATGGGATAGTACGCGCCGTCCTGATGCCAGGGAGTCGCCTTGCCGCCGTGCGCCGGCTTGCCGAAGATGGTCGTTCCCCAGAGGATAATGTCCTCCCCTATCAATTGCTCGACCATGTCGAGTAGCTCGGGTCGAGTGACGAAACTGAGCCACCGTCGTGAGCCCCGAACACCCTGTGCGTCGGTGGTCTCCAGGTGCGGCCCCAGCATGAAGTCCGAGGAGAAACCCGGATTGGCTGACAGCAGCTCATCATAGGCTTCGCGCATCTCCGCCACCACGTCCTGCGGCAGGCGGCAGTCCGGCACCACGAATCCGTCGTTATGGAAACGCCAGAGCTCCTCGGCGCTCAGGCGATCGCAATTCCTCACCACGGGACATCTCGCAAATAAAGATGGAGGAAATCTAGCACGAGAGCCGTCGGAGGTGAACTCCATCTTGCGGTGCTTCCATCGCGGTATTCAGCGATTTCGTTGATTCGAGCCGGCCAACAAAATCGAGCAACTTTGCACCGGGTGAGTGATTACGATGGAACGGTACGAATGTTGTTCTCTCATACCTCCTCATTAGATACGCGTTAAGCATCCAGGTCCAGGCCGCACCGTTCACCGCTCGCAGACAACTCCGTCCCCGTCGCCATCCCGCATGTGGGGATATGCGGGATGGCCGCGGCGCACTGGTGCGATCCCGTGGCGCCGCGCTTCAGCGCGGGTGATACGGCCGTTACCGTTGTCGTCGTACTGACGGAGCGCGCTGCTGCCGCCGGTCGCGGGCGCCGGCCCTTGGCGCGCAGTGCCGCCCTTGGCCTCACCGCCACCAGCTTCGCAGACAATCCCGTCGCCGTCACCATCGCGCATATAGGCGTAGGCCGGATGGTCGCGGCGCACCGGGGCGATCCCATGGGTGCGAGCCTCGGCGCACGTGATACGGCCATCGTCGTTGTCGTCCCACTGGGTGAGTATCTCACGCGCACCGGCGGCCGTCGGGGTGATGTCCTGAGCGACCGGTGAGGCACCACAGGCCACCACGACCAGGTCGGTCGACTGGCATCCAGACAACACGCGTTCAAGGGTGTCTGCTTCGCGCTGGTCTATCGTCAGACCGTACTTTCGGCGGACAGCGACGCTACGGTCCGCGAACCAGCACCGGTTCTGGTCGGGTAACCACTCCGCGGCATCCCGAGCGCGCTTCTGGTTCCGGTTTACGCCGGGACTTGCCAGCGTCAGATTTAGCAGATCCGTTGCGAAGCGTCGGCGGGTCGCCTCATCCGCCACACAAAGTCCGCTGTCGTGTGCCTCGGAGCGGGCGACGATATGTTCAATGTCCGTCTCCCGTTTGTTGGCGAACCAGCGGCCCGTGTAGGGACCATAGACGCCGCCAAGTTCGGCAATGACCCGGTCCTCCACAGACTGGGGATACCGATAGTCGTCAGCATCGTACGGGGAGCAACGGGATTCGGGGGCAACCACCAAGCCTCGCCACGACGTCTGGGCCGTGGCGGGGTTGTGCCACGAGCCCGTGGCGAGCACAGCGATCCATACGGGAATGGGGAAGTGTCGCATCTTAGTCTTACCTCTCACAGGCTCTCCCGTTTCCTCGTCTCGCACGCGGGCTCGTGGCACCCGGAGCTCGCGAGTTCCCACCGACGTCGTCACGCGACGGGTTTCGGCTCCGTTGCGATATCCACGGCGGTCTTCCGCACGCTCGTAGCTACCACACCCCAGCGCTTGGTTGACTTCTTCCTCGAGCACGACCTCGATCGCCTCCAGTACCCGCTTACGCAGCCGAAGTTGGACGAACTCCCGGTACTCGCTTACAGACTTCTTCGATATGGTGGTAGGCTTCTTCATGGCGTAATCCTCCTCCGCCATTCTTATTTCCACGGGAAGCGGGACGGATCCGTCCTCCACCTAGTAGCGTACAGCGGCGAAGAGTAGAGGAATTGCACGTGGTACGTCATCATGGATCTGAAGATAACACCCTCGGGCCAGACGATTGTAAAGCCTACGGCCCTTGGTCCGGTCGCAAAACACAGACACTAAGCTGCTGATTTATGGTCTATTTCAAAAGGGCCGAGTTTTGGCACAGGACGCGGTCGTGATCTGTATCGGCATGCTGCGCTACGCCAAGAAGCACCTTGAGCGGTTCAAATTATCGGCGGCTGCGGTAGAGATTGCCGCCCGCGAGAATATCAGCTTTCTTCCCCAGGGTACTGGTGCCCTATGTACCAAGCGGCGTCGCGGTGGATTGCTTTCTACATCGTGCCGTCAAGCTTCGACCCATCCCTCACTGTGCCTCACCGGCGCATAGTAAGATGGCGCGATGAGCCTCAAACGTATCGTCGAGCAATCCGACACGCGGGCGGGGCGCTGGTTCGATAGGGTTGTCTCCGCTCTCATCGTCGTCTCGCTCATCTCGTTCTCGATCGAAACCCTGCCCAATCTCTCGCCGGCGGCCTCGGCGGTGCTCTATTGGATCGAGTTTGCGACCGTTCTACTGTTCACGGGCGAGTACCTCCTCCGCCTCGCGGTGGCTGAGCACCGAGGGCAGTTTGTCCGCAGCTTCTTCGGGTTGCTCGATCTCCTCGCGATCCTGCCGTTTTACTTGGGGGTCGGCGTCGATCTCCGTGCCGTGCGGACGTTCCGGTTACTGCGGTTGATTCGGATCCTGAAGCTGGCGTGCTACAGCGCCGCCGTTCGTCGGCTGCACCGCACTGCCATCATCGTGCGCGAGGAACTCGTGCTCTTCCTCAACGTCGCCCTGATTTTGATCTTCCTCTCCGCAGTTGGTATCTACTACTTCGAGTCCGGCAGTCAACCGGAACATTTCGCGTCTGTCTTTCACAGCCTCTGGTGGGCGATCGTGACCCTGACCACGGTCGGCTACGGCGACGTGTTTCCGATTACCATCGGTGGGCGCGTGTTTACCTTCTTCGTCCTCTTCCTCGGGTTGGGGATCGTCGCCGTGCCGACCGGACTCTTCGCGTCGGCGCTCTCGAAGGCGCGCGAGGAGGAAGAAGGGAGCAACGGGATTCGGGGGCAACCATTGGTGAGAAAAGATACCACCGAATCTGTATAGCGGTGGAGCAAGGAGTTTCTCGAGCCGGGGCACCTATAAATCTCCCTTCTGTGCGTCCGCGTGATGGAGATCACGGATATACTCAGCCAGAACGTGCCCGTCCTGTGCCAAAACTTGGCCCTTTTGAAATAGATCATAAATCAGCAACTTAGTGTCTGTGTTTGCGACCGGGCCAAGGGCCGTGGGCTTTACAATCGTCTTGGGCGGGCGGGTCGTCACCATGCAGATGACCTCCTAGTCGAGAGCGAATATCGAAGCATCTTCCTGAAGCTGTTTCCACGCTACGCCGGTCGAGCCCGCCGAGGGGCTACCGTCGCCGGCGACCATCTACGCGGCACGGCAGTAGTAGTTGAGAATGCCCCCAAGTCGCTCTCGCGACACGATGGGGCCAGTGTCATTCGCGCTTGCCGGCAGAGGTGTGATGAGCTCGTTGCCGAGACCTTGGTGGTTCCGTTCTGTGTGATAGTGCACTACGTATTCGGTTACCGCTGTGCGCAGGTGTCGCTCACTGAGAGGTACGAAGCGGTCGAGACACTCTCGACGTATGGAGAGAACGAATCTTTCCGCATATGCGTTCAGATTCGGACTATTAGCGGGAAGGCGAAGGGGCTTCACGCCTGAATCTCTCAACAGCCCACGTACCGCCTCGGTGAATAGCGGGTCCCGGTCGTGGATGAGGTATCGCTTGCCAAGGAGGAAACCATCCCACATGTCAGTGAGGTTTCTTGCCACCTGCTTCATCCCCTTGATGAAGGTGCTCCACGACATGCTCCTGCCCCGCTCCGGCGCAGGAGCGATACCGTGCTCGGCGGGGATCCTCTTGATAGTGTTGCGTCCGAGTTCATGTCCTAGGTTCTTGAGTGCGCCTCGCAGGCGCGTATATCCCCACGTCGGGTTCTCCCGCGCCACGCGCACAATGAGCTCACGGATGTCCTTCGCCGTCGGAGGTCGGCCTGGACTCCGGTTCTTGCTGCCATCGTACTTGGCTGCGATGAGGTGGCGGTACCAGCGCAGAAGCGTAGCGGGTGTGGCAACGGACGCAATCTGGGCCAGCGCCTCGCGGCCCAAAGCCTGGGCCTTGACCGCGAGCCTGCGCCGCTCGTCGTCCGCGAGCCTGAGAGGCTTGCCCCGAAGCCCGGCTCGGAGCACACGGTTCTCCTCTTGCTGGTAGTCGATCACATCCTGCTGCTGGCGGTTGACCCAGCCAGCTAGAACGAGCAGTAGGAATTGCACGTGGTACGTCATCATGGAGCTGAAGATAACACCCTCGGGCCAGACGATTGTAAAGCCTACGGCCCTTGGCCCCGGCGCAAACACAGACACTAAGCTGCTGATTTATGGCCTATTTCAAAAGGGCCGAGTTTTGGCACAGGACGCGGTCGGAATCTCACCGACCCATTCGACGGCTTTCTGCGCGGCAAGCGATTCCTCATCCTGGACCGCGACAAGAAGTTCACCACGGAGTTTCGCGATTTGCTCGAGCACGCCGGAACGGACGTCATTCGGCTGCCACACCGTTCGCCGAATCTGAACGCTTACGTCGAAAGGTTTGTTTTGTCGATCAAGAGCGAGTGCTTGGAGCGGATGATCTTTTTCAGTCAGCAATCGCCGCGCCGTGCCGTCGCTGAGTTCATCCATCATTATCACGGAGAGCGCAACCATCAAGGGCTCGGGAACGCGTTGCTCGAAGCGGAAGAATGCGTCGGCAGTCCTCACGGGAAGGTGCGATGTCGTAAGCGATTGGGCGGCTTGCTCAGCTATTACCACCGCGACGCCGCATAGGAGTTCGGGCGCGCCAGTTGGACGGAACGGATGGTCTGCAGGAGAGGTCTGCTCGGGGTCGCCTATCGCAGAGCCAGTACCGCGTCGGCTGGTCTCCGCGAGTTTTGAGAACGCCTCTAGGATTCGACCTTGCCGCTCCGTTCGCGTTTTCGGACAGGACGCGCTTCGCAGCGGAGCACGACGCAGCGTGTCGGGAACGTCGAACAGCCCCCGCAAGTAATCAACTGCGGCATCTGTCCATTCAATGCAGCAGCAAATTCATCTTAGTCGCTCAGCGGCGCGATCGTGCCGTACATGAGCCCACCGTACTCGCCGTGCTGCCAGCTGCCAGCGTACCGCTCCGCGTAAAACATGACCCGCGCCGTGAAGGTACCGTCGAGCCCTGGGATGACCATGTCCGTAATGGTGACTATGGGGGTATCACCCGCCCACCGGATGGGCACGACGACCGGCAGCGTCATGTCGACACTCCCGTAGGTCATGTGAACGTCGAACCGCCAACGGTGCTCGCCGACCTTTGCCACTCTGGTGATCTCGTAGCGTTCCGGCTTGTCGCCGCGACGCTCACGGCCTTTGAGCGTGTAGTGGCCGGTAAGCACCACGTTCTGCATCCGCTCGGCGAACCCCCGCTCGAGTTCCGAGAGTGACACCAGGGTTGACCGGTGCCGGTGATCGCGACGAGCCACCCGGCCCCGAACGCCACGACTAGTGCGGCAATGCCAAGGGCAATCTTCAGCAATGAGCGCATGGCCGGATTATAGGCGATCCGCGCCGGGCTGGCCGAAGGTGGAGATCAGACCGGCTGTCGTCCGCAATAAAGAAGATCGCAACTCGCTGCCCAGTCGGAAACACAGACACTAAGCTGCTGATTTATGGTCTATTTCAAATGGGCCGAGTTTTGGCACAGCACGGGGTCGGAGGCGGTGTCGGCGATTCGAGTTCCCCGTACGCGCAGGGAAAACACCGTCCAGCAAGGGGATGCCAGGTTTCCGAGCGGAAACCTGGGCGTCTGGTCAAAGTACTCGAACGCCCAGCGGGTCAGCAGTTTGCACCTTTCCAAAGGCCGCTTGAATCCGCCATCGCGGTCGGGTACGCGTCCTGTGCCAAAACTCGGCCCTTTTGAAATAGACCATAAATCAGCAGCTTAGTGTCTATGGTGCGCTCCCGTGAACGGCTTGGCGGGTTGCTACGTTTCTACCATCGGGAAGCCGCATGAGTATTTTGACCTCACGAGCTCTAAACCGCGCAATCAACGCTGGAACGACTTTTTACGGAGCACACCGCCCTGCGCTATGCTTTCCGAGTGTTACCGGACTACCTTTCCCACGGCCTCGATGTCCTGCTGGTCGGGATCAATCCAGGGAAGCGATCCGATGAGCTTGGCCATCACTTTGCCGGCCGTGGAAACAAGTTCTGGAGGTTGCTGCACGAGTCCGGACTGGTCCCGCGGCTCATGACCTACGAGGATGACTTGCGTCTGCCCGAGTTCGGTATCGGTTTGACCAGTATCGTCGCGAGGGCGTCGCGTGGGAGCTCGGAACTCGACCGGGTCGAGTTCGAGAAAGGGCGTAGGCTTCTCGCCGAGAAGGTGATGCGTTACCGTCCGAAGGCCATCGGCTTCCTCGGTGTCACCGTTTTTCGAGGGTTCTGGCCTGAGCTCTCCGCCGGTCGCGTACCGAAGACCATCCAATGCGGACCGCGCGGCGAAATTCTGGGAGGCTCACGGTTGTTCGTTCTTCCGAACCCCAGTGGTCGCAATGCGCACTACAGCTACGACGACATGCTTTGCTGCTGGCGAAGTCTCGGGCGTTGGGTGAACGATCATGCCAGAGCTTCCTGATCCAAGTACTCCCGGCGTGTGGTGCCGATGAGTCTCTCACAATAGGCATTTGCCTGCGGTGCTCTGCGCGGCGTCCTCAACGGCCGAACACCCATCCCCCGGACGGAGCGGCGGAGGTCTGCTGAGAACTTGTCAACGCGGTCCACGATGACGAATCGATAGTCGTGCTCGCACCCAATCGCCTCCAGGAACTGTTGCAGCGTCCACTCCGCGGTCGGATGCGCCGTCACGTTGAAGTGAAGCATCTTGCGGGTGCCGATTTCCATGATGACGAAGACCTAAAGCACGCGAAAGCTGACGGTGACTACGTTAAAAAAATACGCAGCGACGACCGCTTTTGCGTGATTCCGCACGAATGTCGCCCAGCGATGCGACGCATTGCGCCGGTCCGGGCTGCCATCATCTCGAATGGGTATGTACTTCCGAACGGTGCGCGGCGAGACGCGGACGCCAAACTTGACGAGCAGCTCCTGGGCGATCCTCTCTTCGCCCCACGTGATGTTCGCGATCGCCATTTCAGCGATTAGTTTTTCAGCTCCTCTGGCAGCGTTGGACGTCCTTTTGGCCGAGACTTCCAACGCCAGAACAGCCGAAACCCTTTCCTGTGCCACAGAACGAGCGTATCGGGCTTGACCACGATAAGGGCTTCCTTCCAGTCGAATAGCCTCGCGAAAGTCGCCATCGTGACCCGTGTGGCTCTGTGTGAGCGGCAGGGCTGCCCGATCGAACAACGGCTGCCTGACCAACAGTAGGAATTGCACATGGTACGTCATGATGGATCCGAAGATAACACCCTCGGGCCAGACGATTGTAAAGGCCACGGCCCTTGGCACCATCGCAAAACACAGACGCTAAGCTGCTGATTTATCGGCTATTTCAAGAGGGCCGAGTTTTGGCACAGGACGGGGTCGCCGACCGATCCGCTCCCGATGATCAGGAACCCCCGGGTCGTTTTCGACCAGATGTTCGGCTCCGGCGGAACGCCGGAAGAGCGGGCAGCCAGGCGCCGGACCGATCGCAGCATTCTTGACTATGTCACCAACCAGGTGGCTAGTTTGAAGAACGACCTGGAGCCGGCCGACCGCAACCGGCTCGACGATTATCTCGAGAACATTCGCGAGATCGAGCGGCGGATCCAGAGGATCGAGGCGCAAAACGCGAGCGGGGAGGAGAGAGAGCTGCCCGATGCGCCCGCCGGTGTGCCGGACTCGTTCGATGAGCACGTCAAGTTGATGTTCGACCTGCAAGCGGCAGCGTTCGCGTCGGACATTACTCGGGTGTTCGCGTTCAAGATGGGGCGAGACGTTTCGGGCCGTGTCTACCCGGAGACCGGCGTCAACACTGGGTTTCACCCGGCCTCGCATCACGGCGAGCGAGAGGAGCGGATCGAGGAGTTCGCGAAGATCAACCGGTACCACGTCAGCACCATCCCGTACTTCCTCGAAAGGCTCCGTGACACACCCGAGGGCGACTCGAATCTCTTGGAAAAGGCGTTGATCCTCTACGGCTCTCCAATGGGCAACCCGCACGTTCACAACCACAAGCGCTGTCCGCTCTTTTTGGCTGGCCACGGCAATGGCCACTTCAAGGGCAACCTCCACGTCAAAGGCGCGGATGGTACGCCGATGGCGAACACGATGTTGACCGTGCTGCGCCGACTCGGGCTCGACGAGCTCGAGAGCTTTGGTGACAGCACGGGGGAGATGGCGATCTGACACAAAGGTCAGTGGAGCGACTTGTCCCTTTCATAAACTCGAGCTGTATGAGATTGGCGCACCTCCTGCAACCAGGATGCTTTGGTCGTCTTCATGTAGGACGTTTTAAGAGCCGGCGTCGGCTCTACTCAGGGGTAGAGGTGTAAGCTGGTGCGAAGTCCAGCAGCCGTTCCGAGCGGACCGGCTCAAGCAGCGGCGTGTCGAGTGTAATAATGATGGAGACCACCGACCTTTGGAATGGCTCTCACTTTGCCCATCGCCGGTGACTCTACCCCGTCCTGTGCCAAAACTCGGCCCTTTTGAAATAGACCATAAATCAGCAGCTTAGTGTCTGTGTTTGCGACCGGGCCAAGGGCCGTAGGCTTTACAATCGTCTGGCCCGAGGGTGTTATCTTCAGATCCATGATGACGTACCACGCGCAATTCCTACTGCTCGTTCTAGCTGGCTGGGTCAACCGCCAGCAGCAGGATGTGATCGACTACCAGCAAGAGGAGAACCGCGTCCTGTGCCAAAACTCAGCCCATTTGAAATAGACCATCAGTGTCATGAATTGACGGACACGAGCTACCCTCAAAAGGAGTGGAAATGAAGTAAAGTAATTGGAATCCTTCGTTCAAGGGGAAACCGTAGTACCCTAAGAGCGTCTTTCAATGCAGAAGGGGGCAGTGCCATTTGGAGGAGGACTATGGCCAAAGCGCGAGTGTTGACGAGGTCGGAACTAGCCGAGCATTTGGGCGTCGATAAAAAGATGGTAACAAAATGGGAGCGGTCTGGGATGCCGGTCCACACTAGAGGGCGCGGCGTGGCGTCTCAATTCCGTCTGCGGGAGGTCCGGGCGTGGCTAAAGGTGCGGGAAGCCAAGGCCAAAGCGGCGGAGAAGGCAAAGGTGCGAGAAGCCAAAGCGGCAGAGAAGGCGAAGAAGACAGCGAAGCAATAAGACGCGGCGGCGATGAGATGAGACAAGTCTGACTGCGCGAGTCCTTGGAACTCGCTAGTCTCGCGGTACCGGTTGCCAACGACGCTGCTCGGGGAGCGCGATGACGTCGTACTCCTGGTCTTCGGTGCCTTGGTGCACAACTCCGATAGAGGCCGAGAGAAATCGACTCCCGTTTCGCGACGGTCCCGATCGAGGATCGCGGTGACCGTCTTACCCACGCAGTGTCGTCCGATGAGCCCGGCGAGCTCGGCCACGGCGGTCTCTAGCTCATCCCGACCAACCGGTGGCAGCGCTTCGACGACCAGGACCGCCCTCCTCGTCTCCTCGGTCAGCTTGGTGCGATCGGCTTCCTTCCAGTTCCACCACTCGGGCCAGCGGTGATTCTGCAATCAAGTGTTGGCGGCCGCCGAGAGCTCATCGACTTTGGCGGCCAAGATGAAGTCGCTTTCCGTCAGGCCATCGATCTTGTGAGTCCAGATCGTGAGTCTAACCATACCCCATGCCAGGTGGATATCTGGGTGATGCCCCTGGGTTTCAGCCAGCTCTCCGACTCGGTTGGTGAATGCGAGGGCCTCCCGGAAGTCTTTGAATCGAAACTCTCTCTCCAAATGATGTTGTTCAACGGTTCGCCAGTTGCCACCGAGCTTCCGCTGGAGTCCCTTTAGCGCGGGACCTCGGACCGGCGGCACCCCGCCCCGGCACGGTACGCATTCCTTTTTCGCTAGCTCATTCGCCAATTGGACCTCCTCGCAGCAGAACAGTGAACCTATTTTAACCGGCGGTCTACCAGATCTCCGTCAACCAGTTTTCCATTCAGCAAGATGGTCGCCGGCGACGGTAGCCCCTCGGCGGGCTCGACCGGCGTAGCGTGGAAACCGCTTCAGGAACACGCTTCGATATTCGCTCTCGACTAGGTGGTCATCTGCATGGTGACGACCCGCCCGCCCAAGACGATTGTAAAGCCCACGGCCCTTGGCCCGGTCGCAAACACAGACACTAAGTTGCTGATTTATGGTCTATTTCAAAAGGGCCGAGTTTTGGCACAGGACGAGGTCCGGCCATTCCACTCGCGGACGAGATGGGTGCCGGCAGAAACGGACCCTGCGGGAGCGCCGGGGCTTGGTGTCTCGTTCGCCAAGGCGGCCAGAATGCGCCGGGTTGTAGCCGAAAGCCCGCCATGGGTCCGGCACTGGCGTTCATGCAAGAGAACGCGGCGCAGGAAAATGCGCGAGAGCGAGCTTGGAGGAGCAGCCCCAAAGGTTTGCTCCCAGACCCGCCGCAAGCTGGCGAAGTCCAGACCGTCCAGAACGACGTTCCGGCCAACCCCTGTATCCTGCGGCATCACCGAACGTTCGCTCTTGTGCTCGATAAAGTCCAGTCTAATGAGGGACTTCCGGGTGCGAAGCTCACTGCCCGTAGCTCGCCCCACAGCCGATTTGAGCCAGCCGTGCGCACCCCCGGTGGGCCTGTCGCTCGCCACCCGCAGCCCAGGGGTCGGAAGCCAGCCCTGCGGCGCGAAATACCCTCGATTCTGCGCGGATTCCAAGGGCGCCTAAGCTGCTGACTTGTGGTCTATTTCAAAAGGGCCGAGTTTTGGCACAGGACGGGGTGCCGCCCTGAATCTGCCACCCGGTGCGCAGACGACATCGCCTGTTCGCGGTAGCAACGAGGTCTTTGTCGACGACTTGGGAATATTCCTGGGGTTCGTTCTCAGTCGGCCTGGGCCATGACCCTACGCGTCAATCCCGCTGCTACCATTCGCTCAATGTCGGGAGAGCTTAGAGGAAGACCAGTCTTGTTGACAGAGAACGTGCGGCTTCCTTTCACTCCGCGTACTCCATTCATTTCGGGTACTTGGTGGGTCTCCATTCCATTCCCGCTTGGCCCGATTGAGAAAGTAATGGTTCTCCTGTCGTTTCGGGGGATCTGATTTGTGTTGGAGGGCATGGCCTATGGACGCTGCCGCGATTGTGGAAAACGCCGGAAACTCCGGGCGAGAGAGGCGTTTAGGGAAAGGTTGTGAGCACGTACAAACGTGGAGCGGCGTTTTCCACAATCGCTTGGAAAACGCTTCGCGTTTCCCACGAGCGCCCACAGGCCCCTCCTGGTATATATACAAGAAAGATTAATTCATATGGAATAAGGAAGGGGGGGCTCGATTAGTGGAGGCTATGGAAAACGCCCTTCCAGGCTTCGAAGAGAACTCAGTCGTGAGCAAGGTCTGAACGACCAGAACCGTGGGGGCGTTTCCCACAGCCTCGTCTCCCGCTGAGGGGCAGTGGCATTTGGTGAGGCCCGTGGGTTGAGAGGGTAAGCCATGTGTAGATGCGCATCGGCGAGAACGCTAGAATCTTTTTTTCCGAAAGAGAAAAGAGCGTTCCCGCGATGCGCGTTACTACGTTAGTCAACAAGCTCATCGGATTGCAAGGCCTGTGGGTCCGAGGTTTCCACTTCCAGGCGGACAAAGCCAGAGTGGTGGTGGATGTAGTACCACGGAGGAGGAAGCCTCTGTGCGGGATTTGCGGACGAAAGGTCCGCAAGAACAAAGATCGCTACAATCGCTACTGGCGGCACTTGGACCTGTTCGGAGTCCGGACCTATCTTCGCTACTCGATCCGACGAGTGGTATGTCGGCGGTGTGGAGTGGTCAGAGAAAAGGTGCCTTGGGCCGACAAGGGAAGCCGCTTTACCAAAAGCTTCGAACAAGAGTAGCGTGGCTGGCACAGAGGACGGACGTCAGCGCCGTAGCGAACTATTTCCGAGTGACGTGGCGTTCGGTGCGACGGATCATCCAGCGAGTGGTTGCCGAGCAGCGGGATGAGCGGCGCGAGCTCGATGGATTGCGGGTGATTGGGATGGACGAGATCAGCTACCGCAAACGCCACAAGTACTTAACCGCTTCGAGCTCCGCGGCTCTTTGTGGTCCGAGCTTGCGGAAAAACCGCAGCAGCGTCTTGGCCTTGCGCTCCTTTCCCGCCCAGACGACCCGGCCGCTGAGATGGTCTATTACCAGGAGGTCATCTGCATGGTGACGACCCGCCCGCCCAAGACGATTGTAAAGCCCACGGCCCTTGGCCCGGTCGCAAACACAGACACTAAGTTGCTGATTTATGGCCTATTTCAAAAGGGCCGAGTTTTGGCACAGGACGGGATCGAGACCAGACCTACGGAGCGTACTTCGATACTTGCGTCGACGGTCTCGGGATCGAGCAGGTCCTTACCGCACCGCGCTCCCCGTGGCAGAATCCATTTGTCGAAAGGATAATCGGCTCCATTCGACGTGAGTGTCTCGACCACGTGATCGTCCTCGACGAGCGGCACCTGAAGCGAATCCTACGCAAATACGTCGACTACTATCATTCGCGCCGGACTCATTTGTCGCTTGAGAAGGACGCGCCTGAGCCTCGCCGGGTAGAGTCACCGGCGATGGGCAAAGTGAGAGGCATTCCAAAGGTCGGTGGTCTCCGTCATTATTATACTCGACGCGCTGCTTGAGCCGGTCCGCTCGGAACGGCTACCGGACTTCGCACCAGCTTACACCTCTACCCCTGAGTAGAGCCGACGCCGGCTCTTAAAACGTCCTACATGAAGACGACCAAAGCATCCTGGTTGCAGGAGGTGCGCCAATCTCATACAGCTCGAGTTTATGGAAGGGACAGGAAGTCGATTCACAGATCGCCCCGGTAGAACCTTGCCAAGGCACGACGGCTCATCCTTTGCGGTGGTCGCTAGCTCATGCCTCGATGCCCGGGTGGCCCGATCTTGAGACGGATCGATCCGGCCCCTGTGATCCGCAAAAAGAAGATCGCGTATCGATGGGCAGACAGCTATGAGAGTGACATCCTGCGAACTCGTCTTCGACGCGGTGGAAATCCTGCACGCTGTCGCCGCCAGGCCACCGACCTTGAAGGCAGAGATGAGAGCGGGAACCAGCGACGAAATCATGCAGGCATGGTGCCGGCAGACCGTGGACTAATCAAGGTCGGGGCGCGCGGATGAATAAATAGAAGGCACACCTGGCGGGCCAGACGATTGTAAAGTCTAAGGCCCTTGGCACGGTCGCAAACACAGACACTACGCTGCTGATTGATGGTCTGTTTCAAAAGGGCCGAGTTTTGGCACAGGACGAGGTCTAAAACGCGCAATCAACACTGGATAGACTTTTTGCGGAGCACAGCCATCGCTGCGCCGTGCCGTCGCTGAATTAATCCATCATTATCACGGAGAGCGCAACCATCAAGGGCTCGGGAACGCGTTGCTCGAAGCGGAAGAATGCGTCGGCAGTCCTCACGGGAAGGTGCGATGTCGTAAGCGATTGGGCGGCTTGCTCAGCTATTACCACCGCGACGCCGCATAGGAGTTCGGGCGCGCCAGTTGGACGGAACGGATGGTCTGCAGGAGAGGTCTGCTCGGGGTCGCCTATCGCAGAGCCAGTACCGCGTCGGCTGGTCTCCGCGAATCTCGAGAACGCCTCCAGGATTCGAGCTTTCGGCTCCGTTCGCATTTTCGGACACGACGGCTTTGGTTTCTTCAGAGGTCAGCTTCAACTCAGCCAATTGCCGCCCGTTGTGTTTCATGCACTTAGCAGATCACAACTGGACATGGTATGTCTACCGTTTTTTGTTCCAGGGGACTAGAGTCCCTCGCCATCCAGCGTGGACCGCCGCGACCGCGTTCACGTCCGAAGCCCAAAACAGCAGCGGCACGCAGTCCGCGGTGTGCACGATGAGGCCGAGGTCCCGCTCTTTTGTTGTAACACCGTCGCATTCAGGCACGTCCTCATTTCCGTCGATGGTCCGTATAGAGCGGCCATGGACCTGTTTCATATAAGCGAGGCGGGGAAGGTTCAACGCTCGCGATAACTGCTCTCGATCGTGGTCACCCCGGTAGCGTGCGCCGAAACCATGGGCGCGGCTGGTGAAGCCGTGCGGCACACCCTCTCGGGAAAGGTGCTCAGACATCAAAAGCAGAACACCGCCGTGAGTTGCCGAAACGAACATTTTCTGCCTAGTGCTCACTCGCTCTTCGCTCGCTCGGCCCTCGGCGCCGGGGGAGCGAAGCGAGCGCCAGGATGCCAATGAATCGTTTCAGCACCCTGGCTCTGACCAGTTCAAGCGGGCGCGAGGGCCGCGGCCTGCGCTTTGTCGTACTGGCTTTCTAGAAGCTCGGGCTTCATGCCGTTATCGATGTATCCCCACGGAAGGCTCTCCCTCGGCGAGCGCTCAGAATAGATATAGGCGTCGAGATCGAGGCCGGCCTCCTTCATTGCGGGCTTCAGTTCCGCTTCGCCGCGGGCTATGCGGATTAGAACCGGCGCGACACGGTGGTCACCGACGGATAGGAGCGCTTGCAGCGTCTCGAGGCGCGCGGATTTGAAGTTGGCGTCGACGTTCGGCATGCGCGCGAAAGCCTTTTTGAGCTTCTGCATCTTGCGCGCAAGCAAGGACGGCTTCTCCATCGCGTGCCATTGAAACGGGGTCCCGGGCTTGGGAATGAATGGGTTGACGCTCGGGATGAGGTGGCCGACGCGGCCGCGCGGTCGGCCATGGGCTAAAAGTTGCTCGCGGATACGGCCGACGAGGTCGATGATGCCGTCAATGTCTTCGTCGCCCTCAGTGGGAAGGCCGACCATCAAGTAGAGCTTCAAGTTCTCGATCCCGCGTCGGAAGATGAGCTCGGTTTTCTCTAGAATCTGTTCGTTGGTCACGCGCTTGTGAATCGCGAAACGCAAGCGATCGGTGCCGACTTCCGGAGCGACGGCGAGCGTCTTTTCACCGCTCATAGAGATCGGGTCCAAAAGCTCGGCGCGCAAGTCCTCGAAGCGCAGCGACGAGACACTAATTCGATAGCCCATCTCTAGGAGCGCTTCCGTCAGCGGGACGATCTCCTTGTGTGCACCCACTGCCGTGGAGACGAGACCAATCTGGTCGGTGTGCTGGCGAGCGTCGCGCGCAACGTCGAGGATTCTCTGGACTTCGAAAGAGCGCTTCGGCAGATAGTTGTAGCCTGCCCAGCAGAATCGGCAGAGCGTGGGGCAGCCGCGCGAGACCTCGACGAGAAACTTGCTGGACATCTCCGTCGACGGCGTGAGCACATAAGTAGCTGGTGGAGGAAAATCCGCACGCTTACCCATTTTCGCCCGCACGAGGGTCGAGTCCCGCCGCAGCGATGGGACGTAAAAACCCTCTTCCGCGGCAAGGCGGTCGAGCTTCGCGGCACGCTCGCTCGCGCTTCGAAGCACGTCGGTGAGCGTCGGCAAAAGAGCCTCGGCTTCCCCGATCGCGACGAGGTCGAGAAGAGGCGCCATGGGCTCGGGGTTCAAGAACGTAATGGGACCGCCTGCAAGGACGAGTGGATCGCGCAGGTCACGATCGGACGCGAGAGCGGGAAGGCCGGCCAGGTCCAAGATACGGACGAGGTTCACTTCGTCGGGCTCGAAGGTAATCGAAAACGCCAGGACGTCGAAGTCGCGCACGGGCGACTGCGTCTCGAGCGAGAGGAGCGGGGTCCGCGAGCGGCTATATTCATCGAGCTCGTCCGCGTCGGGCAGGAACACGCGTTCGCACACGACGTCGGGAAGCTCGTTCCAGAACTTGTAAACCGCTTGGAAGCCGACATTCGACATTCCGACGTGGTAGCGGTTTGGGTAAGCGAGTGCTATGCGAAGCTTGCCGCCACGCGGCTTGACGATGGTGCCCACCTCGGACGCCAAGCGGGTTTTTTGACGGCCGACAAGAAAGTGATTCATGAAGCTACCATTATAGCCAGTCGTGAGGAGTCAGGGAGTCAGGCCGCGGTCAATACCTCCAGCTCGTCAGATCCGCTCCCTCGGGTGCGCTCTTCTCCATTCTCTCGACCGCGATCGGGATAAACATCTGGTTGTAGCGAAGCCGCGAGAGCGCGTTCGACCGCGTCCTGTGCCAAAACTCAGCTGTGCTCCGCAGAAAGTCGATCCAGCGTTGATTGCGCGTTGCGACTGACGAGCGCCGCCGGCTTGGCCGGATTGGTGCCATCCGAGTCATTGGCCCCGTAATCGGGCTCATCCCAGACATGGCGATCGCGACCGAGCGATGCGCCCGGTTGGAAAACCTGACTGGAAGACCAGAAGTACAACGGCTACTTCCTATGCGTCTCCGGTTCCGGACGGAGCCTTACCCGACCGCTAGCGGGCAGTTCGCAGCAGCGCCAACGCGTAGACAATCCCGATGGCCGGAACCACCGAAAATGCCAGCGCAAGCTCCCAATCTCCTCGCACTCTTCCCGCGGAAATCATCTGCGCAACCCACAGGTCGGCGATCACGTTCGCCGTCAGGAGCGCCATCATGGCGAGGATCTTCGTCGTGGCGAGGCAGGGCCGCAGCACGAGCAGAAGTAATCCCGTGGCGCCAAGAGGGTGCAGGAGGACCACCAGTAGTCGTTGCCAGACGTCTCCACCGTTAGCG
The DNA here is from genome assembly GCA_965197495.1 of Candidatus Marinacidobacterales bacterium. GTDB lineage: Bacteria > Acidobacteriota > Vicinamibacteria > Marinacidobacterales > SMYC01 > SMYC01. The sequence continues at coordinate 1,827,035 of OZ240210.1, forward strand.
AATGCTCCAACCAGGGCCGTGAATCCTGCGAAGACCGCGTGAATCACAGCGAGAACCGTCACCGAAATCCGGAAGCTGGTCATGGAGACACGATATATCCCTGCTGGCGATCTCGTCCTGTGCCAAAACTCGGCCCTTTTGAAATAGGCCATAAATCAGCAGCTTAGTGTCTGTGTTTGCGCCGGGACCAAGGGCCGTAGGCTTTACAATCGTCTGGCCCGAGGGTGTTATCTTCAGATCCATGATGACGTACCACGTGCAATTCCTACTGCTCGTTCTAGCTGGCTGGGTCAACCGCCAGCAGCAGGATGTGATCGACTACCTAGGACATGAACTCGGACGCAACACTATCAAGAGGATCCTCGCCGAGCACGGTATCGCTCCTGCGCCGGAGCGGGGCAAGAGCATGTCGTGGAGCACCTTCATCAAGGCTCATTGGGGCGCCATCGCTGCGACAGACCTGTTCACCGTCGAGGTTGTGAACCCGTTCGGACTCGTCCGCTACCATGTCCTGTTTGTCATCGATATCGCCACTCGCTGCGTGTGCATCGGTGGGATAACGTCGGACCCCAACGGGGAGTGGATGAAGCAGGTGGCAAGAAACCTCACTGACATGTGGGATGGTTTCCTCCTTGGCAAGCGATACCTCATCCACGACCGGGACCCGCTATTCACCGAGGCGGTACGTGGGCTGTTGAGAGATTCAGGCGTGAAGCCCCTGCGCCTTCCCGCCAATAGTCCGAATCTGAACGCATACGCGGAAAGATTCGTTCTCTCCATACGTGGAGAGTGTCTCGACCGCTTCGTACCTCTCAGTGAGCGACACCTGCGCACAGCGGTAACCGAATACGTAGTGCACTATCACACAGAACGGAACCACCAAGGTCTCGGCAACGAGCTCATCACACCTCTGCCGGCAAGCGCGAATGACACTGGCCCCATCGTGTCGCGAGAGCGACTTGGGGGCATTCTCAACTACTACTGCCGTGCCGCGTAGATGGTCGCCGGCGACGGTAGCCCCTCGGCGGGCTCGACCGGCGTAGCGTGGAAACAGCTTCAGGAACACGCTTCGATATTCGCTCTCGACTAGGTGGTCATCTGCATGGTGACGACCCGCCCGCCCAAGACGATTGTAAAGCCCACGGCCCTTGGCCCGGTCGCAAACACAGACACTAAGCCCTAATCGCAAAATCTTCGAAGCACGAAAACGCGAAACAGCCGCACTGGGCGCAGGCGAGAAGCTCGTGCTGGGGCACCCGCTCGCCGCCACTATAGGTGATTCTGCACGGTGTATGCAGAACCTGGAAAAGGTGCTATTCACGGGGCCAAAGACCTCAGACACGGTGACGTTTATTTGCGATTAGGGTAAGTTGCTGATTTATGGCCTATTTCAAAAGGGCCGAGTTTTGGCACAGGACGGGGAGAAACAGATAGGCCGCGCCTACGGAGCACCGCGCCAGCCCTCGACCCTACCGGGAGCCCTCCCCCCTACATGCCTCCCCACCGGTAGTTGAGGCGCGTGTAGTAGTAGGCGCCATTGAAGCCAAACGGTGAGAACTGGCCGTATTGATTGCCGACCGTGTCAGTGCCGAACATGTTCACGTCGGGGTACGTGCCCAGCACGTTTTGACCGCCGACCACTAGGGTGACGGCATCGCCGAACGGAATGCCGAGTTCGAGGTCGAGCAACGCCTTGCCTGAATAGGCCGGGTACAGCCAGGGCTCCGCCGGTCCGCCAGCGACATCGACGGCATTCCGTCCATCTTCGCTGTCCCAGAACCGGCCGAAGTAGTTCAGCCGGCCCATCAGGCTCCACCGGTCGGCGCGGTGGATGGTGCTGACGTTCCATCGGGTATTCGGCAATCCCCGTTCCAGCGTGTTGATGCGGAATTCATCGATCACGGCGCTCTCGATATTCTTGACTGCTGTGTCCGTGTAGTTGAAGACCGCGCTGACCGTCGTGCGCCCGACCGCCAGGCTCGAAATCAAGTCGAGACCCTGGGTCGTCGTCGAGAAGTCGTTCAGGAAGAACCGGAACACGGGGAAATTCCGCGCCTCGGGAATCCCTTCATCGAGCAGCGTCAGGATCTCGGGCTCCGACAGCGCGATTTCCTGCGACAAGGCGACACGATCGTCAATATTGATCCGGAAGTAGTCGGCGGTGAAAGTGAATGGGCCTTGCTCGAAGACCACGCCCGCGCTGACGTTGAGTGATTTTTCAGGCTGGAGCTGCCCGCCGCCCCGCGCGACGGCCACCGCGGAGGTAGCCGGGACGACGCCGTTGTTGGTCAACTGCCCGCCGATGAACGCAGTCGTCACGTTGAACGCGTGCTGCTGCCCTGGGGTTGGTGCCCGGAACCCGCTGCTCACGGCGCCACGCAGCGCGAACGCGTCGGTCAGTCCGACGCGCGCCGCGAGCTTGCCGTTCGTCGTTGTGCCGAAGTCCTCGAAGTTCTCGACCCGGACGGCCGTGCCGACCGTCCACTGGCCGCCCGGGTCGTTAAACTCGACGTCCCCGTAGACCGCCACGTTGCTGCGGTTCCAGCTGCCCGCCGTCGTGTCAGCTCGGTAACCGTTGAAGCCGTTCGACCCGGAGCTAAAGCCCTGGGCGGCATACGGGCCGATCTCCCACGACGGCTGCCCGCCCGCGCCGATCGTGAACTGCTCGTCACGCCACTCCGTGCCGCCCGCAACGTTCACCATGTCGCTGACCGGGTACGAGACGTCGAAGTTGACGTTGACGTCGTGCTGCCGGTAGCTGCCGGGCTCGAACGACGTCGGCGTGTCGTAGCCGAGCGACGCGTTGACCGTATCAAAGATGAACTGATCGACTTGGCTGGTGCCGATGTTGATGCTCGCGTCCCAGTTGAGGCCGGTGCTTGAGAGCCGGCGCAGGCCGGCGACTACCGAATGGTCGATGAGGTCGCCGCCGAACTGCGGCGTGAACCCGCCGGGGAACCGGCTGTGGAGCGTGAAGCAGTTCGGGTCGGCCTCGACCTGCTGGAGGGCGGCCGCATCGGGGACGTTGCCGATGATCGAGACCGCGGGGCAGCCGCCGGCGCCCTTGACGCCGGTCTCGGCCCAGACCCGGTCGCCGACGAGCAGGGTCGGGAGGCCGTCGACCACGGGGCCGCGGAAGACCCCGCCGCGGGTATGCGGGTTCCGGAAGTAGAAGCCGCCAGTCACCGTGCGGCTCGCGTAGTTGGTGTGGCCGTAAAATTGCAATTGGTTCGCGAACAGATGACCGAAGTTGACGAACAGCTTCAGGTCGTCCTCGAGTTTCGGTGATCCCCAGACCTGGGCCGGGTTGCGCAGGTTCGTATTGCCGGCCTCGATGATGTTCTGCGCATCCGTGCGCTGAATGCTGCGGTTGGTCGGTCCGGCGTTGCCGTACTCTAGGCTGAGGTTCACGAACCCGGTCCTGCCGAGCGGCAGTCCGGCATTCGCGGCGACCGTGAACGCCTGCCCCCGGCCGCCGATCCCGTTGCAGGAATGCTTGATGTCGCCGATGATGCCCTCCCCGCAGGTGGACAGGCTACCCGGGTTCGCATCGAGGTAGGCGCCTGTGCGGAACTCCAGGCTGCCGCCCGAACGGGCATCCTTGAGCTGGAAGTTCATGACGCCGGCAATGGCATCCGAGCCGTATTGCGCCGCTGCGCCGTCGCGCAGCACCTCGGCCTGCCGAATCGCAATCGAGGGGATGACGGAGAGATCCGGTCCCTGCGAACCATCCGCGATGCCGTTGCCGAGCCAGGTGATGACCGCCGCGCGGTGGCGGCGCTTGCCGTTGACTAGGATCAGCGTGTGATCCGGCGCCAAATTGCGCAGGGACGCTGGCCGGACGATGGTCGCCGCGTCGCTGATCGGTTGAATGCTGATGTTGAACGAGGGGACGACGGTCCGCATCTGCTCGCCCAGGTCCGTACTGCCCTGGCTGGCGAAATCCTCGCTTCGGATGACGTCGACCGGCACGGCCGAGTCGGTCACCGACCGCGGCTGGGCACGGGTCCCGACAACGACCACCAGTTCTTCGAATCCCCCGACCTCCATCACCACGTTGATGGAATCCGTGGCACTGGCGCTCACCTCCACCACCTGCGCGGGCGCGGTGAAGCCGGAGAGGGTGAACGTCACGTCGTACATCCCCGGGGCGAGACCGCTGAACGTGAACTGGCCAGTCCCGTCGGTGACGGTCACCTGCCCGCTGCCCGCCGCGTCCCGCGCTTCCACGGTGACGCCGGGGAGAATGCTGCCCGTGGCGTCGGTAACCGTCCCGGAGATCGTCGCGTCCTGGGCGTTGGCAACGCCGGGCGCGTACACGACGGCAGCGAAAACCAGCACCAGCAAAAGGAAAGCCGGTCTGTGACTGCAAAGTGTCAACATTTGTCGCTCCATTTGTCGCTCCATTTGTCTCTAGAAAAGCCGACGGCCTGTTTCGTTTGGAACCGAGGTATTGTCAAGTTTCAGGGTGCTTGCGCTGTTTGCTGTTGGTGATGTGTACGTATCCATTTGCAAAAAAAAAGCACTTACGCTCCATTTACAGTGCGGCAAAGGTCGTGAGCGCTATTTTGGCTGTAATTTAATGCAGCGTAGTCTTAGCGTCATCTCACCAACACTTAATGGCGGAAGCACCGGAAGTTCGCCAATCTCATACAGCCCGAGTTTATGGAAGGGACACCCGATACTCCAATGCACAATACTTGTAGAGCAATCCATTCCCGGATCAAGGCGTTGCGGACGCAACCCACCAAGGCGGGCGAGAGGGCGGGGATTCTCGTAGCGAACATCGTCAGCCTCCCCTGCGTTCGAGATGACCGCCTCGCTCGAGATTGCTGTTCTTCCGAAGTACTGGAAGAACGAGCTTCCACTCCCTACGCCGGCATCAACCGGATCAGGTTCCGAGGGCTTATTCTCAGGCCGAACGGCCACCCCTAAGCTTATTACTAGCTGTTAGACTCGCACTCTCCTCGCGGAAAGTCAAGGGGGTGCGTTTATTCGACGAGATCGGGAACGAGCAGCGGGGGTCGGCGCTTCGCATCGTGCTCTTGAACCCCAGCGTTTCAGACTCGCCGGTGGCTGCCAGCGTTTCTGTCCGTTCAGGCGTCATGGACATGTCGCGCTGGCTGTGCCTTCTATTTATTCATCCGCGCGCACCGAGCTTGATTAGTCTCCAGTCTGCCGGCACCATGCCGGCATGATTTCGTCGCTTGTTCGCGCTCTCGTCTCTGCCTTCAAGGCTCGTCGCGAGCTGGCTCTCGAGAATGTCGCTCTTCGGCAGCAGCTCGCCGTCCTCCGCCGTTCGGTGAAACGGCCGCGGCTCTCGAATGTCGAGCGCGAGTTTTGGGTGCTGTTGCGGGTGCTTCCGCCATTAAAGTGTTGGTGAGATGACGCTAAGACTTTACGCTGCATTAAATTACAGCCAAAATAGCCGCTACGACCTTCGCCGCGTTGGCTAAATGGAAGCGTAAGCGGCTTTTTTTGCAAAGGGATACGTACACGTCACCAACAGTAAACAGCGCAAGCACCTCAGTCCGAGCGCAAGGTGCGCTCCCGTGAACGGCTTGGCGGGTTGCTACGTTTCTACCATCGGGAAGCCGCATGAGTATTTTGACCTCACGACCATTTCGTTCTTAACGGGTCTCGGCAGGGGCCCCGGCGGCCAAGCGATTGTAAAGCCATCCGAAGATGAGTCCCGCGACCGCCCCGTCCACGAGTCCATAGACAGTCATCAGCATCACTTGCCCGATTGAGGCCGCCGCATCGTAGCCGGGATACACCGATGCCATGAGGTTCAGAAAAGCTTGGCCGTAATCGGCCCAGACCAGATTGGCGAGGCCCACAAACAGCAGCGCCCCTCCCCAGATCACACTAGAAGTCAATGCCAGCGCCTTGATATTGAAGTGCATCGTGCCCTCCTCACTTTCAATTGTACTGCACTCCAAAAGGTGTCCCTTCCATAAACTCGAGCTGTATGAGATTGGCGAACTTCCGGTGCTTCCGCCATCAAGTGTTGCTACGCCGTGTTTGAATGCTAGTGTCAGCTGGCCTGCCTGTGTCGGCGAACGCCACTGAGCGCGTGCGCTCCATCGCCTAAACTGAAGTTCCTGGCTGAAAAAGCCAAGATCCGGTGTTGATCCAATGAGATAGTTGGAATCAATGGTGCTGGCTTCTGTCTACACGGTGATACCTTTGAGCAGGTCGTAGGCTCTCTGCTGTTTCGAGTCCGGAGTTGTCGTGACATCGAAGGTGGGCTCGTCGGGTCCGGCTTCCGGTCGCCGACATTTGTTTCGGACGATGTTGCTGAGAAGGCGCAGCAGCGTGCGGAAGCTGGAAGCTCGACTCCCATCGTCAAGCTTCTTGGTTTGTATCTTGCGCAGGGCGGCCTCGGAGCGCTTCGCCGGAGCAACCGGGTCACGCCTGGCCTTCGCCTGCTGGTCCTCGTCAGAGAATAGCAGCGACCGCCAAGCCTCCATCATGTGCCACAGGACGTAGTAGGCCAGCATGCACAAGAAGACGTGCGCCCGGACTCGGTTTTCGCGCCGGTGACGAATCGGCCGCACCTTTAGGTCCATGCTCTTGAAGGAACGAAACGCCCTCTCGACCTGGGTCAGCAACTTGTAGCTGCGCACTGTGTCGTCGGTTTTCATCCGCTGCTCAGCAAGACTGGTGCGGATCACGTAGATGCCGTCAAGGGCAGCTTCCGTAGTGACCTTTGTGTCGTCGATTTCGAAGCTAAAGCTGTCGTCGCGAATGTCCAGCTTGAAGTGCTTGCCGACTTTGTACTTGTTGAGAACTCTGCCTACCCGCACACCGATTTTATCTTTACCATGCAGCTGACCCCGCCCGATCCGTTGGCGAATCCCTCCGAACTGCTTAGCGATCGTCCCCATGTGTCGCTTCCACCGCTGGAGCCGTTTGTTGGCGAGCTCAGAGTTGCCGTTGGCGAGGCGCGAGGCGTCGGCATCCATCGTTGTCTCGTCTAGCTCGAAGTCGAAACCGTCGTCACGGATGTCGAGCCTGTAGTACCTGCCGACCTTGTACTTGTTGAGGAGCTTTTTCACTGCAGCACGGATGTCCTCCTTGCCCTGCAAACGGCGCCGCTCGACCATCCGACAAACTTTCTCCAGCTCCTTGCAGGTCGCTTCGAGCAGAGCACGGCGCTTGTGACGCCGCCTCTCGGCCAGCTCCGGATTGCGGCAAGCGACCAGCCTCTCGTTGGGGAAATCCGGGTGCGTCACCTCAAACAGATTCCGCTCGTCGAATAGCCCCATCTGGAGCACCCCATCGTTGATGAGCTTGCGAATCGGTTCGGGACGCAGAGCGGTAATCCAGTCGACACCGTCCATCTCCCGCAACTCGTCGATCTGGGTCTGGGTGATCATTCCGCGGTCGCCCACCATCACAAACTGCTCGATGCCGAAGCGCTCTTGCACCTTTTCTACCTGAGGCAACAGCGTTTTGGGATCGCCCGTGTTGCCCTCAAAGACCGATACCGACACGGGGGTGCCGCGTTCGTTGGTCAGCAGACCGTAGTTGATCTGCAGCTTGCCTTTCTTGCCGTCACGGTCGTATCCGAGGCGGGCGATCGGACAACTCACACCCTCGAAGTAGTTTGAGGTTAGGTCATAGAGCGCCAGGCCATCGTTTTGGAGATGGCGCGCCGCGAGTTTTTTTTCGATGACCTCCTGGCGTTTGAGAACCCAGTCCATGGCGGCATAGAGATCGTCTTCGCGGGCATCGCTCACCCCCAGGATTTCGGGCAGTGTGGTTGTGTGCCACCACTGGCTAGTCGCCAGCTTCGACTGCGGTTCGAGGATCCGGGCGACTACCATGGCCACGACCAAATCCCGCTCTGGTGAGTGTCGAGAACCAACGAGCTTTTCGAAACCGAGCTGTCTCATGGCGCTGAGCACCGCGTCGACGTGGCCATGGTGCCGGGAGCCGTTCTCGACGATTTTGAAGGCGACTTCAACCGAGACGAGCTTTTCCCCTTTGAGAATGCGTCGGATGGCGTCGACTGCGTCCATGGGCAATTTGGACAAGTTAGCGAGCGTGCGCTTGCGGACGTTTCCGCCCACCCGATAGGACTCACGCAGCAGGACCGCGGGGGTAGAGTTGCGATTGGGGATGATGTGGGTATGCATGCCCACCATAATAGCCTATGTATCAATGTGTATCAAATCATAAAAGGCTTTAGACATGCCTACATATTGCATCCCAAAATTAGCCTCTCGGCGTCCCTAAAGACGCGTAATCATTGGAGATTCACACTGTCAGTGGGTTCATTCGACCAAGGAACTTCAGCCTAAAGGCGATGGGTTCACGTCGCCGACTAAAGTCGGCTTGTCCGTGCCTCGTTTCACTACTCACTGACCTTGAAAGAATCGTCGTCCTGGGGCACGGCACCCTGCAACTCTATATACTTCGCTATCACCTCATCCGTCACGTTGCCCGTTGTCACCACGAAGTAACCCCGTGCCCGTAGGTGCCGACCCCAGAACTCCTTCCGCATCGTCCGTAAGTCGCGCATCAGACGATTCGACGTCTTACCCTTGATCAACTGCATCACTCGACTCGGCGACAAATTCGGCGGCACGCTCAGCAACAGGTGCACGTGCTCAGGCCGCACATGACCCTTCAGTATTTCTATCTGGTTCCGAGCACAGATCTCCCGGATGAGATCCCGGAGACGAACCGCTACATCCCCTCTCAAGGCCGGCTTGCGGTACTTCGTGATAAATACGAAGTGATAGTTTAACTGGTACGTCGTGTGCGATGATTTACGATATCCTTTCACCTGGGGATCGTACCCCAAGCCTCCTAAAGGCTTCGCCTAAAGGCGTGGGATTTCAACCATCCCCGAGTGGGACATTAATAAGGATGTCGGCGTGCACACGAAGGTGTCTCTGAACGTCAGGCACCGTGTGGTCAGCCCAGCCCGCATCGCCGAAAGAACTGCGTCTCTCGAAATCAGGCTCAAACTCTAGCACACGCGCGGGTTACGCGGCAGCCACCAACACTTGATTGCGGAAGCACCAACGAACTCAAAACCGGCTCGCCGGGACGTTTCGTATTAGAGGTTGTCCCTTCCATAAACTTGAGCTGCATGAGATTGTCAAACTGCCTGCAACCAGGACGCTCTGGTCATCTTTATGTAGGACGTTTTGAGGGCCGGCGTCGGCTCTACTCAGGGGTAGAGGTGTAAGCTGGTGCGAAGTTCCGCAGCCGTCCCGAGCAGATAGGACTCAAGCAGCGCGTCGAGTGTAATGATGATGGAGACCACCAACCTTTGGAATGGCGTCCTGTACGGTGCTTCCGCCATTAAGTGTTGGTGAGATGACGCTAAGACGTTACGCTGCATTAAATTACAGCCAAAATAGCGCTCACGACCTTCGCCGCGTGCTAAATGGAGCGTAAGCGCTTTTTTTGCAAAGAGATACGTACACATCACCAACAGCAAACAGCGCAAGCACCGGATGTGACTCAATGAGAGCTCATTACTTGCAGCACGTTCCATTCGAAGGACTCGGCAGCATTGAGTCATGGCTCCGGTCAGCTCGATATGAGCTAACACACACGCCGTTCTTCGAATCAACCGATCTGCCTGCGGCCCGGGATGTCGACTTCGTGATCGTGATGGGCGGCCCCATGAGCGTGAACGATGAGACCAAGCATCCCTGGCTGGTGGACGAAAAACGTTTCATTCGCGATTGCATCCAGACGGGAAAGCCGGTTCTGGGCGTGTGTCTCGGGGCCCAGCTGATTGCCAGCGCTATGGGTGCGAAGGTTTATCCGAACCCCGCGAAGGAGATTGGCTGGTTCCCCGTCTACGCGGCGTCCGCGGAGAACGAGTTCGGCTTGCCGTCCTCTATGGATGTGTTCCACTGGCACGGCGAGACGTTCGATTTGCCGCATGGTGCGCGATTGCTGGCCAGGGGCGAAGCCTGTGAAAACCAGGCGTTCCAGTTTGGAAACCGTGTGCTGGGGCTTCAGTTTCATCTGGAAACCACACCCGAAGCGGCCCGTCAGCTTGTCGAGCACTGTCGAGGAGAGCTGCTGCCGTCAAAGTACGTTCAGTCCGAAGGGAAAATTCTTGCCGCACCGGCCGAAACGTATCAGACGATCAACAATCTGATGGGTCAAATACTGTCCCGACTGCATGGTTCGAACGGTACTGACCTTGCCCCCTAACTGAACCGCCCCGGGTTTTCCGGAGAGTGTTTTAGTTGAGTCCGGCCTCAGCGAGGCCGGACCGTACGACGTGGTTTGCTCATGACAGCTCCTTTTTTCATGTGCGTATATTATCTTCAGGACTGTCATCTTCCAGCTGAACAGGGACACGTGCCTGCCGGATCCAGACACGCTCGTGACAGGGGCGGTCATCCCGCTCACCCACCACCCGATCACACACGGTAGCGTTGCCTGATCGACCCCTATCCCGTGATGCGTTCACTGGACACGGCTTTGGGCATGCGGTAGCCGACCCGAGGCTCGGTCACGATGTAGGCGGGGCTGGTGGCAACGTCGCCCAGCTTGCGGCGGAGTTTCTTCACGAAGGCGCGCACGAGGCGGGCGTCACCGCTGTTCTGTGGTCCCCAGACCCGTCGCAGCAGGTACTCGTGCGTCAAGACCCGTCCGGCGTTGACAGACAGTGCGCGGAGCAGGTCGTACTCGGTGACGGTGAGCGGCACCGGCCGGCCGGCCACGGTCACCCGGCGTTCCTCGTAGTGAATGGCGAGGTTTCCCAGCCGATAAGGTTCGGGCGGCGTGTCCCGCCCGCGTAGGGCCGCCTGGATTCTCGCCACCAACTCTGTGGGCGAAAAGGGTTTGACGACGTAGTCGGCGGCTCCGGCCTCCAGGGCCTTGGCAATCGTCTGGTCCCGGCCGTAGCCGGAGATGAAGATGACCGGCAGGTCGGCCAGCTCGGGAACTCGTTCCATCAACGCGATGCCATCGGTCCCGGGCAGTACTAGGTCCAGCAGGACCAACGCGGGCTTCTTCGTCTTGATGAGGCGGGGCACGTCCTCCGGGTCGCCGGTCACGCGCGGCACTTGCTGAGAATTTTTCTCTGGCGGGCATTTCTTACGAGCCGCTACGAACAGTCGTCGACGACCAGTGCCTTGCAGGACTATCGCGGTCTGCGGCGCATATTGACTGAGGACACTGGCGAGGATGCGGTACCCATTCTTAACGAGGAGTCCTATCCGTCCCCGACATTGGAGATGGTGCTGCAGGCCGATTGGCCAAAACGCAAGTCCATATTGGGTCGTGGCTTGCTCGCCTTGATGCTGAAGGCCGGGGCAGAGGACCTGGCCGACGGCGCCCGAGCTACGGTTGCGTCCATCACCTCCAAAGACCATCCGCGTGAGTACCACCACCTGTTCCCTGCATCAACGCTGGAAGATGCCGAGGTCCCAGACGAGCAGGTCTACCGTGCCCTGAACTGCGCACTGATTACGTGGCGCACTAACAGGACGATCTCGAATAAGGATCCCATCGCATACCTCAAGGAGCGAGCGGACAACAGTGCCCTGGGGGAAGCCGAGTTACATCGCCGACTACGGACCCATTTGATCCCTTACGGTGCTCTTGCGGTTGGATACCAGGGCCTGTCCGATGAGGATCGGCGCTCGCGTGTCAAGGACGACTACGCTAAGTTCATAGAGGCTCGTGCCGCCGTGCTTTCCGCCGCCGCACAACGAGCCTGTGCCGGGCAGCCGATGGAGCTGAGCGAGCTGTTCGATGACGGCCAATGAACTGCATGGCGCGAGTCGTCAGACTCCAGGCCAGTCCTTGGTGGGCTCCATCACGATTACCGGTTGTCACGCGTCGCCTGACTGACCTAGCTTCTCGCAGCGAACACCGCGTTCTTTAGGTACGTCCGGTTCAGGCCGTAGGATACCGTCCATTGTTGACTGATTGTCGGCGCGTGATGAATGCAGTAGATTGACCTGCCAGATGGGGCTCCCCATCAGCCCCCGTAACTTTGGAGGGACCTATGAACAGCTTCGTTTTTCTTTGGATGCTGACGGCCCAACTAGCCTCCGACGACAAACTTCCGATCGACGAAGTCAAGGGCGCGGAGGAGACCGTGGCCACATTCTCCATCGTCGCCCGCGACCCCGCGACCGGAGAGCTCGGTCTCGCCGTGCAGTCGCGCGCGTTCCGTGCCGGCCGTACGGTGCCCTACGGAAAGCCCGGTGTCGGCATGATCGCTTCGTAGGCGGGCGCGGCTCGCACACCCTACGGCCGCAAGGGTATGGCGATGCTCGAAGAGGGTCTGTCACCCGATGAGATCATCAAACGATTGACCGAACCGGACGAAGGCCGGGGAGTGAGACAAGTTGCGGTGATCGACAACGAGGGACGCGTCAAAGCCTACACCGGGGCCGACTGCGGCCACTGGGCAGGGCACATCGAGGGTGAGAACTATTCGGTGCAGGGAAACATCCTCGCCGGCGAAGAGGTTGTGAAGGCCATGGCAAGGACGTTCGAATCTTCGAAAGGAGAGCTCGCCGAGCGCCTCATGGCGGTTCTCGAGGCGGGGCAAGCTGCCGGCGGCGACGCCCGAGGCATGCAGGCGGGCGCCATCTGGGTCATGGAACCCTACGACCCGTCCCACGAGAACGAAGGATCCGATCGCCACCGCGGGGTGGACATCCAGGTCGACGACAGCCCGGACCCGTTCAAGGAGCTACGCCGGCTGTTGAACATCACGCTGGGCTGGCGCCACTCCCGAATGTCTCGACGCCTGGCCGTGGAAGGCAAGTTCACCGAAGCCATCGAGGCGCAGAAAAAAGCGCTCACCTACAACCAGGCCGACAACGTGATCTCCGGCCTCGCGCAGCGCTACGCTCAGGCTGGTGATGTTGCCAACGCCCTCGAGAACCTGCGGGAAGCCATCGCGCAAAACCCCCGCTGGAAAGCTGTGGCCGCCCGCAACACCAGCTTCGACAAGATCAAGGACCATCCGGAGTTCAAGGCCTTAATCGAGCGAGAGTAGACGATGTGCGGGTGGCTCGAGTTGGAGATGGCCTTGGCCTCACGCTTCCTCTCTTCGATCGCTTCTGCTACCCTCGTCAGCTTGCTCAGGGGCCGTCAGGACCTGGCAAGTCGGTCCGCACAGTGGTCGGACAGGAATGATTTCTGTGTCTTTATTTCTCCGAACCCACTAGTGTCCCGTCCCGGAAGTGAGGTTAGCATCGAGAGCGTCGAGGCGCCCGGATCGCAAGACGCGTCGAGGGCGAAATACCGGGTGTATTCAACCGAGCCGCAACGCAGCGAGGCGGGATGCATCGGCGCTCGAATGCAACCTGACTTCCGGGACCGGGCACTGCCTTCATCCTGGGGGTAGATAATGGCTCTGCTCGCAAGTCGCCGCGACTCGCGGCTCACTCTTCACCAGCTTGGTCGCTCTCGTTCTTCCAGCCGTAGCGCTCGGCAGCCAGACCGCCGAGCCGCCGCCTCCGATCGAGGAGCGCCTGACGCTCGAGAAGTACCTCGATCTCGAAGGTGTGAGCGGTCCGCGCATCGCGCCTGACGGAAAGCAGATCGTTTACGTGCGCCAGTGGATCGACAAGATGACGGACTCCCGCAAGTCGGCGCTCTGGATCATGAACGCGGATGGCCGCCGGAACCGGTACTTGGCCGAAGGGACATCGCCCCGCTGGTCACCGTCGGGCGACTGGCTTGCCCTCCTGGCGTGCGGCACGACTGGCGGCGATCGGAGCGCGCTCATCGAGTGCGATCCCGGATCCCATCAGCAGATCTACGTCCGCATCATGAGCGGAGACGGCGCCGGGTCGATCACGCAGGTGACTCGCCTCACCGAGAGCGCCAGCAACATCCAGTGGTCGCGCGACGGAACGACGTTGGCGTTCAATCAGTTTGTGCCGAAGCGCAAACCGAAAGTCATGCTCCCCGGCAAGCCCGAGGGAGCGAAGTGGACCGAGGAGCCGCGTGTCATCGACCAGATGGACTATCGGCAGGACCGCATCGGGCTCGATCGGGATGGCTCGCAGCAGATTTTCACGGTTCCGGCAGAGGGCGGCACGCCGCGCCAAATCACTCACGGCGACTATGACCATGGCGAGCCGCAGTGGAGCGCCGACAACAAGACGATCTACTTCGACGGATTCCGGCGACCGGAAGGCGATCACGAGTGGTACGCCGGCAGCTACCTCGGCCGCCCGTCGAAGATCTATGCGGTGGATGTCGCCACGCGACAGATCCGCGAGCTCATCGACCACGTCGGCGTCGACGAGAACCCCATCGTCTCGCCTGACGGCCGTCTCATTGCCTACGAGTCGTCGGATCCGACCGATCACACCTACGTGAACCGAAGGCTCTACGTCATGAACGCCGATGGCTCGAACGCGCGCTCGGTCTCCGACGACTTCGACCGGCGATTCCGCCGTACCATCTGGGCGCCCGACGGGAGCGGCGTCTATCTCACCGCCGACAACGCTGGAACGCGAGACCTGTACTTCGCCTCGCTGGACGACGGAGTACGACGCGTGACGGAAGGTGCCCACACGCTCGACGTGACCGATTTCAATGAGAACGGGCTCGCGGTCGGAGTTCTCTCTACCCCGCACGTGCCGTCGGACATTGTGTCGCTGTCGCTGACGAACCCCAGTATCGAGCGGCTCACGCACGTCAACGACGATGTGCTCGCAGGTGTGACGCTCGGCGAGGTGGAAGACTTCTGGTACGACTCGCTCGACGGACTACGTGTGCATGGCTGGACCGTCAAGCCACCAGACTTCGACGCCACGCGCACCTATCCCTTGTTGCTCAGCATCCACGGCGGGCCGCACAGCCAATACACTTTCGCATTCAACGCCTCGTTCCAGAACTTCGCGGCGAACGACTATGTCGTGGTCTACACCAATCCGAGAGGATCGAGCGGCTACGGCACGGCGTTCGGTAACGGGATCGAAAACAACTACCCAGGGAAGGACTTCGACGACCTGATGCGCGGCGTCGACGCCGTCGTCGAGCAAGGCTACGTCGACCCAGCCAACATGTTCGTCGCCGGCTGCAGCGGCGGTGGCATCCTGACCGGGTGGACGGTGACTCAGACCGACCGGTTTGCGGCGGCCTCGGCACGTTGCATGATCAGCAACTGGATGTCGTTCGTGGGGACGACGGACGGCACATCCTGGTATCGGACGTTCGACAAGTTCCCCTGGGAGGATCCGAGCGACCACCTCCGGCGTTCCCCGCTCATGCACGTCGAGAATGTGAAGACGCCGACGCTCATCATGGTGGGCGAGTATGATTTACGGACTCCGGTGCCGCAGAGCGAAGAGTTCTACGTAGCGCTGAAAACGCTGAAGGTGCCGACCAGGTTGATACTCATGCAGGAGGAGTGGCACGGTACGACGCGCAAGCCGTCCAACTTCATCCGCACGCAGGTCTTTCAGATGGAGTGGTTCGAGCAGTATATGACCCGCGAGATGCAAACCCGACGAAAGTCGCTGCCGGAAACGACACTGTCGATGCGATAAGTCTCTTCACGCAGGCTCAAACTCTAGTACACGAGCGGGTTACGCAGCAGCCACCAACACTTGATGGCGGAAGCACCTTCTGCTTCGCCAGCTCGTGAAAAATCTCTCCCAGATGCCGCCGAATCGCCCCGTAGATTTTCTTCCGTCGGTATTTGGGGATAAAGACAACATGGTATTTGCAGTCGTACCGCGTGTGCGATAGGCTTTCGTAGTTTTTCATTGAGTCCTCCTTGTTTGGAAGTTGGCGCTTTCCAAGGAGGACTTTGTTATTACTGCCTCACACGGTCAAACCTCTGCGAGTCACCCCGGCAGAGCCGGGGGTTTACCTGTGATAATTACTAAGATACAACGTAGTACTAACCGGAGGGTCAGGTCACCAGCGTCACCACTTGCGCGGCCCGCGTGTAATGCACAGCATCTGACCGGGCATCTTCCGCCGACTCGGTCTTGGCGATGCCTTTAAGACAGACCATCAACGAATTGTTAGCGCTAATTGATGGATGCGTGACGTTACTTGAATCACCACCAAATGAGGCAGCGAGGCAGTTCGCGGCAGCAGGTCTCATGCGCTGCTGTGCTATGGTCAGAGGGATTGTCGTACTTGAGGATGCAGGTTTCGGATCACTGGCTGGCATCCTCGAACGTCAGCATTGGGAAGCTTGGCTTGTGTCCATTCACGTACTCCTTCGCGGCGAAGAAGCACTCCACGAGGTCGCCGGGGACGACATCTTCTGGAAGCGCCTACTCTCGGAGAGATTGAACCTTGGATTCGCCTATCACAACGACTGGGAGGGCAAGATCGGCAAGCTCAACTTCAAGAAGCTCGCCGACGACTTAGGACCGTTGCTTTTAAAGGCTGGTGAGCGCGGTGATCCTGATGGAGTAACGGGATACGACGTCACCTACAGGGTTCAATCGCAGTTTGCCGTTCACGCCAGCCTCGCCACGATTGGCTCCTACCTGCGGTACGGTGACAGGACGTGGGGCGTCATCCCGAATCCACCGGCACAGTTTCGAGCGACATCCCAGACGCCGGCGCTTTACACTGCGCACTTGGCAGGCTACGTCTTCAAGGCGTTCGGATTAGAGACTGAGGAATTGGACCGTATTGGAGATAGGCTTCTCGCGGAATAGAAGGTGGAGAAAGGTGGAGAGCGGCGTCTAACACGCATTGCACTACGCGGCCGCCCATGCGGGTGTGCAGGTGCTTGTCCTGTTCGCTGTTTGATCGATTCGGCTTTTGCACCCCGTCCTGTGCCAAAACCCGGCCCTTTCGAAATAGGCCATAAATCAGCAACTTAGTGTCTGTGTTTGCGACCGGGCCACGGGCCGTGGGCTTTACAATCGTCTTGGGCGGGCGGGTCGTCACCATGCAGATGACCACCTAGTCGAGAGCGAATATCGAAGCGTGTGCCTGAAGCTGTTTTCACGTGGTCAAAATACTCGAACGTCCAACGGGCCAGCAGTTTGAACCTTCAGGGCTTCAAATGCCGGTAGGCCCGCAAGGTCTGGACCAGGGCATCTCCCTTCTTGGCCCAGGCCGACCGGATCATCTACAACACCGATTCGGCGGTCGGCGCCTGCAACGCCAACGCCTGGGTTTTCTCTTTCAGCAGCCACTCGGTTCACTGGACACGGCTTTGGCCATGCGGTAGCCGACCCGAGGCTCGGTCACGATGTAGGCGGGGCTGGTGGCAACGTCGCCCAGCTTGCGGCGGAGTTTCTTCACGAAGGCGCGCACGAGGCGGGCGTCACCGCTGTTCTGTGGTCCCCAGACCCGTCGCAGCAGGTACTCGTGCGTCAAGACCCGTCCGGCGTTGACAGACAGTGCGCGGAGCAGGTCGTACTCGGTGACGGTGAGCGGCACCGGCCGGCCGGCCACGGTCACCCGGCGTTCCTCGTAGTGAATGGCGAGGTTTCCCAGCCGATAAGGTTCGGGCGGCGTGTCCCGCCCGCGTAGGGCCGCCTGGATTCTCGCCACCAACTCTGTGGGCGAAAAGGGTTTGACGACGTAGTCGGCGGCTCCGGCCTCCAGGGCCTTGGCAATCGTCTGGTCCCGGCCGTAGCCGGAGATGAAGATGACCGGCAGGTCGGCCAGCTCGGGAACTCGTTCCATCAACGCGATGCCATCGGTCCCGGGCAGTACTAGGTCCAGCAGGACCAACGCGGGCTTCTTCGTCTTGATGAGGCGGGGCACGTCCTCCGGGTCGCCGGTCACCTGCGGGGCGTACCCCGCGTCAGTGAGTGTGTCCCGCACGTACCGCAGGGTCTCCGGGTCGTCGTCCACCACCAGGATGCACGTCCGCTCTTGCCCGGTCCCCCGCGAGTCGCCAGCGGCCCGGGCGGGGCCGGTTGCGGCACCACTGACGGCTTCTTCAGCCACCGGGATCGTAAAGGTGACCCGCGTGCCCTGGTCCGCGCCGTCGCTCTCGGCCCAGATGCGGCCCCCGTGAGCCTCCACCAGCCCCTTGCAGATGGCCAGGCCCAGGCCCGACCCCTCGATCCCGCGTCCTCGGGCCTCGCCGTCGATGCGCGAGAACTTCCTGAACAGATGCGGCAGGCGGTCGGCCGGCACGCCCTGGCCCTCGTCGGAGACCGAGACCGCCACGTGTATGCCGTCCCGCACCGCGGCGACCCGGATGGGGGACGACGCGGGCGAATACTTGGACGCGTTGGAGAAGAGGTTGTTCAACACCTGGACGAGGCGCTGTCGGTCAGCCCGCACCCGGGGCAGGTCCGGCGGCAGGTCGATCTGGACGGTGTGCCGGCCGCTGCTGCTCAGGAAGGTCTTCCGGGCCTGCTCCACCAGGTCCGCCACGTCCGTCGGCTCGGTGGTGACCGACAGCGTGCCCGCCTCGATGTACCCCGCATCCAGCAGGTCGCTGATCAGGCCGCACATCTGATCGGCCTGCTCGTTGATGATCTGAAAAAACTGGAGCATCTCGGCCGGGTCCGGCGCTGGCGCGCCACCCAGCACGGTCGCGGCCGAGCCCTTGATCGCGGCCAGCGGGGCCCGCAGCTCGTGGCTCACCAGGCTCAGGAACTCGGCCCGCAACCGCTCCAGCTCCTCCAGCGGCGCCAGATTCTGCATGGTGACGACCACGGAGACGACTGCACCGTCCTCGGCGTGGATCGGCGTGGCGTTGACCAACATCGTGACCGCCGGCTGTCGGGGACCGAGAGCACGATCTCTTCGGCGCGCACCGTCGTGGCGGTGCTCAGCGCCTCCGGCAGGGGAGATGTGGCCATGGAGATCTCCCGCCCGTCGGCACGCCGCCAGGACAGGACCTCGAGCAGCTGCTCCGGGGAGCGGCCCGGCAGGCACAGCCCGCCGACGATCCGCTTCGCCTCCCGGTTGAGCGAGACTGGATGGCCGGTCCGGGCATCGAAGACCACGACGCCCACCGGTGAGGTGTCGACCAGGGCCTCCAGGTCGGCCCGCGCCCGCTGCTCGGCCCGGTGCCGGCGGGCGTTGGCGATCGCCGCCCCGGCCTGCGACGCGAACAGCGCCAAGACCTCCTCGTCCTCCCGGGTGAACGCCTGCCCGCCCTCCTTGTCGGCCAGATGGAAGTTGCCCACCTGCACGCCCCGGTGTCGGATCGGCGTCCCCAGGAAGCTCCGCGCCAGCGTCGGGTCAGCCGGAAACCCCAGCGGGCCGAGGTGGGCCGCCAGGTCCCGGAGCCGGAGCGGCTGCGGAATCGCGCGCAGGTACTCCCACAGGCGCGGCCCGTGGGGCAGGTGCAGGAACCGCTGGTATTCCTCGGGACTCACGCCGGCGGTGACGAAATCCTGCAGGTGTCCCGACGCGTCCATGGTCGTGATCCCGCTGCAGCCGGCGCTGGTCAGCGCGCGGGCGCTCTCCACCACCTCGCGCAGGACGGTAGTGACGTCCAGGCTCTCGCTGATGCGCAGACTGGACTCGCTCAGCTGGGAGAGGCGGTCTCGCAGCGCCTCGTTCTCCGCTCTCAACTCGTCGGCTGGCTTCAACTCCCCACCTTGGCTGGACGGCGGGCGACACCGTCCCACCTCGTCACGCAACCGGCTCGATGCAGCAACCGGATTCGAAAAGGACACCGGTCTCGCCGGCACCGATCGTATCGTGTGGAGTGAAAAATCACAAGACTGTCGCCATAAACAGCATAAACGTCACGCTTCCACCACACACCTAGCCTATCGAATGTTTTAAACTACTGAATTGTAGAGGTCACGCGTGGGGTGGTTCGACAACCCACGGGCGGGCACGGAACACATGATCCAAGAGGCCAATAACGAGGCGGGACTGGCAGCGCATCCGTCGGGCCGGATCGACATCAACCGCAATCATTTTCCCTTCGCAATCAACGCTGGATTGACTTTTTGCGGAGTACAAGCCTAGGTTGCAACGAAGGATAATAGGCTTATCACGAAACCGATGACACGCGCTCTTGACGCTCCTCCCCCGCGAACAAAGAAGCTTTGGAACCACTGGGGCCAAGCGGCGGTGGTAGCTTCGAGCGCGGCTGCGGTGTGGCTGCTTCCCGAAACGGTCGCGGCTGAAGACATCTACCTGCGAGCAGGGATTGGCCTAGACCGGCCGGCCGAAACCCAATTCACCGACGAGGACTGCTCAAGCGTTTTCCCAGCCGCTCTTTACGGTTGCGGCACGGGCGGCGACGGCGCGCCGCTCCGTTCGGTTGGGAACTTCAGTACGGCTGCGGGCCTTGAGCTTGGGCTCGGTTACGCCGTTGCCCCCTCCGTCAGACTAGAGACTCTAGTTGAATATTGGCCGCGATTGACTTTCGATGGTCGTGCCAACTTCCTAGACCCCGAACGCCTGCAATCGGTTTCCACGGACCTATCCTCTCTGTCCGGGATGCTGGCCGCTTATGTTGATCTCCCGGAATTGGGTTTACACAAGCTCGGCCCGTTCAGCCCATTCATCGGCGGAGGCATCGGGGTCGCCCGAGTTGCAATCGGTGAGACGCGCATGACGTTCCCAAAGACGACGACCATCATTCCGGACACCAGCCGGAGTGGTTTGACCTGGATGTTGACAGCCGGACTGGGGATGTCGTTGGGCGAGCGGACGACGCTCGAACTCACCTGGCGTTATACGGATTACGGCGTCATCGAAACCGGCGAAGGTGAAGGCTTGGTAGAATGGCGCGACGGAAGCCGGGAACCGTTGGCGCTCGATCTAGCCCCGACACAGGCGAAATTGAGGAACCACGGGCTTCGACTGTCCCTGCGTTACGCGTTCTGATTGGCGCTATTGCACGATTCAACCCGTGAGACGGAGCTGAACCGCCCCGGGTTTTCCGAAGACTGTTTTAGTTGAGTCTCGCCATCTCTAGCGAGCCTTCCTGCGACCGATAGTAGTTCATCTGGTGCTTCCGCCATTAAGTGTTGGTGAGATGATGCTAAGACATTACGGTGCATTTAATTACAGCCAATAGCGCTCGTGACCTTCCCAACCGTCGCAACGTCCTTGCCCAGAAGTGAGCCGAGCCGCAGGCTTCGAGAAGCACGGTGGCAGCGCTCTGTTTCGCAAAAAACGACACCAACTTGGGTCGACTCACACGGAGTTGCTTGGACACCTTCCCCGCTTCGCGCGAGATGGCAATCTCGAAGACGTTCTTTGCAAGACCCACAGCGATCGTCGTATCTTTCATTCGGACTCCTCCTTTTTCGATGCGTTCTTTCGACTGACTTTGGCACATCGATGCCGTCTATGTCAGCGGAGGAGTCCATCCCATCACTTGATAGCGGAAGCACCGGCACAGGACGGGATGGCGATGCGAGACGATCGGTCAGGAGCATACTGCGGATCATCTCGTGCGACTCACCGTAGCAACTTTCGCCTAGCCGTTATAATCGGGGCCCCATGAAACACTATCTGGCTGAATCCATTGGTACCTTTGCGCTCGTGTTCGCTGGCACCGCCGCCATCGTTATTGACGAGCTCAACGGGGGATTTATTTCCCACGTAGGCGTGGCCCTCACGTTCGGTCTGGTGGTCATGGCAATGATCTATTCGGTGGGGGACGTTTCCGGTGCGCATTTGAACCCCGCCGTGACACTAGGGTTCTGGGCCTCGGGGCGAATGTCGCGCCGTGAGGTTGCGCCCTACGTCGTTAGTCAGTCCGCAGGTGCCCTCGCTGCCAGCCTCATCGTTCGTGCGTTGTTTCTGGAGAGCCAGACCCTCGGCGCGACAATTCCCGCTGGTCGGGCTTCGCAGTCTTTCGTTCTCGAGGTGCTCCTCACATCCATTCTGATGTTCGTGATTCTCGGCGTTTCCACCGGCGCAAAAGAGAAGGGCCTATTGGCAGGAGTCGCCGTAGGTGGAGCCGTCGCCCTAGGGTCTCTCTTAGGGGGACCCGTCTCGGGTGCGTCGATGAATCCTGCGCGCTCCCTCGGACCCGCGCTGGTGAGTGGACACGTCCAAGCTCTCTGGATCTATCTCACGGCTCCGGTGCTCGGCGCTCTCCTAGCGGTCGGCGGTTGTCGCTGTGTGCGGGACTCGGAATGCTGTAACCCGAGCAACGCCAATATTCAGATAGAATCTTGACCTCTTTCTCTCGCGTCTGGTCCAAATGGTGCTTCCGCAGTCAAGTGTTGGCGGCCACCGCGTAACCTGTTCGCGTGCTAGAGTTTTAGCCTGATTTCGAGAGGCGCAGTTTTTTCGTCGATGCCGGCTGGGCCGAGTTTTGGCACAGGACGGGGATCGGTTCTAGCCTCACCCCCAGCTTCTCGATATCCGTGAGCGCTTGGCTCAGGACGAGGTAGAGCTCAGTGAGCTCCACCGGCGACACCTCTTTGGATCGGACCTGGCGGGACAGCTCGGTCACGCTTGAAAAGCGACATCTTCGGGCGCCATGTTCGCCTCCTGCAGGGAATAACCAATCCGGAATAAGAAAGATCGGCGCGTCCTCCGACCGACTCGTCACTGGCGCAACGCCGGACTCACCTTTTTCCGGCGCCGGCCAAAGCTTGGTCGGGTTGAGGTCCGCGTCGCCGCTTTGTGAACAGGGCAACACCTCCTTTTGACTCGACCCTTCTTTGTTTTGCCGCCGCCGTCCGTGCCAAGCCGAAGGAGCAGAAAGTGCTGCCGCACAGCATTCAGAGCACGGATGATGCCAGCTTCACTTCTGCGGAGTAAGGCGATGCCGTAAAGGGCTCTCGTTGTTCAGAATGAACTTCCTTTGGCGGTGGGCATGAACGAGTTCGTGCTCGTGCGCGTTCTCCACTACCATGGCAGAATGCCCGAGCAAAACTGTTCGAAAAAAGTTGCAAGTGGGCTCCTTTGATACCGCCGCTGCCCGAGAATCGCCACATCGGCATCATAGCGTTACGCCGCCGCAGAGGGAGTCGTTGCAGCACAGGAGCGTGTGACCTAAGATTGACCGTGTCGCGCGCCCCCACTTCGAGGGCCCTCCCATGAAACGCTTCGCGAAGTCTGGCCTTTTCTTGCTTATCGCCGCCAGCGCGGCCGCCATTTGCGTCGTCGCCGGGGTCGGCTGTACCGAGTCAAGTTCGCCGGGAAACACCAATACTTCCTTGCCTGAAGAGTTAACGTTCAACAACGACATCGCGCCGATCATGTTTGCCCATTGCGCGGTGTGCCATCGTCCGGGCGAGTCGGCGCCGTTTAGCTTGTTGACCTATCAGGACGTCAAGCAGCACGCCACGCAGATCAAGGAGGTAACCGAGAGCCGGTTCATGCCGCCTTGGCTGCCCGAGCCGGGGGTTGTGAAGTTTTCCTACGAGCGGCGCCTGAGTGATGCGGAGCTCGAAGCATTGCAACGTTGGGTGGATACCGGGACACCCGAGGGCGACGCGGCGGACTTGCCGGACCAGCCACAGTGGCCCCAAGGTTGGCAGCTTGGCGAGCCGGATTTGATCGCGACAATACCCGAGCCGTTTACTCTTCCGGCGGAAGGGAACGACGTGTATCGCAATTTTGTGATACCGAGTCCAGTCACCGAGATGCGGAGCGTGAAAGCCGTCGAAATACGCCCCGGCAATCCAAAGATCGTGCATCATTCTTTTCTGCGGATCGATCGGACGCGGGCCTCGCGACGGCTGGAGAAGGAAGACTCCGAGCCCGGCTTTTCGGACATGAGAACCAGTAATGCGCTCTCCCCGGACGGTCATTTTCTGGGTTGGACTCCGGGAAAGGTACCCTTTCAAAGTAGGGAGGACATGGCATGGCGTTTGGAACCGGGTACCGACATCGTGCTCGAGCTACATATGCTGCCGACCGGCAAACCGGAGAAAATCCTTCCTAGAATCGGACTTTTTTTTGGAGATAGACCGCCGAGCCGTATTCCCTTCGTCGTTCGGCTCGGCTCCGAGGCGATTGACATTCCCGCAGGCAAGAAGGACTACACGATCGAGGACGAGTTCGAGTTGCCGGTCGATGTCGACGTGCATGGCATTTACCCACACGCCCACTATCTCGCCAGGGAGATGCGGGGGTACGCGATTCTTCCCGATGGCGCACGGCGTTGGCTGATTCACATTAAAGACTGGGATTTCAATTGGCAGGACGAGTATCGCTACGCGGACCCTTTTTCGCTGCCCAAGGGCACGAAGCTGCGGATGGAGTATACCTACGACAACTCTTCGGGAAACATCCGGAACCAGAACCGGCCTCCGAAGCGAGTCATGTTTGGCCCGAAATCGTCTGATGAGATGGGCGACTTGTGGATTCAAGTGGTGCCGCGCGATCAAAGGGACCATGCGAGGCTGGAGCAAGATTTTCTGCGCAAGCAAATCGAGATCGAGCTGCTTGGTTATGCGCATTCGGTTCAGGTCCATCCAGACGATATCGACAAGCGCACGAGCTTGGCCACGTCCTTGGCCTCGTTGGGTCGCACTGAGGAAGCGCTGCAGCATTTTCAGATAGTTTTGGATCAACGACCCGACTTCGCGCCCGCCCTCACCAGCCTGGGAATGCTCCATATGGAGCGTGGTCGTCTCGAAGAGGCGGCGGTCCATCTGGAGCGGGCTGTCCGGCTGGAGCCAGATGCCGTGATGTTGCTCAGTCTGGGCGTGGTGTACGGAAGGCAGGGCAAGTTCGACCAGGCGATCGGGCGACTCGAGCAGGCCGTGGCCATCGAACCTGATCTGGCTCAGGCGCACCTTAACCTCGGATTTCTTCTTTCGGGCCAGGATAAATTGGAGCGGGCGATCCAGCACGTCGAGCGGGCGATCGAGATTGACCCGGGGATGGCACAAGCACACTTTGTCAAGGGCACCATTCATCGAACGCAAGGCCATCTCGATCAGGCTGCCGACGCGTTAGCCGGTGCCATACAGCTACAGCCAGGCCTGGCGCCGGCCCATTACGAACTGGCGGGCGTTCTGCTCCAACAGGGAAAAAGGGCCGCGGCCGCCGCTCAACTTCAACAAGTGGTGAGACTTCAACCGCAAAACGTGGACGCTGTCTTTGAGCTAGGCAGAATGCTTGCCGCGCAAGGCGACCTCGCCGGGGCGGTAGCCCATTGGAGTCGGACGATTGAGCTGCAATCCAACCACGTTGGAGCCCGCTACCAGTTGGGGCTGATGATGCACCGACTGGGAAGGGACGTCGCCGCCGCCCAGCACCTGCGCCAGGCCAACCGCGTCGCTCCCGCGTCGCCGGCGGTCCAAGCCGCACTGGCGTGGCTACTGGCCACCAGTCATGATGCGGCGGTCCGAGACAGGAACGAGGCGCTCCGCTTGGCGAATCACTGCGCCGAGCCGACCGACTGTCGTCGGCCCGCTTTTCTACAAGCGATCGGCGCGGCACATGCCGAGCTGGGCCAGTTCGACGAACCCGTCCGCCGCCAGCAGCAGGCCATCGAGAAGAGCTTAGAGGAGCTGTGCAAAACGGGTAGGTGATTCTATCCCGTCGGCAGTTCTGAGCAACCTCCGAAGGTAGACCTTGCCAGACGACAACGTGATCCAGCAGCTCGCTGCGCACCGTGTCGGCTTGCTAACGTTTTGGCGTTTTAATAAGTCTCGGGCGCACGGGCGGCCTTCCGCGCCACCGTGCCTCCGTGGAGCTGGCTCAACGGGACCACCGAGTCGGGCGTCGCGCTCTTGCGGCAGATTGCCACCCTATGCATGCGGTGCTAACATCCCCGCAGGATGCGATCGGTAATATGCCTTCTGTTTTGCGCGCTCGTGTCCTGTCACCGAACGCCGACGGAAGGCGTGCTCGACCTCGATGGTTCTCCAATTGACATCCTCGGTTCGGACACGCGCGCTAGCGTCGTCGTCTTCACGCGCAGTGACTGTCCTATTGCCAACCGGTACGCGCCCGAGCTTGCCCGGTTACACCGTGAGTTCTCGTCAAAAGGTGTCGCGTTCTGGCTCGTTTATCCCGACGACCGCGAGGACCGAGCATCGATCCAAAAGCACGTGGATGAGTTCGGCTTTCCCTTCACTCCGGTACGTGACCCGGAGCGAATTCTCGTTGAGCAGATCGGCGTGACGACATCTCCCGAAGCCGCCGTCTTCGACTCCCGAAGCCAGCTTGTCTACCGCGGCCGCATCGACGACCGTTTTCCGGCATTCGGGATCTCGCGAGATCCTATGGAGCGGGATCTGGAGAACGCGATCGTCGCCGCCCTCGAAGGCACGGCGGAAGAGCTCGTGACGACGAAAGCGGTCGGCTGCTACCTGTCGGACCTGTACTGAGATAAAATTCGGACTCCGGTGCCGGGATCAAGGATACCCCGTCCTGTGCCAAAGCTCGGCCCTTTTGAAATAGACCACAAATCAGCAGCTTAGACGCCCTTGGAATCCGCGCAGAATCGAGGGTATTTCGCGCCGCAGGGCTGGCTTCCGACCCCTGAGCTGCGGGTGGCGAGCGACAGGCCCACCGGGGGTGCGCACGGCTGGCTCAAATCGGCTGCGGGGCGAGCTACGGGCAGTGAACTGCGCACCCGGAAGTCTCTGATTAGACTGGACTTTATCGAGCACAAGAGCGAACGTTCGGTGATGCCGCAGGATACAGGGGTTGGCCGGAACGTCGTTTTGGACGGTTTGGACTTCGCCAGCTTACGGCGGGTCTGGGAGCAGACCTTTGGGGCTGCTCCTCCAAGCTCGCTCTCGCGTGTTTTCCTGCGCCGCGTTCTCTTGCACGAACGCCAGTGCCGGACCCATGGCGGGCTTTCGGCCGCAACCCGGCGCGCTCTGGCTGCCATGGCGAACGAGACACCAAGCTCCGGCGCTCCCGCAGGGTCCGTTTCTGCCGGCACCCATCTCGTCCGCGAGTGGAATGGCCGGACCTCGTCCTGTGCCAAAACTCGGCCCTTTTGAAATAGACCATAAATCAGCAGCTTAGTGTCTGTGTTTGCGACCGGCCCAAGGGCCGTAGGCTTTACAATCGTCTGGCCCGAGGGTGTTATCTTCAGATCCATGATGACGTACCACGTGCAATTCCTACTGCTCGTTCTAGCCTGAAGTTCTGCCCAGTAAGCCCTCCCACGCTTCGGTAAAGTACCTTTAGTCGCATGGAGTTACAGCGCTAGAGATGTGATTTTTGCCTGCAATTGGTAGCCATGTTGTATTGTATTTTTTGTTGTTATATATTCTATATAGTGTATATAGTAGCCATGCACATCGATATCGTGCCCAACCGCAACTCCAAACCCGCCGTTTTGCTCCGTGAGTCCTATCGGGATGCCAAGAGCAAGAAACCGCGCAAGCGCACACTTGCCAACCTGTCCAAACTGCCGAGCGAGCAGGTCGATGCCATCCGACGCATACTCAAGGGGCAAAAGCTCGTTTCGCTCGAAGACGCCTTCAAAATCGTCGAGAACGGCTCCCGGCACCATGGCCACGTCGACGCGGTGCTCAGTGCCATGAGACAGCTCGGTTTCGAAAAGCTCGTTGGCTCTCGACACTCACCAGAGCGGGATTTGGTCGTGGCCATGGTAGTCGCCCGGATCCTCGAACCGCAGTCGAAGCTGGCGACTAGCCTGTGGTGGCACACAACCACACTGCCCGAAATCCTGGGGGTGAGCGATGCCGACGAAGACGATCTCTATGCCACCATGGACTGGGTTCTCAAACGCCAGGAGGTCATCGAAAAGAAACTCGCGGCGCGCCATCTCCAAAACGACGGCCTCGCGCTCTATGACCTAACCTCAAGCTACTTCGAGGGGGTGAGTTGTCCGCTGGCCAGGCTCGGATACAACCGTGACGGCAAGAAAGGCAAGCTGCAGGTCAACTACGGCCTGCTGACCAACAAACGCGGCATCCCCGTGTCGGTATCGGTCTTTGAGGGCAACACGGGCGATCCCAAAACGCTGTTGCCTCAGGTAGAAAATGCGCAAGAGCGGTTCGGCATCGAGCAGTTTGTGATGGTGGGCGACCGCGGAATGATCACCCAGACCCAGATCGACGAGTTGCGGGAGATGGACGGTATCGACTGGATTACCGCTCTGCGTCCCGAACCGATTCGCAAGCTCATCAACGATGGGGTGCTCCAGATGGGGCTATTCGACGAGCGGAATCTGTTTGAGGTGACGCACCCGGATTTCCCCAACGAGAGGCTGGTCGCTTGCCGCAATCCGGAGCTGGCCGAGAGGCGGCGTCACAAGCGCCGTGCTCTGCTCGAAGCGACCTGCAAGGAGCTGGAGAAAGTTTGTCGGATGGTCGAGCGGCGCCGTTTGCAGGGCAAGGAGGACATCCGTGCTGCAGTGAAAAAGCTCCTCAACAAGTACAAGGTCGGCAGGTACTACAGGCTCGACATCCGTGACGACGGTTTCGACTTCGAGCTAGACGAGACAACGATGGATGCCGACGCCTCGCGCCTCGCCAACGGCAACTCTGAGCTCGCCAACAAACGGCTCCAGCGGTGGAAGCGACACATGGGGACGATCGCTAAGCAGTTCGAAGAGATTCGCCAACGGATCGGGCGGGGTCAGCTGCATGGTAAAGATAAAATCGGTGTGCGGGTAGGCAAAGTTCTCAACAAGTACAAAGTCGGCAAGCACTTCAAGCTGGACATTCGCGACGACAGCTTTAGCTTCGAAATCGACGACACAAAGGTCACTACGGAAGCTGCCCTTGACGGCATCTACGTGATCCGCACCAGTCTTGCTGAGCAGCGGATGAAAACCGACGACACAGTGCGCAGCTACAAGTTGCTGACCTAGGTCGAGAGGGCGTTTCGTTCCTTCAAGAGCATGGACCTAAAGGTGCGGCCGATTCGTCACCGGCGCGAAAACCGAGTCCGGGCGCACGTCTTCTTGTGCATGCTGGCCTACTACGTCCTGTGGCACATGATGGAGGCTTGGCGGCCGCTGCTATTCTCTGACGAGGACCAGCAGGCGAAGGCCAGGCGTGACCCGGTTGCTCCGGCGAAGCGCTCCGAGGCCGCCCTGCGCAAGATACAAACCAAGAAGCTTGACGATGGGAGACCAGCTTCCAGCTTCCGCACGCTGCTGCGCCTTCTCAGCAACATCGTCCGAAACAAATGTCGGCGACCGGAAGCCGGACCCGACGAGCCCACCTTCGATGTCACGACAACTCCGGACTCGAAACAGCAGAGAGCCTACGACTTGCTCAAAGGTATCACCGTGTAGACAGAAGCCAGCACCATTGATTCCATCTATCTTATTGGATCAACACCGGATCTTGGTTTTTTCAGCAAGGAACTTCAGTCTAGCTGGCTGGGTCAACCGCCAGCAGCAGGATGTGATCGACTACCTGCAAGAGGAGAACCGTGTGCTCCGAGCCGGGCTTCGGGGCAAGCGTCTCAGGCTCTCGGACGACGAGCGGCGCAGGCTCGCGGTCAAGGCCCAGGCTTTGGGCCGCGAGGCGCTGGCCCAGATTGCGTCGGTTGCCACACCCGCTACGCTTCTGCGTTGGTACCGCTGCCTCATCGCAGCCAACTACGATGGCAGCAAGAACCGGAGCCCAGGCCGACCTCCGACGGCGAAGGACATCCGTGAGCTCATTGTGCGCGTGGCGCAGGAGAACCCGACTGTTGTTTTTTATATTGAATCGCGAAGATTTCTCATTCGTGATTCACCTCGACCGGCAACCACGTACGAGCAGAAGACGGGAGGCGCAGACGGGGTCAAGGGCGCGTAGCGGCTCGCGTAGCGAGGGAACCCTTGACGCCGTCGAGCACTCCCGTACCCTCATGGAGTGGTGGCCGTTCTTGATATTTCATCGCGGTGGATTACGGATTAAAGTGATAAACAACACCGACGTGGGGATATGCGCGCCTGCGAGGCGCACTCAAGAACCTAGGACATGAACTCGGACGCAACACTATCAAGAGGATCCTCGCCGAGCACGGTGTCGCGCCTGCGCCGGAGCGGGGCAAGAGCATGTCGTGGAGCACCTTCATCAAGGCTCATTGGGGCGCCATCGCTGCGACAGACCTGTTCACCGTCGAGGTTGTGAACCCGTTCGGGCTCGTCCGCTACTATCTCCTGTTTGTCATCGATATCGCCACTCGCTGGGTGCTTCCGCCATCAAGTGTTGGTGAAATGACGCTAAGACGTTACGGTGCATTAAGTTACAGCCAAAATAGCGCTCGTGACCTTCGCTGCTCGCTAAATCTCTTCCTTGGTCCTTCTTTCATATCACATCCTGCTGCTGGCGGTTGACCCAGCCAGCTAGAACGAGCAGTAGGAATTGCACGTGGTACGTCATCATGGATCTGAAGATAACACCCTCGGGCCAGACGATTGTAAAGCCTACGGCCCTTGGCCCGGGCGCAAACACAGACACTAAGCTGCTGATTTATGGCCTATTTCAAAAGGGCCGAGTTTTGGCACAGGACGAGGTCACGAGCCTGCGAACTGTGGCGACCTCGACGGTGAAGAAGTCGGTCGCAGCAACGGTTTCCCAATGGGCGGCGAGAAACGTGCGCCACGGCGTCCGCTCACCTCGCTCCGGCGCGGGCTCGATGCCATGTTCTCGCAGAATATTGGCGATGGTGCTCCTGGCTACCGTATGGCCGAGATTCGAGAGGGCGCCGCGAATGCGTGTATACCCCCACCTCGGATTCGACTTCGCCATCCCTACGACAAGCTTGCTAATCTCGGCCATGACCCGGGGCCGTCCGGGCTGTTTCCGCCGCTCGCTGTAGTCCCACTTCCGCGCAATCAGCCTTCGGTGCCAAGCCAGAAGGGTTTCCGGTGTGACGATACCGGCGACTTCTGCCAAGAGTTTCCGACCAAGCGCCTTACCCTTTACCGCGAGCCGACGTCGCTCGTCGTCTGTGAGACGAAGCTTCCTCCCGCAAAGCCGAGCTTTGAGGACTTTGTTCTCCTCAAGCAAGTAGACAATAGCGGCCTGTTGGTCACGCTAGAGCCAACCAGCGATGGCGACGACCAACAAGGTCAAGGGCTGGACCGGTGTGCTCATGACCGAGGATTCTAGCTCCCATTGGCCAATCAAGCGTAGATACGTTTATTACGAAACGTCCCGGCGAGCTGGTCTTGAGTTCGTTTGTATTTTTGGACACGACGCGCGAAAACAACTCAAACGACGCCGGACACGCGCAACAGCTGGAACGCTCCCAGCCCAATGACGACGAGCACCACCGCGCCCGCGAGCAGGTTGGCAAACCATCTGTTCCGATAGCGCCCGAGCAGTGACCGGTCGTTCACGACGACGAGCAGGAAGATGGCGATGAGCGGCAGCAGGAGCCCATTCGCAGCCTGCGCGAGGAGGATGGCTTCGGTGGGGCTGCCGCCCGAGAGCGACAAGGCGACACCGACGACGATGACCAGGATCCATACGCTGCGAAAGGCGGTGGACCTCATGTCGCGGTCCATGCCGAGCGCGCCCGTCGTCGCATAGGCCGCTGCCAGAGGTGCTGTGATCGCGCTGGTGAGGCCGGCGGCGAAGAGGCCGAGGCCAAAGAACGTTTTCGCGGCGGAGCCTAGGATGGGCTCGAGTACCCCCGTCACCATGAGTGCATCGGACTGTTCGATGCCTCGGCCAAGAAGTGGTGTGGCGGTCACTATGATCGCAAGCGTCACCGCACCTCCGAGGGTCACGGACAAATATGTATCGAGCCGAGCGGCCGGCAGGGCTTCGTCGGCCGGAACCTCCGAGGACCACTTCTCCTGAACGGCGCTCGCGTGCAGAAAGAGGTTGTACGGGACCACGGTGGTTCCGATGAGGGCGATGATGGTGACGAGCGAGCCGGCTGGGATCTGCGGGACCAGCATGCCCTTGAGGAGTTCTCCCGGAGCGGGCCCGACCATGACCGCAGTGAAGAGAAACACGGCACTCATGACCACGACCAGCGCCACCAAGACGCTCTGTATCACGCGATAGGTGCCCGAGCCGAGGAGGACGGTCGCAGCGACCGCGATCACGACCACCCAGGCTCTGGGTGTCCAGCCGAGCGTCAGCTCGAGCCCCAGCGAGGCGCCGAGCAGGTTTCCCGCCTCGTAGGCGGCGTTGCCAACCGTAATGGCGAGCGCCACCAGCCCGAGTGCCGCGTAGCGCAGGAGTGGTCGACGAAAGCTCTGACGGATTGCGTCGCTCAATCCCGAGCGGCGGACGATCCCCAGGCGAGCGGCCATTTCCTGCAGAACGGCAGTAGCGATGACCGAGAAGACGACGGCCCAGAGCAACGCGAAGCCGTAGCGTGCCCCGGCGCGTGAGGAAGTAACGATGGTTCCCGGACCGATGAAGGCTGCGGTCACTAGAAGGCCGGGACCTAGGCTTCGGAGTGTTGCCGCGAGCTTGCCCACCGGAGCGATATGCTATATCACATGGTTGTGCTCCGCAAAAAAAAGGATTGGCCGTTTCGCGGCGAACGGATGAGGTGATCCCGCGTCATTGTAAACGTGGAAAGGTTCGCTCTTGCGTCTGCTCTCGAATATTGTGCCCCGTCCTGTGCCAAAACTCGGCCCATTTGAAATAGACCATCAGTGTCATAAATTGACGGACACGAGCTACCCTCAAAAGGAGTGGAAATGAAGTAAAGTAATTGGAATCCTTCGTTCAAGGGGAAACCGTAGTACCCTAAGAGCGTCTTTCAATGCAGAAGGGGGCAGTGCCATTTGGAGGAGGATTATGGCCAAAGCGCGAGTGTTGACGAGGTCGGAACTAGCCGAGCATTTGGGCGTCGATAAAAAGATGGTAACAAAATGGGAGCGGTCTGGGATGCCGGTCCACACTAGAGGGCGCGGCGTGGCGTCTCAATTCCGTCTGCGGGAGGTCCGGGCGTGGCTAAAGGTGCGGGAAGCCAAGGCCAAAGCGGCGGAGAAGGCAAAGGTGCGAGAAGCCAAAGCGGCAGAGAAGGCGAAGAAGACGGCGAAGCAATAAGACGCGGCGGCGATGAGATGAGACAAGTCTGACTGCGCGAGTCCTTGGAACTCGCTAGTCTCGCGGTACCGGTTGCCAACGACGCTGCTCGGGGAGCGCGATGACGTCGTACTCCTGGTCTTCGGTGACGAGTGCCTCTTCGAAACTGCGAAAGCTGTCGACGGCTTGCTTGCCCAGATGGGACAGCAGGGGGTGGCCTTCCCTGGGATCGTGAGCTTGCTCAGGGACTTGAGGCTGACTTGCTTTCCTTTGATAGGGAAAAGCGCTCTATTCCTGGAATCCACAATTCTACGAGACGGAAGGTGCTTATTGAGCAGCTCCTAGAAAGCGTTCGCCGGGTCAAGTATGTTGAGGTGATCCGCACGCTGAAGCTGAGCAATCGTCGTGCCGACCCGAACGATGATCTGTTCGATCCTTTGAAAGCTGCGATACTGTGTCAGCGTCGGCGGAATATACAAGATGTAAAGTCGAACATGGTCTTTGGACATTTTCTCAATCAGCAGCAACGAGGAATGGTGGCGGCTACAGTGTGATAGCCGCTTGCCTTTTGTGCCTCTCCTGCCATTTCAGTGGATCCTCTCGAGGGTGAGACCGCCACAGTTTAGGTAGACGAGACTGATGAGAGCTTCGGCAGAGTGGAGTCCAAAGCTGCGGTGGCTCAGCAGCCGGATTTTGTTGTTCATTCCTTCGAGTCGGCCGTTGCTGAGTCTCCACGTGACCCACGCGATGACGCCATCGAAGTGGCTGCGGATCATCTTCGCCGCGCGTTTGACGGGCTCTATCCTCGAGCTCATAGCGCGCCGCAGCCATCCTCGGAGAAACTTCTTGGCCCATGTCTCGGTTTTGTAGGTGTAGAGGTCCATGAAGTCGTCGCGCAGAAGCATGGCGCGGTGGAGGCGACGATTAGCTCGCACCTGCTCGCGGAGCACCCGTTTGTCTTTCGCGCTGCGGTTGTGTTTGGCCTTGAGAAGGGGAAACTTGGTGTTCTTGAGGTTGCGCCGGGCAGTCCCTTTGAGCTCGCGCACCAGCTCGCGCCGGGTCTTATCCACGGCCTCGTTCAGATGCTTGACGATGTGGAAGCGGTCAAAGATCACCCGTGCCTGAGGAGCCTTTTTGCCGACGACAGTTATGTACGGCTCCCACATGTCCATGCTGACCGCTTCGAGCTCCGCGGCTCTTTGTGGTCCGAGCTTGCGGAAAAACCGCAGCAGCGTCTTGGCCTTGCGCTCCTTTCCCGCCCAGACGACCCGGCCGCTGAGATGGTCTATTACCACTGTTAAGTACTTGTGGCGTTTGCGGTAGCTGATCTCGTCCATCCCAATCACCCGCAATCCATCGAGCTCGCGCCGCTCATCCCGCTGCTCGGCAACCACTCGCTGGATGATCCGTCGCACCGAACGCCACGTCACTCGGAAATAGTTCGCTACGGCGCTGACGTCCGTCCTCTGTGCCAGCCACGCTACCTCTTGCTCGAAGCTTTTGGTAAAGCGGCTTCCCTTGTCGGCCCAAGGCACCTTTTCTCTGACCACTCCACACCGCCGACATACCACTCGTCGGATCGAGTAGCGAAGATAGGTCCGGACTCCGAACAGGTCCAAGTGCCGCCAGTAGCGATTGTAGCGATCTTTGTTCTTGCGGACCTTTCGTCCGCAAATCCCGCACAGAGGCTTCCTCCTCCGTGGTACTACATCCACCACCACTCTGGCTTTGTCCGCCTGGAAGTGGAAACCTCGGATCCACAGGCCTTGCAATCCGATGAGCTTGTTGACTAACGTAGTAACGCGCATCGCGGGAACGCTCTTTTCTCTTTCGGGAAAAAAGATTCTAGCGTTCTCGCCGATGCGCATCTACACATGCTTACCCTCTCAACCCACGGGCCTCACCAAATGCCACTGCCCCTCAGCGGGAGACGAGGCTGTGGGAAACGCCCCCACGGTTCTGGTCGTTCAGACCTTGCTCACGACTGAGTTCTCTTCGAAGCCTGGAAGGGCGTTTTCCATAGCCTCCACTAATCGAGCCCCCCCTTCCTTATTCCATATGAATTAATCTTTCTTGTATATATATCAGGAGGGGCCTGTGGGCGCTCGTGGGAAACGCGAAGCGTTTTCCAAGCGATTGTAGAAAACGCCGCTCCACGTTTGTACGTGCTCACAACCTTTCCCTAAACGCCTCTCTCGCCCGGAGTTTCCGGCGTTTTCCACAATCGCGGCAGCGTCCATAGGCCATGCCCTCCAACACAAATCAGATCCCCCGAAACGACAGGAGAACCCCTTTTGTTACATATGGTTCGAATTTCGCCGACTGCGTTTATAGAGCTTCGCGTACTTGGCGTGTGCCTGAAGCTGTTTTCACGCTACGCCGAGCGGGCCCACCAAGGGGCTATCGTCGCCGGCGACCATCTACGCGGCACGGCAGTAGTAGTTGAGAATGCCCCCAAGTCGCTCTCGCGACACGATGGGGCCAGCGTCATTCGCGCTTGCCGGCAGAGGTGTGAGGAGCTCGTTGCCGAGACCTTGGTGGTTCCGTTCTGTGTGATAGTGCACTACGTATTCGGTTACCGCTGTGCGCAGGTGTCGCTCACTGAGAGGTACGAAGCGGTCGAGACACTCTCGACGTATGGAGAGAACGAATCTTTCCGCATATGCGTTCAGATTCGGACTATTAGCGGGAAGGCGAAGGGGCTTCACGCCTGAATCTCTCAACAGCCCACGTACTGCCTCGGTGAATAGTGGGTCCCGGTCGTGGATGAGGTATCGCTTGCCAAGGAGGAAACCATCCCACATGTCAGTGAGGTTTCTTGCCACCTGCTTCATCCACTCCCCGTTGGGGTCCGACGTTATCCCACCGATGCACACGCAGCGAGCCCCGAAGCCCGGCTCGGAGCACATGGTTCTCCTCTTGCAGGTAGTCGATCACATCCTGCTGCTGGCGGTTGACCCAGCCAACTAGAACGAGCAGTAGGAATTGCGCGTGGTACGTCATCATGGATCTGAAGATAACACCCTCGGGCCAGACGATTGTAAAGCCTACGGCCCTTGGCCCGGTCGCAAACACAGACACTAAGCTGCTGATTTATGGTCTATTTCAAAAGGGCCGAGTTTTTGCACAAGACGGGAAGATCGAGCGTTGGCACAAGACGATAAAATCGGACGCCCTGCGTCCTGCCAGCCCCACGAGCCTCGAAGAGGCTCGCCCCTTGATGGAACGATTCGTCGAATATTACAACGGGGTTCGCCTGCACAGCGCGATCGGCTACATTGCGCCGCTGGACTTCATGGATGGCAAGGCCACCCAGATCTGGTCGGAGCGAGACCGCAAACTCGAGCAGGCTCGGAAGCTGCGGCGTGAGCGCCGTGCGAACAAGGTGCCCGCATGAACACTCCGATCCCAGGAGCCCCACTCCGTTCCCTCTCGCCCACAAGCATTGAGTACCAGAGAGCGCAGGGGGCGTCAAGGGCGGCGAAGCCGGCGCGCGCAGCGCGCTTTACCCTTGACGCCCCCGAGCACTCTGGTACGATCCCTGGGGCGATAGGGGACATCCTGCCGCCGGGCGTTGCGTTAACGTCCAACCTCGCTGTCATCTTCACGCTGAACCAATACAATGCCGCCATCCGAACAACGGCCGAGACGCCGGGTCAGGTCGATGTCGTCGATGAGGGCTTCCGGACCGATTGACGCCGCAGGGCTCGGATGCGCGCTGGCCTACGGTGTGCTGGCCTGGTTCGCCCGACAGCCGGGAGAGCCCGCGTTGCCCCTCTTTCTGGGCATCGCTGGCTGGACTTCCCTGCTGACGTTTGGCCTGTACGCCTACCACCGTCGGCGGGCCGAGCCGTTTCCGGTGGGCCGCTTGATCGGCTGGGCCGTGGTCTTCCGCGTGTGCGGCCTGTTCGGCGGCCCGTTCTACGAGGACGACTTCTACCGGTACCTCTGGGACGCCTATCGCTTCGTTCAGGACGGCACCCCGTCCTGTGCCAAAACTCGGCTCTTTTGAAATAGACCACAAATCAGCAGCTTAGACGCCGTCGTGTCCAAAAATACAAACGAACTCTTAGACCCACGCGCCGGGCCGTCGCCGAGTTCATCTACCATTATCATGGAGAGCTCAACCATCAAGGGCTTGGCAACGCGTTTGTGTTTTTGGACACGACGGGCAACAAGGACCTCTCCAGCTGGCACCTGCCCGCACCCACGCTGGAACAGACCGTCGTGCACCTCGCCCAACAGCATGTGGGAGCACCGACCTTCTCGGCCTCGCTGACCCACACTCCGACGATGCAGGAACTCGCCTCGGTGCGTCGCTCTTTGGACGGGCTGTGCTCCGGTAGTAATGACAATAATAATGTTAGGGCCTCGGCAGCCCGCCTGCTTCGTCTCATCCGGCGGGTCGATATCAGCCCAGGATCTGTGTCCATCCTCCTCGACCGAGATGAGTTCGCTACTTCCCTGCCGGTTGGTCCCGACCGCATTCGCGAGGAAGTACTCCGCATCCACGCGCCGTTCCGCTTGCGTCGACGCGGCGTCGAGACCAAACTCGTTCTGGGCAACCCCACGAAATCCGTTGACCGCACACTCCTGCGCAATATCGCCAATGCCCTCTCCTGGCTCGATCGAATCAAAGCAGGCAAAACCTATGAGGAGATTGCCATCGAAGACGCCATCCCAAAGGCCCGCGTGCGCAAGGCCATCGGCTATGCCTTCATGGCCCCCCGACATCGTCCGCACCATTGTCGACGGTACTGTCAAGTTGAGGCATTCAGGGCCGATCCGACCCCAAGATATTGGCAACGCCGTGCGCTCAAGCCCCATCATCTAGCGGCCCGCTTCGAGCTTGAGACCTCAACTTGACAATACCTTTCGAAAAGCTCGTTGGCTCTCGACACTCACCAGAGCGGGATTTGGTCGTGGCCATGGTAGTCGCCCGGATCCTCGAACCGCAGTCGAAGCTGGCGACTAGCCTGTGGTGGCACACAACCACACTGCCCGAAATCCTGGGGGTGAGCGATGCCGACGAAGACGATCTCTATGCCGCCATGGACTGGGTTCTCAAACGCCAGGAGGTCATCGAAAAGAAACTCGCGGCGCGCCATCTCCAAAACGACGGCCTCGCGCTCTATGACCTAACCTCAAGCTACTTCGAGGGGGTGAGTTGTCCGCTGGCCAGGCTCGGATACAACCGTGACGGCAAGAAAGGCAAGCTGCAGGTCAACTACGGCCTGCTGACCAACGAACGCGGCATCCCCGTGTCGGTATCCGTCTTTGAGGGCAACACGGGCGATCCCAAAACGCTGTTGCCTCAGGTAGAAAATGCGCAAGAGCGGTTCGGCATCGAGCAGTTTGTGATGGTGGGCGACCGCGGAATGATCACCCAGACCCAGATCGACGAGTTACGGGAGATGGACGGTATCGACTGGATTACCGCTCTGCGTCCCGAACCGATTCGCAAGCTCATTAACGATGGGGTGATCCAGATGGGGCTATTCGACAGGCGGAACCTGTTTGAGTTGACGCACCCGGATTTCCCCAACGAGAGGCTGGTCGCTTGCCGCAATCCGGAGCTGGCCGAGAGGCGGCGTCACAAGCGTCGTGCTCTGCTCGAAGCAACCTGCAAGGAGCTGGAGAAGGTTTGTCGGATGGTCGAGCGGCGCCGTTTGCACGGTAAGGAGGACATCCGTGCTACGGTGAAAAAGCTCCTCAACAAGTACAAGGTCGGCAAGTACTATAGGCTCGACATCCGTGACGACGGTTTCGACTTCGAGCTAGACGAGACAACGATGGCTGCCGACGCCTCGCGCCTCGCCAACGGCAACTCTGAGCTCGCCAACAAACGGCTCCAGCGGTGGAAGCGACACATGGGGACGATCGTTAAGCAGTTGGAACGGATTCGCCAACGGATCGGGCGAGGCCAGCTGCATGGTAAAGATAAAATCGGTGTGCGGGTAGGCAGAGTTCTCAACAAGTACAAAGTCGGCAAGCACTTCAAGCTGGACATTCGCGACGACCGCTTTAGCTTCGAAATCGACGACACAAAGGTCACTACGGAAGCTGCCCTTGACGGCATCTACGTGATCCGCACCAGTCTTGCTGAGCAGCGGATGAAAACCGACGACACAGTGCGCAGCTACAAGTTGCTGACCCAGGTCGAGAGG
Organism: Candidatus Marinacidobacterales bacterium; assembly: GCA_965197495.1. GTDB lineage: Bacteria > Acidobacteriota > Vicinamibacteria > Marinacidobacterales > SMYC01 > SMYC01. The sequence goes on from OZ240210.1 coordinate 1,865,973, forward strand.
GCGTTTCGTTCCTTCAAGAGCATGGACCTAAAGGTGCGGCCGATTCGTCACCGGCGCGAAAACCGAGTCCGGGCGCACATCTTCTTGTGCATGCTGGCCTACTACGTCCTGTGGCACATGATGGAGGTTTGGCGCCCGCTAGTATTCTCTGACGAGGAGCAGCAGGCGAAGGCCGAGCGTGACCCCGTCGCTCCGGCGCAACGCTCCGACGCAGCCCTGCGCAAGATACACACCAAGAAGCTTGACGATGGGAGACCAGCTTCCAGCTTCCGCACGCTGCTGCGCCTTCTCAGCAACATCGTCCGAAACAAATGTCGGCGACCGGAAGCCGGACCCGACGAGCCCACCTTCGATGTCACGACAACTCCGGACTCGAAACAGCAGAGAGCCTACGACTTGCTCAAAGGTATCACCGTGTAGACAGAAGCCAGCACCATTGATTCCATCTATCTTATTGGATCAACACCGGATCTTGGTTTTTTCAGCAAGGAACTTCAGTCTAAACCGCGCAATCAATGCCGGATCGACTTTTTGCGGAGCACAGGTCAGCATGGACATGTGGGAGCCGTACATAACTGTCGTCGGCAAAAAGGCTCCTCAGGCACGGGTGATCTTTGACCGCTTCCACATCGTCAAGCATCTGAACGAGGCCGTGGATAAGACCCGGCGCGAGCTGGTGCGCGAGCTCAAAGGGACTGCCCGACGCAACCTCAAGAACACCAAGTTTCCCCTTCTCAAGGCCAAACACAACCGCAGCGCGAAAGACAAACGGGTGCTCCGCGAGCAGGTGCGAGCTAATCGTCGCCTCTACCGCGCCATGCTTCTGCGCGACGACTTCATGGACCTCTACACCTACAAAACCGAGACATGGGCCAAGAAGTTTCTCCGAGGATGGCTGCGGCGCGCTATGAGCTCGAGGATAGAGCCCGTCAAACGCGCGGCGAAGATGATCCGCAGCCACTTCGATGGCGTCATCGCGTGGGTCACGTGGAGACTCAGCAACGGCCGACTCGAAGGAATGAACAACAAAATCCGGCTGCTGAGCCACCGCAGCTTTGGACTCCACTCTGCCGAAGCTCTCATCAGTCTCGTCTACCTACACTGTGGCGGTCTCACCCTCAAGAGGATCCACTGAAATGGCAGGAGAGGCACAAAACCAAACCACGCCTGTAAAGGCGAGGAGGAAGATTACGCCATGAAGAAGCCTACCACCATATCGAAGGAGTCTGTAAGCGAGTACCGGGAGTTCGTCCAACTTCGGCTGCGTAAGCGGGTACTGGAGGCAATCGAGGTTGTGCTTGAGGAAGAAGTCGACCAAGCGCTGGGGTGTGGTAGCTACGAGCGTGCGGAAGACCGCCGTGGATATCGCAACGGAGCCGAAACCCGTCGCGTGACGACGTCGGTGGGAACTCGCGAGCTCCGGGTACCACGAGCCCGCGTGCGAGACGAGGAAACGGGAGAGACGACAGAGTTCAGGAGCGAGCTGTTGCCCCGGTACGCGCGCCGGACTCGTGAGGTCGACGAGGCGATCTTGGGGACGTACTTGTCGGGCGCGAATAGCCGCCGGATCCGCAAAGCGCTGAAACCGCTGCTCGGTGAGGAGCACCTATCGAAGAGCGCGGTGTCTCGCGTGGTTAGCCGGCTGAAGGAGCGCTTCGAGGAATGGCAGAACCGTGCTCTCAGCGAGGAGGTCTACGCGATCGTTTACCTGGACGGCTTCCACCTGAAAGTGCGGATGGCGAAACGTGTGATCAGCGTACCCGTACTGGTCGCGCTCGGGGTCGCGCCAGACGGGCAGAAACGTCTGTTGTCATTGCGTCTGGCGGTGAGCGAAGCCTCGACGCATTGGGGCTCCGTGCTGGAGGGACTCCAGGCTCGAGGACTCCGGGCTCCCAAGCTAGTGATCAGCGACGGCCACAAGGGGCTGACGAAAGCGCTGGAGAAGTGGCCGGGGTGCCGGTTGCAGCGATGTACCGAGCACAAGCGCGCCAACTTGCTCGAACATTGCCCGGCGCACGCACGCCGTGAGCTCCGGCGTGACTACAACCGGATCGTCTACGCCAAGAACGGGATCGATGCTCGCAAAGCCTATGACGAGCTCGTCGCCAAGTGGACGCCTCTCGCGCCGGCCGTCGTCCGAAGCCTAGAGGAGGCCGGTAATCAGCTGCTGACCTTCTACGAATTCCCTCGTGCCATGTGGAAATCGATTCGAACGACCAATGCTCTGGAGAATCTCAACCGCGAGTTTCGACGCCGGACGAAAACCCAAGCGTCGTTCTCCAGCGAGGAGTCCGCGGTCGCTTTGCTGTTTGGGCTTATCGCCTCTGGCCAGATTCAACTACGACGCATCGACGGCTACCAACGTCTGAGCGAGGTTCTCGAACACGCGGAGGTTGCCGCCTGATCTGATACTCTGATGACGGAGTGGAGGGCGTCGTTCTTTTTCCACGAACCTCGGGACACATCCCTGACGGCTGAAGGGCCCGGCTTTGGATCTGATAGCGTGATGACGAAGTGGAGGAACGCCGTTCTTTTTCCACGGACCTCGGTACGCATCCATATCGAGTATCTCTTCGGGGAGTATAGGAAACCCTTTTATTACAACACAGCACTTGTACGATCCGAAGAAGTGTTGCCCTCTGCTAGTAACCCTGTGTTTCTGACCGGCGAACGTGACGCCGGGTTCTACCGGCCCAGCGCCCTCTGGCTCGTCGATCTCGAACTGATTCACTGCGCGCGCGCCTGCCCAGCAGTCTCCGACCCGTCAGGCCGCCAGAGATTCGACCCACCCCTCCTGCCACGAGGCTCTCACGCACCGCTGCAAGTGCTTCTCACGGCTGTCGAGGAGTCGCCCTCCCCCGGTGCGAATGAGAAACGCGGGTGGCCGCGGCACCTTGGCTATCGCATGTAAGCCGACTGCGACTGATTTGTTCCCGAAGTCCCTCAGAAATGAGATAGTGATTTTTCTATAGATCAAGTAAGAGCGCCTTCGCCGCGGCGCAAGCAAGCCATCGGATGGTGACCAGCTCTTTCATCATGCGACAAGGCGAGTATAACGCACGGCCTCGACGGCCCAGCGGTCTGAACAACTGTGATCCGCAAAAAAAGATCGCGTATTGACGGGCAGACAGCCATGAGAGCGATGTCCTGCGAACTTGTCTTCGCTGCGGTGGAAATTCTGCATGCTGTCGCCGCCAGGCCACCGACACAATAACGTGGTGGAGAAAGAACGCGTTGTTCGCCGCGAGAAGCTAGCTCAGTCAGGCGACGCGTGACAACCGGCAATCGTGATGGAGCCCACTAAGGACCGGCCTCGAGGCAACGGCGCGATGGGCGGGCAATTATCACAGGTAAACCCCCGGCTCTGCCGGGGTGACTCGCAGAGGTTTGACCGCGTCCTGTGCCAAAACTCGGCCCTTTTGAAATAGACCACAAATCAGCAGCTTAGACGCCCTTGGAATCCGTGCAGAATCGAGGGTATTTCGCGCCGCAGGGCTGGCTTCCGACCCCTGGGCTGCGGGTGGCGAGCGACAGGCCCACCGGGGGTGCGTACGGCTGGCTCAAATCGGCTGTGGGGCGAGCTACGGGCAGTGAGCTTCGCACCCGGAAGTCCCTCATTAGACTGGACTTTATCGAGCACAAGAGCGAACGTTCGGTGATGCCGCAGGATACAGGGGTTGGCCGGAACGTCGGTTTGGACGGTTTGGACTTCGCCAGCTTACGGCGGGTCTGGGAGCAGGCCTTCGGGGCTGCTCCTCCACGCTCGCTCTCTCGCGTTTTCATGCGCCGCGTTCTTGCGTACGAACGCCAGTGCCGGACCCATGGCGGGCATTCGGCCACAACCCGGCGCGCTCTGGCTGCCATGGCGAACGAGACACCAAGTCCTGGTGCTCCCGCAGGATCCGTTTCCCCCTGTACCCATCTCGTCCGCGAGTGGAATGGCCGGACCTACCAGGTCGAGGTAATCGACAACGGCTATCGGTTCGATGGCAAAACCTATCCGTTCCTCACGGCCATCACAAAGCAAATCACCGGCACCCACTGGTCAGGACCACGCTTTTTCGGTCTGACGCCCAAGCGCAAGGCCTAACATGAAGAAGATCCGCTGTGCCATCTATACGCGAAAGAGCGCGGAAGAGGGTCTCGAGCAGGATTTCAACTCCCTCGATGCGCAGCGAGAAGCCTGCGCCGCGTATGTCGCGAGCCAGAAAGCGGAGGGCTGGGTGCTGCTGCCAACCGCGTCCTGTGCCAAAACTCGGCCCTTTTGAAATAGGCCATAAATCAGCAACTTAGTGTCTGTGTTTGCGACCGGGCCAAGGGCCGTGGGCTTTACAATCGTCTTGGGCGGGCGGGTCGTCACCATGCAGATGACCTCCTAGTCGAGAGCGAATATCGAAGCGTGTGCCTGAAGCTGTTTTCACGCTACGCCGAGCGGGCCCACCCAAGGGGCTACCGTCGCCGGCGACCATCTACGCGGCACGGCAGTAGTAGTTGAGAATGCCCCCAAGTCGCTCTCGCGACACGATGGGGCCAGCGTCATTCGCGCTTGCCGGCAGAGGTGTGAGGAGCTCGTTGCCGAGACCTTGGTGGTTCCGTTCTGTGTGATAGTGCACTACGTATTCGGTTATCGCTGTCCGCAGGTGTCGCTCATTGAGAGGTACGAAGCGGTCGAGACACTCTCGACGTATGGAGAGAACGAATCTTTCCGCGTATGCGTTCAGATTCGGACTATTAGCGGGAAGGCGAAGGGGCTTCACGCCTGAATCTCTCAACAGCCCACGTACCGCCTCGGTGAATAGCGGGTCCCGGTCGTGGATGAGGTATCGCTTGCCAAGGAGGAAACCATCCCACATGTCAGTGAGGTTTCTTGCCACCTGCTTCATCCACTCCCCGTTGGGGTCCGACGTTATCCCACCGATGCACACGCAGCGAGTGGCGATATCGATGACAAACAGGACATGGTAGCGGACGAGCCCGAACGGGTTCACAACCTCGACGGTGAACAGGTCTGTCGCAGCGATAGCGCCCCAATGAGCCTTGAGGAAGGTGCTCCACGACATGCTCTTGCCCCGCTCCGGCGCAGGAGCGATACCGTGCTCGGCGAGGATCCTCTTGATGGTGTTGCGTCCGAGTTCATGTCCTAGGTTCTTGAGTGCGCCTCGCAGGCGCGTATATCCCCACGTCGGGTTCTCTCGCGCCACGCGCACAATGAGTTCACGGATGTCCTTCGCCGTCGGAGGTCGGCCTGGGCTCCGGTTCTTGCTGCCATCGTACTTGGCTGCGATGAGACAGCGGTACCAGCGCAGAAGCGTAGCGGGTGTGGCAACGGACGCAATCTAGGCCAGCGCCTCGCGGCCTAAAGCCTGGGCCTTGACGGCGAGCCTACGACGGTCGTCGTCAGAGAGCTTGAGACGCTTGCCCCGAAGCCCGGCTCGGAGCACACGGTTCTCCTCTTGCAGATAGTCGATCACATCCTGCTGCTGGCGGTTGACCCAGCCAGCCACAACGAGCAGTAGGAACTGCGCGTGGTACGTCATCATGGAGCTGAAGATAACACCCTCGGGCCAGACGATTGTAAAGCCTGCGGCCCTTGGTCCGGTCGCAAACACAGACACTAAGCTGCTGATTTATGGCCTATTTCAAAAGGGCCGAGTTTTGGCACAGGACGGGAAGGCGAAGAGCATGCGGTGTGACGATACCGGCGACTTCTGCCAAGAGTTTCCGACCAAGCGCCTTACCCTTTACCGCGAGACGACGTCGCTCGTCGTCCGTGAGGCGAAGCTTCCTTCCGCGAGGCAGAGCTTTGAGGACTCTGCTCTCCTCAAGCAAGTAGACGATAGCGGCCTGTTGGTCACGCTGGACCCAACCAGCGGTGGCGACGACCAACCATGTCAAGGGCTGGATCGGCGTGCTCATGACCGAGAATTCTCGCTTCCATGGACGAACCAAGTGTAGACACCTCCAATCCGAAACGGCCCGGCGCGCCGGTCTTCAGTTCGTTTGTGTTTTTGGACACGAGGCCCTTTTGAAATAGACCATCAGGCGATGCGTGACAACCGGTAATCGTGATGGAGCACCGGTCGAGCGGCGCGAAGCAGCCGATCATGGCAGGTCTAAACCGTGTAATCAACGCTGGATCGACTTTTTACGGAGCACAGGAGGTCAATAGTGATTAAGAGCTCGATCCCTTATCATCCAGATCATCGAACTCCTTTTCGATTTCCTCGAGCTGATCCTCCTCCATCCCGAGGTGGTGGCCCACCTCGTGCAAGACGGTGTCCCGAACTTCTCTGATCAGGCTCGCGCGATCGGACGAGATATTCTCCAAATTTCTCTGATAAAGGACAATCCGGGCGGGAAGACCCCACTCACTATTCTGAATCGTATTGCCTTGATAGAAGCCGAGGAGGTCGTGCTCGATGTCTGCCTCTTGAAGAAGGTCTCGACACGGCGCCGCCTCCACCGCGACCTCCACGTTCTGCAGATAGCTTGCGAACTCGGTCGGCAACGACGCCAAGACCCCTTCCACCACACTCTCGAACTCTGAACGCTCCAGGCGACAAGGGAGGACGTACTCCGGGTCGAGCTCAGCGGCGCGAGCAAAAGAGCGATCGGCTTCGGGAATACGGTCTAACTGAGTGAGGACGAGGCCGAGCGCGTAGTGAGACCGCGCGCTTTCCGGCACCCTACCGACCGCTTCTTTCGCGGACTGCAGCGCGTCACTAAATTGTCCCCGGTCCAAGAACCGGGCGACGCGTTCCATCGGATCCTCGGTCATCCTGCCTTTATAGTACAGCCGCTCCGAGATCGTCGCGAGTCCGGAATATTCCGTTCGAAACGGGCCCGACAAACGAGCATCGCGTCGTGTCCAAAAAATACAAACGAACTCAAGACCCGCGGGCCGGGCCGTTCCCTCCGGTCCTAAGAGGTCTGTCTCCGGCCTGGGGGCAAGTTTCTAATGTCCGGAGCATCGTTCTGGACGCTTTCACTCTGGTGCTAACGGCACGCTTCTCGTAAGGGTCACCATAGGGTTCACTCACCAAGTCGAGGAGTCTTGCAGCCCGGTGCTTTTTATGGACAACAAAACTGCTAGAGCGTAACGACCTATTCTCGTCTTCCTGGCAAGACTCCACCCGTTGATCTGAAGGGTGCACATTCGGGATATCGCTGAGATACCTTCGGACCGGAGATCAAGTGTCACGGAACAGAACGTTTCCAGGAGACATGCCCGCGTGCCGTGAGCGTACCTTTGACGGAGCCCGTCCAGTGCCAAAATTCATACCTTTTGAAATAGATGAGGTTCTCCTGTCGTTTCGGGGGATCTGATTTGTGTTGGAGGGCATGGCCTATGGACGCTGCCGCGATTGTGGAAAACGCCGGAAACTCCGGGCGAGAGAGGCGTTTAGGGAAAGGTTGTGAGCACGTACAAACGTGGAGCGGCGTTTTCCACAATCGCTTGGAAAACGCTTCGCGTTTCCCACGAGCGCCCACAGGCCCCTCCTGATATATATACAAGAAAGATTAATTCATATGGAATAAGGAAGGGGGGGCTCGATTAGTGGAGGCTATGGAAAACGCCCTTCCAGGCTTCGAAGAGAACTCAGTCGTGAGCAAGGTCTGAACGACCAGAACCGTGGGGGCGTTTCCCACAGCCTCGTCTCCCGCTGAGGGGCAGTGGCATTTGGTGAGGCCCGTGGGTTGAGAGGGTAAGCCATGTGTAGATGCGCATCGGCGAGAACGCTAGAATCTTTTTTTCCGAAAGAGAAAAGAGCGTTCCCGCGATGCGCGTTACTACGTTAGTCAACAAGCTCATCGGATTGCAAGGCCTGTGGGTCCGAGGTTTCCACTTCCAGGCGGACAAAGCCAGAGTGGTGGTGGATGTAGTACCACGGAGGAGGAAGCCTCTGTGCGGGATTTGCGGACGAAAGGTCCGCAAGAACAAAGATCGCTACAATCGCTACTGGCGGCACTTGGACCTGTTCGGTGTCCGGACCTATCTTCGCTACTCGATCCGACGAGTGGTATGTCGGCGGTGTGGAGTGGTCAGAGAAAAGGTGCCTTGGGCCGACAAGGGAAGCCGCTTTACCAAAAGCTTCGAACAAGAGGTAGCGTGGCTGGCACAGAGGACGGACGTCAGCGCCGTAGCGAACTATTTCCGAGTGACGTGGCGTTCGGTGCGACGGATCATCCAGCGAGTGGTTGCCGAGCAGCGGGATGAGCGGCGCGAGCTCGATGGATTGCGGGTGATTGGGATGGACGAGATCAGCTACCGCAAACGCCACAAGTACTTAACAGTGGTAATAGACCATCTCAGCGGCCGGGTCGTCTGGGCGGGAAAGGAGCGCAAGGCCAAGACGCTGCTGCGGTTTTTCCGCAAGCTCGGACCACAAAGAGCCGCGGAGCTCGAAGCGGTCAGCATGGACATGTGGGAGCCGTACATAACTGTCGTCGGCAAAAAGGCTCCTCAGGCACGGGTGATCTTTGACCGCTTCCACATCGTCAAGCATCTGAACGAGGCCGTGGATAAGACCCGGCGCGAGCTGGTGCGCGAGCTCAAAGGGACTGCCCGACGCAACCTCAAGAACACCAAGTTTCCCCTTCTCAAGGCCAAACACAACCGCAGCGCGAAAGACAAACGGGTGCTCCGCGAGCAGGTGCGAGCTAATCGTCGCCTCTACCGCGCCATGCTTCTGCGCGACGACTTCATGGACCTCTATACCTACAAAACCGAGACATGGGCCAAGAAGTTTCTCCGAGGATGGCTGCGGCGCGCTATGAGCTCGAGGATAGAGCCCGTCAAACGCGCGGCGAAGATGATCCGCAGCCACTTCGATGGCGTCATCGCGTGGGTCACGTGGAGACTCAGCAACGGCCGACTCGAAGGAATGAACAACAAAATCCGGCTGCTGAGCCACCGCAGCTTTGGACTCCACTCTGCCGAAGCTCTCATCAGTCTCGTCTACCTAAACTGTGGCGGTCTCACCCTCGAGAGGATCCACTGAAATGGCAGGAGAGGCATAGATGATAAATCAGCAGCTTAGTGTCTGTGTTTGCAAGAGGGCCGAGTTTTGGCACAGGACGGGGTCGTCGGAGACGTTCACACCAACAGCATCGAGAGCGTCTGGAGCCTGTTCAAGCGGTCTATCATGGGCGCGTTCCACAAGGTCAGCACCAAGCATCTGGACCGCTACCTTGAAGAACTGGAGTGGCGGTTCAACAACCGAAACAACCCGCACATCTTCCGAGACACCCTGCGGCGTATCCTTACGACCGACAACCTCACCTATCAGGATCTGGTGGCCTAATTCCATCATGTCGGAACCTTCCCCGATACCGTCGGTTCACTGGCGATGCGTTTGCGCCAGTCCGCGATGACACGTCCGTCGATGCGAAGCACTTGAGCAGCAGCTTGGTCAAGGATGGCACGGTTTGGGCAGCCGTGCATTTGCGGCCAAGGCCGTAGTGCTTCCGCCCGCGTGGCGGCGAACGCATCGACAAGCGGAGCGATGTCAACGCGGTTCGGATCAGGCACCAGCAGGGCACGGAGGGAAGCAAGGGCAAATCGTGGGTAGTCTAGTGCCTTAGCTCGGCAATGAAGCAGAGTGAGAACACCGGGAGTAGAGTTCCACCAACCGCAGAGTGCATGCTCGAAGGCGGGATTCGGTGATATTGGCCTTACGGGAATCCAGGCGGAACCCAGAAGCGGCTGTGGCGCATAACAGGCCGATACGCGCACTGTGTTGGTCCTTAGCCGATTCACGACAAGCAGTCGGCTAGCTTTTCGTCGGAGATGCTTCGCGTAATCAACACGATTTGGTTTAGGAACTCCATAGACGTCAGCTTCCGCGTTCATCGCGGTTTGGATTTTGGTGGAGTGGTCCCAAAGAATGGGAACTGTCCATGGCGCGTCGTGTTGGGGATTTCGTGTGAAAGCGTCTCTGATTCGTCGCCCTTCTGGTTCGATGTGGCATAGGGTTCCGGCCGGAGCGAGAACCGTGCCGGCCAGCGCTTCTAGGTCGTGCAGCGCATTCGCTAGCGTCCCGTCGTAGAACTGAACCGCGCTCCAGTCACCCTCCCGGATACGGGGCCAAGGCCACGAGTGTTGCGTACCCCACTCTTCGATGGACTCGTTGCGATTGATTAGGTCCGAAAGCAAGATGGCCTCATGCGTGTCACTGGGCATGCGCGCCAAGGATACGAACCTTGTCGGGTACCGTTCCTCACCGGGTCGGCGAGCGATGAGAAGAGACTCGTGGATCGATGTGTTCTCTGAGAAGTTCATCCTCGCTGGATCGTGGCTGGTTACGATGGTTTCGATCTGGAAGCGTTCCGAGAGGAACTTTCGTTCCTGGGTGCCTGATGCGCTAGTCAGCGCCGTTGTCGGCACGATGGATGCGAATGTTCCTTTCGCCTTCCTGAGGAAAGAATCGCCTAGCGGTGAGAAAAAGGTTCTCACACTGGTTTGGTCGATGGCACGGAATGCAGCTGGATCACGGTCTGATAGAAAGTTGGCGATCTTGATTTCTAGCCTTTGGAGAGAACGCCGGTCTGCCTGGCTGTACTGGAGGTTGCGGATATCGTTCCGGGTAAACGGCGGGTTCATAATCACGAGGTCGAACAGCCCTGTAAGCGACTCGCTGGGTGCTGCTCCAGGTTCAGCCCGTTCGGCATCAAGCTCACCTGTCGTGGGGAGAGGCGAGACTCGCGATGTCCCACTGGTCTTGCGCCGTGGCGAGGAACTCCAGCGACCCCGTCCTGTGCCAAAACTCAGCCCTTTTGAAATAGCTGATAAATCAACAGCTTAGTGTCTGTATTTGCGACTGGGCCAAGGGCCGTAGGCTCTACAATTGTCTTGGGCGGACGGGTCGTCACCATGCAGATGACCTGTGCCTTCTATTTATTCATCCGCGCGCACCGAACTTGATTAGTCTCCGATCTACCGGCACCATGTCGGCATGATTTCGTCGTTGGTTCCCGCTCTCATCTCTGCCTTCAAGGCTTGTCGCGAGCTGGCTCTCGAGAATGTCGCTCTTCGGCAGCAGCTCGCCGTCCTCCGCCGTTCCGTGAAACGGCCGCGGCTCTCGAAGATCGACCGCGGGTTTTGGGTGCTGTTGCGCAGAATCTGGGCTGACTGGGAGAGCGTCCTCGTCATCGTGAAACCTGAGACGGTCGTCCGCTGGCACCGTTGTGGGTTCAGACGATATTGGACTTGGAAGAGCCGACGGCGTAGGCCTGGACGACCAGGCGTCGCTTGTGCTCCGCAAAAAGTCGATCCAGCCTTGATTGCACGGTTTAGACCTGTCATGGATCGGTGGCTGCTTCGCGCCGGTCGGCCCGACGACGCCACCGATGGGTGCTTCGGCAGTCAAATGTTGGCGGCCGCCGCGTAACCCGTTCGTGTGCTAGAGTTTGAGTTTGATTTCGAGAGGCACGGTTCTTTCGTCGATGCCGGCTGGGCTGAGTTTTGGCACAGGACTCCCAAGCCACCCTTGACGAGCTCCGTCGTCTTGTGGTCTTTTCCTTCATGGCGGTGTCTCCTTCCGTAGGTCCCTTCAGGCCGTGTTCGACGACGCGGAAGGTTACTCCACCTTTACTCTATTTCCACATCTTCTGAGGGTAGCTCTATGGACATCGTCCTTGACTTTAGCGCGTTATGCATCTTGCTGGTGGTCGGCAAGATCCTGCGAGTTACGATCCGCGCCTTCAAGGCTCGTCGCGAACTGGCTCTTGACAATGTCGCTCTTCGGCAGCAGCTCGCCGTCCTCTGCCGTACGGTGAAACGGCGCGGCTCTCGAAGGTCGACCGCGGGTGGGGTAACTGTAAAGCCTAGGGGCCCTTGGCCCAGTCGCTAAGCTGCTGATTTATGGTCTATTTCGAAAGGGCCGAGTTTTGGCACAGGACGGGACGGGGTGCCGATGAAGATCGAGCCAAGCAGCTGGCCGCAGCGTTGGCGGCCCTAGACAGTAACGATGAGAACTCGCTCATTAATCGACTGGTGCGCGAAATCCATCGCGCACGACAGGCGGTGCTGAACGCGGTGAACCCCGACGCTCTGGATTCACCCATGGCGATCATAAAGGCCACGCTCACCGACCTGCTCAACGAGCACGCGAGGTCGCAAGCCGAGATGCTGCGGGCCCAGCAGGACCAGAGCCGCGTGTCCGCTCACACCCGTACCTCGTTGTATCTATCAAGAGCAACTATTTACTTGACTAACCACCTTCTACGATCCTCCTATCTCGATAATGGTAGGAACTCGACTCCCAGGCCGGCGTGTAATAACCTGTAGAATCGAAAGGATATAGATACCCATGCGTTTCGTGGCTATGGTGTTCGTGGCGCTCATGGGCTGGACAGCCGAAGCGGACGCTACGCTGATTTTGGTGTACCGATCCAGCGACGCGATCATCATCGCCGCTGATAGTCTCAGGACGATCCGCACTGACCCGCCCAGACAAGTTCACGTGTGCAAAATCCGAAACTTTGGGGACGTAGTGTTCGCTGCTAGTGGCACCAGCTATTTACGAGGGCCGTTGTCACTCGACGCGATCACCGCAGAACTTCACCGGGCCACGTATCCCGTCTTCTGGGACCGGATCAAAATGTTCGATTACGTGGTAGATACGGACTTCAAAAAGGTCCACAGCAGGAGGGTAACGACTGCCCATCGTGAGAAGCTAGAGCCTGAAATCCTAACGTTTGAGTACATTCTCGGCTTCATACTGGATGGTCGACTGGTCGCGTTGACAAGACGACTCACAAGTTCGCGCGCCGGCGTGGATTTTGGTACGCGGGAAGTCCTATCCGTGGGCGCCGTCTTGCCATTAGGACAACCCGACATTCTGGACCATCTCTCCGATGTCGACCTTCCCGACGGTGCAGACAATACGGACCTGGCCACACTATTCACGGCGACCATTAACCACCAAGCGCAACGCATGCCGACGAAGGTCGGCGGCCACGTCGACATCATCCGCCTGGCCGCCGATGGTGCCGAGTGGCTACAGCGCAAGGATCAGTGCGCCGCCCAAGAGGCCAGACCCGCCCCGCAGGTCCCCGTCGTGTCCGAAAATACGAACGGATCCGAAAGCTCGAATCCTGGAGGCGTTCTAGAAATTCGCGGAGACCAGCCGACGCGGCACTGACTCTGCGATAGGCGCTGCCGAGCAGAGTTTCTCCTCCAGATCCAGACCATCCGTTCCGTCCAGCCTAGACACCTCTCATTCGAAGCGTCCCGGCGTAACGGTCTTGAGTTCGTTTGTGTTCTTGGACACGACGCGTCGTTGTCAACGCGGCGCACGCGTGTTTTACTAGGAGCTAACGTAGAAGGAATTTCCACTTGGCAGAAACCGTCGCCGTCTTCACATTCGAGAGCATTGATCGCATTCTCAACGATGGGGGCACGTCGGAGTGGCTCGTGAATCGTCATCGCGCACAACGGTGCGTTTTCACGGTATGTACTCGGAACCGCTATCCCAAAGATCCTACCCGTCTGGTCAAAATACTCGAACGCCCAGCGGGTCAGCAGTTTGCACGTCTACCATCATCACGAGAGGAATCATCAAGGCAAGGAGAATCTGCTGCTGTTCCCAGCCAGCAACCAGTTACTTCAGTCCGAGCGCAAAGTGCGCTCCCGTGAACGGCTTGGCGGGCTGCTACGTTTCTACCATCGGGAAGCCGCATGAGTATTTTGACCTCACGGGTATGGGAATTTCCAGAAGGCGGTCGGCTGGCGCTGGGCCGGGGTCGAGTTCTGGTTTGAAGACTGGAGTGGGTGATAGAGTAGAGCCTGAAAAGCAGAAGCCCCGGGGATGGTCCCCAGGGCTTCAACGTAACAATCTGAATTTCTAGCGCCGAGCAACAATCGGCGACAGAGGAAAGGTCCGTCTGCTATGGACTACATTACCTTCCTTCGCGCCCTCTTGTCAATCCTCTACTCTGCAATTCGCTCGGCTCCCAAATGGCTTCCGAAGGTCACCCGGCTATTCGCCGACCTCGTGGAAATCAGAACCCTCGGATTGCGGTACATCATAGGGTGGCGCTGGGCCGGAATCGAGTTCTGGTTTGATGACTGGAGGAACTGGAGGAACTGAAAGTCTTTTGTGGGTGCGCCGGGCATCGAGACCTCTAGGTCGGTAATTCTGTCGGCCTTCTCATAGCCACACCCGCCGCGCCCTCCAAGAAAGGAAAGAATGATGAATGAAGTGAACGAGGGTGGATCCGCTTTCCCCGTCCCATCGGAAGACTCCAGTCCAGGCATGAGCCTTCGCGACTGGTTTGCAGGGCAAGCGCTCACGGCTCTTGCCGACAGCGTTAAAGACGAAGCGCTCGAAGGAGGCGAAGAAGAAGACCTTGAACTGCTACTTAAAGGAGAATGCAGGGAAACAGCCGAACTCGCCTACATGCTCGCCGACGCACTCATAGATAGGCGCGACATGTAGTGAAGGGCGCCACCGCAAGATGTAGTGGCGAGTGGCGTGCGTACTCACGTATATAAGTCCCTTTCAAAAGGGCCGAGTATTGGCACAGGACGGGATTGAGACATCTGCTATTCTTCACTTCGGCTCGGCCCTGACGATGAGAAAACTGTGTCTTCGGAATTCTGGTTCAAACTCTAGCACGCAGACGGGTTAGGGGCTGGCCGCCAACACTTAATTGCGGAAGCACCGCGAATTGGATTCCTCGTTCAAGGGGAAACTGTAGTATCCTGGGAGTGTCTTTCAATACAGAAGGGGGCAACGCCATTTGGAGGAGAACTATGGCAAAAGCGCGAGTGTTGACGCGGTTGGAACTAGCCGAGTATTTGGGTGTCGATAAACAGATGGTAACGAAATGGGAGCGGTCTGGGATGCCGGTCCACACCAGAGGGCGCGGCGTGGCGTCTCAATTCCGTCTGGGGGAGGTCCGGGCGTGGCTAAGGGTGCGGGAAGCTAAGGCCAAAGCGGCGGAGAAGGCGAGGGTGCGGGAAGCCAAAGCGGCAGAGAAGGCGAAGAAGACAGCGAAGGGTACTGTCAAGTTGACGAAGTAGTGGTCTAGTTTCAATCTAGGAGCCCAATCATGTCCTCGATGCTCCACAGCTTGTCGGTGACGCCAGCCGCCATCGCCGGGGTCACGCGCAGCGAGCTGTGGATCCGCACAAAGTTGTAGTACATGTAGTGTAGAGCGACCGCGTGCTTTAGATTCTCGATCTTCTTCGAGAATGCGTTCGTCAGCCGCGTGAACCGGCGCATGCTCATGCGCATCGTGAGATTCTGACGCTCGACGTAGCTCGTGGAGATGTGTGCTGCGTCGGGGTTGCCGGTGATAGTCTTCTGTGTCGCGCCCGTGCAAACGGCTGGGCTGTATCGCTTCTCGCCTTCTGGCGTGTTCCCGTAGTGCTTGACGAGCATGGCGTAATCAATGTCAGCACCGAAAGCATCTTCGACGGCGGTCAGGTAGACCTTGTGGCCGTCGCTCGTGAGCTGCACGCGGTTCGCAAGACGGCCAGCGAGGTCCTGTAGAAACTCAGTGGCGTAACCTGCATCTCGTCCGCCAACTAGCCAGCTAGGGACAAGCTTCGTTTCGGCATCGATCGCCGTCCACGTCCAAATGTCGCCCACGTTCGGACCCTGCTCCTGCCGGATCTTCTTCTTGACGTTCTTCGCCTTGGCGTACACGAACGACCAGATCTCATCGACCTGGATTCGGCGGCACGGGAGGTTTCGTAGCGCTACGCCTTGGTACATGGCACAGACGTAGCCAAGATCCCGTAGGAGCTTCTCCACCGTCATCCTGGCAACCCCAGCCATCCGGGCTGTACCTCGAAGGCTGTTGCCCTCTACGAGGGCAGATACCACTTGCGCCTGCCGTTTAATATCTAGCTTGTTCATATTAGACATTATGCTTGCTCGTGCACGCATTTGTCAAGCAAAAAACTTCTCCTACGGCTATTTGGGGGTTCTAAAACAGCCATTATGTTGCTATCATGCAAACGAGAGAAGAGGTATCCCCGCTCCGGAGCAACCCGGAGCGGGGGCTGTTATATCCAGACGATCACGGTAAAGCCGTGACCAGTCTGAATTACAACAACGATGAAGTTAATTTTAGTTGACTTCACCGTATTACCTCCTTCTTCGCGGCCTCATGATTTCGGCGCGCTTGTGACGCGCCGAGAGGCCGGAAGCTGAAAGTGGCTAGCGGGCGGGGCTTTTTCAGGCCCCGCCCTTTATTCTTCGCTCGGTTCCGCTGTGTGTTGTTTCACTCGATATTTGCGTCCTCCTCTATGTGGTTTGCGGAACTCTAACTTTCCTGCACTGTGAAGTCTCTTCAGCGTGGAATACACGGACCCGAGCAGCTTTGTTCTGTTTGATTTCGGATAGCCGCCCTGGATCAGAAGGTCTCGAACTTGCGCCGGCGAGATAAAGTCTCTCGCCCCGAGAATTTGTAGGCAACAGTCGGTTAAGCCCATCTTCGCAAACGCACCGTGATATTCAGATTGCTGAAGTTGCGCATCAGTGGGTTCGAGTCTGCCCTCTCTTTCGATAAGCCGGATCGATGCGTCTACGATTTCCAGCTCGGCGCGCAAGACGTCAATGCGCCCCGACAGACGCTGTCTAACGTGGAGCAGTTCTTGTTTCGCTTTCATAATCGGCTATTTTTATCAGAAAGCAGACACGTTGTCAACTCAAAAGTCGTAACGTGGCTAAGGCGTCTGCGATTAGGTTAGGTCGGTTCGGGGGGCGTTACATTTCAGAGGGTCGTCGAGTCGACAAACGCGGTGAATTTACAAGCCCGTGCAAAGATATAAGTTCACTTTTTCCAGCGGGTTTTTGCCGCTTTTCGGGCTATTTCAGCCCTTCGCTCGGAGCTTAGTTTCTTAGCCCGAGCTTTTCCGCCCTTCGACGCCCCTAACTTAGCAAGCGCTACGGCGGCGGGATTCCGCGTGTCTTCCTCTTTTTCCTCTGGCGGGGCCTGGCCGGTAGCTTCCTGAACTATCTGCCAGGCAAGTTGATTGGTGTCGCGAGGGCGTTTCTTTTTCTTGCTTGCTCGTGTAGGCATAACCCCAGGATACCACAAGACAAGCGTCTATCCAGAGGCCTCGATTTCAAACTAGACCACTACCAAAAGCTAGCTGACCGATCCCCAAGATACTGGGTGCTTTAGGTAATCAAGTGTTGGTGGCTGCCTGTTGTCTGCAAAAAAGAAGATCGCAACTCGCTGCGACAGAACCGGGAGGGCGATGCTCGTGAAATCGAGCTTGAGGCGTCGTTGATGTCCTGAACTCTGAGAGGCGCATCGAGGTACATGACCTGCTCGACCGGCGCGTCGAAGCCGGTCAGCAGCATGTCGCAAACTACCAGAATGGACACCGGGTCGTTCCGGTCTTTGAACCGTTCGATGAGCCGATCTTGTTGCTCCTTGCCCAGATGCCACCGCGCAAGCCGTTGCTCGTCGTTGTTGCTCGACGACACGATCAGAGCCGATTCAGGACTGTTCAGCCGGTCCAGGGTCTCCTTATAAGTAACTGCGGCGTGGCGGCTCGTGGTCACTACCTGGGCCTTGAATCGATTCGGTGCGATGAACCTGGTGAAATGATCAATCAGGTCCAGGCAAATCGTCTCGATGCGGCGCGGCGCACCGGCAATCGCCTGCTCGGTGGCAAACCGCTGTTTGATAGCGGCCCGTTCGTCCTCGGTGTAGTCGGCAAATACACGATCGAACACCTGATCGATGGTCTGTCCGATGATTTGTAGCTCGGGGAGCCGACTCTCATAGAAGATGGGCACCGTCGCCCTGTCCTGGACCGCCTGCTCGATCGTGTAGGCATCGATGTAAGGACCAAACGTCTGCAGCGTGCTGCGATCCTTCTTATCAATCGGAGTGCCGGTGAAGCCGAGAAAGCAAGCGTTGGGCAGCGCCTGCCGCATATTCGCCGCCAGACTCCTCTACTGCGTGCGGTGGGCTTCATCCACCATGACGAAGATGTTGGTGGCCTCGGACAGTGTCGGGTGGACCGCCCCCCGCTGGTCGGTGTCGGTGATCTCCTGGAACTTCTGGATCGTGGTCATCACCGTCCTGCCGGTCGGATGTTCCAGGATTCGCCGCAGATCGCGCACGCTGTCTGCCCGCTCGGGATTCGGGAAACCGCACGCAGTGAACACGCCCGCAATCTGCCGATCAAGCTTGGTGCGGTCGGTGACGATCACAATAGTGGGTTGCAGCTGGGCGGCGTCGCGCCGGAGCTTGAGTGCAAGCCACAGCATCGTCAGGCTCTTGCCCGAACCTTGCGTGTGCCGACGACACCGCCGCGCTCGCCAGGCTTCCGGGCAGTCTGAATCCGGCCCATCGCCTCGTTCACGGCGATGAACTGCTTGTAGCGTGTCAACTTGCGGACGCTCCGGCCGCCTTCGACCTCGAACACGACGAAGTTCCGCACGATGTCCAGCAGATTGCGCGGCTCGAGTAATCCATACAGCAAGACGTCCTGCGGCGTTGGCTTGCGCTCGAGCCTCTCACCGAGTTGCTTCATGCTCAGCGGGTACGGCTCCTTCCATTCCAGGAAGAACCGCTCGGGTGCACCGACTGTTCCGTAGACGGCACGTTCACCGCAGGTTCCGACGAGAATCTGTGCCGCCTCAAAGAGCTTCGGCGCTCCCTGGTCCTTCCACTGCGTGCCAGCCTCCTGGTACCGGTGGAGCTGTTGGATCGCCTTCGCCTTCCAAGCATCGCCAATGGTGGGGCTCTTGCATTCGATGACGGCAAGCGGGAGGCCGTTGACGAACACCACGACATCCGGGACGACGTGCTTCTTCGACCCGAGCACCTTGTACTGACGGGTAACAATCCATTCGTTGCGGTCAGGCCGATCGAAGTCGAAGAACCGGACTGTATGGCTTTTCCGTCCGTCGCCCCGGTCCTGCTCCAGCGCGATGCCGTAGGTGAGCGATGTATAGACTTTCTCGTTCGCCTCCGCGAGGCTGGCCGCAGCGACGTGCGTCACCGCGTCGTGTCCAAAAACACAAACGAACCCTCGAAGACTCTATCCACCAAGGGCACAGTTTTGGCACAGGACGCGTGGCAGGGTTAACTGGCCCTGCCCACTGTGCTTGCGCGCAGCCCCTTCCAGGTGCTGTAGCACATGGCGACCAGCACCAGCGCGAAGGGGAGGCCGGTGGCGAGGGTGGCTGCCTGTGCAGCCACGAGGCCGCCGCCGAGCAGCAGCGCGATGGCGATGATCCCCTCGAGAACGCACCAGAACACTCGCTGGGCGACTGGCGCATCCAGCTTGCCGCCGGCGGTGATGGTGTCGATGACCAGGGATCCAGAGTCGGAGGATGTGACGAAGAACACCACAATCAGCACGATGCCGAGGAACGACGTGATGTTCGCAAGCGGCAGCGTCTCCAGCATCGTAAACAGGGCTATCTCCGGCTGCTGCGCCTGCACCGCCGCGATCACCTCAGGATGACCGTGGTCAACGTACTGCGATACCGCAGTCCCGCCGAAGGCGTTCATCCAGATCGCGGCAACCAGTGTCGGGATGATCAGCATGCATGCAGTCAGCTCGCGCACCGTCCGGCCGCGCGAGACCCGCGCGATAAACAAACCGACGAACGGGGACCATGAGATCCACCAGGCCCAGAAAAAGACAGTCCAGCCGTGCATGAAGTCGAGATCCTCTCGGCCCACCCAGTTGCTGAGGGGGCCGATCGCCGCGAGATACTGGCCGAGGCTGGTCACGGTGCCGGTGACAATGTCGAGCGTCGGTCCGACCGTCAGCATGAACGCCAGCAGTAGCAGGGCGAGCAGCAGGTTGGCCTCGCTCAGCCGCTTGACCCCCTTCTCCATCCCGCTAACAACCGACGCCAGCGCCATGCTGGTAATGCCGACGATCAGCAGCACCTGGGTGGTGGTGGTGTTGGTCGCCGGCGCGCCCAACAGGTGGGCCAGCCCCGCCGCCGCCTGTTGGGCACCCAGGCCGAGCGACGTGGCCAGCCCAAAGAGCGTGGCGAAGACGGCGAGGGTGTCGATGCCGTGGCCGAACCGGCCCCACACCGCATCCCCCATGAGCGGATAGAACGCCGACCGTAGTGTCACCGGCAGGCCGAGGTTGTACGATGCGAAGGCAATCCCCAGCGCCACCACTGCGTACATGGCCCACCCATGGATTCCCCAGTGGTAGATGGCGCTGGCCAAGCCGAGGTGGGCTGCCGCCGTGTCGGTCGCCTTGAGACCGAGCGGCGGTTGCAGGAAGTGCTCCACCGGCTCCGACACCCCGAAGAACATCAGGCCGATGCCTATCCCGGCAGCGAACAGCATGGCGAACCAAGCAGAGCGGGAGTAGTCCGGCCGGGCATCCGCGCCGCCCAGGCGCACGCGGCCGAGCGGCGTTACCACCAACATCAGGCAGAAGAGCACGAAGAGGTTGCCCGCGCTCATGAACACCCAGTCGAAGGTCGACATGAGCCATGCGCGCAGCGCCCCGAAGGCGGCCGCCGCACCGGCCTGGAACACTAGCACGCCTGAAACGAACGCGATGATGGTCAGACTGGAGACGATGAAGACCGGATTGTGGATGTCGAGGCCGAGGAGTTGGACGTTGTCCTGACCCAGCTTGTAGTCGATCTTCGAGACCTCAGCCATATGGTGTTGCAATAGCGTTTTACCATGCGGAGGCTTCTGTTTCTACCCTCGACCGGGCCCTTCGTGAATAGTCCGGGCTAGCCGGCGCGGAACCGCAGGTGCTTGCTCCGTTTACTGTTGCCGGCTCGTCCACGTCGTCGTGCGAGGACAGCACTTATGCACAGTTTGGCGCAAGCTGAAGTCCGGTGACGCTAAAATCTGATGTAACCTATTGCACTACAAAGTCTTCCCCTTATGCCTGCAACAGTCAATGACGCAAGCACCAGCGACGGAGCTGTCAGCCTCCGAAGCGATAGGTCAGCGCCACCTTGAACCGGCGCCCCTTCGGGTCGTGCGTGAAGCCGTCGTACGACTGCTCGATGTTGGCCCATGGCGGCAAAGTGCCGGTCAGGTTCAGCGCATAGAGTCTGATGTCGATCCCGCTGCCTGGGAAGCGCCACAGGAAGCTCGCATCCCACGTGAGGAACGGGTCGATGCGGGGGACGGTGGTGTTGCTGCCACGGTCCCCGTAGGACGAGATGTAGCTCACATAGTTCGCGAAAGTGTATGTGTTCCAGGCGTACGAAGCCGACCACCGGCTCTTCCAGCGGGGTAGCGGCACCGCGATCGGGTGGGCGAAGTTCAGGTAGCCGGCCGTGTTCCGCTTGGCGCAGAGCGTCAGGTCCGTACCCTCCAGCATCAGGGCCTTTGTCTCGTACTCCACCGTGTAGGTGGAGCCCCAACTGGCCGATAGCTGGCCCGGTCCCGCGTCGAACCGGGTGGCGAAGTGCGTGTCGATCCCGGAGGTCGTGAGCCCCGGCCAGTTCACGAGGTCAATCTGGACGCGCTCAAGGTTCGCGGCGGCGCACCTGCTCTCAGGCATCAGGTCCGAGGCCCTGCCTCCCGGACAGACGATGAATGGCGACACGGCCTCCTGGGTCGCCGGATTGTCGCTGTTGTAGAGGCTGGTGATGGCATCGTAGGGCATCGAGCCGATCACGTTCTCGAAGTCGTAGCTCCAGTAGTCGACCGTCGCTTCGATGCTCCCCTCCAGGAAGAGCACGGCGCCGACGTTGTAGGTGAACGCGTGCTCGGGGAGGAGGTCAGGGCGCCCGAAACGGTCCACCGCCTGGTAGGCGCCCGTCTCCGAGATCCACTCGAGGGTCGTCAGCGGGCTGGTGTTGAGGTCGTCCAGCGACGGCGTCCGGAAGGTGGTCTGCACCGAGCCGCGGAACGCCAGCGAGTAGTGGAGGTTCTCCGCCACCTGCAGGCGCCCGCCGATCTTCGGGTCGAAGCTGCTGACGTAGCGGCCGGCGACATTGTAGAACTCGTAGTTCGCAGCGACCTGCGTGTTGACTCTGGGGCCGACGCTCAGCGCGAGCTCGCCGAAGAACCGCTGCACCTGCTGGTCCGCGTCATAGGGGCGGTGGATGTTGGTGAAGAGGTAGGGGCCGAACCGGTCGCCCGCCGCGCAGCCTGCGTCGCCCGCCACCGAGCAGGGGTTCAGTGTGGCGTCGCCGGCATCGTTTGGATTGCCGTCGGCGCGCATCGCGCGGTACTGGTACCCCACGGCGAAGTCGGCCACGTTCTCGACCAGGTTGCCGCTCAGCGTGGCATCCGCCACGAACAGGTCGGTCGTGCTGGCCAGATCCACTTCCTCGTTGAGCCACAGCCGCAGCTGCTCCGGGTTCGCCAGGCCGGCGACGTAGTCGGGATTCGGCGTGTTCTCGAACGGCGAGTCTGGTTGGTCGGAGTACTGGATGGCGTTGCTGAACGGGTTGTAATACATACACGGGCCCTGGCCCGCCATGGCGCCGTTGAGCGCTCCGAGCACCATGCCGGCAGGGGAGGTCTGATCCGCCACGACGCCGACGCCGCAGTCCGGCCCGCCGAAGCCGCGGAAGGCCCGGAAGACCCGGTCAGTGTATACCGCCGGCAGGTTCAGATTGCCCTTGGCCCGGGAGTAGGAGACGCCGACGTCCCAATGAGCATCCCGTCCCCCGAGCAGGAAGTCGCCGTCGACCGACCCCGCGATCCGCTAGGTTCGGGACTCCCGTCTCAGCCTGCGCCCGGGACCTGAGTTCCCGAACGGGCGGCCGTTGAAATACCAGGGGTCGCTGTCGGCGCAGGCGCCGCTGGGGTCGGCCTTCCCGTCACCTGCGTAGCCGGAGCAGAACGCCTGCCGTCCCGGGTGGTCGGGCGCCACCTCCATGATGGTGGTGCTCGTCAGCGGGAAGGGCGGATACGACGGCGTCGTGTACCAGTTCGGAATCGTCGCATTGGCCCAGAGACCCTCGACGTGGTAATTAGTCCGCGCGTTCAGGGGGCCATTGAGCTCGACGAAGGCGCGGGTCTGTTGCTGCTCGTCGATCAGATTGTCGTACGGCGCGTAGCGGAACCGGCAGGTCCAGCCCTCGTCCTGGCCGCCGAATTCCGTGCACCGGGGATCGAAGACATCGGCCGTCCATGGAACGGGGGCCCCGACGGCGAACGTGCCAGGATTCCCGATGCTGGACCATCCGGCGCGGTTCCCCCCGACGTGCGTACTCAGCCGATCAAGAGTCCAGGGACGCTCCGCCATCTGCAGCTCCTGGCGGCCGACCCGTTCCGCGGCGAGTACCACGCTGGAATTGCCGATCCGTCCGCCCCAGATGCCGGCGACGGTCGTATCACCCGCGCTGTCGAAGTAGTCATGCGAGACGTTGAGCTCCAACCCCCGGAAATCACTGCGCGTCACGAAGTTGGCGCCGCCGCCGACTGCGTCGGAGCCGTAGGTCGCCGCCGCGCCCTCCTTCAGCACCTCCAGCCTGCCGACCGCGATCGCCGGAATAGTGTTCACGTCGACGAAACGCCCGCCAATGAGACGCGCGGGGACCGGCACGTGACGGCGGCTGTTGATCAGCACGAGCGTCCGCGAGGCGCCGAGGCCGCGTAGGTTGACGTTGGCCACGTTCTCGGTGAGCGTCGAGGGCTGGTTGGAGTTGTACCAACTGCTCCGCTCGCCGATCACGCCGTGGCTCACGCTCAGGTTCTTGAAGAGATCGACGAGTTGCGTGGACCCTTGCTGCTCAATCGTGTCGCGGCTGACCACCACGACCGCGTGGGGCATGTTGATCGCGGGCGCGTCGATGGCGGTGCCTGTCACCGTCACGGTCACTTCCTCGAACAGGCCGCCGACCCGCAGGCTGACGTCCACCGTCGGCGCGGACGCGGCGGCCAGCTCGACGGTACGCGCCAGCTCCTCGAAGCCTGGCAGTGTGAACGTGATGGTGTACGCGCCCGGCGGCAGCGCCTCGAACGCGTAACTCCCGTCCCCATCGGTTACAACCACGTGCGGGCCGCCGGCCAGCGCGGGTCCCGCGGCTGCGACGGTCACGCCAGGCAGCACACCGCCGGTTTCGTCGGTGACTGTGCCCGCTATCCGGCCGTCCTTCGCGCTGGCGGCGCACGGGGCCACCAGCAGGCATGTCACGATTACATCCAGAGCAATCTTCATTGCCATCCTCTCCCCGCGTCACTCGGGCTGCGAACACGACGCGAACGCTCACATGCCGCCACCGAGTCGCGGCCGTGGCATTCACGCCTTGCTGACCTGACCCCACGGTAGTACTACGTTGTATCTCAGTAATTCGATGCTGGCAAGGGCTGGTTGAAGCTGGCGGAGCGGAGCCGGTTTCAACCAAATCGTTTGGGAATTATTTACAATCGTAACCAACTAAGGGCCGGCGACAAAATAAGTTCCCGTTTTCAAGACGGTCGGATGGTGTAGTTCCATTTGGGTAGAGTCCGGTCCTTTGTAACGGAAAGCGCCTGCATCCGCTCGTCAGTGATTTTGACGCCCTTCGGATAACGACGCCGGATAAGGTGTGCGCGTACTCGCAAACCGGAAGAGGTGGTGGTCGTGCGGATGTATTTGAGGATGGTTTCGTAGCTGTCGAGAGGCCTGCCCGCGCAGTTCTTGCTGATCTCGCTGAACAGACGGTGCTCCACTGGATTCCACTTGGATGTACCGGACGGATAGTGGGCTATGGTGATAGCGATGTCGTGGCGATTGCAAATCCGCGTTTGAAGCCCGTCCTGTGCCAAAACTCGGCCTTTTTGAAATAGACCATAAATCAGCAGCTTAGTTGTGATCCGCAAAAAAGAAGATCGCGTACCGCTGGATCGACTTTTTGCGGAGCACAGGTTGATCGGAGCCGCCTCGAAGAGTTGCTTGAGTTTCTCGAGATGCGCAGGCACGGAACGTTCCGTCGTTTGACCCACCCGCTAGTGGCGGACACCTTCGGGCAGAGGAACCAGCACCAGCTTGGGCTCATTGGGGGGAGCCGAACGAGGCCGTGCGGCGGCTTTCTTGCTGGCAGTCCTCGAAAGGATGTCTCTCTTCCCTGGTCCTTCTTTCATATCGAGATACGCTCCACGATGTTGCGAGAGAAGCGTGCCGTTAGCACCAGAGTATACAGTGTTCGGAACGACGACCCGGACATTCTTGCTCCGAGGTCGGAGAGGGGACTCTTTTGACCGGCGGGGCGGAAAGCCATCCGTGCGGTCGAATGGAACTCCTCGCGTGCTGACCGTGACATTTCCCTGTTCGCTGACTTTAATTCCCTGTTCCTCCAGAGCAATTCCCTGTTCGCCTATTTCAAATTCCCTGTTCTATTGGAACAGGGAATTGCCATCTAACCATTTTAAATACATGGTGTTACCACCTTAAAATACGGCCCGACCAGCCTCAAAATGGCCCAAATTCCCTGTTATTCTCGGTTTTCAGCCGAGACCGGATAGCTCCAAACTGTCCCATCCGCCACCCCGTCCTGTGCCAAAACTCGGCCCTTTTGAAATAGGCCATAAATCAGCAGCTTAGTGTCTGTGTTTGCGACCGGGCCAAGGGCCGTGGGCTTTACAATCGTCTTGGGCGGGCGGGTCGTCACCATGCAGATGACCTCCTAGTCGAGAGCGAATATCGAAGCATGTTCCTGAAGCTGTTTCCACGCTACGCCGGTCGAGCCCGCCGAGGGGCTACCGTCGCCGGCGACCATCTACGCGGCACGGCAGTAGTAGTTGAGAATGCCCCCAAGTCGCTCTCGCGACACGATGGGGCCAGTGTCATTCGCGCTTGCCGGCAGAGGTGTGATGAGCTCGTTGCCGAGACCTTGGTGGTTCCGTTCTGTGTGATAGTGCACTACGTATTCGGTTACCGCTGTGCGCAGGTGTCACTCACTGAGAGGTACGAAGCGGTCGAGACACTCTCGACGTATGGAGAGAACGAATCTTTCCGCATATGCGTTCAGATTCGGACTATTAGCGGGAAGGCGAAGGGGCTTCACGCCTGAATCTCTCAACAGCCCACGTACCGCCTCGGTGAATAGTGGGTCCCGGTCGTGGATGAGGTATCGCTTGCCAAGGAGGAAACCATCCCACATGTCAGTGAGGTTTCTTGCCACCTGCTTCATCCACTCCCCGTTGGGGTCCGACGTTATCCCACCGATGCACACGCAGCGAGTGGCGATATCGATGACAAACAGGACATGGTAGCGGACGAGCCCGAACGGGTTCACCACCTCGACGGTGAACAGGTCTGTCGCAGCGATAGCGCCCCAATGAGCCTTGATGAAGGTGCTCCACGACATGCTCCTGCCCCGCTCCGGCGCAGGAGCGATACCGTGCTCGGCGAGGATCCTCTTGATGGTGTTGCGTCCGAGTTCATGTCCTAGGTTCTTGAGTGCGCCTCGCAGGCGCGTATATCCCCACGTCGGGTTCTCCCGCGCCACGCGCACAATGAGTTCACGGATATCCTTCGCCGTCGGAGGTCGGCCTGGGCTCCGGTTCTTGCTGCCATCGTACTTAGCCTGCCATCGTACTTGGCTGCGATGAGGCAGCGGTACCAACGCAGAAGCGTAGCGGGTGTGGCAACCGACGCAATCTGGGCCAGCGCCTCGCGGCCCAAAGCCTGGGCCTTGACCGCGAGCCTGCGCCGCTCGTCGTCCGAGAGCCTGAGACGCTTGCCCCGAAGCCCGGCTCGGAGCACACGGTTCTCCTCTTGCTGGTAGTCGATCACATCCTGCTGCTGGCGGTTGACCCAGCCAGCCACAACGAGCAGTAGGAATTGCGCGTGGTACGTCATCATGGATCTGAAGATAACACCCTCGGGCCAGACGATTGTAAAGCCTACGGCCCTTGGTCCGGTCGCAAACACAGACACTAAGCTGCTGATTTATGGTCTATTTCAAAAGGGCCGAGTTTTGGCACAGGACGGGCTTCCCGAATAGTCTCTCCGAGGGTCTTTGGCGCCATTTGTCTCCTCATTATTTAGATGCGTGCGCGTCTTCTAGCAGCTTACACGCGAACAACCTTACACCGCAAGGTAGAGGCCGTTGTTGATCGACGGCCCGGTGTATCTGTTTTCGGCTGTCCAGCTGGAGCGAATCCAGAAGCACGCTCCGCGGAGGTGAAGACGCCTCAAGTGGAAGCCACTGCACTTCCGCGGACAGGCTCGGCTTGGCGCTTCGGTTGTTGTCCGACCAGGTGGTGACGATCCAGGCAACCAAGCCCAGAGCGGCAACCGCTCCCAGCAGCCGTTTCGGAACGAGAGGAAGATTCGTTCCTGGCAGCAGGAAGAAGGCCGACGTGACCCCGAGCAGCAGCCACCGGGCATCGATTTCCGGGCACAGAAAGGGCCCAAGCCGTGCACCCTGTGCACCCAGTAGCTGCAATGCGACGAAACCTGCCAGCAAGGAGACGACAAACGTGCCGACCACGCGGTGAACTGCGGTCGAGCCGGAAACTGGGTTGGCCACGCGTCGAAATTCTATCCCGTCCTGTGCCAAAACTCAGCCCTTTTGAAATAGCTGATAAATCAACAGCTTAGTGTCTGTGTTTGCGACTGGGCCAAGGGCCGTAGGCTCTACAATTATCTTGGGCGGACGGGTCGTCACCATGCAGATGACCACCTAGTCGAGAGCGAATATCGAGGCAATCCGCTATGCTTTCCTGGCACCCGACATCGTCCGTGCCATTGTCGACGGCCGCCAGCCTGTTGGGCTGACCTCAAGCTACCTCTTGCATCATCTGCTCTCCGACCCCGGCCACCACGATAGGCAGATTTCGCTCTCAGCCAAGAGCGGTGCAACAACGCCACGCGCGGTCAAGGCTCCGCGTCGCGGTGGAGCACGAGCTCGTCGAACCAAGCGGTGGCTTGCGAGTCCGTGTTGTCGGTATCGACCATGAGCACGACCCCGGTGACTCGCTCTGCAGGTCGACCGAAGTAGCGCTCGAAATCCGCCGACACGTCGCGCTCTTCCATGAACCACTCGCCGCTATCCACGTCCCCGCTTCTCAAGACGATGGTCGCCGCTTGGTCGCTGTAAGGGCTCGGGTACACGTTCCCGACACTCTCGTTCCCCGCCCACACGTACATGAGAAGCGGCGTCGTGCGCGCGAACGGCGTCCCGTCGAACATGACGGCGACCCTTGCTGCATAGTCATCGCTTCTCCGCCGCCGCACGTCGTCAATGTGCCCGAGGCTCGTCGACACCCGCCATCGCCACGAAAGGATGAGCTCGCCGGTGACATCGACTCGCCGCCAAAGCGCCGACGCAGAGTTCCGGCTATCGACGCGAAGGAAACGATTCTCGGCCTCGGTTTCGAGCCGAAACGTATTGGAGCGACGCGCCAAGACGCGCTCCATCCACGGCTTCCTCCACCCGTCGTCGAAACCCGAGAACAGATCTTCGCCCGCGCTCGTCGCGGCGAAGGCCGTTATCGAGAGCCCCAAGACGACGCGAGCGAGCCATTCGGACGCCTTCGAGGAGATGCATGTGCGCCTGCGGTACCAGCGCAGAAGCGTAGCGGATGTGGCAACGGACGCAATCTGGGCCAGCGCCTCGCGGCCCAAAGCCTGGGCCTTGACCGCGAGCCTGCGCCGCTCGTCGTCCGAGAGCCTGAGACGCTTGCCCCGAAGCCCGGCTCGGAGCACACGGTTCTCCTCTTGCTGGTAGTCGATCACATCCTGCTGCTGGCGGTTGACCCAGCCAGCCACAACGAGCAGTAGGAATTGCGCGTGGTACGTCATCATGGATCTGAAGATAACACCCTCGGGCAAGACGATTGTAAAGCCTACGGCCCTTGGCCCGGTCGCAAACACAGACACTAAGCTGCTGATTTATGGTCTATTTCAAAAGGGCCGAGTTTTGGCACAGGACGGGGTCCATTGGTACAACACGCAACGACTCTTGGAGCCGATCGGAAATGTCTCCCCCGTCGAGTACGAGATGAACTACTATCGGTCGCAGGAAGGCTCGCTAGAGATGGCGAGACTCAACTAAAGCCCCTCTGTGCCAACATCGCTGAGACACTTCGCCCCTTGAAATTAGTGTAGAGGGCGGAGGAGGATCAATGCATGAGTATGTTGATTGAGAGAGAGACCTCTGCGGGATCGGAGGGAGCCCGTAGGGCGACTGGAGATCCCGCCGGCCGCGATGCGGCGGGGGTCCCGGATCCCGAAGTGAGCGAGCAAGCGAAGCGTCGACGCTTTACCGCGGAGTACAAGCTGCGGATAGTGCGTGAGGCCGATGCCTGCAAGGGTGACGGTGACGTTGCTGCTCTTCTGCGTCGAGAGGGCCCGTACTCGTCGCATTTATCGAGTTGGCGCCGCCAACGTGACGAGGTCGCCAAAGCGGGGTTGGCGTCGAGAAAGCGAGGCCGGAAGGCAAAGGCCGAGGATCCACGGGTCAAGGAGCTCGAGCGCGAGAACGCCCGGCTCCAACGTCGCCTGGCTCGGGTGGAGACGATGTTGGAGACCCAAAAAAAAACCTCCGAATTACTGGGGGTCCCCCTGAATCCACTCGACAGCTACGAGAACGACTGATGGTGGCGGCCGAGGAGCTGGCGGGGCAGATTGGGCAGACGACGGAAGCCTGCGAGGCTCTGGGTGTGGCTCGTTCCACGCTGTATCGCAGGCGCCAGGTGACGCCCGAACCGAAGCGGCGTCCTCGGCCGCACCGAGCCCTCGACGAGACTGAGCGCGAGTAAGTCCTCGGGGCCTCGCACTGTGAGCGGTTCGTCGACAAGGCGCCCGCCCAGGTGTGGGCCACGCTTCTGGACGAGGGAACCTACCTCTGCTCGATTCGCACGATGTATCGGATTTTGGAGGAGCACGGCGAGGTCCGAGAGCGCCGGAACCAACGGCGCCATCCGAACTACACGAAGCCGGAGCTGCTGGCCGAAGCGCCCAACCAGGTTTGGTCGTGGGATATTACGAAGCTTCGTGGCCCCGTCAAGTGGACCTACTACTACCTCTACGTCATCCTCGACATCTTCTCCCGCTACGTGGTTGGCTGGATGCTGGCTCACCGAGAAAGTGCGGCGCTCGCGCAACGCCTCATCGCCGAGAGCTGTCGCAAGCAGGACATTGAACCCGACCAGCTCACCCTTCACGCGGACCGTGGCAGCTCGATGAGAAGCAAGCCCGTGGCTCTGCTCCTGGCTGACCTCGGAGTTACCAAGACCCACTCCAGACCTTACGTCTCGAACGACAATCCCTACTCCGAGTCCCAGTTCAAGACGATGAAGTACTGTCCTCAGTTTCCGAGCCGTTTTGGTTCCGCCGAAGACGGCCGGCTGTTCTGCGGCGGTTTCTTCGACTACTACAACTACGAGCACCGGCACTCAGGAATCGGCTTCATGACGCCGGCCGACGTTCACTATGGTCGCGCCGAACAGCTCACCACCGCTCGGCGCCAGATCCTTCTCGAAGCTCATCGGACTCATCCCGAACGCTTCGTTCGCGGAACGCCACAACCTCCCGTTTTGCCTCCTCAGGCTTGGATCAACCCGCCGACGGAGAAAACGACGCTCCTGAATGCCGCACAAGCCACTCTCGCGGCGGCGTCCATACCTGGGGTACCCCCTTTTTCTGCTCCACGAAACGAGATCTCGATCGATGCAGATGTGGACCGCACCGGCGCCACGAGCCTCCCGACGCTAATCGAGGCTCACTAAATGCAGCTCGCGAGTGTCTCAAAGTTGTTGACACGTACCGAACAGTCTCCGGAAAACCCGGGGCGGTTCACTATTCCGAAACGTCTCGGCAAAGCCGGTCTTGAGTTCGTTTGTATTTTTGGACACGACGGGCTCGCTCTTGCGACTGTTTTCGAATATCCGGGTCTGGACCTCGAGCGTCTATCTCTCGCGGTATCTATGCCAGCGGTGCCAGCGGCAGCCGAACGCCTAGATGTGCTATAGGTCGCAGTGGAGGTGACCATGAAACGACTCTATTGACTCCCCGCGGCAGCGCTGTTCGCCTGCGGTGGTGGGGACGGCGGGGGACACGAGGAGCCCGCTTCCTCATCGGCGCCGGTCGAGCCGGCTGAATCGGCGACCGACACGATCGACGAAGCGCGGCAGCTCAAAGGCGAGGAGCTCGCGGCAGCGCTGAATGACTCGAACGTCTTTCTCCTCGATGTACGAAACCCCGAAGAGTTGGAGGAATTGGGTACGGTCGAGGGCTACACCAACATCCCCATCGACCAACTTACCGATCGGCTCGACGAGCTACCGAAGGACAAACCCATCCTCACCGCCTGAAACGGCGGAGGACGAGCCGCGCGTGCCGCGGCCTTGCTGAAAGAAAATGGGTTCGAGGTCATCGGTTTCTGCGGGATGAGAGACTACGATGGCGAGAAGATCTATCCGAAGGCAAGCTCCGAGTGACCGAAACGCTCTAGTTTCCGGTTGCGCGGGTGCTTGCGCTGTTTACTGTTGGTGATGTGTACGTATCCCTTTTGCAAAAGAGGCTGTGCCTTCTATTTATGGTTCTCCTGTCGTTTCTGGGGATCTGATTTGGGCGCGAGGGTATGGCCTATGGACGCTGCCGCGATTGTGGAAAACACCGGAAACTCCTGGAGAGAGAGGCGTTAGGGATGGGTTGTGAGCAGGTACAAACGTAGCAGCGGCGTTTTCCACAATCGCTTGGAAAACGCTTCGCGTTTCCCACAAGCGCCCACAGGCCCCTCCTGATATATACAAGAAGGATTCATTCATTTGGAATAAGGAAGGGGAGGCATCGATCAGTGGAGGCTATGGAAAACGCCCTTCCAGGCTTCGAAGAGAGCTCAGTCGTGAGCAAGGCCTTGAACGATCCGGACCGTGGGGGCGTTTCCCACAGCCTCGTTTCGCGCTGCGGGGCAGTGGCATTTGGTGAGGCCTGTGGGTTGAGAGGGTAAGCCATGTTTAGATGCGCATCGGCGAGAACGCTAGAATCCTTTTTCGGCAAGAAAAAGGAGCGTTCTCGCGATGCGCGTTACCACGTTAGTCAACAAGCTCATCGGATTGCAAGGCCTGTGGGTCCGAAATTTCCACTTCCAGGCGGACAAAGCCAGAGTGGTGGTGGATGTCGTACCACGGAGGAGGAAGCCTCTGTGCGGGGTTTGCGGTCGAAAGGTCCGCAAGAACAAAGATCGCTACAATCGTTACTGGCGGCACTTGGACCTGTTCGGTGTCCGGAGCTATCTTCGCTACTCGATCCGGCGAGTGGTTTGTCGGCGTTGTGGCGTGGTCAAAGAAAAGGTGCCTTGGGCCGACAAGGGGAGCCGCTTTACCAAGAGCTTCGAACAAGAGGTAGCGTGGCTGGCACAGAGGACAGACGTCAGCGCCGTAGCGAACTATTTCCGAGTGACGTGGCGTTCGGTGCGACGGATCATCCAGCGGGTGGTTGCCGAGCAACGGGATGAGCGGCGCGAGCTCGATGGATTGCGGGTGATTGGGATGGACGAGATCAGCTACCGCAAACGCCATAAGTACTTAACAGTGGTAATAGACCATCTCAGCGGCCGGGTCGTCTGGGCGGGAAAGGAGCGCAAGGCCAAGACGCTGCTGCGGTTTTTCCGCAAGCTCGGACCACAAAGAGCCGCGGAGCTCGAAGCGGTCAGCATGGACATGTGGGAGCCGTACATAACTGTCGTCGGCAAAAAGGCTCCTCAGGCACGGGTGATCTTTGACCGCTTCCACATCGTCAAGCATCTGAACGAGGCCGTGGATAAGACCCGGCGCGAGCTGGTGCGCGAGCTCAAAGGGACTGCCCGGCGCAACCTCAAGAACACCAAGTTTCCCCTTCTCAAGGCCAAACACAACCGCAGCGCGAAAGACAAACGGGTGCTCCGCGAGCAGGTGCGAGCTAATCGTCGCCTCTACCGCGCCATGCTTCTGCGCGACGACTTCATGGACCTCTACACCTACAAAACCGAGACATGGGCCAAGAAGTTTCTCCGAGGATGGCTGCGGCGCGCTATGAGCTCGAGGATAGAGCCCGTCAAACGCGCGGCGAAGATGATCCGCAGCCACTTCGATGGCGTCATCGCGTGGGTCACGTG
The DNA here is from genome assembly GCA_965197495.1 of Candidatus Marinacidobacterales bacterium. Taxonomy (GTDB): domain Bacteria; phylum Acidobacteriota; class Vicinamibacteria; order Marinacidobacterales; family SMYC01; genus SMYC01. Next base: position 1,898,939 of record OZ240210.1, read on the forward strand.
GAGACTCAGCAACGGCCGACTCGAAGGAATGAACAACAAAATCCGGCTGCTGAGCCACCGCAGCTTTGGACTCCACTCTGCCGAAGCTCTCATCAGTCTCGTCTACCTAAACTGTGGCGGTCTCACCCTCGAGAGGATCCACTGAAACGGCAGGAGAGGCCTATTTATTCATCCGTGCGCACCGAACTTGATTAGTCTCCGATCTGCCGGGACCATGCCGGCATGATTTCGTCGTTTGTTCGCACTCTCGTCTCTGCCCGTCGGGAAGCCGCATGAGTATTTTGACCTCACGGGCACGGGTGGCGCCTTCGTGGGGCGGGCAAGCCACAGGGGGCGCTGTGGGGCCGCGAGACGATGACCGAGCTGACAGCCCGCAGCAGCCAAGCATCCGGCGGGCGTCCTCGCAGACCTCGGTTACGGGATGCCCGGTCGGACACCGCTTCGTCGGAACACCGCGGGTCGGCTTCGGGTCGTCCGAGACGGGGCAAAACTACCGGTTGGGCTACAGCCTCGGCCTGCTGGATAGCAGGGAGGGTCCCGCGTTCGAGTTGGGCGTCAATGCCGAGCGCCGGAAGCACGCCCACATCAACAGCACGGAGCATGCCGTCCTGTGCCAAAACTCGGCCCTTTTGAAATAGCCCACAAAATCAGCAGCTTAGACGCCCTTGGAATCCGCGCAAAATCCAGGGTATTTCGCGCCGCAGGGCTGACTTCCGACACCCATGAGCTGGCGGATGAATAAATAGAAGGCACAGCCGATCTGACCCCAAAATGTTGGCAACGCCGCGCTCAAGCTACATCATCTAGCGGCCCGCTTCGAGCTTGAGACCTCAACTTGACAATACCGTCCCGAAGCCGCCCCTACCAGCCCACCGAGGCCCGGGCGAGCACTCCGTTGTCCGCGCCGTCTCCCATCGGACTCTCCCGGCGCTGCGCATCGACGCCCAGCTCGAACGCCGTACCCTCGCCGTTCATTACGCCGAGGCTGTAGCCGACCCGATAGTCCCGTCCGTACGCGGAGGTCCCGACGCCGAACGTGGGCGTCCCGACGAAGCGGCTGCCCACCGGCAGCCCGTAGCCGACCTCCGCGTCAAGCCGGGTGCCGTTGGCGACGCCGCCGGGCGCCAGCCCCGCCATCGTCTCTCTGCCCCACAGCGCCTCGGCCCCGCTCGTCGCTTGGCCGCCCCACGACGGCGCCACGCGCGCCGTAAAGCCCAGCGGCGTCGACAGCGTCGGGTTGTAGCTCAGTGACACCTGTGCTACGCAATAAATCGATCCGGCGTTGATTGCACGTTCTAGACCTACTATGTTTGGCTGCTTCTGGCCAATCTTCTTTTTTGCGGAGCACAGCCCATTCCAAAGTACAGAAGCGAGCCAGTAAGCGCGACGAGCTCTATGAACAGCAACGACCCATTCAAGAGCGAAGGCCGCTCCACCACCGCAAGCGCTCCCAGTGAGATGGCGATCCCTAGAAGAACGAATTGCTCCCAGGGGTATCGCCGAAACTTCCCTTTCCGGAGCGTCCAGAAAAAGACGTAAACGGCCGATACAAGGAACAATATCCCGAAGATCGACAGCATCGCGTAACGTTCAGCCTCCCTCGCAATCTTACTGCGCCGGAAAGATCAAGGAAAGAAGCGCTCGACTACGTCCTTGTCTGGAGGTCGGGTCACGAGAGACAGAGCCACGACACTCAACGTTGCGCCGGCGAAGAGGAACACAACTGGCATGATGCCGCTTCCGGCCACCGTGTACTCCCCCGGCGTTTCGAGCCCGCGCAAAAAGAACAGGGCCCAGAGCCCGCCAACGGTCACGATAGCGCTGCTAATCCCTGCCGCCGTGCTGCGTCGCCAGTAAAGGGCCGCGACGACGACAGGAAACAGTCCGGCAAAGCCACTCAACGACCAGACGCCGACGCTGAAAATGGATCGAGAGGTCACCATCGCGAGCACGAAGACCGCCGCCAGGAAAATCAGCGCGAAGAGCCGGCCGAAGAGCACTTGTTTGCTCTCCGACAAGCGATCGTGAAACCCGTAGTGGCGCACGATGTCCTGCGTGAAGAGCGTACCTGCCGCCAGGGTCTGCGAGTCGAGAGACGACATAATCGCAGCGAAGACGCCCGCGGCAAGCAGCCCCGCTAGCAAGCCGCCGGAGTTCTCCAGAATCAAGTGCACGAGCACCGGACCTTGGATCGGCGGTGGGAAGTCGATGTGGCCCACGAGGCCGAGAACGACGCTGGGAAACCACACCACGGCGATGAAGATCGGATAGAGGATGATCGTGGCGCGAAACGCATGGGCGCTTCTAGCCGATAGCCAATGACCGAAAATATGCGGGAAGACCCCGGCCGAGAGAGGTACGAGCAAATAGGACCCCATGCGAAAAAGCTCGTGGCGGCTCCAGCCGATACGCAGGAGCTCGGGATTGCGCTCGTAAAGCGTCTCCATCGCCATCCCAAGGCCGCCGTAGCGGCCCACGATCACGTAGAAAGCCAGGCCCCCGACGGTCATGAAGACGATCGTTTGGAAAGTATTGGCCCAGGCCGTGCTCCTCATTCCTCCATAGCTCACGTAGCTGAAGATGACCCCGCACATGAGAAGGCTCCCGACCCAATTGGGGAGGCCCTCCTCGGCCCCGCCGGTCATCGCGGTCAAGACGTCACCCCCACCTTTGACCCCGATGAGGACATAGGGCACGAGCAATCCGATCAAGACGACGAATAAGAGCAACCCGAGACCGTCTGACTGGTAGCGGTCTCGGAAGAACTGAACCTGAGTCAAGTAGCCGTGGCGCTTGCCGAGCCACCAGAGTCGGGTGCCGATGAAGTAGAAGACGAGCGGGGCTATGAGAGCGGAGCTAGAGCCCATGAGCGCGAAGACTTCGATGCCGCGCAGATGCGCCTCCCCCGAGGAGCCCAGAATCGTGAAGGCGGTCATGTGGGTTCCAAAGAGCGTCATCAAGAGAACGAAGGACCCGATAGTGCGACTGGCGAGGAAGTAGTCCTCGCCGGTTCCACGAAAGAGTCGGTGACCGAGGAACCCGATGGCGAGAACGATGGCGAGGTAGCCGAGGATGACGGCGAGAACCGGAGTCACCAGGGCTCCAAGCTCACTCCTCGTCCAAGTATCGTGGCCAGCCAAGGCGAACGATGACGAGCATGACGAGGGAAAGAAAGAAGCTGAAGAGAAGATGGTAGAGAAGATTCGAGGGGAAGCCCCAGATCAAGCGAGCGTCGTTCCACATCCAGTAGTTCAGGTGCATTGCCACGAGTACTGGAAGTAGTCCGAGCAACCGTTTCGGGTAAATCACCGGCGAAGGCTAGCACGAACTCGCTACGGCTCGCGATTTCGAGCTTAATCTTTTCGAGGCCACCGGCCGAGCTCTCCGGTGACGATCACACTCTCGAGCGCACCGCTCCCCGACGACGCCATCGGAAGCGATGTCCAAGTCATAGACGACTTTTCGAAATCCCTGTGGCATACTGAATCATCACAAGAAAAGAATCCAACTAGGCGCTTCCACGGTCAACAGAGTCGGGGTCGGTGCGCGGATGTGCATCGATTCACGCGCTACCGTTGCCCCCGCGGAAGCGCTCGATGACCCCAGCAGAACGGATTCTTGTTCTCCGGTTGCTGGGATATCGCAAGGATGCCGTTCGGAGGTGCTTGTATGAAGCGACTTTCCGCTCCATTGGTTGCTATCGTGTTGTGTTGCGCGCTGCCCGTGGAGCTACGCGCTCAGGCAGTTCAAAACATCGTTCTCCGGGGTATTGTCAAGTTGACGTTGAGCGAGCGAACCTATCGCGTCGAGCTGACTTCCTTTGCTCTCATCGGACGGCACAGGTTACCTCCTGCCAGACGATGAAAGCGCGGTCTCGTAGCTCCCGATGATGATGCGCTTGCAACAAATGCCGTCCGACGCGAAAGAGATTTTGCACGAGTCCATGCACGGTCAAGAATCGTTGCGCCTGCCCAGGAGCTTTAAACTTCCGCATCTGTCGTTCCCGTTGTCGCGTCGGTTCGTGCGAGACTTCGGCTAGGTTGTTTCTGTACTGGTCAGTGTCGTGGACGACGGACGGCATGACGTCGCGGTGAGCGGCGCTGTAGCTTCTCAGTTTGTCGGTGACCAGCTGCCAGGGCGGACGGCCTTGCCCCTTCAACAGCTTGCGGAAGAATCGTTTGGCGGCTTTCTGATCACGGCGAGGCTGGACGAGGATATCGATTACATCACCATCTTGGTCTACCGCGCGCCAGAGGTATTGGCGTTCACCTTGTATCTTTATGAAGACCTCGTCCAGGTGCCATGTGTCACCGAGACGACCCTGCCGACGCTTCAGTCGCCGAGCGTATTCCGGCCCGAACTTAATGCACCACAGTCGGACCGCTTCGTAAGAAACCGTGATGCCTCGCTGAGCGAGCAACTCTTCGACGTTTCGAAAGCTCACGCAGAATCGGTGGTAGAGCCAGACGGCGTGGCTGATGATTTCCGGTGGAAATCGATAGCCGTGGTAGCTTGGCGCATCGGTCTTCATTGGACCATTCTGTCAGTCACCAGCTCAATTTGACAATACCTTCGAGACATCTTCTTGGCGACGACGATTCCTTTGTGGTTGCGGATCGAGGTTTTCCTGCTCACTGGGGCACGCAACCCGGTCTCTTCCGCACCTGAACCACTGCCCGCAGCCGCGTAGCAACACTTGATGGCGGAAGCACCATGACCGAACGGGGCCTCGCGGGCCACTAAGAAAAATCGTTTGATTTCAAATAGACCAGACTTTTCGGGGATTACAGCCCTTGAGTCTTCGCTCGGAGTAGAATACCGTTCCCGATCGTCCGTGAGACGTCGAACCCAAGTGGAGGAATTCATGCATCTACCAGAGCCCTCGTTCCGGCGACTCGCCGCGACCCTCGCGATCTTAGCGGCCTTCCTGCCGCTTGGCACGACTTTTAGCCAAACGCCGCCTCCGATCATCCAGCCGGGCGCTCCGGGCGAGGAGAGTCGGCGGATATCCGCCGAAGAAGCCTCCGATCTAGCCGGCATCCAGTTCGCCGAAGCCGACGTCAAGTTCATGCAAGGCATGATTTCCCACCACGCCCAGGCGATCGAGATGACCGATCTCCTCGCCACCCGGAGCGCGTGGGACGTCATGCACCGGCTCGCCCAACGCATCGAGCTCTCCCAGGAAGACGAAATCAAAATGATGCAGGAGTGGCTGCGCGCGCGCTCGCTGGAGGTCACGGAGGTTGACGCGCATCACGCCCACGGCGCGGAGCTGATGCCGGGTATGCTGACGGAAGACGAGATGAACCGTCTCGATCAAGCGCAAGGGGTCGCATTCGATCGGCTCTTCCTGGAGCTCATGATCAAACACCATCGCGGCGCTGTGACTATGGTGGAGAATCTCCTGGGCCAGCGCGGTACGGCTCAAGACTCGCAGCTCTTCGCGTTCACATCCGATATCACCGCCGATCAGACCATGGAGATCGATCGGATGGACGACATGCTCGCCGGGCTTTCTCCCGATCCCAGGGTCCATCTCAAGGCCGGCTTTCGCGACGCCGGCGAGGCTCTTTTGAACTTGGAACGCGTGGCCACGCTTCCGAAGCCCGACGGCTTCTACGACCCCCACGCACCGGAGGGCATCCCGATGCCGGCCGAGCGGGATCCCGATGAGGTCGCTGAAGAAGAAGCGGAAGAGGAAGATGAGGGTGAAGAATCTGACGAGGAAAGCGAGGACGCAGAAGAAGATGAAGGGAAAGAGGACGGCGAGGAAGCCGAACCGCCGCGGCCCGGTATTCTGAACTTCGCGAACACTGACCTCGCGTTCGCCGACAACTTCGTATTCGAAGGCAACTACCACGGGTTCAATACCTACAACGTCGAGGATCCGCTGTCTCCGCAGCTTCTCGGTTCTGTCGTGTGTCCTGGCGGACAAGGGGATGTATCGGTAATCGGGAATCTTTTGATCATGTCGGTCCAGGATACGCGGGCTCGGCTCGATTGCGGTCTGGGAGGTGTAGCGGAGCCCGCGAGCGATGCGCGTTTCCGCGGTGTTCGCATCTTCGATATCAGTGATATGCGCATCCCGAAGCAAGTCGCCGCCGTACAAACGTGCCGCGGCTCGCACACCCACACGATCGTGACGGATCCGGACGATGAGGGGAATATCTACGTCTTCAATTCCGGGACGAGCTCGGTGCGCCCTTCTGAGGAGCTCGAAGGATGCTCGGATGAGCGCCCCGGCGACGACCCGAACACGGCTCTCTTCAGTATCGACGTTATTCGCGTCCCGGTAGCGCGCCCCGAGGAGGCGCGCATCGTGAGCTCTCCACGCATCTTTTCCGATCCTGAATCGGGCGCGATAGCGGGTCTGTGGGGCGGCGGCGATCATGGGCCGGGCACACAGGAGAGCCGGGAAACCAAACAGTGCCATGACATCACGGTTTACCCGGAGATCGGCTTAGCCGCCGGAGCATGCTCTGGAAACGGCATTCTTCTCGACATCTCCGATCCGGTGAACCCCGTTCGGCTCGACCAAGTCGTCGACCCGGGTTTCGCGTATTGGCACTCGGCGACCTTCAATAATGACGGCACCAAAGTGATCTTCACGGACGAATGGGGCGGCGGCGGCCGTCCCCGTTGTCGCGCGTCCGATCCCAAAGAGTGGGGCGCGGACGCGATCTTCGACATCGTCGATGGCAAGTTGGAGTTCCGGAGCTACTTCAAGATGCCGGCCCCGCAGACCGAGGTGGAGAACTGTGTAGCCCACAACGGTTCACTCGTGCCCGTACCCGGGCGAGACATCATGGTTCAGTCCTGGTATCAAGGGGGGATCTCTGTATTCGATTTCACGGACTCGTCGAACCCGGTCGAGATAGCGTTCTTCGACCGCGGGCCGATCAACCCCGATAAGCTCGTCATGGGGGGCTTTTGGTCCGCCTATTGGTTCAACGGCTACATCTACGGCACCGAGATCGCCCGCGGCCTCGACGTGCTGAAGCTCTTGCCGAGCGACTATTTGTCCCAGAACGAGATCGAAGCCGCGTCGCAAGTGTCAGCGAGCGTTTTCAACGCGCAGCAGCAGCGCGGTATCGATTGGCCAAGGAGCCCCGCCGTCGCCCGCGCCTATCTCGACCAGCTCGGCAGGAGCGATGCCATCGCGGCGGAGCGAGTCGACGCTTTGGTCGCCGCGCTCGAACGTGCCGATCGGATTCTTGCCGACGACACGCAAGACGGTGGCCCGACTTCGAGCGAGCTCGACGCTTTGGCGACCGAGCTCGAAAACGATACTGCGGCCGCGAGCGGGCGCAGCCAGGTGCGACTCCGTTCACTCGCGGAAACCGTGAAGGGCGTGGCCGAGAGCTTACGCTGAGCGTGTCCCTCGTCAATACTCGTCAGCCTGTGCAATCAAGGACTTACGACCCGCTTGAGTTCCGGGCCGAAGAAGGCGAAACTCCGCCGCCATGCTCCGTGTACTTATTTTCTTCGTCTCACTCGGCGCCCGTGCATTGCGGGCGATGTGTCGGCGGCGGGCCGACCTGGTGATCGAAACCTCGCTCTGAGGCAGCAAGTGACGGCGTTCGAGAAAGAGCGAGCCCGGCCACCCCTCGACGACACGGACCGCGCATTCTGGGTTGCGCTCCGAAGCTCGTGGCCGGCATGGGCGAGCCGCTTGGTCATCGTCAACGCAGACACAGTCACGCAGTGGAATCGGGAACGATTCCGACGATACTGGACTCGGATCTCGCGCAGACGCTATCCAGGCCGACCTCGGATTGAGGCCGAGATTCGCCGACTCATCTGTACGATGTCGCAAGACGGCTGGGGCGCACCTCGTATCCACGCCGAACTCATGAAGCTCGGCTTCATCATCTCGGAGAAGACGGTGTCGCGATACATGCCGCGGCTCCCAGCGGAGCCCGATCAGGTCAAGCGTTGGATTGCGTTCTTGCGGAACCACAAGGAGGAGATCGCAGCGATGGATTTGTTCACCGTGCCGACCGCGTCGCTTCGGCTGCTGTACGGCTTCTTCGTCATCGAGCACGGCCGCCGCCATATCTTGCACTTCAACGCACAATGCGGCGATCATTGCCGCCTTTGTTTATCCATCGGCCATGCGTGATGAAATGATGCCGAGAAGAAAACCCTGATGGGGCGCCGTGTACGTCAACCGCCTCGTCATGGAAAACGCCAACGTTCTCGAGATCGCGAAATGCGATCTCATTCAGGAACGTATCAGGCGGATTCTTGGGGAGGTTTCTCGGAGTGATCTGCCCGGCGCGAGTTGTATAGAATCGCTCCACGAGGACGAAACGCATGAAGAGTTGCTCGATCACTTTCGGTTTGCTCCTGCTAGCTGGCGTCGCCGCCGCGCAATGGACGCCGCACGCAGACGCCATCTTGACGAACGGAAGCGTCGTTTCCGTGGACGACGACTTCTCGATCTACGAGGCCGTCGCCATCAAGGACGGGCGCATCATCGCTCTCGGCGCGACGGATGCCGTTCTCACGCACCGAGGCGACGATACGCATGTCTCGGACCTCGAGGGGCGTGTCGTCATTCCCGGCCTTCAGGATTCGCACATCCATTTTCTGGGGCTCGGTCACGACGTTGCGTACGAAGTCGAGCTGTCCTACGCGGAGAGCGCCGCGGAGATCGTAGACGCCGTGCGGCGCGTGAAGAAGCGCCGGAGGCTCGCTCCAGGCGAATGGCTGACCGGCCGCCGCTGGGATCAGTACAAGTATCCGGAAATGGTCACGAGGTGGCAGCTTGATGCGGTTACTCCCGACAACCCTGTCGCGATCTACCGAGTCTATCGAGGTGTTGCCGTGAACACGGAAACGTTCCGGCTCATGGGCATCGTGGACACCGAGCCCGAAACCTGGCCGGCCTGGTGGTTGGAAGACCCTGAAGACTTCACGTTCGAGGACAAAATCTATCGCGCGGAGCGATCGCTCGTGATCGACGGACGCGAAGAGACGCGCGAGGTTCCGACTGGAGTTTTTCTCGGATCGAAAGGCTCCCGGCTGGTCACGAAACGGCCGCCGCCGCTCTCGTTCGACGACGATGTAGAAAGTGTTCGACTCGGTGTGCAAGAGATGCTGCGGCTGGGCGTCACGAGCATCATCGATCCGTCATCCCGAATGGGCCACAACGTTCAGGTATATCAGGAAGCTAAGAACCGAGGCTATCTCGATTTGCGCATAGGGGCCGTCTACGAAGGCACGTTCAATCGGCATTCCCCAGCTGAAATCCGAGCTCATCTGGACCGTCTCAAGATCAACAACATCGGCGATCGTTTTCTCAGGTGGCGCGTCGGCACGAGAAGCGCCTGGGTCTCCGAGCCCTTCGCGATGTGGGAAGAGCTCGAGGGCAAACGGAATTTCGGCTACCCCGTCGTCGCCGACAACGATGTTCGCGAGGCACAGTATCGCGCCGCGCTCGAGCTAGGCTGGGACCTCCACACGCACAACACGGGCGATCAGGCCATGCGTCAGACCGTCGACCTCTATAAACTGAAGTTCCTAGCTGAAAAAGCCAAGATCCGGTGTTGATCCAATGAGATAGTTGGAATCAATGGTGCTGGCTTCTGTCTACACGGTGATACCTTTGAGCAGGTCGTAGGCTCTCTGCTGTTTCGAGTCCGGAGTTGTCGTGACATCGAAGGTGGGCTCGTCGGGTCCGGCTTCCGGTCGCCGACATTTGTTTCGGACGATGTTGCTGAGAAGGCGCAGCAGCGTGCGGAAGCTGGAAGCTCGACTCCCATCGTCAAGCTTCTTGGTTTGTATCTTGCGCAGGGCGGCCTCGGAGCGCTTCGCCGGAGCAACCGGGTCACGCCTGGCCTTCGCCTGCTGGTCCTCGTCAGAGAATAGCAGCGGCCGCCAAGCCTCCATCATGTGCCACAGGACGTAGTAGGCCAGCATGCACAAGAAGACGTGCGCCCGGACTCGGTTTTCGCGCCGGTGACGAATCGGCCGCACCTTTAGGCTGAAGTTCCTTGGTCGAATGAACCCACTGACAGTGTGAATCCCCAATGATTACGCGTCTTTAGGGACGCCGAGAGGCTAACTTTGGGTTGCAATATGTAGGCATGTCTAAAGCCTTTTATGGTTTGATACACATTGATACATAGGCTATTATGGTGGGCATGCATACCCACATCATCCCCAATCGCAACTCTACCCCCGCGGTCCTGCTGCGTGAGTCCTATCGGGTGGGCGGAAACGTCCGCAAGCGCACGCTCGCTAACTTGTCCAAATTGCCCATGGACGCAGTCGACGCCATCCGACGCATTCTCAAAGGGGAAAAGCTCGTCTCGGTTGAAGTCGCCTTCAAAATCGTCGAGAACGGCTCCCGGCACCATGGCCACGTCGACGCGGTGCTCAGCGCCATGAGACAGCTCGGTTTCGAAAAGCTCGTTGGTTCTCGACACTCACCAGAGCGGGATTTGGTCGTGGCCATGGTAGTCGCCCGGATCCTCGAACCGCAGTCGAAGCTGGCGACTAGCCAGTGGTGGCACACAACCACACTGCCCGAAATCCTGGGGGTGAGCGATGCCCGCGAAGACGATCTCTATGCCGCCATGGACTGGGTTCTCAAACGCCAGGAGGTCATCGAAAAAAAACTCGCGGCGCGCCATCTCCAAAACGACGGCCTGGCGCTCTATGACCTAACCTCAAGCTACTTCGAGGGTGTGAGTTGTCCGATCGCCCGCCTCGGATACGACCGTGACGGCAAGAAAGGCAAGCTGCAGATCAACTACGGTCTGCTGACCAACGAACGCGGCATCCCCGTGTCGGTATCGGTCTTTGAGGGCAACACGGGCGATCCCAAAACGCTGTTGCCTCAGGTAGAAAAGGTGCAAGAGCGCTTCGGCATCGAGCAGTTTGTGATGGTGGGCGACCGCGGAATGATCACCCAGACCCAGATCGACGAGTTGCGGGAGATGGACGGTATCGACTGGATTACCGCTCTGCGTCCCGAACCGATTCGCAAGCTCATTAACGATGGGGTGCTCCAGATGGGGCTATTCGACGAGCGGAATCTGTTTGAGGTGACGCACCCGGATTTCCCCAACGAGAGGCTGGTCGCTTGCCACAATCCGGAGCTGGCCGAGAGGCGGCGTCACAAGCGCCGTGCTCTGCTCGAAGCGACCTGCAAGGAGCTGGAGAAAGTTTGTCGGATGGTCGAGCGGCGCCGTTTGCAGGGCAAGGAGGACATCCGTGCTGCAGTGAAAAAGCTCCTCAACAAGTACAAGGTCGGCAGGTACTACAGGCTCGACATCCGTGACGACGGTTTCGACTTCGAGCTAGACGAGACAACGATGGATGCCGACGCCTCGCGCCTCGCCAACGGCAACTCTGAGCTCGCCAACAAACGGCTCCAGCGGTGGAAGCGACACATGGGGACGATCGCTAAGCAGTTCGGAGGGATTCGCCAACGGATCGGGCGGGGTCGGAGTTGGAGGACCTCGAGCACGCGAGCGTGGAGCGGGCGATCCGGACCATCGAGCAGAATCGGGATCTGATCCTGGGCGTGAAAGTCCGCTGCGGCAGAGGCCAATCAGGACCCAACGATCTGGTTGCGCTCAAACGCGCGCTCGAGGCAGCGGAAGCGGTTGGCCTGCCGCTGATGATGCACATCACCAATACCGTAACACCGATCGATCAGCTCCTGGCTCTGTTGCGAGGCGGGGACCTGCTCACGCACAGCTTCCGTCGATCGGGAACGCCGGAATCCGCTGACGAGGGGATCCTGACGAGCGAGGGAATCCTTCGCACTTCGGCCGGCGAGGCTTTGGAGCGCGGCGTTCTGTTCGATGTCGGCCACGGTCAAGGCAGCTTCTCTTTCGACACGATGGAGATGGCGATGCGCCAGGGCGTCCTCCCAGACACAATCAGTAGTGACGTGCACGCCTACAATGTCGGTGAGGAAGGCCCGGTGTACGACCTGGCCACCACGCTCTCGAAGTTCCTCTATCTGGGGCTCTCGCTGGACGAGGCGGTGCGAAAGACCACGGCGACGCCCGCCGCCGCCCTGGGCTGGGACGTGCAGATCGGAACGCTCAAGGTCGGTGCCGAGGGCGACATCGCCATCTTCGACATGCTCGAGGGCGAGCACCGGTTCGTCGACGCCTACGGCAGCGAGAGACTTGGGCGGCAAAGGCTCGCGCCGTGGCGGACCATCAAGGGCGGACGGACCTATCTGCCGCAGTGGTAGTGGCACCAGACGAAATCCGTCCGAGCTCATTCAGCTCAACCGCCGCCGCCATACGCATTTCGGCGCCAAACTCCTCGGGTGTCATCTTCAGTGCCATCAGGGGTTCGTCCGGTGATGAGCGCAACTCTTCGCTCCGAGCATGCGCGGGATATGATGGGTGCTGGCGACCGGGTCGTTCCCGACAGAATCGCCACCGTTCTTCGTCGCTGTGAGAGCCATCGTTACACCGATCCTGCTGCTCGTCGCCGCCGTAGCCTGCGAGCGACCCGCCTCCGACGCGGGCGTGGGAGCTCGGAACTCGACCGGGTCGAGACTTGAAGTAATAGCGGACAGTTTTTCGGACAAGTTGTGACAAACAAAACCAAAATTTAGCACAAGCCGTGTGTGAGCCTCCAACGCGACGAGATGCCGAGCTCCGCCGCCTGCGACGCGAGAACCGTCAGCTACGGTTGGAGCGGGAGATCCTCTCAAAAGCCGCGGCCTGGTTCGCTCGGGAGACCGCGTCCTGTGCCAAAACTCGGCCCTTTTGAAATAGGCCATAAATCAGCAACTTAGTGTCTGTGTTTGCGACCGGGCCAAGGGCCGTGGGCTTTACAATCGTCTTAGGCGGGCGGGTCGTCACCATGCAGATGACCTCCTAGTCGAGAGCGAATATCGAAGCATGTTCCTGAAGCTGTTTCCACGCTACGCCGGTCGAGCCCGCCGAGGGGCTACCGTCGCCGGCGACCATCTACGCGGCACGGCAGTAGTAGTTGAGAATGCCCCCAAGTCGCTCTCGCGACACGATGGGGCCAGTGTCATTCGCGCTTGCCGGCAGAGGTGTGAGGAGCTCGTTGCCGAGACCTTGGTGGTTCCGTTCTGTGTGATAGTGCACTACGTATTCGGTTACCGCTGTGCGCAGGTGTCGCTCACTGAGAGGTACGAAGCGGTCGAGACACTCTCGACGTATGGAGAGAACGAATCTTTCCGCGTATGCGTTCAGATTCGGACTATTGGCGGGAAGGCGCAGGGGCTTCACGCCTGAATCTCTCAACAGCCCACGTACTGCCTCGGTGAATAGCGGGTCCCGGTCGTGGATGAGGTATCGCTTGCCAAGGAGGAACCCATCCCACATGTCAGTGAGGTTTCTTGCCACCTGCTTCATCCACTCCCCGTTGGGGTCCGACGTTATCCCACCGATGCACACGCAGCGAGTGGCGATATCGATGACAAACAGGACATGGTAGCGGACGAGTCCGAACGGGTTCACAACCTCGACGGTGAACAGGTCTGTCGCAGCGATGGCGCCCCAATGAGCCTTGATGAAGGTGCTCCACGACATGCTCTTGCCCCGCTCCGGCGCAGGAGCGATACCGTGCTCGGCGAGGATCCTCTTGATAGTGTTGCGTCCGAGTTCATGTCCTAGGTTCTTGAGTGCGCCTCGCAGGCGCGTATATCCCCACGTCGGGTTCTCCCGCGCCACGCGTACAATGAGCTCACGGATATCCTTCGCCGTCGGAGGTCGGCCTGGGCTCCGGTTCTTGCTGCCATCGTACTTGGCTGCGACGAGGCAGCGGTACCAGCGCAGAAGCGTAGCGGGTGTGGCAACGGACGCAATCTGGGCCAGCGCCTCCCGGCCCAAAGCCTGGGCCTTGACGGCGAGCCTGCGCCGCTCGTCGTCCGAGAGCCTGAGACGCTTGCCCCGAAGCCGGCTCGGAGCACACGGTTCTCCTCTTGCTGGTAGTCGATCACATCCTGCTGCTGGCGGTTGACCCAGCCAGCCACAACGAGCAGTAGGAATTGCACGTGGTACGTCATCATGGAGCTGAAGATAACACCCTCGGGCCAGACGATTGTAAAGTCCACGGCCCTTGGTCCGGTCGCAAACACAGACCCTAAGCTGCTGATTTATGGTCTATTTCAAAAGGGCCGAGTTTTGGCACAGGACGGGGTTCGGGCAAGAGCCTGACGATGCTATGGCTTGCACTCAAGCTCCGGCGCGACGCCGCCCAGCTGCAACCCACTATTGTGATCGTCACCGACCGCACCAAGCTCGATGCCGCCAGCAGCTGTCGCTCCTGAATAGCTTGCGCGAAGAACTGAAGGGCGAGCAGGCTCGGGCACAGGACATGGGGCTCGACGGGCGTGGCTTTGCCATCTACGGGCTGCTGGAGCGGCAACGTCCGATGGCAGAAGGGGGAGATTCCACTTCGTACAACGCTGCCAACCGCGACCTGGCATCGCTCATCGATGAGGCAGTGACACCCTTCACGGAGCTGGTCGACTGGTGGCAGAAGAATGACCTGCAGCGGCAGATGCGTAGCAAGATCAAGCGTCAGCTTCGTGCCAGCGGCATCGCCCCCGAAGCAGTGGAATCGCTGGCGGCGGAAATTGTGGACTTGGCCAAGGTGAGAACCGACAGATGACAGCCCCGGAGACCTCTGCCATCGTCTGGGGAAGCAGGCGAGTGTCCTACACTATCCGCCGCAGCGCCCGTCGGAAGAAGACGGTGGCCGTGACGGTAGAGCCCACCGGGAGTGTCTTGGTGATCGCTCCGGAACGCCTCGCCACCGACCGACTCGACGCAATTGTGACCCGCAAGACGGAATGGATCGTGCGACGCCTCCGGCGTGCGGAAGGCCAGGCTCCGCCCGCTTCGCCGCGCGAGTTCGTCAGCGGGGAGAGTGTCCTGTACCTGGGGCGGCACTACCGCTTGAAGGTCGATCCGCGCGCGACCGGTGAGGCGAAGCTGCGCGGCGGATGGCTGCACGTACCCGCGCTGGGGGAAACGCATCAGACCGCTCACGTGCGAGCCGCTTTGGTGTCCTGGTTCCGCCGTCAAGCCGCCGAACGGCTTCCGGAACGGATGGAGGCATGGCGGTCGAAGGTGGGTACTCCAGCGCCCCGCGTCATCGTCGCGGACCAACAGAAACGCTGGGGAAGCTGCAACCAGCGTGGCACCATTCGGCTGAACTGGCGCATCATCCAGGCGCCGATGCGGCTCATCGACTACGTCGTCGTCCACGAGCTGGTGCATCTGCGCCACCGCGGCCACAGTCGCAGCTACTGGCAGGCCGTCGGACGGGTTATGCCGGACTACGAGCGGCGCCGAGAGGAACTGCGGCAGTGCGGAACCGGGTTGGCGTGGTAGGAATTGCAGCGGCTTCCTGCTCCATACCCAAGGGTGGCAGATGCCTCGTCTAATGACGGGACCGGCTCTGCGCGACGGCCGGAAGACGGGCATCTCAAGCCGCGGCCTTGAAGCGTTCGAAGCGTAGCGCAAGCCGGTCTCGATCGGGTCGGTCCTTTATGCGGCTAGACAGGTGAATAGTTCCACCGTTGAGCCGTTTTAGGGCTTCGAGCATGGGGCCGTCGCTCTGGCTGAGCAGTCGATCAGAAACATGCAAGCGGTAGTGCCTTAAGGATGTCATTGAGATGCGTCCCGTTTACCACCAGACCGATGAGCGTGTGGAGGCACATCTTTTCGTAGCTACGCTGGCCTTCCTTGTGCATCGGGCTCTTGAGAAAAAGCTCAAGGTCGCCGAACTCGACCTGTCCGCAACCGAGGCACTACAAGCGCTACGCTCGGTCCGGGTCGTCGACTTACAGCTGGGTTCTGGGCGGACTAAGCGCGTCGTCACGCGCGGCACCGCTCGCGCCAACTCGATCCTGACTGCACTCGGCATCGTTGAACGCGACCCGCCAGCCTTCTCCGAGGAGGTGCTGTCAGCGTAGAGACAAACCGCCGATCTCGATCCTTTGTTTTCGATGACTTAGACACCTAAAAGGGAAACATGGGATAGGAACACTACTTGCTGGCACCATCTTCATCTGGAAAGGAAAATCGCGTTCGGAACAACCAGTGATAATCGAAATCAGGCCAGGACGAGTTTGGGTAGGTAAAACCTTCTCGTTCTAACTCTTAGTGGGGAGGAACCTTCACCCTCCCCCGTTCTTTCTCGTCGGGGAAGTAGACGGTGCCTCCTTACTCAGTGTTCTCGGTCATGGATTTGGCACGGTCCCACCGTACCCTCAGGCGTGCTCGAAGTCCTGTTCCGGCGCCTCTCCGTTGCCTTGGTGCACAACTCGCGATCTCGGTCCACAATTGTCCTGTACTCACGGATTCGAGGTTCCCCATGAGCATTTTCAAACGCACTCAGCGGAAGTATGTGAAGAAGGCCTATCGCGTGAGGTGAGAGACGAGCTTCACTCGGGCTCCTTCTTGAACAGACGAGCCGCAGCTTCAAGCGCTTCTCGATCGCCCACCAGCACGACCGCATCTCCGGCACGGAAGCCGAACGCCGGATCGCGTCGGTAGAGGGCTTTTCCCGAGCGCACGACGGCGATGACGATCGCCCCGGTGACTCTCCGCAAGTTCAGCGAGGTGGAATTCTCGCCGAGTGCCGCGGCCCCGTCCTCGACTTCGACGATGTCGAGCGCTCCGTGGATGCCGAGGTGGCGCAGCGCGTCGAGCTTCAGGTCGGCGAGAGAGCCTTCCCGAAGCACCCTATAGTGCTCGTTGCGAACCGCATCCAGCTCACGATGGATGGTGTTGGTCGGAATTTCGTAGAACTCCAGAACACGGGCGAACAGCTCGAGCGTTGCCTCGAACTCCTCGACCACGACTTCCGTTGCGCCGAGACGCATGAGTTCGTCGATCGCCGCCACGTACCGGGTGCGCACCAGAATGCGTGCCGAGGGATTGAGTCGGTGCGCGTTCGCGACGCCCCGGCGCTCCTGCGTCGGATCGGCGATGGCGAAGACCACCACCCGCGCGTTGGTGATCCCGACTTTCTCCAGTACGGCCTGTCGCGTTCCATCGCCAAAAAGGACACGATCTCCTTCCTCACGCCCTCGGCGTACCGCCTCGCCGTTCTGTTCGAGAACCACGTAGGTGAGACCGGCGGCGCGAAGGACACGGGCCAGGTGCTGTCCGCTCAAGCCGTAGCCCACGATGATGGCGTGGTCGTGGAGGTTGGCGAGCTCCACCTGCTCCGCGGGGTCGAGCGAGACTTCCGGGATACGCAACAACCGGGACAGTCGCTCCGTCACCGGTCGAGCCCCCGCGACGAGAAAAGGCGTCAGCATCATCGTCAGCACCGACGACGCGATGAACAGTTGATAGTGATGGTCAACGAAGAGGTCCAGCGGGGCGGCGACGCTTGCGAGAATAAAAGAGAACTCTCCCACCTGAGCCAGAGAGATCCCGCTGATCAGACTGGTCCGAAAGCCGCGCCTCAAGGTGAGCACCGCACCGGTGGTCATCGCGATCTTGAGGAGCAGAATCGCAACGGCCGCACCCAAAACGAGGACCGGCCGAGAGCCCACGAATCCGATATCGAGAAGCATGCCGACCGAGATGAAGAAAATCCCGCTGAACGTGTCTCGAAAAGGGCGAACGTCCGAAACGGCCTGGAGTCCATACTCCGATTCTGAGATCACCAGCCCCGCGAGGAAGGTTCCGAGCGCAAGGGATAGACCGAAACTCGCGGTCACGAACGCGGCTCCGACTCCGACGAACGCGACGCATAACGTAAAGAGCTCCCTGTTCTTCAAGAGGACGACTCGATCCAGGATCCAAGGAACGGCGACCCGTCCCGCCAGCATCAGGATGGCCACCACCAGCAGGCTCGTCGCAACCTCCGCCCAAAGGCCCACCAGTGGACCCGAACCCACCTGCGCGAAGACGGGAACGAGGAGCATCAACGGCACCACGCAGAGGTCTTGAAAGAGCAAGATCGACACCACCACGCGCCCCGGCGGGCTATCCAGCTCGACTCGGTCCGCGTAGAGCTTCAGAACGATCGCCGTCGAGGAAAGAGCAACGAGTGATCCGTAGAACATCGCACGATTCCAGGGAGCCTCGAGCCACACGCTCACCGCGATCGCCGCCGCGACGAGGGTGCCCGCCACCTGCAGAACCCCTCCCTGGAGCACGAGGCGCCCCAGTCGGACAATCCGAGTCACAGAGAATTCGAGTCCGATGGTGAAGAGGAGAAGCATCACGCCGAGCTCCGCCAGTGAGCTCACCGTCTCGGGTCGGGAAATGAGTGCAAACCCGTGCGGTCCGATCGCCAGCCCTGCGAGGAGAAACCCTGCGACCGTGGGGAGTCGGGCGCGGTGTGCGAGGGCCGCCACTGGGATCGCGACCGCCAGCAGGATCACGAGGTCACGGAGGACGGTCAGTTCGTGCATGCGAAAGATCGAAGTCTACCTCTCCCCTGTAGACGATAGCGGCCTGTTGGTCACGCTGGATCCAACCAGCGACGGCAACCACCAACAGTGTCAAGGGCTGGATCGGCGTCCTCATGACCGAGGATTCTAGCTCCCATCGGCCAACCAAGCGTATACACGTCTATTCCGAAACGTCCCGGCGAGCCGATCTTGAGTTCGTTTGTATTTTTGGACACGACGGGCGTCGATGTTTTTCCATCGGTGGACGACCCCGTACTGCTTCCGACGGGCGTCCAGCTACGCGCACTGGTTGAGGGTGAGAGCGGCGACGTCGGTGGGCGCATCCAGATTGGAGTATGCCCGACAGCGGGCGGCGCACCCATCCACGTTAATCCGGACAAGCTATTCGGTCGGCACTTGGCCGTGCTCGGCAATACCGGGGCGGGAAAATCTTGTACGGTAGCAGGATTGGTTCGATGGTCGCTCGAAGCCGCGCGAGAGGCGCGTAAGGAAGGCGATCCGAATGCCAGATTCATCATTCTGGACCCCAATGGTGAGTATGCTCAGGCATTCAGCGATCTTAGTCCACGAGTATTTCAGGTGGAGGGCAGTGACTCCGCAAACGCACTCAAAGTACCAGCGTGGCTTTGGAATGGAGAGGAGTGGTCTGCGTTTACAAGCGCAGCGCCGGGGGTGCAGCGACCGATTCTGTTTGACGCGATCCGAAGACTAAGGTCTGGCGCTGGTGAACCGGATGCCTTTGCAACGCGGGTTCGCGGACGCGTAAGACGATATCGCACTGCACTGTCGAATGAACAGATGCGGCCATCAGAGCACGGGCCGGAACCGAGTTCGGGCTTCAACCGGACGCCGGTTCCGTCGGGCGTCAGCCGCCAATTAGGTGACAGCGGCACAAGACCGTCGCAATGGGGGCAGGTGACCGTGCGTGCCCAAAGGTAGGTCAGGTCGACCCTGTCTGGAAGGTCCCTCTGGGGAAAGGACGTACTGAGGCGATCTTCAATCCGTCTGCGCCAATCAGTAGCTAAGTCATCGAACCGTTCCCGGACATCGTGGGAGTAAGCTGATGGCCACTCGACTGTGGCCTTCATAATCAGGCTGGCTACAGGATTCAGGTCGTTTGCAAGTGACGCAAAACCCATACGTATCGTTTCGAATGGAATACTCCCGCCGCCAGCGGTCGGATCAAGGATGGTAATGCCTTTTATGGAATCGCCGAGTGTCGATCTCAGCCATGCCCGATCACTTTGGTCCAAGAGGTAACCGAAAGCGCGGTCGTAGCCGTAAGGATTATCCACCCGGACCTTTGTCCTTCGCGCTCGGTCAATTGCATTGCGTGCCGCCACTGGATCCCCATGAATCCCCAGCACATGCATAAACTTCTCTCGGTCGGCATCCGCAGGCAGCAGGGACGCCAGAACGGCCGCGCGAGAGCTCACGAGCGGCCGACGCGCCCACCAGACGTGGAGGTAATAGGTAGGAGGTAACGCCGTCATGGAACGACGCTCACGGACGCTCTCTTCGCCGAGAGCAGCAATGGGCAGCCAACGTTCGATCAGGCGAGTGTCTGGCATGTGTCGCGTTCTGCTGTCATCCTCGTTGCTTTACCGACCCCACGATACACCATCGGGATCCAGACCTTCGATTTCTTCGTCACCGATTGGAGGACCGGATTGTTGAGCTTCTATTGCGCAGTTGCTCCGTGTCGTTTGCATGCCGGCTAGCCCGCTCATCGCTTCGGCTCGGTCAGAAGAAACCGTAATGCCGTCAGCACCCGGCGCGGATGCTTGCGATGCATCGCCATGCCAAGCCAATAAGCGGCTTCTTCGCGTCCCATCAACTCGATACCCTCGGCCACCGCCCGCATGTTGTCGCGGCTGCGCATCGGGGCCAGCGTGCGGAACAACAGCCCTAGCGTCAGCACCAAGTCTTCCGTCAGCGCATAGCCACGTTTCCTGGTGTCTGCGCTTCGCCCCCGTCCTGTGCCAAAACTCGGTAGTGTCCTAATTTGAATCCTACCTAAAATCCCCTCTCCTGCTAAGAATAACACACTCAGTTTCCATATCAGTTCCCGTTCGGTTTCATTAGGTCCGTCTAGTTGTTCCCGTTGCGTCTCCGTGTTATACTACCCCACGAGGTTGATACATCATGGAAAAAGATCAAATCGACGCGATGGAGCGGCAAATGTTGGAGGAGCATAGGAAGGACATGGAAGCTCTAGCACGACTAAAAAGATTTCTCCCGGCTGACGGCGCTACGAAAGGCTCCTCGGCTACTTCCCAAGTCACGGCTGTGTCCAAGCCTGTGAGTCCACTTGTTCCAGAGGACGATGTGCCACTCTGGCATGCCATCAGGGACATCATGAACCATGATCCAAGTGTTCGATGGACCAACCCTAAAATGTTTAAGTACTTGAAAGATATTGGGTTTAGGCTGAATGCGAAAAAGCCAATTTATTCCATTGGACAAGCGACACAACGACTCATCAATTCAGAACGAATCAAACTTCTGAGGAGTGGAACTGGTAGCACGCCAAATATATTTCGTGGGTTGACTGCTTTGGAGCAGGCGGCGCGTGAGTCTGCGGACGAGATAGAAGCGGAGTAGTTCGCTTGAAGGAGGTCTAAAATGAGGGAATTAGATACATACGCTTCGGCAGGCTTGCTGGCGGCACCGAAGCGTAAGCCCCGAGTTAGGGTCGCTGGCTAAATAGGACCCTAACTCGGGGCTTGCCAGCACAGCACTCCGTAGGAGGAGGGCGTCCTGTGGACTGGTGTCCTTAACCGGGCTTTACATCCGAAGGGCTCACTGCTAACCCAGTGATGGGGTTCGATTCCCACTCCCTCCGCCACTTAGTATATCATTGGTGGCAGCCAAGATCAAGGTTTGTCTGGCCCACTGTGCCAGACTGAGCCTTGACGCAGTCGCCACCCGTTCGAGATGTTTTCGCTCCTCTGAATTAAGTCTCACTTGTAGCGTTCGGGCTCGAACCTTTGACTTGGGCAATGTGGGTCGCCCACGTTTAGTTTTCTTTTCTGTCATCCCTAAACTCCGATACGATAGCCGCCCGAACAGCCGCCACAGGCGAATTGACAGGAGGTAATTTTAGTACAGCCTGATACTTGGTCTTGCCGGTGTCGGTGTCGTGCGCCCATGCGTAGCAGAGCAGCGCCTTTGGGTGTCCCTCAATGTCGAATATCTCCACTTGACCTTTCCATACCGTCTCGCCGCGAAACGCTTCTTCCACCTGGGCACTCCCGGTATGAGTAGCGGAGCATTCATGTAGCCGTTCGACGGTTCGCCTTAGCTCGTCGATCTGGCCCATCAGCTGGCCCTTTCGACGAGTTCTTCGTAGGTCCAGAAATCTCGCTCGATACCAAGGGCCATCGCTGGTGTCATTCGGATCGAGCGATGACGACGCACAAAGTTATAAGCTGCGAAGTGCAGCCCCACCGCTGCCTCGAAGTTTTCAAACTTCCGGCTGAAAGCCAGCGTCAACCGACTCAGGCGGCGCATGTGCAAACGAGTGGACGCATTCAAGCGTTCAACATATGAGGTAGAAACGTAGTCCATGTTGGGGTTTCCGACAATGCTATATCTCGTCGCCGAAACCACCGCAGATGGGCTGTACCTACGCTCAACCTTCTTTTGATCGGCTGTTGCTTCATACGACTTTACGATCTGTGCGTAATCGACTTCCGATCCAAAACTCTCTTCAACTGCCTCAACGTATGACGCCAACCCGTCGGTTGAAAGTTGGACGCGGTTCTTAAGGCGTCCAGCCAGATCGCCAACAAAGGCGGTAGCCGTGGCCGTATTGCGGTTCCCGACTTTAAAGCACGGAACTGCCTTTGATTCAGCATCAATTGCGCAGAACGTCCAGACATCACCATGCCGACTCGGGTTATTGGACGGATCGATCCGACGTTGTTTCTTACCAACAAATCCCCAGATCTCATCCAGCTCTAGGCGCTTGCAATCGAGATCGCGCATTTTCTCATTAAGAACGCGGGCGCAACCCTGACCGATCCGGACGCCGAGGCGCATGACGGTGTCGCGGTGAACATCGGTCATGCGCTCGATGCTGCGGATGCTGTTTCCCTCCGCAAGTGCGGCGATGACTGCGACCTGCTTTTCTTTCTTGAGAACGTTCGCCATAATTGCCTCCAATAAGATATAATGTAATACAAAATATATGGCATGTCAACAGCTATTTTCGTATTACACAAATCAAATTAGGACACTACCCAAAACTCGGCCCTCTTGAAATAGCCGATAAATCAGCAGCTTAGCGTCTGTGTTTTGCGACGGTGCCAAGGGCTGTGGGCTTTACAATCGTCTGGCTCGAGGGTGTTATCTTCGGTTCCATCATGACGTACCATGTGCAAATCCTACTGTTGGTCAGGCAGCCGTTGTTCGATCGGGCAGCCCTTGCTGCTCACACAGACCTCATGGGTGCTTCCGCCATTAAGTGTTGGTAAAATGACGCTAAGACTTTACGGTGCATTAAATTACAGCCATGGTCTTTCAAAAGGGCCGAGTTTTGGCACAGGACGGGGTCGCCGGGTACAACGACCGGCGGCTACTGGGACCAATCGGCGATATCCCACCGACGAATTTCGAACATTTGTACGATTGCCGGCAACGGTCCAGCCTCAGCGAGGCCGGACTCAACTAAAACACTCTCCGGAAAACCCGGGGCGTTCACTTATTTCAAAGGTGATTCGATACTCCCACCGAAGACGAGCGAACCCGATCGACGCTGGATCGACTTTTTGCGGAGCACACCCGACGCGCACGACGAGGATTCTAGCTTCCATTGGCGAACCAAACCTAAACCTCTCATCCGAAACATCCCGGCGCGCCGGTCTTGAGTCCGTTTGTATTCTTGGACACGACGACATCAACGACGCCTCAAGAGCGATTTCACGAGCATCGCCCTCGTGGTTCTGTCGCAGCGAGTTGCGATCTTCTTTTTTGCGGACGACATCCTAATCGCTTAAAGGCGTTAAGCGGAAGGCCCATTTAGAAAATCAGCCACAAACTCCTTAGCCTCTTTGCTGAGATTCTCGCGACGACCGTTCGTGATGAGCGTCCGCAGCGAGTTGAAGTTCTTGTCGCAACTACGAGGCGGCAGCGGAAGCGATTCCGGGTGCCATCGGGCTGTCGAGCTCAACGGTGTCCCGAGGGTTCGTGCAAGCGAGCGCTGCGAAGCTGCGGGAGATGCAGGAACGAGATCTGACCGGCGAGGATGTGGTGGCGCTGTTTCTGGATGGGAAGACATTCGCCGAGGCAACGATAGTCGTGGCTCTGGGCATCACGCTTTGCGGGGAAAAACGCTTCTTGGGCTTCGTGGAGACGGACACGGAGAACGCGCAGGTGTTGACGCCGTTCCTGCGTTCACTGCTCGAGCGGGGACTCGATATCTCCCAGGGTCTGCTGGTGATCATCGACGGCGGCAAGGGTCTCCAAGCGGCAGTCAAGAAGGCATTCCGTAAGCGGGCCCTGATACAACGCTGCCAGTGGCACAAACGTGAAAACGTAGTGAGCTACCTGTCCAAGGGCGAGCAGGCGTCATGGCGCAAGCGGCTCCAGTGGGCCTACAACAGGCCGGAGTACGAAGAGGCCCTCACTGCGCTCGAGCAACTCCACGGTGAGTTAGAAGAGCGGAACCAATCCGCAGCTGGCAGCCTGGAGGAAGGCCTTGAGGAGACGCTGACGTTGCATCGACTCGGCGTACACGCGGTGCTGGGCCGTTCGTTCAAGACGACGAACTGCCTTGAGTCCGTCAATGCTCTCGTCGAGGAACGCTGCGCGAAGGTCGACCACTGGAAGAACTCGAGCCAACGCCAGCGCTGGTTGGCAACGGCGCTCGTAGACATCGAACCGCGCTTGAGGAAGGTGGTGGGCTACCGCCATCTTCCCAAGCTTCGCGAAGCTCTCAAGCGGGAACTGAAGATCGAGGCGAAGACATCAACCGTATCGAAGAAGAAGGTCGCTTAAACGTGAGCCGTGGAGAGTTTCAACTAAGAATGGGCTTGACTCCACCGTCGCCGCAGGCTGAGCGCTCTGTCGAGGAATCCCCAAGAACGTGCCAAGCCGGAGCGAGGCTTAGCCCGGCCTTGCACTCGTCGCGGCTCGGGTGCACCCCCCCGAACGAGGGACTACCCGGCACGTTTACGCCTGATACCGATAGAGTTGACATCGTGTTGAACCTGTTCGTATCTCCAGTTACGCTAACCATCGAAGGGAGTTCCCGACATGCGGAGATTACTCTGGGTGACCTGTATCCTGACGGTCGCGGTCCGATCGTCGCTTCTGGCCGACAACTGGCCACACTGGCGCGGCCCGACCCGCAACAGCGTCAGCACCGAGACCAGACTGCCGGTGAGCTGGAGCGCCACGTGCCTGGACGAAGACGAGCCCAGGGTGTCCGGGGTGCCCGAGAGCGGCCCCCGTAGCGTCCAGGCCAGCCCGAACTTGCAGGGAGGCCAGCGGCAGCGGGGGCGCGGCTTCGGCCGATCGGTTGCGGTCCCGACGCATCCGCCGAACTGCGATGAGTTCGACACCGAGAACATCGCGTGGCGGCTCCCGCTGCCAGCCTATAGCGGATCGACACCGATCATCTGGGACGACCTGGTGTTCCTCAATGTCGCCACGGAGACGGCCTCGGGCAGTCTTGAACTCTGGGCGGTAGACCGCCGGACGCAGGACGTGGCCTGGAAGCGACCCATCGCCGACGGCAACAACATGCAGCGCAAGCAGAACATGTCGTCGCCGTCGCCCGTGACCGACGGCGAACGTGTCTGGGTGATGACCGGCGTCGGCGCCCTGAAGGCGTTCAACTTCGAGGGCAACGAGATCTGGTCGCGTAACATCTCGGACGATTACTATCGGTTCGGGCTCAACTGGGGATACGCCTCGTCGCCGCTCCTGCAGGGGGACGCGCTTTACCTGCAGGTGCTCCACGGTATGCGGACCGACGATCCGTCGTACGTGGTCAAGGTCGACAAGATGACCGGCGAGACGCTGTGGTACATCGAGCGGCCGACGACGGCACGGCGCGAGTCTCCGGATTCTTACACGACGCCGACGTGGCTCGAGTACGACGGCAAGACGGAACTCGTCATCACCGGCGGGGATGCGGTCACCGGGCACGATCCCGACACCGGCCGAGAACTCTGGCGCGCGAACGTCCTCAATCCCCAGAACAACGGGGCCTACCGGATCATCGCCTCGCCGACGATCATGGGCGATCTGATCGTCGCGCCGAGTCGGGTGCGGCCCATGGTCGCGATCCGGCCGGGCGGCAGCGGTGACATCGGCGACACGCACGTCGCGTGGGAGTTCGACCGAGGCCCCGACGTGCCGACGCCGGTGAGCGCCGGCGAGTATGTCTACGTCGTGACCGACCGCGGCGTGGCCTACTGTCTGAGGCTCGACACGGGCGAGGTCGTCTACGGCCCCGAGCGTTTGCCGAGCGGCACCTACAGCTCGTCTCCCATCCTCGCCGACGGCAAGATCTACGTCTCGACCGAGGAGGAGGGCCTGTGGACCGTGTACCGGACCGGGCCGGAATTCGAGATCCTCGCGTCAAACTCGTTCGACGACGGCTGCACGCCGTACTGCCTCAGCTCGGTGGCGGTGTCACAGGGCCAGCTGTTCATTCGCTCGAGCGCCAACCTCTGGGTAGTCGGCGAACGTAGACATTAGCTGGTGTCCCCCCAGTCCCCTCTAATCAACCTGGGTCGGGGAGAGATGGGGGAAACGGAAGATCAGTCCATTATCGGCTTCTCGTCAACCGTCATCCGTCAGGCCCAACGTTCGGTCCAGATCTGCGAACTGCTTCGCGTCCTCGAAGCCGGCGACCATCTCCGGCGAGTTCATCGCGTGGTCCATCGCTGCCGCGTCGTCGAACCACAACTCACCGATGCTATCCGGGGCGGCCTCCACAGGAGCGGACGTGACGTAGTTCTTAGGTCCTTGGTATAGAGCAGGCGGGCCCCTGGTCAAGGCGGTGCGGGTGGCCTAAGGGCCGGCGACAAAATAAGTTCCCGTTTTCAAGACGGTCGGATGGTGTAGTTCCATTTGGGTAGAGTCTGGTCCTTTGTAACGGAAAGCGCCTGCATCCGCTCGTCAGTGATTTTGACGCCCTTCGGATAACGACGCCGGATAAGGTGTGCGCGTACTCGCAAACCGGAAGAGGTGGTGGTCGTGCGGATGTATTTGAGGATGGTTTCGTAGCTGTCGAGAGGCCTGCCCGCGCAGTTCTTGCTGATCTCGCTGAACAGACGGTGCTCCACTGGATTCCACTTGGATGTACCGGACGGATAGTGGGCTATGGTGATAGCGATGTCGTGGCGATTGCAAATCCGCGTTTGAAGCCCGTGCTTCCGACCCCGACACCGATAGCCATTGCTGCCCCCGGCGTCTGCCAATATCGCGAGGTCACGGGCTGCAGGATAGCGTCGCCGTCCTTCCGTTCGCCACCACTTCTCGATGGCATTCACGGCGAAGTCCGGGGTGTTGTACGAGGTACCAATGAACACTGTCCCGCGGTTCGCGAGCAGATCGTAGACGCCGTAGGGGATTGCGATGCCGTTCGATTCGGAACGGAAGTCATGGTCTTTGACGAGAGTCGGCTCGCGGTTCCAGGCCTGCCCGCCGTTTTTGAATAATCCCACCAGCTCCCGTTTCTTCGTGTCTACGCTGATGATGGGATGACCAGCTGCGGCAAAACGCTCGCGCAGTTCGGCGATACACGCGAATTGGGTATCGCGATCTTCGGACGTGGCACCGCACAGCTTCTTGTGGTTCACCCGCAACGAGAAGCCGAGCTGTTTGAGCAGTCGACCGACGGTTTTGCTGCTGACGTTCACACCGAGGCTTCTTAGCTCGCAAGCAATCTTGTCGGTGGTCCGCCGCGTCCATTTCACTCCCGTCCTGTGCGGTGCTTCCGCCATTAAGTGTTGGTGAGATGACGCTAAGGCTTTACGGTGCATTAAATTACAGCCAAAATAGCGATCGTGACCTTCGCTGCGCGATAAATGGAGCGTAAACGCGTTTTTTGCAAAGGGATGCGTACACATCACCAACAGTAAACAGCGCAAGCACCCACCTTTCCAAAGGCCGCTTGAATCTGCCATCGCGGTCGGATACGTATTCCAGTTCAGCGGAAGGAGTCGCGATGGACTGGAAGACCATGCTGACCTACATCTCAGGATCCGTGGATGAGGAGTTGCTCTTGCGCAACGAGTATCTTGTGGCCGAGGATCGAGTTCTTCGAAATCAGATCCAGGGTCGCTTGCGCCTGACCGATGTGAAACGTCCCGGTGCGCCGGTCTTGAGTCCGTTTGTGTTTTGGACACGAGTGCGTCCAGCGAAGGCTGGCATGTTCAGTGGGAGACAGTCCCACCGGGGAAAAAGTTAGCGCCCCGTAGCTTGAGTCACGTTCGTGGAGGAAACGAGACGGATGAAGCTGACTGACAAAGCCATCTTGAGGATGGTGAGCGAGTCACCGGGCCGTAACACAAGTGAACCCATAGGTGGCCCCGACAAAAAATAGACCCCAGAGGCCGAGTTTTCTCGTGTCGGACGAAGGCAACAGGATGTGTCGCCAGACTATCTGATGAGGGCGTGGAAGAGCCGACGGCGTAGGCCCGGACGACCAGGCATCGCTCCCGAAATACGTGAGCTGATACGGAACATGAGCAGGGCCAACCCCGTCCTGTGCCAAAACTCGGCCCTTTTGAAATAGGCCATAAATCAGCAACTTAGTGTCTGTGTTTGCGACCGGGCCAAGGGCCGTGGGCTTTACAATCGTCTTGGGCGGGCGCGTCGTCACCATGCAGATGACCACCTAGTCGAGACCCAGCCAGCTAGCCCATGTTTACCCTTTATGAGCATCCTAACGCTCGTAAGTGACTGAATTCAAAGGAACGGGGGTTGAATTTCGCCCAAAACATAGAGACAGAGATTGTGCTTTGAGCGCCATTAATACGTTGTAATCGTGGACAATGACATGTAGTATGCGTGAGGACAGGTTATGTTCTTCCGCATCGTTCGGGCCGCAGGCGGCAAAGGGGTTCAACATGAGTATGTCCGCCTGGTCGAGTCGTATCGGGAGCACGGCAAGCCGAAGCAACGCGTAGTGTGCAACTTGGGGCGCAAGGATCTCCTAGTTGCCAATCTCGACTCCCTCAATCGGTTGCTTGGGGCCGGTGAACCGGCCGACACCGAGCGAGCAGCCGAGCAGGTCGCGGGGGCAGACGCGTGGGATTGGGGTCCGATGCTGGTGACGGCGACGCTGTGGCGCGAGCTCGGGCTGGAGCAGATTCTCGACCGGCTCGGGGGCCGCGGCAAGCGGGACGGAGTGGCGCTAAGCGAGCGAGCTTTGGTGCTGGTCGCCAACCGGCTATGTGCTCCGTCAAGCGAGCACGGTCTGGCGCGCTGGCTCGAGACCGACTTCGTCTGCGACCGGCAGGGGCGGCGGTGGGTGCCGCAGTGGCGCGATGATGGGGAACGGCGAGCGAGTCGCTCCCCGCGGGTTCGCGTGGAGTTTCGCCAACTCAAGCAATGGTACCGAACGCTCGACCAGCTGCATGCCCGCAAAGAACAGATCGAGAAGGAGCTGTTTTTGCGCTTGCGGGATCTGTTTTCGCTTGAGGTTGATATGGTGTTTTACGACCTGACGTCGACGTACTTCGAAGGTCAAGGCCCTCCGGGGCTCGGCGCCCACGGCTACAGTCGCGACCGCAGACCGCGTAACCGGCAAGTGCTTATCGGTCTGGTGATGGTGGACGGTTGGCCGATCGCCCACCATGTTTTCGCCGGCAACTGGCGTGACGCGAAAACGGTGCCGCAGGTGCTCAACGATCTCAACGAACGATTCGGTTTGCACCGCGTGGTTTTTGTCGGCGACCGAGGGATGGTAACGAGCGACAGCCTGGCAGTGGTGCGCTCGCGCAAGCAGGGCTATCTCGTCGGGCTGCAAAGACGACGGCGCGAGGAGGTCTATCGTTACATCGAGCGCGCCAGCGGAGAGTGGATCGACTGCCCTGGTGGCATCACGGTGAGCGAAAAAGCCGAGCCACCTAAGACTCGTGTGCAAGAAGTCCGCTCCGAGCAGTCTGGGGTGCGCATCTTCGTCGTTCACAGCGACGAAAGGCTCGCCTACGAGCGCGGGCAGAGGCTGCGGGCCATGGGACGTGCCCGTGCGGCATTCGAGGCCCTCGAGCGCCGCGTGCGCGACGGACGATTGAAAGCCCCCGAGAAAATCGGTGCCGCCGCCGCGCGCATACAGGCACGCCACCACGGTCACCGTTACTACGACTGGGAGTACAAAAACGGTCGCTTCCGCTTCTTCGAGCACCCCGTCAACCTCAAGCGCGAGCAAGCCTACGAGGGTAAGTACGTTATTCAAACCGAGGAGCAAAACCTCTCTCCGGTCGACGCCGTGCGCCTTTACAAGGACCTAAACGAGGTCGAGCGAGCCTTCTCATGCCTTAAGGATGTCATTGAGATGCGTCCCGTTTACCACCAGACCGATGAGCGTGTGGAGGCACACCTTTTCGTAGCTACGCTGGCCTTCCTTGTGCATCGGGCTCTTGAGAAAAAGCTCAAGGTCGCCGAACTCGACCTGTCCGCAACCGAGGCACTACAAGCGCTACGCTCGGTCCGGGTCGTCGACTTACAGCTGGGTTCTGGGCGGACTAAGCGCGTCGTCACGCGCGGCACCGCTCGCGCCAACTCGATCCTGACTGCACTCGGCATCGTTGAACGCGACCCGCCAGCCTTCTCCGAGGAGGTGCTGTCAGCGTAGAGACAAACCGCCGATCTCGATCCTTTGTTCTCAATGACTTAGACACCTAAAAGGGAAACATGGGCTAGAACGAGCAGTAGGAATTGCACGTGGTACGTCATCATGGATCTGAAGATAACGCCCTCGGGCCAGACGATTGTAAAGCCTACGGCCCTTAGTCCGGTCGCAAACACAGACACTAAGCTGCTGATTTATGGCCTATTTCAAAAGGGCCGAGTTTTGGCACAGGACGCCGTCGTGTTCGACATCCCGTGCTTGCAGCACAACTCCAATATGCCTGTCCCCGCTCCCGCTTCACCCAGAATCCCGATGATCTGCTCCTCCGTGAAACGTTTTCGCTTCATGACTGCTCCTCTTCACAGCCATTATCTCCGAAGGTGGGGAGAGGGTAATGGAGTCGTCGAAGGTTGCTGCTGCCCTGAACTTTTTTACACACCTATTGACAAGAACTCCGGTGCAGGACACCCGTGACGTGCTCGCAGACCGAGACGATGCCTAGCCTCCGACAGTAGCCGGGGCCGGGTCCTCTGTCAGCAGCCTCAGATCAGAGAGCCGGCCAATGGTCTTTGAGAAAGCTGCGAATCCCCCCGCCGGGCCGGTAGTCACGATACAACGCGACGAACGCGTCCGCCGCCGTTTCATACGAGTCGGACGGGATGACCTGTAGATGTTTCGCAAGGAACAGCAGGGCTAACGAAGGCGCCCGCGAGTCGCCCTGGTTGCAGTGGATGAGCACGGATGCCCCGTCGTCGTACTGCTGCTGGGCGAATGACATGAACGCGGCGAACGACTCCAGCTGAAAGAGCGGGATGGGCGGATCAATCAAGTTGAGGAATAGATCCTCGTTGCGGATCAGTGTCAGATAGTGCGGATGCTGATGTGGGAGACTGCCGCGATACCCCACCGCCCGTTGGTGGCAGGGTGACTTACATGCGTGAACGACGGCAAGGCCGTCCGTCCCGGCCCGGCACGCGGCGTTTCCACCAATGTACACGCGCTCATAAGTCTCGAACATCGAATTACCGGGCGTGGGTTGCTGACGGCGTCGCTAGATCCTAACGCCCACGTCTTGATGCCGTTCGCCTGTGGGTGCTTGCGTCATTGACTGTTGCGGGCATAAGGGGAAGACTTTGTAGTGCAATAGGTTACATCAGATTTTAACGTCACCGGACTTCAGCTTGCGCTAAACTGTGCATAAGTGCCGTCCTCGCACGACGACGTGGACGAGCCGGCAACAGTAAACGGAGCAAGCACCGGAGGTCGATTGAATGCCAGCGCCAAGCGGCGTGAAATCAATTCCGCCCCGTCAGCCGACCCAAGTGGTCGGGGCCGGCGATGAAGGCGTCGAGGTCATCGATCGAGACTGCAGCGTGCATGGCAAGCGCGGTCCCGGCCAGTTCGCCGAATTCCGCTCCGGCGGCGGCGGCGGTTTGGTTAAGCGCGAACGATCCCTTCATGGTTTCCTTGAATGTGATTCCGACTGCCATCGCGTCCCTCTCCTTCACCAGGGGGCGAGTTCGAGCTTGCTAATCAGGGGGTTGTCCTCGTCGTACATCCCGAACCAGTTGGTCTTGCAGACCTGCTGGCCCTTCTTGTCGAATGGCGTGACCACGAGGCGGTGGTTGGCCCGGTCGATGTCGACGCGACAGAAATTGTCCTCCTGGGTATAGTTCCAGGAGCGATAGTCCATAGTTTCCGTCTCGGAAATCCTGAACGTGTCGAGTTGAGCCTGATCAGTCGAATCATGCACGTAGTCAGACGGTTCTCCATCCGCGAAGGGGAACGGCCAATAAAACGCCGATGACGTAATCGAGACCATCTTAAGCGGCAACTCCCTGCTGTTTTTCTTCAGCGTGATCTGAGCAACGTTGGCGCAGTGGATGTCCCCGGACAGGAACACGACGTTCTGGATGCCCCGGTCAATCACGAAGCGCAGCAGCCGGCGGCGGGTTTCCGGAAAGCCCGGCCAGGAGTCGCTCGCTTCCATCCATTTGACCATTTGAGATCTCGTCTCGATGACCTGAATCTTGCCATCGAGTCGGCCGGTGCGGGCACTCATCGGGTTTGGCACGAACACGCTTGACGTGACGATGAATTTCGGCGCGTCACCATGCTTGGCATGGCTATCGGCAGGCCATTTCTCCAGCCGCTCGAACTGGCTCGGCTCTCCCTCGGCGTCCGCGTGCCGATCGACATGCCGGGTGCGACCCAGGAGCCGGTTGTCCGTCAAGCTGTCGGGCACATCCTCCATGAAGCGTTGCGTGCGGGTGTCGAGAACAAAGAACGGGTAGCCGCCGCAAGCGAACTGATAATATAGGCGGTTCAGATAGGTCCGCGGGCCATGTGCCCACTGATAGCTGCGATAGGCCGCAATCGCCAGATTGAAGACCTTGCGGGAATGGGCCCGATTCTCGGAGGGCTTGTCGATCCGGTCCTGGGTCCAATTATCCTCGATTTCGTGATCGTCGAGGATCATGTAGGTCGGCATCTCACGCAGCAGCGCCCGCATGTTCCGAGAACCGAAGGCGCTCTGATAGCGATCCTGGAACTCCTCGAAGGTGTCGGCGAGGCTGATCGAGATGTGCTTGTTGAGTTTGTCGGCGTAAATCTGGTCTCCAACCATGAGCACCATTTGGGCTCTGTCCCGCTGTTCGGGGCCACGCGCCTCCGTCAGGATCGGCCCGAAGATCTCGTCCGCCTCCTTGGTCTTTGATAGCAGGCCAGGATACCGGCAAGAGCCGAGCATGAAGGACATACTATCCTGGGGCTGATCAGGAAAGGTCCGGAACTCCGCCGTCGTGCGCTTACCCTCGATCCGAAGAAGCTGGTCGCGCAGCCTGCTGGGATCGGGCAACAGATGGGCGAGGTTGCTGTCGGGAATGTTCTGATCGGTGTCGAATGAATCGTCCAGCGTCAGGGTGCCGACCCGAACCCGATAACCGGTGTTTGGCACAAGTGGAATGATCCGTGGACGCGAGTCGGTGGCGGCGTGTGTCAAACAATGATCTCCGCCAAGGGTGAAAATTCCAGTTCGGTCATATTTGCGATGCAGCCTGAAATAGTAGACGCCATGCAAATCCTTTGTGGCAGGCTGACCATCGACCTGGTCGATCGTGATCAAGCCAATCGTTCGGCGATCGTCAGCATGCTTGCCGCCGACATCGGCCCGGTCTGACGCCCGGATCCAGATGGTGGAGGATGTCGGGGTAGTGTGACCGACAACTGGCCCAAGTCCGGGTGACCGCAAGCTGCTCATCAGTGTTCCCTCTTCGGGTTGGCTGCCGCGAGAATTTCCAGTGATAGATCGATTCAGCGCTTTCAGGCTCAATTATTATCGCGTTAGAGGGTGCTGTCAAAGTTGAGGCTCAAGCTCGAAGCGGGCCGCTAGATAATGGGTGTCGATCACATCGTGTCCAAAAACACGAACGAACTCAAGACCTGCATAAGTCGGAGCGTTTGGGATAGACGGGTCTACGCTTGCTTCGCCAAGGGAAGCTAGAATGCTCGGTCATGAGCACGGCGATCCAACCCTGGACGTTCTTGGTCGTCGCCGTGGCTGGTTGGATCCAGCGTGACTAACAAGCAGCTATTGTCTACTTGCTGGAGAAGAACAAAGTCCTCAAAGCTCGGCTTCGTGGGAGAAAACTTCGTTTCACCGACGACGAGCGCCGTCGGCTCGCGGTAAAGGGCAAAGCCTTCGGCCGGAAACTCTTGACAGAAGTCGCCGGTATCGTCACACCGGAAATCCTGCTGGCTTGGCACCGAAGGCTCATTGCGGGGAAGTGGGACTACAGCGCGCGGCGGAAACAGCTCGGACGGCCCCGGGTCATGGCCGAGATTAGCGAGCTCGTCGTGGGAACGGCGACATCGAATCCGAAGTGGGGTTATACACGAATTCGCGACGCCCTCTCGAATCTAGGTCGTACTATAGCCAGGAGCACCATCGCAAATATTCTGCGGGAACACGGCATCGAGCCCGTCCTGTGCCAAAACTCAGCCCTTTTGAAATAGACCATTAATCAGCAGCTTAGTGTCTGTGTTTGCGACGGGTGTGATCCGCAAAAAAGAAGATCGCGTACCGCTGGATCGACTTTTTGCGGAGCACACCTGCACCCAATCCTGAATCTCCAGACGCGCCCACTTCTCCAGCGACTCCCAAGCCACCCTTGACGCACTCCTGCGTCTTGTGGTCTTTTCCTTCATGGCGGTGTCTCCTTCCGTAGGCTCCTTCAGGCGCCGTTCGACGACGCGGAAGGTTACTCCACCTTTACTCTATTTCCACACCTTGGACCGTACCGGGATCTTCGGAGACTGAATTCATTGAGTCAGGCCACCGCCGCCCAACCGCCGATGTCGAGGTTTCATCCGCCACCCGTCTCGCTGCGAGTCGCCGGAGGCTTCTTCCCGTTGGCCGGCGGGTCGTTGTCGAGCCCGAAGAACTCCCTGACGGCGAGTTCGTGTTCGCCGAATGACTTGCGTCCGAGTTGGTAGATCTCCTCAAGTGTCTTCACGTTCGACTCCGTGAACGAAGTGCGGTTCTGCTCCTTAGGATCTGTTACATATTAATATTTACAATACACTCTCATTGCTGCTATCCTCTGCTGGTTGCGAGACTATACGAGGATGGCAACCAATCGAAAGGTACCAGAGTCTGAACGTCACTGGTTGAGGGTGCTGGGGACGTTGAACGAAGCGCAAGCGCGTGTTTTTGTGGCTCAACGGGCGCTTGAAGAAGGTCGCGGTGGGATCAGTCGGCTGTCGCGACTTACGGGGATGTCGCGCCCGACCATCATGAAGGGTATGGCGGAGCTCAAGGGGAAAGCGCCGATTGTTGATAGCGAGAGCGCCCGAGTGCGCAAGCCCGGAGGGGGGAGAAAGCGGGTCGAGGAGTTGGACCCGAGAGTCGAGAGGGAGCTGAAGAAGATCCTCGACGAAAGAACCGCCGGCGACCCGATGAAGCATCTCAAATGGACAAACAAGTCCACGAGAGCGATGGCGGAGGAGCTTGAACGCAAAGGTCACGATGTCTCGTACGTGACGGTTGCTCGACGCCTAGGAGAGATGGGTTACTCGCTGCAAGCCAATGTGAAGAGATTGGAAGGGGATCAGCATCCGGATCGGGACAAACAGTTTCGTTACATCAACAAGCAAGTGAGCAAGTTCATGCGGAGCAAAGATCCGGTCGTGAGCGTCGACACCAAGAAGAAGGAATTGATAGGAGCCTTTGAAAACAGGGGTAGAACGTGGAGGAAGAAGAAGGGCGGAGCGGAGCCGGTTCTTGTACACGACTTCCCCAGTATGGCTGATGGCAAAGCAATTCCCTATGGGACTTACGATGTGTCTCGCGACGAAGCACTGGTCAACGTCGGCATTACTCACGAGACTGCGGAATTCGCGGTAGAAAGCATCCGGAGATGGTGGCGCATACTCGGGAAGAAGTCTTATCCGACGGCGAAACGTCTGCTTGTTTGCGCGGACGCCGGTGGAAGCAACGGAAACCGGCTGCGAGGCTGGAAGCTCCACCTTCAAAAGCTATCGGACCAACTGAAGATTCCCATCACCGTTTGCCACTATCCGCCGGGAACCAGTAAGTGGAACAAAATCGAACATCGACTATTCTCGTTTGTCAGCATGAACTGGAAAGGTCGGCCTCTCGTGAGCTACGAGGCGGTCGTCAATCTTATCGGCAACACCAAAACCCGAACTGAATTGAAGGTAAAGGCCATGCTGGACAAGAACTCCTACGAGACAGGCCAGAAGGTCAGCGACGAAGAGATGCAGGAGCTTCGGCTCAAAGTTCACCCCTTCCACGGCAACTGGAATTACACTCTACTTCCCCGACGTGCTTGAATTGAGGGTATGAATCTTTACTCAACTCGCATTTGTAAATATTATTGTGTAACAGACCCTTAAGGAAGGCGTCGTCGATTCGTATCCATTTGATGTCGCTGAATAGGGCCTTGCGAAGAGGGGGGACAGTGGACGCGTTTGCGATCAGCAGAGGCGTCAGTGTTCGGACGACACCAAGCCACTGGAGGAGGTTGCGCTTTTCCGAGAAGCGTCCGGTGCCGATGCTCAGGATCCGGATGGCGGATCGAAGCTGGCCGAGGGGGCCGAGAGCATCCGCCAGCGCAAAGAGGGCTGGGTTGTTCGCGACGAAGCCACCGTCGGCGAGGTCTGATTTTCCGTGGCTCGTGTCAACGCGGTGCGACCGGAAGAATGGGTAGGCCGCACACGAAGTGACTACAGCGTCAGCGATCGTGCACCCGAACCCGGGCTCGAATGTGTGTTGCCGGCCGAGTGCTTGCCCAGCGTGTCGCTTGAAGATTCTCGGGCTGTTGTCATCGAGGTTTGTCGCCACGATGCCGATGTCTGTCGAGAACGCGTCGAACTTCGCGCTCTCGAAGACCTCATCGACCCTGGCTCGGAGGACCTCAGACTTCCGCTTGGGAAACCAGCGGCTCATCACGTCGGGGGCCAGCTTGAGGTAGTGCTTCCTGATTTCGTCCACCGGTTTATTCAGGGCGATCAGCGAGCCGATGATCGATCCCGTCCTGTGCCAAAACTCGGCCCTTTTGAAATAGGCCATAAATCAGCAACTTAGTGTCTGTGTTTGCGACCGGGCTAAGAGCCGTGGGCTTTACAATCGTCTTGGGCGGGCGGGTCGTCACCATTCAGATGACCACCTAGTCGAAAGCGAATATCGAAGCGTGTTCCTGAAGCTGTTTCCACGCTACGCCGGTCGAGCCCGCCGAGGGGCTACCGTCGCCGGCGACCATCTACGCGGCACGGCAGTAGTAGTTGAGAATGCCCCCAAGTCGCTCTCGCGACACGATGGGGCCAGTGTCACTCGCGCTTGCCGGCAGAGGTGTGATGAGCTCGTTGCCGAGACCTTGGTGGTTCCGTTCTGTGTGATAGTGCACTACGTATTCGGTTACCGCTGTGCGCAGGTGTCGCTCACTGAGAGGTACGAAGC
Organism: Candidatus Marinacidobacterales bacterium; assembly: GCA_965197495.1. Classification (GTDB taxonomy): domain Bacteria; phylum Acidobacteriota; class Vicinamibacteria; order Marinacidobacterales; family SMYC01; genus SMYC01. Next base: position 1,936,127 of record OZ240210.1, read on the forward strand.
GGTCGAGACACTCTCGACGTATGGAGAGAACGAATCTTTCCGCATATGCGTTCAGATTCGGACGATTAGCGGGAAGGCGAAGGGGCTTCACGCCTGAATCTCTCAACAGCCCACGTACCGCCTCGGTGAATAGCGGGTCCCGGTCGTGGATGAGGTATCGCTTGCCAAGGAGGAAACCATCCCACAACAAAGATCGCTACAATCGCTACTGGCGGCACTTGGACCTGTTCGGTGTCCGGACCTATCTTCGCTACTCGATCCGACGAGTGGTATGTCGGCGGTGTGGAGTGGTCAGAGAAAAGGTGCCTTGGGCCGACAAGGGAAGCCGCTTTACCAAAAGCTTCGAACAAGAGGTAGCGTGGCTGGCACAGAGGACGGACGTCAGCGCCGTAGCGAACTATTTCCGAGTGACGTGGCGTTCGGTGCGACGGATCATCCAGCGAGTGGTTGCCGAGCAGCGGGATGAGCGGCGCGAGCTCGATGGATTGCGGGTGATTGGGATGGACGAGATCAGCTACCGCAAACGCCACAAGTACTTAACAGTGGTAATAGACCATCTCAGCGGCCGGGTCGTCTGGGCGGGAAAGGAGCGCAAGGCCAAGACGCTGCTGCGGTTTTTCCGCAAGCTCGGACCACAAAGAGCCGCGGAGCTCGAAGCGGTCAGCATGGACATGTGGGAGCCGTACATAACTGTCGTCGGCAAAAAGGCTCCTCAGGCACGGGTGATCTTTGACCGCTTCCACATCGTCAAGCATCTGAACGAGGCCGTGGATAAGACCCGGCGCGAGCTGGTGCGGAGTCAAGCCCATTCTTAGTTGAAATTTTCCACGGCTCCCGGTTCGTTTAAGCAACGTTCTTCCTCGACGTATTCTTTTTCGCGGTCTCGATCTTCAGTTCACGCTTGAGCGCTTCACGCAGCTTTGGAAGGTGTCGGTAGCCCATCACCTTCCGGAGGCGCGGCTCGATGTCGGTGAGCGCGGTCGCGAGCCAGCGTTGGCGTTGGTTCGAAGTCTTCCAGTGATCGACCTTCGCGCAACGTTCCTCGATAAGCGCATTGACGGACTCGATGCAGTTCGTCGTCTTTAGTGAGTGACCGAGCACCCCGTACACGCCAAGACGATGCACGGTCAGGGTCTCCTCCAGCCCCTCTTCGAGGCTAGAGGCCGCAGACTGATTCCTCTCTTCCAGCTCGCGGTGGAGTTGCTCGAGGGCCTCAAGCGCCTCCTTGTGCGTCGGCCGGCCGTACGCGCGCTGCAGCCGCTTGCGCCACAACGACTGCTCGCTCTTGGACAAATAGCTCACGACATTCTCTCGTTTGTGCCACTGGCAACGGCCCACGACGACCCGCCTGCGAAAGGCCTTAGTCACGGCTCCTCGCAGCCCCTTGCTGCCGTCGATGACCACCAGCAGCCCTTCAGAGATATCGAGACCCCGCTCGACCAATGAACGCAGGAACGGCCTAAGAACACGCTCGTTCTCAGTGTCTGTCTCCACGAAGCCGAGGAAGCGTTTGTCCCCGGATAACGTGATGCCGAGAGCCACCACCATCGTCGCGTCGGCGAACGTCTTGCCGTCCAGGACCATCGCCACCACGTCCTCACCCGAGAGATCACGCTCCTGCATCTCACGCAGCTTCGCTGCGCTTGCTTCGACGAAGCCGCGCGACACCGACGAACTCGACAGACCGATCGCGCCCGGGACCAATTCCGCCGCCGACTCATAGTTCCGGCACGAGATCCCGTACAGCACTCTTCGTAGAAGCAACTCGTCCACCTCTCCGCGGTGACTCAGACTCTCGTACGAGCTCAACGGGATCCCGATAGGACTCACGGAGCAAAACGGCGGGTTTGGAGTTGCGGTTGGGCACGATATCGATGTGCATGGCTACTATATACACTATATAGGCATATATAACAACAACAAATACAATAAAACATGGCTACTAATTGCAGGCAAAAATCACACCTCTAGCGCTGTAACTCCATGCGACTAAAGGTACTTTACCGAAGCGTGGGAGGGCTTACTGGGCAGAACTTCAGTCTAAGAGTGGCACACATTCTGACGGGTCTCCCAGGTTCCTCTATCAGTCTGTTGACGCGCGCTGTCCCCAGCCACCCCGGACGGCCCCACGGTTGCATTCGCTCGTTCTTCTTCCGTGGATAGCAGGCTTCGGGACCTCTGATATCCTTGGCCGTCCATCACTTAAGCGTAACGAGGCTGAATCGGGTTCACTTGCGTTACGGCTCGCGTCTTCGCCTCCGGAGGCTTCGGCCCTCAGATTGCTCCAAGTCACCGCTCCATTGGCTACATGTCGTACGAGCAATTCACATGGCAGACTCCTTTCATCCTGCTAGACTGACCAGGCTTAACCTGGCACACCAAAGGCGCAAAGAAAAAACGGTTCTCCTGTCGTTTCTGGGGATCTGATTTGGGCGCGAGGGTATGGCCTATGGACGCTGCCGCGATTGTGGAAAACACCGGAAACTCCTGGAGAGAGAGGCGTTAGGGATGGGTTGTGAGCAGGTACAAACGTAGCAGCGGCGTTTTCCACAATCGCTTGGAAAACGCTTCGCGTTTCCCACAAGCGCCCACAGGCCCCTCCTGATATATACAAGAAGGATTCATTCATTTGGAATAAGGAAGGGGAGGCATCGATCAGTGGAGGCTATGGAAAACGCCCTTCCAGGCTTCGAAGAGAGCTCAGTCGTGAGCAAGGCCTTGAACGATCCGGACCGTGGGGGCGTTTCCCACAGCCTCGTTTCGCGCTGCGGGGCAGTGGCATTTGGTGAGGCCTGTGGGTTGAGAGGGTAAGCCATGTTTAGATGCGCATCGGCGAGAACGCTAGAATCCTTTTTCGGCAAGAAAAAGGAGCGTTCTCGCGATGCGCGTTACCACGTTAGTCAACAAGCTCATCGGATTGCAAGGCCTGTGGGTCCGAAATTTCCACTTCCAGGCGGACAAAGCCAGAGTGGTGGTGGATGTCGTACCACGGAGGAGGAAGCCTCTGTGCGGGGTTTGCGGTCGAAAGGTCCGCAAGAACAAAGATCGCTACAATCGTTACTGGCGGCACTTGGACCTGTTCGGTGTCCGGAGCTATCTTCGCTACTCGATCCGGCGAGTGGTTTGTCGGCGTTGTGGCGTGGTCAAAGAAAAGGTGCCTTGGGCCGACAAGGGGAGCCGCTTTACCAAGAGCTTCGAACAAGAGGTAGCGTGGCTGGCACAGAGGACGGACGTCAGCGCCGTAGCGAACTATTTCCGAGTGACGTGGCGTTCGGTGCGACAGATCATCCAGCGGGTGGTTGCCGAGCAGCGGGATGAGCGGCGCGAGCTCGATGGATTGCGGGTGATTGGGATGGACGAGATCAGCTACCGCAAACGCCACAAGTACTTGACAGTGGTGATAGACCATCTCAGCGGCCGGGTCGTCTGGGCGGGAAAGGAGCGCAAGGCCAAGACGCTGCTGCGGTTTTTCCGCAAGCTCGGACCACAAAGAGCCGCGGAGCTCGAAGCGGTCAGCATGGACATGTGGGAGCCGTACATAACTGTCGTCGGCAAAAAGGCTCCTCAGGCACGGGTGATCTTTGACCGCTTCCACATCGTCAAGCATCTGAACGAGGCCGTGGATAAGACCCGGCGCGAGCTGGTGCGCGAGCTCAAAGGGACTGCCCGACGCAACCTCAAGAACACCAAGTTTCCCCTTCTCAAGGCCAAACACAACCGCAGCGCGAAAGACAAACGGGTGCTCCGCGAGCAGGTGCGAGCTAATCGTCGCCTCTACCGCGCCATGCTTCTGCGCGACGACTTCATGGACCTCTACACCTACAAAACCGAGACATGGGCCAAGAAGTTTCTCCGAGGATGGCTGCGGCGCGCTATGAGCTCGAGGATAGAGCCCGTCAAACGCGCGGCGAAGATGATCCGCAGCCACTTCGATGGCGTCATCGCGTGGGTCACGTGGAGACTCAGCAACGGCCGACTCGAAGGAATGAACAACAAAATCCGGCTGCTGAGCCACCGCAGCTTTGGACTCCACTCTGCCGAAGCTCTCATCAGTCTCGTCTACCTAAACTGTGGCGGTCTCACCCTCGAGAGGATCCACTGAAATGGCAGGAGAGGCGAAAAAACAAGACAAGAAGATGAGAGGACCCGCTTTTGTCGCTACAATTTTGACCCTAACCACCCAACCAGTGCCTCCGAGCAGTGAGCACCGTAAAAAGTCTCGCAAGACCGCGCAAGCAAATTCTTCTGTCTCTTTCGGCCTGTAGGCTTTTCTAAGAATTTGATCTCGATCCAAAACGAAAGGCGATAAGAGCGTTTCCTCTCATCTTCTTTCTTTCTCTTTGCGCCTTTGCGACTTTGCGCCTTTGTGTTACGCTTTTCTTAATATTGATCCTGCGGCGGGGTGCGCGCTGGCGGCGGCACGGGGGCGTCGTTCTTCGCGAGGTTTAGCTCCTTGATATCCGGATCCCAGTGGACGTCACCGAGTAAGTGCTCGACGAAGTACTCGGCTCGCAGCCAGAACCAGTAATCCCCCATCTCCCGGTAGCTATGGCGCAGGCCGGGAAAGATGAAGAAGTCGAAGCGCTTGTTCGCCTTGATCAGCGCCTCCGCCATTCGCAACGTGCCCGCCGGGTGCACGTTGTTGTCGATGTCGCCCGTCGTGAGCAGCAGGTGCCCCTTCAAGTTCTGCGCGAGATCGGAGTTCTTGTCAATGTCATACTCGAAGCTCACTTCGCCGTCTTCATCCACCACCTCCTTGATGCCATGGTATTTCTCGGACCAGAAGTTGTTGTAGACGTCGTTGTTGTGATTTCCGGATGACGACACCGCGACTTTGAACAGGTCGGGATAGACGAGCATCGCCGCCGTCGACATGAATCCGCCGCCTGAATGACCGTAGATGCCCACGCGGTCTTTGTCGATGAAGGCGTGCCGGTCCGCCAGCTGCTCGATCGCAGCCTTCTTGTCGGCAAGCCCATAGTCGCGCAAGTTTCCGTAGCCGTAGTTGTGGTACCACTTGGAGCGAGCTGGATGCCCGCCGCGATTACCCACGGTCACGACGATGAAGCCGAACTGCGCAAGAGCCGCCTCGTAGCGGTTGGTGGAGAATGACTTCGACACCGATTCGGTCTGGGGCCCTGGGTAAACATACTCGATGATCGGATACGTCTTCGTCGGGTCGAAATCGAACGGCTTGTACATGACCCCGTACAGGTCGGTGACACGATCCGCGGCCTTGACACTATAGGGCTCGGGAAACTCGTATCCGGCGGCCATGAGCTGTGAGAAGTCCGCTTCTTCCAGGTCTACGACCTTCTTCCCATCGGTGGCGTAGAGCGCGGTGGCCGGAGGCGTGTTCACCCTCGAGTAGTTGGACACGAAGAAACGGTTGGACTCCCCCATTTGAACTCGGTGGTCGAAGTTGCCGGGGTCGAGGAGTTGAACGCCGCTGCCGTCGAGATTCACTCGGTACAGGTGCTGATAGTACGGGTCTTCCTCGGGATCACGGCCGTTGGCCATGACGTAGACCGCTCCGCTGGCCTCATCGACGCCGACGATCCGTCGGACGGACCAGGCGCCCTCGGTCAATCGATTCTCGAGCAAGCCATCCGGCCCGTACCGGTACAGATGCGCCCAACCGTCGCGCTCGGACCACCACAGCAGATCGCCCGAGTCCAGACGCTCGAGCGGTTGCGTCTCCACGTATGTGTTGAGCTCCTCTTCGAACAGGACACGGTGTTTGCCCGTCGCGGCTTCGGCCACGCAGACGTCGACTCTGTGACGGTCTCGGCTCTGGCGCCAAAAGTACAGCTCGCTCGAATCGTCCGACAGCCAGAGCTCACGCTTGGGCTCGTCGCTGTCGGGATATTCGAACTTCCGAGCGTTCCAAATCCCGAGCGTCTGATCTTTGAACTTTTCGGCGTCGACCGTCACCATCTGTCGCGCGTTGAGGTCGTAGATACGGATCTCGCGCTGGGTGATGCTCTCTTCACCGGCCATGTCGTAGCGGTAGGTCTCGAGCTCGGGCCGCTTGTTTCCCACAGAGTGGATGACCCACAAGTCACCGGACTCGCGCTGGTCCCTCCGCACGATCGCGAAACGCTGGGAGTCGTGCGCCCAGGAGATGGTGACGGACTTGCGCTTGTCCTTGTTCTTTTCTCTCTCGCTGTCGGTCTCACCACGCTCGAAATCCGCGTAGCTGTAATATTCCTCGCCATCCGTCGAGAGCGGGGTCTCTTCTACCTCGATCTTTTCGTCCGCCTCGTCGGCCTCCTCTCCATCCTTGCCGCGTCGAGCATCGAGAATCTGCTCGTAGGCTTCACCGGTCATCATGTGCAGATCGTGATTGCGGGCAAAGACGACGGTCTGGCCGTCGGGTGACACACTGGCCCACCCGGGGTGGTTGTCAGGGCCTTCCCAGTCCTCGAGCTGCCTTACGGTTCTGCTGACCGCGTCGTACTCGAAGTGGAAGACTTTCTTCTTGGCTGCCTTCTCTTCTTCATCGCCGTCTTCCTCTTCCTGTTGCTGTTCTTCCTCGGTTGAGTCCTTCTCGGCCTCGTCGAGCTCTTCATCCTGCGACGACTCAACCTCGAACTGGAGCGTGTTCTCCTTGATGTTGACGAACTTGATCCCCCGAATCGGCAAGTGTCGCCCATCCCACGGATCCTTCGTGAGCCGGGTCAACTCGGCAGCAATCCGGTCGTTGTCGAAGATCGGTGTCTTAGTGCCCCGCGCTGGGTCCACCAGGAAGAACGACTTGCCGTTCGACGTCTCCCATTCGTACCAAAAGCGGTCGCCTCCCTCGATCCAGTGGGGGCTGAGCGTGGTGCTGTAGGTGAGCCGGTTCAACTTGTACGGAGCGAAGCGCGCGGCAAGCTGGTAGTTCGCAGTCGTTACCCGGGCGTCTTCCTGGGCGGCGACATGCGTCGCGGGATGACTCAACACGAAAAGAAAGCAAAACCATATGTGACGTGTCATGGTGTCCTCTAGGCGCCGAAAGCGAATCAGTCAGCCGTACAAAACGCGAGGAATTATAACGTGGTCGCGTAGCTTTTATCGGAGCGCTGTCTTCGGCGTGGAGTAAACTGTGCCGATGCCCGAGGCCCTTCTCGATCACCTGAACGATCAGCAACGCGAAGCGGTAACGGCGCCTGACGGGGCGCTTCTCGTCCTCGCCGGCGCTGGGTCGGGCAAAACCCGCGTCATCGTGCACCGCATCGCCTATCTCATCGAAGGCCGTCGCAACCCACCGGAGACTATCCTCGCGGTGACGTTCACCAACAAAGCCGCGGACGAGATGCGGGCCCGCGTGCGCGCGCTCTTGAGCGATTCGGGAAAGGACGTGGCGGTTCACACTTTTCACGCGCTGGCGCTCCGGCTTCTTCGCCGATTCGGGGAGGATGTCGGCCTGCGCTCAGGTTTCACGCTCTACACCACCGACGATCGTAAAGCCTTGCTGCGGCGGATCTGTCGCGCGCAGAACGTGTCGGAGCGCGAGTTTCCGCTGGCGCGCATCGTGTCTGCGGTCTCCGAGTACAAGCTCCGCGCTTTTTCCGGGCGCCGCTCGGGAGATCCCCGCTTTCAACAAGTGCTGGAAATGGTGGCGCCGCAATATCAAAAAGAGCTCGACGCTCAAGGTGCGGTCGACTTCGACGATTTGCTGCTACGGGGCGTGGAGCTCATGGAGTGCTCCGAGAGGGCGCAAGGATTCGCGGAGCGGCGCTTTCGCCACCTACTCGTCGACGAATATCAGGATACGAACAGGATCCAGTACCGTCTTCTGCGGCTCCTCGCGCCTCACGGGAACGTCTTCGTCGTCGGTGACGAGGATCAATCCATCTACAACTTTCGCGGCGCGGATCTGCGGAACATCCTCGATTTCGAGTCCGACTTTCCAAACGCGAGGACGGTAAAGCTCGAGGTGAACTATCGCTCGGGGGCGGCCATCCTCCGCGCGGCGAGCGCGGTCATCCAAAACAACCGCTCGCGCAAAGGCAAGCGCTTGATCGCGAGCCTCGACGAAGGTGCGCGGCCAGAGCTCCACGGCGCCGAAGACGATCGCGAAGAGGCAGCTTTCGTAGCGCGCACCCTCGATCGCACGCGGCGCGATGAGCCCAATGCACGGGCGGCCGTCTTGCTGCGTACCCACGCGCAAACGCGGATCTTCGAAGAAGAGCTCGTCGCGCGAGGCGTGCCGCACCGGGTTCTCGGTGGCCTGCGCTTCTACGATCGCCGCGAGATCAAAGACGTTCTCGCCTATGTCCGTCTCGTGTCGAACCCGCACGACGACGCTAGCTTCGTTCGCGTCGTCAACGTCCCGCAGCGCGGCGTGGGCCAAGCCACGACGGCCATGCTCCAGCACACCGCGGCCGCGGCAGGCTGCTCGCTTTGGGACGCCGCGCACGAAGTCCTCGACGGCGATCTCTTGCCGGGGCGCCCCAGGCTAGGGCTCACGCAATTTCACGATATCGTTCTGACGCTGACCAAAAAGGCCGCACAGAGCAGACCCTCCGAACTCATCCGCATCGCGCTCGATACGGCCGGCCTTCTCGCCGAGCTCGAGCGCGAGGGGGAGTCCGTGGCGCGCGAGCGTAAAGAAAATCTCGACCAGCTCATCGCCGCAGCAGCAGAGTACGAAGCCCGCGAAGCCGCGCCGACGCTTGACGGTTTTCTCGACGGTGTGGGCTTGCTCACCGATATCGACGCGGTCGATGGCCCGGCGCCGTGTCTGCTCATGACGCTTCACGCCGCCAAAGGGCTGGAGTTCGACGTCGTGTTTCTCGCCGGGCTCGAAGAAGGCCTGTTCCCGCACATCCGGGCGAGCGGGGATCCCAAAGCCCTCGAGGAGGAGCGACGCTTGTTCTATGTCGGGATGACACGCGCGAAGCGGAAGCTTTACCTGACCTTCGCCGAGTCACGGCGATTCTCCTATCAGACAAGCTCTCGGCAGCCCTCGCGTTTTTTAGCGGAAATCCCGGACAGTGGCCTCGCTGGCGCGCAGCTGGGCCGCGTCGCGCCCGAGAGCCGGCCTAGCTCCCCGCGAAGCCCGGGCGGCTCGCTGCGTGCGGGAGCGCTTGTACGTCACGACAAGTTCGGCGAGGGCAGAATCGTCGATGCCACCGGCAGCGGACCCAATCGCAAGATCACAGTCGTCTTCCGGAAGGCCGGCCGGAAGCGGCTGGTGGCCCAGTACGCCAAACTTCAGGTCTTGGGTTAGCTCGTCTTCTCGACGGCGGTGATGATCCAGCGCGCCGGCACGAGCGCGTCGAACTGATTCTTCAACGCATATTGCGTCAGCGTGAAGTCGAACTGTCCGTCGCCCACCTCGGTCGTGACGCGTACGCGGGCGTTTTTGAGAAGCATCTCCCCCGTCAGATATTCAGGGCTCGATTCACGTTGCAACGATTTGTTGACACGGCGAATCTCGCGCTCGAAGGCGATCTCCGCGGCGTGAAGCTTCGCGACGACTTCGCGACGCTCGACCCGAAACGCATCCCACTCATCCTGCAGCTCTCCGAGGCGGCCAGAGAAATGGTAGTCCGGCTCCTCTCTCACGCCGGCTTGGATGCGTCTGAGCGACTCGTAGTTCTCCCTTCGAAAGTCGCCGAAGACTCTGAACTGCGCATCACGCTCGCCTTCCACCAGCCCGACGGTCTCCCTGAGCACGGGGACGGTGTAGGGCTCGGTGCGCAACTCGCCGATCTCGAGAATGTTCCAGGATTGAACGTCGTCCTCCGGAAACGCCACCATGGAGAGAGCGGCGACAGTCGGGCTGTCTCCCCTCTGGGATGCGAGCAGGTAGCGCTCGAGGATCTCTTCTTCCGGCCCAACACACGCGACGCTCGAAAGAGCCGCAGCGAGGACACACACCACGAGCCGTTTCATGCTTCCCATACGAGTCGATCAGACCACGTTTTGCCCAGCGAGGCTAATCAGGGGGGACTAGTGCTCGAACCCGCTAATCCTGTCGGTGAAGTCCTAGGCCATTTTTGGTGCTGACAAGGCGAGCCGACAACGTCATATCTAGATATTTCGACCGCCTTCCGCAGCGAGCCTGTCGAGCGGAGGGCTAGGCCGAAGGCCGAACTGGGAATAATGCCGCAACGCAGTCAGCGCCGAAAAGGGCCAGGAATTCACGGCAGGATTAGCGGGTTCGGGCACTAGGGTTCTCTGGGTGCCCGCCTTCGGTGGCGCCGACCACCCCCCCATATTATTTTTTTCTGCTCTTCTTGCAAGAGGGCTTCTTCTCCGGCGCCGTCGAGCGAGGCGAGGAGTGTTTCCGTGGCTTGAAGGCGGGTAGCAAGCTCTTGTAGCTCGGTCGAACGAGGAAAGGCGTTCTCGGCCTCACGGAGCCGCGCATGAGCGTCGGGGAAGCGTCTCGAGCTGATGAGGATCGCGATTTCGCTCAACATCGCTTCGCGGCGGCGCTCCGGGTCCGCGGTTTTTGTTTGGAGCTCGCGGAGCAAGCGCAGTGACTCGTCGGTGCCGCCGGAAAGCCACTCGAGGTTGGCAAGCCGCAAGTAGGCGCCGTCCGTATCCGCGTGATAGCTTGGCGCCAAGACGCGGCGATAGGCGTCTTTGGCGGCGTCGAGGGCGTTGAGCTCATAGTAGCAATGGCCTACCGCGAGAAGCGTCTCGCGCCGGAGGTCGTCCTCTAGGTCCGCCGCCAAAAGGGCGCGATAGTGCGTCAGGGCCTTGTCCGGCTCCTTGAATACCTCGTCATAGAGACGCGCGAGCAAGTGCCGCGCAGGTTGCCCGACCGTGGAATCTGGATAATCCTGCAGGACGGTAATGAGGCTGTCCCGGGCCGCCTCGACGTTCTTCAGGCGTAGATAGTAGATCCGAGCGAGCTCATAATGCGCCTCCGCCGCCAGTGGGCTTTCGGGCGCTTGGATGGTGACCTCTTGATAGAGCCGCGCGGCGTTTTCGACGTTGTCGTCCTCCATCGCTCGCTGGGCTTCGGCGAAGAGTCGGTCGCCGCTGCTGCCGCATCCGATTGCAGCGATGGCGAACGAGAGGAGCGCTACTCGCTGAACAAAGGCGGCCATAAGCGTTGATTCGATGGTGATTGCTGCCGGCGCGGCCGGGCCCTCGTGCCCGGTGTCACTCGGGACCCAATTCGCGACGAGTCTATATCAGTCGATGGGCGGATGGCCAATTCACTTGCCGTTGTCGTCGACCTTCTCGGCGAGCTTTGCGACTGCGACCACCTGGTCCCCTTCGTCGAGATGGATGAGCCGTACACCCTGCGTGATGCGGCCCAGAATGTTGAAATCTTGGACACGCAGCCGGAGGATCATTCCTTGCGCGGTGATGGCCATGACTTCGTCTTCGTCGTTCACGAAAGGTACAGCGACAACATCGCCGTTGCGCTTCGTGGTTTTGATGTTGATGACGCCTTGGCCGCCGCGAGTCTGGAACCGGTAGTCTTCGACCCGGCTCCTCTTCCCGTAGCCTTTCTCGGTCACGGTCAATAGCGTTCCCTCGGTGTTTACAACCGCCATGCTCACGACCGCATCTCCTGCTCCGAGGCGGATGCCCCTCACGCCTCGCGCGGTACGCCCCGTGATGCGGATATCGGTCTCCGTGAATCGGATCGTTTTACCTGAACGGGAGGCGAGAACCACCTGGCTGTCGTCCTCGGTGATCGCCGCCACGATGAGCTCGTCGTCAGCGTCGATAGCGATCGCGATGAGGCCCCGCGCGTTTGGGTTTTTGAAGGAAGACAAAGGTGTCTTCTTGATAGTGCCTTTCCGTGTCGCCATGAGGACGAACCGGTCCTCGGGGAATTCCTTCACCGCACAGACGGCGGCGAGCTTTTCCTCGGGCCGCATGGCGACCAAGTTCACGATGGCCTTGCCTTTGCCTGCAGCGCCCACGGCTGGGATCTCGTGAACCTTCAACCAATAGACCTTGCCTCGGTTGGTGAAGATCATGATGTAGGCATGGGTCGAGGCAATGAAGAGGTGATTGACAAAGTCCTCCTCGCGCGTCTGCATGCCCTTGCGGCCTTTGCCGCCGCGCTTCTGCTTACGGTAGACGGAGAGGGGGCTGCGCTTCACATAGCCGGAATGCGACACGGTGATGACCATGTCCTCTTCGGCGATCATGTCCTCGATGCTGATCTCCTGCGTTTTCGCGATGATCTCGGTGCGCCGGTCCTCTCCGAACTTCTCTTTGACTTCTTCGAGCTCTTCGCGAACGATCGCGTCGATTTTCTCTGCGCTTGCCAGAATCGCCTTGAGCTCCACGATACGTTTTTGGATCTCCTGGTGCTCGGTGATGATCTTGTTGCGCTCCATCCCCGTGAGCCGCTGCAACTGCAAATCGAGAACGGCTTGGGCTTGGATCTCGCTGAGCTCGTATTGCTCGATCAAGGCGGAACGCGCCGCGGCGGGGTTTTCCGATGCGCGAATAAGCTCGATCACTGCATCGAGATTGTCGAGTGCGATGGTGAAACCTTCGAGGATATGCGCGCGCGCTTCGGCTTTTCGGAGCTCGTGGGCCGTTCGTCTCCGAACGATGTCGCGACGGAAGTCGATGAACAGACGCAGCACCTCGACGAGCTTGAGGACCTTCGGGCGGTTGTCGACGATCGCGAGAAGGATGATCCCGAAACTCGTTTGGAGCGTCGTATGTTTGTAGAGATTGTTGAGGACCACTTGACCGACTTCGCCACGTTTCAAGTCGATGACGATCCGCATGCCGTGACGGTCGGACTCGTCTCTGATGTCGGAGATACCGTCGATCTTCTTGTCCCGCACGAGCTCGCCAATCTTCTCCTGGAGTTTGGCTTTGTTCACTTGATAGGGGATTTCTGTGACGATGATGGCCTGGCGGTCTTTTCGTGTATCCTCGATCGTCGCTCGGGCACGTAGCTGAATCGAGCCGCGGCCGGTGCGATAGGCCTGTTCGATCCCGCCCCGGCCGTGAAGGAAAGCAGCGGTTGGAAAATCCGGGCCTTTGATGATCCCGAGAAGCTCCGACGTCAGCTCTTCGTCGTCCATGGACTTGTTCTCGAGCGCGTAGAGAATCCCGTCCACGACCTCTCGGAGGTTGTGCGGCGGGATATTCGTCGCCATTCCGACCGCGATACCCGCGGAGCCGTTCACGAGCAAGTTGGGCGTGGCGGTGGGAAGCACGGTGGGCTCTGCCGTATTGCCATCGAAGTTTGGGACAAAATCGACGGTTTCCTTGTCGATGTCCCGCATCATGCTCTCGGCAAGGGCCGTCAAACGGGCTTCTGTATATCGATAGGCCGCGGGTGGATCGCCGTCTACAGAGCCAAAATTTCCCTGGCCGTCGATGAGCGGCGCTCGCAGATTAAAGTCCTGCGCCATGCGGACGAGCGTGTCGTAGACGGCGGAGTCGCCGTGGGGGTGATATTTCTTCAGAACCTCGCCGACGATACCGGCGCATTTCGAGTAGGCCCGGTTCGATAAGAGCCCTTCACGGTACATCGCGTAGAGGACCCGGCGATGGACCGGTTTCAAGCCGTCCCGGACATCCGGCAATGCGCGGCCAATGATGACCGACATCGCATAGTCCATGTAGGACCGCTTCATTTCGTCCTCGATGTTGACGGGCAGTCGTTCAGCCGTGGTGGCCATCCTTTACTCCTGAATTATCGGTGTTGGCCTGACAATTGACGGCCTCAAATGTCGAGATTCACTACTTCGAGGGCGTTCTCCTCGATGAAATTTCGGCGCGGCTCGACATGGTCTCCCATGAGGACGGTAAAGATTTGGTCGGCATCGACTTGGTCTTCAACCGTGACCCTCATTAGAACCCTCACTTCGGGGTCCATCGTCGTGTCCCAAAGCTGGTTCGGGTTCATTTCACCGAGACCTTTGTAGCGTTGGATTTGAAGTCCTTTTTTGCCCGCGGTCAGCAAATAGTCGACGAGCTCCTCTTGGGAGGCACACTCCTTGTCCTGAGAGGTCGCGTTCTCACCTCCACTCGATTCGGTCACGATGAGCGGTGGGTTCTCGAACGGCTCTACGGCTTTGTAGAGCTCGAGTAGGGTGCGGTACTCCGCGGCTGCCATGAAATCGCGGCCGATGGGCTTGACCCAGCGATGACCATTGGTGTTCTCCGTCGGCACGATCTTGAACAGGCTGTGCTCTTCATCCGGAAGCACCGTCGCCTCGAGGCCGAGCTCCCGGATCGGTTCGAGTGCCTCTTCGAGCCAAGCTTTGTTTGCGAGCATGGTCTCGTCTGCACCCACCCGTAGAAACTCGTTCAAGATGATCGAGGGGTAGCCTCTTTGAGCGAGACGATCGAGATGTTTTCTGAAAGCGACCGTCTGCTCCAAGCGCGTTGCGAGCGCCTCGCCGCTGAACTCTTGGTTTATACTCGAAATCCGAACGGTGCGGTTCTCGATCGCTCGGAGCAGAAGATGACTATCGAGTTCGCGTTCATCTTTGAAATAGACTTCTTTTTTTCCGCGTTTGACTTTATAGAGCGGCGGCTGCGCGATGTAGAGGTATCCCGCCTCGATGATCGGCCGCATCTTTCGGTAGAAGAAGGTAAGCAGAAGGGTCCGGATGTGAGAGCCATCGACATCGGCATCCGTCATGATGATCACGCTGTGATAGCGCAGCTTCTCCAGCGAGAAATCTTCTTCGATGCCTGTACCGAGAGCAGCGATCATTACCTTGATCTCGTCGTTCTCGAGCATCTTGTCGAGACGCGCTTTCTCGACGTTTAGGATCTTTCCCTTCAGGGGCAGGATCGCCTGAAAGTGACGGTCGCGGCCTTGTTTCGCGGACCCGCCAGCGGACTCACCCTCCACGATGAAGATCTCGGAGAGGGCGGGGTCGCGTTCCTGGCAGTCAGCGAGTTTTCCCGGCAGAGACGTCATCTCGAGGGCGCCCTTACGACGCGCGAGGTCGCGGGCCTTGCGCGCTGCCTCACGGGCGCGCGCCGAGTCGACGACTTTCAGAAGGATGTGTTTGGCGACTTTTGGATTTTCTTCTAGAAATCGTGCTAAGTGGGTGGTGACGAGGCCATCGACGAAACCTTTCGCTTCGTTATTGCCGAGCTTGGTTTTCGTCTGGCCTTCGAACTGGGCGGAAGGGATTTTGACGCTGACGACCGCCGTCAAGCCTTCTCGGATGTCTTCGCCCTCGATGCCGCCCTGGAGCACTTTGGTGAGATTGTTTTGCGCGGCGTATTGGTTGATACATCGCGTGAGAGCGCTGCGCAAGCCCGAGAGATGCGTTCCGCCTTCGTGTGTATTGACGGTATTTGCGAACGAGAACACCGCTTCTTGATACGCGTCGTTCCACTGCAGCGCGATCTCGCACTCCATCCCTTCGGAAGCACCTTCGATATAGATCGCGGGCGCGTGCAGCGTGTTCCGGTTCTTGTTGAGATGCTCCACGAAGGAGGCGATACCGCCTTCGAAGTGGAAGTTTTTTTCCTTGCCCTCCCGTTCGTCGACGAGAGAGATAGTGATGCCGCGATTGAGAAAGGCGAGCTCGCGGAATCGTTGGGACAGCGAATCGTAGCTGAACTGGTTGGTCTCGAAGATGGTCGGGTCGGGCAAGAAATTAACGGTCGTCCCAGTCTTGTCGGTGGTGCCGACGACCTCGAGCTCTACTTGCACTTTACCAGCCTTGTAAGACTGCCGGTAGACCTTACCATCGCGGCGAATCTCGAGCTCGAGGCGTTCCGATAGCGCGTTCACGACGGAGACTCCCACCCCGTGCAACCCCGCGGAATACTTGTACGCGCGGTTGTCGAATTTGCCCCCCGCGTGCAATTGAGTCATGACGACTTCCGCGGCGGGCTTACCCGTTTTCTTCTCGATATCGACCGGGATGCCACGGCCGTTATCGACGACGGTCACGCTATTGTCTACATGGATAGTGACTTGAACCTCTGTGCAGTGTCCGGCGATGGCCTCATCAACGCTGTTATCCACGACCTCGAAAACGAGATGATTGAGCCCGCCGAGCCCGGTCGATCCGATATACATCGCCGGACGCATCCGGACGCCTTCGAGACCTTCGAGAACGCGGATCTTTTCTGCCGTATATTCGGCGTCAGACATTTCGGGCACTTCGGGCACGTCGGCGAGGTCAGGTTGATCTTTTAGATCTTTGTCGAGCATCTTTTCCTTTTCTCTGCGATCGCAGGCGTCATCAGGTCGTCCCGGGCAGGCCCGGGCAGGATAAACTGGCGAGTGAGCCCTAGCTGGGCCGGGTCCTTCTTACAAGGCCCGTCTTTCGTACTTTTTTTGCGTCGTCTATAGCCTCATTGGCATGACAACATAGCGGTAATCCCTTTCATCTCCTTCATCCGCCGGTCGGAGCAAACCTTGAGAGGAATCATCCTTTAACTCGAAGCGAATCTCCGACGTGTTAGCGGCATTCAAGAAATCGAGGAGGTACTGACCGTTGAAACCTATTTGGATCTCGTCTCCGTCATAGCCAGCTTCGATATATTCTTTGGCTTCTCCGAACTCGGGACTCTTTGAAGATACCTCCACGCGTCCCGACTCGATGCCGAAGCGAACGGCCCGCGAGCGCTCGTTTGCCAGAAGCGAAACACGGCGGATAGCACCCGCCAGGGCCTCCCTACCGCAAACGACCGTCTTGTCGTTGCCTTGCGGCAAGACTTTATCATAGGCGGGAAATTGATTGTCTAAACGCTTCGAGACGAGAAGACGCTCGCCGAGCCTAAAGAAGAGATGGTTTTCTCCTTGCGCAAAGTCTACGCGCTGTTCCTCGTCGTAAAGAATCTTGACGATCTCGAGAAGTGTCTTCTTAGGTACAATGACGCAAGCCACGCCAGAAGCCGCGCCAGAATCCTGGTTTGCCCGCTTCACGGATATGTAGGCGAGGCGATGGCCGTCCGTCGCTACCATACGCATGTCGCTCTCCGTTAGCTCGAGGCGAGCACCATTCAAAAAATAGCGGTTGTCATCGGCGGTGATAGCAAAACTCGTTTTATTGATGAGCTCACTCAAAACAGCGCCGGGAATAGATATGAAACCCTCGGATGGCGGCTCGGAAAGTGATGGAAATTCTTCTTTACCGAGCCCGACCATCTTGAAAAAGGAGCGCCCACTCTCGATGGTAGCCCAGCTATTCTCGAGCTCCTTGATCTGGATGTCGCTTTCCGATACCGCACGAACTATCTCGTAGAGTTTCTTTGCCGAGAGCGTCAGCGCACCCCGCTCTTGCACAGTCGCCGAGAGTTTACATTTTAGCCCAACATCAAGGTCCGTCGCCGCTAGCTCCAAAAACCCATCATGGGCCTCGATGAGAACATTGGCAAGAATTGGAATAGTATTTTTCCTCTCTACTATCCCTTGAACGAGCGCGAGCTCTCGAAGTAGCTCATCCTTTTTGGCAGTAAACTCCATAAGTTCGCTTTCCTTATGATCTTTTCTAAGATCATAAAGGTATATATATTAATTACATTAGTAAAGGGCTGTTAATGAAAGTAATTTTTTTATTTAAACTATTAATTTTAAAGACTTTATAATTTACATTTACTGTGGATGACTCGGTTTAGCTTTAGTGGATAAATGTCGATAACTTTAGTTAGATCGGGTATAAAAAAATTATTGTAAGTAGTTACACAGCCTTGTGCACAGGGGATTGTGGAAATTGCCACCCGATGCTCTCGACTAGCGAAAAGAGTAGAGCAAACCCTGTATAACCTTGTCGAACTCAGGGTCGCTCTTTCGCAGGTTCGCGATCTTGCGGACGGAATGGATGACCGTGGAGTGATGTTTGCCGCCGAACGCCTTACCTATGTCGGGTAGGCTCGCCTTAGTCAAAGACTTTCCGAGGTACATAGCTATTTGTCGAGGCAGGGCTACAGATTTAGCGTTGTTGCGCGCTTTGAGGTCGGCAACTTTGAGGCGGTAGTGGTCGGCGACGAACTTTTGGATGGCGTCGAGGTTGATGAGACGATCCTCAATCGGCAGAAAGTCTTTGAGAACATCCTTGGTAAAGGCAAGATCGATGGAGCAGCCGGTCAGAGAGGAGTAGGCGATGAGCCGGGTGAGGGACCCTTCGAGCTCGCGAATATTGGACTTTATAAGTGAGGCGATGAAGATTGCAACGTTGTCTGGAAGCTCTAAGGCTTCGGCATCGGCCTTTTTTCGAAGGATGGCGATCTTGGTCTCGAGGTCAGGAGCTTGAATATCCGCTGTGAGGCCCCACTGGAAGCGCGATCGTAGGCGTTCTTCGAGAGTAGGAATATTCCTTTGCAAGGAGTCACTAGAGATGACTATTTGCTTTTGGGCGTCGTAGAGGGCGTTGAAGGTATGAAAAAACTCCTCCTGGGTACGTTCCTTGCCGGCGATGAACTGGATATCATCAACGAGTAAGACGTCGAAGGAGCGGTGCTTGTCCCTAAAGTCCAGAATGCGGTCGTAGCGGATTGCGTTGATGAGCTCATTCATGAACTTCTCAGCCGAGATGTATAGGAGCTTGAAGGATCGTTGCTGCTTGAGAATTTGGTGACCAATTGCGTGAAGTAGATGAGTCTTGCCGAGACCGACACCCCCATAGATGAATAGGGGGTTGTAGGCTCGGGAGGGCGCCTCAGCGACGGCGCGGGCGGCCGCGTGAGCAAACTGGTTGCTCGTCCCTACCACGTAAGTTTGGAATTGGTATTTAAGGTTGAGGGGCGGGGTCGTGGGAGTATGGGTGCTGCGGGTAGCTGCGGCTTTGGAAGGGTCGGCGGCCAGGGGCGCGTCAGTGGCGTCTTCCGAGGAAGACGCTGGGTCACTGGCTTTGTTAGTCTCGAAAACGACTTCTAGGTCGGGGCGATGGAGCTCGTCGAGGGATTCGTGAATGACGCCGGAATAGTGCTTGTTGAGCCAATCGCGGAAATGGTTATTGGGGACCAGCACACCGACCGTGTTTGGAGCCTCGAAAAGGAGCCGCGTGGGTCGAAACCAAGTGTTGAAACTATGCTGGTTGACCTTGGACTCGACCTTGTGGAGTACTTCTTCCCAGAGGTTCATGTCCTATATGGTTGTAATAAAGAAAGTTATAAATAAAAAGAAAAAAACCTGGACCGCCGAAGCAAACGTTGAGGACCTGGAAGATATCCACAGGGTTTTCAACAGGTGTGGAAAATAAGCCATACGGGGGACCCCCATCCCCGCTGGAAAAGTGTTTCATCGTTGTCGACTTAGGACCGAGAGTAATCTAGCATAGGGCTCGATTCATGGACAAGAGAAAAGGTGGAAAAGATCGGATTTTTTTTGCGCGAAGGAGAAGTTGACAGCTTCCAGGTTGCGGAGTAGCATGATTGTTTTCGCTTTGGTGCGCTATGATGGTGTGCCTAGCGAGAGCGGAACCTATTTCTGGAGTGAGGAATTTCTATGAAGCGAACATTTCAACCGAATAACCGTCGTCGAAAGAAGACGCACGGGTTCCGCGCTCGCATGAGCTCCAAAGCAGGACGCGCCGTGTTGGCGCGTCGGCGGCGCAAAGGGCGACATCGCCTGGCGGCGTGAACGGACGGCGTCGTGACGAGCGGCTGACGGCGAACCTACGTCTCCGGGAGAGAAGAGAGTTCGTAAAAGCGTACGAAGAGGGACGGCGTGTCGTCAGTCGTTTCTTCGTCGCATTCATCGTGGAGAAAAGCCAGGGCCCACTTCGGATAGGCGTCGTTGCGAGCCGCCGGGTCGGCGGTGCCGTTACGAGGAATCGAGCGAAGCGTCTGCTCCGGGAAGTCTTCCGGAAGAGGAAACCAACACGGGATATTTCCGCGGACATGGTGCTCGTCGCGCGTGGCCCGATCAAAGAAGCAAGCTTCGGGGACGTTGACGCGGCTTACGTGAAGCACGTAGGAAGACGGCTTGAGAAAATTCCTTAAGTTCATCGATGGGGCGGTTCTGGGCTCACTTCTGAGATTCGCCATCCGCGTGTATCAAGTGACGCTCGGTCTTGTTTTCCGAGGAGGGTGTCGTTTCTATCCGTCGTGCTCACGTTATTCGGACGAAGCGATCGCGAAGTACGGCGCCATGCGAGGGATGTGGCTCACGGCCGCACGGCTCTTAAGCTGCCAACCGTTCCATCCCGGTGGTCCGGACCCCGTCCCGTGAAGAGGAATTGAAGAGGTAAGATGGAAAAACGATTACTCTTGTTCTTTGGGTCGACGTTCCTCCTCGTCTCCCTGTGGCCAACATTTTTTCCCCCGCCACCGATACCGGAGGATGGGTCTTCTCCGTTCGTCGAGAACAGCGGAAACGGATTGAGGGCGCCTGCAGACGTGCCGGCGTCTCCAAGCAAGAAGGCCCCGGCTGTTCCAAGCGCGCCGTCCCCGGAACCGGAGGAGCATGAAGAGTCGGCGGAGCATCCAGAAGAATCGGAGTATGAGGTCCGAGCGGCATCGGCGGAGCGCGAGGTCGTCGTCGAAACGAGCCTGTACCGTCTGGTTCTTTCCAACCGTGGCGCCCGGCTTTTGAGCATGCGGCTGCAAGAACACTTGAGTAACGCTCGAGAGCCCTACGAAATGGTTGGTCTAGGCGCCGCGGAGCACTTAAATATTCGGCCTTTGGATTTGAGGCTTTCTTCGCCGGGTGCTACGGACGTGGTGTTGATGGCGCTTTTCGAGACCGACGCACCCAGAAAAATGTCGGTCGCGGACGGGGAAGAGAAGACCGTCAGCTTCAGGTGGTCGGACGGGCGCGGCCTTGCCGTTGAGAAGCACCTGACATTTTTGGGTGCGACTTATCGGATCCATGTCGAAGTATCAGTATCGGAGCGCGGGGAAGAAGTCGGCAAAGAGGTTCTCTATGGCGGGGGTATTGGGAACGAGATCACAGATAGCCACTACGTAGGGGTGGACAAAGGCGTCGTCGTCTCACGGGGTGAGGTGGAGCTCTTCACCGCGCAGGACGTGGACAAAGGCTCAGGCACAAGCGTGAGCGTTACGGCGACGGGCGTCACGTCGCACTACTTCACGGGGTTGATGTTGCCGGCCGACGACGGCCTCTATGCGTCGCGATTCGAGACAGGCTTGGTTCCGACGGTGGATGTGAATCGCGCCGAGCGGGAAGTGATCACAGCGGCGCTCGAGGCGCCGAGCTCGAAGGCGGTCTTTAGGCTTTACATGGGACCGAAAAAACTCGAGAGGCTCGAGGCTTTGGCACCTGGCATGAGCCAGATCATCGAGTTCGGCTCATGGATGCGCTACCCAGCGCTTTTGTTGCGATCTGGGTTGGTGAAGATTTATTCGTTCGTTGGGAATTGGGGTTTTGCGATCGTTCTTTTGACGGTCGCTATCAACATCGTCTTGGTGCCGCTCAAGCATTACAGCTTCGTTTCGATGCGTCGGATGCAGAAGTTATCGCCGCAGATACAGAAAATCCGTGATCGTTACAAGAAAGTGAAGCCGACAGATCCGCGCTATCAGCACATGAATCAGGAAATCATGGCGCTCTACAAGGAGAACAACGCCTCTCCGCTTTCCGGGTGTCTTCCGATGTTGCTGATGATCCCGTTTTTCTTCGCCTTCTATCGCCTACTCATGGCGTCGATCGAGCTTCGACAGGCCCCTTTCGTTTTCTGGATTCAAGACCTCGCCGTTCATGACCCGATGTTCGTCTTGCCCGTTCTCATGGGAGCTACGCAGATGGCCATCCAGAAGATGACCCCGCAGACGAGTGCGGATCCAATGCAGCAGAAGATCATGTCGTTCATGCCGATCATGTTCACGTTCATCCTGGCGTGGGCGCCGTCAGGCTTGGTGCTGTACTGGTTCTCGAATAACCTTGTGTCGATGGCGCAGCAGTTGACGACGAACCGCTTCCTGATGGATCGGGAGGAGAAAGCGCTCAAGGACGCTAAAGCCGTGAAGTCGGTGAAAAAGGGCAAGAGCAAGAAAGGCCCGAAGGGCGAGAAGCAGGGAGCTTGAGAGCCCGTGTCGGAAGAAGTCTCTGAAGTAGATTCGCTCGCGGGCGACGTCCGAGAGTTCATGGAACAGATGGTCGAGCACCTCGACTGGGAGCTTGGAGTCGACATCGTGGAGTCGGATCCGCAGGTCCTTCGGGTCGATCTCTCCGGCGAAGACCGAGAGCTGATGATCCGGAACCGAGCTGAGATCCTCGACGTGTTTCAGTATCTTGCGAATCGTATTTTCGGTCGTGATCTCGGCGAGCGGCGGCTCATGGTGGACTGCGAGGGCTACCGGGCGCGCAAGGAGCTCGAGCTCAAGGAAATCGCGGCGCGCGTGTCCGAGCGGGTGAAACGGAGCGGCGAGGAAGAAGAGCTGGGTCGGATGAACCCTTACGAAAGGCGCATTGTTCACCTCGCGGTCGCTGAAATCGATGGCGTAACGACCGAGAGCGAGGGCGAGGGCGTTATGAAGCGCGTCGTCATCTTTCCTGACGGCTAGACGCGAGCCACGTTCTGGCGTCCTCGTCATTCGAGAAGCAAATCGCCGACGCTCTCGGCAGGCTACCGTCGGTCGGCGCAGACGCGTTTTCGCGTCTAGAGATGCTGGACGCTCTGGTCACAAAGTTCGACCGCGCGGCCGGGGCTCACGAGCTTTCGTAGCAGCGAAGAGCGCATCCGGCGCTATTTCGCCGAGCCCCTCGCCGCCCTGAATTGGGCGCCGGAAGGCGGCCTGGCCATCGATATCGGCTCCGGGGGCGGAAGCCCCGCGCTCCCGATGGCCATCGCGCGGCCGATGCTCGAATGGGTCCTGGTGGAGGCGAACGGCAGGAAGGCTATTTTTCTCGAGGAGGCGGTGAGAGCGCTCGGGCTCGAGAGGATCCGCGTATATCGAGGCCGCTACGAAGCGATGGAGTCCCCGAAAAGCGCGGAAAGCCGAAAAGCCCGAAAAGCATGGACCTGGTAACCTGCCGAGCCGTCAAACTGGAGCCGAAGACCCAAAGAAGGATCCTGTCGTCGCTAAGCGCAAAGGGCCGATTCCTGTGGTTCGGCGCCGAAAAGCGCCTAGAATCGGCTCGCAGAGACCTCGGGCTAAATAAAAAACTAAACGTCGACCTACCGCGCCCCTTGCTAGAGACGAGCCCGACGAACCTAACAGGCTGGCTGCTAGTAACCGAGAAGCGCCCAGGCAGCAAGTAGCAGATAGCCGGAAGCGCCGCCCCAATGTTTCACGTGAAACACCGGTCGCGCGAGCTTGCTATGCTATGCTCTGTTCCCCGCTCACCAAACCGACGGAGACACACGCACCCAAGCTATGTCGCGTATCATTGCCATTGCCAATCAGAAGGGCGGGGTCGGCAAAACGACGACTGCGATCAACGTTAGTGCCTCCGTCGCGGTGGCGGAGAGACGCGCGCTTGTCGTCGATATGGACCCTCAAGCGAATCTGACGAGCGGACTCGGTATCGACACGCAGCGTCTCGATGGGCAAACCATTTATCGAGGGATCATCGATGGCGTCTCCGCCGAGGCTTTGATTCGCGACACCGAGCTCGAAAAGCTCAAGGTGCTTCCCTCGGAGCGCAGCTTGACAGGCGCCGAGCTCGAGCTCGTCGACCAGCCTCAACGCGAATACCGCCTCCGCGAGCTCCTCGCTCCGATCGCCGAAAAGTTCGATTTCATCTTCATCGATTGCCCACCCTCGCTCGGCCTTCTCACCGTTAACGCGCTCGTCGCGGCGGACACGGTACTCGTCCCGCTGCAATGTGAGTTTTTTGCGCTCGCCGGCGTCAGCGAGCTCATGACTACGGTAAGCCGGGTGCGTGCGAGCTTCAACCCCCACCTTGCAGTGGAGGGCATCGTCTTCACGATGGTCGATGAGCGTACCAACCTCACGGCTCAAGTTATGGAAGACGTCCGCGCCGCCTTTCCGCAGAGCGTTTTCGACAGCGTCGTTCCGCGAAATGTGCGCCTCGCGGAGGCGCCCTCGTTCGGTAAGCCAATTCTGCTATACGACATTCGATCGAAGGGCGCAGACGCCTACCTCGATCTGACCAAGGAGCTACTGCGTCATGAAGAGAAAAGCCCTCGGTAAGGGCCTCGCGGCGCTACTGCCGGACGAGCCGGCAAAAGGCGGGACCCAGCTTCTCGACGTCGCCCCCGAACGCATCGACCCCAACCCGGATCAACCGCGTCAGAACATGGACGAAACCAAGCTCGGGGAGCTCGCCCAATCCATGACGGAGCACGGAATCGTGCAACCCATCGTCGCGCGGCGCGTGGGGTCCCGTTTTCAAATCGTTGCGGGGGAGCGCCGCTGGCGGGCGGCACAGCGCGCCGGCCTGAAGAGCGTTCCTGTGATCGTCCGCGATGTCGACGATCGGCAAGTGCTTGAGATCGCGCTCGTCGAGAACATCCAGCGCGAAGAGCTGAATCCCATAGAAGAAGCCGGGGCCTATCGTCGCCTCGTCGGCGAGCTCGGCTACTCTCAAGAACAAGTCGCCGAGCGTGTCGGTAAGGATCGCTCCACCATCGCCAACTTGTTGCGACTTCTCCGGCTGCCGCGCCGCGTACGCCGGCTCATCGAGGAGCAGAAGCTCTCGTCGGGCCACGCACGACCGCTCTTGGCGCTCGCCAAAGCGGAAATGCAAACGGAAATCGCTGAGCTTATCGTCACGAAGGGGCTGAGCGTTCGCGAGGTAGAGCGTCGGGTCAAAGCCGCCTCAAAGCCGCCGTCGACCAAGCCCAAAGAGCGGGCGGACCCCAATACGCGAGAAGCCTCGCGACAAATGGAGCAAGCGTTGGGAACGGCCGTGCGCATTCGCCGCCAAGGTGTAAAAGGCGCGAAGGGACGCGTTGAGATCGACTTTCATTCCGAGAACGAGCTACACCGTATCTATCAAGCCGTCGTGAGCGGGTCGCGCACGGCTAAGAAGAAGAAATCGTAAACAGGAACCAGAAGGAAACATCGCGCCAGAGCATGAAAGGGGTTGGATCCAGTGAAGAAAAAAGACGAAGTTAGCGGAGATCTCGAGGGCTTTCTGAGCGAAGCCACGTCATTCGAGGGCAAAATCTCGTTTCGCGACACGCTGCGCATCGACGGTAAGTTCCAAGGCACTGTACCGTCCGGACACCAGCTAATCATTGGCGAATCCGCCGATGTCGATGCCGAGATCCAAGTTGCGTTCGTAACGGTCGCTGGTCGCCTCCGGGGACGGGTACGGGCGAGCAAACGTGTCGAGCTTCATAAAACCGCGCGCGCAGAGTGCGGGATCGAGTGCGAATCCCTCGTCATCCACGAAGGTGCCCGATTCGACGGCCAGTGCACGATGTCGAAGAAGGACGGCCTACGCGACGTGTCCAAAAAAGACAATGTGAAAATAATACATTCTTCCAATTAGAAATGACGCCCGGCAAAAGGAACGCCCCTCGTTGGCGGGTGCACGACATGAATGTGCGAGGGTAGAGCACTCAACCTCTCCGTCGGTAAGTTTGTCTTTCCCAAAGGTCTTCGAAGCGCCCACTCAAGCGAGAGCCTCGAAGTGCGAGAATAGCGTTTGCACCGGGTAGGCTCCAGTGCATTCACGAGCCTTTGAACCGGGAGGCGACGACGAGCTTGCAGCCGGATTCGACAACGGCAGAGGAAGTGCACAAGTTCTTCGCCTCGAATTCGGGATAGCGCAACCGATGCCGGTTGGTTCGGATATAGCCGATGCATTGACGAGCCTCGTGGGAATGCTTGCGATGGCGACGCAGGGCGCGCAGTAGCGCATCAATCCGTCCTTCATCCAACTCCTCATGACGTCGCTCTGCCCAGCTCTTGGCGAGGTCGCTCTGAGCGTCATAGATTGCTTTGGCAACGTCGCTGAGCTGTTTCTTAGCGTGGAAGCGGTCAACGATCTGGATGGCATCGGGGAAGTACATGTCTGCAAGTTTCCATATCCACACGGCTCCATCACCAATAATGACCTGGCGCTGGGCGCAGTCGAATCCCCGCCGATGAGCTTCTCGCAAAACCCGCTCGGCGAATGGGGATGGTGTTTCATCGGTGTCTCGATTGGCGGCCGATTCGATGGCGGCGGAATAGCTAATGGAGCCGCGGTCACGGATCGGATGGCCTTGTTCATTACGGGATTCGGCGCTCCAGATGGTGCAGAGTTTGGCCTCTCGCGTTTTAGCCGAGCCGTCAGGCTGTTTTCCTTGGATACCCTTGAGTTCCGATTTCCGCATGGGCACTCCGGTGCCGCCCATGGAGAGGTAGATAGTTGAGGCCTGCATGGTTGGTCTCGCCCGCTCAACGAAGTGTTTCTCATCATCGGCGATCTCCCGGCCCAGTGCCTCGGACACGCGCTCAACTTGTTTGGCATCCACTCGTACTCCAGCAAGTTCCCACAACAGATCGCTACCTTCATGGAAGCTGGTTGAACAGCCCACTGCGGCGGTCATCCGACGCAGGGCGGGCGAGAGGGATGTCTTGTTCAGACCGAGACAGTGGTCTCGCGGGCAGAATCCTTGCTCACAGCGTCGGCAGTGATAGTAGGCGCGCTCGAGTCGCAGCGTGCCGAGAACTGTCTCGAAGTTCTTACTACGCCGCTCGACATAGCGAGCTCTTTTACCGCACAGGCATGGAGCGGTTGGTCCAACGTAGTCCGAGGTGTCCGAGTTGAAACGACCCTCAATAGCTTTCACGGCTACTTGCAGTACTTGGCGGCGAGCTGCGGTTTCGATCGCCTCAAAATCGATGGCGAGTGGCCCAGTGGCGGCCGGAGCTAGGAGCGTTTCGATTTCCTCGTGCGTATTCCGGGGCATCGTGAACGCAGATTCCAGCCGAAGGTGAACATCCATTCCAAAGCATCGTGAACACGGATTCCGGGGATCGTGAACATCGATTCCGGGGAAGGTGAACACGGATTCCAGGCAACGTGAACGCTGGTTCCGGCATCGCGAACGCTCATCGATAGCACGTTTCAAGGCACTCTAGGTCGTACCCGGAAGGAGGACGATCTAGGAAATGGCAGCTAAGAGGTTATCGATGAGAAAAATACGAGAGGTTCTAAGGTTAAAGTACGAGCTGGGTTTTACTCACCGCACGATCGCAAAGGCACTTCGCGTGGCGGTTGGAACGGTGAGTGAGTACCTGGCCAAGGCGAAGAAGGGTGGTCTGAGCTGGCCGCTCCCGGAGGAGCTGAGCGACGGGGAGCTGGAGGCAGGGCGGTTGTGGTCCCGGCTTTTGACGAAACTCGCCAAGCTGGACTTACTGGCTATCGATGATTGGCTGCTTCACCCGCTGAAAGAATCGGAGAGACGGGATCTAATGGAGGTCATCGAAGACCGCGCCGAGCGTGGCTCCACACTCATCGCGACCCAGATTCCGCTCAAGCAGTGGCACGAAGCGATTGGCGACCCAAACCAGGCAGACGCCATCTGCGATCGCATTCTCCACAGCGCGCACCGCATCACTCTCAAAGGAGCTTCTCTGAGAAAGACCAAGGCTGCGCCAAAGGCATCTGACAACGCCGATGCATGAGCGAGCGAGGGACCACAGCGTCGATGCGATAAAAACGGGTGAAACCGCCAAACCCGGGGTACCAGACGATGCGGCGCCAAAACGACGCGCGAGAATGCCTCAGGAAGCGTCTTCTCGAGCCAGGCCATACCCCAGCAACCCCCCGAAACCAGCCCCACATCGCCCGGGGTTCGGCCGCGGCAGGTCGCTGCCTACGGGAGCGGGAAGGTCGCTTCGCGTCTTTCCTTACGCCCGCTCCCTCCGGCACCGACCTGCCGCCCCTTGCTACACAACACGCAGGTAAGATAGGTTCACGTTTTCAATCAGTGGAAAGGAGGTCACCCAACACTTCATCGCTTCGATGAGCGTTCGGCTTCACCGGATTCGCTGTTCAGCTTGCTCTGGATTCGGCGTTCACGATGGCTGGAATACGCATTCCTCGACGACTTCTTTTTGGAAGCTCGTTTGGAGCCCCTTTTTTCGGCCGCTTTCGCGGCAGCGATGTCTCTTTCTTCGAGCTGCTCATTGGCCCATTGTTCGCAGGCCTCCCAAAACGCTTCGACCTGTTGGCGAAACTCTCGGCCGGCATCGATTTGCTCGCTCGCCGAGATGCTCTGCTCGATGCTGAGCAACCGTGAGCGGGTTTTGCCGTGAGAGGCTCGAGTCAGACTGTAATAGGGGCCGTGGCGTGCTTCGGGTTTCTCGGCGCATTTGCAGCCCGGTTTGCTGCACTTGACGTAGCGCTCGGACAACGAACCCCGTCGCATGGGCCTCGGCATGGCGAGCTGGGCGGCGAGCTCGCGAAGCCTGGGCGGGACTTCTTGGCGGCGACTCATAGAACCTCCTCATTCTATGCCTTTCATTCTTACGGCTTATACAGCCGTAAGATACACCAAGAAATGGCCCGTGTATACAGGACCTCTTACTTTCGTGTCGTGCACCCCTTGTTGGCGCAACCGTTGACGACGGTAAAAAACGCGTGTTATAGTTAAAAGCTCTGTGCGGGCGTTTTCGCCAATCAGGGACCGAGCTTGGTATCCGTCGACTTTACAGCCCTCATCATTTGTGCGCTCGTGTTTGCGCTCGTGCTCGTTCTGAAGAATTTCTTCTTCGGACCGCTAGCGCAGGCGATGGAGACGCGACAGGCAAGCATTGACCGTGCCGCAAGCGCGTGGGACGACGCTCAGAAGACGATCGATAAAGCGCGCGCCGATGTCGCCGCCGCGATTCAAATGGCCCGCAACGACGGCTATCAGTGGCTCGACGAGGCCCGCTCGGGAGCTCAGGCCAAGGTCAAGACTTCCTTGGATGAACAGCGCGGCGCGACGCAGAAGCAGATCGTCGAAGCACGGCAACGGCTCTCCGACGAGACCGACGAGGCCGTTCTCTCCCTCGAGCGCGACGCTCAGGTATTGGCGTCCCAGATCGCCAGCAAAATCCTCGGCCGAGACTTAGAATGACAGCGCATCGCAAAACGACGGCAACATTCTTGTTCGTCCTTCTCGCGACCACCGTCTTACCGGTCTACGCCGCCGAAGGCGGTAACCTTCCCCGTATAGCGAACTTCACTATCGTCGCGGCGCTGCTTTTTTTCGCTCTCAGAGGGCCGCTATCGGGTTACCTCGTGGCGAGAACGGAGCAAATCCGCAAGGAACTGACAGAGGCGCGAGAAAAGAGCGAGCGCGGCGAAAAAGAGCGCCAGCTCGCGGTGGAGCTTCTCGCGAGCCTCGACGACGAGGTCGAAAAGGCCAAAGAAGAGGCCAAGCGCGCCGCGGAGATCGAGCGGGCTCGCATCTTGAAAGCGGCCGAGGCGGAAGCGGAGCGCATTCGCGAAATCGCGCGAAAAGAGATCGAGAACGAAGTCGAGTCCGGGCGGCGCAAGCTGCTTGCCCGTGCGGCCGAGCTCTCGGTCTCACTGGCTCACAAGAAACTCGAAACCGCGATGATCGAAGAGGACCAAAACAGGCTCATCGATCGCAGCATCGAGATTCTCGGCAAGAGCGGTTCATGACCGCCGCGGGTAGCATGGTCCTCGCCGAGCGCTACGCGCGTGCTCTTCTCGACGTCGTCCTCGACAAGAAGATGGACGCGAAGCAGGTGGGCGCCGAGCTCACGGAGCTCTCTGAATTCTTCACCGCCCAGGAGAAGCTCTCCGAGGTCGTGTCGAGCCCAACCGTGGCGTCCGAGAAACGGGTCGCCGTTGTGAACGGTGTTCTCGCGAACCAATCGCTTGTGTCATGCACCTTCAATTTGCTGCGCCTTCTTGCCGCGCGCGAGAGGATGCTGCTGCTCCCGCTCGTGTCGGAACAGTACGGTCGTCTGCTGCTCGATCACCAAGGAATCCAACCTGGGCGAGTGACCTCGGCGCACCCGCTGACGGTGAACCAGCAAAAACGTCTCTCCGAGAGTCTGGGCGGTGCACTTGGCAAGACCATGGAGCTCAGCTACAACACCGACGCCGAGCTTATCGGCGGTCTCGTCGTGCGCATCGGCAATCGTGTCTACGATACGAGTGTTACCGCTCAACTGAAACGATTCAAAGAAAAAGTATTGTCGGGTTTCTAGACTCACGTATCACGAGCCCTGCACGTGAGGCAGAGGCTCGAGCCGAGGTAAAAGGAACAAGAATGGATATCAGGGCTGATGAGATCACGAAGGTTCTCAAGGAGCAAATCGGCGATTACGAAGCCCATGTTGGCGTTTCCGAAGTGGGCACGGTCGTCTCCGCAGGAGACGGCATCGCGCGAATCCACGGGCTCAAGGGCGTCATGTATGGCGAGCTCGTCGAGCTCCCGAATGAGGTATTCGGCCTTGCGTTGAACCTCGAAGAAGAGTCCGTCGGGCTCGTTCTCTTCGGAGATACGACGCTCATCAAGGAAGGCGACGAAGCCAAGCGCACCCGAAGGATTCTGGAGGTGCCGGCGGGCGAAGAGCTCATCGGCCGCGTGGTGGATGCTCTCGGCCGGCCGCTCGACGGCAAGGGACCCATCAACGCGAAACAAAATAACCCTGTCGAGCGCATCGCGTCCGGCATCGTCGACCGCCAGCCAGTGAAAGAGCCTTTACAGACGGGCATCAAAGCTGTCGACGCCATGATTCCAATCGGCCGCGGACAGCGCGAGCTCATTATCGGCGACCGTCAGACGGGAAAGACCGCCATCGCTGTGGACGCCATCATCAATCAAAAAGGCAAGGACGTCATCTGCGTCTATGTTGCCATTGGCCAGAAACTCTCCACGGTAGCGCAAGTCGTGAAGACTCTCGAAGAGAACGGCGCGATGGAGCACACTATCGTCGTGAACGCTTCTGCTTCCGACCCCGCTCCGCTTCAATACCTCGCGCCCTATTGCGGCTGTGCGATGGGTGAGTACTTTCTCTACAACAAGCAGCACGCGCTTTGTATCTACGACGACCTTTCGAAACACGCCGCGGCCTATCGCGAGATCTCGCTCTTGCTACGCCGGCCACCGGGACGCGAGGCCTACCCGGGTGATGTCTTCTACCTGCATTCGCGCTTGCTCGAACGGGCCGCCAAGCTCTCCGACGAGAACGGAGGCGGATCGCTCACTGCCTTCCCGTTTATCGAGACACAAGCAGGCGACCTTTCCGCTTACGTGCCGACAAACGTCATCTCGATTACAGACGGTCAGATCTTCCTCGAAGGGGACCTCTTCAATGCCGGCATCCGTCCCGCGGTCAATGTTGGCAACTCCGTTAGCCGCGTCGGCGGCTCGGCTCAGATCAAAGCCATGCGCCAAGTGGCCGGCACCATGCGACTCGACCTCGCCCAGTACCGCGAGATGGCGGCCTTCGCGCAGTTCGGATCCGACCTCGACAAAGCGACGCAGGCGCAGCTCGCCAAAGGTGAGCGTCTCGTCGAGATCCTCAAACAAGGCCAATACGAGCCCCTCGCTGTCGAAAAGCAAGTCGCGATCATCTACGCCGCCAATAGCGGCTATCTCGACGACTTTCCGGTCTCCGAGTGCAGTCGCTACGAGCGCGAGCTCTACAACTATCTCGACGACCGGCACCCAGGCGTGCTCCAGTCGATCCGCGAGAAGAAAATCCTCGACGACGAGATCGAAGGCGAGCTCAAGATCGCGCTCGACGAGTTCAAGGACCAGTTCAAAACCGACTCCGAGGAGCCGGCCGCGTAGCTCGCGCGACGCATATTTGAGGACCGAATCAGATGCCGAGTCTTCGCGATCTGAAACGCCGCACCCAGAGCGTCAAGAACACGCAGCAGATCACTAAAGCCATGAAGATGGTCTCCGCCTCCAAGCTCAGGCGCGCGCAGGATGCCATCCTCTCCGCGAGACCCTTCGCCAAGAAGATGCTCGAGGTGCTCAACAGTCTAGCGACACGCGCGGACACGGACGCCCATCCTCTGCTTCGCGAACGCGAGCCTGCCAATGTCGACGTTGTCATCATTAGTGCCGACAAGGGGCTCTGCGGATCGTTCAACGCCAACATCATGAAGAGGGCGGAAGACTTTCTCGGCGGTGTCCACTCCGAGACGCTCGACGTGCAAGTCGTCGGCAAGAAGTCCCGTGACTATTTCAAGCGCCGCAAATACAACATCCGCCATCAATTCGTGGACATCTTTCGCGACCTCACCTACGACAACGCGGGAAGCATCGCGCGGCCGCTCATCGAGCGCTATAGCGATTCGGAATCCGAAGAGCGCGTCGATGCCGTCTACCTGATCTACAACGAATTCAAGAACGTCATGCAGCAGGATGTCGTCGTCGAGAGACTCTTGCCGATCGAAAAGCTCGAATTCGAAAAACCCGAGGAAGAGCTCGACTATATCTACGAGCCCACCGCGGCCGAAATCTATGACGCGGTGATCCCGCGCCACGTCGAATATCAGGTGTGGCACGCCCTTCTCGAATCCGCGGCGGCCGAGCACGCTGCGCGCATGACCGCCATGGAGAACGCGAGCAAGAACGCCTCCGAGCTCATCGAACAGCTTACGCTCACGATGAACAAAGTGCGGCAAACGACGATTACGAGAGAGATCTTGGAGATCGTCTCGGGCGCCGAGGCGATCAGCTAACATCCGACTTCGCCAAGGCTTCGTCGGGACCTCGCCGAAGCCCGAAGGGCGGAGGCGGGAGTACTACGCAATAAGAGGAGCCGAAAGAGAATGACCCTGTGGAAACACACTAACGTAGGATGCGTGGTCCAAGTGATTGGAAACGTCATCGATATCGAATTCGCGAGTGGCCAGCTTCCCGCGATCTACAACGCCTTGCGCGTCGTGGACGAAGGCAAACTGTCGACCGACAACATCGAGGTGACCGTTGAAGTCCAGCAACACCTCGGTGAGAACCGCGTTCGCGCGGTGGCGATGCAGCCGACGGACGGGCTCGTACGCGGCATGAACGTCCTCGATACGGGGGCCGCCATCACCGTTCCCGTGGGCCGTGAAACGCTCGGACGGGTGCTGAACGTTCTCGGCGAGCCCGTCGACAAGATGGGTGAAGTCAAAACGGACAAACGCCTTCCCATCCACCGGTCTCCGCCCGATTTCACCCAGCAGAGCACGAAGCTCGAGATGTTCGAGACCGGCATCAAGGTCATCGATCTCCTCGAGCCCTATGTCCGCGGCGGCAAAGTCGGCCTTTTCGGCGGCGCCGGTGTGGGCAAGACGGTCATCATCATGGAGCTCATCCACAACATCGCCACAGAGCACGGCGGGTTCTCGGTGTTCTCCGGTGTGGGCGAGCGCACCCGTGAAGGGAACGATCTCTGGCTCGAGATGAAGGAGTCGGGTGTCCTGGAGAAGACGGCTCTCATTTACGGACAGATGAACGAGCCGCCGGGCGTCCGTCTGCGCGTCGGCCTTACCGGTCTTACCGTCGCCGAATATTTCCGTGACGAGGAAGGGCAGGACGTTCTTCTCTTCATCGACAACATCTACCGCTACACGCTCGCGGGCATGGAAGTCTCGGCCCTTCTTGGCCGCATGCCGTCCGCGGTGGGCTACCAGCCGACCCTCGCTTCGGAAATGGGGGCCCTCGAAGAGCGCATCACGTCGACCGACAAAGGCTCCATCACCTCCATCCAGGCCATCTACGTGCCGGCCGACGACTATACGGATCCCGGTGTGGCGACAACGTTCTCGCATTTGGACGCGACGACGAACCTTTCCCGTCAGATTGCGGAGCTCGGTATCTACCCCGCGGTCGATCCGCTGGACTCGACCTCCCGCATTCTCGATGCGCGGATCATCGGGCAGGAGCACTACACGGTAGCTAGGACCGTGAAGGAGATCCTGCAGCGCTACAAGGACCTTCAGGACATCATCGCCATTCTCGGTCTCGACGAGCTTTCCGAAGACGACAAAGTCACCGTTGGCCGCGCGCGTAAGATCCAGCGCTTCTTCTCGCAGCCGTTCCACGTGGCGGAGCAGTTCACCGGCCGTCCGGGTCGCTACGTGCAGCTCGAAGACACGGTGCGTGGTTTCAAACGCGTGGTGGACGGCGAGCTCGACCACATCCCCGAGCAAGCGTTCTACATGGCGGGCGGGATCGACGAGGTCGAGCAGAACGCCGAGAAGATGTCGGCGGCGTAACTCATGGCAGACTCATCCCGTATCGAGCTCGAGATCGTGACGCCCGCGGGCGTCGTCATGCGCGAGGATGTCGACGAAGTCGAAGCTCCCGGCATCCTCGGCCATTTCGGGGTGCTCCCGGGTCACCGCCCGTTCATGAGCCAGCTTCGCGCGGGCCGACTGCGCTACCGCACGGGCTCGGCGGATCATTTCGTCGCCGTACACTGGGGCTTCGCGGAAGTCCTGCCGAACAAAGTCACGGTGCTCGTCGAGACCGCCGAAGTCGCGGAAGATATCGACTTGCAGCGGGCAGAATCCGCTAAAAAACGCGCTGAAGCGCGCCTACAGCAATTCGGAACGGCCTATGACGTGGACGACGCCCGTGCCGCCCGTGAAGCTTACGATCGCGCACAAAGCCGTCTCGAGGC
This sequence comes from Candidatus Marinacidobacterales bacterium, assembly GCA_965197495.1. Lineage (GTDB taxonomy): Bacteria > Acidobacteriota > Vicinamibacteria > Marinacidobacterales > SMYC01 > SMYC01. The sequence goes on from OZ240210.1 coordinate 1,970,492, forward strand.
GGCACAGCACGCCCAGAAAAAGCAGAGCTAGGCTGCCTAGGTAAAACTGAAAGCTCGGCCGCTCCTCGAATCGTGTGCATGAGGCGCCTTAAGAATGGCCACAGAGACACAGCGCGGCGGAGCCGCAACCAAATTGGAGGACGGCTCCGCCGCGAGCGGTCAGCATTCAGCGGTCAGCTCGTGGTGCTCGGCGCTTCGCGCCTCGGTCCCATTCTCAGTGTGCGCCGTCCCAATTCTTCGCCGCAGTGCCTCTTCTAACTGATTTACCCTCTTGCGGATCCGGCCGCAGCCGCTCAAATTCTTGCAAGAAATAGAAGCTTTTTCGGGTTAGTAGTACAGAGACACAGAGTTTCGAAAACACTTACCGTTTCCGCTGGGCGCGACGAGATCTTCCAGGGAGCTCACGATGTCACCGTCCGCCGCGAACACAGAGGCAACAATAGAGCCCGCCGAGTGCTCTTCGCTCGCTCTCGCTTTCTCTGTACTACTAACCCTGAAAAGCTTGTTTTGAGAAGAAGAAAAATCATGCGGCAGCAGCGTGGAGTTTATCGAGGGAGAGAGAGTTTGCGGTAAGTAATGCGGAGCAAAGTTGCTGACCGCGCTTTGTGAGTCTGTAGCGAAAAGTTTTGGGAACTTTTTTGACAAGACGGTGGGCTCGGAGGATGCGAATGAGCCGGGTGACGCGTCCGCTTAGCCGCCTGGTTTCGAGAGGGTCGTCCGAAGTCTTGGGAAAGAGCAAGGCACGGAGTTCCCTGTTGCGAAAGCCTCGCAGATGAAACTCTCCACGGGAAATAGCGGCGAGGAGTCGGGCGTCCAGAGCGTCCCAAGGGCGAAGAGCTCGGAGGGTGGAGCCATTCCATTGAGTTTTTTGGCTGACGCGAGCGAGGAGTCGACCGAGTGGGGTTGAGGTATCACAAGCGGCGAGAGCGTCGAGGTAGCGCTCATTGGAGTCCTGGGAGAGCTGGGCACGACGATGCAGGTCTGCGATGCCACGACGGAGCGGACGCCACTCGAGAGGGCCGTTGGGGTCGGCTTCCTTTGGCCGGTAGCAGCGCATACCCCGGCACGCTGGATGGTTGTCTCCACACGGAGCACGGAACCTTGTTTGTCGTAGAGTTTGACGGAATTGAGGTCGAGGGCATGTTTGATACGCAGACCCTCGGGCCGGTGGCGAAATCGGCTGACGACTTCCCCTGAAAAGTCGGTTCGAATCCGTTTTCCGAGAAAGCGCATCACGTCGGGGCTCGAAAAGTTTGTGATCGCATGATGTACAAGAGCGGGATAGATCTCCGCGAGGCTAGAGCTGTTACGAAACGTGACGTCGGTGGCCCATTCGCTGCTGTAGACACTCCAGTAGTAGTCGAGGCCACTCGGCGGGAATAATTTGTCTTGCAATGGATTGACGAATCGACTCAGGCGATTCAGGATGTGAGGCCAGTTGGTTTTGAGCTGCTCATCGAGAAGCTGCTGTGCCGCGTGGGCATCCTCAACCCAGGTAAAGCAGTTTTCCCGGCGCCGACATTGAATGCCAGCCTTATCCATCTCAACGGCGAGCCATTCACGGCCGTTGACGTAGACCTGAACATTGAATGGAAACCAGCTTTGGATACGGGCATGCATGAAACCAAAAATAGGGTCCATGCAGTAGTGGTAAAAGTTTAGGCACTTTCTGAGGGTCTTGTTGTGCAATCTTGCGTGCGATGGCCTCCTTGTTCTTACGGGAAGACTCCAGATAGACGACCGGACGCTCGAGTCGCTCCGCCTGCTGATACAAGGCCTGCTTGAGCTCGGAGGTACGCTGCAGTGCGAACTCCGCGAACTCCTTCAGAAGGATTTTCTGGTAGGAAAGGTACTTACCCATGCCGTCCGTATAAGAAATGTGGCGTAGGGTTCCGCGGAACACCAACCGGTCGAATCCGCTCAGTACCCCTGTACTACTAACCCGAAAAAGCTTCTATTTCTTGCAAGAATTTGAGCGGCTGCGGCCGGATCCGCAAGAGGGTAAATCAGTTAGAAGAGGCACCGCGGCGAAGAATTGGGACGGCGCACACTGAGAATGGGACCGAGGCGCGAAGCGCCGAGCACCACGAGCTGACCGCTGAATGCTGACCGCTGACCGCTCGCGGCGGAGCCGTCCTCCAATTTGGTTGCGGCTCCGCCGCGCTGTGATTCGATCCTCGTGACGTGATAAAAACTGTTTCACGGCGTCCTCCAGCGTGGGAAAGGGTCGTCGTGACATCTTCCTACTCTGGATGTGGCGCCGTGTCTACTTCACGCCCAGATTGTGCATCGAGCCCGCGTTGGGCTGACGTGGTGAGCGAGCCGACAGCGAAGAGTCAGGATGAAAGACTTTCGAGATCTAAAGGTTTGGGAGAAGGCCCATCAGCTAGTCAAGGGTTTGTACCAGGCCACCGGCCACTTCCCAACCGAAGAGAAGTTCGGCTTGACGGCTCAGATGCGCCGAGCGGCGGTTTCCATCCCGGCGAATATTGCTGAGGGCTGTGGACGCGGTTCAGACCGGGATATGGCCCGCTTTCTTCAAATGAGTATGGGCTCAGCAAGCGCTCGAATACGAACTGCTCCTTGCCCACGAGCTCGGGTTGCTCGATAGCCAAAGTCTTCAGGAGCTTGCCGAGCGAACCACCGAGGTCAAGCGTATGCTCGCCTCTCTCATCCGGAGGCTCGAATCCGGAGCTGACCGCTGAATGCTGACCGCTGACCGCTCGCGGCGGAGCCGTCCTCCAATTTGGTTGCGGCTCCGCCGCGCTGTGATTCGATCCTCGTGACGTGATAAAAACTGTTTCACGGCGTCCTCCAGCGTGGGAAAGGGTTGTCGTGACATCTTCCTACTCTGGATGTGGCGCCGTGTCTACTTCACGCCCAGATTGTGCATCGAGCCCGCGTTGGGCTGACGTGGTGAGCGAGCCGACAGCGAAGAGTCAGGATGAAAGACTTTCGAGATCTAAAGGTTTGGGAGAAGGCCCATCAGCTAGTGCCTCTCCAGCCATTTCAGTGGATCCTCTCGAGGGTGAGACCGCCACAGTTTAGGTAGACGAGACTGATGAGAGCTTCAGCAGAGTGGAGTCCAAGGCTGCGGTGGCTCAGCAGCCGGATTTTGTTGTTCATTCCTTCGAGTCGGCCGTTGCTGAGTCTCCACGTGACCCACGCGATGACGCCATCGAAGTGCCTGCGGATCATCTTCGCCGCGCGTTTGACGGGCTCTATACTTGAGCTCATAGCGCGCCGCAGCCATCCTCGGAGAAACTTCTTGGCCCAGGTCTCGGTTTTATAGGTGTAGAGGTCCATGAAGTCGTCGCGCAGAAGCATGGCGCGGTAGAGGCGACGATTAGCTCGCACCTGCTCGCGGAGCACCCGTTTGTCTTTCGCGCTGCGGTTGTGTTTGGCCTTGAGAAGGGGAAACTTGGTGTTTTTGAGGTTGCGCCGGGCAGTCCCTTTGAGCTCGCGCACCAGCTCGCGCCGGGTCTTATCCACGGCCTCGTTCAGGTGCTTGACGATGTGGAAGCGGTCAAAGATCACCCGTGCCTGAGGAGCCTTTTTGCCGACGACAGTTATGTACGGCTCCCACATGTCCATGCTGACCGCTTCGAGCTCCGCGGCTCTTTGTGGTCCGAGCTTGCGGAAAAACCGCAGCAGCGTCTTGGCCTTGCGCTCCTTTCCCGCCCAGACGACCCGGCCGCTGAGATGGTCTATCACCACTGTCAAGTACTTGTGGCGTTTGCGGTAGCTGATCTCGTCCATCCCAATCACCCGCAATCCATCGAGCTCGCGCCGCTCATCCCGCTGCTCGGCAACCACCCGCTGGATGATCCGTCGCACCGAACGCCACGTCACTCGGAAATAGTTCGCTACGGCGCTGACGTCCGTCCTCTGTGCCAGCCACGCTACCTCTTGTTCGAAGCTCTTGGTAAAGCGGCTCCCCTTGTCGGCCCAAGGCACCTTTTCTTTGACCACGCCACAACGCCGACAAACCACTCGCCGGATCGAGTAGCGAAGATAGCTCCGGACACCGAACAGGTCCAAGTGCCGCCAGTAACGATTGTAGCGATCTTTGTTCTTGCGGACCTTTCGACCGCAAACCCCGCACAGAGGCTTCCTCCTCCGTGGTACGACATCCACCACCACTCTGGCTTTGTCCGCCTGGAAGTGGAAATTTCGGACCCACAGGCCTTGCAATCCGATGAGCTTGTTGACTAACGTGGTAACGCGCATCGCGAGAACGCTCCTTTTTCTTGCCGAAAAAGGATTCTAGCGTTCTCGCCGATGCGCATCTAAACATGGCTTACCCTCTCAACCCACAGGCCTCACCAAATGCCACTGCCCCGCAGCGCGAAACGAGGCTGTGGGAAACGCCCCCACGGTCCGGATCGTTCAAGGCCTTGCTCACGACTGAGCTCTCTTCGAAGCCTGGAAGGGCGTTTTCCATAGCCTCCACTGATCGATGCCTCCCCTTCCTTATTCCAAATGAATGAATCCTTTTTGTATATAGCCGTCTTCCAATTTGGTTGCGGCTCCGCCGCGCTGTGCCTCTGTGGCCATCCCCTTTGGTTGCGGTTTCTTCCCCTAACGCTGGAGCTCTTCGGACTCGAACAAGCTCGGCTGGTAGCTGTCGGCGGCCGGAGTGCCGCCGCGCCGCCTCTTTCGGCGCGCTTTGTCCTCGTACATGTTCTTGTCCGCAGCCATCAACAAGGACTCGAGGTCCTGCCCCGCAGCGGGATAGGAAGCGAGTCCGAGCGAGATGCCGACTTTGAGCATCGAGCCAATCCCGATGTCGAGCTCCGTCTCCTCGACAGCCTCCTGCAGACGATAGGAGAACTGCCGCGCCTGCTCGTAGGTGGTCTTTGGCAAGATCGCGATGAACTCGTCACCCGCATAGCGTACGAGCACATCCGCGTCTTGCATATGGCCCTTCAAGATGCTGCCGACTTCCTTCAAGAAGCGATCGCCAGTGTGGTGGCCATGTCGATCGTTCACGCTCTTGAAATCGTCGAGGTCCATCTCGATGACCGTGAGCGGCTCACCGTAGCGTTTCGCCTCGGAAAGCGTCTGCTCGAAAAAGATGTATAGAAAGCGCGAGTTGGAAAGCCCCGTCAGCCGGTCGGTGAAAGCGTCTTCCTGTGTCTCTTCGAAGCGGGCAATCGAGGCCCGGTCGTCGAGATCGTGCGCCACCATCACGAGAACTGGGACGGCACGGGATACCCAGACAGGCTCAAAGGTACGGCCATCCCGCTAGGCTCGCGCATTCTCTCAGTTGCCGACTGCTACGAAGCGTTGACCGCGCGGCGCGTCTACCGGCGCTCGCTCAGCCGCGACGCGGCGATCACCATCATGAAGCGTGAAAAGCACAAATTCGATCCTGTCGTGTTCGAGCGCTTCCTCGACGTGATCCCGAAGCTCCAGCAGGAGCTGAAGTCGATCGAGGTGCGCTCGCTCTCGGAGCCGAAGGAGCATAGGGATCAAAAGCGCGCGCCGGACGTCGTCGGGACGCCGAAGGCCGCTACGCTGAGCAACTCGATCTCCGAGCCTCAGCAAGAGATTTTCACCCTGTTCGAGATTCTCCAGAACATCGGCAACTCGCTATCGCGCACGGATACACTCACCATTCTGGCGTCCAAGCTCGAGAAGATCGTGCCCTTCACGACGCTCGTTATCTTTCTCGCGGAGGAAGGTACGGAAGAGCTCAAGCCGGCGCATATCGCGGGCGAGCACAAAGAGGCTTTCTCCGGGCTTTCGATCGAGATGGGGACCCGGCTCGCCGGTTGGGTGGCCGCGAATAACCGTTTTCTCTACAACGTCCACCCCGGACCCGACACGATGGCTCTTCCAGAAGAGATCAAAAGCCTCTACGCGAACTCTCTGCTCGCGCCGCTCGTTCAAGGGGATCGCCGGCTCGGAACGATCGCTCTCTACATTGCCGGCGACGAACGCTTTACCGATGACCATATCCGGCTCATGGAGATCGTCGCCAACCGGGGGACGCGGATCCTTTCATCTTCTTGTTCTTTCTTTTTTTTCCTTTGCGCCTTTGCGCCTTTGCGCCTTTGCGTTACGCTTTTCTTAATATTGATTTGTTTTTGAGCGGGTGCTGGGTGTAGCCGCAAATTGGAATCGGGCTTGTTATAGTGTGACCGATATTATGGAAAGTGGGATTCAGGCTCAGAACATTATCCTGCCGACGCTCTACGCGCTGTTGTGGGCCGACTACGCACTCTTGTTCTTCCGCAACGACCTCTTTGCGGAACGGACCGCAAAACACCTGCTCCGCATCACGGTAGGCGCGCACGCGATCTACCTCATGATGCGCTCGGTGACCTACCACCACTTTCCGTTCGCGACTGTTTTCGAAGCCTTCTCGGTGCTCGGGTTCTCTGTCATCGCCCTCTATCTGGTCATCGAGTCGCGCATCGGTGTGCGGACGACCGGGTTTTTCATCATCGGCATTGTTTTCGTTTTTCAAATCATCTCCTCGGCCTTCGTGGAAGCGCCGGAGAGCTTCAGCGATCTCCTCTGGGAGCCCGCCTTCATCCTCCATGTGACGACAGCGCTCCTCGGTTATTCGGGGATGGCCATCTCCGCGGTCTACGGCCTGCTCTACCTGATGCTCTTTTACGACATCAAGAAGCACCGCTTTGGCCTCATCTACAAGCAACTACCGTCGCTCGAAGTCATGTCGAGCTTTACGTATCGTTCGGCCACGCTCGGTCTGGTCTTTCTCACCATCGCCATGGTGGGCGGGCTCGCATTGCTCGTGAGAGTCTACGGGACCTATTGGAGCTGGGATCCGAAGCTCATGATCACGTTCATCGCCTGGCTCATTTACGGTCTCTGTGTCGCCGCGAGCCGCTTCTGGGGATGGTCGGCCAAACGGGTCGCCTTCACTTCGATCGCCGGATTCGCGGTGATCCTCTTTTCGCTGATCGTCGTGAACCTCGTCTTTACCCGCTTCCACGAGTTCGTCTGATGGATCTCATCGTCGTCGGGATGAACCACCGAACCGCGCCGATCGAGGTGCGTGAGCTCGTGGCTTTCTCGGAGGACGAGGTCCTCGACGTGCTCGCCCATACTCGCGAGGAGGACACGCTCTCGGAAGCGATCTTGCTCTCGACGTGCAACCGCACCGAGTTCTACGGGCTTTCGACGGATAACGGCGCCGCGGAAATGTACATCCGCAAACTGATCGTCGAGAAAAAGCACATCGACCTCGAAGCCCATCCGGGCTACGCCTATACGCTCACGCGCAACGAGTCCGTGCGTCACCTGTTGAGGGTCGCGGCGGGCCTCGACTCGCTCGTGCTCGGCGAATCGCAGATCCTGGGGCAGGTGCGGCGCGCCCATGAGCTCTCGCTCGAAAGCCGCGCCTGCGGCATCGTCCTCAACCGCATCCTTCACTCCGCCGTGACCGTAGGCAAGCGCGTGCGCAACGAGACCGCCATCGGCGCCGGCGCCGTCTCGGTGGCGGGCGCAGCTTCCGAGCTCGCAGGCAAGATTTTCGAAGACCTTAAGACGCGCAAAGTGCTCCTCATCGGGGTCGGCGAGATGGGCACGCTCACCGCGCGCCATATGGTCGAGCGCGGCGTCCGTCAGCTCGTCATCGCGAACCGGACCTACAGCAAAGCGGAAGAGCTTTCGCAGAAGCTAGGCGGCAAAGCCGCGTCCCTCGATCGCCTCGAAGAGTGCTTGGCCGAAGCGGATATCGTCATCAGCTCCACGGGCGCGACGGCGCCCATCGTGACCTGCGACACGATGCAACCCATCGTGAGCCGGCGGGGCGGCCACCCCATCTACGTCATCGACATCGCCGTGCCGCGCGATTTCGAGAGCACGATCGCCGACTTGGACGGTATATTTCTGCACGACATCGACGATATGGACGTGCTCGTCGATCGCAATCTCGAGAAACGCCGCGCGGAGATCCCGAAAGCAGAGGCCATCGTCGAGCACGAGCTCGAGAACTTCGGCTCCTGGCGGAGCTCGCTCGCCGCCACGCCGCTCATCAAGAAGATCCGCGAGCGCGTCGAAGCACTGCGCAAACAAGAGCTCGATCGCCATCAAAAAAGGTTCTGCCGTGACGATCGCGAGCAAGTCGACCTCTTGACCGAGAGCCTCGTCAACAAAATCCTTCACCCGCTCATGAACCATGTGCGCGATTGGAGCGACGCGGGCGAGCTCAGCGCCCTGCGTATCGACACACTCTACGAGGCGTTCGACCTCGAACGCCCCGACGAGGACCCGAGCAAGAAGCACTGATACTGATGCGCCCCATACGTGTCGGGAGTCGCAGGAGCGAGCTGGCGCTCATCCAGAGCCGGTTGGTCCTCGACGCCCTTCCTGGCGAAGCCGAGTTCGTCCTTATTCAGACACGCGGAGACCGCGTTACCGAACGGCCGCTCAACCAAGTGGGGGGCGCCGGACTATTCATCAAGGAGATCGAGTCCGCGCTCCTCGAAGAGCGGATCGATCTCGCGGTCCACAGCATGAAGGACGTGCCCTCCCAGATCCCTGAGGGGCTCACGCTCGCAGCCACGACGAAACGTCTCGATGCGCGCGACGCGCTCGTGAGCCGGAGCGCGGACAGCTTGGCTTCGCTTCCAGAAGGAGCGAAGATGGCGACAGGAAGCTTGAGACGGCGCTCGCAGCTTCTCGCCGCGCGGCCGGACCTCCAGATCGAAGATCTCCGCGGAAACGTGGCGACGCGGCTCGCGAAGTTCGACGCCTCGTCCTGGGAAGCCATCGTGCTCGCGGGCGCCGGGCTCGTGCGCATGGGGCTCAAGGAGCGCATCACGTCTTATTTCTCCGTCGACGAGATGATCCCGGCCGTCGGTCAGGGAGCGCTCGCGCTCGAAACGCGCGACGACGACGAGCTTCGCCATCGGCTCCGAGAGCTGAACCATCCGGCATCCGAAAGCGCGGTCCTCGCGGAGCGCGCCTTTCTCGGCCGTCTTCAAGGTGGATGCCAGGTCCCGATTGGCGCCTATGGCGAGGTCGAAGCGGGTGAGCTTCGTCTTCGCGGGTTCGTGGGCTCGGTCGATGGCCGCCGCTATTTGAAACGTGAAAAGCGCGGCCCGATCGTCGCAGCGCCAGAGCTCGGGCTCGCGCTCGCTGAAGAGATGCTCGCGGCCGGCGCTTCGGAGATCATCCAAGAGCTGGCGGAAGTCGATGAATGACGGAAAGCCCCTGGCTGGCCGGCGCGTCGTCGTGACGCGCCCCGCGCGCCAAGCGGCGACCCTGGTCGCTCGGCTCGAAGCTCTCGGCGCGGAGGTCGTCCAAGCGCCGGCGATTCGCATCGAGCCACCAGAGAGCTGGGTGCCTCTGGACGAGGCGCGCGCGCGGATGGACAGCTACGACTGGATCGTTTTCACGAGTGTCAACGGCGTGGAAGTCTTCTATGAGCGTGCCGGCACGATGCCGGCCGTGCGTTACGCCGCGATTGGACCGGCAACGGCGGAAGCCATCGCCGAGCGCGGCGCCCGCGCGGAAGTCGTCCCCGAGCACTTCATCGCTGAAGCGCTGTTCGAAGCCTTATCGGAGCACACGGACGTGAAGGGCCAAAAGTTCCTGCTCCCTCGCGCGCACATCGCGAGAGAAGCGCTGCCGAATCTATTGCGCGCCGCCGGAGCAACGGTCGACATCGTCGCGGCCTATTGCACGTTGCCGGCGACGAAGGAAATCGCGCGCGCGGTGAAGCTCGTCCGCGAAGGCATCGTGGACGCGGTGACCTTCACGTCGGGCTCGACGGTGCGCGCGTTTTTCGACGGCGCGGACGAGGCGGTGCGAGCGCGCGCTGTCTCCGCGAGCATCGGCCCCATCACCACCGCGGCACTGCGCGCGGAAAGAGTCGAGCCGCAGATCGAGGCGGAGCGCTACACGACCGAGGGCCTCGTCGACGCGATCCGCAGCCACTTCTCGAAGCGAGCAGGCTGCTGAATCCGACTTCGCCAAGGCTTCGTCGGGAGCTCGCCGAAGCCCGAAGGGCGGAGGGGAGCATCAAGCACTAGAAGAGACACGATGGGCAAGAGCGAAGAGCTGTTCCAGGAGGCCGCCCGATACATGCCGGGCGGCGTCAACTCGCCGGTGCGTGCGTTCCGTGGCATCGAGATGGCCCCGCGTTTCATCCGCGAAGGCCGAGGCTGTCGCATCACGGACGAAGACGGCCAGGACTACATCGACTACATCGGCGCCTATGGGCCGCTCATCCTCGGACATCGTCATCCGAGTGTCGTTGCGGCCTTGAAAGAAGCGGTCGACCACGGCACGGCGTTCGGTGCACCGACCGCCCTCGAAGTGCAGATGGCGAAGAGAGTCACCGAGCTCGTCCCGTCCGTCGACGTCGTCCGTATGGTGAGCTCCGGCACCGAAGCGACCCTCTCGGCCATCCGTCTCGCGCGCGCCGCGACGGGCCGCGACGGGATACTCAAGTTCGAAGGCTGCTACCACGGCCACGGCGACTCGTTTCTCATCAAAGCCGGCTCGGGAGCCTTGACGATGGGCGTTCCCGATAGCCCGGGCGTGCCCGCGGCGCTCGCTTCGTTGACCCACACCGCCACGTTCAACGACGTCGATTCGGTGAGGCGTGTGCTCGAAGCCGAGCCGGACGCGATCGCCGCCGTGATCGTCGAGCCCGTCGCCGGCAACATGGGCGTCGTGGCGCCCGCAGAAGGCTTTCTCGAAGGCCTGCGGGCGCTTGCGACCGAGCACGGAGCTCTTTTGATCTTCGACGAGGTCATGACGGGCTTTCGCGTCAGTCGCGGCGGCGCTCAAGAGCTCTATGGCGTGACGCCCGACCTCACGACGCTCGGTAAAGTGATTGGCGGCGGCCTACCCGTCGGCGCCTATGGAGGACGCCGCGACCTCATGGAGCAGGTGGCCCCGGCGGGCCCCGTCTATCAGGCAGGAACGCTGTCCGGCAATCCGCCGGCCATGAGCGCGGGGCTCGCACAGCTCGAAGCCCTCGAAGCCTCGAACGCTTGGGAGCGCCTCGAATCAACCTCCGGGCGCCTCGAGACCGGGATCCGAGATATCCTCGCGGAGCTCGGCCTGCCGCTGGCTCTGAACCGCGTGGGCTCGATGATGACGCTCTTTTTCACCGAACGTGAGGTGACGAATTTCGAGCAGGCCACGAGTGCTGATACGAAACGCCACGCGCGTTTTTTTCGCAACATGCTCGACTGCGGCGTACACCTGCCGCCCTCCCAGTTCGAAGCGCTCTTCGTCTCACTCGCCCACGAGCAAGACGACCTCGACCGAACGCTAGAAGCCGTCCGCCAAAGCCTAAGAGCTACCTACGAGAATTAGCGTCAAGAGTAAGAAGAGGTCAATAGTAAGAAGAGATCAATAATAAGAAAAGCGTAACGCAAAGGCGCAAAGTCGCCGAGTGGAGTGCAGGCGCGTGTAACCGTAGGGAGAGAGTGACCGACAATGCCTCTTTCGATTAGCATGCGGGTTCCAAGTTCTCCCATAGTGCACGTTTCCTGCACCCCTTCTGAAATTCCGTACGTCGGGTTTTCCCCAGTACGGCTTCAAACCGAGATTCAGCCGAGACCTTCACGACGACATAACGACAAGACACCGAGGTTAAGCGCGAGACCCGCATGCGCTCAGTATCGCGCCGCTTATACGCGGCCAAAGTCCGGGTATTGAGATCCTGTAGCCCAAAGGCATTTCTGACGGATCTCGTGGCTCGGACGACTCGGTCCAGAGGCCCTTGGCTCCCCAGGAGGTTATGTTGTCCTCCCAGCTCATCGCTTACTATGGCCTCATCCGACACTCTCGCCGGCTCCCTCTGGCTTATTTTCTTCGTCCATCGGGTCTTTGCCCTACGGTCTCGTATGGGCTGCGGGCGAGAGCTTCCCCAATTTAAGCAACGTGTCTGTTCCACCGCGCCATCTCCCGTACCCCGGGTGGCTGGTCGGTTGCTCTTGGTCATTTCTTCACCGACCACTATGGCCTTATCCTTCTTTGCAAAGGCTCGGCGCTCAACCATGTCCACGCGCTCCGGTTCTAGCGTGGTTTGCGTAACGAGGCTGCAGAGTTCGCTTCATGCTACGGCTCGGTGGATTGCTTGCCCTACTCCGGCTAGGACGTTTACTTTCGAGCTTTCACCTCCAGGAGTCGCCTCCAGGAGGCGTCGAGTATACTACGCAGGCACATGACCAATTCCTGCGGCCGGACTTTCACCGGCAAGACACGCACCGTATGGGCTGCGGGCAAAGGCGCAAAGAAAAGAAGAACAAAATAAAAGAAGATGAGAGGGAGCGCTTTTGTCGCTGGTTTTCGGGAAGGCGCGGTAAGCGGTACTTTCATTTCTTTCTTTTTTTCCTTTGCGCCCTTGCACCTTCGCGCCTTTGCGTTACGCTTTTGTTATTTTTGATCCGGTTTGCTCAAAGTTCTATCCAGATGGACTCGCGGTCGATGCGGACTTGGTAGGTTTGGACTTTTGAGAGGGGGTTTACCGGGGAGCAGCCGCTTTCGAGCTCGAACTGCCACTGGTGCCACGGGCACACGACAATTCCGTTGTCGATCGTGCCTTGGTGAAGCGGTCCGCCGCGATGCGGGCAGGTCTCGTCGAGGGCAAAAAAACGTCCTTCGTAGCAGAAGATCGCGATGCGCTTGTTCCCGAGGTCGACCGCGAGGCTCGTTCCCTCGGGGACATCCTCGAGCGCGGCGACGCGGTGATCGCTCATCGCGCCGCGGCGCGGAGCTTCTCGAACGCTTCTTCGGTGAGTTCGGCACAGCCGAGACGCGGCGGGCTATCGCCGAGGGGGCGATGGAAGTCCGAGCCGCCCGTCTTGAGAAGTCCGAGCTCCTCCGCGAGTCTCTCGTATCGCGCGACCTTCTCGGGCGTGTGATCGCAGTGATAGATCTCAAGGGCGTGCAGCTCGCCCGCGGTCATTTCGGGGATGAGCGTGTCGTCTCCAAGAAGGCCCGGATGCGCCAACGACGCGATGCCACCAGCGCGTCGAATGAGGTCGACGGCGTCCTCGAGCGTGACTTTGGGGTAACCGACATAAGCGGGCCCGTCTTCGCCAAGAAAGCGGGCAAAGGCCTCGGCCACATTCGCCACCTGGCCGGATTCGATGAGCACTTCCGCTACGTGCGGCCGGCCGACGGTTCCATGGCTCGACTTGGCGAAGACGGCATCGGCGTCGATGTCGATCCCCAGCTTTTCGAGCTTCTGGCACATCTGGTGGACTCGATCCACACGACGCCGGCTCGCTTCGATGAAAAAAGCGTTGAGCTCGGGGTCGTGTTCGTCGACGAAGAGCCCCAAAACGTGCACGGGCGCGTCGCCGAAATGCGCGCTCACTTCGGCGCCGGCCACGATCTCGAGGCTGAGCCCATCGGCCTCGCGCTTGGCCTCAGCAACACCTTCAAGGGTGTCGTGATCCGTGATCGCCAACACCTTCAACTCCTGGGCTTTCGCCACACGCACCAACTCCGTCGGCGAGAGCTTTCCGTCCGACGCCGTCGTGTGCGCATGGAGATCGTAGAGCCCGAGTCCTTCCATGATTCCGTTTGTGCTCTTAAGCAGTGAGAACCCTTCATGGTAGGAAAGGTCCCAGTAGGTTGTCAACCCACCTCGACGAGCCAGTCATGTGCCGACCGGCCGACCGACCGAGTTGACACGCTTTTTGCCGCCGGCCTATACTGGGGATGTCTGAGCGTTTAGTCAGGTTTGCTGGATTACCCTGTCGTTTAAGCAGTTAAATCGGGCAAGGAGTTATCCCGGGGACCCGGCAATCGAGATTCTAGGAGAAGTACCGAATGATTACTATTACGTCACTGGCAGCCGTGAAAGTGCAGGAGTTCCTCGCGCAGAACGGACGCCCCGAAGCTGCGCTTCGCGTGCGCGTCGTGGGCGGTGGCTGCTCCGGATTCCAGTACCAGCTCGCACTCGACGACGCCGCTTCGGAAGGTGACGAAGTCTTCGAGCACGATGGCGTGAAGTTTTTGGTCGATCAACGCAGCCACCTCTACCTCGATGGCACGGAGATTGACTACGTCGAAGACATTATGGGATCAGGGTTCCGTTTCAACAACCCGAACTCGACTGGAAGCTGCGGCTGCGGCGAGTCGTTTCAAGTCTAGGCAAAGTCTAGGCCAGATCTCACGGCTCCGAGCCCAAGCGAAGAGCCTAAGTCCACGGACCCCATCTTTGACCACCTCCGATCTCGTTCGGATCGAGATCGAGGGCTCCCCTTTCGACGTGCCACGAGGCGAGGTCCTTCTCGCCTGTGTCCAATATATAGTTAGGGATGAAGTCCCTGTCTTGGGACGGTTTTGTTGGAGCAACGAGTGCGGCAATTGCGAGATGAGTATCGCGAAGGAGGGCATGTTGTTGCCCACCCGATCCCGCGGCTGCCAGACGGTCGTGGAAGAAGGCATGCGCGTTTCCGAGCTCACGCCCGACCTCCGCTACTGGATCCACCACAAGCTGTCGTAGCAGCGCGCGGCTAATGATCGGGCACGTCACAGCTCTCCTCGCCGGCCATATGGCCTCGGGAGCGCTCTTCATCACCGCTCTTCTGGCGCTCGCGAACGAGCTCCCGAAGAGCTTTCTGCGCTTCTGCGCGGCCGCGTCCGGCGCGTCAGCGGCCTCGGCGGCGCTCCTCGACGCAGGCACGTCGCGATTCGTGTGGCTCGGCCTGGCCATCGTCGCCGGGCTCTGGTACGCCGCCCTCCGCCGCGGCGCGGGGACCAGAAGGGAATTTCTCGTGCTCCCGGCGACCGCCGCCGTCGTCGCGCCCGTGCTCTACGCTATCGCGTCTAACATCAAAGGCATCAACGGCATCAACGGCACCAGCGGCACCGATCTGCTCGCGCTTTCCATTGCGGGTAGCCTCAGCTCGTCGCTGATCCTCGGCGCCGTGCTCGTCTCCATGATTCTGGGGCATTGGTATCTCGTCGATGCCAGCCTCTCCATCGCGCCGCTGCGCGCTGGAGCGTTATGGCTCTGGATCGCGGTCTTGCTGCGTTGGGCGGTCGTCGTGGCCGTGCTCTTCTTTGGCGGCTTCGAAGTGTTGAAGGTGGGCCGCGCCGCGGATCTCATCTTCTCGACGGGAGGTCTGTTCTTCTTGTTCCGTACTCTCATGGGTCTCATCGCGCCGCTTCTTCTGACCGGGCTCATATGGCAGACGGTCAAGATGCGCTCGACGCAATCAGCCACCGGGCTTCTCTACGTGGCCTCGTTCCTCGTGCTGTTCGGTGAGAGCTTCTCGCAGTTTCTATTCGTGGCGACAGGTTATCCCCTGTGACGGCGCTCTCGGTCGGCTATTACTGCGACCAATGCTCGCTCTACAACATGTACACCCTGCCCCCGGAAAGCGGGGCAGGGCGTTGCGAGCATTGCGGTCACGAGCACACGGCGCAGCCGAGCCGAGCCGCGTTGAACGGCGGGCCTCTCGACCGCTGCCCCCAATGCGAGAACCTTTATTTATACCAGCGCAAGGACTTCCCCCAGCAGCTCGGCTGCGCGGCCGTCACGGGGACGGTAGTGCTGTCATCGGTCGCCTATGCCTTCTGGCACTTTCCGGCCGCGCTCGCGGTGCTCGTCATCGCGTCCATCGCGGATCTCACGCTCTACCACTGGCTCGGCGATGTCACGGTTTGTTACCGGTGTCACGCCGAGCTTCGTGGCTTCGTGCCGAACCCGGAACACGGCGCCTTCGACATGCACCGCGCAGAGGAGTACGAGGCCGGGCATTGAGCGACCCGTGAGCAGTGACCAGTGGACCCGTCAGCCGTCCGTCTGAATGGTGATGGGCTTCTGCCGATCGTGGTGGGGGGCCTGTAGCATCGCGGCCATCGTCACGCTTCGCAGGAACTCGACCATCTGGGTCTGCGCCTGATCCCACACATGCTGCATCTCGCAACTGTCGAGAATCGTGCAGTCCTCATGCTCCGCCTCGACGCACTTGTTGAGCCGCACAGGACCTTCCACCGACTCGATCACGTCGAGAAAAGAGATCGCTTCCGGTGACCGCGCAAGGGCGTAGCCGCCATGCGCCCCTTGTTGCGACTTGACGACGCCTCGACTCGCGAGAAGCGGCAGGATCTGGGCCAGAAACGCCTGTGGGATGTCCTTGGCTTTCGCGATCTCACTCACCCGACCGTAGCTGCCCGAGGAGATACGCGACAGGTAGATCACGGCGCGAAGGGCGTAATCACTCTTGCGGGTAAGCTCAAACATGAAGCGCTACGTAGACCCCTACAAAAGTATATCCCACACGAGCGACGGGACCAACGGCGGTAGAATGCGTTCGTGATGAAGCTCGTCATCTTCGATCTGGACGGCACCCTGATCGATTCCGCCGAGGACATCGCACACTCGGTGAACGAGCTTCGAGAGCACATGGATAGGTCCCCGCTTCCGCTCGACGTGATCGAGAGCTATATCGGAAACGGAGTGCGCGTGCTCCTCGAGCGCGCATTCGGCGATGCCGCGGCGGCGGCGATCGACGAGACGCAGCGCATGTATCTGCCGATTTACCGGCGACGGCTGCTCGACAACACCCGCGCCTATCCCGGCGTTGTCGAGACCCTGGATGAGCTCCAAAACGGCGGCCGGACGCTCGCGGTGCTGACGAACAAGCCGCGTCGAGAAAGCCTCATGATTCTCGAAGGCTTGGGTCTTCGAAAACATTTTCGATCGGTTTACGGCGGGGACTCGTTCGAGCGCAAAAAGCCCGATCCCTCGGGTGTCCGCCACCTTCTCGACGAAGAGGGACGCGCACCGGATGAAGCCCTGTTCGTCGGGGACTCGCGCGTCGATCTCGAGACCGCACGCAACGCCGGCGTGCGGTCTTGCCTCGTCTCTTACGGCATCCGTCCGGAGGCCTCCGCCGCACTCAAGCCGGATTTCCGGATCGACGACATGCGAGAGCTCACGGCCATCGTTTTAGTCGGGGCTTGAGACGGGCGCCGATCTTTCCGCTACTGGAGACCGTGTTCTAATACTAACCCTAATCGCAAATAAACGTCACCGTGTCTGAGGTCTTTGGCCCCGTGAATAGCACCTTTTCCAGGTTCTGCATACACCGTGCAGAATCACCTATAGTGGCGGCGAGCGGGTGCCCCAGCACGAGCTTCTCGCCTGCGCCCAGTGCGGCTGTTTCGCGTTTTCGTGCTTCGAAGATTTTGCGATTAGGGCTAATTCTAGCCAGGTAAACCTGAAAGCGCGGCCGCTCCTCAAATCGTCCGCATGAGGCGCCTTAAGAACGGCCACGGAGACACAGAGTTTCGAAAACACTTACCGTTTCCGCTGGGCGCGACGAGATCTTCCAGGGAGCTCACGACGTCACCGTCCGCCGGGATGACGCTGCTAGCAGCGTCGAACACAGAGGCAACAATAGAGCCCGCCGAGTGCTCTTCGCTCGCTCTCGCTTTCTCTGTACTACTAACCCGAAAAAGCTTCTATTTCTTGCAAGAATTTGAGCGGCTGCGGCCGGATCCGCGAGAGGGTAAATCAGTTAGAAGAGTCACCGCGGCGAAGAATTGGGACGGCGCACACTGAGAATGGGACCGAGGCGCGAAGCGCCGAGCACCACGAGCTGACCGCTGAATGCTGACCGCTGACCGCTCGCGGCGGAGCCGTCCTCCAATTTGGTTGCGGCTCCGCCGCGCTGTGCCTCTGTGGCCATCCGCTTTGGTTGCGGCCGCAGGCTGCGCTTGGACGTAGTTCGAAAGTGTGAACAAGATCCTCGTTTCCGAGCGGTTAGAGCCTAATACGGTGAGAGAGGCATATCCGGCTCCAAATCCACCCCGAGAGCATCGGCGACGCGGTTGACGTGATTGAAATAACCGATGACGTGGACGAGCACGAGAATGTCCTCATCCGAAAGGCCGTGGGCCCGCAGCGGGTCGAGGTTGCCGCGCGCCGCGTCTCTCGGCTTCTCGGTTAGCTTCAAGGCGAAGTCCACGATAGCTCGCTGCCGCGGCGTGAGCTCGGCCCCGGCGGGGTCATCCATCACCGCACGCGCGAGCGCGTCGTTCTCGGAAACTTGACGGAGATCCTCCCCGTGAGCCTCCGTTCAGTAGTGGCAGTGATTGGTCTTCGAGACGACCGTCGCGACCATCTCGCGCTCGGTGCGCGTGAGCCCCGAAGCTCCATGCATCGCTTTGATGTAGAGCTCCATGAACGTGCGCATGATGTCGGGCCTCAGGCTCTGGATTTTGACGATGTGAAACACTTTGCCTGCGCGTTTCACGGCGGCGTCATATTGACGCGCGAGATCTCCGGTCGCGTCTTTCTCCGAAACGGTGTCGATCCAGGCCATGTCGAGCTCCCTCCTTTTTTTGTGCCCACGCGGCATCGAAGATGTTATCTTCTCTTTATCACGTAACCCGAGTTAACTTCTTGCCATCGATTCTGATCGTCGTCGACGAGGAAACCGTCCGGGCCACTTTCCAAGACGTCCTCGAAGCCGAAGGACATGAAGTGGTCACCGCGTCGAGTTTCACTGAAGCCAAAGAGCGCCTCGAGGCCAAGCGTTTCGACGCCGCGCTCACGGACCTCATGCTCCCCCAGGAGAGCGGACTATCTTTGCTTCGCTATGCCGCCGAGCGGGACGAGACGATGAGCGTGGTCATGGTCACCGGCCATCCCGATCTCTCGACGGCGGTCGAAGCGTTGAAAGAAGGCGCTTACGACTACATCACCAAACCCGTCAGCCGGCGCGCGCTGCTCGTCGTGGTCGAACGCGCTTGCGAGCGCAACACTCTCCTTCGAGAGAAGCGCCGCCTCGAAGCCGAGAACGAAGACTATCAACGATCGCTGGAAGGCAAGGTTCGCGAGCGTACCACCCGGCTCCGCGAGTCTGAGAAGCGCTATCGCGAGCTCTTTCAGGAAACCCGCCGCGCTTATGAAGAGCTGAAAGAAATTCAAGAAAAGTTGATTCGCTCCGAGAGACTCGCCGCCGTGGGAGAGCTCGCCGCACAAATCGCTCACGAGATTCGGAACCCACTCGGCGCGATCTCGAACTCCGTTGGCGTGCTCAGACGCGACCTGGAGCTGCACGGCGACGATCGGCGGCTCCTCGAAGTGGTGGACGAAGAGTCGCAGCGGCTCGAAGGGATCGTGGCGGATTTTCTTCGCTTCGCGAGGCCGCGCCCGATTCACAAGACACCGCAAGACATCACGGAGATACTCGACGATCTACTGCTGCTCGTCTCGCAGGAGCCCAGGGGGAGCAAGATTCGTATCGAGAAAGGATACGAGCCCGATTTGCCCCGAGTGGAGCTCGATCCGGCACAAACGCGCGAAGCCCTCTGGAACCTCCTCATCAACGCCGCGGAGGCGATGCCGGACGGCGGCGATTTGCACGTCTCCGTAGGCCGATCCAGAAAAGGTGACGACTTCCTCGAGGTCGTCGTCACGGATTCCGGCACGGGCATCAGCAAGAGCGAGCAGGAAAAAATCTTTCAACCTTTTCACTCGACCAAAGCCGACGGGACCGGGCTGGGTTTGGCCATCGTACACCGCGTCGTCGAGGCGCATGCCGGTGAGACAGAAGTTGAAAGCGAGGTGGGGCAAGGGAGCTCGTTTCGGCTCCGATTCCCCGTGACTTCAAATGAGCGAAAACAGATCGAAAACCGTCGTTGATGAATCTCCCGAGGACACGGCCACCGAGGCCTCCGTGCTCGTCGTAGATGATCAAGCACCTATTCGAGAATCGATGGTGATCACGTTCCGGCGTGAGGGCTATGCCGTCGCGGCCGCTGAAAGCGGTAGTCAGGCGCTCGAGCTTCTAGCGCAAAAGCCTTTCGACCTCATCGTGACCGACTTGCGCATGACCGGTATGTCCGGTATCGACGTGCTCAAGAGGACGAAGGAGCTCTTCCCCGACACCGAGGTTGTCGCCATGACCGCTTATGGAACGATCGAGGGCGCGGTCGACGCCATTAAGTCGGGGGCCTACGACTACCTCACCAAACCTTTCCAGCCGGAAGAGCTCACGCTCGTTGCCGAGCGCGCGCTCGAGCGCAAAGGTCTGACGCAGCGCGTGCGCCGGCTCGAAAAGGCCGTCCACGGAGACCATCCGTTCGAAGGGATCATCACCACTTCACCCAAGATGCAAGAAGTGCTGAAGATGATCGAGCAAGTAGCGCGCCTTGACTCCACGGTGCTCATCACCGGCGAGAGCGGGACGGGAAAAGAGCTCGTCGCGCGCGCGTTGCACACTCGATCGCCGAGGAAGGACGACCCTCTCGTCATCGTCAATTGCGGCGCTATCCCCGAGAACTTGCAAGAAAGCGAGCTCTTCGGCCACACCAAGGGCTCGTTCACCGGCGCGCACGCCGACAAGCGGGGCCTCTTCGACGAGGCAGATGGTGGCACCGCGTTTCTTGACGAAGTCGGCGAGCTGACGCCCATGGCACAGGTGAAGATGCTTCGCTTTCTCCAAAACGGAGAGGCGCGCCGAGTGGGCACGACGGCGAGCCGCCTCCTCGATGTCCGCATCATCGCTGCGACGAACCGCGACCTCGAGAAAAGTGTGGAGGACGGCTCCTTCCGAGAAGATCTATTCTATCGTTTGAACGTCATCCCGATTCAGCTTCCACCGCTGCGCGAGCGTCATGAGGACATCCCTCCTCTCGCGCAACACTTCGCACGGCGGATTGCGTACCGGATGGGCCTCACGCAGCCGCCATCCATTTCGCCGCGTGCGATGGACCGGCTGATGAAGCAGCCGTGGCGCGGCAACGTGCGCGAGCTCGAGAACATCATCGAGCGTGCCGCCGCACTCGATCGCGACGGCATTCTCGGCATGGACGACCTCCCGTTCGGGGAGACACAGCGGAAAGAGGACAAGCTCATCGACAAGGCACGGGAAAGCTCGCTCACGCTTCAACAACTCGAGAAGGAGTACATCCTCGAGGTGCTGGCCGAGTGCAGTGGAAGCCGCAAGAACACCGCAAGGCGGCTTGGGATCACGACCGCCACGCTATGGCGCAAGTTGAAGCTGTACGAGAGGGAAAGTGCGTCAGATGGATAGCTGTCAGTCGTCAGTCGTCAGTCATCAGTCGTCAGCGCGTGCTGAAAGCTGGCGAGAGAAGACTGGTAGCTGAATTACTCCGACGCATTCAAGCTCGGATCAATCGCCTGCGCCTTCTCCAACGTTCTTTGGGCGCGCAGGTGTAGTCCCGCCTCTTCGTAGAGCTTCGCCAGCTCGAGCTGATACGAGGCCTTGAACGGGTCCAAGTTCGCCGCGATCTTCAGATTTTTTTCCGCGTCCTGGCGCCATTTTGGATTATTCGAAAGTGCCAAGCCCAGCAGGTGGTAGTAGGCAGCGACCTCCGGGGCCGCCTCGACCGCTTGTCGGGCCAGCTCGATCGCGCTCCAGAAGTCGCTGCTGTCGTAGGCTTGGCGCGCGCGTTGATCGAAAGCCTTAGCGTCGTTCGGATCGCGTCTCAAAACTTTTCGTCGTTCGTCCGGTCGAGGCCCCTGCTGCTGAGTTTGCTCGTACTGTTTCTCTTTCTCATGAAGCGTTTCGTAGCGTCCTCGAAGCTCGTCCGATGTCAGCGTCTCGTAGGCCGCGCTGATCCGATGAAAAACGAAGGAAAGTTTTTCCTGGAACTCCGGCTCGGTGATACGACGAAAACGGTCGGGGTGAAATCGTTTCGCTCCTCGAAAAAACGCCTGCTTGACCTGCTCGGCGCTCGCGCCGCGTCGAATCCCCAAAACCTGCCAGTGATCCTGGTCTTTCATCTCTTGAAAGAGCTGTTCTACCGACGCCCGTTCCAGATCTCTAGGGGCCTCTTGGTGCAGCGTCTGGCCAGTGTCGGCATCGTCCTCGTGGTCGTCCCGCTCTGGCTCGACGATAGCACTTCCCTCCATTTCGATGACCTCGGCGGCCAGCAAACCCATGAGCGTGCGTGCCGTTTTCTCTTCAGGAAGAGGACTAACGGCGAAGATGTCCTTGGGAGCCTGGGTGCCATCGATGCGCGAGAGGACGAAGCCTTCCTCTGGCTCGAGGTGGATCCACTGGAACCGCTTTAGGGGATCCGTTGGAAAGCCTAGCGTCCGCTCATCGCTCTTGAGAGCCTCGATCTCCTCCGAGACATCGGGTGTCCGGCGTACGGCTTCCATGAGGATATCGGCCACGGAGAGGGGCGCTTCGAGGCATGCGTCGACACTCGACAAGGGCGAGAACGCCAGGCGGTTGGGCGGCTTGATGAGCTGCGTACATGCGATCTCGAGAAGCTGGAGCCTCACGAAGGCCTCGATATCGGGCTCTTCGATGATTTTGAGCTCGGCGAGGATCTCGCCCAATTTCCAGCCGCTCTTGATGAAATTGGCAGCGTCTTCGAAGTGCTGCCGGGTGATTCGACCATGGCGGATCATCACTTCACCGAGGCGATCTTCGTCGTCGCTCGAGGAGGCGCTCACGACGAAGCCCGACTGGAAGTAGACAGCGCGGCGCGCAGTGCCGGCTTCGCACGTGAGGACACCGGTGCGTTTTTCGTAGTAGAGCTTCTTGAAAGCCTCTGCCACTTGTTGGTTCATGGGCAGCTTCTGAAAGCGAACGAGACTGGTTGTTGATGTACTTAGATTCTATCAAACGAACGAGGTATGCGGATGAAGGAACGACACGCCGCAAACGGGGAACGGCAAGATTGCTTTGTTTCAATTTTTAATGTAAGAACGACACGATCAGTTTCAATATTGAATCATTTGGGCGCGACATCCATAGGGAATTCCCCGCAAACCGTTGAAAAAAAAGCTAAATCAGAATCTAGCGCAAGCTGGCATGCCACTTGCTTAGGCCAATGGGTCGGGAACGCATTTGGCGTCGCTCCCCAATCTCGACGCCAGCCCCGGGAGGTGCCCCCCGCACCGCCTCCCGGGGATAGAAAAAAGGGGGACAGGCTTTTTGCCTGTCCCCCTTTTTCATTTAGGCCGGCGTCGCCAATAGGCACCGCGCGCGGCGGTCTACGGCTCGCTCAAAAAGAGCTGATCTCGATGAACCACGAGCTTCCGAAACGCGCGAAGCCGGTCGTAAAGACGACACTTTCTCCACAGCCGCTAGGTCAGAATGCCCACTCCCATTCCCCGCAATGCCGGTCAAGAACCTTTCGAGGGCCAGATCCGGTGAGGCTCGGGCTTGCGATCGTCAAAGCCATTCTGGAGCCGCCCGACGTGGCGTCGCTTCCGTCCTTTGACGAGGGGCCATAGCGGCGGCCATCATCTCGGGACGGTTCGTAGTTCGGCTACTCGTTCACGGCAAAGCGTCACGTAGGCTGGAGAGCGTCGCCATCAGCGTCATTGTTTCGACCTGCGAAGGCTGAAACCCAAAGTATTGATAGAAACGCTTTGCCTCCATGGAGATCGCGTGAACCAGCAATGCGCGAATTCCTACGATTTCTGCAGCTTGTATCGTACGAAAGACTGCATCTCTCAGAAGGCTGCGACCAAGTCCTCGGCCCTGCCAGTTCTTGTCGATCGCGAGCCGCGCCAGCAGCATAACGGGTACTGGGTCCGGCATGTTCCTTCGGACGCGACCCACCGTCACGCTACGTTCTATCGAGCCAACGGCCAGGGAGTAGTAACCGACGACTAGGTTTTCCGCCGTCACGACATAGCTTCGTGCCGCGCCGCTCTTCTGACTTTTTAGAGCGCGTCGTTTGAGCCAATCATCGAGCGCGGGCTCGTTCGACTCGAACTTGGAGATTTCGTGACGTACAGTGAGGAGCTCCGGTCGACGGACTCCGACTCTACGGTTCGAGTCGCTCACTCATCCCACGCCGCCTCGCGTGCCATCAGGTCGCGAAGCCGCGGGTTCGCCGTAGGTGGGGCATCGAGCGCTTCGACAAACCTTTCCCATGTCTCCTCGTCGACATGGAACGTCGTTCGATCAAGCAAAGTGTGCTGTGCTTCGCGAACAGCCGCATCTCGAACGAAGTCCGAAACCGTCTTATCCGCCTCGCTCGCAGCCCGCTCGATCAAGCGCCGCTGGCTAGCTTTGATCCTAATGTTGAGAGCCGGTGTCCTTTCTGAAGCTTCTGAGCGCATTCGAGTTTCTCCGCGAGCCATTCTAGCAGAACGTCATTATATCGACAACCGCTGATGTCATTATAGTGTAACGCAGAAGTGCAGATACAAGATCCTTGGGGACAACGGATGACTTTTTCACTTAGGCTGGCGTCGCCACGGACTCGCTCGTGAACGTGAACGCACCATCCTGGACGTCGACCTGCAGGGTTTTGCCCTCCCGAATGTCTCCCGTCAGAAGACGCCGCGCGATTTCCGTTTCGAGCGACTTCTGTATCGTCCGCTTGATCGGCCGCGCGCCGTAGACCGGGTCGTAGCCCACCTCGGCGAGAAGACGCTTCGCCTCATCCGTGAGCGCGAGCTCGATGCGCTTGTCGGCGAGTCGCCGCGCGAGCCTCTGAAGCTGGATATCGACGATGGCGACGAGCTGCTCCTTGTCGAGAGCGTGGAAGACGACGACCTCGTCGACCCGATTCAAGAACTCGGGCCGGAAATGATGCTTCATCAGGCCGAGCACCTCGCCGCTCATTTGCTGGTAGTGCTCACTGTCCGCCGCGCCCTCGAAAGCGAGGATCTCCGAGCTTCCAATGTTCGACGTCATGATGATCATCGTATTGCGGAAGTTGACCATACGTCCCTGAGAGTCGGTGAGACGGCCTTCGTCGAGAATCTGCAGGAGCAGATGGAAGACGTCTGCATGGGCCTTTTCGACCTCGTCGAAGAGGACGACCGAGAACGGCTTCCGCCGTACCGCCTCCGTGAGCTGACCACCCTCCTCGTAGCCGACATAGCCGGGAGGCGCCCCAACGAGACGGGCCACGGCATGTTTCTCCATGTACTCGCTCATATTGATACGTATGAGCGCCTTCTCGTCGTTGAAAAGATAAGCCGCTAGCGTCCGGGCGAGCTCCGTCTTACCGACCCCCGTGGGCCCGAGAAAGATGAAGCTTCCGATGGGCCGATCCGGGTCCTGGATACCCGCGCGGGCACGCACGACCGCGTCCACGGCCTCGTCTTGACCGATGACGCGCTCGTGGAGATGGGCGCCGAGATGCAACAGCTTGTCGACTTCGCCCTTGAGGAGCTTCGCCACCGGAATGCCTGTCCAGCGCGCGACGACTTCGGCGATATCCTCGTCGCCGACCTCCTCTTTGAGCAGCACGCTCTTCCTGCTGGAGAGCGCCGCTTCGGCTTTCTTGAGCTCCGCATCGAGCTCGTTCAAGCGCCCGTAGCGAAACTCTGCGACTTTGCTGAGATCGTAAGCCCTTTCCGCTTATTCGATGGCCTGCTTCGTCTGCTCGATCGCCTCGCGACGCTGCCGCACGGAGCCGAGAAGGTCCTTTTCTTCTTGCCACCGAGCCCGTAGGCCATCGGCGAGCGCTTTTCCGTCCTTCAACTCTTCTTCCAGCTGCTTCAAGCGACCCTTCGAAGCTTTGTCCTTCTCCTTCTTGAGCGCCTGGCGCTCGATCTCGAGCTGCATGACACGGCGATCCACTTCGTCGAGCTCCGTCGGCACGCTGTCGATCTCGGTCCGTAGACGCGCCGCAGCTTCGTCGACGAGGTCGATGGCCTTGTCCGGCAAGAACCGGTCGGAGATGTAGAGATGCGACAAAAGAGCCGCCGCGACGAGCGCGGTATCTTTGATACGGACGCCGTGGTGTACTTCGTAGCGTTCGTTGAGCCCCCGCAAAATCGAGATCGTGTCCTCGGTGGTTGGCTCCTCAACGAGCACGGTCTGAAAACGCCTTTCGAGCGCGGCGTCTTTTTCGATGTGCTTGCGATATTCGTCGAGCGTCGTGGCGCCGATACAGTGGAGCTCGCCGCGCGCGAGCATCGGCTTGAGCAGATTGCCGGCATCCATCGGTGCACCTTCGGCCTTACCCGCGCCGACCACGTTGTGGAGCTCGTCGATGAACAAAATGACCCGCCCGTCGGATTCTTGGACCGCTTTCAGGACGGCTTTGAGCCGCTCTTCGAACTCGCCGCGATATTTCGCGCCCGCAATGAGAGCGCCCATATCGAGCGAAACGACCTGCTTGTCTTTCAATCCTTCGGGAACGTCGCCGCGCACGATGCGCTGCGCGAGCCCTTCCGCGATCGCCGTCTTGCCAACGCCGGGTTGTTCTTCGTGCGGCGCGACAAGATCTGAACCACGCGCCGAATCTCGTCGTCGCGTCCGATCACGGGATCGAGCTTGCCGGACGACGCTTGCTGGGTGAGGTCGCGCCCGTATTGCTCGAGAGCCTCATAGGTGCTCTCGGGGTTCGGTGAGGTCACGCGTTGGGTGCCGCGGATCTCCTTCAAAGCCGCGAGCAACGCCTCCCGGCTGATGCCGCGCTCAGAAAGAAGCTTTCCGGACGGGCCGTCATCCGAGGCCAAGCCAAGGAAGAGATGCTCGACGCTCACATAATCGTCCTTGAGCGTCGACGCTTCCTGCTGCGCGCGATCGAGCACGCTTCGCAAGCGCGCCCCGAGATAGAGCTGTCCGGCCCCCGGGCCTTGCACGGAGGGAACGGCGTCGAGCTCGTGCTGAACGGCCGCTCTGAGCGACGCGAGGTTCTGCTCGAGACGGGACACAATCGTCTCGGCCAAGCCGCCTTCCTGCTCCAGCAGCGCGAGAAGGAGATGCTCGGACTCGACCTGCTGGTGGCCCTGGCGGGTCGCCAGTGCCTGGGCTTGGCCGACAGCTTCCTGGGATTTCTCCGTCAACTTGTCCATAGCTCTTACATTCCTCCTAAGCTGAAGTTCCTTGGTCGAATGAACCCACTGACAGTGTGAATCCCCAATGATTACGCGTCTTTAGGGACGCCGAGAGGCTAATTTTGGGATGCAATATGTAGGCATGTCTAAAGCCTTTTATGGTTTGATACACATTGATATATAGGATACTATGGTGGGCATGCATACCCACATCATCCCCAATCGCAACTCTACCCCCGCGGTCCTGCTGCGTGAGTCGTATCGGGTGGGCGGAAACGTCCGCAAGCGCACGCTCGCTAACTTGTCCAAATTGCCCATGGACGCAGTCGACGCCATCCGACGCATTCTCAAAGGGGAAAAGCTCGTCTCGGTTGAAGTCGCCTTCAAAATCGTCGAGAACGGCTCCCGGCACCATGGCCACGTCGACGCGGTGCTCAGCGCCATGAGACAGCTCGGTTTCGAAAAGCTCGTTGGTTCTCGACACTCACCAGAGCGGGATTTGGTCGTGGCCATGGTAGTCGCCCGGATCCTCGAACCGCAGTCGAAGCTGGCGACTAGCCAGTGGTGGCACACAACCACACTGCCCGAAATCCTGGGGGTGAGCGATGCCCGCGAAGACGATCTCTATGCCGCCATGGACTGGGTTCTCAAACGCCAGGAGGTCATCGAAAAAAAACTCGCGGCGCGCCATCTCCAAAACGACGGCCTGGCGCTCTATGACCTAACCTCAAGCTACTTCGAGGGTGTGAGTTGTCCGATCGCCCGCCTCGGATACGACCGTGACGGCAAGAAAGGCAAGCTGTAGATCAACTACGGTCTGCTGACCAACGAACGCGGCACCCCCGTGTCGGTATCGGTCTTTGAGGGCAACACGGGCGATCCCAAAACGCTGTTGCCTCAGGTAGAAAAGGTGCAAGAGCGCTTCGGCATCGAGCAGTTTGTGATGGTGGGCGACCGCGGAATGATCACCCAGACCCAGATCGACGAGTTGCGGGAGATGGACGGTATCGACTGGATTACCGCTCTGCGTCCCGAACCGATTCGCAAGCTCATCAACGATGGGGTGCTCCAGATGGGGCTATTCGACGAGCGGAATCTGTTTGAGGTGACGCACCCGGATTTCCCCAACGAGAGGCTGGTCGCTTGCCGCAATCCGGAGCTGGCCGAGAGGCGGCGTCACAAGCGCCGTGCTCTGCTCGAAGCGACCTGCAAGGAGCTGGAGAAAGTTTGTCGGATGGTCGAGCGGCGCCGTTTGCAGGGCAAGGAGGACATCCGTGCTGCAGTGGAAAAGCTCCTCAACAAGTACAAGGTCGGCAGGTACTACAGGCTCGACATCCGTGACGACGGTTTCGACTTCGAGCTAGACGAGACAACGATGGATGCCGACGCCTCGCGCCTCGCCAACGGCAACTCTGAGCTCGCCAACAAACGGCTCCAGCGGTGGAAGCGACACATGGGGACGATCGCTAAGCAGTTCGGAGGGATTCGCCAACGGATCGGGCGGGGTCAGCTGCATGGTAAAGATAAAATCGGTGTGCGGGTAGGCAGAGTTCTCAACAAGTACAAAGTCGGCAAGCACTTCAAGCTGGACATTCGCGACGACAGCTTTAGCTTCGAAATCGACGACACAAAGGTCACTGCGGAAGCTGCCCTTGACGGCATCTACGTGATCCGCACCAGTCTTGCTGAGCAGCGGATGAAAACCGACGACGCAGTGCGCAGCTACAAGTTGCTGACCCAGGTCGAGAGGGCGTTTCGTTCCTTCAAGAGCATGGACCTAAAGGTGCGGCCGATTCGTCACCGGCGCGAAAACCGAGTCCGGGCGCACATCTTCTTGTGCATGCTGGCCTACTACGTCCTGTGGCACATGATGGAGGCTTGGCGGCCGCTGCTATTCTCTGACGAGGACCAGCAGGCGAAGGCCAGGCGTGACCCGGTTGCTCCGGCGAAGCGCTCCGAGGCCGCCCTGCGCAAGATACAAACCAAGAAGCTTGACGATGGGAGTCGAGCTTCCAGCTTCCGCACGCTGCTGCGCCTTCTCAGCAACATCGTCCGAAACAAATGTCGGCGACCGGAAGCCGGACCCGACGAGCCCACCTTCGATGTCACGACAACTCCGGACTCGAAACAGCAGAGAGCCTACGACCTGCTCAAAGGTATCACCGTGTAGACAGAAGCCAGCACCATTGATTCCAACTATCTCATTGGATCAACACCGGATCTTGGCTTTTTCAGCCAGGAACTTCAGCCTAAGGTCTCCTACGTCCAGGTACGTCTAAGAAAAATATTAGTGTTTATATATCAAGTAATATAATGGGTAGACACTCATTTTAGTTGACGAACTCAGGTCCATCCGCTATACTATCTATCGTAATGTGGTCCAAAACCATTAATAAGCGACTGCGTTGCAACATTTTAGAGGAGGACGACAACATGGCTAAGACAATCGGAATCGACCTCGGCACCACGAACTCCGTGGTTTCCGTCATCGAAGGCGGGGAGCCGAAGGTCATCGTGAACTCGGAGGGCGATCGCGTAACTCCGAGCGTCATCGCATTCAATAAGGACGGACGACGTCTCGTGGGACAGGTCGCGCTCCGGCAGGCCATTACCAACCCCGAGAACACCGTTTACTCCATCAAGCGTTTCATGGGGCGACGGCACGACGAGATCGAAGACGAGATCGCAATGGTGCCCTTCAAAGTGGTCAAGGGCAAAAACGGCGACGTACGCGTGAAGGCTGGCGGGAAGGAGCACTCTCCGCCTCAGATCTCGGCGCTCGTGCTGGAAAAACTCAAACAGGCCGCTGAGGACTACCTCGGCGAGAAGGTCACCGACGCGGTTATCACCGTCCCGGCTTACTTCAACGACGCACAGCGACAGGCCACCAAAGATGCCGGCAAGATCGCGGGCCTTAACGTGCAGCGGATCATCAACGAGCCCACGGCTGCGGCCCTCGCCTACGGCCTCGACAAGAAAGAAGAGGAGACGATTGCCGTCTTCGACTTCGGCGGCGGCACGTTCGACATCTCGATCCTCGAAGTCGGTGACGGTGTCATCGAAGTCATGGCTACTGGAGGCGACACGCATCTCGGAGGCGACGACCTCGACCAGCGCGTCATCAAGTGGATGGTCCAGGAGTTCAAGAAGGACCAAGGCATCGACTTGGCCGCGGACAAGATGGCACTCCAGCGCCTGAAAGAAGCCGCCGAGCGCGCGAAGATCGAGCTCTCCACTTCGGTCGAGACGGAGATCAACTTGCCGTTCGTGACCGCTGATAGCTCCGGGCCGAAACATTTGCAGCTCAAGCTCACGCGGGCCAAGTTCGAGCAGCTTGTCGCCGACTTGCTCGAAAGAACGCTCGACCCGTGCCGCCAAGCTCTAAAGGATGCCGAGATCGAGACCTCGAAGCTCGACGAGGTCGTTCTCGTGGGCGGATCGACGCGTATCCCCAAAGTCCAAGAGATGGTGAAAGAGCTTTTCGGGAAGGACCCCCACAAGGGCGTCAACCCGGACGAGGTCGTCTCCATCGGCGCCGCCATTCAAGCTGGCGTTCTGCAGGGCGACGTCAAGGACGTCCTATTGCTCGACGTCACGCCGCTTTCGCTGGGCATCGAGACACTGGGCGGCGTCTTCACGAGGCTCATCGGCCGCAACACCACGATCCCGGTCCAGAAGAGCGAAGTCTTCTCGACCGCGGTGGACAGCCAGCCGAGCGTGGGCGTGCACGTGCTGCAGGGTGAGCGCGAGATGGCCAAGGACAACCGAACGTTGGGAGAGTTCCAGCTCGTCGGCATCCCGCCCGCTCCCCGAGGCGTGCCCCAAATCGAGGTCACGTTCGACATCGACGCCAACGGCATCGTCAATGTCAGTGCCAAGGATGTCGCCACCGGCAAAGCGCAGAGCATCACGCTCGAAAGCTCGAGTGGCCTGAGCCAAGAGGAAATCGAGCTCATGGTCAAGGACTCCGAGGTCCACCGTGAGGCGGACGAGAAGCTTCGTCAAAACGTGGAGGCGCGGAATCGCCTCGACACCGCGATCTTCACCTCCGAGCGAAGCCTCGGTGAGAACAAGAACGACCTCGAACCGTCGATCGTTCAGGAAGTCGAAAGCGCACTCGAGGGGGCCAAGGCCAAGCTCGATAGCGGCGACCTCGAGACGAT
Source organism: Candidatus Marinacidobacterales bacterium (assembly GCA_965197495.1). Classification (GTDB taxonomy): domain Bacteria; phylum Acidobacteriota; class Vicinamibacteria; order Marinacidobacterales; family SMYC01; genus SMYC01. The sequence goes on from OZ240210.1 coordinate 2,001,359, forward strand.
GAAGGCGGCCGAGGAACGCCTCACCAAGGCCTCGCACGCCATGGCCGAACAGCTCTATGCGAAAACAGAAGCCAGCCAATCAAGCGGCGGCCCGGCAAGCACCCCGAGCGAGCCGAGTGAGCCGAGTGAGGAAGAAGACGTCGACGACGCCGAGTTTACAGAAGTCTCTTGATCAACATTCAGCATTCAGCATTCAGCATTCAGCAGTCAGCAGGTAGCAGGTAGCCGTAAAGAAAGGCCCCTCACCAGGTGACGGTGGGGGGCTTTTTGAAGCTATCAGGGGATGACGTCGTGTTTTTTGCCTACCCTTGTGAAGGCTTGGATGGCTTGGTCGACTTGTTCGGCCGTGTGGGCAGCGGATAGTTGGACGCGGATTCTCGCTTGGCCTTTGGGCACCACGGGGAAGCTGAAGCCGATGACGTAGATGCCCTCGGCCAGCATGTCTCTTGCCATCTCTTGTGCCAGGCGGGCATCGCCTAGCATGATGGGGACGATCGGGTGCGTTCCCTCCACCACGTCGAAGCCGCGCTCGTTCATCGCCTTGCGGAAGTGAGCGGTGTTGTCCATGAGGCGATGGCGATGCTCGGAGCTCGTTTCCAGAATCCCGAGCACCTCGTTCGCCGCGGACACGACGACCGGCGCGAGGGAGTTCGAGAACAAATAGGGCCGCGAGCGCTGCCGTAACAGGTCGATGATTTCCTGCCGGCCAGACGTAAAGCCGCCCGCCGCACCCCCGAGCGCCTTCCCGAGCGTCGACGTCACGATATCGACACGCTCACGGACGCCGCAAAGCTCCGGCGTCCCGCGTCCCGTTTCCCCCACGAAACCCGTTGCGTGGGAGTCGTCGACCATGACCATCGCGTTGTGGCGCTCCGCGAGATCGCAGATTTCTGAAAGCGGCGCATAGGTCCCGTCCATGCTGAAGACGCCATCCGTCGCAATCATCCGGCGGCGCGCACCCGAGGCCTCCTCGAGCTTCGACTCGAGGTCCTTCATGTCCCTGTTCTGATAACGGAACCGCTGGGCCTTACACAAACGGATCCCATCGATGATGCTCGCGTGGTTGAGAGCGTCGCTGATGATGGCATCCTCTTCTGTGAGAACGGTCTCGAACAGACCGCCATTCGCGTCGTAACACGAGCTGTAGAGAATCGTGCCCTCCGTCCCGAGGAAGCGCGCGATCTTCTTCTCGAGCTCTTTGTGGATGTCCTGCGTGCCGCAGATGAATCGGACCGAAGACAGTCCGAAGCCCCGCTCGTCGAGACCTTTATGCGCCGCGGCGAGGATCTGCGGGTCGCTCGAAAGCCCCAGATAGTTGTTGGCGCAAAAATTGAGGACTTCGCCCGCCTGCACTTCGATGGTAGCGCCCTGCCGAGACGCGATGACGCGCTCGTGCTTGTACAGGCCGGCTTCTTCGATTTCGCTCAGCGTTTGCTGAAAAGATTCTCGTGATTCGTCAAACATGATGCCTATTTGTGCTCGAGGCGCCCCACATCGACGGTGTTTCTCCGGGTCGCGTTGGACGAGGTCGGGGTTAAAAGGGGCGCACTATAGCAACGCAGGACGAGGCCTGTCAAAAAGGCTGTCGAAGGCGGGTCATTCCATCTTGACGCGCGCGTGGCCGAGCCGGCTGACGGCGGTCTCGCGCAAGCGCCGGAACTCCTCGAGCTCGCCGCTAGAAAGTGCTTCACGGCAGGCATCGACCGTCTCCAAGAGCTCGGTGAGCTCCTGTCGGGCGAGCTCCTCCCGCACGGCAACGAGCTGCTCGATAATCTTGTCGAGAGAGCCCACGTCCAAGTTGTTCAAGGTAGCGATGACGTTATCGAGCTTGGACATAGCAGGCGTTTATTTTAACCTGTACCGATGACTAGACAGGAGCTCAAGGAGGCGATCGCCCAAAAAGCCTATGCGGTTGGATTCTCCAAGGTTGGCTTCACCCACGCCCGGCTCGAACACGAAGACGCGCACTTGAACGAGTGGTTGCGGCGTGGCTACCACGGTGAGATGCGCTACATGGAGCGTGCGCCGGAGCGGCGGACGGATGGCGCGCGGGTGCTCCCCGAGGCCCGCACGCTCGTCTGCTGCGCTTTGAACTACTACCAGGGCCCGCCCGCGGACGAACCTCTAGGCGGCGTCATCTTGAGCTATGCACGCGGCACGGATTATCACGACGTTGTTCAGGAAAAGCTCGAACAGCTGGCGTCTTTCATCGAAGACACCTGCCACGTGCTGACAAAGCTCTACGTCGATACCGGTCCCGTTCTCAAGAAGTCTTATGCCGCTGCCGCCGGGCTCGGTTGGCTCGGCAAGCACTCGAATCTTTTGTCACGGGACGGAAGCTCGTGGTTCTTCCTCGGAGAGATTCTCGTCCCCCTCAAGCTCCCGGTAGACACCGAAGCTCGCGATCACTGCGGTACGTGCAAGCGATGCATCGATGCCTGTCCAACGGATGCCATCGTCGAGCCCTACGTGGTCGATAGTCGCCTGTGCATTTCATACCTGACGATAGAGCTTCGCGGCTTCATCCCGCGCGAGCTACGACCGCTCATCGGTAACCGCATTTACGGTTGTGACGATTGTCAGGACGTCTGCCCATGGAACCGCTTTGCGAAGAAGAGTGAGGAGAGCGCGTTCTTCGCGAGGGAGCCATTGGCTTCGATGGATCTGATCCAGATGATGAGCATGAGCCGCAAGGCGTTTCTCGACGCCACCCGAAAAAGCGCCATCCGGCGCGCGCGCTATCCAGGCTTTCTCAGAAACGTCGCGGTCGCTCTCGGTAACAGCGGGGATCCGAGGGCCGTCGGGCCGCTCATGAATGCGCTCGAGCATGAAGAGCCTCTGGTGCGAGGCCATGTAGCCTGGGCTCTCGGCCGGCTCGGCGACCCGCGCGCGAAGAAGAAGCTCGAGGACTGTCTAGCCCTCGAAGAGGACGCATCGGTAAGGGACGAAATGCGCTGGACGCTCTCAGAGCTCGAGCTTTGAGCAAAGCAGGTTCCGAACAACGTCCGCCTCGGAGTTGACGCCGAAGGCTTTCGTCAGGCGCGCGAGATCTCTGTCGGTTTTGTTGAAGAAGCGAATCGTGTCTTTGGGCATGCTGACGCTCTGATCACCAAAGGAACGGCCACGCGCCCCGGGCACGTTTATTGTGCTGGCGTCAGCTCTGGCGGAACAGCGTTATCACCTGGGACACGAGAGCTTCTGGGCCCTTGGGGCCCTTGAGGACGTAGCCATCGGCTCCGTAAACGGTTCGGGCATCCTCCTGACTCTTCAGCCTGGCCTGTGTGTAGAGCAAGATGGGGATGTTGACCCATTCCATCACCGACCTGACCCTGTCGACGATGTCCCTGCCCGAGACCTCCCCGGACATCTCGCCCTCCGGGGCAATGATGTTGGGCGTCTCCTGGGCGAGTGAATCGATGGCCATCTGGCCGCTCTCGGCGGTGCGCACCACGACCTCTGCCTTCTTGAGGGCCGCCACGGCGGCGGCGCGGGACGCCTCGTCGTCGTCGATGACGAGCACGCTCTTGCGGCCGCGGGCGCGGGTAGGGACGGGGGGGCGGCGGCGAATCGTTGTCCTCGAGCGTGGTGTCGCTCTCCAGCGCGTCTTCCGGCATGGCGGGGACGGGCCCGAGGCGTTCCTGGAGGATCTTGAGCATCTGTTTTTGGGTCTGGTAGAGCGCGAACATCAGCTCTTCGATGCTCGATTGGGCTATCGGATCTGTTCCCTCGTCGCGGTCGGATGCAGCAGCGGTAGGCGCGCTGGCGCTTCCAGCCGGCTGGGCCTCTGTCGACACCTGGTCAGGCGGTGTCGGCAGAGGAGCGGGCTTTGGTTTCTGGTCCGCCACGCGGGCGCTTTGGGATTCCTGCTTGCCGCGCTCCATCCTCGCGGCCACCACGGCCGCGGTGAGCTCCTGGGTCATCTCGGGTGGATTCGCTGCACCCCCTGTCGGCGGCCGCTTGCGGGATTTGAGGCGGGCCCCACATCCTGGACACAAAACAACCCCATCGGCCTGTACAGATGCCTTGAACTTCGTTTTACAGCGCGAGCACTTCGCCTTTATCTCATTACCACCCATCCATTACCCGCCCTTTCTCGGCCGACACTGTTGTTCCATGCACCAGATCGATAGTAGATGGCCCAGTGACCCCGTGCGGATTGACAGTAGCCCCCCTACCCGCCTCGTCGAGCAGCGACTCGACAAGCAAGGTCTCGTCCGGGGTCGTCGCATCAGGTGCCGATTTGCTGTGTTCCCCTGCGCGCGTGGACTGCACAGCCGGGACGCCTGTTCGAGATTCCCGACAGGAAACTGAAGCGCACACCAACATGATCAGCTCGTGGTAGTAACAGGTGGGGATTCAGTGCAAACGCACGGCTGGGTCTCCGAGGAGGTTGTAGATCTTCGGCACACAAAGGCTTCCCCGCCCCTTGCGATAGGCGTCGAACGCGCTCAAGACCGCTTCGCCAACGGTGGGAGCTCGTTCGACGAACACGGAGGCAAAGAAGGCGCTGCCGATCGCTCTGGCTTCGATATCGGCCGACAGCCCGGCCGGAGCCCACACTACCGAGGCGCCGCCCGTTGGCTCGACCGTCAGCGCTTCACCGAGGGATTGGAAGCCCATGAGCTCGAAGCGGTTGATGCTGCAGGAGAATCCCACGAGGATGCTCGGATGTCCTTGATTTCCGAGCGCCGCCACATCGCTCGTGCGCAACAAGCCTTCGTCAGCGAGCCGGTCCAACCCCCCATGGCCGGCGTAGCTCACGAGCGGAGCACCCGCAGCGAGTCCCGCGAGCAGTCGCTCTCGCGCCTGTAGGCACCGCCGTGAGAGGCGGTCGCGGTTTGTGTTCCGGAGACCGAACCCGTCACCGTCCAGCTCGTCGTCGCGGCCACATAAGTCAGCGTCCAGTCCTCGGTGACGGTCGCGCTCCCCGTCCCAATCGCGGTGAGCCACGCCGTGGGCGGCGAAGGCGAGGGGCTCGGAAAAGTGATGCTCTCCAAACACGCGCCGCCTCGATTCGTGAACAGGCCAGTATTCGAGCCGGTCTCGCACACGGTGACTGATTCGTTGTCGTTCGTCGTCGGATCGGTCACGGTGACGTCGAAACATTCAGAGGTGTTCGGATCGCTATTGGCGTTGGGATCGGACAACCACACGAAGACGTCGTCGCCAACGGCGTAGAACTCGACGGGGTCGAGACTCTGGTCCGTGAACTCGATTCGGGGCTGCCCGTTGGGGATGATGACGTCGCCGAATGTGATGGGGTCGGCGAGCGAAAGGAAGTCCAAATCCTGCATGAAATCCTTTTGCAGCGGATCGGTATTCGACGCGCCCGTGGAAAAGACAAACGCGATGGGCGAATCCGGGTACAGCAGCTGGTTCCCGTTGTCATCGTTGAATGCAGTCATGGGGATTTGCATTTCAATCCAATAGTCGCCGCTTCCATCGGTGGTCGGGACCACCCGGGTGTGCGAAAGGCCGGGTGAGCTCGCGGGACAAGACGCGTCGCCGTCCGGGTCGTAAAAGGCGGTGAACTCCTCGACGCGCGAGACATCGGGATCGTCGATGTCCTGCCGATTGGCATCGTCATAAAGAATCTGGATCCGGTCGTTACCGGGCCCGGAGCTGAACGCGCCATCCTATCAACCCAATATTCTTTGGCCTCTCCTGCCATTTCAGTGGATCCTCTCGAGGGTGAGACCGCCACAGTTTAGGTAGACGAGACTGATGAGAGCTTCGGCAGAGTGGAGTCCAAAGCTGCGGTGGCTCAGCAGCCGGATTTTGTTGTTCATTCCTACGAGTCGGCCGTTGCTGAGTCTCCACGTGACCCACGCGATGACGCCATCGAAGTGGCTGCGGATCATCTTCGCCGCGCGTTTGACGGGCTCTATCCTCGAGCTCATAGCGCGCCGCAGCCATCCTCGGAGAAACTTCTTGGCCCATGTCTCGGTTTTGTAGGTGTAGAGGTCCATGAAGTCGTCGCGCAGAAGCATGGCGCGGTAGAGGCGACGATTAGCTCGCACCTGCTCGCGGAGCACCCGTTTGTCTTTCGCGCTGCGGTTGTGTTTGGCCTTGAGAAGGGGAAACTTGGTGTTCTTGAGGTTGCGTCGGGCAGTCCCTTTGAGCTCGCGCACCAGCTCGCGCCGGGTCTCATCCACGGCCTCGTTCAGATGCTTGACGATGTGGAAGCGGTCAAAGATCACCCGTGCCTGAGGAGCCTTTTTGCCGACGACAGTTATGTACGGCTCCCACATGTCCATGCTGACCGCTTCGAGCTCCGCGGCTCTTTGTGGTCCGAGCTTGCGGAAAAACCGCAGCAGCGTCTTGGCCTTGCGCTCCTTTCCCGCCCAGACGACCCGGCCGCTGAGATGGTCTATTACCACTGTTAAGTACTTGTGGCGTTTGCGGTAGCTGATCTCGTCCATCCCAATCACCCGCAATCCATCGAGCTCGCGCCGCTCATCCCGCTGCTCGGCAACCACTCGCTGGATGATCCGTCGCACCGAACGCCACGTCACTCGGAAATAGTTCGCTACGGCGCTGACGTCCGTCCTCTGTGCCAGCCACGCTACCTCTTGTTCGAAGCTTTTGGTAAAGCGGCTTCCCTTGTCGGCCCAAGGCACCTTTTCTCTGACCACTCCACACCGCCGACATACCACTCGTCGGATCGAGTAGCGAAGATAGGTCCGGACTCCGAACAGGTCCAAGTGCCGCCAGTAGCGATTGTAGCGATCTTTGTTCTTGCGGACCTTTCGTCCGCAAATCCCGCACAGAGGCTTCCTCCTCCGTGGTACTACATCCACCACCACTCTGGCTTTGTCCGCCTGGAAGTGGAAACCTCGGACCCACAGGCCTTGCAATCCGATGAGCTTGTTGACAGGTCGTGTTCGGCTTACTGTGTGAGCGTGATGGTCGGCCGGTCGGGGTAGAGGTGTTCGAAGGCAACACCGGAGATCCCGCAACACTGGGGAGCCAAATTCGCAAAGTCCGAGAACGTTTTGAGCTTGACAGTATCGTCTTCGTAGGTGACCGAGGGATGATCACCGAAGCCCGGATTCGCGAGGAACTTCGACCGGAGGAAGGTCTCGAGTGGATCAGCTCACTTCGTGCCCCTCAGATTCAGCGACTTGCAAAAGACGGAATGCTGCAGCCTTCTCTGTTCGATGAACTCGACCTAGCGGAGATCCATCATCCTAGCTTCCCTGGTGAGCGACTCATCGCCTGCCGCAACCCTCTTCTTGCTACCGAGCGGGCGCGGAAGCGAGAAGAGATGCTTGTGTCGACGGAGTCAAAGCTAGAAGTGATTAGCAAAGCGACGAAGCGAGACCAACGTCCTTTGCGAGGCAAAGATACCATCGGCATACGATTGGGTCGAGTGTTCGCTCGGAGCAAGATGGGCAAGCACTTTCGCTACACCATTACGGACGACGGCTTCGACTTCGAGCGCGACAACGAAAACATCGAGCGTGAGGCGGCCCTCGACAGCATCTATATCATCCGAACAAGCCTCACCGAAGAGGCCATCTCCGCAGACGAAGCTGTCAGGACCTACAAAGGCTTGGCAGTCGTTGAACGCGCTTTTCGTTGCTGCAAAACCGTGGATTTGAAAGTACGGCCCATCTATCACTACAACGCTGAGCGAGTTCGAGCTCACATCTTTCTTTGCATGCTCGCCTACTACGTGGAATGGCACATGCGAAAAGCCCTCGTCCCGATCTTGTTTGACGACGACGACCCTGACGGTGCCCATGCCAAACGCTCATCCATCGTCAGCCCAGCAACGCCTTCAGACTCCGCCCAGGCAAAGGCTTCTACCAAGAAGACTCCCGACGGGTTGCCCGTCCACAGTTTCAGAACGCTTCTTTCTGATCTTGCTACGGTCACGAAAAATCAGGTCGAAAACGAAGCCCGCGGCCTGTCCTTCGTCAGCATCACTCGCCCCACACCCTTGCAGCACAAAGCATTCAACCTGCTCGAAATCAACCCCCGCACGATGTAAGCAGTACACACACCTCTCTTCAAAAACAAAGCCAATGATGCCCACACTTACGCTTGTTCATCCGTGGAAGGTCCGACTAACGTAGTAACGCGCATCGCGGGAACGCTCTTTTCTCTTTCGGAAAAAAAGATTCTAGCGTTCTCGCCGATGCGCATCTACACATGGCTTACCCTCTCAACCCACGGGCCTCACCAAATGCCACTGCCCCTCAGCGGGAGACGAGGCTGTGGGAAACGCCCCCACGGTTCTGGTCGTTCAGACCTTGCTCACGACTGAGTTCTCTTCGAAGCCTGGAAGGGCGTTTTCCATAGCCTCCACTAATCGAGCCCCCCTTCCTTATTCCATATGAATTAATCTTTCTTGTATATATATCAGGAGGGGCCTGTGGGCGCTCGTGGGAAACGCGAAGCGTTTTCCAAGCGATTGTAGTGGCCGGCTCAGGCACCGGTATCAACATCGCTACCGATTGGCCACGCTCCGTCACCTCAAGCGCTTCTCCCTGCCGAACCCTGCGTAGGTAAACGCTCAGGTTCTGGCGCAGCTCCCGGACACCCACCTTGGTACGATCCATATGACGCACATTGTAGCACAACCGACTTTAGAGGCTAAAGCGGCTCGACGCTCACTTCGGAGAGCCAGGATTTGATGCGCGCCTCGAGGTTCTCGCGGGAGAGAGCGATGTCGGAATTCCGAACGTGACGCAGTTCCGGAGGGATGAGCGCGTAGCGCTCTTCGAACGTGATCGCTCTTTCGTCTTCTTCTTCCTCCTTGTCCAGATAGCTCGAGAAGAAGTAGACGGCGCCAGTCTCGCGGTCGAGATAGTAGCGGTGGTCGGAAGCGGAATCCGCGAAGGCCTCCTCGAGCTCCTGCCAGTCGACGCGGATGCGTTTCCATTCGATAGAGCTCATGGTTCGTAATCCAAAACACTCACATCCCAGTAATTGTAGAACGCTCCCTGGTCGAAAAGCTCGAGAAATCGCCTCATTTTCTGGCGGACAAGCGTGCTGCGATGGCCGGGAAGCCCCGCCGGGTGGGGCTGTCCGTAACCGAAATAGGCCCGGATGAACTGACTGTTCTCGCCAAGCGGCAGCGTGCGCACGTTGTCGACATATTTGGAGAAAACCTCGTTTCGGATCAAGTAAAACTCGACGTTGGACACGTAGAAGGCGGAAACGGTCTCGCCGTGCTCCTCGACGAGCTCGCCGATCTTTCGAAGGGCATGATCGCCCGCGAAGTCGCCCACCACCGGTATGAGGCGACCCGCTCCCGCGAGGCCACGTACATGAGCATAGTCGTCCGGACGCGACAGGAAGTGGCCCATCTCACCGCTCGACCCGCGCTCCACGAGGAGCCTTCGATAGGTCGGATGGTGCCGCATCGGCCTTCTGCCATGGCTTCGAAAACGCAGACCGAGCTGTCCGTCGAAATAAGCGCGATAGACGAGTGCTACCACGCGCGCGTCCTCGTCGTCGAGGTCGTATTCCAGGCGATTCTCGATATGCCCATAGATGGCTTTCAGGTTCTTCGGGAAGAGCCTTTCGTCCGGCGCCGCCCCCTCCACAGCGGCGAGAATCGATTCAAAATCGTCTTCGCCCTCGAGCGGCTCGCACGCAAGAGAGAAGAGCCAGCAGAGATAAGCGTAGGGCGTCTCCGCATTTACGAGAAGCGCGTTCAACAACAAATGGTGCAGCATGTTGTCGCGGCGAATGTCCACGATGAACGCCCAGCTCGGACGAAGCTTCCCGATGTAGTGAAAGTTCTGCTCGGGTCCGACACCGATATAGACACCCCCCCTCGGTTCGAGGTCTTCGACCACCTGGGAGTACACTGTTTCGTTGGAGATGACATTGTCGGTGTCGAAATAAGCGCCCTCTTCGGAGAGCTCTTCGACGAGCTCGCGAAAGCTCGGGATAGGCGCGGGGTCTCGCGAGCACGCGGAGAACAGGCAGACGAGAAGCGCAAAAGCGCCTCCCCTCCCCCAAAAATCCCGCATCCGATCAGGTGCGACCGAGGGCCGCCAGCATCTCCTCGATGCTCGTGAACTTTACCCGAGGACGTTCGGTCCCCTCGGCTTTCGCGACTTCGAGCTCATCGAGCTTCTTCCAATCGGCGTATGAGAAGTAGTTCGGCTTGCGCTCGCGCACGAGGTCGCGCGCCGCGTCTCCGGAAGGTGCTTCGGGGGCGAAATGCTTGCCGGTCGCAACATCTTCCAACATGCACCCGACCGTCTCGAGCGCGTCCGGTTTGTTGGTGCCGATGACACCGGAAGGCCCTCGCTTGATCCAGCCCGCACAATAAAGCCCCGGAACCGGGGCGTCGGGCTTGGACGCGTGCGCCAAAACACGTCCTTTCTCGTTGGGGATCACACCCCAATCCTCGCGAAACGGAACGTCCGGGAGCGCCACCCCGTAATAGCCGACCGAGCGAAAGACGAGACCAGCTTCGATCTCCTCGATCTCCTCATTTTTACTCGCCCGCGGCCGAATGGTCCCTCGCTCGTTCAAGTAGAGCTCGTTCTTCACCAGCTTGACCTTGGAGACGCCGCCGTCGTCGCCCGCGATGAGCTCGGTAGGCGAGACACAAAAGCGAAGAACGAGCGTTTTCGGCTTGCCCGATCGCTTCTCCTCGGCATATCGCTTCAGGATCTCCACCTTGCGATCGGTGCCCTTGTTCAGGTTGTCGGCCATGAAGGTTTTGGTCGCCTCACCGATGGACGCGTCTCGCTCAGGCACTCGAATATCCGCAACCTCCAGCTCCCCGAGCTCTTTGATCTCGGGATTGGTGAAGGCCGCTTGCGCCGGACCGCGGCGGCCGAGCATGTAGACCGTCTTGACGTTGCTGTTCGCGATCGCTTCGAGCGCATAGTCGGCGATGTCGGTGCGCTCGAGCTCCTCACGGCTACGGCAAAGGATGCGGCAAACGTCGACAGCCACGTTACCGACGCCGACGACGACGACCGCTTCTTGCGACAGGTCGAACTTCCGGTCTCTGTAATCGGGATGACCGTTATACCAAGCAACGAACTCGGTGGCCGCGTGGCTCCGCTCCAAATCCTCTCCGGGGATGCCCATGCTGCGGTCGATCTGCGCGCCCACCGTGAAAACGACCTGATGGTAGTGCTTCTTCAAATCGTCGAGCTTCACGTCAGTGCCGAACTCGACGTAGCCGTAATATCGGAATTGTGGTTTGGACGCGACGCGGTCATAGGCTTTCGTGACCGATTTGATTTTCTGGTGGTCCGGCGCGACCCCGCCGCGCACGAGCCCGAACGGCGTCGGCAGCCGGTCGTAGACATCGACCTCGACCACATAATCTTTCTGCTTGAACAAGTGCTCCGCGGTGTAAAAGCCCGTAGGCCCCGACCCGATGACCGCAACACGAAGAGGATGGTCGTCTGTTCCAATTGACATAGGAGATATTGCTCCGATCTGTCGCTCGAACGATCTTTAAAATTATGCCTCTCCAGCCATTTCAGTGGATCCTCTTGAGGGTGAGACCGCCACAGTTTAGGTAGACGAGACTGATGAGAGCTTCAGCAGAGTGGAGTCCAAAGCTGCGGTGGCTCAGCAGCCGGATTTTGTTGTTCATTCCTTCGAGTCGGCCGTTGCTGAGTCTCCACGTGACCCACGCGATGACGCCATCGAAGTGCCTGCGGATCATCTTCGCCGCGCGTTTGACGGGCTCTATCCTTGAGCTCATAGCGCGCCGCAGCCATCCTCGGAGAAACTTCTTGGCCCATGTCTCGGTTTTGTAGGTGTAGAGGTCCATGAAGTCGTCGCGCAGAAGCATGGCGCGGTAGAGGCGACGATTAGCTCGCACCTGCTCGCGGAGTACCCGTTTGTCTTTCGCGCTGCGGTTGTGCTTGGCCTTGAGAAGGGGAAACTTGGTGTTTTTGAGGTTCCGCCGGGCAGTCCCTTTGAGCTCGCGCACCAGCTCGCGCCGGGTCTTATCCACGGCCTCATTCAGGTGCTTGACGATGTGGAAGCGGTCAAAGATCACCGGTGCCTGAGGCGCCTTCTTGCCGACGACAGTTATGTACGGCTCCCACATGTCCATGCTGACCGCTTCGAGTTCCGCGGCTCTTTGTGGTCCGAGCTTGCGGAAAAACCGCAGCAGCGTCTTGGCCTTGCGCTCCTTTCCCGCCCAGACGACCCGGCCGCTGAGATGGTCTATCACCACTGTCAAGTACTTATGGCGTTTGCGGTAGCTGATCTCGTCCATCCCAATCACCCGCAATCCATCGAGCTCGCGCCGCTCATCCCGTTGCTCGGCAACCACCCGCTGGATGATCCGTCGCACCGAACGCCACGTCACTCGGAAATATTCCGCGACGGCGCTGACGTCCGCCCTCTGTGCCAGCCACGCTACCTCTTGTTCGAAGCTCTTGGTAAAGCGGCTCCCCTTGTCGGCCCAAGGCACCTTTTCTTTGACCACGCCACAACGCCGACAAACCACTCGCCGGATCGAGTAGCGAAGATAGCTCCGGACACCGAACAGGTCCAAGTGCCGCCAGTAACGATTGTAGCGATCTTTGTTCTTGCGGACCTTTCGACCGCAAACCCCGCACAGAGGCTTCCTCCTCCGTGGTACGACATCCACCACCACTCTGGCTTTGTCCGCCTGGAAGTGGAAATTTCGGACCCACAGGCCTTGCAATCCGATGAGCTTGTTGACTAACGTGGTAACGCGCATCGCGAGAACGCTCCTTTTTCTTGCCGAAAAAGGATTCTAGCGTTCTCGCCGATGCGCATCTAAACATGGCTTACCCTCTCAACCCACAGGCCTCACCAAATGCCACTGCCCCGCAGCGCGAAACGAGGCTGTGGGAAACGCCCCCACGGTCCGGATCGTTCAAGGCCTTGCTCACGACTGAGCTCTCTTCGAAGCCTGGAAGGGCATTTTCCATAGCCTCCACTGATCGATGCCTCCCCTTCCTTATTCCAAATGAATGAATCCTTCTTGTATATATCAGGAGGGGCCTGTGGGCGCTTGTGGGAAACGCGAAGCGTTTTCCAAGCGATTGTGGAAAACGCCGCTGCTACGTTTGTACCTGCTCACAACCCATCCCTAACGCCTCTCTCTCCAGGAGTTTCCGGTGTTTTCCACAATCGCGGCAGCGTCCATAGGCCATACCCTCGCGCCCAAATCAGATCCCCAGAAACGACAGGAGAACCAAAATTATACCCGCAGAGAACGATCGACCCACAGCCGGCCCAGAACTTTTTCAGGCCGTTCGATCGAGGACCGAGTAGACCGCCGGGATGATCAGGAGTGTCAGCACGGTCGAGACCAGCAGGCCGCCGATGACGGTAATCGCCATCGGGGCACGAAGCTCACTGCCTTCGCCGAGGCCAAGCGCCATCGGTAAAAGCCCGAGCACCGTCGTCGCGGTCGTCATCAAGATCGGCCGCAAGCGGAGCTTACCGGCTTCCATCAAAGCCTCCACTTTGGCCTTGCCTTCACGTCTCAACCGGTTCGTCGTGTCGACGAGGATGATCGCGTTGTTCACGACGATGCCTGCGAGCATGATGACCCCGATGAGGACGACGACGCTCACCGTCACGTTCAGGAGATAGAGCGTGACGAGCACGCCCACGAGCGAGAACGGAACGCTGAAGAGAATGACGAACGGGTGGAGGAGCGATTCGAATTGGGACGCCATCACGAGATAGACCATGAAGACCGCGAGGAGAATGGCGAAGCGCATGCTCTCGAACGAGGTCTCCATTTCCTGCTGCTGGCCGCCCATGCGCCAGTCGAAACCCATGGGCAAAGTCATCTCGCCGATCTGTGTTTCGATATCCACGGACGCGGAAGCCAAATCGCGATCGACGAGGTTGGCGGTGATGACGGCCACGCGCTCTCCGTCCGATCGCCGGATCTCGGCGGGTCCTTCCGTCTCCTCCACCGTCGCGACCGACGAGAGCGGGATGGGCGTCGTGCCTGTCCGGGCGATGTTGAGGTTCCGCAAATCACCCGCGCTGTCTCGGAACTGCTCCTGCGCCCGGAGCCGGATGTCGATCGTGCGATCTTCGCGGGTGATGTCCGTCGCCACGTCCCCGAGCACTTTCGAGCGCACGAGGGACGCGACCTCCATCACGTTATAGCCGAACGTCGCGAGGCGGTCGCGATCGAATCGAATTTGGAGCTCGGGGTTTCCACCCTCGGTCGAGGACTTGATGTCGACGAGGCCTGGAATCGTCTCCATCCGCGCCATGAGCTCGTCGGCGAGCCGCGTGAGAAGGTTCAAGTTGAAGCCACGGATCTCGACTTCGATGGGTGTCTTGAAGCTGAAATAAGTCGGCCGACCGAAGCGGTAGAGCATTTCCCCCTCGGCTTCGAGCGAGGGACGGAGAAGCTCCATCAGGGCTTCTTCCCGTTCCAGGCTCGACGGCGGTGACACGGTCATCGTGAGCTGGCCGATATTCTCTCGAAGCTCTCCCGCCGTTCCGCCCTGCTCGTTGCTTGAGCCCACGACGGTGTAGACGGAAGTAATCCCCTCGAAATTCATCGCTTCTCGTCCCAGGAGCTGCATCCTTCTTTCGTTGAGCTCCAGGTGGGTGCCGGGCGGAAGCTCTGTGTTGACGAAGAACTCGCCTTGCACGAGCTCGGGGACGAGCTCGCTCCCGAGCTTGTCTACGAGAAGAAGCGAGGACGCGAAGACGAGCAGCGTGACGCCGATGAAGGGATAGGGCCGCCCGAGCACCGCGGCCTGCACGCGCGGATAGCCCTCACTCAGGGCTCCATAGAACACGTGAAAGATCTTCGACGGCACGAACAAAACGGCGAGGAGCACGTAAGTCAAACCCTTCACGATCCATTTGACGAGCCGGGCTATCGAGAGCCCGACGAAGTCCACGGCGGCAATGACGAGCTTCGCAATCTTCGAGCGGTTGTGCTCGGGCACATCTTCTCTGGGCGCCGCTCCGAACTTGCGCGAGGCGAGCATCGGGATCAAGGTCAGCGCGACGAAGAGCGACACGGTCAGAGAGTAGGTGACGGTCAAGGCCTGGTCGCCAAAGAGCTGGCCCGCGACCCCTTCGACAAAGACGATGGGGACGAAGACACAAACGGTCGTCATCGTGCTCGCGATGACCGCCTGGCCGACCTCACCCGCGCCCGCGCGCGCCGCTTCGACGATGTCGAGCCCGTCCTCTCGTTTTCTTTGGATGGATTCGAGCACGACGATCGAGTTGTCCACGAGAAGCCCGATGCCAAGCGTGATGCCGCCGAGCGACATGATGTTGAGCGAGATGCCCGAGACGAACATGAGAAAAAACGTCGCCACGACCGAGACGGGGATCGAGATGCCGATGATGATCGTCGACTTCAAGTCCCGTAGAAAGAGCATGAGGACCAAGATCGCGAGTCCACCGCCGATGAACGCAGTTTGCAGCACTTCGGTGACCGACTGGCTTATGTAACGCGACTGGTCCGTGATGAGCTGGAGCTCGAGACCTTCGCCGAGACGCTCGAGCCGCTCCCCGAGAAGCTCCACCCGCTCTTTGACGGCTTGCGCGACAGTAACCGTGTTCGTGCCGCCTTCCTTGTAGATCGCGATCTCGACTGCTTCGCGGCCATCGATGCGGCTTATGATCTCGCGCTCTTTGTGGCCGCGGGTGATGAGCGCGACGTCTTCGAGACGGATGTCGGGGCGCGCGCTGTCGATGACGATGTGCCGCATGTCCGACGGGCGCTCGAACTCGTTGATAGTGCGGACGAGATATTCCGTCTGCCCGTCCTGAAGCCGTCCGCCCGTCAAGTTCACGTTCTCGGCCGCGAGACGCGCTACCACTTGCGCGACGCTCACTCCGAGATTCGAAAGGCGACGCTCATCGATCTCGATATGGATCTCTTCTTCGAGCCCGCCGCTCACGAGTACCGCCGCAACACCTTCCACGCGCTCGAGGAGCCTTTTGACCTCCCGCTCGCCAATGAGTCGCAAACGGATGAGGTCCTCACCGCCGTAGAGCCCGAGCCGCATGATCGGGTCGAGCGAGGGGTCGTAGCGCAGCAGCACGGGCCTGTCGGCGTCGTCGGGGAGAACGACGAGGTCGAGGCGCTCCCGCACGTCGAGCGCCGCCATGTCCATGTTGGCGTCCCAGCCGAACTCGAGCGTGACTTCACTCGTGTTGGAGCGAGAGCTCGAGACGACGCGCACGACGTTGTTGACGACGCCGACCGCGTTCTCGATGGGTTTGGTGATGAGGCTCTCCACCTCGGAGGGCGCCGTGCCTTCGAACTCGGTTCGGACAGTGACCGACGGGTAAGTTATCTCGGGAAGGAGGTCGACAGCGAGGTCACGAAACGCGACGACACCGAAGACGACCGCAGCGATGCAGAACACGAGGATGGTGACGGGGCGGCGCGTCGAGAAGAGGACTATCCGCATTTCGGGTTCAGCATTCAGGATTCAGGATCGCTTTTCGATGCTTAGTGCTCGGGCCCCTTAGTGCTCGGGCTTCCTTAGTGCTGGCCCTCTTGGCGGCGTTTTATGGCTTGTTCGATTTGTTCGTCGGTCATGCCTCGTTCTCGCATGCGGCTCTTTACGCGCTCTAGTTGCTCTGGGGTCATGTTGGAGAAGTCCGGGCGGTGGTCTCCGCCTCCTCCAGGGCGTCCGGGGCGCCCAGGTCGTCCTGTTTCGGGGGGGCGTTCGAAGCTTTCGCCTTCGTGTCGGGCGGTGGTCATTTCTTCAGCGCCGGGTCCTTTTAGGACTTGCACCGGGGTGCCGTCCGTCAGGCCGTCTTGGCCGACTACGATGACGCGCTCGCCGGCTCGAAGGCCAGAGAGGACTTCCACGATATCGGTTTCTTCATAACCGAGCTCGATGTCGCGGCGGGCGGCTTGGCCGTCTTCCGCGACGAAGACGGTATCGCTGAGACTTTCGATCGAGAGCGCGCGCTTCGGCATGACGACAGCGTTTTTGTGGGTGTCGGTCACGAGGAAGACGCTCGCGAACATACCGGGGCTCAGCTTGCCGCGCGCGCGCACTTGGAGCGTGACACGGATGGTGCCGGTCGTCGCGTCGACGACGGGGCTTACCCGCAGAACACTCGCTTCGAAACGCTGGCCGGGCCAGGCTTCGACGTTCAGATAGGCCGTCTGCCCTTTTCGAAGCCGCGAGAGCTCTTTCTCGGGCACTTGAATCTTGCACAGAAGGGGATCGAACTCGGAGAATCGAAAGAGCGGCTGGTTCGCCGTCACGTTCTCTGCCAGCTTGACGAGGCGGTCGACGACGATCCCGTCGAAAGGCGCGGCGACTTCCGTGTAGTCATAAAGAATCTCGGCGCCCATGAGCTGCGCTTGCGCGGACTCGAGCTGCGTGAGAGCGGCGTCGTACACCTCTTCCGAAATGATCTCGCTCTCACGCGCCGAGGTAGCACGCTTGTGCGCGCGGGTCGCGTCCTTCAGCGCGACTTTGGCGATCTCGACTTGAGCGCGAAGCTCGGTCTCGTCGATCCGCAGCATGACGTCTCCCTTTTTGAGGCGCATGCCTTCTTCCGCCAAGAGCTCTACGATTGGACCTTGGGTCCGCGCAACGATCTCGACATCGTTCTCGGCTTCGAGGCTTCCATTCGTCTCGAGAAAGGACGACACCGAGCGCCTCTCGATCGAAGCGACTTCGACGGGAACGGCCGCCGAGCGGCTTTCGCCTCCACCCATGCCTGGGGGGCCGCCGCCGTGTCCACCGGGGCCGCGTCTTTGACCATTGGGACCATTGGGACCATTGGGGCCTTTGGCGCCCTTTCCGGGAGGAGCGCCCTCGCTGGGAGAGCTGCCTCCGCAAGCGCTTGAGAGAAAACCCGCCGCCGCGACGGCGACCGCCAGTAGAAGTACCCGTCTAGCTTTCATCATCCGTGTCAACCTCAAAAGGCCCAAAAGGCCCAAAAGGCCCAAAAGGCTCAAAAGGCTCAAAAGGCTCAAAAGGCTCAAGGCTCGTGGCTCAAGCCGCTCGAACAATTTTTCCGAAAAATCGGGTGGAGTCATCCGCTAGCGAGTAAATCGTCGGGATGATCACGAGCGTCAGAAAGGTCGACGTCGTGAGTCCGGCGAGAATGACCAACCCCACGGGCGCCCAGTTGCCGGCCCGGCCTTCCATGTTCCCTAGAAAACCAGGGAAGATGAGCGGCGCCACCATCGGAAACAAACCGAGAATCGTTGTGAGCGCGGTCATCAAGATAGGCCGCAAACGATGCGTCCCGCCAACGACGATGGCTTCGTCGCGCGGCACGCCTTGCCACCTCAGATGATTGATGTGCGCGATGAGCACGATGGCGTTGTTGACGACCACCCCGACCAGAATGATGAGCCCTATATTCGCCATGTTGTCGAGCGGCTGACTCGTGAGCTTCAACACTATCCCGACGCCGATGAAAGCGAACGGGATGGCGAACATGATCGTGAAAGGCTGGACGAAGCTCTCGAAAAGCGCCGCCATGATCAAGTAGATAAGACCGAGCGCGAAGAGGAACGCGAAGAGCGCGCTCCCCCAGTCCTGCTGGGCGCGACCCCACCTGCGCCCGAAGCCCCATTCGTAGCCCAGAGGCAAGCTGATGCTGTTCATAATCTGGCTGACTTGGCCCTGCATGCGGAACGAGGCGCCGGCCGTGTTGGTATTGGCGGTGATACTGAGCTTGGGCCTCTTGTCCTCCCGCTCGATATGCCGCGGCCCCTGTTGTATCTCGAAATCCGCCATCGCCCCGATGGGAAGCGCCGCCGCGCTCGACATGATCGGCATCTTCTTTAATTGATCCAGCGTCGAGCGGTCCTCCTCCCGGAACTGCACGACGAGGTCGACTTCCCGATCGTCCGCGGAGATCCGGCTGACCGGGCGGGAGGACAAAGCACTCGAGATGGAGAAGGCCACCGCTTGTGTCGAAAGCCCCGAAGCGAGCGCGCGCTCGCGATCGACGCTCACATGAATCTCGTCGGTGCCGCTGTCGAGCGTGCTGTCGACGTCGCGCGCCCAGGACGTGTCCTCGAGAGCGCTCACGACGCGCTCAGCCACGAGCTCGAGCACGGCCATGTCGTCGCCTTTGAGATCCAGATTGACGCCGAAACTGCCGCCGTGGGGCCCATGGCCCGTACTCTGTGCGATCTTGAAATTGACGCCCGCTTTCGCTGGCAGAAGGTCGCGGATCGCGTCTCGGATCTCGCGCACCGGGCGCTTTGCCTCTTCCTCGTCGACGAGATAGATGTCGACTTTTCGGCGCCCGCGAAAGCCTCCCCGGGAACGTCCGCCGGTGCGGCTATAGCGATAGACGACGTCTGAAATGTCGAGCTCTTCCTGCTTCTCGTTGAGTATCTTGGCGACTTCCGCGTAGAGCTCCCGGGTCTGCTCGAGGGAATAAGAGCGCGGCGTATCGACGTTGATGGAGATCTGCCGGGCCATCGTGCGCGGAGAGAACGTCCGTTCGATCGTGCCGAGAAGCACGAACGAGCCGTAGAGCATCCCGACGATAGCGAGGAAGAACACGAAGCGGTGCTTCAACGTGAAACCGATGACGTGGCCATAGCCTGTCTCGAGCACCTCGGTGAGCTTCGACTCTTTCTTTGTTTCACCGGCGAGAAGAATGGACGCCACCATCGGCACGACCGTCAGCGCAACGAGAAGCGACGACACCATCACGATACAGATGGTGATGCCGATATCGAGCATGAAGCGCATGAATCCGCCGCCCGTCGCCGCGAGAAAGACCATGGGGATGAACACGCACATGGTCGTGAGCGTGGACGCGATGATGGGCATCGCCACCGCCGTGGTGCCTCGGAGGGCCGCCGTCCGCGGGTCCTCGCCAAGATCCGTGAAGTGGCGCGAAATCGACTCGATGACCACGACCGAGTTGTCCACGAGCATCCCGACCGCGAGCATGAGTCCCATCAAGCTCACGACATTGATCGTCGTCGTCACCAACCCGAGCTGTCGCAAAAAGTACAAAATGACGAAAGTCAGGATGATCGAGATGGGGATCGAGATGGCGACGAGCGCTGTCGTACGAAGCTTCCGGAGGAAGAGGAAGAGAAAAATGACGGCGAGAACGCCCCCGAGAAGCCCGGCATTGCGCAGCTGTCCGAGCCCCTGACGCACGTCCACGGAAGAGTCCTGCAGGATGCGCGTCTCGAGGCCTTCGGCCGACGGCATCGCCTTGATTATTTCGAGCTCCTCTTTCGCTCCGTCGACGACGGCGAGAAGGTTCGCAGTGGAGGCCTTGTAGACGCTGAGCGTGACCGCCTCATTGTCGTTGAGATAGTTGAAGTTCTCTTGCCGCGGGTACGTGTAGGAGACGTCGGCGACGTCCTTAATGCGAACACCGGAAGAGCCAATCGGAAGCTTCTCGATCTCCTCGATCGTTTGAAACTCCCCGACCGAGCGTACGATGAGCTTGCGCGGGCCTTCCTTGATGTAGCCGCCCGAAACGTTCACATGGTTGTTCCGCAAAACGCTGGTGATGTCACGCGCGTCGAGGCCGGCGGCTTGCAGGCGGCTCGGCCGGAGCTGCACTTGAAGCTCGCGCTTCCTGATGCCGCGAACCTCGACCGAAGCCACCCCCTCGAGCCGCTCGAGGCGCCGCTGCACGACTTGCTCGGTAAATTCGTAGAAGCGGTCCTTGTCCCACTCGGTGCTCAAGTGAAAACGAAAAACAGGGATGTCGGTGCTCTGGAAGCGACGGATGCGAATCCGGCGCAGATCGTCGGGGAGCAAGTGGCGCACGCGATCGATGCGGTCGCGCACTTCGACGGCGGCGAGATCCATGTCCACGTTGTCTTTGAAGGTGATGCTGACGCTGCCTTCGGTGGCGGAAGCGCTCGCGCTCAACGTGTCGATACCGTTGATGGTCCCGAGGATGTCTTCGAGGGGCCGCACGATGAGCCGCTCGACCTCCTCGGGAGACGAGGAGCTGTAGGGCGCGCTCACCCACATGCTGTTCGAGGAAAAGCTCGGCATGAACTCGAGCGGGAGCCGCGTCAGCGACAAGTAGCCGAGAACAAAAATGCCGAGGACCGCCATGGTCATCGTCACCCGCCGCTCGACGGCGAACTTCGCGATGGGGTTGATATGCTCTTTATCGCCCACGCCTGTGCTCCCTTTTGGACTCGTATTCTGCAACCATCGTGTCGAACTCCACTTTCTGCTCTTCGGTCAGAAGCTCACGAATATCGTGCCGGATCTGCACTCGCAGCGTCTCGAACTGGCTGCGCGAGTCTTTCCAAAACGCGCGCGCGGTCTCGTGGTGCCGATTCATGACGACTTCGAGCTGGGCCACTTGGCCCGACTCGAGGTCGAGCCGCTCCTCGAGCCGCTCGACCATATGACGGCCGTGGTCGCGGTGGTCGCCGCTCCGTCCACCGCGCCGCTCGACATCGGCGCCAAAGGCCGTAGGCCCGAGCAGAAAACGGTCGACGAGAATACCCGCGCCGACACCGATGAAAAGTGTCGCCACGAGCGTGACGCTCATCCACTTCCTTGCTGTAGCCACCATGTCGACCTCCTACTCGATATCTGAAGGAAAAGGCTCGAAGGCAATGCTGAGCACCGCCTCAGCCTCCGCATCGAACGCCACCGGATCGCCGAGCGCCTCGAGCTCGAGCGCCTGAAGAGAGCTTTCCGAAGAGGAAGACGCGATCCAGATGCTCAGAACCGCGGCGCCCACGACGGCCGCGGCGAGCGGCAAAAGACGTAGCGCGAGCTGGCGCCACGTCCACCAAGGCGCAATCGACTGCTCGTCGCGCCGCGCGCGAAAACGCACGATGAACGACGGATCGGGCTCGAGCTGCGGCAACGTTCGTGAGCCGAAGGCTTGGACGAGCTCCTGGCAGCCGGCGCAGCCATCCACGTGTAGCTCGACGGCGCGCGCTTCATCCTGGGGTAGCTCACCATCGAGCCAGATGGAGATTCGATCTTCAGGACAATCAGGACAGGCCATGTGCCTTCTCCTCCATGAAAGCCTTGAGCTCGAGCCGGGCACGGTGGATATGCGTGCCCACCGTTCCTATCGGCCAACCCATGGCTTCCGCGATCTCTTGATAACTCAAACCTTCAACTTCCTTCAGCATCAGCGCCGCACGATGATCGGGCGAGAGAGTTGCGAGCGCTTCCGTGACATCCCAGCCAGCTTCGAGCCCCTCGTGTGGGGTCTCGGACGGCTCGCGCGCCTCTTCGAGCGCCACTTCGGCCTTACGGCCGCGCCGCCGCAACTCGTCGTGAGCTCGCCGGTTCGCAATACGAAAAAGCCAGCCACGCACCGTTCCGTCCCCACGATAGGTCTCGGCCTTGCGATAAGCGGTGAGAAAGGTCTCCTGCGCCACATCCTCGGCGAGTGCTCGGTCCCGAAGTAGCCCATAGACAAGGTTTCGAACCCCGGCTTCATATCGGATGACCAACTCTTCGAATGCCCTTTCATCACCGTCGAGATACCGGGCCAGCACGTCTCGGTCCGCATCCATGGGCGACCCAGCATAACGCGCCGCCTTTCCACGTGCCGGCCCTACTAATGAGACGCCGCACGACCGCGTTTTATTTCAAGAATCGAACAAAAGCCTAGCCAATGAAGAAGGTCCACGGTCTGTTTGCGTTTTCGGACGTGAGCGCACAGAGAGCAGTAGAATGAAGGAGATGAACAAGCACCGCCTCGCCGAAGAGCGAAGCCTCGCGCTTCACCGTGCCATCGCCGACCGCCTCACCGACGGGGGTGCCGTGCTCGAGCGAGCGCGGGCTCGCGTTCACCAATGGTTGGAGACCGGCGAAGTGGCGTCGTACTGGGCGCAGGAATGGGATCGAGCGCTCTCGAAGCCCTTGGCGGAGATCCAGGCTTTTCTCGTGGATTGCAGCGAGCACGCTACGGCGATGCGCCAAATGACGCCCTTTGCGGGGGCCATCGATCCACGGACGCGCTGGCGCATTTGGCGTGATGCCCGCCAAACGTTCGAGCAACGCTCATGAGGCGAATAGACCTCGAGCATATTATCCGCGCGGCCGCTGAGATCGCAGACGACTCCGAGATTATCGTGATCGGAAGTCAAGCGATACTTGGAAGCTTCCCAAACGCTCCCGAAATCCTGCTAATCTCGATGGAGGCAGACATCTACCCGAAGAGTCGTCCCGAGAGGTCCGACTTGATCGATGGTTCCATCGGAGAACTCTCGCCGTTCCATGACCTGTACGGTTACTACGCCCACGGCGTCGACGAAACCACCGCGACCCTTCCCGACGGATGGAAAGACCGACTCGTCCTCGTGAGAAACGAGAACACCAGAGGGCACTCGGGGTGGTGTCTCGACCCTCACGATCTTGTCATCGCTAAATGCATCGCTGGGCGCGAGAAAGATATCCTCTTTTTGGAAGGCGCCGTCGAAGGACGTCTCGTTTCGCGTGACACCCTGCAGACACGGCTCGCGAAAACGACGCTAGACGATCAACGTCGCAGGCAGGTGACGGCCCGGATCGATCGCGCATTCTGAAGCCCCTGACGTTCAGAAAAGCAAAGGGGGCGTGCCCATGTCGAAGACGGCCTCGGTCTCGATGTCCACGGCTACCGCCGCGGACGCATCGCACTAACTTAAATTTTCCTCTCCCTCTCAGGGCCACCCGAGAATGGAGACTACTTATACGATACGATACGCGGCATCGTGAGCCTCGAGCGCGGAACGTCGCTGGGAACGTACGAGATCCTTGCTCTCCTCGGTGTCGGCGGGATGGGGGAAGTCTATCGAGCGCGGGACCAGAAACTCAGTCGTGAAGTCGCCATCAAAGTGCTTCCCGAGGAGTTCTCTCAGGATAAAGACCGCGTGGCCCGGTTCGAGAGAGAGGCTCGGCTCCTAGCCTCGGTGAACCACCCCAACGTCGCCACCCTTCATGGATTCGAGGATGTGAACGGGACCCGCTTTCTGGTCATGGAGCTCGTGGGAGGAGAGACGCTGGCGGAGCGGATTGCCGCGGGCCCCATTCCGATTGATGAGGCGCTGCCGCTTTTCAAGCAAATTGCAGAAGGCCTCGAAGCCGCCCACGACAAGGACGTCATTCACCGAGATCTGAAACCTGCGAATATCAAGATCGGGTCAGAGAGGAATCCGAAGATTTTGGATTTCGGGTTGGCGAAGGCGCTTGGTGGAGACGAAGATCCTTCGGTCGATTCCTCTCAGTCGCCCACCCTCACGAAAGGCACGGCTCTCGGCGTGATCATGGGCACGGCGTCCTACATGAGCCCGGAGCAGGCGCGAGGAAAGTTGTTAGACAGGCGGACCGATATCTGGGCGTTCGGATGCTGCTTTTACGAAGCACTGACGGGCAAAAAGACTTTCGACGGCGCCAGCGTAACGGACACGCTAGCTACTCTCATCAAGAACGAGGCCGAGTGGGGAGCCCTACCCGATCGCGCATCCGCCTCGGTTCGGAACCTGCTAGTACGGTGCCTGAGCAAGGATCGCTCATGGCGGCTGCAGCACATAGGCGAAGCGCGCATCGCTCTGCACCATGCCATGGAATCCGACGACGACGCGGCGACGGAGCAGATGACGACGGCGGGCGGGCGAGGGCCCTGGGTGCTGGCCGCGGGGATGGCCATTGTCGCGGCCGCGGGCGCTGGCTAGCATATTCTTCGAACGAGACGGGCCGGGTTGAAGTCTTCCTTCGCAGTTTAGCGGGCTCCGAGAAGGAACAGGTGTCGATTGGCGGAGGCTCCGAGCCGGCGTGGGCCAAGAGCGGACGGGAGCTCTTCTACCGAAAGGGCCACGCGATGATGGCGGTCTCCGTCCGGCTCGAGCCCACCCTTGACGTTGGAAACCCACAGAAGCTCTTCGACAGGGATTTCCCGCGCGCTGATACCTTCGGCTCGAACTACGACGTGGCGGCCGACGGCCGCTTCCTGATCCTTGAGCCAGTCGAGCCGTTCGAGGCCGCGGAAGTCAACCTCGTGGTCAACTGGTTCGAGGAGCTGCGGCGGCGCCGTCACGGTTGTATCCGAGCCTGGCCAGCGGACAACTCACCCCCTCGAAGTAGCTTGAGGTTAGGTCATAGAGCGCGAGGCCGTCGTTTTGGAGATGGCGCGCCGCGAGTTTTTTTTCGATGACCTCCTGGCGTTTGAGAACCCAGTCCATGGCGGCATAGAGATCGTCTTCGTCGGCATCGCTCACCCCCAGGATTTCGGGCAGTGTGGTTGTGTGCCACCACAGGCTAGTCGCCAGCTTCGACTGCGGTTCGAGGATCCGGGCGACTACCATGGCCACGACCAAATCCCGCTCTGGTGAGTGTCGAGAGCCAACGAGTTTTTCGAAACCGAGCTGTCTCATGGCACTGAGCACCGCGTCGACGTGGCCGTGGTGCCGGGAGCCGTTCTCGACGATTTCGAAGGCGTCTTCGAGCGAAACGAGCTTTTGCCCCTTGAGTATGCGTCGGATGGCATCGACCTGCTCGCTCGGCAGTTTGGACAGGTTGGCAAGTGTGCGCTTGCGCGGTTTCTTGCTCTTGGCATCCCGATAGGACTCACGGAGCAAAACGGCGGGTTTGGAGTTGCGGTTGGGCACGATATCGATGTGCATGGCTACTATATACACTATATAGGCATATATAACAACAACAAATACAATAAAACATGGCTACTAATTGCAGGCAAAAATCACACCTCTAGCGCTGTAACTCCATGCGACTAAAGGTACTTTACCGAAGCGTGGGAGGGCTTACTGGGCAGAACTTCAGCCTAAGGCCGGCGGCCGGCGTAGAAACAGCATTCTACGGTTCGTGAAAGATGCTCGTCCCGTGCGCGCAGCTCGGTGAGCGCACGGTTCAAATCGAGGAGCCACTCGGCCTGGGCAGTCACTACCGACACGCTCCTCGTCGAGGGCTTCGTGAACGAGAGCCGTTATGTCGAGCGTCGCACCCCGATTCGTGCGGCGAAGATGGTTGTGCGCGATCCGGCGGAGCTCGTCATAGACGAGCGGGCTGATCGAAGGCCTCGCGATCCCCGCCGGCATAGGCGTGCAGAAGCTCAGTGATGGCACCCGATTCAATCAATGGTCTTGTCAGGGTCCAGACGCCGAGAACATCGCGGGAAAGTCAGCGCTCGTAAGAGCTCGGGCCAGCTGCTATCATCCGCGCATGCTCCAGGCAATCTTGCTCGTAAGCCTTCTTCAAACGAGCGATCCGCGGGCGATCGAGGTCGCCGACCAAATGATGGAGGCGCTCGGAGGCCAATCGAACTGGGACCAGGCGCGTTTCATTCGCTTCACCAACGTCCGGCGCAATCGCAAGGCGACGTTTACGTGGGACCGGCAATTAGGGCGCTTGCGGCTCGAAGCGAGAAACACGTCCGGCGTCCCCTATGTCGTGTTGATGAATTTGAACGCGCGCCAAGGGAGCGTCTACGTCGAAGGCAGGCAACTGCGCGGCAAAGAGCTATCCGAATATGTCAACCGGGCTGCCCGAATGTGGACGGGCGCCACTTATTGGTTTTTGATGCCGCTCAAGTGGAAAGACCCAGGCGTCATCCTCGCTTATGACGGTGAGGAATCGATAGGCAGCGTCATGTATGACCGCATTCATCTCTCCTTCGCCGACGTCGGACGCTCACCTGGCGATCAGTACTGGGCTTACGTAAACCGCGAGACGCATTTGATGGATCGCTGGAAATTCAAGCTCGAGGGCGGTGCCGAGGGGGAATATCGGTGGACGAAGTGGCACCGCTATGGCGGTATCCGAGTCGCGACCGAACGGACGAGCGCGGACGAAGTGATCCGCTTCGAGGACATCGTTGTCGCGAGTTCGATGCCCGACGCATTTTTCACATCGCCCGAGCCGGTCCCGCTTCGTTAGACGCTGTCATCCGTCGTCCCTCGACGCGACCTCGTATCGATGTATCGATGTATCGATGCGCGACGCCTGCCGCGCAGGGAGATGCCACCGGCGCTCGCCCGGTTCGCTGCTAGCGATCTTGAGCCCGGCGGATGAGCTCCAAGAGCTCCGCACGGTAGCCGTGCCGGTCCTCGCCTTTTACTTCCGTGGCAAGCTCCAAAACGCTCCCCATCGTCGTGGACCCTTTATGGGGCGAGTCCCGCAGCAACATACCGAAGGAAGCCACCGCGGCCGCGAGCTTGAAATTCTCCGAAGCGGCCGCATAGGAATCCCGCGCGGCGCCGGCCGCCAGCGGATAGCTGAGCAGGCGGCTCGTGTCTTCATGGGGCGCTTTATAGCGAAGTTTCAGCGTCAACAGCTCGGCACTCTCCGTGGCCGGCGTGGATTGCCGGGGCTGTTGGTATTTGAGGGGATCGATCGCAGCGGCCCCCGCGGCGCCGCCAGCAGGCACGATCTCGTAGAGCGCCGTGATCGAATGACCGGCACCGATCTCGCCGGCGTCCTTCCGGTCGTCGTTGAAATCTTCGGCCCGCAGGACTCGGTTCTCGTAGCCGATGAGGCGGTAGCTCCCGACCTGGGCCGGATTGAACTCGATCTGGATCTTCACATCCTTCGCAATCGTGACCAGTGTCGAATCCATTTCGTGCACCAAATGCTTGCGGGCTTCGTTGAGCGTGTCGATATAGGCATAGTTGCCGTTGCCACGATCCGCCAGCTTCTCCAGCGTGGAGTCTTTGTAGTTACCCATGCCGAAGCCGAGAACACTCAGAAAGACGCCGCTCCTCGCTTTCTCTTCGATCAGCCTCGTCAGGCCCCCCTGGTCGGTCAAGCCGATATTGAAATCTCCATCGGTCGCCAGGATGACCCGATTGATGCCGTCGGAGCGGAAATTCGCCGCTGCCGTCTGATAGGCGCGGGTGATGCCGGCGCCACCGTTGGTGGAGCCGCCGGCTCCCAGCCGCTCCAACGCGCCGAGAATCGTCGCTTTCTGATCGCAGCTCGTGGAGGGCAAAGCCAGTCCCGAGGCCCCAGCGTAAACGACGATGGCGACCCGATCCCGCTCGTCGAGCTTCTCTACCAGTAGACCTATGGACTTTTTGACCAGCGGCAGCTTGTTCGCCGAGCGCATCGAGCCTGACACATCCAGCAAGAAGACCAAGTTGCTCGGCGGCCGGTCTTCCATCTCGAGCTCGGCACCTTTCAGCCCGATGCGCAGCAACTGGTGCTCCACCATCCAAGGAGCGGGCGCGACCTCCAAACTCACCGAAAAAGGCGCCTCGCCGTCGGGCTGCGGATCGTCGTAGTGGAAGTAGTTGATCATTTCCTCGATGCGAACGGCATCTCTCGGCGGAAGTCTTCCCGAGTTGATAAAGCGCCGCACGTTGGCGTAAGAGGCGGTGTCCACATCGATGGAAAAAGTCGAAAGTGGATTTTGCAGGACATCGAGAAAAGGGTTGTCCTCCACCCGGTCATAAGCCTCGGTGTTGAATCGCGCGTCGGCGCGGGGGATGTCTCGACGGAGAACGGGCGCGGGCATGGGCGCGCTTACACTCGGCGTCGTGGCGAGCTCACGAACAGGGCTGTCCGGGCCTCGAAGTTCAAGTGAAGACATGGAGCGCGGGTCGCGGGCCACCGACCGTTGACGTTGCATCGGCTTCGGCGACATGTCAGCCGCCACGCCACCGACCATGCCAGCGGACGCGCCAAAGTCGTCAGCCACCGCGAGAGTCTCGTCGAGCTCGAACGTCTCTTCAAACTCGGCCTCCACTTTGCTGTCCACGTTCAGCGCCCCCACAAGTGGCCGCTTGAACCGGAGTGCCGGGCTAGGCGCGGTATCAGGAGCGGGCGCTGTACGCCGACCGGCCATAGTGGGCGGAGTCGGCTGGGAGGGTTCCGTCGGCACCGGGGCCGTGGGCCGGCTTTTGAGAACGTTCGCCTGCGGCGACAAGGTTAGAGCGACGGCGGGAAAAAGGGCGGCAGCGGCGGCGAGCCCACCAGCCCATCGCCACCATCGTCGTCCCATCGCGGAAGGGACCTGCACTCGGGCTTGGAGGGCCTGCTGCTGGGCGTCCGGCCAAGCTGGCATCGGCTCCTGCGCGAGCTCCTCTTCCAGTTTCGCGGCTGCCTGGCGAATATCTTCCAAGGCTCGACGGGCGTCGGCAGAGCGAGCCAAGAGCGCTTCGATCTCTCGACAGGCTCGTGCGTCGTCGAGCTCATCCAGTGCATAGGCGGTGAATCGTGAATCGTTGATGTTGACATCGATTTTCGTCGGCTTCCTTGAGCTCATTGGACTCTCCTCAGCGGTGGGGCGCCTGCGCTGGTATCTCGCGCGATCTGTTTCCGGATTGCCTTGAGACCGGTGTGGATCAAGAAACTCACATTGCTCACGCTCAGCTTGGTGATCGCGGCGATCTCTCGGTAGCTCAAATCGTTCTGGAACTTGAGTCGCAGCACCTCTTGTTGCCGCGGGGGCAGCGTTTTCACCACGGAGAGGATGTGGCTCAAGCCCTGCTCTATCTCCAAGCAGGTTGTTACGGACGGGTCCGCGCTCTGGCACGTCTCCAGCCGGTCGTCTTCGAGCGGACGCATGCGTTTCTCCTTCCTAACCACGTCCAGGGCACGGTTGCGGCAGACTTTGAAGAGCCAAGCGGCCAGATGATCCTGCAGGCGGGCCGGGTCTTGGGTGCACAGGCGGAGGAAAGTGTCTTGCACGACGTCGCGGGCTCGCTCTAGGTCTCCGGTGATCTGGATCGCGTAGCGCGTGAGGGGACCTTGATACAGGCCAAGGGCGGTGCGAATCCACTCCCTGCGCTCCAAACTGGCTGCTTCCATGGCCTTCCCTGCTCCTACCGTCTAAAACGGCTGAGCTTCCTTTTTCTGTCTCTCCTGCCATTTCAGTGGATCCTCTCGAGGGTGAGACCGCCACAGTTTAGGTAGACGAGACTGATGAGAGCTTCGGCAGAGTGGAGTCCAAAGCTGCGGTGGCTCAGCAGCCGGATTTTGTTGTTCATTCCTTCGAGTCGGCCGTTGCTGAGTCTCCACGTGACCCACGCGATGACGCCATCGAAGTGGCTGCGGATCATCTTCGCCGCGCGTTTGACGGGCTCTATCCTCGAGCTCATAGCGCGCCGCAGCCATCCTCGGAGAAACTTCTTGGCCCATGTCTCGGTTTTGTAGGTGTAGAGGTCCATGAAGTCGTCGCGCAGAAGCATGGCGCGGTAGAGGTGTGATTTGTCAGGATCATGACCCCACTTGAGGGCGTGTTTTTCAGAAACATTCCCCACCCCATTTTCAGAGACATGACCCCGGCAAAGGGGTGAGTTTTTCAGAAACATGACCCCACTTTTCGGAGTCATGACCCCACCCCTTTGAGGCCGAGCTCGGCTGTGCGAGCCTTCTTGGAAACAAGGAGGTCGTATTGGCATACAGGGAGCACGGTATGTGGGAAGTTCTGGATGTTCTGAAACGGCACCATCGAGGGGAGAGCCAGCGAAGGATAGCTGTAGCGACCGGTCGGGGCCGGAAGACGATTCGCGCGTATATACGAGAGGCGAAGAAACTAGGCTGGTCGAAGGAGGTTCCACCGGATGACGAGTTCGCGTCGCGGGTGGCGCAGCGACGCCAGCCGGGCCCGAGTTCGAGCGAGGCTTCTGCATCGGAAAAGGCGCTACGCGCCCATCATGATCGCATCCAGCAATGGGTGGAAGGCCCCGAGGGAGAGAGGGGCCTGAAGCTCACCAAGGTCCATGAGCTATTGACCCGCGAGGGAGTCGACGTTTCTTACAGCTCGGTGTATCGCTACGCGGTGGAGCAGTTCGGTTTGGCACGGTCCAGGCTGACACTGCGCCGAGCCGAGGTTTCACCGGGTGAGCTCGCCGAAGTGGATTTTGGTCAACTCGGCAAGATCTACGACCCGGAGTCGGATCGGAAGCGACTCGTCTGGGCGTTGCTCGTCACTCTCGGCTTCAGCCGCCACCAGTACGTTCACGTCAACTTCTCTCAGAAGCTGGACGTTGTCATCGATGGACTGGAAGAGGCGTGGGAGTTTTTCGGAGGTGTGCCTGAGCGGGTCGTCGTCGACAACATGAAGACGGCGGTGGTGAAGGCGGACCGCTATGAGCCTAGTTTTCAGCGCACCATGGAGCAGTATGCAGAGCTCCGAGGCTTTGTCATCGACCCGGCAGTCGTACGCCAACCGAAGGGCAAGCCGATCGTCGAGAGAGGGGTGCCGTACGTTCGAGAGAGCTTTTTCCGCGGTGAGCAGTGGCTCGACCTGGCTCACGTCCAGCGGGAAGCTCGACGTTGGTGTCTGGAAGTCGCGGGCCGGCGTATTCACGGGACCACCCAAAAACGCCCTCTCGTCGTCTTCGAAGAGGTCGAGCTTGCTTGCCTTCGGCCCGTGAACGGGCCTCGATTCGATACGCCTCAGTGGGCCGAGCCGTCCGTTCATGACGACCACCACGTGAAGTTCCTCAAGGCCCTGTACTCGGTTCCCACGGTCTACGTGGGAAAGCAGGTCACGGTACGAGGCGATAAAGCGCTCGTACGCATCTACTACAAAGGCGAGCTCATCAAAACCCACCCTAGAAAACCAGCCGGAGGAAGAGCGACCGACTACACAGACTACCCCCCAGACCTCGAGGCCTACGCCAGGCGCGACCCGGAGCGTATGGTGCGCCAAGCCAAGAAACTCGGCAACAACATCGGCCGTTTCATGAGTCTGCTCCTCAGCGGCGTCTTTCCATAGGCCAAGCTCCGACAGGCTCAGAAGCTCATGCGCTTGGCCGACAAGTACGGCCATGCTCGCGTGGAAACCGCTTGCCAGCGAGCCCTGGGCTTCGATCTCATCAATGTCCAAAGGGTGGAGCGCATTCTCAAGAATGCCGTCGCGCCGTCGGACGACCCACCACAAACAGGAGAGCTGATCTCGATGCCCTTGAGATTCCTTCGCCCCAACGAAAGTTTCTCTCATGAACCGAAACGAAAGGAGAATCCAGATGGAAATCAAAAACTCACTGAAAACGATTCTGAAGAGGCTCAAGCTCTCGGGGATCCTTGCGACGCTGCCGGAGAGGATCGCCTACGCTCAAAAGGCAAAACTACCGAGTGAAGACCTCCTGGAACTTATCCTGCAGGACGAAGTGGACCGACGCGACCAAGTCAATCTGCAACGGCGTCTCAAACGCGCCTCCTTCACCCGCTTCGAGCTCCGCGGCTCTTTGTGGTCCGAGCTTGCGGAAAAACCGCAGCAGCGTCTTGGCCTTGCGCTCCTTTCCCGCCCAGACGACCCGGCCGCTGAGATGGTCTATTACCACTGTTAAGTACTTGTGGCGTTTGCGGTAGCTGATCTCGTCCATCCCAATCACCCGCAATCCATCGAGCTCGCGCCGCTCATCCCGCTGCTCGGCAACCACTCGCTGGATGATCCGTCGCACCGAACGCCACGTCACTCGGAAATAGTTCGCTACGGCGCTGACGTCCGTCCTCTGTGCCAGCCACGCTACCTCTTGTTCGAAGCTTTTGGTAAAGCGGCTTCCCTTGTCGGCCCAAGGCACCTTTTCTCTGACCACTCCACACCGCCGACATACCACTCGTCGGATCGAGTAGATAGGTCCGGACTCCGAACAGGTCCAAGTGCCGCCAGTAGCGATTGTAGCGATCTTTGTTCTTGCGGACCTTTCGTCCGCAAATCCCGCACAGAGGCTTCCTCCTCCGTGCCCTCTGTACTACTAACCCTGAAAAGCTTGTTTTGAGAAGAAGAAAAATCATGCGGCAGCAGCGTGGAGTTTATCGAGGGAGAGAGAGTTTGCAGTAAGTAATGCGGAGCAAAGTTGCTGACCGCGCTTTGTGAGTCTGTAGCGAAAAGTTTTGGGAACTTTTTGACAAGACGGTGGGCTCGGAGGATACGAATGAGCCGGGTGACGCGTCCGCTTAGCCGCCTGGTTTCGAGAGGGTCGTCCGAAGTCTTGGGAAAGAGCAAGGCACGGAGTTCCCTGTTGCGAAAGCCTCGCAGATGAAACTCTCCACGGGAAATAGCGGCGAGGAGTCGGGCGTCCAGAGCGTCCCAAGGGCGAAGAGCTCGGAGGGTGGAGCCATTCCATTGAGTTTTTTGACTGACGCGAGCGAGGAGTCGACCGAGTGGGGTTGAGGTATCACAAGCGGCGAGAGCGTCGAGGTAGCGCTCATTGGAGTCCTGGGAGAGCTGGGCACGGCGATGCAGGTCTGCGATGCCACGACGGAGCGGACGCCACTCGAGAGGGCCGTTGGGGTCGCCTTCCTTTGGCCGGTAGCAGCGCATACCCTCGGCACGCTGGATGGTTGTCTCCACACGGAGCACGGAACCTTGTTTGTCGTAGAGTTTGACGGAATTGAGGTCGAGGGCATGTTTGATACGCAGACCCTCGGGCCGGTCGCGAAATCGGCTGACGACTTCCCCTGAAAAGTCGGTTCGAATCCGTTTTCCGAGAAAGCGCATCACGTCGGGGCTCGAAAAGTTTGTGATCGCATGATGTACAAGAGCGGGATAGATCTCCGCGAGGCTAGAGCTGTTACGAAACGTGACGTCGGTGGCCCATTCGCTGCTGTAGACACTCCAGTAGTAGTCGAGGCCACTCGGCGGGAATAATTTGTCTTGCAATGGATTGACGAATCGACTCAGGCGATTCAGGATGTGAGGCCAGTTGGTTTTGAGCTGCTCATCGAGAAGCTGCTGTGCCGCGTGGGCATCCTCAACCCAGGTAAAGCAGTTTTCCCGGCGCCGATATTGAATGCCAGCCTTATCCATCTCAACGGCGAGCCATTCACGGCCGTTGACGTAGACCTGAACATTGAATGGAAACCAGCTTTGGATACGGGCATGCATGAAACCAAAAATAGGGTCCATGCAGTAGTGGTAAAAGTTTAGGCACTTTCTGAGGGATTGCACGAGCTCCAACCGCTTCTTCTGGCGGTTGCGACGTATGCTGAAGGTGATACAAGGTTCCACGCAGCTCAGAACTGCGATGAGACCACTGCGGACATTGTCTTGTTGTGCAATCTCGCGTGCGATGGCCTCCTTGTTCTTACGGGAAGACTCCAGATAGACGACCGGACGCTCGAGTCGCTCCGCCTGCTGATACAAGGCCTGCTTGAGCTCGGAGGTACGCTGCAGTGCGAACTCCGCGAACTCCTTCAGAAGGATTTTCTGGTAGGAAAGGTACTTACCCATGCCGTCCGTATAAGAAATGTGGCGTAGGGTTCCGCGGAACACCAACCGGTCGAATCCGCTCAGCACCCCTGTGATTCGATCCTCGTGACGTGATAAAAACTGTTTCACGGCGTCCTCCAGCGTGGGAAAGGGTTGTCGTGACATCTTCCTACTCTGGATGTGGCGCCGTGTCTACTTCACGCCCAGATTGTGCATCGAGCCCGCGTTGGGCTGACGTGGTGAGCGAGCCGACAGCGAAGAGTCAGGATGAAAGACTTTCGAGATCTAAAGGTTTGGGAGAAGGCCCATCAGCTAGTCAAGGGTTTGTACCAGGCCACCGGCCACTTCCCAACCGAAGAGAAGTTCGGCTTGACGGCTCAGATGCGCCGAGCGGCGGTTTCCATCCCGGCGAATATTGCTGAGGGCTGTGGACGCGGTTCAGACCGGGATATGGCCCGCTTTCTTCAAATGAGTATGGGCTCAGCAAGCGAGCTCGAATACGAACTGCTCCTTGCCCACGAGCTCGGGTTGCTCGATAGCCAAAGTCTTCAGGAGCTTGCCGAGCGAACCACCGAGGTCAAGCGTATGCTCGCCTCTCTCATCCGGAGGCTCGAATCCGGAGCTGACCGCTGAATGCTGACCGCTGACCGCTCGCGGCGGAGCCGTCCTCCAATTTGGTTGCGGCTCCGCCGCGCTGTGCCAACATCGCTGAGACACTTCGCCCCTTGAAATTAGTGTAGAGGGCGGAGGAGGATCAATGCATGAGTATGTTGATTGAGAGAGAGACCTCGGCGGGATCGGAGGGAGCCCGTAGGGCGACTGGAGATCCCGCCGGCCGCGATGCGGCGGGGGTCCCGGATCCCGAAGTGAGCGAGCAAGCGAAGCGTCGACGCTTTACCGCGGAGTACAAGCTGCGGATAGTGCGTGAGGCCGATGCCTGCAAGGGTGACGGTGACGTTGCTGCTCTTCTGCGTCGAGAGGGCCTGTACTCGTCGCATTTATCGAGTTGGCGCCGCCAACGTGACGAGGTCGCCAAAGCGGGGTTGGCGTCGAGAAAGCGAGGCCGGAAGGCAAAGGCCGAGGATCCACGGGTCAAGGAGCTCGAGCGCGAGAACGCCCGGCTCCAACGTCGCCTGGCTCGGGTGGAGACGATGTTGGAGACCCAAAAAAAAACCTCCGAATTACTGGGGGTCCCCCTGAATCCACTCGACAGCTACGAGAACGACTGATGGTGGCGGCCGAGGAGCTGGCGGGGCAGATTGGGCAGACGACGGAAGCCTGCGAGGCTCTGGGTGTGGCTCGTTCCACGCTGTATCGCAGGCGCCAGGTGACGCCCGAACCGAAGCGGCGTCCTCGGCCGCACCGAGCCCTCGACGAGACTGAGCGCGAGTAAGTCCTCGGGGCCTTGCACTGTGAGCGGTTCGTCGACAAGGCGCCCGCCCAGGTGTGGGCCACGCTTCTGGACGAGGGAACCTACCTCTGCTCGATTCGCACGATGTATCGGATTTTGGAGGAGCACGGCGAGGTCCGAGAGCGCCGGAACCAACGGCGCCATCCGAACTACACGAAGCCGGAGCTGCTGGCCGAAGCGCCCAACCAGGTTTGGTCGTGGGATATTACGAAGCTTCGTGGCCCCGTCAAGTGGACCTACTACTACCTCTACGTCATCCTCGACATCTTCTCCCGCTACGTGGTTGGCTGGATGCTGGCTCACCGAGAAAGTGCGGCGCTCGCGCAACGCCTCATCGCCGAGAGCTGTCGCAAGCAGGACATTGAACCCGACCAGCTCACCCTTCACGCGGACCGTGGCAGCTCGATGAGAAGCAAGCCCGTGGCTCTGCTCCTAGCTGACCTCGGAGTTACCAAGACCCACTCCAGACCTTATGTCTCGAACGACAATCCCTACTCCGAGTCCCAGTTCAAGACGATGAAGTACTGTCCTCAGTTTCCGAGCCGTTTTGGTTCCGCCGAAGACGGCCGGCTGTTCTGCGGCGGTTTCTTCGACTACTACAACTACGAGCACCGGCACTCAGGAATCGGCTTCATGACGCCGGCCGACGTTCACTATGGTCGCGCCGAACAGCTCACCACCGCTCGGCGCCAGATCCTTCTCGAAGCTCATCGGACTCATCCCGAACGCTTCGTTCGCGGAACGCCACAACCTCCCGTTTTGCCTCCTCAGGCTTGGATCAACCCGCCGACGGAGAAAACGACGCTCCTGAATGCCGCACAAGCCACTCTCGCGGCGGCGTCCATACCTGGGGTACCCCCTTTTTCTGCTCCACGAAACGAGATCTCGATCGATGCAGATGTGGACCGCACCGGCGCCACGAGCCTCCCGACGCTAATCGAGGCTCACTAAATGCAGCTCGTGAGTGTCTCAAAGTTGTTGACACGTACCGGTGGTACTACATCCACCACCACTCTGGCTTTGTCCGCCTGGAAGTGGAAACCTCGGACCCACAGGCCTTGCAATCCGATGAGCTTGTTGACTAACGTAGTAACGCGCATCGCGGGAACGCTCTTTTCTCTTTCGGAAAAAAAGATTCTAGCGTTCTCGCCGATGCGCATCTACACATGGCTTACCCTCTCAACCCACGGGCCTCACCAAATGCCACTGCCCCTCAGCGGGAGACGAGGCTGTGGGAAACGCCCCCACGGTTCTGGTCGTTCAGACCTTGCTCACGACTGAGTTCTCTTCGAAGCCTGGAAGGGCGTTTTCCATAGCCTCCACTAATCGAGCCCCCCCTTCCTTATTCCATATGAATTAATCTTTCTTGTATATATATCAGGAGGGGCCTGTGGGCGCTCGTGGGAAACGCGAAGCGTTTTCCAAGCGATTGTGGAAAACGCCGCTCCACGTTTGTACGTGCTCACAACCTTTCCCTAAACGCCTCTCTCGCCCGGAGTTTCCGGCGTTTTCCACAATCGCGGCAGCGTCCATAGGCCATGCCCTCCAACACAAATCAGATCCCCCCGAAACGACAGGAGAACCTTAATAATGTCGTCAGGAGCGCGGCGGCTTCCCGGCCTCGTTTACTGGCGCCGGCATCGACCATCGAGCGCACCGCTCGCGCCGCCGCGTCGAGGCTTGCGAGCCCGCGCCAGCTCGGGTCCGCGTCCGCGCTCTCGATGAGCTTTCAGGCCACCTCTTTCGGGATATCGAGTGAAGATAGCTGGCTCGCGACCAGACTCCGACCCTGTTCCGAGCCCGCCCATTCCCGCCAATCGTCCGCCGGAACCGACATCGCGTGCTGGTAGAGCTCGTGCAAAAGCTAGCCGCGTGTCATCCACCGTCGGCCCGAGGCCGGATCCATCACCTGGGCGACGCCGGCAGTAAGGCTCCAAATGATCGCGAAATGCGTGTTGCCGTTCGGAAGCCGCGTCACGGCGATGCAGGGGAGTGATCCCGCTTCTTCTAGAAGCACGAGATCTTTCGGGAGGAGCACTTGCTCGACCGGCACGCCGAGCTCGACCGCGATCGCCTGGAGCGTTTCAATCGCCGTCCCGTCGACATCTGTCTGGCGCGCCTCGCGCAGGCGCCCATAGCTCACCGAGACGCCGTGGCCTTCGACATAGGCTTTGAGCGCAGCGGGGCCGCAATCCATCGCCGAAGACTGGACGACCTCTGGGACGAGACGGCGTTTCGAGCGGGCCATGTCGGAGCCAGAATAGTAAGCCTTTTCGGGCCAAGATTACACGCCCGACGCACAACCCACGACGGTAGATACTCTTACGTAATTACCAACAACTTGTCTCGATGAAACGATTTGAGTAGAATCTGGTCTCGATTCGCGCGGGTGAGCCAACCATCCTGGCTCCCGCGACGACGGTCCAAAGACGGACCAGTGTCACACACCGATCGAACAGGAGATACGCGCTTGATGGAAGATGCTCCCTCTAGAACCGTGCCCTCTACCATGATAGAAGCGCGGGGCCTAACGAAGTATTACGGGCCTTTCGTCGCAACGGAGAACATCAGCTTCTCGATCCCGGAAGGACAGATCGTTGCTTTTTTGGGTCCCAATGGCGCCGGTAAAACAACGACCATGAAGATGCTCACGGGCTATCTCGCTCCGAGCGCAGGCGCCGCTTACATCGCCGGACTCGACGTGCATAAAGAGCGCATCGAAGCGTCGAAGCGGCTCGGCTATTTGCCGGAGAACGGCCCGCTCTATCAGGACATGACGCCCCTCGAGCTGCTCGAGTTCTTCGGTGAAGCGCGCGAGCTCGGCCCCAAGAGATTGAAGGACCGCATCGCCGCGGTGCGCGAGCTGTGCGCGCTGCAGCAAGTTCTCGACAAGCCCATTGGTAAGCTCTCGCGAGGTTTGAAACAGCGCGTCGGGCTTGCTCAGGCGCTCCTACACGATCCCGAGGTCCTCATCATGGACGAGCCGACCGCAGGGCTCGACCCGAACCAAATCAGGCAATTCCGCGAGAACATCCGGAACCTTGGAAGCCTGAAGACCATCCTCATCTCGACGCACATCCTTCAAGAAGTCGACGCGATCGCGGACTACGTGCTCTTTGTGCATGACGGCCGCATGGTCTTCAAAGGCACGCCTGCAGAGCTCAAAGAAGACGGCTCTTTGGAAGGGCCTTTTTATCGCCTCACCCAACTCGACGCCGCGACGGAGGCACAGGCATTATGATCAAGAACATCAACTGGAACATCGCCAACGCCATCGCCAAGCGGGATCTGCGCATGTATTTCAGCAATCCCACGGGCTACGTCTTCATCACCCTCTTCATCTTCCTAAGCGCGGCGGCCGCCTTTTGGCAGGACCGCTTCTTTCTGAACAATCTAGCGAACCTCGACCAGCTCAATGCGGTTTTCCCCTACCTTCTCGTTTTCTTCGTGCCGGCCCTCACGATGTCGGTCTGGGCCGAGGAAAAAAAGCAAGGGACGGACGAACTTCTTCTCACGCTTCCTGCCACTGACGTCGAGGTCGTGCTCGGGAAATACATGGCGGCTCTCGGCATCTACACGGTCGCGCTCGCGCTCTCGTTGAGCCACGTCATCGTGCTGCTCTGGCTCGGAGCTCCCGACCTCGGCTTGATGTTCGCGAACTATCTCGGCTTCTTTTTCGTGGGCGCGGCGCTCATCGCCGTGGGTATGCTCGCTTCGCAGCTCTCGGCGAACGTCACCATCGCCTTCGTTCTCGGAGTACTTTTTGTTGGCATCGGTGTCTTCATCGAGCCCATGACGCGGATTCTCAGCGAAGGTCTCTCTCGCGCCGTGGAGCCGCTGGGGGTGTTCTACCACTTCGAGGATTTCGGCCGCGGCGTCATCAGCTTCACCGGCTTTCTCTATTTCGGGTCGTTGACCGGTGTCTTCTTGTATCTGAACGTGCTCCTCGTGAGCCAGCGGCACTGGCCTCGTGAAGCGGACGGCGTCAAGATGTCGACGCACCAACTCGTGCGCGCCGTCTCGGTCGTCGTCATCCTCGTTGCGAGCATCTCGATCCTCGGTAGGCTCGGCCTGCGGGTGGACGCGACCGCGGAGCGGCTGCACTCATTGAGCTCAGAGACGCGAACGCTTCTGAGCCAGCTCGACAGTAACCGTCCCGTCTTCGTTCAGGCCTATATCAGCCCGACCGCGCCCGAGCAGTACGTACAAACGCGCGCCAACGTCGTGGGGCTCTTACGAGAGATGGCGTCGGCGAGCGGCGGGAAAGTACAGATCGCGATTTACGATACCGAGCCTTTCACCGAAGAGGCTCGCGAAGCTCGAGAGAAGTTCGGTATCCAGCCTAGGGAGATCCCGAATCTCCAAGGCGCGCGCGCCGGCTTCAGCGAAGTCTTCCTCGGCCTCGCCTTCACGTGTGCGGGGGAAGAGCAAGTGATCCTGTTCTTCGACCGCGGTCTGCCGGCGGAGTACGAGATCGCGCGGAGCATTCGCGTGGTCGCCAATACCGAGCGGAGGAAGGTGGGCGTCATCAACACGCAGCTGAAGCTTTTCGGAGGCCTCGATTTCCAGACGATGCAGAGCTCTCCGTCGTGGGCGGTCGTGGAAGAGCTGCGGAAACAATACGAGGTCGTCCAGATAACGCCCTCGAGCCCGATCTCCGAGGAGGTCGACGGCTTGCTCGTAACACTTCCCTCTTCGTTGACACAGGAAGAGATGACGAACGTCTCCGACTTCATCAAGCAAGGGACGGCGGCGCTCCTCCTAGTGGATCCGCTCCCCATCGTCAATCTCGGCCTCTCACCGTCCGAACAGCCGGGATCCAACACCAACCCGTTCATGCGGCAGCAACAGCCGCCGCCACAACCGAAAGGCGATATCCGCGGTTTTTTGAGGGAGCTCGGCTTTCAATGGGACCCGGCCACCATCACGTGGGATGCCTATAACCCGCATCCGGACCTCGCACACCTGCCGCCCGAAGTCGTCTTTCTAGGGCAAGGCAACGACAACCCGGACGTGTTCAATCCGAGCCACCCAGCGAGCGCCACGCTTCAGCAACTCGTGCTCCTCTACCCGGGCCAAATCAACTCCGCCTCGGGCGAGGGTTTGACGTACCGTCCGCTCCTGCAGTCCGGTCCGTTATCCGGGCGCTTTCCGTATTTCCAGATGGTGCAGCGAAATTTTCTCGGCGCGTCGCTCAACCGTAACTTGCCGCACCGGCCGGACCCCATGACCTACACCCTCGCGGCGGAAGTTCGGGGTGCCGAGCCGACCGTTGCTGATGGCGAGAGCGAGAGCGAGTCCGAGGGTGCCGAGCCGACCGTTGCTGATGGCGAGAGCGAGAGTGAGTCCGAGGATGCCGAGCCGACCGCTGATGATGTCGAGAGCGAGGGCGAGAGCGAATCCGAGGATGCCGAGCCGAGCCCGGCCAAGCCGCTTCACGTCATCGTCATCACCGATATCGATTTCATTTCCCAGCAGTTCTTCGACATCCGGCGTATGGGGCCGGGCAACCTGAACTTCGACAACGTTACGTTCTTCTTGAACGCGATGGACACGCTCGTGGGAGACGAGTCGTTCGTCGCCCTTCGCAACCGCCGCGTGCGCCACCGGACGCTCGCGCGCGTGGAGAACCAGACGCGGAACTTCATCGAGCGACGAGCGCAAGAAGAGGCCGAGGCCGAGCGTGAAGCCGGCGCGAACCTCGCCGCCGCCCAGAGCCGGCTCGACGCGAAGGTCGCCGAAGTCCGAGACCGCGCGGATCTCGACGCGCAGACGAAGCAAATCATGGCGCGCAACCTCGAAGAGGTCGAGAACCGGCGCCTGGAAGTGCAAAAAGCCAATATCGAAACCGCGAAGGAAGCGGCGATCCGCGCGAGCGAGGAGAGGATGGAAACTCAGATCCGTCTCATCCAGAGCAGCATCCGCTCCGCGGCCGTTTTGTTGCCACCGATTCCCGTATTCCTTCTCGGGGTCTACATCTTCATCCGACGGCAAAAGCGCGAACGGGAAGGCGCCGTTCAAGCTCACCGCCTGAGGGAGGGAGCGTAATGAACGAGCCAAAGACGCCAGTCGAGGCCAAGCCCGAGCTCAAACTGACCAAGACGCTCGCGGGAGCCGCGGTGCTTCTTGCGGTCGTCGCCTTGGCGACGGCGCCGCGCAACATCACGCCGAGCGCTTTTCTCGATCAAGGCGAGCCTTTTTTTCCCGACTTCACCGACCCGAACGTCGCGATGACGCTCGAGGTCATCGAGTTCGACGAAGATACGGCTGCGGCGCGGCCGTTCAAGGTGACGAACCAGAGTGGTATTTGGACCATCCCGTCGCATCACAACTACGCCGCGGATGGTGAGGATCGCCTCGCGGAGACGGCGGCGGGTGTCATGACCATCAACAAGGACGACTTCCGCTCCGACAACGTTTCCGACCACGAAGCGCTCGGTGTCATCGACCCGCTCGACGAAACGGCTGCGAGCCTGCTCGGCCGCGGCAAGCGCGTCACGATGCGCGGCGAGAACGACGGCGTTCTCGCGGACATTATCATCGGCTCTGAGATCGAAGGCCGTGAAGGCTTTCACTTCGTGCGTCTGCCGGAGCAAAAGCGCGTCTACGCTGCCAAAGTGGACGTCGACATCTCGACCAAGTTCGAGGACTGGATCGAGAGCGACCTTCTCAAAGTCGAGCGGAGCAAGATCGACCACATCGTGCTGCGGGACTATTCCATCAACGAGCGGACCCTCATGGTGGATGAGCGTGACACCGTCACTCTCGACAAAGAGGACGACACGTGGGCCGCGAATCGCATGGACGCCGATCAGGAAGTCGACTCCACGAAGATGAACGACTTGTTGCGCGAGGTGGACGATCTCAAGATCGTCGGCGTTCGTCCGAAGCCTGAAGGCATCGACAACCGTCTTTCCGGGCTCACGGTTTCACGCCAAGATGTTCTATCGCTCCAGAGCCGGGGCTATTACATGACTCGCATGGGCGACCTTCTGTCCAACGAAGGCGAGCTCCAAGTGCGCACGAGTGAGGGTGTCTATTACACGCTCCGCTTCGGCGAGATCCTCTACGGCTCCGGCGAGGCCATCAGCGCCGGCGCCGAGTCGACCGGGGACGAAGAGAGCGGCCCGGGCGAGAACCGGTATCTGTTCATCACCGCGGATTTCGACGGCGAAACACTTCCCGAGCCGCCGCGTCCAGGGAATCGCGACTTCGAGGACAAAGAAGGCGACGATTTGACCGACGACGACAAGCAGAACAAAGACCTCGCGGATGCGTATGAGAGCTGGGAAGACAAAGTCAAGGAAGGCCAAGAGACGGCGGAAGAACTTTCGCAACGTTTCGCGCCCTGGTACTACGTCATCTCGGCAGATAGCTTCGACAAGATGCACCTCGACCGGGGCGATCTCGTCAAAGCGAAAGAATCGACGGACGAGTAAGAGCCCCGGCTCCCCTCGCTCTTCCAAAAAGAGAGCAAAGCCAGGCGACAGCCGAGAGGCCCTCGCCCGTCTTAGATCCGTGCATTCGAGAGGTTAGCGGCTGCCAGCCCGGATATTGGACCAGATGGCCTGCTCGAGGGTTTCCGCACGACTACAGTTGCCGAGCTCGAGCCAATGCGGGTTCGGGCTATAGGCACGATCGTAGTTACGTGTGAGGATCTCGAAGCCGTCGAGAAATACTTTCACGTGCTGGGACGGAATACCCGCGAAGCTGCCCCACTCGATGTGCCACGAATAAACGATGGAGGGGTCGAAGTCGAAAAAGCTGATATTCGTATTCGTTTCCTGGCCGCGTGAGATCCAGCGCAGACGCACGTCTCCGAAAGTCACCGTGGTCCGGTCCAATTTTTGGAGATGCATACGGAACGGGTTCGTCGTGTATTCGCCTTTCGACGGATCCCACATGCTGACGAGCATGCGTTTGCCGGAGAACGGGTTCGGCGAGCTGACATTGGTCGTCTCGAACTCGAGAAAGCCCTCGTGAAGCGTCGGGATCTGATAGCGGATGCAGTCGGTGTTCACCTGCGGTTGCCATCCCCCGGCGACGAACTGGCCTCCCATCAACATCCCGACGGTCGAGCCGCTCGTCAGAGGATCGAACAACACGATCTCGGAGGGTCGGTCTCGCGTAAAACCGGCCTTGATGCGGAACTCCGCGGTGTCGGAAAACGGACCCGCACCGGAGCTCGTGCTCACACGCACGCGCCAGAAGTAGCGGGCGTCGGCTACAAGCGCTTCCGGCACGCGCCATTTTGTGATGCCGCCCAACCCTTCCATCACGCCGCTCTCCGAAGCGACCATTTGCTGAAAGGCGCCGTCCGTAGCGACCTCGAAACTGTAGGTCCGAGCCGAAGAGCCGCCGGTGGCATTATTCACGACGAGCTCGGGCTGCACGGTCTCGATCTGTTCTGAAGCGCCGGGCGACTGCGCTACTGGGGCGGTGAGGGAGCTATCCGTCGGCGCGCCCGCGGACGGATTCGAGGGATTTGAAGGATTGGTGGGCGAGCTACTGTTGTCGCCACAGCCGATGGTGAGGGTTCCGAGAAGAATCTGTGACAGCAAAAGAGCAAGACCACGATTCATGTCAGAATACGTCCTTTCCTTTAGAAAAGCTTGACGGGTTTCCCGCGCCAGTGCGGGACCGAACATTGAGCGGCGCGGGAGTCGCAATTTTAGCAATAGAGGTCATCACAAGGCAAATCTTGGGATAGGATCTCAGACTTGACCTACACCGTTCTCTTTCACGCCAACTGCGCTGACGGCTTCGGCGCGGCCTGGGCCGCCTGGCGCAAGCTCGGCGACGAGGCTACCTATCTCCCCGTCCGACACGGCGTTCCGGCACCGGTGCTCCCCAAGGGCTCTTCCGTCTACATCCTTGACTTCTGCTATCCGCGAGAGGTGATCGTCGCCATGCGGAAACGCTTCGCCGAGCTTCAGATCATCGATCACCACCGGACCGCGGAGGAGGCGCTCGAGGGCCTCGTCTATGCGGTTTTCGACAACAGTAAGAGCGGCGCGGTGCTCGCCTGGGAGCACTTCCATCCAGAGGAGCCCGTACCCGAGCTTCTTCGCTACGTCATGGAGCACGACCTTTGGCGGTACGAGCTTCCAAAAAGCCGCGAAGTATACGCTGCGTTGAGCTCGTACCCTATGGATTTCGAGGT
Organism: Candidatus Marinacidobacterales bacterium; assembly: GCA_965197495.1. GTDB lineage: Bacteria > Acidobacteriota > Vicinamibacteria > Marinacidobacterales > SMYC01 > SMYC01. The sequence goes on from OZ240210.1 coordinate 2,045,959, forward strand.
CTGGAACGGGCTCGACGTGTCCGAGCTCGCGAAGGAAGGTGTGCCGATCCTCCGCTATAAAAAAGAGCAAGTCGCGCTTCTCTGTGACCAGGTTCGGTTCGAGGAGCTCGCGGGCTATCGCGTGCCCATCGTGAACGGCGCCGTGCTCGGCTCAGAAGTTGGCGAGGAGCTCTTGCGACGTCATCCCGAGGCGCGTTTCGTCGTCATTTACTTTGACCGCGGCGACGGGATTCGCCAGTGGTCTCTTCGCTCGCGCGAAGACTTCGACGTTTCCGAGATCGCGCGCCAATTTCAGAATGGCGGCCACCGCCAAGCGGCCGGTTTCGAGACTAGACTCGGGAAGGACTTCGTGCCCAAGGCCCAGAAGAAGAGCTCGCGGCGCAAATAAGCTACAATCGGCACGGGAGAATCGCTATGAAGAACAAGGTCAGAAGGCTCACGGTCGCTCTGCTATTCCTCGCCTTGCCTGCGTCACTGCTCGCGCAGCGTAGCCCGGGCGAGATCCTGAAACAGATCGAAAAAGGCTTCAAGAAGGAAAAGATCAAGCTCAACATCGAGCTCGAGGGAGCCACCGCGATTCTGACCGGCCAAGTGCGAAACGTGTTCGCGAAGAACAAGGCCGTCGAGGTCGCGCTCGCCCAGCCCGAAATCGAGGACGTCGAAGCCGATATCGAGATCGCTCAGGCGGAGAGCGACAACGAGCTCGGCCAGGAAGTCGTCAAACAGATCCGGAGGTACGGGAACCTCACCATCTTCGACGATGCAGGCGCGATCGTGAAAGACGGGAGCGTCGTCATCATGGGGTTCGTCACGGAGCCCTACAAAAAAGACGGCATCGAAGAGAGGATACACAAAGTCCTCGGCATTCAAGAGTTCAGCAACCAGATCGAGGTGCTCCCGACTTCCATGCAAGACAGTCGGTTGCGGCGAACGCTCGCCAATCGCCTCTATCGCGACTCGATGTTCTCCGACTACGCGCGGATGGCGCACCCGCCGATCCGCATCATCGTCAAACAGTCCAGGGTCCTCCTGACGGGCGTGGTCCTGAACCAAATGGCCAAGCAAAAAGCGGAGTCCATCATCCGGCAAACGCTCGGTGTGCTGTCGGTGGAGAGCAAGCTCCGCTTCGGGTCTTGATTAGGTCGGGGCCCGCGCGCTAGTAACTCAGGTCGCGCTTTTCAGCTCGGCGACGGCGCGATAGGCTTCGTTGATCGCCGCGTCCGTGTGAGGGCTCGCGGCTGCGTCCGCATTGGCGATCGTGATCCGGCTTCCAATCGGCTGACGCCCGCGGATCGCCGGGCGGTCCGACGTTGTCGTAAAAGCCCACGGCTCGGGATCGAACAGCGTGTTGTAGGTGTAGGCGTAGCCGTGGGGCCACCGGTTCACGGCGATCGCGAGGAGGTTGCGCGCCGCATCGAAACCCGTCGGACCGAACGTGCGACCGAGCTGGTCACGGATGTTGTGCTCGAAGGTCTCGAACGTCGTCCCCAGAAGCTCTTCGCGCCCCACCCGATGCTGCTCTCGCCCGGATAGCCCATTTCCCAGCCATAGAGCGCGGGCACCGCGTCGACCCCGACACAGAAGATCCCCATCGCGCGCGTGTTGAAAAAAGGAACGACGCCCGGGTCCGCTCCTGCAACGTCCATCAGGTAATCGCGATAGCTGAGATGCGCGAGCTTTTTCTTCTTCTCGTCCGAGCTCAGACCGGGCATGTAGTCCGTCGTTCCTGCGTAGAGCTTGAGGATGTCCTTTCGCACCGACGCCGAGAGCGGCGATGCCATGAGGAACGCCTTCATACCTTTGGTGCTATAGCTTCCGACGAGGCGGTCTTCACCGAAAGTCTCTTTGTCGAAGAACATCCGATACGCTCTTGTTGGACTCGAAATAGCGCGTGCGATCGATACCGAGCTCCCACAGGAGGCCGGCGGCAACGGTGCTGTATTGCGAGGGTGCTTCGACGTTGAGCGTCCCGCCATTCATAAATACATGCGGCTGTCGTGCCAGAACTCGTTGCGCTTGGCGTGGCCCCCGAAATCGTCGTGGTTGTCGAGGACAAGGATCTTGGCGCTCGGGCCGAACTGCTTGCGGTAGAAATGCGCTGCCGACAAGCCGCTGATACCGCCGCCGACAACGATGAGGTCGTAACGCTCGGAAAGCTCCGACGCGGCGGCGAGGGCTCGCCCGTCGCGAACATCGTGAGCGATTTCAAACGAGCCGGGATGGCTGCCGCGCATGCCTGTTCGCGTGGGAGGGTAGTACTCGCTCTCCTGCAGGAGGCGAAAGGCTTCGACCGAGGACGTGGGGAGGAGGGTGCCCGTCAGAGCGACCCCGACCCCGTTCAGGAAATCACGTCTCGAGATGGAGCGATCCATCCCGAGTTCGCGAACGTCATGACGTTTCATCAACCCTCCTTCGCCAAGGCTACGGCGGGCAAGCCCCCGCCTATGCTAGTCGATCTGGGCGAAAAGGCTCGGCGGCAGCGGGTCAGAAGAAGCGGCGCTTTTTCTTGGGTTGTTCCCGCTCCGCGGCTTTGAATTGGCGTAGCGCGTCGATGGGCCGCCGATCGGGCTGCATGAGCTTGATGGCTTTTGAAGCCGCGGCTCCGCCGCGCCGAATTCACCGTCCTCGCCAAAGATCATCCCTGCGTAGCAAAGCGCGAGCCCACATTCCGGGTCGATGCGGATGGTCTCGTGGAGCTCTTGAAGGGCGCCGGCCTTTTCGATTTCCGGATCCTTCCGGTAGCGGCAAAAGGCGAGCTCGGCGCGGTAGTTGCTATTCTGCGGCTCGCAGTCATGAGCGAACTGCAGCTGCTCGAGAGCGTCCGCATATTGGCCGGCTTTCATGAGCTCGATCCCTTTTTTGAACTGCGTTTCCGAATTGAGCAGGTCGGATTTGATCGCGAAGGCGTTCCGAGCTTCTTCGGGGATGGCCTGGTGCTTCTTCGTGAAGGCACTGCTGCGGCGCGCGACGAGCGAGTTGCGCGTCTCGGGGTTACAGAGCTCACCAAAAGCTTGGCCGCCCGCGATGAAGAGATCGCGTGCTTTGTCGGTAAAGCTCTCGAGTCCCGGCTGGTCGAACTTCCACGGCGCGAACCGCTCGCTGAACTCGAGATAGCCTTGCTCAATTTGCTCCCGCGTCGCTTCTCCGTCGATACCGAGCAATTCGAAGGCGTCCTGTTTGCGATATCTCAGATAGGCCTCCATGAGCTCGTTACGAAGCGTCTCGATATCTTGCGCCGTCATCGCTTTTTCAGCCGCTTGCACAGCTGTGGTAATGGCGGCCGCGGCGTCTCCGCCCGGGGGTCGCGTCTGGGACGCGTCCACGGACTCTTCCTCGACGCCGGACGCAAAATCCATATCGGGGGCCGCGTTGACGGTCAAGAGCCAGTCTTCCGGCATCGCGACGCCGATGACGGCGAGGGCATACAGAGCCCGTAGAACGCGCGCTTTTTCGAGACCCGACTCCGCTTCCAGCTCGTCGAGCGTTTTCCCGACGGAGACGAGCCCCACGATCTCCTTGTGGTCCTTCGACAGACGAAGCTCCTTGAGGGGAAAAGGTGGTCGCGGGTTGATCAAGAGCTTCTTTTCGCCTCGAAACGCTTCGATCTCCGCTGCGATTTCGTCCTCGGGGGCGAATTTCGAGATCCCCGTGAGCACGAGCTGCGGCGCCCGCACTTTCAGCGGGGAGTCGACCGGAGGCAGGTCTGCCGAGACCTGGAACGTTCCGCTCCGCCACGAGAAGGCGTCGAGGAGCTTCTTCGCCAGGTTCTGCTGAAGGATCTTGTAGAACTCGGACGCATTGACGAGGCCGTCGGCGACGATGATGTCCGTAAAGGGCTTCCCCGTCGTCGCGCTCTTGCTGAGCGTGTCGTGGCACTGAGCGTCGTTGATGGCCCCTCGGGCGACCATGAACTTGCCGAGCGTGTCCTGTAGTAAATTGGAGTGACAATCCACGGGGATTCCGTTCTCCAGGATGATCTCTTTTTTCAGCTGGCGGCGTTCAATGCTGAGAACGACCGTGCGCGTGTGCACGGCGAGCGCATGGAGGAGGACGGGGAAGCGGATCTCTCCGAGATCCCCCTTCGTCATTTGCGAGATGGCTCTAAGTTGCTCCGCGTTCGGGATCATGCATGCCTCAGATGCCTTGAGATGCCTGGGATAGACGACACGGGAAATTCTCCTGTACTCATGAGTTTAGCGAAGAATTCCCGCCGGGTGAACTCCCGCGATGGGGCGAGCGTAACGTTATAAGAGAGATTCATCTCATGCTAGAGTCCTGCCTGTCATGTCCAAGCCACCGCTGAAGGATTGGGTCGCAAAACTCAAAAGCTCCGACGTCGCCAGGGGCCTCGACGAAATCCATACTTTGGTGCGGTGGGACACCCAAAAGGCCTATTCGTTCTACCAGCAGGAAGGGCACGCGGAGGCGCCCACCATCCCGGAAAAGGGTGTCGGTCGCTACGCAGCGCACGCCAAGGCCCTTTTTCTCAGTTTCTTACGGAAGCTCAGCCCCGCCCGCCGAATAGCCTATATCGCCTCCATCGCGGCCTTTGCTTGGGGCTTTGTCCAACCGGATTGGACGGGCGCAGTGGTCGGGTTTCTCATCCTCAATGTCCTTCTCGCGATCGAGCTCGCGGAGAAGCTCCTCACAAAAGATGAGCTCGAGGTCGCCCGCGCGATCCAGTTCAGCCTCTACCCGGCCACGAACCCGACGCTCGAACATCTCGACGTCGCCAGTTACTTCCAGCCGGCCCACGACGTCGGGGGCGACTATTACGATTTCGCGCTCGAGGGCAATCGACGCTTCACGGTCATCCTGGGCGATGTGTCCGGCAAAGGCATTCCGGCGGCACTCTACGCGATGAAGCTCCAGGCTTTGTTCGAGGTGCTGGGAAAGGACTCAATCGGGCCGAAAGACATGCTCGTCGAGATGAACGACGTCATCTCCGAGCGGATCGAGAAGAGCTATTTCATTACCGCCGTCATAGGCGTTCTCGACCTCCAGAAAAAGGGACTCGTCCTCGCGCGCGCCGGACATAATCACCCTATCCGGCGCGCGACGTCTGGATCGTCGATCTCGGGCTAGAGCCTCCCGCGCCTATGCGCGTCACCAACCACGCTTCCGAAGCGGAAGGGGATCGCGGCATCGTCGACGTCGTCTGGCACCCCGACGGCGAGCGGCTCGTCTACGAGTTCGAAGCTACGCTCCACTCCCTGCGCGTGGGAGAAGCCCCCGAGGTCCTCGCCGCCGACGGCGCGACGGGCGCGACGTACTCCTCGTCCGGCGATCTGGCTTTTCTACGCGATGGCGATCTCTGGGTGCTTCAGCCGCGGCTTCAGCCGCCTGGCAAGCCGCGACGCCTTCTCGGCGACGCGCGCGCGGAAGTGCGCGTATTCGGTTATCGATGGTCGCCCGATGGACGCCACATCGCGGTTCTCGAGAGCGACGAGCGCCGCGTACCTCTTCGCGGCATTCCGAATTACATGTCTACGGATGTCGAGATGGCGTCGGTGCGGCGGCCCTTTCCCGGTGAAGAGCCGCGAAGTCTGCGGCTCGGTGTCGTCACCGTCGCGGACGCCTCCATCACATGGCTCGATCTCGAAGCCAAACCGACGGAGTCCATCTTCAGTTATCGGTGGTCGCCGGATGGAAGACGCCTGCTCGTCGATCGATCCGACCTCTACGTCAAGTCGCGTCGCATCCTGTTGGTCGACGCGGGCGGCGGTGGCGTGAGCGAGCTCTATCGCGAGGATGACGCGCTCAACGTGACGGCCTATTGGCAAGCCGAGTGGGCCCCCGACGGCCGCGGGATCTATTTTCTTTCGGATCGCGACGACGACTATCACATCTATTACCTGGCGGCCTCGGATGGCGGCGGCGAGCCGCGCCGCATCACGAGCGGCGATTTCGCCGTCGCCCACTTCACCGTCAACAAGGATGCTATCCATTACGTCGCCAACGTTCCGAGACCGGAGGACCGCCAGCTCTTTCGCATCGGTCTCGAAGGCGGTGAGCCCGAGCAGCGCACCGAGCGGGCTGGGACGCACGACCCCGTCATCTCTCCGGATGGGCAGCTCGCCGCGGACATGTTCTCGAGCGATCGAATGCCGCCCGAGCTCTTTCTAGTCTCCGACACGGGCGAGCACCGTTTGACCCAATCGCCCCGGCCGGAGTTCTACGAGCACGCATGGGTGCCTGCGCAATACGTCACGTTCCCATCTCACGTGGACGGCGTCACGCTTCACGGGCGGATGTTGCTGCCCCCGGAGCTTGACGAGCGCCGGAAATCTCCCGTGATTGTCGGCTCGGTCTATTCCAACACGGTGCGCAATCAATGGGGCGGGCGCAACGCCCACCCACCCTGGGGCCTCGAGCAATATCTCTTGCAGCAAGGCTACATCCTCTTCGTCGTCGACATCCGGGGAAGCTGGGGACACGGGCGCGAGCTCCGCCGCGGGATCCGCCTGGATTACGGCGGCATCGACGTCGAAGACCTCCATAGCGGCGTGAAATATCTCGAGACGCTCGACTATGCGGACACGTCTCGCGTGGGTATCTGGGGCTCGAGCTATGGCGGGCTTCTGACTTGCATGTCGCTCTTCAAGAAACCCGGGATCTACAAAGCCGGCGTTGCAGGAGCGCCGGCGACGAACGTCTTTCACGCCCTGACCGGCGAGATGCGTGTGATGATGTCGCCTTGGGACGAGCCCGCTGCCTACGAAGGCGCGTCGGCTTCTCCCATGCCGCGGGGCTCCGTGATCCGCTTCTCATCATTCACGGTATGCGCGATCGCATCGTGCTCTACAAAGATTCGCTCGCGCTCATCGAGCGTCTGATGGAGCTCGGGAAGAACGTGGATCTCGTCACGCTCCCCTCGTCGCGTCACGGCTGGGATCGCGAGGATCTCTACCAGACGCGATTTGCATTCAAGAAGCTCGTGGAGTATTTCAACCGTTATGTCAAAGGAGTTGGCCCATGAGTCACGAACATAGACGCTTGTTTCTCAAGAAATCCGCGACCATCGTGTCCGGGCTGGCGGCGGCGAGCTGCGCGCCGCAACGAGAGGCAGCTCCTTTGGGAGCTTCGACCAGCCTCGACAGCCTCCACAGGACGACGCTCGACGCGGTGGGGCGCGTCGTCTTGCCCAAAAGGGCTCTCGGGGACGAAGGCGTTGCCCGGGTTCTCGACGACTTCGTGAAATGGCTCGACGCGTTCGAGCCCGTGGCCGAGCTGGATCATCCATACCTCTGGACCGACGAGATCGCCTACGGGCCCCCCGACCCGGGGCCGCTCTGGCGCTCACAGCTCGAAGCCCTCGAGCTCGAAGCCAAGAAACGTCACGGGAGCTCTTTCAACGCCGTTGACGCGCCGCTCCAAGAAGCCATCCTTCATCGGCAGCTCCCGCGCGAGATGCCGCAAGATCTTCCTTATGCGGGCGACGCGCCCCATGTCGCTATCGGGCTTCTCGCCTATTTCTACCGAACCTCCGAAGCGAACGATCTCGGCCACGGTGCCGCGATCGAGAAACAAACCTGCCGCGGGCTCGATACCAGTCCCGACGAGCCCAAACCCCTCGGGAGCTGACGCCATGGCCAGGACTATCGAGAGCGATGTCGTCATCATCGGCGCGGGCATCAGCGCCGCCATGGTGGCCGAGAAGCTGACCGAAGAGACCGACGCCAAGATCGTCATCATCGAAGCCGGCGACAAGATCTTCAACCTCGAGGAACAGTTCGACAGGCGTGCCCGTTTTCTCGCTTATCGTGAGAACCCGTGGCCCGGTGATCACATCCGCGGCCAGACCGGCACGGGGATCCAATCACGTTCGATGGCGGTCGGTGGGCTCGCGCTCCATTGGGGCGGGACGACCCCGCGCTACTCGCCGGAGGATTTTCAAGTTCGCTCGATCTACGGCGTCGGCTATGACTGGCCATTCACCTATGACGATCTCGACCCGTTCTATCAGGAAGCCGAAGAACGACTCGGTGTGGCGGGCTCACCTGGCCCCGCCGAGCTCGATCCGCGCTCGAAAGACTACCCGCTGCCGCCGCTTCCCGTCTCGTACAACCTCGCGAAACTCGAGGAATGGGGAGAGAAGTCGGGCATTCCATTCTGGCGCAATCCGGTCGCGAAGAACTCTGTCCCTTATCAGGGAAGAAACGTGTGCACGCGTTGCGATACCTGCAGCATCTGCCCGACGGGCGCGAAGTACACGCCCGATTTCACGTTTCAAAGACTATTGAACGAGGGCCGCATCGAGCTCTACGACCGCACTCTCGTTCGCCAGCTCGAGCTAGCGGAGGGATCGGACGCCATCGACCACGCGGTCGCGCTCGATCGCGACGCACCGGACGACCCGATCCACTTTCGCGCCAAGACTTTCGTGCTCGCATCCGGTTACTGCTGGAGCACGCATCTCTTGCTGCTCTCGAGAAGCGATCGCTTCCCAAACGGTGTCGCTAACCGCTCGGGGATGGTCGGGAAGTTCGTCACCGGGCACCGTTCCCTGAATACCTATGTCGAAGTGCCAATGAAGCTCTATCCGGGCGTGTACCGCTCCGACAGCTTGCTCTCCAAGAAGTTTCAGCGCGAGAGACCAGAGCGTTATGTGCGCCACGACCTTCGTATCTGGGAGTCGGACGTCGCGCGTCGGCCACGGCTCACGGACGATGGGGGTAAGCGGCTTTTCGGCGACGCGCTCTTGGACGACTGGAAGAAGCGGACCGCGACCGGCGTCGCGCGCATGCGCGCTTATTACGACGTCATCCCCGCGAAAGAGAGCGCGCTCACGCTCGACTCCGATCGCAAAAACCCTTGGGGCGATCCGTTGCCGCGGATCGACTTCGCCGACAGCGAGTGGTCGGCCGAGCTCCGTCAGCACACGGAAGACAGCATTCGGGGCGTCTTCGACCAGATCGTTCGTGCCGGAGGCGGGAAGACCTTGTCGACGCGCGTCGACTCCTTGCACGATCACCCGGGCGGAGGCTGCCGCATGGGCGCAGATCCGGCGTCGAGCGTCGTCGACCCCGTCGGCCGATCGCACGATCACGAGAACTTGTGGGTAGTAGGGGCGCCGACGATCGTCTCGTCCGGATGCAACAACGGGACATTGACTTTTGCGGCGCTCTCGCTTCGCTCGGCGACGGCGCTCGCGAAGACGCTTCCCGCACGGACAACGGATTAGTAAGGAACATGCAGAAACGTCATCCGCGCTTTGTCCTGAACATCAAGCAGATTGAGCACGTAGTAACACAAGCCGTCGTCGTCGCGTTGACGACGGTCTCTGCGGTCAGCGGCCAGGAGCGTGTCACGCTCCGGGCGGCGCGCCTGCTCGACGGGCGAGGGGGCGTGGTCACGAACGGCGAGGTCGTCATTGACGATGGATCGATTCAGACTATCCGGAGCCGCTCCGGCGAAGCCGATTACGACCTCACCAACCTCACCGTCTTACCGGGTCTCATCGATACCCACGTCCATGTCGGCTGGCACTTCGACCCAGATGGCCGGCTCCACAGCGACGACACGGAGAGCGCCGAGACGAGCGCGCTCTACGCCGCGGAGAATGCTTACAAAATGCTGATGGCGGGCTTTACGACGGTGCAGAGCCTCGGCTCACTTGTCGACAAGCCGCTTCGCGACGCGATCGATCGCGGTGTACTTCCGGGCCCGCGTATCCTGACGTCCCTACGTAGCATCGGCGCGCGCACGGGAGAGCCCGACGCGATTCGTGATTTCGTGCGCAAGCAGAAGAGCGAAGACGCGGACGTCATCAAAATCTTCGCCTCCGCGAGCATACGAGACGGCGGCACCCCGACGATGTCCCAAGCGCAGCTCGACGCCGCTTGCGGAGAGGCGCGGGCGCAGGGCCTACGGGCGGTTGTCCACGCGCACGGGCCGGAGAGAGCGCGGCGTTCAGTCGAAGCGGGCTGCACGACGATCGAGCACGGCGCGCTCCTCGACGAAGAGACGCTTAGCCTGATGGCGGAGCGCGGGGTCTATTTCGACCCAAACACTCATCTTCTCTTCCAGAACTATTTCGAGAACAAAGACCGCTATCTCGGGATCGGCAACTACAACGAAGAAGGCTTTGCACAAATGGAGAAGGCCGTCCCGTCCGTGCTAGCCTGAAGTTCCTTGGTCGAATGAACCCACTGACAGTGTGAATCCCCAATGATTACGCGTCTTTAGGGACGCCGAGAGGCTAATTTTGGGTTGCAATATGTAGGCATGTCTAAAGCCTTTTATGGTTTGATACATATTGACACATAGGATACTATGGTGGGCATGCATATCCACATCATCCCCAATCGCAACTCTACCCCCGCGGTCCTGCTGCGTGAGTCGTATCGGGTGGGCGGAAACGTCCGCAAGCGCACGCTCGCTAACTTGTCCAAATTGCCCATGGACGCAGTCGACGCCATCCGACGCATTCTCAAAGGGGAAAAGCTCGTCTCGGTTGAAGTCGCCTTCAAAATCGTCGAGAACGGCTCCCGGCACCATGGCCACGTCGACGCGGTGCTCAGCGCCATGAGACAGCTCGGTTTCGAAAAGCTCGTTGGTTCTCGACACTCACCAGAGCGGGATTTGGTCGTGGCCATGGTAGTCGCCCGGATCCTCGAACCGCAGTCGAAGCTGGCGACTAGCCAGTGGTGGCACACAACCACACTGCCCGAAATCCTGGGGGTGAGCGATGCCCGCGAAGACGATCTCTATGCCGCCATGGACTGGGTTCTCAAACGCCAGGAGGTCATCGAAAAAAAACTCGCGGCGCGCCATCTCCAAAACGACGGCCTGGCGCTCTATGACCTAACCTCAAACTACTTCGAGGGTGTGAGTTGTCCGATCGCCCGCCTCGGATACGACCGTGACGGCAAGAAAGGCAAGCTGCAGATCAACTACGGTCTGCTGACCAACGAACGCGGCATCCCCGTGTCGGTATCCGTCTTTGAGGGCAACACGGGCGATCCCAAAACGCTGTTGCCTCAGGTAGAAAAGGTGCAAGAGCGCTTCGGCATCGAGCAGTTTGTGATGGTGGGCGACCGCGGAATGATCACCCAGACCCAGATCGACGAGTTGCGGGAGATGGACGGTGTCGACTGGATTACCGCTCTGCGTCCCGAACCGATTCGCAAGCTCATCAACGATGGGGTGCTCCAGATGGGGCTATTCGACGAGCGGAATCTGTTTGAGGTGACGCACCCGGATTTCCCCAACGAGAGGCTGGTCGCTTGCCGCAATCCGGAGCTGGCCGAGAGGCGGCGTCACAAGCGCCGTGCTCTGCTCGAAGCGACCTGCAAGGAGCTGGAGAAAGTTTGTCGGATGGTCGAGCGGCGCCGTTTGCAGGGCAAGGAGGACATCCGTGCTGCAGTGAAAAAGCTCCTCAACAAGTACAAGGTCGGCAGGTACTACAGGCTCGACATCCGTGACGACGGTTTCGACTTCGAGCTAGCCCATGTTTACCCTTTATGAGCACCCTAACGCTCGTAAGTGACTGAATTCAAAGGAACGGGGGTTGAATTTCGCCCAAAACGTAGAGACAGAGACTGTGCTTTGAGCGCCATTAATACGTTGTAATCGTGGACAATGACATGTAGTATGCGTGAGGACAGGTTATGTTCTTCCGCATCGTTCGGGCCGCAGGCGGCAAAGGGGTTCAACATGAGTATGTCCGCCTGGTCGAGTCGTATCGGGAGCACGGCAAGCCGAAGCAACGCGTAGTGTGCAACTTGGGGCGCAAGGAACTTCTAGTTGCCAATCTCGACTCCCTCAATCGGTTGCTTGGGGCCGGTGAACCGGCCGACACCGAGCGAGCAGCCGAGCAGGTCGCGGGGGCAGACGCGTGGGATTGGGGTCCGATGCTGGTGACGGCGACGCTGTGGCGCGAACTCGGGCTGGAGCAGATTCTCGACCGGCTCGGGGGCCGCGGCAAGCGGGACGGAGTGGCGCTAAGCGAGCGAGCTTTGGTGCTGGTCGCCAACCGGCTATGTGCTCCGTCAAGCGAGCACGGTCTGGCGCGCTGGCTCAAGACCGACTTCGTCTGCGTCCGGCAGGGGCGGCGGTGGGTGCCGCAGTGGCGCGATGATGGGGAACGGCGAGCGAGTCGCTCCCCGCGGGTTCGCGTGGAGTTTCGCCAACTCAAGCAATGGTACCGAACGCTCGACCAGCTGCATGCCCGCAAAGAACAGATCGAGAAGGAGCTGTTTTTGCGCTTGCGGGATCTGTTTTCGCTTGAGGTTGATATGGTGTTTTACGACCTGACGTCGACGTACTTCGAAGGTCAAGGCCCTCCGGGGCTCGGCGCCCACGGCTACAGTCGCGACCGCAGACCGCGTAACCGGCAAGTGCTTATCGGTCTGGTGATGGTGGACGGTTGGCCGATCGCCCACCATGTTTTCGCCGGCAACTGGCGTGACGCGAAAACGGTGCCGCAGGTGCTCAACGATCTCAACGAACGATTCGGTTTGCACCGCGTGGTTTTTGTCGGCGACCGAGGGATGGTAACGAGCGACAGCCTGGCAGTGGTGCGCTCGCGCAAGCAGGGCTATCTCGTCGGGCTGCAAAGACGCCGCCGCGCGCATACAGGCACGCCACCACGGTCACCGTTACTACGACTGGGAGTACAAAAACGGTCGCTTCCGCTTCTTCGAGCACCCCGTCAACCTCAAGCGCGAGCAAGCCTACGAGGGTAAGTACGTTATTCAAACCGAGGAGCAAAACCTCTCTCCGGTCGACGCCGTGCGCCTTTACAAGGACCTAAACGAGGTCGAGCGAGCCTTCTCATGCCTTAAGGATGTCATTGAGATGCGTCCCGTTTACCACCAGACCGATGAGCGTGTGGAGGCACATCTTTTCGTAGCTACGCTGGCCTTCCTTGTGCATCGGGCTCTTGAGAAAAAGCTCAAGGTCGCCGAACTCGACCTGTCCGCAACCGAGGCACTACAAGCGCTACGCTCGGTCCGGGTCGTCGACTTACAGCTGGGTTCTGGGCGGACTAAGCGCGTCGTCACGCGCGGCACCGCTCGCGCCAACTCGATCCTGACTGCACTCGGCATCGTTGAACGCGACCCGCCAGCCTTCTCCGAGGAGGTGCTGTCAGCGTAGAGACAAACCGCCGATCTCGATCCTTTGTTTTCGATGACTTAGACACCTAAAAGGGAAACATGGGCTAGACGAGACAACGATGGATGCCGACGCCTCGCGCCTCGCCAACGGCAACTCTGAGCTCGCCAACAAACGGCTCCAGCGGTGGAAGCGACACATGGGGACGATCGCTAAGCAGTTCGGAGGGATTCGCCAACGGATCGGGCGGGGTCAGCTGCATGGTAAAGATAAAATCGGTGTGCGGGTAGGCAGAGTTCTCAACAAGTACAAAGTCGGCAAGCACTTCAAGCTGGACATTCGCGACGACAGCTTTAGCTTCGAAATCGACGACACAAAGGTCACTGCGGAAGCTGCCCTTGACGGCATCTACGTGATCCGCACCAGTCTTGCTGAGCAGCGGATGAAAACCGACGACACAGTGCGCAGCTACAAGTTGCTGACCCAGGTCGAGAGGGCGTTTCGTTCCTTCAAGAGCATGGACCTAAAGGTGCGGCCGATTCGTCACCGGCGCGAAAACCGAGTCCGGGCGCACGTCTTCTTGTGCATGCTGGCCTACTACGTCCTGTGGCACATGATGGAGGCTTGGCGGTCGCTGCTATTCTCTGACGAGGACCAGCAGGCGAAGGCCAGGCGTGACCCGGTTGCTCCGGCGAAGCGCTCCGAGGCCGCCCTGCGCAAGATACACACCAAGAAGCTTGACGATGGGAGTCGAGCTTCCAGCTTCCGCACGCTGCTGCGCCTTCTCAGCAACATCGTCCGAAACAAATGTCGGCGACCGGAAGCCGGACCCGACGAGCCCACCTTCGATGTCACGACAACTCCGGACTCGAAACAGCAGAGAGCCTACGACCTGCTCAAAGGTATCACCGTGTAGACAGAAGCCAGCACCATTGATTCCAACTATCTCATTGGATCAACACCGGATCTTGGCTTTTTCAGCCAGGAACTTCAGGCTAGAGGTCTTTCGCGTCGGCTTGCGCGTCCCTGGGCTCGAGATGGTGTTCGGAACCGACGCTGTCGCGGGAGCCCATGGGCGGAACATCGAAGAGCTGATCTATCGCGTCGAGAGAGGCGGACAGGATCCTGGCGCGGCGATCGTGTCGGCGACGTCGCTCGCTGCGAAATCGCTGGGACTCGACCAAACGATAGGAGCGCTTAGGCGGACCTTCCACGGATGAACAAGCGTAAGTGTGGGCATCATTGGCTTTGTTTTTGAAGAGAGGTGTGTGTACTGCTTACATCGTGCGGGGGTTGATTTCGAGCAGGTTGAATGCTTTGTGCTGCAAGGGTGTGGGGCGAGTGATGCTGACGAAGGACAGGCCGCGGGCTTCGTTTTCGACCTGATTTTTCGTGACCGTAGCAAGATCAGAAAGAAGCGTTCTGAAACTGTGGACGGGCAACCCGTCGGGAGTCTTCTTGGTAGAAGCCTTTGCCTGGGCGGAGTCTGAAGGCGTTGCTGGGCTGACGATGGATGAGCGTTTGGCATGGGCACCGTCAGGGTCGTCGTCGTCAAACAAGATCGGGACGAGGGCTTTTCGCATGTGCCATTCCACGTAGTAGGCGAGCATGCAAAGAAAGATGTGAGCTCGAACTCGCTCAGCGTTGTAGTGATAGATGGGCCGTACTTTCAAATCCACGGTTTTGCAGCAACGAAAAGCGCGTTTAACGACTGCCAAGCCTTTGTAGGTCCTGACAGCTTCGTCTGCGGAGATGGCCTCTTCGGTGAGGCTTGTTCGGATGATATAGATGCTGTCGAGGGCCGTCTCACGCTCGATGTTTTCGTTGTCGCGCTCGAAGTCGAAGCCGTCGTCCGTAATGGTGTAGCGAAAGTGCTTGCCCATCTTGCTCCGAGCGAACACTCGACCCAATCGTATGCCGATGGTATCTTTGCCTCGCAAAGGACGTTGGTCTCGCTTCGTCGCTTTGCTAATCACTTCTAGCTTTGACTCCGTCGGCACAAGCATCTCTTCTCGCTTCCGCGCCCGCTCGGTAGCAAGAAGAGGGTTGCGGCAGGCGATGAGTCGCTCACCAGGGAAGCTAGGATGATGGATCTCCGCTAGGTCGAGTTCATCGAACAGAGAAGGCTGCAGCATTCCGTCTTTTGCAAGTCGCTGAATCTGAGGGGCACGAAGTGAGCTGATCCACTCGAGACCTTCCTCCGGTCGAAGTTCCTCGCGAATCCGGGCTTCGGTGATCATCCCTCGGTCACCTACGAAGACGATACTGTCAAGCTCAAAACGTTCTCGGACTTTGCGAATTTGGCTCCCCAGTGTTGCGGGATCTCCGGTGTTGCCTTCGAACACCTCTACCCCGACCGGCCGACCATCACGCTCACACAGTAAGCCGAACACGACCTGCAACTTGTTTTTCTTGCCGTCTCTCGAGTAACCGAGCTTCGCCAGAGGGCACGACCGACCTTCTACCCAAGTCGACGTCAAGTCGTAGAGAACCAGGCTGCCCTGCTGCAGATGGCGTTTCGCCAGTTTCTTCTCTATGGCTGCTTGGCGGCTCAAAAGCCAATCCAGGGAATCATACAACTCATCCTCGTTGGTGTCTTCAACTCCAACACACTCACCCAATGACGAAGTCAAGGTCTGTTTCGATAGACCACGGGCCGTGGCCAACTTGGAGCCCGGCTCTACGATTCGCGCCACAATCATCGCCACGACGAGGTCACGCTCTCGGCGCTGGCGGCTATGGATGATTCGCTCGAGGCCAACTTTGCGCAGCGTTCCCAGCACGGCCGCAACATGTCCGTGAGGCTTGCTTCTGGTGATCTCGAACTGCTGAGCCTCACCCAAATCCACGTTGCCCTTTAGCAACTGGCGAAGAGCTTCAATTCGCGCGGGCTTCCACTTCGAGATGTTGGCGACGGTCCTCGTTTTGGGCGCACCGCTTTCGCGGATGAGAATCGCTGGGGGCGAGTTGCGGTTCGGCACCTTGGCGATGTACATGCGCCGGCTATACAGGATTAAATCAGCAAAATAATTGTTCTGTCACTATTACATGCTTACACATAACATTTCGAACCGCCGCATCTGCTTTAAACGTACGGGTTTACATGCGTCTAGCCGGCGGAAGTTCCGCTTAGGGCGGGAATGGCGGCCGACCTCATCGGTGTCGAGGGGAACCCCCTCGAGGACATCACCGCGCTTCGGCGCGTGCGCTTCGTAATGAAGGACGGGAAGGTGTGGAAGAACGCGCGATGACCCTCTGACTCTTCGCGAGCTCATCCCACATCGTCTCGGTCTTCTTTCGGAACACCGTTAACGCGTCCGCCCGCACGACTTCCCAATCGCCGCGACGAAGCTCGTTGTTGAGCTGCCCCGGTGCCCAACCGGAATGGCCCAGGTAAAGCCGCAGCTCCTCCGGCCCCCGTTGCTGTTCGATGAGCGCCTCGAGCACTTCGGGGTCTCCGCTGAAATACACGTTCCCCATAACGCCGTCGACGCCCTCGGGCGGCTCATCGCTGCGGAACAAAAAGATGAGTCCCTCGAGAGCGACGGGCCCGCCGAAATGAAGCGCATGCGTCGCGGAGCTGGCATCGAGATCGGGTAGCGCCTCGGAGAGCGGTATCCCGGTCGCACGGTTCACGATGAGGCCAAGGGTGCCTTCGTCGCCATGCGAGAGCAGTAGAACCACGCTCTTGTAAAACGGGCCGCTCGCGATGCTGGGTTTCGCGACCAGAAAGATGCCCTTCGCGAGAGGCACTTTCTGGCTCGCCGACGGCGCGCCGAGCACGAGCGCAAGGGATGCTGCCACGAATATCCGCATGCTCGGAGCCTACGCCCATGGACGGCGTGATGTCCACCCCGAACGGAGCGCTTCGCTTTGCTTATTAGTGCCCCAGCCGCTCGGCGAGCTCTGATTTGGCGACGCCTGTGGCTTAGAAAACGAGATTTTGACAGATTCTCCGCGGCGAGAGCACCTTGCGAACGGACGAGATTCCGAGCGAACGCGATGGCGTCGAGGACAACGGGCACAATATTAGAGAGCAGCCGCAAGAGCGAGCCTTTCCACGTTCAGAATGACGACGGTCACCCCGTCGGGCCGGTCGGCGCGAAACGGCCGATCCTGGCAGGTCTAAACTGCGGAATCAACGCCGGATCGAGTTTTTGCGGAGCACAGGTGACTCAGGAGCGTTCGCCCCATGATCCGAACTGTTCGCGCCTCTGCCGACGCCGTTTCGAACGAGAAGCGATGGCCCGGGTTGGAAGAAGTGGCGAATACGCCGGACGAGCTGTCCGGTTGCGCGCAGCGGAGCCGTGAAGCGCCAGGACTTGCTGTTCTCGAACACGCGGACCTGCTCGCGCAAGCTGGATGCTGCCAAGGCATCGTCCCTGAACTTGTTGACGCGGACGCCGTGGAGTCTCGTCTCCTCCTTCAGGGCGCCCATTTGATGCTCGCGGCGACTGATGGTTCGCGAAAGAGTCGCGACGCGGTCGTCGCGTGCGGCCAGCGCTTCACCGAGCTCTTGAACGCGTTCGTCTCGAGCGCTCACCGCCTGGGTGAGATCCTCGATCGTCTTCTCGCGTGCATAGACCGCCGCGGCGAGCTCCCGGATGCGCTGTTCGCGCTCACCAGCCGCTTGGGTGAGCTCGTGCACGCGCCGCGAGCGCTCAGCCAACGCGTCGTTGAGCTCGCTTGTTCGAAGGTCGCGGACTCTCGTGGCGTCGGTGAGCTGCCGGATCTGAAACGCAAGAAGTCCGTCGCCGCGCCGGCGCTCGCGAAGAGTGCGGCCGTGACCGCAATGGGTACCACCGCCGCGACGGCCGCCATCGTAACGTCTCGAAAACCGCGCCGGATATCGGGCGCGCCTGCCAAAAGGCCAATCGCCACTCCAAGGGAGGCGAAGGTGCCGTAGTTCTGTTTGACGAGGATGGTGAGGCCCAACCCGAGGCCGGTGAGAAAGAGCCATTTCTGCGCGCGCGTGGCGAGAAAAACGCGAGCGGCCGCGAGCGTTATGAAAACGAGACAAATCACCTGCGGTGAGTAGCCAGGTAACCGCCAGGGATTGACACTGAGGGCGGGAGGCAGTTCGGAGACAACCAAAAGGATTTTCACGTCGCGTCTTTCATCTCTCCGCTCGATCAGAACGGGCGGAAGCACGATACCGAATTTGCGCCGTGTCGTGAAGCCGTATATCCTTCGCCCCGGCGGCAGCGCGCGAACGACGCGTAGGTCAACATTTCCGATTGCCAGGAGTAACCATCGATTGCAAACAGAGGAGAGAACCGAGCCGCCGGCTCCTCCGCAAACAGTGGCGTGCCCGGCAGCTTGGACGCCACCGGCACGCAGCCCGTCATCATAGCCTCGAGCAACGACATCCCGAAGGCTTCCATCCTCGATACCGAAGAAAGCACGGCCACGTGCGATGCCGCATACAGCCTGCACAACTCGGAGTCGGATACACTGCCGTAGAAACGAACGCTTGGCAGCTCCAGCCGAGCCGCGAGCGCCTCGAAATGCTTGCGGCGGTGACCGTCGCCAACGACGTGTAAATGGGCCTCGGGCAGATTTCGGAAGGCTCGGAGCAAGACCTCAAGGCCCTTGTAGGGCCTCAGCTGGCCAACCGTGAGAACGTCGAATCGCCCCTCCTGGCGGTCACCGTCCAGACAGAAACGGTGGTCCGCCCCCCCACGGGATGACGGTGACTTCCTCGTGTCCCCGATCGAGAAGCAACCGCTCGTAGGCGCGAGTGGTTACGACGACGCCGTCAGCCAAGCGAATCATCCACGCGTGCATTCTATTGTAGAGCCAGCAGAGTAGGCGCGAAGTGGCGTCGCCTCGTCGGCGGAGCTTCGGAGCGAGCACTATCGAAAAAAGGGGCACCAGTTGGAAACGATCACGATGCGGGGCCTGCCCAAGCTGGTCTGGGGAGAGCTCGAGCGAGTCAAGTTCCATCTCTTGCCCAAGGACTATGTCGTCCTGGCCTCGCTCGCCGAGGAGGCCGAGATCGGGTTGTCGGAGTTCTGTTACCAGCTCGCCGAGGTTTGCGTCGCGACCGAGAGAGAGAAGGCGCGCCGCCGGTGCTCGGGTGCACGCCGGAAGTCGAGGTCGTGGACGACGAATGACCTGGGTCAGGCGTGAACGGAAAGCGCGTCGACGCGAACCAGGCGTCCAGCCCCGGCGCACAGCAACCGTCGCGGTCCGTTCTCGCTGGCGCGAGATGAGCGTGGACCTTGACGCAGTCGGGTTCGTCCACAGCTTTGAGCTCGGCGGAGGATAGATGGCCGCGCCGCGTGTTCGGGCAGTTCTGTGGTAGAAACGTAGTAGAAACTAGCCCATGTTTCCCTTTTAGGTGTCTAAGTCATCGAAAACAAAGGATCGAGATCGGCGGTTTGTCTCTACGCTGACAGCACCTCCTCGGAGAAGGCTGGCGGGTCGCGTTCAACGATGCCGAGTGCAGTCAGGATCGAGTTGGCGCGAGCGGTGCCGCGCGTGACGACGCGCTTAGTCCGCCCAGAACCCAGCTGTAAGTCGACGACCCGGACCGAGCGTAGCGCTTGTAGTGCCTCGGTTGCGGACAGGTCGAGTTCGGCGACCTTGAGCTTTTTCTCAAGAGCCCGATGCACAAGGAAGGCCAGCGTAGCTACGAAAAGATGTGCCTCCACACGCTCATCGGTCTGGTGGTAAACGGGACGCATCTCAATGACATCCTTAAGGCATGAGAAGGCTCGCTCGACCTCGTTTAGGTCCTTGTAAAGGCGCACGGCGTCGACCGGAGAGAGGTTTTGCTCCTCGGTTTGAATAACGTACTTACCCTCGTAGGCTTGCTCGCGCTTGAGGTTGACGGGGTGCTCGAAGAAGCGGAAGCGACCGTTTTTGTACTCCCAGTCGTAGTAACGGTGACCGTGGTGGCGTGCCTGTATGCGCGCGGCGGCGGCACCGATTTTCTCGGGGGCTTTCAATCGTCCGTCGCGCACGCGGCGCTCGAGGGCCTCGAATGCCGCACGGGCACGTCCCATGGCCCGCAGCCTCTGCCCGCGCTCGTAGGCGAGCCTTTCGTCGCTGTGAACGACGAAGATGCGCACCCCAGACTGCTCGGAGCGGACTTCTTGCACACGAGTCTTAGGTGGCTCGGCTTTTTCGCTCACCGTGATGCCACCAGGGCAGTCGATCCACTCTCCGCTGGCGCGCTCGATGTAACGATAGACCTCCTCGCGCCGTCGTCTTTGCAGCCCGACGAGATAGCCCTGCTTGCGCGAGCGCACCACTGCCAGGCTGTCGCTCGTTACCATCCCTCGGTCGCCGACAAAAACCACGCGGTGCAAACCGAATCGTTCGTTGAGATCGTTGAGCACCTGCGGCACCGTTTTCGCGTCACGCCAGTTGCCGGCGAAAACATGGTGGGCGATCGGCCAACCGTCCACCATCACCAGACCGATAAGCACTTGCCGGTTACGCGGTCTGCGGTCGCGACTGTAGCCGTGGGCGCCGAGCCCCGGAGGGCCTTGACCTTCGAAGTACGTCGACGTCAGGTCGTAAAACACCATATCAACCTCAAGCGAAAACAGATCCCGCAAGCGCAAAAACAGCTCCTTCTCGATCTGTTCTTTGCGGGCATGCAGCTGGTCGAGCGTTCGGTACCATTGCTTGAGTTGGCGAAACTCCACGCGAACCCGCGGGGAGCGACTCGCTCGCCGTTCCCCATCATCGCGCCACTGCGGCACCCACCGCCGCCCCTGCCGGTCGCAGACGAAGTCGGTCTCGAGCCAGCGCGCCAGACCGTGCTCGCTTGACGGAGTACATAGCCGGTTGGCGACCAGCACCAAAGCTCGCTCGCTTAGCGCCACTCCGTCCCGCTTGCCGCGGCCCCCGAGCCGGTCGAGAATCTGCTCCAGCCCGAGCTCGCGCCACAGCGTCGCCGTCACCAGCATCGGACCCCAATCCCACGCGTCTGCCCCCGCGACCTGCTCGGCTGCTCGCTCGGTGTCGGCCGGTTCACCGGCCCCAAGCAACCGATTGAGGGAGTCGAGATTGGCAACTAGGAGATCCTTGCGCCCCAAGTTGCACACTACGCGTTGCTTCGGCTTGCCGTGCTCCCGATACGACTCGACCAGGCGGACATACTCATGTTGAACCCCTTTGCCGCCTGCGGCCCGAACGATGCGGAAGAACATAACCTGTCCTCACGCATACTACATGTCATTGTCCACGATTACAACGTATTAATGGCGCTTAAAGCACAATCTCTGTCTCTACGTTTTGGGCGAAATCCAACCCCCGTTCCTTTGAATTCAGTCACTTACGAGCGTTAGGGTGCTCATAAAGGGTAAACATGGGCTAGGCTTGCACAGGACTTTCGGAGCACCATGGACACCACACCAGGCTGCTGATATGCGGATCAAAGTCGTCAGGGAAGTCGAAATTACTCTCGGAAAAGGAGCCACTCGTGAAGGCATACGCTTTCGCGCTCACCCTCTTTCTCGCCACATCTCCGGGAACCGTCCAGGAGGTCATCGAGCCCCGCAGCGGTGTCAGGTTCGCCGTGAAGAGGGGCGACCTGTCGCTTCTCGGCGTCGGCGTGCGCACCCGGACCTGGTTCAAGGTGAAGGTGTACGCGATCGGTCTGTACGTGGCCGACGGGGCTCTCTCTGGACCGCTCGCCCGGCACAAAGGCGCTCTCGGCAGCCCCGCGTTTTACAAGGATCTCATCTCGGGGGACTTCCCCAAGGAGGTGCATCTCAAGTTCACGCGCGACATCGGCAGGGGCGCGATTCAGGGGGCCATGCGCGACGCACTCGCCGGCGCCGACAGAGCTAGGATCGCCACCTTGGTGAGCTACTTTCCTGACATCAAGGCGGGGCAGGAGTGCGTCATTCGCTGGGCTCCGGAAGGGACACTGGAAACGGTCATGGCCGGGAAATCCATGCCGTCCATCCCCGACAGAGACTTTGCAGCGGCAGTCTTCGCCGTGTGGCTGGGCGAGAGGCCCATTCAGAAGGACATCAAGAAGGGACTCGTGTTGCGGGCGGCCGTGCTGATCCGGTAGGGTCAGCGTGCTGCACGACCCGCTGGCTCGATTCGGCGTTAGACTCAAACTCAGGGTGCTCGCGCCGTCGTGTCGATCTGAGGATACAACCACGAGTGCTGCAGCCCCGGGTGCCGTGCGCTGTAGCGGGCGGGAATGTCTTGCGTCCAGTTGCTCGGAATGGTCAGACAGAACAGGAGAATGCCGGTCAGCGCCAACTGCTGAGCCGCAATCGCTGACTGTTCGCGAGGCGCGGCCCGCCGCCCGACGGGGCCCTTGCCGCCTGCCAGACGTCCCAGCCGCCGAAGGCGCGACCGAATCAACAAAACGATCCCGAGCAAAGCCATTATGATGTTCAGGGTTTGCCCGGTGCCGAGAGCGAGTCGATGGGTCGGGTAGTCACGGAAGAGATCGATGAAGATCCGCAGGAAGGCGTACCAGAACACGAACCGGGCCGCTGTTGCTCCGGGAGTCGGGTTTGTTTTCCGAACCCTGAGGAGAAAGAGCATCAACAGGATGTTCTTCGCGCCGTCGTAGAGAACGACCGGATGGCGAAATCCCTCGGCATCAGGGAACTTCACCGCCCACCACACGTCGGTCACGCTGCCGACGATTAGCCCATCGATGAAGTTGCCAATCCGGCCCATCCCCATCAGGAAGGCCCCCGGGATGACGAGCTCGTCGGCGAGGGCGAGAAACGACTTCTTGTAGGCAAGCGCGAAGGCGACTGCAGCCGCGGCCGCGCCCAGCATCAGTCCGTGGGTGGCCATGCCGCCGAGCCAATAGGCTGGTATCAACCTGGGATTCTGACGGTAGAACGGCCACTCGTCGAATGCCACCTCGATGAGACGACCGCCAAGGAGCACCCCGATCACTATGAAAAGACTGAGCGTGTAGACCTCGCGCAGCGTCAACCCTAGGCGGCCGCGACGACGCCGGAGAAAGAGATGGATTTGGAGGAACCCGAGGGTGAAGCCAAACCCGTACCACCAAAGGTATACACAACCGAGATCGACCAGCACCGGATCTACCCTGTGGACGTAAGGGCCGAGCATCGTTGGCGCCCATCCTGTGGCAATGGCGCCGAGTTGTCAAGAAACCGCAAAAATCGGTAGTGGGGTCTTTTGAAATGAAGAGCGGGAGACCTCTCTCACTCGTCTGATTCTTCGTGGGTGACATTGCTCGGGCTCTCTGATTGAGAAGCCAGTCCTTCGTCTACTTTACCCCTCTTCTTGAGAAGATCGCGTAGCGAGATCTCTTTCCCGACGACGAAAACCGCTGCCAAGGCGGTCATAAGCCCAACCAGTACGACGTAGCCCCCTACTTGTCCGCGCCACGCTAACACGAATCCACCGACTGCTAGCACCAAGGAAAGCCAAAACCCGTAGCGCTGACCGTAGCGAGCTAAATCATTTTGGTCGACGACCATTTTCTGTTCAAGAAACCGACGATGTTCCGATTGTTGACGAAACGTCTCTACGACAGTCGATGCTAGACCTGGTACGATTTTGTCGTACTCTCGCAAAATCCCTGGCGGCGGGAGCGGACCGATATGGACGCGCGCCTCGAACTGTTGTACGCGCCCAGAGATTTTCTGTCCAGCTTGGGCAGGTTCTTGCGGGTCGTTAGCCGAAACCTGGCGGTCAGGTTTAGGTTCTAGGCTATCGTCACCAGAGCGATCGTCCTCCCCAACCATTTAGTACCCGCGGAAGGGTCTTTCTGTGGAGTAGTTACGACCAACCGCCTTGATCGCATCTTCCATGTCTTTGCCTACCCGCATCCAGTCGGAATAGGTCGCCCGCGTATCCGCTTCGGTGTCAGACAAGCTGTAGTTGTACTCGTCAAACTGACCTGCTAAATCAAACAGCCTGGCGACTCCGTGCCACGATCGCGGCTTGCTAAAAAGAAAATCAGACACTTACGCTCCTAAGAATTTTCGCTTTCAATTGGGTTAGACGGAATAGCTACCCGGAAATGTTCATCCACGCGGAGAACATATGACTGATTGGCTCGGGTTGTCAACTGCGATGTTCGCCATGCACAGATTGTAGCAGATTAGACGGTTCCCCGGGCCGGGCTCAGCTAGCAATCGGTAGTGGCGCGCTTCGATTTCTTTTTGTAGGCCCCGCGCTTGCGGGGCCGTTTCGCTTCGGACTCTTCAAGGAGGCCGACCATTTCTTCGATGCTCCATACGTGGTCACTAACTTTGGCTTCCATCGCTGGCGTTACGCGAAGCGATTGATGCGTGCGCCCGAAGTTGTAGTACATCACGAACAGGCTGAACGCTGCTACGTGGTTCGAGAGTTTCTTCGAGAAGGCGTTTGTCAGCCGAGCGTATCGACGGATTGCCATCCGGATCGTCAGGTTGTGACGTTCGACATAGCTGGTGCTGATGTGGGCCTCGTCGGGGTCGCCGGTGACGTGCATCTTCGTCGCTCCTGTGCAGACGGCGGGACTGTACCGCCGCTGCCCCTCTGGTGCGTCCCCGTAGTGTTTGTCCAGCATGGCGTAGTCGATATCCGCACCAAACGCATCCTCGACAGCAGAGAGGTATAACCTGTTGCCGTCGCTGGTGAGCTGCACGCGGTTGGCGAGCCTGCCTGCCAAGTCCTGTACAAACTCCGTCGCGGTGCCGGAGTCTCGCCCGCCGATGAGCCAAGAGACGATCAGCTTGGAGTCGGCATCGAGCGCCGTCCACGTCCAGGTGTCGCCCGCGCCCTCAGGCGCGGCCTTCGCCCGCGCGACGTTCTTCTGCTTCGCGTAGATAAACGACCAGACCTCATCGAGTTGGAGGCGGCGGGAATCTAGCCCATGTTTCCCTTTTAGGTGTCTAAGTCATCGAAAACAAAGGATCGAGATCGGCGGTTTGTCTCTACGCTGACAGCACCTCCTCGGAGAAGACTGGCGAGTCGCGTTCAACGATGCCGAGTGCAGTCAGGATCGAGTTGGCGCGAGCGGTGCCGCGCGTGACGACGCGCTTAGTCCGCCCAGAACCCAGCTGTAAGTCGACGACCCGGACCGAGCGTAGCGCTTGTAGTGCCTCGGTTGCGGACAGGTCGAGTTCGGCGACCTTGAGCTTTTTCTCAAGAGCCCGATGCACAAGGAAGGCCAGCGTAGCTACGAAAAGATGTGCCTCCACACGCTCATCGGTCTGGTGGTAAACGGGACGCATCTCAATGACATCCTTAAGGCATGAGAAGGCTCGCTCGACCTCGTTTAGGTCCTTGTAAAGGCGCACGGCGTCGACCGGAGAGAGGTTTTGCTCCTCGGTTTGAATAACGTACTTACCCTCGTAGGCTTGCTCGCGCTTGAGGTTGACGGGGTGCTCGAAGAAGCGGAAGCGACCGTTTTTGTACTCCCAGTCGTAGTAACGGTGACCGTGGTGGCGTGCCTGTATGCGCGCGGCGGCGGCACCGATTTTCTCGGGGGCTTTCAATCGTCCGTCGCGCACGCGGCGCTCGAGGGCCTCGAATGCCGCACGGGCACGTCCCATGGCCCGCAGCCTCTGCCCGCGCTCGTAGGCGAGCCTTTCGTCGCTGTGAACGACGAAGATGCGCACCCCAGACTGCTCGGAGCGGACTTCTTGCACACGAGTCTTAGGTGGCTCGGCTTTTTCGCTCACCGTGATGCCACCAGGGCAGTCGATCCACTCTCCGCTGGCGCGCTCGATGTAACGATAGACCTCCTCGCGCCGTCGTCTTTGCAGCCCGACGAGATAGCCCTGCTTGCGCGAGCGCACCACTGCCAGGCTGTCGCTCGTTACCATCCCTCGGTCGCCGACAAAAACCACGCGGTGCAAACCGAATCGTTCGTTGAGATCGTTGAGCACCTGCGGCACCGTTTTCGCGTCACGCCAGTTGCCGGCGAAAACATGGTGGGCGATCGGCCAACCGTCCACCATCACCAGACCGATAAGCACTTGCCGGTTACGCGGTCTGCGGTCGCGACTGTAGCCGTGGACGCCGAGCCCCGGAGGGCCTTGACCTTCGAAGTACGTCGACGTCAGGTCGTAAAACACCATGTCAACCTCAAGCGAAAACAGATCCCGCAAGCGCAAAAACAGCTCCTTCTCGATCTGTTCTTTGCGGGCATGCAGCTGGTCGAGCGTTCGGTACCATTGCTTGAGTTGGCGAAACTCACGCGAACCCGCGGGGAGCGACTCGCTCGCCGTTCCCCATCATCGCGCCACTGCGGCACCCACCGCCGCCCCTGCCGGTCGCAGACGAAGTCGGTCTCGAGCCAGCGCGCCAGACCGTGCTCGCTTGACGGAGCACATAGCCGGTTGGCGACCAGCACCAAAGCTCGCTCGCTTAGCGCCACTCCGTCCCGCTTGCCGCGGCCCCCGAGCCGGTCGAGAATCTGCTCCAGCCCGAGTTCGCGCCACAGCGTCGCCGTCACCAGCATCGGACCCCAATCCCACGCGTCTGCCCCCGCGACCTGCTCGGCTGCTCGCTCGGTGTCGGCCGGTTCACCGGCCCCAAGCAACCGATTGAGGGAGTCGAGATTGGCAACTAGGAGATCCTTGCGCCCCAAGTTGCACACTACGCGTTGCTTCGGCTTGCCGTGCTCCCGATACGACTCGACCAGGCGGACATACTCATGTTGAACCCCTTTGCCGCCTGCGGCCCGAACGATGCGGAAGAACATAACCTGTCCTCACGCATACTACATGTCATTGCCCACGATTACAACGTATTAATGGCGCTCAAAGCACAATATCTGTCTCTACGTTTTGGGCGAAATTCAACCCCCGTTCCTTTGAATTCAGTCACTTACGAGCGTTAGGATGCTCATAAAGGGTAAACATGGGCTAGGTCGCGGAGCTCGTCGTTCTGGTACTCGTGGCAAACTTCTCCGAGTTCGACAACCAGTCGGGTGATCGCCCTCTTGGTCACACCCGTTATTCGCTCGGTCGAGCGGATCGAGTTTCCCTCGACGATGCAGCGTATGACCTGCGCTGGTTAGCGCCTAGAATTGGCCGCTCTGCTGGAGGGCCTTCCAGCAGAGCGGTGCACTCCTAGTCGGCATCGAGGGAGCTGATAAAGGCGCTAAACATGCAAGTCACTTCTATACCTTCACCCGATCCGTTCGACGATCCTCAACTGCTGGCCGAAGTCCACAAGTTCGCACTCCAAACCGACAAGGCGGTCCGCGAGTATGTCGAACAGATGGTCCCGGCCATGCTCAATGCTGAGCGTGAGATCGAGCAGTCTTGGAAAGCTGTGAGGCGTCACATCGCGGATGAAAGGAAACTCAGCATGAAGATTCCATCGCTCCCCGCCGCGGCATTTGAGCCGAGGCTCCCGAGAAGCGATCAGCTAGAAACCATCATCAGTCGGCTCGATGATATTGCTTCCACTTTGAAGGTGGTCGTTACTTTGTTGCAGACGGGATTGAATCGGAGGGTTCAGGCAGAGACGATTTCAACACCGGAAGAACGTCCAGAACTACCCTTAGAGCGGTAATCTGCTCATTAAATGTCGTGCCGCTGTTTTCACAAAACTCAATAATCGAATCGGCCAAGACGAGAGCTGGAAGACGTTCTGCCATGCGCGAATAATGGCATGGATCCATCTCGCCGTCATGAGGGGCATGAACAGCGCGTCCGTGGATCTGATCTACTCGACAGGGGCATTCACTCTTTCCATCGGGCGTTTGCGGCTTTGCGAGCGATTTCGGAGCGACGCCCTGGGCTCAGCTTCAAGGCCCTGGCGCGGCCCCCGACGACGCCTCCCTTGCGGGCGCGCTCCGTCAGCTTCGGATTCGTCGGCTTCGCTGGCTCAAGCGGTGTCCCGTCCAGGCGTTCGCCGATAACCTGCTCCAGGACGGAGCGGGCATTGACGGCAAAATCGTGATCCCTGGGAAGTCCTTTGCGTTTAGGCATGGTCGGGATACTGTCAGACGGAGAGGCCGGAATCAAGCCTGAATTTCAAAAGACCCCACTACCCAAAAATCATAGAAAAAATCAAGGTCTGTCTGCGTGCCGTGGAGGGGCAGAATTCCATTTTGAGGGGGTTCGCATGAGTCCGTTGGCGAAAGCTGAGCCGAGTCCGACGCTCAGCTAGCGGAATTCACGCGGGGAGGAGCGTGCTGGCTCAAATTCAGACACAGCACGGGCGTGCAACGATCGGCTGAGAGAGTCACGATGAGGCCAAGGGTGCCTTCGTCGCCATGCGAGAGCAGTAGAACCACGCTCTTGTAAAACGGGCCGCTCGCAATGCTGGGTTTCGCGACCAGAAAGACGCCTTTCGCGGGGGGCACTTTCTGGCTCGCCGACGGCGCGCCGAGCGCGAGCGCAAGGGATGCCGCGACGAATACCCGCATGCTCGGAGCCTACGCTCATGGACCGCGTGATGTCCACCCCGGACGCGGCGCTTAGCCGCGCCGCAGGCGGTCGGCGATCTCCGATTTGGCGACGCCTGTGGCCAGAAGCGCGGCGGCCATACCCGTGACGTGCGCGACCGCCAGGCTGACCCCATGAAAGTTGCGCTCCTTGGGAAGGCCGGGAAGCTCACGCGCCCATGTCGACGCCACGAAAACGCCGTCCTCGTATCGGATCGCATCCGCGTCCAGCTCACGATCCTCCCGCACGGCGACGACGCCGTCGAGGCGGCCCGGGAGCGAAGGCTGTCCCGATACCTCATACGCCAGCGCACGAGCACAATTCTCACACACAATCTCATCTAAAACCCGCGACGCCCATGCGCCACATCCTTTCTGCGCGGGAGATGCATTCAAAATCTCCCCCTAGGCTCCAGCGCCGAGCTTTCTGGGCCGCCAGGCAGAAAGCAATGTACTACTCCAAAACCTCTTCCGCGTCGGGCGCCAACTGTTGCAGGCTCGCCATCACCGAGAGCTACGGGGTCGCGCCTTCCTCGCCTGGGACGCCATCACGTGCGCCGCGTGACTCGAACGGAGACGTCACTCCGGCGGCGCCGGCTTGCTCGCGCAACGTCAACTTGACAGTACCGAATTGCCCGATTGCCTGCTCGGGCGCGTTGTTTTACAATCGGCGCGGACTTCCCATGAGACGAAACGCTGCCTCGATAAGCTGCCGGGGGAACGATTCCAGTGCCTTCCCCCGAATACTGCTGGTTTGCGTGCTTGTCTTTGGACCCGTGGGTGTTGCTCACGCGCAGTCACAGGTGTCTCCGGCCGAGCACGATCCGGATATCGACAACCTGGTGGAAGTGTACGAGTCGGCCCGCCATAGCTTCCGGGTCGTCACGGTGGCGGAGGAACTGGATCACCCGTGGTCCCTCGCCTGGTTGCCCAGCGGCGAAATGCTGGTGACGGAGCGACCTGGCCGCCTGAGGATCATCCGACACGGGAAGCTCGATCCGGATCCGGTGGAGGGCTTGCCCCGAGTCTACAAGGAGCAAGGACAGGGCGGGTTCATGGATGTTGTTCCGCATCCGAACTTCGCGACCACTCGGCTGCTCTATCTGAGTTATGGGAAGCCCAACGAGGACGGCTCCCAGGGAACCACCACCGTCGTGCGGGGGCGTCTGCAGGGTGATCGCGTCGTGGACCTGCAGGAGATCTTCGAGTCGAACGCATGGGGCGACAACAACAACCACTTTTCGGGGCGGATCGTCTTCGACCGGAACGGTTACTTGTTCCTCGCGGTGGGCGACCGGATGGTCACCCCCGACCTGATGGATGAGCACCCGGCCCAGGACCTGACGAACCACATGGGAACCATTGTCCGTCTGCATGACGACGGCAGGGTCCCGTCGGACAATCCCTTCGTCGGCAGCGCTGACGCACTTCCCGAGATCTGGAGCTACGGGCACCGGAACATGCAGGGACTCGCCCTGCATCCGTTGACGGGAGAGGTCTGGTCGAATGAGCACGGTCCCAGGGGGGGCGATGAACTGAACCTCATCGTGCGTGGAGCGAATTACGGTTGGCCTGTTGTCTCGCACGGCATCCACTACGACGGGTCGGTCTTTACGACCGAGACTGAGCGCCGGGGGATGCAGTCGCCCCGATTTGCCTGGATTCCCTCCATCGGGATTTCAGGCCTGATGTTCTACTCCGCTGAACAATTTCCGTGGTGGAAGGGCGATGTATTCGTTGGCGGCCTGTCCGGCGCGCAGCTCGATCGGGTCTCTCTCGTGAACGGCCGGACCGCCGTAAGCACGGAGACACTACTCGGCGGCGTGCTCGGGCGCATTCGTGACGTACGTCAGGGCCCGGACGGCTTCATCTACCTGGCGAATGAACACCCCGAAGAAGCTGGGCGGTCGGACATCGTCAGGCTGGAGCCGGTGGCGGGTGAGGTGCATTCTCCAGATTAAATGGCTCTCCAACCCGGCACCCGCCTCGGCGTCTATGACGTGCTCTCTGCCATCGGCAAATGCGGCATGAGCGAAGTGTGGAAGGCGCGGTACACCGAGGGAGGTCAACCCGAGGCGCGTATGGCCGTGGGTAGCCTGTTGGCGCGAGTCGAGCTATGCCAGACCAAGTCGAAGAGCTCATGACGCCCGCCTACGCCTTGGCGCGGAGCGCCGTCACTAACGGGAATCATTCCTTTGGGGCATCGCTCGTCAAAGACGGCGAAATACTCATCGAGGCAGAGAACGAGGTCGTGACGACACAGGACGTCACGCGGCACGCGGAGACCGGACTCGTCGCCAAGGCGACACAAAGCTCGAGGAGAACACGCTCGCGGCAAGCACCCTCGTCACGAGCACCGAGCCCTGCATCATGTGTTGCGGCGCCATCCACCCGGCCGGCATCCGCCGCATCGCTTTCGGCGTCCGCGCCGAGCAAATGGTGCAGACCATTGAGGGCGAGGAATAGCGTTGGTGCATGAATCGGTTCGGGACACGCACGGGACCTTTTGGCGGCCCAACTTACTCCCCGACGATCGCTTGGGATTCAGGCTCAGCCATCCGGTTCAATACGTTGCACCCGATCCTTGCCTCCCGCTTCTGCGATTCGTAGCCGCGCGCGAGAAGCCTGTTTCCGAGCGTGCGCTTGTACCTGAAGAAAAGATTCTCGACGGCGCCCTGTCGTCGATACCGTGACTCCCGCTGCCAGCCTTGGCGCCCGACATTGCGAATCGTCTCGAGGGTCGCGTTCCGCTGCGCCCACGTGCCCGCGGCGCCGTCCAAAGGCACCGCCCCTCGTCGAGGTGGGATCACGATCTTGATGTCCGCGGTGCCGACCTCACCGAGCAGCTCGTACACTGGGCGCGTATCGTAGGCTCCATCGGCCGTGAAGCGCTTGATCGGAGAGTCGATGAGGTCCATCAGCCGCAACAACGAGTCCAGGAATCCCTCGGTCTGTCGCAGAGGCAGGCGGAAGACCATGCGCAACGTCAACGCTGTCACGATTGGGAGATTCGAGTAGCGCGGCTGGCCACCGCGGCGGCCGTTGTTCGGTGGTGTCCACGCTTCGCGCGCCTCGTCTGAGAACCAAACGGTGATGTCGCCACGGCTCCTGAGGCCCCGCTCGTACTCCCGCCAGTTGGCCACGCGATACTTCGTCTTGTATTTGCGGTTCACTCTAGTGGACTTGCGCGCGGCCATGGGTTCATCTCCTCGATATTCGATGTATCGAGAATCTGAGTCGAAGCGGTTGCCGGAGTCAAGAGCTATTCGTGAACCAAAGCCTACGAGAAGGCCTCGTAAGTCCTTGATTTCACGAGCGGACGAGTTTTGATGATGGACAAGAATGTATGTCGTCCTCAACTGGTTCGAGGAGCTCGAGCGCCTCGTCCCCACGAACAACTGACATGCCACTCACCCCAGAGGCCGCCGAGCGTCTCGCGCGATTCGAGCGCGAGCGTGCCGCCGAGGTCCGGCGACCTCCGGCGTGTCCAGCCTGTTCAGTTTCAAGATCCATGGGGTTCGTCGGAGGTCTGAGAGCGCCCGGCACGGCGTTGGAAATCCGAGTCGTGGTTCTAGCAGCTAGGATAAAGTGCTCAATCCATCAGGGTTAGAGAAGATTGACAAAGGCTCGAAAAGCTATTATAGTATCCCGAGCAGTTCAGTTCGGGATGCGAGGTTCTCGGAGGCTCTCAGCGGAGGGTTGTTTCGAGTGGTTGGACCGGTCGTCGAGAGCACCACGACGCTGTATCGTTGCAAATAGCGGACGGGGCTGGGTCCTTAAGTGTCGGTTCTCCGCGTCTAGTTAGTGGAGGGTTCAATAATGAAGGTCACGCTAGTCTGCGCTGGCCTTGTCCTGTTTGCGATCGTGGTCCTCGGCCCCGGTGTTGGCGAACCGACCGTGGCGGCTTTCGGCCAGGAAGCCGGTGGTGTGTCGGCGCTCGAATCGCAGCGTGGGGTGGTGCGCGACTACTGTAGCACCTGCCACAACGACGATCTCGAGGTCGGCGGTTTCTCCTGGGCCACGGTGGACGTGGAGCATCCCGATCAGAGCGCGGAACAGGCAGAGAAAATCATACGCAAGTTGCGCGCCGGGATGATGCCTCCGGCCGGTATGCCCCGACCCGACGCGGCCGTCTTGAAAGCCCTGGCCGCCGGGCTTGAAACGAGGATCGACCAGGCTGCGGCCATCCGCCCACATGCCGGGGCGCCGGAGCTCCACCGGGTCAATCGGAGGGAATACCGCAACTCGATCCGCGACCTGCTCAGCATCGACGTGGACGTTGCCGCGCTATTGCCGCCCGATGGCCGGACGGGCAATTTCGACAACATGGCGGACGCTCTGACCGTCACTCCGGCACTCATGCAAGCCTATGTCCGGGCGGCCGACAAGATCGCGCGTCACGTCGTCGGCGATCCCCAGGCGCCGCCCGTCATGACGCAGTTCGAAGTCCCCAGGGTGGTCAACCAGATGCGGCACGTCGAGGGCACGCCGTTCGGGACGCGCGGCGGAACTGCAGCCGTTCACAATTTCCCAGCCGACGGTGAATACACTTTTGGAGTGGAGCTCCATTACAGCTACACAGGGCCGCTCGTCGGCTCGACTCTTCCCGAGTCGTTGCAGGGCAGCCTGGAAATCGAGATCTCCGTAGAGGGCGAAAGGGTGGCGCTGTTCACGATCGACCCCTTGCAAGAAGAATCATCCGCCGTCATGGTGACGCCACCGATCGAAGTCACGGCGGGTCCGCACCGGGTTGCCGCTGCCTTCCCCGCGACGTTCGACGGTCCGGTGGAAGACCAATACCGGCTTGTGGAGCAGACGCTGATGGATCTCGGCATCGCCACAAAGGCCGGCATGACGGGGTTGCCTCACCTGAAGACCTTGACCGTGACCGGGCCCCTGAAGGTCACCGGCGTGTCCGACACGCCCAGCCGCCGCAAGATCTTCACCTGCTATCCGACCGATGTCGGCGAAGAAGATGCGTGTGCAGACCAGATCATCACGAACCTGGCAGCTGGTGCTTTTCGGAGACCGGCGACTCCCGAGGATCTAGAAGGGCTCATGGAGATGTACAAGGTGGGCCGCAGCGAAAGCGATTTTGAAACGGGAATCCGCATCGTTGTGCAGGCCATCATCGCGAAGCCCGAATTCCTGTTCCGATTCGAGCGCGTTCCCGCCGGTATCCGGCCGGGCGAAAGCTATCGCATCAACGACCTGGAACTGGCTTCGCGGTTGTCGTACTTCCTCTGGAGCACCGCGCCCGACGACGAACTGGTTGACATTGCCAGCCAGGGCAAGCTGCGGGACGCGGCGGTCCTCGAACAGCAGGTGAAACGTATGCTGGCCGACCCGCGATCGGAGTCACTGGCGACGAACTTCGCGGCACAGTGGTTGCGTTTATCGGGTATCGAGGAGATTCATCCCGAGCCCACAACATTCCCCGACTACACCAGGAATCTGGCGCAATCGATGAGGCGCGAGGTCGAGCTGCTGTTCGACAACATCGCCCGAGAGGACCACGATGTGCTCGAGCTGCTCACGGCGGATTACACGTATGTCGACGAAACTCTCGCCAGACATTACGGGATTCCGAATGTCCTGGGAAACAGGTTTCGTCGTGTGGAGTTGAACGACCCGAACCGGTTTGGATTGCTGGGTAAGGGAGCCGTGTTGACCTTGACTTCGTTGGCGAATCGGACTTCGCCCGTGATCCGGGGCAAGTACGTCCTGGAGGTGCTAATCGGATCACCTCCGCCACCCCCGCCTGCTGTCGTGCCTCCCTTCAAGGAGTCCGTCAACAACGAAAAGATATTGACGGTCCGCGAACGCCTTCAGGACCACCGGGCCAACCCAGCCTGCACTGCCTGTCATCAGATGATGGACCCCATCGGTCTGACGCTGGAGAACTTTGACGCGATCGGACGGTGGCGTGTCAACGACGGCGGGTTGCGCATCGATCCGTCGGCCAAGATGTACGACGGGACGAAGCTGGACGGGCCGGTCAGCCTGCGTCGGGCAGTCTTGGACCGCTCCGAGGCGTTCATCGGACACTTCGCGGAAAACCTTCTGGCTTACGGCGTCGGCCGGATGCTGGATTATCGCGACATGCCGGCGGTCCGGGCGATCACACGAGCTGCGGCTGACAACGACAACCGTTTTTCGGCGTTCATTATGGGTGTTGTGGAGAGCGCCCCGTTCCAGATGAGGACGCTCAACCCGGCGGCTACGGACGAGTAGGTGTAGTAGTCCAGTTGTCGATACGATCGAACTTGGCAGCTTTTGCTTCAGGAAGGAGAGCCTGAATCATGTTCATTACCAAGAAGCATCTTTCACGACGGACAATGCTTCGCGGCATGGGAGCCGCGGTCGCCCTGCCCTTTATGGAATCGATGGTGCCCGCCCTGACCCCTACGCGGAAAACGGCGGCCGCTCCACGAAGTCGCTTCGCTGCAATCGAGATCGTCCACGGTTCGGCGGGTAGCACGGTGTACGGCCAAAAGAACAGACTCTGGTCTCCAGGCACCCAAGGTCGCGATTTCGAGTTCACCAAGATTCTGAAGCCGCTGGAACCGTTCCGCGAATACATGACGATCATCAGCGACACTGACTGCGCCGCGGCCAATCCCATTTCAGCGGAAGAAGTGGGGGCCGACCATTTCCGTTCCAGCGCGGTCTTCCTGACGGCCACTCATGCCAAGCAGACGGAAGGTTCCGACGTCTACAACGGGACGTCGATCGATCAGATGTACGCAAACGAGTTCGGCCAGGACACGCCGCTGCCGTCGATTCAGCTGAGCATCGAGAACGTGGACTCCGCTGGCACTTGCGGCTACCATTACAGCTGCTTTTACATGGACACCATCTGCTGGTCGTCACCGACGACTCCGCTGCCGATGACGCGGGACCCGCGCCTGGCGTTCGAAGAGCTCTTCGGCTCGGGCGGATCCGCCGAGGATCGAGCAGCCCGGCACCGGGTCAACCGCAGTATTCTCGACAACATCACTCACGATGTCGCCCGGCTGCGGAAGGATCTAGATCCGGCGGATCGCAGGCGGCTCAACGACTACCTGGAGAACATCCGAGAGATCGAGCGGCGAATCCAGAAGATCGAAGAATACAACGCCTCCCGTGGTCACGAAAGGGAGCTGCCGACTGCGCCGATCGGAGTGCCCGATTCATGGGAAGAACACGTCAAGCTCATGTACGATCTGCAGGTGCTGGCTTTCGCTGCAGACGTGACGCGCGTCTCCGCACTCAAGTTGAGCCGCGACACCAGCAACCGGGTCTTCCTCGAAAGCGGCAGCGACATACCGTTCCATATAGCGTCACACCACCAGCAGAAGCCCTCATTGATCGAAGGCAAGGCCAAGATCAACCGGTACCACGTGAGCCTATTGGCGTACTTCCTGGATAAGTTGAAGAACACGCCCGACGGTGACGGCAACTTGTTGGACCACACGCTGGTCCTCTACGGCAGCCCGATGGGTAACGGCAACATTCATGGCCACAAGCAGGTGCCGATGCTCCTGCTTGGTCACGCGTCCGGTCGACTCGAGGGCAACATGCACCTTCGCTGCCCGGACGAGACCCCGCAGGCCAACATCCTGCTGACCGCCTTGCACAAGCTCGGGATGAACATCGAGAGCGTGGGCGACAGCACAGGGCCGCTTTCGGTCTGACACTCAGGAAAGGGACGACCACATGTTCGGCAAAGGTGAAGTGATCGGGTTTTGCATGACCACGCTGCTTGCCGCGGGTGGGCAGGTTCTCGCAGCCACTGCGGCGACTGCTCCGCTCGCGGATGCGGCCATGCATGGCGATGGAGATGCTGTACGGGTCCTGCTGCAGCAGCAGGTGGACGTCAACGCGGCACAGGGCGATGGTACCACGGCACTGCACTGGGCGGCTTACAGGGACGATCTGGAAATGACTCGACTGCTCATCGGTGCCGGTGCGGACATCAAGGCCAAGACCCGTCTGGGCGATCTCACTCCCCTGTTCATGGCTGCCAAGAACGGGAATGCGGCGATGATCGAGCTCCTGCTCGAGGCTCGAGCTGACGCGAGCTCCACCAACGCGAATGGCACAACCCCGCTCATGTTGGCGGCGGCCTCGGGTGACACGGACGCGCTGCAGGTCCTGTTGGATCACGGCGCCGACGTGAACGCGAAGGACAACACGAACGGACAGACGGCGCTGATGTTCGCCTCCGCACACGGTCGTGTAGGCGCAGTCAAATTGCTCGCCGAAAACGGCGCCGACCTGAACGTCGTCACGAAGGTAACCGATATCGTTTTGCGGGAATACAGGTCCCGCAAGAAGGACACGCGCACTATCCTAAAGCGCAAGCCGCAACAGAGTCTGCCGGTCATGGGTGGTGTGACGGCGTTGCATTTTGCGGCGCGTGACGGCCATATCGACGTCGTGCGTGAACTGGTGGCGGCGGGAGCCGATGTGAACCGGGTGGATGCGGCGGACCATATGAGCGTCACGACGTCGGCCATCATCAACGGCAACTTCGACATCGCCATGTTCCTGGTCGAACAGGAGGCCGATCCGAATCTTGCGACCAAGGGCGGGCTGACCCCACTGTATGCGACGATTGACGCGCAATGGCCCGAGCGGACGTGGTATCCGCCGCCAAGTGTGACAGAAGAAAAGACCCACTATTTGGATTTACTGAAAGCGCTCGTGGACAGCGGAGCCGACCTCGACGCGAGGCTGGGGAAGGCGCTATGGTTCAGGAGATTCCATGGGGACTGGATCAAAAAGACAGGCGGCACGGCCTTCTGGCGGGCGGCCAAATCGAATGACGTCGAGGCGATGAAGCTTCTGGTCGCGTCGGGCGCCAATCCCAGCATTCTCACGACTGAAGGATCTTCGCCATTGCAGGCCGCCGCGGGCTTCGGTCTCGAACCACAGACCAGTAATGTGGTTCCGGATGCGCGGCTGGCAGCGGTGAAGTACCTGGTGGAAGAAGTCGGTGCGGACGTGAATTCGAGAGACAAGAAGGGGTACGCACCGCTGCATGGGGCCGCGTTGACCGAAAACCGCGATGTGATGCTGTATCTGGTCGCGATGGGCGCGGATGTGAAAGCCCGCGCCGACATGATCTTCGGCGGTATTGGTGAGACCAATCGGGATGTTGGCTGGGCAACCGGGGATTCCGTGGCGGACATGGCGAACGGACCGAAACCGCACAATCTGCAGTATCCCGAGACGGTTGCTTTTCTCGAGAGTCTGGGCTCGGAGAACTCAGATCACTGCCGGGCAGCCCAATGCGTAGTCAAGGACTTCCCGGATGATCCCAAGGCCAAGGAGAGAAAGGAACGATAAGAAGTATTCATCTATGGCTTCAAGGGCGTTCGTCACGCTCGGATCTTGGCTGATCCTTGGTACGCTGGCCACCGCGGCAGTCATGCAGGAGTACCTGACGGATCTGCAGGCGGACCATCCGGCAATCCAGTATTTCGAGCGGCCCGTCGACGGTCCGGTTTCCCGTTTCTCCGCACAGCTCGAGAGCGGCACGATTGAACTCGATTACCGGGACGATGAACTCGGTTACCTGCCTTCGCTTCTCGAACATCTCGGAGTCAATCCTGATTCTCAGGCGCTCGTTTTTTCGAAGACGAGTTTTCAGGCGCCGAAGATCGCCCCGGACAATCCGCGAGCCATCTACTTCAACGATGACGTGGCGGTGGCATTCGTACGCGGCAGCGACGCGATCGAGATCGCGTCGGTCGACCCCGAGCTGGGACCCGTTTTCTACACGGCAGACATTCGCAGGCTGGAAGCGGAGGGGTTCGAGCGCCGTCAAGTCTGCTTGCAGTGTCATCTGGGTCCGGCGACCTCCGGCGTTCCCGGATTGTTCGTCGGTTCGGTGTTTCCGGGCCCGACAGGCAGGCCGTCGCCGGTGGATGCGATCATCACGGATCATCGTACGGCCTTTGAACAGCGTTGGGGCGGATGGTATGTCAATGCGACGCGAGGCCAGCAAGAGGATCGGTCTAACGCGGTTGCGTCGAACCCTGCCCAACCTTTAGTCCTGGACGCGGACCAGGGGCGGAACTTGACGCACCTGTTTGGAAAGTTCGATCCCGCCGGTTACCTGGCTCCGCTAAGCGACATCGTCGCTCTGATGACCTTCGAGCACCAGACCCAGATGCTGAATTACATCACCCGTGTGGGCTGGGAGGAACGAATCGCCCTGCACGAGGGAGACACCAACGCGCTGAGGCGCGCTCAGATCGACGCGGACATCGAGGCGCTGGTCACCTACATGCTCTTCGCCGATGAAGCTCCCCTGCCCGAACCCGTGGAGGGAGTCTCGACGTTCAGCAAGACCTTTCCGGATCGCGGTCCTCGTGACGACCGGGGTCGCTCCCTTCGCGACTTCGACCTCAAGGAGCGCTTGTTTCGTTATCCTTTGAGCTACATGGTGTACAGCCGGTCGTTCGATGCCTTGCCCAATACCGTAAAGGAGGAGATTTATCGCAGGCTGTACGACGTTCTCACGGGCGACAACCAGGACGAAAACTTCGCCCACCTGTCAGATGACGACTGCCGTTCGGTTCTGGAGATCCTTCGCGACACCAAACCGGGCTTGCCCGACAACTGGCAAGCATCCGCTGCACGGTCCCATTGAAGCGAATTAACATCATCGGAGGGCTTTGGTTCACGAATAGCTCTTGACTCCGGCAACCGCTTCGACTCAGATTCTCGATACATCGAATATCGAGGAGATGAACCCATGGCCGCGCGCAAGTCCACTAGACTGAAGTTCCTGGCTGAAAAAGCCAAGATCCGGTGTTGATCCAATGAGATAGTTGGAATCAATGGTGCTGGCTTCTGTCTACACGGTGATACCTTTGAGCAGGTCGTAGGCTCTCTGCTGTTTCGAGTCCGGAGTTGTCGTGACATCGAAGGTGGGCTCGTCGGGTCCGGCTTCCGGTCGCCGACATTTGTTTCGGACGATGTTGCTGAGAAGGCGCAGCAGCGTGCGGAAGCTGGAAGCTCGACTCCCATCGTCAAGCTTCTTGGTTTGTATCTTGCGCAGGGCGGCCTCGGAGCGCTTCGCCGGAGCAACCGGGTCACGCTGGCCTTCGCCTGCTGGTCCTCGTCAGAGAATAGCAGCGGCCGCCAAGCCTCCATCATGTGCCACAGGACGTAGTAGGCCAGCATGCACAAGAAGACGTGCGCCCGGACTCGGTTTTCGCGCCGGTGACGAATCGGCCGCACCTTTAGGTCCATGCTCTTGAAGGAACGAAACGCCCTCTCGACCTGGGTCAGCAACTTGTAGCTGCGCACTGTGTCGTCGGTTTTCATCCGCTGCTCAGCAAGACTGGTGCGGATCACGTAGATGCCGTCAAGGGCAGCTTCCGCAGTGACCTTTGTGTCGTCGATTTCGAAGCTAAAGCTGTCGTCGCGAATGTCCAGCTTGAAGTGCTTGCCGACTTTGTACTTGTTGAGAACTCTGCCTACCCGCACACCGATTTTATCTTTACCATGCAGCTGACCCCGCCCGATCCGTTGGCGAATTCCTCCGAACTGCTTAGCGATCGTCCCCATGTGTCGCTTCCACCGCTGGAGCCGTTTGTTGGCGAGCTCAGAGTTGCCGTTGGCGAGGCGCGAGGCGTCGGCATCCATCGTTGTCTCGTCTAGCTCGAAGTCGAAACCGTCGTCACGGATGTCGAGCCTGTAGTACCTGCCGACCTTGTACTTGTTGAGGAGCTTTTTCACTGCAGCACGGATGTCCTCCTTGCCCTGCAAACGGCGCCGCTCGACCATCCGACAAACTTTCTCCAGCTCCTTGCAGGTCGCTTCGAGCAGAGCACGGCGCTTGTGACGCCGCCTCTCGGCCAGCTCCGGATTGCGGCAAGCGACCAGCCTCTCGTTGGGGAAATCCGGGTGCGTCACCTCAAACAGATTCCGCTCGTCGAATAGCTCCATCTGGAGCACCCCATCGTTGATGAGCTTGCGAATCGGTTCGGGACGCAGAGCGGTAATCCAGTCGACACCGTCCATCTCCCGCAACTCGTCGATCTGGGTCTGGGTGATCATTCCGCGGTCGCCCACCATCACAAACTGCTCGATGCCGAAGCGCTCTTGCACCTTTTCTACCTGAGGCAACAGCGTTTTGGGATCGCCCGTGTTGCCCTCAAAGACCGATACCGACACGGGGATGCCGCGTTCGTTGGTCAGCAGACCGTAGTTGATCTGCAGCTTGCCTTTCTTGCCGCGGTACGTGTCAACAACTTTGAGACACTCGCGAGCTGCATTTAGTGAGGCTCGATTAGCGTCGGGAGGCTCGTGGCGCCGGTGCGGTCCACATCTGCATCGATCGAGATATCGTTTCGTGGAGCAGAAAAAGGGGGTACCCCAGGTATGGACGCCGCCGCGAGATGTGGCTTGTGCGGCATTCAGGAGCGTCGTTTTCTCCGTCGGCGGGTTGATCCAAGCCTGAGGAGGCAAAACGGGAGGTTGTGGCGTTCCGCGA
This sequence comes from Candidatus Marinacidobacterales bacterium, assembly GCA_965197495.1. Classification (GTDB taxonomy): domain Bacteria; phylum Acidobacteriota; class Vicinamibacteria; order Marinacidobacterales; family SMYC01; genus SMYC01. The sequence goes on from OZ240210.1 coordinate 2,086,869, forward strand.
ACGAAGCGTTCGGGATGAGTCCGATGAGCTTCGAGAAGGATCTGGCGCCGAGCGGTGGTGAGCTGTTCGGCGCGACCATAGTGAACGTCGGCCGGCGTCATGAAGCCGATTCCTGAGTGCCGGTGCTCGTAGTTGTAGTAGTCGAAGAAACCGCCGCAGAACAGCCGGCCGTCTTCGGCGGAACCAAAACGGCTCGGAAACTGAGGGCAGTACTTCATCGTCTTGAACTGGGACTCGGAGTAGGGATTGTCGTTCGAGACGTAAGGTCTGGAGTGGGTCTTGGTAACTCCGAGGTCAGCCAGGAGCAGAGCCACGGGCTTGCTTCTCATCGAGCTGCCACGGTCCGCGTGAAGGGTGAGCTGGTCGGGTTCAATGTCCTGCTTGCGACAGCTCTCGGCGATGAGGCGTTGCGCGAGCGCCGCACTTTCTCGGTGAGCCAGCATCCAGCCAACCACGTAGCGGGAGAAGATGTCGAGGATGACGTAGAGGTAGTAGTAGGTCCACTTGACGGGGCCACGAAGCTTCGTAATATCCCACGACCAAACCTGGTTGGGCGCTTCGGCCAGCAGCTCCGGCTTCGTGTAGTTCGGATGGCGCCGTTGGTTCCGGCGCTCTCGGACCTCGCCGTGCTCCTCCAAAATCCGATACATCGTGCGAATCGAGCAGAGGTAGGTTCCCTCGTCCAGAAGCGTGGCCCACACCTGGGCGGGCGCCTTGTCGACGAACCGCTCACAGTGCAAGGCCCCGAGGACTTACTCGCGCTCAGTCTCGTCGAGGGCTCGGTGCGGCCGAGGACGCCGCTTCGGTTCGGGCGTCACCTGGCGCCTGCGATACAGCGTGGAACGAGCCACACCCAGAGCCTCGCAGGCTTCCGTCGTCTGCCCAATCTGCCCCGCCAGCTCCTCGGCCGCCACCATCAGTCGTTCTCGTAGCTGTCGAGTGGATTCAGGGGGACCCCCAGTAATTCGGAGGTTTTTTTTTGGTCTCCAACATCGTCTCCACCCGAGCCAGGCGACGTTGGAGCCGGGCGTTCTCGCGCTCGAGCTCCTTGACCCGTGGATCCTCGGCCTTTGCCTTCCGGCCTCGCTTTCTCGAGGCCAACCCCGCTTTGGCGACCTCGTCACGTTGGCGGCGCCAACTCGATAAATGCGACGAGTACAGGCCCTCTCGACGCAGAAGAGCAGCAACGTCACCGTCACCCTTGCAGGCATCGGCCTCACGCACTATCCGCAGCTTGTACTCCGCGGTAAAGCGTCGACGCTTCGCTTGCTCGCTCACTTCGGGATCCGGGACCCCCGCCGCATCGCGGCCGGCGGGATCTCCAGTCTCCCTACGGGCTCCCTCCGATCCCGCCGAGGTCTCTCTCTCAATCAACATACTCATGCATTGATCCTCCTCCGCCCTCTACACTAATTTCAAGGGGCGAAGTGTCTCAGCGATGTTGGCACAGAGGGCCGTCACGGTCGTATCCGAGGCGGGCGATCGGACAACTCACACCCTCGAAGTAGCTTGAGGTTAGGTCATAGAGCGCCAGGCCGTCGTTTTGGAGATGGCGCGCCGCGAGTTTTTTTTCGATGACCTCCTGGCGTTTGAGAACCCAGTCCATGGCGGCATAGAGATCGTCTTCGCGGGCATCGCTCACCCCCAGGATTTCGGGCAGTGTGGTTGTGTGCCACCACTGGCTAGTCGCCAGCTTCGACTGCGGTTCGAGGATCCGGGCGACTACCATGGCCACGACCAAATCCCGCTCTGGTGAGTGTCGAGAACCAACGAGCTTTTCGAAACCGAGCTGTCTCATGGCGCTGAGCACCGCGTCGACGTGGCCATGGTGCCGGGAGCCGTTCTCGACGATTTTGAAGGCGACTTCAACCGAGACGAGCTTTTCCCCCTTGAGAATGCGTCGGATGGCGTCGACTGCGTCCATGGGCAATTTGGACAAGTTAGCGAGCGTGCGCTTGCGGACGTTTCCGCCCAACCGATAGGACTCACGCAGCAGGACCGCGGGGGTAGAGTTGCGATTGGGGATGATGTGGATATGCATGCCCACCATAGTATCCTATGTATCAATATGTATCAAACCATAAAAGGCTTTAGACATGCCTACATATTGCATCCCAAAATTAGCCTCTCGGCGTCCCTAAAGACGCGTAATCATTGGGGATTCACACTGTCAGTGGGTTCATTCGACCAAGGAACTTCAGACTAGAGTGAACCGCAAATACAAGACGAAGTATCGCGTGGCCAACTGGCGGGAGTACGAGCGGGGCCTCAGGAGCCGTGGCGACATCACCGTTTGGTTCTCAGACGAGGCGCGCGAAGCGTGGACACCACCGAACAACGGCCGCCGCGGTGGCCAGCCGCGCTACTCGAATCTCCCAATCGTGACGGCGTTGACGTTGCGCATGGTCTTCCGCCTGCCTCTGGACCGAGGGATTCCTGGACTCGTTGTTGCGGCTGATGGACCTCGACCTGAAAGCACCGGATCACACAACGCTGTCGCGGCGGAACAAAGACGTCGACGTGCCTTCACCTAGCAGGGTGCTTGCTGGCCCGATACATCTGATCGTCGATTCCACGGGACTGAAGATCTCGGGTGCCGGTGAGTGGCACGCCCACAGGCACAAGAAGACGTGCGCCCGGACTCGGTTTTCGCGCCGGTGACGAATCGGCCGCACCTTTAGGTCCATGCTCTTGAAGGAACGAAACGCCCTCTCGACCTGGGTCAGCAACTTGTAGCTGCGCACTGTGTCGTCGGTTTTCATCCGCTGCTCAGCAAGACTGGTGCGGATCACGTAGATGCCGTCAAGGGCAGCTTCCGCAGTGACCTTTGTGTCGTCGATTTCGAAGCTAAAGCTGTCGTCGCGAATGTCCAGCTTGAAGTGCTTGCCGACTTTGTACTTGTTGAGAACTCTGCCTACCCGCACACCGATTTTATCTTTACCATGCAGCTGACCCCGCCCGATCCGTTGGCGAATCCCTCCGAACTGCTTAGCGATCGTCCCCATGTGTCGCTTCCACCGCTGGAGCCGTTTGTTGGCGAGCTCAGAGTTGCCGTTGGCGAGGCGCGAGGCGTCGGCATCCATCGTTGTCTCGTCTAGCTCGAAGTCGAAACCGTCGTCACGGATGTCGAGCCTGTAGTACCTGCCGACCTTGTACTTGTTGAGGAGCTTTTTCACTGCAGCACGGATGTCCTCCTTGCCCTGCAAACGGCGCCGCTCGACCATCCGACAAACTTTCTCCAGCTCCTTGCAGGTCGCTTCGAGCAGAGCACGGCGCTTGTGACGCCGCCTCTCGGCCAGCTCCGGATTGCGGCAAGCGACCAGCCTCTCGTTGGGGAAATCCGGGTGCGTCACCTCAAACAGATTCCGCTCGTCGAATAGCCCCATCTGGAGCACCCCATCGTTGATGAGCTTGCGAATCGGTTCGGGACGCAGAGCGGTAATCCAGTCGACACCGTCCATCTCCCGCAACTCGTCGATCTGGGTCTGGGTGATCATTCCGCGGTCGCCCACCATCACAAACTGCTCGATGCCGAAGCGCTCTTGCACCTTTTCTACCTGAGGCAACAGCGTTTTGGGATCGCCCGTGTTGCCCTCAAAGACCGATACCGACACGGGGATGCCGCGTTCGTTGGTCAGCAGACCGTAGTTGATCTGCAGCTTGCCTTTCTTGCCGTCACGGTCGTATCCGAGGCGGGCGATCGGACAACTCACACCCTCGAAGTAGCTTGAGGTTAGGTCATAGAGCGCCAGGCCGTCGTTTTGGAGATGGCGCGCCGCGAGTTTTTTTTCGATGACCTCCTGGCGTTTGAGAACCCAGTCCATGGCGGCATAGAGATCGTCTTCGCGGGCATCGCTCACCCCCAGGATTTCGGGCAGTGTGGTTGTGTGCCACCACAGGCTAGTCGCCAGCTTCGACTGCGGTTCGAGGATCCGGGCGACTACCATGGCCACGACCAAATCCCGCTCTGGTGAGTGTCGAGAACCAACGAGCTTTTCGAAACCGAGCTGTCTCATGGCGCTGAGCACCGCGTCGACGTGGCCATGGTGCCGGGAGCCGTTCTCGACGATTTTGAAGGCGACTTCAACCGAGACGAGCTTTTCCCCTTTGAGAATGCGTCGGATGGCGTCGACTGCGTCCATGGGCAATTTGGACAAGTTAGCGAGCGTGCGCTTGCGGACGTTTCCGCCCACCCGATAGGACTCACGCAGCAGGACCGCGGGGGTAGAGTTGCGATTGGGGATGATGTGGATATGCATGCCCACCATAATAGCCTATGTATCAATGTGTATCAAATCATAAAAGGCTTTAGACATGCCTACATATTGCAACCCAAAGTTAGCCTCTCGGCGTCCCTAAAGACGCGTAATCATTGGGGATTCACACTGTCAGTGGGTTCATTCGACCAAGGAACTTCAGATTAGTGCCCCAGCCGCTCGGCGAGCTCTGATTTGGCGACGCCTGTGGCCAGAAGCGCGGCGGCCATGCCCGTGACGTGCGCGACCGCCAGGCTGACCCCACGAAAGTTGCGCTCCTTGGGAAGGCCGGGAAGCTCACGCGCCCATGTCGACGCCACGAAAACGCCGTCCTCGTATCGGATCGCATCCGCGTCCAGCTCGCGATCCTCCCGCACGGCGACGACGCCGTCGAGGCGGCCCGGGAGCGAAGGCTGTCCCGATACCTCATGGGCGGCGACGATGACGAGACCCGCCTCGTGCGCTCGCTCGCAAGCCGCGGCAAATTCCGGCGCTCGCGCCTCTTCCGTGCACCCGAGGCTCAAGTTGAGAAGATCCAATGTCTTCGGACAACCTGAACTGGCTGAACTGGCTGAACTGGCCCACTCGATCGCGCGCAGCAGCGTGTCGACGTGGGTCTTGAGCCGCCGTCGGAAGATACGAATCGAGTAGAGCTCGGCGCTCGGCGCGTGGGCGCGGATGGTCGCGGCCGCCGCCGTACCGTGTCCGAGCATGTCTTCCCAATCGTCATCGACCTCGACGACACCGTTGCTGAAGCGCAGCCCCACGCCGCCAGCCACGCCATCGACATGCCTGTGATGCGGGTTGATACCGCTATCGGCGACGCCGACTCGAACATTGGACATCAGGGACGCCATTCCAGAGTTGACTGTCACGCGCTAGTGCTCGAACCCGCTAATCCTGTCGGTGAAGTCCTAGGCCATTTTTGGTGCTGACCAGGCGAGCCGACGATATCATATCTAGATATGTTGAGCTGCCTTCCGCAGCGAGCCTGTCGAGCGCAGGGCTAGGCCGAAGGCCGAACTGGTATTATGCCGCAACGCTGTCAGCGCCGAAAAGGGCCAGGAATTCACGGCAGGATTAGCGGGCTCGGGCACTAGGGCTCTTGCCCGCGGGAGAAAGGCTTTCCTCGCCTCCGAACATCCTTTGGAAAGTACCCTCTTCGCGCGCGAGTGTTGCGACCGCGCCGTCCTGGACGATGCGGCCGCCTTCGAGCACGAGAACACGATCGGCTTTCGCGACGAGCGGTAGGCGATGGGAGAACACGAGGGTGGTGCGGTGGCGGACGAGCGGCAGGAGCGCCTCCGCGATGCCGGCTTCCGTCTCGCCGTCGAGCGCCGACGTGGCTTCATCCAAAACCAGCACGGTAGCGTCCTGCAAGATAGCGCGTGCGATCGCGATCCGTTGCCTCTGACCCGCGGAGAGCTGAAGACCTCGCTCCCCGACTTGGGTGAGATAGCCTTGCGGCATCTTGAGAATGACCTCATGGATCCCCGCAAGTCGGGCGCTGTTCTCGATGTCGCGCGAGCTCGCCTCGGGACGGCCGTAGCGGACGTTCTCCTCCACGGAAGCGTTCCAGAGAAACGTCTCCTGCTCGACGACGGCGACGTGGCGCCTCAAATCGTCCAGGCGCAACGCTTTCACGTCGATGCCGTCGACCAAGAGCTCGCCGCGATCCACGTCGAGACGTCTCAAGATCAGATCCACGATGGTTGATTTACCGACCCCGCTCGGCCCAACGATGGCTGTCATCGTGGCCGGAGTCACTCTGAAGCTCACATCGTCCAGCACGGTCTCGCGCTCGTGGTCGAGGCCGACATGCCGGAGCTCGATCTCGCCGCGCATGCCCGTGAGCCCGGTTGCGTCCGGGCGCTCTTCCACTTCGGCAGGCTCGTCGAGGAGCTCGAAGACCCTGTCGAGCGACGCACCCGCCGCTCGCAAGCTCAAATAGAGACCCATCAATCCCGATAATGGTCCGAGCAGGCGTGCTTGATAGGCTGTGAACGCGACGAAGCTTCCCATGCTGAAGCTGCCTTGCAGCACCAGGTAGCCGCCTGCGAGAAAGACCGCGAGGGTCGAGACCGAAAGCAGAACGCCCGGGATCCCCGAGGCGAGATAGTTCGTGATTTGTCGGTCGAGGAGCGCGCGGACGAAGCGATCGTTCTTCTCCCGGAAGCGCGCCGCCTCGCGCCCTTCCTGACGCGACGCGACCGTCTGACGCATTCCGAGAAACGACTCCACGAGAAAGCTACCGATGTCGGCGCTTCGCTCGCGCAGCTTGAGATTCTTGTCCGTCACCTGCCTTCGGTATCGTCTCAGAACCCAGATCGAAGGCGGAACGAGCGCGATGCTCAAGAGGAACAGCCGTGGCTCCAGATAAATCAGAAGCGTTACCGTCCCGCCGAGAAAAACGACGTTCGTCAAGAACGACAAAAGCGTATCGGAGGCGATCCTCTGAATCTCAGACACGTCTCCGTTCAGTCTTGAGAGGATATCGCCCATCGGTGTCTTCGCATAAAAACGCGGCGACAATGTTTGAAGATGGCGAAACACGCGGAGGCGGATGTCGAAGAGCGCCTCCGTCGAAACTTGAATGTAGCGGTAACCAGAGATGGCGTTCAGCACGACGCTCGCGACCGAGACGGCGAACAAGAGCAAGGAGACGCGAACGAGTAGCGAGAAGTTCCGAGCCAAGAAAGCGTCGTCGATCAGGACCTTGAGAAAGTAAGGCTGTGCGAGCCCTAGCAGGGTCGCAAACATCGAGACAAAAAGAACGAAGCCGAGACGCTTCCAGTAGGGAAGGGCGAAGCCTAAGGCTCGCCGGTAGTGGCCCACGGCACTACTTTTGCGATGTGGTGGGGTTCGGGATCTCGATGGGAGGCATCATGAAATCGCCGCCGGCGTAAACGGTCTTGATGAGCTCGAGCGTCGCGGTGTCATAGACCCAGACCGTGTCACCTACTCCCGAGACATAGAGCTTCGTTCCGTCATGGCCGACGATCATCGAGCTGTTCGTCCGCCCGCGCGCGAACTTCTCTTTCTTGACGATGACCCTCTGCTTCTCCATATCGATAACGACCATGTCGTTGAGGCCGGCATAGCCGCGTTTGCCGTCGGGGGAGAGCGCAAAGCGGCCGAGCTTCAGCTGAGGTCCGAGCTCGAAGCTCGAGACGTTCATGTCATAGAGGTCGAGCTTGGTGACGCCGAAGATACGCTTTTTCAGAACGGGATCGACGGTGCGGTAAATGCCGTAAAAGGTGCCGGGCTCCGTTTCCGTCAAGCTCAACCCGCGGAGCTCGCCATAGCCCGCGAGGAGTGGCTTCGAGAGCACTTTCTTTCTCTTGATCTCCCCGGTCTCGGCGTCGAGCTCGTAGAGATCGCGGCCGATGATGTAGAGGGAGTGTCCGTCGGGAGAGACGTGGAGCGCCGGGCGCCGGCGGCGGCCACCCACTTCTTCGGGGAACTTGAAGCTGTCCACGACTTCGCGGGCTCCGAGGTCGTAGACCATGATGTCGACCTCGTCCCCTTTGACGAAGCGATCCGTTTGAAGCTCGACGACGTTGACGTTCAAATAGACTTTCGAACCGTCGTGATTCGGGTGGACGCTGAAAAAACGGATGCGTTTTTCTGGCGTCGAGAGCTTGATCTCGTCGATCACCTCTTGCCGCACGGGATCGATCACCTCGACCGACTCCATGCGATCGGTGATTACAAAAAAGCGTCGTTTGTCGGGCGTATAGGTCGCGGAGCCCGTCGCCGCGCCGTGGCGGAGCCTGAGCCCATCTGTGAACGCGTCGGTCGTCTGGTCGAAGAAGATGATCTGATTGGGCCAGATACCCGCGATGAACACGTTGGGCTCTTCCTGACCGAGGACGGGGGTCGCGACGAGCACCGCCGCGCCCAACAACACGAGTAGGGCTTTTTTCGGCATGGGTCTACGGGAAAATCAAATCGATCTTCCGCCAGTCTTGCGTCGCGCTCGCACAGCCGGAATGCCAATCGGGATTGTTGTTCAGATAGTCCGGGACTTGCGCCGGCCAGAAGCAAGTCTTGTAGCAGTCGTATAGATCGCGCTCCATCGGCTGGCAGAGGTTCGCCGTTCCGCCCGTGCTGTCGACTTCCCAACCGGGCGAGAAGATCGTCGTGCAGCCCGGGGGGACGTGGGGCGCGGCGTCGTCCTGCATCGCTTTGACGCCGCCATCTTCCGCTTCCAAAAACTCCATGACGGCTTCAGCTTTGCGGTTGCGTGCCTTCAAATGCTTCATGCGACTTTCCTTTCCTCGAAGCGATCGAGAAACTCGGGGTTTCCGTCCAGTAACTTGGCATAGACTTCGAGCCCCATCGCCGTCCATTCGCGAATCCAGTCGCAATAGTGGAGGTTGGGGCGAAAACGGTCACCGTAGCGCACCTGGGCTTCATGATAACAGCCGCCCGAGCAAAGGCTCCGGACCCAGCAGGTGCTGCAATCGATCCGTTTGTCGATATGCCCGCGCTCGAGGTGCTCGGCGCGCTTGCTCGCGTCGACGCCGGTCTTGACGTGGCCGAAGTCGTGGTCTCCCGAGCCGGCGAAGCGGTGGCAGAGGCCGATTTCGCCGCCGGGGGCGACGCCGAGCAGGCCGAGGCCCGCGCCGCACGGATAGGCTTTCGACACCCCTTTGTGGATCTCACCGAGCATGTCGCTCAAGTTCGAAAAGCCGAGATATTCGCCGGCGAGCGCGGTTTCCACGTAGCGTTCCCCGAGGGTGCGGAACTGATCGAGAAGCTGGTCGAAGCCGTCGCCGTCGATGGCGTAGTCGAGACCCGTCGACGACGTCACCGGGGCGAAGCCGACTTCGTAAAAGCCCATCTCTTCGGTCAAGTGATGGAAGATCTTAGGCACGTCGATGACTTTCGACGTGAGCGTCACGCGCGCGCCGATGGGACGCGTCGTGTAGATCGACAAGAGCTCTTTGATGCGCGGGGCGACGACGTCGTAGCTGCCCATGCCCGTTCCGTAAACGCGCATCGAGTCCTGAATCTCCTTCGGACCGTCGATCGACACCGTCACGCCGATGCGGTTATCCGCGAGCCATTGGCTGATGCCCCGCGTGAGCAGCGTTGCGTTCGTGGTCAAGCTGAAATCGACGAACTTCCCTTCTTCTCTCGCACGCTGGCGCGCATACTCCACGGTCGGACGGATGATTTTGAAGTTCAAGAGCGTCTCGCCGCCGAAAAACGTAATCTGCAGCTTGTCATTACGGCCCGACTCAGCGAAAAGCGTATCGACGGATTGCCGCGCCGTCTCCTCACTCATGACTTGCGCCGGCGCGGACTCCTCGAGACGGTCCTCGCCATACTCGTAGCAATAACGGCAGCTCAAATTGCAGCTATTGGTGACGTTGAGTACGATCGTGCTGAGCGGCGGAGACTCGGGCGGTGTTGCGAGCTGGGTCATCGGAACGTCAGGCGCGCCGTCACGATGCACGGCGCCGACTTGGGCGAGCTCCCTTAGAGCGCCTTCTGCGCCCGGCGAGGTGGCGAGTGCCTCGATGGGCTTCGGACCTTCCTTGAGCGCGTCCAGGATGGAGCGGACTTCAGCGTCGAGCTCGAGCACCATCGACGAAGGGATGAGAAACGCATATTCGCGCTCCCTCGACGAAAAACGTTTAAATTCGGATGCGTAAACTAGCGTCATGGAAATAGCTCCCAATATACATAGACGGGGATCGTCACCACGAGACGCGAGCGCCCGCGGAGGGTTTCCGATGCGCCGTCGGGTCGATAGCTCGCGACCACCCAGACGTCCCCGAAATTGTCGGCGTTCAACTCGCGATCCATATTCGGGCCATCGATAGCCGGCGTGAAGAAGCCCTTCTGATCGATCGCGCCCACATATTCGATGTCGTCATCTTCGTGGCGGATGTAGTACTCCTCGACGCTCCATTCGGGCTGGACCGTGCCGAGGTCGACGTCGTCCTCGGTGAGCGGCTCATCGTCGGGCCCGCGGTGAAAGGCGGCCGCTTCGAACTTCGCGAACTGTTTCGCGACCGCGCCACCGCCGACGCGCGCGAGCGCTTCGTCGGGCAACACTTTGACATAGTCGACGCGGTCGTAGACCGCGAAAGCGTCGACGGCTTGCGTAGGACCAAGCGCGACGTCGCGATAACCCGAAAGAGCCTCGTCACTCACTTCGAGTGTCACCGTGAGCGTCGTTGCTGAGCGAGAGGAAATGCCCGTCACGGACACGCCCTGGCCGAAATCGAGATCGTCTGTGAGGATGTCGTCTGTGAAGTTCGCGCCCGTGATCGTGACCGATGCCGTTCCCCCACCCACCTTCGCCGAGCGAGGCCAGACGGCCGCAATCCGCGGATCCTCCCCGAGGCGGACGAGCGTGGCATCGAGTCCGAGCTCGCCATAAGTGCCGCTGAAAATCCGCCCTTCGAGCTTCGACCCGTCATCCGACAGCATGAGCACTTCGCGAAGCTCGCCCAGGCCGTCGCCGTTCGAGCTGCCTCTCCACGTATAGCCTCCGTAGAGAACCCCTTTGCCTTCGCGCTGGTGACGGCTTCCGTTGGCGAGGAGGATCTCCGCGCTATAGGTGTAGTCGTTACCTGCTTTCGCGAAAGTGACGACGCCCGAAGCCGGGCCTTCCCCGGGTTGATGCGTTTTCAAAAGCCATCTGCCTGCGATGCCGCGGCCCGTGCCTTTGGCCTTGTAGCGCTTCCACTCCGGTGTCTCGAGAGGGTAGTCCGCTTTCAGCGTCCTCAGAACCCGGTCCGCCCGCCATTCCGAGCCCGCGTCTTCGGCCGGCGCATCGCCCGCGAGAGGCGACGCGCCGCGGAACGTTTGGAACTCGATGACCGGGAAATAGCCGATATGCATACCCTTCAAGAGATCCCATTCCTCTTCTGTTCGGCGCTGGGTAAAAAACCGAACGCCCATGTGGCACCGCACGCACGTGTCTTTGAGCTCTTTGTCCTCGATGTTCTCGAGCTGCGGCCGTTTCTCGGCGCGATAGAAATAAGGCCGCGCTTCTTCGGGCGCCAAGCCGTGATGGTCCGAGAGATAGCGGACGATCGCGCGCGCTTGGTCCGGCGTCAGATTCAAGCCGTTCGTGCGGATCATGCGCTTGAGCGTCAGCTGCCAGCCCTCGGGGGCCTTGCGCTGGTAGGAGATACGGGTCATGCGGCCGTCGTCGTCGCTCGCGTGGCAAGAGCCACAAGCGCTGCGGACGAGCTCGCTCTGAACGGGGATGCCTTCGTCCGCGGCGATAGCAGCCGCCGGCATCAGGATGAGGAGGAGTAGAGAACGGACTCGCAAAGCACGAACCTCCAGACGAATATCGAGGGAGGCATCTTAACTTAATCAGTGTGGGCGCGCCACGTCCAAGTATCCGTGCCGGTAGAGCCAGTCGATGGCGGCATAAATGGGCTCGTAGGCCCCCTCGACCGCGCGGGCCGCCTGCGCCGCCGTTCCCGCGGCAGCGGCGACGCGGAACAGATCAGGGAGCAAGATGGTGCCCAGATAGCGGACTGGCCGCTTTATTCCCACGAGGCCCGGCCCCACGAGCACCTCGCGCCGCTCGATCATGTCGTTCTCGAGGACGGGCGCTTCGACGACCTCGACACCGTTTCCCGCACGTAGCGGCGTCGTTGGGGTCAGGGGCGCGCGGGGAGCCGCGGGCTCGGGGGGCGGCTCGTCCGAGACGGCGCGCTTCATCCAAAACGGCCGATCGGCGAAGCGCGCCTCCTGCCGGTAGAGCCGCGCGAGCCGAGAGCGCGTGATGTCGAAGATGTCCTGCTCGCGGCGGTCGTAAAAGCGCGCGGCCTCTTCCGCCATCGAGGGTTTTTCGAGAATCGTGCGCACCACCGCCGCCGCCACGAGCGCTCCGTCCATCGCTTTGTGGACGCCGTGCGCCGAGAGCGGATCGAGAAAGGACGCCGCGTCGCCGACGAGCAGGAAGTCGCGCGTGCAGAAAGGGCTCGCGCCATAAGGCGTCGCGTCGATCCCGCGCACAGGATCCACACGCTTTACGCTCTCGACCATGGACCGGATGTGAGGTGCTCTGTCGATGGCGGCCTGGTAAGCGGCGTCCGCGTCGGCGTCGGCGTATCCAGCGCGCACCGCATCCCCGTCGACCATCACCGTGACGTCGCGAAGCCCGTTCTGAAGCGGGGCCGACCACACCCATCCATCGGCGAAGGTCTCGACAATCGTCGTCGGCGAAGCTTCCCCTGTCTCGAATGTATCGAAATGTCCCGTCAGCGCAAGCGTGCGCAGCCCTTCGACACGTTGACGATAGGCCTTTGCCACGACTCCGGACCGCCCGGAGGCATCGACGACGAAGCGGCATGCGCGCGTTTCGCCGTCACCGCACTCAAGCGCGTGACCCTCTTCGATAGGCCGCACCCGACCGACTGGCGCGTCGATGATGTGGACGCCGCGCTCGGACGCCGTGGCGCGCAAGAAAGCATCGAAAGGCCCGCGCCACACGAGAAGCGAAGTCCCTTGATGCTGACGCGTTCGGGCGCCGCCGCCGGACATCGGACCCCAATAGACGAAGTGCTCCGGTGGACGCGGCTCGACGACCTCGTCGGGCAGGGTGAGCTCGAGGCTCTCGAGCACAACGCGGATACTCGAAGGCAAGCTCTCGCCGACATGTTGGCGTCGGCCCTCGCCTTTTTCGAAGAGCGCCACGGCGAGCCCGAATTGTTGGAGCCGCATGGCACAGCTCGCGCCCGCCGGCCCTCCTCCGATGACGGCAACGTCCAGCATCAGCGATCAATTACCTTTCAGAACGAGTTCGTCGACGAGCCTCGGCTCGCCGCCCGGGCGGTCCAGACCGAGCGCATAGATCGTCAGGCTCCCGTCAGGACCGATACGAAAGCGCAAGAAGTTCTTGTAGCTCTGAATGCGCAGGGCCGAGAACGCTTCGTTCCCATGAAACCCGAAGAGGTTGAGCGCGGCGAAGAGATAGAGACCGAGAATGGCGGGCATGACGAGCGCACCCGCCAGCGCGACGGCGACGATGGCATAGAAGAAATCCGGAGCTAGGGGCTCGGGCCGTCCCAGCGCGTCGATGACGACGCGGCACGAAAGATAGGCGAGGCCAACTTGGGCGACGCCGTGCGTCAAGCCGCCCCAAACGCGAAAGCCTTGGCGGTTATCCGCGTAGAACATGCACGCGACGGTGAGGATGGCGCCGAGGAACAGCGAGCTTCCGCCGTCACGTACGAAGGCGGCGAGCGACTCCGTACGCAGTAGAGGCCAGCTGAACACTAAATAGAAGATGGCGCTCGTGAGCGCGAAGGTGGGGTTTAAAAAGCCGAGCAGCAAGCAGCGGAAGCTGAGCCAGAACGACGTGGGTCCCGAAGGGTACAGGCGGGAGCGTTCGTAAGTCGTGCTCGCACGTTCGCGAAACCGGTGGGTCGGGTGCAAAAAGGCGCCACCGCCGCCCGAGATGATCTTGTGAGCGTTCGGCTTGTCCTTCGCGTCGAAGCGCTGGTAGTTGTGAAAATCTCCCGAGAGCTGGAGCGGGATCGTCGCGCCGCGCTCGCGAAGCCCCTCGCTGATGAGCTCGAGGCGACCGGGAAGATCGGGATTGTTGCTCTCGTCCTCGAGGATCCAATCTGGCTCTGGGGTACAAGCGATCACGCGGTCCCCGGGCTCGAGCTTTTTGAGCATGCGCGCGAAGAACGCGCGCTGCGGCTCGTCGACATCTCCTTCCAAATGGATATCGGTGCCCCATAGCCACCAACCGCCGGGGAGCCGGATGGAGAAATAGCTGCGGGTCTGACACGTCCGCCAGATCCCGAGATGCCGTCCTTCCTTTCCGCGCGAGCCTCCGGTGAAAAGACGCAGAAAGCTGATGAGACCGTCATACCAATCGTGATTCCCCTGTATGGCGTAGACATGGGGCGCCGGGTTTGGATTCACGTCCGCGGAAGCCGCGTCGAAAGGAGCTTTGAGACGCTCTTCATAAGCTTCGCGGCTTGCGACCGGATAGACTTCGTCGCCGCCGAGAACGAGAAAGGCGCCGCGCGCGAGCGCTTTGCCGGAGACGTTCAAGCTCTCCCGGGACAGAAGCCCCGCCATGGCAAAAGTCGGGGCGTAGCCATCGGCGGTATCCGCCATGTAGTCGAACCAGAAGCCGCCCTCGCCGACGGGGTCGCTGCCCTCGGCGAAATCCGGGTCGGGGCCCGTTTGCACTTCGAGAAGCCTCGGGTCGGCGCGAGCGTTGAGCTCCTCGGACACGAAGATGTCGATGCCGGTACGCAGCAGCTGCAATGGGTTGTACCAGCGCACCGCACCATGCCGTGCCGGGTCATTGTTTCAGCGACCTTCGACGCCCGTCCGCGTGTCATGGAGAAAGCCATGGGCGAAGAACAACAACGCGCCGATGCCGGTGAACGGTAGGAGCGGATTGCGGCGCCACATCGCCCCTATCATACGGCGACTCGCCGGTCAGGGTGTCCAGCCCTACCTGCGTTGGATTATGAAGGCGCGCCTTTTTCTCGCGGGAAGAGTCTGAGGGCCCGGCGAGACGCAGCCAAGGGAGTCGCTTATGAGAACGCTATCGAGCCTGCTCTTCTTTTACGCCGTGGGTATTCCGGACTTTAGCTCATTCTTGAATCGCGCCCACCTTTTCATTGATGATATGATCATGTCGACTAAACGACATGATCATACCTATCCGCAACACCCTCGCATCCTCCCGTCGAGCGCGCAGCTGGTCGCAGCAGGAGCTCGCCGACGCGAGCGGCATCTCGCGGACCGAAGTGAGCGCCATCGAGACCGGGCGGCTCGCGCCCTCGACCGCGACCGCACTACGGCTCGCAAAGACGCTCGGGATGAGCGTGGATCAGCTCTTCACCCTCGCCGAAGTGGATCGCGAAGCCGGGTGGGCCTGGAAGCCCAAAGTCGATGCGGGCCGATTTTGGGAAGCGCAGGTGGGGGCTCGCCTCTTGCGCTATCCCGTCGAGCCCACGGCCGCGGGCGAGCTCCCTCACGACGGTACTTTTCGTAGGGGCCGGGTCGAAAGCGCCATCTGGGGCGAGCCCGATCGGACGCTCGTCGTAGCAGGATGCGACCCGGCGGTGGGGCTCCTCGCAGCGGAGCTCGCGCGGCGCGAAGGCGTGCGGCTGGTAGCACTCACTCGAGGAAGCAGCGAAGCGCTTGAGCTCTTGCGGCATGGACTCGTCCACGCCGCTGGCGTCCACTGGGGAGAAGGCGCGAAGAGGGACGCGAACGCCAAGATGGTGCGCGAGCGGCTGGGCGCCGGCTACAGCCTACTCCATCTTGCGCGATGGCAAGAAGGCATCGCCCTCGCCACCTCGGTACGGGCGCGTACGGCGAGCTCCATCACCAAAGCGCGGTTGCGATGGGCGGCGCGAGAAGAGGGCTCGGGCGCACGCCACTGCCTCGACCGGCTCCTGGGCTCGAAGTCGCGCAAGCACTTTCGCTACGTCGCCTACGATCACAGGGAAGTCGCCCTCGCCATCCGGAGCGGCTTCGCGCAAGCGGGCGTTGCGGTGCGGCTCGCCGCCGAAGAAGCCGGCCTCGACTTCGTCGCGATCCAGCGCGAGGATTACGAGCTTTGCTACTCCAAAGAGCTTCGCGGCGATCCAGCCCTTGCCTCGTTGCGAAAAACGATGCAGCAGGCGACGCTCAAACGCCTATTCCAAGATCTCCCGGGCTATGACGTCCGCCACATGGGTGGAGAGCGCAGCGTCGCTTGAGTAGCGTCATGTTTCGGGCCTCGGTTTGGATCGTCCCGCGCGGAACGGAAACGAAATGACGATCGATCTCGCCTGGCTCATTCGCTTCACCGTTCAGATGGCCGCTGCCGGCGTCCTCATCACGCTCCCCTTCGGGATCGCGCTCGGGTTCTGGCTCGCGCGGACCCATCGCCGCGGTCGATCCATCATCGAGACGCTCGCGACATTGCCGCTCGTCTTGCCGCCTACGGTCGTCGGCCTCGTGCTGCTCGAGCTGTTTGGCCGCAACCGCCCCATCGGCCGCTTTCTCTACGAGAGCTTTGGAGTGAGCATCGCGTTCACGTGGCGCGCGGTCGTGTTCGCTTCGGCGGTGGTCGCCTTCCCGCTCCTCGTGCGTACGGTCCGGGCCGCCTTCGAGGCCGTGGATCCCCGGCTCGAAGCCATCGCGCGCACGCTCGGGCGGCCGCCGCTCTACGTGTTCTTCACCATCACGCTGCCTCTCGCTGCGCGCGGCATCCTCGCCGGCGTCATCCTCGGCTTTTCGAGAGCTCTGGGTGAGTTCGGCGCCACCATCATGGTCGCCGGCAACATCCCGGGTGAAACGCAGACCCTCTCGCTCGCGATCTTCCAGCTCGTCCAGCTCGGTCGCGACCCCGAAGCCTACCGCCTCGCCGTCGTGACGGTGCTCATCGCGTTCACGGCGATCTTTGTCTCGGAGCGGCTCACCAGGACCAGGGCATGATCCACGTTGGAGTCCGGGTTCCTCTCTCGTCGTTCGATCTCGATGTGACCGCGGAGCTAGACGGCCCCGTCACCGCAATCTTCGGTCCGTCGGGCGTTGGCAAGACGACGCTTCTCGAGACCTTGGCGGGCATACGGCAACCTTCCGAGGGCGAGATCCGCTTCGGCGGGGAAGTGATGTTCTCGTCGAGCGCCAACGTCTTCGTCCCACCCGAGCGCCGCCGCGTCGGCTTCGTCCCGCAAGAGGCTCTACTGTTTCCGCACCTGAACGTCCTTGGCAACATTCGCTACGGTGCTCGCGGCGCCGACCCCAAAATTACGGTCGACTCCGTCGTGGAAGCGCTCGAGATCCGACATCTCTTGAAGCGCGACACCGGCCGGTTGTCAGGGGGTGAGCGCCAACGCGTCGCCCTCGCGCGAGCGATCCTCACGCGCCCGCGTCTGCTGCTTCTCGACGAACCGCTCGCGGCTCTCGACCTCGAGCTCAAAGAGCGCATCCTTCCTTACCTCCGCCGCGTGCGCGAGCTCTACGCCATCCCGGCCGTCGTCGTGAGCCACGACGTCTTCGACGTCCTCACTTTGTGCGACGAAGTCATCCTGATCGATCGAGGACGGATCCAGGCAAAGGGCGCACCCAAAGAAGTGCTCACCCAGCCCGGCCCCGGCGGCGCGTTTTTTCGCGGACGCTTCGAGAACGTCTTCGATGCACGCGTCGCGGAGCAATCACCAGAAGAGGGGCTCACGCGGGTCACGACTGAGGCCGGCCTCGAGCTCTTCACGCCGCACCGGGAAGTGCCTGTCGGTGAGCGCGCGCTTGTCGGCATCCTCGCGGAGGACATCTTGCTCGCGCGGACGGCGCCCGAAGGGCTTTCGGCGAGAAACTTCGTTCCAGGGACGATCGGCGCCATCGAAGAACGTGAAGGCGTCGCGATGGTGCGCGTGGATGCAGGCGATCCGATTTACGTCCGGCTAACGCATCGGGCGGTCGCGCAGCTCGAGCTCGAGCACGGCCAACCCGTGCACCTCGTCATCAAGACGCACTCGATCCACTGGATCGCGTGAGAAACGCGGTCCCGCTTGCGGGTGCGTCGACGGTCCCTTTAAGATAGCGCGGTATCTTAGAATACTGGGCATCGTGGACCGCCGAGACTACCCTCGCTTCGCGTCGCACTTCGTTCCCAGAACCACCACGGGGCGACGTGGGCTCTTGCTCTTCGTGATTTTTTTCGCGCTTGCGCAGCCGCCCATTCTGCTCCTCGCGAACCGCGTCGAGCCCTTTGTGCTCGGGATGCCGTTTCTCTACACGTACCTCCTCGCCGTCTACACCGCGCTCATCGCGGTGCTTCTCTGGATGGTACTGTCAAGTTGGCGAATCGCGCCCCAATATCGTGGGGCTCAAGGATGCGCTGTCAACCATATCTTGGGGTCGAATCGGCCTTGAAGCCCTCAACTTGACAATACCGGACAGAGGCAGGAAACGGCAAGAATTTCTGGGCGTTCATTGTCAAGGACGGGTACGTCGTTCACGGCGAGTGAGGCTCATCGGGTTTCCGCCCGTGCGCGGACCTACAAGCACTCTACGAATGCCTCCGCAAGAGTCTCGGCGTTCGTGCGATTCAACGTCTGATTGACGGTGACGACGAAGCTCCCCTCTAATCCTGGGCTCGGTCTCGGGCGTGAGAGCAAGACACCTTTTGCTCTCAGATTTGCTCTGAACCTCTCCGGGTCCGTCCCCTTGACCACCACTCGAAAGTTATTGCTGCCGTTCGGTATCTTCAGGACTTCGAAGGCGGAGTTCTGCTTCAACAGCGAAAAGAACACGTCGGCGGTTCGTATCGCCTCGCGATAGCCTGCTTCGAAGCCGTCAAAGTAGTGAAGCGCCACGGCCGCGAACGGCCAGGCGCCGGGAAGCCCGCCGCCAAACATACGGCGGGCGTGATAGAGCGGGTCGATCATTTCCCGCGGCCCAGCCAAAATGGCTCCGGAGCCAGCATTGAAATATTTCCAGAGGGACACGTAGACGGTGTCGAAATGGGACGCGTACTCCATGGGAGAGATTCCCGTATATCCGGAGGCCATGTAGAGCCTCGCGCCATCCAGGTGCGTCCCGATACCGCTCGCGCGCGCGAACGTGCAGATCTTTTTCATCTCTTCGTAGTCGAACATCTCGCCGAGCTTGCGGCGCACGGGGGACTCGATCACGATGGCGCCGACCCCTGTCGTGACCCTGCCGGAATCCGTCCGCTCTACGACTTTCTTGACGTCCTCTAGCGTGAACGTCGCGGTCTCGGAAACCATCGGGATGAGGTTCAGCTGGCTCAACTGCTGCACGCAATCGCCCGAGTCGTTGTAGATGTGGCTCTCTTTCGAGACCAGCACCCGAGTGCGATCGCCGGCCAGTGCCCTGATAGCAACGTGATTGGCGAGCGTACCGGTCGGAAAATAGATGGCGCGCTCTTTTCCGAGTGCTTCGGCCATCGTGCTTTCGAGCTCCTCGACAACGCCTCCACGCGAGTAGTAGTCCGCTTCAATCCCGCGCTCGTCGAGGATCGTCTCGAGAACTGCGACAGACTCGGCCGGAGATAGCGAGAGACCATCGCCGAAGAGTTTGACGACGACCCTTGGCTTTTCGGGAGCGCTCCACCCCTCAGCGAAACGCAGTGAAGCCGCCGCGCCCATGGGCGCGGCCGCCATCATCATTAATAAATTTCTTCTGTTGGTTGGGCCCATTCTTCGACTCCTTTTACAAAATGACCAGGAGCCCGATCATACCCTCGCGCGCGCCTCTCGTGTTTCCTCTCTCCTGCATGCTCGTGATAAGAACGGCGTGACGTCATGTTCGACTATGCAGAGCTCAGAGAGGATCTCGCGGCGCAATGGGCAGTCCTCGAGCTGCACGCCTTTCCGCACGCCGATCCGGCCGACCTTATCTCGGAAGAGGATTTCCGGGTTTACGCAACGACCTTCCCTGAGGGGTTCTTCGTTTGTCTCGATGGCGAGCGCGTTGTCGGACAAGGCGGCGGAATTTTTATCGATTTCGATTTCTCCCACCCGCAGCACACGATCGCAGAGATCTCGGGCGCGCATCAATGCGTTAATCACAATCCCGCGTGGTATTACGGAACCGATATGCTCGTGCACTCGGACTATCGAAGGCGGGGTATCGGGCGGCGGCTCTACGAGCTGCGTAAAGAGGTCGTTCGGCGCTTCAAAAAGCGCGGCATCATCGCGGGCGCGCACATGCCGGGCTTCGCCGATCACAAGCACGAGCTTTCCGCGGCCAAATATGCCGAGAGGGTCGCCGCCGGCGAGCTCTACGACCCGACACTGAGCTTCCAGATCCAGAACGGCTTCGAGGTGCGGGGCGTTCTCGAGAACTATATTCACGACGCAGCGACGGACGGCTGGTCTGCACTCATCGTGTGGAAGAACCCGGAGCAATCCGCGTGACGCGGAACCAACAAAAGGCACGCAGGCAATTCCTGGCCTACTTCTCGGGCGTTGGGCTGTCCGCGACGCTTCTGCCTGGTGTGCTGTGGGCGCGACTACAGGATGCGGGCGAAACGCAGGTCACCTCCACGATGATGCTGGAGGCGGCGAGATTGGCCGGTCTCGAGTTCAACGACGAAGAGTACGTGTTGATGATGGACGAGGTGAACAAGAACCTCGCCCACTATCGAGAGATGAGGCAAACTCACCTCGATAACGCTGTGGCTCCGCCGCTCTACTTCAACCCGGTCGTTCCGGGGATGCAGTTTGAGAGGCGTGCGAGACCATTTCGGATGAGCGCCCCGCCGGCCGTGACCCGCCCCGACAATGTGGAAGACGTGGCCTTCTGGCCCGTCACGAACTTGGCGCGTTTGATTGAGCGCCGCGAAGTGAGCTCGCTCGAGTTGACCGAGATGTATCTCGAGAGGCTCGAACGCTTCAACCCATTACTCAACTGCGTCGTGACGGTGACGGCAGATCGAGCGCGTGAAGCAGCGCGAAGCGCGGACGCGGAAATCGCCGCCGGCCGCTACCGGGGGCCGCTTCACGGCATCCCTTGGGGCGCGAAGGACATCATCGCGGCAAAGGGATACCCGACGACGTGGGGAGCCGAGCCCTTCCGCGATCAGGTTGTCGACGTGGATGCCGCCGTCGTGGAGCGCCTCGATGCGGCAGGCGCGATCCTCGTGGCGAAGCTCACGACGGGGGAGCTGGCCTTCGGTCACAATTGGTTCGGCGGCCGAACCAACAATCCTTGGAATCCCGAGGAAGGATCCAGCGGCTCCTCAGCCGGCCCCTCCTCCGCGACTGCTGCCGGGCTCGTAGGCTTCGCCATTGGCACCGATACGGGTGGCTCGATTCTCTCGCCCGCCGTTCGATGCGGCGTTGCCGGACTGCGCCCGACCTTCGGTCGAATGAGCCGCTTCGGAGTAATGGCGGCGGGCTACAGCCTGGACAAGATAGGCCCGATGTGCCGCACCGTGGAAGGTTGCGCCATCGTGCTCCATGCCATCGCGGGTGCGGACGGTAGGGATCTGGCCGTAGTCGACGATGTGCCGTTCAACTGGGATGCAAGCATGGCGCCTCGCGATCTGCGGATTGGCTACTTCGAAACAGCGTTCGATGAAGATCAGCCGAGCGAGAACGAGGAAAGCAAGACGAACGCACGACGGAGCCTCGAGACGCTCCGCGCCATGGGCTATGAGCTCCGCGGCGTCAAGCTTCCTCGGAGCCGCTTGACCTACTTCATCGAGTACGTGGAGCGAGCGACAGGTTTCGACGAATTTGCTCGCGAGCGTCGCGATCGTGATCTCCGCCGGCAGCGTCACCGTGGCGAGTTGCGAGCATCGCACCTCGTGCCCGCCGTCGAGTACCTGCAGGCGAACCGCATCCGCCGATTGTTGATGGAGGAAACGGCAAGAATATTCGAAGACGTGGACGTCATCGTCGCACCTTGGCGTTCGATCAACCCATTGACGAGCATGACCGGGCATCCGGTCGTCACCATCCCAAACGGTTTCACCGACCGGGACACGCCGACCGGTATCGCGCTCGTCGGTCAAATCTACGGTGAGGAAAAACTCTTGACCGTCGCGAAAGCGCTGCAGGACGAAACGCCGTTTCATCAACGTCATCCGAGTCTTTGACGAGACTCACCAGTTGACACGAAACGCCTTTGGTTCGCGCTTCGGTAGATAGATCGGCCCGCCCCGCTTGCTCCAAGCGCGTGAAACTTCCTATCATTCGCCAGGAGAGTGAACCCATCATGACACGTCGATGTCTGGTCATTATCGCTTTACTCGGTACGGCAGCCCTGGCCGTTGCTAAGGATGATCCGTCGGAAAAACCGGAAGGCTTGACGCTCGTTCCCGAGCGCACGGTGGCGTTCGAGACCGAGGAAGGGACCTACATGAACCTGGACGTCTCGCCCGATGGGAGCACGATCGTGTTCGATCTGCTTGGCGACCTGTACTCGGTTCCTGTCACTGGAGGGCAAGCTACGCGCCTCACGAGCGGGATGGCGTACGACATCCAGCCTGTTTTCTCGCCCGACGGAACCGAGATTGCCTTTGTTTCCGACCAAAGCGGAAGCGATAACATTTGCATGGTGCGTCACTACAAACAACTCGGCACCAATGTCATCAAGCAGTACATGCAACCCCATCGACGGCAGAGGCAGTGGGTGATTCAAGCAGCGCGGGAAGAGGGGATGAACGTCACTAACGAGGGCGGTGGCGACTTTCGACTCGACTTGACGATGGCGCTCGACGGCTATACCGGCTTCGAGCACTCGCTTCCCCTGGCGAACGTGTACGGCGACGCCGTGAAGCTTCTCGCTGAATCGAAGACCTGGTATACCCCGACGCTCGTCGTCTCGTATGGAGGTCCCACGGCCGAGTGGTACTTCTACCAGAACACCGAGGTCCACGACGACGAGAAGCTCCGTCGCTTTACTCCCCACGAGATCATCGATCGCCGCACACGTCGCGGCCGCCACTATGCGGACGAAGAGTTCCACTTCCGCGCCGTATCCGAGATTGCAGCAAGGGTGCTGCAGGCGGGCGGGAATGTGGCCCTCGGAGCCCACGGAGAGGAGCAAGGCATCTGCGCGCACTGGGAGCTCTGGGCGCTCCAAATGGGAGGACTGTCGAATTACGACACCCTTCGAACAGCGACGACGTAGCCGCAGCCGGACTCGGGATGCAGTCCGATTTGGGGCAACTGAGCGAAGGCATGCTCGCCGATCTCATCGTGCTCGATGAGAATCCACTCGATGACATCCGCAACACCAACACGGTTCGCTACGTGATGAAAAACGGTGAGCTCTTCGACGCAGACACACTCGACATGATCTGGCCAGAGGAAAAGAAGCTACCGCCTTTTCTCTACCGGGACTACGGCCCGCCTTCGACGACGGAGCATCGACGATGATGTTTTTGCTCAAGAGCTAACGGGCACAAGCCTTCAAGCCACGCTCGACGGAGGGGCTCGATAAGTTGGACATATTCACCAAGTTACGACAATAATATGGTACCGAGACGCGATGACCAGGAAAACATCCATCAAGCCGATCACTTACATGAAAACGAACGCGGCGGATATTCTGGCTGCGGTTTCTCAAACGCGCCAACCAATCATCATCACCCACAACGGTGAAGGTAAAATGGTGATTCAAGATATCGAGTCCTACCAATCTGCCAAAGAAACCATAGCCATGTTGAAGCTGGCCGCTCTAGGCCGGAAATCTGTAGAACGCGGAAGAGTCAAGCCTGCCCGCAAGGCATTCGAAAACATAGAGAGAAACCGCAAGAAGCGGCGTGGCTGACGACGAAGTCCTCCTCACGGCCGACGCGCAAACCGACCTCGAGGAAATTACCGACTACATCGAACATCACGACTCGCCGGAACGCGCGGATTACGTGTACGACCGCATCAAAGAAACGATTCTCAAGCTCGAAGCGTTTCCCGAGCGAGGGCGTATCGTGCCTGAGCTCCGAGACGTCGCCGTCAGAGAGTTTCGTGAAGTGCTATTCAAACCCTACCGAATCCTATACTTCGTTTCCGAAACACGAGTCTACGTTCACTGTATTTTCGATGGCCGCCGCGACGTCGAGGATGTCCTGAGTCGACGCTTCCTGCGTTGACTCTTCGATTGTTACGAGAGAACGCCGACCGGTATCGCGCTCGTCGGCCAAATCTACGGCGAGGAAAAGCTCTTGACCATCGCGAAAGCGCTGCAGGACGAAACGCCGTTTCATCAACGTCATCCGAGTCTTTGACGAGACTCACCTAGTTGACACGAAAGGCCCCTGAAGGCTAGAAGCGTCCGATGCGGACGCGCTATTTTTGCTTGTTCCTTTTGTTACCCCTCTTCATCCTCACGTTGACGGGCTGCGAGCCGATCCCGTCGGTTCCCGAGCCGGCGGAGCCGATTGCCGGAACGGCCGACGCCGCGCCCGTTGTCGAGACGGCCAAGCTGGCGAGTGAGCTGGAATGGAGCCTGGAGATCGCGCAACAACTCGTCGCGCTCCCCCTCTCCTGTATCGACCGCCCGCACAAACAGTCGCAGCGACGCTCTTATCTCTACGAGACCACCCGTAGCCTGAAACCACGCTACGAGGACACGCTCGCTTTCTATGGCTGTACCGATTGGCATTCCGCCGTGAACTCCACATGGGCGATGGTGAGAGTGCTGAAAGACTTTCCCGATGCCCCGCTCGGCGGTCTCATCCGCGAGAAACTCGAGCATCATCTTTCGTCCAAAAGCCTCGAAGGAGAGCTCGGCTTTTTCAGGGAAGAGGCTTCACCCGGATTCGAGCGTCCCTACGGGTGGGCATGGTTGATGAGGCTCTATGTGGAGCTCGCGAGCTTTCGTGATGACGATGCGGAACGATGGGCTACACACCTGGCTCCCGTAGCCGCGCACCTGGCCGAGAAGAGTGTCGAATATCTGTCGCACATGCCCGGGCCGATTCGTGTGGGAACGCACGAGAATTCGGCCTTCGCTTTGCTCTATACTGAAGCTCCTGGCTGAAAAAGCCAAGATCCGGTGTTGATCCAATGAGATAGTTGGAATCAATGGTGCTGGCTTCTGTCTACACGGTGATACCTTTGAGCAGGTCGTAGGCTCTCTGCTGTTTCGAGTCCGGAGTTGTCGTGACATCGAAGGTGGGCTCGTCGGGTCCGGCTTCCGGTCGCCGACATTTGTTTCGGACGATGTTGCTGAGAAGGCGCAGCAGCGTGCGGAAGCTGGAAGCTCGACTCCCATCGTCAAGCTTCTTGGTTTGTATCTTGCGCAGGGCGGCCTCGGAGCGCTTCGCCGGAGCAACCGGGTCACGCTGGCCTTCGCCTGCTGGTCCTCGTCAGAGAATAGCAGCGGCCGCCAAGCCTCCATCATGTGCCACAGGACGTAGTAGGCCAGCATGCACAAGAAGACGTGCGCCCGGACTCGGTTTTCGCGCCGGTGACGAATCGGCCGCACCTTTAGGTCCATGCTCTTGAAGGAACGAAACGCCCTCTCGACCTGGGTCAGCAACTTGTAGCTGCGCACTGTGTCGTCGGTTTTCATCCGCTGCTCAGCAAGACTGGTGCGGATCACGTAGATGCCGTCAAGGGCAGCTTCCGCAGTGACCTTTGTGTCGTCGATTTCGAAGCTAAAGCTGTCGTCGCGAATGTCCAGCTTGAAGTGCTTGCCGACTTTGTACTTGTTGAGAACTCTGCCTACCCGCACACCGATTTTATCTTTACCATGCAGCTGACCCCGCCCGATCCGTTGGCGAATCCCTCCGAACTGCTTAGCGATCGTCCCCATGTGTCGCTTCCACCGCTGGAGCCGTTTGTTGGCGAGCTCAGAGTTGCCGTTGGCGAGGCGCGAGGCGTCGGCATCCATCGTTGTCTCGTCTAGCTCGAAGTCGAAACCGTCGTCACGGATGTCGAGCCTGTAGTACCTGCCGACCTTGTACTTGTTGAGGAGCTTTTTCACTGCAGCACGGATGTCCTCCTTGCCCTGCAAACGGCGCCGCTCGACCATCCGACAAACTTTCTCCAGCTCCTTGCAGGTCGCTTCGAGCAGAGCACGGCGCTTGTGACGCCGCCTCTCGGCCAGCTCCGGATTGCGACAAGCGACCAGCCTCTCGTTGGGGAAATCCGGGTGCGTCACCTCAAACAGATTCCGCTCGTCGAATAGCCCCATCTGGAGCACCCCATCGTTGATGAGCTTGCGAATCGGTTCGGGACGCAGAGCGGTAATCCAGTCGACACCGTCCATCTCCCGCAACTCGTCGATCTGGGTCTGGGTGATCATTCCGCGGTCGCCCACCATCACAAACTGCTCGATGCCGAAGCGCTCTTGCACCTTTTCTACCTGAGGCAACAGCGTTTTGGGATCGCCCGTGTTGCCCTCAAAGACCGATACCGACACGGGGATGCCGCGTTCGTTGGTCAGCAGACCGTAGTTGATCTGCAGCTTGCCTTTCTTGCCGTCACGGTCGTATCCGAGGCGGGCGATCGGACAACTCACACCCTCGAAGTAGCTTGAGGTTAGGTCATAGAGCGCCAGGCCGTCGTTTTGGAGATGGCGCGCCGCGAGTTTTTTTTCGATGACCTCCTGGCGTTTGAGAACCCAGTCCATGGCGGCATAGAGATCGTCTTCGCGGGCATCGCTCACCCCCAGGATTTCGGGCAGTGTGGTTGTGTGCCACCACTGGCTAGTCGCCAGCTTCGACTGCGGTTCGAGGATCCGGGCGACTACCATGGCCACGACCAAATCCCGCTCTGGTGAGTGTCGAGAACCAACGAGCTTTTCGAAACCGAGCTGTCTCATGGCGCTGAGCACCGCGTCGACGTGGCCATGGTGCCGGGAGCCGTTCTCGACGATTTTGAAGGCGACTTCAACCGAGACGAGCTTTTCCCCTTTGAGAATGCGTCGGATGGCGTCGACTGCGTCCATGGGCAATTTGGACAAGTTAGCGAGCGTGCGCTTGCGGACGTTTCCGCCCACCCGATAGGACTCACGCAGCAGGACCGCGGGGGTAGAGTTGCGATTGGGGCTGATGTGGATATGCATGCCCACCATAGTATCCTATGTGTCAATATATATCAAACCATAAAAGGCTTTAGACATGCCTACATATTGCATCCCAAAATTAGCCTCTCGGCGTCCCTAAAGACGCGTAATCATTGGGGATTCACACTGTCAGTGGGTTCATTCGACCAAGGAACTTCAGTCTATATGCTCGAATATGCCGATGTCGTCGGCGATGCGAATCTAAAGACCGCCGTTGCCACCCGCGCCCACGAGTTCTTCGAGGATGACGTCGAGTGCCCGGTGCGTTACGAGCCGTCGGGCTCGGACTTTCTGTCACCCTGTCTCGCTGAAGCGGCGCTCATGGGCCGCCTCCTGCCACAAGAGGCTTTCGTCGCGTGGCTCGACGATTTTCTTCCACCGCCGGACTCCGAATCTTTCTCGCCGATGCGAGAGCCGGTCGTGATCGAAGCGCGTGCGCTGCCGGTCGAAGTGGACATCGAAGAGCCAGTGGAAGCGGAGCCAGCGAGCCCAGGGCCCACGGCGGAAACGGAAGTGGTCGACAGCGATCGGGAAGACGCGACACGCCTCGTCGGCGCCAAATCGCATCTCATCGGATTGTCCTTCGTGCGCGCTGCCGCTTTGAAGCGGCTCGCCGCAGCACTGCCTCCGGGGGATCGTCGTCGGGCGGCCTACACATCCTTTGCCCGCCTGCAAGGAAAGCGAGGATTCGAAACGATGTACGAAGCGGACTACTCGGGAACCCATTGGCTGGCGAGCTTCGCCGTCGATATGCTCACAGCACCCTGACGGATCCAGAACGGGTTACGGCGACGCGCTTGCAAGGGGAGGCGTGAGCGGCGGCGGCTTGCGCAGGATTCGTAAGAGCGTCCGCGGCGATAAGGGCGGTTCACAACCAAAGTCCTGCCACGCTGAGCTTTGTTTTTTTATGCGGGGGAAGTGGGTAGGAGCTCTTCAGGGTGGAGTGACAAGTACTCCCTCACCTCGAGATTCATTCGATCGATTTCCGCAAGATAGCCGGACGCGGCGAGACGGTAGTTCTCTGGATTGGTTTCCTTCTGGCGCAACTCTGTGACCTGGTGACGAAAGGAGTCAATCCTCTCCAACGTTGTCTTCAATTCAGTATCATTTGCAATCATGGAATCACCTCGACGATTCCTCGCAAGGTTCCATCGCGTTTGACCTGCCATCGCGCGATAAATTCATCTTCTCCGCCCAGTGCCGCGAGTCTCCTAACCCAGAAAACACTTGAGCCGAACACCGATTGTGCCACCGCATGGTCGAAAAGTAACGCCACCTCACCGGTCAAATCCGAAACTTCGAATTCATCGTCCATCAACATGATGACGTCCACGTCGTTAGGCTCCGGCTTCGCGGTCACGAACGAGCCGAAGATGACAAAACGCGCCAAATGGCCCGTGGAGAAAACCAAATCGTAGATTCGGCGAAGTCGCCCGTTCATGCGCTTACGAGCTGTGGGCTCACTCCCGAATCGAGCCTCCACCTCCTCCAGTCTCGCAGTATGAACTCCCGGAGGCAAGTCCCCAGACTCGACGAAATCAGGAATCGCCATGCCGCGATTATACAGCTGTCATTTCGCCGGCGGTCTCCATGCCACGCCCGATGCTCAGACCAGCTCCGCCGGCAGGTTGAGCTCCTGCGTTGTCACTGCAACTTCGTCTCGGCCGCACAGAGCTTTGAAGTTCGGGCGAGAGACCAAGACGCCAGCAATGCAGGCGCTCTTGGTGAGCAAGCCATTGACCTTGAGCGATAACTTCACCGCAGGCGTGTCTCTCCACGTCTTGTGACGATCGTGCGCGTCTCTGGTACCGTCCAGCCCACTGAATCTGACGCAGCCGAGCCGCCGACGATGTCCACGATCAAAGAGCAGCTGCCTGATCAAGAGCGAATGGCGCAAGCACCCGTGATAGGCTCACAGCACCCTGACGGATCCAGAACGGGCTACGGCGACGCGCTTGCAAGGGGAGGCGTGAGCGGCGGCGGCTTGCGACGCCGGGTCGCTTGCTCGTAGGCGTAGGCGAAGTTCAAGAGCATCGCTTCGGTAAACGGCCGCCCCAAAAACTCGAGGCCGACCGGCAGCGCGTCCGTCGTAAATCCGGCCGGCACCGTCAACGCGGGAAACCCCGTCATGGGGCTCAGAGCCCGGTTGCTGCCTAAACCATAGGCGTCTTCGGTCTCGGGATTCGTAAGAGCGTCCGCGGCGATCTCGCTTGGTTGGTGGTCGAATGTCGCGTAGACGAGCGCGTCGAGCTCGTGATCCGCCATCACCTTCATCACGCCGAGCGTCAGCTCTTCCTTGGCCAACAAGACTTGCAAATAGCCGGCGTCGCTCGTCGTCCTCCCGACCGCTTTGATCAGACTACTCGCTCGCCAGGGCACGACCTTTCCCGATAAAAGGATCTGTTGAAGAGTCTTTGCTGGGGCGTTTCCGTGCTCTTCCAGATAGGCATTCATCGCCAGCTCCGTCTCGAAGTTGCTGTTCTCCAATCTCTCGAAGAGCTCTACCATGTTCGGGATCACGACGGGGTCGACGACCTCGGCCCCCGACGAGCGCAAATCGGAAATGGCGGCATCCATCACTGCCCTGACCTTCTTATAGTCGTCGGTCTCGGGGTCGGTCTCGTCGTCCATGGGCTCGCGAATGAGGCCGATGCGCGCCCCGTTCAGCCCGTCCTCACGAAGACCGCTCGTGTACGAGTCCGGAACGTGTCCGACAGCATAGGCCGTCAGCGCGTCGTTCTCGTCGTAGCCCGCGATGACGTCCAAAAGTGCAGCCGCGTCGCTTACGGTACGCGTCATCGGGCCCAACGTATCGGTGGCCGGCGTCGCCGGCATCATGCCGTGACGGCTCACGAGCGGGACGGTCGGCCTCAAGCCGACGAGGCTGTTGACGGCGGCAGGGCCTCGGATGGAACCTCCGGTATCTTCTCCAATGCCGACCATGCCAAAGTTGGCCGCGATGCCGCTACCGGTGCCGCCGGAGGAGCCACTCGGATTCCGGTCGGGGTCGTAGGCGTTCCGGATCATGCCGAAGGCCGAACCGACGTAGCGCGAAGCGAACTCGCCCATAGTGGTTTTGGCTAGGATGATGGCACCGGCGCTTTTCATCTTCAGGACGATGGTCGCGTCTCTTTCCGGGACGAAGTCCTCGAAGAGCACGGAACCGTAGCTCGTCGGCAGATCACTCGTCTCGACTTGATCCTTGAGGAGCACCGGGATGCAGTGGAGCGGGCCAACGAAACTTGAAGACGCGAAGCTCGCGTCCAGCTCATCGGCTAGCTCGAGCGCGCGCGGGTTGATCGTCTGGATGGTGTTCAAATGGGGACTTTTCTTGTCGTAGGCTTCGATGCGGTCCAAGTATCTTTGTACGAGCTCGCGGCACGTCAGCGCGCCCGCGGTCATGGCCGCGTGAACGTCATCGATGGTGGCCTCCTCGAGCTGGAACCGTCCCGATAGGCTCGACTGTGCGCCGGCGATACCGAACGCCAGCAAGAACCACACTGCTGTGTGGGCTAACCACGATCTAAGTTTCATACGCCGCTCTCCTTGCGTCGAAACCATATCAAAGCCAGGCGGTGCACGTAATCTCGACCTCTTCTTTGATGCTAGGATGCACACGAGAAGGACGCGTCGACATGAATCCCTATCGCGTGGCGGCTACGATGGTGGTCCTCCTCGTCGTGGCTGAAGCGTCCAGCGCGCAATTCAAGGCCACGGCCGACATCGTTCATTTGGACGTCGTCGTCACCGGTCCCAACCAATTGTTCGTTCCCATGTTGAGCGCGGACGATTTCGAGGTCTTCGAGGAAGGCGTGCGCCAGAAGATTGCTTTTTTGCCTCTCCTGCCATTTCAGTGGATCCTCTCGAGGGTGAGACCGCCACAGTTTAGGTAGACGAGACTGATGAGAGCTTCGGCAGAGTGGAGTCCAAAGCTGCGGTGGCTCAGCAGCCGGATTTTGTTGTTCATTCCTTCGAGTCGGCCGTTGCTGAGTCTCCACGTGACCCACGCGATGACGCCATCGAAGTGGCTGCGGGTCATCTTCGCCGCGCGTTTGACGGGCTCTATCCTCGAGCTCATAGCGCGCCGCAGCCATCCTCGGAGAAACTTCTTGGCCCATGTCTCGGTTTTGTAGGTGTAGAGGTCCATGAAGTCGTCGCGCAGAAGCATGGCGCGGTAGAGGCGACGATTAGCTCGCACCTGCTCGCGGAGCACCCGTTTGTCTTTCGCGCTGCGGTTGTGTTTGGCCTTGAGAAGGGGAAACTTGGTGTTCTTGAGGTTGCGTCGGGCAGTCCCTTTGAGCTCGCGCACCAGCTCGCGCCGGGTCTTATCCACGGCCTCGTTCAGATGCTTGACGATGTGGAAGCGGTCAAAGATCACCCGTGCCTGAGGAGCCTTTTTGCCGACGACAGTTATGTACGGCTCCCACATGTCCATGCTGACCGCTTCGAGCTCCGCGGCTCTTTGTGGTCCGAGCTTGCGGAAAAACCGCAGCAGCGTCTTGGCCTTGCGCTCCTTTCCCGCCCAGACGACCCGGCCGCTGAGATGGTCTATTACCACTGTTAAGTACTTGTGGCGTTTGCGGTAGCTGATCTCGTCCATCCCAATCACCCGCAATCCATCGAGCTCGCGCCGCTCATCCCGCTGCTCGGCAACCACTCGCTGGATGATCCGTCGCACCGAACGCCACGTCACTCGGAAATAGTTCGCTACGGCGCTGACGTCCGTCCTCTGTGTCAGCCACGCTACCTCTTGTTCGAAGCTTTTGGTAAAGCGGCTTCCCTTGTCGGCCCAAGGCACCTTTTCTCTGACCACTCCACACCGCCGACATACCACTCGTCGGATCGAGTAGCGAAGATAGGTCCGGACTCCGAACAGGTCCAAGTGCCGCCAGTAGCGATTGTAGCGATCTTTGTTCTTGCGGACCTTTCGTCCGCAAATCCCGCACAGAGGCTTCCTCCTCCGTGGTACTACATCCACCACCACTCTGGCTTTGTCCGCCTGGAAGTGGAAACCTCGGACCCACAGGCCTTGCAATCCGATGAGCTTGTTGACTAACGTAGTAACGCGCATCGCGGGAACGCTCTTTTCTCTTTCGGAAAAAAAGATTCTAGCGTTCTCGCCGATGCGCATCTACACATGGCTTACCCTCTCAACCCACGGGCCTCACCAAATGCCACTGCCCCTCAGCGGGAGACGAGGCTGTGGGAAACGCCCCCACGGTTCTGGTCGTTCAGACCTTGCTCACGACTGAGTTCTCTTCGAAGCCTGGAAGGGCGTTTTCCATAGCCTCCACTAATCGAGCCCCCCTTCCTTATTCCATATGAATTAATCTTTCTTGTATATATATCAGGAGGGGCCTGTGGGCGCTCGTGGGAAACGCGAAGCGTTTTCCAAGCGATTGTGGAAAACGCCGCTCCACGTTTGTACGTGCTCACAACCTTTCCCTAAACGCCTCTCTCGCCCGGAGTTTCCGGCGTTTTCCACAATCGCGGCAGCGTCCATAGGCCATGCCCTCCAACACAAATCAGATCCCCCGAAACGACAGGAGAACCGCTTTTTTCTCCTCAGACGAAGTCGCGCCCCTGACGTTGGTGCTTCTTCTGGACGCGTCTTCGAGTATCAAGCCCAGCGAGAAGGGCATCAAGGAGGCCGCGTCGAACTTGGTCCGCGCCATGAGCACGCGCGACAAGACGGCCGTTGTCATCTTCAACGATAAGATCCAGCGGAGCACATATTTCACGGCCTTCCAAGAACCGCTCTTGGATGCGATTCGGGAGCTCTACCCTGAGGGATGGACAGCCCTCTGTGACGCGATTCTGCACTCTCTCGAAAAGCTCGCGAGGATCGAAGGACGAAAAGCGCTTCTCGTGTTTACGGACGGTTCCGATTCGAGACCCGCGGCTGCGGGCAGCAAAGCTTCGATGGAAGAAGTCATCGAAGCGGGCAAACTCTCCGAAGTGACGATTTACACCGTCGGCTTCGTCGCCGAGTCGCGCGGCGTCAACGAAAAATTTCTCTCGACTCTGGCGCACGGGACGGGCGGTCGCGCGTTCTTTCCGGTCAACGTTGAGCACCTCGAACGGAGCTTCGCCGCCATCGAAGAGGAGCTCCACACACAATACCGTATCAGCTACGCCCCTGAGAACGAGGCGCATGATGGAGCGTGGCGGCGCATCGAGATCCGGATCCGAGGACGGGAAGAGCTCGTCTTGCGCACGCGGCAAGGGTATTACGCGCTTCCACGCACTTGGCGCTGACGTTTCACCAGACGCCGGCGAGCTTTGGCGCGAATATTCGAATCTGACATAATCATCGGCATGAGCAAGACGCTCGGAAATCCAGATGACCTCGCTGAGATCTCGCGGCGCTTGGGTCTCCTCAGCGAACAGAGTGTGCGTCAGTGGGGAAAGATGAGCGTCAGCGAAATGCTGTGCCACCTTTCGGATGGCTTTGCCTGTGCCTCTGGCGAGCTGGAAGTCGAAGGCGTAGCGACCTTCTGGTCGCGGACCGGCATCAAGTGGTTGGCGCTTCGTGCACCGCTCAAGTAGCCGAAAGGCGTGCCGACGGTGCCAGAAATCGACTCTCAACGCGACGGCACCAAGCCGGGCGAGTTTGCTCGCGATCGCGAACGGCTCGAGACGGGCTTCGAGACCTTCGTCAAAGCCGCCTCCGAAGGACGCTGCGGTGCGCATCCCTTTTTTGGATCCCTTTCGCGGGAGGAGTGGTTCCGATGGGGCTATCTCCACGCCGGCCACCACTTTCGCCAGTTCGGTCACTGATGCTCGCCGCTCGCCGGAGACAAAACCCCGACTCCTGGGAGGCGAGTATGAGGGCGTGGATTTCATTCGCGGTCGTCGGGCTCTGCCTCGCTCCGAGCGCGGCGCCCGGGCAAGCGAATCTCCCTGAGATCATCGGAGGCTGTGAGGGCGGGCCGCCACAGACGACGAAAACGGCTAACCCCTCAAACTATCTGGCAAAGCTTTCGAAGTTCGCTCCCGGGCCACTGGCCGCTTTCGGGTCCGGGAGCGGCCGACACCTATCAGATTTACGGCAACCTCTTTTATCAGAATTCCACCGAGGCGCTCTTCCAAGGTGAAGGCCATGTAGCGCTCCATGACAACCTCTTCATCAAGGACCAAGCGCCCGGCGGATTCCCCGCCATCGCCATCCGGCCTCATAACGACGTTCCCAAAGCCGTCGAGGTCTTTCACAACACGGTCGTCGCCTCCGGCCCCGGGATCAAGATCGTCGGGGCGGATGCGAGCTTTCAGCAACGAGCACGGGCCAACGCCGTCTTCTCGGCGCCGCCGCACATCGTCGCGCCGGCGGCTTTTGACAACGTATCGGAACTCTACGAGAACGCCCGCAACTATCTCGTCGATACGACATCATCCATCGGAGCGGGGCTTGAGCTCTTCCCCCTGGTGGGTGCTTTGGTGGGAGCCGCGGCGGATCTGAGCGGCCTCACCGGTTACGCGGATTGGGATCGCGATTTCAACGGCGCTGCTCGCGACGGCAGGTTCCGGGGTGCGTATGCAGAAGAAGGCACGAACCCGGGTTGGTCGCTAGCGCTTGCATCCCTTCCTGCTCATGCGAGTGCTCAAAGGCTCGACGAAAGGATCGGCGACTACTTGGCGGAGGAAGTTCGCTCGCGCGGTATTCCAGGACTGACCGCCGCCGTCGTGCTCGACGGAGAGGTAGTGTACATCGGAGCGTTTGGGGTTCGGCGGATAGGCTCCGGTGAGGCGCTGACGCCGGAACACGTCTTTCACTTCGCTTCAGTCTCGAAGCCCTTCGTGGCCACCGCGATCGTGCAGCTGGTCGAGCAGGGAAGGCTTTCACTGGACGATGCGGCGGTGAAATACCTGCCGTATTTCCGCCTCTCGGACGAACGCTTCCGCGACATCACCATTCGCCAAATGCTCAACCATACATCTGGAATGCCTGACGTGGAGGACTACGAATGGGATGGCGCGCGGGAACGAGGTGGCGTCGCTTGCGAACGCAGCCTCCATGACCTCGAGCTCTCCGTTCTCGAATGCTCTCAGAAAGCGCGTGAGCGCGGCGGCGACTTCGTCTTTGTCGTCCGAGAACGCATCAGTAGAACAAGCGATGACGCTCGAGAGAGCGATAGTTAGCCAACACCAATACTTCATCTCTACCCTCCTGGTTTCGCAGTAGCTCAAGTGTCCCTTTGAAAATAGATGTCGCGAATCCGTTCCGAGCTCACGTTGAGGCCGGTGATCCTTCCGCTACGGTCGCGTATGAAGCGAAACTCTATGCGTCCGCCGCGCCAAGTATCCGGGCCGATCGGTACCAGCTCGATATGTGCGGGAGCATAGGCGACGCGGCACCCCGTCGAGTCGAAAGGTATAGCTCGCGTCGAGCTCCGTGCTGTAATAGCTCGCTGCGGATCTATCCGTTCAATTCGTCGAAGGTGTTCTCGTTCAGTATATTTTGACGTCCCTAGAGGGTGAAGGCGCTGTCTGATTCGTAAGGGTGTGTCGCGATCCAATGTCGAGCGATTTCGATACGGCGACAGACCCACACTTCGGGAAAGTCGGCCACGTAGTCCAGAAAACGTGCCAAACCGGCAGCTCGAGCCGGGTGACCGACGACACGCATATGAAGGCCGACGGACATCATCTTCGGCCGCCGCGCCCCTTCCGCAAAGAGCACGTCGAGAGTGTCTTTGAGAAACGCGAAGTAGTCATTGGACGTCGCAAAGACACCGCGTGCGAACTTTGAATCGTTGCTCGTGAGGCTGTAGGGAACGACCAGATGGCCCTTATCCTCGACCGTCACCCAGTAGGGAAGCTCGTCGTTATAGGCATCGGAGTCATAGAGAAAACCGCCATGCTCGACGAGCAGGCGACGCGTGTTCACGCTGGGACCGCTGCGGCAGTACCAGCCCAAGGGGGCGGCGCCAAACATCTGCTCGATGGACTTTACGGCCATGCGAATGTGGTTGCGCTCTTCCTCCTCGCTGAGCCGATAGTGCTCTATCCATCGCCAGCCGTGACAGCAAAGGTCGAGCCCGGCGTCGCGAAGAGCTGTGACCATGGGCGGATTGCGCTCGAGCGCCAAGGCACAGGCAAAGGCCGTCGCCGGAAGCTTGCGCTCCATGAAGAGCTCGAGAACGCGCCAGAAGCCGACGCGGCTTCCGTACTCGAACATCGACTCCGCGGCGAGATCGCGCTCACCGTGCGGCACAGAGGATACTGGGCTTTCGGTCAGCGACGCCTCGGAGAAGCCATCGCCGTCGGGGATCGAGTATTCCGAGCCCTCTTCGATATTGAGGACGAAGTTGAGCGCGAGCCGAGCACCGTTCGGCCACCTTGGATCCGGCGGCTTTCCGCCGTAGCCGACGAGATCGCGGGGATTTTGCGTCATGTCATCCTCGTTTGATCAAGAAACTCCGCCGGTCCCCATAGTAGTATCGAAGCCGTCCACGTGCGCAGCTTCAGGGCCTCCAACGGCTGTCCGGCGAGATCGTGGACGAAGGTGATGTAGTCCGTGTTGACCGGCTCGAGATTGCAATGCCGGAGGGTGACCGAGATTTGGCCGCGGTGATAGGCGCCGTGGGAAGCGAGATGAAAGACGATATCGCGTATCGACGTGACGTAAGAGAGTCCATGCTGGTTGCTATATCGGACCTCGTTATCGAGCGGAGTATCTTGCAAACTGCGAAGGACCGCAGACTGCGCCGAGTCGACGGCGTTGAGATGGGTCTCGCAATCACTCAACGAGCACGCAGACCAGATAGTGATTCCGGTCGAATCCTGGCCCTGGATGCGAGCCATCCACACCGCGAGGCCGGCGAGAACATGAGCTAGCAGCTCACAGGCACGGGCAGGAGGGTTTTCGAGAGAGCAAAGGTGCTCATAGACGCGTCGATTGGCCCAGCTTTCGTACGCAAAGGATCGCTCGGGATTCTGCATTAGCTAATGACGTTGCGCTCCGCGAATGCCGCTCATTATAGTTGGCCGCAGAACATTGGAGAGACAGATGAAACTATCGCTCCGTAGTCTCCTGACCTGGCAAGGAACGACCGACCGCGGGCAGTACGTGCTGGTGGGAGTCCTCGGCTTCGCGCTCAAGCACAACCTGGACCGTTTCATCGCGACGTTCGTGTTCGACCGGCCCTGGTCCGTCTTCAACTACTGGGTTCCACCGGACGACCTCGTGCGCTGGTCGGCACTCTCCGTCGCGGATCGCAATTTCCTGCTGACCATGCTCGTCGTCTCTCTTCCTTTCATCTGGGTCGGCGTCCTGCTCACGATGAAGCGCCTTCGGGCCGCTCAGCTTCCCGGGGTACTGGTCGCCTTTTTCTTCTTTCCTTTTCTGAACCTGATCTTCTTTCTGTTGCTCGCGGTACTTCCCTCCCGGCCGCCACGAACGACGGCACGCGAGCCAGGTTCGGCGAGGAAATTTCTCGACGCGATCGTCCCCCGCAATGGGCTTGGCTCTGCCGCTGGTGCGGTCATCACATCGGTGCTATTCGCCCCGGTCGGCATGGGCCTCGGCGTTTTCGTCTTCATAGAGTACGGGTGGGGCATCTTCGTCGGGCTTCCCTTCGTCACTGGCTTGCTTGCAGCCCTCCTCTTCGGATACCACCGCCCGAGACGCTATGGCGAATGCTTCGCCGTGGCCTCTCTCGCGGTGACGTTTCTCGGCCTCACCGTGCTCGCGCTGGCAATGGAGGGCGTCATCTGCCTACTCATGGCGGCGCCCATCGTTTATCCTGTTGCCTGGCTCGGCGCCTTCGTAGGCTGGGCGATACAGGTGCGCCCGTCGCAGCAGGACGCACCTTCCGTGCTCCTGCTCTTGATCCTCGCAATGCCGCTCCTCATGGGGGCGGAGTCGCGCACCGCGCGAACGGCACCTCGTTATCGAGTCGAGACCTCCATCGAGATCGCGGCCCCACCCGAGGAAGTCTGGAAGCACATCGTGACGTTTCAGGAGCTGCCCGAGCCTACCGACTGGCTGTTCCGCTCCGGCATCGCCTATCCGATGCGCGCTCGCATTCAAGGGACCGGCGTGGGCGCGGTGCGTTATTGCGAGTTCTCCTGTCGTGCACGATGGCTCTGAACGACGCGGGGAGGGCGACCGGATCTTTGCAAGTCGCCTTCGCGACGTTTGCCGCAGGCTATTTCGTTTCGTGGCCGCTCCAGAAACTCCATAGCTCGCGAATGTTGTTCTTGCGGGTGGCGGGTGCATACCTGGCACCGCTGGCGGCCGCGGCCGCGGCCATCGCCGCGGGCACGCTCGTCGCCGGGCAAAGCGCCGTCCTTCTCGGCGGGTCCGGTCTTCCGTTCGCTTTGGCCGGAGGACTCGGAGGCGGTTTCCTCGGAGGCTCTCTAGGCCGGGCGTTCCGGCTGGGTCCGCTATCGGGGGTCGTTGTCGGCGCCATTGCCGCTTTCATGTGGTATTGGGGAACCGTGTTCCGCTACGTGGAGCTACCGCCTCGCGACGATTTGAGTATTCTGGCCTTCGTCGGCGTGATCGGATCGATGATGGGGAGCGCTTTCGCCGCCGCTATCGGGAGCACCAGAGACTGACCCGAAACTACCCTCCGCATAGCGCTGGCGTGAGGGTGAAACCCATTTCCAGTTTCTTGTCTGAAAGAGCCGATCTCCGGGTGGTGGCGCCGTTAGCTTTTATCCCCACCTCTCCGTTTCTTTCACGTGATGTGTAAGGAAAGGGGATGCGGGGATAGGAGGGGTGATAGGGGGGATAGGTGGATTTCATCCAGGCTAAC
This sequence comes from Candidatus Marinacidobacterales bacterium, assembly GCA_965197495.1. Classification (GTDB taxonomy): domain Bacteria; phylum Acidobacteriota; class Vicinamibacteria; order Marinacidobacterales; family SMYC01; genus SMYC01. The sequence continues at coordinate 2,125,378 of OZ240210.1, forward strand.
GGCCTCAGGGAGGCCTGTCAATATCAGCTGTCAGTCTTCAAGTGCGTCTCGAAAAAAGCGAGCGTCTTCTCCCAGGCGTCGTCGGCCGGCTCGGCTTGATAATTGCGACCGGATGGGTTCGCGAACGCGTGGTCGGCACCGTCGTAGACGTGAATGGTGGCATCTTTTTCGAGTGCCTCGAGCGCTTGCTCGAAGGCGCGCACCGAGTCGACAGGAATGCCTTGATCCTCTGCGCCGAAAAATCCGATGATGGGCATCTGAAGCGGCTCGAGCGCTTCCGCGTCGGTCACGAGACGCCCGTAATAAATCACGGTCGCGTCCACTTGATCGGGGAGGGCGAGCGCCGCCCTGAGCGACCAACCGCCACCGAAGCACCAGCCAATCGTCCCGACCTTTTGGCCGTCGCCTTCCAAAAAGGCGAAAGCTTGCTTCACGTTCTCGGTGAGCGCGGCCGCTCTCTCCATCGATGCCGACATGAGCGCCATCGCCTCGTCGGGTGTGGATCCTGTCTGGCCTCCATAGAGATCCACCGCGAGAGCTTGATAGCCTTCGCCCGCGAGCTGGTCGGCCATGGAGCGGATGTTGTCGTTCAGGCCCCACCATTCATGGATCACGATGATACCCGGGAGTGGCCCGTCAACCCTCAATGCCTTTTGGCCGGGCGAGGTAGCCGGTGGCTTCTTCGCCGTAGTGTGCCAATACTCAGAGTGAAGGTGAAATCCATCATCATTAAACACCTGCTTCGCTTGAATCAGAGGGAAAGGTCGCCCTGGACCGCGGCGCTGGCTCCCATCGTACTTTGCCGCGATAAGCTCTCTATACCAACGCAACAACGTGTCGGGCGTCACGAGCTCGGCGATTTCCTTCAGGTTCTCCCGGCACAACGCCTTCGCCTTCGCTGCCAGACATCGACGCTGGTCATCGGTGAAACGTAGACGAGCGCCGAGCTGCTCCCGGAGAACTCGATTCTCTTCCTTCAGGTATTCGATTGCATCCTGCTGGGACCGGTTGACCCACCCGGCGAAGGTCAACGCGAGGAACTGCCATAGGTAAGGCTGCATAGGCCGCATTCTAGCCTAGAGGGCAAGGAGGCGGATGCCCGCACGGACATCTTCGCTTTCGGGAGTCTGCTCTACGAGATGGTCACCGGGAAGAAGGTGTTCGACGGAAAGAGTCAGGCGAGCTTGATCTCGGCAATTATGTCCGTCGATCCGCAGCCCCTGTCTGAGCTTCAGCCCCGGTCGCCCCTGGCGCTCGATCGCGTGGTCAACAAGTGTCTTGCCAAGGATGGGGACGACAGGTGGCAGAGCGCCCTCGATCTGCGTGACGAGCTGCAATGGATCCGCGGCAGCTTACAACAGGCCGGCGTCCAGCCGGCGGATGCGATTCGTGCTAAGAAACGAGAGCGGCTTGCCTGGGTTGCTGCCTTAATTACGATTGCCATCGTGGCCGGCATGGCCGTCTGGGGTCTGATGCTCCACTCACCGGAGCCGCCACGGCCCATCAAGCGGTTCGCCATTCCCCTTCCTCCGGACGTAGCTTTACCCGCTGGCTTGGGCAGTTACCTGGCCCTCTCGCCCGATGGCACCAAGCTGGCGTTTGTTGGCGATCGCGGCGGAGTCCTGCAGCTATTTCTGCGTTCCATAGAGCAGGGGGATACCCGGGCGATGCCAGGCACGGAAGGTGCTCGACACCCCGCGTTCTCGCCTGACGGAGACACCATCGCGTTTGATGTCAAGGGGCAACTTTTCAAGGTCTCCCTTGCCGGGGGGCCCCCGGTGGCCCTGGCTGACGCTGGCACCTATCCCACCTGGGGCCCGGATGGCAGCCTCTTTTTCCAGAGCGGTCTTTTCTGGCGGATCCCGGCGAACGGAGGTGAGCTGGAGGCGGTCATCGGCTCGACGGACCAGAGGTCAGGGCCGGGCAGCGGCCGAAGGTTTTGCCGAACGGCAAAGCGCTGTTTTTCGAGCGACGCGAGGGTAATAGCCTCGACCCGGGTGGGTCCCAGCAGGATCGCACCGTGAAGGTGCTGTCTCTTGAAACGGGCGAGCAGCGTTCGCTGGTCACCTGGGGCAGCAACCCTCATTATGCCTCGAGCGGCCACATCCTCTTTGCCCGGGCCGGGTCACTCGTTCGCCGTTCCCTTCGACGCGGAGCGGCTTCAAGTCACTGGCCCGGCCACTCCCGTCCTCCAGGACATCTGGATAGAGGAAGGCGGTGCGGCTCAGTTCACGGTCGCGAGCGACGGCTCCTTGGTCTATGCAAGACAAAGCGCACGTGCACTCGATGGCACGCTCGTCAGAGTCGATCGTCAAGGAAAGGCCCGCGCCATCACCGAAAAGAGGCATCGATTTCGCCACCCTCGCCTTTCACCGGATGGCCGTCACGTTGCCGTCACGATCACGGACTCCAATGGCTCCAACCTCTGGATTCAGGAAATCGACCGGGATATTTTGACTCGGCTGACATTCGAGGGTTCTAGCTCAATCCCGATTTGGAGCCCCGACGGCCTGCGGCTTGCGTTCTTCAATTCCAACAGGGCGGGGGCTGCTAGTGTCTTGGTGAAGTCCGCGGGCGGAGGAGGTGAGGTGGAAACAGCTCTCGAGCTCGCGAGCGGTGGGGCCTCTCCCTCTTCGTGGTCATCCGACGGTCGTGTCATGATTTTCACCGACTCCCCCCTTCTGGACATCACCCTGCTCCGCCTGGACGGGGACGGCAAGCCAGAACCGCTCCTAGGAACGAGGTTCAACGAACTTCAGGCGGCGCTCTCGCCGGGCGACCGTTGGCTCGCCTACACGTCGGATGAGGCTGGCCACAGCGAGGTTTTCGTCGTCCCTTTCCCCGAGGTGAGCCCCAAGCGGCAGATCTCGACCGAAGGAGGCACGGAGCCCATGTGGGCGCGGGGCGGACGCGAGCTTTTCTATCGCAACGGAGACAAGATGATGGCGGTGGCTATCGACACGGAGCCCGAGCTGTCCTCCGCCAAGCCGGTTCTTCTCTTCGAAGGACCCTATGCGCAGGATACATTTCTGACTCCCTCCTTCGATACGCCAACCCTGACGAATTACGATGTCGCCCCGGACGGCGAGGGTTTCATCATGATCCAGCAAGAAGAACGCGGCGGCTCACGCGCAGAGCTGGAAGTCGTGCTCAACTGGTTCGAAGAGCTCAAGCGTCTGGTCCCCGCCAACTAGCATGGCTCCCCAACATCAAGCCCATCCGCCCGGTTGTAGAGAATCGCCTCTGCGGTGCGCGAGCGGGTCCACGCGCGAGGGAAACTAAACCACCCCTCGATTCGCAACCGGGACGGCATCGACCGGGATCGAACGGCACCTTCGGCCCGCTCGAGTGGTTTGGCGCCAAGAATTCGGAGCCCCCACACAATTCCCTGGATTTATAAACTTCCCTAGGATATATACACTTCCCTGGGATATTAAGGTAACTGCAAGACGGGAAGGAGGTCACCATGAATTTGCGGATTTGGGGTGGGGCGGTAGCCCTGGGCCTGACGGCGGCCATGTGCGCCCCGGCACCCGATCAACAAGGCCAAGTCGAGGTACAGCAATCCCCGGCCGAAGTTTATGAGAAGGGTGGTGAAGATTTAACGGGCCCGTATGAAGTCGTGGAGGACTGGCCACAGCCTCTACCAGACCACGAGGGGTGGACCTGGGGGTCGACGGCGGGCATCTTTGCCGAAACGCCGGACAAAATCTTCATCCTTCAGCGTGGCGAGCTACCAGTTCTGCCTCCTGGCACTTCACAGCGAACGGCCACTACCGCGGAACCACGCTGGGAGCATTGCGTGCTTGTGGTCGATGGGAACGGGAAGCTGATCGACACGTGGACACAGCATGACGAGCTCTTCTACAGGGGTCACAAGATCCTGATCAGCCCCTACGATCCTGACAAGCATGTTTGGATAATCTCGGCAGGACTGGCGCCTGCGTCGACGGAGGGCAACCATCAAATCTTCAAATTCACCAATGACGGCGAGGAACTGGTGATGACCCTGGGCGAGGGCAGCGCCGGCAACGATGAAAGCCATTTCGCAGGGCCGACCGACATCGCCTGGCTGCCCGACGGCACGTTTTTCGTAACCGACGGCTACATCAACAGGCGGGTGGTCAAGTTCTCAAAGGACGGCGAGTATCTCATGGAGTGGGGCGAGCCCGGTACGGGTCCCGGCGAGTTCGACCTGCTCCATGGTATTGCCATCGATAATCAGCGTCGCGTGTACGTATCCGACCGCTCGAACCGCCGGGTCCAGATTTTTGACGAGAACGGAAACTACCTCGACGAATGGCCCAACCTCCGCTCCCCGTTCCATCTCTACGTGACTGCAGACCAACACCTTTGGGTTGCCGACGGCGCCACCCACAGGATATTGAAGTACGACCTAAACGGGAAGCTTCTAGACTCCTGGGGGACCTCTGGAAGGTTCCCGGGCGCGCTTGGGGGTGTCCATCAGATCAGCGTGGATCAGGACGGCAATCTGTACGTCGCAGAAGTGAACAACGGAAGGGCTCAGAAGTTTCGACCGAGGCCGGGTGCGGATCATGGAAGGCTTGTAGGGCAACCGTTACGATTCGCGGCGACCAGTTCCAACTAACGTCATCGGCAGGAGAGACGAAAACGGGCGGGGCCGGCTCCCAACAGGCCTCAACACGACACGCACTTGTTCGAGTTCTTCGAGCCCAGCTTCATCAACAGGGCCACCGTCTCGGGGAATGGTTGAATGCGTTGCGCCGGGCCATTTGCCATGTCCGCGGTGGTCTGCCCCCTCCGGCTCACCACGGTCGCATCGGCACCCTTCGACACGAGATAGAGGATCATTTCATTGTCTCCCCTGGCCGCGGCGTTGTGGAGCGGCCTGTAGCCCTCGTGGTCCGCGGCGTTCACATCAGCGCCATGCTCCTCGACGAGGTATTTGACCGCCAGGAGTTGGCCTCCGGGAGCGAACCGGTGGGAGTTCGCGGAGAAGCCCTTGCCGTAGCCGACGCCCGCGGCCGCCTGCAGCGGCGTCACCGACGGCCCGCCGACCGGAACCGGGGGCAGCCCGGAGGGATCCTTCTTCTCCTGGTCCCGGGTTGGGCGCCGTGGCTTCGGCTTCTTGGTGGGGATGTTCGGATCGGCGCCGTGGGCCACTAACAGGCGCATGGCGTCGACATCGGCGGCATAGGCGGCGCGCCAAAACGGCGTCGCACCTTGTTCGTTCACACTCGACTTGTCGCGGTTGTACCCGGAGTACCACACCTTCTTCGTCAGACGCACGTTCGGGTCCGCTCCCGCGTCCAGTAGCGCCTGCATCAGATCCAAGTGCGACATCTTCTGCTGCAAATGGGCTCTGGGCTGCGGATAGAACGACTTGGGGGCCCACTGCACGTTCACGGCGCCATAGAGCGGCGTGGCCCCATTGATCTCGCTGGCAAGGTTCGGATCCGCACCGTGATCGAGCAGGAACTTGGCCACGTCGAAGTGCCCGTTAATGGTGGCAATGAGCAGGGGGCTGGTTTTGTCCCCGGCGCTCACCTCGTTGACATCAGCGCCCACCTCGAAAAGGGATTCCACGGCCGCCTGGTGGCCTTGACGAGCCGCGAGGAGAAGGGCCGTCATACCGCCCTGGACGCCGACGAGGTCACCAAATGTTTCCCGATAGAACACCGGACCCGGGCGGACTTGCTGTTCCTTTTTCTCGCCAACGCCCGGGAGCCATCCGAAGAGCTTGGAGACGATATTCGAGCCACCCTTCTCCCCCTCGTTCTGCGCTACCCCCTGGGCCTTTGTCGCCCCTGCTGCAGTTTTGCGCTCCTCCTCACGTTCACGACGAGCAGCCTCGTGCGCTGTTTCCAGCGACCCTACGTCCACCACGTTCGATGCAAGGGTGGCGTCCGCACCGTGCTGCATCAGTACGTCGATCGCTTTGGAACGATTGTAGACCGCCGCGAACATCAACGCCGTCCGTCCTTTCACCTCCGTCGCATTCACCTCCACGCCGTGATCCAGGAGGACCCTGACGGCATCGGGGCTCCCCGAGACCGCCGCCAACATGAGAGGGGTCGTTCCCATGGTAGTCGTGGAGTTGGCTTCGGCCGACGCCTTCAAGAGCATCTCGACCATCAAGGCGTTTCCGCTCTTGCTGGCCAACAACACTGGAGTGTAGGCGCCAAGACGCGTCGCCGCTTTGACGTTGGCCCCGGCGTAAAGCAGCATCTCGGCCATTTCGACATCTTCGTTCATTGCGGCCCAGTGAAGCGCCGTCATGCCATCACCCTGGGCCGCATTTACATCGACGCCCTGCTTCAGGAGTGTTCGTACCGTGACTCGCTCACTCCGCATGGCCGCAGCGGTAATGGGGGAGTCATCACTACTTGGGGCGCCTTGGGAGTGATGAGGTACTGCCGCGAGCACCGTCGTCAAACATGCAACAACCGCGCTCGAAGCATAATTTACGCTCGCGCAAGGGCCGTTTCCTTTTTTCCTTCCCAACATGAGTCGCGCCGCCGCCATTTCCGTCAGATGGCCATCTCCCCGGTGCTGTCGCCAAAGCCCTCGAGCTCGTCTAGTCCGAGTCGGCGCAGTACGGTCAACAATGTGTTTGCCATAGGCGTTCCATCCGCGGCTTTGACGTGGAGGTTGCCCTTGAAGTGGCCATTGCCGTGGCCAGCCAAAAAGAGCGGACAGCGCTTGTGATTGTGAACGTGCGGGTTGCCCATGGGAGAGCCGTACAGGATGAGCGTCTTTTCCAAGAGATTCGATTCGCCCTCGCTCGTGTCGCGCAACCTCTCGAGGAAGTACGGGATGGTGCCCACGTGGTACCGGTTGATCTTCGCGAACTCCTCGATCCGCTCCTCTCGCTCGCCGTGATGCGAGGCCGGGTGGAACCCCGTATTGACACCGCTCTCCGGGTAGACGCGGCCCGAAACGTCACGCCCCATCTTGAACGAGACCACCCGGGTAATGTCCGACGCGAACGCGGCCGCCTGCAGGTCGAACATCAATTTGACGTGCTCGTCGAATGAGTCCGGCACGCCAATGGGCGCATCCGGTAACTCTCTCTCCTCGCCGCTCGCGTTTTGTGCCTCGATCCTCTGGATTCGCCGCTCGATCTCGCGAATGTTCTCGAGATAATCGTCGAGCCGGTTGCGGTCGGCCGGCTCCAGGTCGTTCTTCAAACTAGCCACCTGGTTGGTGACATAGTCAAGAATGCTGCGATCGGTTCGGCGCCTGGCTGCCCGCTCTTCAGCCGTTCCGCCGGAGCCGAACATCTGGTCGAAAACGACCCGGGGGTTCCTGATCATCGGGAGCGGATCGGTCGGCGACCCCCAGCTGATCGCGTCCGTGTAGGTGCAGGCATAACCGTATTGGCATCCGCCCGCCTGGTTCACGTTCTCGATCGCGAGCTGCATCGACGGAATGGGCGTGTCCTGACCGAACCGCCGGGCGTAGAGCTGATCCATCGACGTCCCAACGTGGACGTCCGAGCCTTCCGTCTGCTTCGGGTGGGACTGGGTCAGGAACACCGCGCTCGAGCGGAAATGGTCGCCGCCTATCTCGGGCAGCGTGAAGGCCTCGGCGTTGCGTACGTCCGTGTTGCTGACGATCGTCAGGTAATCCCGAAACGGATCGAGCGGACTCAAGCTGCTCGGGCTGAGGTCGAACGCACTGCCTTCGGCCGCCGGCGCCCACAGGTTCTTTTCTATCCCGTATTTGGTGCTGCCGGCCGAACCGTGGACCATTTCGATGCACACCAGGCGAGCCGGGTCAGCTGTCGACTTGCCAAACGCGCGCCGGGCCGGCACCATGGCTTCGAGCAACGGCAGGGCCACTGCCGTGCCTATGCCCCGAAGTATCGTGCGGCGAGAGATATGCTTGTTAGTGATGTACATTCTTTTTAGGCCTTCTGGAGCCGGCTCGTATTCTAAGGTGGACCCGATTCACCCGCCTCCGTGATCTCTCCGGTGTTTTCCGACTTCTTCATCTGGAACGCCACGCTGTTCACGATGCCAAAAATGAAAGAGGACATGCGGTTGCCGTTGTGCGCGGCCTCGAGAGCGATCGCACGCACCGCGGGCATGTCATAGTACTCGACTCTCCGCCCCAGCGCATAGGTCATGAGGCTTTCGGTGAAGCTCGTGATAAAAGTGTCGGAACGGTTCACAAGCGCCAGCCGCAAGCCGGCTGGACCGTCCATCTGCGTTCCGTCATAAAGCTGGCCGGTCGCCTCGATGGCAACCCCGTTGTCCTTGATGCGCCACGCGCCGGTCACGTCAAAGTTCTCGAGCGCCAAGCCGAGCGGGTCGATCACATCGTGACAGGATTGGCAGGCGGGATTCGAGCGATGCTGCTCCATCCGCTCCCGCACCGAGAGCAGCTTGCCAGCCGCAGCGGCTTGTGTTTCTTCGAGCTCCGGCACGTTGGGCGGCGGCGGCGGCGGGGGGCTTCCGAGCAGGACTTCCAGGACCCACTTGCCTCGCTGCACCGGAGAGGTCCTGTTGGCGACGGACGTCAGCGTCAAAATGCTGCCGTGGCCCAGTAAGCCTCTCCGATTATCGCCTTCGAGCGTAACGCGGCGGAATCGGTGTCCGGTGACATTCGGAATCCGGTAGTGCTTGGCAATACGCTCGTTAACAAACGTGTAGTCGGCAGTCAGCAGCTCGAGCACGCTCCGGTCTTCTCGAATGAGATTGCCGAAGAACAACTCCGTCTCACGCCGCAAGGCCTCGGCGAGCTTCTGGTCGTACTGCGGATACAGCAACGCATCCGGGTGCAACCCCTCGAGGTCGTGCAAACGCAGCCACTGTGCGGCGAATCTCGTGGCCAGTGCCTCCGAGCGCGGGTCGGCTAGCATGCGCTGCACTTGGCTCTCGAGCACCGCCGGATCTTGCAGGGCCCCCTGACGGGCGAGCGTCGTAAGCTCCGCGTCCGGAGCGCTGGCCCAGAGGAAATACGACAGCCGGGACGCCAGCTCCAGGTCCCCGACGCGATAGATCCCGCTTCCGTCCACAACGTCCGGCCTGTGCTCGACTCGGAACACGAAGTGCGGACTTGCCAGAGTCGCCTGCAAAGCCATCCTGATTCCAGTCTCGAAGTCTCCTTCCTTTACACCAGCCTGGTAGAAGGACATCAAGCCTTCGAGATCCAGCTCGCTCACCGGTCCCCGGAACGCTTGGCTCGCCAGTCGAGAAACGATCTCTGTGGCGCAAAGCCGCTCGTCGGCGGCGGAAGTCGGCCGGCAAGTGAAAATCTGGCGGCGGCTAGGCGTATCCGACACCCCAGTCATGTTGTATGGGCCGTTGACGCTGAGAAACGCCAGGTGGGGCAGGGACGTAATACCAAACGCCCTACCGATCGTGCTGTCGGCAAGGGTGTGCTCGATCGGAGCGATCAGATCGTCGCCCGGTCCCTCGAATCTTTGAATGAAGTTGGCGGAGACCCGCTGCGGTCCTGTCTTCACGGTGATGGGATCGGTTTGCAGTATCAAGCCGACGGCGTCCGTCTCCGACATCAAAGGATCGATGTCCAAAAGAACCACCCGCTCTCCGTTAATCGAGACCTCGATCTGCTCGGTGTTGCCCGCCGTCAACCCGAAGAGCACGCCCTCTGGTGTTCCATGGAGCTGTATTTTGAAGATGTACTGGCCATCTGCCGTGAAGTTGTGGACGACGGAGAGCCCGCCGCGCGTCCCCATCGGCGCACCTTCGACGTGCTCCATTTGCGAGGCCGTCCGCGGGACCGTGTAGGTCGTCTCAATCGGGCCCGCTTCCGGATCGCCCACGGCCAGCCGGCTGATGCTACGGGCCGCGCGCATATATCCTTCCATCAGAGTCGCAGACATGGTCTGGACATCGGCGATGTTGTCGAAACTGTGGCTCACCGTGTCGGGCGGCAGAAACGTCGCGACGTCCACCTCGACCGCGAGCAGGTCACGGATCGAGCGGGCATACTCGACCCGATTGAGACGCTGGAAGGTCCGGCTGCCGGGATTCGGGCTGGCGTCGGCCGCCTCGTCGATCAGCGCCGCCAGCGACCGAGCGAGGGCCTCTCGGGTCCCGGGTTCCGGCTGCGGCGCGTAATTCGGGGGCATCATGCCAGCCTGCAGTTTGCGTATCATCTTCTCCGCCACTTCCGCGTTCTGATCGGGGTGCGCCACATCAAACGACTCGAGAGTTAGACCTCCCGTCATCGATGTGTCGCTGTGGCAGACGAGGCAGTACTCTCGGATCACCGCATTCGGCGATTCGGGAGAGAACGTGCCCGCCGCCTGCCCGCCGGTCACGGCTGGCTCTGCTGCTCGGGCGAGTCCGTCAGGAGCCAGTCCCAGACACAAAAGCCCAGCGCCCAGGAAAGCAAAAGTGAATTGCTTCATTTTTCAGCTCGAAAGAACTTAATTTCCCACGGCAACAGCCACACATAGCATTGCATTCTCCCGCGATGGGGTCAAGCTCATTCTGTGGCCCGGCGCGCCAAACGCACGTATCGCCAGGCTGCGCAGGCGCTCGAGCTCCTCGGCGTCGAGTAGCTGGTCCTGCTCCTTCCAGTCTGGGCAAATCTTTCAGCTGGGGTTTGGAAGAAGTCTGGGAAGGTATCGACGTGATCCTCGACCGATGAGTTCGTCGGCAAGGTGCGCTGCGTCCTTATGGTGTCTCGCTAACGTAGGTAGTTTTTGGCAGATATTTATGTTATGAACAGCACTCGCTCGATGGAGTATTTACCCCGCAGCAAAGGGTTCGCTCATGACCAGACGACTCGTGTCCGTCCTATGCCTCCTGGCGCTTCCCGCTCTCGCGTCCGCCGCGCCGAAGCGCTCGCTGACGCTCGAAGACATATTCGCACCAGACGCTGACTGGGACGGTGTGTCCCTGCAGAGCCTACAGTGGGAAGCTGACGGATCTGCGTTCCTCTACGTGGACGCTGACCCGGACGGCAAAACCAAGAACATCTATCGGGAAAACGTCGACGACGGCAAGCGCACCGTCGTGGTCGACGGCAAGTCCCTGGTGCTCGGTTCGGGCGGTGCGCCCATCGCGTTCACTGATTACCAGGCGAGCGAGGACGGCCGGTTTTTCGTGATTGCCGGACCTCGGAGTCAGGTCGACTTTCGCGGCTCCCCGCCTCGCGATCGGAGCTACTACCTCTACGACACCGTGACTCGCGCCCTCAGGCCTTTGTCGGGCATCGCCGGCGGTCAGCAGTACGCCAAGCTGGCGCCCGACGGCACCAGGATCGGCTTCGTTCGTGCCGGCAACCTCTTCGTGGTCGACCGGGCGTCAGGCACCGAGACCCAGCTCACCTTCGACGGGAACGATGACATCCTGAACGGCGTGAACAAGGGCCTCGGGGCGGATGGCTGGCGCTGGTCGCCCGACGGCAAGCGGATCCTGTTCGTACGCGTGGACCAGAGTGCGGTAGGCACCGTTCCCCTCATCGACTTCCTGACGGCGCATCCGAGGGTGCACTGGAAGAAGTATCCGAAGGCAGGGGAGACGAACTGGAAGCTGCGCGTCGGCGTCCTTCACCTCGAGTCGGGCCAGACGAATTGGCTGCAGCTCGGCCCGGACACGGACGTCTACTTCCCGCGGCTGAAATGGACGCGCAACCCGGCACTGGTAGCGGTCGAGCGCCTCAACCGGCAGCAGAACAGGCTCGAGCTGCTCTTTGCCGACGTGACCACCGGCGCATCGCGAGTGATCCTGACGGAGACCGACCCGTACTGGGTGCGAATCGACGATGACCTGACGTTCCTCACGAGCTCCGACCGTTTCATCTGGACGTCGCAGCGGAGCGGGTATAAACACGCCTACCTGTACGACTACGATGGCCGCTTATTGAACCGGATCACGAGTGGCGAGTGGGAGATTAACGCTGCACGATCGCGCCACGCGGTGCTCGGTGTCGACGAGGCGGATGGCTGGCTGTACTTTGACGGCAAGAAGGACGGGGTCGTCGAGCAGCACGTCTACCGCGTGAGGCTCGACGGCCAGGAGCTCGAGCGCTTGAGCCGCAAGCAGGGGTGGCATGCGGCGTCCGTCTCACCCGATGCCAAGCATTTCCTGAACACCTTCTCCGATGTGAACACACCGCCACAAATCAGCATGCACCGATCGGATGGCGGCCTCGTGCGCTGGGTGAGGAGGGGTGAGATGGCCGGCTTGGCAGATTTTGAGCTGGTGAAGCCAGAGTTCCTGACGGTGCGGACCAGCGACGGGGTGGATTTGAACGCCGTCATGATCAGCCGGCCGGGTTCAACCCGAAACAGAAGTATCCGGTCGTCTTTTACGCTTACGGTGGCGTGAGCTCTCAGACGGTGGTCAACCGGTGGGGCGGCGACCGATGGCTATGGCACCAGTTGATGACTCAGAAGGGCTACATCGTGTTCACGATCGACAATCGTGGCACAGGCGGCCGAGGGAAGGCTTTCGAGAACTTCATGTACCAGAACCTCGGCACTTGGCCGCTGCGCGATCACATCGAAGGAGCGAAATACCTGGCCCGCCTGCCCTACACGGACCCCTCGCTGTTCGGCATCTGGGGCAGGAGCGCTGGCGGATACCTCACGTGTCTGGCCCTGACCGAAGGCTCGGACTACTTCACGGTCGGGGTGTCGCACGCACCGGTCACGAACTATCGTTTTTATTCGAGCTCCTGGGCCGAGCGGTACATGGGCTTGCCGAAGGAAAACAAAGCCGCTTACGACAAGGAGGCGGTGGTCACCTACGCGTCCAAGCTGAAGGGCCACCTTTTGCTGGTGCACGGGATTGCGGACGACAACGTACAATTGCAGAACACCGTTGAGGTGGCAGAGGCGTTCCAGGCGGCCAACAAGCAGTTCGATCTAATGTTCTATCACGGGCGCGACCACTCGCTGCGAGGCGGCAATACCCAACTCCACCTGTTCACGCTGATGACCGAGTACTTCCTCCGTCATCTTCCGCCGAGCGTTCCCGAAAGTTAGATGACGCCGACATTGCGGGCGGCATACGGCACTGAAAGTTTCGTGAGAAAAAGTTCGTAAGGAGAAGAAGGATGCACTCGAAAACAAATCATCCTCGATTGCGGTGGATGGTTATCTTGTTGTGCCTGGCACCGCCGGTTGGCGCCGCGGCGCAACAGCCAGCCGAGCTGATCATCCGCAACGGGGTCATCGTGACCTCTGACGGACGTTCCGAAGGCGATATTCGGGTTCGTGACGGTGTCATCGTCGAAATCGCGCAGAATCTGGCTGGCTCCGATGGCGCTCGGGAGATCGACGCCAGCGGGCTACTCGTCTTGCCCGGGGGGGTCGACCCCCACGTCCACATCGATCGGGCCGATGATTTCACCAGCGGCTCCGCGGCAGCGCTCGCCGGAGGGATCACGACGATTTCCAGCCTCGCGTTTCCGCAATCAGAAGAAAGTCTCGCGGAGGCCGTCGAGCGCCAAGCTGAGCTGGTGCGCGCCCAGGCCATCGCCGACGTCATGCTCCATCCGGGCATCAACAATCCAGACGTCCAGCAGGCGCAGATAGCATCTTTGCCGGGGCTCGGACAGACGAGCGTCAAAGTCTTCATGAGCCGTTCGGAATTCGATGAGAAAAGCCGGGCTTACCTGGCGACGATGGCCGCGGCCGCCGAAGCGGGAGTTTTGACGATGATGCATTGCGAGGATGCCGCGATCGTCGCGCATACGCAGGAGCGTCTGATGGACGAAGGCCATAGTTCGCTCCAATACTTTTCCGACAGCCGGCCCGTCCTGGCCGAAGTGACCGCCACACACCGTGCGGTGGCGATGGCCGAGGCGACTGGAGCGCCGATCTACCTCGTGCATCTGTCCGCGGAACGGGCGTTGCGTGTCGCCGAGGAAGCCAAAGCGCGTGGCTTGCCGGTTTATGTCGAAGCGCTCGGGATCTATCTCCATCTCACACGGGACAAGCTCGAGGGACCGAATCGGGGAATGTATATCCACCACCCCCCGCTGCGCGAAAAGAACGACCAGGATGCGCTCTGGGAGGGAATCGCTGCTGGAACGGTCCACGTGCTTGGAACGGACCACGTGCCCTATACGAAAGAGCAAAAACTCAATCCCTCGCAAACGGTGACCGACCACCGGCCCGGCATCCCCAACTTGCAGGAGATCCGACCGATGCTGTATTCGGAAGGGGTCCGGACGGGACGAATCACGGAACAACAGTTCGTCGCCGTGACCGCAACGAATCCGGCGAAGCTATTCGGCCTCTACCCCCGAAAAGGCACGATCGCGGTCGGCTCCGATGCCGATCTGGTTGTGTGGGATCCGAACGAGACTCGAACGATTCGAGACGAAGATATGCTCTCTAACACCGGCTTCTCCATCCACGCTGGCCAGGAAGTGACTGGCTGGCCCCGGATTACGATTCGTCGCGGCGAAATCGTGTACGAGAATGGTCGGATCACGGGTGAGCCTGGCAGCGGTGAGCTGCTTCGTCGCAAACGATGGCAGGTGCCGAACCTCGAAAGCTAGTTGCCGTGCGTCCGACCGTTAGCGGTTCCCGCCATAGGCGCGTGTGCACAAAAGTTTGCCTGGTTCGAACGAGCGAAGCCACCGGCCGAGGCCGGTCCTCACAACACCGAGTTAGACCCGGAAGCCGCCTGAGACAGCATCGACATGCAAAGAAACGAACGATTCTGACGACCCGCCCAGCGATGAGAATTCAGAATTAAATCAACCCCCGGCTCAAGCCGGGGGATTGCGCGGGCGCGTCGACTGGAAGTCGACTTCATGCGCCCGCTTCATTCTTAACCCCCCGACTTCAGTCGGGGGAGTCTCGTCCCCTTCGGGGACTTCGACAAATCTTCTCTTCGCCTAAAGGCGAGGGGTTTCCAACATCCCCGGAAGAGACACTAACGTTCTAATGGCACGTCGGTCAGACCGACGCGAGGGCAAGCCGAGTGAACACTGTGGCACCAAAGCCCGTGAACACGATTGGCTCCTCGCGCGCGGTTTCCATTTTGGCCAGGAGGGGAACGGCCATTCGCGTCCATCCGGGGGAATCTCCCTGATGACCCGTTCGCCGGACTCTTGTTAAGTGACCGACTGTAAGTATTGGGAATCGGGACGTTTCCAGCGCTTGTCTTTGGTTTACATGCACTGAGCCTGCGTGTTCCCTGCAAAGCGCTTGTTTTCGGGCCCAATAGGAGGGGGTTACCAGGGGTTTAGGCGTGGAAAGGCAGTCGATAGACCCGTAGTGTGCCAAAACTCGGCCGACGCGAAGCAGCACCTCGTAGGGTGGCGTCTTTCCGAAGTAAGAATAGCCCCGCTGCCCCGAACGGCTAGGTCTAGTTGTTCCGGAGCCATGTACTGCAAGGTGCCGAGAATGACGCCGTCCTCCGTCAGCGGCTTCTCGGGAGCAAGGGCGCAACGTTCGGGATGGCTTCTGAGGGTGTCAACGGTTTTAAGCTGAAGTTCCTTGCTGAAAAAACCAAGATCCGGTGTTGATCCAATAAGATAGATGGAATCAATGGTGCTGGCTTCTGTCTACACGGTGATACCTTTGAGCAAGTCGTAGGCTCTCTGCTGTTTCGAGTCCGGAGTTGTCGTGACATCGAAGGTGGGCTCGTCGGGTCCGGCTTCCGGTCGCCGACATTTGTTTCGGACGATGTTGCTGAGAAGGCGCAGCAGCGTGCGGAAGCTGGAAGCTGGTCTCCCATCGTCAAGCTTCTTGGTGTGTATCTTGCGCAGGGCTGCGTCGGAGCGTTGCGCCGGAGCGACGGGGTCACGCTCGGCCTTCGCCTGCTGCTCCTCGTCAGAGAATACTAGCGGGCGCCAAACCTCCATCATGTGCCACAGGACGTAGTAGGCCAGCATGCACAAGAAGATGTGCGCCCGGACTCGGTTTTCGCGCCGGTGACGAATCGGCCGCACCTTTAGGCGGAACTTCCGCCGGCTAGACGCATGTAAACCCGTACGTTTAAAGCAGATGCGGCGGTTCGAAATGTAATATGTACGCATGTAATAGTGACAGAACAGTTTATTTTACTGATTTAATCCTGTATAGTCGGCGCATGTACATCGCCAAGGTGCCGAACCGCAACTCGCCCCCAGCGATTCTCATCCGCGAAAGCTACCGCGAAGGCGGTGCGCCCAAAACGAGGACCGTCGCCAACATCTCGAAGTGGAAGCCCGCGCGAATTGAAGCTCTTCGCCAGTTGCTGAAGGGCAACGTGGATTTGGGTGAGGCTCAGCAGTTCGAGATCACCAGAAGCAAGCCTCACGGACATGTTGCGGCCGTGCTGGGAACGCTGCGCAAAGTTGGCCTCGAGCGAATCATCCATAGCCGCCAGCGCCGAGAGCGTGACCTCGTCGTGGCGATGATTGTGGCGCGAATCGTAGAGCCGGGCTCCAAGTTGGCCACGGCCCGTGGTCTATCGAAACAGACCTTGACTTCGTCATTGGGTGAGTGTGTTGGAGTTGAAGACACCAACGAGGATGAGTTGTATGATTCCCTGGATTGGCTTTTGAGCCGCCAAGCAGCCATAGAGAAGAAACTGGCGAAACGCCATCTGCAGCAGGGCAGCCTGGTTCTCTACGACTTGACGTCGACTTGGGTAGAAGGTCGGTCGTGCCCTCTGGCGAAGCTCGGTTACTCGAGAGACGGCAAGAAAAACAAGTTGCAGATCGTGTTCGGCTTACTGTGTGAGCGTGATGGTCGGCCGGTCGGGGTAGAGGTGTTCGAAGGCAACACCGGAGATCCCGCAACACTGGGGAGCCAAATTCGCAAAGTCCGAGAACGTTTTGAGCTTGACAGTATCGTCTTCGTAGGTGACCGAGGGATGATCACCGAAGCCCGGATTCGCGAGGAACTTCGACCGGAGGAAGGTCTCGAGTGGATCAGCTCACTTCGTGCCCCTCAGATTCAGCGACTTGCAAAAGACGGAATACTGCAGCCTTCTCTGTTCGATGAACTCGACCTAGCGGAGATCCATCATCCTAGCTTCCCTGGTGAGCGACTCATCGCCTGCCGCAACCCTCTTCTTGCTACCGAGCGGGCGCGGAAGCGAGAAGAGATGCTTGTGTCGACGGAGTCAAAGCTAGAAGTGATTAGCAAAGCGACGAAGCGAGACCAACGTCCTTTGCGAGGCAAAGATACCATCGGCATACGATTGGGTCGAGTGTTCGCTCGGAGCAAGATGGGCAAGCACTTTCGCTACACCATTACGGACGACGGCTTCGACTTCGAGCGCGACAACGAAAACATCGAGCGTGAGGCGGCCCTCGACAGCATCTATATCATCCGAACAAGCCTCACCGAAGAGGCCATCTCCGCAGACGAAGCTGTCAGGACCTACAAAGGCTTGGCAGTCGTTGAACGCGCTTTTCGTTGCTGCAAAACCGTGGATTTGAAAGTACGGCCCATCTATCACTACAACGCTGAGCGAGTTCGAGCTCACATCTTTCTTTGCATGCTCGCCTACTACGTGGAATGGCACATGCGAAAAGCCCTCGTCCCGATCTTGTTTGACGACGACGACCCTGACGGTGCCCATGCCAAACGCTCATCCATCGTCAGCCCAGCAACGCCTTCAGACTCCGCCCAGGCAAAGGCTTCTACCAAGAAGACTCCCGACGGGTTGCCCGTCCACAGTTTCAGAACGCTTCTTTCTGATCTTGCTACGGTCACGAAAAATCAGGTCGAAAACGAAGCCCGCGGCCTGTCCTTCGTCAGCATCACTCGCCCCACACCCTTGCAGCACAAAGCATTCAACCTGCTCGAAATCAACCCCCGCACGATGTAAGCAGTACACACACCTCTCTTCAAAAACAAAGCCAATGATGCCCACACTTACGCTTGTTCATCCGTGGAAGGTCCGTTTAGGTCCATGCTCTTGAAGGAACGAAACGCCCTCTCGACCTGGGTCAGCAACTTGTAGCTGCGCACTGTGTCGTCGGTTTTCATCCGCTGCTCAGCAAGACTGGTGCGGATCACGTAGATGCCGTCAAGGGCAGCTTCCGTAGTGACCTTTGTGTCGTCGATTTCGAAGCTAAAGCGGTCGTCGCGAATGTCCAGCTTGAAGTGCTTGCCGACTTTGTACTTGTTGAGAACTCTGCCTACCCGCACACCGATTTTATCTTTACCATGCAGCTGGCCTCGCCCGATCCGTTGGCGAATCCGTTCCAACTGCTTAACGATCGTCCCCATGTGTCGCTTCCACCGCTGGAGCCGTTTGTTGGCGAGCTCAGAGTTGCCGTTGGCGAGGCGCGAGGCGTCGGCAGCCATCGTTGTCTCGTCTAGCTCGAAGTCGAAACCGTCGTCACGGATGTCGAGCCTATAGTACTTGCCGACCTTGTACTTGTTGAGGAGCTTTTTCACCGTAGCACGGATGTCCTCCTTGCCGTGCAAACGGCGCCGCTCGACCATCCGACAAACCTTCTCCAGCTCCTTGCAGGTTGCTTCGAGCAGAGCACGACGCTTGTGACGCCGCCTCTCGGCCAGCTCCGGATTGCGGCAAGCGACCAGCCTCTCGTTGGGGAAATCCGGGTGCGTCAACTCAAACAGGTTCCGCCTGTCGAATAGCCCCATCTGGATCACCCCATCGTTAATGAGCTTGCGAATCGGTTCGGGACGCAGAGCGGTAATCCAGTCGATACCGTCCATCTCCCGTAACTCGTCGATCTGGGTCTGGGTGATCATTCCGCGGTCGCCCACCATCACAAACTGCTCGATGCCGAACCGCTCTTGCGCATTTTCTACCTGAGGCAACAGCGTTTTGGGATCGCCCGTGTTGCCCTCAAAGACGGATACCGACACGGGGATGCCGCGTTCGTTGGTCAGCAGGCCGTAGTTGACCTGCAGCTTGCCTTTCTTGCCGTCACGGTTGTATCCGAGCCTGGCCAGCGGACAACTCACCCCCTCGAAGTAGCTTGAGGTTAGGTCATAGAGCGCGAGGCCGTCGTTTTGAAGATGGCGCGCCGCGAGTTTCTTTTCGATGACCTCCTGGCGTTTGAGAACCCAGTCCATGGCGGCATAGAGATCGTCTTCGCGGGCATCGCTCACCCCCAGGATTTCGGGCAGTGTGGTTGTGTGCCACCACAGGCTAGTCGCCAGCTTCGACTGCGGTTCGAGGATCCGGGCGACTACCATGGCCACGACCAAATCCCGCTCTGGTGAGTGTCGAGAGCCAACGAGCTTTTCGAAACCGAGCTGTCTCATGGCACTGAGCACCGCGTCGACGTGGCCATGGTGCCGGGAGCCGTTCTCGACGATTTCGAAGGCGTCTTCGAGCGAAACGAGCTTTTGCCCCTTGAGTATGCGTCGGATGGCATCGACCTGCTCGCTCGGCAGTTTGGACAGGTTGGCAAGTGTGCGCTTGCGCGGTTTCTTGCTCTTGGCATCCCGATAGGACTCACGGAGCAAAACGGCGGGTTTGGAGTTGCGGTTGGGCACGATATCGATGTGCATGGCTACTATATACACTATATAGGCATATATAACAACAACAAATACAATAAAACATGGCTACTAATTGCAGGCAAAAATCACACCTCTAGCGCTGTAACTCCATGCGACTAAAGGTACTTTACCGAAGCGTGGGAGGGCTTACTGGGCAGAACTTCAGTTTAAGCAACTTGTCGAGCCACCGATGCGCGCAGCCGGGGACTGATTGTAGTACCAGCGGTAGGCCTCTCTGAGCTCAGTCTTCGCCGTCGGCTGAATGATGATCCGGTAGTTCACTCAGCGGACGGTGTGTCGACTTCCTCTCGGATGTCTCGAACGGCATCCTCGATACGCTGCCCTTCCCGTCGCCTCGACTCCTCGAGTCCCTTTCGGATTCCGGCGATCGCCTCCAGGCGGTCCACGAGCTCCAAAAGCCTCTGATACGAACCCGCGTCCTGGACGACGAGCTCGGCCCGACCATTGATAGTCAGGACAATCGGATCACCGCTCTCCTTGAGCTGGCGCACAAGCCCGGTCGTGTTCCGCTTGAAATCGGTGAGGGGATGGATGTCCTTAGTGATGTCCATCTTAGCCTCCGCATCAAATTAGCATCTTTTGTAATGCTAACCTGCGAGGCCCTTGAAAGCAAGCGAGGACGTTGTCCGGCAAGCCAAAACGTAAAACTGGTCGCGCAGGCGTCGGTGAGGATAGCGTCGTTGTCCGAGCTGACGCTGATCGTCGATGGCAATACCATGGAGCAGGTCGAACTCGCCGGGACCCGTACCAGGCTCGCCCCACTCCATGAGATACTCGCCGTCCTTTGAGAACTTGACTACCCGCGTGTTGATATATCCTAGGGAAGTTTATAAATCCAAGGAATTGTGTGCGGCTCCGAATTCTTGGCGCAAACGAGTGGGCCGCAGAGTACCGCCTTTCCTTAAACATAGTGAAGAGTGAGCGAGCACTAGTAATGCCCGAGATACGAAACGCCGCCATCCGCCGCTTTCTCGAGGGACAGCGCGAGCACCAGATGGACTTTCTTGCCGAGCTCGTCAAGGTTCCCTCCGATAATCCGCCCGGGGACACCGCCCCGCACGGCCAGCGCGCAGCCCAATTGCTGGAAGGCCTCGGCCTCGAAGTCGAGCGCCACCCGATTTCCGAGCGGGAGTGCCGCGCCAACGGGATGATCAGCGCCACCAATCTGGTGGTCCGGCGCCGGTTCGGCGACGGCCCGACGGTCGCCCTCAACGCCCACGGCGACGTCGTCGCGCCGGGTGAGGGTTGGACGACCGATCCCTACGGCGCCGAAGTCCGTGACGGCATCATGTACGGGCGCGGAGTGGCCGTCTCCAAATCCGACTTCGCGACCTATACGTTTGCGCTGCTTGCCCTCGAAGCGGCGGAGGCGCTCGCGTCGGGCACGGTCGAACTCCACTTCACTCACGACGAGGAGGCCGGCGGCGCGATCGGGCCCAAGCGGCTCCTCGACAAGGGGCTGTCGAAGCCCGATTTCGCGCTCTCCGCCGGGTTCTCGTATTCGGCGGTCTCGCGAGAGGCCCATGGCTCAGGAAAGAGGACCTCCGCCCTGGGGACTCCTATTTAGTGCCGTGGGGCCCCACCCCCACGGCTGGCCCTCCGCCGACGTCGCGGCTGCGGGCCGGTTGAGGACTCCCGTTACTCGAGTCCGTCGGTGCGGCTCCCAGGATTCCGTCGAGCTTTTCCACTTGCTCCCGAAGTGCGTCTTCCAGTTGCTCGTAACGCTCGTAGGCGTCTCGGCCGGGCCGCTGGTCGGTGCGCCTCAGGTTCTGATAGAGGTAATCGAGCTGGTCCAGGATCATGGGCTCGGCCTTCCACACGCTTCCAGCTTTGGGCAGCGCGGGGATCAGCGCCTTTTTGATCTCGAGGAGAGTCTCGTCGTCGGGCCGTTCTTCGAGCGCCTTGTCGAGTCGGGTTGCCGCCCGGCGCGCGCTGCTGAGGGCATCACGCGCTTTGAGAACCAGCTCGACCTGAGCGGTGACGTCCGCCTCGGTGATCGTGCCTTCCTTGATGATTCGAGGATCCATCCTTGTTTCGAACGAGACGGTTTGCGTCCAACCTCCCACCGTGAGTCGCGCCTGGTGGGTTCCCGGCGCCGCCATGGGTCCGTCTCGGCCGGATCGTTTCTCATCGGAATCCCACGGACCGGCATGCAGAAGGTCCCAAAGGAAGCGATGCATCCCGGCGCTTTTCTCGAGCGCCGGACGCTCGAGCTCAGACTCGCGCATGCTGGCCTGCTCGGGTACTACGTTCTGCTCGCCTGACGCCTCGCTCGAGTAGGCACGGATGACGTTCCCCTGCCCATCGAGAATCTCGAGCTCGATCTCTCCCGCCGGCTCGGTGGCCAAGTAGTAGTCGATGTTGGCCCCGGGGAGTGGGTACTGAGGCTCGCTGGGTTCAGGAGTGCGGCTGAATCGGCGAGGGTAGAAAAGACGATAGGTATCCTTGACCTCGAAGAGATGGCGCTCCGCCGACGCCACTTTTTCGGCGATCTCGTGAAGCGGAGTCACGTCGTACAAGATCCAGAAACCCCTGCCCATCGTGGACAGCACCAGATCCTGGTTTACCACCTTGATGTCGGTCACCGGTGTGACGGGCAAGTCGAGCTGAAACGACTGCCAGTGTGCCCCGTCATCGAATGAGAGGAACATCCCGAACTCGGTTCCCGCGTAGAGCAGCCCCTCTCGCTCCGGATCCTCCCGGACCACCCGGACCGGGTAGTCGTTGGGAATGCCGTTCTCCCCGGTTGTGATCCGCGTCCAGCTCTCCCCGTAATCCTCGGTTTTGTAGACGTGGGGGGTGAAGTCGTCGAGCATGTACCTCAGGATGGAGATGTATGCCTTGGATGGCTTGTGGGGGGACACCTCGATTTGCTGAACTCGGCCATAGGGCCCGAGCCCGGGAGGGGTCACGTCCTTCCAGTTCTTCCCGTTGTCCCGGGTGATGTGGATGGGCCCGTCATTGGCTCCTACCCAGAGGACCCCCCGCTCATGTGGCGACTCCTGGATGTCGTAGATGGTGCTGAAGTGCTCCTCCCCGGTTGCATCAATGGTGATCGGTGTGCCGGAGAGCACCTGGGTTTCCGTCGTGAAGGCGGTGAGGTCCGGGGAGATGGTCTGCCAGGACCGGCCGGCGTCCTCGGTCACGTGCACGTAATGCGAAGTATGGTAGACGCGATTCGGATCGTGCGGAGAGACGTGGACGGGCGACACCCTCTGGAAGCGGAATCGGAGGTCTTTCGGGTTGAAACCGTTGATGTTCCAAAAACCCACATAGTAATGTTGCTCCTGGCCCGTACGCCGGTTGTGGAGGCTGAAACGGCCCTTGCATTCGGCGTAGACCATGTCGGGATCACCGGGCTTGGGAACCACCGGTCCGGTCTCGCAGCCGCCGTGGGTTTCCCACAGCGCCGTGTGCCCGCCGGGCATGCTCCGCGGCGGAAGGCTCGGAACGGAGATGGTCGTGTTGTCTTGCTGGCCCGCGTACATCCGATAAGGGAAGTCGTCGCTCACGTCCACCTGATAGAGCTCGGCGGTCGACTGGTTGTGCATACTGGACCAGGTCTTGCCGCCATCGAGGGTGACGACGGCCCCTCCGTCGTTCGCTTGGATGAAGATGTGCGGGTTGTCGGGGTTGATCCACATGTCATGGTTGTCACCGTGGGGTATGGTCTGGCGATTCCAAGTCTTGCCGCCGTCTTCGGATTTATAGTACCCCTCGGCCATCCCCCAGAGCGTGTCCGGATCCTTAGGATGAGCCTCGAGGTTGCAGAAGTAGAAGGGGCGGTAGAGGATCTCTTTGAAGTCCGACACTTGAGACCAGCTCCCGCCGCGATCGTCGGAGCGGTAAACGCCGCCCTCTTCGCCGGGCGCTTCGATCAACACATAAACCCTATCGGCGTCGGCCGCCGAGACGGCTAGATCCGCTTTTCCTCGGAGGCCGTTCGGGAGCCCGTTCGTCAACTGCGACCAGCGATCCCCTCCGTCAGTGGATTTATAGACCCCTCCCTCGTCGCCGCCGCTGATGATGGTCCAGGGCTTGCGCTCCGCGCGCCACATCGTGGCGTAGATCTCATCCGGATTGTCCGGGGCGAACTCGAGGTCGACGGCGCCCGTTTTCTCCGATACGAAGAGCACCTTCTCCCAGGACTCTCCTCCGTCCTTCGAACGGTAGACCCCACGCTCGGGGTTCGCGCCGAACGGGTTTCCGATGGCGGCCAGGTAGACGAGATCCGGATTACGCGGATGGATGAGGAGCGCTCCACTATTGCCGGTCTTCTCGAGGCCGATGTGCGTCCAGGTCTTCCCGGCGTCGGTGGACTTGTAAACGCCCTTTCCGATGATCACGTTGCTTCGGATTCCGTCCGAGCCGGTGGCGACGTAGACGATATTGGGATCCGACTCGGCGACCCGGATGGCGCCAATCGAGCCGGTGGCAAAGTAGCCATCGGAGATGGGGTGCCAGGTGTGGCCGTAATCGGTGGTCTTCCAGACGCCACCTCCGCTCGCTCCCATGTAGAACGTCGACGGCTCGTCCCGGTGGCCGGCAACCGCGGTCACTCGGCCTCCCCGGGACGGCCCCACCGTCCGATAGGACAGACCAGAGAAAAGTGCCGGGGCGTAGATCTCGTTGCCGGACGCGGGAACAGTTTCGCCGACGAGCATCGGGACCTGAACGATTGCCAGCAGGGCGACGGCGGCCACAACCCACTTCATCTGCATGGTTCCATGCCTCCTCGAGCAGTTTCGCGTGATGCTAGATGCCAAGAGTTGGAAAGTCAAGGGATAGACGCGATGCTCAGCTCACCACTGCCCCGCCGGCGTGCTCCGCTGCTACCCATCGTAAACCGCAGTTCACCTTGCCGTGGACTCGCCGTTCCGGTTTCGTGCTGCTTCCCGCGTTTCGTCCCGCAGAGCTTCTAGCGCCGACCGGTCCAGGATCCGGCCGCGTCAAACGACCGCTGCAATCTGCATCGTGTTGCCAATGTCCTCGAGGGGATTGGCATCGAGGAGCACCAGGTCCGCCAACTTTCCCGCCTCCACGGTGCCCAGGTCCGACAAGCCCAGGTGCTCGGCCGGATTGCGCGTGGCGGTTTGAAGCGCCTCGAGGGGCGTAAGGCCCGCTTCCACCATTTGCCCGACGAGCTCGCGTTGCTTTTCTAAGACCCTTTGTTGTAATTCGAGTGCTCCGGGGCGAGACTGCGCGCCCAAAGAGGTGGCCTCCCGGTAACCGGCGGGAAGGTAGTCGAGGCGCTCGCTGGCCGTTACCCGCGCGTCTCCCCCCCGTGCTCGGAGCCGCGTCCAAGCGCTTGCAAGCGTGGGCACGTGCCACGTTTCGTTCGCGACAAATCGGTCGATGAGCGAGCTGGCCTTCTCTTCGTTGTAGGTCTCGAGGAGCGTGGATCCTTCCGGCCTCGAGCCGCTGTCGAGCCACCGCTCGCGCAGCGATTCCTCCTCCCGTGAGCAGCCCAGCAGCACGCCGCTCAGGTGCTCGATGGTGCGCTGGCCCGCGTCGGAAGCTTCGGCGGCACTCACCGCTCCGGGGACATGTCCCCCAAAAGGAAGTCCCTGCAGTTTCGCCTCGTCCAGGATGGCAAAGAACGCATCCCGACTCAGCAGGCTGGACACTTTGACGAGATCCGCCCCCTCGTCTTTCAAACGCCTCACGAGCTCCCGGCCCTCCTCGGGCCCTTCCACGATGGCGGCATGAGACCATGGAGAGCCCGGGCCGGCCAGGAGCCGTCCCGCGGTCACGATGCGAGGCACCGGGGCATCTTGCTCATCGACATCCCTTCTCGCTCTCTTGAGCTTTTCAAACTGCTCCCAGGGCCCCCCATGTCCCGCACCCCCGTGATCCCGTTGGCCAGGAAGAGACCGAAGAAGTCGATCCCTTGATAGCGCGTGTGGACATGCATGTCCCAGAGGCCGGGGATCAAGAACTTTCCGGTTGCGTCCACCACCGTTGCGTTCTCGGGGACGCTCACCTCGCGGCTTCGAGCTACCGACTGGATTTTCTCCCCGACGACCACCACCGTGCGGTCCTCGGCCGGTGGCGCCCCCGTCGCATCGATGACGGTGACATGCGTGAAGACGAGGGGTCGCTCCTCGGGTTGCCCGGCTCGGTGCCCGTCTGACGCGGCGCATCCCAACAAGCTGGCAACAGACAGCGTCATCCACAAGCAGGGTGCCGAAAAATTCGGGTGCACCCTGCTGCGAGCGGAGCGAGCCCGGCCCGAATGGGCCGCCGACGGGAGCGCCGAGCGAGCGAGGTGCCAAGCGCGCGAACGAGGAGTGAGCGAGCAATAGAGAGATTAAGTCATTCCGTACTTCCTTCATGGCATCACACAGGTCAGCGGACGAGCTCCGTCGTGGGAAACTGCGCGTACCAGCCGAACCAAAAGGCCCGTCGAGCCGGCACGCGCGGCAGCGGCGCGAGCGAGGCGTCTTCACTCCGCAGAGCGTCTTCAGTCAGGTTCCAACGCCTGCCTTCGGTATCCTGGAGCAGGCCGTCCTTCCTCTGCTTGACGAAGCGTCGCTGGGAGGCGTCGTAGACCCGGTTTGCACCCTTTTGGCTCGTGACGACGACGAGATCGTAGCCGGCGAAGGAAACGTGATGGATGCGGTTTTTCTTTAGGAATTTCCCCGAGAGAGCGAGAGCTTTCCGCTCGGCGTCGGGGGCCGCTCCTTTCGGGCGGAGCAAAAGAGTGAGCACTTCGTCTTTGTTCTTGAGACGCTTGTCCCTCTTCGGGACCCCGAACATCAGTCGGTCGGTCCGGAAATAATCCCGGTACGCCGCGCCTTCGGAGTAGTCGCTTTCGACGCCGGTGTCGATGGATAGCACCACGGTGTCGGGATGGAGGGTGCGCCACTCCTTCCAGGTCGTCGTCACGACCGGACGGAACTTGAGCTCCAGGTCCTGGCCCGCCAACTTGCCAATCACCGGCCGGCCTTCGAGCGTCGACCAGAGACTCATCGATTCCTCATCGAACATGAGCTTGTTCGAGCGATAAAGGAGTCCGCTGGTTCCGAAAGTGCGGTGCTCCCCTGAGACCTCGACCTCGTAAGGGATCACGGTTCGTGCAGTAGACGATGGCGAACTCGACCCCGCCGACCCGGTCGCGAGCGAGCTCGTGAACTGCCAGAATTCGCTTGGGATAAGCTCGCACGTCCCCATGGAGGGCGATTCCGAAAACGATGTTGCCGTCGTCGAGGTAGCTGGCTTCTGAAGCGGGGACATGCTCGGGGTGATCGAGAGGAGGAATGCCGTTCACTTTGACCCCGCCCCATTCCACCTCGTCGAGACGGATCAGGGTCGGCCCTCCGGGCTGAAAGAACTCGGTCATCCGCTTGTCGGTTAGTCGATAGAGCATCGACTTGAAGTATAAGTAGTCGGGATGAGGCTCGTAGGGGCGATTCCACATCCAATTTCGCCAATCGAAGAAATCTTCACCGAAGGCCTCACCTGTTTGTTTCTCGAGAAAGCGCAGTAGTCTCGCTCGTGCCCTATCCGTCGGGGAGAGAGGTTGTCGTCCGGAGCTCGGTAGGAAACGAACGATATCGATGAGCATGCTCGCATATCCGTCTTTCCATGCTTCCGCGATCTTCGCCAGCGCTGCCTCCGCTTCTTCTTTTTCGCGACTCGCCGCCTGGAAGAAGAGCTCTACATCCGGCAGTTGCTGGGCCACCAAAGATGGCGCGGAGGATGAAGAGACGAGCACGACAACCACCGCACACAACGACTGCGCGGCAGTGGGTACCGCTCTCATCGCGCACTGGGCGGCAGCCCAATGGGCCGACCGGGCGTCCATGACACACCGTGTTGGGTGAGCTGGTCGTTGAGCGCCGGCAGAGCTTCGCTGACTAGACGGTTCAGCTTGGCCACTTGCTCATTCAGCTTCTCACGGGATTCGAGGATGAGGCGACGCTGGTCGGCGGTGGGCACCGCGGTCGCTGCCTCCACGGAAGAGTAGAGCCGTGTGACCTGACTCGCGATGGGCATCTGTCTCCGTTGCTCGGCCCCGCCTCGTGTCTCTCCCCCGCTCATTTGGCCGAGAATCTCGTCCGCCTCGGCCAGTAACGTCCGAGCGGTGTGCCGGAGCGATTCCGGAACGTCGGGATGCCGTTCGAGGCTGTCCTGCACATCCGTCAGTCTGTCTTTGACTTCGCCTGCGGTCGAGACAACCGCTCGCACCGTCGCTTCCATCTGAGTCAGCGTCAGCAAGGTATCGTGCCAGCGGCGCCGGTCTTCCAAAGAAATATCAATGAGGGGGTCACCCATGACCTTTACTAACTGGACGTGCGTCGCTTCGCCGACGCTCAGACGCGCCTGATAGTTTCCGGGAAGGACGAAAGGCCCTCGTGGTCGCCCGCGAGAAAACGAGGGCTCGTCCTCGCTCGTGTCAAAGGGCAAGGGATGACGAAGGTCCCACACCAGCCGCTGGATGCCGGCGCCTTTCTCGCCCTGCAATGGCAGGAGTTTCCGCACCACGCGATCCTTCGTCGCGTTGAGGATATCGAGCTGCACCCTGGGCGCCTCTTCCGAACTCATGACGTCGGGATTGATGTAGTACGTGATGATCGCTCCGTCCGGTGGGTTTGGTGCAGCGAAGAAACGGTGGCCCTCGGAGCCCCAGTGGCGATCGTAGCGGTGCAACTCGGTGGCCGGCCGAATGCGAGCGAGATGACTGCTACCACCGAGCACCTCGGGAGTCATCTCCTCGAGTATCGCAAGGTCATCGAGAATCCACAGCCCGCGACCGTAGGTCGCCACCACGAGATCGTTCTTGCGCGGGTGAACGAGCAGGTCATGCACCAGCACGGTCGGCAGATTGTTCCGGAGGGGCACCCAGTGACCGCCCCCGGAAATGGACACGAACACGCCGAGCTCGGTGCCCACAAAAAGCAGGTTGGGGTTAGAAGGGTGCTCGAGGATGACGCGGAGGGTGCCCAGGTCCGGCAAATCGCCCGTGATCGGCTCCCAGTTTTTGCCGAGATCGGTACTCTTGAGCACATGCGGACGAAAATCGTTGTCCCGGTGGCCGGCAAACGTTGCGTAGAGGGTCTCTTCGTCGTGAGCCGACAAAAGGACCCGGGTCACCCAGGTCTGCTCCGGCACTCCAGGGAACCGATCGAACTTCTCCCAGGTGCGCCCGTCGTCCCGAGTCACATGAACGAGACCGTCGTCGGTTCCCACCGCGAGAAGTCCTCTCTCGAGAGGAGACTCGGAGAGAGAGGCGACGTTGCCAAGGTCAGCAGTGCCTTGGTGGTAAGCCACCGAGTTGCTCGGCCAAACCTTGCCCATGATGGGCAACTCATAAGGGTCGAGGCGAAGGGTCAGATCGGGGCTTATCACCTCCCAGGAGTCACCCCGGTCCCGGCTGCGAAAAACGACGTTAGCCGCGAAGTAGAGGGTGTTGGAATCGTATCGGGAGATTCGGAGCGGTGAGCTCCAGTTCCAGCGATACGCCTCTCCATCAGGCGGCCGCGGCTGGATGGAGCGGCGCTCTCCGGTCCGAGTGTCGAACCGGTACAGCACTCCATATTGCGACTCACAATAGACCACGGTTGGGTCCGTAGGGTCGACCTGGGTGTAGAAGCCGTCACCCCCTGCGGTTCGAGACCAGTCGGCGTTGGTGATGCCGGCGACGTGGCGGGTGCCGCTCGGCCCTCCAAACGTGCCGTTGTCCTGGAGCCCCCCGTAAATGTTGTAGAACGGCTCCTCCAAATCCACGCTGACGGCATAGAACTGAGACACCGGAATGTTGCTCTGGAAGTCCCAGGTGCGCCCGCGGTCATAGGAGAAATAAACTCCCCGTCGTTCCCAACAATGAGGTGGTTCGAATTGCCGGGATCGATCCAGAAGCCGCGCCAGTCCCCATGGGCACCGGGGCCGAAGACGTCGCGGCGGAAGCTCTTGCCGCCATCCTCGGAGAGAAAGAGCCTGACGTGGAGCAGGTAGATCCGCTCAGGGTTATTGGGATCGCAGCGGATCTGGCCGAAGTCAGAGCGCGTGGATACATCGTTGGTGCGGAGCTCCCAGCTTGCTCCGTAGTCCGACGAGCGGTAAACACCGCTTTCCGCGCCGACCGCCTCGACCGCCGCGTAGATGACGTTGGGCTTGGAGCGACAAATCGAGAGCGCGATCCGACCAATGTCACCCTGGGGGAGTCCGGCAGTTCGCTCCTGCCAGCTCTCGCCGCCATCGGAGGTCTTGAAGATGCCCGACTCCTCTCCACCGCCGACGAAGTTCCAGGCTCGTCGCTCCCTTTGATAAGCCGCGGCGTATAGGAGGTCGGGATTTTCGGGGTCCATCGCCACATCGACAACGCCGGTGTGCTTGCTGATGGAGAGCACCTGGGTCCAGCTCTTTCCTCCATCCGCCGTCTTGAACAGCCCGCGTCGATCATTGGGCCCCCACAAAGAGCCAAGGGCCGCCACGTAAACGGTCTCGGCGTCTTCCGGGTGGATGAGAATCCGACCGATGTAGCGCGTTTGCTCGAGCCCCATGTGCTGCCAGGTCTTGCCGCCGTCTTCGGACCGGTACACCCCATCACCGTAGGCCGACAGGCGCGCTCCCCAGGACTCACCCGTTCCCACCCAAACGACGTTCGGATTGGAGGGAGCCACCGCAATCGCCCCGAGGGCGCTGGTTCGTTCCCTGTCGAACACCGCCTCCCAGGTCGTGCCGTTGTTGGTCGTCTTCCAGGCTCCACCGGTCGCCGTCGCCGCGTAGATGATGTGGGTATTGCTCTCGACCACGGCGAAATCGTTCACGCGCCCGCTTGGAACGGCCGGGCCGATACCGCGCCACGTCAGGTTTTCGAGGATCGCAGAGTCCAAGACTTTGTTGGAACGCGGGCTCGAAAGCGCCTGGGCCTCGAGTGTGGCCACAAAGACTCCGCCGAAGAGAAGGGCGGCTACTCCAAGAATGGAAACGGGACCCACGTTTCGGTGGGCAAAAACCCTAGCTAAGCAACGTGATCTCATCATGACTCCTTTCTGCGCGGACTCTGCCGCCGCAATGCCCGGAAACGAGGCGCGTCCACCGCGGCCTTTGGATCCATGTCGAAGTCGGAAGGTTCACCAGCACTCGCGTAACCGGTCGGGCCGGAGAGCTTGGCCAGCCAGGGCACGCCGTCTTTCGAGATCCAAGATGGTCTGGCTCGGGAACCGAACGACCTACTGTCGAGAATTCAGGAACTGTTTCCATGAAGGCAACCGGTGAATGAACCTGTAAACCAACTGACTAATCAACTTCGTTTCGTTGGGCTCATAGTGTTCTTCAGATTTCTTGAATGCGGCCTCCAAAAGCGCTTGGCGGGGATTCAAGAACAAATTCCCATGTGTCTTTTGGTACTGCTGAAAAAAACGCTCGCCAGGGGTTCTCAAGCCTGGATCTACGAGCTCCGGACCGCTGGGAAGATATAGCATCAGAAACTCGGCGTCTTGCTTTCGTGCGATCTTTTCCATACGGGCGAACAAACCTTCGTTCAAGAAAAACCACGACGACGGTTCTTCATCAACGCCTTCTCTCGAGCGGCCGGCCGACCTCGACAAGTTAATGAGCTCTGATGTCGAACGATGGTGTCTTTGTCGAAGTTCCTGATAGACCTCCGCCGGACTTCCTATCGGTGTATTCGTGAGCTCGAGCTCACCGTTTTTGTCGAGAACGAAGCGCGGCTTCTTGTAGTCACGGAAATCGAGAAGCGATCGGTTGAGATCGTCGCCGATAAAGGCGGCAATAATCAACTTTGGGGCAAACTCTTCCGTGGCCTCGGACAGCGTGAGATACATCTGATCAATGCCGTACCCGGTGACGCCCATATTCATGACATTAAGCCTCTCGTCCAGCTGTTGGAGAAGATGAGGCCAAGTGTCCGAGTCGTCAACTTCATC
Source organism: Candidatus Marinacidobacterales bacterium (assembly GCA_965197495.1). Taxonomy (GTDB): domain Bacteria; phylum Acidobacteriota; class Vicinamibacteria; order Marinacidobacterales; family SMYC01; genus SMYC01. Next base: position 2,156,695 of record OZ240210.1, read on the forward strand.
ACCAAAAGTGAATGAATCACCGACAATGATCACCTGATACGTTTCAGGATCATTCCCGAACTCATAGAGAGAGCGCCAACCATGGCTGTTGGTTGTGTATCGAAGGCCTGTCCCCGTCTTTATGTTCGGTTTTGGCGTCCATCCGCGGGTCGGGTGCGACCGGTGCAGTCCTTTGTTGTATCGAAACACCAATTCGCTGACACCCTTTTCGTAATTTTCGAGGAAACGTCGTTCCCACCAGGAAAGGCGAGGTGGAGCCTCTAGTCGGCGAATGAGTGGCACGAGTAATGTTCCTTCGAATCTGTGCTCGTGGGATTTGATGGTTCGAAGGAAGACCTCAGTAACCAGCAGCATTGTCGCTGCGATCAACGCCATGAGGAGAAGGCCAAAATACCTTCGCTTGGCAACTGAAATATTCGGAATTGAAGCTTCCTCGGGGGGCACGTAAACAAGCCTCTCACACTTCGATGTCTCGTTTCGCGATCGCTATCCCTATCGAAATCAAACTCTAACAGAGTACGTTAGAGTTCAGCAATCTCCAGAGGCTATGAGGTCGGCGACCACGGTGAACGCGCGGTTGTTTTCGCGTTCACGCCTTCGATTGTGTTATGTAGTCATGAAATGTTCACTTGGAGCCGTGCCAGTTGGCTCACCCGCGGTCACAACCGTATCGAAACCCGCGAGGGTGGCTATGTCTGACGGGAGGGTGCTCGTTGAACAATATAGTAATCGGCTCAAAGAAAGCCGACTTGTTCCGTGCAGAACATGCGGCGCGGGAAGAGACTTTTAGCTGGAGGGCTAAAACATGAGTTGTACACGGAAAGGTGGCTGGTTTACCTGGTTGCACGTATCGGCGTTCATCGGGTTGGTGGTGGCGACAGCGCCCGCTGCCCAGGAGACAACCAGGGGAGTTCGGTATGAGCGACTGGTCATCAGAGGGGGCATGCTGGTGGACGGTTTGGGTAGCCCGATGCGGGGTCCGGTCGACATCGTGGTCGAGGGTGGCACCGTCGTCAACATCATCCCAGTGGATGCAGTGTCTTTGGGAGGCTATGACCCTGGATTCACGCGACCCACCGGGGATCGCGTGATTGACGCAGAGGGGATGTACATCGTCCCGGGTTTCGTCGATATGCACGCGCACATTCCCGAGGGCCGGGTCGTGCCCGCGGGTGAGTGGGGACGTTCATTCGCCTATCAGCTCTGGCTGGCCCATGGGGTCACCACGCTTCGCGATGTCGGCTCGGGAGCCGGGCTGGATGTTCTGGTGGAGGAGGCACGCCGAAGCGATGCGAACGAAATCACCGCTCCCCGAATCATCCCCTACGCGGGATGGCGAGGGTTGGGCCGACCTGACGAGAAGAACTTCACCGCGGAGGAGGTGCGGGCAAATGTCCAAAAGCTCCATCAGGCCGGGGCGAAGGGTATCAAAGTGTTTGGACCCACCTACACGGATGTGCTGACCACGCTCTGCGACGAAGCTCGCAAGCTGGAGATGGGGGTCGCCATTCACATTGCGGTGGGCCAGGTCGATGGCGCCATCGCGGCGCGCGCCGGGGTCACGACCATCGAGCATTGGTACGGCATTCCAGATGCGGCGATCCCGGGCGTACAGAGCTTTCCGGGGGATTACAACTACCTGGACGAGCTTGCCCGTTTCCGTTACGCGGGCAAGCTGTGGCGTGAAGCAGACCCCGTCTTGCTCGAGCAGGTGATGGACACGCTGTTAGAGGAAGGCACAACGCTCGTGCCGACCTTCGTCGCTTACGAACCGAATCGCGATCTGGTGAGAGCACAAAACTTGCCCTTTTATAAAAAGTATGCCCTTCCGATCCAGCTGGAGTACTGGAAACCGAATCTCGCACATCATGGGTCCTACCACTATGCATGGACCTCGGGGGATGAAGCGAGCTGGCGAGAGAATTTTCAGATCTGGATGCGGTTCGTGCGCGAGTTCTGGGAGCGGGGGGGACAGCTCGCCCTGTCACCGGACGCAGGCGGGAGCTTCGGCCTATACGGATTCAACAACGTGCGCGAAATGGAGCTCTATCAGGAAGCGGGTCTGGATCCGGTCGACATCATCGAAGTGGCATCGACCGGGGCGGCGCGTGTACTGGGTCTCGACGAACTGGCCAAGGGCGTGCGGTTTGGCAGTCCCGCCGACCTGGTTGTCGTGGACGGAAACCCTCTGCATGACCTCAAAGTGCTTTACGGAACCGGCATCACAAAGCTGGGGGAGACCGGGGAGCTCGAGAGCGGTGGTGGGATCCATTACACGATCAAGGACGGAATTGTTTTCGATGCTCGGGCGTTGCTGGAGAACGTGGCGTCGATGGTACGGGAAGCCGGGCCCGCCACCAGTCACTGAATGAATCGTCGGTAATTCTCGAGCCTGCGCGACAGGACTATTCCGTCAGCTCCACCACGGCGATGTCTCCGTAGGCGAGCGGTGCGCGAACTCGCTCTGGATGGCCATGGTTAAATCCCAGGCGGCGTTCGCGCACCAGCTCTGGATGGGAGATGGTGCGGCCGTGTCGAAGAAGTCTTCGAAGGCGGCGTGGCAGAGGTGAAAGAACTGGGGGCCAGCGTTTCCCCTTCGAGGAGCTCCATGACGATGAACACTGTTGCCTCGTGCTCGCCGATATCGTATACAGTGCAAATGTGAGGGTGATTGAGCGCGGATGCGGCGCGCGCCTCCCTGAGGAGCCGCTCCATGAGCTGGCGGTTGTGTGCCTATGTAATGGAATGCCCGGAAGACCGCAGCGGAGGCGCCGGATGCGGGCGCGTGGGGCCGGTGGTATAAGGCCCCTGGGAGGTGGTGTATGACAGGGCGGAAAATCGGAACGATCTCGTTGGTGGTCTTTTGTGCTGCGGCCTTCATCGAGGCGGCCTCCATCGACGAGATCCTCGAGTACAGGTCGCTGGGGGAGGTGGTCGCCGCACCCGATGGCCGCTGGGCGGCGTTGGTCGCGACCCGCGCCAACTTCGAATCGAACGTGCTCGACTCGAACATCTGGGTCGTAGATCTCGAGACCGGCGAAGCGTCTCAGCTGACCTTCGCTTCCAAGCGCGATTGGCACCCGCGCTTTTCGCCGGACGGACGCGAGCTCGCCTTTCTTTCCGATCGGGATGGTACGACCACGATCTGGAAAATGCGCGTTGCGCGAGGCGAAGCGGCGAAGCTGTTCGACGCCGCGGGTGACGTCGAAGCGTTCGAGTGGCTTCCCGATGGCAGCGGCTGGATCTTCACGATGCGGGACGCCAAGGATGAGGATGAGGACATCGTCGAAGTGGACAAAACGTTTCGCTTCGCGCGCTTGTATCGCCTGACGGCGCATGGCGGCGAGCCGGAGCTTCTGACCGAAGACGCCGTCCACGTCAATAGCTTCGACGTGGCTTCCGACGCCACGTGGATGGCGCTGAGCGTGCAGCCGACGCCGAAGGTTCCGGACGGAAGGCTTCATTCCGACCTGAAGATACTGGATCTCGAAACGAAGGCGCTCCGCGATCTGGTACGCCGGCCTGGGCTCGATCGCGCTCCGCGCATTGCTCCCGACGGAGGGAGTGTCGCCTTCATCACCATGAACGGGAAGGCGGACTGGATCGGCAACCACGGTGTGTCGGTCGTCTCGCGGGACGGGAGCGCCCTTCGAAATGTCTCGCCGTCGCTCGACGAGCGCGTCCTCGAGCCCCTTCGCTGGTCGCGGGACGGGCGTTTCGTCTACGCGCTCGCGAACGAGCGTACCGCACGGCGCCTTTTCGCCATCGACGTCGAAAGCACCTCGAGCGAAGCGGTGACGGACTCGGATCGGTTCAAAGTCGTCAGCTCCTTCGCTCTTCTGGAAGAAGGGAAGCTCCTCGTCACCGCGAGCGACGCCCATACGCCCGAAGAGCTCTTCGAGATTGGAGCCGGCGCGCGAAAACTCACCGCGCTCAACGCGGCGTATGACGCGGCGTCCGTCGGGCGCACCGAGGTCATGACCTACGAGCGCGACGGGCTGGGTCTCGAGGGCCTGCTCGTGAAGCCCGTCGGGTTCGAGGAGGGAAGAGCCTATCCGCTGCTACTCGTGATCCACGGTGGACCATCCGGTGTCTTCAACTTGGCGTTCTCCCCGCGACGAGGCGCTTATCCGATCCACGCGTTCTCCGAGGCGGGGTATCTCGTTTTCATGCCGAATCCGCGCGGCTCCGGTGGCTATGGCGATGCCTTTCGCCGCTCGAACTTCAAGGGCTGGGGCTTCGGCGACTTCGAGGACATCATCGCGGGCGTCGATCTCCTGATCGACCGGGGCCTCGTCGACGCGAGCCGCATGGGCGTGATGGGCTGGAGCTACGGCGGGTTCATGACGTCCTGGACGGTGACCCATACCGATCGGTTCAAAGCTGCATCCATCGGCGCACCGGTGACGAATCCCTACAGCTTCTACGGCGTGACCGATATTCCCGACTTCACGGAAGCCTACTTCGGCGGCAAGCCTTGGGGCGACGACGTGGATTACCTCCGGCACGCGCCGGAGCACTTCGCCCAGAACGCCAAAACACCAAGTCTCATCCAGCACGGTGAGGAAGACGTGCGCGTCCCGCTGTCCCAGGGTACGGCTTTCTATCGGGCCCTGAAGCTCAACGGGGTGAACGTGGAGATGGTGATCTATCCGCGCGAGCCTCACGGTTTCAGGGAGCCGAAGCACATCCGGGATGCGATGGAGCGCAACCTTCAATGGTTCGAGCACTGGCTTTCCGATGGTGGCCCAACGAGTGAACCGTAGCGCTGAAGAGCTTCTGCGGGCACGTCTCACGGCCGGGCTCGTCACGCCTCCTTCCAGGAGAGAGCCTGGCTTCGACCTGGAACAGGCCTACGCCGTCGCCGAGCAGTTGCGTCGAGCGCGGGTCGATCGAGGCCGCCGCATGGTGGGGAGAAAACTCGGCTTCACGAATGAATCCATCTGGCGGGAGCTCGGGTTGTCGGGGCCGATCTGGGCGCCGATGTACTTTGGCGCTCGCTCGATCCTCATGAGCATGTCGGCATGCGAGAAGCGATAGCGCGTTAGTGGACGTCGGCAGCTTTAGCATGGGCTGCGGTTCTGTGAAACAGGCTGCGGCTGTGGGAGGCTGAGCTGCGGTTCTGGCGCATAAGCGGCGCAGGGTATGGGGCTTCTCCCATCGGCCTCAACACAGCGGCCAGCTCCGCCGTCAGTTGTGCCTCGGGTTTCCGAAGATCTCTCACTACGTTTCGCCCTGTCACCGGACGCAGGCGGGAACTTCGGCCTATACGGATTCAACAACGTGCGTGGAATGGAGCTCTATCAGGAAATGGGTCTGGATCCGGTCGACATCATCGAAGTGGCATCAACGTCGGCGGCGCGTGTACTGGTACTCGACGAACTGGCCAAGGGCGTGCGGTTTGGCAGTCCCGCCAACCTGGTTATCGTGGGGGACATTAGACGATGCCGGCCCCGCCGGCGTCGTCGAAGCGAATATTCTTCACGCTGGTAAACGCCCTGACGCCTGGGGGCCGCGCTTCAGTTCTTGCCGAGTTCGGCGTCGAGCTCCGCCAGGCGTTCTCGGACGACGGGTTGGTCGGCATCGAACTCGAGCGAGCGCTGGAACGCTTCGCGGGCCTCGTCGAAGTTTCCGAGCCGTTGGTGGCTGTCTGCGAGAGCGTTGAGAACCGCGGTGTCGGGTGGCTTGAGCTCTCGTGCCCGCTTGAGATAGCCGACGGCTCTCGCGTAATCGCCTTTGAGATGCACGGCCCGTCCCAGACCCGCCACGACGTCGTATTGATTCGGCAACGGCTCTTCGAGCGGCTTCAGAAGCGCCAGTGCCTTGTCCGGCTCCCCTTCCAGGAGATGAATGTCCGCGAGTTGGACGTGTGCCGGCACCAGTCGGGGATTGGCGGACAGGGATTCCTCGAGAGCCGCCTTTGCTTCTTCGAACTTTCGCAGCCTCCACAACTGTTCGCCGCGCATCGCGCTCAGAAGGCCGGGCATGCGCGTGTTGACCCCGCGGCGATAGACGAACCGCGGACGGGACGCGGTGGAACGCGGCGAGACGGTAATCGCGGCGGTCTTCTCCGAGAGCGTCTCCCCCGAGGGAGACAGAAGGCGCGCTCGAATCTCGAAATTGCCCCCGACCATGTCCTCGAGCTTGACGTGGTCCAGCACCATCCCGTTGTCGCCCACCACGCTTTCGACGTCGCGCAGAACCTCTTCGCCGTTCCGGAGCTCGAACACGACCTTGTGCTCCGGCGACGCACCGTAAGCCTGGGTGACGAGATGCACGGTGTCGCCGATCACGAATACATTCTCCGCGGCGGGTTGCACGCGCAAACTCCCGACTTGATAGGTGCCAACAACAGCATCGTCGGGAGCTCCACCCACGAGCCTGGTATCGAACGCGAGGATGATATCGGTGAGAACCGGCTCCGCCTCTGTAAACCGCGGTATGTGGAGCTCCGCCTCCGCGACCGTATACTGACTGAGCACCCGGTTCCTCACGATCACGGTCACGGAATAGTCGCCAGGCACCAGGGGAAAATCGTCCTGGTAGCTGAAGGGATGGGTTTGAATCTGCTCCACCTCACTCGGCGTGAGCTCGATGAAGGCTTCCTTGTCGCTGGCGAAGACGAGCGTACCGTCCGCGGTACGAGCCTCGGTCGTCAGATCCAGCGTGGTGTAGAAACGGGTCCTCTCCTTGTCGGTCTCCATCGAGAAATTCTGTGGATCGATCTCGACGCTGTAGTGCACCAGTGCCGTACCCGACGGATCGGCAAGGACGGAAAAAACGTGACGCGAGGGAACGAAGTTGAAGGAGTACTCCGCCGATACGCGGTTGCCGTACCGAAGCCAGGCCTCCGCGTAGTCGGTGCGGATGGCGCGCTTCGGTGACTCTTCGATACGCGCGATCATGACATCGGTGCTGAGCGCGGGACGGCCAGAAATGAGATCGGGCGGATCGCTCGTGTCGAACGAAAGCGAAGCGGTCTCAAGCTCCGGGGATATCTCGCGGAGAGCCAGCAGCGCATCGGCGTTGTAACTCCCCACCCCGTATCTGTTGCCCGTCAGCAAGGCCTGGGGCCCGTCGATCACCGGGCTGTAGAGCCGATACTCGCCGAAGTCGTTTTTCTTGAAGAAAAGAAGGTAGAAGAACGCGGGCGTGCCCATGCGGAGGTCGCCCTGATAGAACCAGAGGTGGGACGAGACGATCTGTCCGTAGCCGTCGAAACGCTGGATCTCACGAGGCTCTCCGAGAAGGATGTAGTACCGGCCCCGATCCGTTCGCCAGCCTGCGCGCGAGGTTTCCCTTCCGAGATAGGTATTCGCATAATCGATGCGTCGGTAGTGCTCGATCTTGTACTCGTTGTCGAGGGTCACGGGATTGGGGTCGCGCTTTCTCCAGAATGCCTCGATGAAGCGGTTCCGCTCCTCGACGGACTCGGGCGTGAGAAACACCTCGCGCTCGCGCTCAGTAATGATGTAGACGACCTCGCGCTCAAGCCAGGCCTTGTGCTCTTCGTCAAGCCTGTCGACGCGCTCGTCCGCGGAGGCGAGAGGCGCGAGGACCATGATCCCCAAAAGCGCCAGGATTGCTCTCATCTGAAACCCGTTCATGTTCGTTCAGCGCGTGGAAGAGAACTCCTTTCTCTCCAGGCTGATGTTATAGGGCTTAATCATTTCACGGAGCGTCGTGGGCTTCAAGCCCAGCAACTGCGCCGCTTTCTTCTGCACCCCCGGAAAGGATAGACATTACGCCAGACCGGCTATTCGTTCGTCGTGCTTCCGGGTGCTGCGCGGCTCAGGCCCGGCCGGTGGGCGGAGACGAAGCGCTCCTGCTTCCATATGGCGGCGGTCATCGTGCGGCCGACTAGCTCCATCTCCTCTTCGCCGAGGTGCTCGCCAATGATCTCTGAATTACGCCAGCCGTCGATCTCCGCCCACGTGTCGAACGGCTCGGTGAGGCGGAACGTAGAATCCTGCCCTTCTCCGAAGCGAAGTACGAAGCGCGTCACGCTCATTTTCTCGCGGGACGCCTCGTACGCTCCCTTGAACTTTCTCTGGAGCGAGCGAAACTCCGGAACCATCGCCCGCTTCACGTGGCGAATCGTGACGCCGTAGAACTTCGCTAACCGGTCACCCGTTCTGGGAAATGACGATCCGTCGTCTAGGCGCTCCCAGATGCGAATCGTCACACTTTCGATTCCGACACGGCCTTCCCGGTCGATGCGGCTCGCTTCCTGCTCTCCGAACGCTTTCGCCAGCATTTCCTGAGGACCGTTCGGCCATCGATCGCGGTCGGCCCATTTGTCAAAAGAAAGGGCGACGCGGTATGTGGGACTTTGTTTTCCAACGGCGACGAAGAAGGTATTCCAACCGAGAGGGCTCTTGATCTTGTCAGCGGCCTCGATGACTTTCTTCAGGTAGCTTTCGTACGCCTGCTCGTGGCCGGGCTTTACTTTGACCTCGACCATCTGCTGAAACCGAGCCTGCGCGAGGACGCTCGTCGTTGTTGCGAGTGTCAGCGCGGGAACGAGAACGAACAATTTTCTCACTTCTCACCTCCGTACAGACGGCACGCAAGGTCATCAAGCATTGAGGGACCTCGGCCGTCGCCTTGTGCGGCGACCCTACCAGAAAATTCGGAATCGATTCAAGCGGGGTCCGGAGCCAGCCCGGCGATGATAGGCATTCGACATGTTGACTTCCTCCTTGAAGACGCCATTTTAACTAGAATAGAGAGCGTGCCCGATGAAGAGATCGCGGCTAAGGTCCAGACCGCGGGGGGCAGGACTCCGTCGTCGGCGAGCTCGAAGCGAAGAAGGCGGCTGCGAACGAAGGCATGACCTACGTGTCACCTTATAGCGACTCGAAAGTCATCGGCGGCCAGGGCACCATCGCCGTCGAGATCGAGCGCCAGGGCGATCCGATTGACGTCGTCTTCGTCCCGTGGTTGGAGGTGGCCTAAGCCGCCGGGATTGCCGGCTACATGAAAGCGCGCGACCCGTCGGTTCGCGTCGTGGGTTGCCAGCCCGAAAAGTCCCGCGTCATGGCGGAGTCGGTGCGAGCCGGCCGAATCGTCGAACTCGATTCCGAACCGACCCTCGCCGATGGCACTGCAGGTGGACTCGACCCCGACGCCATTACCTTTCCTATCGGCCAGCGTTCCATCGATCAGTTCGTCCTCTGTAACCGTACAACATTTTCATGGCGGAAGCACCGTTTTCGTCAGAAACAAAGCGCCAAAGGGCGGTATCCTCCATGCGTCCTCGAACGCGTAAAATATGAACCCGGCTCCCACGCCGTCTAGCGTAGGAAAGGAGTGACCATGACAGAGCACGTGGAAATCAGCGGCCTAAGCGTCGACCGGACATTGGAAGAGCTCGTGCGCAAGGACATCGCGCCTGGCACCGGAGTCGATCCCGATACGTTCTGGAGCGCTCTCGGCGAAATCGTCCACGATCTCGCTCCACGCAACCGGGAGCTTTTGCAAGAACGTGATGAGCTACAGAGGAGAGTCGACGCCTGGCACCGGGAGCACCGAGGGCAGTCGATCGACATGGGCGCATACGGGTCGTTCCTGACGGAGATCCGCTACCTCGTGGAGGAAGGCGAGGACTTTCGGGTCACGACCCAGAACGTCGATCGCGAGATTGCCCAGGTTGCCGGACCACAGCTCGTCGTACCCCTGGACAACCCGCGATACGCGCTGAATGCGGCGAACGCCCGGTGGGGCAGCCTCTACGACGCGCTGTATGGCACCGACGTCATTCCCGAGACCGGCGGCGCGGAAAAAGGCCAGAGCTATAACCCTAGGCGCGGCCGACTGGTCGTCGCCGAAGTGGAAGCGTTTCTCGACGAGATCATCGGCCTGAAAGGCGCGCGCCACTCGGACGTCCGCGCCTTCGCGGTGAGGGAGCGAGGCGAGTCAAAAAAGCTCGTCGCGACCACACACGACGGCCACGGCAGTGGCCTCGTCGATGCCGAAAAGTTCGTCGGCTATAACGAGCGCGACGGCGAGCTCGTTGCCGTACTCTTCCAGAACAACGGGCTACACATCGAGATCCAGATCGACCGCAGCCATCCCGTCGGCCGCGACCACCCGGCGGGGGTGAAAGATGTCGTGCTCGAAGCGGCGATCACGACGATTCAGGACTGTGAGGACTCCGTGGCGGCAGTGGACGCGGCGGACAAGGCCACCGTCTACCGAAACTGGACGGGCATTATGAAGGGTGACATCGAGGCAACCTTCCACAAAGGCGGACGGCAGCTGACTCGTCGCCTCGAGCCGGACCGAACGTATGTCGCTCCCGACGGCGGGTCGCTCACGCTTCCCGGCCGGAGCCTGCTTTTAGTCAGGAACGTTGGTATCCACATGTACACGGACGCGGTTAAAACCAATGACGGCGATAGTATTCCCGAGGGATTCCTGGATGCCATGGTCTCCGCTCTCGCCGCCGTTCATGATTTGAATGGCACGGCAAAGTACCGGAACAGCAAAACCGGCAGCGTCTATATCGTCAAGCCGAAGCTACATGGGCCTGGGGAAGTCGCAGCGACGGTCGAGCTCTTCCAGCGTGTGGAACAAGCTTTGGAGCTGCCCGAGAACACGCTGAAGATCGGCATCATGGACGAAGAGCGCCGCACGACCGTCAACCTCAAAGAAGCGATCCGGGCCGCTCGCGAACGCGTCGTCTTCATCAACACGGGCTTTCTCGATCGCACCGGGGACGAAATCCACACGTGCATGGAGTCCGGACCGATGCTCCCGAAGGCCGAAATCAAGAGCCACAAGTTTTTGCGGGCTTACGAAGATTGGAACGTCGACATCGGCCTCTTGACCGGCCTTCCTGGACGCGCCCAGATCGGAAAAGGCATGTGGACCATGCCGGACCGCATGAAGGAAATGCTGGACACCAAGATAGTCCACCCTCGAGCGGGGGCGAGCACCGCATGGGTGCCGTCGCCCACCGCCGCGACGCTCCACGCCATCCACTACCACAAGGTGTGCGTGAGCGGTCGCCAACGGGAGTTGAGCTCCCGAGAGCGAAGTCGGCTCGAAGATATCGTGACGCCTCCACTACTCGATCGAGAGCTGACGGAGGACGAGATTCAGCTCGAGCTCGACAACAACGCTCAAGGTGTCCTCGGCTACGTGGTGCGCTGGATCGACCAGGGAGTTGGGTGCTCCAAGGTGCCCGACGTCAACGACGTCGGATTGATGGAGGACCGCGCGACGCTTCGGATCTCGAGCCAGCACATTGCGAACTGGCTCCATCACGGCGTCGTGACGGAGAAGCGAATCAGAACCACGTTCGAGAAGATGGCGTCCGTTGTCGATGCGCAGAACGCAGCTGAGCCAGGCTACCAGAACATGGCGCCCGGCTTCGACGACAGCGTCGCGTTTCAGGCCGCGCTCGACTTGATCTTCAAGGGGCGCGGCACGGCAAACGGCTACACGGAGCCTGTGCTGGCCGCACGAAGGCGACAAGCCAAAGCCGCCTCGGCGCAATGAGCGAGCGCTTTCCGCAAGAACGCAATCCATCGCTTGCCGGAGCCTGATCTCAATCGAGACAACGAGCGAGCTCCTAGCCAGCCTAGACCAGGCGAGGACATGTACGTGTTTGATTTCAAGGAAGGACGAGTTTTGACGAACGACACTCTCGGGTTCTGAGATCCAGACGACGCTAGTTCGCAGTCACTTCGCGAACGCGTTCGGTCTCCTGCCGGAGGCGCTCGAGCAGCTCGTCGCCCCCTTCGAGACGAGAGGCCAGCTCTTCCCACACCCGGGGACGGACGATGGGCTCGAACGCATCGAGCGACGGCGAGAAACCACCACGCCCGCGGATTCCATCTCCATCGCGTCTCGCTTGAGCTCGCGGGCCACTTCCGACTGGTACGCGAGGGCCTCGGCAGCGGAGCGGTCCAGGCTCCGTTGCCTTCAAGCTGGACATTCGCGACGACAGCTTTAGCTTCGAAATCGACGACACAAAGGTCACTACGGAAGCTGCCCTTGACGGCATCTACGTGATCCGCACCAGTCTTGCTGAGCAGCGGATGAAAACCGACGACACAGTGCGCAGCTACAAGTTGCTGACCCAGGTCGAGAGGGCGTTTCGTTCCTTCAAGAGCATGGACCTAAAGGTGCGGCCGATTCGTCACCGGCGCGAAAACCGAGTCCGGGCGCACATCTTCTTGTGCATGCTGGCCTACTACGTCCTGTGGCACATGATGGAGGTTTGGCGCCCGCTAGTATTCTCTGACGAGGAGCAGCAGGCGAAGGCCGAGCGTGACCCCGTCGCTCCGGCGCAGCGCTCCGACGCAGCCCTGCGCAAGATACACACCAAGAAGCTTGACGATGGGAGACCAGCTTCCAGCTTCCGCACGCTGCTGCGCCTTCTCAGCAACATCGTCCGAAACAAATGTCGGCGACCGGAAGCCGGACCCGACGAGCCCACCTTCGATGTCACGACAACTCCGGACTCGAAACAGCAGAGAGCCTACGACTTGCTCAAAGGTATCACCGTGTAGACAGAAGCCAGCACCATTGATTCCATCTATCTTATTGGATCAACACCGGATCTTGGCTTTTTCAGCAAGGAACTTCAGTCTAACGCGGCCTAGCTGGCGTTGGTGCACGAATCTCTTCTTCAGGTACAAGCGCACGCTCGGAAACAGCCTTCGCGCGTGCGGCTACGAATCGCAGAAGCGGGAGGCAAGGATCGGGTGCAATGTTGAACCGGATGGCTGAGCTGGGCAAGCCTGAATCCCAAGCGATCGTCGGGGAGTAAGTTGGGCCGCCAAAAGGTTCCGTGAGTGTCCCGAACTGATTCATGCACCAACGCCTCCAGACGACGCTAGTTCGCAGTCACTTCGCGAACGCGTTCGGTCTCCTGCCGGAGGCGCTTGAGCAGCGCGTCGCCCCCTTCGAGACGAGAGGCCAGCTCTTCCCACACGCGGGGATGGACGATAAGCTCGAACGCATCGAGCGACGGGCGAGAAACCACAACGCCCGCGGAGTCCATCTCCGCGATCGCGTCTCGCTCGAGCTCGCGGGCCACTTCCGACTGGTACGAGAGGGCCTCTGCAGCGGAGCGGTCCAAGCTCCGTTGCACGTCCTCCGGGAGGGAGCGATAGAAGCGCTCGTTCACGAGCAGCGTGATCGGGTTGTATGTGATAGAGGTGAAGCTGAAGTAGTTGCCCACCTCTGAAAAACGGTCGGTTACGAAGCCGATGACGTTCGCCTCGCCACCGTCGATGACGCCCTGCTGGAGAGCTGAGTACACCTCACCGTAGCTCATCGGCGTCGCCTGGACACCGAAGGCCTCGTAGGCGGAGAGATAGGTGGCATTCTGGAGCACGCGAAGTTTCAAGCCCACGAGATCGGAAGGCTCGTGGATGGGCCGCTTGCTGTTGTACACGTGCCGGAATCCGTAGTCGAGAAACCCGAGAGAGCGAACGCCGGTTCTCTCGAGAAGCTGCTTGCGCCACCAGTCTCCCAGAGGACCGTTGAGCACCTGCAAACCCTCGTCGCGCGTCTCGAAAGCGAACGGGAGATCGAAAATCTGGCCTTCTGGCACCCAGCCGGAGAGCACCGGCGTTCCGGAGATGGCCATGTGCGTGGCACCCGCCTGAAGCTGCTCGAACGCCACCCGCTCCCCGCCGAGCTGAGCCGACGGGTAGATGATGACGCGGAATCTCCCGTTCGTTCTCTCCTCCATGAGATCGCGGATACGCTCGGCCATCAGCTGGTAGTCCGACGCGCTCGTGTAGACGTGCGTGAAACGCACGCGCCATATTTCTTCGGACGCCTCGGGCCGGCAGGCGGCCTGAGCGAGCAAGCCGCCGAGCACGAGAGGAACGACTCGCTCGATCAACAGGCTAGCTCCTTGACGTGGGCCACCCAGAAGCAGTCGGCACCAGGCTCGGTGACGCCAGCGCTAGCGACGCGGAGAACGATCCCCGAAGCCGGTGCTCGCAGTTTCTCGACGACTCGAAGACCGTCCGCAACGTACCCCACCCGCTCTGCCTCTTCCACTCGATCCCCCGGCCCTTTCTTCAGGCGCAGGATTCCGCCGCGGTTGGGCCGCAGGATGGAGACCCGATCGAAGCGGAAGCGTGTTTCTGGCACGCGCGGATCGCCGGTCAGCATTCCCACCGCGCGCATCACGTTCAAGACACCGTCGACCGCCAGGGATACGAGATCATCGCGAAGCCGTCCTCCCTCCCCGAGCTCCACGACGAGTGTCGGTACGCCGGCGAGGCGGGCCTGCTCGGCGAACGAGAATTCGAGACCGCGAAAGACGACGTGCCGCCCCCGCTCCTTCGGCTTCATCTCGTAGATGAGCTCGGTTCCGAACGCTTCCGCCATGAGCTTTCGCTTCGCCAGCGTTTGATGCTCGTCGTCCAGCATCACCACTTGCGCGAAGGGGGCCTCGCTCGAACCGCTCATGCCGCCGTGAAAGTCGAGGCAGTAGTCGGCGGATGGAAGAATGCCGTCGAAGATCGCCCGCGCAATACGCGCGGTGAGCGGACCGTTCGCGTCCCCCGGACACACCCGGTTCATATCCATGGGGCCCCTTGCTTCGAAGGGCCAGCCTCGCTGCCGGCTCATGAAAGCGGGGGGATTCGCGATGGGAACCGAGACGAGAGTCCCCCGAATCTCGCGAGGACGAACCCGCCCGACGATCTGTCGCGCCGCCTCTACCCCCACGATCTCGTCTCCGTGAAGGCCGCCCTGAACATACAGGGCCGGTCCGGGGGCTCCGGAGGCGACGAGGATCGGCAATGTGAGGGGCGAGCCGTCGGGCCACGTGGCCACCGTGACGCGGCGTCGCAGGACGGTACCGGCGCGCTCGCGCACGCCGAGAAAGCTTCTACGCGCCCCAGATCGTTTGGCCGGCATCGATGAACACCGAAGCTCCGGTCACCAGTCGAGCTTCCTCGTTGCTGGCCAGAAACACCACAGCACCCACCACGTCTTCCGGGACACCAATCTCCTTCAGGGGAATTCGTGCGAGGCGGCGCTCGCGAAACCCGGGGTCGGCAATATCACTGCGATTGAGATCGGTCTCGATGAGACCGGGAGCGATGGCGTTGACTCTTATGCGGTGCGGGGCCAGCTCCAAGGCCATTTGTTTGGTGAGCATCTCGATACCCGCCTTGGCCACGCAGTAGTGCGTCAAGTTGGGCGCCGCGATCGCCTGGCCTGCCGAGGACACGTTGATGACCGCTCCCGCGATCTCCCGATCGATCATGCGTCGGGCTACCGCCTGGCCGACGAGAAAGTAACCTCTCAAATTCGTTTCTAGCGTCCAGTCCCACTCTTCCTGAGAAATTTCCAGAAATGGCGTTCGCTTGAGAACGCCGGCGTTGTTCACCAGCAGATCGATACCACCCAGGAAATCGTCGGCCTCCTTGACCAGGCGGTTGACATCCTCGCTCGAATCCGTGCTCCCCTGTACCGCAGTGGCGCGCCGACCGAGCTCCTTCAATGAGCCGACGACCTCTTGGGCCGCGTCGCGACGTGTCTTGAAGTTCACGACCACGTCGGCGCCTTCGCGACCGAGCGCCAGCGCGATGCCGCGGCCGATGCTTCGGGACCCTCCAGTGACCAGCGCACGCCGGGCTTCAAGGCGCATACTCATTCTCCTCAGATCGAATCCAGTTGACGGAGAATAGCGCCAAGCTCCGTCGGAAGCAAGCTCGGATTTCGAGCAGGCCCCGGTCGAGTTCTTAGAGGCTAACCGTCCCGAACGGCCCGCCAGCAGGTCATCCCAAATCTCTCTGCCTCGTCCGGGCAGCGAATCCGACGGAAACGACCATTTAAAGACCTAAGGAGGAACTGATTTACCTCGGCGAGCAGGCGCGAGTGCGCAACCCAGAGAAGATCGGACGGTTGTAGTCTATCGTGAAGAGCTTTGACCAAGTCTCGGGCGTCAGCCGCCATCAGACTTTGATCAGCGATCTCGTCTTCGTCTATCCAACCTCGGTGTTCGGCCGATGATGTCGGATAGGAGAAGAAGGCAATGGGGCCTTTCTGCAGTCGGACGTAGTACTCCAGGGGATTGCGGGTGAATCCGGTGCAGAGCACCGCGTCAGAAGCGTTGGCATGCGTTCGGAGGATCCGCGCCTGCGCCGCAACTCCTTGAAGAGGTGGCTGCGAGTAATAGAAGAACAGCGCAGAGGCGGCGAGCCCCGCCGTGAGCGTTACGGCCGTCGCATAGGAAACGCCACTGAAGCTACGGGCGCCGCTGGCGCAGAGCAGAAGGAAAAGAGGTAATGCGATGACGTCATAACGAGCAACGATGTAGATAGGTAGATAGAACGATACGAGAAAGGGGACGGCCAGGATGAGCATCATATTGACGGCGAAAACTCTGCCCACTCGACCGTCTTGTCCCGAAAGTGTCAGTCCCCGCAGCGTCAGGGTGCCAAAAAGTAGGTAGGCAAGAAGCTTCGGCCAAAGAGGCAGCGCGGCGGATCCGGTCGGCACGTAGGCTGGTACTTCCCCTCCTATCGAGAACGCGGCGAATGATTTGACGAGGGCGAGAGCGGGCGGAGTCTGGCTCCAGATGCGCTCGACCCAGGAGGCCGCTCCCGTCTGGATCTGGTGCCAGAGAAGTGGTGTCCATGGACTGTAGGCAAGCAGTATCGCGGTAACGCACCCTAGGCCGACACGAGCGGATAATTGTCGCCGAACGACATAGAGCAACGGAGGGATCAGGAGGAAGAGTCCATAATTGTGGGTGTATAAGGCCAGCGCGGTGACAAAGCTGTAGAAGAGTCCCACATACGAAGATTTGGATCGCTTCAACCACTCGAGGCATGACAGGGATCCGAGTGCGAGCAGGATGAACAGGGCGTAAGGCCGCACCTGTTGGCTATGATAGATGTGTAGCGGCGAGACGGCGAGCAGAAGAGCTCCGAGCCAGGCAACGTCGGCGCTCCACAGTCGATGGCCGAGCCGGTACGTAAGGACGACCGCCGAAACCCCGCACAACACCGACAGACCACGCAGTGCCGCCGGCCCTGAACCTGCCAAAGCTCTCCATAGACATAGCAGCAAATAGTAGAGCGGCGGCGACGAGTCGTTCTTCAGTTCCGCGAGAATTCCCGTCGGAGACGCACTGGCGACGAGCGCTGCAAAGGCTTCGTCGAACCAGAGCTCGTTCCTCTGCAGTCCGAGTAGGCGGAGTCCAAGGGCCAGGGCGAGCACGAGCCCAAGGGCAAAAAGCCCGCTGCGATCCGGTGGCGACGCCGAGTCGGGACGGCGAGCCACGCCGCGCTATTTCCCGAATAGCCGACGCGCGAAGTCGGGGTCGTCTTTGAAATAGTGGCTGAACCGGTCCAAGGTGCCGGTCCGGTCTCGGATGACCTTCATCCGCATTTTCCAAAGCTGCTCGTAGCGCTGGTTTCGCGAGGCCGCTTCGCGAAACCACCGAAACGCCTCGTCCTTGTCGCCGAGCTGGTAGTGAACGAGGCCGAGCGCCTCGTAGGCGCGGGACTCGTTGGGGTAACGGCCAACGAACTCCTTCGCAGCGGCAATCGCCTCGTCGGATCTCCCGTCGGCTGCAAGGCGTACGGCTTTTCCGTAGAGACGGTAATCCTTCCGCTTCTGCCAAAGTCGATTGAGCTCACGAACCGGCTCTTCATGGTCCATGACGCGGAGGTCGATATAGTAGCTTAACGGAAACACGTCAGCACCGACGGTGGTACTGGCGTCCTCAGCCACGCCTTTACGGTAGATTCTCAACGCCGCGGACTGCTTACCCCGCGCGTCGCCGCCCACAGTATCTGCCTGGAGCAGTGCCGCCATGAGACGGTCAGCCAATTCGCCCTCGGTCGACTCGAAGGTGTCACCCATCGCGTCCGTCGTCTCCTTGCCGGTGAGCATGTTCCCCTGGGTCGTGTAATACTTCCCCTGGCGGTCGCCGGAATAGAAAGTACACTCGGGACCGGTGTGGGCGGCAACACGCCCTTTCGCGTCCACCGCGCCCATCTGCCGAAACTCCCGGCCGGCGTCCTTGGACATGAGCATCTCGAGGCTGTCGGCGGCCGAGAAGCCCAATTCCATTAGCTGAACGCCTTCGACGGCGGTCAAGAGGTTTTGCCCGGCAAACGAGTGCTGCATAGCGATCACTCCCACTCCGGCCTTGCCGTAAAACGACATGACGTTGAAGACGCGGGAGGCGATAGCAATACCGACGTCACCGGTGTCCTGGTCGTAGCCGAGAATGGAGTAGGTGGTGATCAACTCGTCCGGCTCGGACGCGGGGGACGAGTTCTGCATGGCGTTTAATGACGTGGCGGCGAACAGGCTGAGGCCTGCAAGCGCGAGCAGTGTCCGTCTCGCTTTTCGAAACATGAAATCCTCCTTGAGTTCAAAACAGGGATGTTCGATCGATAGACGCATTAGGGCCCTTAATATCCGACGAGTCGCGGGAGAAAGAGCACGACTTCCGGGACGAAGGCGATGACGAGTGCAAAGGCGAATAAGAGTGCGAGATAGGGAATGATTGGCCGGGCGACCTCCGCGGGGGAAACCTGGCCCACGGAGCAAGCGACCAGCAAGCTCACGCCGACCGGCGGCAGGAAAACCGAGATCCCCTGCGTCGCGACGATGACGGTGCCGTAGTGAACCGGGTCAATGCCCAGTTGTTTCGCGATGGGCAATAGAATCGGAGTTAGCATGACGACGGCCGGGACCCCCTCCAAAATGGCGCCCAATGGTATGAAGACGAGAATCGTAAGAATGAGAAAACCCACCTCTCCCCCACCCAATTCAACCAGAGAGGCGGCCAGAATTTGTGGCACTAGCTTCACCGCCAATGTCCATGAAAGGAGTTTTGCGGCGCCAACGACGAAGAGCACCATACCGGTGAGGACGGCCGTGCGGACGAGCTCACCCCAGAGGTGACGTGGCGAGAGCTCTCGATAGAAAGCTCCAAGTAATAGGGCGTAGGCGACGGCAATTGCGGCCGCCTCGGTGGCAGTAAAAAGACCGAGGCGAATACCCCCAAGCACAATGACGACCAGCAACAGGGGGAGGGCGCCCGCTAATGCCGCCCGGGCCGTAGTACCCCAGGTTTCTCGAGGTCCGCGAGGCCAGCCTTGGCGTTTCGCCTGCCACCAGATTTGGCACATCAAACCGATAGCCATGAGCAAGCCGGGCACCAGACAGGCGGCAAATAGTTTTCCAATGGAGACGTTCCCGATAACGCCGTAGATGACCATGACGATGCCGGGAGGAATCAAAATGCCCATGGCACACGCGGCGCCTACGATAGCGGTGGCACGTGCACGGCCGTATCCCTTTTCGACGAGCTGGGGGATCATGATGCCGCCAATCACCGCCGCTTGTGCCGAAGTGGACCCAGAAACACCCGCAAAGAATGTCTCCGCGACGACCACCACCTGCCCGAGTCCGCCATGTAGATGGCCCACCAAGGAATAGGCCAACGTCACCAATCGTCGGCTGATGCCTCCTACATCCATGATGAAGCCGGCGAGAATGAACAGGGGGACCGCCAGCATGGGAAAGGAGTCCATGCCGGCCACAATTTGCTGCGGGATAATCACGAGGGGTAGTTCCTCGTCGAGAACAAAAGCGAAAGCGGCTGTTCCCACCAGTGCGAAGCCGATGGGGATGCTCAGCAGCACCAGCACGATGAAAGCGACCAGAAGAAGTACAGCCATCAGTGACTCTTCTCCTCTTGGCCCTCTTGGCCCTCCTGCTCGGCAAGCGTGCCGCCGAGACGGGCCGCCAAATGTAACAGCATGAGCATCCCGGCCACCGGTACCGAGGCGTATACCCACGCAAGCGGCAGATCCAACGCCGCTGAACGCTGGCCGTGGGCCAGATGCAACAGTCCAAAGCCCAGGATGATGAGGCCGAAAGCCGCGGCTGCGACGAACCCGGTGCCAAAGCGGTAGGCCCAGATTCGCGGACGACGAGGGAGCTTGGTTACCGCCAGATCGAACGCAAAATGACTCTGAGACTCCAAGGCGAGCGAGGCGCCCATCATGGATAGCCAGATGAAACAGAATCTCGATAGCTCTTCGCTCCAGGGATTTGGCCGCTCGAACAGATAACGCATGGTGACCTGAAGCAGCACCACCGCGAAGACCAAGAGCACGAGGCTTCCGGCAACTGCTTTCTCGACCGCAACCATGAAGCGGTTAACACGTCTCACGAACTGCAACACTGGTGTTCTCCACCTTCCATAAAGAGGTCGGGACCCCCAAGTCAAAGTCAAAGAGTTTATCAGTTCAGCGTTTAAAGTAGAACCTCCGCCTGTACTCTCACCGTCTCGAGAGACTCCATGTCGATCTGGGTTTCGGTGGGGATGACGGAAGCCAGCCGCCTCGCTTTCTCGGGAAGCTCCTCCCACAAATGTACGCTGACGATCAGAAGTCGGTACTTTCCTGTGACAGCCAGCTCGGCAAGATCCGGAATCTCACCGATGGACTTCGGCTCGACGGTCACTTTGCCGCCGACCTCGCCTTGAAGGTAGTCGACGACGGCGCCTCCGATCCGCTCGCGGTCGGCGTCGGGTAGA
Source organism: Candidatus Marinacidobacterales bacterium (assembly GCA_965197495.1). Classification (GTDB taxonomy): domain Bacteria; phylum Acidobacteriota; class Vicinamibacteria; order Marinacidobacterales; family SMYC01; genus SMYC01. The sequence continues at coordinate 2,177,246 of OZ240210.1, forward strand.
ACGAGCAGCACCGACGAGCCCGCAGGCAGTCTTCCAATCTTGCGAACAACGCGTTCGGACATTTTGAGCCGTATCGGGTAGATCCGGTCTTTCGCGCCCGCGCCCTCGACGATCTCGAGAAGTCGCTCGTACCGATAGGTGTTGACGAGGATCGCGGAGTAGCGTCCGAGCTCCTCGTGGGACAGCAGGGCAGCGTCATCGAAGCCGCTACCGGCGATCTTGATCTCCCAGGCGCGCTCGATCACAGCGGCATGCTCCTTCGCTGAGCTCGCGCTCAAGTCCACGTAGAGGTAGGACGGCGTGCGCGTCTCGTGCGCGATCGCCCGGCGCACGAGGAGACGGGCCAAGCCGATGGAGCTGACTTTCTTCGACTTCGCCCATTGGACCATGCGATCGCACTCCGCCGTCGCCTCGGAAGCGACCTTCTCCACCTGCGGGGACTTCACGAGGTGGTCGGTCACCATCACGTGGCTTCGGCTCTTCGACGACAGGAACCCCAGATCGGTGAGCTCCCGATAGGCGCGCCGCACGACCGCCTCACCGACCCCCAGCTGCTTCGCGAGAGCGCGAATTGACGGCAGAAGGTCGCCTCCTTGCAGCCGGCCGACGGTGTAGGCGATCTTGATCTGCTCTTTGATTTGAACCCAGGGAGGCAACGAGCTCGAGCGGTCGACAAATAGTGACTTCAAGGTCTCGACTCCGTGTCCGACTCTGGGGTGACCTTAACACAGTTGTAACAATTCGCGGGCGCCGAACCTTCAAACGCACGCCGATCCAACTGATTGAATCGAATAACTAGTTATAAATCAGTTATTTAATATGTGTCATGTTTACCATATTGAAAACCAACGAATTCGCTTGACACGCGCGCTTATTTTCTCCTAGATTTCACCTTGTGTTCATGTGGACACAGGCATCATAAGGCCATGACGAAGATTCCGAAATGAGGGTAGCCTCGATGTTCGGCCGACTCTTCCCCGTTCTCAAGGATGACGTGGCTCCGTTTCTTTTCGGTGCTCGCTCGGGCTTTGTGCGAAGGTTCGTGGAACGCGCCGATGTGGCCGTTCCCTATCACCGTTTAATGTTCCCTATCACCGTTTAATAACGGAGGACAAAAAAATGAGGCACTGGGGCTAGTTCAAAGGCGTTTGTCTCCGTGGTCACGTTATGCACCCTACTGACCCTTGCAGCGGCTCCCGCCATCTCCCAGGAGGTGATGGGGTCGATCGTGGGAAGCCTCACGGACGAGCAGCGGCTGGTGTAGCCCGGCGCTGTCATCGCCGTCTCTTCGCCGAATTTGCCGATCCATAATTCTGAACGACGGATTCGTCAGTCGCTAGTCCCTCCAAGCTATTCTCAGATAGAAGATTAATCTGATCGGGGTTCCGGACTTACTGCCCGGGTGGTCAGATGAAATCCAACTTTTTGAATACGAAAGGGTATCGGGCAGGGTACGGCCCATCTAACACGCTTATTTCTATGGACTTATGTGTTGGCTGGCTAGTGGAATACAACTTGCATTCATTTGGGCAGGAGTATTACTTCATTACTGTTGTTCTGGTTTGCTTCGCCAGATTTCGTTGGAGTACATTTCGTTGGAGTACATAGTGAGGACCAAAAAAATGAACCACTGGGCTAATTCCAAGAGGGTTGTCTGCGTCGTCGCGCTAGGCTCGTTACTGACCCTTGCAGCGGCTCCCGCCTTCTCCCAGGAGGTGGTGGGATCGATTGTGGGAAAGGTCATGGACGAGCAGGGGCTGGTGTTGCCCGGCGTTGTCATCGCCGTCTCTTCGCCGAACTTGATCAGCGGCAGTCAAACGGTGATCACCGGCGATGATGGCACCTACAGAGTGCGGAACCTGCCGCCCGGCACGTACAACGTGTTGACAGAGCTGGCCGGCTTCACGTCGGTCAACCGTGAGGGGATCATCCTCGAGGCGGGCAAAACACTCGGAGTGGATTTCCGACTGCAGATCAGCGCTGTCGAGGAGACCATCACCGTCACCGGGGAATCGCCTCTGGTCGAGCTCCGGAGCTCCCGCGTCGGCGTCACGATGGATCAGGACCTGCTCGTGAACATTCCCACCGGGCGCGAATTCGAGGACATTTTGAGTTTTCAGCCTGGTATCGTGGAGAGTCCCTATTCCTTTGCGCCGGTAAACTCGGTTCACGGCGGTCATACGCGGGCCAACTACTACAGCATGGACGGCTTCCAGATGATGGATACCACCGTGGGATACATGATTGGGGATATCTCGTACGATTCGTTGCAGGAAGTTCAGATCACGACCGGCGGGATTTCTGCCGAGTTCGGCCAGGCGAGTGGGGGAGTCTTCAACTTCATCACCAAGTCGGGCGGGAACGACTTTAGCGGAGGCGTTCGATATTACTTGAACGACGAATCCCTGAATAGGAATAACATTTCGGACGAGCTCAAGGCCCAAGGGTTCACGGAGGGCACGTCCATTATCAGCCAGAACAACTGGGGCGGCGAGATAGGCGGGCCTATCGCACAAGACAGGGTGTGGTTCTACGCCGACTATGCCCGGACGGACAGAACGGAGCGGGCTCCAGCGCTGGTTGGAATCATCGATCCGTCGTTCAACATCAATAAATACCTAGGCAAGGTTACCTGGCAGGTTAACGAGAACAACACCTTCGTCGGAACCATTCAGGGGCGCCACGACGACTGGGTTCCGGCCAACGCGAATGCGCAAGTCACCGAGGACCCGGGCTCCTATATCTTCAACACCCGCAACCAGGATAACTATCTCTTCAAGTGGGCGTCGACACTGGGCCAGAATTCTATCTTGGACATCCGCTACAGTGAGAACCTCGGCGGTGGCTCCGATAGGGAAAGTTTCGACAATGCCGATGCGATCCCCGGCTTTCAAGATCGAGGAACGGGCAAGAACTTCGGTTGGTTCCGGCAAGACCGGTGGAACAAGCACCGCGATGCCAAGGTGTTCAAAGTGGATTTGACTTACTTCAACGATGACCTTGCGGGCGGGAAGCACGATCTCAAGCTCGGCTATGAAAACGGGCGGGATCCTTTTCAATCCATTTTGCACACTCCGGGCTCGCTCGAACAGCGTCTGCTCTTCGGCGTGCCGGATGCAGTCAGACTCCTGATTGAACCGAGAAGAGGTGCCAGGAGAAAAACGCGCAACAGTTTTTTTATCAACGATCAATGGACGATGTCGGACGTAACGCTCAATCTGGGCATCCGGTTCGATAGCACCGAAGGTTGGACACCGGAGTACACGGAAGGGGGTGGCCTCCAGGCTTCAGACGAAGCCATCCGAAGTGACAGCTTCAGCATCGAGTGGTTCCCGGCGGTTACGTTTCCGGAGACGCGGGACATTTGGAAGATGAATACCTGGGCGCCACGGGCCGGCATCGTGTGGGACGTTGGTGGCGAGCACACGTTTGTCGTGAAAGCGAGCTATGGTCGTTGGTATGACCGGGTCACGAGTGTGCCCGCCGGGGGTGCAGGGAATGCTACGTACGATTGGAATGACTTGAACGGAGACGGCCTGTTTTTGACCCCAAACAACACTGAACAGCCCGGCGAGCGAGGGGACCTTCGCTCGAGCAGCGTAATTACTAGTGGATCCTTTGATGTGACGCAGTTCGGAGACCCCGATCTGAGGAACCCTTACACCGATACCTTTAACATTGGGGTCGAATGGGAGCCGCGTCAAGGCTACGCGCTGCAAGTGACAGGGATCATCAAGCGAGAGACGGACCTCATTGGCCGAATTCAAGAAGCCAGGCCTGCATCGGCCTATAACGCCATCCAGGCGGTCAACCCTCTCGACAGCTCGCCGATCACGATCTACGCCCTGGACCCGGCCTTCCGAACGGCGAGCGGTATCGCTCTAACGACGAATCCGGATGTGGGCTTGAAGCGAAGCTACGACGGTATCGAAATCGTCGGGAAGAAGCGGTTCGATGGACGTTCCCAGTTTCAAGCCTCGGCCAACATTGGACGGGCAGAAGGCAATCGGGGAACCAGTTTTGGGCAGAGCGGCGGCGGCGGCCGCGCCCGCTACAGCAATCCGAACAGCCTCACCAACTTTTTCGGGAGAACAAACCTGGATGCGGACCTGATACTAAAGTTAGCCGGCACCTATGTGGCAGGGTGGGACATCAGCATAAGCGCCTTCTACCAGTACATTTCCGGGTTTCCGCTGGACACGTTCGAGACTAATATTGGCTTCCAGCCGGGTTCGCGGACCGGTCGCTTTCTTAGGGCGGATTTTCCGGGACAAATCGTGGTCGAGAGCACCATCGACGTTCCCCTGGAGGCACGAGGCGAGTTTCGCCAGGACGCTCAGCACAATCTGTCGTTTCGAGTGGAAAAATCTTTCGTTTTCGAAACAGGAAAGATCGGACTCATCTTTGACGTCCTCAACGCGACCAATTCAGGCACGGTGACGCATGTGCAGAGTTTGCGCCTGGACGCTCCCAATTACCTGCTGCCTGAGGTGACCGTGTTGCCCTTTACGGCGCGTCTCGGGATTCGCTTCAGCTTTTTTTAAGTCGTTCATAGAGTAGCGCGCTGATGCAGGCACACCACCTGCGTTAGCGCGCTCTCTTCTTTCTCTGGCTCATCTATCCCGCTGACGAACAGTCCCCATGACGCATGTGGGTGTGGGTGTCGGGGAGGGGGTCGTGAAAGGTTCAATCATGAGGAAAAGATTCGCCATTAGCTTCGCCTTTCTGTCCGGTCTCGTTATTCTCGGCAGCATCGGCGTCCAGGCGCTGCAGGCGCCCGCTCCCTCGGTTCTCGATCAAGTATCGGTCGAGCAGCTCATCCAGGGGCCGCAGGGGCCTCCCTACGTGCCGCAGGGACCGATTGCGATTGTAGGGGGTTTGCTCATCGATGCCACCGACGCCCCGCCGCGGCACGATCAAACGGTTCTGATCGACGGCGAGCGGATTGTCGAGGTGGGACCGATGGAAGACGTGCGCATCCCGCGGGGAGCGCGTGTCATAGACGCTCGTGGGATGACGATCATGCCGGGGCTCATCGATTCGAACCAACATTTTGTCTTGAATCCGCTGTTCTCGACGCCGGATGTGAGCTTTTCGTACGAGGATTTCAAGTCGCGCTGGGAGCACAACTGGGCGCAGATGGAGTATGTCGCCTTTGCGTATTTGATGCAGGGCATCACCGGGTTCCGGCAAACTCCCGGTCCGGCGGATCTGCAGTTAGAGGTCAAGCGGAGGATTGACAAGGGGGAGATTCCAGGCCCAAGGATATATCTGGGTGGGTCGCTGTGGATGAGCAAGGCGCACTGGGAGCGTCACCTGAAGCAGAACACACAAATGGATCCGAGGGCGATTGAGTTCATCAAGCATCAATTTGAATACAACGTGATAGAGGATTTGAACAATCTGGATCCGAATGGTTGGGGGCAGGAAGGCCCGGATTTCAACTTCTGGAAGCTCTACATGTGGCGTGAGCCCTTTGACGGGGAGAATGATTTCACCGACGAGGAGTTGAGGCACATCATCAAGCGCGCGCACGAGCTCGGGAAGATCATCGACGTTCACTGCGGCGGTCACAATAACGGCCTCAGACGGATGCTTGCATTCGACGTGGATACCCTGGAGCACCCCTTTTACGGAAATGAGCTGATTGACTGGGACATCATCGAGGGCTACGTGAAGAAAGGGGTCATTGTCGACACCTTGCTGGAAGTGATGATCCAGAAGATCGAGTTGGCGGCCGACCCTCACAGGTTTGATGAGACGCTGTACTCCATGTCGCTCTACGGGCACGGCACGCGTCCCGCACCGTTCGAGCATCGTCTCCTGATGCAGTATCGCGACAAGCTGCTTTACAACAAGCGACATCCCGACAAGCCGGGGCTGAGGGTCTACCCGCCAGATTCGACCGAGACTGGGCGTTCGTACAATGACCAGATGAAAGCCATGGAAATCTCCAAAGAAAACATGCGCCGTTTTATCAAGGCCGGTGCCAAGTTTTGGATGGGGACCGATACCGGCGCCTTCATGACCATGCGGCAAGAAGATCCGTACGCCCGGGAGATGGCTTATATGGTGGAGATGGGGATGACGCCGGTGCAAGCGATCCAGGCGGCGACCCGCAACGGGGCGGAAGGCCTTGGCCTGCTGGACGAGCTCGGCACGATCGAGGAGGGCAAACTGGCCGACGTGATCGTGGTGGCTGGAAATCCGTTGCAGGATATGAAGGGTGCCATGAAGCGCGTCTACGCGGTCATCAAGGGCGGCGTCCGCTACAAATAGACTCTCGTTTACAAGAGAGCAAATCCTGTCTGGCGAGGTCCATGACAGCCATGTCCTAAACGGTCCATGGCGCAGAGGCATCGATGAAGATGATGAAGAAAATCCGTATCACCGCTGGTATCGCTGTACTCTGTGGCTCAATCATCATCGTCGGTTTGGCTGTGACGAACATGGGGGAGGCGCTCCAGGCGCCCGCGCCTTCGGTTCTCGATCAGATATCTGTCGAGCAGCTGACTCAGGGGCCGCAGGGTCCTCCCTACGTGCCGCAGGGACCGATTGCAATTGTAGGGGGTCTGCTCATCGACGCCACCGGCGCTCCGCCGCGGCACGACCAGACCGTTCTGATCGACGGTGAGCGGATCGTCGAGGTAGGGCCGATGGAAGACGTGCGCATCCCGGAGGGAGCGCGCGTCATCGACGCCCGGGGGATGACCATCATGCCCGGGCTCAGCGATTCGAACCAGCATGTGGTGCTGAATCCGTTGTTGTCGACGCCGGACGTGAGCCTATCGTATGAGGATTTCAAGGCGAGGTGGGAGCGCAACTGGGCCCAGATGGAGCGGAATGCCTTCACCTACCTGATGCAGGGGATTACAAACTTCCGGCAGACCCCGGGCCCGGCGGACCTGGAGCTTGCGCTGAAGCGGCGGATCGAGAAGGGGGAGATACCGGGACCGCGGGTATTTCTGGGCGGCTCGTTGTGGATGAGCAAGGCGCACTGGGAGCGTCACCTGAAGAGGAACAATCAAACCGATCCGAAGGCGATCGAGTTCATCAAGCATCAGTTCGAGTACAACGTGATCGAGGATTTGAACGATCTCGACCCGAATGGCTGGGGACAGGAAGGCCCGGACTTCAACTTTTGGAAGCTTTACATGTGGGGCGAGCCCTATGACGGGGAGAACGATTTTACCGACGAGGAGCTCGAGTACATTATCAAGCGCGGGCACGAGCTCGGGAAGATCATCGACGTCCACGCCGGCGGGGGTGGCAACGCTGGCCTGAGGAGGATGCTGGCCTTCGACGTCGACACGCTGGAACATCCCTTCGAGCGCTATGAAATCGTTGACTGGGACATCATCGAAGGGTACGTCAAGAAGGGAGTCATCATCGATACCTTGTTGGAGGTCAAGGTCCAAAAGGTCGAACTGGCGGCAGATCCCCACCGGTTCAACGAGACGCTCTACACGATGTCGCTGGATCCTTACGAGCATCGCACCCTGATGCAGTACCGGGACAAGCTGCTGTTCAACCAGCGACATCCCGACCAGCCCGGCCTGAGGCCTTACCCCGCGGCATCGACGCGCCAGACGGACCGCTCCTACAACGAACAGATGAAAGTGATCGAGACAGCGAAGGAGAACATGCGCCGGTTCATCAAAGCGGGCGCGAAGTTCTGGATGGGGACCGATACCGGCGCTTTCATGACCATGCGTCAGGAAGATTCGTACGCCCGGGAGATGGCTCATATGGTGGAGATGGGGATGACGCCCATGCAGGCTATCCAGGCGGCGACCCGTAACGGAGCGGAAGGTCTGGGCATGCTGGACCAACTGGGCACGATCGAGAAGGGCAAACTGGCGGACGTGATCGTAGTGGCCGGCAACCCCCTCGAGGATATGGAAGGCGCTATGAAGCGGGTCTATGCCGTCATCATGGGGGGCGTCCGCTACAAATAGGGTCTTGATTCGAGCTAGGCAGGAATCCTTTTAAATAGAAGTTCCGAACAGTCGTCCGCCTCGCGAGCCAACTCCATCAGCTCTCCCTCTTCCCAAAAACGGCCCCGACCCCACCTCATCGGGTGAGTTCGGTCGAATTCAACTAAAATAGGAGGCTGCCAACGCAGTCATGGCTCTCGGAATTGCGTAACGGATGAGGAAAAGGTGCCAACAGTCGATAAATCGGGCAAACCCTCACTGCCTCTCTCCGGACCCAGGAAGACCGTTTTTTCTCTAATCGCAGCGGTTCTGATACTTGCTTCTCTCGAGGGCGCGGCTCGCCTGCTGCTTCTAGCCATTGGACCGCCGGAGCGAAACACCGCTCGATTCGTCTCGGGGGCGGTCTGGGCACACGAACGCAACCCAATCCACATGGTGGACCGAGAGCTCTTTTGGAAACTGGTTCCAGGCCACTCGAGTGGACAGGTGGTTATCAATCAGGAAGGCTTCCGATCTGAAGAGCTTACCCGCCCAAAGCCCGACGGTACGCTCCGAATCGTTGTTCTCGGGGACTCTGTTACTTTCGGCTTCAACGTTGCCGAAAAGGAAACGTACGCTTACAAGTTGGCCCAATACCTAAGTGACAGATCATTTCAGCGTCCCAGGTGGAGGTACAGGAACACGGAAGTGATAAATGCTGGAGTGCCCGGCTATAGTTCTTGGCAGGGCAGGAAGCTCTATGAGATTGTCGTGCGGGGCTATGAGCCTGATCTGGTTATTGCAATGTTCGGCTACAATGACCACCATTCAGCCTTGGAGAGCGATCGAGAGAAGTACCAGAGACGAGACGTTGAGTCGTTTGTCAATACGTTCCGCAGCACAGGAATCTACCGGATGATTAACAGGTTTCGCGGGGAGCCCGTTGATCCGCTGCTTCGCGAAGAGCCTGTTCCCCGGGTGGGTCTGGACGAGTTCAAGGAGAACGTTCTTGATCTACAGAGTATGGTCCAAGCTGACTCTGCGGATTGCGTCTTTATGACCGTTCCCATCAGGCCCGATATTCCACTCGTTGAGAATTTTGTAGGGGTCGATTACGAGCTTGACGGAGCAACAAGAAAAGCATGGCTTCGACAAATTGACCTTGCTTTACGGGTTTTGGGAGCTCCATGGTCTGAGCGCCTCACAAAGCACTTCTTTCATTCCGTCGATGTGGACGGCCTTACTTTCGAAAGCGAGCCCGATATGTGTCCGAAGGTTCTCGAGGCCTCACGGAGGTTTCCCGATCTTTCTATCTTTCAATACCTGCTGGCAAGCTGTTATCGGGCGGGCGGTGACGAGGATGAAGCTCGGAAGGCTCTAGAGGAGTGCCGCCGCCTGGATAGAGAAAGACTGGAAATGGAAGCCTATAACACTCTGTTGCGACGGATGGCCGGGGAGTCTCGGATCGATCTCGTTGACACAGCCGCACTCTTCGAAGCTCAGGAAGAGAGAGGGGGCCTCTTTCTCGACGTGGTCCACCCCTCGGCAAAAGGCCACGCCCTTATCGCGGAGTCCATGGCCGAGCACCTCCTTACGAGCCCACGCTGATAGCGCGATCACGTAGTTCGGTTTGGGGGCCGCCCACCCGATGAAGAAATCATCGAAGCACAGAAAAAAGAAGGCCAAGGTCAATGGTCTTTCGAATGATACGGAGATTGGAAAGAAAAAGTCTGATCACGAAGTGCAACCTCTGAGAGGCATCTTCCGATCTCTTCGAGCGCATCCGGGGACTCTGCTCGTGTTTCCCCTGGTGGTCTTGCTTCTTGGTACTCAGTGGTCGTGGCAAAGGCCCGCCATCTCTGCGCGCGCCTTCATGTACCAAGGAGAGTTGGAGCTCGGCGATGCGGCTTTTCTCGAGCTCCGTCCCGACGAACCGATCCGTGAATTCACACTCGAGGCCCAGATTGACAACGATCTTGTCCTCGCGATCTCTGCATCGCCCGATGGGCAAAGCTTCCAGCATCTTTGGACCGTTCCTGCTGGCCCGGAAGGGCAGTGGGGGCCGAGGGCGTGGAAGAGCCCGGTTTTGAAGGTTGATCCCGCGGTCCGGTTCATTCGGCTAACCCAACTCGAAGGGGACCGCCGCTACCGTGTATCCAACCTGGTGCTGAGGCCGCCCCCCCACGTAATGGCCCACTGGCTCCTGATACCGATCTTGTGGGCCCTTTGGGGCGGCCTGGTGCTCGCCGGGCGCTCGAGCGTCTTCAATGTCAGGGCAAGCGCGACACTCACGTGGTGGGCACGAGCCGATCTATGGCTCGCTGGCTTGCTCATCTATGTGGTGCTCTTCCAGGTATCGGTTGTGATGCTGCCGGCCCTCATATTCCTGGCGTTGATCGTGGGGATACGTCTTGCCTTGAAGCACGCGCAACCGGTTCTCGCTATTGTTCTTGTATCGGTCGGCCTCTTGGCGCTCTTGGTCTTGCCCAAAGTGGTTCGCAGTATCGTGGAGGCACAGGTTGCGGAGATCCAGTACGCCGAGGCGGATCATCGTCTGCTTCCCGATCCTGAAAAGCAGATCAATGAAGACGGAATCCGCTTTAGTGGAACGGCCGATGATCTAAAGGAGGAGGACTTCGTCATCCTGTTCCTGGGGGACGCCTACACTTATGGTCATGCTATGCGCTATGACCAGGCGTATCCGTATGTCTTCGAAAGAATGGTCAACAACGACGCGGGAAGCCGAGTCGTTCGCGCGGTCAATTTTGGCTGGAGCAGCTCCTCACCGTTGCTGAGCCTGCGACTCTTGCAGGATATCGGAAAGAAATACAAACCCGATCTGGTGATCTACAACCTGGACATGAACGACTTCCACGACGACCTCGCCTATGACCAGAAGCTCAGCGAGATCGACATGGCGGACGTGGCGGAGCGCGTTGAGCGCTTCTACGGAAATTATCTGCCGTGGCTGCGGCTTGGCAACGAGCAGGTGGAGAGGATGCGGAGGCTGCTCGGATTCGAACACGAAACGCAAGCGCCTGCGAGGCCAGACCGAGACGCCTCGATACCTGAGGATCGGTTCTTCGTCACCAACCAGCCACTGGAAGCGTCCCGTTCCAACATGGAACGCGGCGCGATGAAGAACCTCCTGGCGATGCACAAGTACTGCGCGGACGTCCTCCAAGCGCCCATGGTGCTGGTGGCCTATCCTCGCCACTACCAGTACTCCATTCGGGAGTCCCCCGACAATTGGGAGAAAGATGCTTACACGGCGCAGGGTCCCTACGTCAAAGAGCCTTTTCGATATCTCGAACAGGTTCGAGACGAGCTCCCCTATCGCGTGATCAACTTGCTACCGGTTTTCGAGTCCAGCGATCACTTCCCACTCTATCTACAGAACGATCCCCACTGGAGCGCAGCAGGACACCGCATCGCTGCGCAGGCGGTTGCGAGAGCTCTTTCCACATATGATCTGCTCCGTCTGAGCGAAAGACCCCAGGCTGCCGCCGAAGGCGTCACGGACGCTCCACCGACAACTGACCTGGTCTTTCTGCACCGCGAGGAACATGTAGCAGCGGGTGATGCGCGATCGCCTGAGGAGACGGCTCGGGGCATGCGGGTACCCGAGGGCTTCAGCGTCACGGTTTTTGCCGGGGAACCGGACGTCGTCCAGCCCATTGCAATGACGATCGACGGCCGCGGCCGACTGTGGGTCGCGGAAAACTACTCCTATCCCGACTGGAGCGAGACCGGAAGCGATCGCATCCTGATTTTCGAGGACCGGGACGGAGACGGCAGGTTCGACGAGCGGAAAGTATTTTGGGACAAAGGCGGCTTTGTTTCGGCCATCCAGGTCGGCTTTGGCGGTGTCTTCGTCGGCAGTGCGCCCTACCTTCTCTTCGTCCCCGACGCGAACCGCGACGATGTCCCGGATGGACCTCCCCGAATACTCCTGGATGGCTTTGGCTACCAGGACACCCACGAGATGATGAACAGTATGGTCTGGGGGCCGGATGGGTGGCTCTACGGGCTCCAGGGCGTGTTCGTCCAATCGCTCGTCGGCTCGCCGGGAACACCTGCACCCGAGCGAGTACGCATGAATGCGGGTGTATGGCGCTATCACCCGACCCGTCGCGAATTCGAGCTCTTCGCCGAGGGCGGCGGCAACTTGTGGGGGGTGGACTTCGACGACCGCGGCCAGTGCCTCGTCACCGCCAACGTCGTACCGCATCTCTACCACATGAGCCTCGGCGGACGTTACGAGCGACAGGCGGGTGCGCACTTCAACGCCCACACCTACAAGGACATCAACGCGATGGCGGATCACCTCCATTCCAAGGCGGCCTACGCCGGGGCCATGGTCTATCTCGCCGACCATTTCCCGGAGCGCTATCGCAACAAGCTCTTCCTGAACAATATCCACTCGAACCGGATCCACACCGACGAGCTCGTGCGCCGTGGCTCGACCTTCGTCGGAAAGCTGGGCCCGCACGGTCGCGAGGACGGTGACCCTTCTCGGGGTGAAGACGTGCCTGCCGGAGTCAGACCCGAGTTCTGGAGGGGGGAATTCGGGAACGGCGGCTTCATGGTCAGCGAAGACTTATGGATACGCGGGCTCAGCCTGCAGCAAGGACCCGAGGGCGCGGTCTTCTTGAGCGATTGGTACGACAAATATGCGTGCCATGGACAGCCGGCCTACGACCGCCGCAACGGCCGGGTCTATCGGCTCAGTTACCGCGGTGTGAAGCCGGTGCGAGTGGACATGGAGAAGCTGAGTGATATGGATCTGGTCAACCACCAGCTCAACGGGAACGACTGGTACGTGCGACAGGCGCGCCGGATCCTTCAAGAGCGTTCGCACGCCAATGAGCTGGGTCCAGAAGTTCACACCGCGCTACGCGAAATCCTCTACAAAAATCCCGACGAGGCTCGCAAGCTGCGCGCGCTTTGGGCGCTCCATGTCACGAACGGCCTGACCGAAGCGATTGTTCTCGATCAGCTACAAAGCTCCATGGAATTCGTCCGCGCGTGGACCGTCCAGCTCGTAGCCGAGGACAAGAAGGTGTCGGCGGCCGTAGCGGAGAGGTTTTCTACCATGGCGCGTGAGGACGAGTCCGCGATTGTGCGGCTCTACCTTGCCTCGGCGGCCGGAAGACTGCAGCTTAACGACCGATGGCCCATCGTGGCGGGCCTCGTTGGGCACGCCGAGGATGCATCGGATCAGGCCATTCCCATGATGCTTTGGTACGCCATCGAACCGCTGGTCCCCAGAGATCCGGGCGGAGCCCTGGAGGTAGCTCTGCGCTCACGAATACCCAGGATTCGGCAATTCATCGCCAGGCGCGCAGCTCGCACGAGCATCGATCTCCTTGTGGAGACGTTACGTGAGGCCGGTAGTGCAGCCCTCAGACGTGATCTACTCGAGGGCATGAAGGAAGGGCTAGCCGGAATTCGCAACCCGGGCGCGCCGGTCGAGGCTGAAGCGTGGTCAGACGTCTATCCCATGCTGGTGCGAGAAGGAGATGAACGCACGCGAGAACTAGCGCTGGAGCTGGCGCTGCGATTCGGAGACGACGAAGCGGTGGCTACCATGAACACGCTCGCCAAGAACCGTGATGCCGATGCGAAACTGCGGCGAGAAGCGATCCGCAAGCTCGTTCAAGCAGGGGTGATGGACCTCCCGCTGCTGCACGAGTTGGTTGGAGACAAGGCGGTCCGCGCAGAAGCCATCCAGGGACTGGGTGTGCACGGTGGGGCGCAAACCCCGGAGATTCTCTTGAGCGCCTATGCATCCCTCACGCCAGAGGAGAGGCGCAGCGCCCTCGGCGTGCTCGCGACGAGGGCCGAGCATGCGCTCGCCCTTCTGGAAGCCGTGCGCGCAGGGCGAGTCCCGAAGGACGATCTCACAGCGGAGACCATCCAACAACTCCGACTCCTCGACGACCGCCGGATTCCCTCGTTGATGGAGGCGTTTCCCGAAAGCACGTCCGGCAGTAACAAGGCGGCCGAAATCGCCCGGTACAAGCGGATGATCGAGTCTGTGCCCGCGGGTGTAGCAGGCAGGTCCCAGGGTCGGCTGGTTTTCTCGAGGGTTTGTCAGCAGTGCCACACGCTTTTTGGCGCCGGTGGCGACCAGGGCCCCGACCTCACAGGGATTGACAGGGGCAACCTGGATTACTTGCTGTTCCACGTGGTCGATCCGAGCTCGACAGTGGGGGAACCCTACCGGACTACCGTGGTGAAGATGACGGACCAACGGACGATTTCTGGCGTCGTGGTCGCTGAGGACGAAAGGTCGCTGCATATCAAGACGGGGACCGAGACTCACGTCCTATCGCTCGAGGAAATAGCGGAGCGGAGGCAGTTGAGGAGCTCGGCGATGCCCGAAGGGCTGCTCACCTATCTCGAAGAGGAGCAGGTACGAGACCTCCTGGCCTACCTTCAAGGTACCGAACAGGTGCCCTTACCGGAGCCGGATGACTAAAACGAGCGTGCGCGCCATGGTGTTCCCAATCATCAGCGCTGCGATGACAATGCTCTTCGCGCTCGCTGTCGCGGTGCAGGTCAACGATCCCGATCCCGGCCGATGGATGATGATCTACGGCGTGGCCGTTGTCCTGTCGGCGTGGGTCGTCGCCCGCGGAGCCGCGCTGCTGCTGCCGGCGGTCATCGTGGGCCTGGTCGCGCTGGTCATGGCTCTCGCCGTCGGGCGCGGCGTGGTCGGTAGGGTGGCCTTCTCGGAGATGTTCCAATCGTGGGAGATGGAGTCGTCGACGATCGAGGCGGCGCGCGAGGCGACCGGCCTCCTCATTGTCGCCGCTTGGATGACCGTGCTCTCGGTTCAAGCGTGGCTGGTACGACGACGATAGGGAGACCCCAACCGTAGTAGTACAATTGGATGGCATGGGAAAGCCCACGCTGGTCCTGTTATGCCTGAGTGCCCTCGTCGTTCCCGTCACGGCGTCGGTTCAGGAACCGGAGCGAACGGGAGACGATCCCGAGGCGCGCTCCAGCCAAGAAGAGCGCGAACCCGAGCTGCCGACACTCGACGTTACGATAACCGTGTCGGCGCGCTCGCCCTCCTCGACCCCCCAGTTGGTCACCGTCATCGATCGCGAAACGATCGATGACTCCGGCGCACGGACCGTAGGTGAGCTGCTCCTCTATGCGCCCGCCCTGTTCGTTCTCCCGAGCGGCTCTCGCGGTGGCTTAACGACCGCACAGATAAGGGGGGGAGACCCGAATTTTACGCTCGTGCTCCTGGACGGGGTGCCGCTCAACGACAGCACCGACCCGCTCGGTGGAGCCGTCAACCTCGAGAGCCTACCCCTAAGCGGCATCGAGCGAATCGAGATTGCCCGTGGTCCGATGTCCTTCTACCACGGCTCCGCAGCTCTGGCCGGCGTGATCAATCTCGTGACGGAACGGAGTGAGCGTGACGAAGCCGAGGCTCGCGCTGAGATAGAAGCGGGAAACGCGTCTGCCTTTCGGACCGCGGGATCGTTTTCAGACGGCTTCACCGGCGGCGACTATTTTGCCGCGGTGCAATGGGAAGAAGAGGCGGGCCGGGTGGCTGAGGATCGGTTCCAGCAACTGCACGTTCTGGGGAACCTAGGTCTGAAGCTGGGCGAACACGCCCGGCTGCGCCTGGGCACGCGATTGGCGCGCTGGGAGAGCGACGATTACCCGGAAGCCTCGGGCGGGCCGCTCTTCGGCTCCGGCAAGGTGCGGCGATCGGAGCACAACGAGCTGAGTGTCCGTGCCGAGCTCCAGCTCGGTGAGCCCGCCCGCCGGCGCCACAAGCTGACCGCCAACGTATACCAACACGACCTCGACCGCGCCAGCCCCAACATCGGATTTCTCGTGCCTCGCTCGATGGAAAAGACCCGGTACACGCGAACTCGCGCGGAATGGGCAACGGAACTGCTCACCACCCGCCGCCTGCACCTTAACACTGGCATTGACCTGGATCACGAGGACGCACGTAACGAGAGCGTGCTCCAGCTGCCTCTGTTTTTGGGCGGCGACGTTTCCGGCGACTACGCCTCGAGCCGCACGACACCGGGTGCGTTCGCCGAGCTGATCGCGGAGCCCGGCAAACTGGTCGTAGATGCAGGCGTGCGATTTGATTTTTCCGAAACCACCGGTGCTCAGGGGAGCCCCCGCTTGGGAATGGCTTACCGCTTTGACGACGGCGCCACCGTGCTCCGTGGCGCGACAGCCCGCGCCTTCAAGCTGCCGAGCTTCTTCGCCCTCGCCAGTCCCGCTGCCCTGGGAGGAAATCCGGACTTGAAGCCAGAGACCACCTGGGGCCTAGATGTTGGTATCGAGCAAGCGCTCGCTCGCGGTCTCCGAGCCGGAGCCAACTTCTTCTATAACAGTTATCGAGACTTGGTCGACTTCGACTTCGAGAGCTTCCAGCACATCAATCGATCGAGCGTAAGCTCTCGCGGCGTAGAGCTGGCTCTCACGTGGAAGGGCACCTCGAGCCTCGATTTCCAGGCGCAGGTCACGTGGAACGAGGTCGAGGACTTGGCGACATCGATGCAGCTCCTTCACCGGCCTCGGTGGCTGGCTAGCGGTCGCGTGCGGTGGCAGCCGAGGAGCGACCTCACTTTATGGTTCGATGCCCGCGCGGTTTCCGAGACGCTCGACCGACAACTCACGGTCCCGGAGCGCGAGCGCGTCGCCGGATACGGTGTCGTCGGCCTTGCCGGATCCTGGCGCTTTTCCGACCGGTGGGAAGTTCGCGGCCGCATCGACAACTTGAGCGACCGTCAGTACGAGTCACTGATCGGCTTTCCCGGTCCGGGACGGTCGGCCAGGGTCGGCTTGCGCTACACGTTTCATCGAACAGCCTCGACGCCGCGCGGGAGGGTTGGCAAGACGCATGACCTCAGAAAGGACGACCACAACCTCTTGCGACGTGGAATCGTAAGGGGAGGTGCGCGCTAGCAAAACGAAGAGCGAACTTCCGGCGCGGCTGCTCGTTCACGCGAAGAACATCCATAGCGAAACTAAGGAGAAGCGTATTCGCGTCCGGCCTAAGGATCTCGCGGCCGCCAAGAAGACGTTCGAGTCCACAGGTTCGGGTCGACAATACGAAACCGCTCGCCTACGGAATGCCCGATCGCGCCGATGTTTTCTTCAACAACAGCGGCCACGATGCGGCTCGCCCCTGAGGCAGACAAACAGGGCGTGACCGCGGTGGCGTGGTTCGACAGCGCCGAGCCACTGCGGAGTGGCTGGGCCTGGGGACAGAATCGTCTCTATGGTGGCGTCGCCGTCGCGGCCGCCGAGGTGGGAAAGGGCCACCTCTACCTTTACGGGCCCGAAGTTCTCTTCCGGGGGCAATCGCACGGAACCTTCAGGCTCGTCTTCAACGGTATCCACCTCGGCGGCGCGGAGAAGGTGCAGCTAGGAGGCGGCTCGACCGACGCCTCGAACTGACCGTCACGGCTGCTTCAAGAGTGACGTCTTCCCGAGTCGGCGCCTATTGGACATGGGCGAGCCGGCGACGTGGGCCTAGACTGAAGTTCCTTGGTCGAATGAACCCACTGACAGTGTGAATCCCCAATGATTACGCGTCTTTAGGGACGCCGAGAGGCTAATTTTGGGTTGCAATATGTAGGCATGTCTAAAGCCTTTTATGGTTTGATACACATTGACACATAGGCTATTATGGTGGGCATGCATATCCACATCATCCCCAATCGCAACTCTACCCCCGCGGTCCTGCTGCGTGAGCCCTATCGGGTGGGCGGAAACGTCCGCAAGCGCACGCTCGCTAACTTGTCCAAATTGCCCATGGACGCAGTCGACGCCATCCGACGCATTCTCAAAGGGGAAAAGCTCGTCTCGGTTGAAGTCGCCTTCAAAATCGTCGAGAACGGCTCCCGGCACCATGGCCACGTCGACGCGGTGCTCAGCGCCATGAGACAGCTCGGTTTCGAAAAGCTCGTTGGTTCTCGACACTCACCAGAGCGGGATTTGGTCGTGGCCATACCACACTGCCCGAAATCCTGGGGGTGAGCGATGCCCGCAAAGACGATCTCTATGCCGCCATGGACTGGGTTCTCAAACGCCAGGAGGTCATCGAAAAAAAACTCGCGGCGCGCCATCTCCAAAACGACGGCCTGGCGCTCTACGACCTAACCTCAAGCTACTTCGAGGGTGTGAGTTGTCCGATCGCCCGCCTCGGATACGACCGTGACGGCAAGAAAGGCAAGCTGCAGATCAACTACGGTCTGCTGACCAACGAACGCGGCATCCCCGTGTCGGTATCGGTCTTTGAGGGCAACACGGGCGATCCCAAAACGCTGTTGCCTCAGGTAGAAAAGGTGCAAGAGCGCTTCGGCATCGAGCAGTTTGTGATGGTGGGCGACCGCGGAATGATCACCCAGACCCAGATCGACGAGTTGCGGGAGATGGACGGTATCGACTGGATTACCGCTCTGCGTCCCGAACCGATTCGCAAGCTCATTAACGATGGGGTGCTCCAGATGGGGCTATTCGACGAGCGGAATCTGTTTGAGGTGACGCACCCGGATTTCCCCAACGAGAGGCTGGTCGCTTGCCGCAATCCGGAGCTGGCCGAGAGGCGGCGTCACAAGCGCCGTGCTCTGCTCGAAGCGACCTGCAAGGAGCTGGAGAAAGTTTGTCGGATGGTCGAGCGGCGCCGTTTGCAGGGCAAGGAGGACATCCGTGCTGCAGTGAAAAAGCTCCTCAACAAGTACAAGGTCGGCAGGTACTACAGGCTCGACATCCGTGACGACGGTTTCGACTTCGAGCTAGACGAGACAACGATGGATGCCGACGCCTCGCGCCTCGCCAACGGCAACTCTGAGCTCGCCAACAAACGGCTCCAGCGGTGGAAGCGACACATGGGGACGATCGCTAAGCAGTTCGGAGGGATTCGCCAACGGATCGGGCGGGGTCAGCTGCATGGTAAAGATAAAATCGGTGTGCGGGTAGGCAGAGTTCTCAACAAGTACAAAGTCGGCAAGCACTTCAAGCTGGACATTCGCGACGACAGCTTTAGCTTCGAAATCGACGACACAAAGGTCACTGCGGAAGCTGCCCTTGACGGCATCTACGTGATCCGCACCAGTCTTGCTGAGCAGCGGATGAAAACCGACGACACAGTGCGCAGCTACAAGTTGCTGACCCAGGTCGAGAGGGCGTTTCGTTCCTTCAAGAGCATGGACCTAAAGGTGCGGCCGATTCGTCACCGGCGCGAAAACCGAGTCCGGGCGCACGTCTTCTTGTGCATGCTGGCCTACTACGTCCTGTGGCACATGATGGAGGCTTGGCGGCCGCTGCTATTCTCTGACGAGGACCAGCAGGCGAAGGCCAGGCGTGACCCGGTTGCTCCGGCGAAGCGCTCCGAGGCCGCCCTGCGCAAGATACAAACCAAGAAGCTTGACGATGGGAGTCGAGCTTCCAGCTTCCGCACGCTGCTGCGCCTTCTCAGCAACATCGTCCGAAACAAATGTCGGCGACCGGAAGCCGGACCCGACGAGCCCACCTTCGATGTCACGACAACTCCGGACTCGAAACAGCAGAGAGCCTACGACCTGCTCAAAGGTATCACCGTGTAGACAGAAGCCAGCACCATTGATTCCAACTATCTCATTGGATCAACACCGGATTTTGGCTTTTTCAGCCAGGAACTTCAGCCTAGACGGCTTCCGAAATACGCGAACTGATTTGGGCCGCTATTGTAGCCGAGTGCCGTACCAGCGGCGCAGGACATCTTCGGCTGCTTTGCCGTTCGGCGTGAAGCCGCGGTGGCCGTCGCCGCCACGTCTCAGATCCGTGGGCCACTTCCACCAATACATGCCGTGGATCCATTCGGTTTCATCGGCAAGGCAGCGGAAGGCGATCTCATACGCACGAGCTTGGTCCTCGGGAGAGAGCTCGCGCTCTTTGTCGCTCGCATGCGGGTTCTTCCACGGGCTCTTCGTGCTCGCATATCCGATCTCGGTCAGGATCACAGGTTTTCGATGGCGCTCGTGCAGCGCTCTGACTTGATTGAGCGCCGCCTCGAAGCCTTTCTCGAGCTCTTCGTCGCTCGGATGCTCGTGGGCGCTCAGCGGGTAGTAGAAGTCGACGCCGATATAGTCGAGAAGATCCCAAAAATCAACTTGCTGTACTTCCTTACCCCAGTTCGCGGCATAGACCAGCTTGCCCGAATAGAGCCGCCGGATGTCTCCGATGAGCGTCTGCCACCGGTGTCGATGTCCGTGAGTCAGTTTGGAAAGCTCCGTCCCGATCGCAAAGAGCGGTACTTCGAGCTCCTGGGCCATGAGGGCGTAGTGCCGAATCCACTCGCCATACTCACGAAACATGCGGTCTTCGTCCGCGGGAGTCGTCCCTTCGATCTCTCCTGGCCAGCTTCGCCGCACCCAGATCTGAGGCTTGAGCAACACCGTCAGGCCACGCTCGCGCGCGCGGCGGATCACGTGGGCAATGTCTTCGTCGGTCTCCGAGCCGGCGCGGCGCGGCACTTCGAGCGATACGATCTCCGTAGGGGCGCTCATGAACGTGTACGGCACGACCGCGACCGCAGCGATACCGAGCCGCTGCAACCGGCCCAACGCAGCATCCGATCGCTCGGAGAGATAGCCGTTGTGAATCTGGTAGCCCTCGTGCGCATAGGTAAAGCCGTGCTGGAAACCGCGCGGCGGCGCGAAGGAGTGGGTACGTGGATTCTTTTCGGCGAGTGCTTGTGCCCAAGCGTTGCCGAACTTTTCGACATCGGGCTCGCGATCGTCAACGAAGCGGGCGAAAGACGCCGCGACGGCTTCCGTGATGAATGGCGACGTCGCGTCGAAGCGAGTGTCGTCCAAGAGCTCGACGAGCGAAGGCGGTGTGCTGAGGCTCATGATGCGCCGCGCGATCTCGTCGAGGCGGTCGAGCTCGGCGCGGTCATAGGTGTTACGCGCCGCGCGTCCACGTTTCAAAAGAAGCGGTCCGTCGCCGGTCTCCGCGAGTAGACGCGCGGGCTTTTCATCGACGCCGAGAACGATGTGGTAGGCGCCTTCGTTCATGTGGGCTGAACGGGTGTCATCGGTAATGAGGCCCTTTTCCTCGAGGCTCGCATAGACATGAACGTCCATCAACGGCACCCGCGGCCCGGACCGTGCGAAGCGGCGAAGCGCGTCGCCTGCGACCTCGAAGCCATGCACGAAGAAACGAAAGGAGTCGGTGACGAGCTGCGGATGCGTCGGGAGCTCGAAACGGCGTATCTCGTAGGAGCCGTCCTCTCGACGAAACCCGAGAAGCGTCGTGTATCCATCCCGCCTTATGTGCACGTCGGCGCGACGGCGCGGGATGGGGCTGGCCATTACGCCGGCCACGATGGTCATGCGGTAAGCGGAGTTTAGCGGGTTCCGCTGGGAGATCTGCACGAGATAGCCGGGACGGTCGTACCACTCGGCGAACTCTTTGGGCGCGAGCTTACGGATCCATCGGTTGGATGCCGATGTGCCGATAAGAGCGACGCTCCCTCGCGCGAGCTCTTCATGGGTCACTTTGGAGGCGGCGACGCTCGTCGCATTCCACCGTGGCCACCGGCGCCAGGACGCGAGCTCCACCGGAGCGCTGCGATCCGGGTGCACGATGAGCAAGTCGCGTCGCGAGCGCGCGGGCTCTTGAGCCAGGGTCAAGGCAAGAATCGCGAGAAGGGCTCGCATGGGCTCAGCTCTGATTCAGAAATCGCCTGAGGGACGGCGAGGGCTCATGCTCGCCCGAGCAGCAGTGCTCGAGCTCCTCGTGAATCCACGACGTTTCCGGTTGGATGGTGACGTGGCGGATGCCGTAGCGCTCTCGAAGCAGTGCGGTGGCTCGTCTCAAGACAGAGTCAGCGACGTCATTCGAAGTCACTTCCGCGTGGCAGCTCAACGACACGAAGCCGGAGGTGACCGTCCACACGTGCAGGTCGTGGACATCCTCGATCCCTTCGATGGCGATGAGATCCTTCCGCAGCGCATCCGAGTCGAGGTTCCGCGGCGCGCTCTCGAGAAGCACTGAGACCGTTTCGCGCACGAGCCGCCAGCCCGAAATGAGAATCAGAACGGCGATAAAGATACTTACGAGCGCATCGATGGGTGTCCAGCCCGTGAAACGGATGACGATCGCCGCCAGAATGACGCCGGCGGAGCCGAGCGCATCGCCCATGACATGCAAAAAGGCGGCGCGCGCATTCAGGTTTCCGTGGCTATGGCCGCCGAGAATGTTCAGCGACACGAGATTCACCACGAGCCCGATGCAAGCGATAACGAGCATTGGACCGCTCGCGACCTCGCCGGCGCCTTCGGAAAGCCGCCCGAAGGCGTGCCAACTGACGACGAAAGCAATCACGACGAGAAGCGATCCGTTGGCGAGCGCCGCGAGAATCTCGGCGCGGTGAAAGCCGAAGGTACGCCGCACCGTGTGCGGGTGGCTCGCGATCCACATCGCGAAGAGACCGAGACCGAGCGCCGCCGCGTCGGAGACCATGTGCCCCGCGTCGGCCATCAGGGCGAGGCTGTTCGCGAGAATGCCGCCGATGAGCTCGGCAAGCATGAAGCCGGAGGTCAGAAGAAAGGCGAGCACCATCGAGCGGCGGGTCTGCCCGTCGGAGCGGCCGCGCGAGTGGTCGTGCTGGTTGTCGTTGTCGTTCTTAGTGGTCAACGTTGCTCTGTCTCGAAGGCGTGCTCGAGGCCTTGCTGGAAAAGGCTGCGGATGTGTTCGTCGTTCAAGCTGTAATAAACGAGCTTACCGTCGCGGCGGCTCCGCACGACGTGGAGCTGCCGTAGCGTGCGCAGCTGATGCGAGACCGCGGACTCGCTCATCGCGACGACCCCGGCGAGGTCCGTGGTGCAGCGCTCGGCAAGCGAGAGCGCGTGCACGATGCGCACCCGCGTCGGATCACCGAGGACCTGAAAGGTCTCCGCGAGGATCCGCGCCTGCTCGACGGAGAGGACGTCGGTCTCGATGTCGGGACATCGGTGGGCGCTCGTCGTTGTCGTCGCCATACGATTGAATGTTAGTTCAATTGTTCATAAGTAGCAAGTGTTAATGTCCCACTCGGGGATGGTTGAAATCCCTCGCCTTTAGGCGAAGCGTTTAGGAGGCTTGGGGTACGATCCCCAGGTGAAAGGATATCGTAAATCATTGCACACGACGTACCAGTTAAACTATCACTTCGTATTTATCACGAAGTACCGCAAGCCGGCCTTGAGAGGGGATGTAGCGGTTCGTCTCCGGGATCTCATCCGGGAGATCTGTGCTCGGAACCAGATAGAAATACTGAAGGGTCATGTGCGGCCTGAGCACGTGCACCTGTTGCTGAGCGTGCCGCCGAATTTGTCGCCGAGTCGAGTGATGCAGTTGATCAAGGGTAAGACGTCGAATCGTCTGATGCGCGACTTACGGACGATGCGGAAGGAGTTCTGGGGTCGGCACCTACGGGCGCGGGGTTACTTCGTGGTGACAACGGGCAACGTGACGGATGAGGTGATAGCGAAGTATATAGAGTTGCAGGGTGCCGTGCCCCAGGACGACGATTCTTTCAAGGTCAGTGAGTAGTGAAACGAGGCAAGGACAAGCCGACTTTAGTCGGCGACGTGAACCCATCGCCTTTAGGCGATGGAGCGCACGCGCTCAGTTTAGCACTTTAAACTACTGATACAATGGGACTTAATTATATTCTTGACTGGTCGTTCCAGAACGTGTATAGTACATCTCGAGATGGCGAGACCACGAGAGTTCAACCGGGATGAAGTCTTGGACCGCGCGATCAACGTGTTTTGGACGCGTGGCTACGACAGAACCTCAATCCAGGATCTCGTCGACATCATGGGTATTCAGCGGGGGAGTCTCTACGCCGCATTCGGAGACAAGCAGCAACTTTTTCTCGAAGCGCTCGACCTCTACGAGCAGCGTTTTCATGACAAGACCGTGCGCGTGCTCGCGGAAGGCGGCACCGTTCAGGAGCGCATTGCGAAGATTTTTCGCGAGGTGGTGCTCGATTGCGCTTGCGCTCAGGGAAGCCGCGGTTGCTTCATCACCAACACGGCCGTGTCCCTGGCCGAAGGGGACGAAGAGACGGCGGCGCGGATCCGGAAGAACTTGAAGCGCCTCGAGAACGCCTTCGAAGCGTCGCTCGCGAAGGCGCCAGACCTCTCGGGCCGTCACGGTCCGCGCGCGCGCGCACGTTATTTGACGAACGCCCTTCAAGGACTTCGAGTTCTTTCAAGATGTTGTGTCGACATCGACGTGCTGCAAGACGCCGTGGACGTGACGCTTTCAGTTCTAGACCAGAAACAGTTCACAGAAGAAAGGAGACCCGCCTAATGGGTGACGCAAAGTACATCACTGCAACGGAGGATAATTTCAAGAGTGAGGTGCTCGACTCCTCGCAGCCGGTCCTCGTGGATTTTTGGGCCGAGTGGTGCGGGCCGTGTCGGATGATCGCTCCTGCCATCGAAGAGCTGGCAGCCGATTTCGAAGGCAAGGCCAAAGTGGCCAAAGTCAATGTCGACGAGCAGCCTCGACTCGGTGAGCAGTTCGGCGTGCGCTCGATCCCAACGATTCTGTTCATTCAAGATGGCAAGGTTGTCGAGCAACTCGTCGGCGCGGCGTCGAAAGAAGCGCTCGCGGAGAAGTTGAACAACTTGATCGCCGTCGCGTCCTAAAGGTCGCGAAGCGCGCCCGAATCTTTCTTACCTGCCCTCAGAAGGCGATGAGCCGATAGCTGCTGCTGGAGCGTCACGAGCAAGTGGCAACCGACTCGGATCTGTAGTACATGGTCCGTCGAACCAGAAAAGGAGGCAACTCATGCGTCGCGCCATTTGGCTCACCGCCACCTCATGCATCACACTAGCGGCTATGCCTGTCACCACCCAAAGCCCGTAAGCACTATCCAAACATCCCCGGCGAAGTGCTCTTCGAGCCTTCAAGAACGACAAGCTCGTCGTGCAGAAATTCGTCATCGAGCCCGGCCAGTGGGAAGGCGTCCACCCGCATCCCGGCAATCAGCTCTACGTTCATATTCGTGGCGGCGAGTGGACGGTGCGCCGAGGCGACGAGAAGACGACGTCGTATTCCGAAACGGGCTCGGTCGGCTGGATGGAGGCCGTCGCCCTCAGCGATGACCACGAGTCCGGCAATACCGGAGACACCGCGATCGAGCTCTTGTGGATTACGCTGAAGGAATAGCCGACGGCTTACTTTCTTTTCAGAACACGTCCCGGATGCTCGCCCGTCGTGCGGCCCTCGGCATAGACGAGCACGCCGTTCACCCAGACTTTGTCGATACCCTCGGAAACCGCCGTAGGGTCTTCGGGGGTCGCTCGATCGATGACGGTGTCGGGATCGAAGAGCACGAGGTCGGCCTTGAAACCCGGCTCGATCCGGCCGCGATCCACGAAGCCCATGTGCTCGGCCGCGAGCGCCGTCGACTTGTGAACGGCGTCCGGTAGCGTCAACGCATCGCGCTCGCGCACATAACGCCCGAGCACGCGTGGGTAGGTTCCATAACCGCGAGGGTGCGCGCCGTCGAGCTCGCCATCGGTGCAAATGTTCGTATGGCGCCACGCCATCAGCCGCTCGATGTCGCGCTCGTCCATGTTCGTCGCGATGACGCTCTCGACGCCTTCCTCTCCCGCCGCCCGCATGGCCTCGGCATCGCGAATGAGATCCATGAGCGTCTCCACACGCTCCGTGCCCCGCATAGGCTGCGATGTTCACGGCCGCGGGCTCCGCGTCGAGACCCTCGAAGAAGTCGGCGAGCGGGAAGGGCGAGCCGCCATCTTGGCCCCCGACAATCGTCGTGATGCCCTGGCTCACCGCGGCGAGCGCATCCCGGTGAAGCGACAAGTCGCTGTCGCCGTGGCTATGTGTGTCGATGAATCCCGGTGCGAGCGTCAGTCCTGTCGCATCGATGACGTCGACGTCGACCTCGACGCCGTCGGCGGGCTCCGTTTCGTCGACCGCGGTGATGGTGTCCCCTTCGATATGAACGTTCACCAAGCGGGCGGCGCCCCCGCCGCC
The DNA here is from genome assembly GCA_965197495.1 of Candidatus Marinacidobacterales bacterium. Lineage (GTDB taxonomy): Bacteria > Acidobacteriota > Vicinamibacteria > Marinacidobacterales > SMYC01 > SMYC01. Next base: position 2,203,201 of record OZ240210.1, read on the forward strand.
GTCGAGAACGGACGCCCCCACGACGGTGAACCCTGCGGGCGATTCTTCCGTGGCTCGTGGGGCACAGGAAACAACGAGCAGACTCACGACGAGCAGTAGCAGGACCATCATGCGAGCTTTGTATCGCTATTCCGCCGGCTCGATCAACTACCCCCCCTTGCCCTTGGCGGAGCAGGTGACCTTTCTTCAGCACCCTGCTAGACTGCGCGTGTGACGACACATCCAGTGGACACACTAAAAAGACCCGTCCGCAGCTTGCGCGTATCGGTGACCGATCGCTGTAACTTACGCTGTCAGTACTGCATGCCGGAAGCTGAGTATGTGTGGCTTCCCAAGAGCGACATCTTGAGCTTCGAAGAAACGTCGCGCCTTGTCCGGATCTTCACCTCGCTGGGTGTCGACAAAGTGCGCCTCACCGGCGGCGAGCCCCTTCTCAGGAAGGATTTTCCCGAGCTCGTCCGCATGCTCCGCGACAACGAGCGGGTCAAAGATCTTGCGCTCACGACGAATGGTGTTCTGCTCGCGACACAGGCGAAAGCGCTCTGGGACGCCGGCCTGTCGCGAATCACCGTTAGTATCGACACGCTCCGCGGCGAGCGGTTTCGCGAGCTCAGCCAACGCGATCAGCTAAAAGACGTCCTCGCCGGTATCGACCACGCGCGTAGCGCCGGCTTCACCGGCCTCAAGCTCGATACCGTGGTGATGCGAGGTGTGAATGACGACGAGGTGATCGATCTGATCGACTACGGCAAAAGCGTCTCCGCGGAAGTGCGATTCATCGAGTACATGGATGTGGGCGGCGCGACCCGGTGGTCGGACGCGCAAGTCTTCTCACGGGACGAGATTCTAAAAGTCGTGGCCGAACATTTCGGCAAACCGGCAGAGCAGATCGATCTCGACAGCTGGGCCCCCGCTAGACGGTACCGGCTTCCCGACGGGACGACCTTCGGCATCATCGCCACGATGACCGCGCCTTTTTGCCGCACCTGCGATCGGAGCCGCTTGACTGCGGACGGCATGTGGTACCTCTGCCTCTATGCGCGGAACGGGACGGATCTGCGCGGCAAGCTCCGGGAAGGTGCGACGGACGAAGAGCTGACGGCACTCATCGCTTCGACGTGGCGAGCGCGCACGGACCGGGGCGCCGAGCTTCGACGAGAACCGGTCCAAGTAGAAACGCTTCGGAAGGACCCGCACCTCGAGATGCATACTCGCGGTGGGTAGTCGGCTACCGGCTGGCCGCACCCGGCTACCTCGGCGGCGTGCTTCTCTTCTCGTCATCGCCGTCATCGCCGTCATCGCCTCAGTCTTCATCATCGTTGGCTCGTTCTTCCTGTGGGACCCCGAGCCTTCGTTTCGGCCTTCGGCGACCATCGAGGTCAGTGACGAGGCGCTTCGGATCCATCGCGAGGCGCTCGTCGTCGATCTTCACGCCGATTCGCTTCTTTGGCCGCGCGACCTCACGCTCGAGGGGCAAGGAGGCCACGTGGATTTTCCGCGCATGCGGAGGGGCGGCGTCGACGCTGTCGGCTTCACGAACGCAACCGCCTTCTTCGGGCTCGCGGGTCTGAAGGCGTTTCACGATCGGTGGCCACCCGCGACGTGGTTCTCTCCTTGGGAGCGGCTTCGATTCCAACTACGGAAGATGCAGGCGTGGGTCGATGCCGGGGAAGTCGCACTCGCGACGAACGCGGCGGCTCTGAGCACTCACCACAAAGCCGGACGGGTCTCCGTCTTTCACGGTATCGAAGGCGCCCACGCGCTCGGCGACGACGTGAGCCGCGTCAAAGAGGTTGCGGCGCTCGGCGTTCTCTTCATCAGCCCCGTGCACTTGAGCGACAACGCGTATGGCGGAAGCACCTTGGGGTCGGATCGCGGGCTGAGCGCGCTCGGGCGCGACCTCGTAGAAGCGATGAACCGTGCGGGGGTGATGCTCGATCTTGCGCACGCCTCACCCGCGACGTTCGACGACGCGATCGCGCTTACCGAGCTTCCGCCGCTCGTAAGCCACGCCGGCGTGCACGCCGTGCACGACTCACGGCGCAATTTGAGCGACCGACAGATCCGTGCCGTCGCCGAGCGCGGGGGAGTCATCGGCATCATGCTCGCCCCGCCCGCGCTCTCGGAGCCGAGCCTCGCCGAGGCGCTCGAGCACATAGAGCACGTGATCGGGGTCGCGGGCGAGGACGCGGTGGCGATCGGCTCGGACTTCGACGGTTACGTACAAACACCCATCGACGCCGAGGGGATGCCACAGCTGAGCGAGCTCATGCTGCGGCGCGGCTTCTCCGAAGCGCGGATCAAAAAGGTGCTCGGCGGTAATGTCGTCGCGCTTCTGTCGCGCCGAGAGCACTAGCTCTTCCGTGGCACGCGAATCTCCTCGACGAACTGCTGTATCTCGAGCGGTGGTGGTTCGGTAAACGCCGCCACCACCCAGGCAACGAGGAAATTCAGCGCCATGCCGACCGTGCCGATGCCTTCGGGGGACACGCCAAGCCACCAGTGCTCCGCACTGTTGAGCTCGGGATGGAGGAATTTGAAGTAGGCGATATAGAGTGACGTGAGGGTGATGCCGGCGACCATGCCGCTCACCGCACCGTATTTGTTCATCTTCGTGGTGAAGATTCCCAGAAGGATCGCAGGGAAGAACGACGCCGCCGCCAACCCGAAGGCCAAGGCAACGACCTCGCCCACGAAGCCAGGTGGGTTGATACCCAAGTAGCCGGAAATGATGACCGCGAATCCTGCAGTGACGCGAGCAATCAGCAACTCGCTTTTTTCGGTAATGGATGGACGGATCGTGTTCTTGAAGAGGTCGTGCGCGATCGAAGTCGATATGACAAGGAGGAGACCTGCAGCGGTCGAAAGCGCAGCGGCCAGCCCGCCAGCGGCCACGAGTCCGGTAACCCAGTCCGGAAGCCGCGCAATCTCGGGGTTGGCCAGCACGATGATGTCTCGGTCGATCGTGAGCTCATTCGGGATGTCCGAGGCGGGGCCGGTATATTGAATGAGCCCATCTCCATTCTTGTCTTCGAACTGGATCAACCCGGTGGCCTCCCAGTTTGTAAACCAGTTCGGCACCTCTCGATAGGGCGTGTTGGAAACGGTGGTCAAAAGGTTCGCCCGAGCGAAGGCCGCCACCGCTGGAGCGGTCGTGTAGAGCAAAGCAATGAACAGAAGCGCCCATCCGGCAGAACTTCTCGCCTGCCAAACTTTGGGTACGGTGTAAAAACGGACAATGACATGCGGCAATCCCGCCGTCCCTGCCATCAGCGCCGCGGTGATAAAGAAAACGTCCAACGTACCCTTCTGTCCGTCGGTGTAAGCTGCAAATCCCAGCTCCCGCCCGAGACCATCGAGACGGTCGAGGAGGTAGGTTCCGGATCCATCGGTGAGCACCCCACCGAAACCGAGTTGGGGAATCGGGTTTCCCGTCAGAAGCAATGAAATGAAGATCGCGGGTACCAGGAAAGCGAAAATCAGGACGCAGTATTGGGCAACTTGTGTGTAAGTGATGCCCTTCATCCCGCCGAGCACCGCATAGAAGAAGACGATGCCCATACCGATAACGACTCCAGTGTTGATGCCGACCCCGAGAAAGCGTGAGAAGACGATTCCCACGCCGCGCATCTGACCGGCGACGTAGGTAAAGGAAATAAAGATCGCACAGATGACAGCGACGATTCGGGCTACCTGAGAGTAGTAGCGGTCCCCGACGAAGTCCGGCACGGTGTATTTCCCGAATTTCCTCAGATAGGGTGCGAGGAGCAAGGCGAGCAATACATAGCCTCCGGTCCACCCCATTAGATAGACGGAACCGTCACGTCCCATGAATGCGATGAGACCCGCCATCGAAATGAACGATGCTGCAGACATCCAACCCGCCGCCGCGGCCATGCCGTTGACCACCGGCGATACCTGTGCGGCGGCGACGTAGAAGTCACCGGTCGAACGCGCGCGGGACCAGATGGCGACCCCAATGTAGAGCGCGAAGGACAGCGCCACCATCACGAAAGTCCAAGCTTGGACGTTCATGAAGCGTCCTCCCGTTCATCCCTTTCATGGACGTCATAGGCACGATCGAGGCGGTTCATCAGGCGCACATAAACAAAGGTCAGAATGACGAACACGTACATCGAGCCTTGCTGGGCAAACCAAAAACCTAGTTTGAACCCCCCGATGCGGACACGGTTCAAAGGCTCCACGAGCAAAATGCCGAAGCCAAACGACACGAGGAACCAGATCGCGAGCAGAGCTCCGACATAGGTCAAGTTCCTTTTCCAATATTCTCGTTTGTCGCCGGAGGATTGCATATCTTTCCTTTCGCCTGTTCCGATCACTGAGTCATTCCAAGGCCCGCTGCTAGACGATTCTGCCGCATCCGACGACGCATCGAGGAGTTATTTTCTTGAACTAGATAGGCCGACGCGCCCGACGAGATCGCAAAAGCGTGGGTCGTCTCGGATTGGATCGAAGAGGGGCTCAACGTTGAGCGAGACGAGCCAGCTTGAGCGCTCGTCGAAGGCACGATCGAGCTCCTCGAAAGCCTGGTCGCTGCGGCGCATTCCGATGTGAACCAGGGCACGGCTAAAGGCTGGCACGTAACCCTGCCGCGAGCGCTCTTCGAGTTTGTCCAGCATATGCAGGGCCGCTTGCTCGTCCCCAGATTTGGCGAGAGCAAAACCTAGAGCACCCACAAAGACCGGGTTTTCGTCGGAAAGCCTGATGGCCTGCTCGATCTCCGCGATTGCCTCGCGGTGACTCCCTATCTCCAAGTAAGAAAGAGCCAAGAAGTAGTGCGTCCTGACGAATTCGGGCGCGAGCTCCAGAGTCTTCTGATATTGCGCGAGCGCCTCGTCCGGCCGCCGGGCATCCCATATTGACATCGACGAGGTCGGCTCCCATGTCCTCCACCATGGCCGCCGCCTCTCCCATGCGCGCAGGATCACTCCCAAAGATCTGTACACCGACAGGGCGTTCGTCGGGCGTGGTGGCTGCGAGCTCTTTCGAGAACTCGCTTCCGCGCGTCAGTCCTTCCGAGCTAACCATTTCCGTCACGACGAGCCCGCAGCCGCCGAGATCGCGCACAAGTCCCCGGAAAGCACGGTCCGTATGCCCGGCGAGAGGTGCGAGGATGAGCGGGGTCGCGAGGCGCACCTTGTCGCCCCTGTCGCCCCTGTTGCTGATGCAGAGCGGCTTATGGCTCGTCAATCTCAATTCTTTCATCACTCAAAACTCGATAAAGCTCGATGGCGGCGGCGGCGCTCGGAGGCCGCTTCGGCACATCGACGATCTCGACTTCGATTCTACGATGCCGGAGCGAAAGCGTCAGCAAGTCTCCCATCGTGACTTCCCGGCCCGCGCGCACGGGACGCCCGTTGAGCGCGATGACTCCATCGTCACAGAGTTCTTTGGCGAGCGACCGCCGCTTGACGAGCCGCGACTGCTTGAGGAAAACATCGACGCGCACGAGGGTAGCGGGAAGCAGGTAGCAAACCCGAACTACGAATCAACTACAGCTTTACTTCCACAATGGCTCGCTCACGAAGCTGCTTGACGAAGCGGTCCATCTGTTCGCTCATTTTCTCTTGAAAGATAGCGTCGGCGACTTCGTTCCGGACGTCGCTGAGCTCCTTCGTAATCGCTTCGACGCTCTCTTCGACACGAAGGATGTAGAACGCCTTCTCCAGACGGATGATCTCGCTGACCTCACCCGGGTTGAGGGAGAAGGCAACGGTCGCGAGAGACTCCGTGAGCTCACCGTCGTTGAAAAACCCGAGATCGCCGCCCGCTTCCCTCGAGCCCGATTCCGAATGCATGCGCGCGACTTCTGCGAAATCCGCGCCCTGCTCGATGTCCTGACGGATCCGTCGCGCCTTTTGACCTTGGTTGATCTCGTTGGTCTCGTCGAAGCGCACGACGATCTCACGCAGACGCACCTTTGCCGGATCGGTGTACTCGTTGATGTGCAGGCGGTAGCGCTCTTCGATCTCGGGCTCCGAGACCGAAACCTTGCTGTCCACTTCCATCCGGCGTACTTCCTGGAGCAGCAGCCCGTCTTCGAAGCGCTTGCGCAGATCCGCCATCGAGCCTCCTTGAAGCTGGACTTGACGCTCGAGCGCTTCATCCGACTGGATGTCCATCTCCTTCATGATGTTCTGCTTCCACTCTTGGAAAAAGCGTGACGGAACCCTGAGGCTACGGTCTTCCGCGACTTGCAGGACCAGCATGTTGTCGATGATGCGTTCCAGAACCTGGCTCTGCAGCTCGGCGATGCGGGCTTCGTTCTCTTCCGGCGTCGGCGCCGGCCCGAGCTGCTCCATGGCAGACTTGACTTCCTTGTCGAGCTCGGTGAGGGTGACGATCTGCCCGTTCACTTTCGCCACGATGCGCTCCACTGTCTCGGCGAATGCCCTGCCCGAGAGAACAATCGCGGCGCCTAGGATGCCGCAGACGCATACTCGATGTTGCTTCATGGACTTTCCTCCAATGGTGTCCCCGCCGTCTTACTTTCCTCCCATTCCAGGAAGGCGAAGCTCAAATGCTCCCGATGGACGGTCACAGGGTAAGTATTCTTCAACTCTTCGATGTAGAGAGCAAGTGCCCGATCGCTCTTCTCCCGCATTAGCTCGACGCGGATGGAGTCTCTAGCTTCCTCGAGAGAGAGTGGCGCGGCCGCCATTTTCTCGTGAACGAGAAAAATGTGAAATCCGAAATCCGTCGCGATGACGTCAGAGACCTTTCCCGGCCGCAACGAGAAAATGGTCGTCTCGAGCGATGGGGGGAGCTCACCGCGCGCGAAGCTCCCGAGGTGGCGACCGCGGCTCGCTTCGGGGCCGACGGAGTGCTCTTTGGCAAGCTCCTCGAAACGGGTCGCTCGGCCACCGAGCTCGGTGGCGACCGTCTTCGCGAGCCCTACATCCTCTAAGAGGATCTGCGAAACAAGGACCGTTTCCGGTCTTTCGAAAAAGGCGCGATTCGCCTCGAAATGCGCCGCGATCTCCTCGTCGGAGACCGAGAGACTCCCAAAAACAGCGTCTTCGACGAGCGTTTCGATCCGAATTTGGTTCCTCACGATCGTCTCGATCTCGGCCCGGTTTGTCGCCTCGACCTTGGCGACGGCGTCGAGGCGTTTCGCGACCGCGTTGGGCTCCGCGCGAATGCCCGCATCCTCGGCGGCCTTGAGAAGCAGCAGCTCCTCGATGAACTGCTCGAACAAAGCCTCCATCACGTCGCCCGCGAGAAACGGCTCGTGCTGTTGGACGGAGCTTTCCACGAAATGCTCGAACTCACCGACCGTCAACGCGTCATCGGCGATTTCGACCACCACCCGTTCCTCGAGGGGGACCTCTCTGCCGCAGCCGAAGCTGAGACTGAGACTGAGACTGAGATTGAGACTGACAAAAAGGGTGTAGGTTCTCATTGGGAGAGCTCACTTCATCTTAGAGTAACGGGCGAGCGTGAGCAAAACCGGACGGCGTCGGCGATCTCGACGACCCTTACGTCAGCGGATAGAGCGCGCGGCGGTCTCAATCTGCTTCTGGATCGTCGCGCGCATAGGCGAGGGAAGAACATCGCGGGCTTCGAGAACACGCCAGGCTTCCACAGTGCGCTCCGCCGTCTCGGACACGATGTCCCATAATGGGCTCGAGGGTAGCCTGGCCTTATCGGTAAAACGCCGGACTTGTTCGCGTGTGATTTCAGTTAGGCTTCGACTCTTTCCGAAAGTCAGTGCGAGCCGATCGCCCCCGATATAAGGGATCGTAGAGACTAAGTCATAGGCGGGCGCCAAAACGGGGATGCGTCCATCCGGGTAGCCCAACGACCAGTTCTTGAGATGCATGTCGCCATTGCCAATCAACGTCGAGAAGACAAGCCGCCGAACGAACGCGTAGGTGTCCTCCTCGCTGGTTTCCGCCCAAAGTACCGCGGCGATATTGGCATAGTTGCGACGCTTGTACTTCTTGTCGGGAAAAAGTCCAAAGACTTGTGCAAAGTCTTCGATGTGAATGCGCTCGCCTCCGGGCGCTCGATCGAACCGCTCGATGGCAAGGGCGTGGCCGCTCAGACGCGCCGCCTCCTTTGGCAAGCCTTGAATGCGATGGATCGGAATCAACCGAACGGCCGGAACGGCGATGCCCACGCTACGCGCTAGAGACATCATCGAAAGCTCGTTCTCGGGAACCGACGGGAAGCTCGTCGACGGAAGCTTGACGATCCAGGAGCCATCCATACCGTCCGCCGGGATCGTGAGGCCACCGGTCGCCTCCGTGATTGCAGAGAACTTCAGCTGGACGCCCGCAAGCGAGAACCTCAACGGCCTTCCCGACTGACCGTCACGTGGTCAGAATCTCGGATGGGTCGCTTCCCTGAAGCTCGACACTCAAACGTGGGTCGTCGCCTTGGGGACCTAGCCTCGCCTTCAAACGTTGGATCGGTAGTTGTCGTCGAGAGATCTTCGAACGCGTCGTCGTGTTGAGCGAACGGCACCTCGTCCGACTCGCCCGGTCCTACATCGACTATTGTCACGACGATCGTTGTCACCTGGGACTCGACAAAAGACTCGCCGAACGAGAGACCGGTCACGCCGCGACCGTCACCGACCGTAAGAGTCGTTGCGCTTCCGAGAGTGGGCGGGCTGCACCATCGCTACGAATGGCACGAGGCAGCTTAGAGCAGTTTTCGACGGCCAAAGGGCGCGTGACCGGAGCTCTTGAGGTTTACGTTGTCCAGCGGATGAACTCATCCCGGGTGCGTCGACCACGCTTTCGGTCGTCCCTCGTCCAGCCGGACGGCCTACCGGGCCGGCGGACTGAGCGCGTGCGCTCCATCGCCTAAAGGCGATGGGTTCACGTCGCCGACTAAAGTCGGCTTGTCCTTGCCTCGTTTCACTACTCACTGACCTTGAAAGAATCGTCGTCCTGGGGCACGGCACCCTGCAACTCTATATACTTCGCTATCACCTCATCCGTCACGTTGCCCGTCGTCACCACGAAGTAACCCCGTGCCCATAGGTGCCGACCCCAGAACTCCTTCCGCATCCTCCGAAAGTCGCGCATCAGACGATTCGACGTCTTGCCCTTGATCAACTGCATCACCCGGCTCGGCGACAAATTCGGCGGCACGCTCAGCAACAGGTGCACGTGCTCAGGCCGCACATGACCCTTCAGTATTTCGGTTCTCCTGTCGTTTCGGGGGATCTGATTTGTGTTGGAGGGCATGGCCTATGGACGCTGCCGCGATTGTGGAAAACGCCGGAAACTCCGGGCGAGAGAGGCGTTTAGGGAAAGGTTGTGAGCACGTACAAACGTGGAGCGGCGTTTTCCACAATCGCTTGGAAAACGCTTCGCGTTTCCCACGAGCGCCCACAGGCCCCTCCTGATATATATACAAGAAAGATTAATTCATATGGAATAAGGAAGGGGGGGCTCGATTAGTGGAGGCTATGGAAAACGCCCTTCCAGGCTTCGAAGAGAACTCAGTCGTGAGCAAGGTCTGAACGACCAGAACCGTGGGGGCGTTTCCCACAGCCTCGTCTCCCGCTGAGGGGCAGTGGCATTTGGTGAGGCCCGTGGGTTGAGAGGGTAAGCCATGTGTAGATGCGCATCGGCGAGAACGCTAGAATCTTTTTTTCCGAAAGAGAAAAGAGCGTTCCCGCGATGCGCGTTACTACGTTAGTCAACAAGCTCATCGGATTGCAAGGCCTGTGGGTCCGAGGTTTCCACTTCCAGGCGGACAAAGCCAGAGTGGTGGTGGATGTAGTACCACGGAGGAGGAAGCCTCTGTGCGGGATTTGCGGACGAAAGGTCCGCAAGAACAAAGATCGCTACAATCGCTACTGGCGGCACTTGGACCTGTTCGGAGTCCGGACCTATCTTCGCTACTCGATCCGACGAGTGGTATGTCGGCGGTGTGGAGTGGTCAGAGAAAAGGTGCCTTGGGCCGACAAGGGAAGCCGCTTTACCAAAAGCTTCGAACAAGAGGTAGCGTGGCTGGCACAGAGGACGGACGTCAGCGCCGTAGCGAACTATTTCCGAGTGACGTGGCGTTCGGTGCGACGGATCATCCAGCGAGTGGTTGCCGAGCAGCGGGATGAGCGGCGCGAGCTCGATGGATTGCGGGTGATTGGGATGGACGAGATCAGCTACCGTAAACGCCACAAGTACTTAACCCTAATCGCAAAATCTTCGAAGCACGAAAACGCGAAACAGCCGCACTGGGCGCAGGCGAGAAGCTCGTGCTGGGGCACCCGCTCGCCGCCACTATAGGTGATTCTGCACGGTGTATGCAGAACCTGGAAAAGGTGCTATTCACGGGGCCAAAGACCTCAGACACGGTGACGTTTATTTGCGATTAGGGTTAACAGTGGTAATAGACCATCTCAGCGGCCGGGTCGTCTGGGCGGGAAAGGAGCGCAAGGCCAAGACGCTGCTGCGGTTTTTCCGCAAGCTCGGACCACAAAGAGCCGCGGAGCTCGAAGCGGTCAGCATGGACATGTGGGAGCCGTACATAACTGTCGTCGGCAAAAAGGCTCCTCAGGCACGGGTGATCTTTGACCGCTTCCACATCGTCAAGCATCTGAACGAGGCCGTGGATAAGACCCGGCGCGAGCTGGTGCGCGAGCTCAAAGGGACTGCCCGGCGCAACCTCAAGAACACCAAGTTTCCCCTTCTCAAGGCCAAACACAACCGCAGCGCGAAAGACAAACGGGTGCTCCGCGAGCAGGTGCGAGCTAATCGTCGCCTCTACCGCGCCATGCTTCTGCGCGACGACTTCATGGACCTCTACACCTACAAAACCGAGACATGGGCCAAGAAGTTTCTCCGAGGATGGCTGCGGCGCGCTATGAGCTCGAGGATAGAGCCCGTCAAACGCGCGGCGAAGATGATCCGCAGGCACTTCGATGGCGTCATCGCGTGGGTCACGTGGAGACTCAGCAACGGCCGACTCGAAGGAATGAACAACAAAATCCGGCTGCTGAGCCACCGCAGCTTTGGACTCCACTCTGCCGAAGCTCTCATCAGTCTCGTCTACCTAAACTGTGGCGGTCTCACCCTCGAGAGGATCCACTGAAATGGCAGGAGAGGCAGTATTTCTATCTGGTTCCGAGCACAGATCTCTCGGATGAGATCCCGGAGACGAACCGCTACATCCCCTCTCAAAGCCGGCTTGCGGTACTTCGTGATAAATACGAAGTGATAGTTTAACTCGTACGTCGTGTGAGATGATTTACGATATCCTTTCACCTGGGGATCGTACCCCAAGCCTCCTAAAGGCTTCGCCTAAAGGCGAGGGATTTCAACCATCCCCGAGTGGGACATTAATAATGAGGAACGACAGGTCTCACCCTCGAGAGGATCCACTGAAATGGCAGGAGAGGCTACATTTTTACTCTCATCTGTCATTTTTCAGAATCATGACCCCACCTTTTTCATAAACATGCCCCCGGGGTCAAAGGCCTACCCGAGAATCAATACCACAACTTCCTCGGATCTGTAACAGATCTCTGTCGTCGCTCCTGTGTACCAACATCCTTGAGACACTTGGGCCTTTGAAAATTAGTGTAGAGGGCGGAGGAGGAACATGCATGAGTACGTTGATAGAGAGAGAGACCTCGGCGGGATCGGAAGGAGCCCGTAGGGCGACTGGAGATCCCGCCGGCCGCGATGCGGCAGGGGTTCCGGCGACAACCCGGATGTCGGCGCCGAGGGGGGTACCGCAGGTATGGGCCGGTCCACGGGAGGCTGTTGTCGGGCGATGGTGGAGCTTGTGTTCGCGCTTCGGTGGTTGGATTCGCAAGATTCACTCCTTTTCAGGTTTGGTGGACATTTTCGAGTTTCGAGGCCAAGAGGTCGGGACGTTGTCCCTTCCTGTAGCTTTCGCCTTCGATCTGGACTTGGTAAGCGTTGTGGGACAAACGGTCAAGAGCGCTCTGGACAAGAATCGGGTCATCGAACAAAGGAATCCACTCGTCGACGTGTCGATTTGAGGTGAGGATCGTGGACGAACGGCGGTGGCGCTCGATGACGACTTCGTAGATGTCGTTGGACTGTGTGGTATCGAGCCGACGCAGAGCGAAGTCGTCGAGGATGAGCAGGTCGGGGGCGAGAAAGCGTCTGAGCGCCTTTTCGTGAGAGTAGTCGGCACGAGACTGCTTGAGCTCGAGGAACATCTGATCGGCGCGGATGAAGAGCACGTCGTATCCGGCCCGGCAGGCTGCATGGCCGAGAGCGGGAGCGAGGAAGGTTTTGCCGACGCCCACGCTTCCCATGAAGAGAACGTCTTGCTTGGCCTCGATAAAACTGAGCGAGAAGAGGTCGCGAACGCGATGGCGATCGAAGCCCACCGGGGCATCCCAGTCGAAATTCTCGAAGGTTTGCTCCTCGGTGAAGGAGGCGCGTTTGAGACGCCGTTGCAGATTGACTTGGTCGCGTCGATCCACTTCGTCCTGCAGGATAAGTTCCAGGAGGTCTTCACTCGGTAGTTTTGCCTTTTGAGCGTAGGCGATCCTCTCCGGCAGCGTCGCAAGGATCCCCGAGAGCTTGAGCCTCTTCAGAATCGTTTTCAGTGAGTTTTTGATTTCCATCTGGATTCTCCTTTCGTTTCGGTTCATGAGAGAAACTTTCGTTGGGGCGAAGGAATCTCAAGGGCATCGAGATCAGCTCTCCTGTTTGTGGTGGGTCGTCCGACGGCGCGACGGCATTCTTGAGAATGCGCTCCACCCTTTGGACATTGATGAGATCGAAGCCCAGGGCTCGCTGGCAAGCGGTTTCCACGCGAGCATGGCCGTACTTGTCGGCCAAGCGCATGAGCTTCTGAGCCTGTCGGAGCTTGGCCCATGGAAAGACGCCGCTGAGGAGCAGACTCATGAAACGGCCGATGTTGTTGCCGAGTTTCTTGGCTTGGCGCACCATACGCTCCGGGTCGCGCCTGGCGTAGGCCTCGAGGTCTGGGGGGTCGTCATGAACGGACGGCTCGGCCCACTGAGGCGTATCGAATCGAGGCCCGTTCACGGGCCGAAGGCAAGCAAGCTCGACCTCTTCGAAGACGACGAGAGGGCGTTTTTGGGTGGTCCCGTGAATACGCCGGCCCGCGACTTCCAGACACCAACGTCGAGCTTCCCGCTGGACGTGAGCCAGGTCGAGCCACTGCTCACCGCGGAAAAAGCTCTCTCGAACGTACGGCACCCCTCTCTCGACGATCGGCTTGCCCTTCGGTTGGCGTACGACTGCCGGGTCGATGACAAAGCCTCGGAGCTCTGCATACTGCTCCATGGTGCGCTGAAAACTAGGCTCATAGCGGTCCGCCTTCACCACCGCCGTCTTCATGTTGTCGACGACGACCCGCTCAGGCACACCTCCGAAAAACTCCCACGCCTCTTCCAGTCCATCGATGACAACGTCCAGCTTCTGAGAGAAGTTGACGTGAACGTACTGGTGGCGGCTGAAGCCGAGAGTGACGAGCAACGCCCAGACGAGTCGCTTCCGATCCGACTCCGGGTCGTAGATCTTGCCGAGTTGACCAAAATCCACTTCGGCGAGCTCACCCGGTGAAACCTCGGCTCGGCGCAGTGTCAGCCTGGACCGTGCCAAACCGAACTGCTCCACCGCGTAGCGATACACCGAGCTGTAAGAAACGTCGACTCCCTCGCGGGTCAATAGCTCATGGACCTTGGTGAGCTTCAGGCCCCTCTCTCCCTCGGGGCCTTCCACCCATTGCTGGATGCGATCATGATGGGCGCGTAGCGCCTTTTCCGATGCAGAAGCCTCGCTCGAACTCGGGCCCGGCTGGCGTCGCTGCGCCACCCGCGACGCGAACTCGTCATCCGGTGGAACCTCCTTCGACCAGCCTAGTTTCTTCGCCTCTCGTATATACGCGCGAATCGTCTTCCGGCCCCGACCGGTGGCTACAGCTATCCTTCGCTGGCTCTCCCCTCGATGGTGCCGTTTCAGAACATCCAGAACTTTCCACATACCGTGCTCCCTGTATGCCAATACGACCTCCTTGTTTCCAAGAAGGCTCGCACAGCCGAGCTCGGCCTCAAAGGGGTGGGGTCATGACTCCGAAAAGTGGGGTCATGTTTCTGAAAAACTCACCCCTTTGCCGGGGTCATGTCTCTGAAAATGGGGTGGGGAATGTTTCTGAAAAACACGCCCTCAAGTGGGGTCATGATCCTGACAAATCAACCCAGAGGCTCCTTTGTCAATACTTTCGCGCTACTTTGCTCTCTTTTTTTTGCGATTAGGGTTAACTGCACATCCAAAATGGCCATCCCACGCAGCCACCGACACCTTGCCCTGGTATCGCTCGCCCACCCCGTGTTACCCTTCAGCCTTAGAGACTGCGTGCACAAAGGCTGTTAACGAGCGGACTATGGCGCTGGCGGAAGGGAGAGTCGTCGATCGATCCCTCATCCTCGACCACGTCTTTGCCGTCCCGAGCTTCCGGGTGCCGCGGCTCGTGGTCCCGGAAGATGGAATCTCCTTTCGGGGAGACATCAGCGATTTCGAAAAGAAGCTCATCCGCTCACCTTGGAAACTTCGGGACGCATACAGAAAAAGCCGGCCGAGTTCCTTGGTTTGAAGCCCACCACGCTGAACGAGATGATCAAGCGGTACAACATCCAGCTCAAGCGCAAGGAGTTGACAGGTTACGGTGAGGGAGCATGAATCGAACGGTGCTGCTATCCGTTCTACTTACGATCTCCCCCGGGCTTGGCGCCGACGAGCGCGTCGAATCGCTACCCTCGCAATACCGGAAATGGTTGGAGGAGGAGGTCGTCTACATCATCACCGATCGAGAAAAGGAGGTCTTCCTCAGCATCGAGACTCTGGAGGGGCGGAATAGGTTCATCGATGCCTTCTGGCGCAAACGCGACCCCAACCTGGTGACGCCCGAAAACGAGTTCAAGGAAGAGCACTACCGCCGGCTCCAGCATGCCAACGAGTTCCTGGGTCAGGAGACCTTCCGCCCGGGGTGGAAAACCGACCGGGGCCGTTTTTACATCATTCTCGGTGAGCCTCGGGAAAACCGGCGGTTCGACGGCTACAACGAGCTGGTCTCCGTCGAGCTTTGGTTCTATCAGGGTGATCCTTCATTGGGGCTGCCGTCGTTTTTCTACCTGATGTTCTTCAGACACGACGACATGGGGGAGTATAGGCTCTACCATCCAGTGGTCGACGGTCCCGCGGCCCTTCTCCGTGGCCGGCTCACCTACGGGAGCGATGCCGGCGCCGCTCTTGAGGTGCTCGGGAGGATCTCGCCGGAAATTGCCAGGGCTTCGCTGTCCTTCGACACCAGCGAACCGGCGGACTTCTTTGACGCCCGGGCCTCACTAGGGACCGAGCTCATGCTCGCCCGGGTCGAGGAATCGCCGAAACGCGCCATCCGATCCGACTACGCGGACGCCTTTCTCCGTTACGGCGACCGGGTCTCGGCGGAGTACTCCTTCAACTTCGTGCGAAGCCGTTCGTATTTTGCCGTGCTCGCAGGGCCCCAGGAAACTTCCTTCGTGCATTTCAGCATCGAAATCGAGCCGCAAAACTTCGCCTTGGAGACCGACGAGGAGAAGTCGAAGTTCTACACCACCCTGGACCTGGACATCGAGGTGCGCGACGGGGAGGGGAGGCTCGTAGTGGCCCGTGTCCGGGAGCTCTACCTCGAGCTGACCCCGAGTCAGTTTCAGCAGGGCAGAGCATCGCCCTTTTCGTTTCAGGCAGACGTTGCTCTGGCGCCTGGGCAGTACAGCATCATCATCATTATTAAAAACCGAGTCCTGAACCAGTACACCGTGGCCGAAAGAGAAATAGAAGTCCCAATGCTATCCGATGGCTCTCCCGGACTTAGCGATCTCGTCCTTGGCTACAAACGGGAGATAGTGGGGGACATGAAAGAGGATGAGACCCGGGCCTTTCAGGTCGGTAATGTCCGTATCCACCCCGCCTTGGAGGGGGTTTTTACCCTCGGGGAGACGGTTCATCTCTTGACTCAGGTCCATGGAGCCGGGTCCGACTACGGCTTGCGGTTCGCCTTGCGGAAGGGTCAAGAGAAGGTGCAGGGGTTCGAGACGCGGCTGGCCGTTTACCAAGGGACGGCGGTTGTCGAGGAGTTCCCTCTCATGGGTATGGTCGGGGGAGATTACGTTCTCGAGGTCGCGCTCATCGATCCCACCGGGTAAGTGGTGGCGGAGAAGTCGACCCCGCTGCGGGTTTCGCCTCGGACCAGCATTCCACGACCGGCGTTCACGTATCGGCGCTCGTTCGACACCGCTGCTCCCGGGCTTCTCGCCCTGACCAAGGGGCAGCAACTATGGAACCTGGATCGCCGCGAGGAGGCGATACGAGAGTTCGAGGAGGCCGTGGCAGCCGACAACCCCAATCTGACCAGGGCGCGCTGGAAGTTGGCGGCGGTCCTCGTCAACACGGGAAAGTGGGACCGAGCCTTGGCTCTCCTCGCTCCCCTCGAGGAGGGTTTTCCGAACCAGTTCGAGGTGATTGCCGGCCTCGGCTTCGCCCATTACTTCAAGCGAGACTTCGCTAGAGCGCTGGATTACTTGGAGCGCGCCATGACGCTTCGCGCTCCCGATACCTCACTTCTCAACGCGCTGGGGGATAGCTACGAGCGACTAGGTAGAAGCGACAAAGCCCGTGAGACCTACGAGCGTTCCCTGGAGCTGGATCCCGGGCAGAAGGTTATCCAAGAGCGGTTGCAGTCCATGAAGAAGGCGACTGACCCGGAAGTCCTTTGGCCTTCACCAGCGTTCAAAAAAACCGCTTTGACGAAGTGGATGAGTGGGCATCGTCTACTCGAGAGAACTCGACGGAAGCTTCGGGAGGCTGCTCGGTCGGTGCTTGCTCCATCTACTGTTGCTAATCCGCCCCTATCTCTTGGGAACGTGTTGCTTATGACCTTTTTTCCGTGAGCGGAAGTCAACGGTGCCAAGATCGGCCGTAATCAATTGCGCCATAGAGACTTAACTGCGTTTTAACAACACTTGATGACGGAAGCACCGATTAGGCTAGCACGAGGCGGGGTTGCCGCCTTCATCGCTGCGATGATAGTAGGAAGATAGAAGAGGTCGAGGAGAGGGGACCATGGTAATGAGCTCCAAGCATTGGCAGAGATGGATCCATCGGGTGGTGCTGGCCGCGGCACCGTTTGGGTCTTCGGTTGTGGCGGGGCGGAACGTCCGGAGACGCGCTTCGAGATCGCTTTTCCAGAGTCGGTGAGTGAAAAGCCGATCACCGGACGCCTGTTTCTGGCGGTGAGCCCAGACGAGGATCCGGAGCCCCGCATCGCCGCCTACAACTCGGCGCGAAGCCTACAGGTCTACCATCCGGATTTCTTCGGAGGAACCTGGACGTTCTATCCGGACCCGGTCGACTTCCGCCAATACCAGCTCATCAACATCTACGAGGATGACAACGCGTTCGTCGTACCCGGAGCGTCCCGCGGAGCGCCGGAGCGTATGTTCCAGCGCAGGCCGGACGGCCAGCCGGTCGCCACCGTGCGGCAGGTGAGCCAGATGGAGCATGCCTCCGGCACCCGGGGGAGATCGGGAGCGCAGGTCGACATCTGGAGTGCCACCTACGGCCCCGTGGGCGAGGACGGCTATCCGCGGCAGCTATGGGATTTGCAAACGGGCGTGATCGACCGGGAGGTGGCGTACTACATGAGGGACAACGGGTACGACCTCAGGCACTACCTCGAGACCCGATGGCCGGAGATTGGACCCAAGCTTGTTGGCAAGATCCGCATCTACAATCCCGAGATGGACGACTTCTATCTTCCCAACGCGGTCTATCTACTCGAGGAGTTCCTGGAAAGCACCACCGACCCTTACTATGGCGGCGAGGTCGTTCACGGCCGGCCGATGAAGGGTCACGGCTGGCAACCGATGACCACCGCGGAGCTGATTCGGATGATGGCCGAGCACATCGCCGCGAATGCTCCGGCAGGGGCCGACGCCTCGTGGCGACGCAGGCGAGCGATGGCGGCGAGCGCAACCCGGATTAGAATCGAAACGGAGTCGGTTGAACGCGGTTCCCGAGAATCCACCATTGTTGTCAGCATCCAACCTCAAAACATCACTTGTGGACGGCCACGAGAGAGTGGCGGCGAGGAGGGTTCGCTGGCTCCGCGATGATCCATAGGTGTGTCTCAGGAAGGAGGAAATCATGTGCTCATGGGACGAGGAGACTGGCCACATTGACGTGCACACTGGCAGTTATGGCTGGCCCCTGGCTTGCCGCAGGTCAAGAGGCCCGCAGCCCGGTGGAGGTACCGGGTCCCGACCAGCTCCCGGCGGAATTGTTGAGCTGGAAGAGGAATTTCGGGCGATTCTGAGATGGGGCGAGGTTCCCGACTACGCCGCCACCGTTCAGAAGCAGAAGGCAGAGCTTCCGCGGTTTCGTGATCGGCTCGACGCGCTCGATCCTTCGGAATGGTCGGTCCACGCGAAGATCGACTATCTCCTCCTTCGAAGCGAAATGGATCGGCTCGAGTTCGATCTCTACGTCTGGCGGCAAACCAGCAGAAATCCAAGCTTCTACGTCAATCAAGCCATACGAAACGTAGGGCAGTTGCTGACCGGAGGACGCTACATGCGTGGCGACGTGATGCCTTACAGTAAGGAGAGGGCGCAGAGGATTCTCGAAGCCTAACACAATGACCTTGCTGCTCGTGCCCGACGCCCTGGTGCGCCGATCCATCACCGTGGAGGAGTGTAACGAAGCGGTGGAATCGGGCTTTCGGCTTGCCGCCCGAGGCGATGTCGGCGACGCCTACGGAGGGCTGAGCTACAACGGGGACACCTCCAGTATCAAACTCTACGCATCTCATGTCCCTCCAGCAGGGGTTGGGGCCAAGATTCTGGGGCTTTATGCCGACAACCCCGCGAAAGGGAAGCCCTACATCCGAGCGGTAGTTACTCTTCTGGATCCGGACACGGGTGAGCTCGAAGCCCTGGTCGACGCGACCTACCTGACGGCACTGCGGACCGGGGCGGCCACCGCGCTCGCCGCGCGTGAGCTTGGCCGCCGAGACAGTCGAGTGTTGGGAATCCTTGGAACCGGTCTTCACGCCCGCACGCATCTGCTGTGTCACCTCGCTGCTCATGCCTTTCGGCGAGTCGTCATCTGGGGCCGCCACCCGCGACGGGTCGAGGAATACCTGACAGAAATGCGATCGACGGTGCACGTTCCGGTCGATTCGATGCCTGCGGCAGATGCCGTCTGCGCCGAGGCGGATGTGATTGCATGCACGACGAGCGCGCGAACACCGTTGTTTCGGGCGGAGGCCGTTCGAGCCGGCACTCACATCGGAGTGGCCGCCCCGATGGGAAGCCACTATTCGGAGATCCCGCTGGAGCTCCTGGGCAGCAGTCGCCTGTTCGTCGACACCCGAAAGAAGTTTCGAGAGCACTGGGAGCCCGGAGACTATCCTGCGGTCCAGGCGGAGCTCGGCGAGGTCCTGGTGGGTTCGGCCGAAGGACGCATCAAAGCTGAGGACGTAACGATTTTCAAGCCGGAAGGGATGGCGTTCGAAGATGTGGTCAGTGCCCGCATTGTCGTCGATCGCGTGCGACGCGAGGGAAGTGGCCAGGCGGTCAACTGGTAAGGTGCGGGGCAGAGAATCCTTGCCATGACTTGCCGCGCGTCAACCGCAGATCCGGCCTAGCTTCGTTCCGGATTCCGGCGTGTGACCCCGATGATGCGGTTCGATGGGACGAGGTACTGAAGGATCCATGGAGATGTCCATGTGCTCGCTTCCGGTCGTTGCTGGAACGGGATCGAAATGACGTGCACGGGCGCCGTAGCGCCGGTACCAGTTGTACTCGGCCCAGAAGACACGATGTCGGGAGTTCTCGTCTTCCAGCTCGCACAACCGCTGCCGGAGCGCCTCCATCTCCGGGGTCGACGGCCAGTCGAGTTCGTCGTAGAAGACGCGCCGTTCCCGCAGCCGATTACGCCCGGCGTTCCCGGCTCTCAGCAGCTCTTGTTCGGCCTCGTAGATCTCACGAAGAATCGGGTGTTCCGCCTCGAAGTCCTTCGTACCGACCCTCGCCGTGCCCTGATGGATCGCATGCTCCAGAAAATGGGTCGAGCCATGCTCGCCCTGCGCCTCACCGATCCCTCCGACCCGATACCAGCCGCCACCGAGGCGCACCCGGGACCTCGACGACCAGAAGACGAAATCCGTTCCGAAGGACGAGCTCTTGTACGGGGACCGTACTGAGCTCTTGGGCGGTCGCGGTCGTGGCCACCAGAAGTGTGACTGCTGCCACCTTTTTCACCGACGACGCTCGTGCCGCACAAAGGCTCGTTACGCCGAGCGTGGCAACCGCGAAGAGTACGGGCCAGCGAGCGGACGACCAATGAGGATCATTTCAGGAGGACGACAGCGCATCCAGATCCGCCGGCCAGCGCGGATGCCGTGCCTCGCGGATCCGCTCGATGGGGCCGATGACGACAGTGTCCATGGTCCGCGGGTCGAGATATTTCTTCGCCACCGCTTCCACCTGATCGGCACTCACGGCCTCGACATCCTCCGGCCAGGAGAGAAGGCGCCCGGTGTCCCCATCGTGGAGCGTCGCCAGAGCATAGGCGGCGGCCGCACGGCGGGCCCCGTCCAGGCTCTCCTGCCATTTCCCCAGCCGGAGAATGCCCTTGGCGAGGGCGAGCTCCTCTTCGGTGACCGGTCGCTCATTACGATGAAGCGCGGCCATCTCTTCGCGGCAATATTTGATGAGAGGCGCCACCGCCTCCGGTCGCCCGCCGGTGCGGATGTGGAGCAGCCCGGCGCCATTCGTCGTCTCGGGCAAGAAGAACGTTGCACGATTTGCGAGACCCCGTATCTCGCGGACAGAGATGTTCAGCCGCGTGCCGAGAACCTCTCCGAGTACGGCAAGCGGAGTTCGCTCGTCGGCAGGGACGGGACCGAGGCCACGTCCGATGGCGACCCAGCCTTCCAGCGTGTCGACATCGATGGTCTCCAGATTCCCCGAGCCATCTCTCGAAGCGAGCTCGCGGGGCTCCGCCGCTTCCGAGGCGGGCTCCCATCCGGACGTCAGCTCCGCCAGCAAGGAGACCGCCTCGTCGCGAGGCACATTCCCACCGATGCCGAGAACGATGCGGTTCGGTGCGAGACTCCGCGACGCCAGCGCCCGGACCGCTTCGAGCTCGACCGCAATTCCGGGCTCGGGCGGGGAGAGCGGGTATCCTCCCAGTCGCCGCTCGAGCTCGACCTTCGGTTGGAAACCTCGGCCGGTGACACCCGCCGTAGGAGAGGCAAACCCCGGTCTGGTCCGGAACTCGTCAAGCGTTGCTCGCTCCACGCGTCGGTTCCGCAAAACGTCGACCATCAAGCGGACCGCGTTCTCCCAATCCTCGGAAAGAACTTCCACGGAAAGCGTGAGGCCGTCGACCTCGAGCTGGGCGTCGAGCCGCGTGCCAAGGGATTCGAGCCGCAGCGACAAGGGCGGTGAGCCCTGAGAGTCGTCGGTCAGAACGCGGGTCAGCGCCTCCGAGGCGCCCGCCTCACCCTCTCTCTCGTAGAATCGTCCGATCGGAACAGCTGCCGTCACCTGGACCAGCGGGTCGGAGGAATCCGTCATCACGTAGGCGCGAAGATCGCTCGCGGCCTCCAGCCGGGCCGTTTCCGGATCGGGAGGTCGAAACGAGCTGGGCTCGAACGTGTAATCCCGCGGATGCGGCCAGTCGTGCTCGAGGAGGGGGCGCGAGTGACCAGGAAGTATCGTTGCTTCCTGCTCGCAGCTGACCAGCACAAAGGTCGCGACGCAGGAAAAGCATGCCGAAACGACGGACGTCTTCAAAGTCATGGCGGACTCCATTTCTGCGGGTTGCTTCGCGTCGTGGCGATGACACGATTCGATGCAACGAAGTAGCGGTGGGCCACCCGCGCGATGTCGTCCGCGGACACGTCCAGGCGGCGCGCCATGTATTCGGAGAGCGTTTTCCACGCGTCCATCGACTGGAAGTGGCCGATGGTGAAGGCGAGCTCCAGTCGATCCGCTCTGGTCTGCTCCCATTCCAGTCGGAGGGAGCGCCGGGCTCGTTCGAGGAGCGCGGGATCGAGATGGCCGGCTCTCAGCTCTTCGATCGCCTCGAGCATCGCTCGCTCGGTTGCGGGAAGCGCCTCATCGCTCGTTGCCGCAGCCACGAAGTTGATCGCCGCCGGCGTGCCGAAGCGGTAGATGTGGATCACGCGAAAGTCCGCGCCGACGGAGCTCGCCAGCCCCTGTCCGATCAAAGGATTGCTGAGCAGACCGTGACGCCCCCGCGCCAGCGCCGCGATTGTGTCCAGCGCGGGACGGTCGGGGTGACCGACTCCGGGAATGCGGTAGCGCACGACGATGCTCGGGTACAAGGGCTCTTCCCAGTCCAGCCGGATGGAGTTTCGCGGCACCGGTTCGGCTTCCAGATCGAGCCGCGCCGGAGGCTCCGGCCCCCGCTCGATGGTGCCGAAGTACCTTTCGGCAAGCGAGCGTGCCGTTTCCGCATCGATGTCGCCGACGAGGACGAGCGTGGCGTTGTTGGGAACGAAGTAGTCCTCGTACATTCGAATCATGCTCTCTCGATTGAAGCTCGCAAAGTCCCGCGGATGCCCGCCGTCCGGCGTGTACACCGGATGGGCGAGAGCGGTCACGCCGTCGATCGCGTGATTCAGGCGCGTTTCGGGACGACTCAGCCCGTTCAGGATCTGCTCGAGCACGGTGAACCGTTGCGCTTCCCACCCGCGCAAAACGGCGTTCACCATGCGCTCGGCTTCCTGGCGAAAGAAAAGCCCGATCGCCTCCTTGGGCAGATCCACCGTTATCTCGAGGTACTCTTGCTCCGTGCTGGCAGGTACCGGATCCTCGTGTCGTGACAAAGCGCCGTATCGGCGATACCAGTTGTACTCTTCCCAGAACACGCGGTGTGGCGTCTGGCGGTCTTCCAGCGCGTAGAGCTTTTTTCGCAGCGTTTCGATCGCCGGTGTGCTCGGCCAGTCGAGCTCGTCGTAGAACACCTCGCGGATGCGCAGCTGGTTGCGCGCGCGACGGCGCTCTTCGAGAAGCTCTTGTTCCGTCTCGTAGATCTCCTGGAGAATCGGAAGCTCCGCGTGGAAGTCGGTCGTTCCCACCGTCGTCGTTCCCTGGTGAATCACGTGCTCGAGAAAGTGGGCGGCACCGTGCTCACCGGCGGGCTCCTGCATCGAGCCGAAGCGGTACCACAGGCTCGCCGCAACCCGGGGCACACGATGGTCCTCGACGACGAGCAGGCGGAACCCGTTGTCGAGAACGCTCTCCTGGATGTCGAGCGGCCTCGCGGCGAAGGCGATTGCAGGAACAAACGCGGCGGCGACGAGAAGACTTGCTCTTTTCACGGTAGCTCCTGTCGGGAAGAACGATCGGACCTGAAACCGAGCCGGATTGTATCCATCTGCGTCGCCGAATACCAACTGCACGCGTGGAAGACGTCTCTTTCATTCGACCTTCAGCAATCGCGCGGCGTTCCCGTACACCAGCTTCTCGACCACCTCCGGTGTGAAGGGGTAGTCGAGGAAACGCTTCACGTCATCGAGGGGGCGGAACGGAAACCCGCCCCGGTAGGAACTCGTAGATCGAAGCTTCTAGAGGTTCTCTCTTGCAGCCAAACTTCGAAGTCCCGCAACATCTGCTGGTTGAAGCGCTCTGCAGCTGTCGACGCCCGCTCGAGCCATCGGGCGATCGTGTTACGGGAATGACCCGTGACCCGGGCGGTTGCAGAAATGCTCACGCCCTCGACTCGCAGGCTTGCTACCTGGTCGAACTCCCTCGGAGTGCAGCGAAGTCCACTGTACGCTGTCCCCGTGTTCGTGCTGACCGTTCGGCCGCATACTTTGCAGCGATACCGCTGCCGTCGACCCGACGTCGTGGTAAACCAGCCGTGGCCCACGATGTCGACGCCGGGCTTTCCAAAGTTGTCGCACCCAGGCTTGCCGCACGCTCTCTCGTCGATCGCCCTCATCGCTCCAGTGTAGCGGGCAAACTCGGGTTGCGACCGATCAACAGCGAACGACGCCAGCACCGTGAAATCAAGGACTTACGAGTCCTTCTCGTACCGACCGGAAAGCGGATTTCCCGCTTGAGATCACGGCACGGGAGAGGGCAAACTCCGCTGCACCATGCTCCGTTCTCATCGTCCTCGTGTTCCCCGACACTCGGCGCCCGCACGATTCGGGCGATGTGTCGGCGGCGAGCCGACCTCGTGATTGAAAACGTCGCGCTGCGGCAACAGGTTGCTGCGCTCAAGAAGGAGCGACCCCGGCCTCCCGTCGACGACGCGGACCGCGCATTCTGGGCGGCGCTCCGCCAATCGTGGCCCGGGTGGGCTAGTCGCTTGGTCATCGTCAACGCGGACACGGTCGCGCGGTGGAATCGGGATCGATTCCGACGATATGGGTAAAAATCTCGCGGAGGCGTTATCCGGGACGACCTCGAGTGGATGGTGAGATTCGCCGGCTCATCCGGACGATGGCTCAGGATGGCTGGGGCGCACCGCGTATCCACGCGGAGCTCACGAAGCTCGGTTTCATCGTGTCCGAGATGACGGCGTCGCGATACTTGCCGCGGCGCCCAGCCGAGCCCGACCAGGTGAAGCGATGGGTAGCGTTTGCGTAACCACAAGGACGACATCGTTGCGATGGATCTGTTCACGATCCCGACCGCGTCCCTTCGGCTGCTGTACGGCTTCTTCGTCATCGAGCACGGCCGGCGCCATATCTTGCACTTCAACCCGACGTTCCACCCGACGTCGGCGTGGGTGATTCAGCAACTTCGTAACGCGTTTCCATACGACACGGCACCGCGATACCTGGTCTTCGATCGCGATTAGATCTTCAGCGAGGCCGTCGTCGAATTCATCAAGTCGATGGGAACAAGTCCGGTTCGCACGTCTTTTCGCAGCCCCTGGCAAAACGGAACTGCTGAGCGCTGGATCGGTAGTTGTCGTCAAGAGATGCTCGAACACGTCGTCGTCCTGAGCGAACGGCACCTCGTCCGACTCGCCCGGTCCTACATCGACTATTATCACGAGGATCGTTGTCACCTGGGACTCGACAAAGACTCGCCGAACGAGAGACCGGTCACGCCGCGACCGTCACCGACCGCAAAAGTCGTTGCGCTTCCGAGAGTGGGCGGGGCTGCACCATCGCTACGAATGGCGGGAGGCAGCTTAGAGCAGTTTTCGGCGGCCAAAGGGCGCGTGACCGGAGCTCTTGAGGTTTACGTTGTCCAGCGGATGAACCCATTCGCGGTGCGATCCCTGAAGCGTCCCGGGCGCGTCGACCCCCGTTTTCGGTCGTCCCTCGTCGAGCCGGACGGCCTACCGGGCCGGCGGATTATTAATGATGAACGACAGCTTATACTGACTTGTCCAATAAACTGTAGTGGTCAAGTGATTCCGGACACTTTGTTAAGAGTTTTTTCGTAATCCATCGGTGTTGTATACCCGAGCGTCGAATGCAGACGTCTCGAGTTGTCATACACCGCCATAACGCTGCTACTACAACTTCCTCCGACCGCACGGAGCTCTGAAGTTCGGACGTGACATCCGAACTCCAGCGATGCAGGCTGGTCTGACCCGCGACGGCTCACTTTTCGAGACATCTTCTTGGCGACGACGATTCCTTTGTGGTCGCGGGTCGAGGTTTTCACGGGGACGCGCAACCCGGTCTCTCCCGCCAGCGCGCCACTGCCGGCAGCCTTAGCAATACTTGATGGCGGAAGCACCCGAATCCGCCGAACGGCTCATCGGGGAGATTCGTTTACGATTGTCATATACGAAATCGATCCTCGGTTGCGTGGAATTCGCCGCTGCTCTGCCTATACTGGCTTCGAGATGGTGGAAGCCGAGCCACGCCGCATCATTATCGTGGGCGACGATCGGCTGGCGATCGAGGGCTTGTCCCATGTCCTCGGGAATGAAATCGACCCACGCCAAATCGTGACCGCCGCGCCGTCCGATGCGGCAGTCGACGAAGCCGATGTCTGCATTTGGGATCTCGGCGCCAACCCACCCGGCGAGCTCGAGCTGCCACCGGGACCCCCGGTCGTCGCGCTCGTTCCGGACGGAGCTCTCGCTCGTCAAGCGTTCGCGGCCGGCGCGCGCGGCGCGCTCCTGAGGGACGCTTCTGCCAGGCGGATCGCGCGTGCGATCGACGCCGTGCTCGACGGTCTCGTCGTCCTCGACGATGAGCTCGCCGAAGAAGCGATGCGACCGCCCATGTCGTCCGGCCTTACGACTATGGAGCCCCTGACACCCCGAGAGCTCGAAGTGCTCGAGCAGCTCGCGCTGGGGCTCTCCAATAAAGACATCGCAAGCCGGCTCGGCGTGAGCCCGCACACCGCCAAGTTTCACGTCAACTCGTTGATCAGCAAGCTCGGCGCCACATCACGCACCGAGGTCGTCGCCATGGCGGCCCGCGCCGGTCTCGTCACGTTCTAAAAACTACCCGAATGGGTAGGCCGCACCTACCCATTCTCCTGATGCGAGGGCGATAGCTTCACGGCTAATCTCGGTGCATGAGCAACCCACTAGACGCACTATCCCAAGACATCGCACGCATCGCTTCTAAAGCACACCCAAGCGTCGTCGCCATCCACGGACGCCGTGTCGCTCCCTCGAGCGGGATCATATGGAACGGCGAAGGGATGGTGATCACCGCGGCGCACACGCTGGAATTCGACGACAGCTTCGAGCTGACGGAGGCGGGAGGCGCGCGCAAAAACGCCGCGCTCGTCGGGCGTGACCCCGACACCAACGTCGCCGTCCTGCGAGCCACCGACCTCGACAAACCCGCACCTGATTGGACCGAGACGAGCCGCCTCGAGGCTGGACACCTGGCCGTGGTCGTGGCGCCTCGCCGAGCCGGTC
Organism: Candidatus Marinacidobacterales bacterium; assembly: GCA_965197495.1. Classification (GTDB taxonomy): domain Bacteria; phylum Acidobacteriota; class Vicinamibacteria; order Marinacidobacterales; family SMYC01; genus SMYC01. Next base: position 2,230,116 of record OZ240210.1, read on the forward strand.
TCGTCGCCGTCAACGTGGTCGACGAAGAGTGGACCACCCGAGGCGGCGGCCGGCTGGATCGCTACATCGAGATCGACCCGAAACGCTTCCGCGGTTTCTCGGGAAGCCTTCTACTCGATTGCAACGGCCAGGCGCTGGGCATGAACACCACCGGACTCGCTCGGCGCAAACCGTTGACGGTTCCCACGGAAACGCTTCGTCGCGTCGTCGTCAATTTGATCGAGCACGGTGAGGTTCGCCGCGGATTTCTCGGTATCACCACGTCGCCGGTGCGACTTCCTAGCACGGTGGAATCGCAAGCCGTCGGACTTTTGATCCTCTCAGTGCAACCGGAGAGTCCCGCCGCGGCGGCCGGGCTCTTTCTCGGTGACGTCGTCCTCGGAATCGAGAGCGAAATCGCGGAGAGCCCGATCGCACTCCTGACCTACCTCACCGAGGAGCGCATCGGTCAGAACGTCGACATGCGAATTCTCCGCGCGGGCGAAGAGAAAACCGTCAGCGTGCTACTAGGCAAAAGAACATGATCGTCGACGTCGACGAAGCTGAGGTTCTAGACGCGTATTCGAAAGCGGTAACGCGCGTTGCCGAAGAGCTCAGCCCGTCGGTCGTCAAAGTCGACGTCGAGAAAGCCGAACGGAAGTCACGATTCCGTCGCCGCCGTGACTCCGGCAGTGGCTCGGGCTTCGTCTTCACGCCGGACGGTTTCGTGCTCACGAACAGCCACGTCGTTGCGGGCGCCAAGCGCATCGAGGTCACCCTCCTCGACGGACGCTCCTTCGAGGCCGATCTCGTCGGTGACGACCCGGACACAGATCTGGCAGTTGTCCGCATCGGTGCGCCCGACCTCGTGCCAGCCACGCTCGGAAACTCGCGCACGCTCAAAGTCGGTCAGCTCGTCGTTGCGATCGGGAACCCGCTTGGTTTCCAATGCACAATCACCGCGGGCGTCGTGAGCGCGTTGGGCCGATCGCTCCGTTCTCAATCCGGTCGTCTCATCGAAGGCATCATTCAAACCGACGCCGCGCTCAATCCAGGAAACTCCGGTGGACCACTCGTGAGCTCCGCGGGACGCGTCGTCGGCCTCAACACCGCGACGATCATGGGAGCTCAAGGTCTGTGCTTTGCTATCCCGAGCACGATCATCACGCACAGCGCGGGCGTTTTGATCCGAGATGGGAGATTACGACGAAGCTACATCGGTGTGCGCGGTCAGGACGTTCCCGTCTTGAGACGCCTGACGCGTGCTCACGAGATCACGAACGAACGAGGCGTCCTGATTGTTTCTGTGGAGAAGCGCAGCCCCGCAGACGAAGCCGGACTTCGCGAGGGTGACATCGTCATCGCCCTCGACTCCACGCCGGTGCAAGGCATCGACGACCTGCTGCGTCTTCTAACCGAAGATCGTATCGGAGTGACGAGCGAAGTGAAACTCCTGAGAGGCACGGAAACGAGGACACTTTCGATCCAGCCCACTGAGAAGCCATAGGTTCTAGCGCTCGACGCCCAGCGGCGGGTCGTGGAACCATCGATCCTCGGACGACGCGTCCGCAGCCACTCCCGAGCTTGTCCTGGTAGGGTCGAGGACTGGCGCGGTAGATGTAGGTAAGGGGAGTAGCTGTTGCCGGCGCCTTTCGCCACGTCAGGCTTCCCATCCGACTCATCCGACTTGAGTGCAAAGCCTTCGATCGCTTTGGACTCAGGGAATACCGTCTCATATATCTTCAAACTCTCGTGAAGAGCGTGGACGTACTTGCTTTTGATCTCTACTATCTCTCCCTCCTCGGTGGACATAGAACCGCTCTTCAATTCCACGAACTCGCCTACTGCTTGGCCGATCAACCGCTTCGCCAGAGGATGCGCTGAATCGATTTCGCCATCAGCAAGGTTGACAGGTCCGCGTTACCGGTCGCGGCGATGGCATCGCGCAGCCTATGGTCGTAGGTTTGTCGAACTCGGAGGGTTCTTTCCATGCCCAAGCATGGCAGGCAGCCATTCACGTGGCCAGCCGGTCGCTCATAGAAGTCTGCGAACGATCCTGTCGAACGTTCGCTCTCCGTACTCCACAATGATCGTGCGAGTAGCACTGTTAGTAGCGCCAGCTCGTCACGTCGGCTCCCGGCGGCGCGGTCTCGAGCATGTGCTCCACCATTTTGGGAACGAAGCGCTGAACGTAGGTGAGCCGTGAGATCGAGTTCGGGTTCTCGTGATCCCCGCTCCAGCAGTGCTCGAAGCGATCACCGTAGTCCACCTCGCCGGCGTAGTAGGGCTCGGTGGTCGACTCGAGAAACTCATCCAGGAGGTAGACGGCGTTTGGCAAATAGTAGTTGTCCATATCACCGCAGTAGATGTGGAGCTTGCCGATGAGCTTGGGGCCGAGCTCCTTCCAGTCTCTTTCCAGGATGTGGCGAAGATCGTAGTGCTCCTTCATGTATTCGGCCACGGATGGGTCGATCGCCCCGGTGCGTTTGTCGATGAGCGTCTTGATGTAACCATCCTCTCCGACCGGTGCCCAGGCCGCCTCGTACCCATCCCTCAGCTCGCCGGAGCGGCCCCTGGTCCCGAGGACGTGCTCGAGACGATAGAGCTCCTCGAGCGTGCAACTGATGTCCCCGAGAAAATTCCGCAGGCCGGGCCGGGGTGTTCGCTTCCATTTGCTGTCGATACGGAAGGCGTTCTCGTCCTGGTAGATGTTGACCGAGGTATAAGCGCGGAAATCGACCGGGCTCGGGCAGGCCGACCAGGTACCGTTGTATTCGTCGGGGTAAAACACCTGGAACGCAAGCGACGTCCACCCACCGGTCGAGCCGCCGTAGAGCACCCGCGCCCAGCCTTCTCCGATGCCCCTGAATGTTTTCTCGATGAACGCAATGAGCTCGTAGGTGACCGCGTCGCCGTAGGGGCCGTTGTTGGCCGAGTTCACGCCGTAGGAGCCGTCGTAGTAGGGAGTGGCTGCCTGGACGTCGACCTTGATCACCCGCGGGAAGCCCGGTCCGGTCCAGTCCTGGTAGAGCTGGTAGGCGTAGCGCTCCTCTGTCGCTTTGTAGCTCGGATGGTTTCGGTACCCCACGATAGGCTCGACCCAGGGTTGTCCGCGGAGCGCCGCGCGGATGGGCTCGACTTTGGGCCGGTCCTCCGTTTGGGCTGGCTCCGGCTCGGAGTCTGCGGTCCTCATCTCATCCTCCGGAGGCGTCTCGCGCCAGTGCGCGATGGTGCGCCGATAGTGTCCTTGGCTCACCACGAGCGGATAGCGCGCCTCGGGATGCTCGTCGAAGGCTTCCGGCAGCAGGACGATCGCGTCGAGATACATCGGGCGGCCCCAGAACTCGCTGAGAAGCGCGCTCTCGAACCGCACGTGCTTTACGTACTTGGTGTCCTCGGGCTCGGGGATGGGAGGGATCTCCTGATCCATTGAAATCTCGATGGTGGCGTCCTCACCCGCGTAGAGACGAACCTTTCGAGGGGTGCTGTACAGATTGCCCGGCGCCCGGTTCCACTTGATGCCTTCGTCCCGGTTGATCGGCAGCTTCAACCGGTGTCCGTCACTCCGATGAAACGTCTCGTAGCGGTGGAGCACTGCCTGGACCCAGTACTCTCCTCGCGGAATGTCCGCGATGCTGTCGACGGGGTAGCCGAGGACATCGCCATCGAGGACAGCGTCTTCTCCGGGCGCCAAGCCTTCCACGTCGATTCCGAACAGGAGCTGGGTATCCTGACCGTTCTTGATCTGGAACCGCGGCTCCTCGGCATCGTTCGTCGAGATCGCCAGCAGCAGACGCCCGTCCAAGGCCGTGCTCGACCGCTCTTCGGGAAACGAAACGGCAAAGCGAAGTCCGGCGGGCTGGCAGGACACGGTGAAGAGAAGCGACAGGACCGCCGCCCATCGCATCACCGCCTCTGAGAGCTGAGAGACTAGCGCTAGCGTGACTCTATACATGGCAAAGTACCTTTCCCGAGATGGCGGAAACGCTGAAGGCCATCGCTAGAGATGGCCCCGGAATCTTCTATGGAGGGGCGCTTGCGGAGCGCTTCGCCGCTCATTGTACCGCGCTGCCACGGCCCGGCTGCGAGTGCCCTTGCGAAAGCGGCAGCGCGTCGGCGCCCTTCTGCGGACTCCCGAATTTTTCACCGAAGAAGTCCCCGGGGTTCCAGGTGGGCCGATCCGCGTCCGAGGCCACGTGAAATCCCAGGAGAAAGTTCATATTGGCGAAGAGGGCGGCAGCGTCCAGATCCATCGGCTGGTTCAGATCGTCGGCGGGCTGATGGTAGCGTGTTCGTCTCCACTCGTCCTTGAGCGCCGCGCCATCCCGGTCGGGCTCGCCCGTCTCGAGACCCAGGTTCATGAAGACGGCGGGTACGCCCCAGCGCACGAAGCTGTACTGGTCGCTTCGGATGAAGAGCACTTCTTCTGGCTCGGGGTCGGGGCTGACCCGGAGGTCCATTTGTGCCGCGACACGCTCGACGACGTCGGCAAGGCTGGAGTGCTCGGCGCCGATGGGAATGATCTCGTGGAGCGCGTGCATTACCGGTCCGGCATCCAGGTTGAGGTTGGCCACGATCTGCCCCCGGGGGACGGTGGGGCGAGACATGAAGTAGTCCGAGCCGAGGAGTCCCTTCTCCTCTCCGGTCACGGCCAGAAACAATACGGAGCGCCTGGGTGGTTCTTCCAGCGTGGCGAAGGCGTGAGCGATCTCAATCATCACCGCCGTCCAGACGGCGTTGTCCATGGCGCCGTTGTAAATCGCGTCACCGTCGACCGGCTCACCGATGCCAACGTGATCCAGATGCGCGCTGTAGACGACGTACTCGTCTCGAAGCTCCGGATCCGAGCCCCGGCGCTGGCCGATGACATTGGGGCTTTCGACGCGCTCGTGGCGCGTCGCCACGTCGAGCTCCGTTTCGAAGGCAAGGTCGAACGGCTGCGGCTCCCCGTTCCCGGCTCGCGACAAAACATCCTCCAGCCTCTGCGGAGCGCCTTCGAACACCGCCTCGGCGCCGTCCGGGCTCAGCTGGGCAGCGGCACGGATCGCATTTGCCACGCCGACGGGCTCGTTGTCTTCGTTCAGCCAGCGCATACTGGCGAACCCGCTTCGGCGAACCAGGGCGGGCCAAGGCCGCCGCCTCCGGTCCACCGCGCTCTGAACGGTCAGCACGCCCACCGCTCCGTGGGAGGCGGCATTCTCGAGCTTCAGCCGGCTCGATGAGAAGTAAGCGCGCTCGTTGTGGGGGAAGCGCGCGGGCGCGCCCGACAACAGGACCGCGATCTTTCCCGCCGCATCGATCCCCGCGTAGTCGTCGTGGTCGAGCTCCGGCGCCGTCACCCCGAAGCCGACGAAGACGAGGGGAGCACGCACCCGGCTTCGCTCGTGCACGAGGTCCGCCGACAGCAGGTAGTGCTCGCCGTGCTCCAGCCCCCGTGCCACAAACGAGCGGATGGCCCGTCGCGCGGTGAGCGGAAGCAGGTAGTGCTCGCCGTGCTCCAGCCCCCGTGCCACCCCCTCCCTATAGAGGGTCAGGGAGCTTTCGCCGGGCACGAGGTCGGCTTTGCGAAAGGCAACGGGCTGAAAGTACGTTCCATCGTTCCCGGCGGGCTCGAGACCCACGGCCTCGAGCTGAGCCGCAACGTAATTGGCCGCAAGCTGGTAACCGCGCGTCCCCGTGCCGCGCCCTTCGAGCAGGTCATCCGCCAGAAAACGTACATGCGCCCGGATGGCGTCGGGACGGATCGTCTCGAGCGCGGCGGCGGTGGCGGTCCGCGGCCTCGACGACTCACACGAGAGGGAACCGAGCGCGAGGACCAGGACGAAAAGGACGGACGCGCGATCTTGCATGGGCGTTATCTCCTGAGATGGCGGCAGGCTCGACGCCACCGTTTCCGAACATCTTGCCAGGCCTCCATTGGCTCTCGCCGGTGCTACCTCGTGTTAGGGATGGGAAATCCATAGCCCATCTCAAACGTGTCACTCCAATTTTCCACAGCTTGCAGGGGGCCTGAGCCTGCTGGTCCAGTTTGTCGAGAATACCAGAAGCCCCGGGGTCCGTGAAAGCGATCTCCGGCCCAGTCCAACACCAACACCAACGCGTCCGCATCCTCGACAACGATTGCCGTGGGCGTCGTGTCCAAAAATACGAACGAGCCGAAAAGCGTCATTCCCGAAGGCGTTTTTGTCGCCCGGAAAAACTATCGATTGGCGCCTGGCTCGCGAGAGGCGATTCGCCAACCTGACCACCGCTTCCAGGTCATCCGCTGAACGAGTCGCACCGAGTTCTTATGCGGCTTCGCGATAGTAGTAGTTGAGCATGCCGCCCAATCGTTTGCGACATCTCACGTCCGTCGAGACTGCCCACGTGCTCGTCCGATTCGATCAACGCGTTTTCGAGACCTCGATGGTTGCGCTCTCCATGATAATGATGAATGAATTCGGCTACGGCTCTTCGCAGCGATTGCTCGCCGAACAAGATCATCCGGTTGAGACATTCGCTTTTTATCGAAAGAACAGACCTTTCGATGTAAGCGTTCAAGTTCGGCGAACGATACGGCAGGCGAATGACTTGAGTTCCGGCATCGTCGACCAGCCCTCGAAACTCCGCGGTGAACTTCTTGTCGCGGTCGAGGATGAGGAATCGCTTGCCGAGCAGAAAGCCGTCGAGCGGATCAGTGAGATTGCGACCGACCTGCATCATGAACGCGCTGTCAGGCCCCGGAGTAATTCCGGCAACGTGAATCTTTCGCGAGGAGAGCTCGATCACGACGAGTACGTAGTAGGTCACGAGCCTACCGAACGTGACGACCTCGACGGTGAAGAAGTCGGTGGCAGCCACGGTTTCCCAATGGGCGGTCAGAAACGTGCGCCAGGGCGTCCGCTCACTTCTCTCGGGCGCGGGCTCGACGCCGTGCTCTCGTAGAATATTTGCGATGGTGCTCCTCGCAACGGTATGGCCGAGATTCGAGAGTGCGCCGCGAATTCTAGTGTACCCCCAGCGCGGATTGTCTTTCGCTAGGCGCACGATGAGCTCAGCGAGCTCGACCATGACGCGCGGACGGCCCGCTCGTTTCTCCCACTTCCGCGCACTGAGCCTCCGATGCCAGGCCAGGAGGGTTTCCGGTGTGACAATACCGGCGACTTCGGCGAAGAGTTTCCTGCCGAGCGCCTTACCCTTTGCCGCGAGCCACCGTCGCTCGTCGTCGGTGAAGCGGAGTTTTCTCCCGTGAAGCCTAGCCTTGAGGACTCTGTTCTCCTCCATCAAGTAGACGATAGCGGCCAGTTGCTCACGCTGGATCCAACCGGCGACGGCGACGACGAGGAGTGTCCAGGGTTGGATAGGCGGGCTCATGACGGATTCTACCTTGCGTCGCCAATCAAAGCGGAGACGCGTCTATCAGAAATGCCCCGGTTGACGAGGGTCTTGGTCTCGTTCGTATTTTTGGACACGACGGGCATATCTCGTCGGTCGAGTTCCGCTCCGGAGTGATCGGACCGCGTGGGAAGATCGTTTTCGACGCCAGGAGCCGCTTCGTCTCGACCGGGCACCGCACGCCGAATCCGTCCTACAAGAAGGAGGTCTTCGGGAGGAAGCTCAAGAAGCTCGGTCTCGAATAACGATGTATTGGCTCGTTCCCTCGTCGCCCCAATCACCTCCTGCGGCACTGTTCGCTCCGAGCGCGATGCGCCCGGCTGGAAAGTCGCGACGGTAGAGCTCGAAGAACCCCATCGCGTCTCCCTCGACCTCGACTCGCCTCTTGACGGCCTCCCACTCGTCGAGCCAATACGGAAGGCGTTGTGCGCGACGGTCGAAACCAACGTAGAGCGTTGCGGCTCGCGTGATCACAAGCGACAGGAAACGCTCCCCGCGCGCGCTTGTCGTCGTTCGCGGTCCGCACGAGGAGGCCACCGTCGAGAACCGAGGGAAACGACGCGAGTGTATAGGCACGATCGATGTAATACCGCTCTCCGACTCCGAGCGGCGTGAGTCCGTAGTTCGAAGGACGAAGCTCTGTTATCAAGCTCGCCCTCTCAGCGCTCGAGACACGCCGCGCTTCCGTATACGCCGCTGCGCCTCGAGATGTCCGCGCACGCACGCGATACCAGTACGTCGCTCCCGCCGAAGCGGCGCGGTCGGTGAAGCGCGTCTAGCCTGGGGGAAGGGTAGCGACGATCTCGAAGGTGCCCGGGGTGATGCCTTCCCCGCGCGCGCTCTCGACTTCGAACCCGCTCTCGCCTTCGCTGTTGTCGACCCAGACGAGCATCGTGGCCCCATCATCGGTTGAACGTGCGGAGAGCTCCGACGGTGCTTCGGTCTCGATCGCGCGACGTTTGGGACCCTTCGCTCGCTCTCGACTGAATTCACCGGCAGCGATCGCCCAGTCAGAGCGGTACGGCGCGCTCCATTGATGACGACCCGGCGCATATCTGCCAAGTTCGAGCTCCTCGTACGGCTTTCTCGTATCGACGGCAACGACCGGCAACGCGCCAACCGTCTTTTTCAGATCGAGATCGACGCGGTCAGTGTTCTCTCTATAAAAGAGGTCTGAGACAAAAACGTGAAACCCGTTGAAGCCATACGTGTCCAGATACAAGCGCACGTCGTTATCGACCTTCTTGGGGTTCCGATTGGATGGACGCTCCCATATAGAGTCCCAGATCGTCGAAGGCGGAGCCCGACTGAATCAGCTCCTCCGTCGGCACGTCTTCGACGGCCACCTCGACATTTTGGAGATATTTGGCGAATTCGTCGGGCAGCAGACCGAGCGCCTCCTCAACGGCTCGATCGAACGTTTCAGGGGCGAGGCGAAACGGTTTCTCGAAGTCGTCGGGAGCGAGCTCCGACGCTATCTGGAAGCTCCGATCCGCCGGTTCGTTCTCGCCTCGTTGGGTCCAAACGAGCCCCAGAACGTGGTGGGCGTCGGCCCAGTCGGGCTCGAGTTCGACGGCGCGGCGCGCCGAAGCGAGCGCCTCGTCCACGCGCGCTAGCCTGAAGTTCCTGGCTGAAAAAGCCAAGATCCGGTGTTGATCCAATGAGATAGTTGGAATCAATGGTGCTGGCTTCTGTCTACACGGTGATACCTTTGAGCAGGTCGTAGGCTCTCTGCTGTTTCGAGTCCGGAGTTGTCGTGACATCGAAGGTGGGCTCGTCGGGTCCGGCTTCCGGTCGCCGACATTTGTTTCGGACGATGTTGCTGAGAAGGCGCAGCAGCGTGCGGAAGCTGGAAGCTCGACTCCCATCGTCAAGCTTCTTGGTTTGTATCTTGCGCAGGGCGGCCTCGGAGCGCTTCGCCGGAGCAACCGGGTCACGCTGGCCTTCGCCTGCTGGTCCTCGTCAGAGAATAGCAGCGGCCGCCAAGCCTCCATCATGTGCCACAGGACGTAGTAGGCCAGCATGCACAAGAAGACGTGCGCCCGGACTCGGTTTTCGCGCCGGTGACGAATCGGCCGCACCTTTAGGTCCATGCTCTTGAAGGAACGAAACGCCCTCTCGACCTGGGTCAGCAACTTGTAGCTGCGCACTGCGTCGTCGGTTTTCATCCGCTGCTCAGCAAGACTGGTGCGGATCACGTAGATGCCGTCAAGGGCAGCTTCCGCAGTGACCTTTGTGTCGTCGATTTCGAAGCTAAAGCTGTCGTCGCGAATGTCCAGCTTGAAGTGCTTGCCGACTTTGTACTTGTTGAGAACTCTGCCTACCCGCACACCGATTTTATCTTTACCATGCAGCTGACCCCGCCCGATCCGTTGGCGAATCCCTCCGAACTGCTTAGCGATCGTCCCCATGTGTCGCTTCCACCGCTGGAGCCGTTTGTTGGCGAGCTCAGAGTTGCATTTCGAACCGCCGCATCTGCTTTAAACGTACGGGTTTACATGCGTCTAGCCGGCGGAACTTCAGTCTAGCTCGAAGTCGAAACCGTCGTCACGGATGTCGAGCCTGTAGTACCTGCCGACCTTGTACTTGTTGAGGAGCTTTTTCACTGCAGCACGGATGTCCTCCTTGCCCTGCAAACGGCGCCGCTCGACCATCCGACAAACTTTCTCCAGCTCCTTGCAGGTCGCTTCGAGCAGAGCACGGCGCTTGTGACGCCGCCTCTCGGCCAGCTCCGGATTGCGGCAAGCGACCAGCCTCTCGTTGGGGAAATCCGGGTGCGTCACCTCAAACAGATTCCGCTCGTCGAATAGCCCCATCTGGAGCACCCCATCGTTGATGAGCTTGCGAATCGGTTCGGGACGCAGAGCGGTAATCCAGTCGACACCGTCCATCTCCCGCAACTCGTCGATCTGGGTCTGGGTGATCATTCCGCGGTCGCCCACCATCACAAACTGCTCGATGCCGAAGCGCTCTTGCACCTTTTCTACCTGAGGCAATAGCGTTTTGGGATCGCCCGTGTTGCCCTCAAAGACGGATACCGACACGGGGATGCCGCGTTCGTTGGTCAGCAGACCGTAGTTGATCTGCAGCTTGCCTTTCTTGCCGTCACGGTCGTATCCGAGGCGGGCGATCGGACAACTCACACCCTCGAAGTAGCTTGAGGTTAGGTCATAGAGCGCCAGGCCGTCGTTTTGGAGATGGCGCGCCGCGAGTTTTTTTTCGATGACCTCCTGGCGTTTGAGAACCCAGTCCATGGCGGCATAGAGATCGTCTTCGCGGGCATCGCTCACCCCCAGGATTTCGGGCAGTGTGGTTGTGTGCCACCACTGGCTAGTCGCCAGCTTCGACTGCGGTTCGAGGATCCGGGCGACTACCATGGCCACGACCAAATCCCGCTCTGGTGAGTGTCGAGAACCAACGAGCTTTTCGAAACCGAGCTGTCTCATGGCGCTGAGCACCGCGTCGACGTGGCCATGGTGCCGGGAGCCGTTCTCGACGATTTTGAAGGCGACTTCAACCGAGACGAGCTTTTCCCCTTTGAGAATGCGTCGGATGGCGTCGACTGCGTCCATGGGCAATTTGGACAAGTTAGCGAGCGTGCGCTTGCGGACGTTTCCGCCCACCCGATACGACTCACGCAGCAGGACCGCGGGGGTAGAGTTGCGATTGGGGATGATGTGGATATGCATGCCCACCATAGTATCCTATATATCAATGTATATCAAACCATAAAAGGCTTTAGACATGCCTACATATTGCATCCCAAAATTAGCCTCTCGGCGTCCCTAAAGACGCGTAATCATTGGGGATTCACACTGTCAGTGGGTTCATTCGACCAAGGAACTTCAGGCTAGAGACAGAAGAATGAGCACATCGAGATGGCGCGTCTCGACACGATCGGAAGCGTCCGGGCATATCGTGAGCGCGGTCTCGAGCTCGCCGAGTCCAAAGAGCGCGAAGGCGGCGAGAAAAGAAGCTTCTACCCCTCCCGCCCCTCGACGAGCTCGAGAACCTCTTCAAAGGCTCCTTCTTCCAGGAGCTCACGGGCTTCGTCGAATCTCGGATCCGTCACACACCGTTAGCTTAATGCGAAACCGGGACTGTTGTAGTCGAGAAGCCACAGGAGCTAGGTGGCACCCACGAGAGAGAAGGGAACCGCCAGCAAGACGATACCGGTCTCAGTGATGGAGCCGATGTTCATGTAGAGGACCATGAAGACGATGAGGAGTGTGACCGGGACGACGATCTTGAGTCGCTCCTTCGCCCGCTCCAGGTAAACGAACCCGGGTAAGATACTAACGTGGCTGGAAGCCAGGCTCGGTCGCTGAGCGCCGACTAGGGATCGCACTCGTCGATCGGGCAAGCGACAATTTCTCAAAGGACATATGCAGCATGCGCGTCACCATCACAAAGTCCAGAGTGCACAGCATTCTTACCCGCACCTCTGGATATCTGAAGACCGTCACGTCCCACTCGATGCAGCCCTACCGGGGGTGCACTTTCGGAAACTCGCTCTGCGGTGTGGGCTGCTATGTGCAGCATAACCACTGGTTGACGCGCGGCGCGGAGTGGGGGAGCTTCCTCGAGGTCCGGACGAACGCGCCCGAGGCCTATCGGAGTCAGTACCAGACGGAGCGGCGGTGGGCGCGGCGGGCGCGTGGCGGTTTAAGCATCTTCCTCTCGAGCTCCACCGATCCCTTCGTGCCCCAGGAGAAAACTTTCGGGATCACCGGGCGCCTTCTGGAGGCAATGAGTGAGTCGCCGCCGGACGTCCTGATTGTCCAAACGCACACCCACCTGGTTAACGCCTACAGCGACCTCTACCAGCAGTTGGCTCGGCGGTGCGAGCTTCGGTTTCACATTTCCATCGAAAGCGATCGGGATCGCCTGCCTGGCTTGCCACCACCGGCGAGCTCGGTGGAGAAAAGGTTTGAGGCCGCGGCCGCCTTGCGGGCGGCTGGGCTCCGCGTGCTCATCACGGTGTCCCCGCTTCTTCCGATTTTCGAGCCCCGTGGGTTCTTCGAGCGGATCGCCCAGGTAGCCGACGGCGTCGTCATCGATCACTTCATCCGCGGCGATGGGACCCCGGATGGGAGCCGAACGAGGGGCACCAAACTACCGGCGGCGATGGCCCGATTTGACCCGCAAACTACTGACGATAAGTATCTTGAGCGGATGGTCCGGGTCGCCCAGGAGGTTATGCCCGGTAGGGTGGGAGTCAACGTGGACGGGTTCGCCGGGCGGTTCCTGCCCGTTGGGGTAACAGCTCGCAGCCAGTCGGGCGGGAGCGCCTGGGTTTGTCGTCTCCAGTAACTATGACAGGCCCGACTGTCCTGGGATAGGAAACCTTCTGGGGCGGATGGAAGTCGGTCCAGATTCTGTGCAGAAGCACCCAGAAACCGCGATCACGTGGTGTCCAAAAATGGATCGAATCCCAAGAACCGGGCCGACTGGCCCCGTGCCCGAGCTCAAGGAGGGCCGACTTGACGTAATCGGGTCTTATCGGACGCTCGCCGTAAGTTGCTGATTTCAAACAGGGACGAGTTTTGATGAGGGACAGGATGGAGTTTCGCCTTCTTCGGCCCGGAACTCAGGCGGGGTGTAAGAGCTTGATTTCACAGACGGACGAGTTTTGACGAAGGACACACCGCCATCCGTGAACTCAGCTTCCCTATTTCGGCTGGGGCACGATCCGAATGTAGGGCAGCGGCGACTGCCAGCCGTCCGGGTACTTCTGCTTGGCCTCGTCGTTCGACACCGCCGGCAGGATGATCACGTCGTCGCCCTGCTTCCAGTTGACCGGCGTTGCCACTTTCTGTGTGGCCGTGAGCTGGCACGAATCCACCAGGCGCAGGATCTCGTCGAAATTACGGCCGGTGCTCATCGGATAGGTGAGCGTCGCCTTGATCTTCTTGTCGGGCCCGATGACGAAGACCGACCGGGCCGTGGCGTTGTCGGCCGGGGTCCGTCCCTCGCTCGTGTCGCCCGCATCCGCCGGCAACATGTCGTAGGCCTTGACGACCTTCAGTGCGGGATCCCCGATCAACGGATAATTGATCGCGTGGCCCTGCGACGCCTCGATGTCCTTGGACCATTTCTGGTGGTCGCTGACCCCGTCCACGCTGATGCCGATGATCTTGCAGTTGCGCTTCGCGAACTCGGGCTTGAGGCTGGCCATGTAGCCGAGCTCGGTCGTGCAGACCGGCGTGAAGTCTTTCGGATGCGAAAACAGGATTGCCCATCCGTCGCCGATCCACGCATGGAAGTCAATCGTTCCTTCCGTCGTTTCGGCGGTGAAGTTCGGAGCTTCGTCGTTTATTCTCAATGCCATGATGCCTCCCTCTCAGCCGCAGGTGGTTTTCTCCCTCCCCAAGAGGCTGAGAATCTCCGCCACGACCGAAAACTAGGCGGCCATTGTGCCATATTCCAGAGTGAGTGGGGTTTGAAATCGAAAAGCCGTTTGGTGTATCTGGATTAGGGGTCTGACAATCATTGGGACGGAAACGTACGCTAAGGCAGTTACCGTACTCACCAACAGACTCCGTACGCCGCCTAACCTTCGCCGTTGCAGTGGCTTCCGTCAGAGCGAAAATAGTGCTCTCCGACGAGGCGTTGGTGCATGAATCAGTTGGGGACACGCACGGAACCTTTTGGCGGCCCAGTTTACTCCCCGACGATCGCTTGGGATTCAGGCTTGCCCAGCTCAGCCATCCGGTTCAATTACATTGCACCCGATCCTTGCCTCCCGCTTCTGCGATTCGTGGCCGCGCGCGCGAAGGCTGTTTCCGAGCGTGCGCTTGTACCTGAAGAAAAGGGTTCTCCTGTCGTTTCGGGGGATCTGATTTGTGTTGGAGGGCATGGCCTATAGACGCTGCCGCGATTGTGGAAAACGCCGGAAACTCCGGGCGAGAGAGGCGTTTAGGGAAAGGTTGTGAGCACGTACAAACGTGGAGCGGCGTTTTCCACAATCGCTTGGAAAACGCTTCGCGTTTCCCACGAGCGCCCACAGGCCCCTCCTGATATATATACAAGAAAGATTAATGTCCCACTCGGGGATGGTTGAAATCCCTCGCCTTTAGGCGAAGCCTTTAGGAGGCTTGGGGTACGATCCCCAGGTGAAAGGATATCGTAAATCATTGCACACGACGTACCAGTTAAACTATCACTTCGTATTTATCACGAAGTACCGCAAGCCGGCCTTGAGAGGGGATGTAGCGGTTCGTCTCCGGGATCTCATCCGGGAGATCTGTGCTCGGAACCAGATAGAAATACTGAAGGGTCATGTGCGGCCTGAGCACGTGCACCTGTTGCTGAGCGTGCCGCCGAATTTGTCGCCGAGTCGAGTGATGCAGTTGATCAAGGGTAAGACGTCGAATCGTCTGATGCGCGACTTACGGACGATGCGGAAGGAGTTCTGGGGTCGGCACCTACGGGCACGGGGTTACTTCGTGGTGACAACGGGCAACGTGACGGATGAGGTGATAGCGAAGTATATAGAGTTGCAGGGTGCCGTGCCCCAGGACGACGATTCTTTCAAGGTCAGTGAGTAGTGAAACGAGGCAAGGACAAGCCGACTTTAGTCGGCGACGTGAACCCATCGCCTTTAGGCGATGGAGCGCACGCGCTCAGTTCATATGGAATAAGGAAGGGGGGGCTCGATTAGTGGAGGCTATGGAAAACGCCCTTCCAGGCTTCGAAGAGAACTCAGTCGTGAGCAAGGTCTGAACGACCAGAACCGTGGGGGCGTTTCCCACAGCCTCGTCTCCCGCTGAGGGGCAGTGGCATTTGGTGAGGCCCGTGGGTTGAGAGGGTAAGCCATGTGTAGATGCGCATCGGCGAGAACGCTAGAATCTTTTTTTCCGAAAGAGAAAAGAGCGTTCCCGCGATGCGCGTTACTACGTTAGTCAACAAGCTCATCGGATTGCAAGGCCTGTGGGTCCGAGGTTTCCACTTCCAGGCGGACAAAGCCAGAGTGGTGGTGGATGTAGTACCACGGAGGAGGAAGCCTCTGTGCGGGATTTGCGGACGAAAGGTCCGCAAGAACAAAGATCGCTACAATCGCTACTGGCGGCACTTGGACCTGTTCGGAGTCCGGACCTATCTTCGCTACTCGATCCGACGAGTGGTATGTCGGCGGTGTGGAGTGGTCAGAGAAAAGGTGCCTTGGGCCGACAAGGGAAGCCGCTTTACCAAAAGCTTCGAACAAGAGGTAGCGTGGCTGGCACAGAGGACGGACGTCAGCGCCGTAGCGAACTATTTCCGAGTGACGTGGCGTTCGGTGCGACGGATCATCCAGCGAGTGGTTGCCGAGCAGCGGGATGAGCGGCGCGAGCTCGATGGATTGCGGGTGATTGGGATGGACGAGATCAGCTACCGCAAACGCCACAAGTACTTAACCCTAATCGCAAAATCTTCGAAGCACGAAAACGCGAAACAGCCGCACTGGGCGCAGGCGAGAAGCTCGTGCTGGGGCACCCGCTCGCCGCCACTATAGGTGATTCTGCACGGTGTATGCAGAACCTGGAAAAGGTGCTATTCACGGGGCCAAAGACCTCAGGCACGGGTGATCTTTGACCGCTTCCACATCGTCAAGCATCTGAACGAGGCCGTGGATAAGACCCGGCGCGAGCTGGTGCGCGAGCTCAAAGGGACTGCCCGACGCAACCTCAAGAACACCAAGTTTCCCCTTCTCAAGGCCAAACACAACCGCAGCGCGAAAGACAAACGGGTGCTCCGCGAGCAGGTGCGAGCTAATCGTCGCCTCTACCGCGCCATGCTTCTGCGCGACGACTTCATGGACCTCTACACCTACAAAACCGAGACATGGGCCAAGAAGTTTCTCCGAGGATGGCTGCGGCGCGCTATGAGCTCGAGGATAGAGCCCGTCAAACGCGCGGCGAAGATGATCCGCAGCCACTTCGATGGCGTCATCGCGTGGGTCACGTGGAGACTCAGCAACGGCCGACTCGAAGGAATGAACAACAAAATCCGGCTGCTGAGCCACCGCAGCTTTGGACTCCACTCTGCCGAAGCTCTCATCAGTCTCGTCTACCTAAACTGTGGCGGTCTCACCCTCGAGAGGATCCACTGAAATGGCAGGAGAGGCAAGAAAAGATTCTCAACGGCAGATCTTGCGACGCCTCCACACCCAGGTCATCCCTCAGACTGAGCCAAGCCGGAATCATAGTCTCCCGTCACGTCGGCCCTCTGCTTGCGAGCGAGACCCAGCGGGATCATGCGCTCCCGATGGACGACGGGAATGATTGTCTTTTTCTCATCCAGCGCGACGTGGGTGCTTGCGTCGTTCGCTGTTGATCAGGCAGCCTTTCTTTGAGCCGACGGCGAGGAGAACGTCCGCTGCTCGGCTGCGTGAGATTCCGTGAGGTGAACGGTAACGGAGACGCGCACGACCTCCACAAAAAGACGTCGAGAGAGACCGCGTGCGGTGAAGATATCGCTCAAGGTCAATGACTTGCTCACCAAGCCGGCCTGCATTGCCGGTGTCCTGGTCTCTCGCCCGAACTTCAAAGCTCTGTGCGGCCGGACGAAGTTGTAGTGACAACGCAGGAGCTCAACGTGCCCGCGGAGCTGCTCAGCGCAACGGGCATGGCATGGCGAGCGACGGCGCAAGTAAGCCGACCCTTGTCGAATGGTAAGGTTGAGGCGCTCGACGAACGACGTGTTCAGGTTCTCGGAATCCTCTGACTCCAACAGCGCGTCCTTCAACTGCCTCGCGGTACCGATCTTCACGCGCCGCTCGACTCGGACAACACGATTGTTCCGCCGAGTCTTGATCACTTGTCCATAGACGCACGCGGGCCCAAGGAGGCGCACGAGCACCGCGAAGTAGTACTCGAAGCCATCCGTGGCGATCAGTGGAAATCCAACAAGGCGTCCGCGGAGGATGACGTCGTTGAGTACGGTCTTGGTGTTTCGATAGGAGCGGCGGCCGACGAGGCTACTCGCCCACAGACGGGAGCACACCTCGATGGTCGCAAAAAGCCACGTTGGCCTGCTCTTGCTGCCGATGAACGTGTAGAGCTCATCGGCCTGAAGCTCAATGACTTCGAAGTCCCGCAGCATTTGCCGATTGAACCGCTCTGCCACTCTCGAGGCCCGCTCGAGCCACCGGGCGATCGTGTTGCGGGAATGACCGGTGACCCGGGCCGCCGCAGAAATGCTCACGCCCTCGACTCGCAGGCTCGCTACTTGGGCGAACTCTCTCCGAGTGTAGCGGAGACCGCTGTACGCTGTGCCCGTATTCATGCTGGCTGTTCCCCCGCATATTTTGCAGCGGTACCGCCGACATCGGCCCGGCTTGGTCGTAAACCAGCCGTGCCCTACGATGTTGACGCCCCGCTTTCCAAAGTTGTCGCACCCGGGCTTGAAGCAAGCTATGTCGTCGATCGGCCTCATCCCTCAAGTGTACAGGGCTGAGAAACCAGCTGTTTCACCCACGATCTCACCTACTGAGGGCGACCGATCAACAGCGACCGGCGCAAGACTGAGATTCCGGCCGGAATGCCGGCCGTGCCTTTAACGTCGATCAGCTGTACCGTGGCGTTGTACCGTACCAAATCTGCCTGGAAGTTCGGAACGACACTCTGGAGGCCGTATCCAACAGGGGTGAACAGTTGATTCTTTCGACCGCGCTTCGTCGCAGCCCCTACCGCTGCGGTGCCTGCCCGATGAAGCCAACCGAGGATTCTTGTCGAGGGTTTGGCTGTTTGGGATGGCGATGGCTTCCTCGACCGGGATAGGGTCTTCCCCGATCCGCTCCGCAAGTGTCGATCCTTCGACGAGCTCCAGAACGAGCGCCTTCACGCCGTCCGATTCCTCGAGACCATGGATGCTCGCGATGTTCGGATAGTTCAGCGTTGTAGGGGTGCGCGCCAGACTCTGGGAAGATCTCGTCCTTGGCGCCCCATACAAGGAACGTCGGCGGTTGGTGCTCGCGCAGATACGCCTGCCATTCGGGATAGAGCGGAGGAACGCTGGGCGGCGACCTGTCCCGCGAGCTGGCTACTTCCTGACCCGGACCCACTGCACCAGGCGCCGGCCCGCGACTTCCCCCACGAGGATGCTGCCATCGGGATGCAACCCAATGAACTCCTGATCGACGCCGAGAGGTTGGCCGTTCTCGGTGAATCCGGAGAGCTGAAGCTCGGGAATGAAGGTCTCGATCGAACCGGTCTTGGCGCTGCCGATCCAGATGCCCCTGTCGTACCCATAGCTCCCGCCGCCCGAGAACTCTGTGTCCAGTACACCGGTCAACGATGTCGTGCCATCGACCACATAAATCCTGTCCTGGTCATCAAAGGCGATCGAACTCGGTCTCCCGAAATGTGTCCACAGCCCGACGAAAGTCCCCTCCTGGTCGAAGATCTGGATCCGATTGTTGCCCCGGTCGGAAACGAAGAGCTGGCCTCGGGAATCCATTGCGAGGTGATGAGGATCGTTGAACAGACCGCGCTCAGCGGTCGCCGCGTCCACCCCACCTCCGATCTGCATGACGAACGTCCCATCCTGCGAAAATTTGACCAGGCGGTTATTGCCGCCGCGATGCCCATCCGTGACCCAGATCTCGCCATTGGGGGCGACCAGCACATGGGAGGGCCCGTTGAAGTGCGTCTTGTCGTCCCCAGGGACGGCCGCTTCGCCCAGGGTCATCAATACCTCTCCCTCCGGACTCAACTTGAAGACCTGGTGCCCCCTGCCGAGTTTGAATCCCGCTTCTCCTCGACGTTCTCCTACCGGCGATCCCTCGGTCACCCAGAGGTTTCCTTCGTGGTCTACGAAGAAACCGTGGGGCCACCCGAAGAGCCCCTTGCCAAAACTCGTCACCAGGTTCCCGTGCAGGTCCAATTTGAGGATCGGGTCTACGTCAACGCCAGCGCAGTTGTTCCCGCCGCACCTGTCCATCAGCCACATGTGTTGGCCATCGGGATCCTGGTATATCCCGGCCACCACCCCCAGATTCCTCCCCTCCGGGAGTTTTGCCCAGCCGTAGAAGGCGCGATACGGATTGCTGTGTTGGGCGCTTGACTCCGCGGCCACCATCACGGCCAGCGCGGCGAAACTTGCGACGAGTGTCGATCCGAATCGGCTTGAATGTGACATCTCGACTACCTCCCTAACAGTCCCTTGGGCAGCTGGCACAATCATATGCTTGGCCCGCGGCTAATCGATGGGAAAAATCAGGGTCGTCGGATCCGCGAGGGAGGTGAGGGAGGTTTGAGAGCGAGAGCGGGTGTTTCGTTTGTCTAGGTGGTCAAGAATCTTACCTTCCGTTATACACTCGCACAAACCGTGCGAACGTGCGCGTTGAGCATGGTGCTGGCGTGAGGACAAACAGCCGGCGTCGTGCCTCACCGGCGCAGGCGCAAAACACATGGATCCCCAGTTGCGGAGAATCGTTATGGCGGAAATGACTCGAAAATCCTTTCTTCGCCTTGCTGCGGCGGCGACCACCTCGGCTGCTTTCGGCAGCCAGGCGTCAGCCCAGTCTCCTTCCGTCATGGCGCCTCGTTTGAGCGGATCAAAAAGCCCCCTATTGATAAGCGGTGCGGACCTGCTGACCATGGATCCGGCGCTACAGGAAATTGAAGGCGGCGATGTCCTGGTTGAAAACGGCAAGATATCGGCCGTCGACAAAGGACTTGCTCTGGACGGAGCTGAAGTGATCGATGCTAGAGGCATGATCCTCATGCCGGGCATGTGCGACGGTCATCGTCATGTGTGGCAGATCATCGATGCAGGACGGTTGGCGAAAACTCGTCCCGCACACTACGCAACCTCGTAATGTGCCAAAACTCGGACCAAAGGCGAGGTCCATCATTATTAGAACTCTGCTCCGCTTGAATGAGAGAGAAAAGGGACGTTCTCGGCTGCCATGCTCAACGTTGCGGTTCTTGAGGCGTGGGCGGCGCGATAGGTCAGCGACGGTGTCCCTCAGGATCCACAGCTTTGAACGACGCTGTCGACGTCATGAATCCTTTGAGCACGCTGGCTGTCCAGCTGCTACAAGGCGTCCGCTTGCTGACGGGCCATCTCGAAGCTCAAAGCTCGATTCGACGAGAACGCCAGGGTTATGAGTTGGCGCGTCGACGACATTCGAACGGTTGCGTCCAACCTAGCGGCCCTCGGCGTTCGAAAAGGCGTCGTTGCCGAGGTTCTTGGTCATTCTGTCGGAAGCGTCACGAGTGTCTACGAGCGCTATTCGTATCTTTGGAAAACGCGCCGCCCTTGAACGATGGGCGGAGCACTTGTACAGGGTGGTAGCGGAGGCGCCGACTCCTCGAGCAGATGAGATAAGTAAAAGGAAGTTATCGGTCGCGACTTCCCTCCATGCTGAGAGGCAAAGACACCTAGCAACGCAGACTCGACGCAGCAAGGGGTTTCGGCAACGAGAGCAACGGATTGAACATGTCGAGAAAGTCAGCCGCCACGTCCTTCACCGTGATGCACGATGAAGGGGCACTCGCGCTTGTGCACCAGGTGCGGGTCCGACCACCGATCCGAAACCTGGAGCTCGTAGGTACGGTCGTTCGTTGTATGGGGGTTTCGCGAGGCATGACGTCGGTGATCGACATCGATCTCGAAAGTGGGGAGGAAGTGAGGCGAGTCGGCGGACTGCCGAGCTTCCATAACATCCACTACCTACCGAGCGGTTGGGTATTGCAATGAAAGGCACCGCTCGTATTGGCGAGGGACCGACCAAGCTTTGGTTTGTAGACTCAGAAGGCAGTGTCACGGCTGAAGGCGACGTCCCGGATGCCGTATCCGAAATCGTTCCTGGAGACGGCGTTTGGTATATCAGCTGCCGTGATGGGTTTCTCTATACCTACAGTCCATGATCCGACTCGTGGTAGGGCAGATGAACTTTCAGAACATCGACTTTCGTCGATCGCCTCCACCAGCCCGCTCGCCAACGCGAACTTGTGGACCGCACCGATCCCGCCCACCCCAATACCTCGCGTGCGCTCCGACAACTCGTAATGAATGTTTCTCGTTTTGAACATTGGCTCGTCTTGTTGCGACCAATTCTTTCGTCTCAGACGACGTTCGATGCGACGCTTGCCATTCTCTACTTTCTGTTGTCTACTCTTGCTCACTCGAAATGCCCTCCTGGCGCGTTAAGATTTGTTTAGTAGCTTTCTTTATACGCCTGAAATACTGGGCATTTCGAGTACTTTTTTCTATTTTGAATTATTTTTTTCTATCCAATCACGCTTGTATCAGGACTAGTGCCGCTCCAACTTTTTTGCGCCTAAGATGGAAAATCACTGGAACGTCAACGCGCCGCCCGGATGCACGGTCGTCACTAGGCGGATCAAGTCGGAACGGTACTAGGGGGCAACGGATGGACCACTGCCTGGTAGTCCAGCCGATCCATGAGATTGGCCTCAGGAAGCTCGAGGAATTCGGGATCGAGCCACGCATGGCGTCGGCTCCGGACATGGATACGGTAGCCAGGGAGATCGGGGGTGCCATAGCCTGCATTAGCCGTGACGCAGGGCTCAATCGCAAAGCGATGGAGGCGGCCGAGAACTTGCTGGTTTTCGGCAACCATGGCATCGGGGTGGATCCCGTTGACGTGGAGTACGCCAACGAGGTCGGCCTGCCGATCGTTTTCACTCCGCACACCAACGCCCAGCCGGTGGCCGAGCATGCCATCGCGCTGATGTTGGCTGTCTATCGGCAGGTGCCAGCCTTCGATGCGGCGGTGCGCAAAAGCAACTTCAAGCTGCGTTTTGATCTGCCCCAGCACGAGTTGTGGAAAAAGACGCTCGGCGTTATTGGCTTCGGGCGAATCGGTCGGCGCACCGCGGCGATGTGTCAGGCGGCCTTCGGGATGCAGGTCATTGCCTATTCTCGCTCCGCCAAAGAGGAGGAGCTTGCCAGGATGGGTGTTGGCAAGGCGGCAACGTTGAGACAAGTAATGTCAGAGGCCGATGTGGTATCGCTACACACAGCGCTGAGGCCGGAGACCCGCCATCTGATCGGAGCGGGGGAGCTTGCCGCCATGAAGTCGGACGCAATCCTCATCAATACAAGCCGCGGTGCCTGCGTCGACGAAGAGGCGCTGATCGAGGTTTTGAGGGAGCGGCGTATCCTGGGGGCGGGGCTTGACGTATTCGAAAACGAGCCCATGGCCGCGAACCATCCCCTGCTCCGACTGGACAATGTCGTCCTGGCACCCCATGCTGGCGGTTCCACCATGGAGTCGTTGGCGCGCACCGCTCTCCAGCTTGTTGACATGATCACGGATGTCGTGGAGGGGCGAAGACCCGAATTCCTGGTGAATCCTCACGTTTGGGAGCGCCGCCGTCTACCCGATGCGACTAAACCGGCGCGCCGAGAACATGCGGGCAGTTAGAGCTCGCCCCGTGGCGCCGACGCTCTCGCGGAGCTGGACCGGCTGACGGAAGGGGCCATGGTTCATCGAAGCAGACTACGTAACTGTGTCGCCGCCGCCGGCCTGTCGACGATGGTCGCGCTGCCGACGCATGTCCTGGGGGCAGAGAAGTGGGATTTTCCGCTCGCGTGGCCGCTCGGCAATTTCCACGTCAAGAACGCCCAGATCTTCGCGGACAAGGTCAAAGAGGTGACCCAGGGCGAAGTGCAGATCACGGTGCATCCCGGCGCCGCCCTGGGCTACAAGGGCCCGGAGATGCTCGGCGCCGTGCGGAACGGTCTGGTCCCCATCGGGGACATCCTGCTCAACCAGCAGGTCGGTGAAGAGCCCTTCCTGGGCATCGAATCTGTGCCCTATCTCGCTTCCGGCTTCGTCGAGCTCCGAGCCCTGCAAACCTTCTCGCGGCCTGTCTACGAGGAGATTGCCCGCAAGCACAATCAGAAGATTCTCTACATAGTCCCGTGGCCCGGCCAAAACGTGTACTCGAAGCGGAAGATCAACGGGGTGAAGGACCTCATGGGGTTAAAGATTCGCACCGTGGACAAAAGCGGCACGGTGTTCTTCGCAAAGCTCGGGGCGAGCCCCACCCAGCTTCCCTGGGGAGAGTTGGTCCCATCGCTCGCCTCGGGGGTCATCAACGGCGTCACGACATCCAGCTCCTCGGGCGTGGACGGCAAGTTTTGGGAATTCCTGAGTCACTGCAACCAGTTCCACTGGCAGTCGTCCTCGAACATGGTCAACGTGAATCTGGACGCCTGGAATCGGCTCGAGCCCGAGCAGCAACGCGCCATTGAACAGCTTGCGCGTCAGCTGGAGGCTCAGTTCTGGGAGGCCGCGATCGATGAGGACAAGGCCAAACTCGCCACGCTCGCCAGAAACGGCGTGGAGGTCAGCAGGCCCAGCCCGGAGCTCAGGGCCGAGCTCGTGGCCGTTTCAGAGGAGATGTGGGTCGAATTCATCCAGGGCGCGCCCGAGGCGAAGGACGTGATCCGGGCGTACCGAAAGATGGTCGGCAAATAGGCCGTCGGGTTCCCTTCCCGCACGATCGGCGAAGGGCGCACGATGCGTCCGTCGCCCTCGGACTACGACGTTGGGAGTGCCATGATATCGTCCTGCTTGCGGTGGATTGACCGGCTGTCGGCCGGCGCGGCTGCCATCGGGGCCGTATGCCTCGTCGCGATGACCGTGCTCATGCTGGGCGAGGTGGTGGCCCGGTCCGTGTTTTCCAAGAGCCTCACCTTCAGCTGGGAATTCAGCAGCTACCTTATGGGAGCCGCCTTCTTCCTTAGCGCCGGCTACGGCCTGCGTACCGGCGGGCAGGTCCGCGTCACGTTGCTGTCCGAAGCCGTGCCTCCCACCGTCAGCCGTGCCCTCGACTTCTTCTCCACCGTGGTCGGGATCGTGGTGACCCTCTACATCGCCTATGCACTCTGTGACATGACCTATAACTCCTACAAGCGCGACATCGTCTCGTTCACCCCGACCGAGACGCCCTTGATTATTCCGCAAGGGGTCCTTGCGCTGGGGGCGGTTATCTTCTTCCTGCAGATGGTGGCGCGTTTCGTTCGCCTCGTGCGCGACGAGCCCCCGGACGTCCAGCAGGGAAGCACGGATATCGCAACCGACTAATGACTGCGACCATCGCCACCCTCATCACTCTCCTGATCGTCCTGCTCGGCGCGGGAGTTTGGGTCTCGCTCGGTCTGTTCTCGGTGGGCATCGGAGGTCTCGAAATTTTCCGCGATATGCCGATCGAGCGCCAGCTCTCGATCAGCATCTGGAACACGGTCACAAGCGAATCGCTGATCGCGTTGCCGCTTTTCATCCTCATGGCCGAGATCCTTTTTCGCACACGGCTGTCGGCATCGTTGTTCAACGGGCTTGCTCCCTGGGTGGCAAACCTTCCCGGAGGCCTCATGCACGTGAACGTGCTCGGCTGCACGATGTTCGCCGCGATCTCCGGCTCCTCGGCGGCCACCGCCGCGACGGTCGGGCGTATCACGCTCTTCGAGCTCTTCTCTCGCGGCTACGACCGGACGGTCGCCATGGGTTCGCTGGCGGGCGCCGGGACGCTCGGATTCCTGATCCCCCCCAGCGTGATCATGATCATCTACGGTGTGCTGTCCGGGACGTCGGTACTCAAGCTCTTCATCGCGGGTGTGGTGCCCGGCCTGTTGCTCGCCCTGAGCTACATGGGCTACATCGCCGCGCGGGCAGTTATCTCGCCGTCGCTGGTGCCTCGCGAACGCCCGATTGTCTCCTGGGAGGAGAGAGTCAAGAGTATTTTCGATCTGGGTCCCGTCGCGTTCCTCATCCTGCTCGTGCTCGGCTCTATGTACGGCGGTCTCGCGAGCCCCACCGAGGCAGCCGCGGTCGGTGTCTTCGGCTCCTTCGTCGTGAGCGCCTTCCAACGCTCGCTCACCTGGGAGAATGTTCGCGATGCCTCCATGAGCGCCGTGCGAACGATCTCCATGGTGGGGCTCATCGTGGCGGCAGCGGTGTTCCTGTCCCAGGCGATGGCCTTTCTGGGCGTGCCTCGGGCGGTGGCGGAGCAGATCGCGGCCCTCGAGCTCTCTGCCTTCGCGCTGGTGGCGCTGCTGCTCGTCTTCTACATGATCCTCGGCTGTGTGCTCGAGGGGATGTCCGCTATCGTCATGACGCTACCTATCACGCTGCCACTTGTCCTCGAGGCAGGATACGACAAGATCTGGTTCGGGGTATTTCTGGTCCTGGTAGTTGAAATGGCGCAGATCACGCCACCCGTCGGCTTCAACTTGTTCGTGATACAGTCGCTCACCGGCGAGCGCATTGGAGTCATAGCCCGCGCCGCGTTTCCCTTCTTCATCATCACGGCCTTCTTCACCATGCTGCTCGCCCTGTTCCCGGAGGTGGTCATGTTTCTCCCGGACAGGGTCACGCTCGGAGGAGGAGAATAACGGACAAGCTGGTCGACGGTCCGAGGGACGGGCGCGAGCCCAAAGCAGCATGAATCCGCAGGAGCTTTTGCATGCCGAATGACAGCACCGGTGCTCGGCTTGCCGTCGACATCGGCGGCACGTTCACCGACGTTGTTCTCGAATCCGCCAACAACCGTACGACGTCGAAGGTACTGACCACGCCTTCGGCACCGGAAGAAGGGGTGATCGCCGGTGTGACGGACGTGTTGGCCAGATCGGAGGTCGCGGCCGAGACCGTTGAGCTCCTGATCCACGGCACGACGCTGGCCACGAATGCGGTGATCGAGCGCAAAGGGGCCGTTACCGCCCTCGTCACGACCGACGGCTTCCGCGACGTGCTCGAGATCGGATACGAAAGCCGTTACGACCAGTACGACGTCATGCTCCAAAAGGCAGTGCCCCTCGTGCCCCGCATGCGGCGCTTCACCGTTGCCGAGCGCATCGATCGAAAGGGCAACGTCGTGCGAGAGCTGGACGAGGATGCGGTTCGCCGCCTCATACCCCGGCTACGCGACTGCGGTGCCGAGAGCATCGTGATTGGTTTCCTCCATGCCTACGCCAATCCGACGCACGAGCAACGCACGGGCGAGATCTTGGCCGAGGCCTTTCCGGAGGTCTCGATCACCTTGTCGAGTGACGTTTGCCCCGAAGTTCGCGAATATGAACGCCTGACCACGGCGACGGCCAACGCCTATGTGCGACCGTTGATGGCGAGCTATCTGTCACGGCTCGCACACCGACTCGCGGAGCTCGAGTTGTCCTGCCCGGTGCTGCTGATGACCTCGGGCGGCGGCCTGACGACGCTCGACACGGCGAAGCGTCACCCCATCCGGCTGGCCGAATCGGGACCGGCCGGGGGCGCGATTCTCGCCCGGGAAATCGCCATGGAGCTGGGACTGGATAAGGTGATTTCCTTCGATATGGGCGGCACCACCGCGAAGATCTGCCTGATCGAGGATTTCGAGCCGGGGAAGGCCCGTGAGTTCGAGGTGGATCGTCAGGCTCGGTTCCTGAAGGGCAGCGGCCTGCCGCTTCGCATCCCCGTGATCGAAATGGTCGAAATCGGCGCCGGCGGGGGCTCCATCGCGCGCGTCGATTCCATGAAGCGAATCACGGTCGGGCCGGACAGCGCGGGAGCGGATCCGGGGCCGGCTGCCTATGATCGCGGCGGTGTCCATCCCGCCATCACGGATGCGGACATCGTGCTGGGCAAAATCGATCCGGACCGCTTCGCCGGCGGCAATCTCACGTTGCAAACAGATCTCGCCCGTCGGGCCCTGGAGACAGATATCGGCGAGCCGCTCGGCCTGACGGCGGAGATGGCCGCGTTCGGCATCACGGAAATCGTCGACGAGACCATGTCCAATGCCGCCCGCGTGCACGCGGTGGAGCAGGGCGAAGATGCAGCGGAGCACACGCTCATCGCCTTCGGGGGCGCGGCGCCGTTGCACGTGGGCCACCTTGCCGAGAAGCTCGGTGTCTCCCGGATCGTGATTCCAACCAACGCCGGTGTCGGCTCCGCGATCGGGTTCTTGCGCGCGCCCGTTTCCTACGAAGTCGTGCGCAGCATGCACATGAGCCTGGCCGCTTTCCATCCGGAGCCGATCAACCGTGTAATGAGTGAGATGAGCCAGGAGGCGCTCGGGATCGTCGAGGCCGGGGCTCCAGGTGCCGACCTTGTCGAGCAGCGCCAAGCCTACATGCGCTATCGGGGGCAGGGCCACGAGATCGTGGTGACTTTGCCGAACCGCCCCCTGGACGCCAGCGACAAGGCCACGCTGCAGGCGGCCTTCGACGAGGAGTACGTCGCGCTCTACATGCGCGTTCTTCCCAATGCCGAGGTAGAGGTGTTGACCTGGGCGCTCACGATCTCGACGGTTCCAAGGCCGGCCGAGAAACCGAGCGATGCCGGTACATTCGCGATCAGGGATCCGGCCTCGGCGCGCAACGTCTACGACGCTGAAACGGATCGCACGGTCAGTGTGCCCTTCTATTGGCGGCCCGATCTCGTGCCGGGGGTGAAGCTCTCCGGACCCGCGTTGATCGCCGAGAACGAGACCACCAGCTTCGTTCCCGCAGGCTTCGACGCGCGCGTTAGCGGCAGCGGGCACATCGTCATGCAACGCATCCCGGAGAACGACGCATGAGCGACAAAGGCGCCTTGGACACGATTCGCATGCAGGTGATGTGGAATCGGCTCATCTCGGTGGTCGAGGAGCAAGCAAGGACCCTGGTACGCACGGCCTTCAGCGCCATCGTACGCGAATGCGGCGACCTGTCCGCCGGTGTCTTCGACATCAAGGGGCGGATGCTCGCGCAGGCGGTCACGGGCACCCCGGGTCATGTGAACTCCATGGCGGAATCGGTCAAGCACTTCCTTCGTCATTTCTCAATCGAGACGATGCGCGAGGGCGACATCTACATTACCAACGATCCCTGGCTGGGAACCGGACATACCAACGACTTCGTTCTCACGACTCCCTGCTTCAACGCCGGGCATCTCGTCGCGCTCTTTTCCTGCACGTCCCATATCACGGACATCGGCGGTGTCGGCATGGGACCAGACGGCACGGACGTGCACATGGAAGGCATCTACATCCCGATGCTGAAGCTCGCCGACCGGGGGGAAATCAACGAGACTCTGATGGCGATGATTCGGGCCAATACACGCCAGCCCGTGGAAACGGAAGGCGATGTCTACTCGCTGGCCGCCTGCAACGATATCGGCTGCGCTCGGCTGGTCGAGATGATGGACGAATTCGATTTGGAGAGACTCGACTCACTTGCCGAATACATCTGCGCCAACTCCTACGATGCGGTGATGGCCGAAATCGCCGAGTTGCCGAAGGGCACCTTCCGCAACACCATGCGCATCGACGGATACGACAATGCAGTCGATCTGGTCGCGGAGCTGACCATTTCCGATGACGGTATTTCCGTCGATTACGACGGCACATCGCCCATGTCCAAGTACGGCGTCAATGTGCCGATCGCCTATACGGCAGCTTATACCTGTTTCGGCTTGCGCTGCATTGTCTCGCCGGAGGTGCCCAATAACGCGGGATCGCTCGCGCCCTTCAAGGTCACCGCCCCGCTACGATCTATTTTGAACGCTCCTTATCCGGCGGCGATCAATGCCCGCCACATTATCGGTCAAATGCTGCCCGACGTTGTCTTCGGCTGTCTCGTTCAGGTGAAGCCCGACCGCGTCCCCGCCGAGGGCGCCTCTTCCCTTTGGAATCTCACCTTCCGGGGCGAAACGGATCGAGGCCCGAACGACAGCACCATCTTCACCACCACCGCCGTCACGAACGGAGGCACTGGCGCGCGACCGACGAGCGACGGCCTGTCCGCCACCGCCTATCCCAGCGGTGTCCGGGGAACCCCCGTGGAGATCAACGAATCCTTGGCGCCGCTGATTTTCCACCGCAAGGAGCTCCGGCCGGATTCTGGCGGCGCCGGCGAGCATCGCGGCGGCCTCGGCCAGGTGCTCGAGATCGAGAGCGCGATCGACTCCGATTTCGAACTGCTCGCGGCCTTCGATCGCATCGCGCACCCGGCTCTGGGCCGACGTTTAGGCGGCCAGGGGGAGTCCGGTGCGGTGTTCCTCGCCTCCGGCGAGCGGTTGCGCGGCAAGGGGACCCAGATCATTCGCGCCGGCGAACGGCTGATCATTCACACCCCCGGCGGGGGTGGCTACGGTGACCCCAAGGCTAGAGATCGCGAGCAGGTACGCTCGGACGTGGCGAACGAGCTCGTCTCCGCCGAAGCCGCCTGGAAGCTATATGGCTTCAGCAAGGATCAGGAGGATCAGGAATAGATCATGAATTCCAACAGGTTGCCGTCCGGGTCTCGCACGTACGGTGCTTCCGCCGTCTACTGTTGGTGATTCGTACGCATCCTCTTGCATGGAAGGCGCTTATGCCCAGTTTAACGCGAACCGAAGTCGACGGGGGTCCAGATTGACTGTAATCCATTGGGCCATAAAGTCTTAACTTCATGTCAACAACACTTAATGGCGGAAGCACCCTCAAGGTCCCAGATAATCTGCCGCTTCGTGAAGATTCAGCCTAGACGTAGTACCGAGGTCGCTCTCCGTGACCACGATGGGAGCATACCTCGGAGCCAGCGCTCCAAGGCCGCTTGGCCTTTGTCGTCGAGCTGGCGGCGGAGATGGAGGGCGGAATCCTCACACCGTGCGGCCGTTCAGAACCGCGGGGATTTCCTGTGGGGAGCCTCGGAACTTCCGATTCCTTCGACGGAGTCCGACGCGGACGATTGGCCGTCGCACCCTCGCCATGGAAGCGCTATCAAGTTTTGAGAGGGGGCAGGCCCCTCACCTGTAGCTAGAATCCTACGCTCCTGTCGACCTCGTGCCACCGTAAACAGCTATTAATCTGAAGTTCTTGGTCGAATGAACCCACTGACAGTGTGAATCCCCAATGATTACGCGTCTTTAGGGACGCCGAGAGGCTAATTTTGGGTTGCAATATGTAGGCATGTCTAAAGCCTTCTATGGTTTGATACACATTGATACATAGGCTATTATAGTGGGCATGCATATCCACATCATCCCCAATCGCAACTCTACCCCCGCGGTCCTGCTGCGTGAGTCCTATCGGGTGGGCGGAAACGTCCGCAAGCGCACGCTCGCTAACTTGTCCAAATTGCCCATGGACGCAGTCGACGCCATCCGACGCATTCTCAAAGGGAAAAAGCTCGTCTCGGTTGAAGTCGCCTTCAAAATCGTCGAGAACGGCTCCCGGCACCATGGCCACGTCGACGCGGTGCTCAGCGCCATGAGACAGCTCGGTTTCGAAAAGCTCGTTGGTTCTCGACACTCACCAGAGCGGGATTTGGTCGTGGCCATGGTAGTCGCCCGGATCCTCGAACCGCAGTCGAAGCTGGCGACTAGCCAGTGGTGGCACACAACCACACTGCCCGAAATCCTGGGGGTGAGCGATGCCCGTGAAGACGATCTCTATGCCGCCATGGACTGGGTTCTCAAACGCCAGGAGGTCATCGAAAAAAAACTCGCGGCGCGCCATCTCCACAACGACGGCCTGGCGCTCTATGACCTAACCTCAAGCTACCTCGAGGGTGTGAGTTGTCCGATCGCCCGCCTCGGATACGACCGTGACGGCAAGAAAGGCAAGCTGCAGATCAACTACGGTCTGCTGACCAACGAACGCGGCATCCCCGTGTCGGTATCGGTCTTTGAGGGCAACACGGGCGATCCCAAAACGCTGTTGCCTCAGGTAGAAAAGGTGCAAGAGCGCTTCGGCATCGAGCAGTTTGTGATGGTGGGCGACCGCGGAATGATCACCCAGACCCAGATCGACGAGTTGCGGGAGATGGATGGTGTCGACTGGATTACCGCTCTGCGTCCCGAACCGATTCGCAAGCTCATCAACGATGGGGTGCTCCAGATGGGGCTATTCGACGAGCGGAATCTGTTTGAGGTGACGCACCCGGATTTCCCCAACGAGAGGCTGGTCGCTTGCCGCAATCCGGAGCTGGCCGAGA
Organism: Candidatus Marinacidobacterales bacterium; assembly: GCA_965197495.1. Classification (GTDB taxonomy): domain Bacteria; phylum Acidobacteriota; class Vicinamibacteria; order Marinacidobacterales; family SMYC01; genus SMYC01. The sequence continues at coordinate 2,261,370 of OZ240210.1, forward strand.
GGCGGCGTCACAAGCGCCGTGCTCTGCTCGAAGCGACCTGCAAGGAGCTGGAGAAAGTTTGTCGGATGGTCGAGCGGCGCCGTTTGCAGGGCAAGGAGGACATCCGTGCTGCAGTGAAAAAGCTCCTCAACAAGTACAAGGTCGGCAGGTACTACAGGCTCGACATCCGTGACGACGGTTTCGACTTCGAGCTAGACGAGACAACGATGGATGCCGACGCCTCGCGCCTCGCCAACGGCAACTCTGAGCTCGCCAACAAACGGCTCCAGCGGTGGAAGCGACACATGGGGACGATCGCTAAGCAGTTCGGAGGGATTCGCCAACGGATCGGGCGGGGTCAGCTGCATGGTAAAGATAAAATCGGTGTGCGGGTAGGCAGAGTTCTCAACAAGTACAAGTCGGCAAGCACTTCAAGCTGGACATTCGCGACGACAGCTTTAGCTTCGAAATCGACGACACAAAGGTCACTGCGGAAGCTGCCCTTGACGGCATCTACGTGATCCGCACCAGTCTTGCTGAGCAGCGGATGAAAACCGACGACACAGTGCGCAGCTACAAGTTGCTGACCCAGGTCGAGAGGGCGTTTCGTTCCTTCAAGAGCATGGACCTAAAGGTGCGGCCGATTCGTCACCGGCGCAAAAACCGAGTCCGGGCGCACGTCTTCTTGTGCATGCTGGCCTACTACGTCCTGTGGCACATGATGGAGGCTTGGCGGCCGCTGCTATTCTCTGACGAGGACCAGCAGGCGAAGGCCAGGCGTGACCCGGTTGCTCCGGCGAAGCGCTCCGAGGCCGCCCTGCGCAAGATACAAACCAAGAAGCTTGACGATGGGAGTCGAGCTTCCAGCTTCCGCACGCTGCTGCGCCTTCTCAGCAACATCGTCCGAAACAAATGTCGGCGACCGGAAGCCGGACCCGACGAGCCCACCTTCGATGTCACGACAACTCCGGACTCGAAACAGCAGAGAGCCTACGACTTGCTCAAAGGTATCACCGTGTAGACAGAAGCCAGCACCATTGATTCCAACTATCTCATTGGATTAACACCGGCTCTTGGCTTTTTCAGCCAGGAACTTCAGATTAATCAACACTTTCTCCAAGCGAACTTCGTAGGCATCCGTTTTGCACCTATCACGCCGGGTTTATGTCGCATTGTTTCCAGGTGCCGACGCTGCTGCGGTTGCTCAAGGGTATCGACAGCCTCCCGCAAGGTGCGACCGGTGCGCTCGTCTTCACCAGCAGGGACGCTCCTCAGGGCACGGTCCTCGTCGAGGACAACCGTGTATGCTGGGCAGCCGCCTCGAACATGGAGCGCCGCTTGACGGACATCCTCCGCCGCCAGACGGACCCGCCTTTGCGGGTGGACGACTTCGAAGAAATCTACGAGGAGTGCTACCGAGACAAGATTCCTCTTGGGGAAACGTTGTTGGAGCGACAGATAGTCACGTCGGACGGATTGTGGCGGGCAATTCGGCAGCACACCGCCGAGGCCGTCGCGATGCTTTCCACCACGGAGAAGCTGACCCCGGTGTGGGCCTCCAACCGAGCGCGGCGATACGACGCGCAGTTCACGTTCTCGACCGCAGAGATCTTGAGCTCCATCGGTGCCTTTGGCAGCGAGGCGGAGGCCGGAGAGGCGACACGAATCCTGAGCCAGATTACACGCGGGAACACCTTGGGTGTCGCCTGCCTCATGGAGGGCCCGGGACTTCCTATTGTTCAAGTCTCTGCCGATAGCTGGAAATGCCAAGCCCTCGTCGACCTCGGCGAATGGGCCCGCGTCGCGGTTGACCGCGAAGAAGGCGGCGAAGCGGAAACCCTGATCCAATCGGGTGCGGGTACCGCCATCAAGCGGGCATTCCACGGAGCGGAGATCATTTACGTTCGCTGGTCGGCTCGCGACGGCGTAAAAGAGCCTTCCGAGATGGGGTAGCAGCCCCGAAGACGCGAAATCCTACGGTAGCGGCGTGCGAGTCCCCGGCGTCATCGCCTGCGGAGTCTCGTACTTAAACAGGCTGCCCGCGCGGAGTCAGTTAGATACAGCGGGCACGCGCGAAATTAGATTCCGTGGAGCGGTACTCTCAAGTTGACGTTGCGCGAGCAAGCCGGGCGCCGCCGGAGTGACGTCTCCGTTCGAGTCACGCGGCGCACGTGACGGCGCCCCTGTTCCAAGCAGCCGTGCTGTTCGCACGATCTTTCTGGAGTGCGGAGAGCGAACGTTCGACACATCTGTAAATGCAGGGCTTCCATGAGCGAACGGCTGGCCATGTGAATTACTGCCTGCCATGCTTGGGCATGACGAGACCCCACCGAGTTCGCCGAAGCTACGACCATCGGCTGCGTGAAGCCATCGCTGCGACTGGCAATGCGGACCTGTTCCGGGACGTCGCCATCCCTGCTTGACCCACATGGGCGCGCGGCGAGGTGCGTCCAGTGGTCGCTTCGGTCGATGTTGACTTGGAGGTCTACGACCTGTTGGAGCAGGTCGACAAACTACGACAGCGCGCCAGGGAGCAGGCGACGATCATCGGATTGCTGGTACGGCTGTTGAAGCTCCGCGGCGGCAAACTCGACGGCGCTCGCGTTCCCGATGGCGTAAGTAAATCCGCGGTTCTCCGTGCGATTGCGTCCGCGACTCATCGGCTCACACTGGGCACTGTGCTCAAGATCGTCGGCATCTCGTCGGCGCGCTATCACGCGTGGAGGCGCAAGGATGAGGGCTGCGGTCTTGACGATCAACCGAGCTGTCCGAAGTCCTTCCCGTGCCAGCTGACGCGGAAAGAAGTCTCCACGATGAAGGATTTCGTGGAGTCCGAGACGTATCGGCACATAGCGATCCAGAACCTAGCCTAGCGGTTTACGCGCAGCGCCTTGACAAACTCTTCGCCTCCGCAAGCACCTGGTACAAGATGATCCGCGAGCGCGAGTGGAGGTGTCCCCGAAGGAGGGTGCATCCCGCAAAGCCCAAACAGGGCCTCCGAGCGACGCGTCCCAACGAGTATTGGCAAATCGACGCAACCGTGATCCGGCTGACGACCGGCATCCGAATCTACCTCCAGGCGGTCATCGACAATTTCAGCCGAAGGATTCTCGCCTGGCGGGTGAGTGACAAGCTGAGCTCGGCCACGACGCGCGAGCTGCTCATTGGCCTCAGAGGACCTCCCTAACGCCGCAGCGAAAGCCAGCGTGCTTGTCGTAACCGACGGCGGTTCGGAGAACTTCGGCAAGGTGGATCAGCTTCTCGAGGATTCAAGTTCTCTCAGTCGTGTGCTCGCCCAAGTCGACATAGTCTCCTCAAACTCTTTGATCGAAGCGTTCTGGCGACAATTAACCCTAATCGCAAATAAACGTCACCGTGTCTGAGGTCTTTGGCCCCGTTAATAGCACCTTTTCCAGGTTCTGCATACACCGTGCAGAATCACCTATAGTGGCGGCGAGTGGGTGCCCCAGCACGAGCTTCTCGCCTGCGCCCAGTGCGGCTGTTTCGCGTTTTCGTGCTTCGAAGATTTTGCGATTAGGGTTAAAGCACGCCTGGCTTTTCCTCAACACCCTCGACAGTACGGCGGCGGTGCGGCCTCTCGTCGCATTATACGTAAGTGAGCACAATGAAAAGATCCCGCGCGCTCTTCTCGGCGGTCGTACACCGGACGAGGTCTACTTCGGCCGGGAGGAGAATCTGCTAGAGCGGCTCTCCGAGCAACGCAGGAAAGCGCAGGCCGCCAGGAGCGCAGCAAATCGAGCAGCGAGTTGCCACCGCTGCGAATCTCCACGCGCTGGCCCTGCTGTCCGGAATGTCGCCAGAATACGAGCTCGTCGAAAACCTGCTCGCAATTGTTCATGAGGTCTGTGTGAGCAGCACGGCTCGTTCTTTTGGACGGAGCTTTCCACGAAATGCTCGAACTCACCGACCGTTAGCTTCTCATCGGGAAAGCTCACTTCATCTTGGAGTAACGGGCGAGCGTGAGCAAAACCTCGCGTATCGTGGTCAGAATCTCGGATGGCTCGCTTCCCTGAAGCTCAATACTCAAACGTGGGTCGTCGCCATCGGGACCTAGCCTTGCCCTCAACCCCCGAAGCTCCTTGGTTGCCTGGACGAGGCTCAACGGGTCGATGGACGCCTTGGCGCCGAGGCGGAAGACGAGCCCGCCGCGCTCACGGTCGATGCCCGCGAGGCCAAGCTCCTCGGCGAGCACCTGGAGCCGTGAATATTCGAAAAACTGGAGCACTTTCTCCGGTAGAGGTCCGAAGCGGTCCCGTGTTTCCTCTTGAAGCTTTTCGATGGCCTCACGATCGGTCGCCGAGGACGCGCGTTTGTAGATGGACATCCTTTGATTCGTGTCGGTGATGAAATCTTCGGAAAGCCTCAGCTCGATCCGAAGGTTCAAGCTCGTCCGACCAGGGCCGGTGCGCACGTCCTCGCCCGAGAGCTCGCGCACGGTCTCGTCGAGCAGACGACAGTAAAGATCGAAGCCCACCGCATCGATGTGGCCGTGTTGCTGGCCGCTGAGTATGTTGCCCGCACCTCGAAGCTCGAGGTCGAGCGCGGCAATCCGGAAGCCGGCGCCGAGCTCGCTGAACTCGCGGATCGCGGCGAGCCTGCGTCTTGCGAGCGGGCTCAGATGGGCGTCCTCGGGAACGAGGAGGTAGGCATAGGCGCGACGGTTGGAGCGGCCCACGCGGCCCCGCAGCTGGTAGAGCTGCGAGAGACCGAAACGGTCCGCCCGGTTGACCATCAACGTGTTCACGAGCGGGATATCAAGCCCGTTCTCGATGATGGTCGTGCTCACGAGCACATCGAATTCGCGACGGATGAAGCGGAGCATCACGCTTTCGAGCTCCGACTCTTTCATCTGGCCGTGGCCGACGATGATGCGCGCTTCGGGTACGAGGCGGTTGAGATAGCTCGCCATCGAATGAATCGAGCTCACACGGTTGTGAACGTAGTAGACCTGGCCGCCGCGACCGAGCTCGTAGCGGATCGCTTCGGCGAGTACTTTGGCATCGAGGCGCGTGATATGGGTTTGGATCGCCATACGGTCTTTGGGCGGCGTTTCGATGATCGAAAGGTCGCGGATGCCCGAAAGCGACATATGAAGCGTCCGCGGGATCGGCGTCGCGGTCATCGTGAGGGAGTCCACGCCGTGACGTATCGTCTTGAGCTTCTCTTTGTGGGTGACACCGAAGCGCTGTTCCTCGTCGACGACGAGAAGTCCGAGATCTCTGAACTGGACATCCTTCGAAAAGAGGCGATGGGTCCCGATCACGATATCGACTTTGCCCGCCGCGAGATCTTCGACGACTTGTTTCTGCTCGCGTCGCGTGCGGAAGCGCGAGAGCATCTCGACGCGCACGGGAAAGGGCGCAAAGCGTTCTCGAAACGTGATCTGATGCTGGAACGCGAGCACCGTCGTCGGGACGAGCACGGCGACCTGTTTGCCGTCGGTGACGGCTTTGAACGCGGCGCGCATCGCGACTTCGGTCTTTCCGTAGCCCACGTCGCCGCAGAGAAGGCGGTCCATGGGCGACGGTGTCTCCATGTCGCGCTTCACGTCGTCGATCGCCTGGCGCTGATCCGGTGTTTCCTCGAACTCGAAGAGCGCTTCGAACTCGCTCATCCACGCGCTGTCGGGAGAAAAGCCGTGCCCCGGGGACGCGCGGCGCGCGGCGTAAAGCTTCAAGAGCTCCTGCGCCATGTCGCGCATGGACTTCTTGACCCGCTGTTGAACCCGGTCCCACCCGGCGCCACCGAGCCGGTCGAGCTTGGGCGTAGCGCTCTTAGCACTCGAGTACTTCTCGAGATAGTCGAGGCGGTCGACGGGCACGTAGAGCTTGTCGCGCCCAAGATATTCGAGCACGACGAACTCATTCTGAGCGCCCGGCTCGAGCTGCTTCAGGCCCGCAAAAACACCAATCCCGTGCTCGGTGTGCACGACATAGTCTCCGATTTTGAGATCGCGGAAATCGGAGAGAAAGCGCCTCAGTTTGGCCGTTTTCCGTGGCGGCGGCCGAGGGGGCTCCGCGAACAGATCGCTCGCGGTGAAGACGGTCAGCGAGAGCTCGGGCACCGAGAAGCTCTGTGAAAGATGGCCGTGCTCCAAGACGATGTGCCCTTCCTCGACAGGCTTGCCGTCCCGACTCGCTCGTCCGGCCGTCTGGCCGGCCTCCGACAATATCTCGATGCAGCGATCGGCCATCCCTTCGCTCGCAACGAAAAGACGTAGCCGCTCACCCTTCGCGACGCGGCGCTCGAGCTCTCGAACGAACTCGGGGACACGGCCGCGGTGGGATGGCAGAATCGTTGTCGACAAGTGGCGCGTCTCTTCACCGAGAAGACCCATCTCTTGAAGAGAAATCGCCCGTTCGTCGATGACGTCTCGGAGCGAGCTTAGGTCCATGAGCAAGCGGGACGGCTCGGCGTAACGCCTGACATCCTCCGCGTCGCCGTAGCTAGCGAGCACACGCTCCCATTCAATCTCGGCGGCGCGCAGAACTTCGGCCGGCTCATCGACGATGAGAAGGCCGGCCTCGAGATAGTCGAAAAGGCTTGCTTGAAAATCGTCGTGGCGCGGAAGGACGGATCCCATCCCCGCCGAGCCGAGCAGGTCCACGATCTTGAGCAAGGCGACGTGCTCGAAATCCTCAGTCTCAGTCTCAGTCTCAGCGGCGGGCCACTCGTTTGCCGGTTGGAGCTCAACGTCGGGAATCGTCTCGGTCGTCCGCTGCGTCTGAGGATCGAAGGCGCGTATCTCCTCGAGATCGTCACCGACGAACTCGAGCCGCACAGGTGCGGAACGGCCCGGAGGGAAGATGTCCAGGATGCCACCGCGGCGGGTGAAATCGCCCGGCGTCGTGACGGGGTCCTCGTGACGAAAGCCGAACGCGACGAGGTAGCGCTCGAGCTCGCCCGGGTCGAAGCTGTCGCCGGTCGCGAGCCGCCGAACGCCGCGGACGAGGAGCTCGGGCCGGACCGTACGGTACAAGAGCGCGGCTGCGGTCGCCACCACGACGACGTTCTCGTGCCGCGCGAGGGCCACGAGCGCCCGGACGCGCGCCGAGACGACATCGAGATGCGGCGACAGGCCGCGATAGGGGTCGAGCGCAAAGGCTTCGAACGGGAGCACGTTGCGCGCGACATCGAGCGCCCCGAAAAACGCCTCCAGGTCGGACACAGCGGGCGTGAGGCGTCTCTCGTCGGGGACGACCACGAGCGTCGGACCACCGCGGCTCTTGGCGAGCTCGGCCTGCATCAGCGAGCGCGCGGGCCCCATCACTCCGGAGATGCGTGCCGGGGGGGCGATCGCGCCGAGCGAAAGCTCGGAAACAAGCCGCGCGAAAGAAGTACTCACGCCTTCCTGCCAAGACGGCTGACGACACGCTCGATCAAATCGGTGGTCGAGAATCCGGGAGCAAAACGCAGCGAGAGCACCCGCCCGCCCGCGGCTTCGACGGTCTTACGGCCGACAATTTCATCCGGAGCCCAATCGCCGCCCTTGACGAGGATGTCGGGTACGATCGCCTCGATGATTGCCGCGGGCGTTTCTTCCTCGAAAGGTACGACGTAGTCGACGGTGGCGAGCGCCGTCAAGACTTCCATGCGCTCGTCGAGCGGTGTGAGCGGTCGCGCTTCGCCTTTGAGCTTCGCGACAGTCGCGTCGACATTAACCGCCACGACGAGACGGTCGCCGCACGCGCGCGCCTCGCTCAAATAGCGCACGTGGCCCGGGTGGAGGATGTCGAAGCAGCCATTGGTAAAAACGAGGGTCTCGCCAAAGGCGCGCAATCTCTCTCGCTCCTCGAGCATCTCCGCTCGACTGAGGATCTTCGCGCCACTCATGACGTCGATTTCGGCGGCTTCAGGACGATATTGGGCGAGAACTCCCATGTGTGCGTCGGACGATAGATGCCCACATCCTTGATCTTCGACTGCACTCGAAACTGATGGAGCGCTCGGTGATAGTCGAAAGGATAGCCGTCGCGCTGATGCGCTGCGACGTCAAGGAAGTACGTCCCTTCGATGAGGCGAAGGTTCGGGATGACGAAGCGCACTTCGCCTTCGCCGGAAAACTTCACCGGTGTGAACTGTTCGAGATGGGTGTTCGTTCCGTAGCAGCACATTCCATCCGCGTTGAAGATCGCGACACCAAAGACGAAATCATCGATGGTCCCCGTGCTCTTGACTTTCAGACGGACGGTCACAGGCTCGCCGGTCGTGAAGACGTGCCTGGCGCCCCCGTCTGCGCCATGGAGCGTCACCTCCTGAACCTCGACCTCTCGCGATCCCCAGCGGCCTTTCTTGCGCGCGAAAGCTGATGTCGGCTCGATTTCGCTCTCCCGCTCTTCGTGCTCGGTCGCGGATTTGGGAGATTCGAACTCGGTGACGGCTTTCTCTTCCTCCGCGACGAGAGCTCGTTCTTCGTGGTGGGTGACGCGAGCGAGATAAGCATCGACCACTTTCTTCGGGTCACCACGCAGTTGCACGCGCGAATTGTCGAGCCAAAGCGCCTCGTCCGCCATCTTCTCGACCAAGCCGAGGCTGTGGGTGACGAGGATGATGGTTTTGTTGCGACGGCGAAACTCGGCGATCTTGTCGAGGCATTTATGGACGAAAGCTTCGTCCCCCACGGCGAGCACTTCATCAATGAGCAAAACATCGGGGTCGACGTGGATCGCGACCGCAAAACCGAGCCGCATATACATGCCCGACGAATAAGTCTTGACGGGCGCGTCGATGAAATCCTCGAGCTCGGCGAAGTCCACGATGTCGTCGAAGCGATCGTGGATCTCTTTTTTCGACAGGCCGAGCATGATGCCGTTAATAACGATGTTCTCGCGCCCCGTGATCTCGGGGTGAAAACCAGCGCCGAGCTCGATGAGCGCCGAGATACGGCCGTTGACGGCCACCGTGCCCGCGCTCGGCTTCGAGATGCCCGCGATACATTTGAGAAGCGTGCTCTTCCCCGAGCCGTTTCTTCCGATGATCGCAAACGTGGTCCCGTCGCGCACGTTGAAGGTGATGTCGTTCAGAGCTTCGAAGCGCTCGTCGGGTCGAAGCTCAGCGACCAAGCTTCCGCCGAGAAGCGCGCTCTTGAGCGTACGGAATTGCTTCCGATGGCTGTAGCGCTGATAGATCTTGGTCACGTCGGAAACTCGAATCGCTATGCCCATTACACTTCTTCCGCGAAAGTCTCCCGCAGGCGGTCGAAGAAATAGTAGCCCACGAGGAACGTGACCAAGGATGCAGGAATCATTATTAAGAGCCACGGCCAGTGGCCCATCTCCCCGGTGAACAGGGTCTGCTGGTAGCCGACGAGGATGTGGGTCATCGGGTTGTAGTTGAGATAGCGCTGAATCGACGGCGAGATCGTCAAGTAGGAATAGATCACGGGACTCGCGAAGAACCAGAGCATCATGAAGTTCCCGATGATGTTCTGCACGTCGCGGAAATGGACCGCGAGTGCGGACACGAAAAAGCAGACCCCCAGAGTCAGAAAGAGCTGCAAGACGACGATCGCAGGAAGATAGACAAGGGTCGTCTGGACCTTCCCGTAATAGATGAGAAAGCCGAAGAGGATCGGGAGCCCGAGGAAGAAGTGCACGAGGTTGCTGAGAACGACGACGATCGGCAGCACTTCGGCGGGAAACAGAATCTTCTTGATGAGGTTACCGCTTGACATCAAGATGGCCGAGGACTCCATAACCGAAGAGCTGAACCACGTCCACGGAAGAATCCCCGTGAACAAGAAGAGCGCGTAGGGAGACATCCCCATCGCGCCTCGGGTGGGCATGATGTAGCTAAAAACGAACCAGTAAATCGCGAGCTGAAGGAGCGGGTTGATGAACGACCACAAAAAGCCGAGCACCGAGCCCCGATAGCGTGCTTTCAGCTCCCGCTCGACGAGGCTCTGGATGAGCACACGATAGCGGAAGAGCGTTAAGAGATTCTTGAACAAAGGATTAAGACAGAGCTTCGATAGCTCTGTGATCGACGAGAGGGTAGTTTACCACCCTATGGGATGCCGTTCATTCTGGGCGGTCTAGCCGGCGTCAAGGGTTGAGCGGGCCAGCGGAGACGAGGTCGAGCCGCGGCTCGCCTACCGCCGCCGCGATAATCTCCGCGGTCTCTTCCTTGATCTGCACGATGCCCTCGAAAGACGGGTCGGCGATCGGCCGCGGCTCGCCAATCACGACCTTGAGACGGCTCGGCCGCGGCATCCACGTGCCGTCACGCAGCCAGCGACGGGTGCCGAGAAGGGCGATTGGGACGAGTGGGCGGCCGCTCTCCGCCGCGAGCTTGAACGCGCCGAGCTTGAAGGGACGGACGCCGGTCGCGTAACTGAACGTTCCTTCGGGGAAGAGCACGACCGAGCGGCCTTGGTCGAGAAGCTCTCGCATCTCATCGGTGCTCTTGGCGCTTTCATCTGCGAGCGAGCGTTTCAAGGGAAGATGGCCGAGCTTCTGGATGAACCTTGCGAAGAACGGCCAAGACGCGGCCTCGCTCTTGACGACGAAAGCGTAGTCGTTCGGCAAGCTCGCCATCACGGGTATGGGATCGAGATAGCTCGCATGGTTCGCCACGAAGACGAACGGCCCTCCCGCCTCGCTCGAGTGCTCTGATCCTTCGACTTCGAGGCGGATGCCGGAGAGCAACAAGTAAACGCGGGCCGCATAGCGGACGAATCGAGCGAAGAGACGACGCGTCGGGATGAGCCACGTCAGAGCCCAGCCGAATAGCACGAACAACGCGGACAAAACCCACACATAGCTTCCGAACAGCACACGCCCGAACCGCCCGAGCTCTCTTCCCACCCGAGCCTTGCCAGAAAACCAAAGAGCTCTCGCCCAGAACGTCCACGAGCTGTTCCTGTCAGACGCCAACTCGCCGCGAAGATATTGCTCGCGACACGCGGAGCGCCGGAGCTTCCCGCTCGACGTTTTTGGGATGCTCTGTGGCGGCACGAGCCGGACATCGTCGGGCGGGACGCCGATGCGCTCGAGGAGTCTCGATTCGATGGCTCTTCCGATGCGTGCCCGAGCTTCTGCGTCGTCCTCGCGGCTTTCCGCGACGACGACCAATTTCTCCGTACCGGTCGCAGCATCCGAGACGCCGAAGGCGGCGATGCAACCGCGCCGGACTCCGTCGACCTCGGCAATTTTCTTTTCGATCTCTTGCGGCATCAAGTTACGGCCGGCGCGGATGATGATGTCTTTGGAGCGGCCGGTGATGAAAAGCTCGCCGTCGAGCTCGAACGCGCGATCGCCCGAATCGAGATAGCCTCCGCCGCGGCGGATGGCAGCCGTGGCGTCTTCTTTCTTGTAATACCCTTTCATCACGGAGGGTCCGCGAAAGATTAGAGAGCCCTCGCGTCCCTCCGGAACATCGCGTCCACCCTCGTCGACGATGCGGATCTCGTGTCGCGGGACCACGTTGCCGACGCCCACGAGGCGAAGGGCCGATGGGTCGTCCGCAGGCGCGGGCGATGCCGTCCCCTCTTTCTCGAGCCGCTCCCGCGCGAAGGACCCGATACACGGGGCGGTCCCAAGCTTTCCCGACGAAAGCAATAGTGAAGACTCGGCGAGTCCATAGACCGGCAGGAAACTCTCCTCGCGAAAACCGTAAGGTGCGAGCTTTCGTTGAAAGGCTGCAAGGGTTTCGGGGGCTATCGGCTCCGCGCCGTTTAAAGCCACGCGCCACGAGCTCAAGTCGAGTCCTTCGAGATCTTCCTCCGCAATCTTGCGTGCGCATCGCTCGTAGGCGAAGTTCGGCGCGGGCGAGATCGTGGCGCGGCGCGCGTGGATGGTCCAGAGCCACCGCTCCGGCCGCGCGAGAAAGGCGAGCGGGGAGAAGATGGAGACCGGTATCCCGAAATAGAGCGGCGTGAGCCACGCGCCAATCAGTCCCATGTCGTGGTACAGCGGAAGCCAGCTCACACCCACGTCGCTCGGCTGGATATCGAGAGTCGTGCCAATGACTCGAATGTTGGCGAGCAAGTTCGCGTGCGTTAGCTCGACGCCTTTCGGGTCGCCGGTACTACCTGACGTGTATTGAATGAGCGCCGTCGCATCGCGGTCGACGATCACCGGCGCCACGGGCCGGGACCGCGCTACGAGCTCCGACGTGGTCACGACGTCACGAAGCGAGCGCGCGCGCGCCTTGAGGACGTCGCCCACGGCGAGGCCGCGCTCGAGCGTGATGAACAAAAGCGCCTCCGCGTTCGCGACGATCCCGGCCTGACGCCCCGCATATTCTTGAAGCCCTGCGATGCTGAAAGGGCTGAAAGGCGGATAGAGTGGCACGGGCACCGCGCCTGCAAGGAGGACGCCCATGAAGCTCGTCAAGAAATCCCGGCTCGTCGGGAGCATGAGAGCGACCTTGTCATCCCGCTCGATCCCGAAAGCAGAGAGCCCACCGGCAATCGTGAGCGCCTCGCTATAGAGCTCGCCGAGCGTCAGCGTCGACTCCGGTTTACCGTCTTCCTTCATGAACACGTGCGGCGCGTCGGGCTCCGCTCGGGCGCGCGTCATGAGGACTTCGCCGAGCGTGCGCGCGTGCTCGGGAGGCGCATGTCGGCTCGGCCGATAAGTAACCGCTTCGCGCTCGACGCTCGGCTCGACCTCGCCGTGAACGAAGGCTTCGGCGACCCCTCTCGGCGTAAGGGCTTCGCTGAGAGCGCTCTCGGAGACCTTGACGCGGAAACGTTTTTCGAGACGCGACAAAAGCTCGACGCGCTCGAGACTTCCGAGTCCCAGCTCTTTTTCGAGCAGAGACTCAGGCGTCACGCGGAGTGTTGCTCGCGCACCTTTGAGCTCACGCAGCAGGAGGTCGACTTCCCGCAGAACGCCCGCCTCAAGCTTAGAGACGTCGGTTGCCGGCTTCACGCTCGTCATCCATCATCCGCCGCTATCGTAACACCGCATTGACAGCCCCTCTCTCGAACGGTAACCTGAGAATCTCCCTTCGAACAACACCGTGAAAACGACACCTCCATCCACGCTGCGCATTCCGTTCGTCCGTCGCTGCACGGTCCGGGGCGCGCTCGGCGAGGGCGGCGCCATGCCCGAGGGCGGCGCCATGCCCGAGGGCGGCGCCATGCTCTTGGATCTGTCTTTGAAAGGGGTCTACATCGCGACTAAAGAGCTACCTCGTGTCGGCGATGCGCTCGAGATCAAATTTCGGGTCCCTGGAAACGATCGTGAGCTTGCGATCAAAAGCGTCGTCGCCTGGGTGCAAGCGGTTCAAACCCATCCCGTCCACGGGCTCCCTCCGGGCTTCGGAGCCACGTTCGAGAAGCTCGAGGTCGAGGACGTGCGGGTCCTCGCGAGAGCGATCCAAAACTACTGCCTATCGAACCCTCTCTACCGTCAATATTTGTGACCGAGCGCGATCCGCACCGCTTCTTCCGGATTCGCGGCCTCGACCACACCTTCGATCTCCCAACTACCCAGTCCCACGACGGGTTTGCCCAGCGTCAATGCCATCGCGATCTCCGAAAGCGTGCCGTAGCGGCCAGGCATGGCTACCACCGCGTCGGCCGTGGCCACGACGAGATAGTTTCGGAAATCACCGAGTCCGGTGGCGACGGCGCAATCGATGTAAGGGTTGGCGTCGCACCGTGAGTTCCCCGGCAGAATGCCCAGAGTGAGGCCGCCTTTTTCGCGAGCCCCTTTCGCCGCTGCCTCCATGATCCCGCCAAGCCCTCCACACACGAGGGTCGCTCCCGCTTCCGCGATGGCCGCGCCGACCGCCTCGGCTTGGTTCGCCGCGTCGCGGCTCGGCTGCGATGCCCCCACGACAGCTATTTGAAGGCGCATGTTTCTCCTTTGCTCCACGCGTTTGACAACCAACGTTCTTTGTCGGAACATATACCAGAATCTGACTTTACGGTTCATTCCCAACGTTTCGCAGAGGTTATCCCAGCCAGGCAAGCTAGTTTCGGACGCGTCGAACGCATCGGGGGCAGCTCGAGGCCGTTCCGCCGCGGTGCATGGACGGGTTTCTTGTGCCCAGAGCACACGGATGCGTACGCTGATGCGTAGCTTGCTGCTCAACGCCAGTTACGAGCCGCTGAGAGTCATCACCTGGCAAAAAGCGATCGTTCTGCTGGTCAAGGGCAAGGTCGAGGTGATCGCTTCATACGACCGACGGATTCGCGGGGTTCGCATCTCGCTCGTGCTCCCATCGGTCTTGAGGCTAGTCCGGCGCGTAAGAGTGGCCCGGCGTTTTCATCAGGTGCCATTTTCGCGATCGAATATCTATCTTCGCGACAAGTATCGATGCCAGTATTGCGCCAAGCGATTCAGAGCCTCGGAGTTGACCTTCGATCACGTCGTACCCGTGTCGCGGGGCGGCCGCAAAGTCTGGGAGAACATCGTCACCTGCTGTATCGAGTGCAATCGAAAGAAAGGTGGCCGGACGCCTCGAGAGGCGCGGCTCACGCTCGTGCGCCAGCCGAGAAGGCCCTCTTACCTTCCTGCTCACGCCATCACCTACGGTATGAACGAAGTCCCCAACAGCTGGCGCGACTACTTGTCCTGGTCCGGGTGAGCCGGGCCCGTCCGGAGATCTCAATACCGGGGCGCCCCCAGGGTAGCGCAACTCAATGAGCCTTTCGGGATCTTTCGCCACCATGCTGCTCGGAGATCTGCTGCAATGGTGCGGAAACAACCTCAAGACCGGCACGATTACCCTGAGGCGAGGGCCGATCGAGAAAAAACTCTTCTTCAAGCAGGGGCGTCTTTTCTCCTCGACTTCGAGCAGCCCTCGAGAAACTCTCGGTCAGTTCTTGATCCGCTCGGGACATCTCACCGAGGAAGGCCTCTTAAAGGCGCTCATCGAGCAGGATTCCAGCAACCGTCAGCTCGGGCAGATCTTATTGAGCACAAAAGCGATCACCGAGCAGGTTCTCGAGGAGCTGCTTCAGATCAAGACCGAAGAAGCCATTTATGATTGCTTTCTCTGGGCGGACGGCGAGTTCACATTCGAGGACGACGTGCTACCGGAGAGCATCCCGATATTCCTTCCTCTGGATCTCACCGGAGTCATCCTCGAAGGTGCTCGCCGGAGCGACGAGTGGCGGCGGATTCACGAAGTGTTCCCGTCCCGACTCTCCACCTTCGAGGCCGACCACGCCGCTGTTGCCAAGGCGACGGATCTCTCAGAAGAAGATCAGCGTGTTCTCGAGCTCGTCGAGCGCGGCATGAACATGGCGGAGATCTCGCTCGAGCTTCACGCGGTCGAGTTCTACGCCGCTTCGCGACTTCTCGAGCTTCACAACCGCAGGCTGGTGGCGGTCAAAGACTCGCCCGCCGAGATCGATTTCGACAAGCAAGTCAAGGAGCTTCGAGAGAAGCTCGAGACGGGGGCGAGCCTTTACAGCGCAGGCGATTACCAGAAAGCGCTCGAGAAGTTTCAGGCCGCTCTAGAGATCGATCCGCAGAACAAACATGCGACGCTGTTCAAGATCAAGATTGAAGCCATCCTCGACGACTTCGACGAGGTTTCCGAGATCCCTACCGACGCCGTGCCGCGCCTCAAAGTAACGCTCACCGAGCTCTCCAAGCTCGACCTCGATCCGCAAGAAGGCTTCGTCTTTTCGCGCGTCAACGGTGAATGGGACGTGGATTCCATCATGAAGATCTGCCCGATGATCGAGCAAGATGTTCTGCTAATTTTCAAGAGGCTTCTCGACAACGAGCTCATCGAGCTCATTGACCTCGAATGAGTCGATTTCGTAGCGTGTTATGATGCTGCGAAGGACGAAATCGGAACTGAAGTGAGCGATCACCCTCCGAATATATTAGCGACCGATCCACCTCACGCTGTGCCTGGAGGGTGTATTGCGATCCAAGGCAGCTTCGATCCCGGACGGGCCCATGCCCACCGGGTTTTCTTCGGGGACCAACGTGCTCAGGTGATGCGCGTCTCGGCCCGTACGATCTCGACCGTGGTCCCCGCGGAGGCCATGCCGGAAGTTCGCGTCGAGCGGGACGGGGTCTCGAGCGGCGTGCATGCGATTTCGCTCGCAGATACCATCGCCGATGAGCTTCAGCCTGTCGCCAATCCGGTCTTCGATCGTGAAGGCAACTTCTACGTGACCTTCAGCGGCAGCCGGGGTGAAAAAGTTCCCGTGTCGGTCTACTGCATTGATGGCGGCGGCACGGTCGAGCCTTTCGTCAGCGACATCTTGAACCCGACGGGCCTCGCATGGGGGCCGGATGACTGTCTCTACGTTTCTAGCCGTGAAGATGGGGCCGTCTACCGGGTCTCTTCGGATCGTGAAGTCGATCTCGTCGCCGACGAGCTCGGCACGGCGACTGGTCTCGCCTTCGATCCCGAAGGCATTCTCTATGTCGGGGATCGGCGGGGAACGATTTTTCGGATCGAGCCCAACGGCGAGCCGCGCTCCTTCGTCCATCTCGAGCCTTCAGTTGCGGCCTATCACATGGTGTTCGACAGCGAGGGCAATCTCTTCGTCACGGCGCCGAGCCTGAGCTCGGTCGATCCGATTTACCGTATCGACGTCCATGCCCAAGTCACAAGGGTCTATGAAGGTTTCGGAAGACCTCAAGGCATGGCCTTCGATGACGAAGGCGCGCTTTACGTCGCCGAAGGGCTCACCGGGGGCAGCGGCGTTTACCGCCTCCGGCGCGACGGAAGCCCGGAGCGCGTCGTCGCCTCACCGCCTCTCGTCGGACTCGCCTTCGATGGCAATGGCGGTCTGGTGCTCGCGAGCTCGAGCACGGTCTACCGGCTCGCACTCTAGGGCCGGCGCAGCGGAGCGGCACGTTCGCGAATCTCTTCGGCTCTCGCACCTTCGCTTTCGACCGCCAGGAACGCGTCGGCGTCGCGAATCGGGACCTCGCGGCCCGCTTCGCTCGGTTCGGCCTCGTAGCGGGCTAGGGTGCAGCGTGCGAGCTCGTAGCGCGCATCGCTCGCTCGCGAACCTTCAGGATAGCGCTCGAGATAGGCTCGCCACCTGTCACAATCCTCGACGGTGACGGCGGAGCCGCGGCGCCCGGCCAAACCGGCCAAACCGGGAAGTGCTCCACCGCTTAGCTCTTGGTATTCGAGCTCGGCGGGATCGACTCGGGACTCGCCCACGGCGAGTGAACGCATGGGTTCGGCTGTGACGGGCGCCATGAGTTGCGCTGGGCTCTCGCGGTCGGACGTCTCGGAGGCCTCTCTTGGCTCCACCCGCAAGTTCGACTCCACAGCGTCGGCCACGTCGCTCTTGGCGCGAGCACGCGACGATACGGCGAGCGTTTGCCGGAGCTTCTCCGAATCACTCTCGTTGCTCCGGGCGTCCTCGAGCTCCCGCCCCCGGCGGAGCCGGGGGTCACGAGCGGGCGCGGGCGGCGAGAAGGACGCCACCGGCGGCGAGGCTTCTGGAGGACTGGCCGGGGCCCGCTCGAACGCCTCGATATCCTCGACATCCTGGTCAGGTGCTTCGAGCTCTTCCACAATGTCGGCTTTGTTCGTCGGAAGGATTTTGTCCTGCGCCGGCGTTTCGACCGCGAGGTCTTCCTCACGCAAAACGTTCATACCGACGGCGACGACTACTGTGAGCGTCGCGGCCAGCGCTCCCCACCGGAGCACGGATGGCGTGAATAGCTGCTGCCAAAATCCCGGGCGTTCGTCCTCGTGAAGACGCGCGACTATCCTGGACGGCAGATGATCCCAATACGCTTGCGGAGGCGCCGGCGGGAGCTCGATCTTCTCCGAAGCGCTCGCGAGCGCTTTGACGAATGCGTAGTGAGAGCGGCAGTCGGCACAGGCGGCGACGTGCTGCTCCGCGAGCGCCTTTTCGTCGGCGCTGGCCTCGCCGTCCACTAGCTTCTCAACGAGAAGAATGGCGTTCTCGCATTTCATGTCAGAGATAGTCCTCGAGCAGGTTCTTGAGTTTGGCGCGCGCCCGAAAGAGCCGGGACATGACGGTGCCTCGAGAGATTCCGAGCGTCGTCGCGATCTCCTCGTATCGCATCCCTTCATCGACTTTTAGCATGAAGACAGCGCGATGTTCGGGCGAAAGTTTCTCGGGCGCTTTTCCGAGCGCCGCGGCGAACTCAGCGGACATCAAGCTTCGTGCCGGATTCGATTCCAGCGGCTCACGACTCGCGTCTTCATGGACTTGCGGCTCCCACGGTCCGTCGGGACGGTCTTCCGTGTACATCGACTGCTCGCGCTTCGTGGGTCCGTTGAGGTAGTTGATCGAGAGGTTCACGGCTATTTTCACGAGCCACGGCGCGAGGGGGCGTCCGAGCTCGAAGCGGTCGAGGCTGCGATGGGCGCGAATGAACGTATCTTGCACGATGTCATCAGCCACCTCGTGGCGACGCGTCATCCGCAAGGCCACCCCATAGACGCGGCGCTGGTAGGAGCGCACAATCTCCCCAAAAGCATCATCGTCTCCGCGGCGAGCGCGCACGACGAGGTCGCGATCGTCCTCGCCGGCGCTCGATAGATTTTGCACTTGGGCTGGGCTGCCCAAAGAAGCTCCTCTCAGTTTGGTCCCACTGAGGAGTACAGGGGATTCCCTCGGTTTATTCCGCTTTGTTTATTGTAGCGAGGATCTAGTGCTCGAACCCGCTAATCCTGTCGGTGAAGTCCTAGGCCATTTTTGGTGCTGACAAGGCGAGCCGACGACGTCATATCTAGATATTCCGAGCCGCCTTCCGCAGCGAGCCTGTCGAGCGGAGGGCTAGGCCGAAGGCCGAACTGGAAATTAATGCACGCAACGCAGTCAGCGCCGAAAAGGGCCAGGAATTCACGGCAGGATTAGCGGGTTCGGGCACTAGGGTGGTGGCGCGGAGCCCCCGGGCAGGACGCTCGAAAAGTTGAGCGCGCGCGCTAAAACCCGGCAGGACCCCGCGCGCCGGAAAAGGGGCCTGCCGGGCTCCCACTAGCTCGTTGCCGAGCTGGGAGTTTCTAGCTATTCGCTATTCCAAAACCTTCACCACGACCCGCCGATTGCGAGCCCGGCCCTCGCGGGACCCGTTATCTGCGACAGGCTGCTCTTCGCCGAAACTGTAAACGGCGATGCGGTGGAGGGGTAGGCCGTGCGCCTGATAGAGATAATCTCGAACCGCTTCGGCCCGTTTGAGACCGAGCGCTTTGTTGTAATTGGCTTCGCCCGTCGCGTCCGTGTGGCCCTCGACTTCGATCCACAGGCCGCGGTTGTCGGCCTTTACCCGCTCGGCGAGCTCGTCGACGAGCATCTGCGCGTCCGACGAGAGCTCGGAGGCGTTGAAGGCGAAGTTGACTTTGTCGTTCGAAAGAGTAATCTCGTAGATGAGCTTGCCCTTCATCGCTTTCTGCGCTGCGGTGAAAGCGCGCTCGGCCTCATCGTGCGCCGAAGCGGCAAGGTGGCCTGCCTCGTCGGCTTTGGCGTCTACTCTCTGGATCTCGCCGCCGTGCCGGGAAATCTCGTCCGCATTGCGGCCGATGCGTTCTTGATTCCGTTCGACGGACTCGCTCAGCGTTTCGACTTTTGATTGACGGCGCCGACTTCCTTGCTGACATATTTCTTGGTGGAACATCCAGAAGCGACCAGCACAGCCGCTATCGTGACTACGACTCTATTACGTTTGTTCGACATAGCGGACCTCCTATTGGCTCGAGCTATCGTTGGCCGCCGAGCGAGTCTTGCCGAGGACCGAACCCTGCTTTTTTGGGTAGTAACCTTTTCGGGTTCGAACCTCGATTCCCCACCGACGCGTTCGGACATGAATGCGGCGGAAGTCGCCGTCTTCATTGTTGTTCTTTGGGACATAACCGATTCGATATTGGGTTTTGAGCTCTTCGCGAATGTGAGCGGAAGCCACAACGAGCTGGCCCCATTGACTGCCTGCATAGAGCGTACCGCCGGTCTCGGCGGTGAAACGGCGGAGGGCGTCTTCACCTCGGAAGCTCGCGCCATGAACACTAGAAACAAATCGCTCTCGGGATCGTCGACGGGCGACAGCACCCGGAACGCGTAGACCGGGAGATCCACCCCTTTGGCTTTCTCGACGGCTTGTTCGATCGTGGCCTCGCTGGACGTGTCGATGCCGTCGGTGACGATCACGATGGCGCGGTGGCCGAAACCTTGGTGGATCACGTAGTCGGACAACGTCACGACGGCGTCATAAAGCGCTGTCGAGCCGAAGGGCGAAAGTCGCGTCAAAGCGTCGATCGCGTCTTCCTTGGTCTTGGTGAAATCGGTGAGGCGGTAGAGATCTTTGTCGAAAGCGTAGACAGCGACACGGTCCTCGGGACCGAGGCCGTGAATGAGCTGAATAGCCGCGTTCCGTGCATTCGCCGTCTTCTCAGTCACATCCATGCTGCCGCTCGCATCGATGAGGAGCACGACATCGACCGGCGCATCGGTACCGTGAGAGAAATAGGTGATCTCCTGGATCACGTCGTTCTCGAGCACCCAGAAGTCCGTCTGCTCGAGATCGGTGATGAGCTTGCCTTTCTTGTTCACCACGGAGACGTTCAAATGGACGGCGTTCGCGGATGCGCGGAACGAAAACCGCGTCGGATTGCCGAGGGTCTCTTCGGCCTGCGAGAACGCGGGGCCCACGGCCCAGATGTGAGCGGCAACCCATACCCAAACAAGTCGTCTCATCGAGAATCGTTAATAGCAAAAGCGTTGCCAGCCCGGTTGGACGATCGGAGGAGGCGTCTGGCTCTCTGCCGTGCCGAGCGGCATGAACGCCGCGAGGATCAGGACGCTCGCGGCGATTCGCCGGAACGAGGGTTTCTGTAGACTCATGGTTGGCCTCCACTCGATTCCCCGTGCACTGACGCTCGGGAGCTGTATTCTAGTCCGTGGCCGACAACTCGTGCGGCTTTTTCGATCGTCTGCGTGTCGCCCGCCGTCACCGTGTACCGATTGGCGCACGCGACACCGCAGCTTTGAAGGCTTGCTCACAACACTCAACTCTTCTATAACGCACGTCCGACCCGACACAACTCCCAGCGCGAATCTCCAGTCGCGCTTTCAGCTGACCTTCCCGTTTCCGAAATAGCCGTGGAAAGCTTGTCGTCCCGGTTGAGACCTAAAAGCAAGGTCACCCAGCTAGCTTTTGGAACATGAAATGGCGGACAATGGCGCCGGTGTTGCTAAGCCTAAGTCTAAGAAGATGGGCTCGAGACGCGCGTCGTCTGGTGACCGCGCTTTGCGTCGTCGCAACTCCTCACGTCGCGTCTGCTCAGGACGCACCCATCCAAGCCGATCACTTCGTGCCCTCGCGCCCGGCGAATCTGAGCTGGGGCTGGTATCCGATAAACAAAGAGCCCGTTCTGACCATTCGGTCCGGGCAGACGGTTCGCATCGACACGGTGACCCACGCGGGCGCCACGCAGGATGAGAACCCAGTAACGTATCTGACCGGGTTGGGAGTGCCGCGGGAGGAGATTCTCGAGGACGTGCTGGACTTTTGGGCTTCGCGCGACGAACGTCCAAGAGAAGGCCGCAGCGGTCACGTCATCACCGGCCCGGTTTATATCGATGGTGCGGAGCCCCGGTGACATGCTCGAGGTGCAGATTCTCGACATAGAGACGCGGGGTACCCTGGGGAATCAACAACACGAGTGCCACAGGAGGTGTGTTCTCGTCGCGCTATCCAGGCGTTCGTTCCGACGACCCGCGGCTGGACATCCCTCAGAGGAGGCGGCACGTGATTCGTACCGGCGAAGTCGACGGACGTGAAGTCGCCTTCTTCGCAGACGACATCCAGGTACCACTCGCGCCTTTCATGGGCATCCTTGCCGTGGCTCCCGACCCCGTGGTCGGCGAGCCCGGGGTGACGCTTCTCGGTGTGCAGAGCTCGCGACCGCCGGGTGCTTACGGTGGAAACCTGGACGTCAAGGATCTCAAGGCGGGAACGACCGTCTATCTTCCGGTCTTCCATCCTGGCGCGCTCTTTTACACGGGCGACCCGCACGGGGCGCAGGGCGACGGCGAGGTGAGTGGCACTGCGATCGAGCAGTCCCTCAGCGCTGTCTTCCGCTTCGTTGTCCACAAAGGCGTGAACTTGGCGGGCCCACGCGCGGAAACAGATACCCACTACCTCCTAATGGGGATCGACCTCGACCTCGACCGTGCGACTCGGCACGCCACGTGGGAGGTTGTGGACTTCCTCGTAAAGGAGAAGGGGCTCACGCCGGAAAAAGCCCTTTCACTCGCGAGCATTGCTGTCGATTTCCGCGTGAGTGAGGTTGTCGACCTGACCCAGGTCGTTACCGGCTACATCCCCAAGAGCATCTTCCTACGTTAGCTCCGGTCTCATCAGTCGAATAGGAACTTGACAGGCTCTCACAACGGCAGTACAACCGGACCCGCTGGACGAACGTCAACGCGTCCACAAGGAGTGTCATGCGAAATTCTCTAATCCTCACCATGCTCCTGGCTCTTGCGATCCCCGTTTTGTGCTCGGCGCAAGGGCTCGTGAGCGCGGAACCATTCAAAGTTGGAACCTTCGAGATCGTGGGCACCGCGCATGTCGGTATCGTCCTGCGCGATAGCCTCGTGGTCGACCTCCAGGCTGCGAACGTCGCCCTCGAGAGGGATCCGGCCTATCCGAAAATCCCGCCGCCGGCAGACATGCTGGAGCTCATCGAGCGGTACGAATATGGCTTGAAGCGGCGCGCGTATGAGATTGTCAACCACCTAGTCGGCAGCGACATGCTGGGCTCGAATCGACCCGATTACGTGTATGACCTCGACGCTCTACGAACGCTCCCTCCCATCATGTACCCCGGAAAGATCCTCAACGCCGCGGTCAACTTCTATAGCCACGTCAACGAGACGGGCACCGAGGAGGACCGCGCGGAGGCGCGACGGCAGCGGCGTGAGAATCGGGGCGTCCCCTACTTGTTTCTGAAGGCGAGCAAGGGCGCGGTTGTCGGCAACGGCGATCCCATAGTGATCCCGTACGGCCGGGATCGCACCGACTGGGAGGTCGAGCTCGGCACGGTGATCGGCCGCACCGCAAAATACGTGTCCGCCAACGACGCTCAGGATTACGTTTTTGGCTATGTGGTCACGCTCGATATCTCCGATCGCGGGGGCCGGCCTCCTGGGGGAAACCCGCTGCGATCCGATTGGTTCGTCGGGAAAGGCCACGACACGTTTGCGCCGATGGGACCGTGGATCGTGCCCAAGGAGTTCTACGGCGACCCGATGGAGAAGCTTCGGCAAACGCTGAGTGTCGGCGATACCAAAATGCAGGAGGCGACGGCGGGCGACATGATCCACTCTCTGTGGGAGTTGATTGAGTACGGCTCGTCCATCATTACGCTCTTCCCTGGCGATGTCATCAATAACGGGACGTCCGGTGGTACCGGTATGGGCACTGCCGTCCGCGGCGCTCAACGCTTCCTGCAGCCGGGCGAGGAAGTCGTGGCGACCATCGATGGGATCGGAACGCTGCGCATGCCGGTCGTGGCGGAGGATCCGCCGACCGGTCTCACGGGGGCTCAGCTGCCGCCAGTCAAGAGCTATAGGGACCCGCGCTAAGAAAATCGACTCACGTGGCGCCGGCGCCGGCGGCGACTGGACCTCGTGCCGGTCGATGCGTACAGTGCCCTCCCGCACCACGACATAACCATCTGTGGGTGTGTCAAAAACAGCGTATGTTCCGAGCAACACCGAAGCGATGGAGAAACGAAGAAGCGCGAGCGGTCCCGGCGGGTAGTGCTCCACCGCTACGCGGATACCGACCAAAGCCGTCGCCCACAAAAGGAGGGCGAGGGCCATGCCGAAGCCGAGAAAGGACACTCCCTCGGCCCCTCTTCTGCGATCGTCGTGCTCACACTGCTCACACAACCTTTCTACACGAGCGCATGAGCGAGCGGGAATTGATTCAGGACAATTGCGAGAAGAAATCGTTCCCTTTGTCGTCCACAACGATGAAGGCCGGGAAGTTCTCGATGTCGATGCGCCAGATGGCTTCCATGCCGAGCTCTTCGTACTCGACTACTTCGACTTTCTTGATCGATTCGACCGCGAGGATGGCGGCGGGCCCTCCGATGGAGCCTAGATAGAACCCTCCGTACTCTTTGCAAGCGTCGGTCACTTGCCGGGATCGGTTGCCTTTGGCGAGTGTTATGAAGCTTCCGCCCTGCTCCATAAAAGGACCAACATAAGAGTCCATCCGTCCTGCCGTCGTTGGGCCGAAGGAGCCCGACGCATAGCCATCGGGTGTCTTCGCGGGACCGGCGTAGTAAATGATGTGGTCCTTGAAATATTGCGGCAGCCCTTCGCCGCGATCGATGCGCTCTTTGAGCTTGGCGTGCGCAATATCGCGCGCCACGATGATCGAGCCTGTGAGCGAGAGCCTCGTTTTGACCGGGTAGCCGGAGAGCGTCTCTCGAAGCTCACTCATGGGCTTGTTCAAGTCGAGCTCGACGACCTCCGCTCCGAGCTCCTCGCCTTCGACCTCCGGCATGAACTGCGCCGGGTTGGTCTCGAGCTTTTCCAGAAAAATGCCGTCGCGCGTGATCTTCCCGTACGCTTGCCGGTCGGCCGAGCACGACACGCCAATGCCGACAGGGAGCGACGCACCGTGGCGGGGAAGCCGAATGATGCGCACGTCATGGCAGAAATAGATGCCGCCGAACTGCGCGCCGATCCCGAGCTTGCGCGAGCGGGCGAGCACTTCTTTCTCGAGCTCGACGTCCCGGAACGCGCGGCCGAGCTCGTTCCCGCTTTGAGGCAGACCGTCGAGATACTTGCAGCTCGCGAGCTTTACCGTTTTGAGCGTGAACTCCGCGGACGTTCCGCCGATAACGATCGCAAGGTGGTAGGGCGGACAGGCTGCCGTTCCGAGGCTTTTCATCTTCTCCTCGATAAAGCTCACGAGCGCGTCCGGGTTCAAAAGGGCGCGGGTCTCTTGATAGAGAAAGCTCTTATTCGCGGAGCCCCCTCCTTTGGTGATGAACAGAAACTGGTATTCGTCGCCTCTGGTCGCGTAGAGCTCGATCTGGGCCGGGAGATTGTTCTTTGTGTTCTTCTCCTCGTACATCGAGAGCGGCGCTAGCTGCGAATAGCGTAGGTTCGTCGTCGTGTAGGTGTTGTAAATGCCGCGGGCGAGCGCTTCCTCGTCATCGCCCGACGTCAAGACGAATTGACCTTTCTTGCCGACGACGATGGCCGTCCCCGTGTCCTGGCAGGACG
The DNA here is from genome assembly GCA_965197495.1 of Candidatus Marinacidobacterales bacterium. GTDB lineage: Bacteria > Acidobacteriota > Vicinamibacteria > Marinacidobacterales > SMYC01 > SMYC01. Next base: position 2,286,529 of record OZ240210.1, read on the forward strand.
GGAGGATCATCCCAGCGGCGACGTTGGCATTTTTCAGCATCTGGATCGCGACAAAACGATCGTTGTCGCTCGCCTCGGGGTCGTCGAGGATTTGGTGCACCTGCTCGAGGTGCGAAGTCCGGAACAAGTGCGAGACATCGCGCACCGCCTCGGCCGCGAGAAGCGACAGCCCTTCGGGCTGGACGCTCAGAAACTCGTGCTCGCCGAGCTTCGCCACCTTCACGTGGTCGCTCGTCAGCTTGCGAAACGGGATCTCCTCATGACCCATCTCGAACATCGGTTGAAAACGAAACTCCGTCATCGACTGGGAATTCCTTTCTTGGCCTTCTCGGGCCTTCGGCCCTCTCGATCGAGAGAATAGCACGCGTTTCCTCTATACTCGCGCCCACATCATGAGAGGTGATTAGTGAGATGACGAGATGATGAGACGAATTTTGTTCTGTGTGACTTTTCTCCTTGTAGGGAACGGCGCTTGGGCGCAACAGCAGCAGGAGGATGATCGGGGCGTTATCCGGCTGGATCCGAACGACCCAACGCTCGATGCCTGGAAAGAGCTTCGCGATATGTCGAACGACCCGAAGCGCGAGCCCGGACCCATCAATATCCAACGCATGCCCGGGGGCCTCGGCTGGACCGGGATCCCGACCTTTTTCGGTTCTCCTGTCGTTTCGGGGGATCTGATTTGTGTTGGAGGGCATGGCCTATGGACGCTGCCGCGATTGTGGAAAACGCCGGAAACTCCGGGCGAGAGAGGCGTTTAGGGAAAGGTTGTGAGCACGTACAAACGTGGAGCGGCGTTTTCCACAATCGCTTGGAAAACGCTTCGTGTTTCCCACGAGCGCCCACAGGCCCCTCCTGATATATATACAAGAAAGATTAATTCATATGGAATAAGGAAGGGGGGGCTCGATTAGTGGAGGCTATGGAAAACGCCCTTCCAGGCTTCGAAGAGAACTCAGTCGTGAGCAAGGTCTGAACGACCAGAACCGTGGGGGCGTTTCCCACAGCCTCGTCTCCCGCTGAGGGGCAGTGGCATTTGGTGAGGCCCGTGGGTTGAGAGGGTAAGCCATGTGTAGATGCGCATCGGCGAGAACGCTAGAATCTTTTTTTCCGAAAGAGAAAAGAGCGTTCCCGCGATGCGCGTTACTACGTTAGTCAACAAGCTCATCGGATTGCAAGGCCTGTGGGTCCGAGGTTTCCACTTCCAGGCGGACAAAGCCAGAGTGGTGGTGGATGTAGTACCACGGAGGAGGAAGCCTCTGTGCGGGATTTGCGGACGAAAGGTCCGCAAGAACAAAGATCGCTACAATCGCTACTGGCGGCACTTGGACCTGTTCGGAGTCCGGACCTATCTTCGCTACTCGATCCGACGAGTGGTATGTCGGCGGTGTGGAGTGGTCAGAGAAAAGGTGCCTTGGGCCGACAAGGGAAGCCGCTTTACCAAAAGCTTCGAACAAGAGGTAGCGTGGCTGGCACAGAGGACGGACGTCAGCGCCGTAGCGAACTATTTCCGAGTGACGTGGCGTTCGGTGCGACGGATCATCCAGCGAGTGGTTGCCGAGCAGCGGGATGAGCGGCGCGAGCTCGATGGATTGCGGGTGATTGGGATGGACGAGATCAGCTACCGCAAACGCCACAAGTACTTAACAGTGGTAATAGACCATCTCAGCGGCCGGGTCGTCTGGGCGGGAAAGGAGCGCAAGGCCAAGACGCTGCTGCGGTTTTTCCGCAAGCTCGGACCACAAAGAGCCGTGGAGCTCGAAGCGGTCAGCATGGACATGTGGGAGCCGTACATAACTGTCGTCGGCAAAAAGGCTCCTCAGGCACGGGTGATCTTTGACCGCTTCCACATCGTCAAGCATCTGAACGAGGCCGTGGATAAGACCCGGCGCGAGCTGGTGCGCGAGCTCAAAGGGACTGCCCGGCGCAACCTCAAGAACACCAAGTTTCCCCTTCTCAAGGCCAAACACAACCGCAGCGCGAAAGACAAACGGGTGCTCCGCGAGCAGGTGCGAGCTAATCGTCGCCTCTACCGCGCCATGCTTCTGCGCGACGACTTCATGGACCTCTACACCTACAAAACCGAGACATGGGCCAAGAAGTTTCTCCGAGGATGGCTGCGGCGCGCTATGAGCTCAAGGATAGAGCCCGTCAAACGCGCGGCGAAGATGATCCGCAGCCACTTCGATGGCGTCATCGCGTGGGTCACGTGGAGACTCAGCAACGGCCGACTCGAAGGAATGAACAACAAAATCCGGCTGCTGAGCCACCGCAGCTTTGGACTCCACTCTGCCGAAGCTCTCATCAGTCTCGTCTACCTAAACTGTGGCGGTCTCACCCTCGAGAGGATCCACTGAAATGGCAGGAGAGGCCCTTTTTCATGCTGCCTGTGGCCCTCACACCCGAGGATTTGACCGCGGGTGAGGTCGAAGTCGCCATCATGGGCGCGCCCCTCGATACCGGAAGCGGGATGCGGGGCGCGGCATTCGGTCCGAAGACGCTCCGCGGGTCGGACAAGTATCTCGGCTGGGGAAGCTGGTCCGACCCGCATCTGCACGTCATGGTGGATTGGATGCAGGAGCTAACGGTCGTCGATTACGGCGATGCGCCCATCGACAACATGAGCGCGGAACGGTCGATGGCGCCCGTGCGCGCGATGGTCAAAGAGATTGCAGAGACGGGCGCCATCCCGATGATCGTGGGGGGGGACCATTCGCTCGAATATCCTGACGTGGCGGCGATTGCCGACGTCTACGGCAAGGAGAATGTCGGCGTCATCCACTTCGACGCACATTACGACGCGGGCGAACATATCGCTGGGCATTTGATCTCGCACGGCCAGCCCATCCGACGCCTCATCGAGGAAGGCCACGTGCTCGGTAAGAACTACGTTCAAGTCGGCCTTCGAGGCTACTGGCCGGGCGAGGACGGCTTCCGCTTCATGCGCGAGCACGGCTTCCGCTATCACACGATGGCCGAGATCGAGCGCGACGGCTGGGAGCCGGTCATGGAACGTGCGCTTCAGGAAGTCTCGGAAGAACCGGACTATCTGTACATCTCGCTCGACATCGACGTGCTCGATCCGGCTTATGCGGCAGGCACCGGTACGCCTGAGCCCGGCGGCCTGACGACACGGGAGCTCTTCCCGCTCATCCGGCGGCTCTGTGCTGAGAACAATCTCGTCGGCTTCGAGCTCGTCGAGTTCAACCCGCTCGCCGACCCCGGCTACACGACGAGTCTCAATGCCAACCGGGCCCTGCGCGAGTGCTTGACGGGCATCGCCCTTCGAAAAAAGGGCATTGACGAGAAGCACTACTTGAGCCCGTTGACGGTGAAGCACGGGCGCGAACCCGGGAACTGACCTATCACGAGGTGTGGCGCTGCTATTGCAGCCCCTGAATTTTCCCGTCCCGGAAATCGATGTCTTCGGCGCGCGGCTTTCGGGGAAGGCCGGGCATGCGCAGGATGTCCCCGGTCAAGATGACGAGAAAGCCGGCGCCCGCGTTGATTTCGACCCCGCGCACCGTCACCTCGAAATCCGGCCGCCCGAGAAGCTTCGGATCGTCCGAGAGCGAGTTCTGCGTCTTGGCGATGCAGATAGGAAGCTCCGCATAGCCGAGCTTCTCGGCTTCCGCGATGTTCCGCTCCGCCACCCTGGTGAAGACGACGTCGCTCGCGCCATAGGCGGTCCGTGCCACCTTCCGAATCTTCTCGCGAATCGGATCCGATAGCTCATATAAGGGCTTGAAGGGTTCGCTGGCGCTCGACGTCGTCTCGATGACGGCCTTGGCGAGCTCGACGGCGCCGTCGCCGCCGCGCGCGTGATGATCGGAGACCGCGAAAGCGGCCCCGAGCTCTTCGCAGCGCCGCCGCACGACCTCGATCTCTTCATCCGTGTCGGTGCCGAACTTGTTGAGCGTCACTACCGCGGGCTTGCCGAATGTGTGCGCGGTCTCGAGATGCTTTTCGAGGTTGGGAAGGCCTTTCGCCACGGCATCCGCGTCGGGCTTAGTCAGCTCGGTCTTGTCGCGTCCCCCGTGCATCTTGAGCGCGCGTACCGTGGCCACGAGAACAACGGCGGCAGCATCGAGGCCGGCCGTGCGGCACTTGATGTCGAAGAATTTCTCCGTGCCGAGGTCGAAGCCGAAGCCCGCCTCCGTCACCGCCCAATCGGCGACGTGGAGCGCCGTGCGCGTCGCGATGATGCTATTGCATCCATGTGCAATGTTTGCGAACGGCCCGCCGTGGATGAGCGCTGGGACGCCTTCGAGTGTCTGCACGAGGTTCGGGCTCATGGCATCGCTCATAAGCGCCATCATGGCGCCCGAGACGCCTAGATTCTCCGCGAACACCGGCTCCTTGTCGCGGGTGAAGCCGACGATGATCCGGTCGAGACGCTTTCGCAGATCATCGGGGTCATTCGCCAAACACAGGATGGCCATGACTTCGGACGCAGCCGTGATGTCGAAGCCTGTTTCGCGCGGCATGCTGTGGAGCGGTCCGCCGAGGCCGGCGACGACATTCCGGAGCGAGCGGTCGTTCATGTCGATGACGCGCTTCCAGACGACGCGCCGTGGATCGATGCCGAGTGCGTTCCCGAAATGAAGATGGTTGTCGAGCGCGGCCGACAGCAGATTGTGCGCCGAGGTGACGGCGTGAAAGTCTCCGGTGAAGTGCAAGTTGATGCGCTCCATCGGGAACACCTGGCTGTAGCCGCCGCCCGTCGCGCCGCCTTTGATGCCCATGCACGGACCTAGAGACGGCTCGCGAAGAGCGAGACAGACGGACGCACCGAGCTTCGCGAGACCTTGAGCGAGCCCGATGCTCGTCGTCGTCTTGCCTTCGCCCGCCGGCGTGGGCGTGATCGCGGAGACGAGGATGAGCTTCGACTGGCCGTTCTTCGCGGGGCGGTCGAGCACCGAGGGGTCGACTTTCGCAATGTGCTGTCCGTAAGGCTGCCAGTCGGAAGCGTCGAGCCCTAGTCCTTCGGCGATCTCGGCGATCGGTCTCGGGGAGATGGAACGTGAGATTTCGATATCTGTTTTCATTCGATTCCACCTTCAATCCACGGTTTCGGTTGTGCTCATGAGAGCGCGTACATGATCTTGATAGGACTTCATGATCTCTTGGGTCACGGGCCCGGGCTTCCCATCGCCGATGGTTGTCTCGTCCACTTGAACGATCGGAACGACCTGCCGTGCCGAAGCGGTGATGAACACTTCATCGGCACCGAGAAGATCCTCCGGCGTGCACGTCTTCTCTTCGAACTCGATGCTGTTTGCTTGCGCAATCACGATCACGTGCTCGCGCGTGATGCCTTCGAGTAGCCCGGATGAGAGCGGGGGCGTCGTGATGACGCCATCGCGCACGATAAAGACGTTCGACATGGAGCCTTCGCAGACTTCGCCCCGCGCGTTGAGCAGAAGCGCTTCGTAAGCGCCCTTGTCGTGCGCCTGCCGGAGCGCCATCATGTTGTTCAACAGGTTCGAGGACTTGATTCTCGGGCTCAAGTTGCCCGTGCTCGCCCGCATGACGGTCGCAAACGCCGCTTTGGCGCCCTCGCAGTAGAGGCTCTCCGGGTAGTCAGGCAGCGGGCGCACGATGATGACGACCGTCGGCTTGCGTGCGGAACCGGTCCGGTAGTCGATGGCGCCGACGCCGGCGGAGATGACGACCCGGATGGACGACTCGGCGTTGCCGGCGTCCTCGAGCGTCGCGTGGATGCGCTCTGTGAGCGTCTCCGTACTGACGTCGATGTCGATACCGAGCGCTTCAGCCGATTCTCGGAGCCGTTCGAGGTGGCGCTCTAGAACGAAAGGCACGCCGTCATAGGTGCGGATGGTCTCGTAGACGCTCGCACCGAAGAGAAATCCCTGGTCCAAGGGCGACAAGAGGCGGTCCTCCTCCGTGCCCATTTGTCCGTCCACGTTGATGCGTGTCGACATGCTTTCCTGTGCGCAGGAGCGCTGGTGTCCCGCAGCCTGCCGGCCCACGAGCCACAAACCCACTATTATCCCTCGGAGGCGTGGCGTGAGGAAAGTGGAATCTAATCGCGGCCAAGGACCGCGTTGGGCTCGAACCGGGGCGGCGCCCGGACGGAAAGAGCGCAGGGACAAAGGCGACCCCGTCAAGAGCGCGGTGGCGGCCGGGCTGGCGCGGAAGAGAAGCCCTGCGGATTAGCGGGTTCGAGCACTAGCGCGGTGAGGACTCCGGTGGCGAGTCCCAAGAAAGTGGGCGAGACGCAACCGCTTGGATGTAGGCAGGAAGTCTAAAGGGGTTTTCGGCCGCGAGACGGGTTTTTCGTCCTAGCTCACCTTCACTGTGCCGACTTCATAGCGTTTGGCGCCGTCGGACTGGATGCCGCTCGCGGCACGGAGCTCGAGCCGATCGTTCGTGCCACGACGATCGCGATCGTAGAGCCCGAGCCCCACGCGGTAATTTCCAGGTGGCACATCCTTTGGCACGGTGATGTTGCGCGTGTAGGTCGCGCTTCCCGTCCAGGCTGTCGTAGGCGTCGGAGGGTCATGGTCGTCCTGGAAAATCGGCGAGCCGTCGCCCCCTTCACTGTAGAAGTGCACGAAGAGGACGAGCGGAACCGAGGTCGGCCCACCGCTGAAACTATAGGTGAGCTGCAGCGTATCCCCTCGAAACACAGAGCTTTCTCTAGGCGATATCGGGTGGACGGTCACATCGCCTTCGACCTCAGGCGGTGGTTTCTCGGCCTGCCGTAAGATTACGATCACTTGTGCCAGTACCTCTGCCACGTAGGTCGGGTTTTCTTTGTGAATCGCGGAGGCGCGTACGATCTCCCAACCCACCGAAAGCCTTGCGGCTTCGGGACTGCTGGGAGTGGAGAGTCTATCGTCCTGCATCGTTGGTCTCTATTTTGGCTCGATGGTGGGGTTGGATCTATCGTAGCAAAACGCAAGACGATCTTGCAGCAGCGAGCGTTACGGCGTTCGCTGTTGGGTTACCCGCTCACGAGGTCTCCGAGGCAGGACGGCAGCAAGAAATCTTTCCACGCGCCGGGTTTCGTTGCTGCGGAGCATAGCGTACTCTGAGGCGCATGCGGAACTCGGCCTTGGCGCATCACGGGAGGCAGCGATCTCATCAATGAGGAGCGAAACGAAAGTCGTTGTCATCGGCGGCGGCGTTGCCGGCTGCAGCTTGCTGTATCACTTGACCAAGCTCGGCCTCAGCGATGTCGTCCTCGTCGAGAAAAACGAGCTTACCAGCGGCTCGACTTGGCACGCGGCGGGGCTTTGCACCCAATTCAACCCGAGCTTCAACATGGTGAAGCTCCTCAAATACAGCATCGGGCTCTATCAAACGCTCGAGGAGGAAACGGGACAGCCCGTGGACTACCACCCATGCGGCAGCGTCCGACTCGCCTTTTCCGACGATAGGCTCGATGAGTTTCGCCACCGCAAAGGCATTGCCGACACGCTGGGCATCCTGTTCGAGATCGTCTCACCAGAAAGAGCCGGTGAGCTCTTCCCGCTGCTCGAGCTCGACGGCATCGTTGGCGCCGCCCACATCCGGTCGGACGGGCATGTCGACCCGAGCGGAGTGACGCAGGCCTTCGCGAAAGGTGCTTCGTCGCGCGGCGCGACGATCACGGGCCTCTCACGCTCACGGGGCGCTTGGGTCGTCCAGACGACGAAAGGCGACATCCGCGCGGAGATCGTCGTCAACGCTGCCGGTCAATGGGCGCGCGGCCTCGGTCAGCTCCTCGGTGTCGATCTTCCCATCGTTCCGCTCGAGCACCATTTTCTCGTTACCGAAGCCATCGACGAAGTGCGCGAGATGGAATTCGAGCTTCCGGTACTCCGCGATACTGACGCGTCGTACTACGTGCGCCGAGAGGTGGATTCGCTCGTCGTCGGTCCCTTCGAGCCGGCAATGAAGCCGTGGGGTCTCGATGGCATTCCCGAGGATTTTCATAGCCGCTTGCTGGAGCCCGCTCTCGATCGCCTCGAGGCGGTGCTCGAAGCGGCAGCGGCGCGCGTGCCGGTTTTTGGTGACGCGGGTATCAAGACCATCGTGAACGGCCCCGATGGCTACACGCCGGACGGGCGATGTCTCATGGGACCGGTGCCGGGCCTGCCGAACTTTCACGTTCTCGCGGGCTTCAGCATTTTTGGAATCGTTTTCGGCGGGGGCGCGGGCAAATACGCAGCCGAGTGGATCGTGGACGGGCAGCCGAGCGACAACATGTGGGAGTTGGATGTGCGCCGCTTCGGCGATTACGCCCGCTCGACGGGCTACGTTGCCGAGCGCGCTGCCGACGTTTATGGGTGTGAATATGCGATCCACTATCCGGAGGAAGAGCGTCCCGCTAGCCGCCCGCTCAAGACCGGGCCCCTTTACGATCGACTGCTGCAAAGGGGCGCGGTTTACGGCGCGCGTTTCGGGTGGGAGCGGCCGCTATGGTTCGCCCTGGACGGGGCCGCGCGGGACGCGTACTCGTTTCGCCGTGGCAACTGGCATGAAGCGGTGGTCGAGGAGTGCCGGGCGGTTCGCGCGCGCGTCGGCGTTCTCGATCAGACGAGTTTCGCGAAGTACGAAGTCTCCGGACCCGGCGTTTTCGCGTTTCTCGATCGGCTGTGTGCGAACAAACTACCCGAGTCCCCGGGCCGGATGGCGCTCAAGCAGATGTGCACCCCGAAGGGCGGAATCGAGTGCGACCTCACGGTGACGAAGCTCGCGCGGGAGAGCTACTACGTCATCTCCGCCGCGGGCACAGAGAGCCATGACATTGCCTGGATCGAGCGTCACTTACCCGATGACGGATCGGTTCGACTCGCAAATGTCACCGGGCGCTACGGCGTTTTGACCATAGCGGGCCCGCGCTCGCGGGATCTGTTGCAAGCGCTGACCGATGCCGACTGTTCGAAGGAGGCGTTTCGTTTCTTCAGATGTCGCGACTTGCGCGTTGGGATGGCCCCCGTGTGCGCGTTGCGTGTGTCCTATGTCGGCGAGCTTGGCTACGAGCTCCACCATCCATTGGAATACCAACGGCACCTCTAGACTGAAGTTCCTTGGTCGAATGAACCCACTGACAGTGTGAATCCCCAATGATTACGCGTCTTTAGGGACGCCGAGAGGCTAATTTTGGGTTGCAATATGTAGGCATGTCTAAAGCCTTTCATGGTTTGATACACATTGATACATAGGCTATTATGGTGGGCATGCATATCCACATCATCCCCAATCGCAACTCTACCCCCGCGGTCCTGCTGCGTGAGCCCTATCGGGTGGGCGGAAACGTCCGCAAGCGCACGCTCGCTAACTTGTCCAAATTGCCCATGGACGCAGTCGACGCCATCCGACGCATTCTCAAAGGGGAAAAGCTCGTCTCGGTTGAAGTCGCCTTCAAAATCGTCGAGAACGGCTCCCGGCACCATGGCCACGTCGACGCGGTGCTCAGCGCCATGAGACAGCTCGGTTTCGAAAAGCTCGTTGGTTCTCGACACTCACCAGAGCGGGATTTGGTCGTGGCCATGGTAGTCGCCCGGATCCTCGAACCGCAGTCGAAGCTGGCGACTAGCCAGTGGTGGCACACAACCACACTGCCCGAAATCCTGGGGGTGAGCGATGCCCGCGAAGACGATCTCTATGCCGCCATGGACTGGGTTCTCAAACGCCAGGAGGTCATCGAAAAAAAACTCGCGGCGCGCCATCTCCAAAACGACGGCCTAGCGCTCTATGACCTAACCTCAAGCTACTTCGAGGGTGTGAGTTGTCCGATCGCCCGCCTCGGATACGACCGTGACGGCAAGAAAGGCAAGCTGCAGATCAACTACGGTCTGCTGACCAACGAACGCGGCATCCCCGTGTCGGTATCGGTCTTTGAGGGCAACACGGGCGATCCCAAAACGCTGTTGCCTCAGGTAGAAAAGGTGCAAGAGCGCTTCGGCATCGAGCAGTTTGTGATGGTGGGCGACCGCGGAATGATCACCCAGACCCAGATCGACGAGTTGCGGGAGATGGACGGTGTCGACTGGATTACCGCTCTGCGTCCCGAACCGATTCGCAAGCTCATCAACGATGGGGTGCTCCAGATGGGGCTATTCGACGAGCGGAATCTGTTTGAGGTGACGCACCCGGATTTCCCCAACGAGAGGCTGGTCGCTTGCCGCAATCCGGAGCTGGCCGAGAGGCGGCGTCACAAGCGCCGTGCTCTGCTCGAAGCGACCTGCAAGGAGCTGGAGAAAGTTTGTCGGATGGTCGAGCGGCGCCGTTTGCAGGGCAAGGAGGACATCCGTGCTGCAGTGAAAAAGCTCCTCAACAAGTACAAGGTCGGCAGGTACTACAGGCTCGACATCCGTGACGACGGTTTCGACTTCGAGCTAGACGAGACAACGATGGATGCCGACGCCTCGCGCCTCGCCAACGGCAACTCTGAGCTCGCCAACAAACGGCTCCAGCGGTGGAAGCGACACATGGGGACGATCGCTAAGCAGTTCGGAGGGATTCGCCAACGGATCGGGCGGGGTCAGCTGCATGGTAAAGATAAAATCGGTGTGCGGGTAGGCAGAGTTCTCAACAAGTACAAAGTCGGCAAGCACTTCAAGCTGGACATTCGCGACGACAGCTTTAGCTTCGAAATCGACGACACAAAGGTCACTGCGGAAGCTGCCCTTGACGGCATCTACGTGATCCGCACCAGTCTTGCTGAGCAGCGGATGAAAACCGACGACACAGTGCGCAGCTACAAGTTGCTGACCCAGGTCGAGAGGGCGTTTCGTTCCTTCAAGAGCATGGACCTAAAGGTGCGGCCGATTCGTCACCGGCGCGAAAACCAAGTCCGGGCGCACGTCTTCTTGTGCATGCTGGCCTACTACGTCCTGTGGCACATGATGGAGGCTTGGCGGTCGCTGCTATTCTCTGACGAGGACCAGCAGGCGAAGGCCAGGCGTGACCCGGTTGCTCCGGCGAAGCGCTCCGAGGCCGCCCTGCGCAAGATACAAACCAAGAAGCTTGACGATGGGAGTCGAGCTTCCAGCTTCCGCACGCTGCTGCGCCTTCTCAGCAACATCGTCCGAAACAAATGTCGGCGACCGGAAGCCGGACCCGACGAGCCCACCTTCGATGTCACGACAACTCCGGACTCGAAACAGCAGAGAGCCTACGACCTGCTCAAAGGTATCACCGTGTAGACAGAAGCCAGCACCATTGATTCCAACTATCTCATTGGATCAACACCGGATCTTGGCTTTTTCAGCCAGGAACTTCAGTCTAGACTTGTTGATGGCGGAAGGCCAGCAATACGACATCGTGGATTTCGGCTACCGCGCGCTCGACGCGATGCGGCTCGAGAAAGCCTATCGGCTTTGGGGCGTCGACGTCTGGATGGGGAAACACGATATAGCCGTGGCCCCAGCGGTTCACCGTGATGGCTTTGATGTCCTCGGCAGGATTGAAACCCCATGGGCCGAGCACGTGCTCGAGCTCGGTGCGGATCTCGCGTTCGAGCTCTTCGAACGACTTCGTTTCGAGCTCGTGGCAATTGAGCTTCAGCTGCTCCTCGATGGGCAGCCCAGGCTTTTGAAGGTATTCTCCCTGGCCTCGGGCGGCGACTCCTCCGGAGAATCGAGATCATAGGTGCCGCCATTGACGATGAGAGTCGTGTCGTTCCACTTGAACGTGTTGCGTCGCGCGTGACCGCCGAAATCCTCGTTGTTCTCGAGAAGCAGAATGCGGGCGTTGCCGCCTCGCTCTTTCTTATAGACGTGTGCGGCGGCGAGTCCACCGAGCCCGGCGCCGACTACAATGAGGTCATAGGATTCACCGGTGTCGACGACGCGGCTCGGTAGCTGACGGTAGATGCCGTCGCGCACGCGGTGACCACGGGCTGCTGATGCCTCGTCCTGACCTTGAAACCCTGACGGCGGAACGGAAGGGGACTGGGCGCGAGCCTAGCTCGGAGCGGCAAGGGCGAGAGCCGTCCCTTGAAGAAAATCCCGGCGGCTAATGTTACGGAACATGCCGAGCCGCTCGTCGTCACGATTTCTCTTCACCAAATCCTCCGTCGCCCGCGAATCGCTATCCTATCGCGGAAATCGATCACCATGCATCTCCGAACGCCATAAGAGAGTCCGTATTGCAGCGGCTCCCCACGCCGTGACATCCTGCACCGTTCTGGGGAGGATTTGCGCATGAAGCACCGAAGCCGACACTCTTTCTCTTCGCGGCGGTGGCTGACCTTTGTCGGCTTTGCGGTCGCACCCTTCGTGAGCTCGGGCTGTGGCCCGCGCCCGGAGAATGACGCGCGCGCGGCCGTCCTCTTGGATCCGGTGGACCCTTCCGAAGCCGACCTCGGTCTCCCGCTCGGCCCGACCGTCGGAATGACGCCCTGTCGGAAGACGTCTCCGTGGAGCGCGCGGCCCGGTTTCTGGATACCGTGGCGACAAACTGGGGCGAGAAGCACGGCTGCGTGACTTGCCACACGAACGGCTATTACTTGACGGCCCCGAACGAGGTGTTCGGCGACCGGCCTGCCTTCCAGAAAGTACGCGCGTTCGCCGAGGCGTTCGTCGATTCCTGGGACGCGGAGAACTTGCCGACAACCGAGGTCTTCGTGGCGACCGCCGCTTTCCTCGCCATCAATGACGCCGAGGCAGGGCGCGAGCTGGGAGCGGCGACGGTGAAGGCGCTCGATTACGCCTGGGACGAAGAGAGCGAGGAAGGGCATTGGGAAAACTGGGTCAAGTGCAACTGGCCTCCCTTCGAAAGCGACGACCACTACGGCGTGACCCTGATCGCCGTTGCCGTCGGCATGGCCGAAGGCAGCTACCAGCAAACGGATCGCGCTGAAGCCGGTATGGCAAGAATTCGAAGCTACCTCGCGAGCCATCCACCGACCCATCTCCATCAAAAGGCGATGTTGTTGTGGGCCGCGAAGTACAACGACGGCTTGGTGGACGATGGCGATCAGAAGCGATGGATCGAAGAGCTCTTCGATCGGCAGCGGCCGGACGGAGGTTTTGCGTCGGGTGAGCTGGGAAGCTGGCGGCAGCGCGACGGGGAGCCCGGGGGGCCCCCTGTGAACGTGGAGAGCGATGGATATGGCACGGGCTTCGTCATCTTCGTGCTGAGAGAGTCTGGAGTTCCAGCCTCCGATCCGCGAGTTCAAAAGGGCGTCGCGTGGCTCCTTTCCCATCAGCGAGCCAATGGCCACTGGTGGACCCAATCTCTTCGAAACGAGCCGGATACGTCGAACTACCTGACCCACGCCGGAACGATCTTTGCCCTGAAGGCGTTGGCCGCAACCGGTCTGCCGGAATCCTAATCCCAGTCGTCATTAAAAAGTCAGAAGCCAAGAGGCCAAGAAGCGCGCCCTCCATGCGGAATACGGCCTTACTCGTGCTCGCGGTGCTCGCCGCCTCCTGTGGTACGCCGCCAGTGGAGATCGTGCGTCCTGCCGGCCGCCGCCACGTGCAGCTTCTTCATCTCGACGGCTACGGGCCGGACCTCGTGCGCGCGCTTCTCGGCGCCGGACGGCTCCCCAATTTGGCGCGCCTCGTCGCGCGCGGCCGGATCTCCTACGACGCGACGACCGTGGACAAGTCCGAGACGATGAAGGTGATCCAGTCCTACTTGACCTCTCAGCTCGACACCACCGTGGTGGGGTGGTGGCAGTTCGAACGAGACCGGTTTCGGTTTTCGAACTACTGGCTCGACCCCGCGGAAGTTCTCGGCTACGCGCTCGGCTTCGAGTTCCCGCGAAGCCCGACGATTCAGGACTTTCTCGCCGCGCGGGGCGAGAACCTTGTCGCGGGTATGAGTCTCGCACGTCGCGGCGTGCCGTTCGAAAACTATGGTCGTGCCTATGTGGAAGGCATCTCGGCCGTCGTGAACCATACGTATCACGATCAGGCCCGCGCGACGATGGATAGCTTTCTCGACATCCATCGACGGATATCGGAGAACGGTGAGCAGCCGCCTGCGATGTCCACGCTGCTCCTCGCCGCGGCGGATGAGTTCTCACATCTAAAAGGCGTGACGGTTGCCGAGCGCGATCCCGAGCATTGCTTTGTCCGCGACACCGATATCGACGACACCGTCTTCGCTTTGCTGGACGAAGACGACACCCTCGACGACCCGTACTTCGCGCACGTGCGTCGCAGAGCGATCACCAGGCGCGTCGAGGAGATTTGTATCGAGCTTCCCGAGCTCGAAGGCCGCCGCGCCGAGCCGCACTACCTGCTGTCGATGCTGGTGATCGATATCGAGCTTGGCCGCCTCATCGATCTTTTTGAGAACATTTGCTTTGCCGATGGCGCGTCGCTCTTCTCGCGCACGCTCTTCATCGTTTTCGGCGATCACGGCATGGTCGACACGCCGAACGGGATGACCGAGGAAGTCAGCGAGAGCTTCATTGCTTATTTGAACCGGCGCCTCGACCTTGAAACAGGCGAGGACCAAACGTCGCTCTCCGAGAGCGCGGAGCTTGGCATCGATTACGTGAGCCTTCCGCCACGGCTCCTGCGTCCCGACATCTATGAGGATTGGCAGAGCCAGGACATCGGCGCGCTGACGGCCGAAGCCGATCGGTGGTCTCGGGAGTTTCTCGGAGAAATCGAGGCGCTCATCCGAAGCGATTTACACGAGAGCTATTGGTGGCTCTTTTTCCTGCGCTCGCTTCTCATCGATCCCAAGCTCGACGAAGCGCTCGAGCCTGTCGCCGATGAAGCGATCGCGACGCTCAGGAGCTTGTATCTGCGCGGACGCCCCGACTATCTAGAGGCCGAGCAAGAGGCGAACCGCGCGCTTTTCGACCGCCATGTGCGCCTCGTCTATGGCGGCGGGGCGCGGAACAATGCCGAGCTTTTCATTCCGGTCTGCGAAAGCCCCGCCACGTGCTCCTGGGATCGCGCACTTCGATCTCGAGCCTCGCGGGAAGCGGCGCCCCGTCGGCAAAGGCTTCGTTGTTCCTTTTGATAAAAATGAGCCCAACGCCCGGGCTCTCGACGAGCGCCTGTAGGAAAGCGCCATCGCGATAGCCCAGGATCTCGTCATAGCTCGGCCGGCGCGAGGGGAATCGCGGCTTGCTGCTTGTTGCGCGCCAAGACCCGTCGAGCGAGCTCGTCTACCACTACCGCACCGACCCCGCCTCGGCGAACGACCCTCTCGGCTATGGCGCATGGGGCGCCGGCGAGGGGACCTACGGCACCTATAACGAATGGAACGATCGCACGATCGATGCCTCTTACGTGAACGTCGTGGGCGGCATGGGAGCCTACCTCTATTCGAGCAACCCCGCGATTGGTGACGTGGTTGTCCTTCACGCTTCCGATTGGAACTTTGGCGAGAATCTCGGGGGGCATGGCGGGGTGCACCGAGGCGAGAAGAAGACGTTCATGCTCGTCTCCGGGCCGGGACTCGTCCCCGGGGCGGGACTCGGCGCGGGTGAGCTGCGCGCGCAGGCGCGCTACCGTTCCACCGCGGACGGCGCGCTCGAGCCTGCGGTCTCCGAGACGCACGTGCCGACGCTCCTCGACATCGTGCCCACGGCATTGGCGTAGCTCGGCTACGCGCCGTCCGAGCTCGACCGGTTCGCCGAGAACGGGTTTAAAGAGCATCTCGACACTTGGATTCGGGCACAGCGAGGCGATATCCTCTCCCACCTCGATGGGATGAGCTCTCTAGAAAAAGCGAGAGAAGAGGTCGGCGTGCCCGAGCTACCCCTCGAGCCGTTGCGGCCGCGGCTTGCGTGTCTTCTCGAGTTCATCGAATCGAACCGCGAGGACACGCTCCGCCGTTTGTCCCCGCGCCCGCATTTGGGCAACGAGTTGATACTGGAATGAGGAGTTTACGAATGAACATCGTTTCGCGCGCGTTTCTGCTCACGTTGATCTTGGCAAGCTTCGCCTTCGCTCAAACGAAGGAAGTGACCTTGGAGCAGATCATGGCGCACCCCGACTGGCTCGGCCGCCAGCCCGAGAACCCTTACTGGGCTGATGACGGCGGCTCGATCTATTTCGAGCGCAAGGTGGAAGGCTCCGACGAGCGCCGGCTCTATCAGGTGGGCCTCGATGGCACCGGGCTCCGTGAGCTGAGCGAGTTGGAGAGAGCAGGGGCTGACCATCGGGGCGGTGAATTCAGCTCGGATCGTAAGCATAAAGTCTATGCGCGCAACGGAGATCTCTTCGTCCGCGACATCGCGACCGGACAGGTGCGCCAACTCACCCGGACCGAACGGGATGAGTCTAGGCCGCACTTCATGGCGGGGGACGACCGCGTTGGGTTCTACCGAGGCCAGACCGTTTTCGTACGGGAGCTTTCGAGCGGGCTCGAGTACCAACCGGCCGTGGTCGAGCTCGACAAGGACCCGGCGGAAGAAGAGGAAGAAGACTATCTGCGGGACCAGCAGCGGCGTCTCGTGGAATACGTGCGCGAGCAGAAGAGGAAGAAGGACGCTGCTCGCGAGCGCGATGAAAAGGCGCGCGCCGCCGATCCCACGCGGGTGCCCTACCCGTTCTACGTCGGTGACGATGTCGCGATCAAGGCCTCGAGCTTGTCACCGACGGGCAGGTGGATGCTTCTACTGCTCTTGCCGGAAGAACGCGACGAAGGCGAGCACGATGTGATGCCCAACTATGTGAGCGACGACGGCTACGTCGATCCAAAGGAGGTGCGGACGCTCGTAGGGACAGGCACACCGGCGATGGACCGCGTCGTTCTGCTCGACCTCGACAAACACGAGTTTCGAGACGTTTCCCTTGCATCCCTTCCCGGGATTACCGACGACCCGCTCGCCTGGCTTCGAGCCACTGAGGAAGACGACGAAGACGACGAGGATGAAACGGACGACAATGACAAAGAGCCTGAGCCGCGCACGGTCTATGTCGGCGCGAGCGGCTTTGGGAGCGGCGGCAATGCCGGCATCTTGTGGAGCGACGACGGCGAGCATCTTGTCCTCCACGTGTTCTCCCACGATTACAAAGACCGCTGGATCGCTGAAGTCGAACTCGACACGGCCGAGCTCCGCCCGATCGCACGCGTCAGCGACGAAGCGTGGATCAACCGGCGCTTGAACGAGATCGGCTTTCTCTCGAATGCGACGACGTTTTATTACACCTCTGAAGAGAGCGGCTACTCACAGCTCTATCTCCACGCGCTCGACACCGGCACAAGAACACGTGTCACCCACGGGGACTTCGTGGTCTCAAACGTCGTCGAGAGCCCCGACGGCCGGTATCTTTATTACACGGCCAACGCCGAGCATCCTGGGATCTACGAGACCTACCGCTACGACCTGCAGAACACCCGCATCGAGGCCGTCACCAAGCTCGGCGGACGGAGTGAGTTTCAGCTGTCGCCGGACGGCGCACGTGTTCTGCTCACACGTTCGGAGACGACGATGCCGCCCGAGCTCTACGTGCAAGAGGTGAGCCTGGGCTCGAGCGCGACGCAAGTCACCGAGACGGTCTCGCCGCTTTTTTCGTCCTTTCCATGGGTCGAGCCGGAAGTCGTCCCGATCCCGTCGACGCATCACGACCGTCCCATCTACTCGCGGGTCTACACGCCTTCGGAAGGCGCGCGCGCGAAATCGCCCGCCGTCGTGTTCGTGCACGGCGCGGGCTATCTTCAAAACGCCCATCTCGGCTGGTCGGGCTACTTCCGGGAGTTCATGTTTCACACGCTCTTGACACAAATAGGTTATGTCGTCCTCGACATGGACTACCGGGCTTCCGCGGGCTATGGCCGCGATTGGCGCACCGCCATCTACCGCGACATGGGAACGCCCGAGCTCGAAGATCTGGAGGACGGTGTGAGGTGGCTCGCGGAGCACAAGAACGTCGACCCGAAGCGCGTTGGCGTCTACGGCGGGTCGTATGGCGGGTTCATGACGTTCATGGCGCTTTTCAAAAAGCCCGACCTCTTCGCCTGCGGCGCGGCGCTCCGACCGGTCACCGATTGGGCGCATTACAATGACCCTTATACGTCTCGCATCCTCAACACGCCCTATAACGATCCGAAGGCCTATGAGCGCAGCTCGCCGATCGAGTTCGCCGAAGGCTTGACGAAGCCTCTTCTCATCGCTCATGGCATGGTCGACAACAACGTCTTCTTCAAGGACTCCGTCCGGCTCGTGCAGCGACTCATCGAGCTCGAGAAGACGGGCTGGGAAACGGCGATCTATCCCGTCGAGGCGCATGGTTTTCGCGAGCCATCGAGCTGGCTCGACGAGTACCGGCGGATTTACAAGCTCTTCGACACGCATTTGAATTAGGAGGAGATATCATCCCAGAGCTTGCGAAGAGTTGGCGGGAATGGGCCGAGAAGAAAGTGCAGAAGACTCGAGTTCCCTTCTCGAAGGAGTGGAGCTTTCTGACTTTGTGAGGTGCGCGTGCGCTATCAATTCTTGATCGATACCTACGAGACAGAGATCCAGAAAGTCTTGAGCGCCTGGACGATGTTCGAGGATGCGGACTTGCCGAAACGCCCGCATCCTTCGGACACGCGCGGCCGCAGCGTGCTCGAGCACATGGTGCATCAGTCCATGAGCGAGAACCTGTGGTTCAAGACGATGCTCGGGATCGACGTGACGGAGAACCCGGTGCCTTCGGAAGAAACGCGTCTCGGGTTCCTCAGAAGCTATGCCGACAACGCGTCGAAGCGTCTCGAAGCGCTACGTGGCAAACCGGAGGCGTGGTGGGAAGAGGTGGTCGATTTCTTCGAGGTCAAGCGCTCCCGCGCCTGGATCATGACGCGTCGTATCGCCCATACGTCCCATCACCGGGGCCAACAGACCGCGATCGTGCGCATGCTCGGGCGCGATCTGCACAGTACCTACGGTCCTACGGCGGATACCGGCGGGCTCATGCAGAACAAGGCGCCTGTCATCTACGCTTATCCCGACGTGGCGACGCTTCTGGACGAAGAGGCCGCCGAGCGACGTAAAGCGATGCTTCCCGGCCCGGGCGAAAAACCAGCGACAGAAAGACCTTAGGAGACGTCGAGCCTAGCTGGCCAAACCGAGAAGATCGGCACGCGTCGGTCGTGTAGAAGAGCGCAATGTCCTCGACGCCAAAATGCGCGGCCACGTCGATGAGATAACCTTCATATTGCTCGCTTGGCGTCACCACACGCACGAAGTAGGGAACTGTCCCGTCGACTTCACCGCGAAGCTCAAATCTGTGCCTTGGCGAGCGGCGAATATCAGACCGCGGTCGACGAGTTCGTTCAGGCCAATGTCGGTAACACCTAGGCTGAAGTTCCTGGCTGAAAAAGCCAAGATCCGGTGTTGATCCAATGAGATAGTTGGAATCAATGGTGCTGGCTTCTGTCTACACGGTGATACCTTTGAGCAGGTCGTAGGCTCTCTGCTGTTTCGAGTCCGGAGTTGTCGTGACATCGAAGGTGGGCTCGTCGGGTCCGGCTTCCGGTCGCCGACATTTGTTTCGGACGATGTTGCTGAGAAGGCGCAGCAGCGTGCGGAAGCTGGAAGCTCGACTCCCATCGTCAAGCTTCTTGGTTTGTATCTTGCGCAGGGCGGCCTCGGAGCGCTTCGCCGGAGCAACCGGGTCACGCCTGGCCTTCGCCTGCTGGTCCTCGTCAGAGAATAGCAGCGGCCGCCAAGCCTCCATCATGTGCCACAGGACGTAGTAGGCCAGCATGCACAAGAAGACGTGCGCCCGGACTCGGTTTTCGCGCCGGTGACGAATCGGCCGCACCTTTAGGTCCATGCTCTTGAAGGAACGAAACGCCCTCTCGACCTGGGTCAGCAACTTGTAGCTGCGCACTGTGTCGTCGGTTTTCATCCGCTGCTCAGCAAGACTGGTGCGGATCACGTAGATGCCGTCAAGGGCAGCTTCCGCAGTGACCTTTGTGTCGTCGATTTCGAAGCTAAAGCTGTCGTCGCGAATGTCCAGCTTGAAGTGCTTGCCGACTTTGTACTTGTTGAGAACTCTGCCTACCCGCACACCGATTTTATCTTTACCATGCAGCTGACCCCGCCCGATCCGTTGGCGAATCCCTCCGAACTGCTTAGCGATCGTCCCCATGTGTCGCTTCCACCGCTGGAGCCGTTTGTTGGCGAGCTCAGAGTTGCCGTTGGCGAGGCGCGAGGCGTCGGCATCCATCGTTGTCTCGTCTAGCTCGAAGTCGAAACCGTCGTCACGGATGTCGAGCCTGTAGTACCTGCCGACCTTGTACTTGTTGAGGAGCTTTTTCACTGCAGCACGGATGTCCTCCTTGCCCTGCAAACGGCGCCGCTCGACCATCCGACAAACTTTCTCCAGCTCCTTGCAGGTCGCTTCGAGCAGAGCACGGCGCTTGTGACGCCGCCTCTCGGCCAGCTCCGGATTGCGGCAAGCGACCAGCCTCTCGTTGGGGAAATCCGGGTGCGTCACCTCAAACAGATTCCGCTCGTCGAATAGCCCCATCTGGAGCACCCCATCGTTGATGAGCTTGCGAATCGGTTCGGGACGCAGAGCGGTAATCCAGTCGACACCGTCCATCTCCCGCAACTCGTCGATCTGGGTCTGGGTGATCATTCCGCGGTCGCCCACCATCACAAACTGCTCGATGCCGAAGCGCTCTTGCACCTTTTCTACCTGAGGCAACAGCGTTTTGGGATCGCCCGTGTTGCCCTCAAAGACGGATACCGACACGGGGATGCCGCGTTCGTTGGTCAGCAGACCGTAGTTGATCTGCAGCTTGCCTTTCTTGCCGTCACGGTCGTATCCGAGGCGGGCGATCGGACAACTCACACCCTCGAAGTAGCTTGAGGTTAGGTCATAGAGCGCTAGGCCGTCGTTTTGGAGATGGCGCGCCGCGAGTTTTTTTTCGATGACCTCCTGGCGTTTGAGAACCCAGTCCATGGCGGCATAGAGATCGTCTTCGCGGGCATCGCTCACCCCCAGGATTTCGGGCAGTGTGGTTGTGTGCCACCACTGGCTAGTCGCCAGCTTCGACTGCGGTTCGAGGATCCGGGCGACTACCATGGCCACGACCAAATCCCGCTCTGGTGAGTGTCGAGAACCAACGAGCTTTTCGAAACCGAGCTGTCTCATGGCGCTGAGCACCGCGTCGACGTGGCCATGGTGCCGGGAGCCGTTCTCGACGATTTTGAAGGCGACTTCAACCGAGACGAGCTTTTCCCCTTTGAGAATGCGTCGGATGGCGTCGACTGCGTCCATGGGCAATTTGGACAAGTTAGCGAGCGTGCGCTTGCGGACGTTTCCGCCCACCCGATACGGCTCACGCAGCAGGACCGCGGGGGTAGAGTTGCGATTGGGGATGATGTGGATATGCATGCCCACCATAGTATCCTATGTGTCAATGTGTATCAAACTATAAAAGACTTTAGACATGCCTACATATTGCATCCCAAAATTAGCCTCTCGGCGTCCCTAAAGACGCGTAATCATTGGGGATTCACACTGTCAGTGGGTTCATTCGACCAAGGAACTTCAGCCTAGGCAATGTATCGCTGACACTTTCTGCCGGTAACCCCCACCCCTAACTTTGCCGACATATCGCTTCCGAGGGAGGTTTTCGATGACGGATTTCGTCTCCATCCCCTATGGACACCGTGGCGGCAACTCCTGCCGTCGCCCCGCCAAAGGACGACTGTCCACCCGTTTATCGCCCGCGAAACCCACGCGCGAGCTCTCTCTACCAACTCTTCGACTCCCATTACGAAACCGTCAAGGCCGTGTGGGAGGAGCGATTCGAGCGCCAGTACGGCTTTTGGCGAGGCCACTGGGATAGCGCCGTGGCCGCCTACCTTGACTGTGGTTTGTTCGAATTAGGATTTCGCTCGCGTCAGGTGCCCGAGCTGCAAATTCGAGTTCCTCGTCGCGTTCTCCTGCAGGTGTCGGGGACTCTGTCCATCTTGTGGCGCGAAGCGAGCCGCGATTTTTGCCGAGCTACTCCAACACAAGATTCTCGCAGATGTGCCTCACGCTCAATGGGTGTTTACGCTATGGACACAGTTATGATGATGCGATTCGAACAGGAGTTCGAGCTGCCCACGCGACCTCGGAGCGAAGCGCGTAACCAATTCATTCGGGACAACTTAGCGGAACTTCGTCAGCGTTTCCGGGTGGTGTCCCATACGAGCAAGTTGCTCACGATTTGCATCGCGTCTCCCGCGATGATTAAGGTTCGTCTGGAAGTGGTCCAAACGCCGGCGGCGGAACCCGGTGTTTGGTCACTGCTTCATAGGTCGAAGCGACCTTCAAAACCGTTGCCTCGTCGCCGGGACCAGCCCAAAAGTTAATGCTGATTGGCATTGGGTGAGGGAGCAACGATTGGACGGCGCCGGTGACTAATGAGTAGCTCCTCTTGTCTTCACTTAACACATAGCGAGGCTCGTAAACGATTTGGTTATAGCCGGCAGGAACGATAATCTCAGGAACTCCTAAAAGGTCGGTGATCTCGGGTCCAGCGGCCCGTCGTTTGTCGACCGTAGGTTCACGATCGATCCCGATCTTCCATTGGGGGACGTCGACGTTCGGATGCACGAACACGTCGATATCGTTTTCATACATCACCTTGAGAATCGCAAGCCTAAACACGGTTCGCATTTTTACGCGGTCGATCCCTCGTGTTGCGCGAATGTCTTGCACATTCAGCTCCGCTGCATTTTGGGCTCCGACTGCTTGTGATTCAGATCGCCATTTCGAGTTGCCGACATAACTCGCCCAATCCGTTACTCTCGTATCGCCTCTTTCACGCAGATATTTGTCCATACTGAACGCAGTGCGCTGAATATTGTCGAAGCCAGAGAGGATGCGACGCATATTCAACTTGTCCGATAATGGCGCCTGGCCGAGCGCTAATTGAACCATGTAATCCCTCGTTCTTACGTCATGGCCGGGCACGGCAAATTCTAGATCGCCATCTATCGTTTGAAAGAAATACTCAGGCGCATTGAATGCGATGATCTCTGCGAAAGCATCTTGGAAGGTATACTTCATATTCGGCACGGTCGGATCATCGGGATACTGTGGATCGACCGATTCAACGATCTCTGCCCCCAGCTTATCGCGTAGAACTGTCTTGATCTCATCGTCGATTTGATCGCTGATCGCGACGTCGTTAAGCGTGTGCTTTACCATGTATTCTCGGACAATGCCGATACGCATTCCTTCAAGAGGCCGCTCCTCACCCTCCAGGTCCTTTTCATCAACAATAGAGAGGGCGTATGGTTCATTCGATAGCAAGGTTCTCGGAATCGCCGTGAACATATCCCTTGAATCGAAGTAACCTCGCTCCGGGTTCTTTATGGCATCGAGAACATGGGCGGCATCCCCTAGTGTGCGACAAAGGATACCTGGGCGGTCATTTATGGACTGCGCAGTCGCCGTGCCGCTCTCCGAAGTCAACCCTTTGGTGGTCACGAACAACGCCACCGCATTTTGATGGGCGGGCTCGCGACAGGAGCCGCCGGTCGTTTCGCAAATGGCGCAGGTCACCAAATTGGCAGCGACCGACGCACCCGCGCCACCGCTGGAAGGTCCGGCAGAGCGCTCTGTATCATAAGGGTTGCACACATGGCCGCCCCAAGTACTCCTGATGCTGCCACCTCCACCGATAAAAGACTGGTTCTCCTGTCGTTTCTGGGGATCTGATTTGGGCGCGAGGGTATGGCCTATGGACGCTGCCGCGATTGTGGAAAACACCGGAAACTCCTGGAGAGAGAGGCGTTAGGGATGGGTTGTGAGCAGGTACAAACGTAGCAGCGGCGTTTTCCACAATCGCTTGGAAAACGCTTCGCGTTTCCCACAAGCGCCCACAGGCCCCTCCTGATATATACAAGAAGGATTCATTCATTTGGAATAAGGAAGGGGAGGCATCGATCAGTGGAGGCTATGGAAAACGCCCTTCCAGGCTTCGAAGAGAGCTCAGTCGTGAGCAAGGCCTTGAACGATCCGGACCGTGGGGGCGTTTCCCACAGCCTCGTTTCGCGCTGCGGGGCAGTGGCATTTGGTGAGGCCTGTGGGTTGAGAGGGTAAGCCATGTTTAGATGCGCATCGGCGAGAACGCTAGAATCCTTTTTCGGCAAGAAAAAGGAGCGTTCTCGCGATGCGCGTTACCACGTTAGTCAACAAGCTCATCGGATTGCAAGGCCTGTGGGTCCGAAATTTCCACTTCCAGGCGGACAAAGCCAGAGTGGTGGTGGATGTCGTACCACGGAGGAGGAAGCCTCTGTGCGGGGTTTGCGGTCGAAAGGTCCGCAAGAACAAAGATCGCTACAATCGTTACTGGCGGCACTTGGACCTGTTCGGTGTCCGGAGCTATCTTCGCTACTCGATCCGGCGAGTGGTTTGTCGGCGTTGTGGCGTGGTCAAAGAAAAGGTGCCTTGGGCCGACAAGGGGAGCCGCTTTACCAAGAGCTTCGAACAAGAGGTAGCGTGGCTGGCACAGAGGACGGACGTCAGCGCCGTAGCGAACTATTTCCGAGTGACGTGGCGTTCGGTGCGACGGATCATCCAGCGAGTGGTTGCCGAGCAACGGGATGAGCGGCGCGAGCTCGATGGATTGCGGGTGATTGGGATGGACGAGATCAGCTACCGCAAACGCCACAAGTACTTAACAGTGGTAATAGACCATCTCAGCGGCCGGGTCGTCTGGGCGGGAAAGGAGCGCAAGGCCAAGACGCTGCTGCGGTTTTTCCGCAAGCTCGGACCACAAAGAGCCGCGGAGCTCGAAGCGGTCAGCATGGACATGTGGGAGCCGTACATAACTGTCGTCGGCAAAAAGGCTCCTCAGGCACGGGTGATCTTTGACCGCTTCCACATCGTCAAGCATCTGAACGAGGCCGTGGATAAGACCCGGCGCGAGCTGGTGCGCGAGCTCAAAGGGACTGCCCGACGCAACCTCAAGAACACCAAGTTTCCCCTTCTCAAGGCCAAACACAACCGCAGCGCGAAAGACAAACGGGTGCTCCGCGAGCAGGTGCGAGCTAATCGTCGCCTCTACCGCGCCATGCTTCTGCGCGACGACTTCATGGACCTCTACACCTACAAAACCGAGACATGGGCCAAGAAGTTTCTCCGAGGATGGCTGCGGCGCGCTATGAGCTCGAGGATAGAGCCCGTCAAACGCGCGGCGAAGATGATCCGCAGCCACTTCGATGGCGTCATCGCGTGGGTCACGTGGAGACTCAGCAACGGCCGACTCGAAGGAATGAACAACAAAATCCGGCTGCTGAGCCACCGCAGCTTTGGACTCCACTCTGCCGAAGCTCTCATCAGTCTCGTCTACCTAAACTGTGGCGGTCTCACCCTCGAGAGGATCCACTGAAATGGCAGGAGAGGCAAAAGACTTTGTTGGTTTAGTAGGGCCATCCGCGTTATAGCCAACTTCGGTGGCGATGGATACGGCGTAGATGATCGCCCCTTTATCACGAAGGTCAGCCACAATTGTCGAGTCCTTCGGCGCGGCATCCATGGCAAAGGCGACGTCGTTCCCACCTGTCGAGCGCATATCCTTGACGTCATACCAATCCTTAACCGAGAAAGTGGTGCAGTAGAGCGGCAGCTGGCTCAGGTCAGGATTCCTACCGTATTGCGCATCCAATTCGGCAGCTCGCTCCAGGGCGTCCGGTTGCCGCCGAAACTCTTCGCAGACGGCCGGGCACGATGCCGGAAGAGCGCCCGATGATGGATGCATGTCACACTCGGCTTTGCATGTGACAGATCGCTCACCATGTATGTTTATCGTTTCAAGTGCGTTAAGCTGGCCCGCATTCGGCATACCCGAAATCATGCCGAACTGTTGCTCTACGCTTGGGTCCGACGCGGTCGGCTCCATTCTGCCAAGGTCAAGAGCCAAACCTTGATACTGATCAAAGTCCGGAAGGAAGCTCAATACAGAGCGGGTTTCAGTCGGAAACACTAATGGCGAACCCGCTCGAACATAACCGGTAGCTGGACGAGTCGGTGCTCCGTCTTGAGTGACGAGCTGCGTGCAGACGCCGTTATAGGCCTTTGCTCGATTGATATACGCTTGCACTACTCCCTGGCAAGTGATTTGGCCCGCCTGGATAGCGTCGTGTATGTCTTTAATCGTCGCTTCGTGGAGGTGGAATTCCTGGGATTGCCCGAGCGCCACCCCACCGGCGAGCACAAACTGAATTCCAGCGATGACGATTGTGGCTAGAACCAAACTCAGCGCACTTCTACCCCTCATGACACTCTTCATTTTAGTTTCCTCATCTTGTTATCCAGCACCAAACGATTGCCTGTCATAGACTGCGATTGTAGCCCGTCAAAGCATTCGGACAGAAATCCCTGAAAAACTAAGAGACACTTTTCTGATCGAAGCGATCTGAAGGAGGATCGATGAAGGAGAAAGTGTCTCCAGAAGGTCGAGTGCGGGAGATCCGTCGAAAAACACGGAAGAAGTACTCGGCGGAGGAGTAGGTCCGGATCGTCTTGGAAGGGCTGCGAGGCGAAGAGAGCACCGCAGCCCTGTGCCGGCGCGAAGGGATACCATCAAATCTGTATTACCGGTGGAGCAAGGAGTTTCTCGAGGCGGGGAAGAAGCGCCTGGCCGGGGACACAAAGGGGGAAGCAACATCGAGTGAAGTCACCGATCTGCGGCAGGAGAACGAGCAGCTGAAGCAGGCCGTGGCCGAAATGCTACTGAAGAACCGTTTTCTGAAAAAAACCTTGAACGCATCGGATTCCGAGAGCAGTGATATATGAGGCAATCGGGAGCCGAGAAGCTGGAGACCATCCGGCTGGTTGAAGACTCAGAGTTGTCGGCATTTCGCCTGCTGTGGCGATGAACCCGATGGCCCCCGCTACGATATCGTCGCGGTCAAAGTAGACTTGAAAATACAACCTGAGGGCTCGCCACGCACACCCGGCCAACTCACCCAGGAGTTTTCGATCGTAGCGGAAGAAGATTCTCAAGCGCTTGGGGAGGGAGAAAACGACTTGCCGGTGAGGGACATCTTCGAGCAACTGCTCAGTGGCCCAATGGGCCCACAGGAGCTCACGCTTTTTGTGGCAACTAGGACACAGACATCTTGCTTTGCAGGAGAGGCCGACGACAAATTCGAAGCCGCAAGCTTTACAACGCGCTCTTGCGAAACCGTAGTCCGTTCCATACTACGCCTCCTTAACAATGGTGTTTGTCTTTTGCTCAAACAGCTCTTCTTGTCTGCCGCAAGTCGCTGACTCCACGTTGATTCTCCAACGTCGACGCTTCCGGACGATGGTCTGCATGGCTTCGAGCTTTCCGGTCTTGACCAAATAGGTAACGTGGGAGCGGGACAAGCCCAGACGCCTTGCCGCCTCGCCGACGCTCACCCAACCCTCCGGGGCGTCGCCACCAGAAAGTTTTTTCCGTACCTCGTCTCCGAGAAGAATCCGCCAAGGCGCTCCGGGCGTCAACTGCTCTCCGGCGAGGATTCCTTCCTGCAACCAGCGTTGGATGGTGCTCATGCTCACTCCTAGCTCGACCGAGGCTTCATCCGCGGTGAAGGGTCCCTCCTTGGGATCTTTTGACGAGTTTTTTCGGACACTTCGGGATCTTGTGGCGACCGCGCATCGAGAGGACATTGGACTTGGTGTAGGGATTGCCGAAGCCTGTGCGCCGGCCCTGCTTGTTGAGAATCCGAGCAATCTGAGCATCATCGAACTCTTCGGCGAGTTGACGCACGAGCTCGATGTCGTCTGGTGAGGTTATGTGGCCTGTACCGGAACCACGCCGGACCACTTCCAGCTCCGTTGTCGCTCCGCCTTTCCAGATGATTCGAATGACGTAGCGCTTCTCCTCGGTGGTGAGCTGCACCTCTTCGATGAGGCAACGCAGCAGCCGCTTCTTGTCTCGATTCGTCGTGGTCTCGGCGTTCCAGACTTCCTCGAGGTGGCCGGCAAGCTGCTCCGCGCGCGCGATATCTTCATCACTCAGCGCCAAGGTTTGCTTTTTGGCCGCTTCCGCTTTCTGGCGTACCTTATCGAGCTCCACGAGGCGTACGTTCCATCGTCTCTCGAGCTCGCGGCCCACCAATCGATTCTCTGGCTCCACCACGTGAAACTGCCGCTGCGCCCGTTTCGCCTCGAACTCCGCCTTCTCTACCTGAAGCTCCCAGTGGCGGTTCAGTGCTTCGTTCTCCGCTTGCAATTGCTCTTGCATCGAACGTAGAGCTTGGAGTCCGGCAGGCTCGGTGGCTTCAAGAAATGCTTGGACCACAGCATCATCGATACGCTTGCCTCCGATGACCTGGCAATGGGACCCTCCCTTTTGGTCGCGGGCGCGCATGCATCGATATTGCATCGTTCGTCCCACACGTCCGCGCTCGGAGTGGTGACCACCATAGCTTACGTACATTGCCCTGCCGCACCGACCGCAGCGACCGACACCTTGCAGCAATGCCTTTCCTTCCCGTGCGGCGCCGGGCTTGGTGGAGGCGTTTGGCTGAATCATCTGCTGGTTACTCTTGATGCGCTCTTGGGTTTCCAAATACTTATCATAGGAAATGTAGGCGGGATGATGCTCTTCGATCAACACCGGCAACTCTCCCCGTCGTGGAACCCTTCGAACACGAAGTCGCCCTTGCTCCTTATCGAGCTCGCGAACCGTTTCAATGCGGCCGAATACATAGACCCCAGCGTAAATCGGATGTTTCAGGGTTCTCAAGACCATGTTGTAATTAGGCTCGAGCCATACCACCGGATGAGTGCGAAGCTCCACACGGCGCACGGGGAACTTCAGCCCTTGTTCCAGCCACCAGACAAGAACTTGTCGAGCACTGCCCAGTTCGTCGAACTTCGTGAACACCGTCTCGATGGCATGCGCGATCGATTCATCACTGGTCTTGACCAGCTGATTCAAATCGTCCACTTCGTATCCCGCCGGGGGAATCGTCATCAGCTCGCCACGCCGCGCTTTACTCCAGCGCGCATCCACCATCCGTTGCACCGCGTAGTCGAGCTCCATCTCGCTCACTTGTCCGCGGATCCCTAGTACCATCCGGTCCGCGCTCAGCTTCGGGTCATAGATTATTTGGTTCTCCTGTCGTTTCGGGGGATCTGATTTGTGTTGGAGGGCATGGCCTATGGACGCTGCCGCGATTGTGGAAAACGCCGGAAACTCCGGGCGAGAGAGGCGTTTAGGGAAAGGTTGTGAGCACGTACAAACGTGGAGCGGCGTTTCCCACGAGCGCCCACAGGCCCCTCCTGATATATATACAAGAAAGATTAATGTCCCACTCGGGGATGGTTGAAATCCCTCGCCTTTAGGCGAAGCCTTTAGGAGGCTTGGGGTACGATCCCGAGGTGAAAGGATATCGTAAATCATCGCACACGACGTACCAGTTAAACTATCACTTCGTATTTATCACGAAGTACCGCAAGCCGGCCTTGAGAGGGGATGTAGCGGTTCGTCTCCGGGATCTCATCCGGGAGATCTGTGCTCGGAACCAGATAGAAATACTGAAGGGTCATGTGCGGCCTGAGCACGTGCACCTGTTGCTGAGCGTGCCGCCGAATTTGTCGCCGAGTCGAGTGATGCAGTTGATCAAGGGTAAGACGTCGAATCGTCTGATGCGCGACTTACGGACGATGCGGAAGGAGTTCTGGGGTCGGCACCTATGGGCACGGGGTTACTTCGTGGTGACAACGGGCAACGTGACGGATGAGGTGATAGCGAAGTATATAGAGTTGCAGGGTGCCGTGCCCCAGGACGACGATTCTTTCAAGGTCAGTGAGTAGTGAAACGAGGCAAGGACAAGCCGACTTTAGTCGGCGACGTGAACCCTCCGGGGCTCGGCGCCCACGGCTACAGTCGCGACCGCAGACCGCGTAACCGGCAAGTGCTTATCGGTCTGGTGATGGTGGACGGTTGGCCGATCGCCCACCATGTTTTCGCCGGCAACTGGCGTGACGCGAAAACGGTGCCGCAGGTGCTCAACGATCTCAACGAACGATTCGGTTTGCACCGCGTGGTTTTTGTCGGCGACCGAGGGATGGTAACGAGCGACAGCCTGGCAGTGGTGCGCTCGCGCAAGCAGGGCTATCTCGTCGGGCTGCAAAGACGACGGCGCGAGGAGGTCTATCGTTACATCGAGCGCGCCAGCGGAGAGTGGATCGACTGCCCTGGTGGCATCACGGTGAGCGAAAAAGCCGAGCCACCTAAGACTCGTGTGCAAGAAGTCCGCTCCGAGCAGTCTGGGGTGCGCATCTTCGTCGTTCACAGCGACGAAAGGCTCGCCTACGAGCGCGGGCAGAGGCTGCGGGCCATGGGACGTGCCCGTGCGGCATTCGAGGCCCTCGAGCGCCGCGTGCGCGACGGACGATTGAAAGCCCCCGAGAAAATCGGTGCCGCCGCCGCGCGCATACAGACACGCCACCACGGTCACCGTTACTACGACTGGGAGTACAAAAACGGTCGCTTCCGCTTCTTCGAGCACCCCGTCAACCTCAAGCGCGAGCAAGCCTACGAGGGTAAGTACGTTATTCAAACCGAGGAGCAAAACCTCTCTCCGGTCGACGCCGTGTGCCTTTACAAGGACCTAAACGAGGTCGAGCGAGCCTTCTCATGCCTTAAGGATGTCATTGAGATGCGTCCCGTCTACCACCAGACCGATGAGCGTGTGGAGGCACATCTTTTCGTAGCTACGCTGGCCTTCCTTGTGCATCGGGCTCTTGAGAAAAAGCTCAAGGTCGCCGAACTCGACCTGTCCGCAACCGAGGCACTACAAGCGCTACGCTCGGTCCGGGTCGTCGACTTACAGCTGGGTTCTGGGCGGACTAAGCGCGTCGTCACGCGCGGCACCGCTCGCGCCAACTCGATCCTGACTGCACTCGGCATCGTTGAACGCGACCCGCCAGCCTTCTCCGAGGAGGTGCTGTCAGCGTAGAGACAAACCGCCGATCTCGATCCTTTGTTTTCGATGACTTAGACACCTAAAAGGGAAACATGGGCTAGAAGTTTCCGGGCAGCGTCGCGCTTGCCCGACGCTCGGAGCTCGAACGCTTCGTGAAACGCGAGAGCGCTCGTTTCGGCGCGATACGGACGCTCTTTCAAGATTTTGCTGACGACGCGAGCGTGTCCCCGCGCGCGAGCGGAAAGGATCCTCTCCACGGCATCCGCGTCCCACACGTCGGAAGGCTCGCCCCCCGGCAAACTCTTTCCGAGCCGGTTGGACAGCCAGCTGCGCGCGTCGGGATCGCGAATCTCCTCTTCCGCGTAGGTCAACGATGCGCCGCACCCGTCGCGCCATGCGTTTTCGGCCCCTGCCACGTCGCCGAGACGAAGCCGATGATAGACGAGCTCCGCGGCCGTCTCGACGCTATCGATATTCTGGCTGGCGTACCACTGCACGGCCCGCTCATCGATGGTGCGGACGCGATCCGGGTCATCACGCTCCAGCATCTCGAGCGTCGCGGCCCTCACTTCCGGGCGAAGCTGTAGAACATCGCTTCCCTCGACCAACGCCATCTCACGTGACAGTTCGGCGAACCACTCGGACGGATCGCCTGATGGAAGCTCGACGAGACCTGCAAGCACCCCGTCGATCATATCGACCGTGAACCGGCGCAACACGAGGGCAGCGGTCGCTACCGGTTTGAGCTCCGGATTCTGAACCCGATCGAGAATGCGACCGTAAAGATAGCCTGCGACGATCTCCGGTGGGAGGTCCCGCGGCAAATCTTCCACGCGTCCGCCGGCCTCGACGAGGCGAAGGGCCAAGCGAAGGATTAGTGGAATGCCGTTTGCCAGCGCGACGACCGTGTCGAGAATCTCGCCGGTGACGCCGTTGTCTCGAAGCCATTCCCGGGAAGTGTCCGCGTCGAGGCCTTCGAGGTGCAAGGGGACGGCAGGATGCTCCAGGAGTGCGAGCGCCGGCACAGGAGCCCTCCCGGTAACGATCACCCGCAGTTGCGGAAGCGGCTTCATGATGTTTTCCAGTACCGGCCACAGTTCCTGATACCGTTCGACGTATTGAGCCGCCTCGAAACTGTCGAGCACCAGGAGCGGAGTGCTTCTCTTGCCTAAGTGTCGGGCCAGCTCTTTGCCAAGGGCATGCGCCGAGGATCCCCAGTCCTCTTCGACGACACCCGGTTTCTCGAAACCGTCGAGCTGAATGGCCGCCTGTTTGCCAATCGCCGGGATCACCGACGGCGCATCGTCCGGTGCCAGGTTCGCCGCATCGAAGTCGAGCCACAGCAAGAGCGTGTCGTCCGGCAGTTGTGAGGCAAATTGTGAGACGAGTGCGGACTTTCCAATGCCGCCGACTCCGGTCAATAGCAGCGGCCCGCTCGGGCTCGTGAACCACGCGTTCATGCGCTCGATCTCGGCGGCGCGTCCCCGGAATCCGCTGCCGGCCAACTGCCTCAGCCGGCTGCGAACGCGGTGTCGCTCGAGCGCACGAGAGATCGTGTCCGGACGGGGCAGCTGAGGTGCGACGCCGTCGAACCATCTCGACGCCTGGATCCACCAGCCGAGGGACTCTTCATCCGCGCCGCTGAGGTCGTACGGAGCTCCGTTCAGTATCTCATCGATCACGCGTTCCGCCGCGTCTTTCGGAGCGTCGGTATCCCTGAACGCCTTGAGCTTGTCGAGGGAGCCCACTCGGGCAATGATGTTCTGACGCTCCGATGGTCGTAGAGTCCAACGACGGGCGCGAGGATCGGCGACGTGATCACGCAACAGGGAAACATCCTCCTTGGAAAGCGTCTCCGGGTCGACGCTCAGGTTGATCGCGGCTCGAACGAGCACCGGCTCGACCGCCGCTGTGCTGGGCACCGAAGCGCTACGCGAGACGGGTTTCCGCTCGAGGTCACCCGCCAAGCGGTGATAGCTCGCGATTTCTTCCCAAGACGTCGATTGCCGAATGGCAGACAGCATGGCATGGCGTGAGAGGCCCGAATTGTATATCTCGTACGGATCCAAATAATCCTTGGAACGGACCGGACCGGCGACGTGCATGGCGACCAATCGCAAATCCCTGTCGAGGACGGGACCGCCGGAGCTTCCGCCTTCCGTGCTGGCATCGTAGAAAACGTGGTTGCCCTGCACTGCAGCGATGGCCCCGAAACTGATACCTCCATCTGGTCTCCCAATTGGAAAATGGATGACGGTCACAAAATCACCCTTCTCCGGAGTGGCGAAGGAGATTTTCACAGCCTGTTCGGACGGACGGCTCGAAACGCGCAGCAACGCGATGCCATAAAGCTGAGCATTCATGTCTCGTGTGGTCAAAAAACTCACGCGGCTTCCCGGTGGTAGTATCGGAGCCGTCCACCGAGCCGTCCCGACAGCGAACCGGGCCTTCGACTGGAATGCCTCGACCGCGTGCGAAAGCCTCTCATGCGCTCGAGATCGACTAGTGCTCGAACCCGCTAATCCTGTCGGTGAAGTCCTAGGCCATTTTTGGCGCTGACAAGGCGAGCCGACGACGTAATATCTAGATATTTCGAGCCGCCCTCCGCTCGACAGGCTCGCTGCGGAAGGCTAGGCCGAAGGCCGAACTGGAACAATGCCGCAACGCACTCAGCGCCGAAAAGGGCCAGGAATTCACGGCAGGATTAGCGGGTTCGGGCACTCGGCTGCCTAGGCCACGCGCAAAACTCGCCTTCGAAGTCTTCGACATTAGGCTGAAGTTCCTTGGTCGAATGAACCCACTGACAGTGTGAATCCCCAATGATTACGGTGTGAGTTGTCCGATCGCCCGCCTCGGATACGACCGTGACGGCAAGAAAGGCAAGCTGCAGATCAACTACGGTCTGCTGACCAACGAACGCGGCATCCCCGTGTCGGTATCGGTCTTTGAGGGCAACACGGGCGATCCCAAAACGCTGTTGCCTCAGGTAGAAAAGGTGCAAGAGCGCTTCGGCATCGAGCAGTTTGTGATGGTGGGCGACCGCGGAATGATCACCCAGACCCAGATCGACGAGTTGCGGGAGATGGACGGTGTCGACTGGATTACCGCTCTGCGTCCCGAACCGATTCGCAAGCTCATCAACGATGGGGTGCTCCAGATGGGGCTATTCGACGAGCGGAATCTGTTTGAGGTGACGCACCCGGATTTCCCCAACGAGAGGCTGGTCGCTTGCCGCAATCCGGAGCTGGCCGAGAGGCGGCGTCACAAGCGCCGTGCTCTGCTCGAAGCGACCTGCAAGGAGCTGGAGAAAGTTTGTCGGATGGTCGAGCGGCGCCGTTTGCAGGGCAAGGAGGACATCCGTGCTGCAGTGAAAAAGCTCCTCAACAAGTACAAGGTCGGCAGGTACTACAGGCTCGACATCCGTGACGACGGTTTCGACTTCGAGCTAGACGAGACAACGATGGATGCCGACGCCTCGCGCCTCGCCAACGGCAACTCTGAGCTCGCCAACAAACGGCTCCAGCGGTGGAAGCGACACATGGGGACGATCGCTAAGCAGTTCGGAGGGATTCGCCAACGGATCGGGCGGGGTCAGCTGCATGGTAAAGATAAAATCGGTGTGCGGGTAGGCAGAGTTCTCAACAAGTACAAAGTCGGCAAGCACTTCAAGCTGGACATTCGCGACGACAGCTTTAGCTTCTAAATCGACGACACAAAGGTCACTGCGGAAGCTGCCCTTGACGGCATCTACGTGATCCGCACCAGTCTTGCTGAGCAGCGGATGAAAACCGACGACACAGTGCGCAGCTACAAGTTGCTGACCCAGGTCGAGAGGGCGTTTCGTTCCTTCAAGAGCATGGACCTAAAGGTGCGGCCGATTCGTCACCGGCGCGAAAACCGAGTCCGGGCGCACGTCTTCTTGTGCATGCTGGCCTACTACGTCCTGTGGCACATGATGGAGGCTTGGCGGCCGCTGCTATTCTCTGACGAGGACCAGCAGGCGAAGGCCAGGCGTGACCCGGTTGCTCCGGCGAAGCGCTCCGAGGCCGCCCTGCGCAAGATACAAACCAAGAAGCTTGACGATGGGAGTCGAGCTTCCAGCTTCCGCACGCTGCTGCGCCTTCTCAGCAACATCGTCCGAAACAAATGTCGGCGACCGGAAGCCGGACCCGACGAGCCCACCTTCGATGTCACGACAACTCCGGACTCGAAACAGCAGAGAGCCTACGACCTGCTCAAAGGTATCACCGTGTAGACAGAAGCCAGCACCATTGATTCCAACTATCTCATTGGATCAACACCGGATCTTGGCTTTTTCAGCCAGGAACTTCAGATTAGGAGGGGAACTTCTGACGAATCTCTCTTTCCTGCCCGAACAGTTTTGCGTCTCCCACCTCTCTGGGGTAAGGAAGGTCGATCGTGACGGTGGTGTGAATCTTTGCAGGCTTTTCCGTCAAGAGCAGCACGCGTTGGGACAGGAAGGCCGCCTCGGAGATGTCGTGGGTTACGAAGAGGATCGTCTTCCCGGTCTCCTGCCAGATCCGGATGAGCTCCTCACGCATCCGCTGCGCGGTCAGCGCGTCGAGCCCGCTAAAGGGCTAATCCATGAGAAGGATGCTGGGGTCGACGGCCAGTGCCCGAGCGAGAGCCGCGCGCTGCTGCATGCCACCGGAGATTTGATTCGGGTAATAGTCCTCGTAGCCGGTCAGGCCGCTCAGCCGGATGTAGTGCGTGCTTCGAGCGTGCCGTTCGTCTTTCGGTAGCGCTGTCTCCTCGAGTGGCAGCTCGATGTTGCGCCGGAGCGTTCTCCAGTCGAGAAGCCGCGACTCCTGAAGCACAAAGCCGATCCGAGGAGGGGCGTGCTCGGGGCCTATCCCATGTTTCCCTTTTAGGTGTCTAAGTCATCGAAAACAAAGGATCGAGATCGGCGGTTTGTCTCTACGCTGACAGCACCTCCTCGGAGAAGGCTGGCGGGTCGCGTTC
This sequence comes from Candidatus Marinacidobacterales bacterium, assembly GCA_965197495.1. GTDB lineage: Bacteria > Acidobacteriota > Vicinamibacteria > Marinacidobacterales > SMYC01 > SMYC01. The sequence continues at coordinate 2,322,314 of OZ240210.1, forward strand.
AACGATGCCGAGTGCAGTCAGGATCGAGTTGGCGCGAGCGGTGCCGCGCGTGACGACGCGCTTAGTCCGCCCAGAACCCAGCTGTAAGTCGACGACCCGGACCGAGCGTAGCGCTTGTAGTGCCTCGGTTGCGGACAGGTCGAGTTCGGCGACCTTGAGCTTTTTCTCAAGAGCCCGATGCACAAGGAAGGCCAGCGTAGCTACGAAAAGATGTGCCTCCACACGCTCATCGGTCTGGTGGTAAACGGGACGCATCTCAATGACATCCTTAAGGCATGAGAAGGCTCGCTCGACCTCGTTTAGGTCCTTGTAAAGGCGCACGGCGTCGACCGGAGAGAGGTTTTGCTCCTCGGTTTGAATAACGTACTTACCCTCGTAGGCTTGCTCGCGCTTGAGGTTGACGGGGTGCTCGAAGAAGCGGAAGCGACCGTTTTTGTACTCCCAGTCGTAGTAACGGTGACCGTGGTGGCGTGCCTGTATGCGCGCGGCGGCGGCACCGATTTTCTCGGGGGCTTTCAATCGTCTGTCGCGCACGCGGCGCTCGAGGGCCTCGAATGCCGCACGGGCACGTCCCATGGCCCGCAGCCTCTGCCCGCGCTCGTAGGCGAGCCTTTCGTCGCTGTGAACGACGAAGATGCGCACCCCAGACTGCTCGGAGCGGACTTCTTGCACACGAGTCTTAGGTGGCTCGGCTTTTTCGCTCACCGTGATGCCACCAGGGCAGTCGATCCACTCTCCGCTGGCGCGCTCGATGTAACGATAGACCTCCTCGCGCCGTCGTCTTTGCAGCCCGACGAGATAGCCCTGCTTGCGCGAGCGCACCACTGCCAGGCTGTCGCTCGTTACCATCCCTCGGTCGCCGACAAAAACCACGCGGTGCAAACCGAATCGTTCGTTGAGATCGTTGAGCACCTGCGGCACCGTTTTCGCGTCACGCCAGTTGCCGGCGAAAACATGGTGGGCGATCGGCCAACCGTCCACCATCACCAGACCGATAAGCACTTGCCGGTTACGCGGTCTGCGGTCGCGACTGTAGCCGTGGGCGCCGAGCCCCGGAGGGCCTTGACCTTCGAAGTACGTCGACGTCAGGTCGTAAAACACCATGTCAACCTCAAGCGAAAACAGATCCCGCAAGCGCAAAAACAGCTCCTTCTCGATCTGTTCTTTGCGGGCATGCAGCTGGTCGAGCGTTCGGTACCATTGCTTGAGTTGGCGAAACTCCACGCGAACCCGCGGGGAGCGACTCGCTCGCCGTTCCCCATCATCGCGCCACTGCGGCACCCACCGCCGCCCCTGCCGGACGCAGACGAAGTCGGTCTTGAGCCAGCGCGCCAGACCGTGCTCGCTTGACGGAGCACATAGCCGGTTGGCGACCAGCACCAAAGCTCGCTCGCTTAGCGCCACTCCGTCCCGCTTGCCGCGGCCCCCGAGCCGGTCGAGAATCTGCTCCAGCCCGAGTTCGCGCCACAGCGTCGCCGTCACCAGCATCGGACCCCAATCCCACGCGTCTGCCCCCGCGACCTGCTCGGCTGCTCGCTCGGTGTCGGCCGGTTCACCGGCCCCAAGCAACCGATTGAGGGAGTCGAGATTGGCAACTAGGAGATCCTTGCGCCCCAAGTTGCACACTACGCGTTGCTTCGGCTTGCCGTGCTCCCGATACGACTCGACCAGGCGGACATACTCATGTTGAACCCCTTTGCCGCCTGCGGCCCGAACGATGTGGAAGAACATAACCTGTCCTCACGCATACTACATGTCATTGTCCACGATTACAACGTATTAATGGCGCTCAAAGCACAATATCTGTCTCTACGTTTTGGGCGAAATTCAACCCCCGTTCCTTTGAATTCAGTCACTTACGAGCGTTAGGGTGCTCATAAAGGGTAAACATGGGCTATGACGTTGCCGTCGATGCGAATGACTCCACCGCGCGGCTCGGTTTCGTTATCAATGCTTGCCAGCAGGTTGAGAAGCGTCGACTTGCCGCACCCGGACGGTCCGAGCAGCGAAACGAGCGCCCCGCGCGAGATCCGGAACGACATGTCCTCGAGCACCTTCAGAGTCGAGCCGTCCGGCGCCGGGAAGGAGCGCCCCAGACCTTCACGGCGATGTAAGCGTCCGCACTCATACGCGAATCTCGGGGCGCCAGGCGAGGACGCGATTTTCCAGAGGTTTCAGAACCGCGTGCTCGATCAGGAGCATCACGGTGAGGAAGGTGAGCGTCCACGCGAAGACTTGCGTCATCGAGAACAGGCCGAACCAGTAGTGCAGCATGAACCCCACACCGCTCGAAAGACCGATGAGCTCGATGGTGGTATAGATTTTCCAGCAGATCCCGAGCGCAAAGCGAAGCGAGGCGAAGATGAAAGGGAGAAGCTGCGGCAAGACAATCTTGCGGATGAGGCTTATCCGGCCCAGCCGAAAGACCTTTCCCATCTCCACGAGTTTCTTGTCGATGCTCTTGACGCCCTGCCATATGTTGATGCCGACCGATGGGAAGGCCCTCACTCCGATGGCGATGACGGCTGCCACGTCGTTCAAGCCAAACCACAGCAGGCAGATCATCCCGTAAACGACGGCCGGAACCGTGAGCCCGACCGTCACCCAGGAGTCGAGGAAAAGCTCTCCTTTACGGGAGAGTCCCATGATCAACCCGACTCCTGTGCCGCGCGCCATTTGTAACTGGTTTTTGGTGGAGGGAACGGTACTCCGCGACTGAAGCCCTTCTAACAGACACTTCCCCTGGTTCAGCTATATCCCAGTACCGCCGGGAGATCCCCATCCAGCCTTGATCTTGGAATTGATCTTCATGTCGTGTCTCCTTTCTTTAATTTGAAAAACGTATGGGCACGAAACATACCAACTCGACGGAGGGCGGTCGCACGCGCTAACTTGCTTGGCTGGCAAGCTTTAGCCAAAAACGAGATCAAGCACGAGCTGTAGTTGGGGCCGCTACACGAGTGGTGGTGGCTTTGAACCTCAGATTCGGATCGAACCAGCTTCGAGGCTCCAAAGCTGGTCCGCGCGACCCAAAGGTTGGCCTCGTAGCGCGGTCGTCGGCGTCCTGAGCAGCGCTCAGGAGTGCCTCGTAGTCGGAACGTGAGAGGATGACCAGCTCCTCCCCATTCGGTGTCATGATGGTCTGAACTTCCGTTTCCACGACTAGACTCCTCTCCGGTAGACCGCGCCCCTTGGCGCGATGCGAACAATCGCCAGCACGTCATCCGCAATGGTGAACACTAGGCGTCAGTCGCCCTTGCGAACGCGGAAGCTGTTCGGTTGTCCTCTCAGAGCCTTGACGTCCACTGCTGCATCCGGGGCGTAGCCACACTTGATGGCGGAAGCACCGGATGATGACCATCCCGGCTCCTGATAAGAAAGCGGATCTCGCGACAACGAAAGCGACCGAACGACGCGCCCAACCGATCCCAGATCACGCCGGCCAGAAGCATGTCACACCGCTCACCAGGTTCAAGAATCCATAGGAAGTGCGTGATCTGCGGGCGCGGTGTCGGCGACCCGCGATGGCGAGCAAGCCCTCCGGATCGGCGTCGTTTCGAGCAAATCGGGACTGTGCTATTGCGCCGGCGGCTTGACGCTCGCGGCGGGCTTGGTCCCTTTGAGGATCCACCGCTGGATCCGTCGACCATTCCCCGCCTCACCCGTGTACATCCTGTTCTTCGAGTCGATCGAGATCATGTGTGCTCGAATGAACTCGCCTGCCTGGCGACCCGGCTTCCCGAACCTGTCCAGAATCCGCAAGTCATTACGCCGCAGTAACCAGACACGCTGGTTCGTGCCGTCCATGAGGTACAGAAGGCTCTGTTGTGGATCCCGCGAGAGTTGGAGGCTGAATCCGCTCCCGGATCCGCCGGTCTCTGGACGAACAAATCGCTCCATGAGGTACTCGCCGTTCTGCCGGAAGACCTGGATGCGGTTGCCGCGGCGGTCGGCTACATAAATCAGACCGTCCTTCGAGCCGACGATGCCATGAAGGGTGGAGTACTGCAGCGGCGGGTCGTCCACTTTGACCGGATAGTCATATTCGTAGGTGTCGTCCGGCGGCTTTCCGTACGCGCCCCAGTGACGGAGATATTTCCCGGTCTCGGCATCGTAGACCACCACGCGCTTGTTGAGGTATCCATCCGCGATGAAGATCTCGTTCGTCTTGGGCTCGACGTAGAAATTTGCGGGTCCGCCCAGGTGGTCCGGATCGTCGCTCCCCTTGTTGGCGCCCGGCTCGCCGATCGTCAGAACATGCTCGCCGTCTTGCGTGAACTTCATCACGTGGAACCCATTGCTCGTGCCCGTCCAGACGAACCCGTCGTGATCGATGTAGATCCCGTGCGCCCGGTCATACCAGGTGTAGCCCTCGCCGGGGCCACCCCAGGTGCGGAGAACCTTGCCCTCAGGATCGAGCTCGAGAACTGGCGGTGCAGGGAAGCAGCAATCGGTGATCGGTGGCTCCAGGGCCGCCCCGATCTCCTGACGCGTCAGGCTCGACGGCATGTGGAGCACCCAGAGGTGATCGTTGTCGTCGACGAACAGCCCTCTGATATCCCCCAGGATCCAGTCGTTCGGAAGCGTCGGAGGCCAGGTGGAATCCACCTCGTAGATGGGAAGATTGTCTGCCGTCGGCGAGCCCGGCGCTGGCTTAGCGTTGGCAGTCTGGGCGTCGGCTTGGCTGCCAACAAGAAGCACCAATGCCAGGGTGACCAGTTTCAACGAAGGTTTCATGATCATCATGCTCCTGATTGAACACTGTTGACGACCGCGAGATGGCGGGGCGTCCACACGGGCTGATTATCGTCGAAGACGCCGGGCTGGGCTACTACTAGCCACGTAAACCTGAAAGCTTCCGGAGCGGGGTGCTTCTAGTACCGTCAACCTTAGCTTGGGCCTGCTGATACCTTATCAGTCGATGAGTGCTAAACTGCACTGGATAAAGAAGTTTCTAACCATGGTTCTACGCTGGTTCCAAGTATGAAGGCATCCAAACCGGGCCGGAGCGCCCGCAAAACCAACCGTGCTGCTCACACAGACATCATGCAAATCTCCGAGCAAGTTTTCGACGAGCTCGTGTTCTGGCGACGTTCCGCACAGCGGGGCCTGCGCGTGAAGATTCGCAGCGATGGCAATTCGCTGCTCGATTCGCGGCGCTCCTGACCCGCTGCGCTCTCTTGCGTTGCTCGGAGAGCCGGTCTAACAGGTTTTCCTCGCGGCCGAAGTAGGCCTCGTCCGGCCTACGGCCTCCGAGAACGGAGCGCGGGATCTTTTCATTGTGCTCACGGACGTAGAACGCGACGAGACGCCTCACGGCCACCGTACTGTCGAGGGTGTTCAGGAAAAGCCACGCGTGCTTCAATTGTCGCCAAAATGCTTCGATCAAAGAGTTCGAGCAGACTATGTCGACTTGGGCGAGCACACGACTCAGAGAACTTGAATCCTCGAGAAGCTGATCTACCTCGCCGAAGTTCTCCGAACCGCCGTCGGTGACGACGAGCACGTTGGCGTTCGCTGCGGCGCGAGGGAGGTTCCCCGAGGAGCTCGCGCGTTGTTGCCGAGCTCAGCTTGTCGCTCACCCGCCAGGCAAGAATCGTTCGGCTGAAATTGTCGATGACCGCCTGGAGGTAGATTCGGATGCCGGTCGTCAGCCGGATCACGGTTGCGTCGATTTGCCAGTACTCGTTGGGGCACGTCGCTCTGAGGCTTTGCTTGGGCTTCGCCGGATGCACCCGCCTTCGGGGGCGCTTCCAGCCGCGCTGGCGGATCATCTTGTACCAGGTGCTTGCGGACGCGAAGACCTTGCCAAGACGCTGCGCGTAAAGCGCTAGGTTCTGGACCGCTATGTGACGATACGTCTCGGACTCGACGCAATCCCTCATCGTGGAGCCTTCGTCGCGCGTGAGCTGGCTGGGAAACGACTTGGGACAGCTCGGTTGATCGTCGAGCCCGCAGGACATCCCCCTTCCCGGAACGACGGTCAGTATTCTCGGTACCGGCCTTATCGCCGTAACGAACGACGAAGGACAGTTTCTCCTCGATAACGCGCCTGTTGGAGCGATCGCTCTCATCGTCGACGGCCGCACGACGAGCCGAGCTGGCGAGTGACCGGTGATCGAGTTCGACCTGACGACGATCCCGGGCCAGGACAATACCGTCGGGATGCCGATACATCTTCTTCCTCTGGACGTGAATAACTCGAAGATTGTCGGCGCTTGCGGACGTTTCCGCCCACCCGATAGGACTCACGCAGCAGGACCGCGGGGGTAGAGTTGCGATTGGGGATGATGTGGGTATGCATGCCCACCATAATAGCCTATATATCAATGTATATCAAACCATAAAAGGCTTTAAACATGCCTACATATTGCAACCCAAAATTAGCCTCTCGGCGTCCCTAAAGACGCGTAATCATTGGGGATTCACACTGTCAGTGGGTTCATTCGACCAAGGAACTTCAGTCTAATAGACGTGCCCTTCAATGACGCGGGTCTGGTTGTCGCTGGCTGCTCCCGCGACCGCGGGAGCCCTTGCCGGGACGGCGCTGCTATCAATTGACGCCGTAACCGGTCTTACCACTACGTCGGGCAGCACACTTGGACAGTCTACAGGAACACCGCCAACGGGGTTCACGAACTCGCTTGGAGGCTCGGGTTACTTGGCCATCTTCGGGCCCTTCGGCTTACTCGGCGCTGGAATGTCTTCGACGGTCATGAACCTCTCTTTCACAGCTGACGCCGTTGGTGCGACCACGATTGGCATCACAGGCCTCGGTGGTCCCGAGTTGTCGTTTCAGGGCATGTCGATCCAAACCGCCATCGAGCTAGCCACTATAAACGTTAGCTCCACTCCGGAACCAGCAACTTTGCTGCTCGTCGGAACGGGACTGTTCCTTGCGGTAGTTCGACGCAAAGTAAGGTCCTCAAAGCTTCACCCATGAGAGCGTGTTGCCACGGGCGATAGTAAAGAAAGCGCCCAAACCCTGTTTTCGGAGAACGCTCGATCACGGTTGGAACGATCGCTTCAGGCGATCCAGGCCCTCGTCAATGGTGACAGACGGTACGTATCCCAAGTCACGCCGGGCAGCGGAGATGTCGAACCAATGTGAAGTGGCGAGCTGATGAGCCAAGAAACGGGTCATCGGTGGCTCTTCCGTGATGGATAATACGCGGTAAACCGCCTCCATCATCCAGCCCGCGGCCGCGGCCAAGGGCAACGGGACCGATCGCGTGACCGGTGGCACTCCGGCAGCGGCGAGTATCTTATTAATGAGATCGAAGACCGGCAAGGGCTCGTCATTGGAGATGAAGTAGGGCTTGCCAGCACAGGCGGCCTCGGGGGTGAGTTTTTCTGCAGCGAGAATGTGCGCGTCGGCGGCGTTGTCGATATAGACCGAGTCCACGAGGCAGGGCCGCCGGCCGATCTTTCTCAGCTTGCCTGCCCGGCCCTGGGCCACGATTCTCGGAACCAGATGGTTGTCCCCGGGCCCCCATATGAGGTGGGGCCTCAAAGCAACGGTGGCCAGCTCCGGGCTGTTCGACTGAAGTACTTCGCGCTCGGCCGTGGCCTTCGTTTCGGGATAGGCGGTTTCGTACCGAGAGGCGTAGGGAATGGACTCGTCCACCCCTTCTAGTTCTTCACCCTCAAAAACCACACTGGGCGTGCTGGTGTAGACCAACTTGCGCACGCCTTCCTGGCGGCAGGCCGAGATGACGTTTTCGGTGCCGGTCACATTGGTCGCGAAGTAATCGGCGTAGGGCCCCCAGACTCCCGCCTTGGCTCCGACGTGGAAGACTACGTCCACACCACCGCGAACGGCTTCGGACACGGCCTTGCTGTCGGCGAGGTTCCCCTGAATATGCTCAACACCGAGGGATGCGAGCTCGGCGTGCTTTCTTCGAGAGAAACTCCTGACCTCATCACCACGTGCGCGGAGCTTCGTGGCGATAGCCCTTCCGAGGAAGCCTCCCCCGCCGGTGACCAGGGCTTTCACCGGAGACGCTCGGTCGCCCACACGGCGAGCTTCTCGCGGAAGATCTTCGAGTTGTGGCGGATGTCCACGGGCAGGCTCTTATGGAAGAGGAGCGTTTTGATTTTTTTCGTATGGGGCTGGGCGGCACCGAGCCCCAGTAGCTCCTGGCGAAGTCCATTGGACTCCCGGGCGTCCGTCTCGAGCTCCACCACGAGAACAGGCTCGATTTCAGAGAGGCGTTTGGCGCCGACCAGTGCCGAGCGGTAAACCTTTGGGTGCGCGTTGAACACACCCTCGCAGGGAATCGTGTAGTAAGTCTCGTTACTGGCTCCGGCTCCGATAATGACGCGATGGGACTTGCGGCCGCAGAACCACAGCCGGCCCTCGTCGTCGAAGTAACCGAGATCGCCCATGCGGTGATAAAAGTCGGTAGAGCCAGGCACGGCAATCTTCGCCAGCTTCGTTGCAGCCTCACGGTTCAAGTACGAACGCGTGACCACGGGGCCTTTCACGGCGATCTCCCCCACCTCACCCCGGGGGACACGAAGGGCGTTATTCCACTCCTCTATTTTCTCGTCGTCATCCTCAGTGATCCGGATCACTTCTACAGTCATGCCCTTCACCGGTCGGCCCACGCAAATCCCTGCGCCTTGTTCCGTCTTCTCCTGGGTCTCCGAAAGGACTTCCGCGCTGCCAATGGAGCAAACCGGCAGCGATTCGGTAGCACCATAGGGGGTGAAAACCTGAGCTTCTGGAGAGAGCATTTTGGAGAAGCGCTCGAGGACCCGGGCCGGTACAGGTGCGCCGGCGGTGATGGCGCGCTTGAGTGAGGGAAGCTTCACACCATGGGCTTCGCCATAGCGCCCGACTTTGTCGATGAGCGCGGGCGAGCCGAACATGTTGGTGACGCCGTGGCGGAGGATGGGCTCGATGATGTTCTCCGGTTTCATATGGGCCGGACGGCTGGCATCCATGTCTGGAATGACGGCGGCCATCCCTAATGCAGGATCGAAAAGCGCGAAGAGAGGAAAGGTGGGCATGTCTATTTCACCAGGCTCGATGGCGTAGGTCTTGCGGATCATCTCGACCTGGGCAGAGAAATTGCCATGAGTGTAGACGGCGCCCTTGGGGACACCCGTGCTTCCCGACGTGAAAAGAATGGCCGCCGTCTCGTCCGCCGCGGTGGATACCGGAACGTAGTCGACATCCACCGCGGCGGCCCGTCCTCGAAGGGAGATGTCGTCGAGTGTATGCCCGCCCCAGAACCACCGGCGTCCCACGGTGACCTTGGTGCGGATCATCCCCTTGGCCCACTTGAAAAGGATGCGTGCGGCGTGGGCCTTGGGAATTCCGATGAAAACTTCGGGCTGGGCTTCGGCCAAGCAGACGCCGAGGTTCTCGAGGCCCATCCCTGGATCCACCACCACGGGGACCGCGCCGCACTTGAATAGGGCGAAGGTGAGGGTAAAGAAATCCAGACTCGGTTTGACCATCAGCACGGTGCGAACGCCGCGGCCGATCCCCACCGATTCCAGCCCACGGGCAAGCGTTCCGCTGGCTTCGTCCAGCTCCTTGAACGTCAAGGATTCACCGGACCAAAGCGTGACAGCTAGGTTGTCCGGCTGGCGCCGCGCCATGGCGGGCAAGTGGGAGGCGATGTTGACACCGGCTTCGAGACTCACGCCCGTTCCGCCTTCAGAAAATCTCGGATAAGGGCAAGGGATTCGTCCCGGGCGTCCTCCAGAATCAAGTGTCCGGCCTCGGGGAATACTTCAACTTGGGCGGCGGTGAACCGGTGGTTCCATTCCGAGAGCACGTGGTTATCGAAGACAAAGTCCTTCTCTCCCCACAGGATGAGCATGGGTTTGTCCCGAAGGGAGTTCAGCGCGTCTGAGACCTCGGCCAGGCAGCCGAAGCTGGGATCGTCGCGATGAAGGGGAATGTCCTGAACGAACCGCAGAACCGCAATTCTGTTCTTGTAAGAATCGTAGGGGGCAAGATACCCGGCTCTCTCCGAGGCATTGAGACGGCGTTTCTTGCAACCGGTGAAAAGCCAGCCCCGGACAAAGCCGTTGAGTCCTCGAACGAACAAAGCGCCAAGCTTGGTGTTTCGGCAAAACCAGAGAGACCACGGCAACACTTTTGCTCGAGGTATGGGAAAGGCCGCGGTGTTCATGACCACCAATCGTGAGACGCGCTCCGGATGACGCGTGGCATAGCCCATCCCGATGGCGCCACCCCAGTCATGCATCACCAGTGTGATGTTCTGCTCGATGTTGAGGGCGTCGAGCCAGGCCTCGAGATCGTCGATGCGTTGCTCGAGTCGGTATTCGTAGCGTGAGTCATCGGGCTTGTCCGAGAGGCCGCAGCCAATGTGATCCGGCGCCAAGACATGGTGGGTCTCGCTCAGCGACTGAATCAGCTCACGGTAGTAGAAGGACCAGCTCGGATTGCCGTGAAGACAAACCACGGGATCTCCGGCGCCCTCGTCTACGTAGTGAAGCTTCAGGCCGCCGAGATCGTGATAACGGCTCTTGAAGGGGTAGAGGGTTTCGCTTTCTACCACTCGAGCCCGAGCATCAGGCAATTCAGGCCACTACCTATTCCCAAAAAGGCAACCTCGTTGCCGGACTGAAGGACCTCGCGCTCAGCGGCGAGCGCCGCGGTGATGGGTAACGACACCGTTCCCATGTTTCCCAAGTAGGCAAAGGTCGTGAAGTCTTTGGCCTCCGGTATTTGAAGCGTTTGCAGGATGAACTCCTGGTGGGAGGATCCCACCTGGTGGCAGATGGTCTTGCTGACATCCGCTTCGCTCCAGCCCATCTCTTTCTTGAAGGCCTTCCATGTTTCGAGGCCCAGGGCCACGCCGTATTCCAGAACCGCCACCGCGTCGGTGGACATGAGCTGGGCAAAGGTGGCCGGTGCCATCTCTTCCATCCCCCATGTGCACAGCCCGTAGTGCTCAGGCGCGGTGCGCGTTACCCCTCCCAGGAGGCGGTGCTTCGACACGGAGTGGGTGGAGTCGGCGGAGTCGAAGGAGCCGTCGGTCAGAAGCACCGCTGCGGCCCCGGAGCCGCCGGTGAGGGTGGCCAGGGACATCTTGAAGAGCTCCATGTCCGGCTCGGCAATCAGCCGGTCGATCATAATATCCACGATCTCCCGGGCGCTCTCGCAAGAGACCACGAGGCCGGCACGGATCTGGCCCAGCTCGATGCGGTTGGCGATGTCGAGCATGCCGTTCAGAACGCCGAGGCAGGCATTGGAGATATCGTAGACTGCGGCGCCGGGGCTGACGCCGACACCATTGGCCACCCGGCAGGCGGTGGCCGGCTCGAAGCTTTCCCGACATACGCCGGCATAAATAAGGACGTCGATGTCAGAAGGCGTAACCGCCGACGCGTCCAGGGCGGCATGGGCAGCGGTGATGGTGGATTGGGACAGCGGTGTGTCAGAGGCCCAAAAGCGGCGCTCGGAGATGCCGGTCAGGGCTTCCAGCTGCCCGGGTTGGAAATGGAGCGCCTCGTAGACCGGCGCCAGCCGGGCCTCGAGCTCGGCGGAGGTGACTACGATGGGCGGTAGCTCGTATCCGATCGTCTCCACAAATACTTTTGTGTACTTCATGGTTTGCTAGCGCCGCATGTTAGCTTGAAACCAGTCACCTTGTAGATGAGACGCCCGTCGACTGAAAGCGTGCCGGAGGCCTCGACAGTGTGTTTAGCATCATCCATGTCAGCGATGTCATCGATGGCAGTAACCACAGCATCGACGACGACGCGGCTGTCGGTGGGAAGGACTTGACCGCGGTAGAGCCAGCTATGCTCGCATCCGGGCGTCATCGCCTCGAGACGGCCATCGGCCGGAGCTCCCCATCGCTCTACCGCAAAGACTTTCATGAGCTGGATGATAGATTCGAGTCCTAACGATCCCGGCCAGACCGGGTCTTGATAGAAGTGGGCCTTGAAGAACCAGGCTTCCGGGTTCACCGGCGTCGTCCCTCGTACGAAGCCGAGGCCATGCGGACCACCGTCGGGGACGAAGAGCTCCACGTCGGTCACCATCTGAAACTGTTCATCGGGAAGGGGCGACTCGAGGGGTATCGAAAAGGCCCGCGCTCGGCGACGCTCGTCCTCGGTGGGGGTGTACGGGTCGGCGTCGCGGATGCCGATCTGGTTGATCAAGGCCTCTTTGGAGAAGAAGCCGAAATAGGTGTCGCCGGTGTAGACCGGTCCCCGGGCCGATCGGATCTCGAAGTCGTAGTTCTGCACGATCATGCCCGCCGACTGGGACACACTGGTGATCTTCACCGTAGTGCTCAGCACACCAGTGTTGCGGGTGACCGGAACATGCTGTACGCCCTGGCCTCCAAGGTTACGGAACGAAAGATCGATGTCGCTGGTCAAGGCGGAGCCTAGATAGGCTGCCAGCCAACCGCAGGGCTGAAGGCCCACTTCGAGCAGCACGGCGAAAGGCATCGTGTTTTGGTTGTCCGCGTCGAAGTACCAGCCGTCTCGGGGGACGTCGTACTGTGCCTCGATGACACCGCCGGCCTCGAGCTTGAACGGCTGAGCGTCGATCTCGGTGATGCGGTCGAGGAACTGATAGGGCGGGCCGGGCAAACGCGCGATGATCCGTTCCCGGTCAAACACCTCGTAGGCTTCACCGAAAGCCTCTGACGGTTTGCCGATCGCAAAGGCGGTGATGCGATCCGTATCGAAGATGGCCGGTTTCCGGTCATTTCGGGCCGATGAAGTCCATGTTCTCTCGAGAGCCTCTCGGTCGACGCCGTCGAGCTGGAGAGACATGTTCGTGATCTCCACGATGGCTTTTCCGTCGGCGACCATGAGGGCGTCCACGATGACGTAGGGCTTCGGCTCGTATCCGATCTCCTTCAAAGAGATTTCGTATTGCACTTTCTCGGTGGACCGAATCACCTGGCCGCGGCATTTCAGGCTGCTGGCAATGCCGGGCACGGGCTGATAAGCCACGCGATCCTGGGAAACCACCCACCCCATGCGGAGCAGGAAGACACGCAGAGTGTGGAGACAGCACTCGTACATGAGCGTGCCGGGCATGACCATGTCGTCGGGGAAATGACAGGTCAGAAACCAGTCGTCCGGGTGGATGTCCGCCTCGGCTTTGATGATCCCCAGCCCGAACCTTCCGCCCTGGGGATCGAGATGAAGCACTCGATCCAGAAGCTTCATGGTGCCGCCGGGAATGGTGGCGGGATTTTTTACGGGCAGGTTAGAGAAGGTCTCACCGAAGCAGGCCGCGAGATCACCGCTGCGTAGGGCCTCGATGGCGTCGTCGTCGTAGGATTCGACCGCCATCCCACAAAGCTGACGCCAGTCGTCTGGCCGCAGGCCGGGCTCGGGTCTCAGGTCCATCTGCGTGTGAACGATGCCCTGGCCGGCGGCGAGCTCCTCGCTGTTGAAGAACCCGGCGCATCCTTTCGCCATGCTCAGCAGAGGCGCTCCATTCACCGTGGCCTCGAAGTTGAAGCGGAACAAATGGGTGTCGCCTTGTCTGAAGAACTCGTCGATGGCGATGTCGTAGCGAATGCTCTCGCCAGCTCGGGGAAGACTTCGATGGAAGGTCACCTCGGCATCCAAGAGACGGTAAACGGCGAGGCCCTTGGTGACGAAGTCGATGCCCAAGTAGGCCGACAGAAAAAGATCCGCCTGGCCGGCTTCAACCGCGATACATGTGGGGATCCGGCCGCCATCGAGATACCACGCCCCAGGATGAATGTCATGCTCGGTAACCACCCGACCACGGCTCATGGATCTCGGCTCGCCGTGGATTTCCATGACGCGATCGACGAGCATCAGCGGCTCGTCGGGAAGACGCACCCGGGTAGGATAGCTGTCCACCGCCGCAAACTCCGCGCCAAGGACCGTGGCAATGGAGCCGATGGCGAACCGCAGGCAGGCCTCCCTGTCTAGGATCACTGAAGGTGTGGTCGCCACTGGGCCGTTGCCCATCATCTCGAGCAAGCGATTCTGAAAGAAGAGGTTCTTTGCGATATCGACCTGCAGGGCTTCGCTCACCCGCAAAAAAGTACCATGGGCCTCGCCGGCACGAAGCACCGATTGGTGCAGCCCCTGAATAACACCGGACAGCGGTATGCCTGGTGTCGCCGCTAAGGAGGTCGAGGTCGAGGTAACGCTTTGCTGGCTCACACGAACAGGTGCCTTGAACGGCCGGCCTCCTACGGTGACGTGCAGCGAGGGACGGCTCGTCTTCATTAAATCCTGTGAGGCGGAACTGGTAGAAGCCAGGTGGGCTTTGTGTAGGGGTGCGAGATCTACGGGGACTCTTTCGGCGATGAGAGTGGCAAGGCCTCGGACGAGGGACTGGATCTCGCCCTGCCCTTGGACGTTCACCGAGACCGCGCAGTGAGGCTGGTCCTGGAGAATTTTATCGATCATCCGGCTGGTGGAAGAACCAGGCCCCATCTCCACGAATATCCTTACACCATCGGCGTAGGCCTTCTCCACCACAGCAGAAAAATCGAATCCGTGAAGGGCCTGGCTCGTGATGGACTCCGCCGCCGTCTCCCGGGTGACCTCGTGAACGCCTCCCCCGGCCACCGAGTAGATGCGCACGCCATCGGGAGGGGTCGTTTCGAAGAGATGCAAGTCGTGATAAGCCTTCCGGACTTCGCCGGCCACCTCGCAGTGAACGGTGGCAACGCCGTTCACGGGAACGAGCGTCGCTCCCAAGGACGAGGTAAAGCTTGTCACGGCGGATCGCTCGCCGCCGATGACACATTCATCGGAGGTGTTGATGATCAACAGGTAAACGTGCTCGTGGTTCTTGAGGGCGGTCCTCACGGTTGCGGCCGGACGGTCCACCACGCCGACCAGCCAGTCCACCGGCGTTGTGTCCGTCAGCCCCCATGAGCGCCGGGCGGTATCGCAGGCACCGGCCAGGTCGCTGACGAAAAGGGGCGACGCTTCCATTCGCGCCAGCATGTCGTCTCGCTGTTTCCAGGTCCGTGTGGAGAACAACGCGGCCGCTTCACCAAGGCTGTACCCGACGACGGCGTCGGGGCGCACACCAAGAATTTCCATTACGTCGGTGGCCACGGTTCCGAAGGTGACCTGGCCGAAGATGAGAGCGCGCTGGCAAGCGTCGACACCTTCAAGAGGCGCAGCCCCCCAAAACCAATCAGGCACCATCTGCCGCTTCAAATAAAGGTTCTCGCTGTCGTGACGATGGAGGATCTCGGGAAAATTGAGGGCGAGCTCACGCCCCATGCCGTGGTAGTGATTACCCGATCCTGGGTAAACGAAAGCAACGCTTCCCGAACGCGCCAAGGGTTTCTTGCTCTGAAACACGCACGTCTCGTCGACACGCGAAAGCAGTGGGCCGACGTCGGACCCGCGTTCGGTGACCACAGCCAGGCCGAGCTTTTTGGAAGGCTGCAACGGGTTTTCGTGATGCCAGCGCGCCGCCAGTCCTCGGGCGTCATGGATAGGGGGCTGTGACGCCAGCCAGTCCGTGAGTCTGCGGCTCTCGGCGGCGAGCCCCGCTTCGTCATCCGCCTCGATGGCAAAGAGGGCCTCCCCTTTTGCCCCGGTGCTGCCTACAGGCTCGTGATATTTTTCCGACTCGTATTCCTCCAGCACCACGTGACAGCAGTTGCCGTCCACACTCATGCCGCTGACCCCAGCGCGGCGCGGCCCGTCGGCTCGGTTTCTCAACCAGTGCCGGGCGGGACCGGGAAGGATGCGGTTGTAGAGAGCGAGAGCCGTCTTCGCTAACGATGCCATCCCAGACGCGGCGCCCGCGTGGCCGATAGCTTCCTTGACGCTTCCCGTGGCCGGGCGCTCCGAAAGAGCTGCGAAATGATTGTTGAGGGCGGATTTTTCGGCGCTGTCTTCACAGGGAATGCCGCTGCCATGGGTCTCGATGTAGCTCACCGTGGACGGGTCGATTCCCGACTCTTCGTACGCGCGATTGAGCGCCGACTCATAGGCACGAACAGTAGGCACGGTCGTCTCGACGCCACCACCGGTGGCGCTACCCATCCCTTTGATCACGGCATAGATCCGATTACCGTCGGCCTCGGCGTCTTTGAGACGCTTGAGTATGAAGGCCGCCGCGCCTTCACCGAGCAACGGTGCTCCACGCTGCCCATCGGGCCGGGCGTTGTGGGCCGCGAGAACGGCTCGCACGTCACCGGCCAAATCGACAGCACCCACCAGGGCTTGATCGACGCTTCCGGTCGTGAGCGCCCGCACAGCCGCTTCCAAGGCCTTGAAGCCCGAGGTCTCCTCGCTGGACAGGGTGAAGCTCGAACCGCCGATCCGAAACTCCCTTGCCAGCCGGCTCGCAACGATGCCGCCCAGCGCACCCATGGTCCTGTTGGCGGTCAGAGGCGGGCCAGCGGCTTCGGCAAGAGCGTCTGACGCCGACTCCTCGGAAGCCAGCACCGACCAGCGGAAGTTGAAGTTCGTCGTGCTGAGATCCAGCCCGATGCCGACAAAAACCCCAGTGGAGAGCTTCTCTTCGGTGCCCAGACCCGCATCGTCCATGGCGCCCTTGGCGACGGTGAGCATCAACGACTGCTGGGGCAGCATGTCCTCGAGCTCCACCGGGGGGATTCTGAACCGGTCCAACGGGAGTGAGAGCTCGCCGATGAAATGACCCTTGAAGTCCGTCGCCTGGCCTCCGCTGTTCTTGAACCAAGAAGACTCTTGAACGCCCCACCACAAACTGTTTTCCTGCGGATCCCGACGTTCGTCGCCCAGCACTTGGCTCGAGAAAGTCTCCAGTGATTCGAGCGATCCGAAGTGAGCGTCCATGCCGACAATCGCCACCGGCGAGTCCTCTCGCTCCACCGGCGTTTCCGCATGACCCCTGTCCAGGATGTCTCCGGTCCCTGTCCATTCTTCCACGAGCACGTGGGCGTTGATGCCGCCAAAGCCGAAAGCGCTCACTGCGGCGCGGCGCGGAGTGGACGTATCCCGGGTCTCCCAGGATTCTGCCTCGGCGAGCACCCTGAACGGGCTCGCTTCGAGATCCATATTCGATCCGGCTCGGAAGAAGTTGGCTGTTGGCGGGAGGGTCCGCGCTGTCATGGCCAGGAGAACTTTGATGAATCCCGCGGCGCCGGCGCCGGTGAGCAGATGTCCAACGTTTCCCTTCACGCCTCCGATAACACATTGACGTGACGGCCTGCCGTGGATGCCGCTCCCGGCCCAGAGCTGTTTCAAGCTCTCGAACTCAATGGCGTCGCCGACGGGTGTGCCCGTGGCGTGGCACTCGATGAGGTCCACGTCCTGCGGTGTCCAGCCCGACTGCTCATAGGCTGGCCGCATGGCCCTGAGCTGCCCCTCGGTGCTGGGCGCCAGAAGCTTGCCTTCCACGTCGTTGGAAAGACCAATGCCTGTGATGACACCGTGAATCTGGTCTCCGTCCTTCAGCGCGTCGTTCAGTCGCTTGAGCACCAACATGCCGGCGCCCTCTCCCACCACCAGACCGTCAGCCTTGCGATCGAACGGTGAGCAGCGGCCGGAAGGAGAAAGCGCCCGCAGCTGGGAGAAGCCCATCTGGGTGTAGAGACAGTCGGTACGGGACAGTCCCCCGGCGACCATGGCGTCCGAGCGTCCCGAGTTGAGCTCATCGGAAGCGAGCTTCAGAGCGTAAAGGGATGAAGCGCACGCGGCGTCCAGGGTGTAGCTTCCGCCACCGAGTCGGAGGGCCTTGGCCATCACGCCCGCTGGGAGACCGGTGACATAGCGATTGAGAGGATGGGCTCGCCCCGGGGCTCGCCCGGGACCTTGCCCCGGGGCCAGCCCGGACGAGGTCCGGCTGCCGGTGGCCTCGTCAAAGGTCTGGCCGAGGATCTCCCGTGCAATCTTCGAAGAACTGTCGGTGGGCAGAGCGATGTTCCCGATAATCACCCCCACGCGCGCGCGGGACGCCTCACTCAGGCCTGCGTCTTCGACGGCCTGCCTCCCGGCGTGGAGTGCCAGGTGAAAGAGGGGATCGAGGACGGCGACGACATCCGGATCAAGATCCAGATTGCGCATGTCCAGATGGAAGTCCTCTATGAAACAACCTCTAGTGGAGTACACCTTGTCCGCTGCGCCGATTTCCGGGTCATGGGCCCGAGCGGGATGAAGGACCCAGCGATGGGGGGGCACTTCTCGTGAAGCATCCACGCCGGCGGAGATGTTGGCCCAGAAGTGATCGAGGTCCGGAGCCCCTGGGAAAATCCCGCCCATACCAACAACGGCGATGGGGGACTTCATTGGGAGGAAGTTAGACCGGCAGACGATTGCGGGTGAACGCCTCGCTGAGGGACGTATCCAAGACGCATTCGTAGTCCTCGAGACGGGCCACCAGACCGCCCTCGCTGTCGAGGAATTCGATGTCGGCCCGGGCCAACCTGTTTCCGTTCTCGCGGATCTTTATCACAACAGAGACACCGTCCGCGGGAAATGAGTTTCTGAACTGACGATAGCGCCCCGCAAAAGAGGGCAAGGAGGCGGTGCCGTGAATCTCCTGGCTCCAGACAATCATCAGTTGGAAGGCCACGTCCAGCGCCAGGGGATCCGCGAGCCACGCGCTTCTGAGCGGCTCGACTATCCAACGGGGGGGAGGCGCCGTTGGGCCGATGCGGGCGATGATGGCATCTGCAGAGAGACCTTCCACCTTTTGGATACCCTGCAGAGCGGGCCCGTGAAAGAGAAGGTCGCGATAGATCTCGTCGCTGGGCCGGTGGTACGGACGGGTGTTGGTGTTCAGCAGGGCGCCGGAAGCCTTGGGCAGCGTGGACGCCAGGTGAATCGTCGTCCGGGCATGGTGGTGCACCTTGCCGTCGGCGCCGGTGCTACGAATCTCCACGGGAACGCTAAGGATGCCGCGGCCGTTTTCCTTAGTGGCCTTGCCGGTGAGGACCTGGGTGGTGCGGGTTTCGCCGGCATCCAGGGTCAGCCCCTTGAGCACTCTGAGGTCGTCGAATCCATGGAAGCGGAGCCCCGGATTCTTGTGCACAGCGGCATGGGCCAACCACTCCACCATGAGAGCCATGGGAACGACGGCGCGGCCATTCAATACGTGATCCTTCAGCATCGGCACTTGCTCGACACCGATGTCTCTCTCGAAGGCCACACTCAAGTCCCCATTCCAGGACGCGCTTTGCTCCGCTACATCCATCTTGGCCACCCTGTCCATTTTGTCTGGCTTGTCTGGCCGCGCGAGCATCACGACCTCCACGGCGTCCCGGCTACCATGCCGAATTTCGTCGACGAGGGCTCGGCTTCCTTCTTTAAGATCGATGAGCCCCACACCTTCGCCGCGGAACACCTTCGTCAGGCTGGGAGTTACCATCCCGCCGTCCCAAGGGCCCCAACCAACGGAAACCACGCGGGCGGCAGGAATCTTCGCGGCGAGCTGCCAGGCAGCCTTGTTGAGCACCTCGTTCGCCACGGCATAGTCCACTTGGCCTTTGCGACCAAAGCGAGCCGTGGACGACGAGAAGAAAACCACGACCTTGAGGGCGTCGACCTCCACTGCGTCCACGAGGGCTGCCATGCCAGCGACCTTGGTCCCGAAGACCCGGGAAAACTGCTCCGCCGTCTTGTCCTCAATGAGCTGATCCGCGAGCACGCCGGCTCCATGTACTAGACCGGTGATGGGTCCGAGCTTCGCGCGAACGTCAGCAAGGATGCTCTGCACCGCCGCACCGTTGCGGACATCCACCGCGTGGTACTCGACGTGTACCGCCCTTGCCAAATCATTTAGAGTCTGTCGAATCTCGCGATTCGCCATGAGCCGTGCGTACTCCTCCCCGAAATACTTGGGAGAGGCGCCGTTAACGGCCCGGGCTACGATCTCTTTCTTGATGTCCGCTTCGGCGCTCTGGCCTTGAAGCCAATCGGGCTCGTCGGTGGGCTCTGGACTCCTCCCAAGAAGCACGAGCTTTGATCCAAAAGTCTGTGCCAGCTCCCGCGCGACCGCCGCCGTCACACCTCTGGCTCCGCCTGACAAGACAATAACGTCGTCCTTGCCGAGCTCGAGGGATGCATCGTCAGAAATGATCGCGCTAGGTGAGAGCTCCAGTGTGACCCGGCCCGTGGCGTTGAGACCCACCTCGAGCGGCCCTTCGCAAAAGATCTCATCCACGACGGCGTCAACGTCGACGTCATCGAGTGCCGTCGTCACATCCATGGCCTTGCAGTGCACCTCGGGCCACTCGAGGCTGGCGGTCTTGGCGAGACCGGCCAGTCCGCCGCTCGCAGGCTGTGTCTCTGGGCCCATGCCCTTTAAACCAAAGAAGCCCTCGAGACGAGACACCGTTACGAAGACTGAACCTTCGCCGCGGCCGCTCCGGCGTAGCGCAGGGGCCGCTCGGCTCAGGAGCGTCAGGGATTGGGCAAGGAACGCGTCGCTGTCAGGATTCACAGGGCCGACCACAACGAGGCTGGCTAGCTCCGATGGTGGTTCCAGAGATGCGGCGTCTTCCAGGGCGACAAGACGGGGCTTATGACCCAGCGCCTCTAAGCGATCGGCTATTTGCGCCGAGAGGCCGGAGTCGTCGCGAGAAATCCACACGACGCCGTCAGAGGCCAGGGAGATCTTCTTGCGGTCCGCCGTCTCGTCCAGGGCTGTGACAACGAGCACGCTTCTTTGCGGCGCCTGGGCTCGAGACCGACCAGCCCGCATGAGCTCGTCCACGTCTGGAATCGATGAAGGCGTGACGTAGGCCTTCGTGGCGTCCGCCAGCGTGTCCACCACATTGCGCAAGGTCCGCCAGGAGTTGATGGTGCCGTGGGAGATCTCGGGCATTAATGGTGTCTTGTCCCTGAGTAGCGAGAAGATCTCTGCACGCTTGACCTGATCGATGCCCAGGTCTGAAGTGAGATCCATGTTCAAGTTGAGAGCATCCACCGGAAATCCCGTCTTGGCCGAAACCACCTCCAAAACACTCGAGCCGATCTCATGGTCAACGGTGGAAATCGACGCCGGCGTCCGGCCGTTCTTCTTCACGTCAGAAGCTATCTTCGCTGCTTCAACGGCGATCGGCGATGGAGCGTCCGAATCATCGTCGGTGAGGAAGGCCACGACCTGTCGAAGAGTGCGGAGAGTGCCGAGGTGCTCGGGGCCTACGGGTGGCGCCTCGGGAATGCGTTGCTGCAACGTCGAGAGAATTTCCACGCGCTTGATGGAGTCGATGCCCAGGTCCGAGTCCATTTCCATGTCCAGGTTCAAGATGTCGACCGGGTATCCCGTCTTCTCGGCGACAACCTCGACGAGAACAACCTCCACCTTGCCGGCGTCAATAGAGGAAGGGGAGGTAAGATTGCTGGTTTCCCCGGGCGCTGCCCGGGACCTTGCCCCGGGCGCTGCCCCGGACCTTGCCCCGGGCGTTGCCCGGGACCTTGCCACGGGAGACGCCGCTCTCGGTGTCTCGGCCGGCGGAGGGGCTGGTGCTGCCACCACAACCGGCGGAGCTGCCATCCGTACTGGCCGTACTGGAGCCGGCACGGGTGCTTCTGCCGGTTCGGCTCGCGGCAGGGGTGATGGAGCGAGGCCCAGCCTTTGCTCGACGAAGCGTTGCTGTTGATCGACTAGAGATTGAAGCGTGCGCTGGGCCGTCTCCTGGCCCTGAAGAAACTGCTGATGGAGGGCGGCGGTTTGCTCCTGCATCTTCTGCAGCGCGGCCATGTTCTCCTGCGTCATCCGTAGCGCGTCACTAAGCACGCCCACGGCGTTGCCCGAGAGTCCCGGGACCGTGGCGGATGGCAAAGGTGCTTCTTGGTTGATGGGCTGCTCGAGGGGTTTGACCGTTTCGGGTGGTTGACTACTCATCTTCGTTGGTCGTGGAGCTGTCGCATTGGTAGGGGATGGCCGGCTCGGCGACGCCGGCTTCTTTTTGGATTTGTTTACGTAGTTGGCGCCGCTGATGGCCACCGTGAGAGCGGGCTTGGGACGTTCGTCCTCGCTCGCCAATGATGACGCTGCGGTGTCCCACTGATGCAAATTGATGCGGAAGCCGTAGGCCGAAGCGCGGGCTAAGGCCCGGGCGAGGTCCACGGCTCCGGAGCGCTTGCCCGACGAGGCATCCAGGGCGTGAGCCACATGTTCTTCGTTCCCGAGAATCGACTTCACTAAACTGGTGAGCCGGCTTCCGGGGCCGACTTCGAGAAAGAACCGAGCGCCGTCTCGGTGCATGGCGCGGATCTCGTTGACGAACTCCACCGGCCGAGCGAGCTGATCGGCCAGGAGTGCTGCTATGGCTGAGGCATCGTTGGGATAGGCTTCACCAGTTTCGTTGGCGTAGACCTTACACTGGGGCTCAGCGAAGTCCAGCCGGCCAAGCTCGTCGGCCAGAGGCTCCGCGGCATCGGCCACGAGCGTGCTGTGAAAGGCGGCGGAGACCGGAAGGCGTTTGCATCTGAGACCCCGCCCCTCGAAGACCTTCACTGCTTTTTCGATCTCTTCGGTGGGACCGGACAGAACAAACTGGGTCGGAGCGTTCTTGTTGGCCACCACCAGGGCGAGATCATCCTCGTCGATGATGGACTCCATCGTGCTCTCATCGCAGTCCACCGCCAGCATGGCTCCACGGTCGCCCTCGCCCTCGCCCATGAGACGCCCTCGGAGCATGGAAAGGACACTCAGCGTCTGAGCATCGAACACCTTGGCCGCATGCAGGGCCACCAGCTCGCCGTAGCTGTGGCCAGCGACAGCGGCGGGCTCGAGACCAAATAGCAGGAGCAGGGCAAGGGCACCCACCGATACGGCGCCAATGGCGGGCTGCGCAAACTCTGTGGCGCGCAGAGCTCGTTCTTGATCCGCTTTCGTTTCATCGTCGAAGGCGGGATGGGGATAAATGACATCACTGAGCCGCTTGCCGGCCCGGGTCAAACTGTCCAACACCTCGGGGAACTGACAGGCCAGGTCCCTGAGCATTCCCACGTACTGAGAGCCCTGGCCCGGGAACAGGAAGGCCAGAGATCCCTTCGGCGCTCCGGTGCCGTAAAAGGCCCCGTCCGGTGTAGTCCACGAGCTCTTGTCCGCCTGACTCTTCAAGAGCGTGACCGCGCCCTCGAGACACTTCCCGAGACGGGTGGACTCCATGGCCAGGATCAACCGGTGCGCGGCCTCAGAGCGGAATGAGCTTCGGGCCCGGGCCGCCAGGGCTCGTAGGTCGTTGCCTTTTCGGTCCGACGGGAAGGTCTCGGCGGCGCCGATCAGCTCCTCCCGAGTGTCGGCCGAAAATGGTAGGAGAGTCGTTTCGCCGTCGAAGTCCGGAGCCGCCTTCGCCGCGTCCGCTTCTTCGAGAACGCAGTGGAAGTTGGTGCCGCCAAAACCGAAGGCGCTCACCGCGGCCCGTCTCGGATGATCCTCCGAAGAAAGCCAGGGCCGCTTCGTCGTGTTGATGTAAAAGGGTGAGCTCCCGTTCTTCAGCGCATCCAGCGGCTCGGTGACTTTCAATGTGGGGGGAAGAACCTTGTGTTTCAACGCCAAGGCGGCCTTGATCACGCCCGCGACTCCGGCGGCAGCTTTGGTGTGTCCCAGCTGCGACTTGACGCTGCCCAGAGCACACCATGTTCCGTCGCCAATCGCTTCTCGAAAAACCGTGGAAAGGGACGCAACCTCGGTGGCGTCTCCCACCTTCGTGCCCGTGGCATGGGCCTCGACGAGCTCGATGCTCTCCGGCGAAATTCCGGCGGCGGTGTAGGCGTCTCTGAGCGCTTTGGCCTGGCCGCTGGCTGCCGGCGTGTAAATCGCCGTGCCCCCGCCGTCGCTGGACGAGCCCACCGATCGGATGACAGCATGGATGGTGTCATTGTCTCTGCGAGCGTCGGCCAGTCGCTTCAGCACCAGGACGCCGAGGCCGTCACCGATGATCGTGCCGTCGGCGGACTTGTCGAAAGGACGGCAATCGCCGGTGGGCGAGAGCGCCGGCGTCTTGCTGAAGCACATATACATAAAGATGTCGTTGAAGGTGTCCATGCCTCCAGCGAGCACCATGTCCGAGCGTCCGGAGGCGAGCTCCAGCCCGGCAAGGTGGAGGGCAGCCAGTGAGCTGGCGCAGGCCGCGTCCACCACGCAGTTCGTGCCTCCGAGATCGAGGCGGTTGGCGATGCGCCCGGCCACGACATTGCCCAATAGTCCCGGGAAGGAGTTTTCCTGCCACCCGACATATCCGTCGGAAATTTTCTGGACCACCGTGTCGGCAACGTCGTCGGCGATGCCGGATTCTTTCAGAGCCCGCCGCCACAAGGGGTGTCCCAAGCGGGCCCCGAGAGGAATCGCCAGCTCCAGCGTGCCCGTGACCCCGAGAATCACGCTGGCCCGATCCCGATCGAAGTTCCCTTTCTCGCCGTAGCCCGCATCTTCCAGGGCCTTTTGTGCCACCATGAGTCCCAGCAACTGGGTGGTGTCCGTGGCCTCTATGACGTTGGGCGCGATGCCGAAGGCAAGGGGGTCGAAGGCCACCGGTGACAGAAATCCACCGCGACGGGCATAGGTGCGATCCGGTGCCTTGGGATCGTCGTCGAAGAAGTCCTTCACGTTCCAGTGGGTGGACGGAATGTCGGTAATGGCGTCCACGCCGTTCTTGAGATTGGCCCAGAAAGCTCCCACGTCACCGGCCTTGGGGAAGAGACAGGCCATGCCCACAATGGCCAGGGGCTCTTGTTTCATCCGACCGTTACTGGACACGGAGCTCCTCATCTTGAACGGGCTCAATGGGGTCATAGGGCTCAATGGGCCGCGACCAGTACTCGCTCCACGAGCGCGGTGTTTGGACACCCTGGCTGCGTAGGGCATTGATGCGGGTCAGCAAGGCGGCGCCGTGCAAAATATTCAACGCAACGGTGACGACACTGCGATGTTCCGGCTCCTCTAGGAACGATCCCTTCACCCAGCCATTGAATGCCCCCATGGCCGGCCCGCACCAGATCTGGTAGTCGATGATCCGGGAGGGATCGCCGGCATTGGCCCAGTGTGACGACTGGCCGAGATACCAGCGGAAGACCAGGGCCATCTTGTGCTTGGGATCCTTCGCCGCTCGCGCCAGCTGGGACGGATCCCGATCGGCGAAGAAGTCGCGGCACTGGGTCCACACCAGGTCCACCGGGGCTCGGAAGTAACTCTTTTCGAGCGCCGCCATATCGGTCTTCGGAATGGACTCCAGACTTTCACAGGCCCGGTAGAGGTCGTAGAGTTTCTGCGCGCGCATAGCGAACATGGTGCCGCGCTTGAGCACCTGTACCTTCACACCCATCTCGAACATGTCGGCCGCAGGCGCCATCGTTACGTCGGCCTGCTCGGCGTCGGCGAGCATCTTGCGGACGATGTCGGACGTGCCTGCCTCGACGCAGGCCTGGTTGACCGAGCCGGTAAGAATGTAGGCGGCCCCCATGGAAAGGGCCGCAGCAGCTGAAATAGGAGTGGAGATGCCGCCGGCGGCTCCCACCCGCAGGGTCTGACTGTATCCATGACGTTCCTGAATCTGATCCCGGAGCGCCATCAGCGAGGGTATGAGGGCTAGGGCCGACTGATTGTCGGTGTGACCGCCGGAATCGGCCTCGGCGGTGATGTCCTGGGCCACGGGAATGTGGGCGGCCAGACGGGCCTGCTCCTCCGTGATGTCTCCCGCGTCGACGAGAGATTTCAAGAGGCGTTCCGGGGGTGGGGAGAAAAATTTCGTGGCTACCTCTAGCCGAGACACCTTGGCGATGAGCCGGTTCGGCGTCACGATGCGCCCCTGGGAAACTTCGTGAATCCCGTGGACGCGGTAGCGAACCACCGGAAGAGTGAGATCCAGATAAGCCGAGGCCGAGGCTAGGTGCACGCCGCGCCGAATGTAGAGGTCGGCCACGGCAGATTCGAGATCGGGCTCGCTGGGGCTGTGAATGAGGTTGAAGCCATAGGGCCGTCCTTCCAAGGAGTGGGACAGGCGGTCGATGGCGGCTTCCACCGCCTCGAGATTCAGGCCGGCGGCGCCGAAGAAGCCAAGCATGCCGGCGCGGCCCATGGCCTCCACGATCTCGGCCGAACCGATCCCATTGGCCATGGCGCCGGCGATGTAGGGATAGCGGACTCCATGGTCTGAAAGAAATCCCGGGTCACCGAGGTGCTCAGGAGGATTGGCCGGCGAGTAGCCCACGATGGGAAGCGCTTGACGGTCGAGAACACCCGCTCCCAGAATCGCCGTACCGCCCGTCACACGGGCGCATGCGCCCCGATCCGAGATGAGGATCACGGGTCGTCGGGTGTCCTGCACAGCTTCCCTGACGGCGTCTTCGCGGCGGTCCACGCGGGAGGCGGAGCCCGACCACCAGCCCAAGGGAGCCCTGGACCCTGGCGATGTATGGCTCGAGTGATCGCTTTCCGAAACAAGCGCAGGAGCGCGATGCTTGTGGATCAGGGCACCTGGCTGGTTCGCTGACGGCACTCGTGTTGTCGCGTGTTCGGTCACATTATTCTCGCGTCTCGTTCGCAGCTTGACGGTCCGTTCGTCCGCCTATAAACCCGCCGCCCCTGGCGGCGTGACCCAAAGAGCTTCGAGCGATGCGGCGTGTCGCGCTAGGTTCCCCCTCAGGGAAGACCCTGTTGGGCCCCCGAAATGAGAACCTGCATGCATGAATGAGAAAGCCTGTCGCATGTGCGATGGGAATGCAAGTACCACGTTGTGATCATACCGAACTATCGGAGGAAGGTGTTGTATAGAAACCTGCTTAGGCACATAGGGCGAATCCTTCGATAGTTGTCGAGCAGAGAGGAGTAGCGCCGGTCGAAGGTAACGCTTAGGCGGACCACATCCACGAGTGCTTGGCCATCCCGCCAAAGTATAGCGTATCTCACACGCACGGATTCTTGCAAGGGCGAGTCCGCCCACGAGCAGCCCTTCTCTGAGTCGGCAGGTCATCATTTATTGGGCTCGATTAGGCTCGATCCGACCACTTCCGATCTTCACCGCGTCCCGAGCGCGACTCCACTTCCGCTATCCAGCCGCGCTCGAGCTCTTCCGCGGGCACGCTCGAGAGATAGGGCTTGATGTCGAGTATAGGGCTTCCATCGAGCATGTCGACGCCGCGCACGCGAATCTTGTTTCCCTCGCGCGCGATCAAACGCACGACGGTCAAGCCAATCGGGTTGGGCCTGCGCGGCGAGCGGGTGGCGAAGACACCGTGAGGTCGGTTGTCCGTCGGCGGGTTGCCGATGAGCTCGTAGTTGTCGGATCGATCAAAAACCCATATGACGAAGAGGTGAGAAAACCCTTCGATATCGAGTAGTCCCTCTGCCATCTCGGGCACGAGCTCGAGGGTTCCCTCACGCGTGTGCTTGGCGCCAATCCCTTTTGAGATCTGGGACGTTTCTTTGAAGGGCGTGCGCGCGTAGCCGATGGGCTCGAGCGTCCAACTTGTTTTCGTCATAGAAAACCCAATCGCACATAGAGCGCGAACACCACGGCCGCAGTCATGAACCAGAATCCTGCGAGGCCCCAGAGCCGCAAGCCGTGTGACGGTCTCATCGACGGATCTTCGATGAGACGTGTCACACAATAATAATTGAGTCCGTAGAGAAAGGTCCATACCGCCCAGTTCTTCGGCCCGGGAACGCGCTGATATCCGCGGATGAGCGACACACCAGTCGCGATCGCGAAACGGGATCCGAACTCGAAGGCCGGGTACTTGAACACGTGCGAAAAGAGCACGAGCCAGATGAGCCCGTAGCCAAAGCACGCGCCCGCAACCGGGCTCAAGATGAGATGGCTCGTGCCGATGGCCGTGGCGGCCATGATGATGCCCGGACCGAGGCTTCGGAGAGTGCGGACGAAGCTCACGAGACCCTCAGGATATGTTGTTCAAGATCGAGAGAGCCGTACCACTGAAGACGCGCTCTTTCTCGACTTCGGGAATGTGCAGAGCTTCGATCGACGAGACCGAGCGCTCGATGGATCCGAGCAGGTGCGGATAGTCGCTCCCCATCACCATGTGATCGGTGCCCACGAGATCGCGGAGCATGTTGAGAACATGCGGGCTAAAGGTCACGGTGTCGTAGTAGAGCTTTCTGAGATAGGTGCTCGGGAGCGCGTCGATCTTCTCGCGGCATTCGGCAAAGTCGCGATAACCGTTGTCGAGCCGCTCCATCAACCACGGGATCGCGCCGCCTGCATGGCCGATGATCTAGCGAATGTCGGGCAGCTCGCGGAACAGGCCGTCGAAGCACATCTCCGCCGTAGCGAGTGTCGTGTCGGAAGGGAAGCCCACGAGCGGGCCGAGCACGAAGCGGCGATACGGCTCGGGATTGGCCGGCAACATGGGATGGAGAAAGATGCAAACCTTCCGGCGGTTCGCTTCCTCGAAGAAGGCCCGGTATTGCGGCGATGTGAGCGAGCGGCCCTGGATGTTGCTCATGAGAATGACGCCGTTCAGCTTCAGCTCGTCGAGCGCTCGATGCAGCTCTTTGATGGCTTCTTCGGGATCGTCCATCGGGATCGAGGCAAAGCCTTGGAAGCGCTTCGGGTAGCGCGCGATGAGCTCGCCGTAGTCGTCGTTGACCATCCGCGCGACTTCCGGCTGCCGCTCCGCGGGCGCGAAGAAGACGTTCGGCGTCGAGAGCGACACCACTTCGACATCGATGCCGACGCGGTCCATGTCCTCGATCCTTTTTTCGGGATCGGTCATCGGCGGCGTGATACCAAAAAAACGGGCGCCTCGCAGCTTGATGATCGTGCGTCCGGTCGGGTCCTTGTCGAACGTAAAATCGTTCGAGAGCTCACGGATCTTGTCGAAGAAGCTTTTGGGTAGTAGTGCGTATGAAGATCGAATTTCACGCTCGTCTATCCTTCCTTGCCACGGCCTTGCCACGGTAACGTCGCTTTCTTGCCGAAATCCGCTTGCCATAGCCCGACAATGGACTCGAGCGTTTTCTTGGCGGCTGCGGGATCTTTGGGTCGGAAGCGAAAGAGCTTCTCCTTCGCCGCCGTGCGCCACGACTGTAATACCTTGGCATGCGCGCCGGTCTCGGTATGGATGTTCTTTGCGTGAACGAGAAGACGCGATGGAAGCTCGGTTTTCGTTCGACTCGCGCGAATCTCTCCTTGCGATTCTACTCGTTGCAGGAGCGTGCGGTCGTCTTTGGAGAGGCCGTCCATCTGCCAACGATCGTGCGCCATAGCGACCGATAACAGATCCCGCCAAAACCGCGCGTGCACGAAGGTTTCTTTGTTCAGAACGAGCGTCGTCAAAAGAACGTCTTCATGGTCATCGAGCTTCTCGACGACGGCATAGATCGCATGCGCCTTCGGATGGGACCACCAGGATCCCTTTATCGGCTCACCTACGACGATCCCCGCGATACTCGGTAGCGCGCTGTCCGTCACAAGGAGAAGGCCGTGCTTCTCGAGCTCACTTCGGACCCGCCGCAGGCTCACGGGCGCATCCTATCCGCATCACCGTCGAGCGTCCATTCGCCCGGTCACTTTCACGTCTCTGCGAATTGGTATCATCGAAAACTTGAAAAGGGGATCTTTCGCTGGTACCAATTCCGGCCTAGACGGAGCGCATGACGGAGCACCTTCTCACCGACCGAACGCTCCACGATCCATCGGCTCCCGAGCCGCGGATCTTATGACCGCAAAGAGATTTACGACATTCTTGATCAAGGGATCCTGGCCCACGTGGGCTTCACGACAGTTCTTGGTCCCGTGGTGATCCCGATGGGCTACGCCCGGCGCGGGGACACGATTCTGCTACACGGCTAGGCGAAAAGCCGCCTTTTGAACGATCTAACGAAAGGCACGGACGTCTGTATCACGCTTACGCTACTCGACGGCCTCGTTCTCGCGCGTTCGACCTTTCACCACTCGATGAACTATCGCTCCGTCGTCGTGTTCGGCCACTCCTCGGTCATCGAGGACCCACAGGAGAAAAACGCCGCGCTCGAGCATCTCGTCGAGCACCTCGTGCCTGGCAGAGGCGCCGAGGCGCGCGGTGCTTCGGAAGGCGAGCTCGCGGCGACGCTCGTTGTCGAAGTACCCATCGCCGAGGCTTCGGCAAAGGTGCGCACAGGTCCGCCGGTCGACGAAACAAAGGATCTCGAGATAGACATCTGGGCGGGAGTGCTCCCCCTTCGATCGAGACGGGCGAGCCCATCGCGGACGAGCACACCGCTCGGGACAAGCCTGTGCCAGATTACGTGCGCGATTATCCGAAAGGGCGCGCGTGACCATCAGTTCCCAACGGGCGCGACGATGCCGCTCGCACGCCGGCTGAAACTGCTTGCCTGGGCCGAAGCTCATAACAGCTTGGTGCTCGAGGATGACTACGACAGCGAATATCGCTACGAAGGCCGTCCCCTCGAGGCGATCCAAAGCTTGGACGGCGCCGGGCGCGTCCTTTATATAGGGACGTTCTCGAAGGTGCTCTTTCCCGCGCTCCGTCTCGGATTTCTCGTGCTGCCTCCGGCGCTCGTCCCTGCCTTCACGCGCGCGAAGTGGCTCGCGGATCGGCACGCCCCTTCGCTCGAGCAAACCGCTCTCGCTTAGTTTCTCAAATCTGGTGAGTTCGAACAACACCTGCGCCGCGGTGTGTACATGCCGGATCTCCTTCGCCTCCGGTTAGCGCCCCGGTGCACTCTGGTCGAGTCTGCTGGCGCTGATCGCGTGAGCTTGGGGCGCGCGCAAAAATGCGAACTTATTCTTGGGCGGGCCCTTAGATCTACGGCTCTTCTTCCTTTTCCTGCTTCCCCCGGTCGATGCCCGCCACATGATAGCTGCTCCTGACTGGTCGCAGGTAGACAGCGATCGGATCGTCCCACTGAGAAAAATCCTTGTTAAGGGAACGGATCTCAGCCATGAGGAAATCGTCGGGGCCCTTGCGCGGCCGTTCGGGAAGCTCGCTTCTCGTCTCCGACTGCGTGACGGCAGAGCGCAATGCTTCGTGCGCTCCGGTTCGATTGTCGAATAGCGACCAGCTTACCGAGTAGCGCGTCTCGGAATCGACAACCCATGAGCTTTTGAAAGGTTCGTGAACTCCAGGTAGCGTCCCGAGATCCGGAAGTCGGCGAGAGGGTTGGTCCCATTGATGCCAGCCTCTCCGCACTTCGCCTGGCGCTGTAGGAATATATCGAGAAAATATTGAGCGACGTTGGGATCACTATACTCGCCTGTCTCGACGATGGCTTCGAGCTCTTCGCGCGTGAAGCGCATGATGATCTTTGCCGCCCAAAAGGCGTCCCGCGGGGTCATACGAACAAAAGCTGGGTTGGGATAGTCGTTGCGCCATGCGAGGCAATCAAAGGCTTCCCCCTCCCACCGCCCTACCGACTGATATTCCGGGTAAGGCGGCCACTTGACGTGACGGTACTCTGGGACACGAAATCCAAAGCCGAAGGCGTTCTTCTTCACCTCGCTGAGGTCCAGCCAGTAGGTGAAACTCAAGTTGGGAAACTGCATGTCGACGGACCCGCTTCCGAAAGTAGATCCAAAGTCGAGCAAGTAATGCCGCACGAAGCGCTTGCCGTCGTCAGATCGCGATACGCTCCCTCCAACTTGAGCTCGATCCGTCGGCCCACCTGGGGAGGCGGAAAGACGAGTTGCCCGTCGAACATGGCGTACCCCCGCGTGGAGTAGCGACCATTGATTTGGTATTGGACGTACTGGCGTCTAGCCCGTGGATATAGCCTCCACCGAAGACGGTCCCGGATCCGGAGGGCATGCCGCCGAACACCGGCCGGAACCCGCGCCAGCCCTTGATCAGCCAGTTCATCGGAAACTTCGCCTTCTCCCACCGGCGTGTCCTCGCTTCCATGTCGGAGACTTCGTAAGACCTCAGCTGCTGGGATTTCTCTTCGCGTAGCTGGCGAAGGAGCTCGTCGCGGGAGCTGGCCTCGCTCGCCTGCTCGCTCTCTTCTTCTTCGCCTGTGGGCTCCGGCAGCTGTACCGACCCGTCCGTCCTGGCATATTCACCGCTCCCACTGCCCGCGGAGGCAACCGTGACGCTCATCAAGACGATGATCATGATGCATTGCCACCAGCGAAATCCACGTTTGAGCGAGAGCTGCTCGCTCATCGATCTATCCTTCTTTGATAGCGTTTGATCCGTCCACTTGCACAGTTAGCGGATACGGCGCCAATGGCGCCCCCGCTACGCACCTAGTGTAAACGTATTCGAGAGAACAGGCTCAACAACAACCCGGTGCGCGGGCTCTGGTACAGCGCGTTTCTCTTTCTCGAGACGTTTCTCGACCATCAGAAAAGTCTCGCCGTCGGGAGAGATGTCGAAGTTGCGGAAGGCACTGTTCCTAGCCCTATAGGCAATTGCTTTGCACAGCTCGAAAACGGCTTTTCCAGGTCGAGTCTCACGATCGCGGCTTATTGAGACCTGGTGGAGCTCCACGAGCCAAATCTGGCGTCCTGAATCCATCATGTCCGCGGTTTTCAGGGGAGGGAGGCTATCACGAGAGTGCCGAGCGACGCCAGAGCGGGCATGTAAACAGACCGTGCAAGACGTCATGAAATCGAAGCTCGGCTCTCTCGTCCGGAGAGCACGCTAGAATTGCAGCAAGTGACGATTTCGGGCTTCATATGGCTGCGAAATATCGTCGAAAAAATCGAAGCGAAGCACCGTGTTAGCCTGATGAAGTGGAGGTGGCACCTTCTTCAGGAGTTCGGGAGGCTTCATACTCATGTGGTAGGAGCGAAATGGTCTTTCCGTAGACTGGATAGGCTGCGCGCCCGCATTCGCCAGAACACTTTTGATCTCATCGAACTCCTTGAACACTGCCCAAGTGAAAGCACACCAGCCAGCATTATATTTGGCGTCGATATCAACGCTCTCATTGTTGCCTACCGGCATCGGCGTCATGCGGTTGGTCTGAAAAAATGCGAGCAAGAGCGCGTTGACTTCGGCCCCTTCGCCTCTTCCGCGTCGTGCGCTGAGATCGGACGGCGCGGCGAGCTGTTTGACCCGCGTGGCGGTCGTGCCTGAGAACTGAAACTCGCCCGGACGTCCCGTCACGCGTGCGATCGTATCCACGAGCTCCGGGCCGGTGAGCACCCGGACGAATTTGCGCGGGTAGTAAGGCAGATAGTCGTCCTTCCACTCGGCGGGGTAGTACGTGTAACGGAACGATACTCCAACCACGTCGAACTCCATGGTCGGAAGCGGAAAACTGACGGCAATCACCCGGAGCCCAGCCGTGGGCGACGAGGGTCTGCTGGAGCGACGCGCCAGAGGCTGCGGTATCATGAACATCGAAACCGACGCGATCGAGCAGGATTCGATACTACCGTAGCGCGGGCTTGAAATAATGGCGAGAAAGTTCCCCACGAGAGCCCGGCGGCCACCGATTCTATCCAATAAACACTGCGCCGCGACCTCAGTTTTTCGTCCAGAGAATCTGTTGCGTGAGGCACGAAGGCAGAAAGCTCTCTTGACTGACACGGTTCCCGCCGTCTGCATTCTCGACCCGGACGGCGATATCGTGCACGGCCTCCTGTCCGAGGGCCGGTCGCGACGAGATGAGCGATGGGCTTGCTACCACACTGTGCTTTGCCGGTTCGAGCTCGGTGGTATGGAGCTCGGTATCATCGGAAGCGCCGTTGGCGCCTCCTTTGCGGTTCTGGTCGCGGAAGAGCTGTTCGCCTCCGGATGTGAATTGCTCGTGAGCGTGTCCTCGGCAGGGCAAATCCTCTCGGTGCGCAAGCCTCCGTATTTTGTCCTCATAGAGAGAGCGCTTCGCGATGAGGGAACCAGCTACCATTACCTTCCCCCGTCCGAGTTCAGCGAAGCACACCATAGTCTGATCGAACGCGTCGATATTGAAATGGCTCAGTTAGCCGTCCCGGTCGTGCGCGGCGCGACTTGGACGACCGATGCGCCTTTTCGGGAGACAGAGGCTGCGATCGAGGCTTCGAAATCCCTCGGCCTTCTCGCCGTGGAGATGGAGGCAGCTGCTCTCTACGCTTTTTCTCGTGCCTGCCAGAAACCGGTGATTTGCTTTGCGCATGTAACGAACCGAATGGGCCAGATCGAAGGAGACTTCGAGAAAGGCGCAACCGACGGTACCGAAGACGCGCTCCGGGTGATCACCACTGCTGCTTCTAGCTGGAAGAATTCCAGGGATCGACGACCTTCCTCATCAGGGCTCTCCTGACGAGCTTGGTTTTTAGGACGGCCGCCGTTTCCCGCCAGACTCAGGAAAACTCGCGGCCCGACCCACCCCGGCGCTCGGTGGTAGAATCCCGGCCTGTCACGTACTTCGCGAAGCACCCGCCCGCCTGCTTCGAGCGTAAGTCGTCCTACCCGCTAGATTTCGGAGAAAGTGCTTTTTGCCGGGTGCTCTGTCTAGATCTAGATCAACGGAACATCCGCCGGAAACGCGAGGAGGACTTTTGGTCTCCCGTTTCTGGCAGCTCAATCGCCGACGCGGTGTCGTTCGCGCAAGACGTCCATCACCTCGGAGAGCCTACGATCCGAGGCCGTGAGCACCACCAGGAGGTGATAGAGGAGATCCGCGGCTTCTTCCACTACGCGCCCGTCGCCGCTCGTCGCCGAGACCGCAACCTCGACTCCCTCCTCCCCGACCTTCTTCGCCATTGTCTCGATACCCTCGGCAAACAGTCGTGCCGTATAGCTCTCCTCGGGATCGGCCGTCTTCCGATCGTCGATGATCGCGGCCAGGCGCCCGAGCCAACCGAGCCCGGGCGCGTCGTCATCGCCGAAACAGCTCGTCGTCCCACGGTGGCACGTCGCGCCCTTCGGTCGGACAAAGATGAGCAGTGCGTCGCCGTCGCAGTCGAGCTCCATGCGGTCGAGCTCGAGAGTGTTTCCGGAGCTTTCGCCCTTTTGCCACAAGCGTTTTTTGGTGCGGCTGTAAAACGTCACCAGACCACTCTCCCGGGTGCGCTCGAGCGCGGCGCGGTCCATGTAGCCCAACATGAGAACCTGAAGCGTCATCGCATCTTGAACGATCGCGGGGACGAGCCCGTTTCCCTTCTCCCAATCGATCCTGATCTCGTCGGTCGATGTCATGGTCGCACCTCGATGCCTTCCCCGACCAGATAACGTTTGAGCGCGCCCATCTCGATGGAACGCTTGTGGAACACGCTTGCTGCTAGGGCCCCGTCGACGTTCGTCTCGCGGAAGACGTCACGAAAATGCTCCGGGCTTCCCGCGCCTCCCGAAGCAACGAGCGGAATCTCTATGGCCTTGCGCATCAGCTTCAATTGTTCGAGATCGTAGCCCTGGCGCACGCCATCTTGGTTCATACAGTTGAGAACGATTTCTCCAGCGCCGCGGCGCTCGACTTCACGGGCCCAATCGAGTGTGCGTCGTCCACTCGCAACCGTCTTGTCCGGGTCACCAGTGTATTGATAGACGACGTACTCACCGTCTTCACTCATCGAATCGATCCCGATCACCACGCACTGCGTCCCGAAGACATTCGCGAGCTTGTTGACGAGCTCCGGCCTCTCGAGCGCGGGCGAATTGATCGAGATCTTCTCCGCACCCCTCGACAAGACGGTGCGCGCGTCCTCGACCGAGCGGATTCCGCCGGCGACGCAGAACGGGATGTCGAGCTCACGCGCCACATGCTCCACCCAATCTCGGCTCACGGAGCGGCCTTCGGCGGAGGCGGTAATGTCGTAGAACACGATCTCGTCGGCACCTTCGTCCCGGTAACGGCGCGCCAAGTCGAGTATGTCACCGACGTTTTCGTGATCCCGAAAACGGACTCCCTTCACGACCACCCCGTCGCGAACGTCGAGGCATGGGATGATGCGCTTCGCTAGCATGCGATCGCCTCGGAGAGATCGATGCGTTTCTCGTACAGCGCTTTGCCAACAATCGTACCGGCGAGCCGTAAACGCTTCAGCGTACGGAGATCGGAAAGTGCGGACACGCCGCCGGATGCGAGAACGTCGAGCCCGGGGAATCGCCGGCGGATCTCACGGTAGAGCTCGGTGTTGGGCCCGGCAAGTGTCCCGTCGCGTTCGATGTCCGTGCACAGCACGTAGCGCAAGCCGGAGCCTTCGTGGCTTTGGTAGCTTTCGTATTCGGCCAGCAGATCCCATAGCGACGTTGTGCTCTCCGTTTGCCAGCCGTGGGTTGCCGGAAACGGCACACCCCGTTTCATCCGCACATCGAACGCGAGCACCAAACCATCGGGACCGAAGGCGGACAGCCACTCGCGAACCTCGGACGGCGCGTCGACGGCTCGGCTCCCCACAACGACGCGATCGATACCGGCGTTCAAGAGCGTCTCGATCTGCGTCGCCTCACGGATGCCGCCGCCAACCTGCATCTTGAGATCCGTCCCGCGGGCGAGCCCGAGGATCGTTTCCGTTTGTGACGCCGCCCCGTCTCTCGCCCCGTCGAGGTCGACGACGTGCACCCATTCCGCACCCGCGCGCTGAAACTCGCGAGCGCGCTCGAGCGGATGGCGTGAGTAGACGGTTTTCGACGCGAAGTCTCCCTGATAGAGACGAACGCACTCACCTCCCGAGAGATCGATAGCGGGGTAGATGATCACGACAGGCTCGAGAAGTTTTGGAGCAGGCGCGCGCCCGCGCGCCCGGAGCGCTCCGGGTGGAACTGGCAGCCGAAGAAATTGTCTCGCGCCACCATTGCGCTGATGTCCACACCATGACGGGTCGTTGCGATCGTGTGCTCGGACACGGCCGCGTAGTAGCTGTGGACAAAATAGACGTGCGCGTCGGACTCGATGCCCTCGAGTAAAGGATGGGCACTCACGCTGAACGCAAGCCGGTTCCAGCCCATATGCGGGATCGTGAGAGCGTCACCACCCGGTAGCTGCGCTATGCGTCCGGGAAGGATATCGAGCGTCTTCGTGTCACCTTCTTCGGATCTCTCGAACATCGCCTGCATCCCGAGGCAGATGCCGAGACAGGGTTGGTGCAAG
Source organism: Candidatus Marinacidobacterales bacterium (assembly GCA_965197495.1). Classification (GTDB taxonomy): domain Bacteria; phylum Acidobacteriota; class Vicinamibacteria; order Marinacidobacterales; family SMYC01; genus SMYC01. The sequence goes on from OZ240210.1 coordinate 2,359,194, forward strand.
GAACGCAGGCACTCCGTGAGCTGACGCTCGTGCATTCGCGCCATGAAAGACGTCGCCGTACCGACGCCCGGCAGCACGACGTGCGTTGCCGCCCGGATCACGCTTCTCTCGAAAGTGACCTCGGGAGAGACGCCGAGCCGCTCGAGCGCGAACGTTACCGAGGCGACGTTGGCGCAGCCGCTGTCAACGATCGCGACGTGCGTCACAGGATCCCTTTCGTGGAGGGAATTTCGTTTCCAGAGCGATGAATTGCCTGCCGCAGTGCACGCCCGAGCCCTTTGAAGCACGATTCGACCATGTGGTGCGTGTTCTGCCCGGATACGCGAACGTGGATCGCGGCGCCGAGGCTCTGCGCTAGCGATTCGAAGACGTGGGGCACCAATTCGGTCGCGAGCTCACCGACGCGGAGATCGGGAAGCGTGCCTTCGAAGACCGCGGCGGGTCGGCCGCTGAGATCGACGAGGACTTCAGCGCGCGCCTCGTCCATCGGGAGAACGAAGCCGTACCGCTCGATACCGCGTTTTTCCCCCAACGCCTCCCGCAGCGCTTGGCCGAGAACGAGGGCGACGTCCTCGACGCTATGATGGGCGTCAATGTGAAGGTCTCCTTCACACAAGAGCCGAAGCCCGAACCCACCGTGCCGTGCCACCTGCTCGAGCATGTGATCGAAAAACCCGATCCCGGTGCTCACATCGATTCCATCGCCATCTAAATCGCCATCTAAATCGACGACCGCCGAGATTCTCGTTTCCTTCGTCTCGCGGGTGACGATCGCGCGCCTCTCGGGTCGGGGCGTCGCCCCGGCGATACCAAGCGCTTCGAGAAGCAAGGCGTTGTCTTCCGGCGTTCCCACGCTCACACGCACGCAGTCGCAGAGGCTTCCTTCGAAGTGCCGGACCAGAATACCGTGGGAACGCAATCTCTTGGCGAAAGCCGCGCCATCCACGACATCGAGCAGCAGGAAATTGCCGTCGCTCGGGTGCACGCGACAAATGTCCGCGCAGCTCGAGAGCGCACGCGATAGCTCGTCGCGTGCCTGTCTCAATCGAGCGACGCGCCCACGGACCTCGGCAAGGCCATGAGGTGTGAGCGCGGCGAGCACCGCGCTCACGGTCGGTGCCGGAATTGGATAAGGCGCGAGCGCCCGTTCCATGAGCTCGAGGATCTCCGGCGAAGCTAGCGTCGCCCCGCAGCGTGCTCCCGCAAGGCCAAAGGCTTTCGATAGCGTCCGCAGAACCACCAGGTTCGGCACCTCTGAGACCCGGCTTGCGAGGCTCCCCATTGACGAGAACTCGACATAGGCCTCGTCGACGACGAGAATCTGCTTTTCGAGTTTATCGGCAATCTCCAGAATCAAGTCCGGGTCGGTGGCGCCTCCCGTCGGATTGTTGGGTGAGCAAAGGAAAACGAGCTTCGCCGAGCTTTCCGGGGTCGTGGCAACCTCGACGAGACGCTCGCCATCGACGGTAAAACCGTCGCCGAGGGCAACCGAAACGATCCGAGCTCCCTGGATCTCGGCTGCAACGCGGTAGTAGCCGAACGTGGGCGGGCAGATGACGACGGCGTCTTGCGAAGGCCGGCAGAAGACACGCACGAGTAGATCGATGGCTTCGTCGCTTCCGCGAGTCACGAGGAGTTGATCCGTGGACACGCCGTAGAGGTCAGCGAGCCGACGCGTGAGCTCGACCGGCTGCGGTGCCGGGTAGCGGTTGAGACCTACCTGCGTTGGAAAGGCAGGCCACGGGCTCTCGTTCGCATCCAGGCGGATGCACCCCTCCGCCGAGGGAACGGCGTTTCGGGCTGACGCATACGGCCGCAGGCTCAGGATCTCGGGCCGGGCGAGCTCGCGAATCGACGTCACTTGGGCACCTCTTGCGCCAGGACGTTCCTGCGAAGCCCGATCGCTCGGGCGTGCGCCTCGAGGCCTTCGAGTCGGGCGAGCCGTTCGACGGTAGGTCCGAGTCCTTCGATCCCTTCCTCGGTCAAACGCTGGACGGTCATCGTCTTGTAGAACGATTCCAAAGTGAGACCGCCATAGGTGCGCGCGTGCCCGTAGGTCGGTAAAACGTGATTGGTTCCGCTCGCGTAGTCTCCGAACGCCTCCGCCGACCACGGCCCCACGAACACCGAACCGGCGTGGCGAACGGAGTCGACGAGCTCATCCGCGCCCTCGCAATTGAGAATCAGGTGCTCGGGAGCGTATGCGTTCGACACATCGACGGCCTGTGAAAGATCGCGGACGACGATGGCGCGAGCGCCGCTCAATGCCACCTCGGCGATCGCGCGACGCGGAAGATCCGCGAGCTGCCGCGTGAGCTCGTGCTCGACACGATCCGCGAGCGCCGTCGACGGAGTGACGAGGACGACTTGAGCGGTTTCGTCGTGCTCCGCCTGGCTCAACAGATCCGCAGCCACGAACGCGGGCTCGGCGGAATCGTCGGCAATCACGAGAACCTCGCTCGGACCTGCCGGGAGGTCGATCGCCGGTCCGCTAGGCGCACTCGAGACCAGCTGCTTCGCAGCGGCTACGTACGCATTGCCGGGACCGAAGATTTTGTCGACGCGGGCAATGGTCTCGGTACCATAGGCCATAGCCGCCACCGCCTGCGCACCCCCCACTTTGTAGACCGCCGATACCCCGCAAAGCTCGGCGGCTGCGAGAACGTGCACAGTGACGCGGCCATCGCGGCCAGGCGGTGTGCAAACGATGCGCTCCCGGCATCCGGCGAGTCGCGCAGGGGCGGCGAGCATGAGGAGCGTCGACACGAGCGGAGCGCTTCCCCCCGGAACGTAGAGACCGACGCGGTCCACAGGCCGGCTCACGCGCCGGCACGAGACGCCCGGCTCCGTCTCCACCTCCACGGAGCGTGGGCGCTGACGTCGGTGAAAGACCTCGATGTTTTTGAGAGCGCGTGTCAGGCAATCTCGATCTGCCGAGTCGATCGCGGCAGTGGCCGCCGCGATCTCATCATCGGGAACGTGCAAGCTCTCGAGACGCGGACCATCGAATCGCTCGGTGAGGTCGAACAAGGCGCTGTCGCCGCGCCGAGCGACCTCTGCGCAGATGCTACGAACCGCCGTGTTGATGTCGTCGGCGTGCGCGAGCGAAGGGCGGACAAGGGCAAACCGCCGCGCCTCGTCGTCGAGATCTGCCCATGGAACGCGTTTCAGAAACACCATGGGCTCAGGCCAACATTTTCTCGATGGGCACCACGAGAATGGTGCTCGCACCGGCGCTTCTCAGCTTCTCCATCGTTTCCCAGAAGACACTTTCTTCACAGACGGCATGGATGGCGACTTGGTCTCCATCACCCGTAAGCGGCATCACCGTCGGCGACGCGGCCCCCGGAAGGACCGATACGATGGCGTCCACCGACGCTCTCGGGGCGTTCATCATGATGTACTTGGTGTTCACTGAGCGGATCACGCCGCGGATGCGTCGAATGAGACGCTCCGCCGTGTCGTGTTTGCGGTCCGAGAGACCGTTGCCCCGTTTGACGAGGAGTGCCTCGCTCTCGAGAACGGTCGCTAGCTCCTCCAGTTGGTTCGCCTCGAGCGTGGCTCCAGTCGCGATCAGATCGCAAATGGCATCAGCGATCTTGATGCGAGGCGCGACCTCGACCGAGCCCGTCATCTCGACGATGTCCGCGCGGACCCCTTGGGCGTCGAGATACTGTTTGAGCGTCGCCGGGTAGGACGTGGCGATCCGCAACCCCTCCAGTTGGGACGGCTTCGACAACCCCGACTGCGTCGGGACCGCGACCGCCAGCCGGCAACGCGAAAAGCCGAGCGGCATGACCACCTCGACCTCGAAGCCCGGGCCATTCCGGAGCTCCACTTCCCGGAGAACGTTTTTCCCCACGATACCGAGATCGCACACGCCATCGCTGACGAAGCCCGGGATGTTGTCATCGCGGACGAGCAACACGTCGATCGGAAGCTCTTCGATGCGCGAGTACAGCTCGTTCTTGCTCTTCGAGACATGGAGGCCGCACTGCCGTAACAGGTCGAGGCTGGCGTCGGCGAGCCGGCCCGACTTCTGCATGGCGACGCGGAGTCGCACGGCATCTCTATCGGGCACGGCTCTTCTTCAGGCGGTCCAGTACCAGGCGGTAACCCTGGTTCGGCTCCTGCCCGAGAAAACGGGCAACCCGCGTGATCGTGGTGGTGCTCACGCCGGTCTCGTCGTGGATTTCGCGGTACGAGAGCTCGCCTTCGTCGAGAAGCCGGGCGACGTGCCACCTCTCTGATAGAGCCTTCAGCTCGGCGGGCGTCGTGATGTCTTTGAAGAACCTCCGGCAGTCATCGACCGTTTCGAGGGCCAGGACGGCGCGGAAGAGATCGTCGTACGGATCGGGTTTACGCTTGCGCTTCATCGTATCGTATTAGCATACTAATACAATACGACAGCGCAAACAAGCGAATTCCGACCGCTTGCAGGAAGGGACGCTCAGAGGACTCTCAAGCCATGATGAACGACAAGCTTAGAGCAGTTTCCGGCGGCCAAAGGGCGCGTGACCGGCTTGAGGTTTACGTTGTCCAGCGGATGAACCGGACGGCCTACTGGCCCGCTGCTAAACGGCTCCGCCCCAACGACGACGCATCGAGATTGCTGTCGCGCGACTCACTCTCGTGGCTCTCCGCGCTCCGACCCACGATCTTCTTTTTTTGCGGACCACAACTATCTACGGATACGGGGAGCCGCAGCTAGGCCATACCTACGGAGTACCGCACCAGCTCTCGACCTTACGACGTGCGGACCAATTTGCTGACGAGCGATAATTTCAAACGAAGGAAACTTTTGCAAAGGATTGAGCAGCCTGGCTGGTTCGGGCAGCCAGCGCCGCCTTCACTCGCTCCTGCGTAAACGGCACCTCTCGGATACGGGAGCCGGTAGCGTCGAAGATGGCGTTTCCGATGGCTGCGGCGGCGAGCGTGATGGTGGTTTCGCCGGCACCCATCGCCTCCACGTCGGCACGATCGATGATCACCGTTTCCACCTGGGGCACGTCGAAGCCGAGCGGAAGGCTTCGGTACGTTCCCCAGTCCACCGAGGTCACCTTCTTCTCATCCCACGTGACCTCTTCGAGGAGCGCGCGGCTCATTCCCTGGAGCGTGCCCCCTTCGACCTGGTTCCGCAGCCCATCCGGGTTCGAGACGGGGCCGCAGTCGACACCCGCTACCAGACGCTTCACCGCAACCGCTCCAGTGTCCTGATCCACCTCGACATGCGCCACCAACGCGCAGTACCCATTGTCACCCTCATACAGCACGCAGGCCATTCCGCGACCCGTCGCTACGCCACTCCGCGAGACGCCGCGCTTCGGGGAGGGACGGGGTTCCCAATGGGCCCTACGGGCCACCGCCTTAACGACCTCGATCAACCGCTGGTCTCTCAGATAATCCAGTCGGAAGGCCACCGGATCGACTCTCGCCTGCGCCGCCGCCTCGTCCATGATGGACTCGTGCGCAAACGTATTCTGGAGCCGTGACGGAGATCTCAGGGGCCCCGTGAAGAATGCCGATTTGACATTGTGTGTCAGAACCCGCTCGCTCCTCACGATCCCGGTGCCGCCACAACGGCCGCCCACACACCCCGCAACATAGGAAGGCGCGGCGTTGCTGCGGTTTCTGTACGTGCGGGGATCCGGTGCCGGCGTTCGCGGAGTGAAGGTCGCCGGCTGAAAACCGGCTAGAAAACCAGTGACAACATTCCCCGGAGTTCCGCTGCGTGGTCGGCTCCCCAATGAGGGGAACCAGGCCTCGTAGTCCCAAGCGAGAATCCGTCCCCGGGCGTCAAGCCCTATGCGCTGATCGATGACGTAGGCGTATCCGTAGTTCTCCCACGCCATTTCATCCTGTCGGGTGAGCTGCACCCGGACCGGTCGACCCACCGCTTGCGACAGCAGCGCGGCGTCGTAGGACACAGTATCGGCCCCATTCAGCCCGTAGCAGCCGGATCCCATCCTTAAGATCACTCGCACCTCTTCCGGGGACACGCCGAGGATCATGGCCACCGTCTGCCTCAGCGGGTGCACCGCCTGGGTAGCCGACCAAATCGTAGCCTTCCTGCCCTGCACATCGGCAACCGCGCAGAAGCTGCCCACCGATCCGTGCATCTGATAGGGATGGCGATAGGTAGCGCTGACGGTGCTGGCCGCTCTCGCGAGGGTTGCGTCCACATCTTTGGAATCCACCACCAGCCTGTCACTGGTCGGGGTCTGATGTCGCAGGTGGTCGTAGAAGTCGCGATGGCTCGGCAGTCCGACGCCCGAGCTCCATGTGCAGCTCAGTTTGTCGGCGGCCTGGATTGCCTGCCAGGGCCTGTCAGCAACCACCCCCACGAAGTTGTTCTTGACAACGACCTTCACCAGTCCGGGAATGTCTTGCACGGAACGCTCGTTTACGCCCATGAGCTTCACGCCCACAACCGGCGGTCTCACCACTCGGCCATGCAGCATGCCTGAGACACTCACATTGTGCACGAACTCGAAGCGGCCGGTGACCAGCTCCGGGATCTCCGATCGCGGCACTGACTTTCCCAGCACGCGCCACTCGCTCGGGTGCGCTTGGCACGGCTGTCCAGCTGAAGGGTGAACTTCTTCCCTCCAATCAGTTGCCCATATTCTGCCCGCGCGGATGGATCCGTCTGCACGAGGATCACGCCATTTTCGACGGCCAGCTGCTCGACGGGCGCCTGGAGGCGTGCCGCCGCCATACGGAACAACTCTTCCCGGGCGGTCGCTGCGGCCTGGGCCAGGTTGGAGCTATTGAAATTGGCAGGGTGTGACTGGCTACCGGACGTGGTGCCCTGGTCGGGCGTACGTGCAGTATCGCACTGAATCAGAATGACGCGATCGATAGGTACGGCCAATTCTTCGGCGATCAGTTGTGTTTGTGCCGTGTAGAGACCCTGACCAAGCTCACACTTGCCGGTGTAGGCGGTCACCCTCCCCTGCTGGCCAATGGCAATCCACGAGTCGAGCTGGTCTCCCGGCACTCCCGTATCCTGGGCAGCTGCGGGCCCCGAAGCCAGAATCCTTCCGGCCGCGGTGAAGCCGACGATCAAGCAACCGGCTCCCTTCAACAAATCCCGGCGGGACAATACAAGGCGGTTCAGGGCGGCGCCGGCCTCCGGGGTCAAAGACGTGGGGTCCCCCGCTCCAGCTGGCTGCTTACTCATCCCGCCACCTCCCGTGCATACCGCCTGATGGCTCGAAGCATCCGAACGTGCGCGAAGCAACGGCACAGCACCGTCGACATAGCCTGCTGAATCTGTTCGTCGCTTGCCTTCGGGTTCTCATCAAGGAAGGCTTTTGCGGTCAAGATCACGCCGCTGAGACAGAATCCACATTGCGCGGCCTGCTCTTCGACGAAGACTCGTTGAATCGGGTGCGGGCTCTCCGCTGTGCCCAACCCTTCCAGAGTGGTTATGTCAGCTCCATCCATTGCCTCCACGGGCGTGACGCAGGAGCGGATTGCCCGACCTCTCGCGATCACCGTGCAGGCTCCGCACTGTGCCAGCCCACAGCCGAACTTCGGTCCACGTAGATCGAGGTCGTCGCTCAGAACGTAAAGCAGCGGCGTGGTAGGATCCACATCCAGAGAGTGTGAACGGCCGTTGACCGTCAGGGTAATGGCGCTCATGTCATCAATTCCTCGTGGGTCACGACCCCCTGCACTCCCCGAGTGACCAGCGAAAGCGTTCTCGAGATTGTAGACAGCTGGGAAGCTTCAAGCAACGGGAAGGTCATTTTTCCACGCCCAGATGACCTTGCACCTCGACTAATCGTCTCGATGTACTCCCTACCTCCCGCCACTCGGGAGCGCAACTCGCAAGCGAGAGCAGCACCGATAGGCATAGCAACGATAATCGCATCATGGATCAGTCTCATTCTGGCCGCACGAGCGTTGGTTATACAGTCCGACGGCCAACGCGCAAGGATGGAACAACTATCGAGGTCCTCGTCGCCTTGCAGAGTAGTCTGTTTTGTCATTGCCGCTCCTCTGGGGTGTAGCCATTTACAGTACAAAGTCGAGAAGAGACCCTTGTCGTTCGCCATTATTGATCGGGACTGGAAGTGCTGGCTCAAACCGGCATCGACGAACGACCAAAAGCGCGCTCCACGGTACGAGCGGCGGCATCGAACACGCGATCCGCACGTTCAAGCTGAATGAGAAAAAGCAGTCGTCGAGACCCTCACCGGGGGCGCAGGGCGGGGAAAGAAAGTCTTCTTTAGGCTGAAGTTCTGCCCAGTAAGTCCTCCCACGCTTCGGTAAAGTACCTTTAGTCGCATGGAGTTACAGCGCTAGAGGTGTGATTTTTGCCTGCAATTGGTAGCCATGTTGTATTTTATTTGTTATTGTTATATATGCTTATATAGTGTATATAGTAGCCATGCATATCGATATCGTGCCCAACCGCAACTCCAAACCCGCCGTTTTGCTCCGTGAGTCCTATCGGGATGCCAAGAGCAAGAAACCGCGCAAGCGCACACTTGCCAACCTGTCCAAACTGCCGAGCGAGCAGGTCGATGCCATCCGACGCATACTCAAGGGGCAAAAGCTCGTTTCGCTCGAAGACGCCTTCGAAATCGTCGAGAACGGCTCCCGGCACCATGGCCACGTCGACGCGGTGCTCAGTGCCATGAGACAGCTCGGTTTCGAAAAACTCGTTGGCTCTCGACACTCACCAGAGCGGGATTTGGTCGTGGCTATGGTAGTCGCCCGGATCCTCGAACCGCAGTCGAAGCTGGCGACTAGCCAGTGGTGGCACACAACCACACTGCCCGAAATCCTGGGGGTGAGCGATGCCCGCGAAGACGATCTCTATGCCGCCATGGACTGGGTTCTCAAACGCCAGGAGGTCATCGAAAAGAAACTCGCGGCGCGCCATCTTCAAAACGACGGCCTCGCGCTCTATGACCTAACCTCAAGCTACTTCGAGGGGGTGAGTTGTCCGCTGGCCAGGCTCGGATACAACCGTGACGGCAAGAAAGGCAAGCTGCAGGTCAACTACGGCCTGCTGACCAACGAACGCGGCATCCCCGTGTCGGTATCCGTCTTTGAGGGCAACACGGGCGATCCCAAAACGCTGTTGCCTCAGGTAGAAAATGCGCAAGAGCGGTTCGGCATCGAGCAGTTTGTGATGGTGGGCGACCGCGGAATGATCACCCAGACCCAGATCGACGAGTTACGGGAGATGGACGGTATCGACTGGATTACCGCTCTGCGTCCCGAACCGATTCGCAAGCTCATTAACGATGGGGTGATCCAGATGGGGCTATTCGACAGGCGGAACCTGTTTGAGTTGACGCACCCGGATTTCCCCAACGAGAGGCTGGTCGCTTGCCGCAATCCGGAGCTGGCCGAGAGGCGGCGTCACAAGCGTCGTGCTCTGCTCGAAGCAACCTGCAAGGAGCTGGAGAAGGTTTGTCGGATGGTCGAGCGGCGCCGTTTGCACGGCAAGGAGGACATCCGTGCTACGGTGAAAAAGCTCCTCAACAAGTACAAGGTCGGCAAGTACTATAGGCTCGACATCCGTGACGACGGTTTCGACTTCGAGCTAGACGAGACAACGATGGCTGCCGACGCCTCGCGCCTCGCCAACGGCAACTCTGAGCTCGCCAACAAACGGCTCCAGCGGTGGAAGCGACACATGGGGACGATCGTTAAGCAGTTGGAACGGATTCGCCAACGGATCGGGCGAGGCCAGCTGCATGGTAAAGATAAAATCGGTGTGCGGGTAGGCAAAGTTCTCAACAAGTACAAAGTCGGCAAGCACTTCAAGCTGGACATTCGCGACGACCGCTTTAGCTTCGAAATCGACGACACAAAGGTCACTACGGAAGCTGCCCTTGACGGCATCTACGTGATCCGCACCAGTCTTGCTGAGCAGCGGATGAAAACCGACGACACAGTGCGCAGCTACAAGTTGCTGACCCAGGTCGAGAGGGCGTTTCGTTCCTTCAAGAGCATGGACCTAAAGGTGCGGCCGATTCGTCACCGGCGCGAAAACCGAGTCCGGGCGCACATCTTCTTGTGCATGCTGGCCTACTACGTCCTGTGGCACATGATGGAGGTTTGGCGCCCGCTAGTATTCTCTGACGAGGAGCAGCAGGCGAAGGCCGAGCGTGACCCCGTCGCTCCGGCGCAACGCTCCGACGCAGCCCTGCGCAAGATACACACCAAGAAGCTTGACGATGGGAGACCAGCTTCCAGCTTCCGCACGCTGCTGCGCCTTCTCAGCAACATCGTCCGAAACAAATGTCGGCGACCGGAAGCCGGACCCGACGAGCCCACCTTCGATGTCACGACAACTCCGGACTCGAAACAGCAGAGAGCCTACGACTTGCTCAAAGGTATCACCGTGTAGACAGAAGCCAGCACCATTGATTCCATCTATCTTATTGGATCAACACCGGATCTTGGTTTTTTCAGCAAGGAACTTCAGTTTAGGCAGCCTCGCGCCACTCGTAGCGATGGTGGAGTCCACGAACTCTCGGCAGCGAAACAACCTTCGCCGTGGGTGACGGCCTCGGCGTGATCGGTCTCTCGTCCGGGGTGTCTTTACCGAGCCCCAAGTGGCAACGGTCCTCGTGGTAGTTACGTCAAGTGATACGTGCGCGCGCGGGTCCTTTGTTCGTCACTTCTTAGAAGCTTTTGGTAAGTCTCGCGGTCGATCGCGTTCTCGCTATAGCCTTCGATGCGCGCATTTCTCTTGAGCTCGGCAAGTCCACGTTCCGCGGCCCCGAGTGCGAGCTGTAACGCGTGCGCGGCGTACACCGCAAGCGAGATCTTCTGTCGCTTCAGCTCTTCGAGCGGTGTATCGCGGACGGTCGTCATGAATGGTTTCCGCACCGCGTCGGCGGCGCGAGGACAATCCTCGAGACGCATGCCGGCGAAGAACAGCATGTCGGCGCCGGACTCGGCGTAGGCGACGCCGCGCTCGATGGCGGCCTCGACCGACTCGCCGATAGAGACGGAGTCTGCGCGTGCGAGCACGATCGTGTCGCCTTGTCGAGCGTCGACCGCGGCTTTGACCTTATCCGCCATCGCGCGCGTGGGAACAAGCTCGCCTTCACCGCCGACATGCTTCACTTGGACATGGTCCTCGATCATGACGGCCGCGATCCCGGCGCGCTCGAAGCCTTGCATGGCGCGGTAGACGTTCAACGGGCTTCCGCCGCCGTCATCCGCATCGGCAAGCACCGGGATGTCGACCGCTCCGGCGATGCGCGCGGCGAGCTCGATGAGCTCGGTGATACTCACGAGCCCGTAATCCGGAACCCCGTACATCGATGCCGCGCAAGCGCTTCCGCCCACAACCATCGCTTCGAAGCCGTGCAGCTCGATGATTCTCGCCGAAAGGACGTCGTAACCGCCGGGACACATCAAAGGCTCGGAGCGGGAGACGAGCGAGCGCATCCGCGCGCCCGCGGTCTCGGCTTCTGCGCTTGATGGCACCAGGGCGCCACCCGCGGCCACGCCGAGCGCTTTGACGAAACCACGACGTTGTGGATTCTTCGGTCCATGCATTGGGGAACCTCTCATCTCATCATCTCTTCATTTCATCAGGGGTCGCTCGCACAGCGAAAGCCGATCGTGCTCGTGCGCGTCGCCGGATCCGTGAAGTTGCGATAGAAGACCGAGAGCAGCCGTTCGTCGACGTCGCCCCAACTCCCACCCCGATAGATCTTATAAGGAGCGTCTTTCGGCCCGCGAGGATTTTCGCGCGGGCTCACGGAATAGTAGTAGAGCTCGTAGCCATCGGCGACCCACTCCCAGACGTTTCCCACCATGTCGTAGGCGCCATAGCCGTTCGGCGGATAGTAGCTGACGTCGATGGGGCCTTTGGGATGGCCGTAATGCGCGAGCCGGATGGGCTTCGCGTCTTCGTCGGCGTCTTCCGCGGGCTCTTCGTCGAGCCCATTACTTGATGGGTGGGACAATTTTTCGTACCCGCCGCGCGCGGCCTTCTCCCACTCGGCTTCCGTCGGAAGGTGTTTTCGCGCCCACGCACAATAGGCGGCCGCGTCGTCCCAGCTCACGTTGTAGACCGGCATGCGGGGTTTTTCTTCGGGAACGTTCCCTTTTCGCCAATGAAAGGGCGCGCGATGTCTCGTCTCCTCGACGAAACGCGCGTAATCGCCGTTTGTCACCTCGTAGCGATCGATGAGAAACGCGTCGAGGTAGACGAGATGCATCGGGCGGTCGTCCATCCGATCGCGGGTCTGCCAACCGATCTCGTCGATGAGCCACATGTGATACCGACCCATCCAGAAATCACCGGCGGGGATCGAGACCATGTCGGATGGCGGCGAAGGCAGGAAGGCCGCGGCCGCCGCCAATATCAGGGTGAGCAGCACTGCCTAGTTGAACAGCTCCGCGATCTCGTCGTCGAACATCATCTCCGATCCTCCAAGCGCCACCGTGTCCACGTAGCGGTACTCCCGGCCCGAAGGCGTGTTCTTGACGGACTTTCTCCAGTCGATGCCCAGAGCGGAATAGATCGTCGCGACGATGCTGTCCATGAACGGCTGTCCCTCGTGCTTCCAACCATAGTCGATGCATTCGGCGCCGTCCGCGTTCGTCGCGCCGATGATGCGTCCGCCCACGATCCCGCCTCCAGCGAAGAGAGACGTGTAGGCCTGCCGCCAATGATCGCGGCCCGCGACCGGATTCATCTCCGGCGTGCGTCCGAACTCGCTCGTCGTGACGATGAGGGTTTCGTCAAGCATCGTTTTCCCGGAGGCCGTTCCCTGTCTCGCTTCCAGGTCTTGCAGCAAGCTCACGAGGCCTTTATCGAGCCGCGGGCAGGTCGTGTAGTGATTCCACTTCTTCTCGCGATCGAAGATGCCTGAGTGATGATCCCAGTGATCGCCGTCGTAGATGTAGATGAAACGCGTGCCTGCATCTGCGTCGAGAATATTGCGGGCGAGGATGCAGCCGAGACCGAACTCATCGTCTCCATAGCGCGTCTTGTCTTCCTCTGTCGCCTCGAAGATCGCCGGCCAGCGCGGGTCGTTCAAAATGTCATAGGCGCGGAGGTAGTACTCGCGATAGTCCGAAGCTTTCGAGCCCATCGAAAGGCGTTCCGTCTCGGAAGCGTCGACGAGCGCGTTCAAGAGCCGGAAGCGCTCTTCTAGAAGCTCCTTACCGCCTTGTGTGTTGCCGGCAAACGATTCGAACACTGTTGTGGGGTCGAGATCGAGTCCCGTGAACCGTGTCGGTAGAAAGCCTGCACCGATCGAGCCCGCGCGCGCGCGCGTGAGCTGCGTCGACATGTAGGTCGGAAACGTGTCCGTTTCGCGCCTTTGGTCTTCGAGCTCGTAAGAGATGATGCTGCCGAAGCTCGGGATCTCGCGAGCGATGGCGACGTTGAGCGCGCGGCCCGTCTGGGTATGGTACTGCCCGTTGAAATGGATGAGCTCGGGAGCGCGCATCGAACGGACGAGAGCGACCTTGTCCATCTCTTTGTGAAGCTCCGGAAAGAGCGTGCGCGAGATGGCGAGGTCGCCCTTGAGCTGCACCATGTCGAGGTCTTTGGGCGTATAGCGGGTATCTTTGAAATCCCAGCAGTCCATCGGGCTTATCGCACCGCCCATTTCGATGAAGATGCAGTTTCGCGCCGTGCCTCTCGGGTCGCTCTTCCCACTCGCCTGGATATCGAGCGGCCATACGAGATGGTCGAGACTGGCGCCCGCGAGCGCGATCCCGCCCCAGCGGAACACGTCTCGACGCGTCGGCAGAATGTCCTTTACGCGAGCCATTTCATCCTCCCGGTCACCAGGTCATCAATTAATGGTTCAAGAGAAATTCGGGCGAGTTCAAGAGCGCCCATTGCAGGTTCGAAGCGCCGGCCGCGCGGTCCTGTGAGACCGCCTTCAATGCGACTTCACTTTCGCCGTCGCTTGGCCAGCGCGCGAGCGTCGCGAGATAGAGCTCTTCGATGAGCTCGTCGTTGGTCGCGTCCGAGTTGACGAGCCGATCGACCCGCGAGTCTTCTTCGGCGGCGACGCGGCGGCCCACGACGCTCGACTGCATCATGAGCATCGCTTGCAAGGTGGAGACTTTGTTGCCTACCGGCATCGGCGTCATGCGGTTGGTCTGAAAAAAAGCGAGCAAGAGCGCGTTGATCGCAGCCCCTTCGCCGCTTCCGCGTCGTGCGCCGAGATCGGACGGCGCGGCGAGCTGTTTGACCCGCGTGGCGGTCGTGCCTGAGAACTGAAACTCGCCCGGACGTCCCGTCACGCGTGCGATCGTATCCACGAGCTCCGGGCCGGTGAGCACCCGGACGAATTTGCGCGGGTAGTAAGGCAGATAGTCGTCCTTCCACTCGGCGGGGTAGCGCGAATCGAGCTGATAGGCGCTCGAGCGGAAGATCGTCTTCATGAGATGGTGGATGCTGTAGCCGCTCTCGCGAAAGTCCGCCGCGAGCGCTTCGAGAAGCTCCGGGTTCGTCGGCTGTATCGTCCACGGCGCCTCGGGCGGATTGTCGGGGTCGATCCGGTCGAGGTCGAACCCGTTATAGGGCTCGACGAACGCCGCGGTCATCAGCTTTCCCCAAATCAAGTTGACGGTCGCGCGTGCGAATTGCGGGTGCGAGGTGATCATGCGTGCGAGCGCAGCGCGCTCGTTCTCGCCCGGCTTCGGCTTTTCGCCGGTCAACAAGAAGGCGGGCTCGTAGCTCTCGCCATCGACGCGTGGAAAGCGGTTCTCGGCGAGCGTGAAGAACGGCGCATCGTCCGCAGTGTCGTAGCCTTTGGCGAGATCATCCACGACGAGATCGACGACGACGTTCTTGGACCGGTCGTCCCACGTCGTAATCATGCGGGTCTTTCCGAAGAAGGCCGAATGGCGATAGAAATCCGCGCGGGTCTTTTTCGTGAGCCAGGAGTTGACCGGTTCGAGATGGGCCTCGCCGTCGTGGCAGGAGATGCAGGACGTGGTGATGCCGAGAAAAATCCGCGATGTATCGACGTTGAATTGATCGATCGAGTCGAGCCGGTTCAGGATCCCGTAATCCTCGTTGCTCATGACGATGCGGCTCTTCACTTGATGCGAGCGCGACAAGAAAGCGAGCGCGGGGATCGTGCCGTGGGCTTTCGAGACACCGGTCAGAAGATCGTAGACGACCTCGTCGTAAGGCCGGTCCACTTGGAGCCACTCCTTGACCCAGAACTGAAAGGAGTTTTTGACCGGACCGACCTGTGACGCGAGGCGGAAGAGATCGCCCCAGAACCACGCCCATTGTTCGGCGAACGCTTCGGTGCCCACTAGAGAATCGATGAGCTCGACTCGCTTGTTGGGAGCGTCATCCGTGACGAAAGCGCGGACCGCGTCGGGCTCTGGCGGGAGACCGATGGCGTCGAGATAGACCCGCCGCACGAACTCGGTGTCCGAAGCGAGCCCAGCATGTGGAACGCCCCGCTCCGCCATCTGCCGGAAGAGGATGGTGTCGATGATGCCTCGTCGAGGAACGTCGGCGCCGGGCGCCGTCGCCGGTAGATCAGACATCACGGCTTCGGTGAAATGGGCGCTCTCCCTGCCGCGATCGGCGGATTCGAGCAGCGTGCGGTGCGCCTCGGCGGCGCGGTCGTCCCGGCGCCGCTTGTCGGAGGCTTTCTTGTCGTCATCCGCCGCCGCGAGGCAAGGGATGACGAGCATAAGGGAAAGCAAAAGGCGGCGCATCGAGACGTCCTCCTCGGAGCGTCGTCTATCGTACCGCCGCTGCCCGCCAAATCTCAACTGGCTCGCGGGTTTTCAAGAATTTGAATCGAGACGCCTACTGGACGGGTGCCACTTCCCCCGTCGCGAAGTAGAAGCGCGCCCGACGGATCTTGCCGTCGGCGAGTTGGAAGAACGCCGCGCCAGGGACCATCACTCTCGTCCCGTTCTCTCGTCGGGTATAAGCGGCTACATATTCGACGGCGACGCTCGCGCCGCCCCACGGCCCGTCGGCGCGGTGGAACAGCGACAGCGACTGCTCCCGAGCTGTCACCACCTCGATGCGGAACCGTGGGCTCTCATAGGTCGCGGCGAAATCACGCGCCATCTTGCGGATGTTCTCGTGCCCGGCGAAGGTAACCGTCCCGAGTTGGTGGCTTTCGGGCCCCGTGATGTGAAGGGCGTTCGGCTGGTAGAGTGCTATGAGCGCGTCGACGCTCTCCTCCGATTCGTCGAGCGCGTTCATGCGCTCGAACCACGCGCTCACGACGACGTTCTCGCTGTCGTTCTCGCTCTCTGGGGCCTCTATAAATGACGCGGCCGCGAGGACAGCAACCGACAACAAAAGTTTACGCACCGGACCGCTTCTTCCACGCACGATCGAACTTGCGCCGCTTGATGAACGACTTCTGCGTGCCGATACCGGTCGTCGAGATCGCGGCGTAAAGGTTCGCCCTCGCGACCGCATCGCGCTCGGGAATCCCTTCGCCGAGGAATACGGCGAAGCTTCCGATGAACGCGTCGCCGGCCCCGGTCGAGTCGACCGACTTCACCGTAAAGGGAGGCACGAGGTCCATGCCGTCCTTCGACGCGAGAAGCGCGCCGCGTTCACCGAGCGTAAGGATGACGCGCTTCAGGCCCTTCGAGAGCAGGTGCTCGGCGCACTTCTTGGCATCGTCCACCGTGTTGACAACCTTACCCGTGATCGTCTCCGCTTCGCTCTCGTTGGGGATGAAGTAATCGACGCGTTGAATCTTTGCGAGATCGACCTTCATCGCGGGAGCCGGGTTGAGCATCACGGGAACGTTGTGCTTTTTCGCGAGCTTGACGGTGTGGTAAATCGTCTCGAGCGGTATCTCGAACTGCAGGACGATCACGTCCGCTTTTTTGAGAAGCGAAGCCGCTTTGCCGACCGCTTTCGGCGTGAGCTTGTCGTTGGCGCCCTTCACAACGAGGATGCGGTTTTGACCGTTAGCTTCGACGAAAATAGGTGCGACGCCGGTCGAGACATTCTTCACCATCTTGACGTTTTTGGCGCCGATACCGAGCTTCTTGAAGTTGCGAATGCTGGCGGGGCCGAACAAATCGTCCCCCACGCGCGCGACCATGTGCGCCTCCCCCCCGCAATAGGCGGCGGCGACAGCCTGGTTGGCGCCTTTGCCGCCAAAGCCGAGATCGAAGCTCTTGCCGAATAGCGTCTCGCCCGGTTTCGGGAACTGATCGGTAAACGTCGTGAGGTCGACGTTGGCGCTCCCAACGACGACGATACGGGCTTTCTTCTTGGCCATCATCCTACCCCATCGCCTAAAAGGCGTTCGCGATGACGCCGATGGCGCCGGCATAAAAAACGAACATCGCCGCCAAGTACATCTTGGCCGAACGCGACGCGCCTTCGAACTCGTTCCAAACGAAAACGCCCCAGAGGGCCGCCACCATTGGAGCGCTCTGCCCCATTGCGTAGGCAACGGCGAATCCCGCTTCGCGCCCGGCAATGAGATTGGCCGCGGTGCCGATGCTCCAGATGAAACCGCCGGTCAGCCCCAGCACGTGCCAGCTCGGTTTGCCTTGCAAATAGCCTTCGAACGACACGGGCTCGCCGATGAGCGGTTTCTGCATGAAATAGACGTTGAAGAAGAACGTCGAAACGAGGGTCGCGAAAGTGAAGACGACGAGGCTCGTATACGGTGTGAGCTGCCCGGCGCCGTCGGCCATCGACGCAGCCGTGAGCGGTGACCAACTTCCCATGAGAATCCCGGAGACGATCGAGATCCAGAGGCCCTTTTTTGTGACTTGGACCTTCCCCCCCGACAGCTCCTTGTAGGCGAGGCTGTCAGAGAGGATGGCAACGACCGCGAGCGCGACCCCGGCAAAGAGCATGACGGGATTACCCGTCTGATCGACGATGTAGGTCAAAACGGTGCCGATGACGAGCGCCGCGCCAATGGCCACGGGAAACGCGATCGCCATCCCCGCGATGGCGATGGCCCCCACGAGCAAGATGTTCGCGAGATTGAAGATCGTCCCCGCGAGCATGGCGTAACCGATGCGCGACCCCGTAGCCTGAGTAAGGTTGTTGAAGAAAGCATCCTCGCCGCCGTGCCAGCCCCCGAGCGTCATGGCGAGAATGAGCGCCATGACAAAAACCCCAAGCGCGTAATCCCAATAAAAAAGCTCGAACCGTACTTTCCCCGCAAGCTTGAACGTATTGGCCCAAGACCCCCAACAAGCCATGCAGAGGATCATGAGAAGAAGCGCGAATAGATACGACTGAGGAACAAACATCGTAGAATAAGGCGCGAATGTAGCACGAGAGGCGCGCCCGTGTCGCTTCCAGCTACCCGCTACCTGCTACCGGGCCGCGCCGGACCGCATGTGCATCGAATCACGCCTGATAGCCGGTAGCAGGAAGCAAAAATGAACTGCGGACGAGAAATGAAACCCATCATCATTGATTGCGATCCCGGCCAGGACGACGCCGTCAACATCTTGCTCGCGCTCGCCGCTCCGGAAGAGCTCGACATTCTCGGGATTACCACGGTCGCCGGCAACGTGCCTCTCGAGAAGACGCAGCGCAACGCGCGCATCTTGTGCGAGCTTGGCGGGAGAACCGACGTTCCGGTCTTTGCGGGCTGCGCGGCGCCGATGAAGCGCCCCCTCGTCACCGCGGAATACGTCCACGGCCGCGAAGGTATCGACGGGGCCGACGTCTACGAGCCAGCGATGCCGCTGCAGTCGAAGCACGCCGTCGATTTCATCGTCGATACGCTCATGGCGGCCGAGGACGACTCGGTAACACTCGTCCCCACTGCGCCGCTCACGAATGTCGGGACGGCCCTCGAGAAGGAGCCGAGCATCGCGTCCAAGATCCGTGAGATCGTGATGATGGGCGGCGCCTTTCGAGAAGGTGGAAACGTCACGCCTTCAGCGGAGTTCAATATCTATGTCGATCCGCACGCCGCCAAGATCGTGATCGAGTGCGGCCGTCCCCTCGTCGTCCTGCCGCTCGACGTGACCCATCAAGTCCTCGCGACCCCACCGCGCGTGTCGGCCATCAGCGCTCTCGGAACGAAAGTCGCGCGCAACGTGCAAGGCATGCTCGAGTACTTCAACCGCTACGATGTCGAAAAATATGGTGTGGAAGGCGGGCCTCTCCACGACCCATGCACGGTGGCTTATTTACTCGAGCCGGAGCTCTTTCGAGGCAAGCGCGTGAACGTTGCCGTGGAGACGGAATCGGAGCTCACGATGGGGGAGACCGTCGTCGATTTCTGGGGCGTCACGGAACGCGAGCCCAATGCGATGTGGATCCACGACGGCGATGCCGACGGCTTCTTCCGGTTGCTGACGGACCGGCTCGCGACTTTTCGTGATTACCCCTAAAATTAGCGGCGACGCCGAGCGCAGGCTGCGCGTCTAGGTAGCGTATGGCTGCTGGTTCTATCGGGCGTGTTGACGCTGTTCGTGAACTCTTGGAGGCGCTGGTTCTAACGTGTCGTCGTCGCACTCATCGAGATGCGTGAACGGAACAGGCTTGCCATAGAGAAAGCCTTGGGCGAGCGTGAAGCCCATCGTCGTGCAAGCGCCCGCTTCCACCTCCGTCTCGACGCCTTCGGCGATGGGTTGCGCGCCTATCTCGCGCGCGGCCGCCATCAACATGGAGAGCAGCCGGCGCTTGGCGACCGTCGCGCCCACGAGGCCTCTCACATAGCTGATATCGAACTTGAGATAGTCGGGCGGCACTTCGGCGAGCTGTAAAAAACGCTCCCCGAGACCGAAGTCGTCGAGCGCGAGACGGATGTCCAGCTCGTCGAGATGAGTTTTCAGCTCCGCGATGATCTCGGGCTCGGCGAGAGCGCCCTCATGGATCTCGAGCGTGAGCTCTCGATCGGGAATGATGTTGCGCACTTCACGGAGCGAGCTGACGAGCTCCGGTGTGCCGAGCTCCGACGGATGTGTGTTGAAGAAAAGAGGTGGCAGGTGGACTCTTCCGTTGCTGACGATCTTCGCCGCATTCTTTCGAAACAGTCGACTCAGCTCGCCCTCGCGCTCGATGGTCTCGGCCACTCGAAACAATTTCTTGGGATCGGAGGCGAGCTTTTCGTGGGTCCCGCGTCCCAGCACTTCGTAGGCGAGGATCTCGCCGGCCGGAAGGGACACGATGGGCTGAAACACGGCGGTCACCATCTCCTGCTCGAGCAGTCGGCTGAGCTCGCGCGTCCCAGCCATGAACTGCTGCGGAAGCTCGACGCGTCGAAGCGTCAAGGTCCCGTCGTCTGAGTTTCTCTGTGTTGCACCTTCGGCGTGGCGTCCGATGCGAAACTCGACCTCGGCAAAATGCAAAATATCGCCTTCCTCGACAATGGCTTCGCTGACACGCTTTCGGTTGACAAAGGTCCCATTCGTGCTCGACAAGTCGCGAAGATACAAGCCGTCTTCCGCGACGTACAGCACGGCGTGGCGTTTGGATACGGACTGAAAGGGGAGCGTCAGCTCGAGATCGTCGAGGCGGCCGATGCGAAACGGCAACTTCTGGATCGGAACCCGCGCGAGGCTCTTTCCGCCATCCGCCGTGCTTTCGAGGCACCAGCGAGGCCGTGGCTTTTCCAGTGAAAACGATTCCGACATTCTCTTCTTCTGTAGAGAAGCGCTCGATCGATGATGAATTAGTGGTTCGAAGAAACCACTACAGTATGCGGCATAGGAACCCGACGCGCTAGGCCCGAACCCGCTAATCCTGCCGTGAATTCCTGGCCCTTTTCGGCGCTGACTGCGTTGCGGCATTATAGCAGTTCGGCCTTCGGCCTAGCCCTCCGCTCGACAGGCTCGCTGCGGAAGGCGGATTCCAGTTCGGCCTTCGGCCCTCGACCCGCCTTCGCTCGAGGCTTCGGCGGGTCCCCGTAGCCCTTGGCGAAGGGGACAGGCTCGCTGCGGAAGGCAGCTCGACATAACTAGATATTACGTCGTCGGCTCGCCTTGTCAGCACCAAAAATGGCCTAGGACTTCACCGACAGGATTAGCGGGTTCGAGCACTAGCCCTTATTCGAAAGTGTCCGATCTGTCGTCATCCTCCGAAAGCTCCTCGAGATAGAACCCGACGCGCTCCGCGTGGTCCTGCGCGAGCCGCACGCCTTTGAGAGCTTCCGACGCGTGGTCGAGCACGCCCTGTTCGAGTTCGTCCGGCGGACGGTCGAGCGTGACGTTCTCGAGGGCTTTTTGGATGCGACGAAGCTCGTAGCCGACTTTCGCCAGCTGGATCTGTATGTCACCGCGGATTTGCAATTGCGCATCAGACATCGGGCTTCTCCTCATCTCGAAAGCTACGGCGCATTGGCGAGCAAGTAGTCCATGAGCACATTCGACATCACGCGCATCCCCACGGGAACGGAAGCGTCATCGGCGCGGAAGGTTGGCGAGTGATGCGGGCCAATCACCGAGCCCTCTTTGTGGATACCGAGCCGATAGAAAAAGCCGGGCACTTCGAGCGCGAAATAGGCGAAATCCTCGCCTCCCATCGTCGGTAGGATCTCCTGCACCCGCTCCGCGCCGACAATGGCGCGAAGGCTCGGCGCCATTTGTGCTGTGAGCTCGGTATCATTGATGGTCGCGGGCGTTCCGCGCTCGTAGTCGAGCACGTAGGAGCCGCCGCCCGCGCTCGTGATGCCGCCGAGTATCTCGTTCATCCGGCGCTCGATGAGATCCCGCACATCGGGGTCGTAGGTCCGCACCGTTCCCTCGAGCTTCACTTCTGCAGGGATGATGTTGAACCGCTCGCCCGAGTGGAACATGCCGACGGTCACGACCGCGGGCTCGAGCGGGTGGACGTTGCGCGACACGATCGTCTGCAAGGCGAGAACAGCTTGCGATGCCATCACGATGGGATCGACGCCCTGCTGAGGCTGGGCGCCGTGCGTTTGCACGCCGCGCACCGTAGCGCGAAATTGATCCACCGCCGCGAGCGCGGGTCCCGCCGTGAAACCCACATCGCCCACAGGCATGCCGGCGAGCGTGTGCAAGCCGAACACGGCTTCAGGCCTGGGATCGTCGAAGACGCCTTCACGCACCATCAGGTCTGCGCCGCCTTCTTCACCCTGGGGCGGCCCTTCTTCCGCCGGCTGAAAGATGAAGATCACCGTCCCTGGAATCTCGTCGCGCATCTCCGCGAGGATGGAAGCAACGCCGTACTGCACCGCGGTGTGCACGTCGTGGCCGCAGGCATGCATGACCCCTACGTCTTGGCCGTTATAGGTCGTCCGAATAGTGGATTTGAACGGGAGGTCTGTATCCTCGGTGACGGGAAGCGCGTCCATATCGGCGCGCACCGCGATGGTGCGGCCGGGCTTGCCGCCTTTTAGAATCCCGACCACACCCGTATGGGCGATGCCTGTGCGGACCTCCATACCGAGCGCCGTGAGGTGCGCGGCCACGCGCTTCGCGGTCTCATGCTCGCGGTTTCCGAGCTCGGGATTCTGATGAACGTAATGGCGAAACTCGAGGATATCCGCCTCGTGCTTCGCGACGAGCTCGGAGATCCGGTCATCGAGAATGGCGGTGTCCTGTCCTGCTGCGGGGCCAGCTGCAGGACCAGCTGCAGGGATAGTTACGAGAATCGCGATAAGAGCCGCAAACGTGCGTGGCATGGTGGTCTTCCTCCCGGTTTTGTCAGAGGAGTTTAGGGGAACTGCGCAATCAGAGCAATGGCAGGGACGGGAGCGCATCCTCGCCTGCCCTTTGCTCGACGAGCTCGACGAACCGAGCACCGATTAGTCTCTATAGCGTGCACGAAGCGGCGGGGCGAGGCGCACCATTAGGAGCATTCTTTCGAAGATGTCGAGCCACTCGTCCCGCTCGGCCGCGAGCTCCTCCGGCGGGATCTCGGCCATTGGCACCGCGCAGGCGGGGCCGATCTCGGTCCTCGCCTTGCGGCGATACGTCTCGAGTAGACGATCGCCGAAACGGCCGGCCTCGTGAAAGTCCTCGCTCAGAAAAACGACAACGGGTACACGCGCGGCTCCGAGTATCCGCACTTCGTCGCGCAGGTCGTGGTTGACGTCACGGTCGATGACCCGAAGCTCGACCGACTCATCGCAAGCGTCGGCAATCTGCCGGATCATGGGTCCTTGGCGCACGCAGTCCCCGCACCACACGCCGCTCACGAGCAGGATGTTGAGCCTGCGCCCGTAGTCGCTCACGCGTTTTTTTTGCGCCTCGCTGAGCGCCGGGATGCGCTTTTTGAGCTGAGGCCAACGCCCGGCGCGCTTCGTGTCCGACCCCTCCAAATAGGCGTCGTAGCTCGCCGCTTCGACCCAGCATGCGCGCCAAAAATCGCTGCGAATATCTTGATATTTTGCTTCTTCGCTCACTTTGCTCAACTTCCTCTTGAACCGTGGATAGCGTGCCCTTTTGGCGAAAAAGTTTCGAAAGGCCGACTGGAGATGAAGAAACGGTTGCTGGGTCGCATAGCTTTGTAACTTCATAAACAAAAGGAAACTTCTCGCCCTTGATGGCGTTGAACTGTTTTTTTAGAGACAATCCCGAGGGTTGCCGCCCGCTTCGAATTCTTGCCGCCATCGCTCGAGAGCCCAATTCCAAACGAAGCGAGCAACCCCACACGCGCGCCGCAGGTAGACTTCTTGTTTCGGCGTTGGGTCGAGACGTATTTTGTGGCCGAGCGTCGTCGGCGACGTGCGGTGTAGCGCTTCCATGACGGGAGGACTATAAGTAAATGTAAGGAGTATGTCAACCATTTTAGAAATCTAGTAAAAGTGAACAATATATAGACCAGCTGTTCTCAGCCCCCACGGTTCGCTTCGTTCAAAGGAAATGGCGAAAGAAATCGAACCGCCGCGCTCGCTTTTTTGCGATTCCCAAAAATTTGTGGAAGAATCGACAGGTTATGCCGAAATCGGAGGCCCGTATCAACTAGGGAGGTCTCGCGAGCCGGTTTCTTTCTTTCCGCCATTCGCGCCTGAGCATCGTGGCTGTAATTGGCCAACGATCCGGGAGCCGTCCGTAGCCACCCAAGCAGCGTCATGAGCGTTCACGTATCGAGGAAGGGGTTGGACCTTCCAATCCTAGGCGAGCCTGAGCCCGGCATCCATGATCATGATCCGCCGCGCCATGTAGCCCTTCTCGCCGCCGACTATCCTGGCCTGCGCCCGACGATGCACGTGGCGGACGGCGACGAAGTTCGCCGGGGGCAGCTCTTGTTGGAAGACAAGAAGACGCCGGGTGTCCGTTTCACGTCTCCTGGCGCCGGCAAAGTGGTTGCCGTCCATCGCGGCGAGCGCCGCGCCTTCGAATCGGTGGTGCTCGAGCTCGCGAGCGCCGATCGCTCGGGCCGTGTCGGTGCAGCCGATCAAGTGAGCTTCGAATCGTTCTCGGGAAAAAGCCCCAGTAGCTCGGCGTGTGAAGAGGTAAAGGCCCTTCTCCTGGAGTCCGGAGAATGGACGGCGCTCTGCGCGCGACCTTTCGGCCGTATCGCGAACCCCACGGTCGTACCGCACTCCATCTTCGTCACGGCGATGGACACGAATCCACTGGCTCCCGATGTGGAAAAGGTACTCGAGGGTCGCCGCGTTCCCTTCGAGCGCGGCCTCGCAGCAATGGCGAAGCTGACCGATGGTCCGGTCTACGTCTGCACTGCCGAAGAGACGAATATTCCGGTGCCGGACGGCTTGAGGCACGCGCGCTTTCGTGGCCCGCACCCCGCGGGCACCGTTGGCTACCACATTCATCGATTGGATCCCGTCGATCGGAACAAGACCGTTTGGTACATCGATTGCCAGGATGTCGCTGCCATCGGCTCGCTCTTCGAGACCGGAGAGCTTCAGCTCGAGCGCGTCGTGTCGCTCGCCGGCCCTTCGGTTTCGCGCCCCCGCGTCGTGCGGACGCGTATCGGCGCCTCCACCGACGAGTTGACGGCAGGCGAACTCGCAGACGGTCGTCGCGACCTTCATCAAGGAGCTCGTGCTCGAGCTTCCCGCGGGCGAGGAAGTTCCGTTTTCTTTACGATCATTACCTGAAGGACCATCCGAGCCCCGAGGATGTGGAGTATTACATCTGCGGGCCTCCCCTCATGTTGAAGGCCTGTTTCGACATGCTCGATAGCCTCGGCGTCGAGCCCGAGAACATCTTGTACGACGATTTTGGGTAGTTAGCATTCAGGTTTCGCCATTCAGCATTTAGTATGTGTGCTCGCGCCGCGTTTCTAGCCATAGCCATAGCCTTAGCGCTCGCTGCTGCTTGTTCGCCTCGAGCTCCATCGGAGACGGTGCGGTTCGAGGGCGAGACCATGGGCACGACCTATCTCGTGCAAGTTGCTGGCCCAGTGAGTCAAAGCGAGCGCATCGGGATCTCGCGCGCGCTGCAGCAGCGGCTCGACCGTATCGACGGATGGATGTCGACCTACGACCCGAGCTCAGACGTGTCGCGCTTCAACATGCAGCCGGCCGGCGAGCCGTTTCCGATCGCTCAAGCGACCTTCGACGTCTTGCGTGAGGCCCGGGCCGTCAGCGAGCTCACCCAAGGCGCTTTCGACGTCACCGTCGCACCTCTCGTCCGTCTCTGGGGTTTTGGCGCCGGCGCCTCCGACGATCGCGAGCTGCCCGAGCTGCCCACGGACGATGAGATTGCGGAGGCGCGCGCGCGAACCGGTTACGCGCAGCTAGCGCTGTCCGATGATCCGCCTTCGGTAGCGAAGAGCGTCGACCGCGTCGAGTGCGATCTCTCCGGGATCGCCAAAGGCTACGCGGTCGACGAAGTCGCGAAGCTTCTCGAGAAGCGAGGGGTGCGGGACTTCATGGTCGAGATCGGGGGCGAGGTGCGCACCTTGGGTAAGAACGCGGACGGTGAAGCTTGACGTATTGGTATCGAAAAGCCCATCCCCGGAGCGCGCTCTCTTGAGCGTGTGGTGCGTTTGAGCGGGCTCTCGATGGCGACGTCCGGTGACTACCGCAACTTCTACGAAGTCGACGGCAAACTCTATTCACACTTGATCGACCCGCGAACGGGGCGGCCCGTAGCGTATCGGCTCGCCTCGGTGAGCGTCGTGGGGCATTCTTGCATGCGTGCGGATGCGCTCGCCTCGGGTCTGCTCGTCCTCGGCCCCGAAGCGGGATTCGACCTCGCGGTTCAGAAAGACCTCACGGTGCTTTTCTTGATCCGCTCGGAGGACGGGGAGATCGAGGAACGGCCGTCCCCCTCGTTCGAGCAACTTTTCGACGGCGTGCCTAGAATGGAGCCATGACGCTCTTCCTTCTCGTCCTCGGGTTCATGGCGCTCGCCATGCTCGTGATGGCGATCGGCGTGATCTTCCAACGCCCGTGCCTCCGAGGCTCGTGCGGCGGCCCTGAAGTGATGGGCGGCGACGGAGAGCCTATCTCCTGCGCCACCTGTCCTAACCGCACCAGGGCTTGAACCAGCTGTCGTCCGGCTCCACCGGCGCACCGTTCGTTGGGAAAAGGCCACGGCCGACTCCACCCGTGGGTTAGGCGCCGAGAAGTGCCAAAGGATCCCTGAAGAGCATTGGGGGTCGGCCCGAGGATCTAGCTCTAGCGGATATAGCCCAGCGAGCGCAGGGCACGGAGTTCGTCGGGTGTGAGGGGCGCAGCTTCGGCAGGCTGAAAACGTTTAGCGAGCGCTTGATGCGCTTTCCACTGACGTAGCAGCAGCTCGGAGTACTTCTCGACGAGATGGGGGTAGCGTTCATTGACACTCTGTACTGCAAAAGGGTCAGAAGACAAATCGTAAAGCAGTAAGCGCGGCACCACGGCGAAGTAGCCTCGACCGGCGGCCGGTATAGCATGGCGCCCGAAACGTGGATCGGCGCCCTGGGGAACTGGTCCAATCTCGAGAGAGGCGCCCCAGCGGCCGTCGACAATCTCGATGTTGCCGATGATCTCCCCCGTGCCGGG
The DNA here is from genome assembly GCA_965197495.1 of Candidatus Marinacidobacterales bacterium. Taxonomy (GTDB): domain Bacteria; phylum Acidobacteriota; class Vicinamibacteria; order Marinacidobacterales; family SMYC01; genus SMYC01. The sequence continues at coordinate 2,386,055 of OZ240210.1, forward strand.
ATCGTGACGAAACTCATCTAGGATAACGGGACGCGCCTTGAAGCCCTCCTCGCCAAGAAGCAACGGTGCCAGGGACTGACCTTGCGTCAAATTGGGCGGCGGTAGTCCGACGAGGTCGAGCACAGTAGGTAGAATGTCGATCATCGACACGGGCTGACTGAAGCGCTGAGCGCCGGCGATACGGTCGGGCCAGACGAAAATCAGGGGGAGATGGGTGTTGAACGCGCCGAAGAGAGCGCCTTCCCATTCCGGCGGCTCGGGGTCGAGCAGTCCGCGGCCGAAGCGGGGGAAACTTCCCGCGGGGTGCCCGTGGTCGGCTGCGATGATGAGAAGCGTGCGCTGCCATTCACCGCGAGCCTTCAGGCGCTCAGCGAGACGCCCGAGCTGATAGTCCTGGTGCTCCATAGCCTCGTCGTAGAGGCCGCGTAGTCCGTCGTAGAAGGTCTGGGCGTCGATCCCCAGGCGGCCCAGTTCCTCGCGGTAGCCCCCAAAGATGTTCCTGCGGCCCACAACCCCACGTCGAACTTCCCTGTTCCACGCGGTCAACTTGGCACGCTGGTCGGCCGGCACGTATCGCCCGTCAGAGAACATGGGTGGGATTTCGGAGGGGTGCATCAAGCGGGACATCGCCGCTCTCGGAATCACGTCGCCGTCGAGCCCGAACAAAACCAACATTCCTTTCACCGAGTGATGGGTGCGAGCCCGGAGCACTATCATTCCCCAATCGTCGAAGTTCCAGTCGTCCAGCTCTCTGTAGATACCTCCGACGAGCATTTCACCGAAGCGACTCGCATCCGAGAGCGATAGACGCAGTGCATCGTCAACGTTGGTGAGGATGCTCGCACGTCGGCTAGCGCGTCCAGATGGTGAGTCGTCTTCCGAAGTCGCCGGCCTCCGCAACGGTCGCCAGTTCGCGCGTCCGTCAGCGAATATCCAATCGACTTGGTTCGGAACTTTCGTGGGGGGCTTGGCGCTTTTGACCAGAGCCGATTCGAGGTGCTCCTCGAGATGAATTACGGCAGCGGACTCGAGGGTAGCCGGTACATCGGCGCAGCCGGAAATGACTGCAGCAAGGAAGACGCTGAGGGGTATGTATCCGAGCCGGGAATTGGGAGCGGTGCCCTCGGAGTCATTGGCGTTCATTGCCGGTGTCATGGGCCTACGCGGCCTCATCTCTATCATCAGTCGCGGGCTGCCGACCATCAGTAAAATGGGGGAAGACCGGAGTTGCGCGAGTACCTCCAAGCGCGCGTCCTAAAAACGCTGAGTTGAGCGGCGGCACGGCGCAAGCGCCGCCGAAGCCAACGCCATCTCCAAGTATCTCATCCCTTGACGAAGACTTGGTGCCTCAGTCGACCGAACCTTGCTGTCCCATTCGAATATGAGCGACATCGTCAACTACGTGGTAGCTGCGTAGCTCGCGTTATTCTTGCCAAGTCAAACGATGTCTATTTCATCAACAATGAAACTCTGCATTCGCTCTGCGTCAAGAAGGTTGCGCCCCCGGTCTGGCGCGGCAATGGTGTGGTTCTGAACTCTCGCCGTCTCCCAGATCGAGCACGCTCTGGACATCATCCAACAGCTCTGAGCATTCCGTAGAAGCGTCCAGATGCGAGCGGACGAACTCTAGCCCATGTTTCCCTTTTAGGTGTCTAAGTCATCGAAAACAAAGGATCGAGATCGGCGGTTTGTCTCTACGCTGACAGCACCTCCTCGGAGAAGGCTGGCGGGTCGCGTTCAACGATGCCGAGTGCAGTCAGGATCGAGTTGGCGCGAGCGGTGCCGCGCGTGACGACGCGCTTAGTCCGCCCAGAACCCAGCTGTAAGTCGACGACCCGGACCGAGCGTAGCGCTTGTAGTGCCTCGGTTGCGGACAGGTCGAGTTCGGCGACCTTGAGCTTTTTCTCAAGAGCCCGATGCACAAGGAAGGCCAGCGTAGCTACGAAAAGATATGCCTCCACACGCTCATCGGTCTGGTGGTAAACGGGACGCATCTCAATGACATCCTTAAGGCATGAGAAGGCTCGCTCGACCTCGTTTAGGTCCTTGTAAAGGCGCACGGCGTCGACCGGAGAGAGGTTTTGCTCCTCGGTTTGAATAACGTACTTACCCTCGTAGGCTTGCTCGCGCTTGAGGTTGACGGGGTGCTCGAAGAAGCGGAAGCGACCGTTTTTGTACTCCCAGTCGTAGTAACGGTGACCGTGGTGGCGTGCCTGTATGCGCGCGGCGGCGGCACCGATTTTCTCGGGGGCTTTCAATCGTCCGTCGTGCACGCGGCGCTCGAGGGCCTCGAATGCCGCACGGGCACGTCCCATGGCCCGCAGCCTCTGCCCGCGCTCGTAGGCGAGCCTTTCGTCGCTGTGAACGACGAAGATGCGCACCCCAGACTGCTCGGAGCGGACTTCTTGCACACGAGTCTTAGGTGGCTCGGCTTTTTCGCTCACCGTGATGCCACCAGGGCAGTCGATCCACTCTCCGCTGGCGCGCTCGATGTAACGATAGACCTCCTCGCGCCGTCGTCTTTGCAGCCCGACGAGATAGCCCTGCTTGCGCGAGCGCACCACTGCCAGGCTGTCGCTCGTTACCATCCCTCGGTCGCCGACAAAAACCACGCGGTGCAAACCGAATCGTTCGTTGAGATCGTTGAGCACCTGCGGCACCGTTTTCGCGTCACGCCAGTTGCCGGCGAAAACATGGTGGGCGATCGGCCAACCGTCCACCATCACCAGACCGATAAGCACTTGCCGGTTACGCGGTCTGCGGTCGCGACTGTAGCCGTGGGCGCCGAGCCCCGGAGGGCCTTGACCTTCGAAGTACGTCGACGTCAGGTCGTAAAACACCATGTCAACCTCAAGCGAAAACAGATCCCGCAAGCACAAAAACAGCTCCTTCTCGATCTGTTCTTTGCGGGCATGCAGCTGGTCGAGCGTTCGGTACCATTGCTTGAGTTGGCGAAACTCCACGCGAACCCGCGGGGAGCGACTCGCTCGCCGTTCCCCATCATCGCGCCACTGCGGCACCCACCGCCGCCCCTGCCGGTCGCAGACGAAGTCGGTCTCGAGCCAGCGCGCCAGACCGTGCTCGCTTGACGGAGCACATAGCCGGTTGGCGACCAGCACCAAAGCTCGCTCGCTTAGCGCCACTCCGTCCCGCTTGCCGCGGCCCCCGAGCCGGTCGAGAATCTGCTCCAGCCCGAGTTCGCGCCACAGCGTCGCCGTCACCAGCATCGGACCCCAATCCCACGCGTCTGCCCCCGCGACCTGCTCGGCTGCTCGCTCGGTGTCGGCCGGTTCACCGGCCCCAAGCAACCGATTGAGGGAGTCGAGATTGGCAACTAGGAGATCCTTGCGCCCCAAGTTGCACACTACGCGTTGCTTCGGCTTGCCGTGCTCCCGATACGACTCGACCAGGCGGACATACCCATGTTGAACCCCTTTGCCGCCTGCGGCCCGAACGATGCGGAAGAACATAACCTGTCCTCACGTATACTACATGTCATTGTCCACGATTACAACGTATTAATGGCGCTCAAAGCACAATCTCTGTCTCTACGTTTTGGGCGAAATTCAACCCCCGTTCCTTTGAATTCAGTCACTTACGAGCGTTAGGGTGCTCCTAAAGGGTAAACATGGGCTAGAGCCGGGCCCGACAACTCCCTGTCGACGAAACCGGCAATGTCGATTCGGATCCAAGTGGTTTACTTGTGTCCATATGTCTCCTCCGATCGGCCTAGACGAGAAATAGAGCCGGCCACCTCCGTCCGGCTCGTTATTCCGAACCAGTTCCAAAAGCGGTTTTCGTTGAAGCGATTCGCCCTACCGCCTTGGACGAGTCAAACAGCGCGTCATTTACTCGAATCGCTCGTCGCAGCTCCTTGACGTCCTCGCAGTGCGCCTCAATCAGCTGAAATATCTATCCGGCGGTTCGCGCGAGTCGGACCCCGGCGGCCGAGCTGCGGAGAGAGGGGCGGGGCCAAAAAGTCTCTCCAAAGTGTGGACATCGAGCAGCCCGGCGGGCCCGCGATTCATATTGGGACAAGGGTGACCCGCCGACCCGCCGCTTCGATCAGTCGTCCAATATCGTCCGGATCGCTGGTCGCGATACGGTCACCACTGCGCGATATGAGCACGACAGCTGCATCGATCGGGTCCGACATTCCAGCTTTACCAAGAAGAGCACCACAGGCGCGACCGATGGATTCGTCAATGCTGATAATGTCGACGGCGTTGAGGAGTCGAGCGAGATTGACCTGGCGCCCCCGGTGATCGCGCCACACCTGCGCTACGACGAGGGGATGGGTTCGCAACTCCACACCGTGCTCCGCCGCTATTCGAAGTCGAGCCACCATACGCCGCTCGTCGCGCTCGACGGCGACAAACGCACCGGCGTCGAGCACCAGGGCACTCACCGATTCTCTCTGTTGCCGAGACCCAGCTCCGTCTCAGCCCTGGCGAGCTCCTCTGAAGTGAAGCTGCCGTGTTGCGCTTCCCAACCAGTGAGTAACTTGGCTAGCGCCTCGGCTCGGAGTTTTGCCTTGGCCGCGTCGGCGATCCATGAGGAGAGATTCTTGCCAGCGCGTTGTGCGGCAGTACGAACTTCGTCGCCGAGCTCCGGATCCATCGAAATGCTCATCTTATCGACTTTCATCCGTTTATCCTACCATGGTATGACCTACCACGGTACAATTCCCTAGGCCCAACCGGTTGTCGGAGTCAAGAGCCCATTTCGTGCACCAACGCCTATTCTTTGAATAAATTCGACTGCCACCGCGCTACTGCTTGACGATGAGCAGGCGACTCGCCCACCCAGACCACGATTGTCGAAGTGCGATTCAGAAAGCTCGGTCGACGTCGTCGAGCCGTGGGCGGGAGCGCTCTTTCTTCAGCGCCGTCACTTGCTGCGTCAGAGCGAGGTTTCGATCACAAGGTCGGCGCCCGTGAACTTCAGCGACCAGCGGGAGCTCGACGTCTTCGAAGACGCTGCGGCGTGGTGGCGGCCTGGCATCAATCTTATCGATCCCGGGCTCGATCCGGTCCGCGTCAACACGATCGAGGTCAGCGGCAACCTGTTCGATCTTCTAGGAGTCCGCCCGCAGATCGGTGCTGGTCTGCCGGCCGGCGGCCCGCTTTTTGTCAACAACGAGCTCGTTGCGGTCATCAGCGACCGTCTATGGCGTACGCGCTACAGCGCCGACACGTCCATCGTCGGCAAGCAACTCAGCTTCAATGACACGCCCTATACGATCTTGGGCGTCATGCCCGCCGGCTTTCACTATCCGGACGACATCGACGTCTGGGAGCGGCTGCGCTGGGACATGACACAGCACAGCCGCCAAGCGCGTTTCATGGAGGCCGTCGCCAGGCTGTCGCAGAACGACCATCGAGCAGGCGCAGAGCGCCGTCGACGCCCTGTGGACACGGCTCGAGACGGAATCCAGAGATACGAATAACAGCACCGGTCCGGGTTGGGGCACCCGTCTGATTCCGCTCTTCGATGAGCAGCTCGGCTATTACCGCCCGGCGCTCTTCGTGTTGTTTGGGGCGGTCGGGTTGCTGCTCGTGATCGGCGTACTCAATGTCGGTACGCTGCTTTTGACACGAGCGCTATCGCGCGAGCGCGAGATCGCGGTGCGCATCGCCATGGGCGCGGCGCCTGGGCAGTTGGTCGCGCAACTGATGGCAGAGAGCTTCGTGCTGTCGCTCGCGGGTACTGTCGCCGGCCTGGTCGCCGCGGCGGCGGCCTTGCCGGTCCTTGTTCGGCTCACGCCCGTCGAGATCCCGCGCCTGGCGGAAGTACAGATCAGCTGGGAGTCCATCGGCGTTGGGCTCGGCATCGCCTGCGTGACCACCGTGTTCTTCGGACTCGTGCCTGCGCTGATTCTCCTGCGCGGCCGGCTCACCACTGACCTCAAGTCTGGCGAGCGCGGCAGCTCGAGGGGCGCTAGACGAATTTACTCGCTGCTCGTCGCCGGGGAGGTCGCACTCGCCTGTGCTCTTCTGACGAGCTCGGCGCTTCTCGTACGTACCGTCCGCCAAATGGTCGAAACGCCCACTGGCGTGAAAGCTGACCACGTGCTGACGACGACGATCCAGTTGGCGAGCGACGCCTACAACGACTGGAACGTCGTTGCCGATACCCATTCCCGTATCATCGAACGCATCCGGGAACAGCCCGGCGTAGAAAGCGTGGGCGCCGAGATCGTCATGGAGAGCGCAGACCAGGATCACGGTGGCCGGCTGTTCTCCTGCCGCGACCTGGAAGGCCACTTATGGAATTTCGGCACCTACGATCCGTGGGCGTAAAGGTCGTGAAGCCCGCACAACGCGTTGCAGAGAGGCAGCTGTGAAGAAGTTTGTTCGCATGATCCTGGTGACGGGTGGGACCAGCTCGCGGAGTTCAAGTTCCAACGTGACGCGAACTGACGCTCGTACCGGATGACGATTGCCATATCTGCCCGACGGCTCTAGACTGCGTCGAGTAACGGGGCGTTTTTAAATGGAGTATTACCGATGAAACGAATGGCTTGTTGGATTCTTTGTCTGATGGTTCTTGCGGTGCCCGCGATGGCGGCCGAGCTGAACGTTGGCGACGCGGCGCCGGACTTCGAGCTCCAGGGTACCGACGGAAAATCGTACCGGCTCTCGGATCTGAAGGGCAAGGCTGTCGTCCTTGCATGGTTTCCGAAAGCTTTCACCGGCGGATGAACGCGCGAATGCAAGTCGCTCCGTGAGAGCGGCGACGCGATTCGGGCTTTTGCTGTCAATTACTTCGCCGCAAGCTGCGACACCGCCGAGACCAACAAAAAGTTTGCGGAATCCCTGTCTCTCGACTACCCGCTCCTGAGCGATCCCGGCAAGGACGTCGCGAAATCCTATGGAGTGGTGACGCCTGAGCGTGAGTTGCCCCATCGATGGACGTACTACATCGATGCCGAGGGCAAGATCCTCCATATCGACAAGAGCGTGGACACGAACACCGCCGGCGCTGACGTTGCGGCGCGGTTGAAAGAGCTCGGCGTCGCGCCCTCGAGCGAATAGACGAAGCTCCTATTGTTCCGCGTGTGGGTGACTGAACCACGCTAATGCGAGGACGAGTTAAAAACCCACCCTCTCGAGCGAACGGTTCGGGTACTCAGCGACGAGCGGTTGCTTAAAACGGAGGCGTCGTCGTCGCCCTCGGACTCCGGCAGCTCGCCAATCTCCTTGAGAACGGAATCGGTCTGCTCTTCCGACAACCCTTGGCTGTTCTGCCGGACCGAATGTTCGAAACCGTCCGACTCGGTGCCGCAATCCACTTTCTCCATCTCCTCCGCGACGCAGGCAGGATGAACGTGGATGGGCATCGTGCGGTACTGGCTTCCGAACTCGACCTCGCGGCCGAGAACGACACGGAGACTCCCCTTCTCCATGAGGTCGCCGCAAGTCTTGCACTTGGCGCGACCGGACGGGTCGACCTCGAACCACGGAATCTGCTTGCGCGCCTGCCGTTTTTCCTCGGCCTCTTCGTTGACCTTCCGGAGCTCTTCGATCGTCGGGTGTTCCTCGGGCGGCTCTTTGGCTTGTTTCCAAGCTTCGCTCGCATAGGCCTCTTCGACATCGTCGAGCCGGCGCTTGGCCGCGCAGGTCAGGTGATGCCATAGATAGCCGATGCCGTAAGGACCTTCGATGAGTACACCGAGACGAAGCATACCCTTGTCGATCTTCTTGCGGCAGCTCTTGCACTTGGAACGGCTCGAGCGAGCGCCTTCGATGACATAGGGGGCGAGCTCGGGCTCGGGTGCCGCCGAGGGAGGGGGAACTTCACTGGCCATAGTTACTCCATCTGTAAATCTCAGGATTAGGATCGCCTACCGGACGGCGTCTTGGCAAGAGGTTTTACCGGTCTTCCGGCCCGCGGGAGACAAATTCAACGACGACGACGGGCTGTACCCAGGCGGCTTCGTACTCGCCCTCTTTGTAGGGATTGTTCTTCAGTTTGGACGAGACGACTTTCGCACGGACGTAGAGCTCGTCGCCGCGAAACGTGTAGCTCGGCAGGGCGCCTGGAACGGTAGCGAGAACCTCCCCGATCGTCTCGCTATATCGAAATAAAACAGAAGCGTCTTCGGCGTGCACCTCTTCGGTCGTGCGGTCGTAACCGCGCCGGGTACCGATGAACTGGGTCACGTAGTCGATGCCGTCCTCTTCATCAGCATCAATGACGAGCGACAAAGCGTCACTTGAGAGCTGAACGTCGTCGAGAGTAACCCCGGAGGAGCCGTAGAACTCGCCCGCCTCGAGCGCCCGGATGATCGCGTCGGTGGAGAGCTCGGCCGCGCGCACCATCACCCATCCCCTGCCTGGATTGGCGTGCTCGCTGTCGAGATCGTAGTAGACGTGCGCATCGTCGACAGTGAGCCCGTACATGATGGGCTCGCCCGCAGACAATCGCTCGGCGAGCGCGATATCCCACATCCGTGCGGTGCTCGGGTGGGCGTCATCGCCTTCGTTGTGGACTTGCGGGTGACCGTTATAGACCTCGAAGAACTTCTCTCCCCTAAGCGCCATGAGGTCCTCGACTTTGATGGCCCACCCATAATTCGGATGGTTGATGTGCGGGAACATGAGCTGTCCCGTCCGCTCGCGCTGCTCGAGCACGGCATCCACATTGTTCTGCATGACGTCACGCACGCTGTCACCGCCCTGCGGCCCGATGAGCTCGACGATGTTTGTGGCGTTCACGTGGATGGGCTTCCCGTCAAACCCGTCCGTGATCTCCTCGCCCGAGAAAAGGAGAAAAACGCCGGGCTCTTCGAAGAGAGGCCGGTACTCCTCGAGCGTCCTGAGCTGCACGAGGTGGGCGCCGCCTTCTTCTTTTTCCGCCACCCAGTCCGGGAAGCGCTCCTTGTACGCGGCGAGGACCTCTCCGCCGCCTCTTAACAAGGTGTCGATGAAATGATCGCCTTCGTGCAGCACGTTGTGATCCGAGATGGCGAGAAAGTGATAGCCACGGCTCTTGTACCAGTTCACAACCTGCTCGGGGTAGTCATCCCCATCGCTCCAGAGGGAATGAGTGTGTAGATTGCCCTTCCACCACTTGGCTGCGGGCGCAGCGCCAGGCTCACTGCCAGGGTCAGGCTCGGTGCAAGCGAGAAGACCGACGACCAAAATGACGTGAATAGCGAAACGCAATCGAAACCTCCTTTGCCGGTGCAAGACCATATCTCATATCAACTTACACCGCAAAACCCTCAAAAAAGGTTGACCTTGCCCCGCGCTCCCCTCACAATATTAATAGGCCACCATCAAACCGCTTCTTGGAGGGTCGCGCAAAACCGTGGATTGTCCGTCTTGCGGCTGTTCCAACGCCTCTGAGCGCATGGAGTGCGAGTTCTGCCAAGCGTTGCTGGTAGAGGTGTTCGCAAGCAGCGAGAGCGAGGAAGCCGCGAAGACCGATCCCATCCAAGTGATCGGAGGTGTCGATCGTTCGACCGACACCGACGCGCTATTGCGGGCCGCCCAGGAGATCGACCAAGACGACGCTGCCGTCGAGGACCAGGCGCCACTGCCGCGCTTGCCGCGCCCGCTCGACTTCACGGGTGACCTCCCACGGCTCTTCCGCTTTGGCGACCGCTACCAAATTCTCGAGAAAGTCGGCGAAGGCGGCATGGGCCGCGTGTACAAAGCGCTCGACCTCGAGTTCGACCGGCCGGTAGCCCTGAAGACCATCCACACTGAGAAAGCCACGAGCCGGGAAGTTCTGGAGCGCTTCAAGCAAGAGCTCATCCTCGCCCGCAAGATCACGCACAAAAACGTCATCCACATTTACGACTTGGGTGAGTCCGACGGGATGAAGTTCTTCACGATGGAGCTCGTCGAAGGCGAAAACCTGCGCGAGGCGCTCGACAAGAGAAAGAAGATTCCCGTCAAAGAATGCCTCTCGCTGATGACGCAGATTCTGAACGGCCTCGGCGAAGCGCACCGCCAGGGCGTCGTGCACCGCGATCTGAAACCGCAGAACATTATGGTGGATCGCCAGGACGTTGTGCGCATCATGGATTTCGGCATCGCCCGCACTGCCGACTCTGCAACGATGACGGGCACCGGCGAGATGATGGGAACGCCCGACTACATCTCCCCCGAGCAGGTGAAAGGCGACACTGCCGACGCGAAATCCGACCTCTATGCTTGCGGCGTGATTCTCTACGAGCTTCTGACCGGCGAGACCCCGTTCAAAGGAGACACGCCGATCTCCAAGATCGTCGCGCGCCTTCAAGTCAAACCCCTTCGCCGCGCGAGAAAAACCGCGAGATTCCGGGATATCTCGAGCGCATCGTCCTCAAGTGCCTCGAAGTCGACCCCGAGCTTCGTTATCAGAACGTAGAGGAAGTCTTACAGGATCTAGAGCGCGAGCAGGTCGATCGATCGCTTTGGCTGAGGCTGCGCAAATCGGTCGCGCACAACAAGACTTGGATCGCGGCCGCCTGCTTGGCGGCGTCTGTGGCGTTTGGCTACGAGTACTATGCGACCTTGCCTCCACCTATGGTGGCCGCAGACGTCGCAGTAACGAATATCGCGGTGCTGCCGTTCAGAAACATCGCGAACTCAGAAGAGTTGGCATGGATGGTCACCGGTCTCCCAGAGTTGCTCGTCACCAACATTGCGCAGTTTCGTTCCCTCAGGCCCGTGATGACGGAACGTATCGAGCAGATTCTCGAGGAGCTCGGAAAGGCTGGACAGAGTCGATTCGACGAGGGAACGGTCCGCGCCATCGCGGAAATCGCCGCTTCCGATCTCGCACTTCATGGCAAATTCGTGGAGTCGGGGGGCCAACTGCGCGTTGAAATGACCCTCGTGGAGCTCGGGATAGGGATCTCTACAAGATTACGAGCGGATGGCTCGACTGCAGAGTTGTTCGCATTGGTCGACATCCTGACGGAAAAGGTGACCGCGGCGGCGAACGTAGATCTGGCGTAAGAAGCGATTCGGCGCTAACCGAGGTTTCGACCGATTCGATCGGGGCTTTCCGCGCCTATCACGATGCGCTCCGCGCCATGCAGTCGGGAACGCATCAAACGGCGATACCTCTTCTTCGAGAGGCGTTGGAGCTCGATCCGGCATTCGTCATGGCTCACGCGAGACTGGCCGAGGCGCATTTCTATTTGGGAAATGACACCGCCGCCAAACAAGCTATGCGCGAAGCAGAGAGACGCGCTGAAGCGAGCGCGCTTACGTTGACGGAGCGTTATGAGATCAACGCCATCGCGGCCCGCATCCACGACGATCCGGAGAGGGCGGTTCGGAACTACCAGGAGCTCGCCAAGCTCTACCCTGGTGAGCCACAGGTGCAGCTGAGCCTCGCAAGCTCCCTCGAGACGATGGGGCGGATCGACGAAGCGCTCGAAAAGTACCGTTACGTGATCGAGCTCTCGCCTCAATTTGGTGAGGCCACGCTGGGATTGGGCCGCATGCTCGTTCTCAGCGGGCGACCTGACGAAGCGATTCCCGCCCTACATCGCGCGCTGGAATCCGGTGAATTCGCGGATGATCTCGAGGCGCTAGGCATGCTCCACTCGATTCTGGGTCTCGCACATCGAACTTCGTCCGACTACGAATCCGCCATCTCGGAGCTTCAGAAGTCGTTGAGCTATCGCCGGGCCGCCGAAAACGACCGCGGCGTCACCGCGACGTGCACGAATTTGGCTGGGATCTATGCGATGTTGGGCCGCGTTCAGGAAGCACAAGACCTTCTGCAAGAGGGACTCGCGATCGCGCGATCGACCGACAACTCGACCATGGAGTCTTTCGCGCTCGCCAATCTCGGCGAGGTCAATCAACAGGCCGGAAATCTGCAAGAAGCGCTCGCGAACTTTAGCCTGAAGTTCTGCCCAGTAAGCCCTCCCACGCTTCGGTAAAGTACCTTTAGTCGCATGGAGTTACAGCGCTAGAGGTGTGATTTTTGCCTGCAATTAGTAGCCATGTTTTATTGTATTTGTTGTTGTTATATATGCTTATATAGTGTATATAGTAGCCATGCATATCGATATCGTGCCCAACCGCAACTCCAAACCCGCCGTTTTGCTCCGTGAGTCCTATCGGGATGCCAAGAGCAAGAAACCGCGCAAGCGCACACTTGCCAACCTGTCCAAACTGCCGAGCGAGCAGGTCGATGCCATCCGACGCATACTCAAGGGGCAAAAGCTCGTTTCGCTCGAAGACGCCTTCGAAATCGTCGAGAACGGCTCCCGGCACCATGGCCACGTCGACGCGGTACTCAGTGCCATGAGACAGCTCGGTTTCGAAAAGCTCGTTGGCTCTCGACACTCACCAGAGCGGGATTTGGTCGTGGCCATGGTAGTCGCCCGGATCCTCGAACCGCAGTCGAAGCTGGCGACTAGCCTGTGGTGGCACACAACCACACTGCCCGAAATCCTGGGGGTGAGCGATGCCCGCGAAGACGATCTCTATGCCGCTATGGACTGGGTTCTCAAACGCCAGGAGGTCATCGAAAAGAAACTCGCGGCGCGCCATCTCCAAAACGACGGCCTCGCGCTCTATGACCTAACCTCAAGCTACTTCGAGGGGGTGAGTTGTCCGCTGGCCAGGCTCGGATACAACCGTGACGGCAAGAAAGGCAAGCTGCAGGTCAACTACGGCCTGCTGACCAACGAACGCGGCATCCCCGTGTCGGTATCGGTCTTTGAGGGCAACACGGGCGATCCCAAAACGCTGTTGCCTCAGGTAGAAAATGCGCAAGAGCGGTTCGGCATCGAGCAGTTTGTGATGGTGGGCGACCGCGGAATGATCACCCAGACCCAGATCGACGAGTTACGGGAGATGGACGGTATCGACTGGATTACCGCTCTGCGTCCCGAACCGATTCGCAAGCTCATTAACGATGGGGTGATCCAGATGGGGCTATTCGACAGGCGGAACCTGTTTGAGTTGACGCACCCGGATTTTCCCAACGAGAGGCTGGTCGCTTGCCGCAATCCGGAGCTGGCCGAGAGGCGGCGTCACAAGCGTCGTGCTCTGCTCGAAGCAACCTGCAAGGAGCTGGAGAAGGTTTGTCGGATGGTCGAGCGGCGCCGTTTGCACGGCAAGGAGGACATCCGTGCTACGGTGAAAAAGCTCCTCAACAAGTACAAGGTCGGCAAGTACTATAGGCTCGACATCCGTGACGACGGTTTCGACTTCGAGCTAGACGAGACAACGATGGCTGCCGACGCCTCGCGCCTCGCCAACGGCAACTCTGAGCTCGCCAACAAACGGCTCCAGCGGTGGAAGCGACACATGGGGACGATCGTTAAGCAGTTGGAACGGATTCGCCAACGGATCGGGCGAGGTCAGCTGCATGGTAAAGATAAAATCGGTGTGCGGGTAGGCAGAGTTCTCAACAAGTACAAAGTCGGCAAGCACTTCAAGCTGGACATTCGCGACGACAGCTTTAGCTTCGAAATCGACGACACAAAGGTCACTACGGAAGCTGCCCTTGACGGCATCTACGTGATCCGCACCAGTCTTGCTGAGCAGCGGATGAAAACCGACGACACAGTGCGCAGCTACAAGTTGCTGACCCAGGTCGAGAGGGCGTTTCGTTCCTTCAAGAGCATGGACCTAAAGGTGCGGCCGATTCGTCACCGGCGCGAAAACCGAGTCCGGGCGCACATCTTCTTGTGCATGCTGGCCTACTACGTCCTGTGGCACATGATGGAGGTTTGGCGCCCGCTAGTATTCTCTGACGAGGAGCAGCAGGCGAAGGCCGAGCGTGACCCCGTCGCTCCGGCGCAACGCTCCGACGCAGCCCTGCGCAAGATACACACCAAGAAGCTTGACGATGGGAGACCAGCTTCCAGCTTCCGCACGCTGCTGCGCCTTCTCAGCAACATCGTCCGAAACAAATGTCGGCGACCGGAAGCCGGACCCGACGAGCCCACCTTCGATGTCACGACAACTCCGGACTCGAAACAGCAGAGAGCCTACGACTTGCTCAAAGGTATCACCGTGTAGACAGAAGCCAGCACCATTGATTCCATCTATCTTATTGGATCAACACCGGATCTTGGTTTTTTCAGCAAGGAACTTCAGTTTAGCGATTCGCTCGAGATCGAGTGGGAACGCAACGAGCATACAGAGCTCGCCGATCGACTGAACGTCATCGGTAGTGTGTACTCGCAACTTGGCCGTTACGCGGACGCGACCGTCTATTTGGAACAGGCCAGGCTCCACATCGAGATAGCGAACGACCCCGCGTCTCGGGGTTACAACCTTCTGGTGACGGCGCAAATCCACCGCGCCAAGGGCAAATACGATGCCGCTATCGAAGCATTTCTGAGCTCCATTCCTCTGCTGCGGGAAACTGGCGAGCTGCTGGAAGTCGCAAGCGTCAACGAACAACTCGCGGCGATCTACGTCCAGCAGGGACGGGACGAGGATGCACGCGGCGCAATGGAGCAAAGCCTGGCCATAAACGATCAGCTTCGCGTCCCGGTTGGCCTAGCAGAATAGAAGATTCACCAAGCGCTCTATCAAGTCGCGATGGGCCAGATCTCGGCCGCCGAGGATGCTGTCAGGAAGGCGGAAGACCTACTTGTGGAGCTCGAGGGAGGCCGTGTTCTCATTCTGCTGCGTCTGGCGAAAGGTCAGATTCAACAAGAGCTGGGTGCGCTCGATGAATCGATGAGGGCTTTCGAAGCGGCCCGCGATCTCGCGCGACAAAGCGGTTATTTGCTTTTGGAGCAAAAGGCGCGCTTGGAGCTCTCACGTACGATGTTGGAGAATGGGCTTTCCGCTCGGGTGGAGGCGGAGCTAACGGACGTGATCAAGGAATCCAAACGAAAACGGCTACGTCCCCTCGAGGCCGAAGCTTGCTTGGTTCTCGCAGAGACCTACCTCCGTTCTTCGGATGCGGGGCAAGCCGAGACGATGATTGCGAGAGCCGTATCTCTAGCGTCGGAATTTGATGGGGCGCGCATTCTCGGCGCGGCCGAACGTTTGCGGGCTCAGATCGACACTAGCGGCGCCAACGGTGAAGAGCTGTAAGCGAGCAGCCACAGCTGGACTCCCACCCTGAAAAAAAAGCAGCCCACTTGAAGGGCTGCTCTTAACATACTCCCGAACTTGGCCAGCGAGGGTCTAGACGGACCTTCCACGGATGAACAAGCGTAAGTGTGGGCATCATTGGCTTTGTTTTTGAAGAGAGGTGTGTGTACTGCTTACATCGTGCGGGGGTTGATTTCGAGCAGGTTGAATGCTTTGTGCTGCAAGGGTGTGGGGCGAGTGATGCTGACGAAGGACAGGCCGCGGGCTTCGTTTTCGACCTGATTTTTCGTGACCGTAGCAAGATCAGAAAGAAGCGTTCTGAAACTGTGGACGGGCAACCCGTCGGGAGTCTTCTTGGTAGAAGCCTTTGCCTGGGCGGAGTCTGAAGGCGTTGCTGGGCTGACGATGGATGAGCGTTTGGCATGGGCACCGTCAGGGTCGTCGTCGTCAAACAAGATCGGGACGAGGGCTTTTCGCATGTGCCATTCCACGTAGTAGGCGAGCATGCAAAGAAAGATGTGAGCTCGAACTCGCTCAGCGTTGTAGTGATAGATGGGCCGTACTTTCAAATCCACGGTTTTGCAGCAACGAAAAGCGCGTTCAACGACTGCCAAGCCTTTGTAGGTCCTGACAGCTTCGTCTGCGGAGATGGCCTCTTCGGTGAGGCTTGTTCGGATGATATAGATGCTGTCGAGGGCCGCCTCACGCTCGATGTTTTCGTTGTCGCGCTCGAAGTCGAAGCCGTCGTCCGTAATGGTGTAGCGAAAGTGCTTGCCCATCTTGCTCCGAGCGAACACTCGACCAATCGTATGCCGATGGTATCTTTGCCTCGCAAAGGACGTTGGTCTCGCTTCGTCGCTTTGCTAATCACTTCTAGCTTTGACTCCGTCGACACACCGCTACCGGTGGAATTGCGCTTGGCGCATTGCCTGCTGGTTGGGAGATTTTTGGAGACGACGAGCCATCACCAAAGAAAGGTGGTTTGGCGAGTTCCTGAGGTTTTTGGACGATGGCGGTTCCCATAATAACATTGAGCTCCTCATGTTCACCGTGACGACGACCGACCAGACCCTGAGCGGGATGGCGCTCTTGAATGCGTTCATACAACCGAACGATGACGGTTATTTCTTCAAGGCGATGATGAACGGTATCGATCCCGACTATATGGGCGAGAACAGCTTTTATGCCGCTACCCCCGTCCCCGAGCCGGCAAGTCTATTCCTCTTGGGAAGCGGTCTGACTGGCCTGAGTCTCTTGGCCAGAAGGAAAACGCGCCGCGGGTGAACGACGGCGCAGTGAGAAGGGGTCAGGTTAACTCCGACGAATGCTGACAAAGACAAGCTTAGATGGAGGCGTCCATGACCCTCAGGTTTCCGCAAAGTTGTGGACGAAACTAGCCGCCGTGACGCGCGGCTGGTCGAATCGGCGTAACCGCTGTACCTTAGCACCCGCTTCCGGCGTGGTCTCTTGACCCCGTGCCCTCCGTAGGGCTACTTCAAGGCCCCGTTCGATGCCGTGTGCACGAGAACGATTTCGGCCGTCAGGGTCCTCGCGGGAGGTTCGTCCACGACTGATCCGGCGCGAGTCAGCGTTGTGCCGCTTCGCAATCTCACCGCGCGCCGAATACAATCCTCACGTTAGCTGGTCGAGCACACATAATTGGGACCATCGAATTATCGACGTGGATCAAAGAGGTGAACCGTGCCGACGGTCCTAAGGTCTGGTCCGTACCGATTCTACTGGTACAGTCACGAACCCGGTGAGCCTCCTCATGTACACGTAGACAGGGATGAGAAATCCGCGAAGTTCTGGCTGAATCCTGTGGCGTTGGCTCGCAATTTTGGCTTCAGTGCCAGAGAATTGGGTAAGATTGAGAAGATCGTCCGTAAGAACGAGACGAGCCTTGTCGAGGCGTGGAATGAAGATTTCGGAACCTAAACCTGGGGAAAAAGTTAAGGACGTTCGGTTCACCGACGACTTGCTGATCGTTGACCTGATCGACGGACGCACGATCTCGGTACCAATAGCCTGGTATCCAAAGCTTCTTCATGCGCCACGGGAACAGCGGAACAATTGGCAGATCGCTGGGGGTGGTTTCGGAATCCATTGGCCAGACGCGGACGAAGACCTGAGCACCGAGGGTCTCCTTAGGGGCGCTCCCGCGCCACGCAGTTCTGCCAAAGTTGGATAGCCAGCTAACTCCCGGATGGAGCGGACGTGGTCTCCCTCCCGGCTAGGTCAGGAGCAAAAAACGAGCGGCACGACTTCCGGGCAGCGAAGTGCCGATACCATGCGGCTGGCCACGCCGCTCAGTCCTGACGTTAAAGGATAGTCAAGGATAGTCAATTTCAAGCCGCTCCATCGGCCGCGCGCCGCAAATTATCGCTTCCGGATGGTCTGTTCAGCTTGGGCAGGCGGTGTCGAGGTTAGCAGATGTCGGTGAAGAAGCTCGAGTCCGAGGAAGGAGCCTCAGATTGAGTTGTGTGGAGGTGTGAAGACGAACGAGTAGCGCGGCGTGGCGGCGTAGCGGCTGAATTGGACATATGAAGCGTCCGCGGGATCGGCGTCGCGGTCATCGTGAGGGAGTCCACGCCGTGACGTATCGTCTTGAGCTTCTCTTTGTGGGTGACACCGAAGCGCTGTTCCTCGTCGACGACGAGAAGTCCGAGATCTCTGAACTGGACATCCTTCGAAAAGAGGCGATGGGTCCCGATCACGATATCGACTTTGCCCGCCGCGAGATCTTCGACGACTTGTTTCTGCTCGCGTCGCGTGCGGAAGCGCGAGAGCATCTCGACGCGCACGGGAAAGGGCGCAAAGCGTTCTCGAAACGTGATCTGATGCTGGAACGCGAGCACCGTCGTCGGGACGAGCACGGCGACCTGTTTGCCGTCGGTGACGGCTTTGAACGCGGCGCGCATCGCGACTTCGGTCTTTCCGTAGCCCACGTCGCCGCAGAGAAGGCGGTCCATGGGCGACGGTGTCTCCGTGTCGCGCTTCACGTCGTCGATCGCCTGGCGCTGATCCGGTGTTTCCTCGAACTCGAAGAGCGCTTCGAACTCGCTCATCCACGCGCTGTCGGGAGAAAAGCTGTGCCCCGGGGACGCGCGGCGCGCGGCGTAAAGCTTCAAGAGCGTCTCTCGTCGGGGACGACCACGAGCGTCGGACCACCGCGGCTCTTGGCGAGCTCGGCCTGCATCAGCGAGCGCGCGGGCCCCATCACTCCGGAGATGCGTGCCGGGGGGGTGATCGCGCCGAGCGAAAGCTCGGAAACAAGCCGCGCGAAAGAAGTACTCACACCTTCCTGCCAAGACGGCTGACGACACGCTCGATCAAATCGGTGGTCGAGAATCCGGGAGCAAAACGCAGCGAGAGCACCCGCCCGCCCGCGGCTTCGACGGTCTCACGGCCGACGATTTCATCCGGAGCCCAATCGCCGCCCTTGACGAGGATGTCGGGTACGATCGCCTCGATGATTGCCGCGGGCGTTTCTTCCTCGAAAGGTACGACGTAGTCGACGGTGGCGAGCGCCGTCAAGACTTCTATGCGCTCGTCGAGCGGTGTGAGCGGTCGCCCTTCGCCTTTGAGCTTCGCGACGGTGACGTCGACATTAACCGCCACGACGACACGGTCGCCGCACGCGCGCGCCGGGCCGGGAAGAAGGAATAGAGCCCCAGGGTTTCGGACCAATCCTCCGCGCCGGGCCGCCTTCTTTCAACTTCCCTCATGGAAAGCCCGCCGAGTTGAGGGCTTCTTCGACCTCTGCGCGGTGTCGTGGATCGCAGGTAGCCCAACGTTCCTCAAGTTCATCGAGGTTGGCGAGAAACCCGAACCGCTGGCGGACCCGCCGTTCCCACCCGGGAATGTCGACCGACTGCATGAGCTTGCCGACGGACTCGGGCGCGAAGGCTCCTGGGTCCCGAGGAGTGAGGACGTCAGCCGCGGCGAGCGGCTTGTCTCCGCGTTGATCGTCGAGGACGTCACCCCATACCTTCAGGACCCAGAGACGGCGGACGACGGCCTCGTCGATCGGGCGCTGGGAGAACTGAGCGAGGTCGTACACGTCTCGTCCCAGCGACACGCGCCGATATCGGGCGAGCTTCTCCGCGCAGGCCTCGGCCTCGGAGATCACTGGCAGGACTGGCAATTCGACGTCGTAGTGACGGTGGATCTTGATCTTGACGAACCCGACGTGCTCGGCGGGGAGTACCAAGGCCCGGCGTGCGAACTCGACGGAGCCCGGGATGTCGGGCTGACCCAAATCCGAATGCGTCACCCGCAGATCCCAGTGTCGGGCATCGCCGCGGGTGCTTTCGAGCGAGAACTTGAAGCCCGAGATCTCCGCTCCGTCGATGTCTCCGCAGATGTCGAGCACCTTGTCGTCGCTTGGGGCAACGAAATCCAGGTCGGTTGAGAAACGCCCGGCGCCACCGAGTCGGCACTTTCTCAGCGACGTGCCTCCCTTGAAGATCAGCTCTCCGTCGTCGAACTGCCCGAGCTGGGCAAGTAACGAGAGCAGATGATCTTGGGCGATGTCCAACAATGCGGCGCCGTACGTGTCAGAGCGGCCGGCTCCGTGTAGCCCCACCAGAGCCTTGGTCACCGCCATCTCATGCCTTCCCCAACTGCTCTTGGAGCGGAGCGACTAAGCGGTCGTTGATCCGGAAATCACTCGACCACTCGGCGTGCGGTCCGTCCCCCATCGTCACCGTCGGCATGCGCTCGTTGGGCCGCCCTTTCAGGAGCGCAAGGCCGTCCTCTCGCCGGTTCCCTCGGTCGAGGAGGTACGCGGCCCGCTGCCAGGCCGCCGTCGATTGCTCCCGCAGCAGGCTTGCCAAGCACTCCGGGTCGCAGTCGGCCGCGAACTGGTCGAGCTGGGCGATGAGATCGGCCCAGGTTCGGAAGGATGAAGGTCGAACCGCGAGCTGAACGAGAAGGGCGTCAGGGCCTAGAGCAGGCAGCCCATTGGCCCACGCCGTGAGATCAAGTCCCTTCTTGCGCAGTAGCCTTGGCGAGGGCCGAATGAGTTTTCGGTCCTGGGCGGTCCAGTTGATGCGCACCACTGAGACGTAGGGTCGAAGTCCATGAGGGATCCTCGCCTTTGGGGGTAGCCACACCGCTAGGGGACCGTCAAACCTCCGCTGGACGTAGCCGAGGTGCCAGGCTGCCTCCTCCCCAGCGAGCGCGAAGACAGCGTCAGGATCCCTCGCCATCCAGCCCCTCAGGTCGAGATATGGATCGCTTGTGCCTTCTTCACCAGCTGGCACGAACGCCCACACGCCTTTGAGGTGGAGGGTCGAGAGCCAACCGAGCTGCTGGAGATCGCGGACGATCCGCTCGAAGTGACGAGTGGCTCCAAGATTCGTGAGGTAGTCAGCCAAGTCCTGGCGGGTCACCACGACGGGGCGGTCGCGAGATAGACGAGCCACCAGATCGGCGGCCCACCTGGGCACAGGACGCGCGAACCTCGTTTTCTTAGTCATGGCTCTTTGATTCTATCCCGGATTTGCGGTTTATGGAGGTAAATTAGGGATCAAACATAAGTGATTAGGGCAATATCTCACTTATGTTTTATCTCGAATCAGCCGCGCAAGACGGCAATTTCGGGACCTTACCGAAGCAAATAGACAAGTAACTTACAGGCCGTAATTGTCCGAAGTGCCTGAACTGGATGGGTTTATAATCGACTTCGCAGAAGTGACTCAGAGCCCGGAACTTGATTCGATCGTCGTCAGAAACTGGGCTTGTCCCTCTCACCCGTGCGGCAACGTTTGCTGGTACTGTCAAATTGAGACCGTGCCTGGCAGACTTGACCGATGAAAGCGACACGCCGAACTACCACGGATATCGATTTCCACCCGAAATCATCAGCCACGCCGTCTGGCTCTACCACCGATTCTGCGTGAGCTTTCGAGACGTAGAGGATCTGCTCGCCCAGTGCGGCATCACGGTTTCATATGAAGCCATCCGACTTTGGTGCGTCAAGTTCGGGCCGGAATACGCTCGTGGACTGAAGCGCCGCCAGGGTCGCCTGGGAGACACATGGCACCTGGACGAGGTCTTCGTCACGATTCAGGGACAGCGGCAATATCTCTGGCGTGCTGTCGATCAAGATGGCGACGTCATCGACATCCTCGTCCAGTCGCGTCGCGACCGCCGGGCTGCCAAACGTTTTTTCGCAAGCTGTTGAAAGGTCAAGGCAGCGTGCCTCGACGGTTGGTCACCGACAAGCTGAGAAGCTATCCGGCGGAGCTTCGCAGCGTCATGCCATCGGTAATCCATAGCACCAAGCAGTACGAGAACAATCGCGCCGAAGTCTCGTACCAGCCGACGCGGCAGCGTGAGCGGCAAATGCGAAAGTTCAAATCTCCAGGTCAAGCGCAGCGATTCTTGTCCGTTCATGGACTCGTCCAAAACCTCTTCCGCGTCGGGCGCCAACTGTTGCAGGCTCGCCATCACCGAGAGCTACGGGGTCGCGCGTTCCTCGCTTGGGACTCCGTCACGTGCGCCGCGTGACTCGAACGGAGACGTCACACCGGCGGCGCCGGCTTGCTCGCACAACGTCAACTTGACAGTACCATTTAGTGTGTTTCTGCACGCCTTGCTGTGTCATGGAGAATCGAGCGAGCCGTCACAGAGTCCGTACAGACCACGCGTATACTGAGCCGCTCGTCCTCGAGCAGTTGGCGGATAGCGGGCGCCTTGGCTTGAGATCCGGCAACGAGAATGATGTTCTCTATCCTTTCGAGTTGTTCTCTGCTTACGGTCAGTAGCTTCGAGTTGACCTGGTCTACGAGCGGCTGTAGCTCCGGTCTCACTTCGTCTTGAGATTCCAAGACGAACAATCGGTTGCAAACATCGCCGACAGGGCATGGAACTCCCTCCTTCGCATTCTCGTCGCAGATCTCTACCAGAGTTTTCAGGGCAGAAAGGACTGGGGCCATTTTTCGCTCGCCACCGCGAATCGACCTAGTGACCGCAGTTCTGAATCTATGTGCTCCTTGGACAACGCCGACACCGACGAGTGCGTGGTTTGGCAAGTGGTTGTTGAACTCACCGTCGGCCAACCATGTGTTCTTGCGAAAATTGGCCACGTCATCGTGCACCAGCGGGTATGACACATAGCGAGCTGTGACAGCCTTTTCGAAGCAAAGTCCGAGGAACGCAACGTGGAAATCTGCATCCAAGGCAACGTTTAAATGATGAGAATGCGCCTGCGGGTATGTTGCGCCTGTAAGAGACATTAGGGTGACGTTGTCAGCGCGTAACTTTCGAAAATTCTGCCTAAGACTTTCGACCGTGAAGAACGCTCCCCGCCCGGATCCGACCGCGAAGTAATCGCCAGGTCGCAGCAATGCCCCCGTGGAAATGTAATCGGCGGCCGCGTATCCGAGGCGCTCATGAACGATGTCACTCCAGTGCGCATCATCAACGCGAGTGTTCGAAGGTCCTCCGTTCGACGGTCCGTCATCACTATCAACGACGATCGCGTGAGTCAGCTGCGCGTGTCGAGTAGACAGCTCATTCTCAAGAGTTTCATCTCTCGAAGGCGGTTCTAGGGATTTTTCAACGCGCCGAATTTCCACGAGTCCTTTTTCGAAAGCGGATTTGATCATTTTTGAGATTTGCGATTCGTCGCAGCCATGCCGTTCGGCGAGTGTGGCATTAGTTATTGCGCGGCCTGTCCCCATCGACGCGTACCGTTCGAGGGCGATTCGTACCTTTTCCTCGTCGGTCCACACGCGTCTGGTCGCGCCCTGCGTTCCCGACGGCGTTTGAGCTGGTTTCTTCCGTTGCCGGCTTCCCGCTTTGGTGTCTTTCTTCGAGCTCTTCATCTGCGACATCTTGGGTTTTCTCTTTGTCATAAATTTTCACAATCCGGGAGGAGAAGACGGATTCTTGACGAAGAACTCGCCAGGCGGTCCGAAATCAGCGGCCAAAGAATCTTTGTATGCATGGGTATGGCAATTGTACCAGCTCTAAGTCATTTACTTTAAAGAATTATTGTGCTGTATAACTCAACTCTTGGAAGGCTGTCAAGGCATGAATTTGACCGTAATTAGCACTGTCTTGAAGTCACAGTCTGTCGCGCTTCTTGGCTGGATGCTAGAGGCATCGAATCACCTTCGCGCACCTGTGCTCCGCAAAAACTCGATCCGGCGTTGATTCCGCGCTTTAGACGTGCCAGGATCGGCCGTTTCGCGACCACCCGATGAGGTGACCATCGTCAATTCTGAACGTGGAAAGGCTCGCTCTTGCGATGCTCTCGAATATTGTGCCCGTTGCCCTCGACGCCATCGCGTTCGCTCGGAATCTCGTCCGTTCGCAGGGTGCTCTCGCCGCGGAGAATCTCTTTCTCCGAAAGCAGCTCACATTCTTCGTCGAGCGTGAGCAAACGCCGCGACGCACCGAGAACGCGACGAGGTTCACGATGGCGGCGCTGGCTCGGCTGTTCGACTGGAAGAATGCCCTCATCGTCGTGAAGCCGGACACGCTCGTCCGATGGCACCGGAAAGGATTTCGTCTGTTTTGGCGGTGGAAATCTCGACGCAAAGGACGTCCGCCTGTACCAGAAGAACTCAAGAAGCTGATCGTCGAGATGGCGATCGCGAACGTCAGCTGGGGCGAAGAGAGAATCGCTCATGAGCTCCTCGTCAAGCTCGGGATCCGAGTGTCGCCGCGCACGGTGCGAAAGTACATGCCGAGTCGAGATGACAGCCACCGAGGCGCGCGCCATTCATCGCAACGCTGGTCTACATTCGTTCGCAATCATGCGAAGGCGATCATCGCCGCCGACTTCTTGACCGTTGTCACAGCGCGGTTCCAATTCCTCTACGTCTTCGTCGTGATGGAAGTCGGTACGCGCAGGATTCTCCACGTGAACGTGACCACGCGCCCGACCGCGGAGTGGACCTTGCAGCAGTTCCGAGAAGCGATACCGTGCGAGCACGATTATCGCTTCGTGATCGTCGACCGAGATACCAAGTTCTCCGAAGATTTACGGAGGTCCGTGCGAGCGATGGGCGTCAGGGTGTTGAGGACGCCCCCATTCGCGCCGCAAGCGAATTGTTATTGCGAGAGACTGCTCGGCACCACCCGCCGAGAGTGCTTAGACTTCCTCATCCCGCTGTCGGAGAAGCATCTGCGTCGACTGTTGTGGCAATGGCGTGACTACTACAATCAGGCGCGGCCGCATTCATCACTGGGGCCCAATGTCCCTGAGCCGGCGAGCGATCTTCCCGTCGATCCTGCTTCGCCGAGGCACTCTATTCCAACTGGATTCTGTGTCGTTTCCCTGCCGATTCTCGGCGCGCTCCATCACGATTATCGGTTGGCACGCGCCGCCTGACCGGGCGGAGCCCTCAGACGCAGTGCTTCCGACGTCTTCGAGGCGTCTGCACTCGAGCCCGCTTTCTACAGTCTGAACGCCGCGTAGGCTTCGCGAACTCGACACGTGCGTCCTGACCGATTTCGTCGGAGCGACCCGATCAGCGAACTCCGCTGCCGGCTCGACCGGCCGACTTTGTTTTTTTGCGGACCACAACCTGAACGAGGCCGTGGATAAGACCCGGCGCGAGCTGGTGCGCGAGCTCAAAGGGACTGCCCGACGCAACCTCAAAAACACCAAGTTTCCCCTTCTCAAGGCCAAACACAACCGCAGCGCGAAAGACAAACGGGTGCTCCGCGAGCAGGTGCGAGCTAATCGTCGCCTCTACCGCGCCATGCTTCTGCGCGACGACTTCATGGACCTCTACACCTATAAAACCGAGACCTGGGCCAAGAAGTTTCTCCGAGGATGGCTGCGGCGCGCTATGAGCTCAAGGATAGAGCCCGTCAAACGCGCGGCGAAGATGATCCGCAGCCACTTCGATGGCGTCATCGCGTGGGTCACGTGGAGACTCAGCAACGGCCGACTCGAAGGAATGAACAACAAAATCCGGCTGCTGAGCCACCGCAGCTTTGGACTCCACTCTGCTGAAGCTCTCATCAGTCTCGTCTACCTAAACTGTGGCGGTCTCACCCTCGAGAGGATCCACTGAAATGGCTGGAGAGGCAAAACATAATCGGCGTGAGCTCCTGGCTCGCGTCCCGGTCGGTTGAAGGTATTGCCTTCTATTCTTGAATATAGCCGAGTGTTTTGAGCTGCTCGATGGCCGCCGGGTCGAGACCTTCGAGCTCGTCTTCCTCCACCGCGCTCGTGTCGGCGTCGCGGGCCGGATCTCCCTCCACCCAAGCGCGAAGTAGCGGCACGAGCTTAAAGGCCTCGCCGGGGAGCTCGTCGTAGAGGTTTCGGGACTCTTCTGCATCGCTCACGATGTCGTAGAGCTCGTAGCGGTCGCCATCGGGATGGGGGATCTTGATGAGCTTCCAGCGCTCGGTGCGCAGGCTCCGCCACTTGCCGCGGATGCCTTCGAAAAAGATGCGCTTGTGCTCCGGGAACATGCGGCGCTTCGGAGCGCTCTCCGCGAAAGCGTTCAAAAACGGCAAGCTCCCACCTTCGAGAAGGGGCGCGAGGCTGGTCGCTTCGACGCCGTCGAAAGGCTCGAGCTCCGCAAGCTCGAGAAGCGTCGGCCCGAGATCCATGAGGCGGACTTGCTGCTCAATTTCGGTGCCGGGCTCGATCACGCCCGGGTAGCGGATCACGAGCGGCACGCGCAGGACTTCGTCATAGAGCGTGAAGTCGTGCGTGAAGGAGAGGCCGTGCTCGCCGAACGCTTCTCCGTGGTCGGCGGTGACCGCAACGACGGTCGACGCCTCGAGCTCGAGCTCGGCGAGCGTCTTCAGGATCCTGGCGAGGTTGTCGTCCGTATAGGCGATCGCGCCGTCGTAGAGATCGCGCACTTCGCGAACGTCGTCCTCTCCGTAGCCGCCGTCGTCGAAGAAGATGCTCCCGCGGGAGCGCCGCCAGAAAGCGAGGTCGAGCAGGATGGGGTTTTTGGGGTAGTAGGGAAAGACGAGATCGTAGTACGGCCCGCCGGGGATGTTGGCATAGGGCGTTGGCTCATAGCGCGCGCGCGCGAGGTCCATCATGGCGCGTAGATGCTTGGCGCGCTCGTCCTCGGCGTGTGCCTCGTGGAACAGCACTGCGTATGGATAAGGGGGCGTATAAGGAAGATGCGGGTCGAGAAAGTGGAGCCAGAGAAAAAAAGGCTTTTCGGAATCCCGCGCTTCGAGCCAGTCGGTTGCGGCGAGCGAGAGGCTCCGTGCGTCCAGTCCCGCGGCGAACTTGTTGTTGTGATACGCGTCGAAGCCTTGGTCGAGCCCCGATTTGCGGCGCAGCCACGTGTGCCGCGTCATCGCAGCGGTTTGGTAACCCGCTTCGTGGAAACGCTCGGCGAGGGTCTCGATCTCGGGCGCGAGTGTTGCGGGGTGGTTCCGCACACCATGATGGGGCGGCGTCCGTCCCGTCATCAGAGACGTCACCGAAGGCAGCGTGAAGGGGGCCTGAGCGACGGTCGTCGCGAAGCGTGCGCCTTCGGCGGCCAGACGATCGAGGTTCGGCGTCGTGTTCCGCGGGTAGCCGTAGCTTCCGACGTGGTCGGCCCTGAGCGTCTCGATGGTGACGAGCAGGACGTTTGGCCGCGCCCGATGCATGCCATGCATGCCATGCATGGAGGTCGCGGCGCTTTCTTCCGGCCGCGGGTCGCATGCGGCCGCGAGGAGAGCCAAAAGAAGAACGAGCCGGGGGAAGCTCAAAGACGCGTCAGGTGTTCTGCCCCCGACCGGGCGCGGGGACGGGCTGCGAGGCGAGCGCGACCGCGGTGACGATGGTGTCGTCCTGGAGCGAAACGAGAACGTGGTCGCCCTTTTTGATGTCACCGCTGATGAGCTGTCGGGCGAGGATGTTCTCGAGCTGTGCTTCCATCGCACGGCGCAGAGGTCTTGCGCCATAGATGGGATCATAGCCGTCAGCGGCGAGTTTATCCTTGACCGCGTCCGTGACTTGAATCGTTAAGTTCTGCTCCGCGAGCCGCTCGTTCAGATCCTTGAGCGTCAGATCGACGATCTGACGGATGTGCTTCCTATCGAGTTGGTGGAACACGATCAGGTCGTCGATGCGGTTCAGAAGCTCTGGCTTGAAGACCGTTTTCACCTCGCGCATCACGTGGTCTTTGATCTCTTCGTACCTTCGAGAGGAGACCGGGCTCGAAAAACCGATGCCGGTAGATTCGCGTGTGATGTCCTCGCTGCCGATGTTAGACGTGGCGATGATGATCGTGTTGACGAAGCTGACCGTGCGACCTTGCGCGTCCGTCAAGCGACCGTCTTCCAGAATCTGCAGCATCATGTGATAGACGTCGGGATGCGCCTTTTCGAGCTCGTCGAGAAGGATCACGCTGTACGGATTGCGCCGCACTTGCTCGGTGAGCTGCCCGCCTTCGCCATAGCCGATATAGCCTGGAGGCGAGCCGATCATCTTGGAGACCGAGTGGCGTTCCATGTACTCGCTCATGTCGAGCCGGATGAGCCGGTCTTCGTCGTCGAGCAAGAATTGCGCGAGCGCTTTGGCGAGCTCCGTCTTCCCTACGCCCGTGGGTCCGAGAAAGATGAACGATCCGATCGGTCGCTTTCGGCCCTTGAGGCCCGCGCGATTGCGCCTTATGGCGTCGGAGACCGCGTGGACGGCGTTCTCCTGGCCGATGATACGTTGGTGGATGTTGTCTTCCATCCGCGTGAGCTTTTGCGCTTCGGATTCGAGCATGCGCGTAACAGGAATGCCCGCCCAGCCTTGCACGACGCGCGCGATGTCCTCGGTCTCGACCGTCGCATCCTGCGGGTCGCGGCTTTCGCGCCAAGCTTTCATCATTTGTTTGAGGTCGCCCTCTAGTCGCATGATGTTCTGCTGGTAGACGGCCGCGCGCTCGTAATCCTGGGCTTGGTAGGCCTCTCGTTGCTGCGAGATCAGCTTGTCCCGATCGCGCTTGGCGCGGCGTATATCGGGCGGCGCATAGACGAGCTCGAGATGTTTGCGCGAGCCCGCTTCATCCAGGAGGTCGATCGCTTTGTCGGGAAGGAATCGATCCGCGATGTAGCGCTCCGCGAGCTTGGCCGCGGAATCGATGGCCTCGTCGCTGAAGCTGACGTTGTGATGGAGCTCGTAGTGCCGCTGAAGGCCTTTCAGGATGCGCACCGTGTCCGAAACCGTTGGCTCTTTGATCATGATGCTCTGGAATCGGCGCTCGAGCGCTTTGTCCTTCTCGATGTATTTCTTGTAATCCTCGAGCGTGGTGGCGCCGATGCAGCGGAGGTGCCCACGCGCGAGCGCACTCTTCAGCATGTTGGAGGCGTCGAGGCCGCCTTCGACATTGCCGGCGCCGACAACGGTGTGGAGCTCGTCGATGAAAAGGATGACGCGCCCCTGCGCCGCGAGGACCTCGTCCTTGATGGTCTTGAGCCGTTCTTCGAACTCACCGCGAAACTTGGAGCCCGAGACCACTTCGCTCATCTCGAGAAGCAAGACGCGCTTATTGGCGAGCGTGTCGGGAACTTCGGCGCTCACGATGCGCTGGGCGAGACCTTCGACGATGACCGTCTTGCCGACGCCGGGCTCGCCGATGAGCACCGGGTTGTTTTTTTTCCGGCGCAACAGGATTTGGATGAGGCGGTGTATCTCTTCCTCACGACCGATGACGGGGTCGAGCGAGCCTTTGCGGGCGAACTCGGTGAGGTCCGTCGTGTACTTTTTGAGCGTCTCGAGTTTTGTGTCGCCGCGCTTATCGTCGACGGTGCGGCTTCCACGCTGCCGGAGATAGGCATCTTTCGTGCGCTCGTATCGGAAACCGAGGTCGCGCAGGATGCGCGCCGAGAGACCCGCGGGTTGGCGATGGAGTGCTAAGAGCATGGCGCCGACACCGACGAAACGGTCTCCCAAATTGTCGGCTTCCTCTTTCGCCATGCGGAGCACTTCCGCTGTCTGTGGCGAGACAAGGATTTGGAGTGAGCCTTCACGGCGCAATTTTAGCTTGTTGCGCTGGGCCGCGAGGATCAGGTCGACGATAGACTGTTTCGTCTGCTCCGCCGAGTGGCCGAGATCCCCCATCAGACGCATCGTCTCGGAGTTGTCCTGCTCTAGAAGCCCGAGAAGAATGAATTCTGGGGTGAGCTCGTTCTGCCTCAGGTTGACGAGCTCCATGGAGCCGATATTGACGGCCTCGGTCACCCGTTCCGTACAGTGGCGAAAGAGGACATTATTCATAAGGAATCCCCTATAAAATGGGGCAGCCAGCTGAGGAGAGGCCCCGCACGAAGCATAACACAAGCATGAATTGAAGCTATAATCCACACGCCGCCCGTGAAAATCCTCACCATTACGTCGTCCTACCCGAAATATGCCAGAGATACGACGGCGCCTTTCATCGCTTCGATCACCAAGGCCCTCGCCAGCCGAGGGCACGAGCTCACGGTGGTGCTTCCAGCGCATCGGGATCTCGACCTCGAGCCCGTTCCCGGCGTGCGTTTTTGCCCCTATCGCTATGCGCCGACCGAAGGTCTCAGTGTTTTCGGCTATGCGGAATCGCTTCGCGCGGACATAGCGCTTCGGAGCGCGACCTATCTCGCGGCGCCGCTCGCGCTCGTCTCCGGGGCTCAAAAGTTGCTCTCCGAGTCGTGCAGAGAGCGCTACGACGTTCTGCATGCACATTGGGTCGTGCCGAACGGTACGATGGCTTGGCCCGTGTCCAAAGCTCGCGGTCTTCCGCTCGTCGTGAGCCTGCATGGCTCCGATGTCTTTATGTCCGAGAAAAAGGGCGCCTTCCGATCCGCAGCCAAGCTCGCCTTCTCGCAGGCGCGGGCGGCGACGGCTTGTAGCGACGATCTCGCGGTACGAAGCCTCGCGCTCGGAGCCACGGAGAAACCGCGCGTCGTGCCCTACGGCGTCGATATCAGCCTTTTCGGTGACGAGCTTCCGGAGCTGCGTCAGAGTCTCGGAATCGAGAAAGACGCGATCGTGATTCTCGCGGTGGGTAGGCTCGTCCACAAGAAGGGCTTCGAATATCTCGTCGACGCCGCCGCGGCCCTCCAGCAAGAGCCGATTCATCTTGTCCTTGCTGGGAAGGGCGATCTAAGGCCGGCTCTCGAGGAGCGCGCCCGCCAAGTCGGCGTTTACGACCGCACCCACTTCGTCGGCAACGTCGAGCGCGATGCGCTGCCGGGTTATTTCGCGATGGCGGATATCGTCGCGGCGCCCTCGGTCCGGGACAGCGCGGGGAACGTCGACGGGCTCCCGAACGTTCTCTTGGAAGCCATGGCTTCGGGGACGGCCATCGTTGCCAGCGACGTCGCCGGCATCCCGCAAGCCATCCGCGCCGGCCAAGATGGCCTTCTTGTTCCGGAGAAAGACCCCGGGTCGCTCGCGGAGGCGCTTCGAAAGTTGGCGTCCTCGCGCGCGCTTCGGAAAACACTCGGTGCCTCCGCCCGCAAGCGGGCCGAAGAAGACTTCAGTTGGGATCTCGTGGGGGAACGTTTTGAGTCCGTTCTTCGCTCCGTCTCGGAAGCTCGCCGCCGAGCGTCTTGAACGCGGCGGGCCCCGCATCTACGACCCACGAGAGCGGGTCGCGCTCGGTGCGTTCGACCTCGGCCTGCGCGCTCTGTCCAAGCTCGCGGGGCTTCGGCCGCCCCGGCAAGAACGATCCGCGATGGACGTCCGCGCGGCCCAGCGCATCCTGGCGCTCCGCCTCGACCGCCTCGGCGACCTGCTGACCACGCTTCCCGCGCTAAAGCTGCTTCGCGAAGCGGCCCCCGACGCCGAGCTCGAGCTCGCGGTCGGTAGCTGGAACGAGCCGATCGCGCGCCGGCTTCCCTTCATCGATACGGTACGCGTCGTCGACACGCCGTGGGCCGCGTGGGGCCAAGATATTCGTTTCCGCGACGCGCGCCGTGCTCTCGCAGCCAATCCCCCGGATCTCGCCATCGACTTTCAAGGTGATGTGCGAGTGCTGTTCCTCGTCGCCTTGTCGGGCGCGCCCCTGCGCGCGGGCTATAGGGACACCGGCGGGGCCTACCTTCTCAGCCATTCGGCGCGTTGGGACGAGAAGAAGAGCTGGTACTGGCAGAACCTCGAGCTTGTGCGAACACTCTACCCCGATATAGAAACCGGGGAAGCGAACTATCGTCCGATCAACTTCGTAATGGCTGAGGACCGGAAGGCGGCGCGCGAGCTCCTTCCCGAAGCGACCACGCCTCGGATCGGGATCCACCCGAGCGCCGGGCGCGCGCTCAAGCAGTGGGAAGAGCAGAAATTCGCCGCGCTCATCGACCTTGTATCTTCGCACTCGAACGTCGTGCTCACGGGCTCCTCCGAAGACCGGCCGCTCGTCGAGAGGATCGCCGCGCGTGCGCAATCCACGCCGAGAATCCTCGTGGGGACGGACCTCGCGACTTTTGCGGCCGTCGTGGAATCCTTCGACGTCTTCGTCACAGGTGATACGGGGCCCATGCACTTAGCGCACGCGGTGGGGACATCGAACGTCGCGATCTTCGGGCCTTCGGATCCGGTGCGTTACGGGCCCGAGGCATCGCTCGGTCTTAGCCGCGTCGTCCGCGAGCCCGTCTTTTGCTCGCCGTGCAACATGATCCGCAAGCCGCCCGCTGAATGCGCGCGCGCCCAGGCGCCGGAATGCATTGCCGGAATAAAGGTCGAGCAAGTGCTCGACGCAGTTCTTCAAGAGTTAAGATAAGAGTCGCTTTTTGACCCAGTCGATCTCTCCCGCCGAGAAGAACCCGAATAAATAGAGTCCCACGGGGAAGACGAGCGTGGCCCCGATCTTGATGGGAAGCGCGGCCTGCCAATCGTAGGGCGCGAGCGCCGAAAGCCCGTAGGCGAGCGCCGCGGCGGTCGCGATCCTCGAAAGCCGCGACCACTCGAATGGGACCGGATAGTGCTTGTTCCCGAAATAGAACCCGAGAGCTGTCATGAGGCCGTAGCCGGCGACCGTCGCCCAAGCGGCGCCGTCGATCCCAAAGCGTGGGATCCAAAGGATGTTCAGGATGACGTTCAAAGTGGCGGCCGAAATCGTTATCGCGGGGTAGTAGTTCGCTTTCTTGCTGATCCCGATACCGATCGAGCTGAGCGCAAAGACCCCTTGCAACATGTAGGCAAGAACGATGATCGGGATGACGGTGTGCGCGCTGTGGTATTCGGGCTCGGCCATGAGGAACAAAAGCTCCCGGCCAAAGACCGCGTTCAGAAGGCCGAAGCCGAAGAGTACGGCGAAGGCGTAGGTCGCGATCCGCGCGAGCGTTCGGGCGGCGTCTGGTTTTCCGACTTGCGCATAGACGAATGGGCTCCACGCAAGCTCGAAGGCAGCGAGGAAGAACTTCACGCCCGTCCCCATCATGTAGCCGATGTGGTAGAGGCCCGAGGCCGCGAGTGCGGCAAAGATCTCGATGAGCTTCCGGTCGGAGAGGTTCAACACTTGATGGGCGATCCCGTGCGGCACTTTGGGAAGACCGAAAGCGGCCGCTTCCTTCAGAAGCGGCACCGAGAAACCCATCGTGAGGTTTCGGACGAGTGTCGGCGCGAGGGCTGTGACCAACAGAAGCGAAGCGATCAGATCCGCCCACAGCACTCCCGAAACACCCCACCCGTTGACGATGAGCACGAGCTTGAGCCCGATATTGATGCCGCTTCGGAAAAGTGTCACGACCGTGAACGCTTTGGGCCGCTCGGTGATGCGGAAGAGGTTCATCGGAACGAAAGCAAAAGTGTTGAGGAGCGTGTCGGCCGCGACGAGGACGATCCAGCCCGCTACCTGCGAGGACACAAGAGCGTCACCGAGAAGCCACCGGCCGAGGACGCTCGCGCCAATTACCGAGAGTGCGAACCCAAAGGCGCTCACCGCGATCGCGGTCGTAAACAGCGTTGTCGCGAGCAACTTGCGACCGCGATCGGTCTTCTGTTCGTAATAGATGCGAAAAAAGCCCGCGTCGAGGCCGGAGCGGAATAAGATCTTCGTGAGCACGCCGAACAAGAGCAAGATGCTGAGCGCGCCGTAATCCACCGGCGCCAGGTAGGTCGTGAAAACGGGAAGAAGAAAGAAGTTGATGAGATAGGGGATCACATCCGCCACGCCGTAAATGGCAGAGTGCTCGGCGAGTTTTTTGAGCTCCGTCCGGATCATGCGGCCGGAGCCATCATATATGGTTCGACTTACTCGTAGCGGAGTGCCAACGTAACGATCGAAGTCGCGACGAAGCCAGGTTCTTTCGACATAGAGCTAAGAGTTGAACGAAAAATCATGTCGCTTCACCTCAAAGCTCTAACGTAACGCGCTCCGTTTAGGTTCCCGGACGGCATTTGCCCCCAGCGCTCTGGACTGGTACGCTTCAAGTGCCACCCTCCCTCTTCTTACCCCTGAGGAAGTCCAAAAGGAGCCGGGGCCCAACCCCGGCGGTGGCCCTATCGGGGGTTTTCGTATAAACCACTCACTACCAAAGGCTTAGGCGCTATGTCCTCTTTGTGGGACACTAAAGCTAAGCCATTTCCTGGGAAAGAGTCTCCCGCACCCTCGTAAGGAGCGCTTTCGTGAGGCCTACGCCGTCTCGCTCGCTCGCCTCGTTGCCTTCGTACTCAATCCCGATATAGCCGCTATAGCCGGCGTCCAGCACGATCCGCACCATGCGCTCGTAATCGGTCCGAATCTCGTTGCCCGAGGCGTCGAAATCGTGGGATTTGGCGCTCACGGCTTTGGCGTAGAGCATGAGCTCCTCTACGCCTTTGTAGCGGTCGTACCACTCTTCGGGATCCGACTGGATGAGGAAGTTTCCGAAGTCCGGAAGGGTGCCGACACGCGGGTGATCCACGCGCTTCATGACACCCGCGAGCCAAGCGCCGTTCGACGAGATCCCGCCGTGGTTCTCCACGATGACGTTGACGCCGTGCGGGTCGGCGAGCTCGCAAAGCCGCCGCAAGCCATCCGCGGCGAGTTTTTGCTGCTCGTCGAAATCGAGCGCGGCGTCGCTCCGCGCGTTGACGCGGATGGAGTGGCAACCGAGCGCCGCGGCGGCTTCGACCCACTTGCGGTGGTTCTCGACGACGCGGCTCCGTCCGGCGTCGTCCCCGTCGCCGAGATCGCCTTCGCGGTCGCACATGATGAGCAAACTGCGAACGCCTTCGCCGTCGGCGCGCGATTTCATCTCGCTCAAATAGGTGCGGTCCCGGGCTTTGTCCATGAAGAAGACGTTACGTATTCGATCGCGTCGATGCCGAAGTCGCGTTTAGCGACCCGCGCGAAATCGAGATGCTCCATCTGACCATCTCGGAGCGCGCGATGGAACGACCACTCCGCCAGTGAGATACGGAAGAGACGCGTCTGAGATCTCGTGAGAGCGAGGGCTGGCCCGAGCGCGGGCCCGAGCGCCGGAACGAGGAAGAGGAACTCACGTCGATGCATGGTCCCGAGATTGTATAATCCTTGCCTTGAGCACCGATAGCGAGACACTGGTGCTCGTCGGCGATCCCGAGCTCGAGCCCGGCGAGGTCCAAAAGCTCCGCGAACTCCACGCATCGGGCGCAACCATCGTCGCCTGGCAGCACAGCAAGATCGTTCAAGATCGCTTCCCGAGCCCGGACGTCCAAAACGCACTAAGCGCACTCTCCATTCCATCCATCACCCCTGGCACCCCCGGGGCAAGCCCGGGACCCCGCCCCGGGGGTACTGACGACATCGACATCGACTTCGACATCGAGGAAACCGTCATCGCCTGGATGAAGGAGTTCGGAAAGAGCTTTTGCGAGCGCTTCCGTTACGGGCCGCTGACGCTCTGGTGGTGGGCCGAGCTTTACCTTTATCACGAGACCCCGCTCCGGCTCGCGATTCGGGATGTCGAGCTGCTCGCGCGCCTCGTCGACAGACGACAGCCCGCGCGCATCCTGCTCTTGCGGCCGGTCCGCGCGCTTGAGACGGCGGCGCGCCAAATGGTTCCGGAGGTCGAAGTGATCGGTGAGCCCGTCGTGGGACCATCGGACCGGGCCTCGTCCAAGATGACGAAGTCCCGCACGACGCGGCTGCATATCACCGATTATCTAAAGATGATGGGCACGGGGTTGAAGTCCGTGTTCCGGAGCCCGCCCGAGGGCGAAGGCCGCTCACCGAAAGTGTTCTTTCTGACCCATGGCTCCATGTGGCGGCGGTCGGATAACGGCGAGCCCTACGAGATGTATTTCGATCGCATCCTGCCGGCGACGTCGGCGCGCGCGTCAACGAGCGTCGTCGCTTTCGGACCGCCCGTCCCGTTCAAGGACCGGCGCGTCGGCGCGTCGACGCGCGACCTTCTCGAGCTCGGCGAGGACGCGCTTCCCTACGTCCCGATCCGTCGATACCTTTCGTGGTCCCTTACCCGAAAGATCGCCCCGGCTTTCGCCGAGTGCCGCCGGATGTGGCGCCGGTTCGAGAGGGATGCGGAGCTGACCCATCGCGGGGTGGCGCTTGGCCTAGAAGCCCTAGCGTGCTTTCGCGACATGTTCTACCGCCAGCTTCCTTGGGCCATCCGCGCCTATCACGAGGTGCGGAGCGTCCTCGAGACCGAAAAGCCGGACGTCCTCGTGCTCTATGCGGAGTCGAGCGGCCTCGGCCGCGCGGCGGTGACCGCGGCCCAGGAGTTCGGGATCCCGTCTTTTGCGATCCAGCACGGCATCATGTACCCGCAGTACTACTCGCATGAGCACAGGCACTTTGAGCTTCTCGGGGACGACGCCGTTCCTATTCCCACAAAGACGGCGGTCTATGGAAGCCTCGCGAAAGACTTGCTCGTGAAACGAGGGAGCTATCCCGAAGACCGGATCGTCATTACCGGAAGCCCAAAATTCGACGCGCTCGTCCGTGCCGCCGAGGGCTTCGACCGCGAAAAAACGCGCACGGAGCTCCATGTTCCTGAGGGCGCCCGCGTTCTCGTGCTCGCGACCCGCTTCACTGCGGTGGGGCCCGTCTTTTCCGATCTCGTCGAGGCCGTCGAGCGGCTCGAGGACCTATGGCTCTTCGTGAAGCCGCACCAGGCGGAGTCGCCCACGCCTTACGAAGCGATCCTGGCGCGGGGCGGTGCGGCGCACACGCGGATGCTCTCGGGCGCCAGGAACCTTCTGGAGCTCCTTTTTGCCTCCGACGGTTTGATAACGGTAGACTCGTTTGCGTCCTCGGAAGCTCTCGTCCTGGGTCGCCCGGTCCTCGTGGTAAATCTTCCCAATAATCTCAGCGCGCTCGTCGAGCGCGGCGTGGCACTCGGCGCGTCTATTGAAGACGCGCTCCGGAAGCTCTTGTTCGACGAGGGCGCCCGAAAAGAGCTCGAGGAGAAAAGAAAGGAGTACATCCAGGAATTCGCTTTCGGCGCGGACGGCCGTTCCACCGAACGTATCGTCGAAGCGATCCTCGCGGCATGCAAGTCCTAGGTGTTATCCCCGCCCGCGGCGGCTCGAAATCGGTTCCGCGCAAGAACCTTCAGCTCGTGGAGAGCCGCCCGCTCGTCGCTTATGTCATCGACGCGGCGAAAAACGCGACGCGCCTCGACCGCTTCGTCGTCTCGACCGAAGACGACGAGATTGCCGAGGTGGCGCGTGAGCTCGGGGCCGAAGTTCCCTTTCGCCGGCCGGACGAGCTCGCCACTGACGACGTCTCCATCGTCCCCGTCGTGCGCCACGCCATGGAGATGATGGATAGGTCGGGCTTTCGCGCCGACGCCGTCTTGTCGCTCCAAGCCACCTCGCCTTTTCTCGAAGGGGAGGACATCGACCGCGCCATCGAAAAGCTCGCCTCGAGTGGCGCCGACTGCGTCGTGTCGGTCGAACGCGTCGAGCACGGCCACCCTTATTGGGTGAAGCGTCTCGAGGGGGATCGCGTCCTTCCTTTCAATGACGCGAGCGACGACTCTTATCTCCAGCGCCAGGATCTGCCGCCGGCTTTCATTCTCGATGGCGGCATGTTCGTCCGCCGTCGTGAGCTTCTAGAGAGCTGGAGCGGCAAGGATTTCGGTCTCGGCGAAGATGTGCGAGCGGTGGAGCTCGGTGGGCTCAAATCGCTCCACATCGACGATGCGTTGGAGCTCGACATGGTGCGGTTCTTCATGAAAGAGAAAGCAGGTGGGCCATGAAGATAGGGAAGATAGGCGCGCGTCGCATCGGGGACGGCGCTCCGGCGTTCATTCTCGGTGAGATCGCTTCCGCGCATCAAGGCGAGGCCGACCAGGCGATAGAGCTCGCAAAAAGCGCCCAGGCGGCCGGAGCCGAAGCCGTGAAGTTCCAGCTCTTCCGCGCCGGAGCTCTCGTCGCGCCGAACGATCCGAACCGTGCGACCTTCGATCAAATCGAGCTCTCCATCGCCGAGTGGGAGCGGGTGCTGGGCGAAGCGAAGACGCTCGCGGTCCCGGTCTTCGCTGACATCTTCGACCGCAGAAGTCTCGATCTCGGAGAAAAGATGGACATCGCCGCCTACAAGATCCACTCGACCGACATGGAGAATCCCGCATTCATCCACGCCGTGGCGGCCACGGGAAAGCCCATGCTCTTGTCGACGGGGGGCTCGGGTCTCGGCGTCGTGGAAGCATCGATCGACGTGGTGCGGTCCGAAGGCAACGAAAACCTGATGCTCCTCCACGGCGTCCAGAACTTCCCGACCCGCACCGCGGACTCCCAGCTCCGCTACATCGAGACGCTGAAACGCCTGTTCGGCCTTCCGGTAGGGTTCTTGGATCACGTCGACGGAGGCTCGGAGATGGCGGCGATGCTGCCGGCGCTCGCGGTCGCCTTTGGAGCCGATCTAGTGGAAAAGCACATGACGCTCGCTCGCGCCGCCAAAGGCTTCGACTACCAATCGGCGCTCGAGGAAGACAGCTTTCGAAAAATGGTAGCGCTCATCCGTGAGGCCGAGACCGCCTTCGGAGAGCCCTGCCTCGTTGAAAGCGAAGGCGCGGCGCGCTATCACGGCTTGATGCGGCGCGCGGTTCTGAGCGCGGTCGCCCTGCCGCAGGGCGAGCCCATTGCCGAAGAGCAGCTCGTATTTCTACGAAACGACAAAGGCCTCTCGCCGGGCGACGCCGAGCGCATCGTGGGCCGGAAGCCGCGCCGGGACATCGCGGCCTTCGAGCCGCTCACGGAGGACCTATTTGAGTAACAGGACCCGTAGCGCGCTCTGGGAAGACGGTCGGGTTCTCATCGCCGTTTCCGCTCGCATGCGCTCCGAGCGCTGCCCGGGAAAGGCGATGGCGCCTCTCGCGGGAAAGCCGCTTCTCATCCATCTTCTGGAGCGGCTCGCTTCGCTAGGCGGCAAGCGTGCGATCGTGGTCGCCACCTCGGTGTCGAGCGAGAACGACGTGCTCGTCGAAGCAGCCGAAACCTTCGGCATAAGGACCTTCCGGGGCGACGAGGACGATGTTCTCGGCCGTTTGCTCGCGCTTTGTCGAGAGCTCGGCGCCGAGCATCTCGTCCGTGTCACGGGTGACAACCCCTTGACCGACCTGCCGCTCATCGAAACACTCGTTGCGCTCCACTTGAAAGAGGACAGTGACTACACCTATGTCCCCGGCGACGCGCTCCTCATGGGCATCCTGACGGAAGTGATTTCCCGCCGCGCGCTTCGGACGAGCCACCGCGACGGTGAAGATCGCCACCGCTCGGAGCTCGTCACGCTCTACATCAAGGAGAACCCGGAACGGTTCCGCATCACGCGCGCCGAGCTCCCTGAAGCGCTCTACCGCCCGCACTATCGGCTCACCGTGGACGAGCCCGACGACCTCGTGCTCATGGGGCGTATCTTCGATAGACTGTATCGTTCGGGCTCTGTGCTCCCGACGGCCGACGCCATCCGTCTGCTGGACGAGGAGCCGGCGCTCGCCGCGATCAACGCGCACATCACGTACGCCGCGCACAACATACGCTCGGTGAAGTTGGACGATTAACCTTGATGAAGACAAAAGAGATTGATTTTGGAGGCAGGCTCGTTGGAGAAGGCCACCCAGCATTCGTCATTGCCGAGGCTGGCGTTAATCACAATGGCGACCTCGAGCTCGGCAAGACGCTCATCCGCGAAGCTAAGGCCGCCGGCGCCGACGCCATCAAATTCCAGACCTACAAAGCCGGGAAGATATCGACCCGCACGGCTCCGCGCTACTGGGTCGAAGCCGACGACCCGGATGGAAGCCAATTTGACAGCTTCAAGAAGCTCGATCGCTTCGGTCCCGAGGAGCACGCGGAGCTCTTCCGTTACGCCAAAGAGATCGACCTCCTGTGCTTCTCGGCGCCTTTCGACGAAGAAGCTGTCGACATGCTCGACGAGCTCGGGACACCCGGATTCAAGATCGCATCGGCGGATCTGACCGATCATCCGCTCATCGAAAAAGCGGCCCAAAAAGGCAAGCCCATGATCCTCTCGACCGGGCTCGCAACGATCCCGGAGATCTCAGAAGCGATGGCCGTCGTGCGCGCGCAAGGCAACGATCAGATCGTTCTTCTTCACTGCACGCTCCAATATCCGTGCGATGCCGAAAACGCCAATCTGAGGATGATGCTTCACATGAAGGCGGCGTTTCCGGATGTTCCGGTCGGGCTTTCCGATCACACGCTCGGTATTGCCGTGCCTCAAGCAGCGGTCGCGCTCGGCGCCGTTGCGGTGGAAAAGCACTACACCGTCGACAAGACCCTCCCGGTAAGCGCCGACCACTATCTTTCGGTCGACCATCACGAGCTGAAGCAGATGATGGAAGCGATCCGCACCATCGAGCAGGCGATGGGCCGCTACGAGAAAGGCCCGGTGGAGGCCGAGTCCCAGGCTTACCGCTTCGCCCGCCGCAGCATCATCTCCGCGACCGACATCCCGCAAGGTACGACCATCACGCGCGAGATGCTGACTTTTAAACGCCCCGGCACCGGTATCTATCCAAAGTTCGTCGATGTCGTCGTCGGCCGTACGGCCAAGACCGACATCGCCGAAGACACCGTGCTCGAATGGAAGTGGATTTGATCCCGCTACGGCGGCCATGCCTGCCATGAAAGACGGCCTCCGCGTCATCGCTGTCGTCCCCGCGCGCGGGGGCGATCCCGAAGTGCCTTATCTCAACATCAAGCGGCTCGGGGCACTCCCTCTCATCGCACATACGTTGCGCGAGGCCGAGGAGAGCAAATATATCGACCGCCTCATCGTCTCGACCGACGACGATCACGTGGCAAGAGTCGCGCGTGAATACGACGCCGAAGTCGTGAAACGGCCCGAGGAGCTCGCGAGAGACCTTTCCGAGATCCGGACGGTCATAAGGCACGCGGTCGAGACCGTCGAAGCGGAGAGCGACACCCGCTTCGACATCGTCGTGACGCTCCAGGCGACGTCCCCGTTTCGACGCGCGGAGCAGATCGACACTGCCATCGAAGAGCTCATCCAAAAGGGCTTCGATGCCGTCATCTCACTCAACGAGGTGCGGGCACTTACTTGGCATCGCCCACGGGGAAAGCTCGAGCCGTTATTCGAGCGGGCGGGGCGCCGCGACGAGCTCGAGCCGCTCTATCACGAAGACGGAGCCATCCGTGTTTTGCTGCGCGACGTACTCGACTCGGAGCCGAGGCTCGGCGAGAACGTCGGGCACATCCTCATGGACAAGATGTCCGCGCTCACCGTCCATGACATCTATGACTTCTGGCTCGCCGAGAAGCTCGTCCACCTGCCGCGGGTCCTCTTCCGCGTCGACGGCGGCGGCGAGATGGGGATGGGCCACGTGCTCCGGAGCCTCGCGGTGGCGGAAGCTTTGACCAAGATCGCCCCGCACGCCGATGTCTGCTTTCTCATGCGCGCCGACCCGCCCGAAGGCGTCCAGCACATCGCCCGGCTCGGTTATCCCGTGCGTGTAGCGCCCGGCGACGAGTTAACGACCCTCGTCGACGTCGTCATCGATATCATCAGAGACTACTCGCCAAACATCATCGTCAACGACCGCCCCTTTCTGGAGGAAGACTACTTGCGCGCGCTCGCCGGTCTGGGCGTGTCGACGGTAAACCTCGTGGACTCACTCGATGATATCGAGAACCCTTCCGAGCTGGCCTCGATCATCATCGCGACGATGCAGGAGGGCGAGGTCGAGCTCGACGATTACCACGCAGGTCCGGCTTTCGCGATCTTGCGCGACTCGTTTCAAAAAAAGGCCGGCGCGTCGATGACGATCCCGAACGATGGCAAGCGTGTCGTCTTGAGCTTTGGTGGGAGCGACCCGCAGAACTTGACGACGAAGGCGCTCGAGGCCCTCCACGACATCCCCGGGCTCGAAGTCACGGTCGTGCTCGGCCCTGCCTACGGTTATCGCGAGCAGCTCGATAGGCTCGTGCCAAAACTTTCATACCGTCCGGACGTCTTGAAAAACGTTGAGCACATGGCGGATATCCTGGTGGAAGCCGATCTCGTGCTGTGCTCCGGCGGGATGACCGTATTCGAGATCGCCGCGCTCGGCCGTCCCGGCATGGTCCTTTGTCAGAACCGGCGCGAGCGGGAGCGCATGGACGGGTTCTCTCGCTATGGAACGATCGAGCATCTCGGCCTCGGCACCGATGTCAGTGTGGAAGAGATCGGCAGGAAAGCCAAAGCACTTCTGAAGGATCGAGACGCGCGCCAACAAATGAGCGAAGCGGGCGCCCGCCTCGTCGACGCACAAGGTGCGACGCGGGTTTACGAAGTGATGAAAAAGGCGGGCAATAAAGGTCCGGCAAACGGAGGTCGTTGGTTGTGAAAGTCCTCATTACGGGAGGCGCGGGTTTCATCGGCTCCCACCTCTCCGAAGCTCTTCTCGAACGCGGCGACGAGGTCTATGTGCTCGACGATCTTTCCACCGGCAGCATCGAGAACATCGACCACCTCAAAGACCACGAGCGCTTTCATTACACCATCGACACCGTCATGAACACGCCCGCCACCGCGGAGCACGTTGACCGAGTCGACGTCGTTGTTCATTTGGCCGCTGCCGTCGGTGTGCGCCTCATCGTCGAAAGCCCCGTGCACACCATCGAGACCAACGTCCACGGCACGGAGACGGTGCTGAGGGTTGCGAACAAGAAGAAGAAGAGAGTCATCCTCGCCTCGACCTCGGAAGTCTATGGCAAGAGCACCGACATCCCGTTTCGAGAGGACTCGGATCTCGTCATGGGCGCGACCCACAAAGGCCGCTGGAGCTACGCGTGCTCGAAAGCTATCGATGAGTTTCTCGGCCTTGCTTACTACAAAGAGAAGAAGCTCCCGGTCGTCGTGGTGCGTCTTTTCAATACGGTCGGGCCGCGGCAGACGGGCCGCTACGGGATGGTTATCCCGAACTTCGTGCGGCAAGCGCTTGCGGGTCAGCCGATCACGGTCTTCGGCGACGGAACCCAGCGCCGCTGTTTCACCGATGTCTCGGACGTCGTGGGCGGCCTGCTCGGCCTCATCGATCACCGCGACGCCGCGGGCGAGGTCTTCAACATCGGCTCGCAGCAAGAAGTGAGCATCCTGGAGCTCGCCGAGAAAGTGAAAGCGATGACGAAGAGTAAGTCAGAGATCGTCCTCGTGCCTTACGAAAAAGCTTATGAGGAGGGCTTCGAAGACATGACGCGGCGTGTTCCCGA
This sequence comes from Candidatus Marinacidobacterales bacterium, assembly GCA_965197495.1. Taxonomy (GTDB): domain Bacteria; phylum Acidobacteriota; class Vicinamibacteria; order Marinacidobacterales; family SMYC01; genus SMYC01. The sequence goes on from OZ240210.1 coordinate 2,428,631, forward strand.
TACGGGCAAGATCGCAAAGCTCGTCGGTTACAAGCCGACGGTGAGCCTCGAGCAGATTCTCGAACGCGTGATCGCCTATCTGTCTAATTCGTAGCCAGGTAATCCTGAAAACTCGGCCGCTCCTCAAATCGTGTGCATGAGCGCCTTAAGAATGGCCACAGAGACACAGCGCGGCGGAGCCGCAACCAAATTGGAGGACGGCTCCGCCGCGAGCAGTCAGCGGTCAGCATTCAGCGGTCAGCTCCGGATTCGAGCCTCCGGATGAGAGAGGCGAGCATACGCTTGACCTCGGTGGTTCGCTCGGCAAGCTCCTGAAGACTTTGGCTATCGAGCAACCCGAGCTCGTGGGCAAGGAGCAGTTCGTATTCGAGCTCGCTTGCTGAGCCCATACTCATTTGAAGAAAGCGGGCCATATCCCGGTTCGTTTAAGCAACGTTCTTCCTCGACGTATTCTTTTTCGCGGTCTCGATCTTCAGTTCACGCTTGAGCGCTTCACGCAGCTTTGGAAGGTGTCGGTAGCCCATCACCTTCCGGAGGCGCGGCTCGATGTCGGTGAGCGCGGTCGCGAGCCAGCGTTGGCGTTGGTTCGAAGTCTTCCAGTGATCGACCTTCGCGCAACGTTCCTCGATAAGCGCATTGACGGACTCGATGCAGTTCGTCGTCTTTAGTGAGTGACCGAGCACCCCGTACACGCCAAGACGATGCACGGTCAGGGTCTCCTCCAGCCCCTCTTCGAGGCTAGAGGCCGCAGACTGATTCCTCTCTTCCAGCTCGCGGTGGAGTTGCTCGAGGGCCTCAAGCGCCTCCTTGTGCGTCGGCCGGCCGTACGCGCGCTGCAGCCGCTTGCGCCACAACGACTGCTCGCTCTTGGACAAATAGCTCACGACATTCTCTCGTTTGTGCCACTGGCAACGGCCCACGACGACCCGCCTGCGAAAGGCCTTAGTCACGGCTCCTCGCAGCCCCTTGCTGCCGTCGATGACCACCAGCAGCCCTTCAGAGATATCGAGACCCCGCTCGACCAATGAACGCAGGAACGGCCTAAGAACACGCTCGTTCTCAGTGTCTGTCTCCACGAAGCCGAGGAAGCGTTTGTCCCCGGATAACGTGATGCCGAGAGCCACCACCATCGTCGCGTCGGCGAACGTCTTGCCGTCCAGGACCATCGCCACCACGTCCTCACCCGAGAGATCACGCTCCTGCATCTCACGCAGCTTCGCTGCGCTTGCTTCGACGAAGCCGCGCGACACCGACGAACTCGACAGACCGATCGCGCCCGGGACCAATTCCGCCGCCGACTCATAGTTCCGGCACGAGATCCCGTACAGCACTCTTCGTAGAAGCAACTCGTCCACCTCTCCGCGGTGACTCAGACTCTCGTACGAGCTCAACGGGATCTCTCCGTCGCGGCCGCGAACACGGGGAACGCGGACCGGAACTCGCTGACCCGCGAGTTTCACCGTGCCCGGATTCGTCCCGTGACGTCGTCCCTGCACCGTCTCCGATTTCCGAACGTATCGCTCTCCCGCAAGCTCACTGACCTCGGCGTCCAGCAACTCGTGAACATGCATCAGGCCGAGAGGCACCAGTGCGCGGATCATCTCGACCTTCGAGTCCACCTCGAGCTCCCCGTATCCCTCTTGCTCCATGACCTCTACTTCACCTAGACGACGCGTCTTCTTGCGTTCCTTGACCCTTCGTAGCAGACTTCCCATATCGGCTCCTTTCTTGAGCGGCTTGATTTCGCTTTTCACAACGTCATCAAACCACCCGAGAGGGAGCCGTTTCAAATTTCAACTAAGAGTGGCACACATTCTGATTTTTCTTCTTCTCAAAACAAGCTTTTCAGGGTTAGTAGTACAGAGACACAGAGTTTCGAAAACACTTACCGTTTCCGCTGGGCGCGACGAGATCTTCCAGGGAGCTCACGACGTCACCGTCCGCCGGGATGACGCTGCTAGCCCATGTTTCCCTTTTAGGTGTCTAAGTCATCGAAAACAAAGGATCGAGATCGGCGGTTTGTCTCTACGCTGACAGCACCTCCTCGGAGAAGGCTGGCGGGTCGCGTTCAACGATGCCGAGTGCAGTCAGGATCGAGTTGGCGCGAGCGGTGCCGCGCGTGACGACGCGCTTAGTCCGCCCAGAACCCAGCTGTAAGTCGACGACCCGGACCGAGCGTAGCGCTTGTAGTGCCTCGGTTGCGGACAGGTCGAGTTCGGCGACCTTGAGCTTTTTCTCAAGAGCCCGATGCACAAGGAAGGCCAGCGTAGCTACGAAAAGATGTGCCTCCACACGCTCATCGGTCTGGTGGTAAACGGGACGCATCTCAATGACATCCTTAAGGCATGAGAAGGCTCGCTCGACCTCGTTTAGGTCCTTGTAAAGGCGCACGGCGTCGACCGGAGAGAGGTTTTGCTCCTCGGTTTGAATAACGTACTTACCCTCGTAGGCTTGCTCGCGCTTGAGGTTGACGGGGTGCTCGAAGAAGCGGAAGCGACCGTTTTTGTACTCCCAGTCGTAGTAACGGTGACCGTGGTGGCGTGCCTGTATGCGCGCGGCGGCGGCACCGATTTTCTCGGGGGCTTTCAATCGTCCGTCGTGCACGCGGCGCTCGAGGGCCTCGAATGCCGCACGGGCACGTCCCATGGCCCGCAGCCTCTGCCCGCGCTCGTAGGCGAGCCTTTCGTCGCTGTGAACGACGAAGATGCGCACCCCAGACTGCTCGGAGCGGACTTCTTGCACACGAGTCTTAGGTGGCTCGGCTTTTTCGCTCACCGTGATGCCACCAGGGCAGTCGATCCACTCTCCGCTGGCGCGCTCGATGTAACGATAGACCTCCTCGCGCCGTCGTCTTTGCAGCCCGACGAGATAGCCCTGCTTGCGCGAGCGCACCACTGCCAGGCTGTCGCTCGTTACCATCCCTCGGTCGCCGACAAAAACCACGCGGTGCAAACCGAATCGTTCGTTGAGATCGTTGAGCACCTGCGGCACCGTTTTCGCGTCACGCCAGTTGCCGGCGAAAACATGGTGGGCGATCGGCCAACCGTCCACCATCACCAGACCGATAAGCACTTGCCGGTTACGCGGTCTGCGGTCGCGACTGTAGCCGTGGGCGCCGAGCCCCGGAGGGCCTTGACCTTCGAAGTACGTCGACGTCAGGTCGTAAAACACCATGTCAACCTCAAGCGAAAACAGATCCCGCAAGCACAAAAACAGCTCCTTCTCGATCTGTTCTTTGCGGGCATGCAGCTGGTCGAGCGTTCGGTACCATTGCTTGAGTTGGCGAAACTCCACGCGAACCCGCGGGGAGCGACTCGCTCGCCGTTCCCCATCATCGCGCCACTGCGGCACCCACCGCCGCCCCTGCCGGTCGCAGACGAAGTCGGTCTCGAGCCAGCGCGCCAGACCGTGCTCGCTTGACGGAGCACATAGCCGGTTGGCGACCAGCACCAAAGCTCGCTCGCTTAGCGCCACTCCGTCCCGCTTGCCGCGGCCCCCGAGCCGGTCGAGAATCTGCTCCAGCCCGAACTCGCGCCACAGCGTCGCCGTCACCAGCATCGGACCCCAATCCCACGCGTCTGCCCCCGCGACCTGCTCGGCTGCTCGCTCGGTGTCGGCCGGTTCACCGGCCCCAAGCAACCGATTGAGGGAGTCGAGATTGGCAACTAGGAGATCCTTGCGCCCCAAGTTGCACACTACGCGTTGCTTCGGCTTGCCGTGCTCCCGATACGACTCGACCAGGCGGACATACCCATGTTGAACCCCTTTGCCGCCTGCGGCCCGAACGATGCGGAAGAACATAACCTGTCCTCACGCATACTACATGTCATTGTCCACGATTACAACGTATTAATGGCGCTCAAAGCACAATCTCTGTCTCTACGTTTTGGGCGAAATTCAACCCCCGTTCCTTTGAATTCAGTCACTTACGAGCGTTAGGGTGCTCCTAAAGGGTAAACATGGGCTAGCAGCGTCGAACACAGAGGCAACAATAGAGCCCGCCGAGTGCTCTTCGCTCGCTCTCGCTTTCTCTGTACTACTAACCCGAAAAAGCTTCTATTTCTTGCAAGAATTTGAGCGGCTGCGGCCGGATCCGCGAGAGGGTAAATCAGTTAGAAGAGTCACCGCGGCGAAGAATTGGGACGGCGCACACTGAGAATGGGACCGAGGCGCGAAGCGCCGAGCACCACGAGCTGACCGCTGAATGCTGACCGCTGACCGCTCGCGGCGGAGCCGTCCTCCAATTTGGTTGCGGCTCCGCCGCGCTGTGCCTCTGTGGCCATCCGCTTTGGTTGGGGAATTATACGTTTGACTTGACTTGGGCCAGGCGGCCCGATACCATCGCTGGATGAAGCCCAACTGGCACAACCGAACCCTCTTTCACGGCGACAACCTCAAGTTCCTCCGCTCCATGAATAGGGAGAGCGTAGACCTCATCGCTACGGACCCACCGTTCAACAAAGGCCGAGACTTCCACGCGACGCCAGACAGCCTCGCGAAGGGCGCATCGTTTCAAGATCGGTGGTCGTGGGAGACGGACGTGCACCAGGAGTGGGTAGACCACATCACCGACGACCATCCAAACGTCATGAACGTCGTGCATGGCTCACGTTCAAGCTACGGCGACGACATGGGCGCGTTCCTGTGCTTCATAGCGGTCCGGTTGCTTGCCATGCGCCGTGTACTTAAGCCTACCGGTAGCATCTACCTGCACTGTGATCCGACGGCAAGTCACTACCTCAAGGAGCTGATGGACGCCGTGTTCGGACGGAAGAACTTCAGGAATGAGATCGTTTGGCACTATCAGGGCTGGAACAAACGACTCCGAAACCACATTGAACGAAGGCACGATATTATCCTGTTCTATTCACAGTCGAAAGGTTCGGCATTCAACTACCCAACGCGACCATGGGGCAGCAAAGACGAATACATTCGCGTTCGCAAACAGCGAGTCAGAGCAGATGAAAACGGGCGTGAATACGTGCTCTCTGATGCAGGTGGCGGGAAGCGGGTCAAGCGATGTCTCGACGATGCAATGAGCTATGGCGTTCCACTCGACGACGTATGGAGGATTGACAAGATCAACAACTCGGACAAGATAGAGCGCGTCGGATATCCGACCCAGAAGCCACTCGCGCTCTACGAGCGGATCGTCCTCGCCAGTAGCAACAAAGGCGATGTCGTCCTAGACCCATTCGCAGGTTGCGCCACAACGTGCGTGGCCGCCGAACGGTTGGGCCGCGAGTGGGTAGGAATCGACATTTGGGACAACGCCCATCAAACCGTTGTTGATCGACTAAGAGACGAGGGCGAGTTGTTCGGAAAGGTTCACTACGCGACAGAGCCGCCGGAGCGCACAGACGACGGCGAAACATCCGCTCCGTTCCTTCGCGTCAAACAGGCGGTTCGAGAACCGCACGGGCCGCGAATGAGCCGCGCCGAAATGTACAACATCCTTCTCTCGCGACAAGGACCGAAGTGCCAAGGCTGCGACCGGAAGTTTGACGACCCGCGTTACCTGGAGCTCGACCACAACACGCCCCGCGCCGATGGTGGGATTAACCACATTTCAAACCGCGTGCTGTTGTGCGGCCCCTGCAACCGAGCCAAGAGCAACGTCTACACGCTATCGGGGCTTCGACGTCTGAACAAGAAGAACGAATGGATGATCCGTGGTGGCACTTGAAGTCCGATCTGGCCCTGTAGTAGATTGGTGCGATGAGTCCGAAACCAGACGATTTCGACTGGGTTCAGGCGCAGCTAGATTGCTCATTATCGAATGAATTTCTAAAACTCGTGCTCCAAGCCAAGAATGACGTAACGCGCAGAAAGCGAAGCCTCAAGCGAGAAGATGGTTTTGACGTGTCGTTTAGCGAACCAGGAAAAGACAAAACGGAGTTCGTAGTCTCAAGGGAATAACTGGAAGGTGTCTTGGGACCAAATGCTAAAGTCACGTTCCGGCTCAGAAATGATCACATCTCCGTAACCCGGATTAGTAACGATCCTCTCATTCTAAAAATCGGATTGAACGATCAGGGGGACTGCCGATATACGATCAATGATAAAGGGCAGTACCAGCCGTGGCAAATTCTCAGACTTGCCTTGAAACAGATCCTTTTTGAGGATATCTAAGGAGTGCTATGAGCAAGCGGCCAGACTACGGAGACGCGACGCCCGAAGACCTAGCCCGCGCTCTGATGCGCCCTAGGAGCTGGCGCGGGCGCCCGAAGGCAGCCCGTTGTCCGCAACCAGATCCCGATACATCAGACGCTTTCCAACCAGACCAGCCGCAACGACAACCATCTGAGCCAGAGTATCCTCGTCCCTGACGTTGTGCTTGCCGGCGAACTCGGTGACATAACGCTGCAGGTGCTTCGGGTGCGTATTCCGGGGCATCGTGAACGCAGATTCCAGCCGAAGGTGAACATCCATTCCAAAGCATCGTGAACACGGATTCCGGGGATCGTGAACATCGATTCCGGGGAAGGTGAACACGGATTCCAGGCAACGTGAACGCCGGTTCCGGCATCGCGAACGCTCATCGATAGCACGTTTCAAGGCACTCTAGGTCGTACCCGGAAGGAGGACGATCTAGGAAATAGCAGCTAAGAGGTTATCGATGAGAAAAATACGAGAGGTTCTAAGGTTAAAGTACGAGCTGGGTTTTACTCACCGCACGATCGCAAAGGCACTTCGCGTGGCGGTTGGAACGGTGAGTGAGTACCTGGCCAAGGCGAAGAAGGGTGGTCTGAGCTGGCCGCTCCCGGAGGAGCTGAGCGACGGGGAGCTGGAGGCAGGGCTGTTTCCGCCGCCGGGCTCATCTGGCGCACGGCCGGGTCTGGACTATGCCCACATCCACGAGGAGCTGAGGCGTCACCGAGAGCTGACGTTGCTGCAGCTGTGGGTGGAGTACGCGGAGAATAAGCCGGGAGCGTACGGCTACAGCCGTTATTGCGAGCTGTACGGTCAGTGGAAGAAGAAGCTGAACCCGACGATGCGTCAACGGCATCGAGCAGGCGAGAAGACATTCGTCGATTTTTCGGGGAAGAAGCCTCACATCGTCGATCCGAAAACGGGAGAGCTCGTCGAAATGGAGCTGTTCGTCGGGACGTTGGGCGCGAGCAGTTACACCTACGTCGAAGCGACACTGAACCAGTCGCTGGAATCGTGGGCGAAGGCCCATAAGGGGATGTCGGATTACTTCGGTGGCAGTACGGAGATCTGGGTTCCGGACAACTTGAAGAGCGGCGTGGATGGTGGACCGTTACGAGCCAGGGATCAACCGGACGTACGAAGAGCTGGCGACGCATTACGGTGCGGTTGTGGTCCCGGCTCGGGTGTTCAAGCCGAAAGACAAAGCGAAGGTGGAGTCGGCAGTGCGCAGCGCTGGATCCTGGCGGTGCTTCGTCATCGCACGTTCTTCAGTCTGGCGGAACTGAACGAAGCCATCTGGGAGAAGTTAGAGGTCCTGAATGCGCGTCCGATGCAGAAGCTCGGTGTGAGTCGGCGGGAGTTGTACGAAAGGCTAGACCGGCCCGTACTGAAACCGCTACCGCAGGAGAGCTACGAGTTATCGACGTGGAAGCGGTGCAGAGTGAACATCGACTACCACGTGGAGGTGGAGAACAACTTGTACAGCGTTCCCTATCAGCTCATTCACGAGAAAGTCGAGGCACGGGTGACGGCCTCGGTGGTGGAGGTCCTGTTCAAGGGAAAGCGCGTCGCGTCGCATCCCCGCAAGAAAGGAAAGGGGCACTACTCCACGAACCCGGAGCATATGCCACGTTCGCATCGGGAGCACCTGGAGTGGACGCCGTCGCGGCTGCTCCACTGGGCGGAGCAGTCAGGTCGCGCCACGGGAAGGCTGGTTGCGGGGATTCTAGAGAGTCGGCCTCACCCGGAGCAGGGATTTCGCTCTTGCCTGGGAGTCATGCGACTAGGCAGCCGCTGGGGCAGTGAGCGTCTCGAGGCCGCTTGCGCACGAGCGGAAGCTTTGAGCTCTTACAGCTATCGCACGGTGAAAAACATTCTCTCGGCTGGTCTGGATCGTGTGGTGCTCGAATCGGACGCCGAAGCGAAACCGCGAGAGGAGCACGAGAACATCCGAGGCGCGGATCACTACGAAGGAGGAGAGTCCCGATGCTGACACCCGAAACGATAGAAAAGATGAACGCCATGAAGTTGTTCGGCTTGGTGTCCGCGTTCGAAACCCAGTTGAGCTCGAGCGAATACAAGGAGCTGAGCTTCGAGGAACGTGTGGGACTCCTGGTCGATGCCGAGTGGACCGCCCGCGAACAGCGTAAGCTTTCTCGACGACTGCGAGCGGCAAAGCTCCGCTATCCGGCATGTTTGGAGAACGTGAACTTCCAAGCGCCTCGAGGCTTAAACCGCGAACAGATCTTGAGCCTGGGCAACTGCCGCTTTGTCGGTGAGCGCCATAACCTGCTCATCACCGGCCCGACGGGGATTGGCAAATCGTTCTTGGCTTGCGCCTTCGTGGAGCGGGCCTGTCGTCGCGGCTTCACCGGATGCTACGTGCGAGCACCGCGCTTGCTCCACGAACTCGCGGTCGCTCGTGGTGATGGTTCCTACGCCCGGCTTTTGACGAAACTCGCCAAGCTGGACTTACTGGCTATCGATGATTGGCTGCTTCACCCGCTGAAAGAATCGGAGAGACGGGATCTAATGGAGGTCATCGAAGACCGCGCCGAGCGTGGCTCTACACTCATCGCGACCCAGATTCCGCTCAAGCAGTGGCACGAAGCGATTGGCGACCCAAACCAGGCAGACGCCATCTGCGATCGCATTCTCCACAGCGCGCACCGCATCACTCTCAAAGGAGCTTCTCTGAGAAAGACCAAGGCTGCGCCAAAGGCATCTGACAACGCCGATGCATGAGCGAGCGAGGGACCACAGCGTCGATGCGATAAAAACGGGTGAAACCGCCAAACCCGGGGTACCAGACGATGCGGCGCCAAAACGACGCGCGAGAATGCCTCAGGAAGCGTCTTCTCGAGCCAGGCCATACCCCAGCAACCCCCCGAAACCAGCCCCACATCGCCCGGGGTTCGGCCGCGGCAGGTCGCTGCCTACGGGAGCGGGAAGGTCGCTTCGCGTCTTTCCTTACGCCCGCTCCCTCCGGCACCGACCTGCCGCCCCTTGCTACACAACACGCAGGTAAGATAGGTTCACGTTTTCAATCAGTGGAAAGGAGGTCACCCAACACTTCATCGCTTCGATGAGCGTTCGGCTTCACCGGATTCGCTGTTCAGCTTGCTCTGGATTCGGCGTTCACGATGGCTGGAATACGCAGTCTAACCGCGATCGGCGATCCAATGATCGTACCCATAGACCTGCCAACCGATGCAACCTCGATACTATGAGTCAGCCTCGTATGAACGTGATCGTTGTCCGATAGAGGGTGTACCTGTGTCTTGTGAGCAAGCCGTCTAAACGCAGCGGAGAAGACTACGCGGTCACCAGCCCGGCGCCCGCAGAAAATTTTTGCGGACTTCGAGAACGCCTCCAGGATTCTAGCTTCTCGGCACCGTTCGAGTTTTTGGACACGACGGGGGCGGCGGCGTAGACGATGCCTGCGGCCATGCCGCCCCAGCGGCTGCCGGTCAACTCTCGCACCAGGCAATACATGCCCAGCCCGGAGAAGAAAAACGATGCGGCCGATGGCGAAATTATAGGCAATCAGCGGGCTGCCACTCAGCCACCAGACGGGCGCCGCGAGCAGGGTAATACCGAACAGATGCTCCGAATACGCCAGAGTATCCGGACGCGGGAAAAAATGTTTGCGTCGAACAGGGAGAGCGGCTGGAGCGGGAGGATGTGATAGCTCCAGGCCATGGCCCAGAAGTTCAGCAGCGAGTCGGGGTTGGTGCTCAGCCCGCTTCCCATGCGCAGTGGCGGTGGCCAGGTGAGATAGAGCGTCAGGAGCAGAAAAAAAGCAAGTACGGCGAGCGCCCTTGGCGCGACGGGGCTCTTGGCGGGCACTGCCCAGAGCATTGGCTCCGAGCCTCAGTCCACCGAGATAGGAGTGAGCTCGACTTTACAACATCGACGGCAAGCGGGGAAGATGCCGTGATCGAGAAGCTTCTTCCGGTAGTCCACGAACTTCGGTCCGTTCCAGATCTCGGCGAGGCTCTGCTTGCGCAGGTCGCCCATCTCGGTGCGAATGAACGGACAGAATTGGACCTTGCCGTCGTAGGTGATCCTCCCGCCAAAAAACGGATAAAAGCACTGGCCTTTGAGCGGGTAGTTGGGAGTGTAGTAGTTCTCCATGGCGGAAAATGACTGGGCCGGCCGCCAGTTGATGGTCACTCCCTTGCTCTTGCCGTAGGCCACTGCTTCTTCGAGCACTTTGGGCACGGCCCGAGGCTCGATCCCCGGGTCATCGGTGACCAGAGTGCTGATGAGCTCCGGATCGGTCTCGCCGAGTATGGCCAGTGTGTCGTTTATCTCCTGGTGAGTGGCAAACATCAGGTGATTGACGCCGATGAGCGTCACCCCTAACTCGGCGACCGCGTCGATGATCCGGGGGAAGAGATGGACATTGCCCTGATTGAGCGTGGTGTTTACCGAGATACGGGGCGGGACGCCATTTTCGCGAAACGCCTTGCGAAGGCGTTTGATGTTGGTGGTGGTTTTCTGGAAGGCTCCCTTCAGCCCGCGCACCTCGTCGTGGAACTCCTCCGGGCCGTCGATGGAAACGCTGATATGCCGCAGGAAACCCGACGACGCCAGTGCCCCCAGAGATTGTACCTTCTCCTCGGTCAACATCGTTGCGTTGGTGGTGATGTAATCGCAGTGCATCCCCTTTTTTTGCAACAGCTCGAATATCGAAAGGAGGTTCTTGCGTACAAACGGCTCGCCGCCGGTGATGTTGACGGCCTTCAGTCCGTTTTCGAAGAAAATGCCGTCGAGCTCCTCCAGGCTGAGCTCGCGGGACCGCCAATCCGAAGGATTGAGGATGTCCGCGACGTAGCAAAAGCTGCAGTGGAGATTGCAGAGCAGCGTCGGCTCGTAAACCATGAAGTGGGGAACTTCGGGAGCTCGGCCGTCGCCCTGCTTGACGATTCGATTGGTACGGTAACGCCGAACCGTGCGGGTTGCCTGGTTCTTTAACGTCCGTGCCGCGCGCTTGAGCAAAGATCAACACTCCGGAGATGGGCTATGCTTTCCCATCGAGCCACCAATTATACTCCATTCCGGAACACGTGTGCTCCGCAAAAAGTCGATCCGGCGTTGATTGCGCGGGTTAGACCTACCATAGTCGGCTGCTTCTGGCCGGTTTTCTTTTTTGCGAATCACACCTGTCTGAGCGGGCGCGGGCGAGCGGAAGTCATCGTGGATTTTTCTCTAGCAGCTCGTTGTAGCAGTCTCGCGTCATCACGACGGCTCGTCCTGGAACATCGACGACGGCCACGGTGATGTCGTTCACGTCGAGCTTCGCGAGTCCGCCGAGCACGATAGGTGTCACGTCGTCGACGGGTCGGACGGTAGCACCAACTTCAACGTGCGCTCTGAGTAGCCGGTCGATTGTCTTCTTGAGGCGCCCTCGATGTAGATGGTCCCACAAGGCATCGCGCTGTCCCTTCGGGGGCCGCTTGCGCCATAGCCAGGCCCGATGGATGCTGACCTCGCCTCGCAGGAGCCGTTCCCGAACTTCTGGAATCACGCTGTCCAGGATCTGCTTGACCTTGGTCACGTTGCCGGTCGAGACGCCGGCGACGCAGGCGATGTCCTTCCGCACGTCGTTCGTCAAATTTGACGACGGTAAGTCATTGCTCCTTGTCAGCTGCCGTCGACGGCAGTGTTCTCTGAAGTACGGCTCTAAACGCAAGGCCAGCACGATGCGGCCATAGGCGTTCAGGCCGTCAGATGCCCGGTGGCGTTGGATGACGACCTCGAGGGCCTCCTCCTCAGTGATGTCGACCTCAAGGCATGGAACGTTCGGCTGCGCTCGTTCGATCGCCACCTGCCACCGCGCGTGTCCGTCCAGAATCGTGCCGTCCGTGGTTGTCAATAATGGCTCTCGGATCGACCCAGTCTGCTGACCCACCCGCCTTGCCCGTGTTGCAGCGAACGGTCTGCACAGCTCCTGGTAGACCGGATGCGGGCGCAACGACGTGGTGGAGCTATCGACCAATCGAGCCCGAGACGCGCCATCATGACGCTCGGGTGTGTCGGCAACGGCGTCGCGCCGAATACTCCCGCCGTCCCGGCGCGAATCGCCCGGCAGGTTGGCGGGATTGGCCAGGCGTAGCGTTGAGCGCGTGGTCATGGCCGGGGTTGCTGCTCTCGGGGAACAATCTTTCGGCGCTTGTCGATCTGCGCAGACACCCGCACTGGTCGACTCTCGACCCACTCTTCGACTTCGCTCGAGAGCCACGCGACGCGGCCTGGCGAGACCTCCCGCCGCGGAGGAAACTCGCCGCGGGCTTCCATCCTGTAGATCTGCATCTTGCTGAGCCCGGTCAATTCGCCGACCTCCTTGATCTTGAGCAGTCTCTTCATGCAGACAATCGTAAGAAGTTCCGCAGCAGGAAAATACGGCTAAAATGGAAGGGTTTTTCCGCAGACTAAGCCGTTGAAAACAAAAGAAGAAAGAGTCTATGGCGATGGAAGGAGATTGACTTGGGCCGTCTAGTTGCGGCGGCGGTAGTCGTTGATGATCCCTGCGTCCCGGAGGAGGCGCTCGACCTCCCTGTTCGAAAGCGTGCTCCGCGCGTCGATGTCGGTTGGATCGATCCTGCCCCACGCCTTGATGTGCTCTCTGATGTCCTTGAGCCAGTCCTTTCGAGGACGCCCCGCTGGCCTTACAGGCGGTGCCAGAGTGGTCTCGACCCGCGAACGAATGTTGGAGCCCACCGTATCCAGCATTCGCCGCCGCTGCTCGGGATGAAGCTCGGTGGCTAGACCCGGCTGTCGCGCTGTGATCAGGCAGTAGATGATCTCGTCGACTCTCTCCTCGAGCTTGACGCTTGCGCCCTCTTCGCCGAATCGTTCACGGAGCTTGTCCCGCAATCCCCCCTCGAGCTTCCTTAGGAGGCGCTTGAGTGCGCGGTTGACTCGCGGGACTTCGTCTTTATTTAGGATCGCGAAGAACTCGTCAACCGCAGTACCCGTCATGCCACGCTCTTGCTCTTTGTGAAGCTGCTTGCCGACGATGTCGATCTTCCCCCCATGCAGCCTCGGGGCGCTGGGGTTCCTCGCTCACGAGTTCCCCGTCCTCCCTGAGAAATTTCGCGTGATCCGGCGTCTTTATGCCGCGCTCCTGATTTGAGCGACCTCCACCGACCACCACTCCGCGGCCTCGGCGAGTGCCGCTAGCCGAGGCGTGGGTCCGTAAGTTCGGGTCAACAAGCCGTCGGTGTGGCCCAGGAGGCCGTGCATGATCGCCTCGCCGAACTTGGCCTTGACGCGGTCGCCCACGGTGCGGCGGATGTCATGAAAGCGGAGCTTGAACCCGAGCTCCTTGGCGAGCTTTCGAAGCACCTTGCTCGACGGGCGGTCCACGTGGCCGAAGCGGTTCGCGGCCGGAAACACTTGGTCGGTGAACCTCGTTGATTCCCGCCGCCGAAGCACGGCGAGCGCCCCAGTGCTCAAGGGTATCGTGACCTTTCGATCGCTCTTGGAGGACGTCGCAGGAATCTCCCACATGGCGCGCCTCATATCCACGTCGTCCCACCGCATTGACCTTAAGTTCAGGTCTCGTGCTCCGGTGAACACTGCCAGTTCGACCAAATCGAGCAACTTTCCGTCGACTTTCGAGAGGAATGCCGAGAGCTCGGCGTCCTTGTACGTGCGATCGCGCGGCTGCTCCACCGCGGGCTTCTCGAGTCCCGACATCGGGTGTGAGTTGATCCCGAGGTGCTCCTGCCTCTCCTTGTGCGCCCAATTGAAAAGTAGGCGCAGCACAGCAAAGACCCGATTCGCGGTCGTCGGCGCCCTCTCGGCGAGGTCGTCCAGCAGCTTCCTCACTTCGCCGCGCGAGACCGAGTTGGCGTCGCGACGCCCCAGGCTCGGCAGCACATGATTAGAGAAAAGTCGGGTGAATTCTTCCTTGGTCCGCGACCGCCAGTTTTTGGCCTCCTTCGATTGGAGGAAGGTGCCTATCAATGCGCCCATGGTGCACTTCCTGCTCCTTTCCCGGCGGGCCTCCCACGGATCCTTGCCGATGGTCGCTTCGGCGAGCTGTCGTCTTGCCCACTTCCTCGCCTCCCCGACCCCGATAGCGGGCCAGCGCGCGGGCTTCATCGTGACGCCGCGTTGCTTCTCTTCCTTCCGGTACCTGACTAGGTAGGTCGCGGTGCCGTCGGGGTAGCACCGGACCTGCAACCCGGGCACTCCGCCAGCGCTGATGATCACCCGTGCGCCAGTTCTCCTCGCCTCCGCGACCTTCGCTCGGATCACTTTGTCCGTGACCGCCTTCTCGACTGACCGTCCCATCTTTAACCTCCAGTACACGAATGATACACATCTTGCCCCGTTCGAGGTGGTACGACCCGATACTAATTGTACCACAAAATGCCACCAAATAACAGCTATAATAAAGAGTTACAGTGCTGTCCGACTCTTGTCGAGACAAAGTGAATCTGGATCCTACTAACTAAGAATCTGTAGGTCAGATGTTCAAATCGCCTAGGGCGCGCCATTCTTTTCAGTGGGCGGGCGCTCACTCGGAGGCGGGACAGAGCCTCAGCTGACGCAGAGCCGCGGGCTCTTCCCCCATCGCATCACCGATCGGCTGGGCTCCGTTCTCGCTCAGAATGAACGCCACCAGATCGCTGGTAGCTCCACTTAGGGTCTCCTTTCCACCGGGCGGCATCGTCTCGCGCAGCGTCGCAAAGAACGCGCTCGTCGGCCGATTGGACCAACGACCGCGAAAGATGCGTCCGGAAAGCGGCAAGCCGTGGCTGCCTCCGCGCAGCGTCGGGCCGTGGCAGTCGGCACACTTCTGAACATAGAGCTCGCGACCGCGCTCGACCTGGGCAGCCGTGAAGCTGGCGCAAGCCGCCGAGCTGGGAAGCCGCGCCCGCTGCTCCGCGAAGGACTCCGTGGCGCTCGGAGCACTACGCTCGAGTCGGGAGCCGCCCAATTCCGCCTCGCTCTGCGACGCGCCGGTTGCAATTCGCATCTGGCCACCTGCCGTGCCGGACACCTTGAAGCTGTAGAGCACGTTCGACCCGCCCCGCACCTTGAAGTCGGCGAAGCGGTTGTACGCACCACTCAAAATATCGCCGCCACCTACCGCCACGGCAACGTACTGCTCCCCGTCCACAGCGTAGGTGAACGGGAAGCCGGTCACCGGGCCGTTCAGGATCATCTGCCAAAGGATGTCGCCATTCTCGGCGTCGAACGCCCGGAACCTGCGATTGGAGTTGCCGGCGAAAACCAGGCCACCGCCGGTCGTGAGGGCCGAGAACATTCCCGCCCGCTCCTCGAACTTCCAGGCGGTCCTTCCGGTGCGAACCGAAATCGCCTCGAGGCGCCCGACCGAAGTTTTCTCTGGCGCCAACCTTCCGGGCATGGCAATGGCGTACCAGTCGTCGGGTTTCGGGTCAGTGGTCGCGATAATCGGCTCCATGCATAGGTTCTGGAGCGGCGCATACAACAGGCCGGTCTTCGGGCTATAGGCCGTGGTGGGCCAGTTCTTGCCGCCGTCGACGCCGGGGCACACCAAGCCGTAGCTTTCCTCGATATTCTGGGGGATGACCTCGAGGTTGACCGTTGACACGGGGTCATAGGAGCCGACAAACCAGGCCCCGACGTGAATGCGCTTCTGGAGCGGCAGGCCGCCCCAGGTCTCGTCCCCTGGCTCCCCCCGACGTGGAATTGGATAAAAGGTATACTCCGAACTGAAACGAAGAGCATCCGAAATGGCCAAGAACGAGAAAGGTTCCGTGGGGCGACGGAAGTTTATGACCGGCGCGGCGGCGACGGCTGCGGCGATGGTCGGAAAAACAGACGACGCCTCCGTTGAGCAGAATGCATCCGAACAGCAGGACCACGATCACGAGCATCAGGCCGTGCCGGCCGACATTGCGCTCCGCGTCAAAGCGCTCGAAACCGTGTTGGTCGAAAAAGATATGGTCGACCCGGCGGAGCTCGATGCGATCGTCGATATGTACGAGAACAAAGTCGGTCCGCGAAACGGCGCCCGCGTCGTTGCCCGCGCGTGGGTCGATCCCGTGTACAAACGTCGGCTTCGGGAACGGCCCAGCGAGGCGATCGCCGAGTTCGGTTTCGAAGGGCCACAGCAAGAGCATCTGGAAGTGGTCGAGAACGAGCCCAAAGTTCACAATCTCGTGGTCTGCACGCTGTGCTCGTGCTATCCATGGTCGACGCTCGGTCTCCCACCGGTTTGGTACAAGTCGGCGCCCTATCGTTCGCGTGCGATGAATTCCTCCCGCCTGGCCAGGAGGTCGAAAATGTCCTTATCGAACACGCCGGAGTCCGAACCCAGCGTGGACAGGGATGCCAGGATCCGAGCGGTCAGCGCTCCCCGCTGCTCCGCTTCCAAGTAGGTCGTCACGCCGGCCGGACTGAGGCCCGGTTCAATGTAGGCGGTGATTCCGTGCCGGCGTGCTTCCGCCAGGCCTGCCTCCAGGTATTCCGCGCGCTGCTCCGGGGGTGCCTCCGGGATACGCTCCGCCACCAGGACCAGCACGGCATCCTTGAGCGTGCCTGTGGGCTCACCGGTGTCCGGGTTCCGCACGATGACCCCACCTTTGCGATCGGGCGTGTCCCGGTTGATTCCCGCCTGATCTTTTCGGCGCCAAGCCGGAGGAGGTTGCTATTCTCTACTCCACGAGCGACGCCGAGAACATCGTTGCGAGCGGTCTCGATCTGCGTCCGGGCGACAAAGTCGTCATCGACGAGCTCCACTTCGTCACGAGCTTCGTGCTCTACCGCCAGCTCGAAAAGGAAAAAGGAATAGAGCTGAGGATCGTTCCACAAGAAGAAGGCCGTTCCCGTCTCGAGGATTTCGAGGCGCAGATCGACAGAAAGACACGGCTCGTTTCCGTCGCTTGGGTGTCGAACCGGAACGGTTTCCGCCAGGACATTCGCGCGCTTGCCGAACTCGCTGACGGTCGTGTGTACTCTCGAGGCTGTCGTGGCCTGTATGGTTGCTGGTGCTAGGAGCCGGCTAGTTTTTCTGTCGCTATTTTATCAAGTTTCCTTCACCGTCCACTCTTACGACAAGCCAGCGACCCGCGTGTTCTTTAGGATCAACACGCGACAATACAGCCGTCTTCCTTCCGTTCTTGGTCAACGTAGTAACCTCAACATCGACCAATCCCTCGTTTCGTAATCCAAAGTGAACCGGCATGGCATTCTGAGAATTGTATCCGGATCCCGTATCGAGGATGTTCATTCCCAGCAGTTTCCGAGTGCCGGATTCAAAGAGTCTTACTTCGGAGCCAGGATAGATGTATCGTCCTTGCTCATCGAGCACCGTTATCTGAAGCGATTGGCGGCCTTTTCCGTTGTCGAGAAGGTTCTGGAGGATTTGATGCATGCCGAAACCGGTAAGCGCCAAATCGAGATCTCCGTCATTGTCAAAATCAGCCCACTGTGCGCCGTGATCGGATGCTTGCTTCTCTAGTACTTCGGGGGTTATGTCGATGAATCTCTCGCCGTCATTCTTGAAGAGGTAGTCACGGTAATTCTTGCCCTGAGAGATGGTCCCGTTGACGAAAAGGTCTAGATACCCATCGTTGTTGTAATCTCCCCACGTTCCCGTGTCATATCTTCCGTCTATGGCTAAACCGAGTTTCGGGCCAACATTGATGAATTCGGTACCATTCACGTTCTTATAAAGTCCATTGGGTCCGTAGTTGGCGAGAAAAATATCCATATGACCGTCATTATCGAAGTCGGCGAGACTGGGTCTGACACTTCCGTAGCTGGACATCCCTAGCGGCCTGCCTCCGGATTCAAGGCCTATTTCTTTGGCAACATCTACAAACTTCGCGCCATCGTTGCGAAACAAACCATTGGCGTCGCCATCCATGTTCGCGACGAAAAGGTCTAGATCCCCATCCTGATCGAAATCGAACCAAGCGGCACCTACTGTCCGGCGCGGGTCATCAACACCTAGTGTTCCTGCCACATTGGTGAACTTCCCGCTATCATTTCGAAAAAGAACGTTTTCTTGATCTCGTAGGGCGACGAATAGATCGAGATCGCGATCATTGTCATAGTCGATCCAGCTGGCCTGCCGAAAACTTCCGCTCAGCTGAACACCGGACGATTGAGTTACATCGGTGAAATGCTTGCCGTCCCCGTCATTTCGGTAAAGCTTGTTCCTGCTCTGGGTGCGAGATACGAACCCAACGAATAAATCGAGATGGCCGTCGGCGTTATAGTCACCCCAGGCAGAGGCCCGCGTCACGTCAGAATCCGCAAGCCCGACTTCCTCCGCAACATCAGCAAAATTTCCATTATCGTTCCGGTAGAGACGGTTTGGCCTGTCTCCGAACCCGACGAAGATGTCGAGGTCTCCGTCATTATCGAAATCTGCGACGGCATTCGTGAATGTGTTTCCATCCTTGAAAACGTCTTCTTGTAACAACGCAAGCTCCGGTTTCCAATCCTTGAATATCTTTCTCGGAATCTTCTCGTCACGCATGGCAGCGTGATAGGCAAAGCTTGCCATCACGGCCGCGTTCGTTTTCAAATCCATTGGAATAACATGGTCGTAAAAGTCCATGTTGTAGTGCCATCTTCTCGTCCAATAAGCGAGCCGGTCTTGAAGAAATTGAAAGCCGGGCAGTCCGGCTCTGTCGAAATTGACTTGATCCGAACCGGTATTGCTGAACTTGGTTAGCGTCTCGACGTTGAGGTCACGGAAAGGCTTCATCCACGCGTCAAGAATGGGAGCGACGAGCTCATTGCCTTGCTGGTGAACGCCGCGAAATTGTCCCGCGCCGTTGTCCGAGTTGAAGTATACGGAGAAGTCGTCATATTCCGGCTTTTTCCCATCTCGAGGATTGCCAAAATGTTTGGCAACGTAGGCTATCGAGCCTTTGTGGCCTATTTCCTCGGAGTCCCAGAGAGCTATGCGTATCGTACGACGTGGCTCTGCGCCGATGGCTTTGAGAATGCGCATCGCTTCAAGAGCCACCGAGACTCCAGCGGCATTATCGGAAGTCCCCGTTGCTGTATGCCATGAATCAAGGTGGGCGCCTATCATCACGACTTCATGGGTGAGATCCGTACCCGGGATCTCGCCCACTACATTGACGAATTCTGTAGGTTCTTCCGAGATTTCTAAGTTGACTTCGATCTCTAGTTGAACGGGGATTTCTTTCTTGGTGAGCCGATAGACCCGGTTGTAGTGCTCAGGAACGAGTACTAGCCAGGGAACGGCGTTCTCGATATTTTGAACCGTCATGTCCTTTCTGTAACCCTGACGACCGCCAACGCGAACCGTTCCATCTCCACCCCTTCCCGGATTCAGAACCACCGCGACGTTCTCAGATTTGAAAAACTGTTCGAGCTCCTCTTCTGTGACGTCCTCCGGTGGGCTCAACTGCCACCACGGCGCCTGCAGCCTACGTTGGAAGTTGACGTTCGTGCCCGTTGCCGCGTAAGCAGCGAGCGATTCTTCATCATGGCGAACGGCATCGGCAGTAAAACGTTCGTTGATGGGCTTCTCCGGATGGGCCAGCACGATGGCACCGCTCAATTTGCCGCGGTACTTCTCCAAGTCTTCCTTGCTTTGGATATCGACTATCACCGGACTTCCGGCAATTTTGCCATTCGTTCCAGGGGAGAACGCGTAGGGGTATCCGATGATCGGTTGATAAGTCGGTTCGAGCATGTGGATCGAAGTGTATTTTTGCTCCCAGCTAACACCCGTTTCCCCCCAAGGCTCTAGAGCGGTGCTCGTCAGTCCCATTTCATCCATTTTGGATCGAGCCCATAGCTGGGCTTTCCCGATGCTGGCGGAGCCTGCCAATCTAGGCCCGATGACGTCGCTCAAGTACCAGATATGATCCATTACCTGTGAACGTGCAAAGCTCTCTTCTCTAATCTTGGATATGACGTCCCAATGAACGTTCTCCTCCGCAGAGACCAGAGAGCTCATCGAGAGCGATAGAGCCAAATTTGCTGTAGCGACACGGAGTAAATTCATGCTCGCTCCTTTCAAGAATCGCGCGAAGTATATGTTGTCGAGGGGAGGTTGAACAAAGCGTTTCGACAAGCTCGATGAGTCTCTTGCAACGAACCCATGCGCTAGGATGCCCGCCGCATCGTCTCGAGATAAACGTCGGGCTGCTCGAGAATCTCCGCGAGCATGCGTGCAACGCTCATGGGACTCTAGAAACCGCGTCGGCATCGCCGAGAAAGACGAATCCGAATTCCGCGAACACCTCGCTTGCCGCCGCCGACCTCAGGTAGTCGTAGAGCGCACGGACCTCGCGCCGGTTGCGACCCTCGATAGTCCCGAGCGAGTACAAGATCCGTGGCCCCTCCTCCCGCGGGACCGCGTAGACGATCTTCACGCGATCCTCGATGGCGGCATCGGTGCGGTAGACGAATCCGGCGTCGACGTTACCGCTCGCTACAGCCGCCAGTGCTCCCCGGACGTCGAGGGTCGGGACGACTTTGTCCTGAAGGCGTGCCCACAGGCCCTGGCTCTCGAGATACAGCCGGGCGTAGACGCCGGCCGGGACGACCTGGGGATCTGCCATAGCGATACGGTCGAGCGCCTCGAGGTCCGCGGGGCCGTCCACCGTGTCAGGCTCTTCGCGATGGCGCACGACGACGAGCACGTTCGAGAGCACGGCCGCCCGCGCCCCTTTCTGGATGAGCCCTTCCGCCGCGACGCGATCCAATTGCTGCTGGTCCGCCGAGAAGAACAGGTCCGCGGGCGCCCCGGCGAGAATCTGACGCGCGAGATCACTCGACGCACCAAACTGAGGCACGACGCGCGACGAAGGGTGCGCCCTGTCGAAATCGGCTATGGCGGTGGCCAGCGCGTCGGTCAAGCTCGCCGCGGCGAAGATGCGAATCGGCTCCTGCGCCGTGCCTGTCCCGAGTGTCCCGGCTATCAACAGCGGGAGCGAGAGAAGGGTCGAGAGCCGTCCAATCACTTGGACCAATCTGATCGCACTTCGAGACGATGGATTCGGGCTCGTGCATTCGTCAGCCGCAGTTGCAGCGGCCCCGGCGGGTAACCACCGGCTTTGTGGTAGGTAATGATGAGTCTCCCGTCATTCCACACGCTGTAATCGTCACCCTTCTTGACGAACTGCATGCGCGCCAACTTGCCTGCCTCGATCTTCAACTCGCCCTGGGTGCGCACGGTCCGATCGGACTTCTCGACGGTTTTGATATGGGCCATCTCGACTTCGAGATACCTCTCCTCCGGGTCTTCCGGTAACGCATGCCCGGTTGCCATCCAGATGCCACTCTGCGTTTCCTGTGCGTAGTCCACGTAGACACCGAGATATCTGCCCGTCTCGAAGGTAATGTCGATAGAAACGACCATGTCGCCACCGAAAGTCTGCTGGCTGACGAGGAACGAACTGGCCTCCGGCGAGGTCTTGGCGCCGCTCTGCTCGGGCGTCGACCTTAGGATCTCGCCGTCGCCGGCGAACGTCCACCGCGCTGGGTCTGGCGACTGCCAACTATCGGCGCCAGCCTCGAGGAGATCGACGACTTTTCCGGCCGCGGGGGGAACGACGACATCGAAGCGCGGCGCAGACATGGCCAACAATGTCGGGCTCACGCCGAGCGCTCGCAAAAACGCCCGCCTCGATGTCAAATGTTGCATCAGCGTCTATGGCATCGCACGGGGGATGGTATCCATCAGCTTCACGAGGGCATCGTCGAGTGCCTCGAGCCCCGCGCGCGCCGAGACGATGACCCAACCGCGCGACGACGAGGTTATACGTCGGGATGATGAGCACCGTCTGGCCGCCGGCGCCCGACATGTGGTACGTGCTCTTCGGGACACTCCATCGACCCAGTTCCAGCAAAAGCGCGAAATCCCACACGCCTTGCGCAAGTACGACTCTTGAGCAGCATTCGGTACCAGACGTATCTGATGCACCAGCGTCTCCATCGTTTTATTCACTCAGCACTTTGGCTGCTTGTACCAGCTTCTTGTTCTTGTGCGCGCGCGAGCCATACATCCGTGCCGAGAACACCGTGATGATCTCCAAGACGTCTTGCACCAGCTCTTCCTCGAACGAGGGGAACGAGGATTCCCCGCCTTGATTCAGGATCACCACTTCCACGTTGCGTGCCTCGCACAAAGCGAATACCAATTCAGCCCCAAAACGTAATAGACGATCTTTGTCCGTCAAAACCACCCTCTTCACGCGACGTTCCAGGATCATTTCCAAAAGAAGCTTCAAGCCCTTCTTCCGGTAGTTCATCCCCGAGCCCAGATCCTGGATCAGCTCGTAACGCCATCCCTTCCTCGCGCAGTACGTCTCGAGATTCTCCGCCTGGCGTCTCAGGTCCTCCTTCTGGTCCTGGCTCGATACCCGTGCATAGGCCACTGTCAGATCAGTTTCGAGCTCCCGCAAACCCAGCAGGTGGGTCACGTCGTAGTAGCGCGTGCCTCCCTCACTCACGCGGTCGGGCGAGAGTTGGCCCTCCCGCTCCCAGCGCCGTACCGTCTGCGGAGTCACGCCGAGCAATTTCGCGGCTTGACCGATCTTGATATATCTGCTCAATCTGATACAAATAATACGCTATACCAATAGATTATCGCGAGCTGGTAGCGAGAGCCCTAACCGGGTTCCCGCGCTGAGGGGCATTTGAGGTAGTTCTCCGCCAGGTTGAGAGTATTCGTATGTCTACGGAAGATCTACCGGAGAGCTCCATAGGTCACATAGGACAGGCGTGCGTTCGGAAGCGTCACTCCGCTTTTGAAAGCGAAATCCCCCAACTCGAAGATCGTGTTGTCGCCGTCCGCGAGGACGGGCGAGCTTTGCAAAAAACACAGTGCCATCAGGAAGATTGAAAAACGGGCGCAGGCGAGAAGCTCGTGCTGGGGCACCCGCTCGCCGCCACTATAGGTGATTCTGCACGGTGTATGCAGAACCTGGAAAAGGTGCTATTCACGGGGCCAAAGACCTCAGACACGGTGACGTTTATTTGCGATTAGGGTTAACAGTGGTAATAGACCATCTCAGCGGCCGGGTCGTCTGGGCGGGAAAGGAGCGCAAGGCCAAGACGCTGCTGCGGTTTTTCCGCAAGCTCGGACCACAAAGAGCCGCGGAGCTCGAAGCGGTCAGCATGGACATGTGGGAGCCGTACATAACTGTCGTCGGCAAAAAGGCTCCTCAGGCACGGGTGATCTTTGACCGCTTCCACATCGTCAAGCATCTGAACGAGGCCGTGGATAAGACCCGGCGCGAGCTGGTGCGCGAGCTCAAAGGGACTGCCCGGCGCAACCTCAAAAACACCAAGTTTCCCCTTCTCAAGGCCAAACACAACCGCAGCGCGAAAGACAAACGGGTGCTCCGCGAGCAGGTGCGAGCTAATCGTCGCCTCTACCGCGCCATGCTTCTGCGCGACGACTTCATGGACCTCTACACCTACAAAACCGAGACATGGGCCAAGAAGTTTCTCCGGTACGTGTCAACAACTTTGAGACACTCGCGAGCTGCATTTAGTGAGCCTCGATTAGCGTCGGGAGGCTCGTGGCGCCGGTGCGGTCCACATCTGCATCGATCGAGATCTCGTTTCGTGGAGCAGAAAAAGGGGGTACCCAGGTATGGACGCCGCCGCGAGAGTGGCTTGTGCGGCATTCAGGAGCGTCGTTTTCTCCGTCGGCGGGTTGATCCAAGCCTGAGGAGGCAAAACGGGAGGTTGTGGCGTTTCGCGAACGAAGCGTTCGGGATGAGTCCGATGAGCTTCGAGAAGGATCTGGCGCCGAGCGGTGGTGAGCTGTTCGGCGCGACCATAGTGAACGTCGGCCGGCGTCATGAAGCCGATTCCTGAGTGCCGGTGCTCGTAGTTGTAGTAGTCGAAGAAACCGCCGCAGAACAGCCGGCCGTCTTCGGCGGAACCAAAACGGCTCGGAAACTGAGGACAGTACTTCATCGTCTTGAACTGGGACTCGGAGTAGGGATTGTCGTTCGAGACGTAAGGTCTGGAGTGGGGTTCTCCTGTCGTTTCGGGGGATCTGATTTGTGTTGGAGGGCATGGCCTATGGACGCTGCCGCGATTGTGGAAAACGCCGGAAACTCCGGGCGAGAGAGGCGTTTAGGGAAAGGTTGTGAGCACGTACAAACGTGGAGCGGCGTTTTCCACAATCGCTTGGAAAACGCTTCGCGTTTCCCACGAGCGCCCACAGGCCCCTCCTGATATATATACAAGAAAGATTAATTCATATGGAATAAGGAAGGGGGGGCTCGATTAGTGGAGGCTATGGAAAACGCCCTTCCAGGCTTCGAAGAGAACTCAGTCGTGAGCAAGGTCTGAACGACCAGAACCGTGGGGGCGTTTCCCACAGCCTCGTCTCCCGCTGAGGGGCAGTGGCATTTGGTGAGGCCCGTGGGTTGAGAGGGTAAGCCATGTGTAGATGCGCATCGGCGAGAACGCTAGAATCTTTTTTTCCGAAAGAGAAAAGAGCGTTCCCGCGATGCGCGTTACTACGTTAGTCTGAAGTTCCTTGGTCGAATGAACCCACTGACAGTGTGAATCCCCAATGATTACGCGTCTTTAGGACGCCGAGAGGCTAATTTTGGGTTGCAATATGTAGGCATGTCTAAAGTCTTTTATAGTTTGATACACATTGACACATAGGATACTATGGTGGGCATGCATATCCACATCATCCCCAATCGCAACTCTACCCCCGCGGTCCTGCTGCGTGAGCCGTATCGGGTGGGCGGAAACGTCCGCAAGCGCACGCTCGCTAACTTGTCCAAATTGCCCATGGACGCAGTCGACGCCATCCGACGCATTCTCAAAGGGGAAAAGCTCGTCTCGGTTGAAGTCGCCTTCAAAATCGTCGAGAACGGCTCCCGGCACCATGGCCACGTCGACGCGGTGCTCAGCGCCATGAGACAGCTCGGTTTCGAAAAGCTCGTTGGTTCTCGACACTCACCAGAGCGGGATTTGGTCGTGGCCATGGTAGTCGCCCGGATCCTCGAACCGCAGTCGAAGCTGGCGACTAGCCAGTGGTGGCACACAACCACACTGCCCGAAATCCTGGGGGTGAGCGATGCCCGCGAAGACGATCTCTATGCCGCCATGGACTGGGTTCTCAAACGCCAGGAGGTCATCGAAAAAAAACTCGCGGCGCGCCATCTCCAAAACGATGGCCTGGCGCTCTATGACCTAACCTCAAGCTACTTCGAGGGTGTGAGTTGTCCGATCGCCCGCCTCGGATACGACCGTGACGGCAAGAAAGGCAAGCTGCAGATCAACTACGGTCTGCTGACCAACGAACGCGGCATCCCCGTGTCGGTATCGGTCTTTGAGGGCAACACGGGCGATCCCAAAACGCTGTTGCCTCAGGTAGAAAAGATGCAAGAGCGCTTCGGCATCGAGCAGTTTGTGATGGTGGGCGACCGCGGAATGATCACCCAGACCCAGATCGACGAGTTGCGGGAGATGGACGGTGTCGACTGGATTACCGCTCTGCGTCCCGAACCGATTCGCAAGCTCATCAACGATGGGGTGCTCCAGATGGGGCTATTCGACGAGCGGAATCTGTTTGAGGTGACGTACCCGGATTTCCCCAACGAGAGGCTGGTCGCTTGCCACAATCCGGAGCTGGCCGAGAGGCGGCGTCACAAGCGCCGTGCTCTGCTCGAAGCGACCTGCAAGGAGCTGGAGAAAGTTTGTCGGATGGTCGAGCGGCGCCGTTTGCAGGGCAAGGAGGACATCCGTGCTGCAGTGAAAAAGCTCCTCAACAAGTACAAGGTCGGCAGGTACTACAGGCTCGACATCCGTGACGACGGTTTCGACTTCGAGCTAGACGAGACAACGATGGATGCCGACGCCTCGCGCCTCGCCAACGGCAACTCTGAGCTCGCCAACAAACGGCTCCAGCGGTGGAAGCGACACATGGGGACGATCGCTAAGCAGTTCGGAGGGATTCGCCAACGGATCGGGCGGGGTCAGCTGCATGGTAAAGATAAAATCGGTGTGCGGGTAGGCAGAGTTCTCAACAAGTACAAAGTCGGCAAGCACTTCAAGCTGGACATTCGCGACGACAGCTTTAGCTTCGAAATCGACGACACAAAGGTCACTGCGGAAGCTGCCCTTGACGGCATCTACGTGATCCGCACCAGTCTTGCTGAGCAGCGGATGAAAACCGACGACACAGTGCGCAGCTACAAGTTGCTGACCCAGGTCGAGAGGGCGTTTCGTTCCTTCAAGAGCATGGACCTAAAGGTGCGGCCGATTCGTCACCGGCGCGAAAACCGAGTCCGGGCGCACGTCTTCTTGTGCATGCTGGCCTACTACGTCCTGTGGCACATGATGGAGGCTTGGCGGCCGCTGCTATTCTCTGACGAGGACCAGCAGGCGAAGGCCAGCGTGACCCGGTTGCTCCGGCGAAGCGCTCCGAGGCCGCCCTGCGCAAGATACAAACCAAGAAGCTTGACGATGGGAGTCGAGCTTCCAGCTTCCGCACGCTGCTGCGCCTTCTCAGCAACATCGCCCGAAACAAATGTCGGCGACCGGAAGCCGGACCCGACGAGCCCACCTTCGATGTCACGACAACTCCGGACTCGAAACAGTAGAGAGCCTACGACCTGCTCAAAGGTATCACCGTGTAGACAGAAGCCAGCACCATTGATTCCAACTATCTCATTGGATCAACACCGGATCTTGGCTTTTTCAGCCAGGAACTTCAGGTTAGTCAACAAGCTCATCGGATTGCAAGGCCTGTGGGTCCGAGGTTTCCACTTCCAGGCGGACAAAGCCAGAGTGGTGGTGGATGTAGTACCACGGAGGAGGAAGCCTCTGTGCGGGATTTGCGGACGAAAGGTCCGCAAGAACAAAGATCGCTACAATCGCTACTGGCGGCACTTGGACCTGTTCGGAGTCCGGACCTATCTTCGCTACTCGATCCGACGAGTGGTATGTCGGCGGTGTGGAGTGGTCAGAGAAAAGGTGCCTTGGGCCGACAAGGGAAGCCGCTTTACCAAAAGCTTCGAACAAGAGGTAGCGTGGCTGGCACAGAGGACGGACGTCAGCGCCGTAGCGAACTATTTCCGAGTGACGTGGCGTTCGGTGCGACGGATCATCCAGCGAGTAGTTACCGAGCAGCGGGATGAGCGGCGCGAGCTCGATGGATTGCGGGTGATTGGGATGGACGAGATCAGCTACCGCAAACGCCACAAGTACTTAACCCTAATCGCAAAATCTTCGAAGCACGAAAACGCGAAACAGCCGCACTAACGCCCGGCTCCAACGTCGCCTGGCTCGGGTGGAGACGATGTTGGAGACCCAAAAAAAAACCTCCGAATTACTGGGGGTCCCCCTGAATCCACTCGACAGCTACGAGAACGACTGATGGTGGCGGCCGAGGAGCTGGCGGGGCAGATTGGGCAGACGACGGAAGCCTGCGAGGCTCTGGGTGTGGCTCGTTCCACGCTGTATCGCAGGCGCCAGGTGACGCCCGAACCGAAGCGGCGTCCTCGGCCGCACCGAGCCCTCGACGAGACTGAGCGCGAGGAAGTCCTCGGGGCCTCGCACTGTGAGCGGTTCGTCGACAAGGCGCCCGCCCAGGTGTGGGCCACGCTTCTGGACGAGGGAACCTACCTCTGCTCGATTCGCACGATGTATCGGATTTTGGAGGAGCACGGCGAGGTCCGAGAGCGCCGGAACCAACGGCGCCATCCGAACTACACGAAGCCGGAGCTGCTGGCCGAAGCGCCCAACCAGGTTTGGTCGTGGGATATTACGAAGCTTCGTGGCCCCGTCAAGTGGACCTACTACTACCTCTACGTCATCCTCGACATCTTCTCCCGCTACGTGGTTGGCTGGATGCTGGCTCACCGAGAAAGTGCGGCGCTCGCGCAACGCCTCATCGCCGAGAGCTGTCGCAAGCAGGACATTGAACCCGACCAGCTCACCCTTCACGCGGACCGTGGCAGCTCGATGAGAAGCAAGCCCGTGGCTCTGCTCCTGGCTGACCTCGGAGTTACCAAGACATCGCGTGGGTCACGTGGAGACTCAGCAACGGCCGACTCGAAGGAATGAACAACAAAATCCGGCTGCTGAGCCGCCGCAGCTTTGGACTCCACTCTGCCGAAGCTCTCATCAGTCTCGTCTACCTAAACTGTGGCGGTCTCACCCTCGAGAGGATCCACTGAAATGGCAGGAGAGGCGAAAAACGCAATGGACACCTCCCTCGCGCATCATAAACGCTCCACAAGCGACACGACAGCCGTTAGTCCCGGAATAGCTCGAAGAGCCGGTCGGCAATTCCTTCGCGGTCGAGTGACGTGCCGTTCGCAAGAAGAGCTATGGCGAGGCGGTCCTCCGGGTAGAGCCGGAACAGCGTCGCGAAACCCAGACCGGCTCCGGTATGCTCGTATCGCTCACCCTCTTGCGAGGGAAAGACCCAAAAACCCAGACCGTGCTTCATCCCGGCGCGCCGATAGTACGGGGGCGCGACGCTGCTCGGCCCAGCGCGAACCCGGCCCCCTTGCAGCATCATTCGAGCGGTCTCGGGCGCGAGAACAGACCGGCCTTCGAGCGTTCCTTCATTGAGCAAGGCCCGAAGCAGCCTTGTCGCGTCCGTCACCGGTCCCATGACGCCACCATAAGCGTTCGCGTCGAGATAAAAAGGCGCCAACCAGATGCGACCGTTCTGGACCTCCTGAATGTAGGCGTCGACATTGCGGATCGCTGGGAGAAAAATGGTCTGGAAGTTGACGAGTGGATGACAGCCCGCCGCGATGTGAGGTCGCATCGCCTCGCCGATCGTGAAACCCGTGAGCTCCATCCCGAGGGGATTCAGGATGTTCTCGACGACGTAGTCCTCGTAGCTATGACCCGACACTTTTTCCACAACGGCTCCGAGCACCAAGTAGCCGAAGTTGGAGTAGCGGCCTCGGCGGCCGGGACTCGCTCTGAGACGCGAGAAGCGCTCGAAGTTCTCGGCAAGGAGCTCGTTCGCGTTGCTTCCCGTCCCGTCTTCGGGATGCATCCAGCGAAGCACTTCGAGCCTCAGGTTCAAAAGCCCCGAGCTGTGGTTCAGGAGATGACGCAGTCGTACTCGAGGAGCCTCCTCGCCACGGAACGTGGTTTGAAAGAAAGGCAAGTACTGGCGAACCTCATCCTCTATGTCGAGCTGTCCTCGCTCATGAAGCTGAAAGATGGCCATCGCCGTCAGAATCTTCGTGAGAGACCACCACCGATAGATCGATTTGGGTGTCGCCTCGATACTTGCGGGGCCGTCGGCGAAGCCGAACGCGCGCTGGTAGACGAGCTCGTCATCTTTCACGACGGCCACAGAGAGGCCGGGAGGGTTTTCCGTAGCGACGAGACGCTCGAGGAAGACCGTGAGCTCATCGGTGCTCGAAATACGCGCGGGCGTCTCGAGTCGACGGGGCGCAAGTGCGAGAAGCGTGACACTGATGAGTAGAAAGACGAGTAGGACGGAGGTGAGAAGAATTCCAATACGGCGGACCGTCTGCAGGAGGCGAGGCGGTTCGAGGCTGCGTCGGCGAAGGACCCGCATAGGCGTCGAGAATAAATCCCCCTTCGCCGGCAGCGCAAGCACTAGGCAAGAGAACTTGCTTCTCGAAGAGCTCTGTACCAGAATCCCGCTCAAAAGGCGGTCTCCATGTCACAGTCAGTGCTGCTCTCCAGATTCTCGCTCCTCGCGGTCAGCGCCGCGCTCGCACTGTCCGCAGGCGCTTTGGCGTTAGCGCAGAACGCAGTCGTCGACCCGGCCAAGAACGATCTACCCAATCCCAATCCCCGTGTGGTCAAGAACTGGGCACCTCTGCCCGACGGCAGGACGTGGGGTTCGACGGCGGGGATCGATATCGGTCCCGACGGCCATGTTTGGGTTTCGTACGCCATCGACTCGGAGTCCAATCCGACGCGCCACCCGGACTGGAAGACGGGTGTTCGGATCGGGAGTACGACGGAAGACAAAGTCACGGCCTTCATCCCTCCGCACCCGACCGGGAACCCCTACGGCGCTGTCGGAGAAGGCGTGGCCGTGGGCGCGGACGGAAACGTGTACGGTGCGGAAGGCCCCAACTCGCGGTAGACTGCCGAGGGTGGCGTGACGAAATATCTCAAACGCTAGGCCGCAGTCGTTCAAGCGATAGTGAGAGGGCGCGTGACTCGAGTTGTCTCCCATCAACCGCATCACTTGGACGCCGCGTGAAGATGGCTCCGTGCGTCAGCATTGGGAAACCTCTCAGGACGATGGTTCGAGCTGGACGACGGCTTTCGACGGGATCTATCGGTTGCGGATGGAATAAAGACGATGCTGAGTGCGGATCAACAACCGGTCGCCGACGATCGCCGGGGTCGCCATCACCCACTCGTTCAGTGAATTGACACCCAGCAACCGATACTCTTCGCCGGCTTCGATCACAAAGGTGTCCCCTTCCTCGCTCATGGTGAACACCTTTCCGTTATAGGCCCAGGGCGAAGCTGTGAATGCCGCCGCACCCGGAGCGATGCGCGCGCGGAACACGCGCTCACCCGTGTCGATGTCGTAGCGCGCAAAGATGCCCTTCGCGTAGAGCACATAGAGCGCCTGATCGTAGATCAGCGGCGTCGGCAGGTAGGTTCCTCCCGCGAGCCGGTTGTACCACACGACATGATCGCTCTTGTTCACGCGCTCCGGCGGGGTAATGTCTCCCGAGCCTCCGGGACGAATCGCGGCGATGGGTTTGTTTTGCTCGCCCGAGCTGCCCGAGGTGACGAAGAGGCGACCGTTCCAGGCAAAGGGACTTTGGATGGTGACCGCCGCCAGGCGCTTCATGCGCCAGAGTTCGCGGCCGTCGAGGTCGTAGCTGATAACGGTGCCCGGTCCGACAGTCACGAGCTCGGTGCGTAGCGCGTTCTCCCAGACGAAAGGCGTCGCCCAACCCGTCTTCCTTCGCTCTCCGACGTCCCGAGCCGTACGCCAAAGCTCCTTTCCGGTGCGCTTGTCGAAGGCGGCGATGAAGCCTTGGTCCTCGTTGTCGTTCAAGACGAAAACGCTGTTCCCGTGCAAAGCGGGAGAGGCGCCGGTCCCGAAGTCACGCACTTTCTGATAAAGCTTCAACGGGGTCGCCCAAAATACACGGCCTTCGAAGTCGTAAGCGTAAAGGCCGAGATGGCCAAAGTAGACGTATACCCGCTCGCCATCCGTGACCGGCGTCTCCGACGCGAAACTGTTCTTGCGGTGTCGCCCCCCCGGTGGATTGCCGTGATAAACCTCTCGCTCCCACAACAGCTTGCCCGTCTCGAGTTCGTAACAATAGAGCACGAGACGGATGACGATCTCGTGAGGCATCTCGCGGTCGCGGGCGTAGAGTCGCGCGTTCGTTTCCTCCGAGGAAAGCCCCTCCGCCCGCAGCTCGGCGACGTATTCGTTGCTGAAATCAGTCCCCAATGACGGTTGTTTCATCGCTTGCTCGCTGGTGGCGGCCGTCAGAAAGATCTTCCCGTCCCAAACGATGGGCGAGGACCAGCCGACGCCCGGAACCTCCGTGACCCACTCGACGTTCTCGGTGGTCGACCAACGCTCCGGAAGGTTGGGATGGTCGGCGACAGGCATCGACTCGGGGCCCCGAAAACGGGGCCAGTTATTGGTGTCGTCGTTCGCGTCCGCTGGCGGCTCGGGGAGACACAGGAGCGTTGCGAAACCGATGGCGGCCATCGCGCGGTGGAGCCAGCGGGAACGATTCACGGGACCAATCTAACCGCCCGTGGGTGGTCGCCGCAACCGGAGACGAATCGCAACGGAGCACGAGGCCCTATTCCAACCTATGTCGCTCGTTTGCTCTCGACAGAGATAGAGGACCACGACTATCATCCGTCCGGTGATCCAAGCACAGGAAAGAGTCGAGCGGACCTATGGCTGGGTCGTGGTCGTCGGCTCGCTTCTGTTGATGACGGTTGGCGCTGGCGGCTACTACGTGGTGATCGTCGGTCTCAAGCTCGTGGCTCAGGATTTCGGAGGGCTGCGATGGGTACCGTCGATGGCCTATTCGATGTCCGTTTTCGGAATGGGTCTCGGCGGCATCTTCATCAGCAGATGGTCGGACCGCGTGGGCGTCGGCACCCCGGCGCTTCTTGGCGCTCTGATGATCATCGCGGGTGCGCTCACGGCGAGCGTCACGACGGATCGGTGGACGTTTCTGCTGGCCCACGGAGTCTTGATCGGTTTATTTGGGAACGCGGCTTTGTTCTCCCCGCTCATCGCCAACACGGCGCGCTGGTTCGACCGCCGGCGCGGCATAGCCGTGGCCATCGTCACGAGCGCTCAAGCTGTCGCGGGCGTCTTTTGGCCCTTCACCTTCCGGCTCCTCATCGAAGGGTCCAGCTGGCGGGAGGCGTACCGGGTCTACGCGCTCGTGGCTCTCGTGACTATGGTTCCCCTGAGTTTCTTGCTCCGACGTCCGGCGCCGATAGCGCCCGAGGCACACACGCGGGAGGTGAGCGCGTCCGATGCCCAAGTCCTCGGCCTGGCGCAGAGCAGCGTCCTCGTCTGGCTGTGCATCGCCGTCGTCTGCTGTTGCGTGGCCATGGCCATGCCGATCGTGCACGTGGTCTCCCATGCGACCGACCTCGGCTATCCGCTCGCGCGGGCTTCCGAAATGCTCGCGGTGCTCTTGGGCTGTGCTTTCTTCAGCAGGATAGCCTGGGGCGCGGTTTCTGATCGCGTTGGCGGGCTCCGCGTGCTGATGATTGGCTCTTTGTGCCAGGTCTTGGTTCTAGCCATGTATCTTGCGGTCGAAAGCCTCATCGGCCTCTACGTACTTTCGGGACTCTTCGGCCTCGCTTTCGGAGGCATCATCCCGAGCTACACGCTCATCATAAGCAAGCATTTTCCTCCCGGCTCCATCGGCTGGCGGATCGCGACGGTTTATTTCTTTGGTGCCGTCGGCATGGCGATCGGTAGCTGGCTTGGAGGCGTGATCTTCGACATCTCGGGCGCCTATCGAGGAGCCTTCGCTGCCGGTCTGTTGTTCAACGTCGTCAATCTCTTGATCGTGGGTGCGCTCTTGGTGCGAAAGTCAGAAACGCTCGAAGTCCAAAACGGCGACCTTCTGGCGTGACGGCTGCATCACCTCTTTAGATCCGCACTCAAGTACGTGCTCTGCAAATGAAAGACGAGGGCTTCGGCGGCGCTCGTTGGCAACGAAGTCCGATGTGACGCGAGGAATTGCGCCTCGACGCCCCAAGTTGACGCGCAAGGTCTTTCCTCGCGTGACCCACGCCTCGACGGCCGTCGAAAGCTCGGACACGAAGCGAAAGGTCGCGATCCCCGACCGCGTCGAAACGTCCGGGTCGGCCGCAAGAAGGCGCCCGGGAAAGTCGTTCATCCGCGATGAGCTCGCGTAACGCGCGTCGCGCTCCGGGCTGAAGACGACCACCGTCTGAGCGTCGGCGTCGAGGACGAGCACGGCGTCTGGTAGCTCGAGCCCAGTGAGGTAGAGAAAGTCGTCTGACTGACGAAAAGTGAAACCGTCCGAGACACCGTAGCGAGCCGGCACGAGCAAGACGCCCCCTCCAGATTGCCGCAGGCGCGCGATCATCTTGTCGCGCCGGCGCTGATAGACGCCTCTCGAGAACTGCAGATCGGTCCACTCGAAGAGTCGCTGTTCCGGCGTCGGACGCCGCGGCGTCTGAGCATTAAGGCCTGGACCGCTTCTTTTTCGATGCCTACCCGACCTTCGCGCTCAAAGGGCGATTGAAGTGCAAAAGCGCGTGAGCGCGAAATGGTGCACCGTCGTACCCGGAGAGTATGACCGCGGCCTCGCGTGGGAGTATCAGACCGCCAACGTGGTCGACAACTTGAAGCGCGCCGCCGAGCTCTGTGAGCCGGCCGGGCTGACAATGGTGCTCGAGCCGCTCAATCACTGGACAGATCACGCGGGGGTCTTCTTGACGGGTGTCCCTCAGGCGTTCCAGATCTGCCGGGCGGTCGCGTGCCCGTCGTGCAAGATCTTGGACGATCTCTACCATCAGCAGATCACAGAAGGGAACTTGCTCCCGAATATGGACAAGGCGTGGGATGAGATCGTGTATATTCAAGTCGGAGACAATCCGGGTCGCAAAGAGCCGACAACCGGCGAGATCAACTATCACAACGTTTTTCGGCATCTCAAAGGCAAGGGCTATCGAGGTATCGTGGGGATGGAGCAACGGCAACTCGATGCCAGGAAAGGCCGGCGAGCGTGCTGTCATCGACGCCTATATCGCCTGCGATCGAAACTAAGGAGGCACGGATGCCATCCAATAGAGAACGACCGAGCTCTGGTATCAGCCGGCGCGACGCCCTGCGCTTCATCGGTTCTGCGACCGCCCTTCCTCTACTTCCTCCCGCGCTACCACCTCACCCTTCCGCCCCTGCAGCGAAAGACACGTCGTGGCAGCCGCGGTTTCTCGACCCCAAGGATGTCGAGACCGTCGTGAGTCTGTCCGAGTGTGTTCTCCCTCGGATCGATAGGCCGGGCGCGCGCGACCGAGCCGTACACGAGTACATCGATCTCGCCCTCAGTCGGGCGGAGCCGCGCGTGCAGAATGCGTTCAATGATGGACTCTCATGGCTAGAGTCGCATGTCTCCACGTCGCGGCAACGTAAGTTCACCGAGCTCGATCGCGACGATCAGCGGCGCTTGCTCGCGGAGATCTCGGATACGAGCCGCTCGAGGGATCCCCGAGGGTATGCGTTTTTGACCCAGGTCAAACAGTTGACGATAGAGGGCTCGTGGCAGTGATTCGTCGACACGTTCTGTTGGGCGCCCTTGTGGTGGGATTGGCCGCGCCGCCGCCAAAGGCCGATGCTCGCGATTGGCCCCAATGGCGAGGGCCGAACCGCGACGGCGCCGCGGCATCCTTTCGCGAGCCTGCTTCGTGGCCGGAAGCGCTGAGCGAACTCTTCAAGGTGGAGGTCGGTTTCGGCTACGCCACCCCGATCTTGGTCGGCGACCGGATCTACATGTACACCCGTCAGGAAGAAAACGAAGTTCTGTTGGCACTCGACGCCGATTCGGGAAACGTCCTTTGGTCCGCACCCTACCCTGCGCCCTTCGAAGTGATGTCGGCGGCGAGGCGCCACGGCCCCGGTCCCAAGTCGACGCCCGTATTCGCCGACGGCCGGCTGTTCACTTTGGGCATGACCGGTATGGTCACGGCCTTCGACGCCGAGACCGGCCGGCAGCTTTGGCAGAACCCCTCGCCTCGAGTCCACCCTCTCTACCATACGGCGACGTCTCCCATCGTCGATGGCGACATCATCATCGTGCATGTCGGCGGCCATGACGACGGAGCGCTCACCGCATTTGACGTTACTACCGGCGCGTCGCGATGGAGCTGGGACGGAGACGGGCCAGCCTATGGATCGCCCATGGTGTTCGAGCTCGCGGGCGCGCGGCAAGTCGTGACTTTTACGCAAGAGAATTTCGTCGGCGTGGCTCGAGAGACGGGCAAGCTCTTGTGGCGGCGCCCCTACACGACGCCGAGCACGACGACTTCGCAAACACCGATTTTCTACGAGAACATGGTGATCGAAGCGGGCCGGAGCAATGGCATTACCGCCTTTTATGTAGTGCGGCGAGGCGAGGCGTTTCACACCGAGAACGTTTGGCACACCGACGAAGTCTCGTTGCACATGACCAACGGTGTCGTCGTCGAAGGCGTGTTGTACGGACTCTCCCACTTGAACAGCGGGCAGTATTTTGGGCTCGACCTCGATAGCGGCGAGGTTCTTTGGAAAAGCGACCCACGTCAAGCGGAGAACGCCGCCATCGTCCGAGCAGAGAACATGATTTTCTCGCTCGAGGATGACGGCGAGCTCGTCATCCTGCGTGCGAGCCGCACGTCGTTCGAGGTCGTCGAACGCTATGAAGTCGCCACGAGCGCGACCTGGGCGCAGCCGACCATCTCCGGCAGCCGCATCTACGTCAAGGATGTTTCGACGCTGACTCTCTTGTCGGTGGAATGAGGTGGCCCTCCTGCCACTCATGAAAAAAGGGAGCTCCACCGCGAATGGCTGAGTCCAAGCTCGACCCTTTCCAGACCATCAATCCTCCGATCCATCGAGCGTCGACGGTTCTCTACGAGACCTACGAAACCTTTCTCGAAGCCGACCAAGCGCCCTATCACGGCAAGCTATACGGCACTTTCGGATCGCCGGTGCAGCTCGAGCTCGAGAAAGCTTTGGCCGAGCTCGAAGGCGCCTATGCCTGCCGCGTTTGCCACTCCGGATTCGATGCTATCGGCGTCGTGCTCATGGCCTTCACACAAAGCGGGGACCACATCCTCGTATGCGACAACATCTACGGACCAACGCGTGCGTTCTGCGATCGCGTGCTCGCGAAGTATCGTGTCGATGTCGACTACGTACCGCCGACCATTGGCGCCGATATCGAGCGCTTCATCAAACCGAACACGAAGCTCATCTATCTCGAATCCCCCGGCTCGAATACCTTCGAGCTTCAAGACGTTCCTGCCGTGGTCGAGGTCGTGCGTACAAGAGGCATCGTCACCGTTCTCGACAACACTTGGGCGACACCTATTTTCTTCAAGCCGTTCGAGCACGGCGTGGATATCTCCCTACATTCCGGAAGCAAATACATCGCCGGCCATTCGGATGCGCTCCTCGGTACGATCACGACGAACGGAGCGCATTTCGCGACACTCGAGGACTTCTACGAATCCACCGAGCGCTTTGCCTCTCCGGAATCCTGCTACTCGGCTTTGAAAGGCCTCCGCACGTTATCCGTCCGGATGGCGCGTCACCAAGCGTCAGCGCTCGAAATCGCCAAGTGGCTCGAGGCGAACGCGGCGGTGGAGACCGTGATCTATCCGGCTCTCGAAACGCATCCGGAACACCATCTGTGGCGGCGCGACCTGACGGGGGCCTCGGGCGTGTTCGGGTTTATCTTGAAGAAAGACCCGACGCGCGAAGAGCTCTCGTCGTTTCTCGATCCTATGAAAATTTTTGCTCTCGGCTTGAGCTGGGGCGGCTTTCAGAGTCTCATCAAAGCGGACCGCGTCGCCGATCGCGTCCTTCCATTCCGCTATCGCGATCGAACCATCATCCGGCTCAGCATCGGGCTCGAGGATCTCGACGAGATGAAGGCGGATCTGGGCGAAGCTATCGAGCGGCTCGTCTGAGCTCGAACGCGCTCATTGAAGCTCGAGGTAGCTCACGGCGCGCCCCTGAAGAAAAGCGAGGATGTCCAGAAGCTCCTTCCAAGTATAGAGCTCGCCAAAATTCTTGGGCATGGGGGAGCCGGGCACCGGCTCCATCTTGGTGACGCTCTCTTTAGCGATCCGCCGCAGCACTGGTGGACGCGAAGGGTCGTCTCCGACTCTTCCTGAAGTATGCCCATGATGCGCTCACCGTCCGAGAGCTCGATCGCGAGGAAGGTGCGTGTGTGCGTGGTTTTTTCAGTGCCTTCCGCATCCGGGAACAAGATGTCGCGAAGTAGTGCGCGAGGCCCACGCTCCTTCGCCGTCGAAAGATCGGGTCCGACGGCATCACCTCGACCCATGCGATGACATCCCGTGCATCCACGCTCGCCGGAAGCTTCGAAAAAAAGCGCGGCACCTCGTTCCGGATCTCCCACGAGGCTAGCCGGCAAGTCTTCGATATCGACTTCGATACCGACAGGGACCTGCCTTGCCTCCCGCGACGGCGCCGAAGCGCTCGCGCCCACCTCGGGGGCGATGGAGATCGACATCACGTAAGCCACGATCGCGTCGACTTCGTTCTCGGTGAGCCGCTCGAAAAAGCCCGGCATGGACGTGTCGGGAATGCCGTCAACGACGATGACTCGAATGGCGCCGGCATCCCACGTCCGGCCTCGAAGCGCGGGAGCGCGTCCCTCGCCGCCGTCGCTGCCGTGACAGTAAGGAATGGAGCAGTATTGGGGAAACAAAGCGCGCCCTTCGGAGGCCAGCCCGCGATTCTGAGCGGCGGCGAAGCCCGCCCAGGTGTTCGCGAGAACGACGCAAACGATGAACCTCACATTCACTCCGCGTCATCGACGGTAAAAGCGAAGAGTGTTGCGCCCGCGGTGAATCCCGCGGCCTCCGGCCAGAGCGCCGGATACCAGTTGCTGACGAGCGACCCCCATCCCGACGGCGTGGCGACGTATTGCTTGCCGGCAACAGCATAAGCGATGGGTGAGCCTCGATGTCCGGCGCCGGTATTGAAGCGAAAGAGCTCGTCTCCGGTCTCGGCGTCGAGCGCGTAGAACTTGCCTTCGGGGTCTCCGTAGAACACTAGGTTTCCGCCGGTCGATAGGATCGATGCGAGCAACGGATATTTCGATGAACGCACCCACTTCCGCTCACCCGTGATGGGATCGTGCGCCACGAGACGTGAAGAGATCTCTTGTCCAGGAGGCGGTACAACCCGTCCAAACTCGCCGCCGCGAAACCCCTTGCCCATCTGCGGATCCTGCTTGCGCGCTATCACCATCGAGCACCACTCGATGGCTACGTTATAGAGCAATCCGGTGTTTGGATGATACGAAGCTTGATTCCAGCTGCGCGCCCCCGCGGCGTTCGGGCAGATGAGCGTCTCCGTATCCAAGACCGGCTCGCGCCGGTTCTGAGGGACCCCTTTCTCGTCGAGACCCGTCGTCCAGTTGATCGAATCCGAGAAGGCCCATGCCGTCAGGAACTCACCATTCGTGCGATCGACGACATACATGTAGCCGCCTTTTGTTGGGATGCATGAGGAGCTTGCGCTCGCGGCCATCGAGAACGGTATCCATGAGGATGGCTTCATAGGAGCTGTCGTAATCCCAGAGGTCGTGAGGGATCTCTTGAAAATGCCAAACCACTTCCCCAGTATCCGGATCGATCGCGACGATGCAGTCCGTGTAGAGATTCTCACCTTTGCGGGCTTCGCCATAGAGATCCGCCGCGGGGTTGCCAATGCCCCAGTACAAGAGATCGAGCTCGGGGTCGTAGGAGCCCGTCATCCACGCGGCGCCGCCGCCGTACTTCCAGCTGTCACCCGCCCAGGTCTCGTTCCCCGGCTCCCCCGGTCCGGGAATCGTGTTGAAGCGCCAGCGGAGCTTACCGGTCTTCGCGTCGAAGGCCACGATGTGGCCGCGATGGGCGGAGTCGCCTCCCGTCGAGCCCACGATGACCATGTCCTTGACGACGATGGGCGCTCCGGTGATATTGCATCCGAAGTAGGCGGCGTCCTCCACGTTGACTTTCCACGCCTCCTCGCCCGTCTTCGCATCGAGCGCGACGACGTAGTTGTCGGCCGTTCCGAAATAAACGTTCCCGTGCCCGAGAGCCACACCCCGGTTTTGGTTTCCATAAATGACACGTTGTCCTTCCGGAATCTGGTGGAAATAGTGCCAGCTTTTTTCACCGGTCGCCCCATCGAGCGCGAAGACGCGGTTCTTCGGCCCGATGACGTAGACAACGCCGTCTGCGACGAGCGGCGTCGCTTGAAAGCCCATGTCGACCGCTCCGAGCTGAAAGGCCCAGGCGACTTTCATGCGCTTCACGTTGGATCGATCGATCTGATCGAGAGGGCTGTACCGCCAAGAGTTATACGTGCCGCCATAAGTCAGCCAGTTCTCGGGCTGAGTTTCCGCCCGGTCGAGACTCTGAGCGAGGATCGTGGTGCCGCAAAGGACGCCGAAGACAACAAAGGACACCGTGGTCACGAGCTTTGCGCGCATAGATCCCTCCGACGAAATCGAGACAGAGCGAAGGGAGCCTATGCGCGAATCGGAAGGATTACAAATGCTGAGCGGAGGTCAGGATAAGCTATACTCTGGCGCCGTGCATCCTATTACTCTAATTGGCGGTAGTATTTCGGGAGAATGACGCTCGATGAAGGCGCGCGCCTGAAGAAAAGCGAGGCGATCAAGCTCCTTTCTTCGCGCGGAAGTTGATCCCGACCGTACCAAAGTTTTTTGCGCTCGACTGCTGGGGTGCGTCGGCGAAGACCTCGGCGCGCCAAGTGATCTCGAATCCTTCGAATCCCGTCGCGGCGACCGCCGCCTCGAGCTCTGCTTCCAGCAGAGCGCCGGCGATTCACCCGGTCCAGAGATCGATTCTCTCCTTGGCTTTCTCGTTGACCGGTTTGTTGACGAGAATATCGGCGAGCTGCAACCGGCCGCGGGGCTTGAGGACCCGCGCCATTTCTCTCAGCGCGGCGAGCTTGTCGGGCATGAGATTGAAGACCCCGTTCGAGATGACGACGTCGGCCCAGCCATCAGGCACGGGCAGCTCCTCTCCGTAGTCCTTGCGAAACTCCACGTTATCGAGGCCGGATTCGTTTCTCGCGTCCGTCGCTTTCTCGAGCATGGGCTCGGTCATGTCGATGCCCACCACGCGACCGTCCGGACCGACCATGCGCGCGGCAATGAGGCTGTCGATGCCGGCGCCGCTTCCTACATCCACGACGTGCTCGCCCCGGTTTTAGCGCACCCAGGCTGAAAGGATTGCCGGTCCCGGCAAACGATTCGATGGCCCTCTCAGGCACGCCGTCGAGAAGGCTCTTGTCATAGCCGAGGATTCCTGCGAGACGTCTGCCGGTGTGGAAGTGGAAGCCTTGATCTGGGTCCTGCGCCACGGTTTTGTACTCATCGCGGATCGCGTCCCGCAACGATTCGCGGTCCACGGCCGGTGCTTTGGGAAGCGTGACTGCCATTTTCGGTTTCTCCTTCGTATCTTAATCTAGCAGGAGACGCACTTATTATTGTTGATAGCGCCGAGGCTCGTCAGAAGCGCGATCACTTCCGGGAAAGGCTGGATGCGCTGCACCGGCCCGTTGGCCATGTCGGCGGTGGTATGACCTTCGCGGTTCACCGCGGTCACGTCGGCGCCTTTCGAGACAAGATATTCGATCAGCGCGACATCTCCTCGCGCGGCGGCGTTGTGAAGCGCCGTATTCCCCTCATGGTCCCGCGCGTTGACGTTCGCGCCGCACGCTTCGACGAGAAACCTAACGCCGGCCAAAAACCCGGCCGGATGGTTGCGATGCTCGTTTGCGGCGAATCCCTCCCCGTAACCGGCACCTGAAGCCGCGTGGATGGGCGCAACGGCTGGCCCGCCTTCGGGGACGGGCGGGAGAGCCGAGATATCCTTGATCTCCCTGGCTTGCTCGTCAGCCACGCGCGGCCGCTCGGGTGGCTTCTTGGTCCGGATGGAAGGATCGGCGCCGTGGTCCTTCAAAAGACGCATGGCCGCGACGTCGCTCGCATAGGCCGCACGCCAAAACGGTGTCGCCCCCGTCTCGTCGAGCCCCGATTGATCGAAGTTGTAGGCGCTGAACCATATTTTCTTCTTCAAGCGCACGTTCGGATCGGCGCCGCCTTCTAGAAGAGCTTTCATCAGCTCCAAATGCGTCAACGACTGCTGGAACTGCGCGGTGGGCTGGGGGTAGCTCGTGTGCGGTGCGTACCAAACATTGATGGCGGCGTAGAGCGGTGTGACACCCGCCGGTTCGTTTGCGAGGCTCGGATCCGCTCCTCGATCGAGCAAGAGCTTTGCGAGATCGTAGCGCCCGTTCATCGTAGCGATGAGGATGGCACTCGTCTTGGTGCCTTCGCTCAACTGGTTGATATCGGCGCCAGCGTCAAGGAGCGCTTCGGCGGCCTCGACGTGGCCCTCACGTGCGGCGAATAGCAACGCCGTCAAGCCGCCCTGGATTCCGACGAGCTCGCCATAGCTTCTCCGTCGCCGGCGAGGCGGCGCGCTCGCGGCCTTCTTGCCCTTGCCGCGTTTCATCCATCCGAACATCTTCGAAAAAAAGCTGCGACCGCCCTTCTTCTTGACCTTCGGCGCCTTCGGCTCGGCACCCGCCGCGGCTTTCTCGCGTGCCTCGCGCTGCTTCTGAAGCTTGGCGCGGAGCGCCGCTCGGGCTTCCTTGTCGAGCGCTGGGACGTCGAGAAGGCTCGTCGCCGCCGCGACCGCCGCGCCCCGCTCGACGAGCACGTCGACGACACCGGCGCGTCCATAGGCCGCCGCGAACATCAGGGCCGTCTGGCTGCGCTTCGACTCCGTAGCGTTCACATCGGCGCCTTCGTCCAAGAGAAGCGTCACCGCCTCGACGCTTCCAGAGGCGGCGGCCAGCATGAGAGGCGTCGCGCCTGTGGTGGTCGAGGCGTTCATGTCGGCTCGAGCTTCGAGGAGCATCTCGATCATCGCGGGACGACCGCTCTTGGCGGCGAGGAACAAAGGCGTGTAAGCGCCGAGTCTCGTGGTCGCCTTCACGTTGGCGCCGGCGTAAAGGAGCATCTCGGCCATCTCGACGTCAGATTTCACGGCCGCCCAATGAAGCGCGGTCATGCCATCTCCCTGGGCCGCGTTGACGTCGCCGCCCTGGCGTAGCAAGGAGCGCACGGACGCGCGCTCGCCCTGCATAGCGGCGTCGGCCACGGGAGATTCACTCGTCGTGAGATCGATGGGCGCGGCCGCGATGAGCAAAGCACAAAGCGCCGTGAAGGCGCTCAATCGAAGAAGAGCTCGCAACGTCTTTCCGTTGAACATCATCATTAGTTAGAGCGTCGTGGCGGACGTCAAATCGAGCGACCCCGTGCTGTCGCCGAAGCTCTCCAAATCGAGTCCGAGCTTTTGCAGCATGGGCAACATCAGATTGGCCATGGGCGTTCCGTCGGCCGCCTTGATGTGCAGATTGCCGGTGAGCTGCCCATTCGCGTGGCCCGCCAAAAAGATCGGGCACCGTTTGTGGTTGTGCAAGTTCGGATCGCCCATCGAGGAGCCGTAGAGAACCATCGTCTTCTCGAGCATGTTGCTCTCACCTTCCTGGATGCTGATGAGCTTGTCGAGAAAGTAGGGGATGAGACTGACGTGGTAGCGGTTGAGCTTGGCGAAGTCGAGCACGTTTTTCTCGCGCCCCCGGTGATGGGAAGCATTGTGGAATCCCGTCATCACGCCGCTTTCGGGAAACACGCGCCCAGAGACATCCCGGCTCAGCTTGAACGAGAACACGCGGGTCATGTCCGCCATGAAGGCGAGCGCTTGCAAATCGAACATGAGCTTCACGTGCTCTTCGAAGGAGTCGGGAACGCCCACGGGGGCTTCGGGGAGCTCCCGCGCTTCGCCGCTCGCGTTGCGCTCTTCGATCTTCTGGATCCGGCGTTCGATCTCGCGCACGTTGTCGAGATAGTTCCCGAGCCGCGCTCGGTCGGCCGCGCCGAGGCGTCTTTCGAGCCGCGCGACTTCGTCGGGCAGCCAATCGAGAATGCTCTGATTGGCCTCGCGCCGCGCGGCGCGTTCTTCTTCGGTCCCACCGGAGCCGAAGAGTTGATCGAACGCCAGCCGAGGGTCGCGGATCATGGGAAGCGGCTCACTCGGTGACGCCCAGCTGATGGTATCGGCATAGACGCAAGCGTAGCCGTAGGAGCACCCGCCCGATTGATCGATGTTCTCGATACAAAGCTGCATCGACGGGATGGGTGTGTCCTGGCCGAAGCGCTGCGCGTAGAGCTGATCGAGAGACGTCCCGGCAACAACGTCGGAGCCTTCGGTCTGCTTCGGATGTAGTTGGGTCAGGAACACCGCGCTGGTGCGGAAGTGATCCC
This sequence comes from Candidatus Marinacidobacterales bacterium, assembly GCA_965197495.1. Taxonomy (GTDB): domain Bacteria; phylum Acidobacteriota; class Vicinamibacteria; order Marinacidobacterales; family SMYC01; genus SMYC01. Next base: position 2,472,349 of record OZ240210.1, read on the forward strand.
CGCCGATTTCCGGCGGCGAGAAGGCTTCGGCCATGCGGGAATCCGTGTTGCTGACGATGGTCAAGTATTTCCTGTAAGGCTCGAGAGGGCTCAAGCTGCTCGGCGTGAGGTCGAAATCGCTGCCTTCAGCCGCGGGCGACCACAGGTTCTTCTCGATCCCGATGGCGTTGCTACCAGCGGCCCCATGCACCATCTCGATACAGACGAGCCGCGTGTGATCCGTTCCTGACGCGGCCCGCGCGGGCACCATGGCTTCGAGGAAAGGGAGGGCGACCGTCGCGCCCACACCGCGAAGCACGGCGCGACGGGACAAGTGTTTGTTCGTGACGTACATCGGACTAATTCTCCTCGTTTTCGAAGACGGCGGGGCCGGGGGCGGCAACGGTCTCGCTCAGCGTGCGGTCCGCTGTCCCCATCCGAAACGGCGGGCTTCCCACGACCCCGAGAATGAAAGACGACATGCGGTACTCGTTCCCGGCGGCGCCGCGCGCAATCGTGCGCACCGCGGGCATGTCGTAATGCTCGACCCGGCGACCCAACGCATAGGTCAAAAGGCTTTCGGTGAAGGTTGCGACGAAGGCGTCCGCACGGTTCAAGATCGCGTCGCGCAATCCGAGTGGACCGTCGATCAGGCTCCCGTCATAGAGCTCGCCCGAAGCGTCGATGGGAACGCTTTCATCCTTGAGCCGCCACGCGCCGGTAACGTCGAAGTTCTCGAGCGCGAGCCCAATCGGATCGATGATCGCATGGCAGGAGCTGCATGCGGGGTTTTTGCGATGCATCTCCATGCGCTCGCGGATCGACAGCACGCGGTCCTCGGCGACAGCGCTCGTCTCCTCGAGAGCGGGCACGTTGGGCGGCGGCGGCGGTGGCGGCGATCCGAGAAGCACTTCCATCACCCACTTGCCGCGCTGGACCGGCGAGGTGCGATTCGCCACCGAAGTGAGCGCGAGAATGCTGCCATGACCGAAGACACCGCGTCGGTTCTCGTTGACGCCGTCGAGCGGGACGCGCCGAAATGCGGCACCGGTAACGTTCGGGATCTCGTAGTGCTCGGCGAGGCGCTCGTTGACAAAGGTGTAGTCGGCCGTCAAGAGCTCGAGAACGCTCCGGTCTTCGCGGACCAGGTTGTCGAAGAAGAGCTCTGTCTCGCGTTTCATGGCGACCGCGAGCCGCGCGTCGTAGAGCGGATAGCGCAACGCGTCGGGGTTCAGCTTCGCGAGATCCTGGAGCCTCAGCCACTGCGAAGCGAATCGTGTCGAGAGCGCTTCGGAGCGGGGATCGGCGATCATCCGGCGCACTTGCTGTTCGAGAATCACGGGGTCCGAAAGCTGGCCAGTGGCGGCGAAGCGCACAAGCGCTTCATCGGGCGCCGTCGCCCAAAGGAAAAAAGACAGGCGCGACGCCAGGTCCAGATCGCTGATCGGGTAGCGCTCGCCGAGTGCTACCGTTTCGGGCAACTCTTCGAAACGGAACACGAAGCTCGGGCTCGCGAGGATCGCTTGAAGCGCCAGACGAACCCCGCTCTCGAAATCGCCGTTGTTGCGGCCGCGCGCGTAGAAGCTCATGAGCCCTTCGAGACCGAGCTCGTCGACAGGCCGCCGGTAAGCTCGGCTCGCGAGCGCCGTCACGATCTCCGTGGCGCAGCTTTGCTCCTCTTCCGCCGAGACTGGGCGGCACGTGAAGATCCGGCGCCGGCTCGGCGTATCCGAGACACCCGTGACGTCATAGGGCCCGCTGATGGTGAAATCCCTGAGATGCGGCAGTGTCGTAATGCCGTAGGCGATACCGATATGGCTGTCCGCGAGCGTGTGCTCGATAGGTCCGATGACGTCATCGATGGGGCCTTCCGACGTTTTGAGGAACGCGGCGGAGATGCGGTGAGGGCCGGCTTTGACAGCAATCCGCGCGGTCTCGAGGATCAATCCGCCGTCTTCTTCTTCATTCATCAGCGGGTCGATATCGAGGAGCGCGAGGCGCTTGCCGTTCATCGAGACCTCGACTTGCTCGTTCTTCGCCGTCTTGCCGTAGAGGAAGCCTTGCGGAGATGTGTGTGGCTCTATCTTGAAGATGTAGTCTCCATCCGCGGGGAAGTTGTGGACGACGGAAACGCCGCCGCGCGTGCCAAAGGGAGCGCCTTCGACGTGACGCAGTTGCGAGCCCGTCCGCGGAACTTTGTAGCTCGTCTCGCTCGGGGTGGCTTTGGGGTCACCCACCGCTTCGCGGCTAATCTTCTCTGCGGCACGAAGATAGCTGTCTAGGACCGTCGGCGACATGCCCTGGACGTCGGCGATGTTGTCGAAGCTATGGCTTACCGTATCCGTCGGCAGGAGGGCATCGATGTCGACGTCGATCGCGAGAAGGTCTTTGACCGAGCGCTGATACTCCGCTCGGTTGAGCCTTTGAAACGTGCGGCGCCCCGGGTCGGGATTATCGATATAACGCGCGTCGAGGCTCGCTGCGAGCATGGTGAGAAGAGCTTCGACATCGGCATCATCTGGTCGGGACGCATAGGACGGCGGCATCATCCGCGTACGCAGCTTGCGGATCATCTTCTCCGCGGTCTCGGCGTTTAGCTCCGGATGGGCGACGTCGAAGGACTCGAGCGTCAGCCCGCCGGTCATGGCCGCGTCGTTGTGGCACATGAGGCAGTAGTCTTCGACCATCGCGGTCGCGGCTTCGGGGGAAAGCCTGGCGCTTTGCTCCTGAGCTTGCACGGGCGAGCTTGCGCTTAGTCGTAAAAAGGCGATTCCCACCACCGTAACAGCAAACTTCCCCATCACGTCTCCTTGAAGACGCCCCTCGCTCCGCTTCTGACAGCGGTACGAAGTAGATCTTCTACGACCCAGGCCGGCTTCGCAAGTGGCACTCCTGGCGGCCTGGCGGCTTTTCGAAAACGGTTGCCTTGCGCGGCTGGGCTGCGGCATCATCCCCTTCTCTTGAAAGCGCGGGACCTACCTCTTTATTGCAACGCGCCCGTCCCGGAAGCAGCGGCAAGCCGGTGCCCGGCTACGACGCCTGTATCGTCGATGACGACGGTGTCGAGGTCGGGACCGGAGAAGTGGGCAACTTGACGATCCGCGGCGAGTCCATAGCACTCTCCTATTGGCATCAGTACGAGCGCTCGCGCGCGAGCTTCCGGGGCGAGTGGTTCTTCACCGGAGACAAATACAAGAAGGACGCGGACGGCTATTACTGGAACGCGGGACGCTCCGACGACATGCTCAAGGTGGGCGGCATCTGGGTCTCGCCCATGGAGGTCGAGAGCGTTCTCATCAGCCACGAAGCGGTCGCCGAGTGCGCCGTCGTCGCGTTTCGAGACGGTTCGGGGCTCGTCAAACCCAAAGCGTTCGTCGTGCCGCGCGAAACGGTCGACGTTTCGGCGGAGCTCGAAGGTGAGCTCATCGCCTATTGCCGGGAGCAAATGGCGGAGTACAAGCGCCCGCGGAAAGTCGAGTTTCTCGACGAGCTCCCGAAAACCGCGACGGGCAAAATCCAGCGCTACAAGCTGCGCAAGAGCCAGGAGGCCACATGACCGATTCGAGCTCCGAAGATATGCAGATCAACTACATCGAGCATCTGCAGCTAGAGAAGCTTCTGACAGCGCAGAAGTTCGTGTCGCCGCATCCAGAGGAGAGCGTCTTCGTGATCATGCATCAGAGCTACGAGCTCTGGTTCCGCCAAGTGATCCACGATCTCGGGCGCATCATCGCCATGCTCGAAAGCGACGACATCGCGCAAGCGACCTGGCTTCTCCAGCGTCTCGGCCGCATCTTTCAAACGCTCGACACTCAGCTCGGCATCTTGGAGATGATGAGCGCCGCTGACTTTCAAGAGTTCCGGCCCTACTTGAAGCAATCAAGCGGCTTGCAGTCGCGGAGTTTCGAAAGATCGAAGTGATGGGCGGCCTGTGCGAGACCGTCGGCGAAGCTTATGAGAAGCGTGTGCGCGCGCAATGGCCGGGCCTCGTGGAAGAGGTTCCGACGACCCTTCACGCGGCCTTCGTGAAGCTCGTCGAGCGCCAGCCTCGAAGCCTAGTCGAGATCTATCAGCAACGATGGAAGCAGTTCGACGTGTTCGCTCTCAGTGAAGCATGCCTCGAGCTCGACCGGCAGATCCTCACGTGGCGCTCCAACCACGTGCGCATGGTCGAGCGGATGATTGGCGACCGGGCGATCGGAACGGGTGGCACCGAGGGGAGCCGCTATTTGAGCTCGACGACACGCTACCGTTTCTTCCCCGAGCTTTGGGACGTGCGCAACGCTTTGACCGAAGCAAGCGGCGGCCGGACGTCGAGCTAGTCAGCCCGTCCAGAGCTCGCGGGCGCCCGACATGTGCGAGCCGTCGTCGAGCCCCACCTCTACGTCGATGAGCCGGTTCAACCGCGCGTTGAGTTCGAGAATCTTTTCCTTGTGATGAATCACCGCAGCGGTGGTGTAGTTTTCGGAGGCCGGCGATGCTCGGTCGTCTGCTCGTAGGCGTAAGACAGCTTGATGAGCGTGGGCTCGCTGAACGGCCTCCCGAGAAATTGAAGACCAGCGGGTAGCTCGCCAGAGCTGAAACCGATAGGGACGGCAAAGGCAGGGAAGCCCGTCGGCGGAGACAGCGTGCGGCTGTTGGCGCCGTCCGGCGTGTTCAAATCTCCGATGAGCCGCGGGGGATACCGGAAAGAGGGGTAGACGAGGGCGTCGACGCCGGCGTCGTCCATCGCTTTCAGCAGGACCCCCCGTAATCGGTCGGCCACTTCGACATTGTGCAAGTAATCGGGATTTTCTTCTGGCGGTCCTTCGATCTCACTCGCCCGAGTCAGTCTACTCTCCAGGAAAGGGTGGTAGTCATCGGTCTCGATAATCTCGGCTAGTGACTTGTAGGGGGCGTCCGGACCCAGGCTGGCAAGATACTTGTTGTAGTCGAACTTGAGCCTGCCTGCGCCTCTTTTGAACGATTCCTGGATCTCCTCGAGAGCGGGGATTCGCACTGGATCGATGATGGTGGCGCCCGCGTTTCGCATGTCCTCGAGCGCCTGATTCATTGCTGCCAGGACTTCGAGATCGGTGTCGTCTTCCGGAAACATCTGGCGCACGGCACCGATCTTCGCACCGTCGAGGCCGTCTTCATCGAGGAACGCGGCGTAGCTTTCGGGAATGTTACCCTCCGCCACTCTGGTTATCGGGTCGGTGGTGTCGTATCCGGCGATAACCTGGAGAACGAGTACCGCATCCGTGACGCTGCGTGCGAGGGGACCTCCTACATCCCGATTCAAGTTGAGCGGAACGATGCCGTCACGGCTCGTCAGGCCCATCGTCGTCCGGAATCCAACCAGAGACTGGTGGGACGCGGGGCCACGGATCGAGCTTCCGGTGTCTGTTCCGAGCCCGACAGTCCCGAAATTGGCCGCAACGGCGGCGGCGGTGCCTCCGCTCGATCCGGCCGTGACACGGAGCGGATCGTAGGGATTCCGCGTGTAGCCGGGGAGAACGGAGCTCACGGTGAAGGCGCCGCTCATCGCAAACTCGGCGAGGTTCGACTTGGCGAGAACGATCGCTCCCGCCTCGCGGATCTTCCGCACCTGATAGGCGTCATCGGGTGGATAGGAGTCTTTCAAGGCGAGCGTGCCGTTGGTGGTGGGTAGATCGTGGGTGTCGTAGTTGTCCTTGACGATGAATGGAATGCCGTGGAGTGGTCCGACGAATCCAGACTCCGTGAATTGTCGGTCGAGCTCCGCTGCTCGTTCGAGCGCTCTCGGATTAATGGTGATGATGGCGTTGATGTAGGGCCCGTTCTTGTCGTAGGCTTCGATGCGGTCGAGGTAGAGCTGCACCAGCGCGGTGGCGGTGAGCTGGCCCGCCTCCATGGCGCGATGAATGTCGGCAATACTGGCCTCCTGAGCGCCATCGACACGAAACGATCGCTCGGTCGCAAGGAGAGGGATGGCCAGCGCTAGAAAGTAAACTGCCGACGACGACAAAACGCGTGCTGTTTTCATCTTTCCTCCTCGAGTCGAGCAGCATTCTAATGGCATCCAGGCGAGAACCTGCAACCGTTCTATGTCAAGATTGAGGCAAGATGTGAGTCGACGTCGGCGCCAGTTGAAAACGTACGAGGGTGAATGAAACGTTACTTCAAGATTGTCGCGATTCTGACGGCCATTGCAGGGGTCTTTTTCCTCTTGTGCCTGTATGTCTTCGTGGAAGATCGGGTGCCGGTGATCGTCGTAACGGCCGCTCCGGGACGCGTCGAGGAAGCGGTGACGAACACGCGCGCGGGGACGCTCGAGGCGAGGCGTCGCGCGAAGCTCTCCCCTGAGGTCGGCGGCAGGGTCGTAGCACTTCCCTTTCGAGAAGGTCAGCGTGTCGCGAAAGGCGATGTTGTTCTGGAGCTTGATGATCAACTGCAGCGAGCCCAGCTGGACCTCGCGGAGCGAGAGCTCGAAGCGACAGGCTCCCAGCAGGAAGAATCTTGTCTCGCCGCCGAGCGCGCCGCGAGGAACATGGAACGTATTCGGCGACTGACCGAGCAAGAGATCGCCAGCCGCGATTTGTTCGACGATGCGGAGACGGAGTCTCGTCGCGCCGCGGCCGCCTGCCGCGCTGCGGGCTCGAACTTGGCCCGGGCGGGCGCGGCCGTAACGCTGGCAGAGACCCGCGTCGCGAAGATGACACTGCACGCACCCTTCGACGCGATCATTGCCGAGGTGGACGCGGAGATCGGCGAGTGGGTGACACCGTCGCCCCCCGCGCTTCCGGTGCCGCCGGCGATCGACATCCTGGATCCGGAATCGATCTTCGTGAGCGCTCCCATGGACGAAGTGGACTCGGCGCGGATCGCTGTCGACCAGAAAGTCCGAGTGAGCATCGATTCTTTTCGCGGAAAGCATTTTTGGGGTCGGGTCACGCGGGTCGCGCCATATGTGCTCGACATCGAAGCACAGAATCGAACGGTCGAGATCGAAGTGGATCTGGATGACAGCAAACTGGGTTCGAGACTGCTCCCCGGCACCTCGGCGGACGTCGAAGTGCTTCTCGAGGTAAAGGAGAATGTGCTGCGCATTCCCACGGCCGCGCTGATGGAGGGGCGCCGCGTCTTGCTCGTCGGCGACGACCTTAGACTCACGAGCCGTGAGGTGGCGGTCGGCTTGAGCAATTGGGACTACACGGAGATTCTGGACGGTCTCGAGCCCGGGGATCGCGTCGTGGTCTCTCTCGATCGCGCCGAAGTCGCGCCGGGCGCCGAAGTCGTGGTGGAGGCGGAAGAAGGCGCGCCTTGATCGAGCTCGAAAAGGTTTGCCGCAGTTTCCCGCTCAGTGAGGAGCTCGTGCACGCCTTAGTCGACGTGGACGAGCATATTCAGGACGGGGAGCACGTGGCCATCATGGGACCTTCGGGCTCCGGGAAGTCCACGCTTCTCAACATCCTTGGATGTCTCGATAAACCCAGCTCAGGCATCTACAAGCTCGATGGGCGGGAGGTCGGATCTCTGGACGAGCTGGAGCTCACCGACGTTCGCCGCCATCAAATCGGCTTTGTGTTTCAGTTTTTTCATCTCGTGGCGAGGCTGACCGCTCTAGAGAACGTGGAGCTTCCGATGGTCTTCGCCGGAATTTCTCTGGCGGAGCGGCGTGAGCGCGCGACGCAAGCTATCGCTCGCGTCGGCATGAGCGAGAGAGCTGGCCATCGACCCGATCAGCTTTCTGGCGGTGAGCGTCAGCGCGTCGCCCTCGCACGCGCGACCGTCATGGGCCCGAGGCTGCTTCTCGCCGACGAGCCGACAGGTAATCTCGATTCGGCCTCGGGTCGCCAGGTCTTGGATCTTCTGGAAGGGATGAATGACCGAGGGCTGACCCTCATCGTCGTGACCCACGACCCTGCAGTGGCCCGTCGTGCCGACCGAGGGCTCGTCCTGACGGATGGCAAGATCGTGCGTCGTCTGGAGAAATCGGACCTCGCCGCCATGACCGGGATCGCCGATGCGGCCGGGGTGTCCCCGTGAGCGCGAGAGATCTCCTAAGCTTCGCGATCAAAGCACTTCTCGGGCACCGGTTGCGGAGCGGGCTGAGTTTGCTCGGTATGGGCGTCGGCGTGGCTGCAGTGGTCCTGTTGACCGCACTCGGCGAGGGCGCCCGGGAATACGTCTCGAACCAGTTCGCGAATATCGGCTCGAACCTGCTCATCGTCGTGCCAGGTAAGACCGAAACGACGGGCGCCCTTCCCGGCATGGGCGGCGCGCCCAACGATTTGACGCTCGACGATGTTCAAGCGATTGGGCGTCGCCTCCGTCAGGTGCAACGCGTGGCGCCCATTGCGATGGCGACGGCCAATGTCAGCCGCGGTGAGCTGAGCCGCCAAGTGGCCGTCATCGGGACCACGTCGGATTTTCTCGAAGTTCGCAATCTCTCGCTGGGACGCGGCCAGTTCCTGCCTGTCGGTGACCTTCATCGAGGTGCGCCTCTCGCTGTCATCGGCGAGAAAGTGGCCGAGGAGCTCTTTCCCGGACAAAACCCTTTGGGGCAGGTCGTACGTATCGACGAGTGGCGCATGCGCGTGATTGGCGTTCTTGCACCGCTCGGCACTCAGCTCGGCGTAGATGTCGATGAAATCGTCATCGTCCCAGTCGCCACCGCGATGCGGATATTCAACCGAAGCTCGCTTTTTCGAATCCTCATGGAGGTACGCGCCTATGCGGATCTCGACGCCATGACGAAAGGTGTGACGGAACTTCTCGCCGAACGCCACGGAGAGGAGGACATCACCATCCTGACACAGGATTCGGTGGTCTCGACGCTCGAGGATATCCTGTCAACGCTGACGCTCGTGCTCGCGGCCATCGCGTCGATTTCGCTGAGCGTGGCGGGCATCGGCATCATGAACGTCATGCTCGTCTCTGTTTCCGAGCGCACGGGTGAAGTGGGTCTTCTGAAAGCCCTTGGCGTGTCGCGGCAGCAGATCGTCGCGGCCTTCCTCGCAGAAGCGACGCTTCTCTCTTTGACAGGCGGGCTATTGGGGGTGGCCTTCGGTTGGACGGGGGTCCTCGTGGTTGTCGGGATCTACCCGAACCTGCCGGCGCACCCACCGAACTGGGCGGTCGGAGCCGCCTTGGGCGTTGCCACGGGGGTTGGGATGATCTTCGGCGTCCTCCCGGCGCGTCGCGCCGCGAGACTTGATCCCATCATGGCCCTCGCGTGTCGCTAACGATGCTGACCCTAGGCGCTCTTTTCCGCTTCGCTCTCAGTGCGGTGTCGGGCCATCGTCTGCGCTCGCTTCTTTCCGTCCTTGGGATTGCCATCGGTATTGGCTCGGTGATACTGCTCACGTCCATCGGTGAAGGAACGCGCCGCTACATTCTGGAACAATCCACCCAGTTCGGGACCAATCTCGTGTCTATCAACCCCGGTAAGTCCGAGACGGTTGGGATTCCGGGAGTCTTGGGCGGGACGACCCACAAGCTCACGCTCGACGACGCGGAGGCGATTGCGCGCTTGCCGAATGTCGTGCGCGTCGTGCCTTTGACCATGGGTCAAGCCCGCGTCCAAGCCGGAGAGCTAGGGAGGAGCGTTATTGTCTACGGCGTGACGGCCAACATCGCGGCTATGTGGAAATTCAACGTGCGGCAAGGCGCTTTCTGGCCGCCCGGCGATCCACGGCGAAGCCGGTCGATGGTGGTCCTTGGTCCGAAGCTCAAACGCGAGCTTTTCGGAAACGAGAACGCGCTCGGGCAATTCGTTCGCATTGGCGGGGCCCGTTTTCGCGTCGTGGGTGTGATGGAGCCCAAAGGTCAGTTCCTGGGGTTCGATATCGACGACGCTGTCTATATTCCGGTCGCTTCTGCGATGCGCGTGTTCAATCTCGACGAGCTTCAAGAGATCCAGTTCGTCTATCGCGATTCGATGCGCGCGGACACCGTCGTCGCTCAAGTCAGCCAGCTCCTCATCGATCGCCATGGCGGCAACGAGGATTTCTCGGTGACGACGCAGGAAGCGATGCTCGAAGTTATGGGCAATGTGATGAACGTCATCACTGTTGCCGTAGGTGCCATCGCGGGAATCTCCCTCTTCGTCGGAGCCATAGGGATTCTCACGATGATGTGGATCGCCGTTTCCGAGCGAACCGCGGAGATTGGTCTCATCCGCGCGGTCGGAGCTTCGAGACGTCAAGTGCAGATGGTATTCCTCGTGGAGGCCGCGGCGCTCGCCACGACCGGGGGTGCGCTTGGACTTCTAGGAGGGCTCGGACTCTGTGGGCTCCTTCGCGCGGCGGTCCCGGGGCTCCCTGTGCACACGCCAGCCATATTCGTCGCCGCGGCGCTCGGCGTGAGCTTCGCGACGGGTATCGTGTCCGGGGTCGTCCCGGCGCGCAGAGCGAGCGGGCTCGATCCGATCGAGGCTCTTCGCGCCGAGTAAAGATTCCCGGAGGACGAGCTCATACGAGCGCCCGTTTCGCGGGAGCTCGGCTGTCCAGGCGGTGGATCCCCGCGTCTCTCGCCGCTTGGATCGCCTCGCGGAGCTCGTCCTCGCTGATGCGGCGATCGATTTCGCGATAGCGGTCGGTCTTGAAAGCGGGGTAGTACTGATCCATCAGGTTCACGTAGACGTTCGGTGAGATTTCCCGAGCGAGAAAGCGCATGACGTCCCGGGTGCCCGCGACGCCGCCCGGCATGACGAGATGCCGCACGAGCAACCCGCGGCGCGCGAGCCCGCGCTCATCCAGAACGAGGTCTCCCACCTGGCGCTGCATCTCCTTCAAGCCTGCCTTCACGGCGTCGACGTAGTCGTCCGCCTTCGAATAGCGTCTCGCCACCTCGGCGCTTCCGTACTTGAAGTCCGGCATGTACACGTCAACGAGACCGTCGAGAAGACGCAGGCTCCCGAGCGAATCGTAGCCACTCGTGTTGTAGACGATCAGGAGCCGTAGACCACCCTCGATAGCGATCGGTAGTGCCTCGATTACCTGCGGGACGACGTGCTCGGGCGTCACGAAGTTGATGTTGTGGCAGCCGAGCAGCTGGAGCTCGAGCATCATGGCGGCCAGCTCGTCAGCCCGGACCTCTTTGCCTGCGCGGCGCTGGCTGATGTCCCAGTTCTGGCAGAAGACGCATTTGAGATTGCAGAAGGCGAAGAAGATCGTTCCCGAGCCCCGGGATCCCCGCAGACAGTCTTCTTCGCCGAAGTGAGGGAAGTGGCTCGCGACTCTGGCGTAGCGGCCGGTGAGACATACCGCGCGCTCGTCCGCGAGCCGGTCGACGTCGTAATTTCGGGGACACACCCGGCACGAGCGCAGCATCGAAACGGCGCGCTCGACGCGGCGCGAGAGCTCGCCGCTCTCGAATAGCTCCAGATAGCGAGGTCCGAGGTTCACATCCACAGTATAGGATAATGGCAGAGCGCCTTCCAGAAGGTGAACAAACTGATGAGAAAGGGCGGACTCTCTCGAAATCTCGCCAGCCGCATTCCGGAGGCGGTCTGGCCGTCGACGGGAGCTCGGAAACGATCTCGAGCCGCAGGCCGAAGCACAGCTTCGACGAGCGTACGGTGCGATTCTCTTTTTCTTGAGGGGAGAACGACTGCCCTTCAAGGGGCCGGCACGCGCTCTTCGACTTCCGCGATCCAATTGACGACGACCTGGAAACGGTAACGTCCGCCGTAGGGAGCGTCCTCAGTGCCCCGCGGCCTCGCTACGAAGATGAACCTTCCGTCGGGCGCAACGTCGTACGTGGTATGGCTGATTCCGCCAGAGCGATCCAAGACGTCCGCGAAGAGCGTACCGGGTTTTCCGGGCACGAATTCGTCGCCGGCACTCACGTCGACCGCCATGACATCGGTCTTACTCCGATAGAAGAGCTCGCTACCATCCGCGGACCACACCGGCACGCGGCCGCCACCGGTCGAGATAAGGCGTTTGACGTCAGCGCAAATGCTGGGACGCAGACGATGTCGCGAAACTCGCGGACGCTATGGCTCAGTATCTGGACGATCTTAGGCTTAGGCTGGCTAGGCTGAAGGAGTTTGCATAATCTGCAGCGACCTTTGATCTGACTCGAAAGGTGGATGAGAGATCTTCTTGAAAGTAACGTTATGGACAATGAGATCACCATCGGAAATGACGATGCCAAGAAAATGGCCGACAGATTATGCCGGGAAGAAGGCCTTTATTGCGGCATGTCATCGGGAGCTAACGTGTGCGCGGCTATCGAAGTGGCCAAGACAATGAAAAAAAGGTCAAAGGTTGTTACCGTAATCGTTGACAGAAGAGACCGGTATTTCGCCGAGTATCCCAACGAGCATTACGTCGTCTAGGGAAACTCTGATTTTATTCACACGAACTGGCAACATTTGCGAGTCTCGCACCGTCGAATAGGTGTGATGCCTAACCTACGTCTAGCTTTGAGAACGCTTTGGAAGACCCCGTTCGTGACCCTCGTGGCCGTCCTCTCCCTCGCGCTCGGGATTGGAGCGAACGCGGCCATTTTTTCGCTGTTCGACCGGATCCTCCTCCGCCCGCTGCCGGTCGCGGCCCCCGAGGAGCTCGTGAATCTCGCCGCTCCCGGGCCGAAGCCGGGGAGCCAGTCGTGTAACGACGCTGGCGGCTGCGACGAGGTCTTCAGCTATCCGATGTTTCGCGACCTCGAGCGCGAGCAGCAGGCCTTCACCGGCATCGCGGCTCATTTAAGCTTTGGCGCCAATCTCGCGTTCGAGGGCCAGACGATGAGCGGTTCCGGAACGCTCGTCTCAGGCAGCTACTTTCCCGTGCTCGGCCTGAAACCCGCCCTCGACCGCTTGATCGGACCCGGCGACGATCGTGTCGTCCGCAGCCACTTCATCGCCGTTTTGTCTCACGCCTATTGGCAGAACCGTTTCGGCGGAAGGCCCGACGTTGTCGGCGAGACCCTCATCATTAATGGGCAATCGATGACGATCCTCGGTGTTGCGCCGCACGGTTTCGAGGGCACGACCCTCGGCTCCATCCCGCAGGTATACGTGCCGATCACGATGCGCGACGTGATGGTGCCGGGGTGGAAGGGTTTCGAGAACCGGCGGGCCTATTGGGCCTACCTGTTCGCGCGTCTCCGTCCGGAGATGTCGATCGAGAAAGCCCGCTAAAGCGTGAACGTGCCCTATCGCGCCATCATCAACGACGTGTAGGCCGCGCTCCAAGAAGGGATGAGCGACCCGACGATGGAGCGCTTCCGGGCGAGACAAGTGATCGTCGAGCCGGGCGCTAGAAGGCAAAGCTCGATGCATGGCGAAGCGCGCGGACCGCTGCTGCTCCTTCTCGGGGTAACGGGTGTCGTGCTCCTCATCGCTTGCGCGAACATCGCGAACTTGCTTCTGATTCGCGCCGCGAGCCGCGGCACCGAATTGGCGGTGCGGTTGTCGATCGGCGCAAGCCGCCGTCACGTCGTGCTGCAGCTTTTGACGGAGTCGTGCTTGCTCGGTATTCTCGGCGGGCTCGGCGGTTTGCTCATGGCACGATGGACGCTCGGGCTCGTCGTCTCGCTTCTGCCTCCCGATGCGCTCGACGTCGTGCAGACGAGCCTCGATTGGCGCGCTCTCGCCTTCGCCGCGGCTTTGTCGATCGGGACCGGGCTTCTCTTCGGGCTTTTTCCCGCGATTTCTAGCCCATGTTTCCCTTTTAGGTGTCTAAGTCATCGAAAACAAAGGATCGAGATCGGCGGTTTGTCTCTACGCTGACAGCACCTCCTCGGAGAAGGCTGGCGGGTCGCGTTCAACGATGCCGAGTGCAGTCGGGATCGAGTTGGCGCGAGCGGTGCCGCGCGTGACGACGCGCTTAGTCCGCCCAGAACCCAGCTGTAAGTCGACGACCCGGACCGAGCGTAGCGCTTGTAGTGCCTCGGTTGCGGACAGGTCGAGTTCGGCGACCTTGAGCTTTTTCTCAAGAGCCCGATGCACAAGGAAGGCCAGCGTAGCTACGAAAAGATATGCCTCCACACGCTCATCGGTCTGGTGGTAAACGGGACGCATCTCAATGACATCCTTAAGGCATGAGAAGGCTCGCTCGACCTCGTTTAGGCTGAAGTTCCTTGGTCGAATGAACCCACTGACAGTGTGAATCCCCAATGATTACGCGTCTTTAGGGACGCCGAGAGGCTAATTTTGGGATGCAATATGTAGGCATGTTTAAAGCCTTTTATAGTTTGATATATATTGATACATAGGCTATTATGGTGGGCATGCATATCCACATCATCCCCAATCGCAACTCTACCCCCGCGGTCCTGCTGCGTGAGTCGTATCGGGTGGGCGGAAACGTCCGCAAGCGCACGCTCGCTAACTTGTCCAAATTGCCCATGGACGCAGTCGACGCCATCCGACGCATTCTCAAAGGGGAAAAGCTCGTCTCGGTTGAAGTCGCCTTCAAAATCGTCGAGAACGGCTCCCGGCACCATGGCCACGTCGACGCGGTGCTCAGCGCCATGAGACAGCTCGGTTTCGAAAAGCTCGTTGGTTCTCGACACTCACCAGAGCGGGATTTGGTCGTGGCCATGGTAGTCGCCCGGATCCTCGAACCGCAGTCGAAGCTGGCGACTAGCCAGTGGTGGCACACAACCACACTGCCCGAAATCCTGGGGGTGAGCGATGCCCGCGAAGACGATCTCTATGCCGCCATGGACTGGGTTCTCAAACGCCAGGAGGTCATCGAAAAAAAACTCGCGGCGCGCCATCTCCAAAACGACGGCCTGGCGCTCTATGACCTAACCTCAAACTACTTCGAGGGTGTGAGTTGTCCGATCGCCCGCCTCGGATACGACCGTGACGGCAAGAAAGGCAAGCTGCAGATCAACTACGGTCTGCTGACCAACGAACGCGGCATCCCCGTGTCGGTATCGGTCTTTGAGGGCAACACGGGTGATCCCAAAACGCTGTTGCCTCAGGTAGAAAAGGTGCAAGAGCGCTTCGGCATCGAGCAGTTTGTGATGGTGGGCGACCGCGGAATGATCACCCAGACCCAGATCGACGAGTTGCGGGAGATGGACGGTGTCGACTGGATTACCGCTCTGCGTCCCGAACCGATTCGCAAGCTCATCAACGATGGGGTGCTCCAGATGGGGCTATTCGACGAGCGGAATCTGTTTGAGGTGACGCACCCGGATTTCCCCAACGAGAGGCTGGTCGCTTGCCGCAATCCGGAGCTGGCCGAGAGGCGGCGTCACAAGCGCCGTGCTCTGCTCGAAGCGACCTGCAAGGAGCTGGAGAAAGTTTGTCGGATGGTCGAGCGGCGCCGTTTGCAGGGCAAGGAGGACATCCGTGCTGCAGTGAAAAAGCTCCTCAACAAGTACAAGGTCGGCAGGTACTACAGGCTCGACATCCGTGACGACGGTTTCGACTTCGAGCTAGACGAGACAACGATGGATGCCGACGCCTCGCGCCTCGCCAACGGCAACTCTGAGCTCGCCAACAAACGGCTCCAGCGGTGGAAGCGACACATGGGGACGATCGCTAAGCAGTTCGGAGGGATTCGCCAACGGATCGGGCGGGGTCAGCTGCATGGTAAAGATAAAATCGGTGTGCGGGTAGGCAGAGTTCTCAACAAGTACAAAGTCGGCAAGCACTTCAAGCTGGACATTCGCGACGACAGCTTTAGCTTCGAAATCGACGACACAAAGGTCACTACGGAAGCTGCCCTTGACGGCATCTACGTGATCCGCACCAGTCTTGCTGAGCAGCGGATGAAAACCGACGACACAGTGCGCAGCTACAAGTTGCTGACCCAGGTCGAGAGGGCGTTTCGTTCCTTCAAGAGCATGGACCTAAAGGTGCGGCCGATTCGTCACCGGCGCGAAAACCGAGTCCGGGCGCACGTCTTCTTGTGCATGCTGGCCTACTACGTCCTGTGGCACATGATGGAGGCTTGGCGGCCGCTGCTATTCTCTGACGAGGACCAGCAGGCGAAGGCCAGGCGTGACCCGGTTGCTCCGGCGAAGCGCTCCGAGGCCGCCCTGCGCAAGATACAAACCAAGAAGCTTGACGATGGGAGTCGAGCTTCCAGCTTCCGCACGCTGCTGCGCCTTCTCAGCAACATCGTCCGAAACAAATGTCGGCGACCGGAAGCCGGACCCGACGAGCCCACCTTCGATGTCACGACAACTCCGGACTCGAAACAGCAGAGAGCCTACGACCTGCTCAAAGGTATCACCGTGTAGACAGAAGCCAGCACCATTGATTCCAACTATCTCATTGGATCAACACCGGATCTTGGCTTTTTCAGCCAGGAACTTCAGTTTAGGTCCTTGTAAAGGCGCACGGCGTCGACCGGAGAGAGGTTTTGCTCCTCGGTTTGAATAACGTACTTACCCTCGTAGGCTTGCTCGCGCTTGAGGTTGACGGGGTGCTCGAAGAAGCGGAAGCGACCGTTTTTGTACTCCCAGTCGTAGTAACGGTGACCGTGGTGGCGTGCCTGTATGCGCGCGGCGGCGGCACCGATTTTCTCGGGGGCTTTCAATCGTCCGTCGCGCACGCGGCGCTCGAGGGCCTCGAATGCCGCACGGGCACGTCCCATGGCCCGCAGCCTCTGCCCGCGCTCGTAGGCGAGTCTTTCGTCGCTGTGAACGACGAAGATGCGCACCCCAGACTGCTCGGAGCGGACTTCTTGCACACGAGTCTTAGGTGGCTCGGCTTTTTCGCTCACCGTGATGCCACCAGGGCAGTCGATCCACTCTCCGCTGGCGCGCTCGATGTAACGATAGACCTCCTCGCGCCGTCGTCTTTGCAGCCCGACGAGATAGCCCTGCTCGCGCGAGCGCACCACTGCCAGGCTGTCGCTCGTTACCATCCCTCGGTCGTCGACAAAAACCACGCGGTGCAAACCGAATCGTTCGTTGAGATCGTTGAGCACCTGCGGCACCGTTTTCGCGTCACGCCAGTTGCCGGCGAAAACATGGTGGGCGATCGGCCAACCGTCCACCATCACCAGACCGATAAGCACTTGCCGGTTACGCGGTCTGCGGTCGCGACTGTAGCCGTGGGCGCCGAGCCCCGGAGGGCCTTGACCTTCGAAGTACGTCGACGTCAGGTCGTAAAACACCATGTCAACCTCAAGCGAAAACAGATCCCGCAAGCGCAAAAACAGCTCCTTCTCGATCTGTTCTTTGCGGGCATGCAGCTGGTCGAGCGTTCGGTACCATTGCTTGAGTTGGCGAAACTCCACGCGAACCCGCGGGGAGCGACTCGCTCGCCGTTCCCCATCATCGCGCCACTGCGGCACCCACCGCCGCCCCTGCCGGACGCAGACGAAGTCGGTCTTGAGCCAGCGCGCCAGACCGTGCTCGCTTGACGGAGCACATAGCCGGTTGGCGACCAGCACCAAAGCTCGCTCGCTTAGCGCCACTCCGTCCCGCTTGCCGCGGCCCCCGAGCCGGTCGAGAATCTGCTCCAGCCCGAACTCGCGCCACAGCGTCGCCGTCACCAGCATCGGACCCCAATCCCACGCGTCTGCCCCCGCGACCTGCTCGGCTGCTCGCTCGGTGTCGGCCGGTTCACCGGCCCCAAGCAACCGATTGAGGGAGTCGAGATTGGCAACTAGGAGATCCTTGCGCCCCAAGTTGCACACTACGCGTTGCTTCGGCTTGCCGTGCTCCCGATACGACTCGACCAGGCGGACATACTCATGTTGAACCCCTTTGCCGCCTGCGGCCCGAACGATGCGGAAGAACATAACCTGTCCTCACGCATACTACATGTCATTGTCCACGATTACAACGTATTAATGGCGCTCAAAGCACAATCTCTGTCTCTACGTTTTGGGCGAAATCCAACCCCCGTTCCTTTGAATTCAGTCACTTACGAGCGTTAGGCTGAAGTTCCTTGCTGAAAAAACCAAGATCCGGTGTTGATCCAATAAGATAGATGGAATCAATGGTGCTGGCGTCTGTCTACACGGTGATACCTTTGAGCAAGTCGTAGGCTCTCTGCTGTTTCGAGTCCGGAGTTGTCGTGACATCGAAGGTGGGCTCGTCGGGTCCGGCTTCCGGTCGCCGACATTTGTTTCGGACGATGTTGCTGAGAAGGCGCAGCAGCGTGCGGAAGCTGGAAGCTGGTCTCCCATCGTCAAGCTTCTTGGTGTGTATCTTGCGCAGGGCTGCGTCGGAGCGTTGCGCCGGAGCGACGGGGTCACGCTCGGCCTTCGCCTGCTGCTCCTCGTCAGAGAATACTAGCGGGCGCCAAACCTCCATCATGTGCCACAGGACGTAGTAGGCCAGCATGCACAAGAAGATGTGCGCCCGGACTCGGTTTTCGCGCCGGTGACGAATCGGCCGCACCTTTAGGTCCATGCTCTTGAAGGAACGAAACGCCCTCTCGACCTGGGTCAGCAACTTGTAGCTGCGCACTGTGTCGTCGGTTTTCATCCGCTGCTCAGCAAGACTGGTGCGGATCACGTAGATGCCGTCAAGGGCAGCTTCCGTAGTGACCTTTGTGTCGTCGATTTCGAAGCTAAAGCGGTCGTCGCGAATGTCCAGCTTGAAGTGCTTGCCGACTTTGTACTTGTTGAGAACTTTGCCTACCCGCACACCGATTTTATCTTTACCATGCAGCTGGCCTCGCCCGATCCGTTGGCGAATCCGTTCCAACTGCTTAACGATCGTCCCCATGTGTCGCTTCCACCGCTGGAGCCGTTTGTTGGCGAGCTCAGAGTTGCCGTTGGCGAGGCGCGAGGCGTCGGCAGCCATCGTTGTCTCGTCTAGCTCGAAGTCGAAACCGTCGTCACGGATGTCGAGCCTATAGTACTTGCCGACCTTGTACTTGTTGAGGAGCTTTTTCACCGTAGCACGGATGTCCTCCTTGCCGTGCAAACGGCGCCGCTCGACCATCCGACAAACCTTCTCCAGCTCCTTGCAGGTTGCTTCGAGCAGAGCACGACGCTTGTGACGCCGCCTCTCGGCCAGCTCCGGATTGCGGCAAGCGACCAGCCTCTCGTTGGGGAAATCCGGGTGCGTCAACTCAAACAGGTTCCGCCTGTCGAATAGCCCCATCTGGAGCACCCCATCGTTAATGAGCTTGCGAATCGGTTCGGGACGCAGAGCGGTAATCCAGTCGATACCGTCCATCTCCCGTAACTCGTCGATCTGGGTCTGGGTGATCATTCCGCGGTCGCCCACCATCACAAACTGCTCGATGCCGAACCGCTCTTGCGCATTTTCTACCTGAGGCAACAGCGTTTTGGGATCGCCCGTGTTGCCCTCAAAGACGGATACCGACACGGGGATGCCGCGTTCGTTGGTCAGCAGGCCGTAGTTGACCTGCAGCTTGCCTTTCTTGCCGTCACGGTTGTATCCGAGCCTGGCCAGCGGACAACTCACCCCCTCGAAGTAGCTTGAGGTTAGGTCATAGAGCGCGAGGCCGTCGTTTTGGAGATGGCGCGCCGCGAGTTTCTTTTCGATGACCTCCTGGCGTTTGAGAACCCAGTCCATGGCGGCATAGAGATCGTCTTCGTCGGCATCGCTCACTCCCAGGATTTCGGGCAGTGTGGTTGTGTGCCACCACAGGCTAGTCGCCAGCTTCGACTGCGGTTCGAGGATCCGGGCGACTACCATGGCCACGACCAAATCCCGCTCTGGTGAGTGTCGAGAGCCAACGAGCTTTTCGAAACCGAGCTGTCTCATGGCACTGAGCACCGCGTCGACGTGGCCATGGTGCCGGGAGCCGTTCTCGACGATTTCGAAGGCGTCTTCGAGCGAAACGAGCTTTTGCCCCTTGAGTATGCGTCGGATGGCATCGACCTGCTCGCTCGGCAGTTTGGACAGGTTGGCAAGTGTGCGCTTGCGCGGTTTCTTGCTCTTGACATCCCGATAGGACTCACGGAGCAAAACGGCGGGTTTGGAGTTGCGGTTGGGCACGATATCGATGTGCATGGCTACTATATACACTATATAGGCATATATAACAACAACAAATACAATAAAACATGGCTACTAATTGCAGGCAAAAATCACACCTCTAGCGCTGTAACTCCATGCGACTAAAGGTACTTTACCGAAGCGTGGGAGGGCTTACTGGGCAGAACTTCAGGTTAGGGTGCTCATAAAGGATAAACATGGGCTAGTGTCAGCGTGAGCGTTGACGGCTACCACCGAAGCCTTTCGAATCTCATCGTCGGTCGCTTGGAAACGGAGCCGGAGAGGCTCGCGCGCCTCGCGCGCTACGATTTTCCACCGGCACTCGCCGGTGAGATTCCGTCGTACCCCCTCATCACGACGGCGCCCGTGAACGGCGCCAACGGCCGCGCCTTTGGAGTCGACGTAGCCTTGACGAAAAGAGCGACGTCGGAAAGGAGCCGCTTCAGCGGCTGGATCACCTATAGCTACGGCGCTTCCGAGCGCGAAGCCTACGCCCGCCGCTATCCGTTCGACTATGACCGTGCCCATGCCGGCAGCCTCGTGGGTCGCGTCCGCCTCACGCGCTCGTTCGAGCTTTCGCTCACCGGCCGCGTTGCGTCGGGCTTTCCGCGGACCCCAGCCATCGGAACCCGGGTAGCCGCGGATGAGGATCGACGCGATTTCGATGGCGACGGAGATGTCTCGGAGCTCGTTCCGGCGCGGGATCGCTTCGGCGCGCTCATCTACACGCAAGACTTCGGCGATGTCCAAAACCGCAACTCGGCGCGATGGCCTTCCTTCGCACGGCTCGACGCTCGCTTCACCTATCGTACGGGCGGCGGCGAGGGCCGATGGCTCTTTTATCTCGAGTTTCTCAATTTGCTCAACCGAGACAACACGCTCGTGGTCAACCCCATCATCACTTTCGACGGCGGGCGGCCGTTCGTGCGAGAGGAGCACGTGTCCTCGATCCCACTGATGCCGAACTTCGGCATCCGCTTTCGCTTCTGAAGTCATTTCCTTTAGAACTTCCCGAACTTGATCGAGATGCTGAACGTGGGCCCGCTCAAGCCGAGATCGCTGGGACCGCCGGACACCAACCGGTAGCCGATCCCGAAGCCTAGCCGGAAGGGCCTCAGCACGTTCAAGGTGACGCGGGCCTCCGGCTCGGCGACGAAAAAACCGGAGACGTCGTGCCCGCGGTGGCGGTGGCCGTCCGCGCCTCCGCCCCCGATCAAGCCGCGTACCGAATAGTTGAACAGCTTGTTGGGGTCGAAGAAATATTCCACGAGCACGCCGCCATAGCCCATGTCGAGCCCGCGGGGCGCATCGGTAGTGCCGTAGCCGGCGAGGGCGATGAGAAAGCGGTGGTTGATGAGCCAACCCGTGTGTACGCCGGCGAAATTGGCGAAGTTACCGTCGATCGTCGAGAGCTTGTTGTCGAGCGAGAAGACGAAGCCGTTGTCGATATGGCCTTTGATCAGGGTCTCGGGCTCCTCCGGCTCTTGCGCCTGCGCTCCGATGCCGGAGAAGCTAACGAAGGCCAAAACACCGAGAAGAGATCGAAGACGTTTCGTCGAGAGAGTGTCGTACATGGTCGTGGACTCCTTTTTTTCTAGTTTGGAGAGTTATTGAGGTTGGACGGAGCCGGGACGGCCGTCGAGCGTTACGACGGGATTCCCGATATAGGTGATGAGGCTGGCGCCACGGACGCGTGCTCGCAAGCGGTCGCTAACACGGACTTCGATTCTCGAAGCACCCGTTGCCTCCGCGACGACTTCTCGGCTTGCAAGCCCGGCCGCGTCGTAAGTGGATGCGCCGACGACCGTGATCGTCTGGCGGTCGGCTCTTCCGGCGACCGTTGCCGTCGTGACGCCGGTGAGGTGGACCTCGAGCCGGTCGGTGTCGATCCCGGTGGCCTCAACGGTGGCGGCCCCCGTGGCCGAGAGTTCGTCCAGGCTTTCCACCGTAAGTCGGAAAACGATCTGCTGGACTCGGCCGATATTGGTGTTGCCCGCGACCCCGAGCACCAATCGTCCGTCGACGACCTCGGAGACGAGAACGGGTTGAATGTTGTCTTCAGCGGTGATGGTCAAAGACGACGTCCCTGTCTGGTCGATCACGAGACGGCCGATCCCGCTGAAGGAAACTCCGTGGAAGGCACCGACGGAACGCGACTCGGTCACGATGTTTCCCGAGCCATTAATCCTGTCGCGAAAAGACTCCGCGACGCCGTCCGGGCCCACGAAGTCTAGATGGTCGTCGCACGCGGAGATAAGTATTGTCGCTAGAAGGAAAGTCGTTGTTCGCATCTTGTTGCCTCCGCTCCGTAGGAGGGGTCGAGACGCGAAAATCCTTCGCCGCTTCGAGAAACTTATTCCGTGATCTTGCGGACCGTGTTCATGAAGTCGCGGTGGCCTTTTCTGGGGTCGTAGACGATCGCCGGCCTCAGACGGCCAGCGATGGTGTCGGGGCTCGAGCGCGCATAACTCATCAACATTCTCGCCAACGTTGTGCGCGCTTCGGACGTGGCCTCGTCGCGGGGGATGCCGGTGAGCAAATCGTTCAGGGTCAGCCGCCACGGCTCTTCACGAAGCAGGGCGTCGACAACGATGGCTTTGAGCACGTTGTGAGGAAAATTGAAGTAGAGCGCCACGGGGGAATAAGTGTCTGCAGAAGGACGCTGTCCTTCGAACGCTTCGAGCAAGTCGTCGCGATACGTGGAAAAACGCTCGTGGAAGCTTCTGAGCATGTCCTGGTACGGCTCCAAAGACGATGGTGGGGTGCCCACGAAGGCGCGGGGGTCAGTCGAAAGGCCGTTCAGGAGCCCCTCGACGATCGTGTCGCGCGCGTCGCCTTCGGTGCCCGCCTTGCTGAGGCGCGTATAGGCTTCCATGAGCGTCGCGAGCGCTGCCAAGACCCAAGGGTAATCGGGGACGTTGTCGATGCGCATCTTGATGATGTCGCGTTCGTAATTCGTCTCGAACCCGAACCGAAGATGGCTTCCCAGAATCGCGGCATGGGCTAGGGCGACGCGCGTTCGATGCTCGAGATTGAGCGTCCGCACCTTCGCGAGCAAGCGATCGTAGGCACCGATATCGTATTCGAAATGGGCTATGGCGATGAGGATGAGCGTCTCGGCGTTCGAGACGAAATAGTGTCCGCTACCGTCGGGCCCGTGGAGCTCACCGAGGAGCCGTGTCAGCCGGTCGAAGTTGGTGTCCGCGCTTCCCTCATCCCACGCGCGAAGCGAAAGAAGAGCGAGCGCGTAGAAGAAATAATAGTCGAGGAGAATGGCGAGAACGGTCTCCCTCGACTTTTGGGGTTCGGGCATGTCGAGAAGGAATAGAACCACGTCGACGGGAATGGTCTCCTCGTTGAACTTCTCCGCTTTGCCATCCCAGTCGATCAGCACGTGGAAGCCGTCTTCGCGGGTTCTGGTGTCGAGGGCCCGGATGGTCCGCTCGAGAGAAACTTGGCCCGAGCCCGCCTGGAAGAGGTTCGCGCGCATGCGGTTCGCGAGCTCTGTCAAAGCCGTTCGGAACCGGGGTGGCTTCGAGCATGCCGCGACAATGTCCCGTCGGGTCACTCCCTTTAGAATCGATTCGAGCTGATCGCAAGCACTCGTGAACGTGACAGGTGGTTTGGGGTGAGAGCGCTTGCGCTTTTTGACCATAGACGGACGAGGCTCGATTGGGTGGGAATTCTAGCATCTGATGGGGCCCTCCTCGCTCGTTGTTCCGACGAGCCAGCGGCGATAGACTGCGGTCCTGTCGTTTCGCAGGAGGTAGGGCATGAGGGTTTCCGTCTTTCTTGGGTTCTTTTTGGCCGTCGCTGCGGCGCCTTTCTCGCTTCGTGCGGCCGATGAAGCAAGCCTCCTGGGCGAGGTCGATGCGCAAGCTCTGGAGCGCCACGCGCGGGCCATCGTCGAGCACCGGCGCGACGGCGGAAGCCCGGGCGAGAACGCGGCCGTGGATTATGTGGTCGAGACGTTGAGGGCCGAGGGTATCGACGTCGAGGTGCACTTGTTTCCCGGCTATGTCAGTAATCCCGGACGTTGCGCTCTACGGGTGGAAGGTGCGGAGCCGCGCGAGCCGACTTGCCGCACCCAAGCACTCGCGGCGCCAACGGCTCCGGGCGGCGTCCACGGAGAGCTCGTCTATGTTGCTTCTGGCACCCCGAGCGATTACGAGAACGTGGACGTCGAAGGCAAGGTCGTTCTCGTGAACGCCCTGCCGCTTCCATGGGGTGTCAAGGATGCCGAAGACCGAGGAGCCGTGGGGGCCGTCTTCATGTCCTATTCCGAGCTCATCCAAGAGCTCACCGTCAGCCCCATCTGGGGGACGCCGACCCACGAAAACTACCAGGAGCTTCCTTCGATCCCAAGCGTCAACATTAACAAACCGGACGGGGACGCGCTTCGCGAAGCTCTCGCGTCGGCCCCCGTGACGGTCGCGATGGAAACCGAGGTCGACACGGGTTGGAAAATGCTGAAGCTCGCGGTGGCGACCGTAGAAAGCGGAAAAGACCACGACGGGTTCGTGCTGCTCGGCGGCCACATCGACGGCTGGCATTACGGAGCCGTCGACGAAGGCGCCTCGAACGCCGCGATGGTCGAGATGGCGCGTATCTTTCACCGTCATCGGGGCGCGCTCGAGCGAAGCTTGAAAGTCGCCTGGTGGCCGGCGCACTCGAACGGCCGCTATGCCGGCTCGGCCTGGTATGTCGACCACGCGTGGCTCGAGCTTCGCGACCATGCGCTGGCCTATATGAACATCGACGGGGTCGGTCAGATGGGCGCGAGTGTCTACCGCTCGAGCAATACGGCTTCGACGGACGAGCTCGCGAGCGCGGTGTTCCGTGACGTCGCTTCGGTGGCCGCCCGGGGTGGCCGCCCGGGACGCAACTCGGATCAAGGCTTCTACGGCGTCGGGATCCCGCTTCTCCAATTCAGTCACGGACGTGTCGACCCGGGCGGCCGCTACTGGTTCTGGCATACGACGGAAGACACGTTCGATAAGATTGACTTCGGGATTCTTGCCGGTGATACGAAGCTCTACGTCGCCGCTCTTTCTAGGCTGTTAACGAACGCGATCCCGCCGATACGACTGGCGGCCGCGACCGAAGAGCTGACGGAACGTCTCGAGGAGCGGAAAGGCTGGGCGGAAAACCATTTCGATCTGTCGAGTGCTTTAGCCAAAGCCGAAGAGCTTCATCGTGCGGCGCGCGACCTCGATCGGCGCCTCGTGACCTATTCCGGTGCGTCTACCGCGGATGTCGTGCGGCGTATGGTGCGCGTGATCCGCCCCGTGTTGCGCGTGACCTATGAACGAAACGGGCCCTACCACCAAGACCCGGCACTCCAAGTGGCCACGATCCCTGGACTCGCGCCTCTCGAGACGCTTTCGAAGCATCCGCGCGGGAGTGACCTCTACCGTTTCACCCAGGTGCATCTCGTCCGAGAGCGGAATCGGCTCGAGGATAGTCTCGACCAGGCCATCCGCGAGGCGCGGGCACTTTCGCGAGTCCTCGGCGAAAATGCGCGCTGAGCCCGCCTCGGGCATGCTGGCTCGGCTCCTGGGAGCGCGCGGAGCGAAGCGTTTTCTCGAGAACTGCTGGCGTCACGACATCTTCCTCTTCCACGGCGCGCGCGGGCGGCTCGGGGGCTTGACAGATATTCCAGAGCTAGAGAACGTGGAGAGCCTTCTTCATTCGGAGACCATGAGCTCGGGCATATCGGCTCCGGGCTGCGTGCGAGCACGATGGGCGGGCGGCTGCCGTCCGCGGGCGCGGAACGAAGCAGAATTTCTCCATCGCCCGCGGTGCAAAATGCCACTTCCTCGCCGCCCGATGTCCAAATCGGGAAGTGATTGTCTTCTCCATCTGACGTGAGTCGTGTTCTGCCGCCGCGCGTGAGGTCGATGACCCAAATGCCCGCCGCGTCCACTTCGATCATCTCGGCCGCGACCATCGTGCCGTCTGGAGACAAACGCAAGTTCGCATAGCGACCGGCGTCGGCGGCAGGCGTCGCGTGCGATCCGTCGCGGTCGACCCACATTAGCGAACGCTCGCGCATGGCGGGGACGTAAGCGAGAGTACCGTTCTCGGAAAGCGTGTACTGTGAGCCATAGGGCCGCATCACGCTCAAACTTTGCATCACGCCCTCGAGCACGCGAGCCGGTGGCCCTTCGAGCGTCAGCGTCTCGGCGTCAAAGGGCGCGGCGAACAAGGACCCCGCGCGTGCGAAGACGAGATGTCCAGGCGACAGGTACATGGGGCTCGTTCCCAACGATTCGAACCGTTTGATGTCCCACTCGGGGATGGTTGAAATCCCTCGCCTTTAGGCGAAGCCTTTAGGAGGCTTGGGGTACGATCCCGAGGTGAAAGGATATCGTAAATCATCGCACACGACGTACCAGTTAAACTATCACTTCGTATTTATCACGAAGTACCGCAAGCCGGCCTTGAGAGGGGATGTAGCGGTTCGTCTCCGGGATCTCATCCGGGAGATCTGTGCTCGGAACCAGATAGAAATACTGAAGGGTCATGTGCGGCCTGAGCACGTGCACCTGTTGCTGAGCGTGCCGCCGAATTTGTCGCCGAGTCGAGTGATGCAGTTGATCAAGGGTAAGACGTCGAATCGTCTGATGCGCGACTTACGGACGATGCGGAAGGAGTTCTGGGGTCGGCACCTACGGGCACGGGGTTACTTCGTGGTGACAACGGGCAACGTGACGGATGAGGTGATAGCGAAGTATATAGAGTTGCAGGGTGCCGTGCCCCAGGACGACGATTCTTTCAAGGTCAGTGAGTAGTGAAACGAGGCAAGGACAAGCCGACTTTAGTCGGCGACGTGAACCCATCGCCTTTAGGCGATGGAGCGCACGCGCTCAGTTGCACCGGTCTCGAGCGACAACGCGCCGATGGTGTTGATTCGGAAATCCGCGGTGATGATAGAGAACAGAACAGATTTTCCGCCCGGGAGCATGGCCGGAAACGAGTGCCGAAATTCTCCGTTCTCGTGGTCGGGCGTCGTCACGGGCTCTGGGAGCCCGCCTTGGGCGCTGACGGCGAGAAGGCCTCTGGTTGTGTAGTCGGTGAAGACGATCGTATCGTTGGCGCCCCAGCTCGCACTCGATCCTTTGCCGGCGATCGCATCGCAGATCGTGATGGCGTTGCCGCCGGCGACCGGTACTCTCTTGAGCTTCTTGTCGTTTGTAAAAAACGCGATTCATTCGCCATCCGGTGAGAAGAACGGATTGTAAGCGAGCTCGCTTCCCGGGATGAGCTGAGCTTGGAACGAAGAGAGCGGTCGATAGTACAACTGCTGCTCGTCCTCGTAGGCGACGGCGTCACCATGGGGCGATAGCGCGAGTGACGGACCCCAATCGACGTCGAGTTTTTGGTCCGCCGCAAGCAGAATGTTGAAGCGCAGGACGTCGGGCGGTGACGTGACGTCCGGAGTCAGCCACGAGATAGCAGCAACGGCCAGAGCCGCCGCCGCAGCGCCTCCGAGAAGAAACGGTGTGAGCGCAGTCTTCGCCGTGCGCCGCCCTCCCCCGCGCTCCATCGACGCGGTGCTGATGACGCCGAGAGAATGTAAGAGCGCCCGGTCCATCGCGCCAGCGCTCGGGTAGCGCTCCGCGGGATCGGGGTGCAAGGCGCGCTCGACGACCACGACGAAATCCTCGGGCAGGCCCGGCCGCAAGTCGCGCAAAAGCCGTCCCTCGCCCTGACGGTGACGTTGTTTGAGCTCGGTGATGTTGCCCGCCTCGACCGGGAACCTATTGGTCACGAGACGGAACAGCAATACGCCCACGCTATAGATGTCCGATTGCGTGGATTCCGGCTAGCCTCGGAACACTTCGGGCGCGACATAGAACGGCGTGCCGACGATGTGCTCTTCCATCTCCGACGCCAGCAGTTGATCGCGGCCGATGCCGAAATCCATCAAGACGATGCGGCCACCCGCCTCGCGCATGAGATTTTGCGCTTTGACGTCGCGGTGGATTACGCCTTCGCTGTGCGCCGCCGCGAGCGCCCCAGGCACGTCGATGCCGATCGCGGTAGCCTCCTTCGCGCTCAGCGGACCGTCGTTGAGCATCTCTTGAGCGTACGTCCGCGCAAATATTCCATCCAGATGCCGGTGCGCCCGTCATGCGTATCCGCGCCGTAGACGGTCGCGACGTTCGGATGGCTCACGCGCGCGAGAAGCTGCGCCTCTCGGACGACAGAATCGCGCGCGCTCCGACTCAGCGCGGCGTCGCGCAACAACTTGAGGGCCACCGCGCGGTCCACATGGGGATCACGCGCCTCATAAACGTCCGCCGAAGCGCCTTGGCCGATGCGGCCCACGATCTCGAGGGAGCCCCAACGCGCACCGGACTCGAAAACCGGGATGTCGTCCCCGGCATCGATCTCGTCCTGGAGCTCGCGCAGTCTGGTCGTGACTTCGGAAATCGTCTCGAGCGCGTCGACGAGGTCCTGATCGCCCTCTTCGGCGTGCTGTGCTGCCTCCGACCAATCGACCGACTCGTCGTCCGAGACCGCTTGCGCCAAGCTCTCAAGATCGCGTTTGGGTTTCGGCATTCAGAACGTCCAGAAGGCTGATTCTACTTCTTCCGGCGCACGACCGGAGGTTCCGATCGTGCGCCGCTACGGGATGGCTTACTCCTCCGGAAGCGCGAGCTATTTCTTGACCTATTTGTTCAAAGTGCGGGGGCCCACTTCGGCGCCGTAGATGTTTCCATCGGCGTCGACCGCGATGCCTTCTGCGGCGCTCGTGCCCGAATTGTCCTGATCGGGCTTGGGATCCGGGATGAAAGCCGTCACGATCCCGTCGCGTGCGCTTCCAATCCGAATGCCGCGCTTCCAACCGGGGTTGCGACGCGCGTTGGATTCCGAGTCGGCGGAATAAAGAATGTCATTCTCGTCGATGTAGAGCCCACTCGGCCGGCCGAATTGGGTCCATGTGCCGAGATGCTTGCCACCTTGGTCGAAGATCTGGAACCGGCTATTGCCGCGATCGCCGACGAAAAGACGACCGCGAGAGTCCATGGCGAGCGCATGCGGATCGTGAAACTGACCGTCCTCGTAGCCGGCCTCGCCCCAGGACTTGATGAAGGTGCCGTCGCTCGTCGATGCGGTTATTGCCCCGGGCGTCGTGACCCTCGGCGACGAAGATGTCGCCGTTCGGGGCGACGAGAACGTCCTGCGGTTTGTTGAACGTGTCGTTGCCGTCGCCCGCGATCCCTTTCTTTCCCAAAGTCATCATGAGATTCCCGTGGGGGTCGAACTTGAAGATGACGTGGCCCCACCCGTCTGGTACGGGCGCGTAGCCGACAGCATCGGCAATCCACACGTTGCCGTCATGGTCGACGAAGATGCCGTGCGGCCAAGCGATCATGCCGGAGCCGAAGCTCCGTATGACGGCGCTACGTTGGGTACGATGACCATGTAAGCTGCGTCTTGAACGACGAGGCCAGTATTCCGATGATCGGGATGATAGTCGTTCGGCCGCGGCAAGATGACCACATCCGCGCTCCAAGTACGGATCGCGCGGATGACTTGATGGCGCACCGCGAGGGTGGGCTCGAGCTCGCCGTCGTGATTATCGAGAACGCGATAGGCCGATATCCCGAAACGGCGCCCCGCCTCTTCCGCTTCCGCGCGCCGCCTTTTGGCAAGAGCTCCGCCGCCTTCGCTTTGATGTCCCGCATCCCCGTTCGTGAGCGAGAGGAACTGGACGCGATGTCCGAGCGCCGCCCATTGAATCGCCGTGCCGCCCGCGCACGAATCCGCGTCGTCCGGATGCGCGCCGATCACGAGGATCGACACCGGAGCGGTCTTTTGTCCCGAAGCGACGATCGCTGACGACAGGCCGAGGACGAGCGCAATCATGGGCTGCGCATGATATCAGCTCATGCGGCGCGCGAGGGAAGTCTCGAAATACTCCTGCTATTCCTCAAGCGCTTACAAAGAACTGTGCGAGCCGTCGCACATCGGCGCGTTGTTCGTCTGTTTGCACTGACAAAGTGCTACGGTCTTTTTCGTCGTGATTTCCACTTTCATCGGCGTGAACTCCGTCCCCGCGTGGCTACCGTCGCAAAACGGCTGGTTGCTCGACTCGCCGCACTGGCACCAGTTATACGTACCGGGGTCGAGCTCCAATACAGCAGTTGCTTTTGAGCGACTTTGCCTTTGGCCATCTGGTCTCCTTTGTGGCTCGTTCCCGCCCAGTCTAGTCCAAGCTGGCGACCGAGAAGGTACCTGCGATACATTCGCGATGTGACGATCCCGAAGCTGGTCGCATCCCTTTGGGTCGTGGTTCTCGGTCTCGGTGCGGATTGGCCGCAGTTCCGCGGCCCGAATGCGGCGGGCGTCGCCGAGGAAACGCGCTTGCCCGTGCATTTCGGTCCGCACGCGGCCGTCGTTTGGAAGACGCCGCTACCCATGGGACCGTCGTCCCCGTCTATCGACGGGGATCGGATTTTCGTCACGGGACTCGAGCATGGAAAACTCACGACGTTCGCGCTCGAGCGCCAGACAGGCCGCGTTTTGTGGCGACGGGAGGCGCCCCGCCCGCGAACCCAAGAGCTTCAGGAAAACAACCACCCGGCCTCGCCGACGCCGGCAACCGATGGTGAGAACGTCTACGTTTTCTTCGCTGATTTCGGGCTGCTCGCCTACGGTCCTCTCGGAGATGAGCTATGGCGGCTTCCCCTCGGACCGTTCAACAACCCATTTGGCCACGGGTCGTCGCCGATCGTCGTGGGGGATCTCGTTTTACAAGTCTGCGATCAAGACGAAGGCTCGTTCATTGTGGCGGTGGACAAGACGAGCGGTGACGTTCGCTGGCGAACAGAGCGCGCGCACGCCCAAAGAGGCTACGCGACGCCCGTGCTGTATCAGCCTCGCGGCGGAGAGATCCAAGTGCTCGTCGTCGGTTCGTATCAGCTCAACGCTTACGACGTCGCCACCGGAAAGCTCATCTGGTGGCTCACCGGTTTGCCGTGGCAAATCAAGCCGACGCCGGTGCTCTCGGACGATGCTGTCTATTTCGTGACACGCGCGGGCGAGTCGGATCCCGGCCAGCAAGAGATTGTCTCGCCTTTCGCCGACGCGTTGGCGCAACTCGATGACAACCGAGACGGCAAGCTTGCCAAGAGCGAAATCGTGGACGAACGCGCGATCGGGCGTTTCGACGAATATCTGGATTTGGATGACACGGGCTTTCTCGAAGAGCGTGACTGGAATCAATTTCGCACCCGCCGCCAAGGCATGAATGCGCTCTGGGCGTATCGGCTTGGCGGCGAAAGCGACATGACCGCGCGCAACTTTCTTTGGAAGGACTCGAGCAGCCTCCCGAACGTCCCGTCGCCCCTCTACTATCGCGGCGTGCTCTATACGCTGAAAGAAGGCGGCATCCTCACCTCGTTCGATCCAGAGACGGGGGAGGTTTTGAAGCGCGGACGGTTGCGCGGCGCGCTCGGCGCCTATTACGCATCTCCCGTCGCATCGGACGGGAAGATCTACGCGGTGAACGAAGAAGGCAAAGTCGCCGTTATCCGCGCCGGCGCCGAGTGGGAGCTTCTCGCGGTCAACGCGATGGACGAAGGCTCGAAGTCCACGATCGCGATCGTCGACAGCAAGCTCTACGTTCGAACCTACGACGCGCTCTACAGCTTCGCCTCGCCCAACTGAAGTTGGGCGAGGCGACGAACTTCTTATTTTTTTTAGATGACAGTGAACTGTCAATTTGACATAATCATGTCGTGAGGGAAGCGGTACGTCGTGTTTTGGACGCGTCGCAGGAACTGGTCGAGCAGATGGCGCAGCTCCGCGAACAGATGGCGCGCCGCGCCGGCGCCACCCGTGCCTCTTGGCGTGTACTGGCGGCGGCCGTCGGACTGGGGCGTACGGTGCCTCAGCTGGCCAGGCGTCTCGGCGTGAAGCGTCAGAGCGTCCAGCGCCTCGCCGACCAGCTCGTCGAGTCGGGCCGGGCGCGTTACGAGACCAATCCCGATCATCGTCGATCCCCGCTTTTGAAGCTCACCGAGTCCGGCGAGGCCGCGCTGAAGACGCTTCAGCGCGAGTTCACCGATTGGGAGTCCGATTTGGGCGCCGAGCACGAGCTCGACCTCGAGGAGCTCGAGACAGCGCTCTACGTCTTGCGCGCGGTGCGGGCGCTCATCCGAGTGTAGACGAGCACAAGCGCGACGACCAGAAAAGTGAGGCCCGCCGAGCCGATAAATGTCGCGCCCCCGACGGTCTCATACAAAATGCCGCCCGCGATGAGCCCCACGATGCTGGCGAGGCTTCCGACGCTGCTGCCGAAGCCCTGTACGGCCCCCTGAAAGCGCTCCCCCGCGGCGTTCGCAAGAAGCACGAGAAACAACGGCCACATCAGACCGTTTCCGAGCGAGAACAGTAAAGCGCCCACATAGAGCACCGTCCGGCTCGGACTCGTGAACAACAGGAACGCCGTCGCGAGGATCGCAGCACCTCCACGCACGAGCGCCGCGTCCGAGAACCTGCGACCGAGCTTTCCGAGGAGCGGCCCCTGCACGAGAACCGTGGTGAGCCCGAGAAAAGAGAAGAACAACCCGATGTCGGTGATGGACCATGAGAGCCCTTGGAGCGCATATACCGGAAACGCCGTGTAGAACAAGTTGAACGCGAGGAAGATGACGAAGTAAAGGAGCAGCAAGAACGGTATTTGCGGAAGCGCGAGCACGTCTTTCCACGCGACTGTCCCTGTCCCGTCGATATCAAAGCAATCCTTGTGCTCCTGCCCGAACACTTTGTGCACGGACGATCGCCCGGGGGCCTCCGTGAGCACGCAAGGGCGGGACTCGGGGAGATAGAACGCGATTACCCCGGAGGCGATGAGCGAGATGAGGAGCGCGGCTACCACGGGTATGACTTCGCCGAAACGCGTCGCGCCTAAAAGCCCCGCGAGCGTGGGCCCGAGGATGAAGCCGAGGTTTCCGGCCACCGCCATCTTGCCGAAGTTCGTCTTGCGATCCGCCTCGTCCGTCACGTCCACGAGATAGGCGTTGGCGACCGAAACGTTCCCGCCCGTTAAGCCGTCGAGCGCTCTCGCAATGAAAAGAATCAAAAGAGGCAGCGTCACCGCGAAGGCGCCGAGGAGCGCCGAGTCCACGTCGAGAAACGTCCTTTCCGGTAAGAACAGAGCGCCGAGAAAGACGCACCACGACACGAGCGTTCCGAGCTGGCTAATCAGGAGCACTTTCCGCCGGCCGTAGATGTCCGACCGCCGGCCGAGGACGGGCGCTCCCACTAGCCGGAACTTCCGCCGGCTAGACGCATGTAAACCCGTACGTTTAAAGCAGATGCGGCGGTTCGAAATGTTATGTGTAAGCATGTAATAGTGACAGAACAGTTTATTTTACTGATTTAATCCTGTATAGTCGGCGCATGTACATCGCCAAGGTGCCGAACCGCAACTCGCCCCCAGCGATTCTCATCCGCGAAAGCTACCGCGAAGGCGGTGCGCCCAAAACGAGGACCGTCGCCAACATCTCGAAGTGGAAGCCCGCGCGAATTGAAGCTCTTCGCCAGTTGCTGAAGGGCAACGTGGATTTGGGTGAGGCTCAGCAGTTCGAGATCACCAGAAGCAAGCCTCACGGACATGTTGCGGCCGTGCTGGGAACGCTGCGCAAAGTTGGCCTCGAGCGAATCATCCATAGCCGCCAGCGCCGAGAGCGTGACCTCGTCGTGGCGATGATTGTGGCGCGAATCGTAGAGCCGGGCTCCAAGTTGGCCACGGCCCGTGGTCTATCGAAACAGACCTTGACTTCGTCATTGGGTGAGTGTGTTGGAGTTGAAGACACCAACGAGGATGAGTTGTATGATTCCCTGGATTGGCTTTTGAGCCGCCAAGCAGCCATAGAGAAGAAACTGGCGAAACGCCATCTGCAGCAGGGCAGCCTGGTTCTCTACGACTTGACGTCGACTTGGGTAGAAGGTCGGTCGTGCCCTCTGGCGAAGCTCGGTTACTCGAGAGACGGCAAGAAAAACAAGTTGCAGGTCGTGTTCGGCTTACTGTGTGAGCGTGATGGTCGGCCGGTCGGGGTAGAGGTGTTCGAAGGCAACACCGGAGATCCCGCAACACTGGGGAGCCAAATTCGCAAAGTCCGAGAACGTTTTGAGCTTGACAGTATCGTCTTCGTAGGTGACCGAGGGATGATCACCGAAGCCCGGATTCGCGAGGAACTTCGACCGGAGGAAGGTCTCGAGTGGATCAGCTCACTTCGTGCCCCTCAGATTCAGCGACTTGCAAAAGACGGAATGCTGCAGCCTTCTCTGTTCGATGAACTCGACCTAGCGGAGATCCATCATCCTAGCTTCCCTGGTGAGCGACTCATCGCCTGCCGCAACCCTCTTCTTGCTACCGAGCGGGCGCGGAAGCGAGAAGAGATGCTTGTGCCGACGGAGTCAAAGCTAGAAGTGATTAGCAAAGCGACGAAGCGAGACCAACGTCCTTTGCGAGGCAAAGATACCATCGGCATACGATTGGGTCGAGTGTTCGCTCGGAGCAAGATGGGCAAGCACTTTCGCTACACCATTACGGACGACGGCTTCGACTTCGAGCGCGACAACGAAAACATCGAGCGTGAGGCGGCCCTCGACGGCATCTATATCATCCGAACAAGCCTCACCGAAGAGGCCATCTCCGCAGACGAAGCTGTCAGGACCTACAAAGGCTTGGCAGTCGTTAAACGCGCTTTTCGTTGCTGCAAAACCGTGGATTTGAAAGTACGGCCCATCTATCACTACAACGCTGAGCGAGTTCGAGCTCACATCTTTCTTTGCATGCTCGCCTACTACGTGGAATGGCACATGCGAAAAGCCCTCGTCCCGATCTTGTTTGACGACGACGACCCTGACGGTGCCCATGCCAAACGCTCATCCATCGTCAGCCCAGCAACGCCTTCAGACTCCGCCCAGGCAAAGGCTTCTACCAAGAAGACTCCCGACGGGTTGCCCGTCCGCAGTTTCAGAACGCTTCTTTCTGATCTTGCTACGGTCACGAAAAATCAGGTCGAAAACGAAGCCCGCGGCCTGTCCTTCGTCAGCATCACTCGCCCCACACCCTTGCAGCACAAAGCATTCAACCTGCTCGAAATCAACCCCCGCACGATGTAAGCAGTACACACACCTCTCTTCAAAAACAAAGCCAATGATGCCCACACTTACGCTTGTTCATCCGTGGAAGGTCCGCCTAGCTGGAACGCGGAATAGGTCGCACCCATCACACCATAGATGAGCGCGTTGCCCCCGAAGCGATCGACGAGCGTCACGAGAAACGGCAAGACGATGCTGAAGCCCAACGTCCCGATGAAGTTCACGAGCAAGATCGGGAACAGAGTTGCGCTACCCGCGCGCGAAGCGGCCATGTACGTTCATACAACAGCCGCCTCGGACACGGCAAGCGGTAACCTGTGTCTAATTCTCGGCGTTCAGCACTTCGAGTGGGTCTGATTGCGAGGCGCGCTGCGCCGGGACGAAGCCCGCCGCCATAGCGACGCCGCCGAGAAGGCATGCGACCACGGCGTAGACCGCCGGGTCCGTCCCTTCGACCTCGAAGAGAAACCCAGTGAGCGCGCGCGTCGCGAACAGCGATAACAGAAGCCCCAAGCCCATCCCCGCAAGCACCGGGCGCATCCCTTCCAAAAGCGTCTCGCGCAAGATGCGCCTTCGGCTCGCGCCGAGCGCCATGCGGATGCCGATGTCGTGCGTGCGCTCTTTGACGGTGTAGGACATCACGCCATAGATGCCCACCGCGCTCAGCACGAAAGCAAGAAGTGCGAAGCCCGCGAAGAGCGATGTGCGCAAGCGAGGCTCGCTCATCGAGCTCTCGACGACGTCCGGACCGGCGCATCTCGCGATGGATCGCGCGCCATTTCTGCTTCTCGGCGTGTTGCGCGGATGCGTCCTGACGGACGCGAAGATAGCGGAGCTCGTTCTGAAGCCCGCGAAAGCTTTCGAGCCGCTCCGCCGAGAGCTCACCCGAGTCCGCCGCCGCGAGCACCGCGCAGCCGGGCTCGGTCTGGTGCGCGCAATCCTCGTAACGGCATGCGTCGCGAGGCGCGCAATGTCTTCGAAGCTGTGGTCGAGCGCGCTTTCTTCCGCCCATAGCTGGAGCTCGCGGATGCCCGGATTGTCGATGAGTAGAGCGCCGCCCGGCATTCGAAAGAGCTCGCGACGGGTGGTCGTGTGCCGGCCGCGATCGTCGCTCCGCCGGACCTCGCGTGTGGCCTGCACGTTCTCGTCGAGAAGACGGTTGATGAGCGTCGACTTCCCGACGCCCGAGGAGCCCACGAGCACCGCGGTCTCACGAGGCCGAAGCAACGACCTCACTTCGTCCAGGCCGAGCCCGTCAAGCTCATCGAGGCAGCTCGACACCAACACCTGGGCCCCCAACGCGATCTCCTCGATCTCCGCCTTCCGTGCGTCGACCGCTTCCGCAAGATCGGTTTTGTTGAGCAGCACCGCGGGCACGGCGCCACTCTCCAGACGGTGGTCAAGTAGCGCTCGAGCCTTCCCGGGTTGAAATCTCCGTCGAGCCCCATGACGATGATGACGGTGTCGACATTCGCGGCGACGACCTGCTCGGCTGTCCGCCGACCGGCGACCTTCCGCGACAGCTGCGTGCGTCGCGGCAGCACGGCCTCGATTCTGGAGTCGCGAAAGGCGATCCAGTCGCCGACCGCAGGCAAGTCTTTGGCCGAAGCTGCCTCGTGGCGCAAGCGCCCGGAAACACTCGCGCGGTGCTCTCCGTCTTCCGCGACGATGCCATGGGTCTCGCCGCGCGCGAGCACGACCCGCCCGGGCCTCAGGCCGGCCATGTCTATTTGCTCGAAAGCCGCTAAGAAATGATGGCTATAGCCGTAGTCTTCCAATTCCACGGATCTTTCCTCTCGTTTTGGGTGGAGAAAGGACACCTCTAGCGGTAGCTAGGGGTTAATGCGGAGGTTTCAAGCTAAACAGGCATAGGCAACGCGTCTATTCTAGCACGCGTGCCGCGAGCAGCTCGGCGCGCTTATCGATCTCGCTCAGGATAGCGTCGACGGGTACGTCGGTCTTCTCCTTGGTCGCGCGCTCGAAGATCTCGACCGTGCCTTTTTCGAGCCCTTTCGGTCCGACGATGATTCGTAGCGGTATGCCGATCAGATCGGCGTCTTTGAACTTCA
Organism: Candidatus Marinacidobacterales bacterium; assembly: GCA_965197495.1. Classification (GTDB taxonomy): domain Bacteria; phylum Acidobacteriota; class Vicinamibacteria; order Marinacidobacterales; family SMYC01; genus SMYC01. The sequence continues at coordinate 2,509,392 of OZ240210.1, forward strand.
CGCCCGGCCGTTCGTTGCGATCGTCGAAAAGCACTTCGTAATTCGGCTGCAAGGCTTCATAAATCTCCTCGGCCTTCGCGAGCGCCGCCTCGTCTTTGAGAGAGATCGGCGTGATGACGATGTGAAACGCTGCGACCGACCAGGGCCACACGATGCCGAACTCGTCGTGATAGGCCTCGATGACGGCGGCGACGAGCCGTTCGATCCCGATCCCGTAGGATCCCATCACTACGGGAACTTCCTTGCCTTGCTCGTTCAAGACGTTCAAGCCCATCGACTCCGAATATTTCAAGCCAAGCTTGAAAATATGCCCGAGCTCGATCGTCTTCTTGACCTCGAGCGCGCTCCCGCACTTCGTACACGCGTCTCCCGCGACGACGCTCCTTAGGCTCGTCCATTGAACATTCGCGAGATCACGCTCGACGCGGACGTGACGGATGTGGAAGTCGTCCTCGTTCGCGCCGGTCAGCATCCCTTCGCGGCCTTTCAAAGCGTCGTCCGCGTAAATGGTGAGCCCTTCGACCCCGACGGCGCCCAGGCTTCCAGGAAGCGCGCCGAGCGCTTTTTGACATTCCTCCGGCGCGGCGGGTCGAAACTTGGTCGTGCCCGTTGCTTCGGCGACTTTGGCTTCGTTCAGCTCGTGGTCGCCACGCAGCAGAAAGAGCGTCGCGTCGTCCTCGATCATGTAGGCGAGCGTTTTGATCTGCCTCTCCGCAGCGGCGCCGCCGTCGAGCTCTGCAAGGGCATCGATCGTTCGGACGCCGGGTGTCGGAAATTTCTCGATCTCCGCTGTATCGTCAGGATCCTCCACCGCGGACGCCACCGCCGCGGCTTTCTCCAAATTGGCAGCGTAGTCGCAGCTGGGGCACGTCACGATCCAATCTTCGCCCGCGTCCGAGACACTCATGAACTCGACTGAAGCGCTCCCACCCATCGCGCCCGAGGACGCTTGCACGGGAATAGATTGGATCCCGCAGCGCTCGAAGATGCGGTGGTAAGCCTTGGCATGCTTGTCGAAGCCCACATCGAGACCGGCGAAATCGATGTCGAAAGTGTAGGAATCCTTCATGACGAACTCGCGTCCGCGAAGCACACCGGATTTCGGCCGCGCTTCGTCGCGAAACTTCGTCTGGATCTGGAACCAAATCTGCGGAAGCTGCCGATAGCTCCGGAGCTCGTCACGCGCGATCGCGGTAAAAACCTCTTCATGGGTCATTCCGAGGCAGTAATCGCCTTGGCGCCGGTCTTTGAGCCGGAACATCTCGTCGCCGATGTCGAACCAGCGACCGCTTTCCTTCCAGAGCTCCCCTGGATGGATGACCGGAAGGTGGAATTCTTGCGCGCCGATGCGCTCCATCTCTTCGCGCACGATGGCCTCGACTTTGCGAGTCACCCGGAAGCCGAGGGGTAGCTTGGAATAGATGCCCGCGGAGAGCTGCCTGACGAGCCCAGCGCGGAGCATGAGCTTGTGGCTAATCGCTTCCGCGTCCGCAGGATCGTCCCGGAGCGTCGGGATGAACACTTTCGACCATCGCATCCGCCGATGATAACAATTTGCGCCAAATCCCGGAGCCGCATAACATCGCGGCGATCAAGGGAGGCCCCTAATGATGAAGCGGATCGCCTTCTCGAGCGTCCTTTTGGCGCTCGTTGTCTCGAGCAGCTTGGCTTACGGCCAGGACCCCCACTTTCCTGAGCGCCGCAACTGGAAGATGCGAGATCCGGGCGAACTCGGCTTGAACGCCGTCAAGCTTCAGGAGGCCATCGACTTCGCGATCGGCAAGGAATCCAAGGCCAACAAGGACCTCGCGCTCAACCACGAGCTGTCGAACTTCGCCCGCGAGCCGTTCGGCCGCCGAGTCGGCCCGACGACGGTGCGGACGGCGCTGAACGGTCTCGTCGTCAGAAACGGCTACATCGTGGCCGAGTGGGGCGACACCAAGAAGGTCGACATAACGTTCAGCGTGACGAAGACCTTCCTTTCCACGACAGTGGGGCTCGCCTATGATCGCGGCCTCATCCGCGATTTGCACGATCTCGCGAGCGAGTACGTCCCGACGGACGAGCTTTTCGAGCGCGAGCATAACCAGAGCATCACGTGGGATCACCTCTTGCGCCAGACGAGCGACTGGCAAGGAACACTCTGGGACAAGCCCGACTGGGCGGACCGGCCCGTCGGCGAGACGCCTCTCGATTACCCAAACCGTCCGATGTACGAGCCAGGGACGCATTACAAGTACAACGACGTGCGCGTGAACCTGCTTGCTATCGTCGCGCTCCACGTTTGGCGTCGGCCGCTGCCTCGAGTGCTGCGCGAATATGTCATGGAGCCGATTGGCGCGACGAACACGTGGCGCTGGCACGGCTACGAGAACTCGTGGGTCATGATCGACGGTGTCAACATGCAGTCGGTGAGCGGCGGCGGCCACTGGGGCGGCGGCATGCACATCAACGCGCGCGACATGGCGCGCTTCGGCTATCTCTTTCTCAGGAACGGCACATGGGATGGCAAGCGGATCATCTCCGAAGAATGGATCGGGATGGCGCGCACCCCGGGAGTGAACAAGGGCTATGGGTTCATGAACTGGTTCTTGAACGAGCCTTATGTGAACGACGAAGGCGAGCGCAGCGAGCGCCGGCAAGCGCTACCTTCGGCACCGGAGAACGTGGTGACGTTCCGCGGCACCGGCGCGAACATCATTTATATCGACTGGGAGAACGATTTGGTCGTCGTAGTGCGCTGGATTGGCGGCGGCCTCGATGAATTTATCGGGAAAGTAATCGGATCTATCGAGGGGCCGGCGCCAACCGATAACGCATCTGTGCACTAGAGATCGCCGCGGCGGGCCTCGAGCTCTTACGGTACGAGAAGACGTATTCGAGCATGCCGTTGCGCAGCTGGTAGCGGGTTTCGACCGTAAGGCTCCGCATCCGTTTCAACAGGTCCTGTTCTGAATAGCGGGGGCAAGGTCGCGCGCGTCCTTCCTGGATCTCGAAGGCGACGGTTTCCGCGTCTCGGACCCAGTAGTGCAACGGCCCCGGAGGCATTTCCTTCTGCATCCAAACGAAGGCCAGCATCGCCGCGCCCGGAACGAGAAACGGTTCGAGCGTCGTCATTAGAAGCTGGTGTTCCTGAGGCGTCAGATAATTCAGAAGATCCCAAGCGAGAACGAGGTCGAAGCGCGTCTCTTGATCGTAGTCGAAAAGCTCGACAAAGGCTTTGCGCTTGCGATCGTCGTCCTGCGAGACAGCTCGCAGGGGCCGAAGACCGCTGTAGAAATCCGCGACGGTGAGTTGGCCGCCATACTTGGCGAAGAAATCGAGATTCGCCATCCGGGCGGTGCCGAGGTCGAGGACACGCAGGATCGCTTCTTCCGATTGGGGAAGCAGCGCGCGGAGCCCGAGGCACCTTTGAGTGGTTTCTGAGATTTCGTTCTCGGAGTTGGCGCTCCGAAAGAGAGATAAACGCATGAGCTTCCTTCTCTAGACACTCTGAGGCGGCGACGATTTGTGGCTCGAGCCGTTCTTCGGAGAGCGGTCCACCGACTCCACCATATCGATATTCCCCTTGAAATGAGCTCCGTTCTCGAGTGTCACGCTCTTCGCCGTGATGTTCCCCTCGACGTTACCGGTCTCGAGCAAAACGACCCGCTCGCTTCCGGTAAGGTCACCTCGAACGTCGCCGGCGACCTGAATATTCGTCGCATGAATGTCCGCCATCACCCGACCCTGCTCGCCGACCGTGACGCTGCCTGGTTTCACCGTGATATTACCTTCGATCGTGCCCTCGATGAAGAGATCTTCTTCACCGTACAGATCTCCTTTGATGGCGAGACTTCCACCGATTCGGGCCGTCCGTGGCGGCGACGGTGGGTGGACCGTTTTGGGCTTTTCGGACACGAGTGAACCGTCAGCGGTGCTGTCGCTCTTTTTCCACATGAGTTGCCTCCTGGCTGGGTACGAGGGCGCGCGATGGTGCTGTACCCATTTTATGAGAGCGCTGATGCGGACGCTGTGATCCGGGGAGTGGGGGATTCCCAACACTTCTTTGTCGGGGAAAACGCGCCGCGGCGGCCTGTATAATGCGCCGCGATGGAGGGACCGATCATGACTTGGAGACCGTTGAGCTTCGTCGTTCTGGGTATCGCTGTCGCCTGCTCCCCGCCAAAAACCCCCGAGCCTGAGCCCGAGAGCTCCGCCGCCCCTATCGTACGCACGGGAGATCCCGAAAAGCGCGGTTATACCGATGACGACTTTCCGCGGGTGCAAGAGCTCGCCGAGGGCGTCTATTCGTACGAACAGCTTCGCTCCGCCGGCGACGAGAAGTTCACGACGGTGAGCTTGTTCGTCGTCACGGATGAAGGTGTCCTCGTTGCCGACGGACAAGGAAGCCCCGAAGAAACCAAGCGGCTCGTCGATGCCGTCGCGGAGCTCAGCGACCAGCCGATTACCCATGTCGTGATTTGCTCGGACCACGGTGACCACACTGCAGGCAACGTCTCGTTTCCCGAAGACGCCGTGTTCTACGCGCACCCGACCTCCAAAGCGACGCTCGAGGCGGCCGCTTCGAGCCCAAACCGCCGCGAGGACGCCCCGCCGGTCATCATCCCAACCGAGCTGGTCGAGGAGGAGAAGGTGTTGACGCTCGGCGGTAGAGAGATTCGGATTCTCTTTCTAGGCCGCGCGCATACCGGAGGCGATCTTCACGTCTATTTGCCCGAGGAAAAACTCCTCTTCATGAGCGAGGCGTACCTCAATCGCATCTTTCCCGCCATGCGCTCGGCCTATCCATCGGAATGGGTCGAGATGATCGCGAAGGCGCAAGCCATGGATGTCGATACTTATGTACCCGGCCATGGATTCGTCGAAACGCCCGAGATCCTCGAAGAAGAGCTCCAGACCTACCGCGAAGCGATGGAGCAGGTGATCGCGGAAGCCACCAGGCTTCACGGAATAGGTCTCGATGCCGAAGCCGCACCTGCGCAAGCCGACTTCGGTGAGCTCGAAGAATGGACCCTGCGATCGAGCCAAGGCGCGCGCGGATCGCAAAGGTTTACGAGGAGCTGAACGGCGAGCTTCCCTAACTACTCAGCAAGAGTGCGGAGGCGAGCGCTCTCATGGGCTCTGAAAGAAGGCGTGCATGGCACGGTAGAGATGGTAGACGTCGACTTTGGAGCTCACGGAGTAGGGCGTGTGGATGGAGAGCACGGGGACGCCGAAGTCGATGACTTCCATGTTGTCGTCCGCGAGCGTGCGACCGATCGTGCCGCCGCCGGAGCGGCCGACTTTATACGTCGCTATTTGCCACGGCACGTTCGCGTCGTCGAGAAGCCTTCGGATCCAAGCGGTGTATTCCGAGTTCGCGTTGAAACCGCGGCCATACATTTTGAAGTTGACGCCGAAGCCGAGCCGCGGCGCGTTGCCTTCCTCCCACGCCGAGGGCCACGTGGGGTGGATACCCGGATTGATGTCGGAAGAAATGACCAACGTTCCCCGCCGGGCCTTCCGGAGCCAATGCTCTCGGAAATCGTCCCCCATCTGCGCGTAGAGGAGCCGTCCCATCAAGTCGACGAGATAGCTGGAGTCTGCCCCGGTATTGTTGACGTTGCCCACCTCTTCGTTGTCGACGAGATAGGCGATGGACGTCACCTCGGGAGCCTCCGTGTCGAGCACGGCCTTGAGCGCCGCGTAGCCAGAGAGCCGATCGTCTTGCCCGTAGATCGCCATCAGGCCGCGGTCGAACCCCACATCGCGCGGCGCCAAGGCGGGAACGAGCGCGAGCTCGGCCGAGACGAGGTCGTCGATGCCTATCTCGTACTCCCTCCGGAGATAGTCGATGACGGACCGCTTCACGCTCTCGTCGCCCTCGCCGGGCCCGGGGATGTGACCGACGACCGGATCCAGCTCTTCGTGCTGGATGACCTCGCGGTTTTTGCGCTCGCGAAGATCGGCGTCCACGTGGGGGGAGAGGTCGGGGATGATGAACGTCGGCTCGCTCGGGTCGTTACCGACCGAGATCCAGATGGTGCGTCCGTTCTTGAGATCCACCCGTCCCATCAGTGCTAGCGGCAGGTTGGTCCACTGATAGGTTTTGATACCGCCGTGGTAGTTCGTCTGCAGAAGCGCGTAGCCTTCTTTCTCGTAGATGGGCCGCGCCTTGAGCTCAATCCTGGGCGAATCGATATGAGCGCCGACGACGCGGAAGCCGTCGCGCAAGTCGTTCTTGCCGATCACGATCACCGTGAGCGCGCGGTCGCGGTTCACATCGTAGAAACGCGCACCGGGCTGGATGCGCGCGTCATCGGTGAGCTCGCGGAAGCCTGCCGCGCGCGCCAGCGTGACCGCTTCGCGCACGAAGCTGAGCTCGGTCTTTGCGACACGCATGAAATCTTTGTAGCCGGTGGCGTGGGACTCGACGCTCTGCTTCTCGGCCTCTGTCAACGAGAGCCAAGACGAACGCGGCTCTTCCTGTCCGAGAGTGATGACGGGAACGAGGATTGCGAATAAGATGAGGGCGCGGCTCGCCATGGTGAACCTCCGGCGGGATTATAAGCGAGAGAGAGGGAAACAATGCGAAGTGGTCTCGAAAAGCAGACGGTGCTCGTGATGGGCGCCTCGGGGGGGATTGGCGCGGCGACGGCACGCGCGCTCGCGGACGAGGGCGCGAACGTCGTGTTGCACTATCGGACGAACCGAGAGAGCGTCGACGCGCTCGCAAAGGAGCTCTCGAAGGAATTCGACGTCGAGACGGTCATCGTCCGAGCCGACGTTTCCGTCGAAGCTGACGTGGACGCGATGTACGCGACGACTCTGAGCACCTTTCTTCGGCTCGATGCGATCGTCGTCAACGCAGGAATTTGGATCGAGAGCGAGACGCCACTTCACGAGATGAGCCTCGAGCAATGGGAGCGGACGATGGCCGCGGATCTGACGGGCGCCTTTCTCACGTGCCGTGGATTCATGCGCCACCTCGCGGAGAAGCCGCGCGACGAGGCCGCGATCGTGTTTGTCGCCTCGACCGCGGCCGTCTTTGGCGAAGAGAACCACACCGACTACTCTGCGGCCAAAGCGGCGATGGCCTACGGCATGACGCGGAGCTTGAAGAACGAGATCGTGCGCCTCGCGCCGAGGGGACGGGTCAATTGTGTCTGCCCGGGATGGGTCGATACGCCGATGGCGGCTTCGTCGATGGAAGACCCCACCGCTATCCCGCGTGTGACGGCGACGATGGCGCTTCGGAAGATCGCATCGCCGGAGGACGTTGCTCGCGCCATCGTCTTCTTCACCTCGCCCGAGCTCTCTGGCCACCTCAGCGGGAGCATCCTCCCGATTGCGGGCGGCATGGAAGGGCGATGGCTACACCGCCCCGAAAACAAGTAGCAGCTGATACACGCCGAGACCGGTCACGACGAGAACGACGAGCACCCCGAGAAGATTCTGCAAAGGCCGGTTCTTGAACGCGCCCATGAGCGCGCCGTCGTTCACGACGACGATCAAGAAGATCGCGATGAGGGGAAGGAGCAGACCATTGGCTGCTTGCGCGAGTACGATGGCCTCCGTCGGGCTCCTGCCGATGAGTGCGAGCACGAGACCGGTTAGCACCACGAACGCGACCACCGCCCGGAAACGGGGCGACGTCAGATCGCGCTCCCAGCCGAGTGCTCCGGACATCGCGTACCCGGCCGCGAGCGGCGCTGTGATGGAGCTCGTGAGCCCGGCAGCGAAGAGACCGAGTCCGAAAAACGCTCCGGCCCAATCGCCGAGTACGGGCTCGAGCTGCGACGCGATGGCCGAGAGGCTCGATGCATCGTCGAACGGGGTTGCGTTGACGAGGATGGCGATGGTAACGAGGCCGCCGAGACCGACCGAAAGCGCTGTGTCCAGCCGCGACTGCGCCAGCGCCTCGTCGGTCTTCATGTTCGCCGGCCACTTCTCCTGAACCGTGCTCGCGTGAAGGAACAAGTTGTAAGGGACGACCGTCGTCCCGATGAGCGCGATGATGGTCAAAAGCGACCCATCCGGCACCGAGGGAACGAGCCCACGTGTCAGCTCGCCGAGCGAAGGTTCGACGAGGATGGCCGTCACGAGAAAGATGAAGCTCATGAGCACGACGAGCGCCACGAGGACGCGCTGAATCATGCGGTAGATGCCGCTCAGGAGAAGCGCGAAAGCTGCGACCGCGATGACCACGGCCCAAAGCCTGGGAGAAACGCCGCTGAGGATCTCGAGTCCGAGAGAGGCGCCGAGCAGATTTCCGGTCTCATAAGCCGCGTTCCCGAGTGTGATAGCGACGGCGACGAGTCCAAGAGACAAGAAGCGAAGAATCGGGTGCGAGAAGCTCTCCCGAATGGCCTCGCTCAGTCCTTTCCGCGTGACGAGCCCAACGCGGGCCGCCATTTCCTGGAGGACCGCGGTTGCCGCTGCCGAGAAGACCACGGCCCAGAGAAGGGCCGCACCGTAGCTCGCTCCGGCGTGCGATGCCGTGACGATGGTGCCCGGCCCGATAAACGCGGCGGCGACGAGAAGACCCGGACCAAAGTTACGTAACATCATGGCGAACGTGGCGGGCTAGCCCATGTTTCCCTTTTAGGTGTCTAAGTCATTGAGAACAAAGGATCGAGATCGGCGGTTTGTCTCTACGCTGACAGCACCTCCTCGGAGAAGGCTGGCGGGTCGCGTTCAACGATGCCGAGTGCAGTCAGGATCGAGTTGGCGCGAGCGGTGCCGCGCGTGACGACGCGCTTAGTCCGCCCAGAACCCAGCTGTAAGTCGACGACCCGGACCGAGCGTAGCGCTTGTAGTGCCTCGGTTGCGGACAGGTCGAGTTCGGCGACCTTGAGCTTTTTCTCAAGAGCCCGATGCACAAGGAAGGCCAGCGTAGCTACGAAAAGATGTGCCTCCACACGCTCATCGGTCTGGTGGTAAACGGGACGCATCTCAATGACATCCTTAAGGCATGAGAAGGCTCGCTCGACCTCGTTTAGGTCCTTGTAAAGGCGCACGGCGTCGACCGGAGAGAGGTTTTGCTCCTCGGTTTGAATAACGTACTTACCCTCGTAGGCTTGCTCGCGCTTGAGGTTGACGGGGTGCTCGAAGAAGCGGAAGCGACCGTTTTTGTACTCCCAGTCGTAGTAACGGTGACCGTGGTGGCGTGCCTGTATGCGCGCGGCGGCGGCACCGATTTTCTCGGGGGCTTTCAATCGTCCGTCGCGCACGCGGCGCTCGAGGGCCTCGAATGCCGCACGGGCACGTCCCATGGCCCGCAGCCTCTGCCCGCGCTCGTAGGCGAGCCTTTCGTCGCTGTGAACGACGAAGATGCGCACCCCAGACTGCTCGGAGCGGACTTCTTGCACACGAGTCTTAGGTGGCTCGGCTTTTTCGCTCACCGTGATGCCACCAGGGCAGTCGATCCACTCTCCGCTGGCGCGCTCGATGTAACGATAGACCTCCTCGCGCCGTCGTCTTTGCAGCCCGACGAGATAGCCCTGCTTGCGCGAGCGCACCACTGCCAGGCTGTCGCTCGTTACCATCCCTCGGTCGCCGACAAAAACCACGCGGTGCAAACCGAATCGTTCGTTGAGATCGTTGAGCACCTGCGGCACCGTTTTCGCGTCACGCCAGTTGCCGGCGAAAACATGGTGGGCGATCGGCCAACCGTCCACCATCACCAGACCGATAAGCACTTGCCGGTTACGCGGTCTGCGGTCGCGACTGTAGCCGTGGGCGCCGAGCCCCGGAGGGCCTTGACCTTCGAAGTACGTCGACGTCAGGTCGTAAAACACCATATCAACCTCAAGCGAAAACAGATCCCGCAAGCGCAAAAACAGCTCCTTCTCGATCTGTTCTTTGCGGGCATGCAGCTGGTCGAGCGTTCGGTACCATTGCTTGAGTTGGCGAAACTCCACGCGAACCCGCGGGGAGCGACTCGCTCGCCGTTCCCCATCATCGCGCCACTGCGGCACCCACCGCCGCCCCTGCCGGACGCAGACGAAGTCGGTCTTGAGCCAGCGCGCCAGACCGTGCTCGCTTGACGGAGCACATAGCCGGTTGGCGACCAGCACCAAAGCTCGCTCGCTTAGCGCCACTCCGTCCCGCTTGCCGCGGCCCCCGAGCCGGTCGAGAATCTGCTCCAGCCCGAGTTCGCGCCACAGCGTCGCCGTCACCAGCATCGGACCCCAATCCCACGCGTCTGCCCCCGCGACCTGCTCGGCTGCTCGCTCGGTGTCGGCCGGTTCACCGGCCCCAAGCAACCGATTGAGGGAGTCGAGATTGGTAACTAGGAGATCCTTGCGCCCCAAGTTGCACACTACGCGTTGCTTCGGCTTGCCGTGCTCCCGATACGACTCGACCAGGCGGACATACTCATGTTGAACCCCTTTGCCGCCTGCGGCCCGAACGATGTGGAAGAACATAACCTGTCCTCACGCATACTACATGTCATTGTCCACAATTACAACGTATTAATGGCGCTCAAAGCACAATATCTGTCTCTACGTTTTGGGCGAAATTCAACCCCCGTTCCTTTGAATTCAGTCACTTACGAGCGTTAGGGTGCTCATAAAGGGTAAACATGGGCTAGGGTAGGATGTTTCGAGTGATCGAACAACTGCGAAAAGCCATCGCCTCGCGGCGCGACGAGATGGCCGAGCTGACCGCCGAGCTCGTGTCGATCGATACGGAAAATCCACCGGGCCGCAACTACGAGCGTTGCCTCCGCTTCCTCGGTGAGCGGCTCGAGCCGCTGGGCTTCGATGCCGACATCGAGCGCATCGATAACGGTAACGCCGACCAGGACATTGAGATGCGTCCCGTTTACCACCAGACCGATGAGCGTGTGGAGGCACACCTTTTCGTAGCTACGCTGGCCTTCCTTGTGCATCGGGCTCTTGAGAAAAAGCTCAAGGTCGCCGAACTCGACCTGTCCGCAACCGAGCACTACAAGCGCTACGCTCGGTCCGGGTCGTCGACTTACAGCTGGGTTCTGGGCGGACTAAGCGCGTCGTCACGCGCGGCACCGCTCGCGCCAACTCGATCCTGACTGCACTCGGCATCGTTGAACGCGACCCGCCAGCCTTCTCCGAGGAGGTGCTGTCAGCGTAGAGACAAACCGCCGATCTCGATCCTTTGTTTTCGATGACTTAGACACCTAAAAGGGAAACATGGGCTAGTGGCGGCGAGACGCCCGTGCCCGCGCGCAACGTACCGGCACGTGCGAAACAGAAAGCTGAGCACAGGCCTTGCTTGGGGAGACTCCTTCTCGACACCGAACTCCCAGCTACGGAAGCGCGAATAGAAGATGAGCCACACGTCCTGGGCGAGGTCGTCGACCGCGGAAGCGTCTGCCCGCACAGCGAGCCAGGAGAACACGAGCCGTCCGTACTCGCGGTAGGGAGACTCGTCCTGGGCACACGAGTTCCGTCACCAGGTCGAGACCGTCTTCCGCGGCGGCGATCTCGACTACGCGATTCCGTTTGTCATGACGGTGATGGGGCCAAACGCCTGGAACGAAAAAGAGGTCCAGGCACGGCACGAGCGCAGCTTCGAAGAGATCGTTCAGGAATTCGACAAGGAGACCGCGCGCTTACAGGAGCTCTTATTCGAAATGTCGGAGCACGATCTCTACGGCCTCTCCGAGTTCCCGCTCGCCCCTTCGGGTGACCCAAAGGCCCGGTGGAAGGGGCCGAGCGCGGTCATCGTTTACGGCAAATGCGCGCACGACTGGCATCACCTCGCGCAGATTCGGATGAAGCTCGCAGCCTGGCGCTCTTAACTGGATTCCTCGAAGCCGAGCCGCTTCGAGACAGTGTCGGCGTGCGTTTTGACGAGCGTGCCGAGCTTTCCGAGCGCCACGCCTTCGAGTCGTGCGCTCGGCCCGCCGAGACTGAGCGCCGCATAAGGCGCGACCATCGGCACATGGACGACCGCGCCGACGGCCGCGTAGCCTTCCTCGAGCTCTTCGCGGGCGGTCGCATAGCCGTCCCGCCGGATCGTCTCGAGCTCTTCTTCGAGCGCGGCCATGTCGGTGATGGTCGTGCTCGTGAAGCGTCTTAGAGGGGGCGATAAGACTTCGCCTGCGCGGGCCGGTGACAGGGCGGCCAGAAGCGCTTTACCCGTCGAGGTTGCGTGGAGCGCCCACGCAGTGCCCAAAGATGGTGACGCGCCGATAAGGCGTGCACCCAACACTTCATCGAGGATGAGCATCTTGCCTTCGGTGAGCACCTCGAGCGTGGCGGTCTCGCCCGTCTCGTCCGCAAGCTGCTCGAGGGCCGGATGAACGGTTTCGTGCAGCTTGCTCGAGCGCAGCGCACGGACGCCGAGCGCTGCAGCGGTCGGACCGAGCCGATAGCGGCCGGGCGTTGCTTCCTTCGTGACGAGCCCCTCGCTCTCGAGCGCCGAGAGCAAGCGATGCACCGTGCTCCGGCGGAGCCCCGTCTCGTCCGAGAGCTCCGCGACGTCGCGCTCGGGTCTCTCGAGCGTGAACGCTTTGAGGAGCGCAATGGCTCGCAAGACGGCCTGTGCCCCCGAGGGGCCTTTTTTGTTCATCGAGGAGCGATCTTAGCGCGACGGGTCTTCGATTGGGAGTTGAGTCTATTCGTAGCGGAGCGAGCGCAGCGGGTCCACACGCGAGGCGCGATAGGCGGGCAGAAAGCTCGCCAATCCCACGACCAGGAGCAGCACGACGGCGATCGCTGCGAACGTCGCGGGATCCGAGGCGCCCACTTTGAAGAGGAAACTCTGGAGCGTACGTCCGAGCGCCAAAGCTCCGAGGCCTCCTAGCACGAGCCCGAGCAGCGTGAGTTTCAGACCCTGACCTAGCACCAGTCTCGAGATGCCGGCGCGAGTCCCTCCGAGCGCGAGACGGATACCGAGCTCGTTTGTCCGCTCGATCACGAGAAACGACAACAGCCCGTAGACGCCGATCGCGGCGAGAAAGAGAGCCGTCGCTGCGAAGCTCGTGAGGAGCGCGACGTGAAAACACCGCTCATCCGCGGACGTGTCGACGAGCCGAGTCATCATCTGGATGTTGGCCAATGGAATGCCAGGGAGGATCTCGGTGACCGCGCGTTTTATGGATTGCGCGAGCCCTTCGCCGCCGCGCTCCGTGCGGACCGTGAAGCTCATCCAACTCCGCCACCAGTCTTGTTCCTGACGAAACGGGACGTAGACCGCGGCGACTTCCTCCGTGTCGAGGCCGAAAGGATGGATGTCGCCGGCGACGCCGACGATCGTGATCCATCGCAGCTCGTCGCGCCGCGCCCAACGGAAACGCCGGCCGATTGGCGATGTACCCGCCATGAGCTCGCGGACGAACGCTTCGTTCACGACGGCAACCGCAAGCGAACCATCCCGGTCTCCATCTTCGAGCTCTCGCCCTTCGAGAAGATCGATCTCCATGACGCGAAAATAGTTCGGGCTGACCCCGCGATAGAAGATCTCGGGCTCGGTGCCCGGCTCGACGTCGTGACCCTCGACAGCGAGGTTGTGCGGGACGCTTCCGCCCCCGAACGGGAGATCGGTCGTGGCTGCGACGCCTGCCACCCCGGGCAACTCGGCGAGGCGCTCGAGCACGGCGTCGAAGAAGACGGTGCGTTTTCCGACGTTGCGAAATGTCGGCATCGGCAAGTTGAAATCCATGGTTAGCAGGTTCGCCTTCGTGAAGCCGGGGTCGACGCGCGAAAGACGCGCGAAGCTTTTCAGCAGCAGAGCGGAACCCACGAGCAGCACGACGGCGAGTGCCACTTCAACGATGATGAGAAGGCCGCGCGCGCGATGTTTTGATGTCGGCGCGTCTTTTATCGCCCCGGCCGGACGCGAACGGATCACTTTCAGAGCGGGCGCGAGGCCGAAAAGAAGGCTGGTCGCGAGAAAGCGCGAGGGAGAAGCTGAGCACGATAGGATCGAGCGCCGCTTCGCTCAGGCGAGGAACGTCATCCGGGCCGAGCGTGACGATGAGCCGCAAGACAAAGCTCGCGACGAGGAGTCCAGCCGCGCCACCTATCACGCCGAAGAGCATCGACTCGACGAGAAGCTGGCGCACGATGCGTAAGCCGCTCGCGCCGAGCGCCGTGCGAAGCGCCATCTCGCGCTTGCGTTTCGCGGTGCGTGCGAGAAGAAGTCCCGCGACGTTGGCGCAGACGATGAGCAGAACGAGCGCAACTGCGCCGAGAAGCAACATGAGCGCCGGCCGCGCCCTAGAAGCGAGATCGATGCGCCATGGGGCCAGCACGAAGCGACGGTCGGTATTCTCTTCGGGGTAGAGCGCCTCGAGCCGCGCCGCGATCACGTCCATGTCCGCCTGCGCTTCGTCGAGAGCTAAGCCTTCACGCAGCCGGCCAATCGAGATCAGAAAGTGCACGCCGCGCGCGGCGGCCGTTTCCGGAGACACGACGCGGTGGGGAAGCCAGTATTGGGCCTTGACTACTTCTAGCGGTAGCCGGAAGCTTTCCGGCATGATGCCGATCACCGTCGTCGGTCTTCCGCTCATCGAGAGCGTCGCGCCGATGACCTCGGGGTCCGCCGCGAAGCGCCGCGTCCAGAAGTCGTGGCTCAGCGCGACGACGGCGCCGCCGCCTTGGACGTTGTCCTCCGGCGTGATGAGGCGGCCCACTCTAGGCGCCACGCCCATCATGGGCAGAAGACTGCCGGTGACGATGGCACCCTGAATCCGCTCCGTCGCGTCTCCAATCAACACGTCTGACGCCCAGCCGTTATAGCCACCAAACGTTTCGACAGTTTGGTTCTGCGCGATCCAGTCCTCCATATCGGGAAAAGACTGGCGGTTGAATACCCGCACGAGGCTCGAGGGATCGCGGTAAGGGAGCGGCTTCAACATCACCGCGTGGACGACGCTCACAATCGCTGTCGTCGCGCCGATCCCGACCGCGATGGTCAGGACGAGCACTGCAGCGAAACCGGGCTCACGAGCGAAACTCCGGAGCGCAACACGGATATCTCGCAACATAATGTGGGCCTGCTCGGGCGATTTCCTAGAGCAGAGCGTCGCGCAACAAAGGCGGCGGCGGATCGGGACGCGCATCTTTGGGGGTGCCATCGAGCTCGACATCCACGTCCACGTCCATATCGTCTAGATCAACATCGTCGTCGCCATGTTTTGCGAGGCGCCCAATCGCCCAGGCCGCTTGCTCGCGAACGTCCGCATCGTTGTCTTTCAGCGCGTCGCTGAGCGCATCGATCGCGCGGCTGTCGCGGAGCATCCCGAGCGCCCAGGCCGCCTGGCTGCGGATATCGGCGCTCGTATCACCGAGCGCCGTAATGAGGACGTCGAAACTCTCCGGCGAGCGGATCATACCAACGGCCCAGATCGCTTGCTCGCGCACATCCACGCTCTCGTCGCGGAGCGC
Organism: Candidatus Marinacidobacterales bacterium; assembly: GCA_965197495.1. Classification (GTDB taxonomy): domain Bacteria; phylum Acidobacteriota; class Vicinamibacteria; order Marinacidobacterales; family SMYC01; genus SMYC01. The sequence goes on from OZ240210.1 coordinate 2,524,754, forward strand.
TTGGCCAAGACCTTCAATCGCGCGCGCGTCCCGGATCATCCCGAGCGCCCACGCGGCCTGTGAACCGACGTTTCCAGCGGCATCGGTGAGGGCTCCGACGAGGCCGTCGACGGCTTCGCCGTTTCGGAGCATTCGAGAAGCCCATGCTGCCTGGGAGCGGACGTTCGCATTGTCGTCTCGAAGTGCCGAAACGAGGGCGTCGGCCGCGCTCCTATCTCGGATCATTCCGAGCGCCAAGGCCGACTGCTCACGCACGTTCGAAGATAAGTCGTTGATCAGGGCGGCGCCGAGCGCAGCCACCGCTTTCTCGCTCTTGATCATACCGAGCGACCAAGCGGCTTGCTCTCGCACGTTGTCGATCTCGTCGGTCAGTGCGCGGGCGAGGTTCGCGGCCGCTTCTTTGCGGCGCATCATCCCGAGACCCCACGCCGCTTCCTCCCGCATCTCTGCATCTCCGCTTTCGAGAGCTTCTTCGAGATAGGGGACCGTGCTTTCGTCGCGCAGTCGTACGAGCGCATGAAGTGCCTGTTCTCGAACCGATGCACTGGGGTCATCGAGCGCTTCGACGAGCGCTTCGCGGGCGCGGCGGCTCGTTTCGCTCGGCTCTCGTTCTTGCGCTTCTTCTTGCGCTTCGGGCTCTTCCGACTCCTGTTCCGGAACGGCTGCCGCTGTCTCAGGGTCTTCCTGTGGCGCGCGCGCGGCGGGCTGTGGCGCGCGCGCGGCCGTCGGCATGGCGAGCCCGAGGCTCAGCAGAATGCCGAGACCAAACAAAGCACTCGGGAGCGCGACTCGCGGACGGACGCTCCCGCGCACCATGCCGTCATCGAGAATCGCGAGGAGCCTTTCTTCGAGACGCGAACGATGCGCCATCGTCACGCTCGCGAGCGGCGCCGCGGCGCCGCGCAAGTTGAGCCCGCGCGCCATATCGAGCAGGTCATGCGCGTATTCCGAAGGCCGTGTGCCTGCGTCGATCACGCGATCGTCGCTCGCGCGCTCGCTCAAAGAACGCATCTGGCGGGCTCCGATCCAGACGAGCGGGTGCCACCACAAAACCGCGCAGGCTGTCTGACTGATGAGCTGGGTCAGGCAGTCGCGCCGCCGCACATGTGCGAGCTCGTGTAACAGCACCGCGGCGCGGCGCGGCTCCGAATAGCTCTGCGACGATTCCGGCAACAGAATCGTCGGCCGGAAGACACCAAGTGTGATTGGCATCGCGGAAGAGGCCGCGAGCGCGAGCCGCACGTCGTGCCGGATACCGATCTTGTCTTTCGTGTTTTCGAGAAGCTCGAGCCAGCGGTCGTCGAGCATCGCCGGCGCGCGTCGTCCCGTGCGATAGCTCGAGAACAATCCCGCTATGAGCCGGACGGTGAGAAGGCTGCCCCCCAAGATCCACGCCATCTGCCAGACGGGTGCGGCGCTTTCCACCGGTGCGCTCGCCTCGCTCGCCTCGTTCAAGGATGGCGAGGTCGGCTTTGGTAAAGGAGCGGGGTCGACCGAGTGCTGCGCTTCAGCTGGCGCGTCCGCAATCTCGGCCGGCGGGCTCAAAACGGGGACCGGTATGCGCCAGCTGCTGTCAACGACCGAGAGGTAGGTCGCCAAAGGCAGCGCGAGAAGAGCGATGAAGCAAAGCGTCCACAAGAAGTGTCGCGACGCGGCGGAGGCTTTGCGCAGCAGAAAGCTCAACGCGAATACCAGCAACACGAGCAAAGTCGACTTCAGGAGAACCATGCCGCCGAACGACTGGCCGAGAGTTGCGAGTGCTTCCATCATCGGTCTTCTCCCTTGCTCTCCGCTAAATCGATAAGCTTCTTGAGCTTCTTGAAATCATCTTCCGAAAGTTGAGACGCAGATTCGTCCAAAAGTGTTGCGACGGCGAGCTCGGTCGAGCCGTCGAAAAACGTCGACAGGAGGTGCCGGACCGCGGTGCGTTTCGCTTTATCCCGAGCGACCGCAGGTCGAAAGACGTAGCGAGGTCCGTCTTGCTCGTGGCGGACTTGCCCCTTTTCTTCGAGGATGCGAAGCGTGGCCCGCACCGCCGAATAGCTCGGCGGATCAGGGAGCTTCTCTTGGACCTCCGCGGCGGTGGCACTCCCGTCGCGATACAGGATGTCCATGATCTGCCGTTCTCGATTGCTCAGTCGAAGATAGGTCTTTTTCTCCATGCGCCTCTCCAGTGATTAATACACTGCTGAATTATCAGCATTATGCTAAAAATTTAGCATGAAAGTTAAGGAGAAGTCGGAAAAAAGAGCGATTTTCCAGTTAACTCACGATGATCGAGCCCTGACGTGCGATCGAGCTCTGCCAGCCAGTCGGGAAGCTCGACGGGAAAGCGCCACTCGTCGGCGCGCCCGCCGCGCGACTCGACCGCGGCGCGCCACGGGGTCCACCAGGGATGCACCCGTCGGGCGATGGGCTCGACGATGAGCACCGAAACGCCGCGGCTCCCGAGAAGCTTCTTCAGGAGAGTTTCCCGCGCGGCGTCCTCGAGCTCGTTGACGGCAAATGCCGCCACTACGGCGTCCCCGCGCTTGGGGCTCGGGGCGTGTTCGATCGCCTTATTGAGGACGCGTGCCTTGAGGAGGAGCGTCTCGAAGCTCCGTCTCGCCTCCGTCGCGGCCCACTTCTGCCGCTCAACCCCGACCACGAGAGGAGAACCTCCTGCCGCGAGCGCCCAAGCGGCGCCGGCCGCGCCGAGGCCGCAGCCGAGGTCAAGGACGGTCGCGGGCGGGGGGGACTCTGCGCCGAGCTCGAGGACGATCGCGCGCACGAGCAGGAAATGAAGCGGCGTGTAAAAGCATGCGAAGGCGGCTCTTTTGCCAGCCCCGTCGAAGACGGCCTTGCCGAGCCGGTCCCTCTCCTCGACATAAATGCGGGAGAGCGCCACGACGCCCTTTCGAATCTCCTGAAATGTCAGCCGCTCGAGCTCGCGCGCCCGAAGCGTCTCGAGCCAGCTTGAAAAGGCTTCGTCGGAGCTCGTCATCTGAGAGTCTCCTTGCGGAGATTCTCCAAGTCGAGTATTCTCGAAACCGAATGAGGTGAGGGGCTATCGGGACGCAGCAGCAAATGATGCGACTCGCCTTGGATGAGGCGCGACACGCGCTTCACCTGGGTGAAGTTCCGATCGGTGCCGTGGTGGCAAGCGACCAGCAAGTCGTTGCCTCCGGCTTCAACCAGCCGATTCACTCGGTAGACCCCGCGGCCCATGCCGAGCTCGTCGCGATGCGCAAAGCGGCTCGAGAGCTCGGAAACTACCGGCTTTCGGGCTTGACGCTCTACGTCACCGTCGAGCCTTGTATGATGTGCGTTGGTGCCATTGTGCACGCACGTATTGCTACACTGGTCTATGGTGCCACCGAGCCCAAATTTGGTGGTGTGGAGTCTTTGTTTGATTTGAACGAGATCCGCATGCCGCATCGGCTGTCGATCGTGTCGGGAGTACTGGAGCCAGATTGTAGGAAGATACTGCAGGATTTCTTCAAATACCGCCGCGAGAACGTTTGAGAACGATTCCCGCGGCCGGCGCGGTTCGTGGAGAGGTACCGAAGTGGTCGTAACGGGGGCGCCTCGAAAGCGTCTTGTCTGGTGAGTAACTGGGCACGTGGGTTCGAATCCCACCCTCTCCGCCAATCGAAATCCTTATTCCGAGACTAAGTCACCGCCGACACGCTTTTCGCCTTTTGAATATCGAGCTTACGTGATCATCGCACACGGGACCTGGCTTTCTACGACAAACCGCTTCTTTGTATGGGGCGAGACCGAGCCTCACGAAGAGACGTCCGCGTCGAACGGCGCCCACCCGCACCAACTCGCGCGCGAGGATGTGGAGCAGAAGCTTCTGAGGGCACTCGCGGACGAGGACACTTCTTTTGAAAGTGAGCCCGACGACATCACGTTTCTCCTCCCTTCAGAGAACGGATTCCCCATTCCGTCTCCCGAGATCTTTTTTCACCGCGACTCGCCGTCGCCGCTCAAGAAACGGCTGCGTGCGTGGCAAGTGCGGGGCCTTTCGCTCTCGCCGGAAGCGGCACTCGCGTGGCTGGCCATGCTGCCCGCCTCGCCCAACTCGCCTGCCTCGCCTGCCTTGGATGATGGGCTCCCCCATCGGCTGCGCCTCGGCGCCGACTTGAGATTTTGGTCGGCCACGGCGCGCTTCGCGCTCGAGCTTCTCGCCCGCCAAAGGTTCCTTCCCGCTATCGTCGGCGACGGCGAAAAATCGATGGCGCGCTGGGAGCCGCTCGTAGAGGAAGAGCTGGATCGCATCGACGCGCTCAAAGCGGCGATGCCTCCGGTGTGCCGCGCGGCGAGCAGTGACGAGACGCCCTCTGCCCACGTTCTGCTCGAAGGATTTCTCATCGCCGTCGTCGACTGTTTCGTGCGCAAAGCGGCATCGCGGCTGCGGCTTCGCCAGCGATTCGTCGAGACCGATGGCGAGCAATTTGCGTCATCTCTCCTCGAAGATGACATCACTTTCGATGGCGACACCGCGGAGACGCTTCGCGACGAGCTCGCGAGCTGGAAAGCGCAGTTCGACGACGACGAGGCATCTCCGTTCCGTATCGCGTTCCGTCTCGAACCCCCGCCCGAGCCCGATAACGAGGAAGATGTACGAGACGATACCGGATCTTGGGAGCTCCGCTTTTTTCTTCAAGCTCTCGATGACGAGAGCCTCCTCGTTCCGCTCGCGCGGGTCTGGGAGCATGGCGGCACGTCGTGGCGCTATCTCGAGCGACGGCTCGAACGCCCGCACGAGATGGTGCTCGAAGCGCTCGGCCGGGCCGCGGCACTCTTTGCTCCGATCGAAGAAAGCTTGAAAGAGTCGCGCCCCGAGTCCTGTTCTTTGGATTTGGATCAAGCCTACGCGTTTCTCCAAGAAGGCGCGTTCCTCCTTCGCGAGAGCGGCTACGGCGTGCTCGTCCCGACCTGGTGGGGCAAGCGTGAGCACGGCGTTGGTTTGAGCCTCCGCGTCGCGCCGGGTTCGCACGGCCCGAGAAGCGTCGTGAGCCGTCTCGGCCTCGAAGCGCTCGTCGAGTTCGACTGGCAAGTCGCGCTTGGCGGCGAGAGCTTGAGCCGCGAGGAGTTTCTCGAGCTCGCCGACATGAAAAGGCCTCTTGTTCGCGTGCGAGGTCAATGGATCGAGCTATCGCCCACGAGAGTTCAGGAAATCCTCGGCGCGATGCAGTCGCGTCCAAAGATTCCGGAGCTGACCCTTGGCGATGTCCTTCAGCTCAAGCTAGGCCGCCTCGGCGACCAGCGGCTTCCGGTGACGGACTTGAAGGCCACTGGCTGGGTCGAGGAGCTTCTCTCGCAGCTTTCGGGTGGCGAAGCTCTTCCTGAGGTCGAGCAGCCGGCGACGTTTCGCGGGACGCTCCGCCCTTATCAAGTCCAAGGTTTGTCCTGGCTCGAGTTTCTCGGCCAGTTCCGTCTCGGCGCTTGTCTTGCCGACGATATGGGTCTCGGCAAAACGATCCAGGTGCTCGCGCTCTTGCTACGGCTTCAGGAACGGGGCGAGTTCGAGCGCCCGTTTCTTCTCATCTGTCCGACTTCGGTTGTGGGCAACTGGAGAAAAGAAGCGGAGCGGTTCGCGCCGAGCTTGCGCGTGCTCGTACATCACGGTTTGGACCGGCACGATGGCGAAGCTTTCGAGCGAGAAGCGACGCGGCACGATCTCGTCGTCTCCACTTACAGCCTCGTTCATCGGGACCTCGCTCAGCTCCAAGCAGTCCAGTGGGACGGTCTCGTCCTCGACGAAGCGCAGAACATCAAGAACCCTCAAGCGAAGCAGACACGTGCTTTGAGAAGGCTTGCCGCGCCGCGCCGTCTCGCACTTACGGGAACTCCGGTCGAGAATCGTTTGCAAGAGCTCTGGTCGATCATGGAGTTTCTGAACCCCGGCTATCTCGGCGCCGAAGCTTCTTTTCGGCGGCGCTACGCGCTTCCGATCGAGCGCTATCGCGATAGCACCGCGACGGAAGAGCTACGTCGCCTCGTCGAGCCTTTCCTGCTTCGACGTGTCAAGACCGATCCTACCGTCATCCGCGATCTTCCGTCGAAGAACGAGATGAAGGTCTATTGCACGCTGACCAAGGAGCAAGGCACGCTTTACCAAGCGGTGGTCCAAGACAGCTTGGAGCGCATCGAATCCTCCGACGGAATTGGCCGGAAAGGAGAAGTGCTCGCGGCGCTCACCCGTCTCAAACAGATCTGCAACCACCCAGCGCACTTTCTCGCGGACGGCAGCTCACTCCCCGCCCGCTCGGGAAAGCTCACGCGCCTGACGGAGATGCTCGAGGAAGTGCTAGCCGAAGGCGATCGCGCGCTCGTGTTCACGCAATATGCGCAGATGGGGAAGCTCATCGAGCGGCACTTGCGCGACAAACTCTCCGTCGACCTAGCTTTTCTCCATGGCGGCGTGCCATCGCAGCAGCGCGAGGCGATGATCACGGAGTTCCAGGATAGCGATGACGGTCCGCCGATTTTCGTGCTCTCGCTCAAGGCGGGCGGCTTTGGTTTGAATTTGACGCAAGCGCGGCACGTCTTTCACTTCGATCGCTGGTGGAATCCGGCGGTGGAGGACCAAGCGACCGACCGCGCGTTTCGCATCGGCCAGACGCGCTCCGTGGCGGTCTACAAGTTCATTTGTGCGGGCACGATCGAAGAGCGTGTGGACGAGCTCGCCGAGCGTAAAAAGGAGCTCGCGGAAGCCGTCATCCAGCCGGGACAAGGCTCTCTTACCGAGCTCACGACGGAAAGCCTGCGCGAGCTCTTCGAGCTGCGCGCAGAAGCCATTGAGTCTTGATCATGGCGAGATCAGAGACACCCGACGAAGAGCGCCGCTGGTGGTCGGAGCGTTGGTGGTCCGTCATGGAGTCGATCGGCGTCGCGCGCCGACTCGAGCGCGGTAAGCGCTACGCGCGAGCCGAGCGCCTGCTCTCGCTCGAGTTCGACGCGGGCCGTGTCCGTGCCGAAGTGCAGGGCTCGCGCTACGAGCCCTACGTCGTCGAGATCGCGATCGACCCCTTCTCGGATGAGAAGTGGCACGAAGCTGTCAGGGAGCTCGCGACCCAGGCGCTCTTTTCGGCGAAGCTTCTCTCGGGGGAGATGCCGGAGAACATCGAGGACGTCTTTGCCAGCTTGGGCGTGTCCTTGTTCCCGACCTCGGCGAAGGAGCTCACGATGTCGTGCAGTTGTCCGGATGACATTGTGCCGTGCAAACACATCGTGGCCGTCCATTTCGTGCTCGCGGAAAAATTCGATGCCGATCCGTTCTTGTTGTTTCGCTGGCGAGGCCTGAGCCGCGAACGGCTTCTCCGCCAGCTCCGGCGGCGACGCGCAGCGGAGGCCGCGGGCCGCACGATCGATCACTCGACCGAGCGCACGCTCGAAGAATCGATCGATGATTTCTGGAAGCTCGGAGAAAGCTTCGATTCGTTGTCGATTTCGGTCGGCCCTCCAGCGGTCACGGCATCGCTCCTCAAACGACTCGGCGTGCCGCCGTTTTGGAAACCCCATCCAGAGATCCGAGGCTCGCTCGAGAGGCTCTATTCCAAAGTGACGGAGCGCGCGATGGCGCTCGCCTATAGCGGCCGTGCCACTAAAGACCCGGACGCCGACAGCTAGAAATACTCGTACTCGATGCGCTCTTTCGCCCGGAGTGCGTCCTTGCGCTTGGTGAAATAGGCGAGTGCGAAGCCGAAGCCCACGACGAAGCCGATGAGGTGTGTGCGGTAGCTGATCGCGGGCTCCACCGCGGTTGGGATGAGAACGATGAGGCCGAAACCCACCGCGCGCACGAAGCGCTTTTTCAGCGGGATGCGCCGCTCGACGAGCAAGTAGAGCGTGAGCCAGAAACCGGCCATCAAATAAACGACCCCCGAAGCACCGACAAGCCAGGTCTCGGCGGGGTACGTGCGAAGCGAGATGGCCGTGACGAGAGCGCCGAGCACCAACGTGAGCGCCGGATAGGCGAGCGGCCCGTAATAGCCGTATATCAAGAAAGCTAGGACGCCGAGAACGACCGCGTTCGACAGAAAATGCGCCCAGTCCGCATGCACGAGAAGCGACGTCACGAGCCTCCAATACTCGCCGTGGAAAAAGACGGATTCACGGCTCGCAGGCAGGAGCGAGGCCGCGCCGAATGAGTCGCTCCAGTAGATTACGGAAGCTACGAAGAGCAGGAGCACGCTCCCGAGAGCCACCAAAAAGCTCTTGGGCGCGGGCTTTCTGGACAAATGCGTCGCCTTGATGACGCGTTCGCGGTCGATCTCCCAAGCGTCCATAGCTACCGTGCTCACAAGAAGCCTAGCACTCCGGCTCTCGCTAGACTAGAATCGCGCTTTGGTGAGGGCCCGACTCGTACTCCCGACTCGTACTCGAAGCCGGACGTGTTTCGAGGGCGTGTCTTTCGGAGCGTCTCGGGAGGCCCGGGGCAAGGTCGTCTTCCACACGGGACTCACCGGCTATCAAGAAATCCTCACCGACCCTTCCTATTGCCTACCCGCATATCTCTGTGACGAAGCGGCGCTCAGGAAGGCAGCCGTGCAGCTCGGCATCTTGTCGATCACGACCCTCACGGGCGCCAACGCGACGGTCGCGGGGGAAGCGCGGGGCCGATCGGCCTCGAAGTTTGCAGTCCATGCACCCAGCGAAAATGCTGGTTAATGATGGGAGTTGAAGGGAAAGAATGACGAAAGATCTGGCTCTATTCGTGCTGCGTTTATCTGGTTTGGGTCTCGCCTTCGGTCATGGCTGGCAAAAGATCGCCATGCTCAGCTCGGGAGGCGGGGATCGTTTCGTGGCCGGTGTGGAAGCTCTCGGCTTTCCCATGCCGCTGGCCTTTGCGTGGGCGGCGGGACTCGCGGAGCTCGTGGGCGGGCTTGCGATAGCGCTCGGCATCGGCACGCGCATCGCGGCCAGCTTCGCCGCTTTCACGATGTTCGTCGCTACGATGTTCCGCCACCACTTGCCGCAGCACATTCTCATTTGGCTGGGTGTTACGAGCGCACCGGAAGATGTTGTCGACAGCTGGGGAAACCCGGAGCGTGCGGCGAGTTACATGCTCATCTTTGTGGCGCTCGTGCTCCTGGGAGGCGGCCGCTTCTCGCTCGATCGGTTGGTGAAACGCGACAAGAAGTGACGCGTTATTCGTAGTGTTTGCTCTTTTCCCACGCTTGTTCGAACTCGCTGGCGGTGAGCGTGGGGTTGCGAGCGATGCGGATCGGTATGTTGTTCCGCCAATTCATACAGTACTGACACTCGTAGGTCGCGACGTCACTCACGTCGGCAAAGCTGTGCGCGAGCACCCTTCTCGGTCCCATCCGACCGCGATCACGATGCTGTCCGCGAGCTGGGGGGCGATGGCGCGCCCCCACATGTGGTACGTGTTCTGGGGCGCCCCGGCTACGGCAAGTGCTTCTTGAAGAAATCGATGGTCCGTTGCCAAGCAAGAACGGCGGCCTCTTCGTCATAGCGCGGCGTCGTGTCGTTGTGGAAGCCGTGATTGGTTCCCTCGTAGATATGCGCCGTGTACTCTTTTTTGTTCGCTTTGAGCGCCGCTTCGTAAGCGGGCCATCCCGCATTGACCCGCTCGTCGAGTCCCGCGTATTGCAGTAAGAGCGGTGCCTGGATCTTCGGCACGTCCTCGGTCGCGGCCTGCCCGCCGTAAAAAGGCACCGCGGCGGCGAGATCCGGAACCCGCACCGCGAGCATGTTGGAGACACTTCCGCCATAGCAAAACCCGACACAGCCGACTTTGCCGGTGCAGCCGGGATGCGCTTGTAGAAACTTCACCGCCGCGACGAAGTCCTCGGAGAGCTTGTCGCGGTCGAGAGTGCGCTGCATCGTTCGGCCTTCATCGTCGGTGCCCGGGTAGCCGCCGAGCGAGGTCAGCCCGTCCGGCGCGAACGCGAGAAAGCCCGCGAGCCCGGTGCGCCTGGCGACATCTTTGATATGCGGGTTACTAGTCCTCCTCGTCCAGACCTTTTTTCTTGAGTAAGTGCCGTAGCTGGTGATAGCGGAGGCCCAGGTTGCGGGCGGCCTGGGCTCGGTTGCCCTTCGCGGTGCGGAGCGCGTCTACCAGGAGCTGGCGCTCGAAGGCCGTGACTTTGTCGCTGAACGTGCCGCCCATTGCCTGGAAGCGGTGGTCGCCGAGAAGGCCGATATCTTCTGGGGGTGAGCTCGTTCGTCGTGTCGCGATAAACGGCGCGCTCGATGATGTTCTTGAGCTCGCGCACGTTTCCGGGAAAGCTGTAGCTGTAAAGAAGATCGATAGCGGTTTGCGAGAGACGCTTTCCCGCGAACGCGGGTACTTCTTTCATGAACTGGTTGAGAAGCCAGACGCCGGTAGGTGGCTTGGAGAGAAAAGGAGGGAAGAGGGATCGTGATTCGTGTAACGGTTGTGGTCTTAACCCTAATCGCAAATAAACGTCACCGTGTCTGAGGTCTTTGGCCCCGTGAATAGCACCTTTTCCAGGTTCTGCATACACCGTGCAGAATCACCTATAGTGGCGGCGAGTGGGTGCCCCAGCACGAGCTTCTCGCCTGCGCCCAGTGCGGCTGTTTCGCATTTTCGTACTTCGAAGATTTTGCGATTAGGGTTAATGTCCCACTCGGGGATGGTTGAAATCCCACGCCTTTAGGCGAAGCCTTTAGGAGGCTTGGGGTACGATCCCCAGGTGAAAGGATATCGTAAATCATCGCACACGACGTACCAGTTAAACTATCACTTCGTATTTATCACGAAGTACCGCAAGCCGGCCTTGAGAGGGGATGTAGCGGTTCGTCTCCGGGATCTCATCCGGGAGATCTGTGCTCGGAACCAGATAGAAATACTGAAGGGTCATGTGCGGCCTGAGCACGTGCACCTGTTGCTGAGCGTGCCGCCGAATTTGTCGCCGAGTCGAGTGATGCAGTTGATCAAGGGTAAGACGTCGAATCGTCTGATGCGCGACTTACGGACGATGCGGAAGGAGTTCTGGGGTCGGCACCTACGGGCACGGGGTTACTTCGTGGTGACAACGGGCAACGTGACGGATGAGGTGATAGCGAAGTATATAGAGTTGCAGGGTGCCGTGCCCCAGGACGACGATTCTTTCAAGGTCAGTGAGTAGTGAAACGAGGCAAGGACAAGCCGACTTTAGTCGGCGACGTGAACCCATCGCCTTTAGGCGATGGAGCGCACGCGCTCAGTCAACGGCTTCGGCACCTCCTGGCGCTGAGCTGGCTTCTTTGTCTTTTCTGCACAGGATGCATAGTTATGCTATAGTAACGAATAATTATGAGAGACGAAAAAGTCGTTCTAGCGTATTCGGGAGGGCTCGACACCTCCGTCATCGTCCCTTGGCTGAAAGAGAACTACGACTGCGAGGTCATCGCGATGCTCGCGGACGTGGGACAAGGCGAGGATTTGGAAGCCGCCGCCAAGAAGGGCACGGCGATAGGCGCTTCCAAAACGTTCGTCGAAGATCTGCGCACGGAGTTCGTGCGCGACTACGTCTTCCCCGCTCTGCGCGCCGGTGCTCGATACGAGCACGACTACCTCCTCGGTACGTCGCTCGCCCGGCCGATCATCGCCAAGCGTCAAGTCGAGATCGCACTCGCCGAAGGTGCTGCCTATGTCGCGCATGGCTGCACCGGCAAGGGCAACGACCAAGTGCGCTTCGAGCTCACGTTCCAGGCGCTCGCGCCCGAGCTCGAAATTATCGCCCCGTGGCGCGAATGGGATATCCGCTCGCGCGAAGACGCGCTCGCTTACGCGGAGAAACGCGGGATCCCTGTCGCGCAAAGCAAAGAGAATATTTATAGCCGCGACCAGAACATCCTGCACTTGAGTCATGAAGGTGGTGCGCTCGAGGACCCGTGGACGCCGCCCCCGGAGAATCTCTACCAGATCTCGAAGTCGGCCGCTGAAGCTCCAGCCGAGCCCGAATTCGTCGAGATCGGGTTCGAGAAAGGAACGCCCGTCTCGGTCAACGGTAAAGCGCTCGAGCCAGTGCCGCTACTCGAAAAGCTCAACGAGCTCGGCGGTGCGCACGGCGTCGGCCGTATCGACATCGTCGAGAACCGCTTGGTCGGGATGAAGTCGCGCGGCGTCTACGAGACGCCTGGCGGAACGATCCTGCACGCGGCGCATCGCTCTCTCGAGAGCATTACGCTCGACCGCGAGACCTCGCATTACAAAGCCGGGATGGCGATTAAATATGCTGAGATCGTTTATGACGGTCAGTGGTTCTCGCCGCTTCGGGAAGCACTCGACGCGTTCGTCGACGCGACCCAGCTAACGGTCACGGGCGACGTTCTCGTACAGCTCTACAAGGGTAGCGCCAGCGCCGTCGGACGGCGCTCGCCCCACAGCTTGTACTCGGAGGAGTTCGCGACTTTCGGTGAAGACGATGTCTACAAGCAAGCGGATGCCGAAGGCTTCATCCGTCTCTTCGGCCTTCCTCAGCGAATTCGCAAGCTGAGCGAGCGCGCGGGCAAACGAGGATGAAGCTCTGGGGCGGCCGGTTCAAAAAGCCCACGGTGCCGGAGCTCGAAGCCCTCGGGATCTCGATCGACTTCGACCGAAGGCTCGCCTTCGAAGATGTCCGCATCAACCGAGCCTACGCGCGCGAGCTTTCGGCAGTCGGTGTCGGTGTCCTCAGTGAAGCCGAGCTCGAGACCATTATCCAAGGTCTCGATCAGGTCGAGGCGCGGCTGAAGGAAAACCCCGCTCTCGAGGACGAAGACATTCACACCGCGGTCGAGCGGCTCCTTGCCGAGGTCATCGATCCCGAGATCGCCGCTAAACTCCCAACGGGTCGAAGCCGCAACGACCTCGCGGTCACCGAGCTTCGCCTTTACCTTGCGAGCGCCATCGACGCGCGTATCGCGGACATCAAGAAGCTTCAAGAGAGTTTGCTCACGCAGGCGCGCGCGAACCAGGACGCCGTCTTACCCGGCTACACACATCTTCGCCGCGGACAACCCGTCGTCTTTGCCCAATACCTCCTTGCCTATTTCTGGGCGCTCGATCGGGACCGCGAACGGCTCGCGCAAGCTCGACAACGATCCCTCGGTCTTGCCCTCGGCGCGGGTGCTTTGGCCGGCAATCCGTTCGGTGTCGATCGGCGCCGCCTTGCGGACGAGCTCGGCTTCGAGCGCGTGCTTCCGAACAGCATCGACGCGATCTCGTCGCGCGACTACATTCTCGAGTTTCTCTCCGCCGGCGCCATACTCGGAACCCATCTCTCGCGCATGGCCGAAGATCTCATCTTGTGGTCGGGCGCCGAGTACGGCTTCGTCACCATCGACGAGAGCTATGCGACCGGAAGCAGCCTCATGCCGCAGAAGCGCAATCCCGATAGCCTCGAGCTCATCCGAGGCAAGTCCGGAAGACTCACCGGGAATCTCATGGCGCTCCTCACGGTCGTCAAAGGGCTTGCGACCGGTTACCAGCGCGACCTACAGGAAGACAAAGAGCCCGCCTTCGACACGTTGGATACGCTCGGCCTCGTGCTGCCGGTGATGGAGGGCGTCGTTCGCACGCTCACCGTGAACCGCGAAGCCATGGAGAAAGCGCTCTCGCCCGACTTGCTCGCCACCGACCTCGCCGACTACCTCGTACGCCGCGGGATTCCCTTCCGCAGAGCGCACGCCATCGTGGGCGAAGTGCTCGCCCTCACCGCGGAGAAGGGCGTTTCCCCTGACGATCTCTCGCTCGACGAGTTGCGCGGCTTCTCACCCGCGTTCGAAGACGACGTGTCCGAAGTCTGGGACTACCGGGCCTCCCTGGCTCGACGCGACACCGAAGGGGGTGTCTCACCCCGTGCGATCGAAGAGCAACTCGCGAAGGCTAAAAAGCACCTCTAGCATATCCGCCGAGTTGCTTTCACTAGTTTGGAAAGCTAACCTCCTTTCTTGGCACCGATGCGCATCCTCATGGTTCGCCTGAGCTCCATCGGGGATTTGGTCCACACGCTGCCAGTCCTCGTGGCACTCAGAGCTCGCTTTCCCGACGCGACGATCGATTGGCTCGTCGAGACGCGCTTTCGTGACGTCTTGCTGTCGATTCCCGAGCTCGACGAGCTCATCGAAGTCGACACGCTCGGCTGGCGCAAGCGCCTTTTCTCGCCCGCTACATGGAAAGAAATCGCCGCGAGCGCGCGTGAGATTCGCCGCCGGAGCTATGACGTCGTGCTCGATCTTCAAGGCACGATCAAATCATCCGTGGCGGCGCGGCTTGCCAAGAGCGACCGCTACATTGGCTTTGCACGAAGCGCCCTCAAGGAGCGCTCGGCCGCGCTCTTATATTCGGAGCATGTCAGCGTCAACGGCGAGCCGCATCACGTCATCGACCGCCATCTACGACTTTTGAGCGCGCTCGACATCGAGACCAAACAACGCGCCTTTCCTCTGGTCGTTCCGGACGAGATGGAAAAAGAGTCGGAACGCGCCTTGACGTCGCTCGCGCTGACCGACTACGTCATCTTGAATCCAGGCGGTGGCTGGGTCACGAAACGCTGGGCGCCCGAGAAATTCGGCGCGCTCGCGGCGGCCATCGCCAAGGAGTGGAAGCTCCCTACTCTCGTGGTCTGGGGGCCGGGCGAAGAAGAGCTCGCGCAAAGAATCGTGGACACGTCGGAAGGCTCGGCAAAGCTCGCGCCCGCCACCGGCATTCGTGGAGTGATTCCCTACATCCGTCGCGCCCGTTTGTTCGTAAGCGGCGACACGGGCCCGATGCACCTAGCCTCGGCCGTCGGCGTCCCCGTCGTCGGCATCTTCGGCCCGACCGACGCCGCAAGGAACGGTCCCTTCGGGCCCAATGACGCGGTCATCTGGAAGGACGTGGATTGCGGGCCGTGCTACAAACGTCGCTGTCCCGGTTTTGGAAACGTATGCATGACCTCTATTGAGCTTGAGGACGTGCTCTCGGCGGTGCGTGAGAGACTCGGCGATTGATCAAACGAGGACCGTCGAAGCTCAAGGGGCTTTTTGATTAGTGCCGCGGGGACCCCACCACGCGGCTACTCGCTTCGCGACTCGCCTTCGGCTCGCGCTGCGCTCGGGCTGACGGCTCTTTTCTGGAGCTCCCAGAGCTTGGCGTATTTGCTGAACGAGTAGAACGCCCCTGTCACGGCCATGATGATGCCGTTCCGGCCGTCGAGAATCCCCGCCTTCAAGATCAAGTCGCGAAAGACCGAGAGCGGAAGGATAAACAGGAGCTTCAGCACTCCCGCGCGCTCGCCTTGACGGTGAAGCTCCTCGGCGGCGGTCGTCGCGTAGGCGTCGCTCTTGAGGACGCGGTGACTCAGCGATTCGGTCGTATAGTGGTGAAGCTCTCCTTCGAGACGCTCGACGGCGCCGTCCACGAGAACACGCTCGTGCACACGGTGGTCGGAGACGCGGCCTTTTTCCCGCTGGCACAGCCGCTCGACATAAGAAGGCCTCCCGTTTCCGAACCTTAGTCGGTCGCCACAATAGTAGTTCACGCGCAGCATGGAGTAGCCCGCGACGCTTCCCTTCGACTGCACCGCGCGCTGTATCCCGGCCGCGAGCGTGTCATCGACGACTTCGTCCGCGTCGAGAAAGAGCACCCAGTCCCCTTCGGCTTTCGATAGCGCATAGTTTTTCTGATGGCCGTAGCCCTGCCAATCTTCCTGCAAGTAGACCTTGGCGCCGAGCTCTGCGGCGAGCTCGCGCGTGCCGTCCGTCGAGCCGGAATCCACCACGACGATCGCATCCGCAAAGGAAACGGCCGAAAGAGTCCGCTTCAAAAGATGCGCGGCATCCCGGGTGATGAGAACGACCGACAGCATGGGCCTTATAATAGCGGACCGTGGACTACCGATCTGCAGGCGTCGACATCGACAAAGCAACCAAAGCCTTGGGGAAGGTGCGCGAGGCCGCGCGCTCGACCTACCAACCCGGGACGCTTTCCGATATCGGCAGCTTTGGCGGGCTCTTTCGGCTCGACACCGAGCGCTACAAAAAGCCCGTTCTCGTCGCGAGCACGGATGGGGTGGGCACGAAGCTCAAGATTGCCTTCGCCACCGGACGGCACGAGGGCGTCGGCTACGACCTCGTGGCGCATTGCGTGAACGACATTCTCGTCCAAGGCGCGCGGCCCCTCTTCTTCCTCGACTATCTCGCCATGGGAAAGCTCGACGGGGACGTCGTGGCCTCTGTGGTCGAGGGGATCGCAGAGGCGTGCCGCGAGTTCAAGCTGTCGCTTCTCGGCGGCGAGACGGCGGAGATGCCTGGCTTCTATGCTTCGGGCGAATACGACGTCGCCGGCACCATCATCGGCGTGGTCGAGGAAGGCCATATCATCGACGGCTCGAAAGCCGAGCCCGGCGACAAGCTGTGGGCCATCCCGTCATGGGGCCTCCATACGAACGGCTATTCGCTCGCCCGCAAGATTCTCTTCGAGCAAGAAGGCCTCGAGCCATCCGACCACGTCGAGGCGCTCGGCGGCACCATCGCGGACATCTTGCTCGCAAGGCACCGCTGCTATCTGCCGGAGCTCGAGCCGCACCTGGATTCGGGGGCGATCCATGCGCTCGCGCACATTACGGGAGGCGGGCTCACGGATAACATCCCGCGCGTTCTCCCGGAGGGGTGCGGTGTGCGCATCGACCTCGGACAGCTTCGGCCGCTTCCGGTGTTCCGCTATCTCATGGAAAAAGGAAACGTCGAGGGGCGTGAGATGTTGCGCGCGTTCAACATGGGCGTGGGCATGGTGGTGGTAGCGTGTGACGATCTCGGTCTCGCGGAGTCGTGGCTCATTGGCGAAGTCATCTCGGGGAGCGGCGTCGAGTATGAGGGCGCGTTATGAGCCGAACGCTCGGAGTCCTGATTTCGGGACGCGGCTCGAACCTGCAGGCGATTCTGGATGCGATCGATGAAGGGCGCCTCGACGCCTATGTGGGGATTGTCATCAGTAATAAGGGTGATGCCCCGGGACTCGAGCGCGCGGTGAAGGCCGGGGCCGCGACCGCGGTGCTGTCGCACAAGGACCACGACTCTCGAGAGGCCTTCGACGAGGCCGTGCTCGCGCGGCTCAGTGAGCACGACGTCGAGGTCGTCTGCCTAGCGGGCTTCATGCGGATCCTCTCACCGGTCCTCGTGCGCGCCTTCCCGAACCGCATCTTGAACATCCACCCGTCGCTCCTCCCTGCGTTCGTCGGGCTCCACGCGCAGAAGCAGGCCGTCGAGCACGGCGTGAAGGTGAGCGGCTGCACCGTGCACCTCGTGGACGAGGAGCTCGACCACGGCCCGATCTTGTTGCAACGCACGGTACCCGTCCTCGAAGATGACACCGAAGACACCCTCTCGGCCCGCATCCTCGAACAAGAGCACAAGCTCTACCCCGAAGCCGTCCGGCTCGTGCTCGATGGAAAAGTGCGCGTCGAGGGACGGCGCGCCATTATCGAAACATGAACCTTGATATTGACGAGCAAATCGCATACCTGACCAAAGGCACGGTCGACGCCGTCCGGACGGAGGAGCTGAAGAAAAAGCTCGAGTCGGGAAAGAAGCTGAAAGTCAAAGTCGGCTTCGACCCATCGGCTCCCGACATCCATCTAGGCCATACCGTGCTCATGCGGAAGATGAAGCACTTCCAGGACCTCGGCCACGACGTCGTCTTCCTGATTGGCGACTTCACGGGGCTCATCGGAGACCCGACCGGAAAGTCGAAGACTCGCCCGCAGCTGACGCGTGAAGAGATCAACAAAAACGCGGAGACGTACAAAGAGCAAGTCTTCAAGATCCTCGACGCGGAGAAGACCATCGTCGACTTCAACAGCCGGTGGCTCGGTGAGCTCGGAAGCGAAGGCCTCATCCGCCTCGCTTCGCGCTACACCGTTGCGCGCATGCTCGAGCGCGACGATTTCAAGAAGCGCTACGGATCAGGGCAGCCCATCGGCGTCCACGAGTTTTTATACCCGCTCGCGCAGGCCTATGACTCGGTTTTCTTGAAAGCCGATTTCGAGCTCGGCGGAACCGACCAGCTCTTCAACCTTCTCGTCGGCCGCGACATCATGCGCGAATACGATCTCGAGCCCCAGGTTGTGATGACGACGCCGCTTCTCGAGGGCCTCGACGGCGTCGAGAAGATGTCGAAGAGCCTCGACAACTATGTCGGCGTGACCGAGCCCCCGAACGAGATGTTCGGCAAGCTCATGTCGATCTCCGACGAGCTCATGTGGAAGTACTACGAGCATCTCACGGAGATGAGCGTCAAGGAGATCGAGGCGCTCGACGCACAAGGCGACCCGATGGGCGCCAAGATGGGGCTCGCCAAGCGCATCATCACCGATTTCCACTCCGCCGCCGCCGCCGACGAAGCCCAACGCCACTTCGACGCGGTGATCCGCAAAAAGGAGATCCCGGACGACATTCCGGAGCACGAGGCGGGCTCGGAGCCGGTCCAGCTCTCCCGCCTGATGGCGGACGCGAAGCTCGTGGGGTCACGGAACGAGGCCCGCCGTCTCATCCAGCAAGGCGCCGTCTCGATCGACGGCGAGCGCGTATCCGAGGATCGCGAAGTGTCCGGACCCGGAGAGTTCGTTCTCAAGGCCGGCAAACGGCGTTTCCTGAAGGTAGCCTTTAGATAGCCATGCCTTTATCGCCGGGAACGCGTCTGGGTGTCTACGAAGTTGTGTCACCGCTTGGCGCGGGCGGTATGGGAGAAGTTTATCGCGCGCGCGACACGAAGCTCGGACGCGAGGTTGCGATCAAGGTCTTGCCGGAGACCTCTTTGTCCGGGACAGAGAGCGCCTCGCTCGATTCGAGCGCGAAGCGAAACTCCTCGCTGCGCTGAACCATCCCGCGATCGCGACGCTCTACGGTTTCGAAGACGATTTCCTCGTCATGGAGCTCGTCGAAGGTGAGACGCTAGCGGAACGGATTGCACGAGGCCCGATCCCGATCGACGAAGCGCTATCTTTGTTTATCCAGATCGCCGAGGGTCTGGAAGCAGCGTACGAGAAAGCCATCATTCATCGCGACCTGAAGCCCGCGAACATCATGATCACCCCGGAGGGGAAGATCAAGATTCTGGATTTCGGCCTAGCAAGGCTCGCCGAAGCCGATTCGGATCCGTTGGGCGAAGGCGGCTCGCAGTCTCCGACGTTAACGAAAGGCACTGCGCTCGGGTCGATCATGGGCACCGCCTCCTACATGAGCCCCGAGCAGGCGCGGGGAAATGTCGTCGACAAACGCTCAGACATTTGGGCCTTTGCGTGCTGCCTCTTCGAAGCGCTTACGGGAAAGAAGGTTTTCGAAGGCGAGACCGTCACCGACATCATCGCCGCCGTCGTCAAGAACGAGCCCGGATGGGAACGGCTTCCTGAAAGCACGCCGCGAGCCGTCGCGCATCTGATGAAGCGGTGCCTCGAGAAGGACCCGCGCGAGAGGCTCCGCGATATTGGCGAAGCGCGGATCGTGCTGGGCAAGACTTCGAGCGAGCCGGAAGCTCCAGCCGCCGACGTGGTTCCTCCCACCCGTCGCGCCTCAACCTCAATGCCGACGGCACTCTGGACACTCGCGGGGCTTTTGATAGGAGGCTTGCTGGGCGGGATGGGGGGGAATTACTTGCGGACCGACTCGTCTTTCACTTCGACTTCGCAAGCAGCGCTTTCCCGCTGCGGTCGTCGGTGACTTTCAAAACCATGCCGTGTCGGTCGTCTCGCCCGATGGCGAGAGTGTTGCTTTCGTTCAAAACGAGCGGCTGTGGATCCGTGATCTGTACCAGATTGCAGCCCGCGAGATTCCCGACACCGAAGGAGCCACCCTGCCCTTTTGGTCTCCCGATAGCCGAAGAATTGGCTACTTCGTCCCCCAGACACGGGAACTCCAGACGGTGGACGCCGGCGGGCAGTCGAAGCGGATCCTCACGAAGCTCCCTAATACGGAGTTCGGGGGGGCCACATGGGGATCCGAGGGCACAATCGTCTTCAGCCGTTTGACGAAGGGACTTTTTGAAGTCGCTGCGAATGGAAGTCAGCCCTCTCTGCTTCTCGCACCACTCTCAGGGCGAGTTCGGGCTTCAAAATCCGTTTTTCCTACCTGAGGGGCGAGGCTTGTTGGTAACGGCGACGGCGAGCTCCGAGGACTACGAATTTCGAGTCCTCCGCTGTACCGGCCAAGAGTGCGCTCCGATCATGCACTTCGAGGAGGAGATCCACGTCACGTACTCTCCCACGGGGCATCTTCTGTATCATTTCCCATTCGGGCAGCCGGGAATTTGGGCGCTGCCGATCTCGGTCGTGGACGGGAGCGTTACCGGTCAGCCTTTCAGGCTCTATGAAGACGGGCGCTGTCCCAGCATTTCCAATGATGGAACGTTGATTTATACCTCCGCTGCCCTGGAGAGGCTGGTTTGGGCGGACCGATCGGGAACGGTTGAAGGACCATAGGGCAGCCCCAGGACCACATCATGGACCCGGCCGTTTCCCCGGATGGCCTTCTTGTGGCGGTGACCGCCATGGAGAACGGCAATCGAGATATCTGGATTCACGACGCATCGCGAGGGACCAAGAATCGGGTGACCTCCCATCCCGCGGAGGACTTTCAGCCCGCTTGGTCACCCAACGGAGATTCGCTCATCTTCACCTCGCGGCGGAACGGAATCGGGGACCTCTTTCGGAAAGACGTGGACGGAAGCGGTGCCGCCCATCCTGTGGTGGCCGGCGCCTTGGGGGAGTTCCAGCCCTTCTGGTCTGCGGACGGAAAGTACTTGGCTTATCTTTCTTGCCTCTCCTGCCATTTCAGTGGATCCTCTCGAGGGTGAGACCGCCACAGTTTAGGTAGACGAGACTGATGAGAGCTTCGGCAGAGTGGAGTCCAAAGCTGCGGTGGCTCAGCAGCCGGATTTTGTTGTTCATTCCTTCGAGTCGGCCGTTGCTGAGTCTCCACGTGACCCACGCGATGACGCCATCGAAGTGGCTGCGGGTCATCTTCGCCGCGCGTTTGACGGGCTCTATCCTCGAGCTCATAGCGCGCCGCAGCCATCCTCGGAGAAACTTCTTGGCCCATGTCTCGGTTTTGTAGGTGTAGAGGTCCATGAAGTCGTCGCGCAGAAGCATGGCGCGGTAGAGGCGACGATTAGCTCGCACCTGCTCGCGGAGCACCCGTTTGTCTTTCGCGCTGCGGTTGTGTTTGGCCTTGAGAACGGTACGTGTCAACAACTTTGAGACACTCGCGAGCTGCATTTAGACTGAAGTTCTGCCCAGTAAGCCCTCCCACGCTTCGGTAAAGTACCTTTAGTCGCATGGAGTTACAGCGCTAGAGGTGTGATTTTTGCCTGCAATTGGTAGCCATGTTGTATTATATTTATTGTTGTTATATATACCTATATAGTGTATATAGTAGCCATGCACATCGATATCGTGCCCAACCGCAACTCCAAACACGCCGTTTTGCTCCGTGAGTCCTATCGGGATGCCAAGAGCAAGAAACCGCGCAAGCGCACACTTGCCAACCTGTCCAAACTGCCGAGCGAGCAGGTCGATGCCATCCGACGCATACTCAAGGGGCAAAAGCTCGTTTCGCTCGAAGACGCCTTCGAAATCGTCGAGAACGGCTCCCGGCACCATGGCCACGTCGACGCGGTGCTCAGTGCCATGAGACAGCTCGGTTTCGAAAAACTCGTTGGCTCTCGACACTCACCAGAGCGGGATTTGGTCGTGGCCATGGTAGTCGCCCGGATCCTCGAACCGCAGTCGAAGCTGGCGACTAGCCTGTGGTGGCACACAACCACACTGCCCGAAATCCTGGGGGTGAGCGATGCCGACGAAGACGATCTCTATGCCGCCATGGACTGGGTTCTCAAACGCCAGGAGGTCATCGAAAAGAAACTCGCGGCGCGCCATCTCCAAAACGACGGCCTCGCGCTCTATGACCTAACCTCAAGCTACTTCGAGGGGGTGAGTTGTCCGCTGGCCAGGCTCGGATACAACCGTGACGGCAAGAAAGGCAAGCTGCAGGTCAACTACGGCCTGCTGACCAACGAACGCGGTATCCCCGTGTCGGTATCCGTCTTTGAGGGCAACACGGGCGATCCCAAAACGCTGTTGCCTCAGGTAGAAAATGCGCAAGAGCGGTTCGGCATCGAGCAGTTTGTGATGGTGGGCGACCGCGGAATGATCACCCAGACCCAGATCGACGAGTTACGGGAGATGGACGGTATCGACTGGATTACCGCTCTGCGTCCCGAACCGATTCGCAAGCTCATTAACGATGGGGTGATCCAGATGGGGCTATTCGACAGGCGGAACCTGTTTGAGTTGACGCACCCTGATTTCCCCAACGAGAGGCTGGTCGCTTGCCGCAATCCGGAGCTGGCCGAGAGGCGGCGTCACAAGCGTCGTGCTCTGCTCGAAGCAACCTGCAAGGAGCTGGAGAAGGTTTGTCGGATGGTCGAGCGGCGCCGTTTGCACGGCAAGGAGGACATCCGTGCTACGGTGAAAAAGCTCCTCAACAAGTACAAGGTCGGCAAGTACTATAGGCTCGACATCCGTGACGACGGTTTCGACTTCGAGCTAGACGAGACAACGATGGCTGCCGACGCCTCGCGCCTCGCCAACGGCAACTCTGAGCTCGCCAACAAACGGCTCCAGCGGTGGAAGCGACACATGGGGACGATCGTTAAGCAGTTGGAACGGATTCGCCAACGGATCGGGCGAGGTCAGCTGCATGGTAAAGATAAAATCGGTGTGCGGGTAGGCAAAGTTCTCAACAAGTACAAAGTCGGCAAGCACTTCAAGCTGGACATTCGCGACGACCGCTTTAGCTTCGAAATCGACGACACAAAGGTCACTACGGAAGCTGCCCTTGACGGCATCTACGTGATCCGCACCAGTCTTGCTGAGCAGCGGATGAAAACCGACGACACAGTGCGCAGCTACAAGTTGCTGACCCAGGTCGAGAGGGCGTTTCGTTCCTTCAAGAGCATGGACCTAAAGGTGCGGCCGATTCGTCACCGGCGCGAAAACCGAGTCCGGGCGCACATCTTCTTGTGCATGCTGGCCTACTACGTCCTGTGGCACATGATGGAGGTTTGGCGCCCGCTAGTATTCTCTGACGAGGAGCAGCAGGCGAAGGCCGAGCGTGACCCCGTCGCTCCGGCGCAACGCTCCGACGCAGCCCTGCGCAAGATACAAACCAAGAAGCTTGACGATGGGAGACCAGCTTCCAGCTTCCGCACGCTGCTGCGCCTTCTCAGCAACATCGTCCGAAACAAATGTCGGCGACCGGAAGCCGGACCCGACGAGCCCACCTTCGATGTCACGACAACTCCGGACTCGAAACAGCAGAGAGCCTACGACTTGCTCAAAGGTATCACCGTGTAGACAGAAGCCAGCACCATTGATTCCATCTATCTTATTGGATCAACACCGGATCTTGGTTTTTTCAGCAAGGAACTTCAGTTTAGTGAGCCTCGATTAGCGTCGGGAGGCTCGTGGCGCCGGTGCGGTCCACATCTGCATCGATCGAGATCTCGTTTCGTGGAGCAGAAAAAGAGGGTACCCCAGGTATGGACGCCGCCGCGAGAGTGGCTTGTGCGGCATTCAGGAGCGTCGTTTTCTCCGTCGGCGGGTTGATCCAAGCCTGAGGAGGCAAAACGGGAGGTTGTGGCGTTCCGCGAACGAAGCGTTCGGGATGAGTCCGATGAGCTTCGAGAAGGATCTGGCGCCGAGCGGTGGTGAGCTGTTCGGCGCGACCATAGTGAACGTCGGCCGGCGTCATGAAGCCGATTCCTGAGTGCCGGTGCTCGTAGTTGTAGTAGTCGAAGAAACCGCCGCAGAACAGCCGGCCGTCTTCGGCGGAACCAAAACGGCTCGGAAACTGAGGGCAGTACTTCATCGTCTTGAACTGGGACTCGGAGTAGGGATTGTCGTTCGAGACGTAAGGTCTGGAGTGGGTCTTGGTAACTCCGAGGTCAGCCAGGAGCAGAGCCACGGGCTTGCTTCTCATCGAGCTGCCACGGTCCGCGTGAAGGGTGAGCTGGTCGGGTTCAATGTCCTGCTTGCGACAGCTCTCGGCGATGAGGCGTTGCGCGAGCGCCGCACTTTCTCGGTGAGCCAGCATCCAGCCAACCACGTAGCGGGAGAAGATGTCGAGGATGACGTAGAGGTAGTAGTAGGTCCACTTGACGGGGCCACGAAGCTTCGTAATATCCCACGACCAAACCTGGTTGGGCGCTTCGGCCAGCAGCTCCGGCTTCGTGTAGTTCGGATGGCGCCGTTGGTTCCGGCGCTCTCGGACCTCGCCGTGCTCCTCCAAAATCCGATACATCGTGCGAATCGAGCAGAGGTAGGTTCCCTCGTCCAGAAGCGTGGCCCACACCTGGGCGGGCGCCTTGTCGACGAACCGCTCACAGTGCGAGGCCCCGAGGACTTCCTCGCGCTCAGTCTCGTCGAGGGCTCGGTGCGGCCGAGGACGCCGCTTCGGTTCGGGCGTCACCTGGCGCCTGCGATACAGCGTGGAACGAGCCACACCCAGAGCCTCGCAGGCTTCCGTCGTCTGCCCAATCTGCCCCGCCAGCTCCTCGGCCGCCACCATCAGTCGTTCTCGTAGCTGTCGAGTGGATTCAGGGGGATCCCCAGTAATTCGGAGGTTTTTTTTTGGTCTCCAACATCGTCTCCACCCGAGCCAGGCGACGTTGGAGCCGGGCGTTCTCGCGCTCGAGCTCCTTGACCCGTGGATCCTCGGCCTTTGCCTTCCGGCCTCGCTTTCTCGACGCCAACCCCGCTTTGGCGACCTCGTCACGTTGGCGGCGCCAACTCGATAAATGCGACGAGTACAGGCCCTCTCGACGCAGAAGAGCAGCAACGTCACCGTCACCCTTGCAGGCATCGGCCTCACGCACTATCCGCAGCTTGTACTCCGCGGTAAAGCGTCGACGCTTCGCTTGCTCGCTCACTTCGGGATCCGGGACCCCCGCCGCATCGCGGCCGGCGGGATCTCCAGTCTCCCTACGGGCTCCCTCCGATCCCGCCGAGGTCTCTCTCTCAATCAACATACTCATGCATTGATCCTCCTCCGCCCTCTACACTAATTTCAAGGGGCGAAGTGTCTCAGCGATGTTGGACAGAGGGCCCGGAGTTTCCGGCGTTTTCTACAATCGCGGCAGCGTCCATAGGCCATGCCCTCCAACACAAATCAGATCCCCCGAAACGACAGGAGAACTTCTTTCTTTTGCTCCGAGTGCCGCGGGTGCTCCGCGGAGCATTTGGTACTTGCCTCTTGCGGGAGACAGTGAGCCTCAGCCTTTCCGGTCCACTTCTTTCGACTTTCATTTCCCTTCTATCTCTCCTGACAACCGTTTCGTTGCTTACATGTCCGACCGCACTGGCCAATTCGAGATTTACGTGTCCCGATTTCCGGAAGGAGACGAGACCTGGGGCCCCATCTCGGTTGCGGGAGGAATGCAACCCAAGTGGAGCTCTCGCGGGAAGGAACTCTTTTACGTCGATCCAGGCGGGCTTATGGTGGTTGCGTTCGACGCGGGCCCCGATTTCGTGTGGTCGCCTCCGCGGAGGCTCTTTACCGAAGAGCAAGTGGGGGCCAAGCTCTATG
The DNA here is from genome assembly GCA_965197495.1 of Candidatus Marinacidobacterales bacterium. Lineage (GTDB taxonomy): Bacteria > Acidobacteriota > Vicinamibacteria > Marinacidobacterales > SMYC01 > SMYC01. The sequence continues at coordinate 2,550,317 of OZ240210.1, forward strand.
ACTGGAGCGCGCTCCCTGTCAACGTGAGATATGACGTGGCCCCCGGCGGGGACCGCTTCGTGGTGGTGCGGAGTGAGGGAAGCTCGTACATTACCGTCGTCCAGAACTGGATCGCGGAATTCGAGGACCGCTGAATCATGACACTCGCGCCCGGCACCAAGCTCCGTCAGTACGAAGTCGTCGAGTCCATCGGCGTGGGCGGCATGGGCGAAGTCTATAGGGCACGCGACACGAAGCTCGGCCGCGAGGTCGCGATCAAAGTCCTTCCAGAAGCGCTCTCGAAAGACCGGGAGCGTCTTCTGAGGTTAGAGCGGGAGGCGAAGCTTCTCGCTGCGCTGAACCATCCTGCGATCGCGACCCTCTACGGCTTCGAAGACGACTTCCTCGTCATGGAGCTCGTCGAGGGAGAAACCCTCGCAGAGCGGATCGCGCGAGGACCGATTCCCATCGACGAGGCGCGATCTTTGTTTATGCAGATTGCCGAGGGCCTCGAAGCGGCACGCGAGAAAGGCATCATCCATCGCGACCTCAAGCCCGCGAACATCAAGATCACTCCGGACGGGAAGCCAAAGATCCTCGACTTCGGCCTGGCGAAAGCCTTCTCGCCCGCACAAGACGTTTCCGCGGAAACGTCGCAGTCGCCGACGTTGACGAAAGGCACCGCGCTCGGGGTGATTATGGGTACCGCTTCCTACATGAGCCCGGAGCAAGCGCGGGGAAAGGCCATCGACAAACGCACGGACGTTTGGGCCTTCGCCTGCTGCCTCTTCGAAGCGCTTGCGGGTCGAACCGTGTTCGAAGGCGAGACCGTCACCGATATCATCGCCGCCGTCGTCAACCGCGAGCCGGAGTGGCAACACCTTCCGGCGACCAGGCCCGAGAAGATTCGAGAGCTCCTCCGGCGGAGCCTCGAGAAAGATCGCCGCGAGCGTTTGCGCGATATCGGAGATGCGTGGCTCGACCTGCGAGATGCTGCCGATGCGCCCGCGCCGAAGCTCCAAGCTGGGCCTCGTGGACGCTCTCTTTACGTGGCTGCCGGAGGCGTCGCGCTCGGCGCTCTTCTCGTCTGGTCGCTGTGGCGAGTGGAGCCCGAGCCGAAAATGCAGGTGCGCTTCACCGTCCGTCTGCCGGCGGGCGCCAGCCTCGCGGGTCCCGTCGTCGCCGTCTCACCCGACGGCACGACCATCGCGTTCACCGGGAGGGTCGAGCTTTACCTTCGACGCCTGAATGAGATCGAGAGTCGCCCAGTCGGATTTCCTGGTGTTCCGTACGCGCCGTTTTTCTCCCCGGATGGGGAATGGATCGCGGCGAACATTGCCACCCAAGCCGTGCTGAGCAAGATCAGGGTCGATGGTGGCGATTCGGTCACGATCGGGCCGACCACCAGGGGATTCACTTCCGGGAGCTGGGGCGACGGTGGGACCATCGTCTTCAGTGACAGCCCTGGCAGTCTCTGGAAGGTGTCGGCAGACGGAGGAGCTCCGGAAAGGCTCAAGAGTCCCGATCCCACCCAAGGTGAGAGTACCTATCGGTGGCCTGCCTTTCTACCCGGTGGAAAGAACCTTCTCTTTACGATCGTCACCAACGAGGGGCAGTCCAACGTCGCCGTGCTCGACTTCGAGACCGCTGAGCACCAGATCGTGCTGGAGAACGGTGGTCGAGCTCTCTACTCGCCCGGGGGGCTCCTCGTCTATGGCACTCCGGAGTCCGTGCACGCGGCTCCGTTCGATCTCAGTCGGCTTTTGGTGGTGGGCGAGTCGATTCCGGTTCTTCAGAACGTCTTGACGAATCGTGCCGGCGGCGCCAGCTTCGCCGTTTCCGAAGGTGGCACGTTGGCCTACTTGCCGAGCGACGTTCTGGCCGGAAGAATTCTCGTTTGGGTCGATCGTGATGGAAACGAGGAAGAGCTTGGCGTCGAGCCGTCCGGCTACACGCATCCTCGCGTGTCTCCAGACGGTCGGCGTATTGCCTTCCACGACAACGAGGACATCTGGATTCATGACATCGAGTTCGGGACCACGTCGCGATTCACTTTCGATCCCGCGCGGGACAGATATCCACTCTGGTCCGTGGACGGCGAGCGCGTTTTCTTCGAGTCTTGGCGTACGGGAACACCCCAGCTGTTCTCGAAACCGGCGGATGGGACAGGGACGGCCGAGCGGCTCGACGTGCGCAGGAACGACGAATCGTACTTGTTCCGTCCCTATGGCTTCACACCGGACGGGAAAACGCTCGCGTTCATCGAACGCTCTACGGCCGGAGGATCCTGGAATATTGCGACGCTATCGCTTTCAGAGGATAGCATCACGGCGAAGCCGCTTCTCAGTCAATCTTTTGTCGATCGATGGCCAACGATCTCCCCCAACGGTCAGTTCATGGCCTATGCCACGAACGAGTTGAGTGACGTGGATATCTCCGTTCGGACGTTCCCGGACATCGACGCTGGACGGTGGCAGATCTCCGATAACCGTGGCAATTGGCCGCTGTGGAGCCCTGACGGTTTCGAGCTGTTCTACTTTTCGATGGAGCGCGGGACCTACATGTCGGTGCCGATACGTTACGACCCACAGTTCCAGGCGGGCACGCCCCGACCTCTTTTCGGCGGACCCTATCCCCGGCAGAATGGCCGTCACTACGACATCACGCCAGACGGAAAACGATTCCTCATGGTCCGTGACAGCACCAACATCGATTCGGCCGAAATCCACGTCGTGACGAACTGGCTCGACGAGCTCGAGCGGCTCGTCCCGAGTGGAAACTGAAGATGACGCTCACCGCTGGCACCAAGCTTGGTCCTTACAAAATCGTTTCGGCGATTGGCGCCGGCGGGGGGAGGTCTAGGCTCTCCGCGAGCTGCCGGCCGACATCATTATTCCACCTCGTATCACGGTGGACGAGCAGACTTCTATAGCATCTCCGCGAGCTCGTCCGCTGACAAGTCGGCTTGCTTCAGAATAGATCCCAACGTCTTCTTGGGCAGGTCCTTATTGGTGTAGGGCACCGTAACTAGCCCACCGCGTTTCGCGTGTTTCAAGAACCTATGAGAGCCCGCGGCAGTGCGTACTTCGTCGTAGCCATTTCTGTTGAGGGCGCGAAAGACATCCTTGCCGGAGACGGCAGGAAGTCGGCTCAAATGGTTAGCTCAACGACGCGAGGAAGATGCACGGGCGTGGTCGGCTCACTGCCCACCTTAGCCGAAGCCTCTAAGTAGCCGAGGATCATGTCCTTGGCCATCGCCAGGGCCTTTTCTTCGTCGGCGCCGAAGGTGCAGATGTCGTTCAGCTCTGGAACGGTAGCCGTCCAAGCGTTGGCTTCGCTGTCCCACTGGAGCAAGACCTTGAACACCATCCAATCCTCCCTGCTAGATCATTGTAACATTGTCCTCGTGTCCCTTCCCAAACAGCCTCCTTGATGCTAAATTCTCAGAGATCTATAATTGTGGAGTGATAAATACATTTTTGTAGAATCGAAATGGCAACCAAGGAAACTCAAATTTCAGCGATTATCTCCGGGAGCACCAAGGAAATGGTGGACCGCTACAAGGAAGCTCGCGGCGTCAAGAAAGGACACCTCATCGAGGAGGCGCTGCTTCACCATCTGCAGGCTCTCCGCGAGCTGCCGGCCGACATCATTATTCCACCTCGCATCACGGTGGACGAGCAGACGGCGAAAACACTCCAGGAGCGCGTCGAGAAACCTCGAAATCCGACGAAGGCTATGGAAGAGCTCTTCTCTGAGGAGTAACGGAGTCAGCCGAGCGCGTGGGCATCGCCGTTCGCCAGCTACGCCCGGAAGACGATCGCTCGGGCTTCCGATCCGGCAACATCGATCTCGATCGCTTCTTTCAGAAATTCGCTGGTCAGAATCAGTTCCGACATCATATCGGGACGACCTATGTCGCCGTTGACGGCGAAGGGGTGCTCGGCTTCGCGACCGTCTCCCCGCCGGAGATCGACGTGGGGCGCCTTCCGGCCGTGCGACGGAAACGATTACCCAGATACCCAATGCCGGTGCTTCGACTGGCTCGACTCGCTGTGGATGAGAGAGCGCAAGGTCGCGGGGTTGGTCGCGGTCTTTTGAAGGCCGTCTTCCGTCTTGCAAAAGATCTCTCCCAAGACTACGGGTGTGTCGGTGTCGTCGTGGACGCGAAACCCGAGGCGATCACGTTCTATCAGCGGTACGGCTTCATCGAGTTCCCCGGCTTGAGCGGTCACCTTGGCGATCGGCCGCAGCCTCGACCGATGTTCCTCGAGCTTGGCGCCATTCCGGATTTGCCGCCCAGCCCAGAGATTGAAGGGTAGCGACCAGGCGGGTCATCGACGCGCGGCTCGGTGGACCGCGGGACCTTCATTCCGTGCCGCGGCCGCTTTTCGGTTGACCCACAACTCTGTCAGAATGGCCGTCAGTTCGACAGTAGGTCGGACGGAAAACTATTCCTTATGGTTCGTGATAGCACCAGCATCGAGTCGGCCGAAATCCACGTCGTGACGAACTGGCTCGGCGAGCTCGAGCGGCTCGTTCCGAGGGGAAACGGAAGATGACGCTCACCGCTGGCACCAAGCTTGGTCCCTATCAAATCGTTTCGGCGATTGGCGCCGGCGGGATGGGGGAGGTCTATAAAGCCACCGACATGCGCCTCGACCGGACGGTCGCGATCAAGGTCCTTCGTGAGGAGCTCTCGGAAGACCAGGAGCGCGTCGCGAGGTTCGAGCGGGAGGCGAAGCTGCTCGCGTCGCTGAACCATCCGGCCATCGCGACGCTGTACGGCTTCGAAGACGACTTCCTCGTTATGGAGCTCGTGGAAGGCGAGACGCTCGCGGAGCGGATTGCGCGAGGACCGATTCCCATCGACGAGGCGCTACCCTTGTTCGCACAGATCACGGAGGGTTTGGAAGCCGCGCACGAGAAGGGCGTCATCCATCGTGACCTCAAGCCCGGAGCATCAGCGCCGATTATGCCGACATCTATCTGATAATGCTCGATTCACTGGAAACGAAGCTTCTCATCCAATTCGGCTACGGCGCCCGTCATCTTGCGAGTGGGCATCTCGTGTTTGCACGCGGTGGTTCGCTGCTCGCAGTCCCGTTTCACCAGGATCGCTTGGAAGTCGCGGGGGAGCCCGTTCCCGTCGTCAACGACGTCCGCATGGAATCTCTCACAGGTCACGTGCAATTTACTGTATCTGGTAACGGCACGCTCGCCTACGTTCCAGGAGAGGACGAGGGCGTCGGTAAAATCGCTTGGGTGGATCGCAGTGGCGGCGTCGAGTTCCTCTCGGTGCCCGAGCAGGCTTACGGGGCTCCAAACATCGCACCGGACGGCCAACGCGTGGCCGTCGACGTGGCCGATGTCAACGACTACATATGGATCTACGACTTCGAGCGCCAGGAAGGTAGGAGGCTGACCACAGGGAAATTCCCCGTTTGGTCTCCGGACGGCGACGCCATCGCGTTCTCCGCCGTACAACCGGGCGGTCAATGGAAGATGCTCGTGCAGCCCGTGGATCGAGTCGAGCGGCCCCGGGAACTTTGGACGACGGGCGGCATGGCGGCCGCGACCACGTGGTCGCCCGATGAGCGAACCATTGGTGTCTACCAGGAGGCCAATACCAATTCTATTGGCTTCCTCGCCGCAGAAGGAGGCCGGGACGTTGAAACGGTGCCGAAGCAGAGCGGTGTCCACTTGTTTCCAGCGTTCTCGCCCGATGGGTGTTATGTTGCGTACACTTCCACGGAAACGGGTGGCTTCGAGATTTGGGTACGCTCGTTTCCCGACGGCCAAACGGTGAAGCAGGTCTCCGTCAACGGCGGCACAGAGGTCGTGTGGTGCGAGAACGGCGAGCTTTTCTTTCGCGCCGGCAATCAGTGGATGGTGGTGGCCATGACGACGGAGCCTGAGCTCACGTGGGATCCACCACGGCCGCTATTCAAGACCGATTTCATCGACACCCCGGCTCTCTCCTTCGACGTCTCGCCTGACGGCCAGCGCATCCTTCTCTTCAAGAGGACTCGCGAAGCCGAGCGAAAGAAGCTCCATCTGGTCGTGAACTGGTTTGAGGAGCTGAAGCAGCTCGTGCCGACGGATAACTGATTATGGCCCCCGCCTCATGAATCTCACGTTCGGTCTGGTTGTTCTTCTCACTCAGCAAGTACTCTGGGAAGACGTCACCGCGCGCGTTCTTCCTGAGACCGCGGAATGGACCAACTATGTCGAGCTCGCCGACCTCGATGGGGACGGCCGGGTCGATCTGCTCTTCGCGAACGGCGGTGACTACTCCGAGCCGGGCGAGCTCGAGCCGAACCGAATCTTCTTGAACCGGGGGACCCGCTTCGAGGAGGCCGCGCTCCTGGGCTCGCGGCCCGACATCGCGCGTGTCATTCGCGCCCGAGACGTGAATGGGGACGGCCATCCCGACGTGATCGTGGGGACCACTTATCAGTCGCAGAGCCGTCTGTTTCTGGGGCCGAACTTCGAGGAAGTCACCGGCTCACACTTGCCGTCGAGGCTCGCGAGCATTGGGGACCTCGAGCTCGGTGATGTCGACGGCGACGGTAATCTCGACATCGTGCTCACCGATTGGGGTCCGGGCAACAACATGACGAATGTCGGAGGCCGGACGCTTTTGTGGCTCGGCGATGGGACCGGGCGGTTCACGGACGCGACGTCCGAGCGGATGCCGGACATCCGCGTGCAGTTTTCGTGGGATCTGGAGCTCTTGGACGTTGATAACGACCTCGACCTCGACGTCGTGGTGTCGTGCAAGCGATGCGGGGGCTTCCAGCAGCTAGCAAATATCTGTTGATATCTACTTATATATTTTTCTTCTTCGGTTTGTGCAGATTTCTACGAATCTTGACTTTACCCTTACATTCCACAATGCGGACTGGATGATGGCACTGGACCGGATACTGCCGACCACGCTCAGCCATAAAATACGCCTCGACCCTACTACGCAACAAGAAGTCTACCTGCGGCGTGCTTGCGGTGTCGCTCGCTTCGTTTGGAACTGGGCCCTCGAGCGATGGCGTCAAGAATACGAAGCGGGCGGAAACCTCTCGGGAATGGCGCTCAAGAAACAGTTCAATGCCATCAAGGCCGAGGAGTTTTCATGGGTTTTCGAGGTGACAAAGTATGCGGTGCAGCAACCGTTTCTTCACCTCCAGGCGGCGTTCCGGAACTTCTTC